>NZ_FLOB01000001.1 GCF_900089775.1 Marinomonas spartinae
GTTAGCCGGTGCTTCTTCTGGAGCTAACGTCAAAATACTTGGGTATTAACCAAGCACCCTTCCTCACTCCTGAAAGTGCTTTACAACCCTAAGGCCTTCTTCACACACGCGGCATGGCTGGATCAGGGTTCCCCCCATTGTCCAATATTCCCCACTGCTGCCTCCCGTAGGAGTCTGGGCCGTGTCTCAGTCCCAGTGTGGCTGGTCATCCTCTCAGACCAGCTAAAGATCGTCGCCTTGGTAGGCCTTTACCCCACCAACTAGCTAATCTTACGCAGGCTCATCTAATAGCGGAAGGTCACAAGTGATCCCCTCCTTTCCCCCTAAAGGCGTATGCGGTATTAGCATGCGTTTCCACATGTTGTCCCCCTCTACTAGGCAGATTCCTACGCGTTACTCACCCGTCCGCCGCTCGTCAGCAGGAGCAAGCTCCCCTGTTACCGCTCGACTTGCATGTGTTAAGCCTGCCGCCAGCGTTCAATCTGAGCCATGATCAAACTCTTCAGTTTAAAAGTTTGCTCACTCAAATTCTTACACTAACAATAACTTAATCGATTCATCATCTAAAACAACAAATCAACATAAAGCGAATTGACGTGTTTGACTCTCGTAAGACTTCAATTTTTTTGATCGCTCAGTGCCCTACTCAGTAAACTAAGCAAAGCCCTGTCGATCTTCTGAAGGTCTCAGCGAGCGCCCACACAAATTATCTGATTATCTATTTTAAAGAGCGTTGCTAACGTTTTTTTCGAACCTCGTCCTCACTCAGTGTGAAGCGCTGTCCGTGTCAGCGAGGGCGTATATTAAGGATTCACAGATTTTCTGCAACCCTTTTTTGATGTTTTTTATAATTTAATTATATTCATATGTTTTAAACGCAAAAATAGATCAATTTTTAATCAAAGCAAGAAAAAAGCCTGTCTTTCGTACAAAAAATAGGCTTTTACGCATAAGTTTCTCAAGCAATGACTAAGAGCGTGTTGATTGCTCTCGGCGGCGCTTAATTTCATACACGATGGCTAAGATCACGGTAATCGAAATCATTACCAATCCCAACGCATTCACCGCAGGCGTGAGCCCTGTACGTACTTTTGAAGCGATGTACACAGTTAAAGTCGTATCGTACCCCTTAACAAACAAGGTGGTATTGTAGTTCTCAAAGGACTGCAAGAAAGCGATACCCGCTGCCGAAATAATGGCTGGCTTCAAATAAGGTAACAATATGCGACGAAACGCTTGCCACTGTGTCGCCCCTAGACTCAATGCCGCATTTTCCAAGGTTCGGTCAAATCGCTGCAATCGAGCTAGCACCATTAACATGACATAAGCCGCAATAAAGGTCGTCTGCGCGATAACGGTCAATACAATCCCACCCGTTACATGAAAACGCTGCCAGAAAATCAAAGTAGAAATACCAATAATCACCCCTGGTGTTAATAGTGGCGACATCATAATGGAATAAACGAGGGTTTTGCCTTTGCCATGCACCGTAGAAAGAAATAAGGCACAACAGATACCTATAGGCACGGCGACAAGCAACACTCCCACAGCGACAATAAGACTGATCCACAAGGCATGCCACATATTGTCGTCTTGTGCCAAGGCACTAAACCACTTCAAAGTGAACCCACTCCATGGGGAAACCGTTGGAAAGCGACTATTATTAAAGGTCGCTAAACCCATGATAATCAGTGGAGTGAATAAATATAAAAAGAAGACACCTATGTAAAAGCGCACACCCCATCGCATGATGGTTTCTGATTTCATTTTGCAATGTCCCCCAAGCCAACCTTAAAGACACGCATAACCAAAGCGATAAAACCGATGCAGATAACAAGCAACAAGAAAGCGTATGCTGCTCCCTGATTCCAATCACCTCCTTCAAAAAACCAATTATAAATAATCTGCGTGAACCAGCGACTGCCTGGAGAGCCCAATATTGAAGGCACTGCGTAACTGCCTGCGGCCAACATAAAGGTCATAATACAGCCAGTGGCAATACCGGGTTTAGCATGAGGGATGACCACTCGCCAATGGGTACGAATCCAGCCAGCCCCCAAATTACGCGCGGCTTTAATCTGATTGGTGTCCAAACTCTCAATGGCGTTATAAATTGGAAAAATCATAAACAAAATATAAGCGTACACCATACCAATCAGCACCCCACCATCACCGGATAAAAAGCGAATGGGGCGGTGGATAAAACCAAGCCAAAGAAGCAAGGCATTCAATGGTCCTTTGTAAGCTAAGATAATGTACCAAGCAAAAGTCCGTAGAATTTCATTGATCCAGAATGGAATGATCAACAAAACCAAGCATAATGCGGCTTTTTGGGGGGTAGCGACTTTTGCCAAATAAAACGCAATGGGATAACTGACGATTAATGTCAGTCCAGTCACCAACACACTCGACCAAATGGTCTTAAAGAAAATTTCCAAGTGGATCTTATTGGTGAACAAGGTCTGATAGTTGACCAAAGAGTACACATCTTTCGGCCCCCCAATGTCTGCAGGAAGCAAATTAGGACGAAAGGAATAGTCCACCATTAACAGTTGAGGTAGCACCACCATAGCAATGATCCAAATGGCGATCATGCCAATGACACCGACCGCCAACCCACTACCAAATCGGGCTTTAAGTTGGTTAAACATACTCTGCGGCTCCTAAAATGATGGCATCCTCAACTTTATAGGACAAGGATATATCCGCTCCAGCCACCAGAGACTCCGAAAACTGATGGGCACCCAGCTGAATGGCCAATTTAGTAGCGGCTGTATTCGCGTTTAGCGTTAAATAAGCGCCCTCGAAGTTCACCTCTTCAATCTTACTTGGAATAGTCAGCATATTGTCTTCCGCTTGCAGACGAAAATGCTCTGGGCGAATAAAAAGCGTTGCTTGATCTCCCGCCTTGACTGTGTTGTGTACTCGTCCTTGTAAACGCCCTAACTGACCACAGTCCATTTCCGCCATGCCGTTATTTAAACTCAGCACCTTACCTTCTATGCCATTATTCTCGCCGACAAAGGAAGCGACAAAGGAGGTGTGGGGGTCGCGGTATAAGGTAATAGGATCGGCCACTTGTTGCAGTCGCCCTGCTGACATAACACCAACACGATCCGACATGGTTAACGCTTCACCTTGATCATGGGTAATGTATATAAAGGTGATGCCTGTCTTACGCTGAATGTCTTTCAGCTCTGCACGCATATGCTGACGTAACTTTAAATCTAATGCTGATAGGGGCTCATCAAGCAGTAACACCCTAGGCTCAACGGCCAAGGCTCGCGCAATCGCAATACGTTGACGTTGTCCGCCAGACAGTTCCGTCACCTTTTTAGAACCGCTGCCATCCAAAGCCACCAGTTCCAGCAATCGGTCTGATGCTTTTTTGCGCTCTGCTTTAGAAACGCCACGCACTTCTAAGCCAAACTCAATATTTTCCGCAACCGTCATCAATGGGAACAGAGCTAGGTTCTGGAAAATCATCGAGGTAGGACGTTTATTAGCTGGCACACCACGCATACTTTGGCCGCCAATCTTCACATCACCGTGGGTTGGCTCTAAAAAGCCACTAATCATGTTTAAGATGGTGGTTTTGCCACAACCAGACGGTCCAAGAAAACTGAAAAACTCCCCTGACTCAATCTGTAAATCCGTTTTTTGAATTGCAGTAAACTCACCAAACTGCATCACGACGTTATCTAGATGAACACTGCTGTCCATACTACCTCTCTCAATTTTTAATAATAATTCGTTTCATTAAAAAATCCCTCGAAGCTGAACGCCACGAGGGATTTTTTCAATAAGGATTAGGCAGATAAGTAACGGTCTTGATACTCGTTACGCAACGCCACGTACCAAGGCTCTTGAATTGGCCACCACCAAAGGTTTGCCAAATCTTCTTTGGTATAAGAGGTATTGAAGAAATCTTTCGTTGCTTGAGGCAGCAGCGCTTCGGCTCCCTTCGCAGTGGAGTTATAGCCTGTCGCTTTGACAAACATGGCACCCGCTTCTGGTGTGTAATACCAGTTAATGAACTCATACACTGAGTCCACATTATTGGCATTTTTAGGAACAACAAAGCCTTCCATCCATGCCAGTGCTCCTTCTTTTGGTGCACGATAGACAATGGGCTCACCTTCCGATTGTAATTTGAAGGCCGTGCTGTCCCAAGTTTGCCCAATGATGGCACCATTGGTTCGAAAGGCACCTTGTGCCTCATTTTCAGTTGACCAGAACTGAGCAATGGAGCCTTTGTATTTCACTGCGGTTTTCAAAATCACATCGAAGTTAGCACGCATGGCTTTTTCTGTTTTATAAGAATCTAACAGAGGGAAAGGTAGCTTACCTTGCTTTTCCAACCACAAGCCAATGCCCACCAAAGCTGAATGGGCACGAACAGTGACACCACCCGCATTCTCAGGTAACCATAAGTCACCATAGCTCAACTCTTTACTGACCGTTGCTTCCTTCTTATTGTAAGCAATGGCTTCTGTTCCCCAGTCTGACGGAGCAAAATAGCGTTCACCTTTGACAACCCCACCGACTTTGGAGCCAGAAATGGCGCTGTCTAAACAGCCATCCCACTTTATGCGCGTTTTGTCTAGGGGCTGAACGAGATCGTAAGCAACATAGCCAGGCACACGGTCTACCGTCGGCATGATGATATCGAAGCCTGTACCATCGGTCGCTCGCAATGAATTCATCAATTCATCGTTGGTACCATAAGGAGTGAAAGTCGCATTGATTCCTGTTTTTTCTTTAAAATCTTTTAGCATTTCATCTGTGATATAACCTGCCCAAGCATAGATCCGTAATTCTTTACTGGCAGCCACAGCACGATTGATCATAAAAGGGGAGGTTGCCACAGCTCCAACAACGGAGGCACCTTTTATAAACTGACGACGAGAGAGAGTCATTCTAGAACTCCTTTAAGATGATTTATGTGGTCTCGTGGAACAGAGACACTTCAAACGCCTTTTTGACCAAGAGACGCTAATAAAACACTTTTTTTATTAAACGAGTGTTCAATAAACATACCATACTACAGAAAAATGACAAATTTATGTCAGTTTAAATTCACATTTCACCACCGCCCCACTTGAACCAGAGCATAACAACAGACAAAGGACGAAAAAAAACCAGCACGAGGCTGGTTTTTTTTCGATCGTTCTAACGCTCTGTTTAGAATAAAACACGCGCTTTAATGGTCCCTTCAACATCTTTCAGCTTCTCAAGGGCTAGCTCACCTGCATCGGAAGACACATCCATAACCATGTAACCCAATGTCTCAGTGGTACGCAAATACTGGCCTGTGATATTAATATTGTTATCAGAGAAGATCGCATTAATCTTAGACAACACACCAGGACGGTTATGGTGAACATGCAAAATGCGATGATTATCCGCTTGTGATGGCAACGCCACTTCAGGGAAGTTAACAGACGCAATCGTTGTCCCAACATCAGAGTACTGGATCAACTTCTCAGCCACTTCAACCCCAATATTCTCTTGCGCCTCCATGGTACTACCACCAATATGAGGGGTTAGAATAACGTTATCCAAACCACGTAGTGGTGACACAAACTCTTCGTTATTACTTTTTGGCTCGACTGGGAAAACATCCACCGCCGCGCCACTCAAATCACCCGCCTTAAGTGCGCCAGCAACGGCATCCAAATCCGCTACCGTACCACGAGAGGCATTGATAAATATCGCCCCTTTTTTCATCTGCGATACTTCTTTAGCACCGATCATCATCTTCGTGGAAGCAGTCTCAGGCACATGCAAGCTAATGATGTCACAACTAGACAATAACTCTTTCAAGCTCTTAACTTGTTGGGCATTACCTAAAGGCAACTTGGTCACGATGTCATAAAAACACACGTCCATACCTAAGGATTCTGCCAAGACACTTAGCTGGGTACCAATGCTACCATACCCAATAATCCCTAATCGTTTGCCACGAGTTTCGAAAGAACCTACAGCAGATTTCATCCAGCCACCACGATGACAAGCTGCATTCTTCGCAGGAATACCACGCAACAACAAAATCAACTGACCAATCACTAGTTCAGCCACACTGCGCGTATTGGAAAATGGGGCGTTAAATACAACGATACCTTTTTCACTTGCTGCGTCTAAGTTCACTTGGTTTGTACCAATACAGAAACAGCCGATTGCCACCAACTTATTGGCGTGGGACAGCACTTTTTCAGTCAACTGAGTACGCGAACGCAAACCAATAAAGTGTGCTTCGGAAATTTTATCGATCAAATCGTCTTCCGCCAGGGCAGTTTTATGGTACTCAATGTTGGTATAACCAGCGGCATGCAAGGCATCTAATGCAGATTGATGAACGCCTTCTAATAACAGGATTTTAATTTTGTCTTTGTCTAGTGAGGTGTTACTCATGGCTCGTTCGACTTCTCTATTAATGTGGGGGGAAAATTCACGCCGATATGTTAACACAGAACATTATCTGTCGTATTCAAGATACTGGAATGTCTTTCATTATGTTAGGAATGAAACTCATATAAAAGATCGTTTTTACTTAAACAGCGCATTGAGGCAATGCAAATCATGGCTTTTATTAGCAAGAGAGATCAAAAAAGGGAGCAAGTGCTCCCTTTTTTGTTACCCAATGCGCTCTAAAAACACACCTGTTTCCACATGGTGAGTATAAGGAAACTGGTCAAACATGGCATAACGCACTACCTTATGCGTTGAAGATAGCGCTTCCAAGTTGGCTTTTAGGGTTTCTGGGTTGCAAGAAATGTATAAGATACAATCCACCTTCCGTACCAGTTCCACTGTGGCATCGTCTAATCCTGCACGAGGCGGATCCACCAGCACAACAGATGGATTTAAAACCTCCATACCAGCCTGTACTAAGGCTTTTGGCAAAGCCACATCACCATTGAGGGCGGCAGAAACATCTTCACTGGCCATTTTCACGACTTGTAGGTTATTCAGTCCATTCAGCGCGATATTTAACTGAGCGGACTGAACCGAGACTTTGGAAATTTCCGTCGCCACGACACGGTCAAAATGACGCGCCAATGGAATCGAAAAGTTTCCATTACCACAGTACATTTCAAGCAGGTCACCAGAGGTATCTTTGGTGACATCCAGTGCCCAGGCAAGCATCTGCTCATTGATACCGGCATTAGGCTGAGTAAAGCTGTTTTCTACTTGCTGGTAATGGTATTTATGGCCATTCACCGTCAAGGTTTCCATGACAAAATCACGAGTTAGAATCTGCTTTTTCTTTCGGCTGCGGCCAATAAAATGACAAGATGGAAAGGCGTCACTCATTAAACGCGCCGCCGCATTCCACTCATCATCAATCGGTTTATGATACAAAAGGCTGATCAATGCTTCACCAGTGGTGGTGGTTAGAAAATCTACCTGGAATAATTTATGACGTAAAATAGGCACATCGCGCACCGCGTCAATCAGCTTGGGCATGAGCTCATTGATCAGACGCGAAGCGGCAAGAAATTGATCCGTCCGAATCGGTGTTCTGGGATCCGCCGAATCAAACATAGCATAAAATAAATCATCCCCATCATGCCAAATACGAAACTCCGCTCGCATTCGGTAATAAGCAGGTTCACTGGCAAATACTTCTAACGCTGGCAACGATAAATCAGCCATTAAACGGGTCAATTCAGCTTGCTTGTCACCTAGCTGTTGTTCATACAATTCTGGTTGGATTTGATCCGGTCTCATGACTCATACTCTTTAAACAAAGGAAACACCCCACTTTAGGGGCGGCATTATACGAGTTCCAGTGCGACAAATCTAATCCGACTCAAAGGCTAGACGCAGTATACCTCACCACGTCCACCAATCCTTTAGGCTTTTAGCATTTGCTGAATCATTAAAGAGGAGTTCTCTGCTGCCACTTTCAGGTATTCATCAAAACTTTGAGGAGACTCCTTACCTGCAATGTCCGATAAAGAGCGCACAACCACAAATGGCGTCGAAAATTTAAAGCAAACTTGTGCCACTGCAGCCGCTTCCATCTCTGCGGCGATCATCGTTGGGAACATCGCACGTACAGCTTCTACTCGAATAGGGTCGTTCATAAAGCTGTCACCCGTACCAATTAAACCAACTTTGGCTTTGACTCGGTCCACTGCTGCCACTGCTGTGCTGGCCTTTTCGATAAGAGCCGAATCAGAGGCATAGGTTGCTGGCATACTAGGCACCTGTCCCATAGCATAGCCAAATGCAGTCACATCCACATCATGATGCACAACATGATCGGAAATCACCACATCACCCACACTTAACTCAGGGTCAAAACCACCCGCTGAGCCAATATTGATCACATACTCTGGTGCGAACTGTGATAGTAATAACGTCGTAGAGACTGAGGCGTTAACCTTACCAATGCCGGACTGAAGCAACACAACACTCTGACCTTCAAACTGTCCAGTATAAAAATCACAACCCGCGATACTTTGCTTTTCCACGCCAGTCATCCACGCCTTAATAACGGAGACTTCTTCATCCATCGCACCAATTAGACCAATCACCTTACTCATTCTCTGCTCCTAAATCCGTTGTACTTTGTACATAGTCTCTCAATGCGCAAATCTGCTCCCCAGTATAAGGAAGCTGCATTTCATAAAAGTGCACATTATCCACCATATCAGGCCAATTTTGTACGGCATAAAAACGTATACTTGGAAAACGTTGCCCAACAGACGTTAATAACCCCTTGAGTTGCGGCTCCAACAACACCACAACCGCGTCAGAATGATAGGGGAAAATCGCCTCAAACTCTTCCAGTCCAGCCAACCACTGAGATGAAATAGACAAACGCTCAAGCTCGGTATACCAAATGGCCTTAGCGACACGGCTTCCTCCCACCACAATCCAGGCTCTTTTGCGCCCTCCCATATGCATGGGAATAATGCCCTCATACTGACGGGCGTTAGCAATCACCTTCTGTAAACAGTAATCGAACACACAACCAGATAACCCCAGCACACCGTATTCGAGAAGGTCATTTGACTGCGTACTTAGCCATATAATCGGCAGCTCCTCCCGATCCTGTTGCCCTTTCAAAGCTTTAATCATATGAAGAGGCGCTTGTACATCATGATCACTGCCAATGATGACCACATCAAATAAAGTCACCGAGCTTGCCTGCATAAAAAAGGCATCCGTTGAGGAATAGCTTTCTACCTGTCCACCTAACCGCTCTAAACTGTCTTTGATGCGTTCTGTCTCAAGATAATCATTCCATACCCAAGCCACCGTAAAGCTCTCTTTCTCATTCCCAGGCTCAGTGCCTTTTATCGCCAAAGGCAACTCCACTTTAAAAGCATTATTGCGTAATTGACGTTGACGACCTGCTAGTGGCTGCAATAGAGCATTGATCATCCAATGCCAAAATGGTCTTAACTCGGCCTCGCTGATAACCACCATTTCCAATTCAACATCTGATCGAAGCGATAATTGGCGCTCTGATGCATCATTTGAGGTCACCAGCACAAGCAAGACTCTCAACAAGTTTCTTAGATTTATATCGCACGAAACGACCATGGAGCCGACGCCCACTGGACAATCTATTCGCACATCATAGGGAGCCACCCCTAAGCGCGATGTCAGCCACTCACTCTCACGGGCAAGTAATTCACCAATAGGCAAGTCTTCGATTTGGGCCTCTTCTGATTTGAGATCATCAAGCAACTCCAACAAAGTGGCTAACCAGCCACGAAAATATTGGCTGGAAATATTATCAGGCCAACGAGATAATAGACTTAGCTCCTTTAACAAGACCTCAATATCTATGTGACGATGCAGTTGCAAAGTCGATGGTCTTAATTGTTCAAGTTGCCACGAAAGACGTTTTTCATTGGTCATGTCACGTCCCACAAGCAATAAACTTCTAAAGCCATTCTCATTGGTGAAGGAATAAGCACACCAATGATAAATCACATTCAAATGGGGCAATGTTAATTCAAAACTCACACCAACCTCTCCCTTCAAAGCATCTTGAATCGCCTGATGAACAGAAATTGGCGTAAAATCAAACACACTGCGAGAGTGATGGTTATTGGGGAAAAGTCGCTTTGCTTCTTTATTCATCGCATCGACGCATGCCACCTCATTACAGAAAATCACTGCATTGTTAGTCGAATCGAGCAATAATTGAAAGCGCCGCTCTTTGGCCTGCAAAAATTGACGATACTGGTCGCCTTGTGCCTGTAATGGCTGCAACTCAGAAAATGGCAAAAACTCCTCACTCGTTCGCCCTACTACAAACGCCAGAGGCGAAAACACTAAACGACGAACTAACATCGCCAATAAAGCAAAAAGAATGGTCAAGCCAATAAAGAGCCAAAAAACAAATTGCCCCCAGTGATAAAGGGAACGGAAAGATATAACGGACTTGCTCACAACCTCTAATTCGAAATGACTATCGTAAACAGAAGAAGAAAACGCGCTAGTGAATTGCACACTATTATCTGAGACGTCCAACGAATTGCGCTTTTCTTTGAGAAGAATAGCGCCAGTAGAGGCATCTTTTATCAATACCATATCGACTTTCGCCGCGTCTAGTAGCTTACTGGCTAACGTCAAATTTTCATTTAATGACACAAAACCGTACAAATAACCGACATTAACTCCCCCTTTACCCACCAATTTTTTCTTATAAAGCAAAAAGATGGCGCCATCTTTAGAGGTCACTTTTACCCAACGGTTGATTTTCCCCTGACGCAGCAAGGGGGCGATATCATCCTTGGTGTACAAGCGTGCCCTGGGATCAACCGCAGGCGGACGATTTTCCCAATCAATATAGAAAAAATCCAGCCCACCAAAAAATAATAAATCATGATGCCCAAACAACATATCAAGAGCTTTTGAAGGAACATAATTTCCAAGTAACAGATCTTGGCTGATAAAATTCATCTCATGTTCAGCACGACTTAAATACGACTCAAAGGTTTCTTCAACTATCTGTTTTTTTAGTACTAGGCTGGATTGAAGCTCATTTTTTTCTCGTGCGTCAAAAGCAATAAACGAGGCAGCAGATGCCACTGCGAAGGCGAATAAAAATAGCGCCAGTATGCGATAAAAAGCACGACGCTCAAGGCTCATTGTCGCGTTTACCATATCACCGCCGAGTACCGATAGGCCTGTTGAAGCATCAGATGCAAACTAGTGGAGTCTTGCTCTGGCGACATGATCATTGTTCTACCAACATACAACATGGGTTCTGCTTTTCCTTCCATACTCCCCTTTATCCCTTCGGCAACCGCAATAGCAAGGTCATCCCACATAAACAAACTGCTCACCATTACTGGCCCATTGATCAGATGATCCACTTCATGCACAGACAAGCCCCAGCTATTGGTCTGTGCCGAAGGCAATCCACCTTCCTCTGACACTCTCTCTGCCTTGCTCTTAACTTGATGGGGATGGCTGTTATGGTACGTCTTGATCGCTCTTACTACCCCATTAGAAATAGACTGGGTGCAACTAAAAATAAACGCATTTGGGGTCTTTCTCAATATTCGCCTGGCCGCCACATAAGCAGCCTCCTCATTATTCGCCACCGCTTGCACATCACCAATATGACGATTACGACTTGCCATCGCATCCAAAAATCCATTGCAGCGTAAATCATTCAAATAGCCGGACGGCAACACCAAAGCGGCCAGTTTCGTATTCTTCGGTAACTGTCGATCTAAATAGCTCGCCAGTGTTTGCACGGTTTTCAACTGGTTAAAACCCACATACATAAATGGTGGCTGATATTTCCAGTTTTTCAGTGGCGTCGATAAGTTAAAAAAGATCACCTTTATCTTACCTTGTTGCAACACTCTCTCAACCACATGACTTTGCATCACATTCAAATCGGTAGCGACCAAATAATTAGGTTTTTCTTTTTTAATCAATTCAAAGGGATTCGCTACCTTAAGACTCTGAAGGTGATCATAAATAGTAATTTGATAGGCGATACCCAGTTCTTTCATACGCCGTTTAAAACTGAGCAATAAGGATTTGTTTTCAATGGATGAGGCCTTTCCAGACAGCAAAAATGAGACTCGTACTGGAGAAACCTGTCTCATATTAATTGGATCTGCAGGGGAGTTAACAACAGCAGAAAGCTGCTCGCTTAAAGGACGCTGATCTGGCCAAGCACGATAAAAATCCTGGCTACTCATAACATAGGGCAGCACATTCATCGCCTGAGCGGACGAACATACGCCTAAAAGCAAAAGGGCGAAAAGCTTAATACAAAACAGTCGTCGCATGATGATATCCGCTGGCACTTCGGACAGAAGCAATCTATAGACGTCGTTGCACGATGATGAGAAATAAAGTTAACACGTACAAACGTCTTTTTATTAAACAAACCAAAAAGATAAGCTGTATCACACAGCAACACAAGTAAATGAAAGAGAAAACCGAAGGACAATACTCGATGAGTAAATTTTAGACATAAAAAAAGCTGACATAAAGTCAGCTTTTTTAAATTTGGTGCGGAAGGAGAGACTCGAACTCTCACGCCGTGAAGCACTGGAACCTAAATCCAGCGTGTCTACCAATTCCACCACTCCCGCAAGGAATGGCGAGCATTATAGGGAACTCATTTTTTTGGTCAACACTTTTTTTTCAATTTTTGCAAAAAAACGAAAAAATAAAACGTTTTCTCTTCTATTGCACCATAAAACACAAAAGCGTCCATGCTTTTAACACTTAACCACAGGATAGGGGCAAGGATTAAAAGGTACGGCCATTCAAGTATTCACCACGCTCATAACGAATCGCCATTTCCTCAAGATCAATTGTATGAATACGTGATGCTTGACCTGCACTGCCAAACGCTTCATAACGATCAATACAAACCGCCTTCATTGCTTTAATGCTTTCGGTTAAGTATTTACGCGGATCGAAATTCCCCTTGTGTTCAGCAAGGCTGCGGCGAATGGCCCCAGTCGCGGCCAAACGCAAGTCGGTATCAATGTTCACTTTGCGCACACCATAACGAATGGCTTTGACAATTTCTTCAACAGGCACACCATACGTTTCTGGAATGTCACCACCAAATTCATTAATAATCGATAGCCAATCCTGTGGCACCGATGAAGAGCCGTGCAATACAATATGAGTGTTAGGTAAACGCTCCACAATGGTAGCGATTCGCTCAATGTCTAAGATATCGCCAGTGGGTGGGCGAGTAAATTTGTATGCGCCATGGCTGGTGCCGATCGCAACAGCAAGGGCGTCAATGCCTGTTGCTTCCACAAATTCAAGCGCTTCATCTGGGTCTGTCAACATCTGAGAGTGATCTAGGGTGCCTTCCGCTCCCACACCATCCTCTTCACCTGCTTGGCCCGTCTCCAAAGAGCCTAAACAGCCCAGTTCCCCTTCCACTGACACACCACAGGCGTGAGCAAACTCCACTGTACGACGCGTGACATCCACATTGTAATCGTAATTGGCTGGTGTTTTACCATCGGCCATTAGAGAGCCATCCATCATCACAGATGAAAAGCCAAGCTGAATGGAACGCTGGCAAATCGCGGGGGACGTACCGTGGTCCTGGTGCATAACAACAGGAATGTGTGGGTAGTCTTCTATAGCAGCCGCGATTAGATGACGTAAAAAATGGGATCCTGCATACTTACGCGCCCCCGCAGAAGCTTGCATAATAACAGGAGAATTGACTTCGTCCGCTGCTTCCATGATGGCTTTCACTTGCTCCATGTTGTTCACATTAAAAGCAGGTAAGCCGTAGCTGTGCTCGGCAGCATGATCTAACAGTTGACGCATACTAATTAAAGGCATAAAAGTTTCCTCTGACAATGAAGTCTTCTATGATTTTCATAGAAGACGGAGCTATGGTATTTCACTCAAGTTTATTAATTCATAAGTGCTAAACACTCATGTGGCTTACGCCTTATCATTTATTGTCATTCCTAGTGTACGGTCTAATAGAGCTAACACCAAGAGGTCACTCTCTAGTTTTATATCCGCTGACTCATTATTGACACACTGCAATGACAAACAATTCATCAATACAAGTCAACACGGTCAGCGTGATTGGCTTAAGCCATTATAATATGGGGTAATCTTCCGTCACCCTCTTAACTCAATTTTGCGCACGAGTCTCTAACATAGCAACCGCTGGCAGTACTTTTCCTTCAACAAACTCTAGAAAAGCACCACCGCCAGTTGAAATATAAGACACATGGTCTGTGATATCATATTTATCGACCGCCGCTAGTGTGTCACCGCCGCCAGCGATAGAGAACCCCTTACTCTTAGCAATAGCCATCGCTAGCGCTTTGGTGCCGCTACCAAACTGGTCAAATTCGAAGACACCGACAGGCCCATTCCAAATAATGGTTTGTGAGTCCTCAAGTAAGGCTGCAAAAGCGGCAGAGGCTTTGGGGCCGATATCCAAAATCATATCATCAGGTCCCACATCTTTGGCATCTTTGATGGTCGCTTCCGCATTCGCAGAAAACTCAGTGGCCACCACAACATCCTCTGGCAATGGAATATTAGTCTTTGCCATTAACGCTTTCGCTTGTGGGATCAAATCTTCTTCATATAATGACTTACCTACAGGTAAGCCCGCAGCGGCTAGGAAGGTATTTGCAATACCACCACCGACGATTAATTGATCTACTTTTTCAGACAAGGATTCCAGTACCGTTAATTTCGTCGATACTTTAGAGCCACCAACAATCGCAGCCATTGGGTGAGCAGGCGTTGCCAAGGCTTTTTCTAAGGCTTCCAACTCTGCTGATAGTAAAGGTCCCGCACAGGCAATGGGAGCAAATTTCGCCACCCCATGAGTCGAGGCTTGGGCGCGGTGAGCCGTACCAAATGCGTCCATAACAAACACATCACACAAAGCCGCCATATTTTGGGCTAGCGTTTCATCATCGCTGCTTTCGCCTTTATTAAAACGCACGTTTTCAAGTAAAACCAGTTGGCCTGCTTCCACCTCGACACCACCCAACCAGTCTTTCACTAAGGGAACGTTCTTTCCTAGTAAAACCGATAAGTGACTCGCCACAGGTTGCAAAGAATAGTCCGCTTCGTATTCCCCTTCGGTTGGTCTACCCAAATGCGACATTACCATCACCTTTGCCCCAGCTTCCAGCGCTAGTTTAAGAGTTGGCAAGGCAGCACGAATACGAGCATCACTCGTTACTTTTCCACCTTTAACAGGTACATTTAGATCTTCACGAATCAGCACACGTTTATCTGCCAGATCCAGCTCTTTCATCTTAATTACGGTCATGCACACTATCCTCGTCTTATAACGGTCCGATGTATGTATCAATACAATCGTCTAGTGACTGATTAAATCAGCCCAATGCTTAGCTACATCCAACATCCGGTTGGCATAGCCCCATTCATTATCAAACCAACAAAGTAACTTCACCATCCGGCCATCAATCACCTGGGTCTGTGTTCCATCGATAATGACAGAGCGCGGATCGTGATTAAAGTCGACAGACGCATGGGGTTCTTGGGTAAAGCCCATCAAACCCAAGTATTTTAAGGTCGCAGCCTCTTGTAAAGCTTGGTTAATTTCATTTTTTGTGACATTTCTTTGCGTACGAATAACTAAATCAATCACAGATACGTTCAACGTCGGAACGCGTACTGCGTTGCAGCCAATTTTGCCTTCTAACTCAGGCATTAGGCGAGAAATACCACGCGACAACCCTGTGTCCACAGGAATTATAGAACTCAGTGCGGCGCGAGTAAGACGCAAATCTTTTGTATGATAGCTATCGATCACTGGCTGGTCATTCATGGCGGAATGGATCGTTTGTGTAACACCATGCTCCACACCGGCAAACGTCGACAGCGTATCCAAAATAGGAATCAAGCAATTCGTTGTACAAGACGCCGCGGAAACAATTGTGTGATCCGTGCGAATGTCGGCTTGATTAAATCCATAAACAATGGTCGCATCCATATCTGCTGCTGCCGGTTGCGACATCAACAATCTTGGGATACCTGCATCCAGATACGCTTGCGCCCGCTCACGCTCGGAAAAGCTGCCGGAACACTCCAACACCATATCCACATTTAACTCGGCCCAATTCAAATCATTCGGTTCTACACAGGAAAAACACTGAATGCTGTCATCGCCTATTATCAAACAATTCCCTTCAACATTAACAGGCCTAGGGAAGCGGCCATGGGTCGTATCATAACGAGTCAGATAACTCATCGTGTCGATATCAGACAATTCATTGATTGCTACGACGTGAAAATGATCACGATGACCATTTTCATACAAAGCACGTAACACAGAACGTCCAATTCTGCCGTAACCATTAATTGCGATTCGCAACATAGCCTTACTTCATCACCACGAAGAACGCAAAGCGCATTCTTTTATAAAAAAGAAGAGAAACTAAAAAGACAGGCAAATCATTTGCCTGTCTTTTTAGACGGATTACTTTAGTCAGTTACAGTTTATCCGCCGTAGCAACGACATTCTCAACCGTAAACCCAAAGTAGTTCAAGACATCCGCTCCCGGAGCAGACTCACCAAAAGTGGTCATCGCCACCATGTCGCCCTCAAAACCAACATATTTGAACCAGAAGTCTTTGTGGGCCGCTTCAATGGCAATACGTTTGGTCACAGCCCGAGGCAATACAGACTCTTTGTAAGCGGCATCTTGCTCATCAAATACCGTTGTCGATGGCATAGAGACCACTCGAACGTTTTTGCCTTTTTCGGTCAACACTTTCGCCGCATCCATCGCCAATCCCACTTCTGAACCGGTTGCGATTAGGATCAAGTCTGGTGTGCCAGTGCAATCTAGTAGTACGTAACCGCCTTTCGCCACATTAGCTAATTGCTCATCGTTACGAGCTTGTGCAGGCAAACCTTGACGAGAGAAAACAAGAGACGTTGGGCCATCACGACGTTCAATCGCCGCTTTCCAAGCAACGGCCGTTTCGGCTGCATCCGCTGGACGCCATACAGACATGTTTGGCGTGGTACGCAGATTCGCCAATTGCTCAACCGCTTGGTGAGTTGGGCCATCTTCCCCTTGTCCAATCGAATCATGGGTATAAACAAAGATATTCTGAATGCCCATCAAGGCCGACATGCGCACCGCATTACGGGCGTATTCCATAAACATCAGGAAGGTCGCACCATAGTTGATAAAACCACCGTGCAAAGACGCACCGTTCATGATGCCACTCATACCGAATTCACGAACACCGTAGTATATGTAGTTACCCGCTGGGTCATCTTGGATGCCCTTTGAGCCAGACCAAAGCGTCAAGTTAGAACCCGCCAAGTCTGCAGATCCACCAAGCAATTCAGGCAAAATTGCACCGAAGGCGCCAATCGCATTTTGTGAAGCTTTACGGCTCGCAATGTTTTCGCCTTTTTCCTGAGACGCCTTGATAAAAGCATCCGCTTTTTCGCTAAAGTCCGCCGGTAGTTCGCCTTTAATTACACGACGCTCAAATTCTGCAGCCAGTTCTGGGTAAGCCGCTTTGTATGCGTCAAACTGTTTTGCCCACGCTTCTTCACGTGCTGCACCGGCTTCTTTGGCATCCCAACCTTTGTAGACATCTGCTGGAATCTCAAACGGGGCGTATTTCCAACCAAGGAATTCACGTGCCGCCGCAATTTCATCATCACCCAATGGGGCGCCATGACAATCGTGGCTACCCGATTTGTTTGGAGAGCCAAAACCAATGATGGTTTTGCAACAAATCAATGTTGGTTTGCTTGTTTCCGCTTTGGCGGCTTCAATGGCCGCTTTGATGGCCTCAGGATTATGACCATCCACATCGGCGATAACATGCCAACCATAAGCTTCAAAGCGTTTTGGCGTATCATCAGAAAACCAGCCTTCGACTTCACCATCAATAGAAATACCATTGTTGTCCCAGAAAGCTACTAATTTACCAAGACCCAAAGTACCAGCTAGAGAGCATGCTTCGTGAGAAATACCTTCCATCATGCAGCCATCGCCCATAAAGCAATACGTATTATGATCAACAACAGTGTGCCCTTCTCGGTTAAACTGAGCCGCAAGCGTTTTTTCCGCAATAGCCATGCCGACAGCATTACTAATACCTGCACCTAATGGGCCTGTTGTTGTTTCAACACCATCTGTGTAGCCATACTCTGGGTGACCAGGGGTTTTAGAGTGCAGTTGGCGAAATTGCTTCAGCTCTTCCATTGGCAGTTTATAGCCAGACAAATGGAGGAGAGAATAAATCAACATAGAGCCATGGCCATTAGAGAGAATAAAACGGTCACGATCTACCCATTTAGAATTATTCGGATTGTGCTTTAGAAAGTCGTTCCATAGCACCTCCGCAATATCTGCCATACCCATTGGCGCTCCAGGATGACCTGATTTGGCTTTCTGTACAGCATCCATACTCAAAGCGCGTATGGCGTTAGCAAGTTCTTTACGAGACGGCATTATTATTCCACTCCTGATCACTGAACGAACGATAAAAATCTATTTTCCATGCTATGACTCAGCCTTGCAATCTTCTCACTGACATTGCGCACTAAGATTGAGCAAAGAAGATGAAACAGCACTAAGTTAAGACCATCCTAGCAAAAAAGAATGCTATTTACCCCTAAAACTGACCGCTGTGACTTGATATTTCACCAAAGATGGTCGATCATTTAACGCACTTAATAAGCGTCGATTTGTTTCGGCTTGCGGACGCTATATAAAATCAGCTAAACAGAAGCAATATCACCTGTTTAGCTACCTTACTTTGCTAAGCGGGTTTTTTTATGCCTGTTTGGCGCTTATCCATCATTATTGATAGAGGCACTGAACATGTCAGAATATTCTTTATTTACTTCCGAGTCCGTTTCGGAAGGCCATCCAGACAAAATTGCAGACCAAGTCTCCGACGCTATTCTAGATGCCATTCTAGAAAAGGACACCGAAGCACGTGTTGCTTGCGAAACCCTAGTCAAAACAGGCATGGTCTTAGTGGCGGGTGAAATTCGCACTAACGCGTGGGTCGATATCGAAGAAATCGCCCGAGGAGTTATCCGCGAAATCGGCTATAACAGCTCCGATATGGGATTCGACTGGGAATCTTGTGCTGTCATGAATGCCATTGGCAAACAATCCGTCGACATCGCTGTCGGTGTAGATGAAGCCAGCGAAAAAGAGCAAGGAGCAGGTGATCAGGGCTTGATGTTCGGCTTTGCTACCAACGAGACCGACGTACTCATGCCTGCCCCCATAACTTATGCACACCGTTTAGTACAACGCCAAGCAGACGTTCGTAAAAACGGCACATTAGACTTCTTACGTCCAGATGCCAAAAGCCAAGTCACCTTCCGTTATGATGAAAATGGCAAACCATGTGCTATTGATGCCGTAGTACTTTCCACACAACACAGCGCAGCTATTAAACAAGCCGACTTGCGTGAAGCGGTCATGGAAGAAATCATCAAACCAGTTCTTCCTGAAGAATGGCTCTCCAAAGACACCAAGTACTTCATCAACCCAACAGGTCAATTCATCATTGGCGGTCCAGTGGGTGACTGCGGCCTAACGGGTCGTAAGATCATCGTTGATACCTACGGCGGTATGGCCCGCCACGGTGGTGGTGCTTTTTCTGGTAAAGACCCATCCAAAGTGGACCGTTCTGCTGCCTACGCAGGTCGCTATGTAGCGAAAAACATCGTGGCAGCAGGTCTTGCAGATAAGTGTGAAATTCAAATCTCGTATGCCATTGGTGTCGCGGAACCGACTTCGATTAGTATCAATACTTTTGGTACAGGTAAGGTGAGCGACGAGATGATCTCTCAACTTGTTCGCGAACATTTTGAATTACGCCCAGCAGGCTTGATCAAGATGCTTGACCTAAAACGCCCTATTTATTTACCAACAGCGGCTTACGGTCACTTTGGCCGCGAAGGTGAGAACTTTACTTGGGAAAAAACCGATAAAGCTGACGCACTACGCCGTTCAGCAGGTTTATAATCTAAAGGGTTGCCTTTATAAAAGCCCTTTTCGACTTTATATAGGTTGAAAAGGGCTTTTTTGATTTCTACCACTCTCCTGTATTTTGCATAGGACAAGAGATGCGCATTCCACGAATATTTGTCGATATTGAACTAACTGAAAACACCCTCATCACTTTACCTGATGCTTCTTTTCAACATGTCTGCAAAGTACTGCGTTTGAAAAATGGCCATCCAATGCGCCTTTTTAATGGCAAAGGAGGCCAATATCATGGCACCTTATGCGATGTGGAAAAACGTTCTGCCAATGTGGCCATTGGCGAATTTGAACCACTAAACAACGAATCCCCAATAAAAGTCACACTAGGACAAACTCTCTCTCGTGGTGAACGCATGGACTATGCAATTCAAAAAGCCGTCGAGTCTGGTGTATATGAGATTCAACCTTTGTTTAGTGAGCGTTGTGAAGTGAAGCTGGATGATAGCAGAGCTGAAAAGCGCCAAAACCACTGGCAACAAGTCGCCATAAGCGCTGCAGAGCAATGCGGCCGAGGGGTCGTTCCAACCATCCATCCTCCTGTAAAACTCACAGAATGGATTGCAAATTGTAACGAAATGTTAAAATTAACATTGCATCACTACAGCGCAAAGCCCATAACAGAGTTCAAAAAGCCCGATAATAACGCCGTCGCCCTTCTCATTGGCCCTGAGGGAGGCCTCACTGAGGATGAGGTAAAAAATTCTAAAAATCAGGGCTTTAGTGCGATATCCTTGGGGCCTCGAGTCCTACGAACCGAAACCGCTCCGATTGTTGCACTCACTGCCATCAATCTACTTTGGGGCGATATCTAGGCTTAACGCTAAATAACAAAAAAAAGCCAAATGTAATCATGCATGAATTGTTCATTGCTGTACACAGTGTCAACATACTCTAGCGAAATTAATGCGTAGGATAATATAAGTCTTAAAGGAACACATTCATGTTTGTTCGTAACCTCATGCTCAAAGTCACGTACCTTAGTGCTTTTTTATTTTCAATGCAGGTATCTGCTATTACCTTGGAAGAGGCAACCTACCAAGCCATTGAAAATAGCCCCACTGTACGTCAGGCACTGGCTAAATATCGAGAAGATATACAAAACGCAGAGCAGGCTGATCGAACGGGGTTTTATCCCAGCATTGATCTAGACGCAGGCATTGGACGCCAAACATCCTATGCAGACAATACGCGTAATAGCGACATCAGTCTGACTCGTCGAGAAACTGCCCTCACACTCACTCAACCAATCTTTGATGGCTTTTCTACTACCTACGACGTAAAACGCCTAAGTAGCGAAGCGCAATCAGACCGCTGGCAGGCTCTCATCAAAGTGGAAGACACCGCACTGAAAGTGTCAAAAGCCTACACTGATGTCCTACGCTATCGCGAGCTGTTAAAGCTGGCCGACCAAAACTTAGCCACGCACAAACGCATTTACAAGCAAATCAAATTAAAAACCGACTCAGGAATTGGTCGTGAATCGGATTTAAGCCAAATTACTGCCCGCTTAGCAAAAGCCAGAGCCAATCGATCCGCAGCGTTAAATAACCTCTCTGACGCCGAAACGAATTATCTAAAGGTGGTGGGAAAACTTCCACCTAAAAACCTGATCTACCCGATTCCTGATCGCACCCTATTACCAAAGACCTTACAACAAGCCATTAGCCAATCACTAAAGCAAAATCCGGCAATCATCGGCTCTAAATGGGATGTCGATGCCACGGAAAGCTATATTAAGTCCGTTAACGGGGCCAATTACCCAAGCATCAATTTTACGCTAGAACGTAAATGGAACAACAACATAGATGGCACCCCTGGCCCTGACGCAGACCTTCAAGCTATGATACGCTTGAAGTACAATCTATATAATGGCGGCAGTAACCAGCGCAAAAAAGAAGCGGCCGTACAACAAAATGTCCAAGCGTCTGAAATTCGTCGCAATACAATTCGCGAGACAGAGCAAACCGTACGCTTAGCTTGGTCGTCGTTTCAATCCACCAAGGAACAAAAGGGCTACCTCAGAGAATATGTTATCGCAACTAAACAGTCTCAAGTGGCATATGCAAAGCAGTTTCGCTTGGGACGACGGACCTTGCTTGATGTGTTAGATAGTGAAAATGAGTTATTTCAAGCACGTCAGGACTATGTGAATACAGATTACGATGAACTGTATTCAGAGTTCCGTCTCTTTAATGCGAAAGGCGAATTACTAAAAGCCTTCAGGATTTATCGCCCCGATGTACTGGGCTTCTCGGATAATTTTAAGAAGGACCAGAAAGAGCGAACTGGCGCCACACCAATACAGCAGCTACAACAGGCTGAAAAGACAGCAACCCAGACAAAAGCAGGACTTACTTCTACAACCCAAAGTGACAATAATACACAGGTAGATGACCAAAACACGTCATCCACCCCAAAGAAAAAGAGTTCCGATGACTCACTATTCATAGACTCTGGCGGAGAAAGTGACGCTTGGCAGTAATTTTTTTAAGGTTAATATGTATTATCGCCATAGGCATAGGATCCATTGCCTATGGCGATCCTTTGTATGGAAATCGCTTTAACCCTCAGACACTCAACGATGATGATCATGATGGTGTCATCAACCAACGCGACCTGTGCCCTAATACTCCCGTTGGCGCCAAGGTCGATAATAATGGTTGCCCTATTGTCACTACCTCCCTATTAAAGCTGGATCTAAAGGTCTTATTTGCTTCTGGTAAATACGATGTTGAACCTCGTTTTTATCAACAAATTAAACGCCTTGCTGATTTTCTTAATAAACACCCCAAAAGCCACGTGTTAATCAAAGGTTACACAGATAGCAATGGGCAAGCACAAAACAATCTAACCCTCTCTGAGGAACGCGCCTCCGCCATTGCCAATGTCCTGATTAATGTCTTTAAAATTAGTAAGGACAGAGTCACTGCCAAAGGCTATGGTGAAGCCGACCCTATTGCGCCAAATGATACCCCTGAAGGAAGAGCTAAAAACCGCCGAGTCATCGCCGATGTCACTGCGGATAAAACGGAAACCGAATCCAGATGGAATATTTATAGTGTTGATAAAAGTATACAGTAAGGGACTCTACAAAACTTCGTTTTAAAGGCTCTACAGGTAACACCTTAATAATATCGATCAAAAAGCTTTTTCTGGAGCGCAAGCCAATGCGACTAGGCAACATAGAGACAAAGGCAGGCACCGGCTCCAATATATCGTTTCGAGCGATATAGTAAGCCAAGTGTTTATAAGGACGAATCATGTATTCCGATTTATCTTCTTATTTAAGGGTGTTTTTTCTTCTCAGTGCCCTTATATTCTATAGCATCATCTTTATATTGATTCACACACGCTTTACCTTCGCGAGATCGCACTAGGAAAACAATATGACCATCAAACTTGGCATTGTAATGGATCCCATCTCATCCATTAACTACAAAAAAGATACGTCCTTGGCCATGCTCTGGGCCGCAGCAGATAAAGGCTGGGACCTAATTTACATGGAGCAAAAAGACTTATTTCTAGAAAATGGCAAAGCCTTTGCCATGATCCGACCATTACAAATATATAAAGACCCTCAGCATTTTTATGAGCTAGGGGAAGAAACCAAAATGGCTCTTGGTGAGCTGGATGTCATCTTAATGCGCAAAGACCCACCATTCGATAGCGAGTTCGTTTATAGTACGATGGTTTTAGAACAAGCTGAACGTGACGGCGCAATGGTGGTCAATGACCCTAAAAGCCTCCGTGACTGCAACGAAAAGTTGTTTGCGACCCAATTTCCACAATGCTGCCCAGAAGTCCTCGTCACCCGTCGTAGCGATTTACTCAAAGCTTTCCATAAACAACATGGTGATGTCATTTTCAAACCGTTAGATGGCATGGGCGGCTCCTCTATCTTCCGCCTCAAGCCTGATGAATCTAATGTTAGTGTGATTATTGAAACGCTTACCAATATGGGCACTGAGCAGATCATGGCACAAAAATTTATCCCTGAGATCAAACAAGGTGATAAGCGCATTCTTGTGGTCAACGGTGAGCCTATTCCCTTTGCTCTTGCTCGTATTCCCGCCGCAGGCGAAACCCGTGGTAATTTAGCGGCAGGCGGTCGTGGTGAAGGACGTCCCTTGACCGATCGTGATCGTTGGATATGTGACCAAGTCATTCCCTCCTTGAAAGAAAAAAATCTCCTATTTGTCGGTTTGGATGTTATCGGGGATTACCTCACTGAAATCAACGTCACCAGCCCAACCTGCGTCCGTGAATTAGACACGCAGTTTGACCTTAATATCGCCATGGTATTAATGGATGCAATCGAAGCACGACTAGCCAATAACTGATTCATTGTGCGGGTTACTGATCGATTTCTAATCGCCTTATTCATCGCCATTAGCATTCATGTGCTTTTGGTGGTGGCTATTGGCTTTAATTTTTCATTACCCAGTATTAAACCTAAAACGTTAGAAGTGACCTTAGTTCGCCATTCCTCAAAAGCCCCCAAAGAGGCTGACTTTATAGCCCAAGCGAACCAACAAGCCAGCGGCACCGAACTGCGCAAGCATAAGTTAACCACCACGGAAACCGCTCAGTTTTTATCGGATAACATTCAAGATGTGACGCCCCCTGTACAACCTCGGATTGCCTCCCACAAACCATCCAACAAGCAGCAACTGATCGCAACACAAGACAAAAACTCTGTTTTTAAAATCAAACCTCGGCCCGAAAAAAGACAAAAAACACTTGAAGAACGCTTCCGAGGAGAAACACAAATCCCTGATCATCTATCAAGCGATATTTCGACCCTAGAAGCCTTGTTAGATAGGCAACGCCAAGCCTATGCCAAGCGACCTCACATTCGCCGCCTGACATCTGTCTCAGCGAAATCTGCCGTCGATGCCAAATATCTAGATGATTGGCGTCGAAAAATTGAACGGGTGGGGAACACTCATTACCCAGTGGAAGCCAAACGCAATCACCTCTATGGGCAATTACGTTTGGCCGTGATGATCAAGCCCAATGGCTATGTAGATAGTATAGAAGTGCTGCATTCCTCAGGCATTCGCATCTTAGATGATGCCGCCATGCGCATTGTACGCCTCGCCGAGCCATTTGAACCTTTTCCAAAAGCCCTGAAAAAAGAGGTCGATAAACTAGAAATCATTCGTACTTGGCAGTTCTTACCAGGCGGTGAACTACAAAGTCGCTAGTTTACGCAGTCATATTATTCTTCAGGCACAAAAAAACCTCCGAAGAGGTTTTAAGATGCGAATGAAGGATTAAAAGTTAACAATCAGTCAAACTGACCATCACCCATCGCCTGACGGATCTTTTTCATCGCATTTTTTTCCAACTGACGAATACGTTCTGCCGATACACCATATTCGTCGGCTAATTCGTGTAATGTCGACTTACCATCAGATAGCCAACGTTGTACTAAAATATTACGGCTGCGCTCATCCAAGTCAGACATAGCCAATTCCAGACGGTGATTAGAATCCGCCTCCCAATTACCATTTTCAAGCATGGTAGCTGGATCATAACGATGATCTTCTAAGTACTGGGATGGTGCTTGGTAAGCCGCTTCATCATCGTCATCTGCTGACGCATCAAAGGCCATATCAGATGAGCTCAGGCGACCTTCCATTTGACGAACTACATCTGGAGTTACCCCCAAATCGCTAGCAACAGACTCCACCTCCGAGTTACTAAACCAAGATAAACTCTTCTTAGCACTACGAAGATTAAAGAACATCTTACGCTGAGCCTTGGTCGTCGCCACTTTGACGATACGCCAGTTTTTCAAAATAAATTCATGGATCTCAGCTTTGATCCAATGTACGGCAAAAGAAACCAAACGCACACCGACTTCTGGATTAAAGCGTTTTACCGCTTTCATCAAGCCAACGTTGCCTTCTTGGATTAAATCACCTTGCGCTAATCCGTAGCCTGAATAACTTTTTGCGATATGAACAACAAATCGTAAATGAGACATGACCAGCGTACGGGCTGCTTCTAAATCCTCTTTATAATAAAGACGTTCCGCCAGCGCCTTTTCTTCATCGGCTGACAAAATTGGAATTGTGCTAACTGCCTGTATGTACGACTCAAGGTTCTGACCTGGAATCATCATATCTATAGGCTGCAGAGCTTTACCCATCTCTATTTCCACCTCTGTAGATTCATGCTTAATGTAGATTGATACTAGCAAGTTAATCTTGCTTATGTGTGACAAAAATGTGGATAAATATACTTTTATGTATAAATTTAAGCCGACATTTCCGCAACTTTCTACAGCTCGATGTTGGCGATATGACGGTTAACGGCTATCCATGCACCGCTTATGCCAACGAATGCACTAATAGTTAAACACAAAACGATCTCATCTGCATTAAATGTCTGCAGTTTAAAATGCGAGCCATACAGTTCGATCAAACGCTCAGCGGGAGCACTTACCCACCAGCTTAATATGAGAATACACAAACTGGCAAAAAAGCCGCCTAATATTCCAAACCACAACCCCATGTATAAAAAGGGTCGGCGGATATAGCTGTCTGTGGCCCCAACCAACTTCATCACCAGCACTTCATCGCGCCGGCTTTCTACCGCCATACGAATAGTATTACCAACAATCAACAATACCGCCACAATCAACAGTATTGATAACGCATAAGCCAAACGTTGCCCAAAACTCAAGATATTGGCAAGACGCTCCAGCCATTGGGCGTCTAACACGGCATTTTGCACCTCTCCCTGCGCGGCTAATTGCTTACGTAATGTTTCTAATACCGGTAGCGTTTGCTCAGACACCACCATTTTCGGAATGACTTTCAGCACAATCGGCAAAGGGTTACCCTGTAAGGAGGACAGCAACTGTGTATAACCACTCCAACGCTCAAAATCCCTCAAGCCTTCTTCTTTCGAAATATAATCTACCGACGCCACATCCGGTCGTGCCGACAGTCGATGTGACAAAGCCAGTGCTTGGGTATCGTCTACCTGCGGAAATAAATACAGAGTAATAGCCGATTGCTTATCCCAATTACTGGTAATCGATTGCACGTTCTTGAGGAGTACATACAAACTACCAGGTAATGTCAGAGCGATAGCAATCACCATCACCGTCATCACGCTTGCTAACGGGTAGTTCAACAAGCGCATAAAGCTTTCAGTCAAAGTGCTTTGATGCTGACGCAAATACAGTTTTAAACTAAACGAAGACCGTTTAGACCAGCGGTGTTTAGTGGCCTTAACCGACTGACGAGTGGCGCCACGACGAGAGTTCTTTTGTGGCATTTAAGCAAACCCTCCATCATTCACCATGCGCCCTTGGTTTAAGGTCAGCACTCGATGACGCATTCGTGCCACCAGCGCCAAATCATGGCTAGCCACTAATACCGTCACACCAACGTTATTAAACTCTTGGAAAAGATTCATGATTTCCGCCGATAATTTAGGGTCAAGGTTCCCCGTTGGCTCATCTGCAAGCAGTAATTGAGGTTTATTGACGACCGCACGGGCAATGCCAATTCGTTGCTGTTCACCACCAGATAAAGCCATCGGATTGTATTTTTCTTTTCCTAACAACCCTACCTTATCCAATGCCGCACGTACCCGTTTGGCGGTTTGCTCAGGATCCACGCCACTCACCTGTAAAGGCAGCGCCACATTGTGAAACACGCTACGATCAAACAACAACTGGTGATTTTGAAAGACGACACCGACACGGCGACGATGGTAAGGAATGGCTCGACGACTCAAGATACGAAGATCCACCCCATCCACAAGAATCTGGCCCGATGTTTGACGCTCAATCATCATCATGAGTTTCATTAAGGTACTTTTCCCTGCACCAGAATGGCCAGTAAGAAACGCCATTTCACCCTGTCTTAAATGAAAACTCACTTGCGACAATGCTTCTTGACCGCTGTCATACTTTTTACCAACTCGCTGAAATTCGATTTCCACGCTGTCAATGTTTCCTTTTTCGCCGTTACACTATGGACGCATACGCTACACGATGATCACATAAAAGAGCCGCTGCGACATAGTAAAGAAGTTATTCATTCTTGCTATCGGTTTCTTCTATTACTCACTATCAAACAAAGCGTCAACAAACTCTTGAGCAACAAAGGGGCGCAAATCATCCACTTGCTCCCCAACACCGATATAGCGAATCGGTAGACCAAACTGTTTGGCAATAGCAAAGATAATCCCTCCCTTCGCCGTACCATCAAGCTTAGTCAAAGTAATACCCGAGACACCGACCGCTTCAGTAAAGAGCTTAGCTTGACTAAGCGCATTTTGCCCTGTGCCCGCATCCAATACCAACATCACTTCATGGGGCGCATCAACATCCAATTTTTTCATCACACGAACCACTTTTGATAATTCATTCATCAAATTGGCTTTGTTCTGCAAACGGCCCGCAGTATCGGCAATAACAACATCTACCCCTTTGGCTTTTGCCGATTCAATGGCATCGTAAATAACCGACGCCGAGTCCGCGCCAGTATGTTGAGCCACGACAGGCACATTATTGCGTTCTCCCCAAACTTGCAACTGTTCTACCGCCGCAGCGCGGAACGTATCACCAGCAGCCAGCATCACGCTTTTACCCTCTGCTTGATATTTTTTCGTCAACTTACCGATGGTGGTGGTTTTACCAACCCCGTTCACACCCACCATTAGAATAACAAAGGGGCCATCCTTTTTGGTTGGATCAAGTGCCTTTTGTGAACCACTGAGGATGTCGGTCATTTCGCCTTTTAAACTGTTTAATAGAGCATTCGAATCTTTTAACTCTTTACGACTGTGTTTTTCTGTTAGGCCATCAATCAGAGACCTCGTCGCATCAATCCCCACATCCGCTACTAATAGCTGTGTTTCTAGCTCTTCTAACAGATCATCATCAACTTTTTTACTGCCCACCAAAATGGAAGATAAACCACCGCCTAACCCTTGTCGGGTACGAGATAACCCAGACTTGATTCGTTGTGACCAAGAAAGCGTGGAGACTTTTTCCTCTTTTTCTGCTTGAAGGGGGGGCTGCTCTATTGCTTGCTCTGCTTCAACCGAAGCCACCACACTCGTCTGTTCATTTGAAGAGGACAAGGCAGACTCTATACGGGCTTCGCTTATCTGCTCGTCACTAGCTGTTGTAGGTGTCTGTGTTTCTGAGCTTGGTTCGGATACGGCTTCTGATTGTGTATCTGTACCCTTTTTTTGCTCAGATCGTTTTCTTGCTCTCATTTGTTTTAGAACACGGCGACGAATGACCACCGCAATAATCGCCAATATGGCACCAATTGCCATCGGAGCATAGCGAGCATACTCCCCAAAATACGGCGTTAAAAAAGCAATGAACTGATTAACAAATTCCATCAAATTAATCTCTTATATGTAGACTGGTGCGGTTTGCACCAGTGAAGTGCTATTATTCATATAGAAGCCAGATAAGTTGGCCCTAGAAGCGGTGATTTTATCATCATTCCGATTAGCAAGCAGTTCTAGTTTATGGAAAATTATCCAATGTCTGTCTTTACTATGGATCCTTATGTTTAACAGTCAAAAGCCTCTTTTCAGTAAGCCTGTACTGGCCGGTATTATGATTTTTTCCACCTTGGCTATTTGGGCTCTCAATTCTACTGCTCCTAAGCCCATATCTTATCCCAAAATGGCCATCGAAACGTGGCAGACGGATTCAGGCATTCCTGTTGTGTGGCTCACTCAAGACGATTGGAAAGGCAGCAATAAACTCAACATAGCCTTGTCCTTCAATGCACCAGATCATAACCCAGCGTTAACCGATGCCACCTTATCCATGATGCTTGATGACCCCTTGCCCCTAATAAGCTCAACCATCAACCAACGTTTATCCCCTCTGACCGCCAGTGTCAGCAGTGGTTATAACCATGAAGGGCAGACGCTGTATATCACGGCCAATAGCACCACCTCTTTTCTCAAACCGACCTTAAATATACTGACTCAATGGCTAACACACCCCATGTTTAAGGCCCTTTCTTTTTATCGCTGGCAACGTATTAATGACCCAGATCTGTCCGCTTTGTTCACAATGCAACAAGCGCTGTTTCTTCCGGTCAGCCGCTCAACTGAAACACCCGCAGAGAAAAGCTATGCTCAATTAAAAAAGCAGGTAACCAGAGAGCAAGTCACTGATTATTATCACCAACTCACCCAGCATGTTAGCCGTATTACCCTTGTTGGTAATATGGACAAAGCAACAAAGCAAGCCGTTATCGCAAGTTTGAATCGAATTACCCAACATTTTCGGCGTACGCCTTCTCTGCCTCCTCTGTCATTCAAGGTCAACCCCCATAGCCATGTCTTAGGCAAAGAAGAAGCGCAGCAAGGGCTGACTCAACAAGGCATCGCCCTCAGGCCGCTTCGCTCAGTCCAAGATTGGATTAGCTTACAATTATGGGGAGCGAATATAATCGATACTCTTAACAAACAAAACACCACACAATACGCCCAACTCAATTTCATCCTATCACCACGACTCCCTTGGGCTTGGTGGCGAGTACAACATAGTCAAGAGACTAAGACACTTCCTCTTGCCCATATGAAGGATGCCATTAACACGGAAACACTCCCCTCTGTTACCGAGAACAAACATTTTAACCCCCTGTTCACGTCTTTTCAGCAACAGCTTAACAAACGGTCTCACTCACCTGACTGGTGGATCAAAATGGCAACCGAAGTGACGCCACCTAACAGTGCATTGACACCATCAGACTTTGCGAAACACTACCAAAATGCCATTGATACCTTCACGCAAAAAAACTATCAAGCAGCACTGAAATACCTATTTATTACCTCCTCTTATCAAGAAAATCAGGTTACACCATGAACAAAAAGCCCGGTAAAACAACCACTAAGACCAGCCAAAAATCCACGGCAAAATTGCGCATTATTGCCGGTGAGTGGCGCTCTCGACAGCTGCCTATTCCTGATATCGAAGGCTTGCGCCCTACGCCAGATCGCGTGCGTGAAACCTTATTTAATTGGATCAGTCATTTCGTCCCTGGCGCGCAATGCGCGGACCTATTTTGTGGATCTGGTGCCCTAGGTCTAGAAGCCCTGTCACGGGGCGCTAAAAGCACGCTGTTTGTGGACAATTCAAAGGTGGTGACACGGCAAATGCAAGTCAACCTAGACACCTTGAAAGCTCAGAACGCAAAGGTTATTCAGCAGAACACTAAAGACTTTTTAATGGAAGCGACTCCCATACCGATGGACCTGATCTTTTTAGACCCTCCTTTCCGGAAAGACTGGATGTCGCAGATTGTGCCTCTATTGGACAAGGGCTGGCTGGCAGATCACGCGATGGTGTACATTGAAATGGAAAAAGAAGCCACACTTCCACCCTTACCCGATCACTGGACGCTATTGAAAGAAAAAGCCGCTGGGCAATTAGTTTACCGTTTATTCGACATCAATAAGCACCATTAACCAGTACAATGGATCAACGATAACACACCGCATTCTTAATGATTTTATCGAGCCTCAGGACATCATGCAGCAGATCATGAAGAACTGAGGCCATAACCAAGGCAAAAGGGAGTATTCGCCCTTCCATCGACACAGCGTGCACAAAACTTGCATAAACAAAGCATCGTTTCTTAACTAAACCGACGGCACTGCTCAATCAAAGAGCGATCCGTCGATTCATTGCTATATGGAAGGACACTATGCTTAGCAACCTCACGTTTCGCACCAAATTACTTTTGTTGCTCATCACTGTTATTTTCGGTTTTGCCATTGTGACCTTTGTGGCTATGCAGGGCTCAGCGTCCCAAAAAGCTGCTAACAACCATTTAAGGATCTTGTCAAAAATCCAAAACTCAAACGATGCTCTGAGCATCAATATGTTGGAAATCGCTGACCAACTTCGTGACTTAGACGATAAACGCTACCCAGATTACCTCGCGACGCTGAATCAACAGATCGACAAAAATAATAAGGCCATCCAAACCAATATTGAACGCAGTCAATCTTCTGAGCTGAAAACCATTTTAAAAAGTACGCAGAAAGACATCAATCACTACAGCAACGCCCTGCTCAACCTTGTTAAAAAACGTCATATCATTGGCTTTGATGCGAACTCAGGCCTACGCGGTAAAATTGATCAAATGGGTAGCAAAATCGCGCAAGACATTCAATCTTTGAGCTTATTACGCCGCGAGTTCACCAATGTGCGTAGAGCCGAAGCCAGCTACTTATTCGGCCCCTCCCAAGAATATCTCGACCAGTTCAACACAAGTTATGAGCGACTCAATACCCGTTTTAACAACTTTGGTTTTGAAGACACTTATGGCAAAGAGGCTCAGGTCTATCATGATGCCGTTATTCAATACGGTAAAGAATACGTTGCTCTAGATGCCGCCGATAGCGCCTTTTCTAAACAAAAAGCCCAATTTAATAAGAGCCAACTGGCAACCGCCAAGCTCATTAAGAACATTGTTCTTAATGCAGAAGAAAATGCCAAGCGACATTCGCAGCAAGCCAACATCAGCTTATGGGTAGTCAGCATAGTGGTTCCACTCATCGTGGCATTATTGATCATGAGCATAGGCCGCAACGTTCGTAACACATTAAAACGCATTATGAACGATTTAGTTAAAGTAAAAGCGGGTGACATGACGGCCAAGTCAGTTGTCAACGAGCGTCGTAATGATGAGTTTGATTCACTCAGCCTCTCTTTAAATGAAATGACGCAGGGCCTTGATCATGTATTGAAAGAAGTGGTCAACACCACTGATACCGTCAACGACATGGCAACAGACATCAGTGGCACAATCGGGGAAATAGCCAACAGCAATCGTACCATTAATGGCAGAACCCAATCTCTCGCCAGCGCCACAGACGATATTTCCAAGCGCATTACCCAACTTTCTACCACCACAGATACACTACGCACTCATTCCAGTGAAACTTATGAATCAGCAAAAATGGGCTCGCAAACCATACGAATGGTACTCGACAACCTGAAGAGCACCATCAACGTGGTCAATTCCACAGGCGACCAACTAAACGAATTAGGACGTTTATCGAACAATATCGATCATGTTATCAGCATGATTAACGATCTTGCGAGCCAAACCAACTTATTAGCCTTAAATGCGGCGATAGAAGCGGCTCGTGCTGGTGAAGCAGGAAGAGGTTTTGCAGTGGTGTCGGATGAAGTTCGTTCCCTAGCGGAAAAAACCGTGGATGCAACCGCCAAGATCACCGATATTGTTAATATTATCCAGACCTCTACCCAAGGAGCCATTGCCACCATGGCAAGCGGTCAAGACAGCTTAAAAGTCATTGAGGAAAACGGTAGCAAAGCGGAAACGGCCATTCATACCATCGAATCCAAAGCCCTAACCAGCTCCCAATCTGCCGACTCAATGGCCTCAGACATTCAAGATGTCGCCAGCACAGCGATTCAAATGAGCACCGAGATGGATACCATTGCTCAGCAACTCAGCCATGATACAGGCTCCATTGAGACCCTCGCAGACAAAACGCAAAGCGTTAAAACGTCTGCAGTGGAATTATCCAACAAAACCAAGGTCTTTACTTTGAGTTAAACACGTACTTTAAGCAAAGCCAGCAGGCACCTAAAAACTCCGCTTCGATGACAAATGTCCAGCACCACTTATCATAGAAACGGTTTTTCATCACACTCTCTTGATGGGGCTGGCGTCAAACGCTAGACTGTTGCTCCATTATTCATAAGATGAATCCCCCTATTTTCACGGGACGTCGATTTATTTCACTAGGACAAATATAAAGCCTATGCCGGACACTCTTCCAGCCAACTCCGTTGGCGTAGTTGTGCCACAAATCGCGCAATTTGATACTCCGCTGACGCTTTCTTGCGGCCAAACCTTATCCAGCTATCAATTAGTTTATGAAACGTATGGCGAACTAAACCAACAGGCATCTAATGCCATTTTGATCTGTCATGCATTAAGTGGCGATCACCATGCTGCTGGCTACCATACTATGTCAGACAAAAAACCTGGTTGGTGGGATTCTGCCATTGGCCCAGGCAAAGCCATCGATACTAACCAATTTTTTGTTGTGAGCTTAAACAACCTTGGAGGCTGTTGTGGCAGTACAGGCCCCACCTCAATTAACCCTGAGACCAATCAGATATGGGGTGCGCATTTCCCCATTGTCACGGTGGAAGATTGGGTGGAAAGCCAAGCCCGCTTAGCTGATCGGTTGGGAATACGCACCTTCGCTGCTATCGTGGGTGGCAGTTTAGGTGGAATGCAGGTATTAGAATGGAGCATCCGTTTTCCAGATCGGTTAAAAGCCGCCGCCATCATCGCGTCCGCCCCTAAACTCTCTACACAAAACATTGCGTTTAACGAAGTCGCGCGTCAATCCATTCGCCGAGATCCCGAATTCCATGACGGCAACTACCTTGATCAAGAGACGGTTCCGACCAATGGGCTTGGGCTGGCTCGCATGCTGGGACACATTACCTATTTGTCCGATGATGCCATGGGAGCTAAGTTTGGTCGACAAATGCGCCATGATGCTTACCAGTATAACTACGGCATTGAATTTGAAGTAGAAAGCTATCTGCGCTACCAAGGTGAAGCCTTTACCAAGCGTTTCGATGCCAATACCTACATGTTAATGACAAAAGCGCTCGACTATTTTGACCCAGCCGCCCAAGCCAATGGCGATTTAGCCGCTGTATTGAGTCGAGCTCAGTGCGAATTTTTACTCGTATCCTTCACCACGGATTGGCGTTTTGCTCCAGAACGTAGCGAAGAAATTGTCAATGCCTTAGTCAAAGCAGGTAAACATGTTTCCTATACTAAGATCGAAGCCGCTGAGGGGCACGACGCATTTTTATTCCCCATTCCTCGATACATGAATGCACTCAGTAGTTTTTTGACGCGAGTCGCCAAGCGCTTAACCACGGAGGTCAAATAGATGCGTTCTGATTTAGAAATGATCGATGAATGGATTCAGCCTAATACACGAGTACTGGACTTAGGCTGTGGCCCTGGTGAATTATTACAACACCTGATCGGCAATAAACAGGTACACGGCTATGGCCTAGAAATTGACCCAGAAAACCTGAATATCTGTATTGAAAAAGGGATTCCCGTATTGGAGCAAAATATCGACGAAGGCCTACACAACTTTGAGGATCAAAGTTTTGATCTCGTCGTTATGACCCATGCCTTGCAACAATTTCGTCGCCCTGATTTACTCCTTGACGAAATGCTACGCATTGGCAAAGAATGTATTATTACCTTTCCAAATTTTGGTCACTGGCGCAACCGTATCCATCTTGGCCTTAAGGGACGAATGCCAGTGTCTGATTTCTTACCCTATAATTGGTACGATACACCCAACATCCACTTTTGTACGTTTCATGATTTTGAACGTCTTTGCCTAGAGAAAAGCATCAAAATTCTTCGTTGGGCAGCAGTGGACGGGCAACTAAAAGATCATTGGTGGATTCGCACCATGCCCAATATCTTTAGCGAAACCGCCGTTTTTCATGTAAGCCGCTAACGACCCAATACATTAGGTGGAAGGCGGCCTTAGGTCGCCTTTTTTATCCAAGACACATCGACAAACATACTAGTCAAGAAACGTAAACTGTCACTCTACCTGAGGAGCACCATGATGAGTCAAGTCATCGTATTAGCCAGCAACAACACAGGCAAGATAAAAGAGTTCAATGCCCTGCTTAGCCCTGTCGGTTTCGACATAAAACCACAGAGCGAATTTAACGTACAAGATGCCGATGAAACGGGCTTAAGCTTTATCGAAAATGCTATTTTAAAAGCACGTCATGCGTGTGTTCATACCGGGCTACCCGCCTTAGCAGACGATTCTGGCATTGAAGTAGATTATCTAAAGGGGGCGCCAGGCATTTATTCTGCGCGCTTTGCAGGGGATCATGGCAATAGCGAAGCCAATAATGCGTTATTACTCAAAAAGCTTGAGGGGGTGCCCGACATTGAACGAACAGCACGCTTTCACTGCGTATTAGCCTATTTAAGACATAAGGATGACCCAACACCTTTAGTGTTCCACGGTACATGGGAAGGACGTATTGTCACCACTCCAGAAGGCCAAGAAGGTTTTGGCTACGATCCTTTATTCTATGTACCTGAATGTGGTTGCAGTGCCGCAAGTCTTCCGAAAGAAATTAAAAACCAAATTAGCCACCGAGCCAAAGCATTGAAGCAGCTACTCACGGCTTTTCAAGAGATGCCAACTCACTTATGAGCCAACTCACGACCCCCTTGCCGCCACTTAGTCTCTACATTCACTTACCTTGGTGTGTACGCAAATGCCCATATTGCGATTTTAACTCACATCAGGCAGATCGTTTTGGGCAAGATGGTAAGCTGCCGGAAAAAGCCTACCTTAAGCAATTGTTGGCCGATTTAGATGCCGATTTACCCTATGTAGCAGGACGCACCATTCAAACGGCCTTTATTGGCGGCGGTACCCCCAGTTTGATGAGTGAAGATTTTTACTACCACTTAATGGATGCCTTAAAAGAAAAACTCTCTTGGGCAGACAACGCCGAAATCACCATGGAAGCGAACCCCGGCACCTTTGAGCAAGAAAAGTTTCGCCACTTTCGCCAAGCCGGCATCAATCGACTATCGATTGGCATACAAAGTTTTCAACCAAACCTGTTGAAAACCCTAGGAAGAATCCACAACCGAGAAGAAGCCATCCTAGCTGTGGATAAGTCTCGACTAGCTGGGTTCGATAATATCAACCTAGATTTGATGCACGGTTTGCCTGACCAAAGTCTGGAAATGGCCATGGATGACCTTTCGTTAGCCATACAATTAGATCCCGAGCATCTTTCTTGGTATCAGCTCACCATCGAACCTAATACAGAATTTTATCGTCGTCCGCCCACTCTCCCTGAAGACAATACCCTTTGGGGTATTCAGGATGCAGGGCAAGCCAAATTAGATAAGCATGGTTATAGCCAATATGAAGTCTCGGCAAACGCCAAGGCTAACCAACAAGCGCGGCACAATGTCAATTATTGGCGTTTTGGGGATTATTTGGGCATCGGAGCGGGTGCTCATGGCAAGCTAACATTAAGTAACGGTGAAATATTTCGTACACGAAAGACTCGACACCCAAATCACTACCTGAACACCTTGCCAGAGGCCTTAGTGATTAAGGAAGCCATTGAGCAAGAAGACCGGCCTCTTGAATTTATGATGAACCGCCTACGCTTATTTGAAGCCTTCGATTTACAGGATTATCAGCGCTATTGCGATCAATCTATCCCTGAAAGCCTGATCAAAGCCTGCGAAACTGCCATAAAAAAAGGCTTTTTGCATGAAAAAGATTGGCAGCAACGTCGTATTCAGACCACCGAAAAAGGCAAACTTTTTCTCAACGAGCTCCTCGAACTCTTCTTACCTTAAAACTCCTTTTTCTTACATTGATTTGACATCTAAACAAATCCATGTAAGTCTTAGTAACGATAGCTAAGTAGGTAGGTAAACAATTGATCTATCTACATACATTGGATAAAAGAGAACTTACCGACTCTTTTATCCTTAAAATATCGCGTTAATCGAAAAACAAACTGCTATAGATATCCCTGCTATAAAAAGGGGGAAATAGAACCGTTCTTGTCGCATAAAGAACAAATCATTCCGACTATTTGTCTAACATGACAATGTTAAACAGTAAAAAGCTAGTATGTTCGTTTAAGCAAGTTCGACGTGTCAATTTAATTCGGGAGAATTTTATGAGTAAGAATGTGCCGGACAATGGCCGGCTGGAATACAATACGTCCTATAAAGTAGGGCAAGATAATATTCGCTTTTTAGGGATGGATATCCTTAATCCGGTCTTTAGTACCAGTGCACTGATCATCCTCGCCTTTATCATCGGAACTATCATATTCCCTGAGGAAGCAAAATCTGTTTTGCTGGGCGCAAAAGGTTGGTCTATTGCTAACTTTGACTGGTTTTTCATGATTGCAGGCAATATTTTCGTCCTATTCTGTATTGGCCTAATCTTATCCCCCATGGGTAAAATACGCTTAGGTGGCATAAACGCCAAACCTGAGCACTCCACCATTACTTGGTTTTCTATGCTATTCGCTGCTGGTATGGGGATTGGTTTGATGTTTTGGAGTGTGGCAGAGCCTGTTGGCTATTATACCGATTGGTATGGCACACCTCTAAACGTCGCGCCGAATACACCAGCTGCTGCTAAGCTCGCTCTTGGGGCAACCATGTTCCATTGGGGCCTTCACCCATGGGCCATTTACGCCGTTGTTGCTTTATCACTTGCTTTCTTTGCCTACAATAAAGGCTTGCCTCTTACTATTCGTTCTGCTTTTTATCCTCTTTTAGGCGAACGCGTCTGGGGATCACTTGGCCACGGTATTGATGTTCTTGCGGTTATTGCCACCATATTTGGTTTAGCCACCTCCCTAGGTTTAGGTGCCCAGCAAGCCTCCAGTGGTTTGAACTTTCTCTTTAATATCCCAGATACACTGACCACCCAAATTGTTGTTATCTGTGGTGTTACCAGTGTCGCAATCTTCTCTGTGGCAAGGGGTCTTGAGGGTGGTGTGAAGCTACTCAGTAACATCAATATGTTACTTGCTGCCGTCTTTGCCATATTCATTATCGTGGTAGGTAACACTGGTGCAATCTTTGGCTCTATCGGAACCATTTTCGTCAGCTACGTAGAAAACATCATTCCACTAAGTAACTGGATTGATCGTACAGACCAAACTTTCTACCATGGTTGGACTGTGTTCTACTGGGCTTGGTGGATTTCTTGGTCTCCATTTGTTGGTATGTTTATCGCGCGTGTTTCCCGTGGACGCACCGTTCGTCAATTCCTAACGGCTGTACTACTGGTTCCTACTCTTGTTTCCATGGTGTGGATGGCAACCTTCGGTGGTTCCGCTATCGCACAAATCGAAAATGGCGTAGGTGCCTTAGCGGGCGGTTTGACAAGTGTCTCACTAGCCATGTTCCAGATGCTACAAAACTTACCTTTGACTTCTATTACGTCTTTCATTGGTATCGTTCTTGTCTTGGTTTTCTTCGTGACGTCTTCCGACTCAGGATCATTGGTTATCGATGGTATTACCGCTGGAGGTAAAACCGATGCACCATTGATACAACGCGTCTTCTGGGCAGTATTAGAAGGTGTCATTGCGATTGCCTTGCTAGTCGGTGGTGGTAAAGATGCCCTCTCTGCCATTCAAGCCGCAGCGATTACCACAGGCCTTCCCTTTACCTTGCTCTTACTCATTATGTGTGTAGGCTTGTTTAAAGGGCTAAGAGGCGACCTTGTGTTGTACAAACAGACCTAGGAAAAGTAACAACATCCTAGTTCACCATATATTAATAGGAGTGGCTCGAGCCGCTCCTATTTTTTTGTGAATTGTATTTCTCGCCTGAGTCTTTTAGAATACCAGTCCTCTTAGGGGAGTAATCAGCTTTGCAAGTATGCAAAGATTCTTTGTCAACATAATTGAGCCTCATGCTCATGGCAAAGAAATTTGAACAACGTTGTTCGGATTGATGAGACTTAAGACAGTAACTTGGCTCAGGTGGGCACAGGTTGTTGTCTTTCGTTTGTCGCCCACCTAGGACCTGCATAATGGAAGCCATACTGACTTCAATATCAACCGTTGCCCTTGCTGAAATGGGCGACAAAACGCAATTGCTTGCCTTATTTCTTGCTGCTCGATTTCCATCTAAAACTGCGATCATTCTTGGTATGTTACTCTCAACCATCGTCAACCACGCCCTATCGGCTTGGTTTGGAGTGGAAGTCGCAAACTGGATCCCTGGCGAATGGGTCAATTGGGTGATAGGGTTAAGTTTTATCGCAGTAGGTCTCTGGCTGTTAGTACCAGATAAAGACGACAGTGAAGAAGGCGGACTACTGAAATACGGTGCTTTTGTGGCCACCTTTGCGCTCTTCTTCCTTGCAGAGATTGGTGATAAAACTCAAATTGCGACCGTTATATTGGCCGCTCACTATGGCTCTGTGCTTCCGGTATTAATCGGTTCAACCATTGGTATGATGCTCGCCAATGTACCAGTTGTATTTGCTGGTAACTGGATTATGGAACGCATCAATCCCGTTTTAACGCGTCGCTTGGCCTGTTTATTATTTCTTATTATGGGCTTGTTCACCATAATATCGCCTATGCTTTAACTCTTAACCAAATAAAAGGAACCACTTATGGACGTCGAATTAACGGAAATAGTCGAAGCACTTTGCCAACATGCTCCGTTTAATGAAATTGCCGATGATCCTAGCCTCAATGACATGGTCAAAGAGGTCGAAATACAGTACGTACGTACGGGCGAATGGGTTATTGAAAGAGGCACTTTAAACAACACGCTCTTCTTTATTCGAAGTGGCGCGGTAGAAGTACTCAACAAAAACGGTAAATTAATTCGACGTATGAATGAGGGCGAGCTGTTCGGTTATGGTTCTCTGCTTCGGGGTGGGAAATCATCCCAGTCTATGCGCGCCATAGAAGACAGCCTTTTTTATCGCATCCCAGCTCGCTGGTTCCTAAAACTGTACGAAGAAAGCGATACCTTCTCCGACTTTTTCGAGCTCGATAGAGAAACCCGACTAAAAGCAGCGATGGACTCCCAGACGTCTGACGTATCTTTAATGACTTGTCCAATTAAAAGCTTATTACGCCGGGATCCAATTGGCATCGATGTGGGTGAAAGTATACGTCAAGCCGCGCAAATGATGACGGAACATCGCGTCTCTAGTTTATTGATCATGGAAAACGAGCAACTAGTGGGCATTGTCACCGACCGAGATTTACGCACCCGTGCCGTTGCTGAAGGGTTAGCCTATGACACCCCGATCAAAGCCATCATGACCAAAAATCCGACCGTTATGGACAGTGGTGACTATGCGGCGGAGGCCGTTTTGAAAATGATGGAGTTAAACATTCACCACATTCCCATCGTCAAAGATCACAAAACCATTGGCGTACTCAGTACAGGGGATATTATCCAAAAAGAAAGCCACGGCAGTATCTATTTAATCAGTGACATTTTAAAACAAACCGACGTTGATGGACTAAAAGCCATTAGTCGCAAAATGACACATACCTTTACTCAGCTGGTCGTGGCCGACGCCAATACCCAGATGATAGGTAATGCGATGTCCCACATTGGTACGGCGTTTGTTAAACGCTTACTGCAACTGGGCGAAGAACAGTTTGGTAAACCACCTGTCCCCTATTGCTTTATTGCCCTAGGGTCCCAGGCGCGAGAAGAGCAAACCATTAAGACAGACCAAGACAACGCCATCATTTTAAGTAATCGCTACGACCCTGAAAAACACGGCGAGTATTTTGAACAATTAAGCCACTGGGTCTGCCAGGGCTTGGATCAATGTGGCTACCCTCTGTGTACAGGCGATGTCATGGCATCTAATACGCTCTGGCGGCAACCATTAAGTGTCTGGAAAAACTATTTTAGTGAGTGGATTCAAGAGCCCAAGGCCGAGGCCTTATTACACTTGTCCATTTTTTTCGACCTACGCGGTATCTATGGCGATAAATTATTAGCCAACGAACTCAACAAACATATTCGTCAAGAAGCGAAGAATCACTCAGGCTTCCTGTCTTATATGGCACGTAACGCGAACCAACGTAAACCCCCTCTAGGCTTTTTCCGCCAATTCGTCCTCGATGGTGAAGGTAAGCAGTCGCGCACCTTTAACCTAAAGGAACGTGGCATTGCGCCGATTATCGACATTGTTCGGGTACATGCCCTCGCCTGTGGCAGCGACAAGCTCAATACCATTGAGCGTATCGCTGACATAGAAGCCGCAAAACTCTTGCCCGACGGGCGTGCAAGAGACCTAGCCTTAGCCCTCGAAATGATCGGTATGGTGCGGATTAGTAGCCAAAAAGACCAAATCGAAAATGGTGAAGAGCCCACCAATCATGTCAACCCAGAGCTTTTGTCTTCCTTTGAAAAGCGTCACTTACGGGACGCTTTTCACATCGTCTCTCGCCAACAAGAGTTCATTAAATTCCGTTATGCAGGGAAACGCAGTTAAATGCCGAATCGAGTCATACCATTCATGAAAACGAAGTCGGACACGACTCCCACTAAAGATTGGCAAGCCATGTTTCGGGATTGGGCACAAGAGGCACCAGAAGGGCCTCTTAAACGCTACTATGAAGCAGGCACCATCGCCATGGATACCCCATTAAAAGATGTCCCCATGTTGGCTTTGGACCTAGAAACAACGGGCTTAGACTCGCGTACAGATGAGATTATTAGTGTGGGCAGCGTACCGATGGATCATCGTATTATTCGCTGCAATGGCTCAGGTTACTGGATGGCGAAACCGGAATGCTCACTTAACCCAGAGTCAGTCACCATCCACGAAATTACGCATACGGAGTTGGAAGAAGCGCCTCGGCTTCATCATATTTTCGAGAACATACTCGAGGCCCTCAGTAATAAAGTCGTAGTCGTCCACTGTGTCGCTATAGAACGACAGTTTTTACTGGAGGCCTCTCTCAAAATATACGGCTTTCCTCTGTATTTCCCTGTCCTTGATACCATGGATATTGAGCGCAAGTATCATACGAAGCTCCCTTGGTGGAAGCGAATAATAGGGAAAAAGCCATCGTTACGTTTAGATGCTTGTCGTCAATACTACCATTTACCTCGCTACAAAGCGCACCACGCATTAACGGATGCTTTATCCTCTGCAGAGCTATTACAAGCACAGATCGCCTATCACATGGACGCAACGAACGATCCTATCTCTAAATATTGGCTTTAATCACCGTACATCCTTGTCAAGACAGACTCTAGACAAGGGCACGAAGGGGGATAAAAACTAAGCCGATAGCGAGCGGACCAAGGTTTTGGGACAGCTTTCACGGATGATTAGCTCCGTCTCTAACACCACGTCTTTGGTTTCTCTTAGTCCCAAAAAGACTTGCGCGGCTATCCGGCCTTTCTCCACGGTTTGCTGGTGCACAGTGGTAATGGAAGGGTGAAAGTTTTCACTCTCAGAAATACCATCGAAGCCGACTACTTGAAGGTCTTCTGGCACTCTCAAGCCCATTTGCAACGCCGCCTGTACCGCCGCAATGGCAATACGGTCACTCATGCATAAGAGCAACTGCGGACGATCTGCCATTGTCAATGCCTCACGCGCCGCTTGGTAAGCGACCTTGTGTGTATTTTGCGGAATATTCCAAATACGTTCATAAGGTACGTTTAAACCATGCTCATCAAGGGCAGCAAAATACCCACGCAAACGTTGAATCGAAATGGAGGCGGACGCATCAAACAACTCATCCTCTTGTACTCGGCAGACACGGTCAGTATCCAACAAACTCAACCCAAGAATCGCGACACTTTTAGGACGATGGGAAAGAGCATGAACGGCAATCTCATAAGCCCCTTTGTAGTTTTCAACGTTCACCGAGGTGGTGCCAGGAATAAAACTATCCACGGTAATAATGTTTTTATTCGGCATTAACCAAGGCGCATTGCTGCATTGCTGAGGTTTATGTCCATACACAACAAAGCCGTCTACCATAGACGATTGCATACGACTTTGTGCATCTTGAGGTTCATGGTCATACACAGATAATAACAGCATATTGTAGTCATTATCTTGGAACACTTCGGCCATGCCTTGCAAAAATTGACTCGCCACAGGATCCGTTAGGCTATAACTTAAATAATCTGATAGCACGATACCAACAATCCCTGTGCGTCCCGTTCGTAGGCTACGCGCTGCGGCATTAGGGCCGAAATAGCCCATTTTCTCACAGGCTTCGAGAATACTGTCACGAAGCTTGGCAGACAACTGATCAGGGCGATTAAAGGCGTTGGAAATCGTGGCGGTAGAAACATTTAGTGCCTTTGCCACATCCTTTAGCGTTAATTTTTTTAATTGTTTTTTCATACAACACTCTCAAGACACGGGCCTATCGTAATGCACGGCTGTTTAACAGCTTGGCTCCTCTCCTCCCTCGCACCGTCTTTTCTAACAAAAAGACAGTGCCACACAACTAAGAGGTAAGGCACGCAAAGGCCTTATTTTATTATTGTTATTTAACATGAACCTTTTATCTTTGGGACACCACAGCGTAGTACGCCTGATAGGCAGGCAAGGTTAATGTATTTCCCTCTAACGAGGAAGCAAAACCATGGCCTTCCAAGGCATGATCAACTGCCATAGACAATTCACCCACCTGCACCTGTCCTGTCATATTCAATACCACCAAAACACGTTGTCCCTCGTATTCACGAATCAAGGCAATCAAATGATCATTTTTCACATCTGCCTGCTCCAATTCGCCATTGATCAACGCGGGTTGCTTTTGACGCCAATGAATCAACTGACGCACCTTATGTAACAAGGAATCGGGGGCCGCTTCTTGCTCCGCCACACTTAACGGAAGATGACGAGCTTCCACTGGCAACCAAGGCTCAACGGTCGAAAAACCAGCTTGGTTAGTATTCTCCCACACCATTGGTGTACGACAACCGTCACGACCTTTAAAAACAGGCCATAGTGGAATACCGTAAGGATCCTGAATGCGTTCAAAAGGCACTTCCGCTTCCGGTAAGCCAAGCTCTTCCCCTTGATACAAACAGACACTCCCACGCAAAGATAAAATCAATGCCATGGCGATTAAAGGATAGGCTTTTTGATCTTCATTCGCGCCCCAACGTGTACAAGAGCGCACCACATCGTGATTGGATAGAGCCCAACATGGCCAACCATCCCCAACAATGTTTTGCATATTCTCCAATACATCTCGAATATAATCCGGTGAATGGGGTTTGTTCAATAAGTCAAACGTATACGCCATATGCAACTTATCACCGTCAGACGTATATTCAGCCATCCGTTTTAGAGGGAAGTCATCACCGATTTCCCCAACCGTTGTCGAGCCAGGAAACTCATCCATCAAGGCGCGTAAGTCTTTTAAGAAGTCCAGATTCTCAGGACGACTTAAATCATAAACATGGCGCTGATAAGTGTATGGGTTATCTTCTGGTGCCCCCAAGGTTTTTGGTTCACCCGCTGGTACAGGCGGATTATCTTCTAACCCTTGGCTGTGGAAATAGAAATTAACCGTATCCAAGCGGAAACCATCGACCCCGAGCTCCAACCAAAAACGCATGCAATCCAAATGCGCTTTACGTACCTCAGGGTTATGGAAGTTCATGTCGGGCTGAGATTCCAAAAAGTTATGCAAATAATATTGCAAACGTCGGCTGTCCCATTTCCACGCACTCCCTCCAAAAATCGATAGCCAATTATTTGGTGGGGAACCATCGGGCTTTGGATCAGCCCAGACATACCAATCCGCTTTCGGGTTAGTCTTATCTTGGCGACTTTCCTCAAACCAAGGGTGCTGATCCGATGAATGACTGATCACCTGATCTATCATCACTTTCAGGTTTAATTGATGTGCACGATCCACCAAGGCTTTAAAATCAGACAACGAACCGAACATCGGATCAATATCGCAATAATCAGACACATCGTAACCAAAATCTTTCATTGGCGACGTGAAAATAGGCGATAGCCAAATCGCATCTACACCAAGAGATGCTACATAATCCAATTTGCTGGTGATACCAACCAAATCGCCAATACCATCACCATTGGCATCCATAAAGCTACGTGGATAAATTTGGTAAATAATGCCGCCTTTCCACCAGTTCAAATTCTGAGTCATGTCCCCTCTCCGTACAATATAAGGTTGTCTGTCATGCTTATCCCTCTCCAGTCCTAAAAAATAGGTTTCGCTGAATCAACAAATCTAGAACTAGCCTAAACGTGCGTAGGATTGCTCTTTATCATTGAATAGATGCATTTTTTCAGGCTCGGCAGCCAGATGAATAAAATCGCCACGCTGGGAACTTAAAGTACCAGGCTGCTTAGCAATAACCATGTCCTGACAACCTTTTACTTTCAAGTGCAGTAGAGTGGCCTCACCCAGCGATTCAACAAAGGCGACCTCTCCAGAAATAAAGCCCTGTTCTTTGCTATCGACCACGCTCAAATCTTCTGGCCGAATGCCAAAGAAAGCTTCTTTGGCCTGTTCACTCGCTTCAGTGACAATAGGAACTTCTACGACTTCAGAGGAAGACAAGGACACACGGGTGGATTCACCGGTTTTTTCAATTCGACATGGCACAATATTCATGGCAGGAGAACCAATAAACCTCGCAACAAACACATTAGCAGGGTGTTCATACAGCTCAAGCGGTGAACCAACTTGTTCAATATTTCCACCTGATAATAAAACAATACGATCAGCCAAGGTCATCGCCTCAACCTGATCATGGGTAACATAAATCATGGTTGAGTCAGGCATACTGTCTTTCAGATTGGCGATTTCCATACGTGTCGCCACACGCAGTGCCGCGTCTAGGTTCGACAGAGGCTCATCAAACAAAAACACCTGTGGGCTACGAACAATGGCGCGCCCAATCGCCACACGCTGCCTTTGCCCACCAGACAAGGCTTTTGGCAAACGATCTAAATAGGGAGTCAATTGCAACATCTCTGCGGCTTTTCGCACTTGCTTATCGATATCCGCTTTACTTGTTTTGGCAATCTGTAAACTGAACGCCATATTGTCATAGACAGACATATGTGGGTACAAAGCATAACTCTGGAAGACCATCGCAATCCCCCGTAGCGCAGGTGGAACGTCATTCATCACCTTACCGTCAATTTCCAGCGTGCCACCTGAAATATCCTCTAAGCCTGAAATCATCCTCAATAAAGTGGATTTACCACAGCCTGATGGTCCAACAAAGACGATAAACTCGCCTTGCTTTATGTCCAGATTAATATCGTGAAGCACTTCAACCTTGTTAGAGTAGATCTTTTTCACATGGGTTAACTTTACATCAGCCATGAATACTTGCCTCAATTAGAATTCGAATCTTGGGTGAGGAGCATGCTCAACTCACCCGCTCGCTTATTGTTATTGTGTTACTCGTCTTTATTATTTCACCGACCCTGCGAGCAGCCCTCGTACTAAGAAGCGCTGCAGACCAAAGAACACACATAATGGAATAATAATGGTAATAAAAGCTGAAGCGGTGAGAATGCCCCAGTTCCCCCCTAGGGAGCCCATTAACTGCCGTAATTGTCCAGTTAGCACCATGTGGTCAGGACTGGTTCCAAGGAAAACCATCGCTACCAATAAGTCATTCCATACCCATAAAAATTGGAAAATGGCAAAAGACGCAAGAGCAGGAAAGGACAATGGCAAAATGATCTTTCTAAAAATATCAAAGTCTGATGCGCCGTCCACTCGAGCGGATTCGATGATTTCACTAGGCAACCCCACAATGTAGTTGCGCAGTAAATAAATCGCCAAAGGTAAACCAAAGCCCGTATGGGCCAGCCATATCCCCACATAAGTCTTAGAGCTAACCCCGAACAGGTCCCCAATCCAGTTATAGCTTTTTAGCAAAGGAATCAACGACATTTGCAACGGTACAACCAATAAGCCAACCACACTGGCGACTAAAATAGCGCGCCCAGGAAAACGCATCCAAGCCAAAGCATAAGCCGCAAACGCTGCGATCAAAATAGGAATCACAGTAGCAGGAATAGTGACGGTCAAAGAGTTAATAAACGATTGCCCTAACCCATCAGCCCCCAACACCACTTTATAATTATTCAAAGTAAAATGTGGCGGTATTTCTGCCGTATAAAAAATACGTTTGCCATTTCTTCCGCGCCACTGAGTCGGTGACGACAGCACATAATCCCCATTGGGCATAACTTGCAAGGTTTGACCATTACGTATCTGCGCCACCTCACCCGCTTTATAAGCTTGAGGATGCAAAGAGCTATAGCCAAATTTTGATATTTTGCCTGACTTCCCATGCAAAATATTACCTTTAATGACGAAGTGATCGCTCTCTTGCACTTGGTTTGATGGTGGCTCAGCACGATCGACCTCCATATGAGTAGAAGTTGATAATGCAGTCCACCAGCCAGACACCGCTAATTGATCTTTATCTCGCAATGAAGAGATAAATAACCCAGCCGTCGGGATGGTCCAAATAATCACCAGAAACAGCACAGTGGCATGCGTCAAGTAAACAAGAGGTGAACGTTTTGATGAACGGATCATATTAACGACCCTCCATTTCTTGATTGGCGCGACGAATGTTCCAAATCATGATGGGAGTCACCAACACCATAATAACTAAGGCAATTACCGCACCGCGGCCAAAGTCCCCCCCCCCTCGGAACATCCAAGTAAACATTTGGTTCGCAAGTACTTGCGTGTTCCATTGGCCATTGGTCATGGCCAGAACGATATCAAATACCTTGAGTACTAAAATCGTGATGGTTGTCCAGACAACAGCGATGGTTCCCCAAATTTGCGGCACCATAATTTTAAAGAAAATCTGTATCCCATTCGCCCCATCTAACACGGCGGCTTCGATCGTCTCATCGGGGATGCCACGCAGGGCCGCCGATAGAATCACCATAGCAAAGCCCGTTTGTATCCAGATCAAAATAACCATCAAAAAGAAGTTGTTCCAGAATGGCATGGAAATCCAGTTTTGCGGTTCACCACCAAAAAACACCACAATGGCATTAAGCAAACCAATTTGGGTGTTGCCAGCACTTTGATAATCGTAGATAAACTTCCAAATCACCGACGCTCCCACAAACGAAATGGCCATTGGCATGAAAATCAATGTCTTAGCAATGTTCCCCCACCAAATTCGATCCGTCATCGATGCAATCACCAACCCCAAAAAGGTGGCCGATGTTGGCACAACAACGAGCCACATCATATTGTTACGAAACGACTCTAAAAATTCGTCGTTGCTAAACAACCAAGAATAATTCGATAACCCCACAAACTCTTTACCCGCACGGCCATAGAAGGACAAAATGATCGAGTCAACAACGGGATAAAACAGATAAAACGTTAAAAATATAATCGCAGGGCCTAAAAACAACCAAGGCCGAATGCGAGTCGTGATTCGCAGATTACGTGCAACAATGGTAACGGCACGATTTTTTGTCGGAAATAGTTTATCCAACAAGAAATTAGAACCGTAAAAATAAAAGGCACATACCGATACACCTATTACCATGTACACTAATGCGGAAGCGAGCTGTTCCATAAAGTCTCCAACAATCACAGCAAATTCGAAGCAAGCCTTTCGACATTATGATTAAGCCATGCCACCTCATAAAGAGGCGACACGACTCATGTCAATCATCGAGAGATCAGTTCTTTTTCAGTGCATCCCAAGTTTTCTGTATATCATTGGCAACGTCTTTAGCGGGTTCACCATTGATGTAATTGACCATACCGGTCCAGAAAGCCCCTGCCCCAATACGGCCAGGCATTAGGTCTGATGCATCAAAGCGGAAGGTGGTTGCATCCAGCAAAATTTTGCCTTCACGACGCTCTATATCATTGGAATAGACAGCAGGATTTGCCTTCAAGTCGGGTGATAAGAAGCCACCTTGAGCCATCCAAATTTCATGAGCAATCGGCGAACGTAAGAAGTTCACGAAATCGTGAGCACCTTTGGAATCCTTAGTAATGGTGGCCAAGGTGCCAGCCCCTTCAACAGGTCGACCGAGGTCTTTTTTAGAAGCAAATGGAGGGAAGTAGAAGAAATCGGCATCCACTCCAACTTCCACATCCTTTGGAAAAAAGGCGGTGACAAACGAGGCTTGTTTCACCATGTAGCACTGTGGTGGAGAGGTAAATAAACCTTTGGGACTATCACGGAAATCGGTTGTCCCAACCGCTGAGGTGCCCCCATAGACAAATTTATTATTTCGGGCAAACCAGCCAAACTCTTTAATCGCATCAACGATACGTGGATCATTAAATTTCACTTTATTGGTTACCCAGCCATCATAAACAGACGGTGGTTGCATTCTCAATAATAAATCTTCCACCCAATCGGTTGCTGGCCAGCCCGTTGCCGCGCCGGAGCCCAAACCGATACACCAAGGCGTACCACCGTCGGCAACAATTTGTTTAGTGAGGGCTTTTAGCTGTTCCATGGTTTTAGGCACCTGATAACCCGCATCGGCAAAATTATCAGGGGAATACCAAACCAGAGACTTCAAATCTGCACGATAAAATACACCATAAAAGTGATCTTTATGATGTGGGCCTTTGAAGGTGGCTAATTTCACCCAAGACTTACCTGCCGCATAATCCTTTAACACCCCTTCTTTGGCTTTTTCGCTAAGCGGCGTCAAATAGCCCTTGGCCGCTAAATCGGAGGCAAGACCAGGCTGAGGAAAGATAGATACATTTGGCGCACTACCCCCTTGCGTGTCAATCACAATCTGCTGCTCAAACGAGTCAGAGCCGTCGTATACAACATCAGCCCCTGTGGCCGCTTCAAAATAGGCAATGACGTTCTCAAATCTGGTTTTTTCATCCCCTGTCCAAGGGCCAAATACGGTAATTTTCTTACCTTGTAAGTGTTCTGATTTCAAAGCATCGTAGCTAGACCAGTTAAAACGGGTATCTTTTCCAGGTGGGAAAATGAGGTCTTGAGCAAAAACAGAATGAGCAGAGAAGGACAACGCAAGCGCTGCAGCTAAAAGCGATTTTTTCATGTGGACTCCTTACAGGCATGCTCGGACGCTTCCTAGGCAGGCCTTTGTTTTTATTATCGTAAGTCGATGCTGTATTAAAAATGATCTTCTATAAGCATTAAGAAGATATTTGATTATTCACAATAAAGAAGCCAGATTCAAGCGATTCACTTGCTTAATATTGTCTTAATCACAACACTTTCTCGCAAAAAGTCCGTTCGTCTATTTTGATAAATTTATATGAATTTGGGCTGAAAAATCTGTATTTCATTAATAAAGAATCGTTTTTTGTATAAAAATCAAACAAATAAAACGATAAGCACAATCATAAGTTTGCACATTTAATGTCAAATAGGCATAAAAAAACGCGGCACGCCGCGCTTTTCTAAATCGTTTAACCACATGACTTTTAAACGTCGATGTTTTCTTATTGTTAAGAGAACATTGCCAAACGAGCTTGCGCCTCTTCAAAAGAGGGCAATGAGGGATAAGCTCCAAGCTTGGTAACAGAATCCGCTCCACACGCTGCGGCAAAACGAATAATATCCAATAGAGTATCTTGGCTTAATCCTGTCAGGCTGGCACGATCTGCACATTGTTGGGACAGCTGATACAACAACCCTCCAACAAACGCATCGCCTGCGGCGGTCGTGTCTTTTACATTCATTTTCGGTGTGATGATCTCCCCTTGACCATAAGCTTTCGTGAAATAACGAATGGGATTACCGCCATCGGTCAACACAAACAGTGACACACCTGCGGCAAGGGATTCATCAATCAGGGCAAAAGGATCTGACACCAAGACCGCTAGCTCTTCAAGGCTGGCTTTCACTACATCACCACTTTGCATCCAGTCGATAACACGTTGAGTGTTCACCTTATGATCTTGCCATAAGTTAATGCGCAGGTTCACATCAATACTCACGATCCAATTTGCTGCTCGGGCCATACTGACGCCAGCAAGCGTTGCCTGTGTAATTGCGTCTTCAGTTAGAGTATTAGAGCAAGTATGGAACACCCCTTGCCCAGCAAACCATGCGGCATCAAAATTGTCTTCACGAAATAAAATATCCGCAGAAGGATGACGATAAAACTCAAAACTGCGTTCACCAGACGGATCCAAACTTACAAATGCCAATGCCGTTTTAGCCTCTTTCGTCATTAACATACTAGAGGTATTCACACCATAACTGTCTAAAGAGTCTTTTAAAAAATGACCAAAAGCATCATCGCCCACTTGACCGGCAAAATGACTATTCCCTCCTAAACGGGCAACGGCTACCGCGACATTCGCTGGTGCGCCACCTGGGTATTTGGTAAAAGATTCCAACTCACCCGCTTGCGTCGCGCCGTTGGAAAGGAAATCGATAAGGGCTTCGCCGAAGGCCATTACTTTTGTTGTGGTCATCTTATTATTCTCTCTCGTTAATCAAGAATTTTTTCTGTCTGTTACAGGCAGAACGTTTGCAACAATCATCATGAAACTCACGACGATAACGAACAGTGACTCAGTTCCATCTCTAGGACATACCATGATGCCAGCGAGAAAGTATGACGTCGCCCCTTCATTAAATCAATTTAATTTATTTAATTCTCTATACAAAATCCGCTAATTTCGCTAATTGGTTCCCTCTGCCTTTCTTGCTAGACTGAAACATTGCTATTTATTTTTCACTATCTTTGAGAGTCACCATGACAAACGCCAAATCCATCTATGTTGTTGATGACGATGATGCCATTCGTACCTTGTTAAAAACGTATCTGGAAAAACAGCAGTTTCAAGTGTTTACCGCTGAATCAGGTGAAACCTTCTTGGCAGACTTTCCTCAGCATAGCCATGTAGATCTAGTCGTATTGGACATTATGCTACCAGGACAAGATGGCTTTTCCGTCTGTCGCTCACTCAGAGCACTGTCTCATGTTCCAGTCATTATGCTCACCGCGAACTCAGACGAAATGGATCGCATTATTGGCCTTGAAATGGGGGCTGACGATTACCTCGCCAAACCATTCAACCCGCGTGAACTACTGGCCCGCATCAAGGCCATTTTACGTCGTATGGAACACGTTGACGTGATTGAACAAGACCACATCGCCCAGCGTTATTTTCATTTTGCTTCCTTTAGCTTAGACACTCTTTCCAGAGAATTGTCTTTTCAAGGCGAAAAAGAGTCTCTATCCGGAGCAGATTACAATTTATTAATGCTCTTTTTAGCCCATCCAGGTGAAGTACTCAGCCGCGAGCAAATCGCCGAAAATACCCGAGGTAGAGAAAGCGCCCCACTGGATCGCTTTATCGATGTTCATATTAGTCGTTTGCGCCAACGCTTAAGAGAAGACGCACGTCATCCGCAGTTAATTAAAACAGTCCGTGGTCAGGGATACATTCTTACGGCAAACGTCCTCAGTACGGACAGCGAGTCCAATCACTTCTCTAGTATGGCATTGTCGGATAACAATGATTAAAGCTCATCTGAAGCGCTGGTCCCAATCGCTCACAGGACAAATATTAATCATCATGGCACTAGGAGTTGCCAGCGCACAGTTTATTAGCTCAACCATTTGGCTAAAACAAGTAGAATCAGATACCCAAAAGAATGTAACGGAAGTCTCCAAACACATGGCTTTTCGTATTGCCGCCACCGTGAGTTACTTTACTTCCTTACCACAGGCTTATCGCCATATCGTCATAGATCAGTTGCAGTCCATGGGCGGCACACGCTTTTTCGTCACACTCAACCATGAAGAAATTCGCATCAACCCTTTGCCCGACACCACCCTAAAAAACATTGTCAAAAACCAAATACGAGAAACACTTATTAAACAACTGGGTATTCATAATGCTAAGATTGCCTTTTCCAACCCAACTGACCTCCACGTTATTAATAACCATACCCTGTTAACCGACTTACCTGATCACTGGGGAGCACACAGTTTATTAATAAAGCCGCTAACACCACCGATTATCGTCATCCAGATTCCAATCAATAACGGGAAAAACTGGCTTTATCTCGCCACCCTCATGCCCGCTCCCTACTTTTTAAAAGGCGGCTCCGCCCTCAGCCCGGAACGCTTATTTTCCATGGCTATTTCTGTCATCACGGTCTTACTCTTAAGCTTAATAATCCTCAGACGGCTGACACGCCCTTTAGCCATACTGGCGCGGGCAGCAGAACGCTTTGGACAAGGGGATGCTAAACCAATAGACGAAGTGGGCAGTATCGAAGTTCGCAATACCGCCCATGCCTTTAACGACATGCAAGCACGTATCCAGCGCTATTTAAATGATAGAGAGCGCTTATTTGCTTCCATTTCTCATGACTTAAAAACCCCGATTACACGTTTACGTTTACGAGCAGAAATGCTGGATGAAGACGATACCCGTGATGCCATGATCCGTGATCTTGAAGATTTAGATATGCTGGTCAAAGGTGCCTTGCAAAGTGTTAAAGAAACCGACATTCATGAGAACCGTGTAGACGTCAACATTCCTAGGATACTGAAAGACATACAAAGTTCAGCCAATACTAGAGACACCAAGGTCACCATCAGCGGAGAGCTGGCGTCACCTTACATAGGGAAACCACTAGCCATCAAACGCTGCTTAGGGAATTTGATCGATAATGCGTTGTATTATGGCAAGGTGGCACAAATTATCCTCGAAGACAGCGAAGAAGGTTTAACCATTCGTATTTGCGACCAAGGCCCAGGCATCCCTATTGAAAAAATTGATAAAGTTTTTCAACCCTATACACGCCTTATCTCTGATCATGTCAGCCACCCGGGCGGCATGGGGCTAGGCTTAAGTATCGCTCGCAATATTGCCCGTGCCCACGGTGGCGAGGTGACATTAAGCAATAGAGAAACACAAGGTTTGGAAGCAACAGTATGGCTGCCGAGGCACTAAAAAAACAAGCGACTCAAGTCTTGAGCAGGCATAGGACGATGCAAGAAAAAGCCTTGGCCGATCGTGCAGCCATAGTCCACCAGCTCATCCCATTGTTCCTGAGTCTCTATCCCTTCGGCTATCACCTCTAACGATAATCCTTTAGACAGAAAAATAATCGCTTGCGTAATGGTTGGATCCGACAAATGCTCTCCGTGACCGCCAGAAACAAATCCCCGATCAATTTTAATGCTGTTAATGGGCATGGCTTTCAGATATCGCATAGAAGAATAACCGGTACCAAAGTCATCAATCGAAATACGGATCCCCTCTTGACGAATGTCTTCTAGCAAACTCATATTAACGGCACTGGTGTCAATAAACGCGTCTTCTGTGAGCTCTATTTCCAACCTATCTGGCGGTATGTTGTAGCGTTTCACTGCCTCCAAAAGAGAGCTTTTGAACCCCGGCGATTTAAGCTGTTTTGGAGAAACATTAAACGCAATCACGGGGCAAGCCTCATGGCCCAACCAAAAATGTAATTGCTGACAAACACGATCAATAACCCACTCGCCAAGCGGTACAATCAACCCCATTTTATTGGCCGCTGGAATAAACTCATTTGGCATACGCATGGAGCCATCCGCTTGTGGCCAACGAATCAACGCCTCGGCCCCTACTAACTTCCCCGTCCTAAGGTCTAATTTGGGTTGATAGTAAAGTTCAAATTCGTTGTTTTGAAGGCCGAGACGAATCTCCTTCTCTAGCGTAATCGCCCGTTTTAATTTCTGTTGCAGCTCATCAGTATAAAAAGCACATCTCTCGAAGGTTTTTTTCTTACATTCATACAAGGCCATATCGGCTTTTTGCATCAGTGTGGTGCCATCCGTACCGTGTTTTGGATACATGGCGACCCCCACACTGGCTGACACATCCAAAGTCACTGTGCCTAACATCGCCGGTTGCATCACCTCACTCAACACTTTTTCCACGGCGATTATAACACTGTCATCATCTTGGACATTTTCGAGTAACAGTGTGAATTCGTCACCACCAATACGTGCCACGACATCGTTGTTATCTACTACGTTTAATAATCGGTAACCAATTAGTGTCAGTAATAAATCCCCTATGTGATGACCAAGTGTATTATTTACCCCATTAAAACGATCTAAGTCGATGAAAATCACCGCAAACTGACTCTTGTTTCTTTCCGCTTTGGCAATCGCCAGTTTAATATGTTCTTCGAACAGAATCCGATTCCCCAACCCTGTTAAAGGGTCTCTTTTAAGCATCTCTGCAATCTGTCGCTCTACCTGTTTACGCTCTACGGCATGACGAATGCCTCGTTCTAATAAGCCCGCACTCATTTCGTCTTTAGGAATAAAGTCCGCTGCACCTTGGCGCATCAACGCATCATCTAGCTCAATATTCGAATGTCCTGTCAACACAATCACCGGCGTATCTAGACCAACTTTTTTAGTATGTTTCAATAAATCGATACCAGTATGCCCGCCTAAAAAATAATCCAGTAGAACAAGGTCATACTGTTGAGAGAGTAATAAATCGAGGGCTTCATCAAAATGCTGAGTATGAGTAATCTCATAGAAAGATCGTTGACTTTTATTTAAGCACTCTTTTAACAAAATAAAATCTTGTGGATCGTCTTCAATTACCAATAACTTCAAAACCTGTCGTTTCATGAGACTATTCCTAAATTTGAAGCCATCTATGCTTTTTAAAAAGCCAAAAGTGATATATGGAATTCATTATTTTCTCCAGCTCTTTTATATTATCTGGCTTATAAACATATGAATTCGCACCCATTTCATAACTTCTCTCCACGTCTTCATGGGCATCGGATGTCGAGAAAATCACCACAGGTAACTGATTAAACGACTGAGCTTTCCTAAGCTTTGACAAACACAATGCCCCCCCCATTTTGGGCATATTCAGATCAAGCAGCACCAAATAATCCACCCTATTCTCAACCGCTTCGCGATGAGAGTGCGACATTTGGGACGCTATAAAGTCTAGCAACAATTCACCACTTGGAAAGGATAAAAACGAAACCGGTAAACCAATACGCTTTAACGCTGTTTTCACTAAAATAATGTCTTCGGGGTCATCGTCGACCATAATAATGCAATCATTCATTGAGTCGCTCTTCCTGCCTTATGAGAGGCAATTCGATATAAAATATACTCCCTTCACCTTTTAGCGAATCGGCCCAAATTCGTCCTTGATGACGAAGAATAATCTTACGGCAGATAGCCAAGCCCATCCCAGTACCTGGATATTGATCTCGCCCATGTAATCGCTTAAATACTTCGAATATCTGTTCTGCGTATTCGCTCTCAAAACCAATGCCATTGTCTTGAATCGTCAACAGATACTTGCTTTCTTGCTGCTCCCCGCTAATCACAATCTTAGGGACCTGATCAGGTTGACGATATTTAATAGCGTTTCCTATCAGGTTTTGCATCACTTGGCGCATCTGGCTGGCATCCACTTCAATACTCATCAAAGGCGATACAGTAATCTCAGCCTGACTTTCTTCCAGAGTCAATTGCAAATCCGCACAGACCTCCTCTATCAAAGCGTTTAAATCCGTTTTCTCAAACGAGTTCGCCATTGACGTCACTCGGCTATATGATAATAAGCTGTCTAACAAGGTTCGCATGCGTTCCGCCGCATCCACCACATACCCCGAATATTCTTTTCCCTCTGCAGTGAAGGTCCCATAATCTTCTCCTTGCAATAATCGGGAGAAAGCAATGATTTTGCGCAGCGGCTCCCTTAAATCATGGGAAGCAATAAAGGCAAATTCTTGTAACTCTCGGTTCGAATTTTCTAGTTCATTATTACGGCTTTCGATAAAACGTTGATATTGTTTGCGTTCACTAATATCCACAATTGTGGCCACAATTTCTTGGTCAAAACTACCTTCAATCGGGTTTAAACCAATTTCCACAGGTACCTTATGACCATCCAAACAAACACCATAAAGGTCCTTACGATCCCCCATCATTCTCTTGGTGGGGGCTTTCACATAATTATTTCGATCTACATGATGTTGAGGACGATGCTCCTTTGGAACCAACCCTTCTACGGACAAGCCAACCATCCCTCCTTCGGGGTAACGAAAAATACTTTCTGCCAAGGTATTAGCCTGAGCAATGGTGCCATCCTTACGCACCACCAACATGCCATTCGGTGCCGACTCAAAAATACTTTGCATACGTTGGCGCATCCGATTGGCCGCTTCAATTTCCTGCTCCAATTCTTTTTGGGTCGCTTCTAATTCTGGTGTGAGTTGATCGGCCTGAATCTGAGGCAGTCCTTGATTTGAGTCGCCAAACAACACCCGACTCAACACCGAACGATAACAATATATAGCGGTTAAACCCGCGATAACAAAAACACAGTTAAGCAGTAGGTAGACCATCAGCGAAATGGACTCAGAAGCAACAACACTAAGAAAAGAAAGACACGCTTGAGATAGCAAACAGACAGACAACGCCAAATTGCTGAGTCGAGTGGTTGCAGTTTGCTGTGTGGCCATGACAAAGAAACAAAGCGCAGCAAACACACAAAAAAGACTTAGAATAAGCCCACTAAATAATTGCATCTGAGGCCACCAAACGGAAGAAGCATGCTCTACCCTATATAACGTCTGTTCCATATAACAATCCATTTCTCAAAAAAATAGCCAGAATCCACGGATATAACCACCTCTAAGAGGTTCATCGAACCGACCATCTAGCCAATGATCCCTTCCCTTTTTCAGTATAGTCAGGCGTGCGAAAAATACAGTACAGACCGTCCCCAGATCAAAAAATAGACCAAAGCCTCAATCAATCCTGACGAAAGGACAGGCAATTCAAAAAATACCACCTTTTAACATACAAACCATTGCCAACAAAGTGCACAAAATCGATAGAACCAAACTACATAACGCAAGACTTTGTTACATTAGGTTGCTCTATTTTACCACTTAGCTTGCCAAGCTTTGGTAAATTGCAACTCGGGTTAGTATAGAAGCGATCCGTTTATCGGCATCTCTATAACTCTCAACGACACATAATAAAGACAAATTACCGAGCAAACCGTTCGGACACCATAACAATAACAAAGGTTAATTATCATGAAGAAAATTGCTTTAGGCCTAACCGCAGTTGCACTTTCTCTTGCTGCTACGACCAGCCAAGCTGGCCAGGTAGAAGTACTACATTGGTGGACATCCGGTGGTGAAGCGGCCGCTATCGATGTATTGAAACAAGAGATGAAAGAGCAAGGCGATACATGGAAAGACTTTGCTGTCGCAGGCGGTGGCGGTGAATCTGCTATGACAGTGTTAAAATCTCGCGCTATTGCTGGTAACCCACCTTCTGCCGCACAGATCAAAGGCCCCACCATTCAAGAATGGGGTGATCTAGGCTTCCTAGAAAACATCGATGACGTGGCTAAAGCGGGCCATTGGGACAAACTCCTCCCTCCTGTCGTCAGCAAAATCATGAAATACGACGGTCATTACGTTGCCGTACCGGTTAACGTTCACCGTGTTAACTGGCTTTGGGCCAACCCTGAAGTCTTCCGCAAAGCGGGCGCCTCCATCCCAACAACATGGGATCAATTCTTCGTCGCTGCCGACAAAATCAAAAAAGCAGGCTACATTCCACTGGCTCATGGTGGCCAAGCATGGCAAGACGCCACACTATTTGAAGCCATTGCCCTATCAGAAGGCACCGACTTCTATAAAGCCGCTTTCGTTGATCTAAAAGACGACGCATTAAAAGGCCCCAAAATGGTTGACGCCTTAACGAAATTCAAAAAAATGCGTCAATATGTGGATCCTGGCTTCTCTGGTCGTGACTGGAACGTCGCTACTTCTATGGTCATTAATGGCAAAGCGGCCATGCAAATCATGGGAGACTGGGCCAAAGGCGAATTCACCGCTGCTGGCAAGCGACCAGGTGTCGACTACGTCTGTCTTCCTGCACCAGGCACAAGTGGTCAATTTACCTTTAACATTGACTCACTCGCCATGTTTAAAGTCAGCGGCAAAGACACACAAAAAGCACAGCGTGACTTAGCGCGTTTGGTCATGGAGCCAAAATTCCAAGAAGTTTTTAACTTGAAAAAAGGCTCCATTCCTGTTCGTTTAGGCATGCCTCGTGACAAGTTTGATGCTTGTGCCGATTCCTCTATGGACGCCTTCAATGCCGCCTCGGCAACAGGTGATCTCGTCCCAAGTATGGCCCACGGCATGGCGGTGAATTCTATGATTCAAGGCGCGATGTTCGATGTCATCACTAACTTCTTCAACAGCGATTCAATGACACCCGAGCAAGCAGCAGACAAGCTAGCCCGTTCGGTTAAAGCTGCCAGCATGTAATTGACTGCTCGTGAGGCTAACCGCATCGGTTAGCCTCTTTGTTTCTCCCTTTGTCGTGACGTATTAATTATGAATACTAACACTCCCCACTCTGGGTCTAAGTCAGCTCGCCCTTCAGGCTTCAGCCTTACCGACTGGATGCCGAAAATCGTCCTGGCCCCTACCATGGTCATCGCCCTTGTCTGTATCTATGGCTACATGATCTGGACGGCCGTGCTCTCTTTCACGAACTCTCGTATGCTGCCGTCTTATAATTTTGTCGGCTGGGCACAATACGAGCGCCTGTTTAATAACGACCGCTGGATGGTTGCCCTCACTAACTTGGGTATTTTCGGCAGTTTATTTATTCTGATCTGCTTGTTTTTAGGCGTGATGCTAGCCATTTTTCTCGATCAGAAAATTCGCGCTGAAGGCGTGATCCGTACCATTTATCTTTACCCTATGGCGATCTCTTTTATCGTCACAGGTACCGCTTGGAAATGGCTATTAAACCCTACCAACGGTATCCAAAAACTGATGATCGATATGGGCTTTGTCAATTTCAAATTCGACTGGCTCATCAACCCACACATGGTAGTTTACTGTTTGGTCATCGCTGCGGTCTGGCAAGCCTCTGGTTTTGTAATGGCGTTATTTTTAGCTGGCCTTCGCGGCGTCGACGGCGACCTTATCAAAGCCGCTCATCTGGATGGTGCCAGCACCTTTACCACCTATCGTCGTATTATTTTACCGTCGCTTAAACCGGTATTTTTCAGCGCCCTGGTCATCCTTGCGCACATCGCAATAAAGAGTTTCGACCTAGTACAAGCGTTAACTAATGGTGGGCCTGGCTATGCGTCAGACTTGCCGGCAAACTTTATGTATACCTATACCTTCTCGCGTAGCCAAATTGGTATGGGCTCAGCCTCTGCCATGGTCATGCTAGGGTGTATTTTGGCGATTCTCGTTCCTTATTTGTACTCTGAATTACGAGGTGAGCGCAGTGAAAAATAATGTCGTTGGTCGTAAGACGTCTGGCGTAGATAAAGCCCTACGCATTGCCTTGTACGCAACATTAATTCTGGTGGCAGGCTTCTATTTGATGCCATTGGTCGTCATGTTGATTACCTCCATGAAAGACGCTGAAGAAGTGCGTAATGGCACCCTATTGTCTTTGCCCAGTTATATCCACTTCGATTCCTGGGAAAAAGCCTGGTCAAGTGCCTGTACTGGCAGTAGCTGTCATGGGATTTCGCCCTATTTCATGAACTCCTTTAAAATCGTTATCCCCGCTGTGGCTATATCGACGATTCTTGGAGCCATCAACGGCTACGTCATTTCATTATGGCGCTTCCGTGGTAGCAACTTATTTTTCGCAGCTTTGCTATTAGGGTGTTTTATCCCTTTCCAAGTGGTGCTCTTACCAATGGCACGCACATTAGGTTGGCTAGGCATCGCCAGCTCCACCACGGGATTGGTGTTCGTTCACGTGGTGTACGGTGTGGCCTTCACGACACTGTTCTTCCGTAACTTCTACCAATCGATTCCAGGGGAGTTAATCAAAGCGGCACGTTTGGATGGTGCCGGCTTCTTTACTATTTTCTACCGTATTATTTTACCGGTTTCCACACCCATTATCGTTGTCACCGTGATTTGGCAATTTACCCAAATCTGGAACGACTTCTTATTCGGTGTGGCTTTCTCTGGCTTTGAATCACAACCTGTGACCGTTGCCTTGAATAATCTAGTTAATACCAGCTTTGGTGGTAAGGAATACAACGTGGACATGGCCGCTGCCGTCATCGCCGCTTTACCAACGCTTATCGTGTATGTATTTGCAGGAAAATACTTCGTCCGCGGTCTGACTGCCGGAGCGGTCAAAGGTTAAGAACGACGCTCGCACTTATTCATTCTTTCACCATGCGAGCGATTCACAGAGAATTTGGAGCAACAAGATGGCAAACCTAACCATAGACAACGTAAAAAAGAGCTACGGCAAAACAGAAATTTTAAAAGGCATTAACATTGCCATTGAAGCGGGCGAGTTTTTGATTCTTGTCGGCCCTTCTGGGTGCGGTAAATCCACCCTGATGAATTCCATCGCTGGGCTGGAAGATGTGACCGAAGGTCGCATTCTCATCGCAGACAAAGACGTCACCTACACCAGCCCAAAAGATCGCGACATCGCCATGGTGTTTCAATCTTACGCGCTATACCCCAACATGACGGTGGCACAAAACATCTCTTTTGGCTTAGAAATGCGCAAAGTGCCAAAAGAAGAACGCGATGTGGAAATTCAACGGGTAGCAGAGCTGTTACAGATCAGCCACTTATTGGATCGTAAGCCCGCGCAACTGTCCGGCGGTCAGCGTCAGCGTGTGGCCATGGGCCGAGCCTTAGCTCGTCGTCCACAACTGTATCTATTTGATGAGCCGTTATCTAACCTAGACGCCAAGCTGCGCGTAGAAATGCGTACCGAAATCAAAAAGTTACACAAAAAACTTGGCACTACCATCGTCTACGTGACCCATGATCAGATCGAAGCCATGACTCTGGCCGACCGCATCGCAGTAATGAAAGATGGCGAAGTGCAGCAACTGGGTACACCGCAGGAAATCTACGATAACCCTGCGAACTTATTTGTTGCAGGCTTTATGGGTTCTCCAGCGATGAACTTTATACCCTCGAAAATCGTCGAGCAGAACGGTGTACCGATGCTAGAGCTGAGTGCTAATGAAACGACAGCCTTGCCTTTCCCTAATCCAGACTCATTAAAAGCCCATGTCGGCGAGACGGTACTACTTGGTTTACGCCCTGAAATGATCACCGAACCCCAGCCACACAAGGAAGGCCAAGCCTTCGTCGTGACCACAGGCATCGAAGTGGAAGTCACCGAGCCAATGGGGGCCGACACCATGATCCTCACGCGTATCAACGACGCCGAGATCAACTGTCGCTCGAACCCAGCCTACCCAGCCAAACCTGGAGATATCATCAATATGATGTTTGATACCTCCAAAGCCGTGGTATTCGACGCGAAGTCAGGCAGGCGCTTAGACGTTTAACCAACCTATATAAGGGACCCAGTCATTGTATTTGCCAACCTTCGGGTTGGCTTTTTTATAGCGTGACGGTGCATTAACAAGACCTTTCATTTACAAGAGAAAGAGGCAAACTTTTCACACAAACTCTCGAACTTATCATCGATATAAGCTACCTTTCTGGCAAGCGAAAACTCAAAGGAATGGCTAAATGAAACAGTATCGTCGATCTCTTAATTATTTCCTGATCAGCCTGCTTACCCTCGTCATGGTAGGTTGTGCAAGCCTTGCACCTACACCACCAGAAAAACCCGATTGGCAGCCGGGCAAGATCTATCATCTGACCATTTTACACACCAACGACCACCACGGTCGCTTCTGGCAGAATGAGCAAGGCGAATATGGCTTAGCCGCCCGCAAAACTCTCATCGACAATATTCGCGAAGAAGTGGCGCTAAACGATGGTTACACCATGTTGCTATCCGGCGGCGACATCAATACCGGCGTTCCAGAGTCCGATTTGCAAGACGCTGAGCCCGATTTTCTCGGTATGCGCATGCTTCAATACGATGCCATGGCCATAGGAAATCATGAGTTCGATAATCCCCGAGCGGTACTGGAGCAACAGCAAAAATGGGCAGGCTTCCCCTTCCTCTCCGCCAACATTATCGATAAAAAAACAGGCAAGCCACTGTTTCAGGCCTATAAAATTTTCAAGGAAGGGGACCTAAAAGTTGCCGTCGTTGGATTCACCACAGACGATACCGCCAAGCTTGGCAATCCAGAATATCTCAAAGGCTTGGAGATCAAATCCCCCATTGAAGTGGCCAAAACCTTGATCCCAAAACTGCGTAAACAGGCGGATCTTATTATCGCCATCACTCACATGGGCCATTATAAAAATGGCAATCATGGCGGTAATGCACCTGGTGACGCGTCCTTGGCTAGGGCGGTACCCGGCATTGACGTGATTGTCGGCGGACACTCTCAAAACCCTTTATTCAAACCTGACGTGCAGAATGGCACCTTGATTCTACAAGCTCACGAGTGGGGTAAATACGTGGGGTGCCTTGATCTGACCTATGAAAACGGCAAAATTACGCACTCTTCCTATAAGCTCATCCCAGTGAACTTAAAGAAAAATACACCGGATCAAAACAGCAAAAACCGATTGATTGAGGATGACATTCCACAAGACCCAGACATGATCAACTTATTGACCCCTTATCAAGAAAAGGGTGAACAAGCGCTCAATACCCAAATCGGTAAGGCAACAGGCGACTTTATCGGGGATCGACACCAAGTTCGTCATGAAGAAACCAACTTAGGCAATTTAATTGCCCGAACGATGAAAGAAGCCGCCCACGCTGACCTCGCGGTAATGAACTCAGGCGGCATTCGTGACAGCCTCCCAGAAGGTGCTATCACCTATAAAAATGTTCTGAAAGTCCAACCCTTTGGAAACACCTTAGCGTATGTCACGCTTAACGCCGACCAGCTCACAGACTATTTATCGGCGGTGGCCAGTATGCCGCCAGGCACTGGGGCCTTTGCCCAATTTCAAGGAGTATCACTCACCCTGAAAAATGGCAAAGCCACCCACATACTCATTAACGGTAAGCCACTTGAACAAGGCCGCACTTACCGCCTTGCTACCAACAACTACTCCGCCAGCGGTGGTGACGGCTACCCGAAACTCACCGATCTACCAAGCTATGTCAACACAGGCGACAGCGATGCGGACCTATTAGTGAAGTATATCAAACAGCACTCACCGCTGAATCCAGACGATTACTCCCCAACAGGGGCCATTCAACGGGAGCCATAGCCAATAATAAAACCAGCCCTTGATAGGATGCTATACAACCTATCAGGGGCTGGTTTTATTCAAAAGATAAGCCGTGCTAACGCTTATTTTTTCTCAAACAATACATCCCGTTGCAGCGCCATGATTTCAGAAATACCTTTACGCGCCACCGCCAACATGCCCATCATATGCTCATCACTAAAGGCTTCGCCTTCGGCCGTTCCTTGAATCTCAATGAAACCTCCTTTGTCGTTCATGATGACATTCATATCAGTTTCGGCATTGGAATCTTCTAGATAATCCAAATCGAGTACGGGCACACCTTGATAAACCCCCACAGAAATGGCCGCGATTTGTGCCACTATGGGGTTTTCTTTTACTTTTTTCGTTTCCACCAACACACGCATGGCATCGGCTAACGCCACAAAACCACCAGTGATAGAGGCTGTACGAGTGCCGCCGTCGGCTTGAATGACATCACAGTCAATGGTGATTGTATTCTCACCTAATTTTTTCAAATCCACCGCGGCACGCAAAGAGCGACCAATTAAACGTTGAATCTCAACCGTACGACCGCCTTGCTTGCCTCGTGCAGCTTCGCGGTCCATACGGCTGTGCGTAGAACGAGGCAACATACCGTATTCTGCGGTAATCCAACCTTGACCCTTGCCTTTCAAGAAACGAGGCACGCCATTGACCACTGTCGCAGTACAAATAACCTTAGTATCGCCACATTCGATCAACACCGACCCTTCGGCATGTTTAGTAAAATTGCGTGTGATCTTCAGGGAACGTAACTGATCTGCTTCTCTTCCGCTTGGACGCATATTTGCTCTCTCTGTCATAACCATTTTTAAAGGCCCAATTATAATGATCTTAGATAAAATTGCGCCCCCAGTGATGGGAAAAACCAACAATCCGCGAAACTGTCGAAGCAGAGCCTGTTAAGCTACAATAAGCCCTTCGTTTTTCTCTTTATTTCTTTTTTTATTTATTGTTAGGTACTCAAGATGACAGCAAGCATGACCGCTTTCTCACGCCAAGAAGCCGTATTCGATTGGGGCACCATCAGCTGGGAAGTACGCTCAGTGAACCAACGCTACCTAGAGCCCAGTTTTCGCCTACCGGAAAACTTCCGCGAGCTTGAGTTTGCCTTTCGCGATGTGCTGCGCAAAAAAATCAACCGAGGCAAACTAGAATGCCAACTGCGCTTTCAAGGCGTCGACAAAGCCGCCACCAGCTTGAGCATCAACCCAAGCAACGCCCAAGCCCTAGCGAATGCTATCGACACACTTGGCACTTGGTTTAAAGACCTCGATCCAGCCAATCCGTTAGACATCTTAAAATGGCCGGGCATCCTCAGCGAAGAAGGCAGCGACTTTGAGACCATCAAAAAAGCCGTTGTCGAACTCTTCAACCAATCGGTTGACGAACTCATCCAAGTACGCCTGCGTGAAGGCGCACAACTCAAAGACATCATCGAACAGCGCCTTGATGCCATTGATCACATCGTCGCAGATGTGCAAGCCAAACTGCCAGAGATTCTAGCCGCACAAAAACAAAACCTACTCGACAAACTGGAAGCCGCCAAAGTCGACCTCGACCCCATGCGCGTCGAAGCGGAAATAGTCCTATTGGCACAAAAAGCCGACGTCGCCGAAGAACTGGATCGCCTCGCCACCCACACCAAAGAAGTCCGTCGTCAGCTACAACAAAACGGCCCCATCGGCCGCCGACTCGACTTCCTAATGCAAGAACTCAACCGCGAAGCCAACACCCTTTCCTCAAAATCCATCGTCGTGGAAACCACCCAAAGCGCCGTGGAATTGAAGGTGTTGATTGAGCAAATGAGAGAGCAGATCCAAAATATAGAATAGACTCCCCTCAACTCCACACACTTCCACAAAACCCTTATTTATAAGGGCTTTGTTATTTTTATCATCCATACACATCCATTAAATTCATCAACAGCCACGAAAAAACGGGGAGTATCGTGGGTAGCACTTTGCTATTTACTCCCCACCGTAGTATAAATATCACAACATACTCCCCACTCATGGAGGGTGATGTAATGATAACTTCGATTAGAGCTATAAATTCAAGGAGATAGAGATGGGTAATCTCACCGTCAACCAAGTTAAGGCGATAGTAAAAGACAAAAAAACAGGTCGTCATGCCGATGGTGATGGTTTCTATCTAATGATTCCTAGAATAGGTCGACCATACTGGATGCTAAGGTACACCCTTTTTAAGAAAAGAAAGGAGGTGACTATTGGCAAGGTCGATGAACTTTCTCTTGCAGATGCAAGGTTGAAAGCATCTGAGCTTCGAAAGCAAATCAGCGAAGGGATTAACCCAATTGCAGAAAGAAAACGGAGTAAGCAAGCCGATATACAAATAATCGATGACCTCTTCGAAGACTGGTACAAGGAGCTATCCAAAAGGCTCAAGCATCCCAATATACCTAAGCGTATCTATCAGAAAGAGATCTCTCCGCAAATTGGTCAATACACGTTGAAACGTGTCACACCTTTAGATATCCGTAACATCATCCAAATAGTCGCTGACAGTGGCCGTCCAACCACAGCTAACGACACGCTAATGTATTGTAAGCAGCTTTTTAAACACGGTATGAAGATTGGTGTTATTGAGTCTAACCCTGCACTAGCATTTTCTAACTATGATGCTGGTGGTATTGAAGAAAGTCGAGATCGGGTCTTAGAACTGGAAGAGATTAAACATGTTTTTTCCGTCTTCAACCAAAACATTTATAGCTTCAATCGAGACAACTACCTAGCTTGTGCTCTGCTTCTTTGTCTTGGCGTTCGTAAATCAGAGCTAACAGAAGCAAAGTGGACTGAGTTCGATCTAGATAATGCTTTATGGCACCTACCAGCGGAGCGAAGCAAATCTGGGACAGGTTTCACGATTCCGCTTCCGGAGCTGTGCATACAGTGGTTTAAAGAACTGCATATGCGGGCTTGTGGTTCGGAATACGTCTTCCCAAACAGAAGGGAAAGCAAAGTACCTCACATGGGCAAAGACACACTGAACAGGGCTATTTCAAAGCTATTTGGTCGAGAGCCCGGTCGTAAGGTACAACCACCAAATAAAATGGGCGATATCAAACACTTTGCGGTTCACGATCTACGCCGCACCTGCCGTAGCCTACTCGCTTCGGTAAAAGTTCCTAGCCATATTGCAGAGCGCTGTTTAAATCACAAGCTGAAAGGAGTCGAGGGTATCTATGATCGGTATGACTACTTGGAGGAGCGCAAAGAAGCACTGGAAAAAGTCATCAGGCTAGTAGAGAAAAACATCGTCATTTAAAGCTGACAACTACATTCGATGACAAGACCAATTGAAAGTGCGATAGCCATATTGGCAGAGAATCAATTTTAAAAGTAAAGTCTGGTTTTTCCTGAAAATGAAGTGCCTCATACCATTCATCTCACAGAGCTGATAATGATGCTGTTAGTGTGTCGATACAACCCGTTATTGCCCTTTTCCATAACCCCATCATATGGAAGTGAGTGTATTGCTAGAGTATGCGAAGGATAGGCTAAAAATGAATTTCGTATAATCCTTAAAATATCCTGGACCTTAAACAACAAATATCTTAGAATCCTAGTCTGGTAATTATTTAAGTGAGTATTAGTTTGAATCATATTGAGCTGTTTTCAGGGTGTGGCGGGTTGTCTTTAGGTCTAGCTAAAGCTGGTTTTGAGCTTACGTTCGCTAATGAGTTATCCCCAATGGCAGCCGAAACGTTTGCATATAATTTGTTAAACGAAGATCTAACTGGACTTGCAGAGCAAGGCCAAAAAAGTGAAAAAGTATTTTGGCTCAGTAGCCAGTATGCAGACTTAACCAACCGGCTAAGAGAGAATCCCTTCGAGTATCCTGCTCTAGGCAAAGGGGTTACAGACATCTCCAGCGACCACCAAAAACTGAACGGAAGTCTTTTAGTAGGGAACATCATCCATCTAAACCAACTTTTAGAAGCTAATCCTCAGCTTCTGAAAGAGATAAAAGATGGGTTCAAAAGCGGTGACATAGATCTTGTTTCAGGAGGTCCACCTTGTCAGAGTTTCAGTTTGGCGGGTTTAAGAAAAAAAGATTGCGACAAAAACTTATTACCTTGGGAGTTCGCAAAGTTTGTAGGCATGGTAGAGCCTAAACTAGTAATTCTAGAAAACGTATCGGGCATACTGAGGCCCTTCAACGAGGACGGTGTAAAATACTATGCTTGGTTCGAGGTCGCTAAGGCGTTCGCAGAACAAGGTTATATACCATTGTGTCTGCATGTTAATGCCCGATTAGCAGGAGTCCCTCAGAATAGGCCTCGCTTTATAATGATTGCAATAAGAAAGGATATATTCTCTAACATATCACACTCTTTGAACGATTATGAAACTAGGCTACTGAACCCGTGCTTAGATCTGTTTAAAAATATTCAAGCGGGTATTGCTGTTGATATAAAAGACTATCGCTGTTACGACGTTAACATTAGCAATGATTTAGACTTGTTTAGAAATTCTTTTCTTGCACCTCTTGTTGGCGATGAAGAGGTATCTGTAAAGATGGCCATTCATGATCTATGCCTCACGAAAAAGAGCAAAAAATCATTATATGTCCAACAGCTAAATGAAAAATTTGAGAGCGTTTTAGGTAAGGCTAAATCCATACCTAACCATATACCAAGAAACAATAGTGAACTGGTTAAAAGAAGGTTTCGAGTTTATCAAGTACTTCAAAAATGCAGCCAGAAAACTAGGAAGCAGGTTTTTAGTATACTAAAAGGTGAAGTAGATCATTTAAGTAATTCTGAATGGGAAGAATTGAAAAAATATAAATTTGTATCTTTGGAAGGAAAATATATACATTTTAACTCAAAAGAAAGCTTTACTAGTTACTTAAAAGAGCATCCGACAAAAAAACGAAGCCAACGTGCGTTAGACGAATACCAACCTGCACCAGCGGCTTTATCGATACCAGACGATGCTTGTCACTATGATAGTCGAGAGCTGAGAACGCTAACAGTTCGAGAAATGGCTAGAATACAATCTTTTCCCGATGCTTTTGAATTTCGCGCAAAGGTAACTACTGGTGGGACGATGAGGCGTAGTGAAGTCCCTCAATACACCCAAGTTGGTAACGCTGTTCCCCCATTGCTGGGAGTTAAATTGGGAAGCATTATTTCTCAAATACTAAAAAGACGAGCACCTAAATCAAAAAATAGGTGATGCAGGTGCTCCTCCGATACCCTAATTGTTGACGATTCAATCAATTAGGGTATCGATGAATGATACTAGTTCACTAACCGTAGAAAAAGCTTTGCGAACAGAAACAAGAGTGACGCCGTTTGTTTTGGACTCTTGCCCGTGTGCAATGCTATTTCTCCAGCTCACTATCGAATTAATATCGTTCTTCCTATCAACCTTCCCATTTAACCACTCAAGAAAATCCTCGCTCCAACTGGAGTTAAATTGGCCAAGAATCGTTTTGATATTATCAGTATTCATATTTTTGGAAATCGGCCAGGTCTCTTCTACATATCTAGATATTTGTTTTCTAGCACCTTTTGAAGCGTACTGTAGAAGTAATTCTTTTATCGCTTGCTCTAAATAACCAGACACTAAAACAGCCAAATATTTCGCATTATGTGCCTGCGCTTCAGGAGTGCTATCTTCGGCAGCATATGACTTGAGTAAATTATCAATCCTACTTCTATATTTATCGTGACTATTGTGGCGAGAGTGACGTGACATACTACTCCCCTGAGAAGATTTTTATTGAAAGTTCAACCCTACCAATCACATTTTCTGTATCATTAATAAACTCATCTGTTGTTCTAATATATTGTTCATCACTCAATAACTGTTTTAATTTGTCAGCTAGGGTAGCCTCATTCAGGCTCACTCCAGCATTCAAAGCTCGAGCGACTCCCACCATAACGGAGTCAAATTTTGATAGAAGGAAAGTACCTCCCGTTTTAAATAGTTTCGCATCAAAGTTATTTAAAAGAGTTACTGTTTGAACAAACAAGCTCTCAAGCTGATTTAGTCGCTCCTGAGAAAGGTTTCTATTTTTTTCCATATACTTATCAAGAAAACTAGGCATTGGAGCTTTATAATCACTATGTTCCTCATAAAGAGCAATAAACCTCAAGATTGCTTCAACATCTTTATAACGGCTATGCTTTGGACCAAACAACGACCTCCAATTAGCGGTTCCATTTAATTCATGCAAAAGATCGTCAAGCGAACCATAAAAAATGCACGACCTCACTTCTTGAGGTTGCAGCGGTTTTCCACTTGTATTAAGTCTTCTAAAAATTTGTATTACAGCATTGTTATACTCATTGCCATAAGTCGAACTATCTGCTGATGGATCTGGACGAATGACAATACTGTGAAGAACAGAATCACTCAGTGTTCTAACATCAGCATCATCCAAAACTTTTGATTTGGATGATTTAGCAACATCAGAGTTGAAGTAACAACCACGAAGGTCTTCATGTATCTTTTTACTATTTGAGATAGAGAACTCACCAGCTAGATATCTTTGAAGTGTTTTTAACCTTTGCTGCCCATCAATAATATTCAACGTTTTTGAGTCACGATCCTGAGCTAAAAAGATGTTTGGTACAGGTAAACCAAGAATTAGGGACTCAATGAACCTCGACTGCTCTGTTAAGCTCCAAACAAAGCCTCGTTGAAAACCTGGCAGTTTGATATCCCCTCTATTTAGTCGTTTCACAAGCCCTTCAACATCACTATCCCAACCATAACTAGAAACTTCAAATCTTGATGGTAAATCACTTTCACTACTTTCATCATTCTCTACTTTGGTATCTTCACCTACTCCTACGGTCCCTATAAGTTCGTTGGAATCAACATCAATTCTGTTCACTATTTCAGAAAAGTAGGAACCATCAGATGTATCCAGTGGATGCTCATCAGATAAGTTCAACAATATGATATTGCTGTTTTCAACAAACAAAGCAAACACTTGCCCATCAGAAGCAAACTTGTTGAACCTTCCAGGCCAAAATCGAGTATCACCTCTAGCTGTAGCTCTATATAAGGAGGATTTCGTTTCTTCTCTAGCACCATTGCTTAAGACAATACATGAAAGCATGACTTTATTCTCTGTACCGAATAGCTGTGCGTCATAGTCATGTATCTGCTTATTTTTAAGTAACTGACTTATTGGTGCAGTTGCATCTAAGATGCTTTTCGTAAGCCCAGTTTCTGTGACATAAAGCAGCTCAAAATCAATATTCAATTCTTTTAAAGCATTTACCTTTTCTGACTCAGCCGGTGTTAATTCTCTTGTGTTCATCTTTTCAACCTAAATTAAGAACAATAAGTCTTGGTCATTGTTTACATGAGTTGAGATAAGTTTCATATCTTGTTCTACTATGCCCTTTCAAAACAATTCAATCAAATGTAAAGCACATTTATAATAAGTTACCATCAAAAAATACCACGCTCACTTCAGTCCAAAAATTTTCAGGCATATGTCATCAATGTGAATACCCACCATTGATTCCGACAGGAGCCTGAAATGAATCCCAAAACTTCCGATTACCAAAAGCAGCAACGCTATCAGGAAAATGAAATCCTAGAGCATGCAGCAGAAATACTAGCGACACGCTACGTACGTGGTAATGCCCTAACCAATCCTGATGCCACTAAAGAGTATGTACGCTGTAAGCTAGGCAGCTATGAGCGTGAAGTGTTTGCTTTATTGCTACTGGATAACCAAAACCGACTGATTGAGTTTAAAGAGCTGTTTCATGGAACGGTGGATGCGGCCAGTGTCTACCCACGTGAAGTGGTGAAAGCGGTGTTGGAAGTCAATGCCGCAGCGGTTATATTTGCCCATAACCATCCATCTGGAGACTCAACGCCTTCTCAAGCTGATAGACGCATAACCGAAAGACTCAAAGACGCTTTAGCACTGGTGGATGTCCGCGTTCTCGACCATATCGTGACAGGCGATACCTGCACATCATTTGCTGAAAGGGGATGGTTATGATTGAGCAACACTACGGTGAGCTTTCTATTGATGACGCTTTACATGCGTCACTGAAAGCACTTCTGAATCGATACACTCTCCCTGAGAATGCCGAACGACTCGTATTGAACTGCCGCCAAATGAGTTACTACCGACATCGACAAGGTTTACATCCCATTGAGGTGCAACTTAAACGTGAGTCAGTCTCAAGCCCTTGGCTGGTGGTGTTCTTTGCCAGCTTCTCTTATACCGATGACAACAGCACAACTGTTGAACCTGAGTTGTACTTTCATCTGGCTAATCGCTGGTGCTATCAACCCGATGTGGGGAGCACGGATTTATCCCATCCAGAAGTACAAGAGCTGCTCTCGGTCTGGATGAAAGCCTTTGCTCGCCACCTATCCAGAAACGTCTTTGATGACGTACAACTGACAATGGTCGGCACTTTCAACTAAATCCTAATCTCTCATTTCTTATTTGAATCCTGAAACAAGGAGGACTCACTATGTCCAAATTAACCTTCACAGCATCATTACTACCTGTATCAAAGAAACTGCATAAGCTGTTAAGTGAGCAACTCACCGCTCACTTGCTGAGTAATGAAGCACTGACCACCAGCCGCTATCTGGTGTTTAACTTTCGCGATAAGAGTTACAGCGCGGAAGAAGGCGGCTTCCATCCGGTTGAGATGGCGATTTGCCAAACCTCAATAGGAGAATGGAGCATTGAGTACATCACCGACTTTGCTTATATGGGGAATTACTATCCAGAGCTAGAGCGCAACTTGGATTTTGATTTTCGGGTTGGACAGTTCTTTGTGGCCTATCGTGGCTGGCTACCAATGCAAGGTAGCCGTGATGCCAAAGAGCTGTATCGCCTATGGGAGAATAACTTTCTTGCCTATGTCGATACGGACGCCTACAACGAGATAGCCGTCACCCCGCAATAACTCATGACTTCCTTCCTTCTACAAACCATCAAACTTGTCACTGCCCTCATCACGTTGTTTTCACTGTCTCCGTTCTTCGGTGCCATCGGAGCCCTATCTACTTTAGGGTTTCTGGTGGTGCTGTTGATTGGGTTATTGGTAGCGATTGCCGAGCTCAGTGATAAGCATAAGCCTCGTTAATGTTAATCGGCTCACGCTTTGGTGATGCCGATTGATGCTGTTTTCACCGTTGGACATTATGTGTCTGACCCACCTCTATTCTCCCGACATTAAATGTCCGACTCCGGTGTGGAGCTTTGATGTATTGAGAGCGTAGTCATGAGCAATAAAACCAGCATTGAAGGGTTATCCGCTTTGCTGCACACGCTGATGCTTATTCCTCAACATCGATGGATTACCGTTAGGGAGTTGCAGCAGCAGTTAGCCCTACTCGATATCCACCGCACCACTCGCAGCATTAAACGCTACCTCGATGAAGCCATTGTGGAGGTGTTTAACGTGGAGTGTGATTCGATGAGCATGCCCCATGTTTATCGCAAAACCTCAGAGCAATTACTGAAGCTCAACAAGCAGGAAATGCTCTATTGGCAACTGACCAACAAGTACTTACTACCGCTGGTTCCTGATGCACTGAATTATGGGCAAGGGTGCTCCTCGGAGAGAGACAAACCCTTGCCCCATAAGGGTTCAGCACATTCAAAAGAGCAAGCATGGTTAGCAAAAGTACATGTGGCTTTGCCCACTATTCGCAAGTGGAGTGACGGGCAACGGCAAGTGTTGAATGCAGTACATACAGCATTACTGCACAACCGTATGCTCAAGATATCGAGCCAAGTATTGCAGCAGGAGAAGGCGCTCATTGAGCCTCTGGGACTCTCGGTTCAGTGTGACGCGCTCTTGCTGCTCTTTCGTTTAACCGGTCAAAACAAGATACGCACCCTAGCTTTGCCTCTGATTGATGAGGCCAGTGTATCGACGTTTTCTTTTACCTATCCCACTGATTTCAATCTTGAGCGGTTCATGCGTGAACACGATGGAATCAGTACACCCTGAATTTCCCTCACCGATAAGGAGAGCACCGTTATGACATTAACCAACACCCTACTCCGATACGCCGCTATGACCATCCTGTTTATCGGGCTCACCGCTTGTGGCGACCAAGAAGAGACTCAAGCAGCAACAGCAGATATTGAAATGTCGATATCGACTAACTCGCATTGGGGAACATTGGTTTTTGACCTGCAAGCTATCACCGATAACACCGTAATCAGCAATGTGGTGATTAACCGAGGCAACTGCCGATTACCTGCGGGCACAGCCTCTGAGCTATCAAGAAATGTTTCATTGCAGTTCGGCCAAACCTACACCGGATACAGCAACAACTGCACCGTAGACAACGTGAAAGAAATCGAAGTCACCTCCAGCGCTGGCACCTTTGTCTACACCTTCTAACTTCCAATTCCCAAATAACACACTCAACCAACTCGTAAGGATCAACTATGAACAAGTCAACTCTACTCATCGCGGCAGCATTAGTTTTCTCTACCTCTTTCGCCTTTGCTGGTGGAACACTGGGCGGCAACCCATCAGCAGATTCGGGAGCCGTCAACGTCAGTGTGGGCAAGTGCACTCAATACAAAATGGATGTGAAAGCGGCACAGCAGGAAGGCAAGGATGTATCGACCATCACCGTTCCTGAAGGCTGTGAAGCAGTCAAAGAAAAGTAATACCTACCACCAGCGACGGTAAAAAATGACAATGGGGAGCAATTACGCTCCCCATTCTTTTTTTGCTTCTATACACAAGCGGCACAATCAATAAGCCACATACAGTAAGCCATCCTTTGTCATTACTGAGGGAGCATGACGGGATAAATACCAACCGATTCTGTCATGCTCTTACATTTTAGTCAGGATTGATGCTTCTTACTTTACACCTCGATATTCAGTGACTGTGATCTTTCTATCCTAAGTTCTCTGGTGTTGAGTTTTTCTTCCTTCCAGATGTTTTTAATCGTACCGATACTCACAGTGATATTGTGTTCTTTTAATGCCACCATTAGTTGCATCAAAGTGAGGTGAGGATTCTGCAATGTCAGCTCGATAATCTTATCTTCTGCGTGCTCTGGTATGCGGTTCTTACTGCGTTTGAGAGGCTTATTGATCCGTTTTAACCCCATCGGCCCTTCCTCTGCCATTATTTTCTGATAGGTGTAGAGGGATTGACGAGAGCAGCCAAGGATACGAGCGGCTTTAGTGATACTTCCCAACTGTTCAACAAGCTCTAGTGCTTCTATTTTCCGTTGAACCTCTTTGCCGTATTCACTGCATTTGCGAGGCTCAACGAGTTCTGTAATATCGAGCCGACGATGGCCAAAATAGGCAGAGAACGCCCCATCGAACTGACAACGGATTTCCACTTGCTGGTTGGCGATCGAATAACGAACGGGTGAGTCGATGACATACATCTTATTATCAAAGCTGAACGTGTGGTCACGGCGTATCTTGCGATACTCTTTCTGTACACAGATAGTGTTGAGATCTAAGTCATCAGGTATGCACTTAAAGGCTGTGCGTAAACCTGTCGGCTGAACCATGACGTTTTTTGCCCAATAGTTTGGTATGAACTCTTCTTGTAAATACCGATTCGCATTTTCCATATCGGTGATGTTGTGTAATCGAAGTTCTGGCACCAGCCGATCTTGGAAGGTATCGAAGGAGCGTTCTATACGCCCCTTACCTTGAGGTGAATTTGCGAAGATAATCTCGATGCCGAGTTCGTCACAAGCTCGTTGCATTTGCGAGAAGTTACTACGCTTAGGGCCACCAAAAATACCCGCTCTGTCCACGTAAAGGGTTTTGAATATGCCTCGCTTTTCAATATAAGCTCGCATCACCTTCATGCAGCCCTCAGTCGTCTCTGACGGGAAGAACTGCGCATGAATATCACTGGTAGCGTCATCAATGATAGCAATCAGACAAGACTTTTCATCGCCAAACCAGCGATGAGGACTGCCATCCATTTGCAGCATAAGCCCTGGCAATGGCATACGCTCTCGATACTTCCTTACTCGGCTTCTACGACGTTTAGAACGTTTCACGTAGTGAATATCATGAGCCCAAGAGCGCAGAGTCTCACGCTTAATTGACAGCCCTTCATTTTTGCTTAAAAGCTCTGAGAGGTGTTGTAGATTGAAGTCGTAGTATTTAGTTTGAATGAGGCTCTGAACCTCTTTCTTGAGTGACTCTGGGATTTTATTGATGGGAGCCATCCAAACCTATTGATAATGACTTCATCATTAACCAACGTATCCCAAACGCCGAATGAAACAGTTCTGGACAAAAGCTTGCTAAGAGAGCTGTTAGTCTAATGACCGCTCTCACTTCCTCATCGCATCCACCTTCAGATATATGTTATCTAGAAAAACGCAAATAACGGGATAATAGCGGTTTGTTAGATTGAGCCTACAAGCCACATTATTACATCAATCGATATCACTTCTAGCGGCATCAACGGCTAGTGAGTCCGCTATCTCATTCCCTCTGACACCAAAATGCGCTCTAACCTTTTTGACTTCGACGTACCTTTCAGAGAGAAGAACATCAACTGTCTACCACAAGCGGCTATTTAAAATCGGGCTTTAATCCGCTCTACACCAGTTTTTCTTCTTCCAACTATCACAATGTCTGAAGGCAGTGAAGCCAGCAAAGAAAAGTAACTTCACCAGCAGCGGTCAAAATAACAATGGGGAGCATCACGCTCCCCATTCTTTTTTGCTTCTATACACCAGTTTGAAGGTATATGTTATCGATAAAAAACACTCTTGACCTTGGTAGAACCAACTTCATATAAGACTTGAATAGTATGACCATTCACCTAACATTCTCGTTCTGGAAAGGTAGGCACTTTTCGCTTCTGGCGATAACACCTCTTGCCCTTCCGCCGACAAGCTCCATGATTTGCTCATGCCATCTCGGAGCATCACAGGCTTTGAAGGGGAATCCGTCAATAGTGCTAACTCACCACTTTTCAGCTTATCCATAAAACGGGAATAGCTCATCCCCTGAGGGAGTGCTGAGCCTAACGCTCTTTCGTCCAGCCTTCCAATATCACCTTCAACCTGACCAAACTCATATGCCATCAGTTCGGTTAACCGTACCACTCGATAACCCACAGTTAAATCCATCCGCTACTTTCAATGGGTGTATTCTACCTAACCAGCGGGAATTGCAGGATTTATAACCATAAGTTCGGTCTACCAATTGCAGACATTGTGATTTTCACCCACTACATCCAAACCTATTGATAATGACTTCATCATTAACCAACGTATCCCAAACAAAAAATAGGGCATAGTTTGGGAGGTGTTACCCTCCCAAACTATGAATTCTTGTATTAGTCGGCTTCCGCCGCTTCAACCGCCAACAGGTCAGCTCTTTCATTCCCTTCAATGCCAGAATGTGCTTTGACCTTAAATACCTCGACGTACTTCCTAGAACTCAACTCGTCCACTTGTTGCCAAAGCTGGCGGTTTTTAACCGGTTTCTTATCCGCTCGACGCCAACCTCGGTCTTTCCAGTCATCCATCCAGATGTTGAAACCTTTCACACAGTAATCGCTGTCCGAATAGATAACATCCCCATCTTCTGCGTATTCCAATGCTTCAATTAAGGCCAGTAGTTCCAGTTCAGCATTGTCGGTTTTTCGATTGATGGTAAAACTCTCTTCATGAACAATCTCATTGTCTTCATCCATGACCACCAGCCCGATACCACCTCGTGTACATCCGTGTTGGTTGTTTGGGGCTGCGCCGTCTACGTAAATTGAATAACTCATTTTTTATCTCTCTCTAATTGAAAAAGGGCGCATGACTTTGCTTAGCCAGCGCCCCGTTGATGATATGATTTGCTGTTTGTGTTACTGAAAGGATTCTTGGTTGTCTCGCAGTGCTAGACGCTGCTCCATCCATTCTTCGATTTCACTTTCTAGCCATCCCACTGCTCTTCCTCCCAATGGAATGGTTTTTGGAAAAACTTCATCGGCCATGAACTTGTAGATAGTGGAACGGCCTAGCCCAGTTAGTGACATCACGTCTTGGATTCGTAGAAATCTCATTGTCATCGGGAATCTTCTCCTGTGCTTTGTATATACCCATGAGATAAGCCGCTACTGTAAAAAAATGCAGTCGGTCTACTCCAAGCTAGAGCCAAAGCAGTAACGCTTTTCTTTCCACGCTTCAGCAAGACTGCTCATGCGGTGAAAGACAGTCCGTTTGATGTTCGTGTCTTTATTTCTACAACGCGTCCCCACCCCATAATTGCCTCGGTCATTGAAAAACACTAATGAACGAGCTTCGCCGCTGTAGTGCTTTTCTATCACTTCTTGCCAGGCCGTTTTTAGGTGCTCGACTAATTCATTGCGCTTGTCCCAACAAATAGCGGGACCAAAGTGCTGGCTATAGTCAGTAAACAACATCACTCGATAGTTATGGGATGGCACCTTGTCTTCCCGCTTACGCCATACATAAAACAGAGAATCCGTCTCAAGTTTTTCTTTAAGCAGATTAAAGTAATTGTTGAGGATACTTAGGTCAGTATCTTGATGGTCTTCTGGCAAAAACAAGTCCAAACGTGTGGCGAGAGCGATGTCGAACTGACTGAGTGCCTGTTCAAAAACATCAACCATCGAGGTCAGTGCTGACTCGTATAACCCCTTGTCGCTGTAATACAGCGGGTAATCTTCAAAAGTTCTATCAAGGGTAATGCTTGGGAGGTGGGTTCTATTCGCCATGAGTAATGCCTTTTTGTGTGTGAATGACATAGGAATTACTCACGCTGTATTTTTTAAGGTGAGTCGTGACTGCAACCAAAGTTCATGCTGCATTTATCGTCGTTTAGGGGGACGGGCTTCGCGAGACGACTGATTCGATAGAAGAGCTCATTTAACTGTAATGGAAACGCTTCATCCCCTTTTTGAAGATCATACACATCATCAGTTGGGGAATAAGCCAACCCCAAGCACCTTCTACCGCAGCTGGTTTCGACTGCTCTATCCCATGCTTTTCTGACTCTGGACAGGTAGCGACTCCTCTCGCCCCCACTTTTACCCAAACAAAGATAAAGCCGTTTATCGAAGAACAAGACAAGGTGGCACTGGCTGGTGGACTCATCGCCTTTGACCCAAACATGACGTATGACCGTTTGGTGATATTGGTGAGGCCTACGTCGGTACTTCAATAGACACAGCTCATTAGTCTCCGACTCCAAGGTACGAAAGAAACGGCTGAATACCTCGGAATGGTCTCCATCGAAATCACTCGGTAGACGTACAGTAAAGTGAGCAACATAAAGCTTAGGGTATTGACCGAGTGCTTCAGACAGGACTCGGTCTATGTCTTCCAGGTACTCAAGGATAAGACCATCCTTGTGGTAGTAGAGTGGCTTTCCATTAAAGGTTCGGTCATAAGTGATGGTGTGGTGGTTAAGAGCATCTGAACGACTATGAGTAACGTTAAGTTGATGAGTCATGATTGGTTCCTGTGGTTTGTTGTGATTCCCACAGGAACTGGTACTACCGTTACTTTTTAAGCTACTTATGACTATGACCGAAATTATTCATACGCTTTCCAAAATGCTTCGTTCTTCGTTTCGCTAGATAGCTCAGTCGATAAAAGACAGATTGAAACACCTCCTCAAACTCCTCAGAGTTACGTAGCAAGTGATACTGGCCTTGTTTGGAGAAATGGATAGCTGGTTTCTCTTTACCTGAGTACATGGCTTCCACTGAACGCTTCCATGCATTACGAATACGGTTAGCCAAACTTTGCTGATACCCTCCAAAATCCCCCAGAGAGCGAAATATGTTCCGGTCAAAGATAAGTGCAACGTGGTAATGACTGCTCGTTGAGGTATCACATTCTTTAGCCCACACATAACGAATAGTGGTCTCTCGATAGAGTTTGCGATTTAGGCGAGCACTACGTCTTCGATATGCCGCTACCTGAGATTTCAAAGAGCGGAAGAAACGAGTCATCACTGCTGAATCATCCCCTCTAAAGTCTGTTGGTAAGTTAAGGTCCACTCGAACGATAAAAACTCTCGCATATTGCTCTAGAGCTTTCTCAAGGACTGACTCTATCCCTTCTAGGTATTCAATGACCAACCCCTCCTTGTCGATGTATATCTTGTTTCCGTTGAAAGTGGATTCGTGTGTGATGGTTAGATTTTTAGACATGATAGAGACCTATGTTTTGTTAATGACATAGGTACTGATAGTGACGTTATTTTCTAAGTCTCTCTTTGGGTAGGGGAACCCATCCCCTACCAAGATATCGAGTGATGAGGTCGTTGGTTGAGGTGTGGGATTAGATGAGTAGATGGAGAGGTATATATATTATTAATTACCGATCCCCTCGATTCACTCCCACTCTGTTTTTAGGTGATTACTGAGCCTTCACATCGGCTAAATCCAACCAGCTAACCTTCATTTTTTATCAAAAATCACGGCTTATGCATTTTTACTTCTGGAGTTCACTCACATAAAAAGTGACAATCCAAAAAATAATTTATTTAGATAGATCAATCGGACTACACTTTATGAACATAAATAATCAGCTAAAAACAGCTACCAAGAAGTAGATCACTATGACCCCAAATCAGATAACAGATACAACCTACCAGCTCCACAATTTCATCAACCCGTTTGATAGGCAAGACAGTTATATTTTGCTTTCAGGAGGGTATTCAAAGACGCTAGTTATTGATAAAAATCGTCACTCTCCCACACGTTATTTGGGAATAAAAAACTGGGAACAACTAAAGTCAATATGGCCGGGGTTCACCCCTTTTGATGACGCTTACCTGATGCCATTCAGTCCGTTAAGCGAATCAAGATTTCGAAATAAACCCATAGCTGATGAATTCGTTGAGTATCAAAACATCTATCGTTATTTCGAAGAAAAGAGCATCAGGCAACAGCCAAAATCTACTCTCATTTGTTTGTGTATGTTGCTAGCAAAAAATTATGATGAGAAACTAGGCGGAATCCCAATGGGGATAAAAATGCTGGCCACTAGACTTGGAACTAACAGCCGTAAGATAACCGTCAGTATCAAATCACTCGAAGAAATGGGATTAATCGTTTTTCACCAAAGACGGGCAGATATCGACAAGGTGACTCTTCCTTGTTTTATTGAACCTACCAGCACATTTGTACTGAAATTTACGTCTCTATTTAGAAAAGGGAAAACAATACCAAAAGAAGAGCCAGAAGCAGGTACACCTAAGATTCAGACTGCCCCTGAACAAGATTATGACAACTTCATAAAAAGCATTGCCGCTCAAGAAAGCATCTATGATGACACAGAGGAAAACTTAACTGCCAAAAAGCCAGATTATTATCTACATGGTAAGGAAGGCTTCTTCTGGTATCAAAATAAAATATACACTCTTAAAGTGAGACTCTTGAACTTAGTAAGAAAGCCAAAGGTGGAGGAGGTGGTTAAAGCTCACGCCTATCGAGCTCTGCTCTAGATGCTCTGGTGTAGCAACACCTAAAACAAAGGCACAGTTGTTTACGGCAGAATTACATGACACTATGTGTAGTACCTCAGTATACAAATATAACTCACTCTGACAGCTTGGTGCTTCGATTAGTCAAACAGAACACATGCAAATGAACATCATTATCATTAATATTCTGGCGACATAGTAATCGATAGTTGAACTACAGGATACTGTCACAACTTAGAGTGACTGAGTGAAGATTATTTCATCAAAAACAGAACTATTGTCAACGTAAGAAACATAGCAACTTAAACCAACTGGGTAGTATATTGGGTAGTAAAATTCCAAATCAGACAATACAAAACCACTAAGTTTATGATTTTTAAGTAATAAAACTCATTACTCAACGAACAGATCCAGAATATTGAATAAATTCCATAGAGAACCACCTTTAACCACCAACAACTGGCGGTTAAAGGTGGTTAAAGTAAGATTCCGCCGATTTTATAGGTATGGAGGTGGGTTAGGATGTCTCAGTTAACAGTTAAGAAAGCGGAAGCTTTGATTAAAGCGGATGGGGATAAAACAAAGCTCTATGGTGTTTAGTCTATCAGCTAGCTCACAGCCAACTGCCTTGGGTCGGGATTCTTTGGCTGTCCATATTTTAAGAAATCCTTGATTTATATTCGGTGTAGTCGTTAAGTGGTTCCTTTCTGCTGGGTGCAATACGCTTTTTGTGAGAGCCTGCAATACCCACTCTTTTTTATAGACCTCAATATCAATACCTATGTTGAGTTGGTTATTTCCCTTTAGAACAGCTAAGGCGACTGCTCCCGAACTATGACTTAAGTTAAATGATAATGGCTCTTTTACAAATGGCTTACCGTTCTTATTTGTAAAAAACTGCCATATCCTTTTTTGGATAGTTTTGACTTAGCATTTGGCGCTTCAATCTATGCGCAAAAGCGTATTCGATCCGTTCTTTTTCAAACTGAAATCGATTGAAGCGCTGATATTCAGTGGTATCCCAACACCTCTCCAGATCGAAAGGGCATTTGGTGAAGAAAATATGTAGCTGCATTGAGGTGACTCACTTCTCACGGCAAGCTTTTGATGTTGGCCAGAAAGTTGTTTAAGTTAGGGGGGGTCGATGATGTTTGAGTTCTGTCCGTTTTATATCGTTGATGGAGTTGGTAATTTTCCTAAACTGATGATAAAGGCACATCGCACAATAGTCTCCAGTTCGGGCTGGATTTGTTGTTTTCACAGCGCATTTTCCTTGTCGATGAGTTTTGATGTTTCTGTGGCCTGAAGGTCATAGAGCAACTGCTCATTGAGGAGTGACTTCAGGCCAAATGGTGTCAGAAGGAAATCTGAGCAAGGCTATTTCTGTGGATAATGGCAGTGGTGTGCCACCGCGAGTTCTCCTGCTACTCGAGCGGTATTAACCAGCACGGCTTGATTTGCTTCAGCAGAACGTCCAGCAGTGGCTTTTTCGATCGCTTTCATAATGAACTTGGTCACCGAATTTCCTGTTATCCCCTCTCGTTTTGCTCTCGCTACAGCGTCTTGAACCAACAACTGGATATCCTGGCTATCGATAGCATCTTCATCTCGGGTTGGCGTTGTAATCAGTAAGCCACCAGCTCCAGGGAGAGAGCGGTTGATTTCAATGGCTCTGGCTATCTCATCTGCATGATCCATTCTCACGGGGCTTTTGTGTCCACTGCTCTGACAATAAAACGCTGGAAAATCGTCAGATCGGTATGACACCACTGGTACGCATTGGGTTTCTAAATATTCCAGAGTCAGACCGATATCGAGAATATTTTTTGCTCCTGCACAGACGGTGGCCACTTTGGAACGCGTAAATTGAATCAAATCCGAAGATATATCCATCGAGGTTTCAGCTCCCCGGTGAACACCTCCTATCCCTGCAGAACTGAAAAATAAGATGCCTGCGAGTTCGGCGATAACAAGGGACGACGCTACGGTTGTTGCCCCCATTTTTCCTGAAGCTAAAACAAAAGGTAGGTCTCTGCTCGAGACTTTCGGAATATTTGGGGTTGATGCAAAACGCTCGATCTGTTCGCGATTCATACCTACTAACGCCACACCATTGTCGATGCCGATTGTTGCGGGGATGGCACCAGATTCACGCACGGCACCTTCCACCTTGAGGGCTGTGTTGACGTTGTCAGGATAGTCTAACCCATGAGTAATCACATTGGATTCCAGTGCTACGACGGCTTGACCTGCGTTAAGTGCGGCTTTTACTTCTGGGTGAAATTCAAGTGTAATCATTTCCTTCATCCTACTTTTTGTGTTGTTCTTGATTGTTGACCCACAGTTTTTGTTTGAGCTCCTGCACTCCGAAAGCTTTTAGAACCTGATAATGGTCGGCATCTAGCTCAACATAGGTTGGTCTTTCTCTGCTAAAGGTTGTTGCTTTTTCAAGGAATGAATAATGATCATCTTGTGCCTTAACAATGGTAACTGGTGCGTTTAAGCAGCGATTTTTTAACTCCTCGAACTGATAGCTAAAGCCATACGTCATGGTGACGATACGAATAATACGTTTGACTAAATCAGGCTCCAACATAGGGAATCGTTCACAGATGAATGCGACAAACTCTTGCTCTGAACGACACAGTTCAAGACACCGCTCCATCAGGCGACCTTCCACTTTGTGAGCAAACACAGAGAACAAAATGGCCAGAAATACTGGGTTTTTGAAACTGGCGTTATGCTTAAATTTTTGCTCTCTTTCCATCTGAGTGATTGGAGCTCCGGGGGCCAGCAGGTAGAGTGCCTCAACAGTTTCCCCCATGGCTTCCAACTGTGCGGCGGCTTCAAACGCTACTCGCGCACCAAAGGAGTATCCCCAAAGCGTATAGGGACCTTCAGGTTGAACTTTTTTTATTTGTTGGATGTCTGCTTTGGCCATATCACTGATCGACGCGAGTGGTGTTTCATCGGCATTAATTCCTTCAGCTTGAACGCCGTAGAAAGCTCGCTCGGTGAACAACTCATTGGCAAGGTACTTTAGATTAAGCGGATAGCCACCAAGACCGGGCCAGCAGAATACTGGACTGTGAAGACTTTGGTTTAGATGGACTAATCTTGAACATGGATCTTGTGCCGATAAATTATTATCAATCCAATGAGCCAAACCGCTGACACTTGGTGTGTGAAACAAAACCTGCAGCGGCATTTTGATACCAAAATGACTGTTTATACGGTTGACGAGAGCCACTGCCGTTAGTGAGTTTCCGCCAGACTCAAAGAAGTTGTCTGTGGCAGAAACAGACTCCCATTTCATTATACGGCACCAAATCTCACCGATTTTCTGCTCTGTCTCTGTAGTGAGTGGCTCGAGTGCTCGATTAGCATTAATCTGCTTGAGTTCGTCTAACTGGGATAGAGCAATATAGTCGATCTTTCCATTGGCTGTCTGCGGCAATTTATTCAGCAGAAGAACTTTATTTGGAATCATGTACTGTGGTAGTAATAAGGCCAGTTCGTCTTTGAGTATTTCGGTTGGTCCCTGCATATGGACTCGGTCTTCATTCATGCCTTCACTCGTGTACTGAGCTTCGCTAATCGGTCCGCCGACACCAAAGTAAAGACACTTCATCGGTTGGCCATACTCGGCTAGGATGGTCCGCATTTTGATGGCGGCTGGCAGGTCATTATTGGTTTTAGAGCTGTATCCCGAAGACATAATCCCAATTCGTGACGTGTTGCTTTGCAGGCGGTGAAGTGCACGACCTAGATTGACATAGTGGTCATCTATTTTTTCGTCATTACACACTAGACCGATACCAAAACTTGAGCGCTCGAAGACTTTCTGGTTGATAGCAATGACATCATTCTTTTGTAACATCTGGTCAGTTAACCAATGCAGGTCACCATCTTGATATTGATAAAGGCCAGGTAGTAGCCCCTCTACTTTATCATCATGTATTTGTACAAGACATTGCGGACTAGTTGGTTGATGAGTGACTCGGTAGGGTTCAAATCGGTAGCTACCGAGGTAAACGTCTTCACTTTCCCCATCATACCAAGTCGGTAACTTATCGCGTTCAATCGAGTAGTCTTGAAGTAGCGAGAGACCATGTTCGGGCAGTAATTCATCAAATAGACCCAGCATATGACCCGTTTCCATTTCCAGTACTTCTAACAGGTTGTTTTTATATACAGGCTCGATAGCACCCCATTTTCCGATGAAGTGGACATTCAGCGTAGGAACATGTGCTGCTGACAGGGTGTGGATTTTGATCAAGCAGTGTGCTGCAGGATGATAATAGTAAATCCCCGGTGTAATCCCGAGCAGTCCACGGATCTCAAAATACATTTGCGTCGCGTATAAGGCACCTGGCGATGCGTACGCGTATTTTGGAAGCAGACGCTCTTCACTGATGAACTGACCAAAGTTTCTTATGAGGTGACCAAACGCAGAAAGGGAAAGAGTCTCAACATCACGTGAATGTTGAGCGGGCGTAGGTTGGCGTTCCAATACACTCAGTAGCATTGCTTTTGACACGGGAGTTTCGCCTTCAAAAAAACGGTACGTTTTTCGGCCAAAGGCGTTCGCTTGTTGAGTAGCTGTTGCTGTTTTTCCCGGTAATGGAAGAGCATCAATGGCATCACAGTGGTTCAGATCGCGACATCCGGAGTTTGATAGTTGCGCTTTTACCTGAAGCTTATTGGATTTTGATTGATGATGGCTGTCATGATTACCTTGATCCATCAGGGCTGCTTGTCTTTCATCGAGTTCTACGCAAGCGATTAAGTTCTGGTGACCAGTACGTGGATCATTTTTGACCACCATAGCGGCCGTTTTAACCCATTGATGATTCTCTATCGCCAAGCGTATTTCATCGAGTTCAACGCGGTACCCACGGAGTTTTATTTGCCTATCGGCTCTGCCGACAAAGTGTGTATAGCCCTGAAGATCTTGTTTCACAAGATCCCCTGTTTTATACATCACTTCATGACCTGGTAAATAAGGACTTGAATTAGCAATGAACTTTTCATTCGTCATATCAGGACGTTGATAGTAGCCTTTGGCAACTTGTACGCCAGAAATATGCAATTCACCGATTTCACCGACTCGTGCTGGCTGACCATCTTCTCGCAATACATGATACAAGGTGTTCGCGACAGGCTTGCCAATCGACATGGCGTCTGGGTAATTGGCCAACTCATCGCGAGATAGAGTAAATGTAGAAGAATTGATAGTACATTCAGTAGGCCCGTACAGATTAGTCAACTCAGCATGAGGTAAACATTGCAAGAATTCACCCGCCAGCTTGCGAGTTAATGTTTCACCACCACTAAATACCTTGTTCAAGCGAAGGCAATCAGTAAATAGCGGGTGATCCACCAATGCCTGAAGAAGCGTGGGTACACACTGTAGTATAGAAATATCATGATTTAGCAAAGTCTCAATAATGGCATCTGGATCGCGGTAGCAATCTTTCGGGCCAACCACGACCTGGCTACCAAATGCTGGCGCGAGAATTTCCCACTGAGCGGCATCAAAGCTGGCTGGAGTCTTCTGAAGGATCCGATCATGCTGATTGAAATTAAACTGTTCTTTCATAAAGGCGATTTGATGAGAGATATTTGCATAGGTAACCATCACACCCTTAGGTTTACCTGAGCTGCCTGAGGTATAAATGATGTAGGCCAGCTGATTGTCATTGGGAACACTGAGCTCAACCGTATGTATAGTGTCACTCTTGTCTAGGACCTGTAGCTCAGCTTGTGTCAATACAGTGATATTTCGCGGAACAATAGACTCTAACTGGGATTTTAGGTGTGGTTGAGTGAGGATCACTCGAACACCAGAGTCGGCAACCATATACCTTATTCGCTCTTCTGGGTATTCAGGTGCCAGAGGCAGGTACGCGTGCTCGGATGCGAGAATACTCCATGCGCCCGTTATCATCTCTAATGAAGGGTCACAGTAAAGACCAATACATGGCTCATCGGCTTTGATATGTTGATTGATAAGCTGTGCATTGTGTGCCACCAATGTCTTAAATGTCGCGTAATCAATAGATGAATCACAATCTTGGACCGCAATATGCTCAGGGTACATTTCCACTTGGGAGTCAAGCATAGTGAATAAGCATGGCTGATGGATGGAGGTTAGGAGCTCTGAATCTAGCGCCGGCAGAGTCTCACGTTGATATAATAAAGTACTCATAGCAAGTCAATTTCCCTATATGCAATTAGTATTTCGAAAAGCAAGATAACATCATGTTACATTTTGTCAAGTATCTTTTTAAAGAGATACTTTAAATTGAAATATTGAGTTGGAGCAAAAAAAACCTGCAAAACTGCAGGCTTTAGAAATTAAGATTCGTTGGTCAACAGCCAGGTTCTAAGTAGGCTGGCTAATTGCTCACGTTGTTCATCAGTAAGTGGATCAAGGGTGGCCTTTTCATTGATAATATGCTCCTCAAGAACCTTGTCTATCAATGCCTTACCTTCTTTTGTTAGTACAACACTACAGCTTCTTCTATCTTCTGGGCTTGCGATGCGTTCAATCAACTCCCGTTTCACTAACTGCTCAATACGCGTACTCATTGCGCCTGAGGATAACATCAGTGTCTGATACAGTTCGGTGGGGGTCATCGATTCGTTAAAGCGTCTCAATGTCGCTAGAATATCGAACTCAACTGAACTTAAATTATTGTTTTTAAATGTTTTTTTTAGTTTTTTGTCAACAATTCTACTCATTCGACTTAAGCGGCCAATAACACCCATCGGTGAGCAGTCTAGATCTGGTCGTTGATGTTGCCACTGTACCAACAACCGGTCTACATGATCGTAATGCATCTTCACTCCTTAAAATGTTTTTTTAAAAAGATACTTGAAAAAAAGATTTTTCATCGGTATCGTTTGTAATGTGTCTTTTTCAAAAGATACTTATTTAAAAGTTACAGGCATTCTAACACCAATCTTGTCAGTAACAAGTACAAAAAGGAAAAGTATTATGTGTCTTCAAGGAAATGTTCATGTTTTACCCCACACCTCCTATCTGGCCTATCTACATACTAAAATCCGCGACAAGCACGCTGACTTAAATACATTCACGCATTTTAGTGACCAGGTTATTCGTCTGTTGCTGATTAAAGCATCAGAATTGCTGGATTATTCAGAGCAGCAGGTCACGACACCGATTGGTGATGTGTATCAGGGAAAAGTGCTATCAAAAGGTCTCTGTGGCGTCTCCGTTATTCGTGCAGGCGAAAGTATGGAGCGTGAGTTTAAGCAGATGTTTCCAGAACAACCTATCGGCAAGATCCTGATTCAAAGAGATAAAGTCACCAAACTACCAGAATATTTCTATTCTCACTTTCCTTCAGATATCACACAAAAAACCGTGCTCTTGTTTGAACCTATGCTTGCAACGGGTGGTTCGTTGCTTAAAGCGATCGATGTACTGCTGGAGCAGGGCGTTTCTATCGAAAATATTATTGTGGTGAATTTTCTGGCGTCTCCCGCAGGGCTGGATCGGTTAATGACCGTACATCCTTCCATTCAACTGATCACCGCATCTATCGAAGAGACCATGAATGATGAAGCATTCATGCGACCTGGCATTGGAGATTTTGGAGACCGTTATTTTGGTACATACCCGGTACAAAGTTATGAATAAATATCAAACATTGATGAATGTGACTCTGACAGCAATGGCTCCTATTGTATGGGGCAGTACGTATATCGTCACAACAGAGCTGCTGCCTGCTGACTTGCCTTTATTAGCCTCTGTTATTCGGGCACTTGGTGCGGGATTGGTTCTATTGTTGTTTTGCAAGATCCGGCCAAGTGGCATTTGGTGGGGGAAAATCGCAGTGCTTGGGCTGCTTAATATTGGGTTGTTCTTTTATTGCTTGTTTGCAGCTGCGTACTACTTGCCTGGTGGACTCGCAGCTCTGGTTATGTCGATTCAACCGCTCATTGTTATGGGATTGGGGGTGATTTTCTTTCAAAACAAACTCAGCGTAACTCATGTCGCCTCTGCCGTGGTGGGTGTTACTGGTATTAGCCTCTTAGTTCTGAACAGTGCGGTCGAACTGAATTGGTGGGGAGTTTTAATCGGTTTAATTGGCACATGCAGTATGGCGCTGGGTATTTTACTGACGAAGTATTGGGGACGCCCAAAAGGCATGTCTTTACGTGATTTTACTGGCTGGCAATTGACGCTGGGTGGTTTGATGCTGTTGCCGATAGCCCTTTGGCATGAGGATTTCCCTCAAACACTGACAGCTCTAAATATTACTGGTTATGCCTATTTAAGTCTGATCGGTGGGGTATTTGGTTACTTTGTTTGGTTCCGTGGTATCGAAAAGTTAAATCCGGTCACGACGTCGTTTCTTGGATTTCTCAGTTCAGTCTCCGCCTGTTTGCTGGGCTATATCTTCCTTGGTCAGTCGTTTACTCAGCTACAAATTATTGGTTCAGTTGCCATTATTGTCTCTGTATATATGGCTCGTCCGAAACAAGAAAAACAACCAAGCACGTTAACTCAAGCACCAGTGACATCTTCACACCGATAAGAGATTGAACCATGAAACTTAGTATTATTTCAGGAAGCCACCGAAGCAAATCATACAGTTTAAAGGCAGCTACCTATTTACAGCGTCTGTCCCGGTTGGTTTTCCGTCATTGCAATAGCCTTCTTTTATCTGATAAAGCTGTCAGTGATGAGCAATTCGATCGCCGAGCCAAATACGCCATGAAGTCACTAAAGGCTTACGCGAAAGCACTCGGTACGGTTCGCGCAACGCTGCAAAAAGACATGCAGAAATTCCCATTTGGTATGTAACAAGGAGAGCCCCATGCCACACATATCTATTAAGCATTTTCCTGCCGAGTTGACTCAGCAGGAGAGAAAAGACTTATCCGACGTTATCTCTTCTTCTATTCAAAGTGCGCTTCAATGCAGTGAAGACGTGATTTCAATTTCGATGGAGGAAGTTGCGCCAGAGAGCTGGACGGCTGATGTTTATCAACCAGAGATCGCAGCTAAACGCCAGTACTTAATCAAGCAACCGAACTACTAGTCATCTAGAGCCCCGATGGACTCGGGGCTCCTGAATTAAGGAAGGAATAATAAATGAAACACAGCTCCCCGGTCATTATGTTCGATCTAGATGGTACATTGTTCGACACTGCCCAAGCTATTGCTACCGCATTTAACGCTACTTTTGCATCTAAGCAATTGCCAGCAAAGGAGAGTAAGGATATCTGCGATACGATAGGATTACCGCTAGAAAAAGCGTTTTCCCACCTTCTCAATCAACCGGAGCACACCCCGATTGTGGAGGAATGCGTAACTGAATATCAGCGTCAGTTTCGGGAGGTAATACTTCCTATCGCAAAACAGCTGTTATTTCCTGGTGTGCTCGATGGGTTAAGTCACCTAAAAAATCATCAGTTTAAACTTGCCGTTACCACCAATAAGTTTTCACGCAGTGCAAACGCATTACTCGCAGCTGCGGGGATCGCAGGTTTTTTTGATGTAGTTGTTTGCGCCGATGAAGTTGAAGAGAAAAAACCAGCACCTGAATCTGGACAGAAGATTCTAGATCACTTCCAAGCCTCAAAAGAACAAGCGTTGATGGTCGGGGATACCACACATGACATCTTTATGGCGAATAATCTCGGATGCAAAGCTATTGCTGTGAATTACGGCATTCATTCTGAAACGGAACTTAATAAAGCTGGTCCAACTTGGATGGCAGCGGACTTTCGCAGTGTAGTCGATATATGCGATCGGCATTTTAGCTGAGTCAAAATTTTGTTATCAGTCGGCTAAGCCCAAATAGCCAAGCATGATAAAAACTACGGTGAATAAGTCATTTTTAAAGGAGGTTTAATATGGAACATGTCTATACTCTTGTAACACTAACCTATATGACTTTAGGTTACCTAGCGACAATCTACACTATCGTATTTTTTGTTTTTACAGGGTCGACGATTTTCGACCAAGGAAGTAAGCAGACAATGCCCATACAAGACAAGTTTAGTTTTGTGCTTGTATCTACGGTACTGATGCCTTACCTATACATTGTATTTGTCAATGAAATTCTAACTCTTCACCGAAGAAAAAATGCGACTATAGCTGCGTCTTCTAGCGAATAAAGTAATTATGACTCGTAACGGTATTGTTTATGTAGCATCAAGCTGTTTTATATTGCGGCTTGTTTTCACGTTAAGCTTCCTAAAATGAATACGCTAATGAATTTGGCTACTTAACCAGAGGTTTTGCAGTACTTCAAATAATCCATTAAAAACTAATTTAGTAAAGTGACTGACAAACTTTGTCCAACTACGAGTTACGATACAAATAGATCAACAGTTCAACCTGAATATATCGCTAACATCTTGAATAAGGTTTAGGCCAAGATCCCATTAGTGACGTATTTGAATAACTAACTCTTCTTGCTCCAAGCTAGTAATTTGTTCTGAACGCTCTTCTGGTAGAACAAGCTCAGGAATGGGTTGCAGTAAGTCAGGCTAGAACTCTAATAGCTCTTGCCACTATTCAGCTTGGCCTAGAAGGTCACCATTGATTCGATCCGGCATTTCCTTTAGCGTCTCACAAGCTTGCGATACTCAACACCTTCCCTGTGGGCAAAGTAGAACCATATAATTTACGACCTCTGACCTTCCAAGAATTTATTTACCCATCAGTCGAGCAAGCACTGATCAAAGCGTTTGATAGTCAAGCAAGCACACCGGAAGAACACACTAAATTGATGGATAAACTAACAGATTACTTTTCTACCGCTGGTATGCCGAAAGCCGTTTCAGCTTGGTACCGGTTTAAAGGTCCAAGCATTTTATAACGTGTTGAAAAAGTCACTAAGACTCATGCTGATTTAGTTGAAGGTTATCGCTGGGGTTTTGGCAACCGATGAAGGCGATCCCCCCTATAAAAGTCAAAAGAGGCAAACGTACAAGAGCAAAATCGCAGGCATCCTACGTTGAAAACGTGCTTACCAAATAAAACCTTAAAGTTAACTGGCACACAAGTCTCATCAGCATTAGAGCAAACCCATCTCATGATACCTTTGTATTTCACGCAGTATTTACCACAGCGATGGTAAATAGCGTTGACTAGAGTCCCGAGGTCTACTATTCGACACACAGGTTTATCATGAGTGGATTCCATAGTATCCATACTGAGCTTTCTTCTATGTATTTGGATACTATGGTGTCCATTCAGAGTAAGACGGTCTTCTGCTGACGAATACCTATCGCATAGAACAAGCGAAAAATTGGCCAAGCTATGTTGTCAGAAATCATGCTCGATAAAGCCTTTTAAAACCGCTATTTTTTTAACCTAACAGCTGCGTATAAATGGCACTGTTTTTCCGTAGTCATAGCCAAGAAGCACCACTAAGATTTAGTAAAAGCCATAGGCAAGTGGTGGGCAGATTGGTGGGCAAACAGGCATTTTTGAACGGCTTCTTTTCGATAACTTATTGAGTTTGTTGGGGTCTAGGCCGCTGCTCAATGAGCAGATTCGAATATTGAGTAATTTTTACACATTGCAAGATAGAACCATGACTCGCTCTTTTGTTAGTATGCGTTAGCCCTATATGCTAAAAGAATGTATTCATATCTAAGGATGGATAGCTCTCTTTGTGACTTAATCAGCCCCTCCTTATATACCTATACGCTTTAGCAATATCTTAAAAAGATTAATAAAGGAAGCAAAGCTATGGTCAGCTTTTTTGGTTTAAAGCGTTATGACGTGGAATTGTCGCCCCCAGTAAAAGGCAGAATTACAGATAACGGTGAGCCAGTCGTTGGAGCTGAAGTCGTACGCGAGCTTTTCTACGCTGGTTACGATAAAAAGAATGCTCTATTTGACTCTTCAACTACCAATGATAATGGCGAATTTGAGTTTGATGAAAAAATCATTAAATCTCGTGCCCCGGGAGATATCTTTGGTCAAAATAGTATGGTTTTTCAAGATATATATATTGAAAAAAAAACAGAGAAATTAAGCGATGAAGATAAGTATTATTGGCTCTGGTGCACAAGAAAAAGTTGGCCTTCAGAAGATCAATTAAATAAATTAATGCTTCACCTAGAGGCAGACCTTCAGAATAAAGAAATACAACATGAAGTTGATCTTTCTAAAAATGGTGGTAGATCTGATCAACCAATTATTAGTCTTTGTTACTTTAAAGATGAATCAATAAAGTCTTATTATAAAAGTAAAGTTGTAGAAAATTATAATGAATTGAAATAAATGTTTAAAGGATTAAATATGAATACCCTAACCCCTCGGATAGCATCAAGAATTGCTCAACTTTCCTATACTGTAGAAAGATCCCCTAAAACATTAATATTACCTGAAATCATAAAAAAACACTTTAGCTTCAATATTAACAATATTAAAAAAGGAAGCTCTGGTGGCTTTTTTTGGAGACAAGAAACTGGTTTTGCCTTAATAGGAAAAGGCCATAGTGAACTATATAATAATGATCATGTTATCGCGATTAGAGGAACCAATACAAAAGCGGATGCCATCACCGATATAACCTGCCATTGTAAAAATAGTGACTCTGGCATGCCAGTTCATAAAGGCTTTCAATCTACTTTTGCTTCTCTTAGGGAGGGCATCGCTAGTTATATGAAAGAACCAGAGGTTCTAAATGGTAATGGGGCCATCCATTGTGTTGGCCATAGCCTTGGCGGTGCAGTCGCCACACTGGTTGCAGATTGGATTAAAGCAACCTATGACAAAACCGTTTACCTATATACTTTTGGCAGCCCTCGCGTTGGCAAAAAAGGCTTTGCAGAAGTTAGTGGCGGACGTATAGATCAAATATTTCGCTGTGTGCATGCGTCCGACCCTGTTACTAAAGTTCCTGTTTGGCCCTTTGTACATACACCTAATAGCGGACAAGAATATACAGCATTAAGAGCAGTGAACATTAGTCCAGCAACACACTCAATGGCAACGGCCCCTGGATATATTAATACAGCAGATCATAGTAGTTGGAGCGATATCTTCAGCCAGAAAGGCATGTCGGTTTATCAGCGTGTTAGGCTCAACTATGAAGACCGTCTAAATGCCTACTATTCCACTCACTGGGCCGATAAAATCACTGCCGCACTACTAACGCTATTGCATGATGGTGGCTTCACTGCCTTAGTGAGCTCCTTACAAACCGGGGCCGCCGCCATCGGTACCGTATATGACTTAATGGCACAGGCAGTAGTAAAAATCGCTTCCATGGTGGGCTTTGAAGAGCAAGTCAGAGGATTATTAGCACATATGATCGTCTTCTCAGGGCTCGCTGTTGGCATACCAACCAAGCTTACTTATTCTTTTATAAAATGGGTATTTGAAAATACCATCGCTAGACTACTTAAAGCAGCTAAAATTGCATTGCAATCAATTGCTTAATCTATCCAGTCCCTTCAAGCCATCGTGGTAACACTCAAGACCTACATGGCTTGAAGAGACACCTTTCGATTCGCTGTTGAACTCTGTTCCAAGTGATTTCCCCTACCCACCAAATCAATTCTTAGCACAGTGGCCTAATGTGCTGCACTGTTCAAGGTACGCAAAACGGTCAAACAACGCTTCCAAAACACGCCATATTCCAGTATAAATTGACAATATTAAAAATATATTGCAATGATATAGCGCCATAAATAAAAGACTTTCTCAAATAATAAAAGTAATGCTTTAAATATGCATTTTCGTCTTTACCAAATAAAAATCTGTTAAGCGCTTTCCCTTTATAACCGTCATGTAGTTGAGGGGTCAGAAGAGACCACCTCGTTATGTGCATAATGGGCCTTTTCGGCTTTAACACTATTCGCTTAAGGATATCGCCATGTTTTGGAACACATCCCGCAAGAAACATCAGGACATGAACAATGAGCTTGAGTTATTAAAAGAGCGCAATGAGGCGTTAAACCAAGCATTACGAGAAAAAGATCAACAGATAGCAGAGTTGTCAGCACAAGTCTCGCCATCCAATGCATCGATTTCAAAAGACATTTTAGCGGGACAAGTGACGTCTTCAGCGGATCAATTAACCATGCTAGGGCAACGGGTTCAGCTGATTTCAGAGGAGCTTTTTGAACCCATGAGTGAGTGCGCAGGCACCAGCGATGAGCTTGAGCACAGCTGTACTCAGTTATCAGGATTGAATGCTTCCATTGTTGAGATCTCCAGTAAAGCGACTAATAGCCTAGAATCCGTAAAAGAGCTGAAATCACTGGCTGTCGAAATCAATAACTTTGCCAGCATTATCAATAAAATATCCGAGCAAACGAATTTATTGGCACTCAATGCGGCCATTGAAGCGGCTCGCGCCGGTGAATCCGGACGAGGCTTTGCCGTCGTTGCCGACGAGGTCAGGGAGTTAGCCAAACGTTCCAGAGAATCCAGCGAAGAAATTAGTGAGCTGGTACAACGCATTCAAGTCAGCACCGAAGAAGTAGAAGAAAGTATCGACGACTTAAGCAAACGTACCGAAATGCTGCACAACACCTCTTCTAACGTGGCGCGCTCTTTTGAGCAGTCTACCGAGCAAACCAGCAACATTATCCATTCTGCCTACAAAGCCATGGCCTACGGCCATCTCTCATCCGGCCTATTAGAAATGCTACAACTACAGCACCGATGGTTGGCAATGTACCTCAACGATCAAACGCCCTCCCCGGACGAATTCGATCCCCGTACGAGCCAGTTCGGCCAGTGGTATTTCGACGGCGAGGATAATGAGTACGACTTCCGAAACAACCACCACTTCAAACAAACAGAACACGACCTAATGGCGCTCTTTCAGCAGGGCCAATCCCTGTTTGAAGGCGCCTTTCAGCAGCAAGTAAACGATACGAATCACCAAGTCTACTTAGATAAAATCCATACCATGGACTCAAATATTAACAATATTCTCAAAGACTTAGACGCAGTGACCCAATACTTGTTTCAAAAAGTTGAAAGGCATTAACCTTTAAAACGGTGTCCCAAAAGCGAGCAAGCCCAGTTGTTTCGTGACAGACTTTTTCCCTTAAATGAGGGAATGACGCACTGACACAAGGTCATTCCCTCCCCCACCGATCTATCCGATATTGTCTTGGTGATTTGCCCAGTGCTTTTTTAAAGAAGGTAATGAAGGCGCTGACGGAGTCGTAGCCAAGTTCTTCGGAAAGGGTTTGGATGGGCATGTTGGTAGCGAGTTTTTGTAAGGCGAGGACAATATGGAGTTGGCTGCGCCATTGGCCGAAGGTGAGTTGTACGTGGCGTTTGATCATGCGCGCTAAGGTGCGTTCGCTCATGGCAAAGTCACTGGCCCATTCGCCTAGGGTGCGTTTTTCACTGGGTCTGGCAATAAGCTCTAGGGCGAGTCGGTTAAGGATCGGTTCGTCGGGGATGGGAAAATCAAATTCTTCTCGCTCTAGTTGGATCAGTTGATCGAGTAAGACGTCGATCAGTCGGTCGGTGGCGGGATTCGTTTTATCATCATCTTGTTGTCTATACAGGTGCAATATCAGCTCACGAACCAGAGGCGTCACCGTCAGGGTGCAGGCGACCCCAGGTAAGGCTAAATCGGTGCTATCGACATAGAGCATACAGACGTCAGCATGGGGGGAAATCTGATTACGATGCATCACATTGCTGGGAATCCAGACCGCACAGCGGGGCGGTACGAGCCACATTTTGTCTTCTATAAAGCTGGTGACAACCCCCGTTAAAGGTAGGACTAGCTGCGCTTTTTGGTGCTGGTGCCAAGGGGTTTCTTCGCGATGGGGCACAGATTGGGAGCGCAATACCAAAACACGATGAGGATAGTGATCGGCAAAGCTCAAATCGGTGAAGGATTCAAAAATGGTTTTGTCTGTATTTCGCAATTTATTGTCCAAACGTCTCAATTCTGCAAGCAGAGTAACCCATATAATAGCCAATCAACAATCTTTCCCTCTCTGCTTTTGAATAGACACATGAAACGATTACAACGCCTAGCCCAGCACGATGCGGCCTTTTTACTGTTATTTATTTTTTTGGTGGCATTAAACCTGCGCGGACCGGTGACGGGGTTACCACCTTTGTTAGACAAAATCAGTGCCGATCTGCATTTAAGTAGCTCCCAGTCTGGTTTGCTCACCAGCTTGCCATTGTTAGCGTTTGGCTTTTTTGCACCAGTGGCGTCTTGGTTGACCCGTCATTTTCGCATTGAGCGCATTTTGGCATCAGGTGTTGGTTTGATTGCCATTGGCATGATCATTCGTACCTTTGGGTCGATCAGTACTTTGTATATCGGCGCCCTATTTATTGGTGCAGGAATTGCCATCGGCAATGTGTTGTTACCGAGTTTGCTAAAACGCGAATTTCCTAATTACGTGGTTCAACTGACGGCGATCTACGTGTTGATGATGAGCATTGGCGGCTTTTTAATGTCGAGTCTTGCGGTGCCATTAAGTCTGTATGCGGAACAGTCCTCTTTTCACTTGCCGATGAGCGGCTGGTCGTTTGCGCTGGCCTGCCAAAGCTTGTTGATTCTATTGCCTTTAATCGTTTGGTTTAGCGGTAAAATTCCTTTGCATCAAGCCCCACAAACCAACCCAATGGACAGCGCAACATCCGTGTGGCGCTCAGTTACAGCCTGGCAAGTGGCCAGCTTTTTAGCGGTCAACTCGTTGTTGAATTACGTGGTTGTGGCATGGGTACCGACTATTTTAATGAGCCATGGTTATACCGATTCAACCGCTGGTTTGTATCAAGGCTACTTGCAGCTGGCAGGGGCCATGCCATCGCTGATTTTGGCGCCATTTATCCATCGTTTAGGAAGCCATAGACGATTATGCTTATTGGCCACGGGGCTAACGACCTTAAGTCTGGCCGGCTTGTTGTTCGCGCCCAACTGGTCTGGCCTGTGGTCGGTGTCTTTCGGGTTTGGTATCAGTATGGGCTTTATTCTAGGCTTGTCGTTTGTCAGTTTAAGAACCCACAGTCCCAAACAAGCCGCTGCGCTATCTGGTATGGCTCAGTTAATTGGCTATACACTGGCGGCCATTGGCCCTGTGCTGATTGGCGCGCTTTACGACTGGCAGCAAGCTTGGATCGCGCCTCTCTACGTCATGCTGATGATTGGCTTGATTTGGATGGGATTAGGCTGGATGGCAAGCCCCAAACACAATGGCTAGATTAGCAGTATTAGCCACGTCTATATTAGCGGTAGGTAAATATCAGTGATCAGTTCGTGTTCGGCAACATCCGCTAAGGAGTTCAAGAAGGCGAAAAAACAAGGGGCATCGCGAAGCTCTTCACCACTGTTTGGCAACCACGCCCCATAAAGGGTTCGAACACTGTCATCAAGGTTGTCCCGCGAGCCTAAGTGGCGCAATACCGCGCAGCGCCCACCCGGAAGAACTTTTCTGACGATGCCTTCGTCGTTCTCAATAATCGGTTGCGTTACTTTAACGGCAAGGTCATAACGAAAATCTTCCGGGGCCACTTCTTTTGGGTCGTTGTACACTAGGCCAAACGAACGACCTTTTAATAACGGGGTGATGCCAATGTGTTTCAAACTGGCTTGAAAGGCAGAAGATGAGGCCACTATCTGGCCGAACGGCCCACGGTGCTCGTATGCCGCTACGGGGGTTTCGGTAAATTCGACGATATTCACCTGCGTGGATTGCTCCATCTGATTGTCAGTCACTGGACATTCTTGCCGCCAGTTGAGCCAATTCGGTTCTTGGCGAAACGCTCTCGGCGACTGGCCAAAGGTTTTTTTGAAGGCTCTGGAAAAGGATTCGGGATGATCAAATTGCGCGTCCATGGCAATGTCCACAATGCGCTTTTCAGGGCGAAATACCAACTCATAGGAGGCCCGTTTCAAACGCAATTGCTGGATGAATTTAAATACATTGATGCCCATGTATTCGGAGAATTGTCGATGGAAGTGATGTTTGGAAAAATGCGCGACCTCGCTTAATATCTCAACCGTTAATTCCTCATCAAGGTGCTGATAAATATACTGACAAACCGTCTGCATACGCTTTTCATAACGCGTCTTCGCATCCACTCCCTCACTCCTTCGATTGAACTTTGCCTACTATTATGGTGAAAAGTATGCCGTATTTTGATTCGACATACACAATCAAAATACTATCGCTCCTTTTTCGTAATTTTCACCTTAAATATGTAAGAAGCAAGATTTTAGCTACCATTAGCGGATTTTTATCTCGGCACTGTCCATTTATTGAGTGCTATAATCAGCGCTTATTTGTGTATTTTAGGATAGTCACCACAATGTATCAGAGTCGAATGCGACCATTATTGGTCACGCTAGCGATCCAAGTCATTTTTATCGCGTTGGTATTAATGGTAGGACGTTATTTTATGCTTCACTATTTTGCCGTTCCTGCTGAGTTGGCAAAACACAGTGAAGACGTTACCCGTATGTGGTCCATTGGGGTGCGCTACGATTTGCGCATTGGCGGTTTGTTCATGTCGCCTTTCTTGTTGGTTGGTTTCCTCTTCTGTGCGAATCGATTCACGTGGCGTGTGCTGAAAACGATCAGTCCCTATTTAATGGGGATCATTATGTTTCTTGTGGTGATGGTCACCATCAGTAACTTTTACTATTACCAGACCTACCATAATCATTTTGATATTTTCGCTTTCGGTATCGCCGATGATGATACACAAAACGTCTTACTAAGCATTTGGCAAGACTACCCTGTTATTCGTGCCGTGCTGTGCGGTTTGCTATTAGCTTTTATCTCTTTCCGTCTTGCCAAACACACCCTTCGGGATAAAGCACGACAACATTGGCACACGGGGTTTTTTATTATTTACCTGCTCATTGCCACCATCGTGCTTGCCATTGCGGCCCGTGGTAGTGTTGGCACCTTCCCTTTACGCCGTGGTAATGCTCAGGTGTCCCAGTTACTGATTCTGAATAAATTGTCGCCAAATGGTTTTATGGCACTGGATTGGGCCATTAATGATAAAAAGGCCGACGAATCCTTCGCGCCTGTCAGCCATGAACGAGGCAAAGCGTTAGAGGCACAATTAGGTATTAGCGGCCTGAACGCACGTACCCCTGTTAACCCTTGGCTAGCGCAACATAAGCCCAATGTGGTGATGACGGTGATGGAAAGCTTCGGTAGTAACATGCTGGACTTTGATAAGCCAGGAGTGAACGATTTACTCGGCCATCTGCGTCCACATTTTAAAGAAGATTTTGTTTTTAAACGCTTTTTATCCGAAGACAATGGCACAGCTCCCTCTTTGGCTGCCATGTTGTTCCACAGCCCATTTGAAAATATCAGCCACAGTTCGGAACAAAAAGTGAAGCTAAACGGCGTACCATTCGATGTGTACAAAAAAGCTGGCTATAAAACCATTTTTATTTCCCCTGGCAACATGGCGTGGCGTAATTTGGTGAACTACTTACCAAGACAAGGCGTCGATGAGGTGTATGATCAAAACACGCTTATGGAAATGTACCCACAATCAGCCTCAGAATTGGGAGCTTGGGGAGTGCCGGATGACTATGCCTTCCGTTTGGCAGAAAAATTACTCAGCGAAAGCAAAAAACCGTTGTTTATTACCATTTTGACCATTACCAACCATCCCCCTTATGAGACACCGAAACGCTATCATCCAGCGCCCTATGCCCTCACTCCTGAAGTGCTAAAACACTCGGCGGATACCAAGGCATCGCAAAAAAACATACTGGAAACCTACCAATTTGCAGCGGATGCCTTTGGTCAGTTTGTCAGCTCAGTAGAAGCATCGCCAGCGGGTGACCATACCATTATCGCCAGCACGGGAGATCACCAGATGCGACGTCTGAATGCCTTCTACCCACAAGAGCAAGTGCTTGATCGTGCGGTGCCATTCTATCTGCATGTCCCCAAGCCGATTCTTGCCCATACAAAGTGGACCTATGATCCAAATCGGGTGGGGTCTCATAAAGACATTTTCCCAACACTGTACAATCTCAGTTTATCGGATACGCCTTATCAAGCCATTGCCGGTCGTAATATGCTGGCACCAGTGGACGATCCAAGCCGTGCGTTTGGCTACAACGTCACCTTATGGATCGATAAAAATGGTGCCTACCCAATGAGTGGTAACCCTGCTTTTTATCCTTGAGCAACCGCCACAGGACTACGTACTAAAACCAAGAGTACGGTGCCTAGCGAGCAACAGCAGGAGCGCCAAAAGGCCTTGCCTGAATTGTTACGCTGGCAATTAAACTCGCAGGTTCGTGGGTTTACGGATAAATAACAACGGTCCGGCCAAGCACTAGAGAATGGTCCGAAGAAGACATTTAACCCCCCCCAACGACATATAAATCGCTGGGGGTTTTATATAACAGGGAAAAGCAAAAAGTGGTAAGCCCTGCATTCTTCAAACACAGAATATTATCAAATACAGTAAGCAGTTACCTTAATTGAAAGCGTGAAGACACTTCACTCAAGCTCACGCTGGCTTCTTTTAGATCTTCACCAAGCTGCTCGGAATCGTGTAGGCTTCGATGAAGATCCTGAGACACTTGATAGATTTCATTAATACTATGTGTTAGCTCTTTAGCGACATCCAATTGCTGCTCGGTAGCCGCTGCGATCATCTGGCTCATTCCATCAATGGTTGTCGAAGAGGCCATTACATGACCAATGCTTTCTTGACTACTACGGGCTTTTTCTAGCCCTGAGTGCATTTGAGTTTGGCTGACTTCCATTGCGCTTACGGCTTGCTCCGCATGGTCTTCAATCACTTCAATGGTCTTGTTGATCTCATCAATAGAATCTTGCGTTTTTTGCGCCAAAGAACGAATTTCGTTTGCCACAACGGCAAAACCTCGTCCAGCATCACCAGCTCTGGCGGCTTCGATGGCGGCATTCAGTGCCAGCAAGTTGGTTTGATCCGTGATGTTACGAATGACTTGAGAAATCATTTCAATTCCTGCGCTGTCTTTTTTCAACGCTTGGGTGACTTCAGACGCTTGCGAAATGGCATTAGACAGGGATTCGGTTTGGTTCAGAGACGCTTGAATAACCTCTTGGCTATTCGTGGCATGGTCTTTCACATCAGCAGCACTTTGCGCAGCAGTTACGGTGTGCTGAGCAACGTCAGCAAAGCTAGTCTGTAACTGAGACATAGCCGATGCGACGGAACTGATTTCACTTTTTTGCTGATCCAGACGTATTGTTGTGCTGGCCATCTTCTCCAGCATGGTTTGGCTGGCATACTGGACGGTCTGGGCATTCTGTTGTACACCTTCAGCAAGCCTATGAATACCTTGCTGCATTTGGTCAAATGAATGGGCAGCACGGCCTAATTCATCGTCAGCAAATTGTGTTAAGTTCAGACGAGTGCGCAAGTCACCGCTTTCAACTGTCTTCATTTGCTCAATCAACACACCCAAAGGCTTGTTCACTTTACGAGTCAGCAAGATACCAAACACCATCAGAAACAACAGCACGATGATTCCGACCATGGCTTCAATAAAGATGGCCTGCCCCATGGAGTGGGACTCATCTTCTTTCATTTTAAGACCCTGCGTTAATAACTGTTTTTGCAGATCACTGAGAGAGTCTACAATGGTATTAAACGGGTCGAGCATAGGCCCTAACATTTCCACCCGAGCTTTATCTATTTTCCCTTGGTCAATTAAAGCAAGGTAGTTATTTTGCATCCCTCGGTACGCATTAATGCGGGATTTCACCGTTTCCATAAAGGCTTTCATTTCAGGTGTGTCCGCTACCATGCTGAAACGATTCAGCGATGCGGCAACCTTATTGTCGTTTTCATCGATGGTTTTTTGAATGTCTTTATGTGCACTGGCGCTGGTTGTTAGCCCATAATCCAAGGCAAAACGCCGGTAGGTGACGGTATAAAAGCGCAAATCCGAGAGAACGGATTGTACTTGTAAGTTATGTGTAACCAGAGAGTTAAATTGATCGCGAACTGAACTGATCACGACAATAAGGTAAATGCCCAAGGCAAACACCATGGTAATGGCAACACCAAAGCCCCATTGCATGGCTCTGGCAATAGATATTCTTGATAACATAATCGCTTCCCCTCGCGATGTTTATAGTGGGAACGATTATCAACAAAATTATAGATTATGAAATGGAATTATAAAAATTGTATTTATAGTTTTTTTATATCATGCGTACAAATTGAAACAAGCGTCTAGGCCTCATCCCCATTCAATGCAAAAGTAAGCGTAAAGCAGGTTCCTTGGCCCTGCTCTGAGGAGACCTCAATACGCCCTTTCAATAAGCTATAAACCCATTGATGCACCAAATACAACCCCAGTCCAGTGTGCATACGCGAACGCCCGGTGGTCGCAAAAGGATTAAAAAGCGTGTCCTTCATTTCTGGGGCAATCCCTTTGCCATCATCTTGCACAATCAAAGTAAGATGCTCTGAATGACAACGCGCCTTGATAAGAATCATGCCAGTCATGCCTTCATCAAACCCATGACTTAACGCATTATCGATTAAGTTTTGTATCACTTGTGTTACTATTCCTGGATGACTTTGCAGACGAATATCCTGAGGGCAGTCCACCTCAACTTTTATATTAGGGTATTGCTTTAGACGCGGACGACAGGTCGACATAAAGTCGTTTAATACTTGATACAGTTGAAACGAAACACTGTCTTGTGCCGCTTGGTTTGATGTTAAGCGTTTAAAACTCGAGACAAGCTCAATGGCTCGTATCAGATTCTTTTCAGCGAGATGCAGTGAATGAATCATCGAACGGTAGTTTGACTTATCGAAATCGGCTTCGTCTCGCATCAGCAAGGCTTGTAAAGAAGACAATGCCATCTTGGTGCCACCTAATGGTGTATTCATTTCATGAGCTAAACCCGCCACCATCATGCCTAAAGAGGCAAGCCGACTGTTCTCGACCAACTCATCTTGTAATAGAACCAAACGTTGATTGGCTGTGTTAAGCTCTTTGTTGGTATTTTTCAAATGGACTTTTTCACTTTCCAAGTCCAAAAGCAGTGCTTGGCGTTTGTAATAGGCTTCTATTTGCCACCATGCTAGACCCGCAAAAAGCACAAAGAATAAAAGACTAATCACAACAGTATAGGCGAGCAGAGAATAACGCGTTGCCAACAAGTTTTGTGGCCAAGAACGGGCGATGAAATACAAGTAGCTGGACTCTTGGCTCTGTGACAATGTTCCCCCGTCTATTAGAACCTTCATGCCACTCCAAACCTGTTCTGCATAGATGAAACTGGCAAAAAAATCGTCCATCAACAAGGTCTTCCAGGCTTCAGGGTATCTGGATGACAGGCTTTTTTCTGATGACAACGAACTCAGCGTCTGAGCCCATTCAAGTTCCTTATCTTGGCTAATTAGCCACTCACCCGTTGGGCTCACCACATCCAAAAAGACACGGTTATTGGCCAATGCTCGCAAGCTTTCAAATAAACTGCGTAAGTGGTAATTCACCACCAACATCCCATTATATTGCGGTTGCAGCATAATCACGGCCCTAACGGTTGGCTCAATGGGTGTGACAATCTCGCCATTTTCCATATTAAGATCGATGGGCGAAATATAAACACGGTTTCCTGTCGCCCTCTTGGCCTGTCGGAAATAGTACCGATTCGCTTTACTCTGTAGGTGCTCTTCTTTTACTACCGTACCCCCTTCATTCATCCGGTTCACTCGGATACGCTCCTGTCCATCCAGACTCAGCCAGCGCACCTGGGAAACCAGAGGAGAAATACTCGCAAACTGAGAAAAAGTATCGATCACCGACTGACGCCAGAGCGGCGTATTACTTGGATCAATCGATGACAAGTTGCCTTCTATATTGCTGCGTAGAAACAAGGTAACATTTTTTATATGCCCTAATTCACGATGGAACAGACTACTGCCCCGAGACAAAATTTCTGTCTCGTCCAGACGAATCTGGCTAATATATTGAGCCTTTAATAGTTCATAGTTACGCCATGCAATTACGATAATAATGAATAGGATAAAAGCCCAACTGCTTAGCAAATAATGCTTTTTTTTCGTTTGCCACCTCATTTACTGTTGTGATGCCGTATAGTTTTTTGTCCAACTCACCACTTGTGAGACAGGCATAGGCGCACAAAACAAATACCCTTGTCCTTCATGACAACCTAATGCTTTTAACTTCTGGCACTGCTCTTGGGTTTCAATCCCTTCGGCGATGACGTTAAGCTCTAGAGAACTGCCCAATTCGACGATCATTTTAAGTATTTTGTAGTCTTTCTCGGAGTAATCCATATTCCAAACAAAGCTGTGATCCACTTTCAATGTGGAAACGGGTAAGGAAGACAGATAGGCTAGAGAGGAATAGCCAGTGCCAAAGTCATCCACATTAATGCGAATACCACAGCTTTTCAGGGACTCCAAACGAGGAAATAACGATATTTTTTCTTGAATAAGCTGGGTCTCAGTAATCTCTAATTCAATTAAGTTTGGCGGCACTTTTTCTTGCTTTAACAGCGCAATCAGCTGATCAAAATAATCCGTTCTTAACAATTCACTTCCTGCTACATTGACAGATATAGGCAAATGAATGGCATTTTTTTCTAAAAACAACACCGCTCGGCAAGACAACTGCATCACCCAATGATCCAGCTTGCCAATCAGACCACAGCTTTCTGCTAGGGGAATAAACTGATCTGGCGGAACAAAGTGCCCATCTTTATGTTTCCAGCGGGCCAATGCTTCAAAACCGACTAACTGTCCATCTTGCAAGGAGACTTTAGGTTGCAGAAAAACACTGATCTCGTTATCAAGAATAGCTTGTCGTAGGTCATTTAACAGGCCATAACGCTTGACCATGGATGACGCCAGCTTTTCGTTGAAGACTAAAAAATGACGGCCATTTTGTCGTGCGTGCTCTAAAGCACATTCTCCCGCATTAATCAGTTGCTCTGGGGTAAAATGGGGAAACTCTGATATTTTCACCAGCCCTGCGATCATATCGACAGAATGAAGGCTGTTTTTAAAGTTGAAACAGGCATGTACTACTGGGGTCAAAGACACTTCATCAAACATATGCTGACGCCGGATCAGAATGGCTAAAGTATCGCGTTCAGTAAGCGCAATATCCACTCCATTAGTAAAGTGCTCAAGCAGGTGTAGATACAGCATCCGCATGAGCTGATGACCAAACGCTAAACCAAATACGGTTTGCTTATGGGCGAAGTCTTCTACTTGCAACATCACAAGCTGCGAACTCTGTCTATCAGCTTCAGACATCCCACTCAGCTCTCGTGTCAGCCAGTTTTTGTTGTGCATACCGGAGGAGGCATCAAAGTAAGCTAACTCACTCAGTTTTCCATGTAGTGCAACATTACGAAAACCAACACCGATGTTTTCGCTCATCACTTTTAGTAATCTGGCCTCATTGGCCGCAAGCTGACGAGACAAAGTGACAATGACTATGTATTCATCATCTCCCAGCTCTTCATTGGCGAAATACAACACGCACTTATCCCCAAGAAACACATGAGAGTGGGTCTCAAATGCCTGCTTCATGCCCACCAATAATTGCTCATTTTGCGAAATATGACTTAAAGGCTGGTGCAGAAAGCGTTCAAATTCACCACAGGCAGCAATCACTAGAGCAAGATGAAGGGGATCGTTATTCTTCTCGTTAGAGCCTCCCACGGCACAGCCTTGATAGCAGGGAAATAACTGGGTAATTTCTTTGAGTACAGACTGAATGTAGGGAATCATATCCTGTCGTTTGGCTAAGCGCTGCGTCGATTCCACCAAAAACTGCAGCCCTTGGTGTGCTTCACTCATGGTATTAAGATGGTGCCAAGTGCGTAAATTACTTAATATAATGGTCTGTAGGTGATCATGAGTAAGTTCAGATTTACTCCAACAGTCATCAATATCATACTCATCCATGATATCTTTAACGGGAGCCATGCCGGGTTGGCCCGTTAGCAACACGACTCTGACTAAATGATTCCCCAGTTCTTGACGAATGGTGTTCACCAAACACAAACCCGCAGTGTCTGTTTCCATCACCACATCCAGAAGAATCACACTAATATCTGGGTGCATTGATAACAATTTCGCAGCACTGCTTGCCGAGTTGGCAGTCAGTAGCTGAATTTCCTTACCATTGAACTTTAATGATGACATAGGAGTCAGCAACGTTGCTTGATAATCCAAGTCGTCCTCTACGGATAACACCTTGTAATAAGGCAATGTTTCACTGAAAGTAGAGGTGAGTTCATCATGTAAGGCACTCATTAAACAGTCCTTGTTCAAGACACAAAAAATAGTGGCATTAGAAAAAGCATAGACGGCAAATGATGATTATCCAACGTAGAGTGCTCAATTTTTAAACAAAAATCCCACTCTAACGCTTATTAAAAAGGCAAAATACCTTTCTAATAAGTGCTGTGATAACAAAAAAATTATGGATAAATCTTACACAATGATCTTGCGAAGAAGCTTCTATGGTATAGTACTTCGAATTAGGTAGGGACGAGTTATGAGACGTGGTATGGCTCTAGCAGAGTCCTAATGACAGACATTCCTGTAAACACTCTGGTCTTTTAACAAACAGCCTATTCGAACTTTCCTTAGCCAATTAATTCCTTAACCCATTTAAAACGAAAAAAAGAGTTTCTATTACCTCCTATGGAACAACATACTGGAAATTTATTTATCTTGTCAGCTCCCTCTGGGGCCGGAAAATCCTCTTTATACAAAGCCTTATTAAAGGCAGACGATAAGGTGCGTATTTCGGTTTCACATACAACCCGAGCACCTCGTACAGGAGAAGAGCATGGCCGCGAATATTACTTTACCAGTGTAGAAGAATTTAACGCCATGATTGATCAGGATGTATTTTTTGAACACGCTCAAGTCTTTGATAATTTTTATGGCACATCAAAACACGCTATTTTTGATATGCTAAAACAAGGCTTGGATGTCATCTTGGAAATTGATTGGCAAGGTGCACGACAAGTTCGCAATTTGTATCCAAATGCCATAGGCTTGTTTATATTACCGCCGTCTTTAAACGCACTGGAAGAAAGGCTAAAAGGACGAGGAACTGATTCAGAAGAGGTCATTTCACGCCGCATGAGCAAAGCGGTCAATGAAATGTCTCACTATCAAGAGTACGACTTTGTCATCGTTAATGATGATTTCGATAGTGCTTTAGCAACCATGCAGGCTATTTTTGTGGCAATGCGCGCTAAAACCCGACTAATCGAACAAAAAAATGGCAATCTCATTAATGACCTCTTGTCATTATAAGAAGCCCTTAAGTAGAATGACATGTATATAACTAGATAACCGCACATTAGAGGTCAATATGGCTCGAGTTACCGTAGAAGATTGTTTAGAGAACGTTGATAATCGTTTTGAATTAGTGATGGTGGCATCCAAGCGTGCACGTCAGCTTGCCACTGGTGGTGAAGAAGCGAAAGTCGCCATTGAAGACGACAAAATGACCGTTGTTGCACTACGTGAGATAGCAGAAGATTTGATCAACGCGCATAACGTTGATAGTCAAAAGCAACCTATCCACGAGTTCTAGAATTTATGGTGTCGCTCATACCACTGCTGTCGTGCTTATTATTTGCTGTTGTGAGGTGAGCGATGTATACCGTTGAAGAATTAGCGCTGACCCTAAGTCAGTATTTACCCTACGAGCAAGTAGCTCAGGTAAAACGCGCCTACTATTACGCAGAACAGGCCCACGATGGTCAGTGGCGTAAAAGCGGTGAGCCTTATGTCACTCATCCTCTTGCTGTTGCGCAGATCCTTGCCGATCTTCGCATGGATTGTGACGGTTTGACGGCGGCCCTGCTGCATGACGTGATCGAAGATACAGGCATTAGCCGCGAAGCTTTAACAGAGCAATTTGGTGGCGGGGTCGCCAGCCTCGTTGATGGTGTCAGTAAGTTAACCCACCTAGAATTTAACAGCCAAATCGAAAAGCAAGCGCATAACTTCCAAAAAATGGCTATGGCCATGGCGGATGATATTCGTGTCATTCTTGTGAAACTGGCAGACCGGCTCCACAATATGCGCACGCTGAATTCTATGCCAGCCCACAAAAAGCGTCGCATCGCCCGTGAAACGCTGGACATATATGCTCCTATTGCCAATCGACTTGGTATGTACAACGTACGCGTTGCCTTAGAATCGCTTGCGTTCCAAGCCTACTATCCTATGCGGGCGCGCATGTTGCAGCGCGCCATTCATAAGAAATACGGCCAGCGTACTAAAGACACCGAAAAGCTTGAAGACTTTATTCGGGCTGAACTGGCAGCGGATTACATCGAAGCAACCATCAGTGTCCGCGAAAAACACATCTATAGCATCTACCAGAAAATGGATAAAAAGCACCGTTCTTTAGGTGAGATCATGGATGTTTTAGGGGTTCGTGTTGTCACGGATCGCCACGACAGTTGTTACCGCATTTTAGGCGTGATTCATTCTCTTTTTAAGCCGATTGAAGGACGCTTTAAAGATTACATTGCCGTTCCAAAATCCAATGGCTATCAATCTTTGCATACCACAGTATTAGGTACCAATGGTTTGCCAATGGAAGTACAAATACGAACCGAGGAGATGGACTTAGTTGCCAATAATGGTATCGCCGCTCACTGGGCGTATAAGTTCAGCGGCAACTCAGCGATCCCTAGCAATCATGATCGTGCAACCAAATGGGTAAAAAGCCTACTGGAAATCCAGCAAAAAGCGGGCAACGCCATCGAGTTTGTTGATAACGTAAAAAGTGATCTCTTCCCAGATGAGGTCTATATTTTTACGCCAAACGGTAAAATCATCGAGCTGCCTTCTGGCGCCACGCCTGTCGACTTTGCCTATGGTGTTCACACTGAAATCGGTAACTCCTGTATTTCCTGTCGCATTAATCGCCGCTTAGCTCCGCTTAGTACACAGTTAGAAAGTGGCCAAACAGTAGAAATTATTACCGCCAAAAATGCCCAACCGAATGTGGCTTGGTTAAGCTTCGCCATTACGGGAAAAGCGCGCACCAATATTCGTCATTATTTGAAAGGTAAACAACGCGAAAATGCCATTTCCATCGGCTACCGTTTGTTAACACGCTCTCTCAATGCCTTTAAAACGAACATTGAAGACTTGACCAAAGAACAAGTAGATCAAGTGTTAAATAACTACCAACTCGCCTCCATGGATGACTTATTGGAGTCGATAGGTAAAGGCCGACACGTTGGCTACTTAGTGGCTCGACAACTATTCCCAAACTATGATGAAAACACCTTAGTCACACCAAAATCCTTTAAGGTGAACGGCTCCGAAGGCATGCTGATTTCCTATGCGAAATGCTGTTCGCCTATTCCTGGTGATCCTATCGTCGGCTATGTTCAGGTGGATAAAGGCATTATTATTCACCATTTAAACTGCCCCAATATTCAGGATCACCTATCGAGTCCAGAACGTTTCATCCGCATGGCATGGAGTAAGGATATTGAAGAAGAGCTGAATATCAGCCTCATTGTCAGTTATGTTAACGAACGTGGTGCGGTCGCCAAGATCGCCAGCTCGATCACAGATACGGACTACCAGGTCTCTAACTTAGATATTATTGAACGGGGCCGAATCAGTCGACTACGATTAAATATTACTATTTCAAGTCGTGTCGGCTTGGCCGATGTCATGCGCCGTATAAAAGCCGTGCGTTGTGTCGAAAAAGTCTCTAGAGAAACCATCGTTGGTCGTTGAATAATAAGGTGAGACGTCTATTTCTCTCACTCTTTATTCAAGTAAAGTATAAATAACGCTTTTTAATCCGTCTGCGGCTTAAATTCAATGTCGCAGTTCCACTCATTCTGAAATGGAATCGAAAACATGGCAAAGCAAATCATTCATACTGAAAAAGCACCTGCGGCCATAGGCCCCTATTCACAAGCTGTTCGCACAGGAAATACTGTCTATCTTTCTGGTCAGATTCCTTTAGTGCCAGAGACCATGGAAATCATCAGCGAAGACATCGTTGAGCAAACCACTCAAGTCTTCAAAAACTTACAAGCCGTGTGTGAAGCCGCTGGCGGCTCCCTAAAAGACGTGGTGAAATTCAATATTTTCATGACAGATCTAGGTAACTTTGCCACAGTGAACGAAGTGATGACACAATTTGTTTCACAACCCTTCCCTGCTCGTGCTGCAATGGGCGTCCGTGCCCTACCAAAAGGCGTACAAGTGGAAATCGAAGGTATCATGGCATTAGAAGACTAAGCGTCTTGTTTATTACCTTAGTCGGCTAAGCGCTAGGCTAACACCATCAAATGCTTAATCGTAAAAAAAAAGACGCCACGGCGTCTTTTTTAGTTCCATTGAGCGAAATATATTTCCCTAGTGCGCCCTATGACCAGCAGGTTTGTAGGTAATCAGACTGACTCCGAGCATGATCAACACACTGCCCACTAAGACAACCCAAGATAAAGGCTCAGCAAACACCCAGTGAGCCAGTAGGGTCACTAACACATAGCTGATACTCAAGCATGGATAGGCCACCGATAGGGGGATTTTTTTCAATGCCAACATCCAGCAACCCAGCGACAGCCCATAACACATCAAGCCAAAAAACACGTGAATAAGGCTGGAAAGATGGCTTTGTAGAAACGCGATACCGTTCCCTTCCACCATCAACCAATTGAGAGAAACCACAGGCATACCGCTCATGCCAGATTTCATTAACAATTGCGCTAAGGTTACCAGCAATAGGCTTGCAATAATGGCGAACCAAGACCTCATGCATAGCCTCCCAGTAAGCTTACTCCTAGTATAATGCAGAGCACACCACACCACTGGCGAGGGCTCACGGTTTCTTTAAACCACCACCGAGAAGCAGCCATCACTAGCACGAAATTCAAGCTCAACATGGGATAAGCAATGCCAACAGGGAGACGCTGCAACACCAGCAACCAAAAGACGGCCCCCAAGCCTAAGCAACCAATAATCGCCAGTAGCCACCAGACTTGATGACGAGGGTCAGTGCGGGTCGCAACGCTTTTCTGCAACAACTGGCCAATACAAGTGAGCAGCAACGTCAGCGCCATTAACACCACTATCATGGCTGTTTAGCGTACACTAACAGGTAAAACCTTCCAGCATGATACTGTTCCGTCGGCACAGGCAATCTCGCTAACAACTGCGCACTGTTTTTACCAGACTCCAATGCCAAAACGACCTGTTGAGATTGACGTTTTTTCGGCAAATCATCGCGGAACTCCTGATAGGTATAACGACGTTTTTTGCTACTGTGATCCAAACCATAGCTCAACTCGCCCGTGCCATTTAGCAGATCAATGTTGCTACGCTTTAACTCCCAGCCAATCCCTCCGATGAGCGCAACAGAATTACTGAGTACCCAAGCATTCGGTTGTACTTTTTGAACATATTGACTGAAAAAGACGCCTGGCAATTTGCTGTTTACCACCTTCATAGGCAACGCTAGGGGAAGTAAGATAAACAAAGCCATGGGAGCTAATGCCAAAAACATAGGGGCTCTCTTGATGTTTGTCAGACTCAACAAGGGAACCAAAGCACAGCCAAACAAAATAGCAATACCAAACCAAAAACGCATTATTTCATGGGGACCATATCCTTCTACCTTGCCAACCACATTAAACTGCATTAGCAACAGTACGAGAGCGAATCCACAAAATCCTAATACATTTCCCCACACGGAAAATTTAATAACCCGATGATTTTCTTTTAGCAACTCGACTAAACCACAACCAATCAAGATCGCTAGAGGCATCATCAATGGCACAATATAAGTGGGTAGTTTTCCTTTCGCGATGGATAGCAATAGGAATGGCAAGACAAAGCAAAGCGCTTGATACAAAAAGAAATGCTTATGGGCCTTGTCAGTAAAATTGCGCAGGATCGCTTTAGGGGCCAAAAACGTCCATGGAAAAATTGCCAACAACAACACAGGAAGGTAAAACCAGAAAGGTCTGAGGTGCTGGGCATTCGAGGCATCAAAACGTCGAATATTTTCATTCCAGAAAAAGAAATGCCAGTAATCAGGCGCCTTAAATGCAACCGCCAAACTCCAAGGTAGCGCAACGAGAACGGCAGCTAAAATCGCCAACAAGCCATAAACAAGCACCTGCTTAAACTGACGAGTCAGGATCATAAAGGGCACAAGAGCGATCACTAGAAGTGCCAGCCCGACAAAACCTTTGGTTAAAAAGGCGGCGCCACCAAATGCCCCAAACAGAAGATAACGCCACGCCATAGCCTGACGACTTTGCGCTTGAATAGCATAATAGAAACTCGCAAAAGACGCCGCCATCCACAAGGTTAGTTGGCCATCTAATGCATTATACGTCCCCACCCCAAACACCAGAGGGCAAGACAAATACACCAACGCAGAATAAAACGCTTTGCGCTGATCTTTCAGAACAATCTTAACAAATTGGTAAGTAATCAGTGCCGTTAAACCAATAGATAACGCGGGCATCAAACGGGCTGCAAAATTCGTATGACCAAATAGCAACTGGCTTATGTTATTCATCCAGTAACCGAGAATCGGTTTTTCAAAATAATGCAGGCCCATAAAATGCGGCACCACCCAGTTACCACTAGCGAGCATTTCTCGGCTGATTTCCGCATAGCGGGTTTCATCTGGCATCCACAGTGGGTGCCAACCAAGGGGTAACAAATACAATAACGCAAAAGCGAACAATAAAACCCATTTATAGGGAACTGGGCGCATACACTTCCTCACTCTTAGAGTCTTGCCAACCGACCCAACCTTCTCGCCCAAATAGGCTGTCTCGCTTCACGTCAGTTAAAATATTTGCGGGCTGTTCAGCCAGTAAATCCGTTAAGGTCACTGGTTGCCACTGGCGCGCTTTAAACATCGCCAATAGTTGCTCGAACTGTTCTGTCATCACAATGCCTTCCACTTCCGCATGAATCGTATAAACGGGAAATGGCTGTTTTTCTAGGGCATCGCAGATATATTGATTAAACCCGTCCATGTCGCAGGCCGTCCCAACCACTTCGTCGAAGGTCGGTACGGTAACAGGGATTTGAACTGTCCCTGCTTGTCCATTTTGCAAACGTGGATAGAATGCAGTGCTGCCACGGCAATCGCTGTTGTAAGCAAAATGAAAACGCTCTTTTAACTCGACCACACGGGCATCTGCACGCCATCCTGGCGCCGCACTACAACGTACCGCTTCACCTAAGATATCGCCTAGACGGTCATACCCCTGTTGAAGATGATCCAACATTTTGGCATCAGACCAGCGCTGCGTATTCAGTTGCCATCCATGATGATCCCAGGCGTGCAAACCTATTTCATGACCTTGTTTTTGTGATTCTCGAATTGGTGTCGCCGCATGTTTACCAATCACCTTACCAGGCCAGCAGGTGCCCGCCAGTAAGATATCCAGCCCATACAAGCTTGCCGCATTGGAGCGTAACATTTTAATCAAAAACTTGGGTTTGATGAGACGCCATAAATGGCGTCCCATGTTGTCTGGCCCGACGGAAAAGAAAAAACTCGCTGTAATACCATGCTTATCGAGTATTTCTAATAACTTAGGTACACCGACCTGCGTACCTTTCAGCGTGTCGACATCAATTCGTAAGCCAATTTTTCTCATTGAAGATTAGTCCTGAGAAACCGTTGATTGAATGAAGAAGTCGAGTGTTTTCTCAATGGTTTCATCCATATGAATATCAGGATGCCAATCCAACAACTTGTTGGCATTTTCAATGCTTGGACGACGATGAGAAACGTCTTGATAGCCATCACCGTAGAAACTACGGCTTTCAATCGCTTTAAAGCCAGCAAAAGGAGGAAAATTGCCACGCAATGGGTGCGCTTCGAATTTTTCCAACAAAGTTTGCGCCATGTCTTTGATACTGGCTTCGTTATCTGGGTTACCAATATTAATGATCTGACCGTCACACTTGTTATCGCGGTTTTCAATAATGCGGAACAAGGCTTCGATGCCGTCTTCAATATCAGTGAAACAACGTTTTTGCGCCCCACCATCAACCAATTGAATCGGTGTCCCTTCGATCAAATTCAGGATCAATTGCGTGATGGCACGAGAACTACCGATGCGCGCCGAATCCAAGCTGTCTAAACGAGGGCCCATCCAGTTAAATGGGCGGAATAGCGTGAAGCGTAAGCCATCTTTTGCACCGTATGCCCAAATAACGCGGTCTAGAAGCTGTTTAGACACAGAGTAGATCCAACGTTGCTTGTTAATTGGGCCAACGATTAGACGAGATGTGTCTTCATCGAAACGCTCGTCATCACACATACCATAAACCTCAGAAGTCGATGGGAAGATGATGCGTTTGTTGTATTTCACACAGTAACGAACGATTTTTAAGTTTTCTTCAAAGTCCAATTCGAACACGCGAAGCGGATTACGGGTGTATTCGATTGGCGTTGCAATCGCAACTAGCGGAAGGATCACGTCACATTTCTTAATGTGGTATTCCAACCACTCACTGTGAATACTAATGTCCCCTTCAACGAAGTTAAAACGCGGGTGATCCAGCAAACGGTCAATGGCACTGGCGCTGATATCCATACCGTACACTTCGTAACCGTCGTCTTTAAGAAGACGTTCAGTGAGGTGGTTACCGATAAAGCCGTTTACCCCCAAGATCAATACTTTTACACGCTTTTTCGCCGCCAAAGCCAGGCTCGCTTTTGGCCCAAGACGCATGCCTTGCGTTAAGCTCATTTCACGTGCCAGTTGCGCACCGCTTAGGAACAAACCTTGCTCAGATTGTCCCGTTTCAATTTGTAGCACGCCATCACCACAGGCTACTTGAAATGGCTCGGTGCTCAGAACCGTACCAGCGGCTTGTGTGGTTTCTTGAGAGACGATTTTCGCTTCCCAAACAATAATTTTGCGATCACCAATATAGCTGAATGCGCCAGGATAAGGCTGTGCAACCGCACGGGTTAGGTTATAAAGCGCTTGTGCACTCTTGTTCCAATCTAACTCACCATCCGCAGGGGTACGACGGCCAAAGTAAGTAGCATCTGCATCGTTTTGTGGTGTGAAGGTTAGCGTACCTGCCACGAGCGCCGGCAATGTAGTGGCAAGCAAGGTCGCAGCCGCCGCGTCCATTTTTTTGTGTAATGTGTAAGCGGTGTCCACTTGTTCAATGTCAACGGTTTGCTGACCTGCGATATCCCCTTGATCAGGGCGAGCAGTCATTTTATGAAGTGTGACGCCTGTTTGCGTTTCACCATTCACCAATGCCCAGTTAATGGGTGCACGACCACGGTATTTTGGCAACAAAGAGCCGTGTAGGTTGAAGGCGCCCGATTTAGCGCAATCCAACAACTCTTGGCTTAACATGTCACGGTAGTAGAAAGAGAAAAGGAAGTCTGGTTCCATCGCTTTGATGCGCTCAATCCATAATGGATGGTTCACTTCATGAGGCGCGAACACAGGCACATCATGTTTAGCACATAATTGAGCGACCGAAGCAAAAAACTGCTGTTCTTCTGGTGAGTCGGTATGAGTGAACACAGCTTGGATTTCAATGCCCGCTTCAAGTAGCTGGCTAATTCCGGTGCATCCAATATTGTGGTAAGCAAAAACAACGGCTTTCATATTATTCTTTCTCTTTTAAAAATGGCGAAGTAGAAGATCCTGAACGGACTATTTTCTGAATAAAGTAACGAGGGCGAGCGCGAACATCGTTGTACATTCTGCCAATGTATTCACCCAACAGCCCCATACCAATAAATTGCGCGCCAACAAAAATAAACAGCACAGCAAATAAGGTAAACACACCATCGCCCGCCCAAACAGGACCTTGAACGAGACGTAAAATAATCAATAAAAAGGCGAAGAAAAAACCTGCGCCAGCAATTAATGACCCCACAATGCTCAATAGACGTAATGGCGTGGTTGTCATACAAGTAATGAGGTCAAACATCAAGTTGATCAGTTTCATCACACTGTATTTTGAATCGCCAAATTCACGCTCGGCATGATCCACATCGATCTCAGTGGTCTTTCTTGCAAAGCTATTGGCTAAAATCGGGATAAAGGTGCTGCGTTCGTGACATTGCAACATTGCATCAATGACGTGTCGGCGATAAGCACGGAGCATACAACCATAATCACTCATTTGCACTCCGGTGGCACGGCGCACACCGCCATTGATAATTTTCGAAGGCAATGTACGGAAAAGCGAATCTTTACGGCGTTTACGCACCGTGCCAATCACATCATAACCTTCGTCAGCTTTAGCAACCAAACGAGGAATTTCTTCCGGCGGGTTTTGTAAATCCGCATCCAAGGTAATCACCAAATCCGCATCAACGATTTCAAAACCAGCCATAATGGCCGCATGCTGACCATAATTACGGTTCAGCAAGACACCCACAATATGACTATCGGGTTGGTCAGACGCCTCTTGAATCAGTTGGGCTGAACGGTCATGACTGCCATCATCAACTAAAATAATATCGTAGTCGCGATCTATAAGACGACAAGCACTGTCCGTACGTCGGATTAATTCCGGCAAGCTCTCTTCTTCGTTATAGACTGGAATAACGATGGCGACATTCGAAATGTCTGTTTTATTATGCACTTTTGTTATTTCTCCAAAATGTCATTAATAGCATCCAGAACTCGTTGAACATCCTGCTCCGTCATATCTGGAAAAAGCGGAATGGAACACAATCGGCTGGAATTCCATTCTGTATTTGGCAACGAAATCTCAGGGAACCGTTGACGGTAATAATGTTGCGAATGCACGGCACGGAAATGGATACCAGAGCCAATATTGCGCTCTTTAAGCTCTGCCATAAACTGCTCGCGAGTGAGACCACATGTCTCAGGGTCAATACGCACAATCATCAAATGCCAGGCATGAACATGGGGGTAATCTACTAGAGCTAAAGGCTGAAGAGGCGTATTTTTCAGTCCTTCAAGATAGACGTTTGCCAAATCCGCACGTTGCTGATTTAACTTAGCCAAACGGGCGAATTGACCTAGTGCCAACGCCGCATTCATATCGGGTAAGTTGTATTTAAAGCCAGGAATCATCACTTCTGCCTGAGGCTTACGCCCCTGCATTTGGCGATCAAATGCGTCCACCCCTAAGCCATGAAAGCGCAACATTCTTAATTGTTCCGCTAAGGCATCGTCGTCGGTGGTAATCACACCGCCCTCTGCACTGGTGACATTCTTAATCGCATGAAGTGAAAAGATCGCCGTGCCCGCCTGGCCTATTGGCGTACCATGATAAGAGGTTCCAATGGCATGGGCTGCGTCTTCTACCAAGGGAATGTTATGCGACTTGGCAATGGCATTAAGCGCGTTCAAATCTACTGGGGCACCAGCATAATGAACAGGAACGATGGCTTTCGTTTTCGATGTGATCGCTTGTTCTAATGCATCTGCCGTCATCATCAATGTGTCTTTGTCCACATCCACAAACACTGGGGTCGCCCCCAACAGACAGATAATGTTGGCAGTCGAAACCCAAGTTTGTGATGGCGTAATCACTTCATCGCCAGGCCCCACCCCTAACGCTAATAACGTCAAATGCATACCCGCCGTCGCAGAGGAGATGGCAATAGCATGTCGACAGCCTAAATAATCACAAAAAGCCTCTTCCAACGCATTGGTTTTAGGGCCTGTTGTAATCCAACCAGAAGACAACACTTCTGCAACGGCAGCAATATCATCCTGGTCGATAGCAGGACGGGAAAAAGGCAAAAACTCTAACGAAGGCATTCCTGAGCTCCACAATAGAATTGCTTTAGAAAATACCAATCAATATACAATACCGTTGGCAGAGATTCTTTATAGCGCATTTATGGTCAATAAATTATGAAAAAATGGTCTAAAACACGATAATAAAACAAATAGTTTGTTATTTTATCATGTAAACTAGCTCGATTGAGACTCCCTAATAAGAATCCCCTTTTTATTATCCACGTAAAGAAAAAGCAAGCTACAAGAAAAAGCCAAGCGTCCTTTATTGATAAAATAGACAAAGCACGCTTTAGACAGACCTTTCTTGCCGGTATTGCTCGACTAATGGTAAGTAGCCCGATACATAACTGGGGTATTGAAAACAAAACCCTGTTTCAACAAGCGATTTGTTACTAATACGCTTGCCCGTTTTCGGTAAAAAAGCCTGGGCATTATCTGGAATATTCGCAGGAACACCCAATAAACGAGCAATACAGAGTTTGACCTCCCACATAGATACAGGGGTATGATCCGTTACTTCATAATGAGCTAACAGAGTCTCGCCATGTAGAGCACGACTTGCCAAATGCAGTAACGCTCGCACCACATCGTCTCGATGAACCCGATTCGTCCAGCTATTTTTATCCCAAGATTCAGCCGACATCACTTTTTTCAGCAAGCGATAACGACCCGGTCCGTAAATTCCCGAACAACGCACCGCAACCGAGGGCAACGCCTTTGCCAAGACCTGTTCTGCCTCCAGAATCCACTGTGAAGAAGCAGAATCGGGTCTTTGGGGTTCAGTGTTTTCATCAATCCAGTCCCCCTGATTTTGTCCATAGATACTGGTACTCGACACAAAGAATACCTGTGGCTGAGTCGCACGATACCTTTCTACTATTCGGGTTGCCGTCTCGTAGTAAGCGGCGCGATAAGCGGTTTCATTATATTCTTGCGGCGTCATGATCAAAAAAATCAAATCCACATCAGGCAATTGCTCATCACTAAACTGCGTGAGATCACCCGTTATGCCGTGGACACCCGATGGGAAATAGAGACCAGTACGACGAATCGCACTCACCTGATGGCCTTGCTCCACAAGGGCTGGCGCAATACCAGCTCCCAAATCACCACATCCGGCGATTAAAATTCGTTTCGCTATCATAAAAGTCTCCTAAATAAGCCACAAAATTTAAGTAATAAAAGCGCAAACAGTATTAACCGATACACCTTATCAAATTTTGTATTATCATAGTTATTAACAATGAACTGGTTGAGGGATTCGCAATGACATTAACAGAGTTAAAATACGTTGTTATGTTGGCACAGGAAAAGCATTTTGGACATGCTGCCGAAAAATGCTATGTGTCACAACCGACATTAAGCGTTGCAGTAAAAAAGCTTGAAGAGGAACTGGGTGCCGCCATTTTTGAGCGTAGCAAAAGCTCTGTGTACATTACACCGCTCGGCGAACAAATTGTCGCGCAAGCAAAACGTGTCTTGGAACAGGCGAATACTATCAAAGAATTAGCTTCATCCGGTCATAACCAGTTAAAAGGCCCTATTAAAGTAGGTGCTATTTTTACCATTGCACCGTATCTTTTTCCTTTTATGATTCCTACATTGCGCTCTATCACCAATGATATGCCTTTAATCATAGAAGAAGACCTGACAGAAAACCTCCGCCCCAAGCTACGCAATGGGGAACTGGATGCCATCATTATCGCCCTACCTTTTCGTGAGCCAGATGTGGTGACACAACCAATCTATGAAGAAGAGTTTGTGGTGCTGATGCCTAAAGACCACCCTTGGACAAAATTGTCCCACATCCATACCGATCAACTGTCAACCGACAACCTATTATTGTTAGGTAAAGGACATTGTTTTAGCGAGCAAGTATTAGAAGCTTGCCCCATGGTTAGAGAAGACGAGTTCGGTGAAGGACGCACCATTGTCAATGGCAGCTCCTTAGAGACCATTCGCTATATGGTTGCCTCAGGACTGGGTGTGACGGTATTACCGAAATCGGCGGTGACCAATATCGATAATAGCCTGCTGGAAATACGGCCTTTTGCAGATCCCGTTCCCAAACGTACCGTGGCCCTCGCTTGGCGAGCCAGCTTTCCACGCCCTAATGCCATTGATGCGGTTAGCCAATCCATCCGTGAAGCCAGTAAAAAGCTCGAGCTATAAATTAAATTATGATGGATGATCTCGACACACAAGATGTCAGAGAACTAAAAGGCGTTGGCAATGCCATGGCCGAAAAGCTGGCGAAACTGCACATTAACACGGTGCAGGATTTACTATTCCATCTGCCCATTCGCTATCAGGATCGCACTCGCGTGGTGCCCATAGGGCAGTTACGTTTTGGTGATGAAGCCGTTATAGAAGGGGTGGTCACGGGCTGCGAAATCAAAATGGGAAAGCGCCGTAGCTTGTTGTGTCGTATGAAAGATGGAACGGGCACCTTATACCTGCGTTTTTTTCATTTCTCTGCGGCGCAAAAGAAACAGCTCGAATCAGGAAAAAAGATCCGTTGTTTTGGCGAAGTACGTCGGGGCAGTACTGGCTTTGAGATGTATCACCCGGAATATAAGCTCATTGATGAAGGGTCAACATTAGGTGAATCGGATCAATTGACCCCTATTTACCCCTTAACAGATGGGCTCACACAACCCAAAATTCGCCAATTATGCGAACAAGCTTTAGAACGCCTCACACCTTATAATTTAAAAGAATGGCTTCCAGACGAGATTCGCCAGCCATTCAGCTTGCCTAACCTAGCGGACGCCATTCGTTTTTTGCACCACCCTACAACCGATGCAAATTTAGAGCAGCTGAAAGCGGGGGCCCACCCAGCCCAATACCGTTTGTCGTTTGAAGAGTTGATGGCCCATCAATTGTCTTTGATCGGAAAGAAGATCAAGGCCAAAGAAGATAAAGCCATTCAAGTCACAGAAAGTGGCACCTTGGCGCAACGTTTACTAAGCCAGCTCCCCTTTTCGCCAACCAATGCTCAGCAACGAGTCTTTCAAGATATACTGCATGATCTAGCTTCAGGCCACCCCATGTTACGCTTGGTACAAGGAGACGTTGGTTCCGGTAAGACACTGGTAGCGGCCCTTGCAACGGCCGCCGTCGTTCAAGCAGGTTTTCAGGTGGCCATTATGGCTCCGACTGAAATTCTTGCCGAACAGCATTTAACGAATTTTACTCAATGGTTCACCCCTCTGGGTTTAAAAGTCGCCTGGATGGCCGGCAAGGTCAAAGGCAAAGCCCGTGAAAGTGAACTGGCTGATATAGCCTCCGGTGCCGCACAGATTGTCGTAGGGACGCATGCCCTCTTTCAAGAAAGTATCGTATTTGATCGTCTCGCTTTGGCGATTATCGATGAACAGCACCGTTTTGGTGTACACCAACGTATGGCACTGCGTGAAAAAGGCCTAAAACAGGGCTTTCAACCCCACCAACTAATTATGACCGCAACCCCCATTCCTCGGACATTAGCCATGTCGGCTTATGCCGACCTTGACTGTTCCATTATTGATGAATTACCGCCCGGACGTACCCCAGTCAATACCATTGTGGTATCTGACCAACGTCGAGGTGAAGTCATAGAACGCGTCAAACAGGGCTGCCAAGAAGGAAAACAGGCCTACTGGGTATGCACTCTGATAGACGAATCGGAAGCCTTACAATGCCAAGCGGCTGAAGACACCGCAATCTTGCTACAAGAACAACTGAGCAACCTAAAAATTGGCTTGGTACACGGCCGACTCAAGGCACAAGAAAAAGCGGACATTATGGCCCGTTTTAAAGCAGGTGAACTGCAATTACTCGTCGCCACAACAGTCATTGAAGTAGGCGTAGATGTACCGAATGCCAGTTTAATGGTTATCGAAAACCCAGAACGCCTCGGTTTAGCGCAACTTCATCAATTACGCGGCCGAGTTGGCCGTGGGCAAGCGGCGAGCCATTGCGTGTTACTTTATAAGGCACCACTTGGCGAACAGGGTAAAGCCCGATTATCAACCATGAGAGAAACCAGCGATGGTTTTAAAATTGCTGAGAAGGATTTGGAGTTACGCGGACCAGGTGAATTACTAGGCACCAGACAAACAGGACTGTGGGAATTCAAAGTTGCCGATTTGCAAAGAGACAAAGCCCTACTCGATGATGTCCAACAAGCAGCCGTTCAATTGCATCAGCGATACCCAGAGCGAATCCCCCCAATCCTGTCTCGCTGGCTGCCTGACCACGCCCGTTATCTGAATGTTTAGCGAATATTCACCACCGTGGTATTTTTTACTTCTTCCATCGCAACATAGGTTCTAGACTCTCGAACATGGGGCAGAGTCAGCAGAGTTTCCCCTAATAATTGACGATAAGTATCCATACTAGACACGCGAGCTTTTAATAAATATTCAAAATCCCCAGCGATTAAATGACACTCTAGAATCTCCGGAATCTCAGAGACAGCTACTTTGAATTCATTAAACCCCTCGGGGGATGTGGTTTTCAAACGAATCTCGACAAACACCAGCAAGCCAGCGTCAACTTTTTTGGGATCGACTAGAGCGCAATAGCCAGTGATATAACCATTACGTTCTAAGCGACGCACCCTTTCTAAACAAGGTGTCGCACTCAGCCCAACTCGGCTGGCAAGTTCAACGTTAGACAAGCGACCATTATCTTGCAGTTCTCGCAGTATTTTTTTGTCTAAGCGGTCAAGCGGTTTGGTTGAGTTGTCCATTTTGCATGGATCTCCTTACGTCACACTAAAGTTTTCTTAAGTCTATCATGGAGATGGCAACTTATGGGAAACGCTTTTTATCAATAGAACAAGAATAAAATACATGTTCTTTCTGACAAAGACAGCCTCAAAGCACCATTAAAGTGCAAAGTTAAAAAAGCGCACAGCAATGATACATTTTGTATCAGTTTTCGTTTTTCCCAACATTTTTACAATTTTGTTTGCCCCATAAATAAGCATTTATAACCGTCCCAATTGCCAGTATAGAGCAGATAAAAAAGTAAAAAACATGCACATTATGTCGTGATATTGTCATTTTACTCTTGACTGAACCTGTGAAAGAGGCATTCTATACCGTGCAATTAGCACTTTTCAGGTAAACGTGCTGCTTTGTTTTGGAAAAAAATAAATAAATGTTGGCAACTGTTTTGCATATTCCTTACGAAGTACTGGATACTGTAAAGTTTTTGAGAACAACATACTAAAATATGCCTGGGAGGCGAAAAAATGAAATCGAACGTTGGCAAAATACTCTCAACAGCCGCAATTACTGCCGCTATTAGTACTGGTGCAGTCGCGGGCACACTTGATGATGTAAAACAAAAAGGCTTTATACAGTGCGGCGTAAGCCAAGGTGTACCCGGTTTCTCAAACGCAGACAACAAAGGTAACTGGTCTGGTATTGACGTCGATGGTTGCCGAGCAGTAGCAGCGGCTATTTTTAATGACCCTTCAAAAGTAAAGTTCACACCGCTTTCCGCTAAAGAACGCTTTACCGCCTTGCAATCTGGCGAGATCGACATGCTATCTCGTAATACCACATGGACCTACACACGAGATGTATCACTTGGCCTCGATTTCACCGCCATCACTTTCTATGACGGACAAGGCTTTATGGTTCGTAAAGAGCTGGGAGTTAAATCCGCGAAAGATCTAGACGGTGCGACAGTCTGTACGCAATCAGGCACCACTACAGAATTAAACATGGCCGACTTTTTCCGTAAAAATAACATGTCTTACGTGCCAGTTATTATTCAAAAGGCAGACGAGGCTGTTGCCGCTTACGACTCTGGCCGCTGTGACGTATTTACCACAGACAAATCTGGCTTAGCCGCTTGGCGTACCAAACTCAAAAACCCAAGCGACAATATCATTCTTCCTGAAACTATTTCTAAAGAGCCACTAGGCCCTGTTGTTCGCCAAGGTGATGAACAGTGGAAAGACTTGGTGACTTGGGTGTTGTTTGCACAAGTAAACGCTGAAGAAATGGGCATTACGTCGAAAAACGTTGCCGAAATCAAAAAAACCACTCAAGATCCTAGCGTTCGTCGCTTATTGGGCTTAGATGGCGATATGGGTAAAGACTTGGGTCTAAGTGCTGATTGGGCTTATAACGTGATCGCTAAAGTAGGGAACTATGGCGAAGAGTTTGATCGTAACGTGGGTAAAGATTCACCACTTGATTTACCCCGTGGTTTGAACAACCTATGGAACAATGGCGGTATCATGTACGCGCCACCAGTTCGTTAATATAACTCTCTTCGGGTTATTACCCAGCCACTCAACTCGTGGCTGGGTCTCTTCCCTCTTTTCCTATACATCTGACGAGCAGTTTTTGCCTGAACCAAGATGAGCGATATAAAAAAACCTAATAAACGAAGCTTTTTGTACGATGCGGGAACACGGTCTCTTGTTTTTCAAGTCGTGCTATTAGCTATTGTGTTATACGTTTGCTATTACCTGTTTAGTAACTTACAAGCCAACTTAGACAGTCGAGGAATATCCACTGGCTTTTCTTTTTTAAACGAGCCTGCTGGCTTTCCTATCCTCATTCACCTAATTAGTTATACTGAGGCAGATACATACGGGCGCGCTTTTTTAGTGGCCTTAATCAACACCTGTGTCATCTCTCTGCTAGGCATTATATTCGCGACTATTATTGGCGTGATAATGGGACTATCCCGTTTATCTAGAAACTGGTTAGTCGCCCGATTGGCAACGACTTATATTGAAACATTACGCAATATTCCATTGTTACTACAGATGTTCTTTTGGTATTTTGCTGTACTCGCTGCACTGCCTACCCCTCGGCATAGTTACGAATTTGCCGATTTTTTCCTGAATAAACGTGGGATATATTCGCCAAACCCGATCATTCAAGAAGGCTTTAGCATTGCCGTTTTTGGTTTTATGTTATCCATTGTTGCCTCCATCGCCCTTATTATTTGGGCGAAAAAGCGCCAAACGAGAACGGGGTTGTGGTTTCCTGCCTACTGGTCCTCATTAGGAATTATCGTTGTTATCACCTTGTTAGCCTTTGCCGTTGCTGGGTTTCCCCTAACATTTGACCTACCGCACCAAACACGTTTTAACATCAAAGGGGGGATGGTACTACCGCCTGAATTTGTTGCAGTCTTACTAGCGTTATCCACTTACACGGGGGCTTTTATTGCGGAAATTGTTCGCGCTGGTATTTTGTCTGTTAATTGGGGACAAACAGAAGCCGCTCGCTCATTGGGTTTAAAAGACAGCTTGACACAACGACTCATCGTCTTACCTCAAGCCTTGCGCGTTATTATCCCCCCTTTGACAAGCCAATTTCTTAACTTAGCCAAAAACTCCTCATTGGGAGCCGCTATTGCTTATCCTGAATTAGTGTCTGTCGTCATGGGCACCACGCTCAACCAAACGGGGCAAGCGATTGAAACCATCGGGTTATGTATGCTGGTTTATGGAACATTGAGTTTGAGTATTTCTTTGTTTATGAATTGGTATAACAAAAAAATGTCATTAATCGAGCGTTAGGAGGCCAATATGGCGATTGAATTTAAACCATCCCCAAGCCTTCCACCACCATCAAAATCAGTGGGTGTTGTCGCTTGGATTAGACACAATTTATTATCCTCACCACTCAATGTCGTGTTAACGGCTTTCAGTCTGTACATTCTGTACTTGACGATTCCACCGCTAATTGAATGGGGGCTTATCAATGCCACTTGGACAGGTACATCCAATAAAGCTTGTACTGGTGGAGGGGCGTGTTGGGCGTTTATTAACTCTTATTTTGAACAATTCATGTATGGCTTTTACCCTTCTGAGCAAACATGGCGGATCAATTTAGCTCTGGTTATCCTTGTTCTTTTGGTGGCCATGTTTGCCATTAAAAAAATCAATAAGCTTTATCTAGCACTGGTTATTATTCTTGCTTACCCAGTCCTCGCTTACTACTTATTTTCTGGTGGTGTATTTGGTTTAGAACCCGTTGAAACAGCAAAATGGGGTGGACTCTTCTTAACCGTCCTTCTGGGGGTTATTGGTATCGTGGCATCGTTTCCACTGGGAGCGTTACTGGCTTTAGGGCGTCGCTCTAATATGCCCGTCGCCAAATCCGTTTGCGTTATCTTTATCGAAAGCATTCGGGCTGTACCATTGATTACCATTTTATTTATGGCGTCAGTGATGATTCCACTCTTTTTGCCGGAAGGATTAAACTTTAACAAGCTGCTACGTGTTTTGATCGGTATTGTCCTGTTCTCATCCGCCTATATGGCAGAGGTGATTCGAGGAGGGTTACAAGCCATACCGAAAGGTCAATATGAAGCCGCTGATGCAATGGGTCTATCCTATTGGCAGTCCATGTCGCTCATTATTTTGCCCCAAGCTTTAAAACTAGTGATTCCAGGCATCGTTAATACCTTTATTGGTTTATTTAAAGATACAACGCTGGTTTACATAGTGGGCATGTTTGATTTCTTAGGACGCATTCAAGCTGCTAACCACGATACAAAATGGTTAGGAACCACCGTCGAAGGGTATGTTTTCGCCGCTTTCGTTTACTGGATTTTCTGCTTTGGCATGTCCCGTTACAGCATGGCACTAGAGCGTAAATTGGAAACCGGACATAAGCGAAATTAGTTAAGAATTTGAGGCCTATATAATGACAGATAGAAATATGGCGCTTGCCCAACTAGAAGCCGGCGAGCAAGCAATCATCGAGTTTAAAGATGTAAATAAGTGGTATGGCGATTTTCATGTACTAAAAAACATCAACTTTAGTATCAAAAAAGGGGAACGAATTGTCGTCTGTGGTCCATCAGGATCAGGAAAATCCACCATGACCCGATGTATCAATCGCCTTGAGGAGCACCAAAAAGGGACTATCTCCGTTGATGGCATCGAAATGAATGATAACTTGAAGAACATCGAAACCATTCGTAAAGATGTCGGCATGGTTTTCCAGCATTTTAACCTGTTTCCACATTTAAGCATTCTAGAAAATCTGACACTAGCGCCTATTTGGGTGCGTAAAATGCCCAAAAAAGAAGCAGAAGAACTGGCCATGCACTATTTGGAACGCGTAAAAATTGCTAACCAAGCGTTAAAGTATCCAGGGCAACTTTCTGGGGGGCAACAACAGCGTGTGGCAATTGCTCGTGGCCTGTGTATGCAGCCGCGCATCATGCTATTTGACGAGCCCACTTCCGCCCTTGATCCAGAAATGATTAAAGAAGTGCTCGATGTTATGGTGCAGCTTGCAGAAGAAGGGATGACCATGGTTTGTGTGACCCATGAAATGGGCTTTGCTAAAACCGTAGCGGATCGTGTGGTCTTTATGGATGCAGGAGAAATCGTTGAGGCCAATGAGCCTCAAGAGTTTTTTAATAATCCACAACACGACCGTACCCAATTGTTCCTAAGCCAAATTTTGAACCATTGACATCGGTACCCTATTAACCGAGCGATTCGGCTCAATCGCCTCATCTTGATGTGTCACCATGACGTTGGGCGCAGTAAGGTGAGGCTTTTTTATGGGTGTTTTCTATGCGACATCGCTTCCAAACCTCAATATAATAGCCACGTCACTAATCGAGGTCTTTGCCCACAGTCTGAAACACTGGCGTCGATCAAAGAGCTCTAAACGATTGGCCTAACATGCAATTAAATCATCATCTGACACTTGCCCTGCATTACCGTTGGCAACCCTTAAAACAAATTAACAAACAACAAATTCCGGCGTCACTGTGGTTTTGGCTTACAACCAGTCAATCCATCACCGCTGAATTGAAAAAAAGAGGTCAGCTCACAGTAGAGGTCATTGAGGATGCTTGGGGAAAAGCAACACCGCGAGAAAAACGTCGACTCAGCATGAAACCACGCGATGCAGCACGCGTTCGCACGGTATTATTAAAAGTCGATGGTCGAACCGTTATATACGCCCGCTCCATTATCCCTGCCAACGCCTTACGAGGCCATTGGCGACAGGTGAAGCATTTGCACCATAAACCATTGGGCGGTTATTTGTTTAAGCATAGGGCACTTAAACGCAGTCCTATTGAGGTGGCCGCCCTTCCCAAAGGCTTATTTACCAATCACCATACCAAAATCTGGGCAAGACGCTCTGTTTTCCAACAATTTGGCTCTGGTATCTTGGTCAGTGAAGCATTTTTCGAGACAATGGCATAACATAAAGGCGGCTTCGCCTAATTCTGACGACTAAATCAATGGACTCCCATGAACAAGCTTAAAGATTACGCCGACTTAACGCGTTTTAATCGTCCTATTGGCTCCCTACTCTTGCTGTGGCCAACCCTATGGGCACTTTGGCTAGCGGCCGATGGCTGGCCCCAGTGGCATCTTATTGTCATTTTTGTTCTGGGGGTATTTAGCATGCGTTCCGCAGGCTGTGTCATCAATGATTATGCCGACCGAAAAGTCGATGGACATGTCGAGCGTACGAAAAATCGTCCTTTACCATCTGGACGTGTGTCCGAAAAAGAAGCGCTAGGGCTGTTCGCTTTTTTGGTCGTACTGAGCTTTTTGTTAGTGCTGTGTACCGATTTACGAACCATTTTGCTGTCTTTCGTCGGCTTAGGATTAGCGGCACTGTACCCCTTTATGAAGCGCTATACCCACCTGCCCCAGTTATTTCTTGGCTTGGCGTTCTCTTGGGCCATACCCATGGCATACAGCGCCCAAGGCGGGGATCTGCTAGACCCCAAACTGTGGATGTTGTTTGTGGCAAATTGCTTCTGGACCATTGCCTATGACACCTACTATGCCATGACAGACCGACCCGACGATTTAAAAGTCGGCATTAAATCCACCGCGATCCTTTTCGGCAAATACGATTTACTTGTTATCCTCTGTCTACAAGGTCTGACGTTATCCCTATTGGTCTGGATCGGGATACTGGCACACCTTAATTGGATCTACTTTGTGTCGCTTATCATTAGTTTGGGATTATTTGGGATGCAATACCAAAAAGCCAAAGAACGCGAGCGACAAGCCTGCTTCCATGCTTTCTTAGATAATAATCGAATTGGGTACTGTATCTTTATTGGTATCGCTGCTAGCTTACTATTTGTGTAATATATGGCGAATATGTGACATTTTCATATAACTGTCATACTAAGGCGTTTTAATAAAACCGTTCCTGAGATGAGGGTAGATCCTGTGACCGGTAAAAAAGTATTAATCATTGATGATGAGTCTTCCATTCGCGAGATGATCGCCGTCGCCTTAGAAATGGCGGGATACGAATATATGGAAGCGGAAAATAGCCAACAAGCCCACGAAATCATTGTCGACCATCGACCTGATTTGATTCTCTGCGACTGGATGATGCCAGGAAGCAGCGGCATAGAGCTGACTCGGCGCCTAAAAAAAGACAGTGCGACAGCGGAAATTCCCGTTATTATGCTGACAGCGAAAAGCGAGGAAGACAACAAAATTCAAGGATTGGAAGTCGGTGCTGACGATTACATTACCAAGCCCTTCTCGCCACGAGAATTAGTTGCCAGACTGAAAGCCGTGTTGCGTCGAGCCACCCCTCAAGGGGTAGATGAGCCAATTGAAATCGAAGGGCTAACCCTTGATCCTATTAGCCAACGCGTTACCATTGACAACAAACCGCTGGATATGGGGCCGACAGAGTACCGTTTGCTAAAATTCCTCATGACTCACCAAGAAAGAGCCTATTCACGGGCACAATTATTGGACCAGGTATGGGGTGGTAATGTTTATGTGGAAGAACGCACTGTTGATGTGCATATTCGCCGTTTACGTAAAGCCATTGGTAGCAGCCATGACTTTTTGATTCAAACCGTTCGAGGGACTGGCTACCGCTTCTCTCCGAAAAGGACTTAGTCATATAATGAAAGCAGTTTGGCGAAGAGCAACGATTCGCTGGTCTTTAGGGCTTACGGCCTGCATCGTCATTGGTTTTATCATAAACCACCTATTAGCTGTCATACTCCTTTTTTTATTGGGAACATTGTATTGGCAGCTCTATCAACTTTACCAATTTCACTATTGGCTACGTCATTCAGGTCGAGGCGCTCCTCCTGAATCAGATGGTATCTGGGGAGACATCTTCGATGTTGTCTACCGCTTGCAGAAAAAGCAGCGTAAATCGAAGCGCCGTATGCGCCAAGCCTTGACCCGCATAGAGCATTCTACCGCCGCGCTAAAAGAAGGCGTGATCATGGCCGATAACCAAGGCAATTTAGAGTGGTGGAATAACTCTGCTGGACACTTTTTAGGATTGATGCGCCCAGTCGATCGTGGCCAACCCATTACTAACATCGTTCGTAATCCGGAATTTTTTCGCTATTTTACCCAAAAACGCTTTGGTGAACCGCTGGTGATTAAGTCACCGGCCAAAGAGGGCGTTTATTTAGAAGTCCAAACCACCTTGTACGATAAAAATGATCATTTGATTTTTATCCGTGATGTCACACGGCTACATCTGCTTGAAGAAATGCGCAAAGACTTTGTCGCCAATGCCTCCCACGAGCTAAAAACCCCTTTAACGGTCATCAAAGGTTACTTGGAAACGTTAGAAATGTTCCAAGATTCCTTGCCTGCCAGTATGCAAAAAGGCATCGCAAACATGTCTGAGCAATCGGAACGCATGGAACACTTAATCGAAGACTTATTACTACTGTCACGTTTAGAGAGCAATGATAAACGAGAAGAAGAGCATTGGCACGAGGTGTCTTCTTGGGCAGAAGCGATTAAGAAAATTGCCTCACCACTGCTTACAGACGCACATTCATTAGACATTGATATTCCAGAAAAAGCACGCCTGTATGGTTCTTATAACGAACTCTACAGTGCCTTTTCTAATTTGGTGGTAAACGCCATCAAGTACTCGCCAGATGGTGGTGAAATAAAGGTAAAGTGGGAGTCTAATGAGTTTAGTGGTGTGTTTTCAGTTGCCGACCAAGGCTTAGGTATAGATCCAAGATACATTCCACGCTTAACGGAACGGTTTTTCCGCGTCGATAAGGGCCGCAGCACCAAAACAGGCGGCACGGGCTTAGGTTTAGCCATCGTTAAGCATGTCCTCATGCACCATGATGCTAAGTTACAGATCCTTAGCGAACTCAACCGTGGCAGTCGCTTCTCTTGCCATTTCCCAGCCAACCGAGTGCGGACAGATGATATACCCACCTTCCCTGCAATCGATGAGTCCAACTTTGACAAAGAGCCTATCGAAAAAGACTAACAAGTGGCGTTTGATCGAGTCAGAGGTAGCGACCCTCCAACTCGATCAGTATAAATGAACCTATAAGCTATCAAACAGCTTACTGATAAAGACTTCTTTTTCAGCATCTTGATCAATCAACCCTAAACCAACGGTTAAAAAGGTTGAATCATGTTTCTTCTCTGTGGTGGCGACAGACTGGACATAATAATTTAGGCGATTGACCTGGCCCCCAAACTCTAAATCCAAGACAGATTGTCCTAATACCTGTGGAATCACATCGTCACTCTTTATTAGCATGGTGGCGTCTTGCTTACTAAATTGAATCACCATACAGCGAAATTGCTTGCCTTCAAAGCGCACCAAGGTTGGAATCTTGACATCTTTGACTGTGGGAACGGGAGCATCAGGGTTGATAAATTTGGTTGCTTCTACTTTACGCGATGCTTTCCCTGCCCCCATCAATACATCCAATGATGCTGATGCAACGCCGCCTGCAGGCGCTGCACTTCTGGATTTTTGTGAGGTCAGCTTACTTTGCATATTATGCTTTTTGGCGGCACTCATCACCTTATTCACCAGCTGTTCACTGGAAAATGGTTTCCCCAAATAATCCGTTACCCCAGATTTTACCGCTTCCACCACATGGCTTTTGTCGCCACGGCTAGTGATCATCAAGAAAGGAATGTCTTCTTTTTTGTATTCAGGCTGCTCACGGCACCATTGCAATAGTTCAACACCCGTCATTTCAGGCATTTCCCAATCGCATAGCACCATATCAAACTGACTTTTCGATAACAGTTGTTGGGCCTTACGCCCATTAACAGCTTCTTCCAATATGGCGGCTGGGAATTCTTTACGCAACGTGCGACGAATTAAATCGCGCGTAAAAGATGCATCATCCACCACCAGTATTTTTATCGACATTCACAAGCCTCTTTTAGAGCAATTAGAACAATCTTACAAGGAAGCGTCATGACCGTGCACAGGTTGGAAAACTGAGACCCACAAAAGCGTGGCCGCCAACACTGCAATCGGCATGATCACTAAATTTACAAAAGGGATCGTCAAACACACCATAACAATACCGCCAAAAGTCCAACACAATAGCGGTTTAGTACGCAACGCCATACGCATGTCATAAAAAGCGACTTTATTATTGTCAAATGCGTAGTCCATGTATTGAAGTGACAACATCCATGCTGAAAATAATAGCAGCAAAACCGGAGCAACGACATTCACCAAGGGGATAAAAGACAGCACGATTAACAAAATGAAACGTGGTAAGAAATAGAATAATTTCTGACATTCACGCTGCACACTGCGAGCAATAATCGCGATCACCACTTTCGTGGTCATTTTTTCATCGAACACTTTACCCGTTTGCTTCTCTTCTACCTTCTCTGCCAAGATGGCCATAAAAGGCGACGCTAAAATGTTCACACCAATAGAAAAACTATAAAACAGCAAAACGGCAATAATGGCGGCAAAGATGATATAAAACAGCCAATGCATAAAGGCGAGCCAATGGGGCAAATAGCCCATCGCCATATTAATCAAATCATCAAAGTAATGCAGTGCCACCATGTACAACAATGCCATGAGTATCAAATTCGCCACTAAAGGCGCTAATATAAAAATCCGCAACCCTGGAGAAACGATCAATGGTAAGGCTTTCAGAAACGCACCGGCGGCTTTAAAAGGCTGTGTAATCACTCTTATTTATTCCTAATCGATCATAATAGCCAAGAGCATAGCATGAGCGGATTATAGGCTCCATGTCATCCGCTTTTCCCTGACAAGTATCCACGCAAAATGACTTAAAATCCCTGATTCTCCTTGTCACTTTCACAAAAATGAAGCAAGCCTAACAACCTTTACCTTTATTAGACGCATAACCTGATACGGAATTTCGATTGTGACCTTTTGTAAATTGATTAACTATGAAGGCTGAGCTTAGTTTCGCTCGTCTCATGACTTTATCGTCAACAAGAATAAAAGACCTCACAAAAGCTAACTAATTAAGGTAACGATTATTATGAAGAAGACAAAAACGTTAATCGCCAGCGCTATTCTTGCTGCGTCTTTTGGGGCCATGCAAGTATACGCAGCTAATGTGCCTGCTGGCGTTCAACTGGCGAAAGATCAAGTGCTGGTCAAAGGTGGCGAAGGTGAACCTCAAACCATTGATCCACAGAAAGTCTCTGGGACACCTGGATCACTGCGTGACCGTGACCTGTTTGAAGGTTTATACAGTGAAGGTAAAGATGGCGTGTTAGTACCTGGTGTCGCCGAAAGCTACACGGTTAACAAAGATCACACCGTTTACACCTTCAAATTACGTCATGATGCGAAATGGTCAGACGGCAGCCCTGTTACCGCAGAAGATTTTGTCTTCGGATTTCAACGCCTTGTCGACCCAAAAACGGCATCCACTTACTCTTACTACGCCGCATTAGCTGGTATTAAAAACGCACAAAACATCATTGATGGTAAAGATAAAGTATCTTCTTTAGGCGTAAAAGCACTGGATGCCCACACCTTCCAAGTCACCTTGGACCATTCCGTACCGTATTTTGTCAAAATGACCGTGAACGCCTCACTTTTCCCAGCGCCCAAAAAAGTGGTAGAAAAATGGGGAGACGCTTGGACCAAACCAGAGCATATTGTCAGCAATGGTGCCTATAAACTGAAAAGCTGGGTCGTTAACCAAAAAATGGTCTTTGTTCGTAACCACGACTACTGGAACGACAAAAAAACCGTTATCAATAAAGTGATTGTCTTGCCTATTATCGATCCGAGTGTGGAATATAACCGTTACATGGCAGGCGATTTGGACATGACGTCTAACCAAGGTATTCCAACCAACCGCTACCATGAATTATTAAAAACCGTTCCTAACCAGGTGAAAGTGACTCCTGCTTTGGCGGTTTACTATTACGACTTCAATAATCAAAAGCCGCCTTTTAACGACGTGCGTGTTCGTAAAGCCTTATCTTACGCTATTGATCGTAACATCATCACCAAATATGTAACGGGTACTGGTGAAATCCCTGCTTATTCTTTCACACCACCAGACGTGGCTGGTTTTAAAGCTAAAGAACCTCAATACGAGAAATGGACCCAGGCAGAACGTAATAAAAAAGCCCAAGAGTTATTAAAAGCAGCAGGCTTCGATAAGAGCCATCCGCTGAATTTCACCTTGCTTTACAACACCAATGAAAACCACAAGAAAATTGCCATCGCAATTTCCGCCATGTGGAAAAAAACTTTGGGCGTCAACGTGACCCTAGATAACCAAGAGTGGAAAACCTTCCTTAATACTCGTCAGTTAGGTAACTATCAAGTGGCCCGTGACGGTTGGTTTGGTGATTATAACGAAGCGTCGACTTTCTTGAGTTTGTTGGACTCTAACTCTAGCCAAAACAACGCGAAATATAAAAACCCAGCTTTCGATAAATTGATGGATGAGACTGCGAAAGTAAACAATCCTGCTCCTTATTATCAAAAAGCGGAAGATCTAGCGATTGATCAAGATATGGCAGTGGCACCTATCTATCAATACGTCACCAAACGCTTGCTTAAGCCTTACGTGGGCGGCTACATGCCAAACCTTGAAGACAATATCTATACTCGTGATATGTACATCATCAAGCATTAATATTGTCACTTACCATTCCCTGGCGCAGTGATGCGCTAGGGTGTATTTCCAATGATGGTTCCCTTGTATTAGCCGCCTAGCGGCGACCTAATCAGGTATTTTTTTATGTTCAGATTTATTGTTAAACGCTTGCTTGAAGCTATTCCTACTCTGTGGGCGTTGGTAACGCTTTCCTTCTTTTTAATGCGTTTCTCCCCAGGTAGTCCGTTTACTTCAGAGCGAGGTATACCCCCTGCAGTATTGGCAAACTTGCAAGCTAAGTACCATATGAATGAACCGTTAATGAACCAATATTTCCATTATCTTTGGGATTTATTGCACGGCAATTTGGGTTACTCATTCCGCTTTAGTGACTATACGATTAACCAGCTGATCGCACAGAGCTTCCCCATTTCGGCTGAAATTGGCTTTTGGTCTTTTCTTGTCGCGATCTCCCTTGGCGTATTATGTGGTGTCTTTGCCGCGCTACGTCAGAACTCTCTTCTCGATTATGGCGTGATGACCTTTGCCAATATCGGTATGGTGTTGCCGAATTTTGTCATTGCGCCCTTGTGTATCCTGTTTTTCTCCATTAAACACCATTGGCTACCCGCAGGTGGCTGGAACGGTGGAGCTTGGCAATACTTGATTATGCCCGTCATCGCCATGTCCACCAGCTATATTGCCCAGATAGCACGAATTACCCGAGGTAGCATGATCGAAACCATGCACTCTAATTTTATTCGTACCGCTCGTGCTAAAGGCTTACCCAAAGCACGTATTATTATTCGTCACGCACTGCGCCCTGCCATGTTACCAGTGGTTTCTTATCTTGGGCCCGCGTTCGTCGGTATCGTCACCGGTTCGGTAGTTGTTGACCAATTCTTCGGCACAGGTGGTATCGGTCAAAACTTTGTCAATGGCGCGCTTAACCGCGATTACTCTTTAGTCATGGGCGTCACCATTTTGATCGGCACCCTGACCATTCTTTTTAACGCCATTGTCGACATTCTGTATGTCTTCATTGACCCTAAAATTCGTTTATAGAGCATTTGACTATGATGACAAGTAAAGAAAAAGTCGCGGCTGTCGAGAAGTTCGCCGGACAAGTTGTCGAGGTAGAAGGTCGTAGCTTATGGCAGGATGCTCGCCGTCGCTTCTTCACTAATAAAGCCGCAGTAGTTAGCTTAATAATATTAGCAATTATTGCTGCCCTATCCATTTTTGGCCCGTTATTAAGCCCTTGGAACTATGCCGACATCGACTGGAGTGCGTTGTCTGACATCTCTACCCTAGGACGACCCAGTATTGCCAATGGCCACTATTTTGGTACCGACCCCTTAGGACGCGATATTTTTGTGCGTACCATGCAAGGGGGTCAAATCTCTTTGATGGTCGGGATTTTAGGCAGTTTTGTGGCCGTCGTGATCGGGACGCTTTATGGTGCCACATCCGGTTATTTAGGCGGTAAAGTAGACAGCGTGATGATGCGCTTTCTAGAGATTCTAAACTCATTTCCCTTTATGTTTTTCGTTATTATTTTGATGACGGTATTTGGTCGTAATATTTTGCTGATTTTCGTGGCGATCGGAGCCGTGTCTTGGTTGGATATGGCGCGTATTGTACGGGGTCAAACCCTGAGTTTGAAAAACAAAGAATACATCGAAGCCGCCTATGCTTGTGGGGTGTCGACACCGAAAATCATTAGCCGTCACATTGTGCCAAACGTACTGGGCGTGGTCATCGTTTATGCGACCTTACTGGTACCCAACATGATTCTGCTGGAATCTTTTATTAGTTTCTTAGGCCTTGGGGTCCAAGAGCCAATGACCAGTTGGGGGGCATTGATTTCTGAAGGGGCGCCAAACATGGACGTCGCTGTATGGCAATTGGCTTGGCCTTTGGGCTTCTTGGTTGTCACCTTGTTTTGTTTTAACTTCCTAGGCGACGGTTTACGCGACGCACTAGATCCAAAAGACCGCTAGGAGGATGGTATGACGACTATGAAAAAAGAGAATATTTTAGAAGTCGATAACCTGCGTGTTAATTTTAAAACACCAGATGGACTCGTTACGGCTGTCAATGACTTAACATTTGACCTTGCTCAAGGGGAAACACTAGGCATCGTTGGTGAATCCGGCTCAGGAAAAAGCCAAACCGCGTTTGCTTTGATGGGACTGTTGGCGGGCAATGGTGTGATTGAAGGCGAAGCCCGTTTTGAAGACCAAAACATTCTGACCCTTGACGAAAAAGCCATGAATCATATTCGCTCTGAGAAAATTGCCATGATCTTCCAAGATCCAATGACCTCTCTGAATCCTTATATGAAGGTTGGTAAGCAGTTAATGGAAGTGTTGCTTCTGCATAAAGGGATGAGTAAAGCAGACGCCTTTGAAGCCTCCGTAAAAATGCTCGATGCCGTGAAAATGCCAGAAGCCCGTAAACGTATGAATATGTACCCTCACGAGTTTTCAGGTGGCATGCGACAACGTGTGATGATCGCTATGGCCTTGTTGTGCCAACCAAAACTGTTAATTGCTGATGAGCCTACCACGGCATTAGACGTGACGGTGCAAGCACAGATTTTGACCCTATTGAACGAGTTAAAAGCCGACTTTAATACCTCCATCATCATGATTACCCATGATTTGGGAGTGGTGGCTGGTTTATGTGACAAAGTGTTGGTCATGTATGCAGGACGTACTATGGAATACGGCCAAACAGAAGATGTGTTCTATCGTCCAACACATCCTTATACAAAAGGGCTATTAGAAGCCATTCCTCGTCTTGATGGTGATGGCGAAGCGCTGGCAACAATCGCGGGTAACCCACCCAACTTACTCAACCTTCCGGCAGGCTGCCCCTTCCAAGAACGTTGCCTATACGCAGAGGATCGCTGCCGTAAAGAAGCACCTGTTTTGGAAGAGTATCAACCTGGTAAATTACGCGCTTGTCACAAACCGGTGAATTGGGAGGTGGCATCATGAGTACAGCAACTGACAACGTATTAATGGAAGTGAAAGACTTAAAAGTTCACTTCAACATCAAAGCAGACAACGCGTGGCCATGGACTCCAGGACAGGCTCTCAAAGCCGTTGATGGCGTCAACCTAACCATTTATGAAGGCGAGACCCTTGGTGTGGTTGGTGAATCCGGCTGTGGTAAATCCACCCTTGCTCGGGCCCTATTACGTCTTGTGCCCATTACCGATGGCAGCGTAGTGTGGCTAGGACAAGACTTAACCGACCTCGACAAAAAGCAAATGCGAGATAAGCGCCAAGAACTGCAAATGATCTTTCAGGATCCATTGGCGTCGTTAAACCCTCGTATGACGGTTGGTGACATCATCGCAGAGCCGCTACGTACATTTAAACCCCATTTGTCTAAGCAAGAAGTCAAAGATCAAGTACGCGCTATCATGGATCGTGTTGGTCTTCTACCCAATGTGATTAACCGCTACCCCCATGAGTTCTCCGGTGGTCAGTGTCAGCGTATCGGTATCGCTCGCGCCTTGATTCTCAAGCCAAAGCTTGTAGTGTGTGATGAACCGGTATCCGCATTGGATGTGTCTATCCAAGCACAAGTCGTCAACTTGTTAAAAGAACTGCAAGGGGAAATGGGCCTATCTTTGGTGTTCATCGCCCACGACTTAAGTGTAGTGAAGCACATTTCCGACCGTGTCCTTGTGATGTATCTAGGCAATGCGGTGGAGCTAGCGAGCAAACATTCACTGTATGACACGCCACGTCATCCTTACACTAAGGCCCTATTGTCTGCAGTTCCAGTGCCCGATCCGCAACATGAACGTGGCAAGAAGATCCAGCTACTCGCAGGGGATTTACCCTCACCGATTAATCCGCCTTCTGGCTGTGTCTTCCGTACTCGTTGTCCGCACGCTAACGAAGATTGTGCGAGCCAGAAACCGGTTCTGGAAAACTTGTCCAGCGAACATCAGGCTGCCTGTCTTCGCTTAGCTGAAATAGCTTAAACCGACTTTCTCGCTCTTAATAACAGAACGAGAACTAGAAAAAACTGCACTTATTAAGTAGGTGCAGTTTTTTCATTTTTCCGGCCATGATCGTGCTCTTAATCACTGACACAAGATGAAGACAACGGCTAGATAGGAGTCGCTTTTTGGCTAAAGCGACACAATGAGTCACAAAATCTTTAGAAAATCCTGACATTGATTTAGAATATAACATTACACTATAAGCTGATTATTCAGCGATGCTTGAATACGTTTTTGCTATCTTTTTTCGGTGCTCTCTATGCGGCGTCGGAAACGTTGCACGAAGTCGCGAGCAAAATTTTCTAATGAGAACACTCTAAGGGATTTAATATGCGCTTCCTCTTTTTCTTGGTCTGCCTCACCGTTGCATGCTATTTGCCAACAGCTAATGCATTAGAATCCCCAAAAGGCCCTGTTGTGTTGTCGTTGACAGGCATACTGGAAAAAACCAACGATGATCAACAAGCCAATTTCGATATGGCAATGCTCGCCAAACTCCCCCAAAAGAGTTTTACCACCAGCGCCCCTTGGACCAATAAAAAAGACACCTACACAGGCTTTTCCGCCACGGATTTACTCAAACAAGTCGACAGTAAAGGGACTTTATTAAGAATCACAGCCCTTAATCAATATATTATCGACATCCCTGTTAGTGATTTTGTCAAACATGGTGCCATTTTTGCGATAAAAAAAGACGGACATCCGATTAGTATTCGGGATCTAGGTCCAATATTAGTCATCTATCCGTTTGATGAACATCCCGAGCTGCAAAATGAAGTCTATTACTGGCGCTCCATATGGCAGGCAAGATATATCGAAATCCTCTCAAGCTCGCAGGACTAGCCGAGTATGTTACGCCAATCTAACCGTGAAAGATTGCCCTTTAAGAAGTGGTACGTTATGGGCTTTCTATCATTGCTGTTCAGTATTATCTTCTTTTCTGGTGGTATTTTTTTCTATGCCTCAGAAGGCACCAAAGCCACACAACAGCGTATTTACGAAAGCTCTTTATGGAATGCCTTACAGTTTCAGCTGCAATCCTATCGCTTTGTTAATTACCTGATTCAAATCAAACCCTCAGACTTACCTCTTAAAGGCGAAGCATACAATCAATACGAGCTGCTCATGAGCCGACTTGATTTATTACGAAATGGGGATGTGGGTTATTTGATTAGAGGCATTACCGGCGGAAGAACATTACGGCTTCTCAATATCATCACCGGAGAGTTAGAACTCATTAGTCTCAACCTGACCAAAGTAGAAAATGGTGATCTGTCTTACTTAGACAGTATGGTGAATCGTATGCACCACCTTGACAAACAAGTCAACGAACTCACCGTGTTGGTCAGCCGAGACACCAATAAATACATCGCAACACAACGACGTCACCTTGGCGATAATTTGCGCCATATCCAATGGATGATCGGTGGTTTTTTACTCTCATTAAGTTTGCTATTGGTTTGCCTAGTTAAGAGCTACCAACAGTACAAAAAAGTCTTCAAGCAAAACCAGCAATTGACCCAACGAGTTTTGTACATTAAAGAAGAGCAAGCTCAAAAACTCGGTATGATAGAGCAAGAAATGCGTCCATCGATCCAGGCCTTATCCTCCCTATCGGAAAACTTCATCAAAACCGACCTTCAGGCTAACAAAGAGCAGATGTCTAATCATATTAAGGAGTCAAGCCAACAACTGATGACGACTCTCAATATGTTCACTGATATTGCCTTGCTGGAAGTGAATAAGCTGGATCTCAAATATACAACGGACAATCTTGAACAATTTATGGAGAGCCGGATTCTATCCATGGCCCTACAAATACATAGAAAAGGCCTAAGACTCGCCACATATGTTGATCCTTTTATTCAATCTACGATTTCGTTAGACTTCAAGCGCTTTAGCGACATTCTTTCAGTCTTTGTGCAAAATGCCATTACCTATACACCACAGGGTGGCAGTATCAGTATTCATATCCTTCCATCCGATAACGAAACACCCTCGCCTCAAACAGGCGAACGAATGATGCGTATTGTGGTACAAGACAATGGTATTGGCATGCCAAACAGTGTACAGACCGCGTTACGCAGCAAAAAGCCATTCTCTCCAAGCAAGGAAGAGTCCCCTTTCCATGAAGAAGTCGGTCTTGGTTTAGCCTTTTGCTATAAGCTCGTTGAGCATATGCAAGGCGACATCCACTTTACGAGTGAGGCTGACCATGGCAGCGAATTTTGGATCGATATTCCCTATCATATCACCAGTGATAGCCAGCCTCTGCCAACACCTCTTCGAAGCCATACCATTACACGGGCACTGCTGTTTGAAACCGATCCCATTTTAACCAACACATTAGTGCTACAACTGTCTAAAATGAATATTGAGGCCATATTATATGACCCTCAACATTACCCATCAGAAGAGGATTTTGATGTCATCGTCACCCACGTCGATACCTTATCGCAAGAAATGGAAAATGACATTCAACAATGGAGTGAGAATGGTAAGCCAGTACTATATGGCACACTGATGTCGGCAGAAGAAGAATACATTGGTAGTAATGGAGGAGGATTATCCTCGCCATTGACACAAAGCAAACTAGAAAGAGTCCTCCTACAGTACACTTAACACCACGCTTCAGGACATTCACCAGCACAAAATTCTAGGAGAAATTGTGAGTGAAATTGATCAAAATGCCTTAAGCAGCTTAATTACCATGTTAGATAAAAACATGGTGAACGAAGTGCGTCTTGTGTTTGAGCAGGACTGCCAAGAAAAAATGGCTTTACTAGAGTTCGCATGGGAGCAGCAAGATCTCGCCACCGTTGCGGAAATCTGCCATGCACTTAAGTCCTCTTCGGGAAATCTTGCTTTACTTTCTTTGTCAAAGGACTTTGAGATGCTTGAGAAAGCCGCTAGAAAAGCGCAAACCGAACACTTCCCCCTACCAAACAATCTAAACGCCATCAAAGCCCATGTCAGCAGAGCACTGAATGACCTCAATGTTTACTTTGAGCAGACGCATTGATTCAACTAAAACGACCACTCAAGATCAGTTGATTCAATAAAAGTCGTGACTAAGGCCTCTAAACCCTCTTGATCCGCTTGCGAGAAACGTCTCACTTTGGGGCTATCTATATCAAACACACCAATAAGATCCCCCTCATAAACAATAGGAATCACGACTTCAGAAGCTGAAGCGGAGTCACAAGCTATGTGCCCTTCAAAGGCATGCACATCCTCTACTCGTTGCGTTTGCTGGCTGTGTGCCGCCGCCCCACACACACCACGGCCAAATGGGATACGGGTACAAGCGACTTTTCCAACATAGGGCCCAAGTACCAATTGCTTATCTCGAGCAAAATAAAACCCAGCCCAGTTTAGCTCTGGCAAGGTTTGCATCACAAAAGCAGAAAACTGCGCCGCGTTGCAAATCAAATCCCTTTCGCCACCTAACAAGGACGCTAACTGACTGTTTAGGGTGTCATAAAATACGTTTAATGGGGTGTTTGAATCGATTTCTATCTCAAACATCGTTTTCACCTAGTCCATAAATAAAACCCGATCATAGAGAAAGCAGCGCCAAGAGCCAATGATAAAAAACAAAAAAGCCCAGCGGCATCACCGCTAGGCTGTTTTATAAAGTCCCAAACCCTGTTAGCAAATTATTCAGGTTGGGTTTTAACCTGCGCGTCGATTTTGTCCATCGACATATGGCGAACATCAATCCCCTTCACTAGGAAAATAAGGTGCTGGCATACATGGCGAGTATGATCACCAATACGCTCTAAAGAGCGTAAAATCCAGATCACATGAAAAACACGCGTAATGCTGCGAGGATCTTCCATCATGTAGGTTACTAAAGAGCGTAAAGCCGTTTTGTATTCCATATCCACGGTACGATCTTGCTTCGCCACTTTAATGGCGGCATCAATGTCTAAACGGGCATAGGCATCCAGCGTATCGTGGATCATTCGTGATACCATGGTACCGATCCGGTTAATCTCGACGTAGCCACGAGGGGATTCCCCTTCGTCGATCAACTGCATGGTCAGATTAGCTATTTTTTTTGCTTCATCACCAATACGTTCAAGTTCACTAACCGCTTTGCTGATAGACAAAATCATACGCAAGTCGCCAGCGGCGGGCTGGCGCTTCGCTAGGATACGAGTGCATTCTTCATCAATAATGCCATCTAGCTCATTCACCGTTGAATCTTTGTTTTTAACATCTTGAGCAAGTGAGCCATTGCTATCCAAAAAGGCTTGCAGCGAGTCCTGTACTTGCTCTTCTACCACACCTCCCATTGTCAGAAAGTGCTGGCGCAAGGTTTCCAGTTCATTATTAAACTGTTGCGAAGTATGATCTGTGGTTAACTCTTTCATAGTATTTATACCCTCCGCCTAGCGTTAGCGGTGTCAGTCTGTTGTTTGCTTACTTGTATTGGTAAACAGGGGTCGTATCGCCAAAGAAAGTCAGTCGGGTATCGCATACCTTGAGTCTGACAACTCCCTTGCACATATTGATATCTTGCCATCAAAACGTTATCAATATGACTGTGGGAGGGTTTGACTGATCGGCGCGACCAATCATAACGCATTCCTTTACAAGACTATAAAGTGATCACATGACAAAAATATGACAACGGAATAGCTGGCGTAAAATTCTCTTGTGAAAACATCCTATTACAGAGGGAACAGCATGCGATAAAACCGCCCATTTAAAAAGTTTGTTTTCTGCGTCACCTGACTTTTTGTCACAGTACCATCTTATCTTAATGACATAAACAGCCTTGCTGATGAAGCAAATAGACCTTATTCTCAAACCATCTCTAATAGTCTTAGGATCATTCACAATGAAAGCGATGCAAATGAAGGACTATGGTCCAGCCAGCGATTTAACACTAAACAACGTCAATCAACCCAGTATTAATGACGATCAAATATTGGTAGAAGTCAGCGCAGCAGGCGTTAACCCCGTCGATACTTACATTCGTTCTGGTACCAATAATTACACAACAACCTTTCCCCACACACCAGGTTCTGACGGTGCTGGCACCATTGTTCAGCTAGGTAAAAATGTCACAGGCTTTGAACTGGGCCAACGTGTTTACTTTACTCGTAACTTGACGGGGTCTTGTGCTCAATTTGCTGCTTGTCTGCCTACTCATACCTTCCCTTTAGCCAATGCCTTAAATTTTGAAGAAGGTGCCTGTATCGGCATTCCTTTTACGACCGCTCATCGAGCATTATTTGGCCGAGCAAAGGCTCAAACGGGTTATAAAGTCCTCATCCACGGAGCAACCGGTGCAGTAGGTACCGCTTGTGTACAATTGGCATTGTTAAACGGAATGGAGGTCTTTGCCAGTGCAGGAACACCTGCAGGGGCGGAGTTACTACGTCAACTTGGGGTGACCCATGTGATTATGCATAACGAAGAAGGCTATTTAACTCCCTTTCAAAACCTAGAAAATGGCTTTGACGTAATCATCGAGATGCTCGCTAACCATAACTTATCAGAAGACTTAAAAGCCCTAACCTTGGGAGGATGTGTGGCGATTGTTGGTAATCGCGGCACCGTCGAGATTAACCCTCGCGACTTGATGGCTCGAGATGCGTCGGTGGTTGGGGTTGCCTTAGCCAATGTAAATCCTGAAGCATTAGCATTGATTGCCTCATCCTTGCTACCGCACTTTGAAAGCGGTGAGCTCAAGCCCGTGATCCGCAAAGTCTATGCCTTAAACGATTTAGGCCAAGCTCACGAAGATGTCCTACTTCCTGGCGCCCTTGGCAATTTGGTGGTCAAAGTCAAACCCGGCTTTCATTAATAACCCGTAACCTTCCCCCTAGAAGCTAAAGCGCCTTTGCATCTCATAACAAAAGACAGTAGAGACGCCTTAGCTTTTTAGGCATTCCAATTATGGAGGAATATGAAGTAACTCGTTCCCATTCCGTCTAAAAATGATCCTGACCATTTCGATGGATAAAAGGGATATCCTTAGAATACCCCTACTCAAGACCCCATAAGACCGCTATACTAAAATATTATTACTCGTATCATAGGTTCGTAATTTTGACTCCTTCTGATTCCGATGTGTTCAGCTTACCTAACGAGGCCGATGCCCATGATCACGATTACCACCAACTGGTCGTGGTCGTAGACGGTAGCACCGACTTCGATATCGAAGGTAACAGCAAAGAACTACAAACGGGTGGTGGATGCATTCTGCCATCATCGGATAGTCATGCCTTTGCAGGGCTTGGGGAGAATCGAATCATGGTGGTCAACCTGCCGATTCCGCCACAAAAAGCGATTACCGACGAAGAATACGAGATCGTCTCCCGCTTATTTGATAAAGCCGCCTATTTTCAATTAAACCCTCGGTTACAAATTTTAGCCTCTGCCCTATCGGGCGAACTTCAACAGTACCCAAACGATCCTATTTTAGCCCGCGCCTGCGGCAACACATTATTGAGTGCCATCCGCCACCAACTCAATAATAAAGACGTTCGTCAACGCGGCAATCACCTCGACATTGATAAGCTAGATCAATTTATTGAACTGAATTTATCTCGTCGTGTACACATTAATCAATTGGCCAATTTTTGTTTTTTAAGTGTCAGTCAGTTTCACGAACGCTTTAAAGAACGCACAGGTATCACACCACACCAATACTTAATGCGTAAGCGTATAGAACGCGCACAAAAATTATTGAGCGAAGGGGTTCCACCCATTCAGGCCGCTGAAATGTGCGGTTTTTCCAGCCAAAGTGCGATGACTAACATCTTCTCTCAAACATTAGGGATAACACCACTGCGTTACCAAAAGCAGTTTTCCTAGGGCATGTGAACCGCACTTTTTTACAAAAGTCACTCGGTGTGTTTTTGCCCTGTTTTTGGTCATTGACGACTTATCCCTTTATTTTAACGCTCACTTTTAAGCATTTTGTAAAGTTAGGGGAGATTAGTCGGACTTTCTTATAAAAAAAACCGACTTTTTCGAAAGACAGTTTCTTAGTTCTGTCACTAAAGTGTGTTCACAATCCAGTCGTGCTGTTTCTTGCAAAGTTTATACAAATAAAAACATCAAGAAACAGCATAGTGCTCTGTAACAACTTACGGTCCAAACAAGAAAATCGAGTGTTTTTTTGTATTGTCGCGGGAGAATCCGACCATGTTTAAAGCAATTGAAGTGTTAGAACCAACCTTCATTCAGCGGCCACTCAATGAGTTATGGCAACTTATATCCCCTCTTTATAAAGCGGATGAAGAGGCCTGGTTGAATGAATTGTTACCCTTGGCAAAGCCGACTGATATTGAATTAAAAAATTGCACGGATGCAGCGACGCACTTGATTGAACAAGTTCGTAAGGACGACGACAGTATGTCCATGATCGACGCCTTGTTGTTGGAATACAGCCTTGATACCAAAGAAGGTATCTTGTTGATGTGTCTGGCCGAAGCCCTGATGCGTGTGCCGGACAAAGAAACCGCCGATGCCTTTATCAAAGACCGTTTAAGTGTGGCAGACTGGGCATCCCACGCAAAAAACTCAGACTCTTTCTTTGTCAATGCCTCCACTTGGGGACTCTTGCTAACCGGCAAAATCGTCACTATGGATGAAGAGCGAGATGGCAAGCCTGCGAACTTAGTGAATCGCATGATTAACCGCGTGTCAGAACCGGTGATACGTAAGGCGATGAACCAAGCCATGAAAATCATGGGGCACCAATTCGTACTAGGTCGTAGCATTTCAGAAGCCCTTTCTCGTGGCAAAAGCTACCGCGACAAAGGCTACACCTATTCTTTCGACATGCTGGGTGAAGCCGCCTTGACCGCATCGGATGCAGAGAAATACCTGAAGTCCTACATGCAAGCCGTCGAGTCCGTTGGCCAAGACACTTACGGAAAAGGCCATCGTCCAACCATTTCGATCAAATTATCAGCCCTTCATCCGCGCTATCAAGTGGGTTGTGAAGACCGTGTCATGACAGAACTGTTTGACAGTGTCAAAAGCCTAATTAGCAAAGCACGTTCGTTGAATGTTGGTATAACCATTGATGCCGAAGAGGCAGACCGTCTGGAGCTGTCTCTCAAATTATTCGAAAAACTCTACCGTGACGAAGTGACTCAAGGCTGGGGATTGTTCGGGCTGGTCATTCAAGCCTACTCTAAACGTGCTTTACCAGTATTGGCTTGGATCGCAGCCCTTGCGAAAGAACAAGGTGATCGCATTCCACTACGACTAGTGAAAGGCGCTTACTGGGACTCAGAAATCAAACTATGCCAACAACGAGGCATTAACGGCTACCCAGTTTATACCCGTAAAGAATCCACGGATGTGTCTTATTTGGCCTGTGCACGCTTCCTACTAAGTGAGCATACTCGTGCCAGTATTTTCCCGCAGTTTGCCAGCCACAACGCGCACACCATTGCAGCCATTAGCTGCTTAGCAAAAGAGTTAGGAGCCACAAACCAAGATTTTGAATTCCAGCGTTTACACGGCATGGGGGACGCTCTTTATAACAGTCTTATCAAAGACAGTGACGTTTGCGTGCGTATCTATGCACCTGTTGGTAGCCATAAAGACTTGCTGCCCTACTTGGTCCGTCGTTTATTAGAAAATGGGGCAAACAGCTCCTTCGTTCACCGTTTAGTGGACGCTCGCTGTCCGGTTTCTGAATTGGTAGACCACCCGGTGACCACACTGGAAGGTCGCAAAACCTTGGCAAACCCGTTCATAAAATTACCTCTGGATATGTTTGAAGATCGTAAAAACTCCTTCGGTCCAAACATCGAAATCGAATCAGAATGGCGTCCATTCCAGTCAAAAATCGACGCTTTTATGGGTCAAGATACCCAATGGCGCGGTTACCCTATTGTTGGGGGCAAGCCAGTACATACAGGCCATACACACAGTGTGAAGAGCCCTTACAACCACGAAGAGACCGCAGGACAACTTGACTGGGCAGATCAAGCAACCGTTACCCAAGCAATTGACCTTGCGGAAGCCGCTTACCCCACATGGTCCGCTCGTCCAGCGTCGGAGCGCGCGGATTGCCTAGAAAAAATGGCGGACTTGATGGAGGAAAACTACCCAGAGCTGATGGCACTTTGCCATCGCGAAGCGGGTAAGACCATCCAAGACAGCATTGATGAAGTTCGTGAAGCCGCGGATTTCTGCCGCTACTACGCACAACAAGCACGCAGCCATTTCACAACGCCCGCCACCTACACCGACTTTCTTGGCGAAGAGAAAAATGTGCTCTTAAATGGCCGAGGTGTCTTTACCTGTATCAGTCCTTGGAACTTCCCATTGGCGATCTTCACAGGCCAAGTGGTCGCCGCCTTGGTGATGGGCAATACTGTGATAGCTAAACCCGCAGAGCAAACCAGCTTAATCGCTATTCGTGCCGTTGAAATGCTCCATAAAGCCGGCGTTCCAGGGGACGTGCTACATCTTCTACCGGGTGATGGGGCCTCTGTTGGTGCCCCTATCACCAGCGATAAACGGATTGCAGGCGTGGCATTCACTGGCTCAACTGGTACGGCGCAATTGATCAACCGCACCTTGGCAAGCCGTGGCGTTGCCCCAGTCCCAGTCATCGCCGAAACCGGTGGGCAAAACGCCATGTTAATCGACTCAACCTCGTTACCAGAACAAGTGGTACGTGATGCGGTTCGTTCTGCTTTTGCCTCTGCTGGACAACGTTGTTCTGCCCTTCGGGTGATGTTTGTGCAATCGGATGTGGCCGATCGTATTATTCCCATGATCAAAGGGGCGATGGACGAGCAAAGTGTTGGTTTACCCGCGCTTCATAGTACCGATGTGGGCCCTGTCATCGACCAAAAAGCACAAAAGATGTTGCTCGATCACATCGAATACATGACCAAAGAAGGCAAGCTGATTGCTCAGTCTACATTGCCAGCGTTTGCGGATAAGGGCACATTTGTCCCACCAACGGCCTTTGAAATTGCCAGCATTGATCAGTTAACCGATGAAAAATTTGGCCCGATCCTACATGTCGTGCGCTATAAAGCAAAAGACTTGGATAAGATCATCGACACCATCAACAACTCAGGTTTTGGTTTAACCATGGGCGTACACAGCCGTAACGAAACCACCTGCGCGCACATTGCCCAGCGAGCTCGCGTCGGCAACTTGTACATCAACCGCGACCAAGTGGGTGCCGTTGTTGGCGTGCAACCCTTTGGTGGTCAAGGCTTATCTGGTACCGGTCCAAAAGCCGGTGGTCCACACTATCTACAGCGTTTCGCGACTGAACAATACTTTTAAGTCGGCGAACAAGGAGACATGGTAATGACAATCATACAACCTATTCAAATTGATGTCGCTCGAAGCGCCTTTGAAGCTTGGGATTCATTAGGAGTTAATGGTCGTGTTGAGCGCTTGGCTCGCACCATGACCCTATTGCCAGAAACTCAACGTAAAATGGCAGTTTGGCAACTCAATAATGCTCAACACGAAATAGCAGAAACCTTAGTGATGCCAGGGCCAACAGGAGAAAGAAACGAACTTGCTACCCAAGGTCGTGGCCCTTTCCTATGCCTGTCGGACTTTGATACAGACAACGCTAAAGTTGGCTTGGTAGGGCAAATCTTCGCAGCACTGGTGGCTGGTAACCCGGTTATCACAGTTGGTCTTATGGGACAGGAAATCATGGATGCCATTCTGGACGCCGTCCCAGAAGGTATTATTCAAAACGTCGCCGAGTCCGCCGTTGATTCATTAATTGAAGCGGATCATCTTGCTGGTGTCGCTATTTTATGCGATGCCGACAAGGCTCAGTCTTTGAGTAAACGCTTGGCTGACAAAAGTGGTCTGATTTGCCAATTAGTGGAAGAAACCAATCTAGACACATTAGGTAAAATCGCGACTCCACATTACATTTTGCGTTTTGTGACAGAGCGTGCGGTCTCAATCAACACCACCGCAATCGGTGGTAATGCGACCCTACTGGCATTAGGCAGCATGGAAGAATAAGCTGTTTATTAAGCAGACCCGTTGCGTTAGGGTCTGCTTAATACGCTTTATTATTTCTCAATATACTCCCCTGCATTTGTCAAAAAAACAAACGCTTACCTCTGCAATCTTAGCTTAGAGATCCTCTCTCTAGCCCTTTCAAACTCTATGTCATCAACTAAGCTGATGATCTCGTCCACTTGAGACACCCAGTTTGCAGCATCAGGATGCTGTTTCAACCGTAACAGCGAACGCGCCACTTGGAAATCAGAAGCTGCTAACAAAAGCTCAATTTCCTCTAAAAGCAGCCCAATAGAAACTTCCTCTGGCTCAGGAACAGGCGATTTCACTTCATCGATAACGGTATAAAGCTTCTCTAGCAAGGTTGATAAGGTCTCACAGACACAATCAAAGAGGTCGATATAAGGGGCCTGATCTTCTAGGCATTTTTCTAGTTGTCGACTCTCCTCCTCCAATTGTGTCGCACCTAAATACGCTGCATTAGACTTAAGCGAGTGAACACAAATTCTTAGATCGTCAAGCTGACCCGATGCCTCAAGCTGCTTGAGCAACACCATATTAGTCAAACCTTCTTGAATGAAGTCCTGAATAACCTGCTTATAGACCTCTTGCCTTCCTGAGATCCTCGGCAAGGCAAGCTCGGTATCCAAGCCAACATCTTGATTAAGACGCATAATCAGCTCGTCAAACGAGAGCGGGCTTTGCTGCGACGGTTTCGGTGGCGTCACGCTCTCCTCAACCGTCATATAGCGCGACACCATGTCTAGAAGAGCCTCAGGATTAATGGGTTTGGACATGTAATCCGTCATGCCAGCATCCAGACAACGCTGTCGGTCTTCCAGCCCTGCATTGGCCGTCATCGCAATAATGGGAAGATCCAGATCTGGATAGCGGTGGCGAATGTGTCGAGTGGCCGTAAAGCCATCCATCACTGGCATTTGCAAATCCATTAATAACAGCTGGTGTCTATCAGGGTTCAGCATTTGCAAAGCCTCTTCACCGTTTGTCGCAATATCAATACCGACATCCAACTCTTCAAGAAAACTCACAACAATTTGACGATTCAGGGTATTGTCATCAACCAACAACAACGTCTTACCCGCAAGAGAGTGAGGTTTACGGTGTTCATGCTCCGCAACCGCACCATCGTTTGCGGTCAATACACGCACCTTAGAAGCGGCCTTGACGTCATTTTTCCAGGCTCGGCTTTGAAGGCTGCGCTGTAAGGGGATTTGGAAATGGAATGTGGAACCTTGACCCAGTTCACTGTCTAGCCAGATACGGCCATTCATCAAGTCCACCAATTGATGACAAATAGCCAAGCCTAACCCAGACCCACCATAGCGACGCGTAATGGTATCATCGACTTGGGTAAAAGGCTGGAATAAGCATGTTTGCTGCTCTAATGTCATCCCCACACCCGTATCTTTCACACTGAAACGCAGTACTTCTTTATCATCCGCTAAGAACTGCGGCGACACGGTAATTGTAATGTGCCCCCTGTCAGTAAATTTAATGGCGTTATTCACTAAATTAATCAGCACCTGCTGAATACGCAGTGGATCACCTAGCAAATCAATAGGGGTTTGATCAGCAATATTGATATCCAGCCTGAGGCGCTTTTCCTGGGCCTTGATCGAGCTCACCATCAAGACATGGTCAATAACCTGCTTAAGAGAGAACGTCGTGTTCTCAATGGTCATTTTCTTGGCTTCAATCTTCGAGTAGTCGAGAATATCGTTGATGATCCCCATCAAGTCTTCAGCCGATATAAGAATGTTATCGACGAAGCCTCTCTGTTCAACACTAAGTGGCGTTTTTTGTGTCAGTTTGCTCATACCGATGATGGCATTCATGGGCGTTCGAATCTCATGACTCATGGTCGCTAAGAACATCGACTTCGCACGATTTGCCTCTTCAGCTTGACGCTTGGCGTAGCTTAATTGTTCTGTACGCTCTTCCACGCGCTTTTCAAGGGTCGCATAGACCAAGGCATTGTCGATAGAAATGGCCGCTTGTCCAGCCAAAATAGCCAAGACCTGTAAACGGTCTTGCGTAAAGGCCGACGCCACCAAATTGTTTTCAAGATACAAAAGCCCAAGGGCTTTACCTCGCTTCACTATTGGATAGCAGAGTACAGATTTAGGCTGACACTTCGCAATGTAAGGGTCCTTAACGAAGGCAGCGTTTTGTTGCGCATTATCAATAATCAACGGCGTTAACGTACGACGCACATAGGAAAAGATCGATGATGGATACGACAAGTTAGCATTCTCTGTCAGAGGAATATCTTGTAATACGGTCACCTCCCCTTGATCTAACTCCCCTTGTGCCTCAATAAGCCAGTCACCATTGATGTTTAACGCCAGCATCCCCCGTTGAGCCCCTGCTTCCATAAAAATGGTGCGCATCAATTTGGTCAGCAGATGTTCAAGCACAATCTCTTCCGAAATAATTTGACTGGCTTTGACAACGGATAATAAATCCAGGCTATTCGACGCTGTCGTTAAACTCATCTCAGTACTGTAAGCGTCTGAGTTATCACGGGAACGAACCAGCTCAGGAAACGCCAATTCAAGCGCAATCACTTTGGCTTGAGCCCCCCATCTCATGTAGTTGTGATGAGCCTCTTTTAAGTAGAGCCCTGCAAACTTACTTTTACTACGAGACATCCAATAGCGAGCCGCCAGCTCATTTGCTATCCCCGATTGATGTAAAAAACCTTGCTTATCAGACTCCTCTATCGCTAAATCAAATAAATCAACGGCCTGTTTATGCTCACCATGTAAGCGAGCTAATTCAGCACGAATCAGGTGTACTTTATTGGCAAAGTTATCAGGGTAGTTCGTCGCCCAATCTGTAAGACGCGAGAGACACACATTGATCTTGGAGATAATAGCGTGCTTTTCTTCCTCGGACTCTTCTTCGTCACACAAGGAAGCCAAGATAAGCCCCTGCATAAAGTAATAGTCTGCATTGGTAAACCAACCAAAGGTAGCATCTAAGGTCACGGCGGCTTTCTCGGCCATGTCGCTTCCTTGTTGGTAGCGACCAAATAAAAAACATTCCTGCATTTTATTCAGGTAGTAGTAGTTCAAACACAAAGCGTGTTGTTGCTGTTCCATTTGCTTAACAAACTCGCGCTCATTAAAGCCCTCGTCATTCCAGCTCTTTGTTGAATGACTATCGCCTTGCAATAAGGCGGTATTCCTTTCCAAGATTTCCAATATCTCTAGGGTATTGGGATCACCGATGTTCTCTAAAATGGGACGAATATGCTGGTTTTCCTTTATCACATCCGTAAGGGGAAGCCCGGCTAACTTCATGATTTTTAAGATATGAAACGCACTGTAACTGATAAAAATGCGATCTCCCACATCCATACCCGCACTCAATGCCGACTTAAGCAGAGCAATGCTGTCGTGAAGGGAAGCTGACCATGGGCTGTTAGTCACAGCAAACATGGTATATACCTTACAACGCAATTTATGGTTGTCCGTTTTATCGACTAGGTCGACAGATAACTGTCCAAAGCGATAGCCAGTTTCATAATCCCCGTAAAAAATACTCAGCATAGAGCCATAGCAGGTGTAGCCAAAAGGTGACACATCTGTATTACCATACTGAATAGACAGGGCCACCAGCTTTACCACAGCTAAGGTACTCATGGGTAAATTGGTGTTAATTGCTGGCCCCCAGATCATCCCCAGCAACTGGCATAACATGCGCTTCTCTGCCGCTTGCATGACAGGCAAGCTGAGCAAAGACTCTACCGTGTTCTGCTCTAGATAAGATTGGATGATCTGTGACTCACTGAGCATGGCTTGTTCGATTTCCTCAGCGTCTGTTGGCCATTCCACCCCCAGTAGACGAATGGCGTCACAGCCTACATCAAGGGCTTCTTGGAAGCGCCCGTGGTTTGCATAAAGCTCAACCTGATGGGCATACACTTCGACCTTTTCCATCACCGTCTTCGATTTTTCCAATAAGAGCGCACAATATTGATGGCCTGCCTCGACATTGCCGCACAGTAACTCCACTTCGGCACATTCTTTATAACAGGACAAAGTCAGTGGGTAATAATCTTCCCACCCCTTGTGTTCAAGAATAGCAATGGCGGATTGAATGTAGTGCAGTGCATGCTCGTAGGCATTGGCTTTTTTGGCTCGTTGCGAAGCCAGTAAGTTAAGCTCGGCTAACTCTCGCCGTTTCTCTTCGTCTTCGAGTAGTGCGAGAGCCAAATTCAAGTGATTGACGATGCTAAAAAGACTTTCGCTAAGATGGAAAATCCCCTCTTGCTGCTGGAAGGCCAAACCAATTGTCAGGTGGCATACCTGACGCTCAGCATCCGGCAACATGTAGTAAGCCGCTTGCTGAACCTGATCGTGCAGAAATTTATAGAACGATGTCCCAAGTTCGGATAATGATGTCTGCGTTGATGCATCCAATTGGACAACTAAACCCTGATCGAGAATCTCTGCAAGCAAATCTGCAGTTTGCTCAGTAGTTTGATCTGTGAGTAAAGACAGAATATTAGTATCAAATCGATTACCGATACAAGCAGCCGTTTTCAGCAACGCTTGCGCATCCAGCGAAAGATGCTCGATTTTTCGTACCATGAGATCCACAATATGATCGGCCACATCAAGGCGTTCTATTTGCTTTTGATCCCAATGCCATAAGCCTTGCTGTGAATCAAAATAGATCAAGCCTTCACTGCTTAGTTCCCCTAAAAACTGTTTTAGAAAGAAAGGATTACCCAATGTCTTGCCATAGCAAAGAGCCGCTAAACGCGCTTGCTGCTCATCATTCCGATGCACGCTATCTCTCAATAATGCGCTGACATCTTGTTCAGTGAGAGGCTGCAATTTCAGCTCATTCACATTGGCGTAATTTTCTCTAAGCTCTTTTAGCATCAAAGACAGAGGGTGCGTCACGCTGACCTCATTATCTCGATAGGCCCCAATCACCAAAAAATGATGGGCTTGGCTGCTGGTGATCAAACTTTCTATGAGCCGAAGAGACGCGCTGTCCGCCCATTGCAGATCGTCAAAAAAGAGGGTTAACGGATGGTCTTGTGAACAAAATAACTGAATGAATTTTGGGAAGATCAAATTAAAACGGCTTTGCGACTCCATGGCCGACAACTCGATCAACTTTGGCTGCTCACCGATAATTAACTCAAAGCTCGGCGCTAGATCGGTAATAACACGGCCATTTTCTCCCAGCACACTCAGTAGTTGGGTGCGCCAGTAGTCAATACTCTCCTCTTCTTTCGAGAGCAACAGATGCGCAAGCTGTTGGCAGGCTTGCTTCAGGGCCGAATACGGCACATCACGATTAAACTGATCAAATTTACCAGAGACAAAAAAACCGAGATGGGTTTGTGACGCTTGTTTGGCTTGTTCAACCAAAGACGATTTCCCAACTCCAGAGTACCCCGAGACAAGAAACAGCTCACCACTACCAGAAATACTTTTTTCAACAACTGCATCAAGGTAGGCGATATCTTTCTCCCTGCCATAGAGCTTTTCGGGCACCTGAAACTGGGGAAACAAATCCTTCTGGGCTAATGGAAAAGACTCAATCTCACCCGTTGTTTGTAGCTGTTGTAAACAATAGACAATATCGCATCCCAAACCACGTGCGCTTTGATAGCGCTCTTCAATGCTTTTGGAAAGAAGTTTTAAAATGATGTCTGAAACCACTTGCGGAATACGCGGGTCGACTTGATTAGGGGGTATCGGGGAAATGGCTAGATGACTATGAATCAATTCAATAGGGTCATGATGGGTAAACGGTGGCTCCCCCGTCAAACACGCGTATAAAGTGGCTCCCAGAGAATAAAAGTCTGAGCGATAATCGAGCATGCGGTTCATACGTCCCGTTTGCTCTGGGGAAATATAGCCTAAAGAACCTGACAAACTAAATACAGGAATCGCCTTGTCTATCGCGGTGGACAACTCCTTGGCAATACCAAAATCAATCAGGCAACACTCACCGGTTTCTCGGTTCCAAATCACGTTGTTTGGATTAATATCACCATGAACAACCTGTGCTTGATGAATCGCCTCCAAGGTATTCGACAGTTGATTGGTCAACTGAAGCGTTTCTTCTAACCTCAGTGGCGCGGAGTGTAATATCTGAGCAATACTTTCACCACCAATGTCTTCCATGACTAAAAATAATGAGTGCCCCAGTTTTTCTAGAGACAGCACACGACAAATACCGTCAATATGGGACAAACGTTGCTGCAGAAGAAACTCTTCTCGAAAACAATTCAACTGCTCGACGCTTGGAAACTCCTGCTTTAGTAATTTGATGATGACAGGGAGAGCATCTCGGTTTCTCACCCCACGCAGCACTAACGAGTGTCTGCCATCAAACAATAAAGACTGAGTTGTATACCCAGGAACTAAGATCATTGTTTATTCCCACCCTACATCATTCAAGACACAGTAGCATACTTACAAAGGCGCTTATTTCATCTTCTACATCTCTTAACAGTATTACTCCTAAATCAGAATTATGTGCATTTTAAATACAAAACATGCTTTTTGCTGATAACTTACGAACATCTAAATAAACTTTTATTACAATAAAAAGTACAATTAAAAATTCAATTGCCAGAATTGGACAGCACATCAAATACGTACGGTTTGATATAATCAAGCCTATTGTTTTGAGGGTGACAATGCGTTTTCCCACGATCGAATAAAACGTTTTTTCTTCGACTGGTCCAGATACACCATCAAGGCAGGCCCTAATGGAATGGGATGAAAGTTAATGGTCTGTTTAATTGACAGTAATCTATCCGTCAAAGGATCAAGGCTCGGGTATAAGGCAATCAACTCACTTTTATCCGCCATCACCTGTTGCCCATGTTTAGAAATAAGGTAATGCACAAAAGAGCGAGCGTTTTCAACATGCTTCGCCGCCTTGCTGATATACGCTACCCGACTGACCACTAAGGTATAATCTTCAGGGATCACGACACCAATTCTTGGATCATGTTTTGCTCTCGCCAGGGAGTAAGAGCCAAGCATGTTATAGCCAAGTACAAGCTTATTACTGGCAATATCATCCAATATCTGCGATGTACAGCAGTACACTTGCGTAATCGTTCTGCCAAGGCTTTCCTGCAAACGCCCACTAATGCTTGACGCCACTTCATCTTGTGTGGCAATCAGATAGCCCAAAGCCGAGCGTCGCACATCATAAGACCCGACTTTATGAGTGTAAAAAGCATCATTACTGCGCATAGAAAGCGCAAGAGATTCATGGGTACGAGGGATGGTTTTCCCTTTAAAAGCCTGTTTGTTATACACAAAGACAATGGGTTCATAGGTAAAACCAACGGCCTCGTTACGCCACTTGGCCCAATCAGGCAAAGCCTCTAACGCGGAATCTTTAATCGGCTGAGCATAGCCATCATTGACCAGACGAACTTGCAAATCCATTGAAGAGCTGATCACCACATCTGGCTGCTGGTCTAAGGACAGTTTTTTAATAGTCTGATAGAGCTGTAGTGTATTAAACTCATGGTAATTCACCTGAACATCAGGGTGACGCGCTCGATAATCATCTAACAACGGCTTAATCGCCCGCAGGTCAGTGGCACTGTATATATCAAGTGCATTTGAGTTGCTTTTAGGGGCAGCAAACAAAGCAGATGAAAACACAATCCATAAGCCTATAAAGTAGTATCGCATTAGCTTTCCCCTACTCTTAACTGGACGCGGGCTCTTAAGCCGCCTAATGGACTGTCTTCTAGAAAAAAACGTCCTTCGTGGGATTCCACAACACTGCTAACAATCGCCAACCCTAAACCAGACCCTTCTTTGCGTGTGGTTAATCGCTTAAAGCGCTGCACGGCTTGTTCTCGTTGCGTTTGTGGAATCCCCGGTCCCTGATCATCAATGATGACATTCACATGGCCCGCCTCTTGCGTAAGACTCACGTCAATTTGGTTTTTCGCTGGACCATAGACAAGGGAATTCTCTAGCAAATTCCTAAACGCTTCTTTCAGCGCAATCCAATCCCCTTGAACCGAGCCTATCCTCCCATCACAATGATAAGAAAACTCAATCTCAGTATGGGCATAATCTCGAACACATTCCGTTAACAGCTGCTTGACCAAAGACTCCATGTTCACATCCTCAACTATTCTGGTATCACCGCGATGCACCACCATGGCATGGGAAAGTAGTTGATTCGTTAAGCGGGTAAGACGTAGATGCTCCTCTCGAATTCGACCAAGATGAGCTGGCAGCTGACTCAGATCTTGGCTTTGGCTGGCGATGTCTAACTGGGCTTGTGTCGCGCTTTGTACTGTACGGATTTGATGGCTTGCATCAGCAATAAAGGTTTTCATCCCGTCTAGATTTGACGCCAGTCTAGTTTGATATTCATTGATGGCATCCACTAATGGTGCCACCTCCTGTATTGACGTTTTGTCTAACGGGGTTTCTGAGAAAGACGTTTGTGTAAAAAGCGACTTTGATATGGTGCTGAGTGGCTCTAATGCGCGATTAATCGACCACCATAAGACAAACAAAACCAACAGCATAATGCCCAATAGGGTAGCCAAGCTACGGACTAAAATATCATTTCTCATTTGATCTCGGGCGTTGAGGGTTTGCCCTAGATACACACTCACCCACCCCGATACTTCAGGTTCTGACAGCCATTTACGCTGCATTACCACTCTAATGTGTTCAGATAAATAATTGGCGTCATAGAATAGTGTCCGCTCTTTACCAAGTGATTGATTGGGCAAAGGAAAATTTTCATAACCTGTGATGAAGTTACCTTGCGGTCCTTGCACACGATAAAACACCTTATCCTCACTGCTGAGTTGCATCATTTCAAATGATGCGTAAGGAATGTCTATATCGACATTGGCCCCAGTGACATGCACCCCTTCCAACATTGATAAACTGGCACTTCTTAACAGACGATCATAGGAGTAATTCGCCGCTTGCTTGGCATAGTGCCAAGCCCCAATGCTCAGCAAAACAAAAACGATCAACAGCAAAAGTGCGCTACGTACCAACATACGTCGACGCAAGGAGTAGCTTGTACTAATCATCGACATGGGCGAGATAACCGAGGCCACGAATGGTTTTGATGATGAGAGAAGAGTTAGCCAGTTGTTTTCTTAAACGAGTCAACGTTTGCTCAATTGCATTGGGCGTATAGGCCTCGTTGAAATCATAAAGTCGGTTAGATATATCGTCTTTGGTTAACACTCGATCTAGATTTTTCAAAAACAATTCAAGCAACTGTCTCTCTCGCTGGCGTAACTCCAAAAGGCGACCATTCACTTTGGCCGAGTGCGTCGCCAAATCGTAAACCAAATTTCCACATAGAATATCGTTACTGGCTTTACCTCTTTCACGACGGTATAGAGCCCGACAGCGGGCGGCTAATTCGCGAAAATCAAACGGTTTCGCCAAATAATCATCCGCACCAAAATCCAATGCACTGACACGATCGTCTATTTCTGTGCGCGCCGTTAATACCAATACCGGAATGCGATTACCGTTTGCTCGTAAACTTTGTAGCAGTTGAAACCCACTGGCCCCGGGCAAATTAATGTCGAGGATCAATAAGTCAAACGACTCTAACGAGACACTGCTTCTCGCCTTCTCTACCGAGTTTACCCAGTCCAAGGGGTGGCCTTCATTATGGAAATACACTTGGATAGATTGGGCAAGACTATCGCTGTCTTCAATTAACAGCATCCGCATAACGATATCCTTAATAAATGACACATTATTATACCATGTCAGGAAGATGTCAGCTTTATGGTGTACTTTTTAAAAATATGTTCTCAAAGAGACATACAACAAAAACAATAATGCTAAACCGGAGACACTCTATGAAAGCACGTATCGCCACATTATTACTAGCGAGCGGATTGACACTTGCCTCAGCAGCCCACGCATTCGAACCCAATAAACCCAGCTGTATTGCCCCAGCCAAGCCTGGCGGTGGCTTTGATCTAACCTGTCGTATTCTGTCTACAGGCTTTGCCAAAGCTGGAATCACCAAAATACCAATGGCCGTAACCTTTATGCCTGGGGGCGTTGGTGCAGTTGCCTATAACTACATCAACGCAACGAACCCCGATGATCCCAATAAATTGGTCGCTTTTAGCTCTGGTTCATTACTGAATATTGCCCAAGGCAAATTTGGCCGCAACTTAGATGAAAATGATGCACGTTGGGTCGGCACCGCTGGTGTGGATTATGGTGCCATTATGGTTCGCGCTGATGCGCCTTGGAATACACTGGGCGAATTGGTAGATGCCATTAAAAAAGACCCAAGTAAATTCGTCCTTGGTGCAGGGGGAGGTGTTGGCAGCCAAGACTGGATGAAAGCTGCCATTCTGATGAAGTCCTCAGGTGTTGACCCTAAGAAAATGCGTTACGTCGCGTACGAAGGGGGTGGTGAAGCATTGGCCGCCCTTTTAGGTGGGCATATTAAGGTCTACCCAGGTGATGTTGGCGAAATGAAAGGCTTGGTGGAATCAGGCAAGGTAAAAGTCTTGGCGATCATGTCACCTGAACGCCTCAAAGGTGAATTTTCGAACTACCCAACGGCCATAGAGCAAGGCTATGATGCAGAATGGACCATTATTCGTGGTTATTACTTAGGGCCTAAAGTATCCGATGAAGCCTATAACTACTGGTCCGATCAATTTCAGAAAGCCTACAACGACCCTGCCTTCGAGAAAACAGTAGTCGATCAAAACCTCGTTCCTTTCAACATGTCAGGTAAAACACTAGATAGTTACATTAAAGAACGTGTTGGTTATATGCGTGGCTTAGCCAAAGAAGCAGGCTTAATTAACTAGTGAATTGAGGCGATAACATGCTATATGACCGCATTTTTGCGGGTGCATTTTTGGTACTGTCTGGGCTGATTGCCTGGACAGCTTACCATTTTAATGTCCCGTTTCAGTATGAACCCTTGGGGCCAAAAGCCTTTCCCCTTATTTTATCCGGCATTGCAGCACTATGCTGTGTTTGGCTGTTTATCAAGCCGAGTCAAAATACTTGGCACCCTACCAAAGAAGTATGGGTAAAAATCCTTTCAGGGTTAGGCATTATGGTGCTTTACGCTGCACTGTTTGAAAAAGCAGGATTTATTATTTCAACCACACTTGTTGGCACCATTTTTAGCTGGTTGTTTGGTGAAAAGCTCCTTAAAGCCTTCTTGTACGCCCTCGTTCTCAGTCCTATTAGCTATTTTTTATTAGCAGACTTAATGCAACTTAATGTCCCTGTCGGCATTCTATTCGGAGAGTAATGATGGACGTTTTCCATTACTTAGCACTCGGGTTTTCTGTTGCCCTCACCCCACTCAACTTAGGGTTAGTATTAGCTGGCTGTTTCATCGGTACCCTAATCGGCTCACTACCGGGAATTGGCCCCATCAATGGCGTGGCCATTTTATTACCTTTAGCCTATTCCGTTGGATTGCCGCCTGAATCGGCGCTGATTCTTCTCGCTGGTGTGTATTACGGTGCAGAATACGGCGGCCGTATTTCCAGTATACTACTCAACGTTCCTGGAGATGCCGGAGCCATTATGACCACTTTAGATGGCTACCCGATGGCCAAACGAGGAGAAGGGGGACGAGCGCTGGCACTCTCTGCAGTTTCCTCATTCTTTGGTAGCATGGGCGCGCTGCTTCTTATGGTGATTTTTGCCCCATTACTGAGTAAATTAGCCATTCAATTTGGTCCATCAGAGTATGTATGGTTGATGATTTTCGCCTTTACCTGTTTGGCGACGATGGTCGGTAAACGCCCCATCAAAACCATAGTTGGTGTGGTCATCGGCTTATTACTAGCGACCGTGGGCATCGACTCTGGCACGGGTATTTTGCGCTTTACCATGGGCATCCCCAATTTGTTTGATGGGGTCGACTTTTTGGTTGTTGTGATTGGTATGTTTGCCATTAGTGAAGTGTTAATACTGTTAGAAAGCTGGGCTCGCAATGATTTAAAACTCACGCCTGTTGGCAAAAGCTTTGTCTCTTTTGCCGACCTAATGGCCGTGAAATGGGTCATATTCCGCTCCACGATTTCTGGTTTTCTCATCGGCGTACTGCCTGGTACCGGCGCCTCCATTGCTAGTGCCGTGGCTTACGGAACAGAGAAACGTTTTGCCGAAGGCAAAGAAGAACACTTCGGACAAGGTGATATTCGTGGCCTAGCGGCACCAGAAGCCGCCAATAATGCCTCGGCAGCAGGCTCTATGGTGCCGATGTTAACATTGGGAATTCCAGGCAGCGGCACAACGGCTATTTTACTGGGCGCCCTATTGATGTTCAACATCACCCCAGGTCCTCTGTTGTTTGAACAACAACCTAATATTGCCTGGGGACTCATTGCGTCTATGTTTATTGGTAACATCGCCTTATTGGTGATGAATTTACCACTCATTGGTTTGTTCGTTCGTCTGCTTTCGATTAAACAATCTTACCTTGTACCCGTGATTGTGATGTTAACCTTTGTCGGTATCTACTCCATTCACGGTGACACCTTTGATCTGTTTTTTATGATTGTGCTAGGCGTTTTTGCCTTCATCTTACGTAAATTAGGGTTTTCATTGGCGCCTGTGATTCTTGGGCTCGTACTAGGTAAAGTCTTAGAGGAAAACCTTCGACGGGCTCTTTCTATCAGTGGGGGGGATTGGTTTATTTTATTCGATGGTGCCATTACTTATGTGTTGGCCATTGCCACCGTATTAGCTATTGTCCTTCCGAAAGTCATGAAGTTAAGAAAAAAATAACCCTTCTTCCTTCTGCACCAGTTCAAGCTATTGCAAAAAATGCTCCATTAGATACATCAATCTAATGGAGCGTTTTAATAGAGTATAGCTTTCTAATACTGAGTGGCCGTTTTCCATCGCTTATAATGTGTGCGGCCTATTCCTTGTCAGTAGATTAATAGTGTGCTTTATAGTCCCACGACATACGCTGTCCGGTTTCCGACGATTGCTCCGCAAGACACAAACCATAGATTAATTGACAGGCCTGATCCATAGACACTGGAGCACTTCCTTTCCCTAGAATAGCCTCTCTTAGCTGCGCATAGAAGGCACTATAATCCCCATGGACTGAGGATTCTGCGATGACTTCAATATCATCTTGTGAGTGCGCTAAAAAGCACGTCAGCGTCTGTTTTGGCGCTTGAGAGGGAAATCCTTCATGCCATGGCATTTGTCCTGATCGTAACGCTGGCTCTTGTGGATCTAACCCAACACATTGCCAACTACCTTGAGTAAATCGACCATTAAAGCGACGCATCTCTCCGGCCTCATAGGGTGTCGCCCCCAAGCGAATACGTTTACCAGGATAACCTAATTCAATTTCAAACCAGTCATGGGTTTTACCATTCTCTCGTAGGGTATCAATACTAGCATGCAGCCATTTTGGCTCTCCGAACAACGCGAGCATTTGATCTAACAAATGAGACCCTAAATCCCATAACACCCCTGTCGCTGGGCCAGGCTGTTCTCGCCAACGATCTTGTACCACAGGGCGAAAACGGTCAAAGCGCGAATCCAAGTGCTTCAGCTCGCCTATTTCACCACTGTCTATTAACGCTTTTAAACGTTGGAAATCTCCATCAAAACGGCGATTTTGATACACGCAAAACACCACACCCTGTTGTTTTGCAACGCGACACAGATACTCTATTTGTTGAATACTGGTGACGGATGGCTTCTCCAATAAAACATGCTTACCGCTTTCTAAAGCCAGCTTGGCTTGTTCAAAGTGCAATTTATCGGGCGTGGTAATTACCACCAAGTCAATGCTCGGTGTATGGCACATTTCCGTGACCGATTGTAAGACGACAGCATTCGGCAACACGGCATGAACCGCCTCTACTTTAGAGCTGCATACATGAGTCATTTCCATATGCGGGTCATTCATCACAAAAGGGGTATGAAATACTTGTCCGGATAGACCAAAACCAATTAAACCAACCTTGATTGTCATAAAACCCCACTCCTCATCATCTATAAGTTCATAGATAAATAATAGTTTGAACTCAAACCATTTTGCAAGTTTTAACGGCAACTCAAAGGAACCCCCAAGAAAGCACGATAAAAAAACCGCTTCAACACTTCTTTTTAGCGCGCTTGCTCTTGGGTAAAATGGTCACTTAAAGCTTGCGACCGAGCTGTTTTTCCACCTGTCGCTTTTCCCATTCAGGACCAAAGCACTTAATCACGTTAAACACGCGTAAACCATGAAAAGCCAAGCCGACTCCCCACCCAAGCATGGGCCATACCGCCCAAATATAGGAGGGATGAGTAAACAGATTGATGGCGAACAATACAGGAATGATTAAACAATACTGAGTGAGGTGTATATAAAAACCTTTCATTTTCTGTACTCGATGAAATGCTAACCGTTCCTCTAAACTAATAGTATGAGCGGATTTTTCCTCTCTATCTTGTGTGGTCATATCGGTATCTCCTTGCAGGTCTGTAATAGGAAGTTCAAAAACAGCTGCTAAAGATTTCAACGATTCAAGCCCTGGATTTTGACCCTTTTCGATGCGTTGAATCGTTCTGATACTTAATCCACTCAGTTGAGAAAGCTGGTCTTGCGACCAGCCCCTTTGCAGTCTAAGTTTTTTTACAATCATTTTTATTATCCCTACATGCTGTTTTTTTAAGGAACTCTTAGCCTACTGAAAACGACATGGGTGCGTGACGACATATCCCCGACACCAATATGACATTATCTAAAAATCAATAACTTACAAACAAGAAGAGTTATTTATACAAGGCTATTATAAGACCTCTAACTTCGCAAAGGACAGCACCAACCACTTGCTACCTTCATCATCAAAATTAACCTGTACTCGGGCTTGTGGCCCTTGTCCTTCATAGTTAATCACTAAGCCTTCACCAAACACAGGGTGCTTAACACGATCGCCCATATTGACGTTCACTTCTGGGGCTTTAAAGTTGTTCAAAACCGTGCTGTTTTGCAGGCGAGCTTTTTCTGTTTGATAATCGGGTCGCTGCATGGAGACTGGACGACTGACTTGTGAACGCAGGCGTACCTCCTCTAAGCACTGTGGCGGGATTTCTTTAATAAAGCGTGACGGACTATTAAAAGATTCGCTACCGAACAAACGACGGGATTCCGCGTAAGTTATGTAAAGTTTCTTCATAGCACGGGTGATACCCACATAGCAAAGGCGTCGCTCTTCTTCAAGACGTCCAGGCTCTTCAAACGACATTTTGCTGGGGAACAAGTTTTCCTCCACGCCCGTTAAAAAGACCAATGGAAATTCCAGTCCTTTCGCAGAATGCAGTGTCATTAATTGAACCGCATCTTGGTACTCATCCGCTTGCGCATCACCAGCATCCAATACTGCTTGATCAAGGAAAGCCATCAGTGGCGAGCTAAAGGCCTCGTCTTCAGGGTTCCAACTAAATCCTCCGGCGGCGCCAATCAACTCTTTTAAGTTCTCGACTCGCGCCTCGCCCTTCTCTCCCTTCTCTTTTTCATGGAAAGGAATCAGACCTGCATCGTTAATAATTTGCTCAAAGATGTCACCCAAGCTTAAATCCGGCTGCTGAACAGTGGTCATCAGATCATCAATAATTTGTTGAAAGCCTTTAATAGCATTGGTCGCTCTTGCCGGCATAATGGCTTGATCAACAATAAGTTGGGCCGCTTGCCACATGGAGCAGCCTTGATCCCGTGCCATTTCCCGCAGTGTACTGATACTGCGCTCGCCAATACCACGAGGTGGCACATTAATCACCCGCTCCATGGCACCATCGTCATTGGGATCCAGCGCCAAGCGGGCATAAGCCAAGGCATTTTTAATCTCTAAACGGTCATAGAATCTGTGCCCACCATAAATTCGATAAGCAATCTGTTCCCTAACTAAGCATTCCTCAATCACCCGAGACTGGGCATTAGAACGATATAAAATCGCTGTCTCTTTCAATGCGGCACCTTCATCACGCCACTTTTTGATAATGCCGATAATAAACCGAGCCTCATCCTGCTCGTTAAACCCCGCGTAGAGGGAAATCGGCTCACCATCACCACTGTCTGTCCAGAGCTCTTTACCTAAACGATCATCGTTGTTTTTAATCAAACCGTTAGCCGCATTCAGTATGTGGCCAGTAGAACGATAGTTTTGCTCTAAGCGAATGGTTTGAACGTCTTTAAAGTGCTTAGTAAAGTTATGAATGTTTTCAATTTTCGCTCCACGCCAACCATAGATAGACTGATCATCATCCCCCACGGCAGTAATTGTTCCCTGCTCGCCCACCATAACGCGTAGCCAAGCATATTGAATGGTGTTGGTATCTTGAAACTCGTCCACCAAGACATGACGAAAACGCTCTTGATAATGGCGCAACAAAGGCGGATTAGTGAGCATCAGCTCGTGAGCACGCAATAGCAACTCACCAAAATCCAACATCCCCAAACGTTCGCAGGCCTCCTCATAATGGTAATACAGCTCTCGCATACCTTTAGAGAAAGGGTCATGACTATCAGGCACATGGGCAGCACGACGGCCCTCATCTTTCTGCCCATTGATGAACCAACACACTTGCTTAGGTGGCCAGCGCGTATCATCGATGTTCATCTCTCGCATAATGCGTTTTACCAAGCGCAGCTGGTCATCGCTGTCCATAATCTGGAAGTTTTCTTTGAGCCCCGCATCACGCCAATGGGCGCGCAACAGACGATGAGCCAGACCATGGAATGTTCCCACCCACATACCTTGGGGAGGAACACCCACCAGTTCTTCAATTCGCCCTTGCATTTCACGTGCGGCTTTATTGGTAAACGTCACCGCCATAATGCTATAGGGCGACAGTTGGTAGGCGTGCATCAACCAAGCGATACGATGCACCAAAACCCGTGTTTTGCCGGACCCCGCTCCCGCTAGCACAAGGCTATTTTGCAATGGCGCGGCCACTGCATCACGCTGTTTATCATTTAACGAGTCGAGGATAAAAGAAACATCCATTGCATTCCGCCGTATTAATTTAATGTGTTTGTCATAAAAACGCGTTAAAAAGAGGTTGATTTTTGATCGATATGCGTTTTTTATAAACCTGAAACAAGTTGTCTGTCTATTTTGACTTTTTTCATCCATTGATGACAGTGATCAATCACATTGAGTGTCATCGAGATTAGCCAGAAGGGTATAACAATGAGTAATTTTTCTGAAACCTTGACTGAAGTAAAAACCGACATTCTTCATGCTTCTATCAGTTTGGAGAATGAAAAAAAAGAACGCAACCAAAAGGAAGACAGCGTCCGTATGCTCAAAGCACGCCGTGCTATCGAGAAACACCTTGAGGAAAAACGCTTGAACCACGCCATCTCGAATGGCTGGGATGAATAGCACACTCAGAAACCAAAACACACACTTATATACTGACTATCAAGAGTATATAAGAGCAAACGATTGTTATTAGGCGCTAACCGCCTTACGTGTTGTTGTGCGCCTTTTTAACGACTCTACTCAGTCTCAACATGGAGCATGGCAGTCTTTTGTCCAACAAAAAGTCCCTTTTCATTAACATAAATCAACATAACCTCCCAATTTTCCATAGGACCATTCCTCGTCTTCTTATAGCGGTTACTTCCTCGTTGGAGTACCATATGCAACTGGAATATGATCTTTTTCTACTCACTATATAATAAGAGACCTCTGAACGAAGACAGGAGTCAAGCCAAGACACGGCAAAAATAGATCAAAATGATAAGGTTACCGTTTATAAATCAGTACTTTATGTCTATTTTTTACTATATATTGGTCAACCCAGCCGTCGAGCAAACGTCTCAATAAGTAAAATAACCCTTTTGGGGAGTCACTATGTTTGAACACATCCAAGCTGCGCCATCCGATCCCATTCTCGGCCTGAATGACGCTTTCCGCAACGATCCAAACCCCAAGAAAATCAATTTAGGTGTTGGCGTGTACAAGGACGAGCAAGGTACAACGCCTATTTTAAAATCCGTTAAGCAAGCTGAAGAACGCTTGTTGAACCAAGAAACCAGTAAGAGCTATCTCAGCATCGAAGGGTCTCAAGCTTACCGAGAGGCCGTACAAACGCTTTTATTTGGTGAAGACACTCAAATCATTAGCAAACAACTGGCCCAAACCGCCCAAACCCCTGGTGGTACTGGCGCGCTTCGTGTGGCTGCTGAATTTATTCGTAAACATCTGCCCAATGCGACTATTTGGGTCAGTAACCCAACTTGGGCAAACCATCAAGCAGTATTCCAATCCGTTAACTTAGAAGTAGGCAGTTACGCTTATTACGATGTGGATACTAAATCCTTGGACTTTGAATCCATGTTAGCCGGTTTATCTCAAGTTCCCGCTGGCGATGTTGTCCTCTTTCACGGTTGCTGCCATAACCCAACAGGAATCGACCCCACACCAGAGCAGTGGTATCAATTAGCGAAGCTGTGTAGCAAACAAGGCTTTTTGCCATTATTTGACTTTGCTTACCAAGGCTTTGGAGCAGGGCTTGAAGAAGATGCGCAAGGTTTACGTACCTTCTTGAATCACGTACCGGAAATGTTAATTGCCAATTCCTTTTCCAAAAACTTCGGCTTGTACAATGAACGAGTCGGTGCCTTGACCATTGTGAGCGATAATGCGGATCAAGCGCTAGCCGCTTTTACACAAATCAAGCGTGCCGTTCGTACTAACTACTCCAACCCACCATCTCACGGTTCAGCCATTGTTGCTGAAATTTTAAACTCAAAAGAGCTACGCAGCCTGTGGGAAATGGAGCTAAAAAGCATGCGTTCTCGTATCCACGAAATGCGCAGTCTCTTTGTGAATACGCTACGAGCTAAAGGGGTTAATCAAGATTTCTCCTTTATCTCCAAACAAAACGGCATGTTCTCGTTTTCTGGTTTGAACCCAGAGCAGGTATCACGTCTACGCAAAGAGTTTTCTATCTACATAGTGGGCTCTGGCCGCATCAATGTGGCAGGCATGACTCATGAGAATATGGAGCCCCTTTGTGAGGCCATTGCAGCGGTTCTCAAAGAGGAATAGGTAGCAGGCTAAAACCTTGAACAGATCATATAAGCCACCGAGACGCAGACGCTGTTTCGGTGGCTTTTCTTTTTGAAAAAAATTTATTATGTAGGCTGCACACAAACTCTAATCTTCATAATAAAAACACATGGCGAAAACCTGTTCTCTTTCCTCAGAGATTGGTAGCCTTAGACCCTGTTTTGTTTACATATTTAACGCAATTACGGCGGAGCCTACTATGACGGCCACTTTACTTTACTGTTATGACCCTATGTGTAGCTGGTGTTGGGGGTTTCGTCCAACATGGAACAAGCTACAAAAAGCCTTACAACCACTGATCGATGAGAAAAAATTGACGATACAATCCATGCTAGGTGGGTTAGCTGTTGACTCCGAAAAGCCAATGCCTGAGGAAATGAAAGCCAAATTGGAAAATACTTGGCAACGAATCCAAACCGACTTAGGCACCAACTTTAACTTTGACTTTTGGCGAGTCAACCAACCACGTCGCTCCACTTATCCTGCATGCCGAGCCTGCCTAGTTGCTAGGGACGCCGGATCGGAAGACGAGATGTACCATGCCATTCAACAAGCCTATTATCTTCAGGCGAAAAATCCGTCCAATATGGAGACACTGGTTGAGTGTGCGGAGCACATCGGCTTAAAAGCGGAAGGTTTTCTTAAAGCCATGGAGCATATCAAGTCAGAAGGCCTATTAGAAAAAGAAATCGACCAAGCAAGACAACTTGGTTTAAATTCCTTTCCGTCGCTAGCCGTTTTAAAAGGCGATCAACTCACCTCCATCCCTTTGGATTATCAAGACCCTCTAACCATGTTAACGGCCATTAAAAAAGCGCTGTCATAGCGCTTTTTTACCATAGTGAACGACATTCTCTTCCATCAGCAATGAGTCTTATTCCTTACTTTAAAAACATTTTATATACGCAATTGATAAAAAACGCATAAAATAAGCAGATTATTATTTGATAGCACCATTGACGTATTCAATGTCAGCAGGTTAATAGGAAAACACTCCGCCCTATGAAGAGTCCCCATACAGATTTGCCTCGTTCTAGCATCAGCCTAAGCGTTTATATCAAGAATGGTTTTAGAACAAAGCGCAGCACCTCAAGCTTTATTATTATAGCGGCCTTGTTAAATGCCATACTTTACAACTGGCCCCTGCTGTCTTTTTCCATCAACAACCTTGATGGTTTGACTCTCAATGGCTTACATACCATCTTCACGGTATTTGTCGTTATTTATTTGGAAACAGCACTCGCTCTTTATCTGCTGTTCTTGATATCAAGGCGACTTGGAAAAAACCTTTGCGTGATACTGGCGTTAGCCAACTCATTAGCCGTGTATTTTGTCGTGACCTATAACGTCATTTTAGGCACCTCAATGATGGGCAATGTGTTTAATACCAAGTTTTCTGAAGCATCTCCCTTTTTAAGTGGCAAGATGTTCATCTATTTTGTGGTATTGGGCATGATTCCTGCCTGGCTCATCATTCGAACATCGGTGCTAAAAACCCCTAGATTACGCTTATTTCTCCACCTTATCCTTACCCTCTTTATCAGTGTCACTTGGGTTTGGTTTTCGGGTAGTACATGGCTGTGGGTGGACAAACATGCCAAACAACTGGGGGGCATAACCATGCCCTGGTCTTATGTGGGAAACTCTATTCGTTTTCAAATCCAAAAAGACGAAGAGAATGTCGAACAAACACCACTCCCCAACGCGACCTTCCGTTCGAATAAAAAAACGGTCGTCGTGCTAGTCATTGGCGAGTCTGCCCGGGCAGAAGATTTTTCCCTGTACGGTTATCAAAGGCAAACGAATCCATTACTCAGTAATTCCGATGTTATTACCCTAAAAAATGCGACCTCTTGTGCGACCTACACCACCGCTTCAGTGAAATGTATCCTGTCGTACACCAACACAAGTCACCTCTTTGGAAAGAACTTCGAGCCTTTGCCCAGTTACTTACAACGTCAAGGCATCGATGTGTTTTGGCGCAGTCACAACTGGGGCGAGCCACCACTGAAAATAGCCAGTTATATAAACGCCAAAGACTTAGAAAAAAACTGTGAAGGCGATGAATGTAATTACGATGGTGTCCTGTTAAGTCATTTAGCCGAGCAAATCAAAGCATCGAAAAAGCAAAAGATCTTTGTTGTTTTACACCAAAGCGGCAGCCACGGGCCCACTTATTACCTCAAATACCCAAAAGCATTTGAAGTGTTTAAACCGGTCTGCCGTTCCGTTGAACTGAGCAATTGTACTCATCAAGAATTAGTCAACGCTTACGATAATACCATCTTATACAACGACCATTTTTTGGATCAATTACGAACCATTTTGAAGGGTCTTGATACCGCGAGTGCGTTTCTGTATGTGTCAGATCATGGGGAATCTCTGGGAGAGGATGGTATCTATTTGCATGGCACCCCTTACTCCATTGCGCCAAAGCAGCAATATACCATTCCTTTCTTGGTTTGGATGTCACAAGACTTTATCAAGCAGCAGCATATTTCTGTCGATAAGCTAAAAGCCAGAGCAAAAACAACTCAAGACAATGTCTTTCATAGTGTGATGGGGGCATTTGATATGAGAAGCCCTATTTATAATAAAGACTTAGATATATTTGCTAAGGCAAAAACACCCTAGTTTAGCCAACAACTAGCCCCCCTTAGTTTAGTAACACCACCAGACAAGTCAGGCTTGTCTGGTGGGTAGACGTTGCTTTCCCCTTTTAAAGAGCCTGTTCAAGAGCTTGAATCACTTTCTCCACCTCATCCGCCTGAGTGTAGTGAACAAATGATAAACGCACTACGCCTGTATTTGGATCCACCTTCATCGCTTCTAACAAACGCACCGCATAGAAGTGCCCAGCACCGCAAATAATGCCTTGATCAACCAATTTCTGGGCCAGCGCTTGAGGTGTTTGACCAACGGGAATAACCGACACGGTAGCGGCTCTTTTATCAGGGTCGAGCGGCCCTACCAACGCCAGCTTAGGATGTTGTGATACATAACTAAGCAAACGGGCCAATAGAGCGTGCTCGTGAGCGTGCAGCAAGTCTCTTACCCGCTGAGCTTTTTCTGGAAGGGTACCCGTTGTCGAAAAATGATGATCATGAAGTGCTTCAAAATAATCAACAACACCACGGCTTGCCGCTACTTGAGCATGATCTGGCCCCGCAGGTACAAACCATTTATTTTTGAAGGCTGAGTTAAAATAATGGCCTTGATTCCCTAGCTTTTCAGCCACCTCAGGGCGGATTACCATGGCGCCAAGATGGGGACCAAAGGTTTTATAAAGAGAGAACAAATAAATATCGGCGCCCAACGTGCTAACATCAGGTAAGCCATGACCCGCATAGGACACTCCATCGACGACCGTCCAAACTCCCGCTTCTCTGGCTTGGTCGCAAATGGCTTTGACCGGATTAATATGAGCGACCACATTAGAGCAATGGGTAAAGGCTAACAGCTTCGTCCGCTCCGACAATAAATCAGGCAAATCGGCCATATCCAATAACCCTGTGTCTGGATCCACTTGCCATTCTTTAATCACCAAGCCATGGGCCTCTAGCCTCCGCCATACTCCGATGTTCGCTTCATGATCTTGGTTGGTGACAATGATTTCATCCCCTTCGTCCAGTATCTTAGCGAACGCTTGAGCCAACACATAAGTATTTTGTGACGTCGAAGGCCCTAAGTGCAACTCATCGGTTGCCACGTTGAGAAAGGCCGCTAAACGCTGATAGGTCTCATCCATTTGTGCGCCCGCTTTTTGCGACACAGGATGCAGATGATAGGGCTGTAATTTAGTCTGCCGATAATATTGATTAAGGTGATCAACTACAGCTTGGCAAGCGTAAGAGCCACCTGCATTGTCAAAAAATGCCTGCCCAGCCAATGAAGGCTCTTGAAACGCAGGAAACTGAGCGCGAACAAATTCCAAATCTAACGACGGCATATCACTTCTCTCCATATGAAACGCTTAACTTGCCCTTAAAAAAAGCAAGAGACCAGACTCAGAGTATAAAGAATAAGCCACACAAGTTGTTTGCTATTTAACCAAAACTTCCCTAATGTAATACAAGATTCTTGTGTGAATAGAATAAAATATGAAAGAAATTATCTTAGATCGAACAGACTACAACATAATCAAAGCATTGGAACAAAATGGCCGTATCAGCAATACACAACTTGCTCAGACCATAAATTTATCGCAATCACAATGCTTAAGACGACTACGTCAATTAGAAGAAATGGACATTATTAGCGGTTACCAAGCCCATATAAACTACCAAAAATTGGGCTATAGTGTGATGGCTTGGACACTCGTCACCGTCAGCAAAGAAGAGCCGAATGCCCGAGACGATGTCATGGCATTTTTACAGCAACAAAACGCCGCCATTGGTGTGTACGGCGTCACGGGCGATGTGGACTTAATGGTAGAAATTTGCGCGAAAGACATGACCCAATTCACCGATTTAGTGGTGAAGCAGATCTATGCTCATGCCAATGTGATCAGTACCAAATCTTATATTCGCTTAGACACCGCCAAACAAAACAGCAGCCCTCTAGGACGCCCTTAAAGCCGATAAATGGTTAGAGACCTTTGCACGATGTCACGAGCGACGCCAAGACGCGGCAAAAACAGACGAGAAAGCGGAGTTTATAGCGATAAATAAGCATTTTGAGTCTGTTTTTAACAAAGTATTGTCAAGCGCAGTAGTCGTGCAAAAGTCTCGGTTAGCCAAAGTCATGGTTAATCAGATCTAACATGGGGTTATACAACGGGTCTTTCGACGCATCTCGGCGTACTTTTTGTGGTGTTTTTTCGGTATTCCCTTCTTGGTCATCGGCCGGAAGAGTGGGGGTCTTTTCCGTCTGCTCGTGGTTTGTAGAGGTGTCGTCTGGCGCCAACTCAACCCCCGTTTCTTCCATCATCACTTCCAAAAGCCCTTCTGACTCAACAGGCGCTAGCGCTTCAATCTCGGGAGAGACGCTTTCAGCACTGTCTGATTCAATGGTATTTGATTCGCAGACATCTGAATCGACTTCTGCTTGATGATCTATTACGGCTTCTTCGTCCTTTTCTTCTAGATCAGAATCATCGACTAGGACATTTGCTTGTTCTTTAACCGATTCTTCGATAGTCGTTTCTTCACTTATCTCCTTATCAAGAGACGTCACGGTCTTAAGAGACAAGCGCTCGGCAAGTTTTTTCGCTAAAGGCTCAACATCGTCCAAGGTGGTATTGATAGCTAACCAATGATTGGCATCTGGCTCATGGCTCACTAACTCCCCCGGTACAATGGCATGACGAAAGCTTGCCAATAAAGCCGTCATATCATCTTGACTCAACGGTGTCTCCAAACGTAACCACAGCCCCATGCCCCCTTTACTGGGCGCAAAACAGGCTTGATCATTTAGATGGGTCTCAAGATGCGCCTTAATTCGTTCTGAATTCGCCCAAACTTGTCGTGCTCGACGTCGTAAAGAACGTTTACCCGTGGATTCTAAAGCATCACTCAGCGCCTGTTGCTGAACATTACTTAACGCCATATCCGCTGATAAAAATCCCCCTTCCAACAGAGTGCTATGGCGACCTAGCAGGCACCAACTGGCGGATCGATCCACCCCTTTGGTTTCTACCCCTCCGATATAGACAATGTGGTCCGATGAATCGAGGGATTTATACGTCATGACTGATCCCGCACGGTGAGCCAAATGAGAACACAAATCCCATTCAATGGTGGGTAATTGCAGTTCATCAATAATGGCTAACCATCGACGCAAACTTAAATTACTGATGCTCTGCCCTGCAGGAAAGGCAAACTGACTAGGCAGCACCAATAACTTGATGTCCTCTTCTTTAAAACAGCGAATTACAAGATCCAAATCGACACCCCGCTCTCCCGCCGCAATGCTGATCACCTTGCGGCCCAAGCTTTGTAGCATAGAAGGAAGGCGCGGGTCACAGGGTGTGATCATCAATACGGCATCCTCTCGCTGCGTTAGTGACAACACCGTATTCGAAAACATCGCCAAAGGAGAACGTCCTAACCACAATTGTGAGGCATGGCTTTTGATACCCAGCCCTTTAAGATAAGTACTTACCGCCTCTCTTACCGCTAGGTGACCTTTACCCAATACCGGAAAATCCACCTCTTCCGTACGAGTGTTAGGGGCTAAAAACGCATCACTTTGATCGACCAAAGCTCCACGATGGGCCAGACAAGACCAAGCCATTTTGGGGCCAAGCTTATCCAGCTTTCGCAGCGCCTCCCCAGGCATTAATAAGGCCGGCTTCGCTTCACTTCGATGACAAACAAAATACCCTGATTTCGGCCGTGACTCGATCCAACCGTCCTCAGCTAATAACTCATAGCCATGGATAATGGTATTCAAACTTAGTTTTAATTGCTTCGATAACGCTCGCAAAGACGGCATACGGTCGCCAGGTGATAGCACATCCTGTGACATTTGATCCAAAAACCAATCCACTACCCCTTTATATAAAAAATCCGCCACCGCTTTGTACCTTCTCTGTGTATTTGTTTATCATCTGTTATCAAAGAGTAAGCGGGATTGAGAAAAAGGCAAGCAAAACGGCGTTTTTTCTCAGCAGCTAAGACGCTATGATTAGCTTTCAAGCATTTAAACACATTGGGTATATCACCCTTTACGATAACGAACGACAAACAGTAGACCCTTTATGGCTTTTGATCCCCATTCCCTGCGTCAAGACTTTCCTATTTTGTCACAACAGGCTTATGACCACCCACTGGTGTATCTTGATAACGCAGCGACCACACAAAAACCATTGAGCGTACTGGATGCCATTCAGGATTACTATCGCTCATTCAATGCGAACGTCCATCGGGGAGCGCATTATTTAAGTGACAATGCCACCACGCGTTTTGAACAAGCGCGTGATACTGTCGCTCGCTTTATAAATGCACCAGAGCAAAGCCACATCATCTGGAGTAAAGGCACCACAGAAGCCATCAATATGGTGGCCTACGGTCTTGAACATCTGCTCGAAAAAGGCGATGAAATTCTTATTACCAGCTTAGAACACCACGCCAACCTCGTCCCTTGGCAGCAATTGGCCTTTCGTACAGGCGCCCGTTTACGAATTTTACCTTTAACATCGCAAGGCGAATGGGAAGACGAATACGCAAGCTATTTTACCGATCGCACACGCATTTTTGCGACCACTCAAGTGTCTAATGCCATCGGTGTTCACACCCCCTTGCAAGCAATGTTAACGCAGGCTAAGCAGCACAACGCCTTTACCTTGGTTGATGGTGCCCAAGCCGTTGCGCATTATCCCATTGATGTACAAGCACTAGACTGCGACTTCTATGTGTTCTCTGGTCACAAAATGTATGGGCCAACTGGCATTGGGGTGTTATATGGGAAGTCTCATGCCCTAGAAGTATTAATTCCCTATCAAACGGGAGGGGAAATGGTGCAACATGTAACCTATCAATCAACACAATTCAATACACTCCCTTATCGATTGGAAGCCGGAACCCCTCACATTGAAGGTGCCATAGGACTGGCTGCCGCTTGTGAGTTTCTCACTCAACAAGATCGCCATGCCTTGCTTGCTTGGGAGCAATCTCTGGCCCATCGCGTTTACACCCGCCTCCATAAAGAAAGCCACGTAGCTATTTATTCTCCAGAAAAACACACGACTCTAGTCTCGTTAAGTGTGCCCAATATCCATACTTTAGATTTAAATGCCTATCTAGATAGCCAAGGCATCGCCGTACGTGCAGGTAGCCACTGTGCCCATCCACTTATGTCACAATTAGGTGTGGCAGGAACGCTACGCGCCTCCTTTGCCTGTTACAATACCCTAGAAGAAGCAGACCGCTTCTGTGATGTTCTCCTAGAAGCCATAGACTTACTAACTGATGAATAGCAATGACTGACTTACCTCCCTACAACAGCATAAAACAGCAGCTGCAGGCCTGCCGCAGTAAAGAAGAAACCTTCAAAGCCTTGGTCGCCCTGAGTAAACGTTTAACCCGCTTAACCGCTGAAGAGAAAACCGAAGAGAATAGAGTAAAAGGCTGCGAAAGTGCCGTCTGGCTGATTATTGATAACAAGGATGATACCTACTCTATCAAAGCAGACAGCGACGCCAAACTTATGCGCGGCGTACTGGTAGCGATACTGAGTTTAGTGCAAGGAAAAACGAAAACGGAAAGGCAAAAAATGGATTTGAAAGATGAACTGGAATCGCTGAACTTAGGTAGCTATCTTACTCAATCAAGGGCGAATGGGATATTAGCGATAATAGAAAAAATCAAGAAATGAGCGCCATCCTAGCGCTATCACGTAAAATGATATACCTTCCGATAGTGTTTTTTTCTCAGCTTCAATGCCCCAAAGACAATCACTAGTCCGATAGGAAAGCACCCAAAGGAGCCTGCTATCATCAAGTACATGCCCAATATTTTTTTGGGGGTATAAAGAAGAGCGGCACCAATAAAGGCTACGAAAAGCAGCAACAGCATGATCCAAGAAACCACATTAGGCACCATATAATATGGTGCCGAAGAAGCCCAAAAAACATACCCAGTTATCAGTGAATTTAGACACAGCCCCATCCAAATGATCCACATAACCTTCCTCCATAATGTCCAGATGGCTAAAAAGCCAAAAACTGAATGTCATTATGAAAACAATAATACAGCGCAGGAGTGAGACTATGGCTATAATAATTGTAACATTTTGTTACAATTATTTAAAAATAAGTCACTATAAAGTTCTGATATAAAAACTCTGTTCTATAGACACGGGGACTAACTGTTATATTATGACTTTCATTATGCATAATACAGTGGGAATAGAGGTAAGACTCAGTAAAAACTGATTAGAGTAGCCGATACAGTAGCAATGAATTTCTTTCTACTAGCACCTTTATGAATCCACTAACCAAATGAAAAATAAAGAAAAAATAGGATTTCTCTGTAACATTTTTATCACTCCAGCCAAGACAAAAACTCTGCTAGAAACGTATAAAATCAATCGCCTTGTGTACAAAATAACTAATTGAAATGTAAAACAGTAATTTTCTATTCAAACTCATGTAGATAAAATGACTATTCCAAATAAATTTTACCATCAAAGCAATATTGTATGTAATTAAAATATTTTGTGTAAAAAATAAGACTGGTAATAAAAAGTAAACAAACCCTTTTTTCCTATTCAAAAGATAGGAAAGATTAATCGTTATATAGTAAACATTATCAATTAAATAGAAATATGTAGTAAAAAGTAAATAGCCAAACGAGGATAACACTCACCCTATCAAGTCAGGGCCGCCACCATTGTTATCTAACGTGCTTAGAAGCTCTCCTCACTCAGCATCAATCACAACAGAAGGCATATAACGTTTAAATTCGGTTCTTATGGTGCCCTCACCTGCTGGGGTTAACCAGAAGCGAACAATAACAAGCTGTCTTTCTTTGCCATCAATAGAGTAGTTCACGACCCAAGCTCGTTTCTGCTCTTCAATGCGCACCACACTGTCATAAGGTATCGATTTTTCTGCCACCATTTTAGAGGGTTTAATCGTAAAAAGATCATCCTTAAATACAACATAGGGCGTGTTTTGCCAATATTTCGCCGTCATATAACGAGATACCAACAAAAATAGCACTGGCAGCAATACAAAGTAATTGTTCATGTAAGCGCAAACCGCTAGCAAAGGAATACAAGACATCAACGCATAACGAAGGATTCGAAATGAGATATTCGCGCCTCGTTCGCCGTAAATAATCGTCTCTTTGTGATCTGCATTCATTGAATCTACCACCTAATTTCCTCTTGTTTATAGTGCTTAAAAAGTTCTCTTAATGTTCAACGTCAAAAAGCCGCAAATTGCTTCCTTTGGGTAACTCGCCAGACACCGCTATTTTCCTTAAGTCCACTATCAATTCGCCTTCTGCGCCAGTTTTTCCAACACCCGACTCACCGCCACAAAGCCAAAAGTTGCGGTCACCACAGTGCTGGCACCAAAGCCCGTATCGCAGTTCATTTTGGTTTCGCTATCGCCTTTTTGACGCTGCTCGCACACAGTACCATCCAGCTGAGGGTATTTCAGTTGCTCCAACGAATACACACACTCAATGTCAAAGCGACGTTTAAGATTACGTGAGAAATTATAGTGGCGACGTAGAAAATTGCGCAGCTTGGCCGCCAGTGGGTCTTGCTCAGTACGGGATAAATCGGCAATACGAATTTGCGTTGGATCAGTTTGTCCACCCGCTCCACCCACTGTAATGATCTTGTGCTTATTACGTTTACACCAAGCGATAAGTGCTGCTTTAGGCTTTAAACTATCAATCGCATCCACAATATAGTCAAACTTCTCGGACAGTAGCTCAGGGATGTTGTCAGGCGTGATAAAGTCTTCAATGCAGGTTACCTGGCATTCAGGATTAATCAGTTTTATACGCTCTTCCATAGCCTCCACTTTGGGCTTGCCTATATTGCCATCGAGAGCGTGGATTTGACGATTGGTATTGGTAACACACACATCGTCCATATCGATCAGCGTAATATGACCAATGCCAGAGCGAGCCAAAGCTTCTGCCGCCCAGGAACCCACTCCACCAATGCCAATAACACACACCTTCGCCTTAGAAAAGACCTCGTAAGCGGCATCGCCATACAAACGGCGAATGCCCCCAAATCGTTGATCATTTGTCACTTTTCACTCCTCACAGACAGATCGTTCTGCGCTTTTTTCTTTCAATACGTGTATTCTTTAACTCGATATGACGTCTGTCGTGATAAACATCAACATTAACCAACTGTGAGCGATATGATCGAGCAAACCTTTGAACAACTCGGCCTAACCCCAAGAGAATCTCTACTGTACCAAACCCTATTAAAATTAGGCCCCTCTTCTATCCGCGACATTGCTGAACACAGCGGCATTAACCGTGGTACCGCCTACGAATCACTTAAGCAATTGCAAAGCAAAGGAGTCGTCAGTTATTTCCCGAAAGGGAAAAGGCGGTTTTTTACGGCAGAAAATCCAGAGATCTTACTCAGCCTTGCGGAAGATCGGCGTCATCGTTTGGACAAAACCATTGAAACTCTCAAAACCACCATCATTCCCAACTTACATCAGCAACAGCCCGAGTATCATCACACTAATGTACGCTATTATGAAGGGGACGATGGCATCGAATGGGTATTACGCGATATTTTAAACGTCGTGTCGCAACAAGACCACAAAGAATATTGTGTGTTTTCCTCCAAACCGATCCGACCTTACTTATATCGCCCGTTTCCTAACTATACAAAACAGCGAGTGAAACTAGGCATCAACGTAAAAGTGATTGCCCTTGGAGAAGGGGGAGAAGAGGCGGAACTATCACAACGAAAATGGATTAAAACCGAAGGCTCCGTGGATGCCAGCTACATTGCGATTTACCCACCAAAATGTGCCATCATCTCTCTTGTCAGCAAAAACTTTCCATCGGCCGTAGTTTTAGAATCTAAAGACATCGCCAGCGCCCAACAGATTATCTTTGATACCCTTTGGAAGATGCTATGAGGTTACTCTACATAAAGTCTTAGTGGTTTTATGGAGCAAGATTGGAATAAAAAAGCAGCCATTCGGCTGCTTTTTTGATTTCAGGTTCCAGCGCGTCCCTTATTTGTGACGGAACTGCTGGATAGTACGCAAGCGCGCGACGGCTTCTGCCAATTCCGCTGTTGCACGAGAATAATCGACGTCTGATTTTTGGTTCGCTAAAAGCTCTTGTGCATGTTGCTTCGCTTTTAGTGCCGCTTCCTCGTCAAGATCTCTTGCACGAATAGCTGTGTTAGCCAAAACGGTAATGCTGTTCGGTTGAACTTCTAAGAAGCCACCAGACACGAAGATAAACTCTTCATCACCATTTTCTTTAACCACATGAACAGGACCTGGTTGCAACGTTGTCAGCAATGGAGAATGCCCTGGCATAATGCCTAGGCCACCATAGCTGCCTGCAGCCGAAAGAGACTTAACGACTCCGCTAAAGATCTCTTGCTCAGCGCTTACGATATCGCAGTGTACTGCTGTGATAGCCATAAGTTGCCTCTCTTAGTCAGGCTCAGTAAGAGCGCGTCGCGCCCTTACTATGCGTGATGGTTAAAGTTTTTTAGCTTTCTCGACGGCTTCGTCGATGCTACCAATCATGTAGAACGCTTGCTCTGGCAAGTCATCAAACTCACCGTCTAGAATGCCTTTGAAACCACGGATAGTGTCTTTCAAAGAAACATATTTACCTGGTGCACCAGTAAAGACTTCTGCAACGAAGAAAGGTTGAGACAAGAAGCGTTGGATTTTACGAGAACGGTTAACCGTTTGCTTATCTTCTTCAGATAGCTCGTCCATACCCAAGATCGCGATGATGTCTTTCAATTCTTTATAACGTTGCAATACCATCTGTACGCCACGAGCTACGTCGTAGTGCTCTTGACCGATAACTAATGGGTCAAGCTGACGAGAGGTACTATCTAGAGGATCGATCGCAGGGTAGATACCCAAAGAAGCGATGTCACGAGACAATACAACCGTTGCGTCCAAGTGAGAGAAGGTTGTTGCTGGCGATGGGTCAGTCAAGTCATCCGCAGGGACGTATACCGCTTGAACAGAGGTGATAGACCCTGTCTTAGTAGAGGTGATACGTTCTTGAAGAACACCCATTTCTTCCGCAAGCGTCGGCTGATAACCTACGGCAGATGGCATACGACCGAGCAATGCAGATACTTCGGTACCGGCAAGCGTATAACGGTAGATGTTATCGACAAAGAAAAGTACGTCACGACCTTCATCACGGAATTTTTCCGCCATGGTCAAGCCTGTCAAAGCAACACGTAGACGGTTACCTGGTGGCTCGTTCATTTGGCCGTATACGAGAGATACCTTGTCGATTACGTTCGAGTCAGTCATCTCATGGTAAAAGTCGTTACCCTCACGAGTACGCTCACCTACACCGGCGAATACAGAATAACCACTGTGCTCGATGGCGATGTTACGGATAAGCTCCATCATGTTTACGGTTTTACCTACACCGGCACCACCGAACAGACCAACTTTACCACCTTTCGCGAACGGACAGACAAGGTCGATTACCTTGATACCTGTTTCTAACAATTCGCTGCTAGCAGACTGTTCATCGTAGGAAGGCGCTTGACGGTGAATAGACCAACGCTCTTCTTCACCGATAGGGCCTTTTTCATCAATAGGGTTACCTAGAACGTCCATAATACGTCCTAGTGTTTTGGTACCTACAGGGACCGATACTGGGTGGCCAGTGTTATCCACTGTCAATCCACGTTTCATACCATCTGTAGAGCCCATGGCGATGGTACGAACAACACCGTCGCCTAGTTGCTGTTGCACTTCCAACACCAACTCTTTACCCTCGATAGTGAGGGCGTCGTATACTTTTGGCACATTGTCACGTGGGAATTCCACGTCAATGACCGCACCGATAATCTGTACGATTTGTCCGCTACTCATGTTCGGATCCTCTTAATACCTAAATACCTTAAACCGCTGCCGCGCCGCCAACTATCTCAGAAATTTCCTGAGTAATCGCTGCTTGACGAGCCTTGTTGTACACCAACTGCAATTCATCGATGATATCGCCTGCGTTGTCGGTTGCGTTTTTCATGGCAATCATTCGAGCGGCCTGTTCACACGCAATGTTTTCAACAACCGATTGATATACCTGAGACTCTATGTAACGAACCAATAACTCGTTCAAAATTTCAACGGCTTCCGGCTCATAAATGTAATCCCAATGGTGCTTTAACTCTGTATTCTCTTCTGGTTGCAATGGCAAAAGTTGCTCAACCTTGGGCTTCTGAGTCATGGTATTCACGAACTCATTAGAAACCACATATAAACGATCAATACGACCTTCATCAAATGCATCTAGCATTACTTTTACACTACCAACTAGATCGTCAGCTTTAGGTGCATCACCTAACCCTGTAAAAGCAGCTGCCACGTTTCCGCCGTAGTTACGGAAGAATGAAACCGCTTTAGAACCAATTGCACAGATATCAACCTGAACACCGGAATCAGAAAACTGTTTCATTTCTTTTAATGCGGCCTTGAACACGTTAACGTTCAAACCACCACACAAACCACGATCAGAAGAGACTACGATATAACCAACACGCTTCGCCTCACGCTCGGTAAGGTAACGGTGTTTATACTCAGGATTCGCGTTAGCCAAATGGCCAACGACTTGGCGAATTCGTTCCGCATACGGACGAGAAGCGGCCATACGATCCTGAGCTTTACGCGTCTTACTAGCAGCTACTTTTTCCATAGCACGAGTAATTTTACGCGTATTGTTAATGCTCGAAATCTGAGTACGTATCTCTTTTCCGACTGCCATAATAGAACTGCCCTTGTGAGAATGTTATTTCACAAACTGCAAAGTAACATTGGTGACGGACTAAACGAATATCCTATCACCAAGCTTATTACCAAGTTTGTGTCGCTTTAAACTTCTCGATTGCCGCTTTAAATGTCGCTTCAATCTCGCCGTTAAAATTGCCTGTTTTGTTGATGTCAGCCATCAGTTCAGCATGTTCGCTGTTCATGTAGCTAATCAACGCACTTTCAAAACTCGCAATCTTGCTTGTTTCAACATCTACAAGGTAGCCATCATTGGCAGCGTAAAGGACAATCCCCATATCCGCTACTGGCATAGGAGAGAACTGCTTTTGTTTCATCAGTTCTGTAACCTGTTTACCATGTTCTAGCTGTTTACGAGTTGCTTCGTCCAGATCAGATGCGAACTGAGCAAACGCAGCCAATTCACGGTACTGAGCTAAGGCTAGACGAATACCACCACCTAGTTTCTTAACGATCTTAGTTTGCGCGGCACCACCAACACGAGAAACGGAAATACCCGCGTTCATCGCTGGACGAATACCCGCATTAAACAAGTTCGTTTCCAAGAAAATCTGACCATCTGTGATGGAGATTACGTTGGTTGGTACGAAAGCTGATACGTCACCGCCTTGTGTTTCAATGATAGGCAAGGCTGTCAAAGAACCCGTCTGACCTTTCACTTCACCGTTGGTGAACTTCTCAACGTAATCAGCGCTAACGCGAGATGCACGTTCTAGAAGACGAGAGTGGAGGTAGAATACGTCACCAGGGTACGCTTCACGACCCGGTGGACGACGGAGTAGCAATGAGATTTGACGGTAAGCCCAAGCCTGTTTCGTCAAATCATCGTATACGATCAATGCATCTTCACCACGATCACGGAAGTATTCACCCATGGTACAACCGGTGTAAGGTGCTAGATACAGCATTGCTGCTGGATCAGAGGCACCAGCCACAACCACTGTGGTGTACTCCATTGCGCCTGCTTCTTCAAGCTTGCGAACAACGTTAGCGATAGTCGATTGTTTTTGACCAATCGCTACATACACACATTTAATTCCGCTGTCTTTTTGCGCAATGATGGTGTCGATCGCCAATGCGGTTTTACCGACTTGGCGGTCACCGATGATCAACTCACGCTGACCACGACCAACCGGTACCATGGAGTCAACAGCCTTGTAACCTGTTTGGATAGGCTGATCAACACCCTGACGCGCAATAACGCCTGGCGCAACTTTTTCAACCTTATCTGTCATTTGTGCATTGAGCGCGCCTTTGCCATCGATTGGATTACCCAATGCGTCAACAACACGACCAAGCAATTCAGGACCGACAGGTACTTCTAAAATACGGCCTGTACATTTTACTTTTTGACCTTCTACAAGGTCTTGGTATTGGCCCAGTACTACCGCACCTACAGAGTCACGCTCTAGGTTCAAGGCCATACCGAAAATACCACCAGGGAATTCGATCATTTCCCCGTACATAACATCTGCCAAACCGTGAATCAGAACGATACCGTCTGCCACGCTGACAATTGTGCCCTCATTTTGGGCATCTGAAGAGACATCAAGGTTCTCGATGCGCTTCTTGATAATCTCGCTGATCTCAGATGGATTCAGTTGCTGCATGCTACATTCCTCAACCCTGGTTTCAATTTAAGAAACACTAGGAGTTTATCGCCTCGGCCAGTTTCGTCAATTTACCACGAACTGAGCCGTCGATGATTAAGTCACTGGTACGGATAACCACGCCACCAATCAGGCTTGCGTCTGTTTCGTTAGTCAAGTTAATCGTACGATCCAACTTCTTCGCTAACGAATCGGCTAATGTCTGTGCTTGTTCTGCTGATAACTCAAAAGCAGACGTCAACTTAACATCGACGGCTTTTTCATAGTTCAGTTTGAACTGTTGAAATAATTCAGAAATCGCAGGTAACAAGAGTAAACGCTTGTTCTCTGCTAGGTTAAGCAAAAATGCCTTACCCTGTTCAGTCGTTATTTCTTCACAAACCTGTGCCAGAGCACTCGCCTTCTCTTGCGCACTAAAAGCAGGGTTTCCAAGCGCTGTTTTAAGCTTCGGTTCTTTTGTGACAGTCGCTAATATGCTTAGCATATTAGCCCATTCTGCAACATGACCTTGCTCACGAGCGACTTCAAAAGCTGCTTTGGCGTACGGCCGCGCGACTGTTTTAAGTTCAGCCATTAGATCCTCGCTTAAAGCTCTTTGGCGAGCTGTTCAACGATCTCGCTGTGTGCTTTTTCGTCAATAGTGGTGCCTAAAATTTTCTCAGCACCCGCAAAAGCAAGAGCAGAAACTTGTGCACGCAATGCTTCTTTGGCACGCACGACATCTTGCTCTATTTCAGCCTGAGCCGCTTCGCGAAGACGCTTGCCATCAGCAATTGCTTGCTCTTTCGACTCATCGATCAATTGGTTAGCACGTTTGTTAGCTTGTTCGATAATCTCGGCGGCATGTTCCTTGCTCTCACGTAATGTTTGAGCCGCTTTTTCTTCCGCTAACTCTAACTCACGTGCTGCTTGGTTTGCTGCTTCAAAACTATCCGCAATCTTTTTCTTACGCTCTTCGAGCGCTTGCATTATAGGTGGCCATACATATTTCATGCAGAAGGCGATAAAAATCACAAAAGCGATTGCTTGGCCTATAATGGTTGCATTGATATTCATGCCTGTACCTCGTATGTTTGTCCGCTAATGGGGGATTAAAATCTTAACCAGCCACGGCGAACAGAACGTACATAGCCAAGCCAACTGCGATCATAGGAACCGCGTCAACCAAACTCATTACGATGAAGAACTGTGTACGTAATAAAGGAATCAACTCTGGCTGACGAGCAGCCCCTTCCAAATATTTACCACCTAGAATACCGATACCAATTGCCGCACCTAGAGCACCTAGGCCTAACATTAGAGCACCAGCAATAAACAACAACGATTGTTCCATTTTTCTCTCCTATAAACTCAACGTAAAGTACAAATAAAAATCTAAATTAGTGATGTTTCTGATGAGCCATATCTAAGTAAACAATGGTCAACATCATGAAGACATAAGCCTGTAATGCAATAATCAAAATGTGGAATATTGCCCAACCTATCTGTAGCAAGCCGCTAAGAGGACCAAGAATCCACCCTGCGCCGAACATAATAGCCAGCAAGATAAAGATCATTTCGCCAGCATAGATGTTACCAAACAGACGCAATGACAATGAAACTGGTTTGGAAATCAGTGATACCAACTCCAAAACCAGGTTAATTGGGAATAACCATTTTGGGAACGGCTGGAACGCTAACTCACCTAAGAACCCACCCAATCCTTTTACTTTGATGCCGTAAAAGACCATTAAAGCAAACACAACCAATGCCATAGCAGATGTCGCATTGGGATCCGTTGTCGGAACCGCTTTAAAGAAGACGTGGTGTGGATCCGCACCAAATACATTTTCACCAACAAACACTGCAATTTGAGGTATTAAATCAACCATTACATCGTCAATCAGGTTCATCAGGAAAACCCAAACAAAAATGGTTAATGCAAGAGGAGCAACAAGTGGGTTGCGGCCAGAAAAGGAGCTACGAACGTTATCATCGACAAATTCGACGATCCATTCAGCAAAGTTGACTAAACCAGAAGGCACGCCAGAAGTGGCTTTCTTTGCAGCGCGACGGAAAAACCACATCATCAATACGCCAAGAAGAACGGACATCCCAATGGTATCAACATTGATAGACCAAAATCCCATATTGGCAGCTTCTTGAGCACTATGAGCAAAGCCCCAAGAGCCATCAGTATGCTGCCCAAAAGTCAGGTTCTGTAAGTGATGTTTAATGTAACCTGAAGAACTAACTGTTTCACTCGCCATTTACTAAACCTCAAATTCTTCTAAGCAATTGTTCAATTTTTATGTAAAAAAAATAACACAGCTTGTGTTATTACAAAGCTTGCCAATAAAGTAAAGGCTGTTAGTTTCAACAGCCCGAATCCCAATGCAAACATGATGAGAGTCCAACACCACCTCTCAATCATACAGCGGTATACTTTATTTAAATCTTTTCTTGGATCCGATTTGGCTGCTTTCGCAGCACGAACAAGATGCCATTTCTGTAACAACGAATTTCCTATGGCAATCGAGCCACCAAAAATCGCCGCCAGTGCATTTTCGGTCCCATGTACCCCATAAAACAATGCAACTAATACGGCTAAGACTAATACCTGAGAAACCAGTAGCTTATTGATAAGCTTTGTATTTAATCTTCTATCCATCAGGCTTTAGCACCATCCGCAGTGAGTCGTTGCAATTGCACCATGATGAGACAAACATGCGCCATTATAGTTCGATAACCAATAGGGTCAATCTTTAATTATTGCTTACACTAACCTTACATTTGTAGCAAAGCGTTAGAACATATGAATTCATGTCACAAATATTAAGGATGAGTAAATGCACAATTAAAAATCCGACGCATTATATGGGTAATATAAACGATGATCAACTTAAACCGATGTCAAAAAACACTCTCTGATTAAGAAGTTCAAGCAATGTTGTCGACTATAATCGGGCCAATTTATTTTTTCGAGAACAGTTCAGTTATCAATAATTCAAGGTGTTCAGGGTTACGATATTCGATCACCACCTTACCTTTTCCCTTTGCAGAAGGCTGAATTTTGACGGAAGCATTGATTTTTTGGCTAATTCGTTCCGCTTCAGCGCTTAAGTCAGGCAATTCAGGAACGGCTTTATCTTCTTTAATTGGCGATTGATAGCTTTTGACTAGACGCTCCGTTTCACGAACAGATAACGACTTTGTAACAACTTGTGAAGCGGCTTGAATTTGTTTGTCTTGCTCTAAAGGTAACAGCGCTCTGGCGTGACCCATTTCAATGTCGCCATGCTCTAATAAGCGACGAACTTCCGGCGACAACCCAAGCAAGCGGAGTAAATTGGCGACCGTAGAGCGGGATTTCCCCACAGTATCCGCAACTTCTTGTTGAGTCAGATGAAAGTCTTCAATCAAACGCTGCAGAGCTAACGCTTCTTCAACCGGGTTGAGGTCTTCACGTTGAATGTTCTCAATGAGGGCAAGCACAACAGCATCAGAGTCTCCTACATGACGAATAATGACTGGGACTTGAGTTAATTCAGCTAATTTAGCAGCACGCCAGCGACGTTCACCCGCAATAATTTCATATTGGTTAGTACCATTAGGGCGAACCACAATAGGCTGCATAATCCCTTGATTACGAATCGATACCGCCAATTCATCCAAGTGGGCAGGGTTCATATCACGACGGGGTTGAAACTTACCCTTAGAGAGCCATTCAACCGGTAAATAAGTCAGGCCTTTAATAGCCTCACTGTGCTCAGATAACTCAACGCTATCGGTCGGCGCTTTTTGTGGTGCCAGTAAAGCGTCTAGACCACGACCTAAGCCTCTTTTTTTCATCGTCATGTTTTAACCCTAATAGAAATAAGATCTTACTTGTTTTGCGTATTATCACGCAGAGCATTTACGGATAAATTCGCCAGCTAAGGCAAGGTAAGCAATGGCACCACGGGAGTCTTTTTCGTAATGTAGAACAGGTAACCCGTAACTTGGCGCTTCAGCAAGACGTATATTACGAGGTATCACAGTATCATACACCTTAGAGCCGAAATGTTTTTGTAATTGGCCCGATACATCGTGGGTCAAACTCGGGCGAGGATCATACATGGTTCTTAGAATCCCCTCAATTTCTAGTGACGGATTTAAGGCATGGGCAATACGCTCAATAGTTTGCAATAGCGCCGTTAATCCCTCTAGAGCATAATATTCACACTGAACAGGAATTAATACCCCCTGAGAGGCGGCCAAGGCATTGACCGTCAACATATTCAGTGCCGGAGGACAATCAAGCAGAATGAAGTCGAAGTCATTATCCACCTCATACAATCCCGCTCTTAAACGCGTTTCCTTGCTGGGTAGATCTAGCAAGGCGACTTCGGCGCCTGTTAAATCACCATTAGCAGGCAACACCCAATACTGACCAGGATTAGCCGTCTCTTCCATAACCGGTTTCATAACGTCTTTGACGCCATGGGTCCCCACTAAAACATCAAAGACGCTCGTCTCAAGCTCTTCTTTAATGAGCCCACTGCCAGTCGTGGCATTGCCCTGCGGATCAAGGTCGATTAAAAGCACACGTCGCTTCATCGCAGCCAATGAGGCAGCGAGGTTAACACAGGTCGTGGTTTTACCCACTCCCCCTTTTTGATTCGTGACTGCGATTATTCTCGCCATGCTATTATCCTTTACGCACCATAATGACCATATGACGTTCCGCCTGAATATTCGGTACATTCAGTGATTTAATGTCAACAACTTCCACTTCAGAAGGCAAATCAGCAAGCTCTTTATCTGGGTGTACCCCTTTCATAGCTAAAAAATCACCTGTGTCCTTAGGTAGTGGTAAGGTCCAGTTTATCATGTCTTGTAATGAAGCAAAGGCTCGTGAAATAACATGATCGTACTCACCTTGATGTGCGTGTTTTTCAACTCGCTCATTAGCAACTGTAACATTATCAATGCCCAGCTCCATTTTTACCTGAGTTAAAAAACGGGTTTTTTTGCCATTACTGTCTAGTAAAGTAAAGTGCTTTTCAGGGTAACAAATAGCAAGCACCATACCAGGTAACCCAGGTCCTGTCCCTACATCAATAATACGTCCACCTTTAATAAAAGGCAGTGTGGCCAGACTATCTAATAAATGCAATGAGATCATTTGATCAACATCACGGATTGCCGTGAGGTTGTATGCCTTATTCCATTTTTGCAACATGGCAAGGTAGTCTACTAGGGTCTGAATGGTCTTATCAGATAAATGGGCGCCCATTTGTAGGGCGCCTTTTTGAATGGCAGCAAAATGTGTCACAGTCGAATCCAAATTAATCGGCGTTATCGGCTGTAGATTCTAGGCACTTTTGCGTGTAATCGCACGTTTTTTCAAGTGAATTAATAGTAAGGATACTGCAGCGGGGGTGACACCTTGGATTCGAGACGCCGCAGCGAGCGTGGCAGGCCGTGCCTGAACCAACTTTTGCTTAATTTCATTCGACAGACCTTCCATATTAGAATAATCCAAATCTTCAGGTAGTGGCGTATTCTCTTGACGACGCAAACGTTCAATATCTTCCGCTTGACGGGAAATATAACCTGCGTATTTCACGGCAATCTGAACTTGTTCGGAGACTTGCTCATCAACCACATCGTCAGGCGCGTTTTTCAGATGAGCAATGTCGGCATATACCACGCCTGGGCGCTTCAATAAATCCAACAAACTGTACTCATGGGAAATTGGTGTTTCCAATTTTGGATTGATAGCTTCAGCCTCAGGAGAGTTTGGCACGATCCAGCTGGACTTAAGACGCTGAGTTTCCAATTCAATGGCTTCGCGTTTTTTACAAAATGCCGCCCAACGCTCATCCGATACCAAGCCAAGTTCACGACCTTTTTCGGTTAACCGCATATCCGCATTGTCTTCACGAAGAATCAAACGATACTCCGCACGACTGGTAAACATACGATAGGGTTCTTTTGTACCCATTGAAATCAGATCATCGACAAGCACACCTAAATAAGCTTCGTCACGACGGGGTGTCCAAGCTTCTTTGTCCTGCGCCAATAAGGCAGCGTTTAAGCCCGCCAATAAACCTTGAGCACCCGCCTCCTCGTAACCCGTTGTGCCATTAATCTGCCCAGCAAAGAACAAACTAGGCATATGTTTGGTTTCTAAGGAGTATTTCAAATCTTGTGGATTGAAATAATCGTATTCAATCGCATAGCCTGGACGAATGATATGTGCATTCTCCATGCCTTTCATGGAACGGACCAATTCAATTTGTACGTCAAATGGCAAAGAAGTAGAAATGCCATTCGGATACAGTTCGTGGGTCGTTAAGCCTTCCGGTTCAATGAAGATCTGATGAGAGTTTTTATCCGCAAAACGCACAATTTTATCTTCAATAGATGGACAATAACGCGGCCCTACCCCTTCAATCACTCCGGTATACATCGGCGAACGATCCATACCCGCACGAATGATATCGTGGGTTCGTTCATTAGTATGGGTAATAAAGCAATTGATTTGACGTGGGTGCATCTCTCGATTCCCCATATATGACATCACAGGCGTTATGTCATCACCAGGTTGCTCTTGCATTTGGCTAAAGTCGACAGAACGCGCATCAATTCGTGGGGGCGTCCCCGTTTTCAGTCGGTCGACACGAAATGGCAATGCACGAAGTTTTTCCGCTAAGCCAATGGATGGTGGATCACCTGCTCGACCGCCAGAATGGTTTTGCAAGCCAACATGAATGACGCCACCTAAAAAAGTACCCGCCGTTAACACAACCGTTTTACTATTAAAACGAATACCTGTTTGCGTAATGACACCGCGAGCAGCACCATTTTCAACAATCAGGTCTTCTGCTGATTGTTGAAATAACCAAAGATTTTCTTGGTTTTCCAATTGGTAACGAATGGCTGCTTTATAAAGAATACGGTCAGCTTGAGCGCGAGTGGCTCGAACAGCGGGTCCTTTACGAGAATTCAGTGTACGAAACTGAATACCCGCTTTATCAATGGCAAGAGCCATCGCGCCATCCAAAGCATCAATTTCTTTTACTAGGTGCGACTTCCCAATACCACCAATGGCTGGGTTACAGGACATTTGTCCTAATGTTTCAATGTTGTGTGACAATAAAAGTGTTTTCACACCCATACGAGCTGCTGCTAAAGCGGCTTCTGTGCCGGCATGACCACCACCAACCACAATCACATCAAAGCGACTTGGGAAATCCACGGGAACCTCGGTATTGCTAATAAATAAATGACTAATGAATAAAAAACGAACAGATTCGATAAGGTGGCCTAGTATATCGGCTAATTTTGAAAAAGAAAGGGAGACAATCGACTATTCCCCGGTCATCAATATTAATAAAATCATTATGTATATATGGTTTTTATGTTAGTTATGTTTATATAGCACCCCTATTTTTGTTAACAAGTCATAAAAATCTATATTTTTCATAATGTTGTAAACTTTAAATCTTGTGAATTTATAGTCTATTTTCCTGTTATGGGAATAGGCTGAACTTGTGAATAACTTGCTTACTTATACACTGCCGTCTTTTTTATGCTGAGTTGTTAAAAACTGTGCAAAACTTCTTATTCATCTATCACCATAGTTATCAACAGTCGATAAAAAAGCCTTTTTTGTTATGTTTGTATTGATTTTTAATAGTTTTTTTTGGTAATCCACAGGTTGATTTTGGCTTGTTAGTAAAAAACAGTCCACAGGAGGAAAAATAAAATTTTTTTTAACTTCCACATTTCCTCAAAAAAATAATGTGAATAAATTTGCTGTCAACAGGTTGACATGGGATAAGTTTGATCTGTGCATAAGTATTTTTAACGCAAAAATCACTTTCTTGTGGGTAACTAAATAGTTGTTTGATGTGCGTTTCTCGATGTCGTGGGGGATCTTTACTCGTTGTTCAATGAGTGAAGGCGAAAAAGATAGGGGTCTATCACCTCATCTGATTGCTCACGGGAAAAACCATTATAGATCTAGATAACAAGTGTACTTAATTAATACTCTTCTCCTTCTGGGTGAAGAAGTACTTTGCTTGGTGTACAGTGGATTACTTAAGAAGTGTTGGCAGGCTTGCCATAAAATACATGCTGTTTTGTTAACGGATTTTTATTTGACTTGTGCTAACTAGCACCGTACTGACAGACCGTTAAACAGAACAAAAAAAGCGCCTAGTTGAAGTAGGCGCTTTTTACTATAAGACGTTATAAAGCTTAGATATTAGGCATCTTTCAAACTTTTCATATCAATGATAAAACGGTATTTCACATCGCCTTTTTTCATACGTTGATAAGCTTCATTAATGTCTTGGATGTTGATCATCTCTGCATCACACTCGATATTGTGTTCCGCACAGAAATTCAACATTTCTTGTGTTTCGGCGATTCCACCAATTAACGAACCAGTAAGGATACGTCGCTTCATGACCAAGTTTCCAGCATGAACCGGTGGTTCAACAGGTTCAATAAGACCGACAAGAATGTGTGTGCCGTCGACTTTTAAAACACTAAGATAAGGGTTGAGATCGTGCTGTACTGGAATGGTATCCAGCAAATAGTCAAACGTCATCGCAGCGGCTTTCATTTGAGCTTCGTCGGTTGACACGATGACGTGATCGGCTCCTTGTCTTTTTGCTTCGGCGATTTTGCTTTCGGAGCGAGTGAAAATGGTGACTTCAGCACCGAAGGCTTTGGCAAATTTTACGCCCATATGACCTAAACCACCCATACCTAAGACGCCTACTTTATCCCCTGCTTTGATGCCATTATGACGAAGTGGTGAGTAAGTGGTGATGCCTGCACATAATAAAGGGGCCGCTTTACTTAGCTCTAAAGTTTCTGGAATGGATAGAACGAACTTTTCACGTACCACGATGTGGTCAGAATAGCCGCCATAAGTGAGTGTGCTATCAATCAGATCATGACCACCGTAGGTGCCCACAGCGCCATTGTCACAATATTGTTCTAAGTCTGCGGCACAATGGGCACAGTGCTGACAAGAATCGACCATGCAGCCTACTCCGACAATGTCCCCTATTTTATATTGGCTCACTTTATTGCCGACTGCCGTGACTTTGCCGATGATCTCATGACCAGGTACAACGGGGTATTCACTTGGCCCCCAATCACTTTCGACGGTATGGATATCTGAGTGACAAACACCGCAGTAAAGAATATCAATATTCACGTCGTCTTCACGTAATGTGCGTCGTTCAAAAGTAAAAGGTGCTAAAGGTGTCGTTGCGGATGTCGCAGCGTAAGCTTTTGCTTGACTCATTACCTAACTCCTAGTCTGTTAGTGTATGTCTTAATGTGCTCTCAGTGTAGGGTATATAGAGGAGATTATTGTTATACAATTCTGGTAGTATTTTGCCTATTCCTCCAAAAAAGCTGAACTCTTTATTTCCTACACAATATTTGCCCGATATCTTATATAAGTGACTTTAAATGATGATAGCGCCAGAAAAACAGAGCAGTTTAGTGGACCTACTGCGACCTATCGCCTCTTTAGAAGGCATCAGAAGCAGTCTTATTGATCAGGTTCGTTTGATAAAATGCTCTAGAACGATTCCTCGTAGCCCGCTGATGTATCAACCCAGTTTGACCATCATTGCACAAGGGAAAAAAGTGGGATATTTAGGAGAGCGAGAGATTCATTACAATTCGGGACATTACTTGGTACAAACCCTGCCTTTGCCTTTTGAATGTGAAACCTTTGCTACCGTAGATGAACCGTTATTAGGTTTATCCATTCTTATTGACCCGTCTATGTTAGCGGAGCTGGTGGTGGATCCCGTGGAAATCGACCCTCACAAAAAGGCTTCCTGTTCTCCTATGGCGTCTGTGGCCATGAGTAATGGAATGCAAGAAGCCGTTATACGGCTTGTACGTGCACTACACGATGAAACCACGGCAAAAATGATGGGAACTAGCCGAGTGCGAGAAGTGATCTTTGAAGCGTTACAAAGCTCTCAAGGGGACGCCATTCGGGCACTGGTGGCCAATCAAGGACTGTTTTCTCGTATTGTGTTGGCGCTTAAGCAAATGCATACCGAGCTAGATCAGGAAATACGGGTTGAGCAATTGGCAGAGAATGCCAATATGAGTGCGTCGAGTTTTCACCACCATTTTAAAAGCATAACGGGTTCTTCTCCTTTGCAATACTTAAAGCGTTTACGTCTTTTAAAGGCACAAATGTTGTTAAATCAAGGGTTATTAAGTGTTGGACTGGTGTCTTTCGAGGTGGGCTATAAAAGCGTCCAGCAATTTAGCCGCGATTATAAACGCTACTTTGGTGTGTCTCCTACCAAAGACAAATTAAGAGAAAATACAGTGGTATAAAACAATAGGTGTCGATCGGATTCTTAATGTCTGCATTAACTTTCTTGAATTTAATAGACGAGTGGTCTAAATTAATGCCTATCATATACCATTGTTAGGAATAAGAATGTGTTCCACATCCTAGATGAACCAAAACTCAGTACCGACTTAGTAAATAAGCCTCGTCGTGGGAGGCCTAAAAAGTCACCATCAGGCGCCCAGGATACTCGGGAGGCTTTGTTACGTGCTGGTATGTTGATATTGACCGAATCTGGTTTTACCCGCAGTGGTATTGAGCCAATTCTAAAATCGATTGGTGTCCCCAAGGGTTCTTTTTACCACTACTTCTCCAGTAAAGAGGCCTTTGGATTGGCCGTTTTAGAGCGTTACCGACGCTATTTTGAAGCGAAATTAGATGGCTTTTTACTGGATGAGGCATTCTCTCCGCTGGAACGATTACAACGTTTCGCCAAGGATGCTCAGGATGGCATTGTCCGTCATGAATTTAAGCGTGGCTGTTTAGTGGGGAATTTGGAACAAGAATCTAGCCTATTGTCTGAATTGTTTCGAGAGCAATTACAAGCGACCTATCAAAGCTGGCAGGCAAGAGTGGCTGGGTGCTTATTAGAAAGTCAAAAGCAAGGTGAAATTGATTTGCAAATCAGTGTTGAGCAGGTATCTCAAGCATTTTGGATTGGCTGGGAAGGTGCGGTTCATCGGGCTAGGTTGATAAAAAGCATTCAACCCTTGAGCCTGTTTATGGCGTTTTTTATCCAAGCAATTCAATCTAAAACGTATTAAAAATACCAACCAAGTATCAATACTTGGTTTTTTTGTTATTTAACTAGACGATCAGTCTAAATTTGGAGGGTTTATGTTTAAAGGTTTATTGATCACGCAAGAAGACAAAAAAAACTTGGCATCCGTTGTTGAGTTAAATGAAGATCAGTTACCCGAGGGTGATGTCCTAGTCGATGTGCATTACAGTACGATAAATTATAAAGACGGTATGGCGATCACCGGAAAGGGTCCCATTATCCGTTCTTTTCCAATGGTGCCGGGGATTGATCTGGTTGGACAAGTTATGAAAAGCGATTCTCCGCGCTTTTCCAAAGGGGATTTTGTCATTCTCAATGGTTTTGGTGTGGGTGAAAAACACTGGGGAGGTCTATCAGAAAGAGCCCGTCTAAAAAGTGACTGGTTGATTCCACTTCCTAAGACCATTGAAGCCAAACACGCTATGGCCATTGGTACGGCCGGTTACACTGCCATGCTGTCAGTACTCGCGTTGGAAAAACAAGGGGTAACGCCGGAGTCAGGTGAAGTGTTAGTTACTGGTGCAAATGGTGGGGTTGGCAGTTTTGCGATTCGTCTATTAAGTCGTTTGGGATATAAGGTAGTAGCGTCCACAGGTCGAATGGCCGAAAGTGACTATCTAAGAAGCTTAGGTGCAAATGAAATCATTGATCGGGATTATCTGTCTGAACTCGGAAAGCCGCTGCAAAAAGAACGTTGGGCTGGGGCGATTGATTGTGTTGGCAGTCATACTCTAGTGAACGTTTGTGCCAGTACCCAATATGGTGGTGTGGTAACTGCCTGTGGCCTTGCTCAAGGGATGGATTTTCCCGCTTCGGTCGCCCCGTTTATTTTACGCGGCATTAAATTAATCGGTATTGATAGTGTCATGCGTCCACTTGAAGATCGTATCGAGGCATGGGAACGTTTGGGTGAACTATTAAAACCGGAAGACTTCGCGACAATCAGCCATGAGATTACCCTTGATGACGTGATTGAAACGGCCCATGCACTAATGAATGGTACTGTTCGTGGCCGTGTTGTTGTCAATATGAAACCTTAGTCTTAAGTGTGGTATCACCCTATCCTATTGAGCCGCTCCAACTGGAGCGGCTCAGGGTATGCCCTATCGTGGTTGCTTTGACGTTGAACCATCTAGATAAGGAATGAGAGCAGGCGCAAGCCTGTTCTTTTTTTACGGCTTTTTTACGCGCGGTTTTTGCTTTCCTTTGATAGAGTTCGCTTGTGCTTGTACATCCCATTTATTTTGTATGAAAGTGATGCTTAAGCCCTGTAGAAGATTGTCTAACGAAAGCGGTTCCGATGAGCATCAAATTATCTCGACTTTCTCCATTTTATCTAGCCACATTGTCTGTATGCTGCGCAGTGTTGATCAGTTATGGTTTGGGGATCTGGATTGGCTCCAGTACCGTGGTGTTGCTGATTTTGCAATTATCCGTCGTTGTGGTGGCTTTTTTATGTCGCCCTCGCTGGGTGTATATCGTGGCGTTATTAGAAGCCCTGTATTTTAACTTTCTGTTTACCGTGCCTCGCTATTCATTTGAGATGTTTAATGGCGATGACATCATCAACCTTTTGGTCTTTTTATTGGTGGCGGTGGTGACCAGCCAGTTGTCCGATCTTTATCAGCATCAGCAGAATCAACTAAAACAAGAGCAGCTACGCAACAGTATTTTATTGTCAGTTTCCCATGATCTACGCACCCCCCTATCCGCCATTATCGGTACGTTGAGTACCTTAAAAGAGTACATGGGCAAATTATCTTCTAAACAAAAAGAAGAGCTATTAGATAGCGCAATGGTGGAGAGTCATCGTCTTCATCAATATATAGAGAACCTGCTACAGGTGACCAAACTACAACACGGGGTGGTGGTTCCTAAAAAATCGCAACAGTCTATCGTTCATATTATTCATTTGGTGATCGACCGATTTACTCAGCAAAAGTCGCGCCTAGTACTGCAAACCCAAGACAACCTGCCGCTGGTAAATGTGAGTTCATCATTGATTCAGCAAGCCATTTTTAATGTGATTGATAACGCCTTGCGTTATTCGCCAAATGACAAATGCGTGACCATTAGTGTACGAGTATCGCAAGCGAATGCTCAAGTCATTGTGGACATACAAGATGAAGGGGTAGGCATTCGCCAAGATCAAGCGGAATCCATTTTTGAATTATTTTACTCCCAGAATTCTCTGAAACGCAGCGACAGTGGTACAGGGCTTGGTTTAGCGGTAGCAAAGGGTATTCTTAGTGCGCATGGCGGGACGATTCAAGCCATTCCTTTAGTGAAGGGGTGTTTGATTCGTATTGGCTTACCCTCTGTTACTGAAGTTCATTATGGATGACCTACAGGAGGCCATATGAGGCAGGAGAGAAAAGCATGATGGCTTATAGAGTGTTAGTGGTTGATGATGAGCCACAAATTCATACTTTTATTCGTATCTCCTTGGAGGCAGAAAGGTTTGATTATTATGGTGCCGACTCGATCGTCATGGCCAAGTCCTCTATTGAAGCCCATGCTCCGCATTTGATTGTTCTGGATCTGGGGTTACCCGATGGCGATGGTGCGGATTTGGTGTCCGATATCAGAGCCACCAGCCATGTACCGATTCTGATTTTAACCGCTCGGGACGAAGAAGATGAAAAAATTCGTCTACTGGAAGCGGGGGCAAATGATTACTTAAGTAAGCCGTTTGGTATCCGTGAATTGATTGCCAGAGTAAAGGTATTAGTAAGAGATTTAGTGAATACTCACCAACCTCTTGATGACTTAATCACCGGTGATATTCGTTTACAAATCAGCACTAATCAGGCTTGGTTCCAAGGTGAAACTTTAGCGTTAACCAAAAAAGAATTTGCTTTTTTAAGCTTGCTGATGGCAACGCCTGGCAAATTGGTTATGCAAGACGTGTTACTGGCTACGATCTGGGGAGAAACCCATAAGCGAGACTCACATTATCTACGTATTTTGGTGAGTCAATTACGTAAAAAGTTGAATGATAGTGCCGATGATCAGCGCCTTATTAAGACTGAAACGGGTCTGGGATACCGTTTGTTATCGACGCATCCGTCGAGTGAATCGCTTAGTGATCAATAAAAATAACGTGTGAATAGAAGGTAGTGATTGATATGGCACATTTTACCGTGATTGGTTTAGGGCGATTTGGTATTGCAGCCAGTATGGAGCTGATTTATTTGGGCCACACCGTTACAGGGGTGGACAGAGATGCAAAAGTCGCAGAAAAAAATGTTGAAGATTTTACCCAATTACTGATTTGTGATTCCACCGATGAGAATGCGTTAAAAGAATTGGATCTTGCCAACAGTGATGCGGTATTGGTGGCCATTGGTGAAGACATGGAATCCAGTTTGCTCTGTACCTTAGCATTGAAAAAATTGGGGGTGAAGGAAATTTGGGTAAAAGCCAATAGCCGCGCCCATCATACCATTGTTTCTAAACTTGGCGTGTCACGCATCATCCATCCAGAAGAGGAAATGGGGGTGCGGGTTGCCCAAGCGCTTAACTACCCTATGGTAAACGATTACCTTTCGATTGGTCATGGGCTGTATGTGGTGGAAATTCACATTAAGCAGCCATTAGATGGATGTCATTTGGGGGAGCTGCTAGGGCCCTCTAAAGGCAAAGTGGATGCCGTAATGGTGAAACGTGAGCAAGAGACGTTTTTACAGTTAGACCAAGACTTTGAGATCAAAGCCAGCGATATCCTTTTATTATCGGGTACGCGTGATGCGCTGAAGTGCTTAGCGCCGAGGTTGTCTTGATATGATGTGGGATCCTTCTGTCGCGCCGATTGAAAGACACCCAAAAGGGGCTAAGAAAATCATGGCAGCCCCTCCTTTGATTTTGTGTGGCGGCTTTTTGTTACTGATCATCTTAGGCACCTTCTTACTTAAGTTACCGATTGCCACGGTACACCCGATCTCTTGGGTACACAGTTTATTTACTGCTACCTCAGCGGTGACCGTGACAGGATTGTCTGTTGAAGACACAGGAACCGTTTTTACCACCTTTGGTCAAGTCACCATCGCCCTTTTGATTCAATGTGGTGGTCTTGGCTTAATGACTTTTGCCATCGTGACGCTGGTGGCGTTAGGTGGTCGTATTGGTTTCTTACAGCGTACGGTGGCCATTGAAGCGTTTAACCATACCGATGCCTCGACCATTGTCTCAACGGCTAAATCGGTGTTGTTATTTTCTTTTGTGGTCGAGTTCATTGGCATGGTGATTTTAGCCGTGCACTGGAGTGATTCACTTGGTTGGAAAAACAGTTTGTTTTATGGCTTTTTCTATACTATTAGTGCGTTTAATAACGCCGGTTTTGCGCTGAGTGCCAATAGTCTTATTCCCTATGTATCCGATCCTGTGGTGAATTTCACCATTAGTGGTTTATTCATTATCGGCGGATTAGGGTTTTCTGTTTGGATTGATCTAATGAGAAACCGTCGTTGGTCGAAATTATCCACCTACAGCAAAATGATGATCACAGGCACCATCATTATTAATGGGGTGGCGGTGCTGGCTATCTATTTTATCGAATACAATAACCCGCATACGTTAGGGCCATTAAGCGAAAGCGGCAAGTGGTTAGCATCCTGGTTTCAAGCGGTGACGCCGCGCACCGCAGGCTTTAATACCTTGCCAATTAATCAACTACGAGACGCGACCACGGCGCTGATGCTGGTGCTTATGTTCATTGGTGGCGGCTCCTTGAGTACCGCCAGTGGCATTAAAGTTGTGACTTTTATGCTCTTGGTCTATGCCACCTATGGGTATTTAAGACGAGATGAAGAAGTTAACGTTTTCAAACGTGAAATTCCTAAAGAAGTGATCAGTAAAGCACTGGCCCTAGCGATGATTTCCATTGGTGTAACTTGGCTTGCCATCTTTGGCTTACTACTAAGCGAAAAGAGCGCACCGATGATCGATGTGGTTTTTGAAGCGGTATCGGCGCTAGGAACCGTTGGCTTATCGAGAGGATTAACGGGCTCATTAAGTGATACCGGTGAGTTTATTATTATCTTTTTAATGTTTATTGGTCGTTTAGGGCCGCTAACATTAGCTTACTTTTTAGCCAGCCCAAGAAGAAAAAAAGTTCGCTACCCGAAAGCAAAAATGACGGTGGGATAGGAAGTATTACACTATTTATTGTAGATTATTTATATGCTGTACTAGATGATCGATAAATGATCTGCATTTAAGACGAACACGGTGGTCTCCTGTAAAAACAACGCTGATATCCTGTTTAGGAAGACTCCAGTCTGGAAATAAATGAATAAAATCCCCGTCTGTTAATTCTTTTTTGATTATCCATTCGGGTAATATGGCGATACCAAGGTTGGATTTCACCATAGACTTTATAGATATTGATGAGTTAGTACTAAACTTTGCGGTAGCATTCACTTTGAACTCATGATTATCTTTATTATGAAAAGTCCATTGGGTTGGATTTTTTAGATTACTGTTAGCAATCCAGTGAGCTGAGTTAACATCCTCTAATGAAGTAAGAGGGTTTTTTAGTAGCCACTGTGAAGAAGCCACCATAATAATATTATAATGGGCGATCTTTCGACTTTTTAAAGACGAATCATTCAATGTACCCAACCTAACCGCTAAATCAATCTGTTCATTGACTAATTTATTTAATGAAGAATCTGCATGAAAGCTAATAGTAATATCTGGGTGAGATTGACAGAAATCAGCAATAATAGGTATTAAGAACACCTCTCCAAATTCGACAGTGGAAGAAATTCTTAAATTTCCAGTGAGAGAATGATGCTTTTCAACAACATTTTCTAATGATGTCTGAATATTTGAAAATGTCTCTTTAAAATCGTTATAGAGTAATTCACCCGCTTCAGTCATCACAAAGCCTCTGGAGTTTCTGATTAATAGTGGAACTTTCAGAGAGTCTTCTAAGGATTTGATATGGATGCTGACCATCGCTTTGCTGATGAATAGTCGATCCGCCGCTTTGGAGAATGAGCCACTTTCAACGACAGTGATGAAAATATGGATACGTTTTAGATTGTTAAACATTCATTGTTAAATTTTATTAAACTTAGCGTTTAGTCTAAACCGCTCGTCGCCCTCCGTCAAACTCTATAGTATTCCGGCCATAACATTTTGTCAGAGGTTGCTCATGGCTTATCGCTACCGAATTGCTCTCATTTTTTTGATCGGTTTTTTTATTGACTGTATAAATATCTTTATGTCAGCAATTTCTCTTCCTGATATTGCCAGAGAATTATCTGTATCAGCGTCAAGTGTTGTTTGGGTTGCAAATAGTTATATTCTTGGCCTGACACTGATTATTCCTATTAGTAATTGGTTAGCCAGTCAATTTGGCGCTCGATTAACCATTATAGCATCCATGCTTGTATTTTCATTGGGTGCATTATTATCTGGTACAGCAAATGAGTTTTATTCTTTGGTCACTTTTCGTTTTATTCAAGGCGTGGGTGGTGGCCTGCTTATTCCCGTTGGTCAAGCTCTCACCTTTAATTTATTTAAAAATAAAGAACGAGCAAAAATATCAACACTTGTTATGGCGGTCGCTTTGATTGCTCCCGCTATCTCACCGACTATTGGTGGCATCATTGTTGACCATGCTTCTTGGCGTTGGGTATTTCTATGTAATATTCCCTTTAGTTTATTAACAGCGTTATTAGCCCTACTATGGATTCGCTCTGAGGAAACGAAGGTAAAACGCCCCGACCTAAAGGGGCTAATGTTGGTTAGTATTTCATTGGCCACAATACTCATAGGACTTTCTCTTTATGCCGATGCTGGTTCAAAACTGAAGTCATTATTGTTTCTTATCATCGGCTTTGTTTTTGCTATGGCTTACTTGCAGTACTATCAGGATAAGTCTGACCCCATTCTTGATCTCAAAATGCTGCATAATATTTATATGCGATTTTCTGTGCTGATTTACCATGCGGTTCCTGGTGTCTTCACAGGAGTGAACCTATTGAGTATATTTTTTCTTCAAGATGAGCTGGGTTGGTCGGCGGAGCAAACTGGATCATTGATGATACTGTATGCGACAGGGTCATTTTTTGCCATGGTAATGGGTGGCCGACTCTATAATCGTATTGGTGCACAGCCATTATTTCTATCTGGTTTACTATTACACTCCTCTGGGATCGCGGTTCTCTCTTTAGCGGGAAATACTCTCACACTGCCATTATTGATTATCGCCTACCTATTGATGGGCATGGGAGGAGGAATAAGTGCCAATACAGCCCAGACAACGGCGATGATGGATTTTGACGAAGAGCAACTTACTCGAGCCAGTACTATCTGGAATCTGAATCGTCAGATGTCCTTCAGTATCGGTGCTGCTTTTTTCACTTTAGTTTTTAACTTGTTGCAACAGTACACCACGGATATGTCTGCCTACCAACTGACATTTTTAATAGCCTCAGTTGTTGGGCTCAGTCCCTTGCTACTGATTAAAAAACTCACCCAGAAAAAGGACTCGTTATGGTATCCGAAAGAGAGTTAGTCGCGCATCACAGCGTTATCGAGCTTCATCAATGGATTCAAGATGTATTTACTGGTGATTCAAAGCACCCTATGTCTCTAGAGAAACTACTGAATAGCTTCAGCCCGACTTTTTCCATGGTCCCAGTTTCTGGGAAACTTGTCGGTCTACAACAGGTTGAAGCGTTATTTCGACAGAACATAGGAAGTCGCCCATCCTTGTCCATTACAATTGAGCAATGTGAAACGCTATTAGCAACACAAGACAGCATTGTTATACGCTATCGTGAAATACATCAGGAAGAAGACAAAGGTTCTTCTCGGTGGTCTGTAGTGATTATTGATATGTATAGCGGTCATCCGCTATGGCGATATCTACAAGAAACAGCTGAGGCGTTGTAAAGACTGAGTTTATGCCAGATGCAAAAATAGAGGTATGCCGCACGTCTAAAGTAGTCATTTTGACAGCCCGAAAGCCAAAGTAACAGTAGGCTAAGTAACCTGCCCAATAGGTACAGTCTAACAGACTGCACTATTGGGTTTTAGGGAGTGACCTTATTTTGCTGTGTTCTTTTTCGGTGGCGTTGCGGAGGGTAAATCGCTCACATTCCAGCCGCCGCCTAGAGCGACGATCAATTTTACGCTGTTGATGAGCTGGGATTTGATGATATTCAATTCATTCTGTTGCTGGCTCAAGCTGGTGGCTTCTGTCGTCGCGACATTTAAGTAATCGATCATGCCGGAGTTAAATTGATTATAGGTCACCCTCGCAGACTCTCTGGCGGATGCGGTGGCTTGTTTTTGCACGGCCATTTCCTCGTTTAGCCCGTGTATAGCCACCAGATAATCTTCTACTTCTTGGAAGGCATTCAGTACGGTTTGTCGATAATTGGCGACACTGGCGTCATAGGATGCTTTTGCTTGGCGAACTTTTGCTTTCGTGGCCCCAAAGTCGAAAATATTGCCACTGAGGGAAGGCCCAATCGACCAAACTCTTGAAGGCAATTCGAACAGGTTACTTAAAGTAGAGTTTTCTACTCCCGCACTGGCTGACAAGGTTAAATCAGGATAATACCCGGCAATGGCAACGCCGACGGCAGCATTCGCTGCGGCCACATTACGCTCTGCATAGGCAATATCGGGTCGGCGTTGTAACAACGCAGAGGGAAGCTCAGCGGGGATGGTTGGCAAATGATAGCTCAACGGCTCAGCAGGCAGTGAAAATGCTGCAGGTGGTTTGCCAATTAATACCGCGATGGCGTGTTCATACTGAGCCCGCTGCCATTTGAGATTAATCATAGAAACCCGAGTGGTGTGTAATTGGGTTTGCGCTTGAGCCAAAGAGGAACGGGAAATGTTCCCTGCTTTGTATTGATTATTAACGACTTTTAGGTATTGGGTATAGTTTTTTATATTGCGTTGATAAAGTGCGATTTGCTCATCCATCACCCGTAATTGAAAATAATCTTGCGCCAAACTGGATTGCGCACTGAGGGTCGCATTGGCCAGTTGGGCGGCACTTGCCATGGCGCTGGCACGATCTTCTTCCCGAGTACGGCGTAATTTTCCCCATAGATCCAGCTCCCAGCTGGCACTGCCCTTCGCAGAGAAGCTATTACTGGTTTGGTTTTGTGTACCAGAACGTGTTGCGCCCGCTGAACCATTGATCGATGGATACAGATTGGCGCCTGCTTGTTCTGCAACGGCTTTGGCTTTTTCGTATTGAGCCGCATATTCGGCGACGTTTTGGTTGTTTATCTGTACTTGGGCGAGCAATTTAGACAACACTGGGTCTTGATAGACTTTCCACCAATCTCCTTTGGGCGCTTGGTCTAGCGGTGTTGCCTTTTGCCAGCCTTTGGCTTCTTTAAATGATGGGCTTTGCGGGGCGCTTGGTCGTTTATAATCCGGCCCAACCACCGCACAGCCACTGAGTATCGTCGCGAATAGACTGATACACACACATTGAATGATTCGATTATTCATCATGATCCATTTTCATCATTGGTTAGAGAGGAGCCGCTAGCAGACCAGTCTTCTTTACGAATATAACGTTGCCAAAATCGCCGAGTTCCTTGGCTAATTTTTTCCATATAGAGATAGACCACAGGGGTGGTATACAAGGTCAGCAACTGACTGACGACTAAGCCACCACAGATCGCAATGCCTAACGGACTGCGTAAATCGGCATCGCCACCTTGTCCAACGGCCATTGGTAAGGCTCCAAAAAACGCGGCAAACGATGTCATTAAAATCGGTCGAAAACGTTTTAGGCAGGCTTCTCTAATGGCCTGTTCTGCAGACATTCCCAGCTTTCGTTGGGCATCTAATGCAAAATCTATCATCATAATGGCGTTCTTTTTCACAATACCGATCAACAGCAAAATACCAATCAAGGCGACAATGGTCAGCTGTGTATGAGTGATTTGCATGAGTAGCAAAGCACCAAGTCCTGCGGACGGTAAGGTGGATAAAATAGTGAGTGGATGAGCAAAGCTTTCATAGAGTATACCGAGGACAAGATACACCGTAATGAGTGCTGCTAAGATTAACCAAGGAATATTGTTGGCAAAATGGATTGAAAATTTAGCATCCCCTGCGTAGTTCGCCACAATGCTGCTTGGCATGGCTAATTTGGCTATTTCCAGTTTAATGGCTTGTTGTGCCTGTTCTAACGTGACCCCATCCGCTGTATTAAACGCGATGGTAACCGTGGCGGACAGATCTTGGTGCGAGACGGATAAAGCCGCGTTTCCGCTTTCCAGCTTGGTAAATGCGCTTATAGGGACAATATTGCCCTTATTTGTCACGATGCTCATGGATTTTAAAACATCACTGTTGCTGGTGTAATCCTTGGTTAACCCCATGACGACATGATATTGGTTCGTGTCTTGGTACATGGTGGCAATCTGGCGTTGGCTAAACGCATTATTTAATAGGGTATCCAAATCTTTGACCGAGACACCAAGGCGTTTCGCCGCATCGCGGTTAATAACGATGCGAACTTCTTGGCCACCCTCTTCTAAATCTGAATCGACCCCACTGAGCTCGGGCAAATGACTTAATGCCGTTTGGACTTTGGGAGCCCATTTGCGCAGTAGGTTTAAATCGCCAGATTGTAAGCTCAGTTGATAACTCGCATTGGCACTGCGTCCGCTAACATGAAGATCACTGGCAGCCCGTAAAAATAGACTCCCCCCTGCCATACTTTGGGATTTTTGGTACAGACGATTCGCGACTTGTGCTGAGCTTGCCTGTCGTTCGTTAAGTGGCTTGAGTAGCACAAAAAAGCGACCTAAATTTTGACCACCACGGCGCGAACTAGTGATACCGCTCATCACGCTGGCAACGGCGGGGTCGGAGAGAATCATCTTAGTATATTGGCGTAGCCTGGGTTCCATGGCGTCAAAGGAGGTATTTTGATCCGCGCGTAAGGCACCAAATAGAACACCAGTGTCTTGCTCTGGAAAGAAGCCCTTTTGAATGCTGCCGTACAAATGGAAATTCAATGCAATGGTTGCTATCAAGGTCAACAGGGTGATGCGCTTGTGTCTGAGGACAATATCCAACGATACTTTATAGCCTCTATTGAGCCGGTCGAAGGCGTTTTCAATTCCAATATAAAAGCGGTTTTTAGGACGGTTTTGTGTGTGGTGACGTAACAAGCGTGAGCACAACATGGGCGTGAGTGTCACGGAGACCAGCATTGAGATCAACAGTGACACCGTTAAGGTGACGGCGAACTCTCGTAGTAGCTGACCAATAATATCGCCCATAAAGAGCAATGGAATAAACACCGCCACCAAAGAGACGGTCATCGCGAGCACGGTAAAGCCGACTTCCTTTGCGCCTCGTAAAGAGGCTCTGACAGGCCCATAGCCCTCTTCCAAGTGTCGGGATATATTCTCCAACACCACAATGGCATCGTCCACGACGAAGCCTGTGGAGACGATAAGAGCCATCAATGAAAAATTATCTAAACTGTACCCAAGCAGGTACATCACGGCAAAGGTTCCCAATAAAGACACAGGTAATGCCATTGCCGGAATAAACAAGGCTCGACCATTACGTAAAAAGACGAATACCACAGCGATGACTAGAGCCATGGCAATTAGTAAGGTACGTTCCGTTTCATGCAAGGCGGAACGTATCATAGGAGAACGGTCTAAAGTAATGTGCAATTGCGCACCGGTTGGAAGCAGCTTTTTAAATACGGGCATTTGCGCTTTGATGCCATCAATGGTGGACAGCATGTTCTTGCCGGAAGCGAGGGTGACACGAATATTCACGGAAGGCTGATTATTGTAGTAGGCGACGTTGTACGGGTTTTCTACCCCTTCTTTCACCTCCGCAACATCGGATAAATGGATGGCGGCCCCATTTTGATAGTGAATAACGATGTTTTTAAACGCCTTGGCGTGCAGTAATTGACCATTGCTATTGACCATTAAGGTGTGTTTATCGCTTTGAATCACGCCCTTGGGTCCATGGTTGGTTGCAGCCACAATGGCTTTACGAACAGCATCCAAGGAAATGCCATAATGGGTCAAGGCTTGTGGGTGGAGGCTGATGCGCACCGCTGGTGAAGAGCTGCCTGATAGCGCTACCTCTCCTACACCATCGACTTGTGCGATCCGAGGTTCTAACTGATTGGTAGCAAAATCATACATGACACTGGCAGGAATCGATTTTGAAGTCAGTGACATCATTAAAATAGGCGCCGCCGCCGGATTGATTTTACGGTAGGTCGGCAAGGAGGTCATAGCACTGGGTAATAGGCTTTGAGAGGCATTGATGGCTGCTTGGACATCTCTTGCAGCACCATTTATATCGCGATTGTCATCAAACACAAGCACGATCGAGGTCGAGCCTAACGCACTGGATGAGGTCATCTCATTGACCCCTGAAATTTGTCCTAATGCTCGCTCCAGTGGCGTGGCAACCGTTGCTGCCATGGTTTCCGGGCTAGCACCGGAGACATGTGCATTAACCACAATAATTGGAATCGACATGGCGGGCAGACTGGATACAGGCAACCATTGAAAGCCTAGAACGCCCAATAACATTAATGCCATGGTGATTAACCATGTTGCGACCGGACGAAAAATAAATGTCTTTGAAAGGTTCATCGTTGTGCTCGTTGCCGACGACGTCTTAAGAGTCGATCAAAGAACAGGTAGATGACGGGGGTAGAAAATAATGTCAGCAATTGACTTAAAATCAGCCCGCCAACGATAACCAACCCCATTGGCTGGCGTAGCTCTGCACCCGAGCCTTGGGCTAACATTAATGGTAAGGCGCCAAATAAGGCCGCCATAGTCGTCATTAAAATGGGACGAAAACGTAACAAACAGGCTTGATGAATGGCATCACGAGGGCTCAGATGCTGTGTTTTTTCTGCTTCCAAGGCAAAATCAATCATCATAATGGCGTTCTTCTTCACAATACCAATCAGCAAGATGACGCCGATTAAGGCTATCAAACTGAATTCCGTCCCATTCATCAATAAAGCCAAAAAGGCACCGACGGCGGCTGTCGGCAGTGTGGATAGAATGGTGATCGGATGAATAAAACTCTCATAAAGAATGCCTAGCACCACATACATGGTCAGCAAAGAGGCGAGAATCAACCATAAGGTATTTTTCGTTGAGTGACTAAAAGCAGCGGCGGAACCTTGGTATTTTAGGGTAATGCTGTTGGGTAGTTTTATCTTGCGAATGGTGTTACTTATGACGTGCTGGGCTTGTTCTATGGAATAACCATCGGCCACATCAAACGACAGTGTCACCGCCGGAATCTGGTCAAGCCGAGCTTTCATCAATGAGCCTGTTCTTTGGCTGATAGTGGCCACATCGGTTAACCGCACCATGGGGGTAGCCCCAGAACCTGTGATGGATTTACCGGCCAGATAAATATCATTCAAGGTCGAGACGGCTTGATCTTTATTGGCCGGTACTTCCAAGACAACACGGTATTGGTTAGATTGGGTAAAGATCGTTGAAATCAGACGCTGTCCAAACGCGTTATATAAGGCCGTGTCCACATCCGCGACGGTGATGCCATAGCGTGCCGCCACATCACGATGGATGGTGACATAACTCACGAGACCTTGGTCTTGTAAGTTACTGACAACCTTGGTTAAAGCGGGTTGCTCTTTTAAAGCATCGACCAATTTTGGTGTCCAAGTAGCTAATTGTCGACTGTCCGTATCGTCCAATGTCATTTGATATTGGCTGGGGGTGACCTGATCGTCCACGGTTAAGTCTTGTTGCGATTGCAAATACAGTGCTATGCCTGGTATATCGGCGACTTCTTGATTCAGTCGTTTAATAATGGCTGGGGCTCGGTCACTACGCTCATCAAAGGGCTTTAAGTTAATCTGTAACCTTCCTTGGTTTAAGGTTTCATTCTGTCCGTCTACACCAATACTGGAAGTAATGCTTTGTATATCAGGATCTTTTAACAGCCGCTTAACGACTCTTTCTTGACGCTTACCCATTTCCGTAAAAGAGACGCTATCCGAGGCGATGGTAATGCCTCGGATCGTGCCAGTATCCTGATCGGGGAAAAAGCCCTTGGGGAGGGCAATGTAGAGCCCTATGGTGAGCAGCAAGATACCAACAATTGCCAATAAAGCGGTTGTTTGATGATTCAATACCTTGGTTAAGTAGCCATTGTAAAGAGAGACAATGTGATCAAAGACTTGCCCCCCCTTTTTATAGAAGCGGCTTTGCTTTTCTTCTGGTATGCGGCGAAGCAAATAAGCACACAGCATGGGGGTTAAGGTCAAAGAAACGATCATCGATACCAAGATAGAGACCGACAAGGTGATGGCAAATTCACGGAACAGTCGGCCGACTACATCGCTCATAAAAAGTAGCGGAATCAGTACGGCAATTAGAGAAAAGGTTAACGAAATAATCGTAAAAGCGATTTGCTTTGAGCCTTTGAGCGCAGCTTGAAAGGGGGACTCACCTTCTTCTAGGTGTCGTGAAATATTCTCCACCACCACAATGGCATCATCGATAACAAAGCCCGTTGCGATAGTCAGAGCCATCAAGCTTAAATTGTTAACACTAAAGCCTGCCAAATACATGACGCCAAAGGTACCAATTAACGACAAAGGTACCGCAATACTGGGAATCAATGTGGCCGCGAGATTGCGCAAGAACAAAAACGTCACCATCACCACCAAAGCAATGGACAACATTAACTCGAATGTCACGTCATGGATCGATGAGCGAATGGTTTGTGTGCGATCAGATAAAATCGACAGTTTAATGCTGCCAGGCAGCAATGCTTGCAGTGCTGGTAAGCGGCGTTTAATACTATCCACCACCTCGATGACATTGGCCCCTGGCTGACGTTTCACTTGAATAAGGATGGCGGGCTTACCATTTGCTGTGGCCGATATATATTGGTTTTCACTACCGGAAATGACCTTGGCAACGTCTTTTAAGCGCAAGGGGGCACCATTTTCGTACTTTAAAATGAGGTTAGCGTATTCATTGGCATCCCGTAATTGGTCATTGGCATCAATGCTGATGGAATGGTATTTGCCATTAAAGCCCCCTTTTGAGCCATTCACATTGCTGGCGTTAATCAGTGTGTAGATGTCCTCCAGAGTGAGCTGGTGAGCGGCTAAGGCTTTAGAATTTGCTTGAATACGAATCGCCGCTTGATGGCCACCAGCCAAGGTGACCAATCCAACCCCAGAAACTTGTGACAACTTCAGGGCCACTCGGGAATTAATCCAATCCTGTACCTTGGTTAACGGTAGCGTGTCGGAAGTGGCGGCAATCGTTAGTACGGAACCATCTGCGGGGTTCACTTTTTTGTAAGTAGGCGGATAGGGTAAATCTCTGGGTAAGAGAGCGTTGGCTGAGTTGATTGCCGCTTGGACTTCTTGCTCGGCCACATCCAAAGGCAGCGATAGGTTGAACTTTAACGTGATGAGCGAGGCGCCGCCTGAGCTGGTGGAATACATCTGACTGAGACCGGACATTTCCCCTAGTTGGCGCTCTAAGGGCGCTGTCACTGAAATCGCCATCACTTCTGGGCTGGCACCTGGGTATAAGGTTTTGACTTGAATGGTGGGATAGTCTACTTCCGGCAATGCCGAAACCGGCAACAAGGTATACGCGAACAAGCCCGATAGTAACACCCCAACCATCAATAGGATGGTGGCAACCGGTCGCTCAATAAAGAGACGAGATGGGTTCATTGAACATCCTTGTTTGGTGCGATAATTTTTACTGTACTGCCATCTCTTAAATTATCGATACTTGTTGTGACGACTTTATCACCCACTTTAATGCCAGATAGAATCACCACTCGATCCACACCATCAACGGGCCCTGCTTCCACTATGTGTTTTTTCACCTTGTTATCAGGGCCAATGACAAATACAAAGTCGCCATTATCATTGAGTTGTAATGCTGCTTTAGGAATGACAATGGCGTGTTTTAGCTCTTTAACCTGTAAGCGAACATTCACAAACTGGTTGGGATAAAGGGCTTCCTTTGCATTGCTGAAAAGTGCTTTTAATTTGATTGTCCCTGTATCACCGTCAATGCTATTGCTGATGTTGGTCAGCTTGCCTGTTGCTAACTTCTTGGCACCTGTTTGGTCATATAAGGTGACAGGAAACACTTGATGGTGACGTAATCCTTGTAACACTTCTTGTAGATGTTGTTGAGGAATACTGAAAGTCGCAGTGATCGGGTTGGTTTGTGTGATGGTGGTGATGGCGGTAGAGTCACTGCTGATCAAGTTACCTTGATCTACTTCTAATAGGCCAATATAGCCGCTAATAGGAGCCTTAATTTTTGCGTATGCAATATTCAGTTTCGCTGACGTTATTTGCGCTTTAGCGGAGGCGACAATGCCTTCATATTGACCAACCGTAGCCATTTGTTCCTGTACATCTTGTACCGAAATAGAATTTTCTTTAGCAAGCTTTTGATAACGCGCCAAGGTGGTTTTGGCGTTGTGTAATAGGGCTTCGTTCTGTGCCAAGGCACCTTTGTTTTGAGCTAAGGTTGCTTGATAGCTGCGATCATCAATTTGCGCAATGAGCTCACCCTTTTTAACGTATTGGCCTTCTTTAAAATAAACCTGTCTTAGCTCACCGGTAACTCGACTGGTGACCGTTACCGATGCATTGGCTTTCACAGTGCCCAAGGCATTTAAATATACGGCGACATCGGCCTGTTTTGCCACACCTGCGTAAACTGGTGTGGTTCTATTGCCACCAAAATGATGGCGCGCTTTAGCCGTTTTCTCCGGTGTTTGGAAATAGTGCCAGCCATACCAACCTCCTGCCATTACGATGGCGGCCAGGAGCGTTAAAAAGAGTCGAAATTTGATGCTAGAACGAGTTGTCATTTTCTATTAAACAGCCATGTTATGATGATTCTTAACTATCAGGTAGGTTAGATTATTGAGCTGGGTCTCGTTCCTATCGTGACAATCCCAATTATCCTTAAAAAAACAGTGTATGGATTATACAAATATCAACAATATTTTTTACCTTTATTTACATAAGAATGAACAGTATGTCGATGGAACCATCACATAATTAAGGGCAAATATGAATGCTCTTAAAGAGACTGCCTGAGTCTTTTTCATGCTGCTCTTCAGTAATGGTTTGTTGTTATTTAGTAACTTCATGTGGATCTTTAGTAACTAAAACAGTTCACTAAACCGTATCATTATGTTATAACCTAACAAATATTGATGTATTAGGTTTTTTTACAAACTATTTGCTAGGAGAGAGTCATGTCACTGAGCCGTCTGGTATCGGGTGTGTTTGCGCTAAGTGTTTGTTTGGTTAGCAGTTATGCCCTTGCTGCCCCTATTCATATTGTTGCCGCAGAAAATTTTTATGCAGATGTTGCTAAGCAAGTTGGCGGCGATCATGTCGAAGTTTCAAGCATTATTTCGAATCCGGATGTTAATCCACATCTTTTCGAAGTGAGCCCGAAAGTTGCCCGTTCAATTTCCGATGCGAAGATCGCGATTTACAGTGGCATTGGCTACGATGACTGGATGGCTAAACTACTGGCGGGCCATGACAAGTTAGTCAAAATTGATGTGGCCAGTATGACAGGTCATGAAGATGGGGATAACCCACATATCTGGTATGATCCACACACCATGTTGCTGCTGTCTTTAGCCATCAAACAGGAGCTTAGCCAACTGGATCCTGCCCACAAAGCCGCCTATCAGCATAACTGGCAAGCGTTTGTTAAATCTATGCACCCTATTTGGAAGCGTATTGATACCTTGCGTCAAAAATACGCGGGAACAGAAGTAACCGCGACTGAGCCGGTATTTGGCTACATGTTCGCAGAATTGGGCTTTAAAGTGCGTAACCTTGGGTTCCAAATGGCTGTCATGAACGATACCGACCCATCTGCGAGTCAAATAAAAGCCCTACACAACGATCTGACTGAACACAAAGTGGCTTTCTTACTTTATAATAATCAAGTAACAGACCCTATGACAGATCAGTTAAAGGCGCTTGCGGAAAAACATAAAGTTGCTATTGTTGGCGCCACTGAAACTATGCCTAAAGGCACTCACTATCAAAACTGGATTAATCAAGAGTTGACTGGAGTGCAAAACGTACTTGAGAAATAAATGACAAAATTGATTATTTCTGCAGCGGATCTAAGCGTCAGCTTAGGTTCGCGTTTGCTGTTTGAATGTGATGAGCTTGCCATAGAAGAAGGTGCTTTTGTCGGTTTACTGGGTGGTAATGGCGTGGGTAAGACGACTTTTTTACGCACTCTCCTAGGGCTGCAAAAAGCACAGTACACCACTTTGAATATTTTGGATGCTCCCTGTAAACGAGGCTCCTCGTCCATTAGTTATCTACCCCAGCTCAAAGCCCAAAGCAGCCGACTCGCGTTATGCGCACAGTCCCTGTTTCAAACTTGGCGGCCACGGAGTATAAGCGCTAAAGAATGGCAACGACGCATCGACAATGCCATTGACCAAGTCAATGCACAAAAGATTGCCTCCCAGCCTATGGATACTCTATCAGGCGGGGAATACCAGCGTTTAATGCTGGCACAAGCCCTACTGAATGAGCCAAAGTTATTATTACTGGATGAACCGCTGGTGGGTCTTGACCCAAGTCGGCAATACCAATTGGTGGAACTGATTCTCCACTTACAACAACATCTTGGTATGACCATCATTTGTTCTACTCATGAACTGAACCCTTTTATTAACCACTTTACAGAAGTTTTGTTGATTCATGAGCAGAAGTTACGACAAGGAAAGGCCACAGAACTCCTCACCAGCCAAACCTTAAGTGAACTGTACCATTGTCACCTTGATGTGGTGGTGCATCATGGTCGCCAACATTTAATTGCCCATCCGGATTCTGATTTATATGTTTGAATACTCATTCATGCAAAACGCATGGTTAGCCACCATTGTTATTTCTTTGTTGGCTGGGCCTATCGGTTACTTCTTAGTGTTACGAGGTCAAAGCTTTGCCGGTCACGCCTTGGCGCACCTTGGCTTCACTGGTGCCAGTGCCTCCATTTTCTTGGGTGTCACCCCTTTTTCAGGGGCGCTGATTGCCACGGTGATGGGGGGAGTGGCCATTGGTTATCTGGGTAACCGTTTAGAACATAGAGATGTTGTTATCGGTATTGTTCTCACGATGGCATTGGGGATTGGCTTATTGGCCTTGCACTTTTATACGCAATTCGCGACCCAAGCCAGTAGCCTACTATTTGGTAATATACTGGCCGTCAGTCATAGCATGGTGATTCGCTTGGCGATACTCAGTGTGTTATGTGGAATGGCTTTTTTACTGTTGGCGCGCCCTTTATTGCTGACCACCTTACAGCCCGATATTGCTGAAAGCCGAGGTTATTCTGTTGGTCGTTACAGCATTGTATTCTTTATTATTTGTGCTCTAGTAACTGCCGCCTGTAGCCAAATTGTTGGTGCCTTGTTGGTCTTTACCCTAATGATCGCCCCGGGCGCCGCCGCGCTGCAGTTAAGCTCCCACTTAAAACAAGGGTTAATTTTGAGTGCCGTATTGGCGTTAGTGTATGGGCTAGGCGGTATTACTATTTCTTATTATAGTAATTGGCCTGTGAGCTTTACGATTACTTCCTTGAGTTGCTTGGGTTATGCATTGGCTCGACTGTATCGCTCGAAAAAACACCACTAACGGCTGTGTTTTTTGTGAGCTAAAACACCGTTTGGCTTGATCCTTTCACTGTCTATTTTGTATATTGATCTACCAGAGGCCGTTATTCACAACATCGTGTAGCGGCCTTTAACAGATAACCTCATCAAACAGCAAACCGTGCGGATCTGGCGCAGGATGTCTCCTTTTGGTCATCAAGACCTTTCTCCGCATCAGTGACACTGGCATCAGTCAGGATGTAATTGACCTTTTATGAAATCGCCTTTTACCGGTATGTTCCGGTCTCTTCGCAATGTCAATTATCGGATTTGGTTTATTGGCGCCCTTATCTCGAACAGTGGGACTTGGATACAGCGAACGGCACAAGATTGGCTGGTGCTGACGGAGCTGACAAAACACGATGCATCCGCCCTTGGCTGGGTGATGGCGTGCCAATACGGACCACAGATTCTCTTGTTACCTTGGACTGGCTCGGCTGCGGACTACTTTAATAAACGTAAGTTATTGATGGTGACTCAGTTAACCATGGGCTCGTTATCTCTGCTGTTGGGCGTGCTGACGTTAACGGGGTTGATCACATTGTGGCAAGTGTATGTTTTTGCCGTTTTATTTGGTTCTGCGGCGGCGTTTGATGCGCCCGCACGGCATTCTTTTGTTGGGGAAGTGGTTAATGAAGAGGATCTCCACAATGCCGTAGCGCTTAACTCCACCTCCTTTAACTCGGCGCGCATGATAGGTCCTGCCATTTCAGGTTTGATTATTGCAGCTACTAATACTGGTTGGGCGTTTGTGATCAACGGCGTATCTTTCTTGGCGGTGTTAGTGTCATTGTTCTTTTTACGGGTGAGTGAATTGAATTCTGGGACGGATGATAAGCGAGTAAAAGGTAGCTTTAGCGAAGGATTGCGCTATATGTGGCAGCGTCCAGACCTGAAAGCCATTCTCCTAATGCTGTTATTAGTGGCGACATTTGGGCTCAATTTTCCGATCTTTATTTCCACCATGGCGGTGAGCGAGTTTCATTCCAGTGCGCAAGGCTATGGACTACTGATGTCTTTTATGGCGATTGGCACCGTATCGGGGGCCTTGCTTAGCGCGCGTCGAGACAAACCTCGTTTCACCCTGTTATTAAGCAGTGCCTTCGCCTTTGGCATTAGCTGCTTTCTGGCGTCACTGGCACCGAACTACTGGTTATTTGCCGCCGCGTTAGTCGTTACGGGTATTTCCGCCCTCACCTTCACCAACTCCGTGACGAGCTTAATACAACTGAGCACAGAGCGCCGTATGCGGGGGCGAATGATGGCTCTGCGAGTCAGTATTGCCCTTGGCAGCTCCGTGGTCGGCGGCCCTCTTGTAGGATCCGTAGCCCATCTCTTTGGCCCGCGTTGGGCTCTAGGCATAGGTGCTGCCTCAGGCTTTGCGGCGGCTTTCGTAGCCCTTTATGTCTTGTATCGGGAAAAACAACGGCAGAGGGTTTAATAGTCAGCCTAGGTTTCTTTTCTATTTGATCATTGCATTGCGTAAATCATCCAACAGCAATGAAATGGTGGATCATGCTTGTTTTTCTTATGTCATCACCGTTAAGTTGTACATTACCTGCTTTTAGGAATCGACTGGCTTGGTTAAGCGCTTCGACATGACGACGGCGGGCGATAACCCCGCCTTATTGGGCTAAGTCGTCAAGGCTTTACCAGGGCACATTGTTCCCAAATCTATCTAGATATTTTAGTCCGGGTTTATGGATCTGAGCGAGCAGTACATTGACAATATCCGGCACCGTTTCTTCTAGAGTAAAGGGGGCTTGATCGCCTCCTAGGCCGGTACGGATCCAGCCTGGGGCCATCAGTACTATGGATCTGGCTGTGTTCTGCTCCCGGACGGCAAAGCTTTTCACCAGCATATTAAGGGCGGCTTTACTGGCTCGATAGACTTCCCGCATACCCTTTTGGTTGTTGCTGATACTCCCTTGTCCGGAAGACATAACACCAATCAGGCCATTAGTCAGCACTAGATCGTCAAAGGCTTCAAGAACCCGCATGGGACCTAGGACATTGGTCAACATTACTTGGTTAAATTCTTCTGTGCTGACTTTGCCGATAGCAATCATCTGATCCTGAGTGGTCGTGCCCGCATTGCAATACAGCATGTCTAGCCTTTGCCCAGCAAGGCGTTCATGCAGGGTACGGATTTGTTCCTGGGAGGTAATATCCAAAGTTTCGATCCTAACTTGGTCCGGATATCGATTGGCTAGGTCATGCAATAAGCTCGGTTTGTTGTTGTCTCGTACTGTACCTATTACATTCCAGTTTTTGGATACAAACTCTTCGGCCATGGCATAACCTAAGCCCCGGGAAGCACCGATCATCAAAAGGGTTTTTGCTTGAGCTTTCATAGTGATTTTCCTTTATTTGGCAGAAAGAATCACTATAGGAGGCGATGGATCATTGCGGAAGAGGCATAGGTTGCACATATAACCTGCATACTATGCACTATGAGACTTTAGCACGACTACTGCGCTTGCCAATACTTTGTTAAAAACAGGCTCAAAATGCTCATTTATAGCTATAAACTCCGCTTTCTCGTCTGTTTTTGCCGCGTTTTGTCGTCGCTCGTGACATCGTGCAAAGGTCTCACTATATTAATTTTATTGAAGTCTATTCGCTGTAGCCCGTTGCATTAGAGGATGTTTCTGCCACTAATGGGGATAACCAATCCTACTTCCCAATACAGAAAGACCCAAAAATACGTCCTAAAAGGTCGTCGCTGGTGAAGGCTCCAGTGATTTCGCTAAGGGCTTGTTGGGCTTCTTTGAGGTCTTCCGCTAGCAATTCCCCTGCTCCATAGCCGTTAAGTTGTTCGTTGCCAGCGTCTAGGAAGCGGTTAGCTTTGTTAAGCGCTTCAATGTGACGACGACGGGCGATAAACCCGCCTTCATTGGTGCTGTCGAAGCCCATAACGGCTTTTAAGTGGTTTGTTAGATCACTGACACCCTCACCTGTTTTCGCTGATAGAGAGATCACAGGGACATCTGAGACGATTTCCATTCCTGTGGCTTCTTTGGTTAAGTCGACTTTGTTGCGTACTAAAGTCAGGTGTTTTGTATCGCCAAGCTTTTCCATGAATTCGGGCCAGATTTCGTTAGGATCTTTGCTGTCGATGGATTGGCTATCGACCATCATGAGGATGCGATCGGCTTTGCTGATTTCATCCCACGCGCGTTGAATACCAATGCGTTCCACTTCATCTGGGCTGTCACGAAGACCGGCGGTGTCGATGATGTGCAGTGGCATGCCATCAAGATGAATATGCTCCCTTAGTACGTCCCGTGTGGTGCCTTCGATGCTGGTTACAATGGCAGATTCTTTGCCTGACAAAGCGTTAAGTAAGCTGGATTTGCCTGCATTAGGACGGCCTGCTATTACCACACTCATCCCTTCACGAATCAAAGCGCCTTGGTTGGCTTCTTTTAAGACATCACGCAGGCGATCTTGAATGCCAGCCAGCTCGCTGGCGACTTTACCATCGCCGATAAAGTCGATTTCTTCTTCGGGAAAATCGATGGCGGCTTCCACGTAAATACGCAGATGAATCAAGGATTCCACCAGTTCGTCTACGCGTTTTGAGAACGCCCCTTGCAATGAACGCAGCGCGCATTTAGCGGCTTGTTTAGAGGAGCTGTCGATCAGGTCGGCAATGGCTTCGGCTTGGGTTAAGTCCATCTTATCGTTCATAAAGGCACGTTCGGAGAACTCTCCAGGACGGGCAAGACGGGCCCCCAAGGCGACACAGTGAGTTAATAGCATATCCATGATGACAGGGCCGCCATGGCCTTGTAATTCGAAAACGTCTTCGCCTGTGAAGGAGTTTGGCCCAGGAAAGTATAAGGCGATGCCTTCGTCAAGTTGCTCGTTCTGGGCATCTTTAAAGGGAACGTAATGGGCGTAGCGAGGCTTCGGGGCAAAACCGACAATCTGTTGTGCAATACTGAGGCTTTTGGGGCCGGATAAACGAATGATGCCAACGCCGCCACGGCCTGGTGCGGTCGCTTGCGCTACGATGGTGTCTTGGTCAATGGCGTATTGAAAGTCGGTCATAATAAAACTCGGTACGGTCTACGTCGGAAAATAGGAAAGATAAGGATAGTGCCATTGTCCATTAGCCGTAGAGTGATGGCAATCTAAACGTAAAAAAGGCCTCCCGAGGGAAGCCTTTTTTGTCTCATTTTTGTGCAATGGCTTTTCGAATGAGTCGATTAACCTTCTCGTTCGATTCGCTTGGTAATGATGTACTGTTGCAAGATCGACAAGCTGTTGTTGGTCACCCAGTAAAGGACAAGACCCGCAGGGAACCACAAGAAGAAGAAGGTAAAGGCAATTGGCATTAGCTTCATGATCTTCGCTTGCATTGGGTCTGGCGGTGTTGGGTTCAACATTTGCTGACCGAACATACTTAGACCCATCAAAATTGGCAGGATAAAGTATGGGTCCATGACAGATAAGTCATGAATCCAGAAGATAAACGGAGCATGACGTAGCTGTACCGATTCCATCAATACCCAGTACAAAGACAAGAAGACTGGCATTTGTACTAAGATTGGCAAACAACCACCCAATGGGTTGATTTTCTCTTTTTTGTACAGCGCCATCATGGCTTGCGACATCTTCTGACGATCGTCTCCGTACTGCTCTTTTAACTTGGCGATTTCTGGTGCAAATTTGCGCATTTTCGCCATGGAGCGGTAACTTGCTGCTGACAGTTTAAAGAACACCAATTTTACACAGCATACGATAAGAATGATCGAGAAGCCCCAGTTGCCCACAACGGAGTGGATAAAGGACAACAGACTAAAGATCGGTTTTGCTAAGAACCATAACCAGCCGTAATCAACTGTCAGATCAAGGTTTGGCGCGGTTGCTTCAAGGTGTTTTTCAAGCTTAGGCCCAACATAGAAGGTGGAGCTTAATGTTGCTTTTTTGCCTGGTTCGACGTCAACCCGTGGGCCAACAAAACCGATCAGGTTAAAGTCCCCATTGGTACGTGCTTGCAGAGTGAAGTTTTGACCTTGTTCAGGTACCCATGCGGTCACAAAGTAGTGTTGTAACAGCGCTACCCAGCCTTTATCTGCAGATACTTTGACAGGCTCTTCTTTCATTTTGTCGAAAGAGATTTTGCTGTATTTGGTATCGTTATCAGAAATGGCGCCGCCTAAGTATGGGTGTAGGCCCATATTAGTGGATTGACTTGGATCCGGTGAATTATCGCGTTTGATCTGGCCAAATAGATTACCACGCCATACTTTGTTCGTGGTGTTATCAATGGTCATCATCTCTTTAATGCGATAGTTACCTCTGGTGAAACGGAAGGTCTTGGTGTATTTCACTCCGTTCGCACCCGTGTAGTAAAGGTTCACATTTAAAGCGTCTTGGCCTTTTTCAAGGGTATAAGACGTTTTCTCTGTTGTATAAACAGGACGTCCTTTCGATGAGGCATCAGGTCCATTAGGTCCGATCAAACCACTTTGTGTGACGTAGACATGTGCGGCTGTGTCTTCAAGAATCACAAAAGGAGCGGGTTTGCCCAAGACTTTTGTGTATTTTGGCAGTGCAGCACCGACTATATCACCACCAACAGGGTTAATATCGACACTTAGCGTATCCGTTGTAATGTGGATGAGCTTACCGGGTGCAACTTTCGTTACATTGTCAGGTATTTTGCTACTGGCCGCATTCGCATTGTGGTGAGCGTCTGGTAAATCAGTTTCTGATTCTGATTGCTTGATTGTTTCAGCGGTTTGCTGAGTTGTTTGAGCTGCGCTTTGCTTGGACTGAGGACCATAATCGTGGTTCCACTGTAAAAACAGTAGATAGCCAGTGATAAAAAGCGCACCCCATAAAAAGTAACGTCTGAAATCCATGGTATTCAACTAATTTGTTTGGTTGGACAATGGGTTCGCAGAACCCTTTTAAAAAACACGCGCTATTAAACCAGCCTTTGACGGTTTTTTCAGCTTATTTCTGTGTTGAGTGCGTGCGTTTTTGGTTTGAGGTCGTTTTTTTCGACTTCTTCGCCAATTGATCCCAAGCTTTAGCTAAGCGTTTATGCAGCGTTGGGTTATCTAACTCTTTGATTCCCTGACGAGATAAAAAGATGATATCCATACCGGCTAATAAGGTTTGGTTATGGCGAAAGGAATCGCGTACCAAACGCTTGATACGATTCCGGCCTACCGCACGTTTATCCGTTTTTTTGGCCACAATCAGACCCAAGCGAGCTTGATCATCTTTTCGTTTACGTGCCAATAAAAGGAATTCGCCTGCGAAGACTTTGGAGGAGGTGTCGTTAAAGACGGATTGATAATCCTCGGCATTCAGTAATCTGACATGCCGAGGAAAACAATATTCGGTCATCAGCGTGCTTATGCGCTTAGAGCCTTACGACCACGAGCACGACGACGAGCAATCACTTGACGTCCGCCTTTAGTCGCCATACGAGCACGGAAACCATGGTTGCGTTTGCGTTTTAGAACGCTAGGTTGAAAAGTTCTTTTCATGTTAATTCTCTCACTGAATGCAGTGTTTGAGTTTTGAGGGTTAGCATTCGCCAAGCCTCGACAATTGATACGAAATCAGGGCGCGGATTTTAGAGCCTTTCGCCAATGAATTCAATGACTACTCATCATCTATTGTTAAAAAATTAACCACACATTTGATTAACCTTTTACTCACAAGCTTGTACATCTTTAGTGGATAAAAATATTTTTTCCTTAAAAAGTTATTCACAAAGGGTGTATAAAATTCAGTTATGTGTATAAATATCAAAAAGTTACTAACATTTTGTATTGTGCAAAACCTTTCAGACAAGGTGCGGTTAATATGTGTATAAGTAGTTGTTTTATGCACATCAAAAGTGGTTTACCTACAGGTGTGCATAACCTTGACTGTTATCAACAATGATGATGTCTCTTAGGGGTTTTTGGATTTTTTTCTATTTATATGTGGATAACTTGCGGTGAGAAAGGTAAAATCCGCTTCTTATCTGTCACTCAATCAGGGAGTACGCCTACAGTGTCTTTGGAGCATTGGAATCTTTGTCTGCAGCGCTTGCAGGAGGAGTTTTCCACATCGCAGTTCAATACTTGGATTCGTCCATTGCAGGCAGAAATGACGCCTAATGGGGAATTATGCCTTCGCGCGCCGAATCGTTTTGTGTTGGATTGGGTGAGTAACAAATATCAAACGCGTATTAAAGAGCTCTTATCCGAGTTTGCTGGGAGTGATCCTGCGGCAACTTTACGCTTTGCCGTAAAAGAACAAAACTTCGCTCAGGCGAATCAAGCTCCTCCGCCCCCTCCTACCCCTGTTGAACCCGTTTCCAGTCCGTTAAATAATGATGTGGCTAATGAGTCTGGCTATCGTCCAGGTTTTGGTTTGATGGATGGGGAACAGAGTCAACATGCGGATTTGGAATTTGAAGCGCCGCTAACCTTATCGGATACAGGCTTACGTGAAAGTGACTTAGAGCCTTACGAGCAAGGCCAGTTACCCCTTACTCCTCCTAATCGAAAAGTGGAAGTAGAAGGCGGTATCAATCACGGGGCGAATCTGAATAACTCTTTTACCTTTGACAACTTCGTTGAAGGGAAATCCAACCAATTGGCTCATGCGGCCGCGTTACAAGTCGCTGAAAACCCTGGTGGAGCCTATAACCCCCTCTTTATATACGGGGGGGTTGGTTTGGGTAAAACCCACTTAATGCAAGCGGTGGGAACCAAGTTAATGCACCACAATCCGAATGCGAAGGTTGTGTATCTGCATTCAGAGCGGTTTGTGGCGGATATGGTTAAGGCATTACAGCTGAACGCTATTAACGACTTTAAGCGCTATTATCGCTCGGTCGATGCGTTACTGATTGACGATATTCAGTTTTTTGCGGGTAAAGATCGTACTCAAGAAGAGTTTTTCCACACCTTTAATGCCTTATTGGAAGGGGGGCAACAGATGATACTCACCTGTGACCGTTATCCAAAAGAGATTCAAGGGTTAGAAGATCGTCTTAAGTCCCGTTTTGGCTGGGGATTGACGGTGGCGATTGAACCACCAGAATTAGAAACGCGTGTGGCGATTTTGATGCGTAAAGCGGACGAAAGCGGCGTGAAGTTATCTTACGAGTCGGCTTTCTTTATCGCTCAGAAGATTCGTTCTAATGTGCGAGAATTAGAAGGCGCATTAAAACGTGTCATTGCCAACTCGCATTTTACGGGGCGAGCGATTACGCCGGATTTTGTAAGAGAGTCATTAAAAGATCTTTTGGCCTTGCAAGACAAGTTGGTGAACATTGATAATATCCAACGCATCGTGGCTGAGTACTACAAGATCAAAATCAGCGATTTGTTGTCAAAACGTCGCAGCCGGTCTGTGGCCCGTCCTCGTCAGGTGGCCATGTCTTTAGCGAAAGAACTGACAAACCATAGTCTGCCAGAAATTGGCGATGCCTTTGGTGGTCGCGATCATACGACAGCACTGCACGCGATTCGTAAGATCAAAGAACTTCAAGACACGGATTCGGATATCCGTGAAGACTACAAACAATTGATGCGAATTTTGACGACCTGATGGTCTAAGACTTTGATTTAACGGGGAAAATAATGAAATTTTCAGTTGTCCGAGAGACACTTCTTAAGCCACTCCAACTGGTGGCAGGCGTTGTAGAGCGCAAACAGACTATGCCTGTTTTGGCCAATGTGTTGGTCGAAGTCAAAGATCAAACATTGACGCTGACTGGCTCTGACTCGGAAGTAGAATTGATTGGTCATGTGACCTTAGATGAGTGTGAAGAAGGTCGCATTACCGTACCGGCTCGTAAGCTAATGGACATTTGTAAGAGCTTGCCCGATAGTGCGGTGATTGAATTTACTTTGGATGATCAAAAAGCCGTCATTCGTTCGGGCCGTTCTCGCTTTAGCTTGTCCACGTTACCTGCCGATGAATTCCCGAACATTAAAGACATGCAAGGTGAATTGACCGTTTCTGTGGCGCAAAATAAAGTACGTCGTTTGATTGAGCGTACCGGATTCGCCATGGCCAACCAAGATGTACGTTATTACTTAAACGGCATGTTGTTTGAAGTGGCAGATGGTCAGCTTCGTGCGGTCTCAACCGACGGTCACCGCCTGGCAACGGCGGTAGAAGATGCTCAAGTCAGTGGCGATCTCACTCAAGTGATCGTACCTCGTAAAGGCGTGTTGGAATTGAACCGTTTGCTAAACGACAGCGACGACACGGTTGAATTAACAATTGGTACCAACCACATTCGCGCTCGTGTGGCGGAATACGTTTTCACTTCGAAATTGGTTGATGGCAAGTTTCCAGATTATCATCGGGTTATTCCACAAAAGAACGAAAAAATTGTTATTGCTGATCGTTCGGAATTGCGTCAAGTCTTCTTGCGTGCCTCGATTTTGTCGAATGAAAAATACCGTGGTGTGCGTTTGATTTTATCGAATGGCATGTTGCAAGTATATGCAAACAACCCTGAGCAGGAAGAAGCGGAAGAGTCCGTCTTGGTGCAATATCAGGGCGATAAACTGGAAGTCGGCTTCAATGTGGGTTACTTGCTAGACGTTTTGGGCGTGTTAGATTCGCAAGAAGTGCGTTTGTCACTCAGTGACTCTAACACCAGCAGTGCTTTGATCGAAGAAGCACAAAGCCATGCAGCACAATACGTTGTGATGCCTATGCGTTTGTAATTCACCCCGTGATTCCTCGCACTGAAACCCGCTTGCCAAGGCAAGCGGGTTCTCTTTTCTTTGATTTAGGTTAGCCCTATGCCGCTGGTTCGTTTGGACATCTCTCATGTTCGTAACCTCGCGAGTGTGCGTTTTGAGCCCTCTTCTCAGGTGAATATTATTATTGGTGAGAATGGCAGCGGCAAAACTTCCGTATTAGAAGCCATCCATCTGCTCTCGTTTGGGCGCTCTTTTCGTAGTCATAAACACAAAACCTATATTCAGCATGAGCAAGATTCTTGCCTGGTATTTGCGCAACTTCACAATGAGCATGGCCGCCCTACGCCCGTTGGCTTACAGCGCCATCGGGATGGTCAAATTGAGGTGCGTATTCAAGGAGAACGGGCACAGTCAGTGATCGAACTGGCAGAACGTCTTCCTGTGCAGCTGATTAACCCCGATGCCTTTCGATTATTAGAAGGATCCCCCAGTGTTCGACGCCAATTTATTGACTGGGGTGTGTTCCATTTTGATGGGAGCTTTATTCGCGCTTGGCGAGGTTGGCAAAAAGCATTAAAACAGCGGAATACCTTGCTCAGACGTGGTAAAATCTCCCCTAGTTTGTTGGCGGCTTTCGATCAGGAATTAATCCGTCTTGGTGAGCAAGTGAATGGGTCGCGAAAAGCCTATGTAGAGCGCTTAACGCCGTACTTTTTGCAGGTATTGTCGGTATTAAATGCCGAGTTGGCTGTGAGTTTGCAGTTCTACCAAGGCTGGGATTCACAAAAGACGCTGCAAATGGCGGTTGAAGCTGGGCGTGAGCGCGATATTGAGTTGGGTTATACCCACTCTGGGCCACAAAGAGCGGATTTACGTGTGAAGAGTGCTGGCGGGGATGCCTTAGACACCCTCTCCCGTGGCCAACAAAAGCTGGTCGTCTCAGCGCTGAAAATTGCCCAAGGGCAATTGCTGATCGAAATGGGTCGGCCGCTGGTGTTTTTAGTGGATGATTTACCCGCAGAGTTGGATGCCAACCATCGACAAAAATTGTGTCGTTTGTTGGAGTCGTTAAACAGTCAAATTTTTATTACCAGTGTCGGGCCAGATACCACGGATTTTACGTGGGCCGACACCACAGACGTTCGTCACTTTTCTATGAATAACGGCGAATTGTCCTTATCGAGCAAAGGTTTTCAGGAGAGTTAAATGAGTGAAAATAATTACGATTCGTCCAGTATCAAGGTGCTCAAAGGGCTTGATGCCGTTCGTAAACGTCCCGGTATGTACATCGGTGACACGGACGATGGTACGGGTCTGCACCACATGGTGTTCGAAGTGGTTGATAACTCCATCGATGAAGCCTTAGCAGGCCATTGTGACACCATCACGGTACTGATTCATCCGGACGAATCGATTTCTGTGTCAGACAATGGTCGTGGTATTCCGGTTGATATGCACGAAGAAGAAGGCGTCTCAGCTGCCGAAGTTATCATGACGGTTCTCCATGCTGGTGGTAAGTTTGACGATAACTCATACAAGGTATCGGGTGGTCTTCACGGCGTGGGGGTTTCGGTTGTCAACGCCCTATCCGAAGAACTGACGTTAACCATTCGTAAAAACGACAAAGTCTACGAGCAACATTACAAGCATGGTGTGCCACAAGCGCCTCTTGCGATCATTGGAGACTCGGATGGCAAAGGCACAACGGTTCACTTTAAGCCCTCTGCCGACACCTTTACTAATATCCTGTTCCACTATGACATCTTGGCAAAACGCCTGCGTGAATTGTCCTTCTTAAACTCTGGAGTAGCCATCAAATTGAAAGATGAGCGCACGGGTAAAGAAGAATTCTTTAACTATGAAGGTGGGCTACGTTCTTTTGTTGAGCATTTGAACACCAATAAAACACCAATTAATGACATCTTTCACTTTATTTGCCAACGTGATGACCTAGAAGACGGCATCGCTGTAGAAGTGGCGTTACAGTGGAACGAAGGTTTCCAAGAAAACATCTATTGTTACACCAACAACATCCCACAACGTGACGGTGGTACTCACTTAGCGGGCTTCCGTGGTGCTTTGACGCGTACCTTGAACAACTTTATCGAATCTGAAGGTCTGGCGAAGAAACAAAAAGTTGCCACCACTGGGGACGACAGCCGTGAAGGCTTGACCGCCATCGTATCGGTAAAAGTACCTGATCCGAAGTTCTCTTCTCAGACCAAGGACAAATTGGTGTCTTCTGAGGTGAAAACCGCCGTAGAACAGGAAATGAGTAAGCGTTTTGCTGAATACCTGCTTGAAAAGCCAAACGAAGCGAAAATCATCGTTAACAAGATGATTGATGCCGCCCGTGCCCGAGAAGCGGCGCGTCGAGCTCGTGATATGACCCGCCGTAAAGGTGCCCTAGACATTGCTGGTTTGCCTGGAAAATTGGCAGACTGTCAAGAGAAAGACCCAGCGCTTTCTGAAATCTACCTAGTGGAGGGTGATTCTGCGGGAGGGTCTGCCAAGCAAGGACGTGATCGTCGTACTCAAGCGATTTTGCCTCTGAAAGGGAAAATTCTGAACGTTGAGAAAGCTCGTTTTGACAAAATGTTGTCCTCTGCCGAAGTGGGTACTCTGATTACCGCCTTGGGTTGTGGTATTGGACGCGACGAATTTAACGCTGATAAATTACGCTACCACAGCATCGTCATCATGACCGATGCCGACGTGGATGGTTCGCACATTCGAACCCTACTGTTGACCTTCTTTTTCCGTCAAATGCCAGAAATCATCGAACGTGGTCATATCTTTATTGCCCAGCCACCTTTGTTTAAGATCAAACGTGGTAAGCAAGAGCAATACATCAAAGATGAAGCGGCCATGGAACAATACTTGATTGAAGTGGCGTTAGATGGCGCGCACATGCACGTGAATGAAGAAGCACCTGGTATTCAAGGTGAACACCTGACTAAACTGGTGCGTGATTACATTAAAATTGAAGCCGATATTGATCGTCTGGCTCGTGTGTATCCAAAAGATGTGATGGGTAAGCTTCTGTACTGTAAAGCACTTACTCAAGAGGATCTAACCGACGAAGCAACGGTCATGGAATGGGTCGAAGCCATTCGTAACCAAATGCCATTGGACGCTCGTACTGGCTTCCGTTTTGATTTCTCTGTTGAGAAAGACACTGAACGTAACTTGTTCTTGCCTGTGGTGGATATCATGTCCCATGGTGTGTCTAACCGTTATCGCTTTGAAGCGCCTTTCTTCAGCTCACCTGAATACAAACGTATTGTCGCCATGTCTGAAACCGTAGCGGAATTGTTTGGTGAAGAATCCTTCATTCAACGGGGTGAGCGTCGCGAAAAAGTATCCACCATCAGTGATATGAAGGCGTGGCTGATGAAAGAAGCGTCTCGTGGTTTAACCACACAGCGCTATAAAGGATTGGGTGAGATGAACGCCGATCAGCTTTGGGAAACCACCATGGACCCAGATGCCCGTCGTATGTTGCGTGTTACCATCGACGACGCCGTCGCCGCCGACCAAATGTTCACTACCCTAATGGGTGATGAAGTAGAACCGCGTCGTAACTTTATCCAAGACAACGCCTTAAGTGTTGCCAATCTAGACGTATAACCATTCGGCTTATAGTCTGATTAAAAAAGCGGTTAGAGTGAAAGCTCTAACCGCTTTTTATGGACGTTGTTTTATTTGTTTTCAATGGATTGAGGATTTCTTCAGGAAAGACTATGTATATCTTCCTTAAACAATCCATTGTCTTAAAATATTCAACGCAACAGGTGTAAATGGAACTAGTTTTCCATTATGTGGTTTGGTCATGCTATCAATCAAGTCACTTAATAGTTCATCGTCGTCTAACCCATCATCTGGATCTATACCATTTTTCCATAGAATTCCATCGACAAACCGTTTTCGCCTTTCTATCAATGCTTTATTGTTCTTTTCATCATCACCTAAATTAAGAATTTTAATCGATGTTATAGCATCCTCTGAAAGTCCTTCAACACGACCACTTATTTTAAACTTTAATTCCGTTTCACACTCATCCATAAATGGTGTTACAGGTAATGCTTGGGATTGGTGAGAATCATCACATTGACCAAGTGTTCTACAGCTTGCAACGATGTTTGTGAAATCTAGTGTTCTATTTGGGTCAAGTTCTCTTGCTACAACATGCTCATTCATTGTATCGGTACTTCCTCCCGATATAGCTTGGCAACAATAGGCGCAAAGAAAAAATTGCTCTTGTGTACACGCCGTTCTAATATCCTGCCTTACTTCTCTACACTTTAATGAATCATCCATTTGATGGTAGCGCTTATTTGGATTTTTACGTTTCCATTGAGTCAAACTAGGTGGTTCGTAGCCGACTCTTTTAGCTATTTTTCTCAAGGCGTAATTCCTTTTTACGGAGGAGTATTTTTGCTTTCGCTATTTCAATATTTTGTGTAGGTAAATCTTCTTCAAGAGTAGTCAGTAACTGTTTAGCTTTGAAAAGTGAGTCATCGTTGTTGATCTCTTGAATAGCATCAAGTAAATCATTTAGTCTCGAATGAACTTTAGCGTTGCGGATGTCTGTATCCATTACACCAAGTAATATACTATTTGCATCTTCACCATAGAGTGGAGGTAGCCGTGTTACATCAGCTTCACTAATGAGATAAGTTAGTACATTTTTGCTATCGCTGATAACCAAGGGTGAATGGGTTGTTAGAACAAACTGACAGTTAGGGAAGGTCTTGGTGAGTTGGTCTATTAAGGTTCGTTGCCATTTTGGGTGAAGGTGCATATCAACTTCATCAATTAAAACGATTCCATCACCCAATAATGGGTTTTCAAGGCTAGGGTTCATCACTGCCAAACGTCTTGCGATATCTCCAATGAGAGCCATTAAAGATTTTTCACCTTGAGACAATTGGGCAACGTCTAATGTCTCTTTATTTTTGTCCACAGACATATGAAGTCGAGGCTTGCGCCTAACTCTCAAATTAGACAATTCAGGCATAAAATTATAGATGGCTGAACGTACAGCTGTTAATTGTCTGTCTTTTGTTGATGCTCTGTAAGCCGCTAGTTTTGACCATGTTTCTTGATCATCACCGAAGACTAGCCTTAATTGCTCAAGAGCCTCATCGGGGAGACTTAACTCGTTTTCTGTGTCTTCCCTTTCTCTAAACCATTCGAAGAATCTTCTAAAATCGACACCTTGACTTAAAGATTTATCATATCCATCTAATTGCAAAAAAGTATGCTTATCTTTAATTTTTAATGGTATATCGATAACGACCCGTTCTACTGAGTAAAAAGCCATCAAAGGCAAAGAGGTTTTTTCATCGCTTGAGAGCAGAGTTCGATAATGATCGGCAAGTTTTGTGACACCTAAATAATCACTTTTAAATTCCCCTTTACGTCCTTTACGAGGTTTCGCAACTCGCCAAGGAAAGTAACTTGAATCATTAGAGTTGCCTTTTTCATCGCCTTTATGACTTTTGAAATCGTGGACATCTAAATCAATAGCCGCTGCATTTTTTCCATTTTTAATAACGAGCTCTGGGATCTGACTACCGTTGCCAGATTCACTCTGAATACGAGCAACCAACCAGCTTAATGACGTCGCTAGAGATTTTAAAATAGAGGTTTTACCTGAACCATTATTGCCAACAAACACGGTTACATTGCTATCAATGGTGTCGAGCGGTGCTAATTGTATTTCCAGCTTATCAAACCGACCAATGTTGTGTAGTGTTAATTGCTTTACTTCCATTAGAAAATCATCTCAAAAGTTTGAGTTACTTTAACTCGACTGCCATATGTTCACAACATTGGTGTCGGCTCTTTTTAAGGACACTTATAATATGATACCAAAATGAATCTTCTGTGCACTTACGTGGGCGTGTCTTGCTTTCACTCTGGTGTTGCGCGAGGCTTTTAGGGCTGAGCATTCAGTCCGGTCCGTTCAAAGGAAAGATTCAAAGGAGAGTATGATGAAGATTGATTTTACAGGTAAAACGGCATTGGTAACGGGATCTACTCAAGGGATTGGGTTTGCCACGGCTAAGTTGTTACAGGAATCTGGCGCGACGGTGATCGTTAATGGACGGTCCGAAGAGAAAACACAGCAAGCGGTACAGCGCTTGGGTGGAAATACCCGAGGTATTGCGGCGGATCTTGGTTCTAGTGAAGGCTGCCAAGCTCTGGTCGAGGCTGCAGGTGATGTGGATATTCTGGTCAATAATGCCGGTATTTTTGGGATGAAAGACTTTTTCGAAACCGATGATGAGGTTTGGGACGAATACTGGCAAGTCAATGTGATGAGCGCTGTGCGTCTTTCCCGTGCGTTTGCTCCCGCTATGATGAAAAAAGGCTGGGGGCGAATCGTGATACTGGCTTCTGAATCGGCCTTTAATATTCCTTATGACATGATCCATTATGGCGTTACCAAAACCGCCGATGTGTCCTTTGCCCGTGGTTTGGCGAAGCGTCTAGCGGGTACAGGGGTGACGGTAAACTCTATTTTACCCGGCCCGACTATGTCGGACGGGGTAGAAAACATGTTATCGGGCCCAGCAAAAGAAAGTGGTAAATCCATTAATGAAGTGGCGGCGGATTTTGTCATGCAAGCTCGCCCCAGCTCGATTATTCAACGCATGGCATCGGTGGAAGAAGTGGCGAATATGATTGTTTATGTGTGTTCTGATCTATCATCTGCCACAACGGGCGCCAGCCTCCGCGTCGATGGTGGGGTGATGGATACGTTATAAAAGATATTCTGATATCGCTTCACCGTATTACGATTTAGGTTACTGATACCACCATAATAGGTTTCCTAGGTGTAAACCTATTTCAGGACGGGACAATCATTAATAAAAAAGCCATTCGATTGTTTTGAATGGCTTTTTTATTGGTATAGATTCTTCTGCCCTACACATCGACTATATGTGCTTATCTGATACCCCCCAGCAAGAGATTGAAATCCGTCTAGTGTAATCCGGTGTAATTTCTATCTTCTAAAAAATGGTTTAGTTTTTTATCACATGGAAAATGTTATTTCATGGACTTAAAAAGGACTAAAAAAATGAGCATAAATGATCATCTAAAGGGGGCTTCTCGCTGCCCTTTTCATCAGACTGAAACGCCGCAAAATGGAGTGAATCAAAGCGCTTCCCCCTTTGTTCCAGATTATAATATTCCTTTGCTCGCGCCTGGAGGTGGTGATAATGACGCCGAGCAATTAGCGAAATTAGGGCCACTCAGAAAATTAATTGGTACTTGGGTAAGTAATCGATTTAGTGGCTACAATGTTATGCCGATTCCACAAGCCACGGCATCAAATGGCTTTATCGTCAAAAACTTTTATTATTACGAAGTGGTTACCTTTAGTGCCATTTTAGGCAAAGTTGCCAATCGGGGCGGTGTTGAGGAACAAGACTCATATACGATATTTTATGAACAGCGCGTCTTTTTTGCTGAAGGCGAACAACGTGACAAACTGGTTCATGCTGAAAATGGTTCATGGTCGCATTTTATCAAGGGGCCACAAGGCCAAGGTATACTGAATACAAAGCCAAATATCCCAAGCCCACCAGCGCCTAATCCAATTTTACCACAAAATCCTGATACCTCTGTGCTTAAACAAATTTCTGTTCCCCATGGGAATTCGATTTTGGCATTGGGAGGCTGCCGAATTATTGATGGTGCTCCTACCATAGAAAATGAAAATGCTCTTCCAATCAATACCCCTAGTGAATTTAACGCTGTATATGGGCCTAATATTCCAGAAAACCCAAATGTTAACCCGAATATTGTATTGCAAAAAGCATTAAGCAATATCACTCCACATAACCCTATTGTACAAACTCATGTAATTGAAGTGAATAGCGATAATAATGGTGAGGTCAGTAATGTGCCTTTTATTAGGGAACATGCCGATGTAAGCAAATATACGAATACGATTTGGATCGAAGAGTTAGCGAGTGGCTTTTTGCAATTACAATACTCACAAAATATTACCCTTTCTTTTCCAGCCCTTAGTACCAAAAAGAATGAGTATTTATTCCCTCACGTAACGGCTAATACACTTTATAAAGTATGTTAATAAACTGCGTGTAATAAAGTTTTATACTTATGGTCAGAGTAGTAGGTTGTTAAGTAGTTCTGATTATATGGCATAAAAATCTCAGGATAATAAAACCTGAGAATAATGAAATCATCTGTATCTATTATTTTAAAAGGACAAGGATATGAGTGAAGTAACCATAAAAGATTTGCAAATTCAGTTAACTGCATTAACGTCAAAAATTGAAGAGTTGGAGAAAAATTGTCAGCCTTTAGGAGGGGTTGTTAAATGTGAGACCTGTGACACTGGATCGTCTTATAACCTATACTGCTGTGTAGTATGCGCGCCAGCGCAGTGCTTAACTTGCTCTGCTACGCAAAAATGCGAGCCGTCGCCTGTGTATTATTGCGTTCCCTGTGTGATTAACTTCTGCGCATTATGCACACCAGCCCAATGCGTCACCTATGCCCCTACGACACACTGTGTCACCTGTGCGTCTGCTCAATGCGTAACTTGTGCGTCAAGCCAATGCGTAACTTGTGCGCCAAGCCAATGTGTAACTTGTGCGCCAAGCCAATGTGTAACTTGTGCGCCAAGCCAATGCGTAACTTGTGCGCCAAGCCAATGCGTAACTTGTGCGCCAAGCCAATGTGTAACTTGTGCGCCAAGCCAATGCGTAACTTGTGCGCCAAGCCAATGTGTGACTTGTGCGCTAAGCCAATGTTTGCCATGTATTGTGTCTTTGTGCGCGACGAGTTATGGAAATAATCCATACGCTTTATGCGCTCCATGCCCAGTGACGTTATGTGCGACGAATTACGGAAACAACCCTTGTGCCTTGTGCGTTCCATGTATTGTGACGTTATGTGCAACGGGATATCAGTGTAGTCCTTGCGCCGCGAGCTATCAGTGTAGTCCTTGTGCAACGGGATATCAGTGTAGTCCTTGTGCAACGGGATATCAGTGTAGTCCTTGTGCAACGGGATATCAGTGTAGTCCTTGTGCAACGGGATATCAGTGTAGTCCTTGTGCAACGGGATATCAGTGTAGTCCTTGCGCCGCGAGCTATCAGTGTAGTCCTTGTGCAACGGGATATCAGTGTAGTCCTTGTGCAACGGGATATCAGTGTAGTCCTTGCGCAGCGAGCTATCAGTGCAGTCCTTGCGCAACGGGATATCAGTGCAGTCCTTGTGCAACGGGGTATCAGTGCGTTCCTTGTTCCGTGACCTTATGTACTTGTTAATGTCATGAATTAAGGGAGTATACAATCTAATTTAAGCTGTATTGACGATAGTGTTTGTCGCTTAAATTACTTGATGTATCGCCCTACTTTTACTGTCTATAAATAAAGTAGGGCTGATACTTTTATGGATGAATGAATATGAAAAAAATTCGACTCTCTCCTGCAGCAACGTTTGTAGAGAATTCTAATGGGGTTTTATTGCAATCCGATTTGGGGGATTTCCAATTACACGGTCAAGATGTGAGTGATTTTATTCGTCATATCTATCCGTTGCTAAAAGGAGATTACAGTGCACAAGACATCTGTGAAAAACTCCCTCAGTACGCTGATTCAAGTATTCACTCTTTATTATCCCTACTTGAGAAAAATGCATTAGTTGAAGAAATCAGTGATGCCGAGTTATTTTCTCCGCCTTGGTTACCTCATGAGCGTTTTTTGCGGGTTTGGTCATCGCCGGAAAAGTGTTCTAGTCACGATCTGAAAGAACAGCATATTTTGGTGATCGGTTTAGAGCCTTGGGCCATTACCATGGTTGAAGAACTAGCAAACACTGGCGTTGGACATATTCATTTGGTGGATAATGATGTTCTGACCAACGAAGACATACTATGTAATCGCTTTTTATCGCAACAAGACTTAGGTAAGTCGCGCGCAGAAGCCTTACGCGCTGCACTTTGTGAGCGTATAAATTGGTGTAACATCACCTATGAAACTTTGTGTTTAGATAAGCAACAAGCATTCACACTTGAGTATTCATCGAAGTGGGATTTAGCGGTGGTTGCTTTGAGTAAAAGTGCTCAATTTTGGTTACAGAAAACCGCTTATTATATTCATGAGCAAGGGATTCAAACACTATACGGTAATTTGGATGGCCTAGAATCTTGGGTTGGTCCTGTCGTGAAAACAGATGAAACGCCCTGTTGGAATTGTATGCGCCTACGGCGCTTAGGTACTGCTGCTAATCCACAAATCGCTCATGAGCTTGATAAAGTGGCGGTGACGAAACAAGCCGGTCGTGCGCGTACTATGCTTAGCTCCATGAGTACACTGACTGGACAACAGATGGCAATGGAGGTGTTAAAGCTCATGCTTAACTATACGCCATCCAAGTTAGCAGGTAAGGTCAGTGTGAAAAACCTGATTACAGACGAAACTCATCTCCATACCATTATACCTGTTCCTTGGTGCGAGATTTGCCATCATGATAAATCAAAACTTAATGATCAACCTATTCATAATCACCCAGAAAATCCTTTAAATAACGTAACCAGTATTGAGCAATTGAAAACCTTGCTGGAGGGGTGGATTGATCCGGTGACAGGTATCATAAGGCAATTAAGTGGTCACTCTCCTCATTTGCCAGATTTTCCAGTGACCGCATCGGCAGGTGTTGCTACTTTTTCTGCCGGACATTTTGATCCTCGCGCTATGGGGCACGTTGGTTCAGGGAAAGGGCTGGATGAGATTTCAGCACATATTAGTGCAGTGGGTGAAGCGATTGAGCGTTACTCGGCGGCACGCTTTCGAAAGTCAGCCTGTAAGTACGCTGCTATTAAGCAATTAACAGGTGAGTTTGTGGATCCTGACGACCTAGTGCTTTATTCCCCATCGCAGTATCAGTCGATGAATTTTCCTTTTTCAAAATGGCGAAAAAATCAAAAAATCCATTGGACGCAAGGTTCCTGGATTGGTACTCAGCGCTCAGTTTGGGTACCCGCTTTGGTGAGTTATTTTAATTTTGAATGCCCTCATGAAGAACAATTTAGCCAAGTGTCTTCCAATGGATTGGCGGCTGGGCAGAGTCATGAGGATGCTGCTATTCGTGCTACCTATGAGTTAATTGAACGGGATGCCATGATGTTAACCTGGTACGCTCAGCTTCCATGTCAAAGATTATCAATAGAGACTCAGTATCAAGGTAAAATGCGGCTTTTGATTGATGACATTGTGAGTCAAGGGATCGAACTAGAGCTTTATCTATTGGATGTTGGTATCCATGTGCCAACGGTTGTCTGCTTAGCCTTAGGCGACGGTATGCGCTCCCCTGCTGTTTCTGTCGCCTTGGCTACTCACGGAGACATTCATGTGGCCATGCGTAAAGCTCTGCTGGAGCAAGGACACGTCATGCCTTATTTATGCCATCTGATGAGGTCGGGTCATAAATTGCCACGGCATGTTCATGAGGTACAATCATTGGAAGATCATGCGGCTTACTATTTTTCGAGTGATAAAAAGTCAGCGTTCGACTTTATGCGTCAGCCATTAGAACAAGCCATTGAACCAGCCCAATGGGACTTTCCTGTGGTTGCCAATATCGATGACTTACGTCAACGGCTACTGGCTGCCAAAGTGGATGTGGCTATTGTCGATGTTACTTCACCTGACGTGGCATTAAGTCCGTTTAAGGTAGCTCGTGCCGTGGGCGTTAATATGCAACCTATCCATTTCGGCGAGCAATTTAAGCGCGTAAATAACCCTCGGCTGCGCCAGCTACTGAAAGGTCAGGCCGTTAATGCCAACCCCCACCCAATTGCTTAACCAAGGAAGAAAGAAGATGAGAATACTCGTTTGTGGCACCAATTATGGGTCAACCTATATTAGAGCTCTCGCCATGAGTCATGGCTCCATGACATTGGTTGGCATTTTATCAACCGGTAGCGCTCGCTCGAAAGCCTATGCTCAACATGTACAGATCCCCCATTATTCCAATATAAAAGATATCCCTGATCATTCCGTTGATATCGCCTGTGTCGCTGTACCTGGTGAGGCAGGACAAGTTCTGGTGCTTGCCTTGTTGGAAAAAGGTATTCATGTGCTATGTGAGCACCCTATTGGTGCCTTGCAAATGCGCAAGGCGCTAGAGTTAGCTCAGAAGAAACAGTGTGTGTTTCAGGTAAATGCGCATTTTTCTGATTTATATGCCCCGCAAGCGTTTTATAACGCCCTGCATGTAGCACGCCAAGCGGGTGAGTGTTTACACTATGAACTCTCCGTTAATTTAAGGACCCTGTATTCAGGGTTGGATTTGCTAGGACGAGCATTAGGGACCCTCAAAGGGATATTAGTTAGTCCCCCAGCAGACCCTAACGCCCTTTTTGTTAACCTGACTTTATCCGGCCCTTCCGTTAATGTTTCCATGCTATGCCAAAATTTCGCTTCAGAGGCTGATGATGGTTCTGCCACACTCATTAACCATCGAATGAGCGCCACTTTCCCCCATGGTAATTTGCTTTTAGCCGAAACGAACGGTCCTGTCCTTTGGTTTCCCTCTCCTGTTTCTATGCCAGCTGATCAGTGGCAAAACTACTTACCTGTAGATTTAGCCGTTCTGAAACAAGACCAATTGATGGGACAAAGGGATGGAGCGAACTTAGCAAAAATACAAGCTATGGAATCGACTATACAAGGAGGCCCCACGCCTTTAGAACAAGAGCCAGAGTATCTATTACAACTGTCTGCCTTATGGGAGGAAACGTTAGCCACCTTGCAACCTGAGTTAGCATAAGCTTGTTGGACTGGAGGTGATGGGTTTGGTGGCTTATGCTGTAAGGGCCATTGTGTTACGAAGAGGTGCTGTGTTTACAATGAATAATGAGTAACAGTTTTATTTATTGTAATAAAATAGGAACAATAAAAGAGCCACTTCACTTCCTGTTAGACGTGGCTCTTTTTGTTGATAGCGGTCAGCGTTTACAGTGCGGCTTTAATACTGTCTTCGATGGGGGTCGTCGGACGGCCGATGAGAGTAGATAGATCCTTGCTGTTGCTAAATAATCCGCCTTGAGAAGCGCCTGTTTCTGAGTTCGCTAAAATCGCTGCAAAACCTTCTGGTAAACCAGCACCAACCAGAATTTTAGCGTATTCGGCTTCTGGGACATTTTGGTAGGTGACGGTTTTACCTGATACCTTGCTAATGGCTGCGGCGTATTCGTTGAGAGTAAAGGCGTTATCACCAGCCAATTCATATACTTTGCCAGCTTGACCTTCTTTAACCAATACGGCTGCCGCTGCGGCCGCGTAGTCTGCACGTGCTGCGGTAGACAGTTTTCCATCTCCAGCACAGCCAACCACACCGTATTCTAAGGCTGTCGCGACGCCCATGGTGTAGTTTTCTGAATACCAACCATTGCGAAGCAATACATAAGGCACGCCAGAGTCCGCTAACAGTTTTTCGGTTGCAACATGTTCTTCTGCCAAAATAAGCGTAGATGTATCGGCGTTCAAAATACTGGTATAAGCAATGAGTGATACCCCTGTTTGTTTGGCGGCATCGATAACATTGCCGTGTTGAGGTGCACGTTGTCCTACTTCGCTAGAAGAGATCAATAGTACTTTATCGACCCCTTCCATGGCGGCTACAAGTGAATCAAGGTCGTTGTAATCGGCCTGACGAACCTGAATACCTTTCTCTTTTAAATCCGCGTTTTTCTCTGGGTTTCGAACCGCGGCAATGATTTGATTTGCTGGGGTGGTCTTTAACAAGTTATCAATCACCAAACGGCCTAATTGGCCTGAAGCGCCTGTAATTAACATCATGAGTTTTTCTCCTTTTCGTTTGAATCTGTTAAGGATAGAATATATCACTAACAAACTTTTAGTAAGTACATACAAAAAGGTAAGTATGAAAAATAATTCGATCCTTCCCTCCATAGAGGAAAACAAAACAGTAAAGAAAAACTCAGACATTGCCCATTCGTTTGAGCGGGGGGATGTGTTTTCCGATAAGTGTCCTTCTCGTGCGGTACTCAACCATGTGACTAGCCGTTGGGGGGTATTGGTATTGGTGGCGTTAAAAAATGGTCAAGTTCATCGTTTTAGTGAATTACGCCGTGCGATTAACGGAGTGAGTGAAAAAATGCTCGCCCAGACTTTGCAGACGTTAGAGCACGATGGCTTTGTACTGCGGACATCTTACCCAGTCGTTCCGCCTCATGTGGAATACAGTTTGACCTCTTTAGGCTTTGAAGTCAGTGAGCGTGTCGCGGCACTGGTAAATTGGCTAGAAGATAATATCCTTCTTATTTTAGAGGGAAAAACTCAAGTACAGTGATGGTAAGGTTTAATAAGGGGGAAGCGGAAGGCGCTTTGATAAAATGGCCACTTTATACTTTCTTTCAGCAGTTTGGAGTAAGTAAGCACTTACTCCAAATCTCTGTTTATTTACTAATATTTATGTAATATTGAGATAGCAAACGCAGATAGGTCTGTATAAACGTCGAAATAAAAATCGATGTCTTTGTACTGCGTTTCACGTCCTTTTCCTGTTAACACTAGTACAGGAGAACAGCCCCGAGCCCTACCTGCCTCTAAGTCCCGTAGTGAGTCGCCGACCATAATGGCTGGGGTGGTTTCGAAAGATAAGCCTAGTTTGGTTTCAATGGCTTCAATCATGCCACTCTTTGGCTTGCGACAATTGCAATTGTCATCAGGACCATGCGGGCAATATTCAATGCCAGCGATTGTGCCGCCTTCTGCTTCCACTAACTGAATCATTTTATCGTGCATGGCTTGTAATGTTGCTTCGTCATAATAGCCACGCGCAATGCCTGATTGGTTGGTGACCACAAAGACCTGAAATCCGGCTTTGGACAAGGCGGCAATAGATTTGATACTGCCTGGCAGTGGGATCCATTCGTCGACAGACTTCACATAGGCATCGGAGTCCTGATTAATGACACCATCTCGGTCTAGTAGAATAATCGGCTTAACTTGCGCCATGTTATGTCCTTTCGCTGTTTGTTGAGTAAAATGAATACGTTCTCTTTGATACTATGCTATTGCTTATCACGAATGTTGGTGAAGCTGGCTTTGCGACATGCCAAGCTCAAATCAATGGGAGCTAGGCCTATGTCTAAGCCGCGCTTGCCGCCGCTCACATACACTTTTTTCAGTGCTTGGGCGCTGTCGTCAATACAGGTGGTTAAGCTTTTCTTTTGCCCTATCGGACTAATCCCACCGACCAGATATCCTGTTAGTCGTTCTGCTTCTTTGGGGTCTGCCATACGAAGCTTTTTAACCTTGAAAGCTGCTGCTGCACGTTTTAGGTTTAAGGTACCAGTGACAGGAACAATCGCAACAAAAAACTGTTTGTCATCGCTCACTAATAAGGTTTTAAACACGTTGTTGGCATCGATGTTAAGCTTCTCGGCGGCTTCTTCTCCAAAATTAGTACAATTTGGATCGTGTTCATATTCATGGATTGAGAAGTTGATTTTAAGCTTCTTCAATTGATTGATGGCTGGTGTCATTTGCTTTCCTATCTATTCTTTTACTAACTTTTCTCTTGTCATGCTAATCCATGTAACCGTTACTTTTGCCAAAACATTGGTGTGAATAATACCAGCAAAGTAAAGACTTCTAAGCGCCCAAGTAACATGGCAAAGCACAGCATCCATTTTGCCGAATCGTTGATGCCTGCATAAGTACTGGAGACACTGCCTAACCCGGGCCCTAAGTTATTGAGAGTCGCCGCTACAGCTGACCATGCCGTTACTTGGTCAACGCCTGTTGCCATTAGCCCGACCATTAGTATGACATACACCAATAGATAGGCAGAAAAGAATCCCCATACTGCAGAAACCACACGCTCTGGAATGGCTTTTCCGCCTACTTTCACAGGAATGATCGCGTTGGGGTGAATCAAACGCTGGATCTCTCGTAGGCCCTGCTTAAGGATTAAGAGAATACGGATGACCTTCATTCCTCCCCCTGTGGAACTAGCACAGCCTCCTGCAAAGGAAGTGATGATCAATAAGAAAGGTAAAAAGTGAGGCCAAGTGGCAAAGTTCGCTGTGCCGAAGCCTGAGGTGGTGGCAATAGAAACCGACTCAAAGACAGCGTAGCGTAGTGACGTGCCCCAATCATAGGTTGAGGTCATTCCTAATACGATCACTGATAAGGTAATGGTACAGGCCAAAATAAACAAGAAGAAGCGTGCTTCAGGATCTGCTAGATAGTGCCAAACGCTTTTATGGCGCCATGCATGAAAATGTAATGCGAAGTTAAAAGCGGAGACGATCATAAAAAAGGTAGCGATCATCTCGATGCTAATGCTATTAAAATAGCCAATACTATCGTCGTGTGTCGAAAAGCCACCAATTGCTACGGTAGAAAAGCTATGGCAAATGGCATCGAATACATCCATACCCGCTAACCAATACCCAAGAGCACAGAGGATGGTTAGTGTGGCATAGATGTACCACAGTGCTTTGGCTGTTTCAGCAATACGAGGGGTTAATTTCGAGTCTTTAACAGGCCCTGGTGTCTCGGCTCGATAGAGTTGCATGCCTCCGATTCCTAACATAGGCATGATGGCAACCGCCAATACGATAATCCCCATGCCTCCTAACCAGGTTAGTAATTGGCGATATAACAGGATGGATTTAGGCAAATTGTCTATGCCCGTTAGAATAGTGGCCCCTGTAGTGGTGAGACCAGAAACCGACTCAAACAGAGAGTCGGTAAAACTCAGATCAGGCTGCGTGGCGAGAAAGAAAGGTACAGAACCAAACAAGCCTAGTACCGTCCAAAATAACACCGTAATTAAAAAGCCATCACGGATTTTCAACTCTCCGCGGTTTTTCCGTACCGGAAACCAAAGTACAAAACCACATAAGAGATTGATGGCCATAGCATATAAAAAAGAGTCTAACTCGCCATCGTGATAAATCAGGGAGACAATAATGGGTGGCAAGATCGATAGGCTAAACACCATGACCAATAACCCAATGACGCGTAAAATTACTCGAAAATGCATATTCGCTTCCTAGCACCTGATTGTCTTGAAAGTCTTACTCTAATTTTCTATTGGATGAGTTTTCTAATTTAAGACTCGCAACCCCTTTAAAAGAAAGACAGCCCAACTTGGAATAATTGTTCAACCGCAGGGATTTGCTTTTTGTTGGAGACAAAGATGATGACATGATCCTCTGCTTGAATGATGACATCCCCAGTTGCCAAAATCACATCGTCCTCACGTACAATCGCCGCGATGGTAGCGCCTTCCGGTAAGTTCACTTTAGCTATGCTTCTACCGACTACTTTGGAAGATCGATAATCACCATGTGCTACTGCTTCCAGTGCTTCTGCGGCCCCTTTTCGCATGGAGTGTACGTTGACGACATCGCCTCGACGGATATAAGTTAGCAAGGAACTGATTGTCGTTTGTTGGGGCGAAATGGCGATATCGATCATGCCTTCTTGGACGATGTCCACATAAGCGGGGTTATTGATGATGGTCATAACCGTGCGCACGCCCAATACTTTAGCCAACATGGACGACATGATATTCGCTTCATCGTTGTTGGTCAGCGCGCAGAATACATCAGTAGACTCAATGTTCTCTTCCTGTAAAAGCTCTTTTCTAGAAGCATCGCCATTTAGCACTATGGTCTTATCCAATGTTTCGGATAGATAGCGGCAACGTTCTGGATTACGCTCAATGATTTTTACACGATATTCTTTTTCAAGACTGTGGGCCAGACGCTCACCAATGTTACCACCACCGGCGATAATGATACGACGGTATGGTGTATCAAGGGGACGTAACTCACTCATGACATCCAACACATCTCGCTGCGCTGTCAGGAAAAACACTTCATCGTTGGCATGAATCCGTGTGTTGCCATCGGGTTTGATCGATGCGCCATCGCGATAAATCGCCGCAATACGTGTCTGAATTGACGGCATGTGCTCTCGTAAATAGCTGATGGGTTGATCGATCAATGGACCGCCCTTTTCGGCTTTGATGACCACAAGTTGTACTTTGCCATTGGCAAACTCCATCACCTGTAGTGCACCAGGGTAACGAATCAAACGGCTTAAATGTTTGGTGACTTCTTTTTCCGGACTGATTCTGACATCGATCGGGAGCGCTTGATCACTGAATAATTCGGGGTATTTTGCATAAGCACTGGAGCGTACTCGGCCAATCTTGGTCGGTGTTTTAAACAAAGTGTGAGCCACTTGGCAAGCGACCATATTGGTTTCGTCTTGGTTACTAACGGCAATGAGCATATCCGCGTCATTACACCCTGCCTGCTCGAGTACATCTGGATGTGAACCACTTCCTTCGACCGTTTGGATATCGAGCCGATCTTGTAATTCTCTAAGGCGGACTAAATCCGTATCAATAACCGTAATGTCGTTGTCTTCATTCGCGAGGTTTTCTGCGAGCGTTGCGCCAACCTGGCCTGCTCCGATAATGATGATTTTCATAGTCTGCCTTAAAGCACGTCTTATTTATATTATCTAACTTAATGGTAAATGGTGTTAGGGCCATACGATATGCCCTAAACTCATACTTCCTATATGTTAGGCTTAATGCTCTTTACATCAAAATAATAATTAGCGGTATAAACTAGAAAAGCACAAAAAAATTCATGATCCTTAGTCCTAGGATGAGAGTGCTGGATCTGGATCGAATGTCGGGACTAAGGTAGAGGTGTTTCACATGGAACGTATCTATCTTAGTCCTTTCCTTTCTTACCCCTAAATACCTAAGCTGGTATTAGACTTTTAGCAGTTTCCATAAAGCACTTTTTTGGAAACTGCTAAACACCATTTTCTTTTTCAGCTAACAATCATTTCTTTTTCAGCAAACAATAGTAGAAGCCATCGTGACCTTTTAGGGTAGGGAAAAGCTGGCGACCATGATTAGCTGCGGTCCCCCACTCAATTTTCAGATCGGGGTTTAGTGCATTCAGTGGTACTTCAATGGCGTCATCATGGGCTGCTAAAAACGCGGCAATTTGCTGTTCGTTTTCTTCCGGCATTAAGGAACAAGTGGCATATAAAAGATAGCCACTAGGTTTAAGTGTTTGCCATACCTGCTCGATAATGTGTTTTTGAATAGCGGATAATTCATCAATATCGGCAGGCTTACGGCTGATCTTAATATCGGGATTACGACGAATAACCCCCGTAGCAGAGCAAGGGACATCGAGTAGAATTTTGTCAAATGCCTTACCATCCCACCAAGCGGATAGATTGCTGGCATCTGCACACTGCAGGTTTGCCATGAGTCCTATGCGTTCTAAGTTCGCTTCGATTTTTTCTAACCGCCAAGGCTCTAACTCGACGGCGGTGAGATCGAGAATGGCCTCTGTGTTTTGATGGCTGGCGGCAAACTCCAGCAAGTGTCCTGTTTTCCCTCCAGGTGCAGCGCATGCATCAAGGACTTTCTCTCCCACCTGAGGCGCTAGAATATGAGCGGCGAGTTGTGCGGATTCATCTTGAACGCTGGAAAAGCCCTTTTCGAAATCAGGTAACTCTGTCACTTTTATAGCAGATCTTAGATACAAAGCTGATGGTGAGGCTTGACCAATGGTTGCATCTATTCCCTTTTCGGTTAAGTTTTCAATATATGTTTCACGTGAAACGGTACTTGTGTTTACACGAATACACATGGGCGGATGGCTGTTACCTGCTTCAATGATTTGTTCAAACTGCTCAGGCCAATGTTTAGCAAAGCGTTTGACTAACCATTTTGGATGGTTATATTCAACAGAAGGCATGGCTTCTAATTGTTCAATAATCTCATCCGCCTCACGTTGATAACGGCGCAATACGGCGTTCATTAACTTGGTTGCCCAGTCTTTTTTGAGTAACCGACAGGCTTCTACCGTTTCATGCACCGCTGCATGGTCTGGTGTATTCATGTAGCCTAATTGGTACAAGCCGAGTAATAAGGTGGCATACAAGTCGGTGTCTTTCTCCTCAAAAGGATGACTAAGCAAGTGTAAGGCGATGCTATTAAGAAGAGGATACTGACGGCAAACACCAAAGCACAATTCTTTGAGAAGAGGAATATGCTCACTAGACACATCCTGTTGATGGCGCGCTAACTGCGTACTTAGGGAGCCTTGTTGGCGTAGTACGCTGGTCATTACCTGTATCGCGACCTGACGAGCACTGCGTTGAATGGACAGTGCTTCATTGGTATTGCTGTCTGTGACTTTCTTATTAGAAAATGTCATATTATTTACTCTACTGAACTGAGACCTAAGCATTGGCCAATTTGAATGGCTTCTTTATGTTTACCATTTAATGCGTCTTGTACTTTCATACGCTTGCCGCCTGGAAACTGAATTTCGGTTAAGCGGATGGTGCCATTGCCTGTTGCGACGATGACTCCCTGCTTACTGACCACTAAAATATCACCAGGGGATGAGGTATCAGCACTCACATCGGCAAGTTCTGCTTGATGGATTTTCATAACACCCTGGCTACTTTGAGTATAGGCGACAGGCCAAGGCGATAAGCCACGTATTTTACGCTCGATTAATATTGCTGATTCATCCCAGTTGATTTCCGCCTCTTGCTTAGTTAATTTGGCAGCATAACAACTCAGGCCATCATCTTGTTTTTCCGGTGTCAGCTCCCCTGCTTTGATTTTTTCTAAAGCATCAACCAACGCACTGCCGCCGAGTTTGGCTAGTTTGTCATGAAGACTACCGGAAGTATCGGTAATTTTGATATCGCAGTAGGCTTTTAACAGCATGTCTCCTGTGTCTAATCCTTCATCCATTTGCATGATGGTAATCCCCGTTTCATCATCCCCGGCGATCACCGCACGGTGAATCGGAGCAGCACCACGCCAACGAGGTAAAATAGAGCCATGCACATTAATGCATCCCATTTTAGGAATGTCTAATACCGCTTTAGGAAGAATGATGCCATAGGCCGCTACGATCATAATGTCGGCATTTAAGGCGGCCAATTCTGCTTTATCTTGGTCTGCTTTAAAGTTCACTGGCTGAAAGACCGGAAGGTGGTGAGACAAGGCTAATTGTTTCACTGGGCTAGCAAGAAGTTTTTGACCTCGTCCCGCTGGTCGATCTGGCTGTGTGTAGACACCAACGATGTGATAGTGATTTGTCTCTTGAGTATCTAACAGCGCCTGTAAGCTGGCAGCAGCAAAGTCTGGGGTGCCGGCAAAAACAATGCGAAGTGGTGAAAATGTCATAGTATTTTGCTTCCTTAACAAAAAAATCAGGCCGAGGCCTGATTTTGAGATATGTGAAATCGAAGTTAAGCGTTTCGGCTAATCGCTTTTTAAAATCTAGATAGACGAAAGTGAAGGCAACTAGTCGCGTTTTTTAGCGGCTTTTTGCAGCTTCGTCTTGATGCGATTGCGCTTAAGTGGAGATAGGTAATCTACCATTAGCTTACCGTCTAAGTGATCGACTTCATGCTGAACGCATACCGCAAGCAACTTGTCGACTTCCATTTCAAAAGGTTTGCCATGACGATCTAATGCTTTTACTTTCACTTTTGCCGCACGGTAAATATGCTCGTAGTAGCCAGGAACTGACAAGCAGCCTTCTTGGCACTCATTCGGTTCTTCGTCCACTATATCAAACTCTGGATTGATAAATACCAAAGGATCCGTATGGTCTTCGGAGAAATCCATTACGACTAAGCGGTAATGATAGTCTACTTGCGTTGCCGCTAGGCCTAAGCCTTTTTCTTCGTACATGGTGTCAAACATGTCGTCGATTTGTTTTTGCAATGCGTCAGTAAATTCTGTAATCGGCTCTGCGACTTTGCGCAAACGCGGATCAGGATATTCTAGTACGGGTAACACAGCCATGATCTTGTCCAGTATCTTCTTTGTCTATTCTGAGTCTCTAAATACGCAAGTACTCACTGCGCATTCGTTTTTTGCGTGCTCATGCACGGCGTTGATATGAGCCTATTGTAACGCAACTTGTCCTATTGGGCAGCGTTATGATGGCGGTTTTTTGGTCAATAAAAAAGAATTGCCTTGATAGAGTTGGTCTATTTCTAGACATAGCATCTGAAAAATGCGATTTTCAAAGCCATGCCATAGGATGGCGTCGCTTAGTTTTTCTCTTTAGTTTTATACAGCGCAAGGATCGCAACAACATGACAGTCTCTCATTTATCCACTTTGCCCTCTTCCCATTCTAATGACACTCCTTCTAGTAACGATGTTTCATTGAATAACCCTTGTGCTTTTCTTAGCGAAGAAGATTGGCTTTGTCTGAGTTTCCTTACTGGCATAGGCCCTTCCCGCCTCTCTCGTTTGTACACTTATCTAGAGCAGCTCGCGACAGGTTCGTCCTGCTTTTCTGAATCAATGTTCTCTGAATCAACGCACTCGTCTGTTTCAGGTAATCTATTTGAGAGTGATTTACCAACTGAGTCTGAGCCATACAGTCAAGACTCTAATCATTCGATTACTTATGAGTTATTACGATCCTTAAAGTGGCCAGAAATAACCGCCCGTGAAGCCATGTCTTATCTTGATCATGGGCTGCTAACGGAAGAGCAAAATCAAAAGCGTGAGATAAGCTTAGACTGGTTGGAAAAGCCAGATCATCATGTGATTTTTCAGCATCATCCATCTTATCCTGAAGCACTAAAACAGATATCGGTAGCGCCAACTTTTTTATATGTAGAAGGGGCTTTGGCTGGTTTGTCTAAGCCTAAAGTTGGCATTGTTGGAGCGCGTCATTGTACTGGCTATGGCCGAGAAGCCATCTTGCAAATGGCAGAGCAACTTGCAAAACGAGGTGTTTGTGTAGTCAGTGGTGGTGCTCGTGGCATTGATACGGCTGCCCATCAAGGGGCCCTCAACGGAAAAGCAACACCGACTATAGCAGTGATGGGGACGGGGTTACTTCACCGTTACCCTAAGCAAAACACAAAACTGTTTGAGTCGATTTTAACTCAAGGTGGTGTATTGTTGAGTGAGTACCCTTTAATGACAGAGGTACGTGCTCATCTCTTCCCACCTAGAAATCGTATTATTAGTGGATTAAGTTCGGGGATTTTGGTCGCGGAGGCCTCGCCAAAAAGTGGTTCATTGATTAGTGCAAATTACGCCATGCAACAAAATAGAGAAGTGTTTGCTTTACCCGGTCGTGTGGTGGATTCCCAATCGGAAGGGTGTCATCAACTTATTCGCCAAGGGGCAATTCTGATTCGAAATGTTAATGACATTTTTACTGAGTGCCCTGCTCTGCTGCAAAATATCTCGGAAGAAAAACAAAATGTTTCACATGGAACATTGGGAAGAAAGCCAAATTTACATGACACATCCAGTGATCTTAATGTGCCTGATAAAGATAAACTCGAGTGTGATATGAAACGCTCGATAACTTCCTTGCCAGAGAGTCTTTCTAAAGAGGCAAAAATGGTTGCGAACTTATTAGAAGAAGACACTCAAGCTTTGGATTTTGATGCTCTGATCCGGCATACGCAATTAACTGCACAAGCGCTCATGCAAGCATTAATGGAGTTAGAATTAAGTACCTGCATTGTTAACTATAACGGCAGGTACGAACGCTGTTAGGTACGTTGTATTATGAGACCTTGAGCTAGTGTATGGGACGTTGGAAGTGGGAAAACGTACCTTGGAAAAACTGCACTAATCCTGATCGCTGAAAATATCTTTTTTCAATTGCCTAATATCACGTCGCTCTTTCTTGTTTGGTTTATGGTCTGACATGATTCGACCACCGAAAGATTTGTTTTGAAGTGAACGCTTTTCTCTTTTTTCAATGGATTCTGGCGTTTCTTCATAAAGCATTTGTGCCTCTGGTGCCCCGCGACGTTGTTCACTGATGGCGAGCACTTTGACGACCTTTTCATCCCAGCCTAAGCGTAAGCCAATTAACGCCCCCACTTCCACATTACGACTTGCTTTACCCTTGGCACCATTGTACGTGACCTTGCCACCATCAATAGCATCCTTACAAAGTGAGCGGGTTTTATAAAAACGTGCCGCCCAAAGCCATTTATCCAATCTAACTGCTTGTGGTGTTGACTGCTTTTCTGCTTTACTCATATGAGACAATATCGATCCAGTTTGTAGTTTATGTTAGAGGCTGTTATGCAGGATGTAAATCATCACCCTTTTTTCCAAGCTCTGCAAAAAATAATACACGATGCCGCCGATGTGATCATGCAAATTTATCAACGTGCAGATCTCGGTGTCGAGCAAAAGTCCGACGACAGCCCTGTTACCGCAGCGGATCTGGCAGCGCACAATGTCATACTTGCTGGTTTGCAAACGTTGACACCAGCGATTCCAGTGCTGTCTGAAGAAGGGGTGGCTCCCTATTCTGAGCGTTCTAAATGGTCATTACTATGGATCGTTGATCCGTTAGACGGTACCAAAGAGTTTATCAAGCGTAATGGCGAGTTCAGCATTAATATTGCATTGGTTGAAAATGGACAACCGATTCTAGGAATGGTGTATCTACCGACGACTTCTGAGGGCTACTTTGGCGTGACGCAATCGTATCAAGGCTTGCCCATCGGAGCAGTGAAATGGCATGGCAAGGATTTTGAAAGCATTAAAATGCGAGAGCCACGGGATCCGATTATCGTGATGACCAGTCGTAGTCATGGCCCTGCCTTACCAGCCGATTTAAAAGAAACCCTTAAAGGGACGTATGACCAAGTACGCGAGCTCCCTAAAGGCAGTTCGATAAAAGGTTGTCGAATTGCCGAAGGTATTGCGGACCTTCATCTGCGTCGTGGGCCCACCAGCGAGTGGGATACGGCGGCACAACAAGCCATCATTGAAGCAGCTGGTGGTATGCTTGTCACACCAGAGGGCAAACCCTTTCGCTATAACCAAAGAGAAACTCTACTCAACGGTCACTTCTTCGTCTCAGGCCACGAGCTCGCTCCTCATGTGCTGGATTGGTATCAGCTCCATGATAAGGACGAAGAAGACTAATGGACGTTGCTTTGCCCACTCAATACCCTCAAAGCTTGTTGATTAAATAGACTCTTTACTCGAATCCGTTCAGGATAAGTGAGTGTTTACTCATCCTGAAAAACTCGAGTGAACTCTAGATACACCGTGTTATTTGAAAGTCCCTGTTTACTGCGTGAGGCGGTGATAAAGGCGTTAGACGCAAGAGAAATTCCATGGCGAATTGTGATCTCTAGTCATAGTTTATCGGGGATATGGGCTGCAACAGAAGTGGGCTTAGGCATGACGGTTCGTACTCCTGCCGGCCGGCCCTGCTTCCTTACTAAACTTAAGCAAGCTTTCCCACGCTGGGTTTATTAGGGTAAATTGTCAGCCTTTCACCAGGTCGCTGTCGTCTTCTTTTTGGAAGCCGCTGTTGAGGCGATTGACGATGCGTTCTTGGGCGCGTTTTAAAAAGTCATTTTGCAGTGGTTGGGTAAACGAACGCGCAATCGCAACGGTACCTACCAGTGATACGACCGTTTCTTCTGCCAGTGTTTCCGCGTCTTGGCTGCCGCGTTTTTTGAGAATGCCAGCAAGGCGCTCAACAAGACTATCGAAACAGGCTTGATAGGCTTGACGTACCTTTTCTTCCGTGTGGGCAGCATCAGTAACAAGAAACTCCAGTGGTGATGGATGCTCCTTGTCATTTCGACTCCAGCTAAGATAGCGGGTGACCATGGCTTTTAGATGAGTTTCTTTGCCTTCGGTTTGTTTGTCATCCCGAGCCCAAAAGGCGTGTGAAGCAGCAAATTGCATGGCCGCTTCATAAAGACTGCTCTTGCCAGAAAAATGTGCGTAAAAAGCGCCATGGGTCATGTTGGCTTGTTTCATGATCTGATGCAGTGTGACGCGATCAAATCCGTGGGCGCAAAACAGCTTTGCCGCCGATTGGAGAATTCGCTGTCGTGTCTTTTCTTTATGCTTTGGGCTGTATGGCATATTTAGTCTCCTAAATATTATCTTGATCATATATAACGCTACTTTAGCATGAAGACTTTCTTCTCGTCGAAATCATTTGCGAGATTGTTATTTGTTTTCTTTGATATTCATCACGACAGAATGAATATCAATAAGTGTATCTATTGCTAAGAGGTCATTATGTCGATTAAAGAGCGTATTGTCATTACTGGAATGGGGATCGTCTCTCCTTTAGGCTTAGGCGTTAGTGCCGTTTGGAACCGTTTAATTAAGGGAGAATCTGGTATTCGTCCTTTACCAGCTGAAATGGTCGAAAACTTAGGGACAAAAATCGCGGGTCAGGTACCAAGCCATACAGAGCAAGAAAATGGCTTAAACGAAGACGATTACATGACGCCTAAAGAACGCAAACGTATCGATTTGTTTACTCTGTATGCCTTAGCCGCTGCAGAAGAAGCACTAAAACAGGCTAATTGGTTTCCTGAAACAGATGAAGAAAAAGAATCAACCGCAACCGTCATCGGTACTGGAATCGGTGGTTTGCCTGCGTTAACCAATGCCCACAATATTTTAAATGAGCAAGGTGCCCGTCGTCTTTCACCTTTCACGGTACCCAGTTTCTTGGCAAATTTAGCCGCCGGTAACGTTTCCATCAAATATGGCTTTAAAGGCCCATTGGGGGCTCCTGTGACGGCCTGTGCCGCTGGTGTGCAAGCCATCGGTGATGCCGTGCGTATGATCCTGACTGGCGAAGCGAAAGTGGCACTCGCGGGTGGTGCCGAGGGCTGTATCGATCCTTTGTCAATTGGCGGATTTGGTGCCCTAAAAGCCTTATCAACACGTAACGATGCACCTGCTGAAGCGTCTCGTCCGTTCGATAAAGACCGTGAAGGCTTTGTTATTGGGGAAGGTTCTGGGCTGATTGTGATCGAAACCTTAGAGCATGCTTTGGCTCGTGGAGCCAAACCTTTGGTTGAAATTGTCGGCTATGGTACCAGTGGTGATGCTTATCATCTAACATCCGGCCCTGAAGATGGCGATGGTGCAGCTCGTGCAATGAAAGCGGCGATCAAGATGGCGGGCATTGACGTGTCGCAAATTGGCTATGTTAATGCCCACGCCACTTCAACGCCAGTGGGTGATCGTGGTGAAGTCAATGCTCTGCGCAGTGTGTTTGGCGACTATGTAACCAAGGTTGCGATTTCTTCCACCAAGTCTGCGACTGGACATTTGCTAGGAGCGGCTGGTGGTATTGAAAGTATTTTTAGTGCCCAAGCCATTATGACCTCTATGTTACCACCTACCTTGAATATGCATCATGCTGACGAGGGTATGGAAGATTTGGATTTTGTACCGCTAGTGGCGCGTCAAAAAGAAGTGGAATACGTGTTGTCTAACGGCTTTGGCTTCGGTGGCGTCAATGCGGCTTTATTATTGAAGCGTTACACGGCTTAAGCTTACTATTTAAATCAATGCTTTTTCTGTAAGTTAGTATTCACTTTCTTTCTCGCTGCATCGCAGATAAATGACATATTATCAAAATAAAAAAGACGACTTTATCCGGTCGTCTTTTTTGCTTTTAATGCTCTTTTTTATGCATTAGTGCAAGGAAATGTCCCAAATGCCTTCTATGTAGCAAAGAAAAGATATTTTCTCTCTAATATCTTTTTCCCCCGCTAATTAATGATTATATTGCCTCCATCACTGGTCAAATTATAAGACCCGAACACCGTTATCCATCATTACAAGGCGTGGATATGGCGTGGTAATGATATTGAGATCCTTTGTTTTACCGTATTTAGTCATGATGATCTGACTAACTCTTTTAGGGAAGATTTCTTTATGCGTTTCTCCACTGTGTATTTTCCCTCATCCACTCCTGCTACCGCAAAGGTATATGCCTATCGAGCGGCGTGTATTTGGTGTTTTATCTATGCCACGGCTTGGGCATTGGCGTCTTTTTCACTGGATCCGGCGGTCCCCTATGATGCTATAGAGGCATTAAATTGGGCTGTTAATAATGAGTGGGGTAGTCCAAAAAATCCTTGGATGATCGGGACCTTTTTCAAGCCGCTATACAACCTGCACTCGGCTTCACTGTCGGCGTTTTATTGGTACGCTAGCCATTTCTTTGTTACTGGCATTGGTATGCTAGGCTGCTATTGTCTTGCTTATAAGTTGACGGATTCTCGACCGTTGGCTTGGTTCGCTATGCTGACGTTGAATTTATCGACTGTGATTAACGTCGATGTGATTCCATATAACGATAACTTCCTGCTATTTGGCTCTTGGCCTTGGATCGGATTGTTGTTTATTAAGGCCGTGTATGACTCACCTAAGTGGTGGGTATTATTAGGGGTGCTGCTCGGTCTGGCGACCATGTCAAAATACACCTCTATTTGCCTCGTGGGCATGATCTTTTTCTTTACCCTTACCGTTCCTTCGGTGCGTCGCTGTTGGCAAAGCCCCTACTTTTATGCTGGCATGCTATGCTTTTTAGCGTTTGTTTTGCCAAATGTTTTCTGGTTGATTAATCACAACTTTGCTGCAGTTAAGTGGGTTGGCAGTGAAATGTCTCCCCATTTGAGTGCAGAAAACTGGTTACCTTTTTTATCCGTTTTTTATCCTTTGCTGTTCGTCGCGGCGCTATTAGGTCGACAAATGAGTCACTTGACTTGGCGTGTTCCTGAACAAGTATATCTGAGTGCTGGGGTTCTGTTAGTGCCTTTAGCTGTGATTATGGGATGGTTTAGTTTCCATCAAGGGGAACGTTTGACCGAATGGTTACAGCCCTTTTTTATGGCGGCTCCTGCTGTATTAGTTGGCTTTTTTTCAAAAGGCGTTGAGCGGCATCTACGTCGTCTCTTTAATATTTTAATGGCCTTCGCGCTGATTCTGTTTGCAGGTTATATCCTGGTGATGTCATTAAATATTAAAAATGCCGGTAAGCATTTTAGTGGCATTAAAACCTTTAGTGATGAAGCGATTACTTTTTGGGAACTGAATACCGAAAAGCCATTAACACTGGTGGGCGGCGCGAAGTTGTCACAGTGGTTAACGTTTTATATAGGCTCCCACCCTCAGGTAACGAATACATGGCGTGATGAGGCTCAGGATAGTATTTATAACCCTCATATTAGTGCTCAAACGATCGAACGTCAGGGAGTACTGGTGTTGGGCAAGGTGGGTGAAGGATGTCAAAAAGGAGCCTTCTCAGACTTTACCAACGAATGGAAAGGCTTTAAACCTGCAATCCAAGAAGAGGTCACCTTTCAGCCATCTCCGAACAAAACCGCCCAGCGTGTCTGTTTAGGTATTGTTAGCCCCAACTAGGGATAGTCGTAACGTGGCGTTTTTATTTGTGTAAAAACGCCACCTTTAGCAAAGATTAACTCATCAATTTATTCGGTAGCCAAGTCACGAGCTCTGGCATCAACATCACAATGATAAGCACCAAGAGTTTGATTAGAACAAACGGCGTGATGGATTTGTAGATATCCAACATGGTAATCCCCGGAGGGGCAATGCCTTTTAAATAGAACAAGGCAAAGCCATAAGGTGGGGTTTGTACGGCAATCTCAATGTTTAAAATCATCAAGATACCAAACCAAATTGGGTCGTAGCCGAGAGACACCGCAATAGGGGTGAAGATAGGTGCACACATCAAAACGATGATAAATTCATCGATAATGAACCCCAGCAGCAACATAATCACTTGAAACATCATGATGACGACAATAGGTGGCCAACCTAAATCCTGAGTAAAGCCTGCTACCATGCTTTGTACCCCCATCAATAAATGGAAGTTACTGAACACGGAGGCGCCAAAGATGATCCACATGGCGACACTGACCAACAGTGCCGCTTGCATGCCCGCCTTTTGTACCATGCGAGGTTTAAAACGTTTAAAGAGGATGGCTAAAATCATCGCCCCGACGACGCCAATTGCACCGGACTCCGTTGGTGTGGCGATCCCCATAATAATGCTACCCAATACGGCAATAATCAGCAGCAAAGACAACAAGCCATCACGGGCAGTAAGGAACTTTTCTTTTGTTGTGGGTGGGTTGTCAGGGGCAACATCTAGTGGCGCACGTTGCGGATTTAATTTGCAGGAGATCACCACATAAGCGATTAATAGGACGATGGTGATCAGTGCGGGAATTAGGGCTCCGATGAACATGCGCCCTACTGAGTTCTGTGTGGATGAAGCAAACATGATCATGGGGATGCTGGGAGGAATCAAAATCCCCAAGCCGCCGCCCGCCATAATCACGCCAAGGGCTAAACGCTTGTCATAGCCTCGGTCCAGCATGGGTTTCAGAGCAATACTGCCGGAGGTCATAATACCGGCCCCAATAATGCCTACCATTGCGCCAATCATCGAGCAGACAACAATGACGCTGATGGCTAACGAACCTCGAACCCGGCCAATTAGCATCTGACTGGCGTTGAACATCGCATCGCCAATGCCTGAACGAGTGAGCAGTTGCCCCATATAAATGTATAAAGGAATGGCAAGCAAGATAAAGCTGAAATAGGTGTCTTCCAGTGTGGTTGGGATAACGTTAAAAAGAGCCTCCCCCCAAGTTGCATAGCCGATGCCCATGGCAATACCGCCTAAGGCGAGGCCAACGGGGGCCCCTAAAGCGAATGCGGCGATAACACAGACAAAGAGTATGCCAGTTAACACTTCGATACTGATCATTAGGCGTGTTCCTCGGTATGTCGAATGTTCTCGGGAAGCAGTTGTTTGCCGGTCAACAAGTGGTAACACTCTTCTACCCAGTCGCTAACGAGTTGTAAGGCCAGTAGTCCACTGGCGACGGACATCATGAGCCAGTAATGGTGCATGTGTGGTGCCCATTCACTTTGACGACGGTAGTTAAACTTCAGCGCTTCTTCGAATTTGCCAATGCTCATTTTGCAAACTAATAAGACAAAGAAGAGCGCCAATATAAAAGAGACCATATTGAATAGACTGCGCATACGTGGCGATACTTTGTTATATAAAATGTCGACGTTAATATGAGCCCGTTGTTGCTGCACATAAGCACCGCCAAGGGCGGCTATGTAGCCAAAAAGGAATAAAGCGGTATCGTGGGCCCAGACGGTTGGATGGCTGAGTACATAGCGGCAAAAGACTTCAAACGCGACGACAAATGCCAAAATGGGCATTAAATAGGAAACAGATTTTCCGATGAAAGCCACCAATGCGTGGACTCCTAGGCAGTAATACCTAATCGCAGTCATTATCATGGTTTTATACCTGTTAGGTTGAGCGCTTTGCCCTGCCACTACATGACGAATGGCGGGCCGTTATCAACATAGTTAGATCGGGGTGGAACGAAAAAAGCGAAAGGCAGCCATTGTTTACCCTCAAATCAATGGCTGCCTGCTTGATAAAGTGAGTGAACCTAATTAGTCATTAGCTTGATCTTTACGCAGAATATCGATCAGCTCTTTGCTGTACTCATCTTGGGCTGCGTATTCGTCCATCAGTTTGGCTCCCGCTGCTTTCCAAGCGGCTTTATCGGCAGCACTTGGTTCAGGGCTCCATTGCAAACCTTTGGCTTCCATATCGGCAACCGCTTGAGATTCCCATAAACGAGACTTCGTCATTTGTTCTTGGGCATGAACGGCCGTTGCTGCTTTGACAATGGCTTTGAGGTCCGTTGGCAACTTATTCCAGGCACTTTGGTTGACGATGATCGGTAAGACTTGAGCGCCAGCAAGCGGTAATGGGTACATGTATTTTGCCACTTCAACGTGGTTGCCATCGCGGTGGTCAATCATGTTTGAGCCGATAGAGCCGTCAATCACGCCTGTGGAAAGACTGGTATAGATCTCAGACCAAGCTAGAGACACTGGAGAAGCTCCTAAGTTACGGAGGAATTTACCGTAAGCCCCTGGTGCACGGATTTTCAAGCCTTTGAAATCGGCAATGGAGTTAATTGGCTTTTTAGTGATGACGTACACTGCAGGCTGAATGTAAGGATCAAGCCAAACTAGGCCTTGCTCGCCATAGGCTTTTTTCAGAATGGGTGCCCAGCCTTTTTCGTAGAACAACGTGCTTAGATCGCCCACATCATTGGTGCCACCAGGCAGACCGATTTCGACGATACCGGCAGGCAGCTCCCCTGCATTGAGTGACTGGAATGGTGCCCCCATGGTGATGAGACCGGTTTTCACCGCACCAAAAATGCCGGAAGAGCCGACACCTTCGCCAGAGTAAAGTACTTGTACTTTAATTCGGCCATTCGACATTACTTCGATGTTTTTTGCCAAACCTTCGTAGACTGCGCCAAAAGCAGTGCCACGGCTGTATAGGTTAGCAAAACGCCAGTTGTACTCAGCGGCATGAACGGCGCTTGAAGCGATCGCTCCGACGCTAAGAGCGACGGCGAGAGAGCTTGCTACTAGGTGCTGTTTTAGTTTTTTTACGGTCTTAAGCATGAAATGACTTCCTTATTATTGGATTTTGCAAATAAATGTGACAAAAATATAACATATCGTCCTTATTTCGATGTTTTCAAAAACCATTAAAAGGTTAAATCGTGCCTTATCCACCTAAAGTTTTGTTTTCACCAAACAAAGTAAAACTATAAAAAATACAAATAAATCAAATAAATGGCGTTTCTTTTCATGCACTATCTTGGATAAAAACCGACTCAATATAGTGCAAATTTAGTTGAAAGATCGACTTTTAATCGATATCAATATAATGACAATAAATTGACGAATATGACTGATTTTATACAATAAAACGCGGTATCAGTTTACTATTTGCCGATACTTGTACAGAAAAATCAAACAAGAAGTGTAAGCGTCACAATCACCAATGCACACTATTAGTGCTCCCCTTCCTTTGGTAGCCATCTTATTGAAAGTGGCCTTGCTATATATCACAGCCTTTGCTTTTCTGATTGGTCTGAGTGTGTTTGTGTTGTCTTATTTAGCTCTACTAATTATCTGTATCCATTTGTGGTGATATTTGTCTGCTATTCGTCTTCATGCTATCCCCTTTCTATCAGGGCTTCTGGTAGACTTTGCTGTGGATTGCACTAGGAAAATAATGACTTACAAAAAGTGCGATATTGCTATCAGGGGGAGCCATGAGCACAAAGAATTATTCGTTGGGTCAGGTTGGTGACTACGAAATCAAGCAATTAAAGGTATTTAAAACCGTGGTGGATTGCGGTGGTTTTTCGGCGGCAGAAACCGCCCTTAATATTGGCCGTTCAACCATCAGTTTGCATATTTCAAATTTAGAGTCCCGTTTGAACCTAGTGCTTTGTAAGCGTGGTCGAGGCGGTTTTTCCCTAACGGAAGAAGGTGTCATTATTTACCAAATGACGGAACAATTATTGGAGTCGCTGGACGCCTTTCGTACCACAGTGAATAACCTGAATGCCAGTTTAACTGGACAGTTGCGCATTGCCTTATCGGATAAAGTGAGTCTGGATTCGCGCAGTCGCTTCCCTGAGCTGATTCGAGCTTTTTCCCAAGCGGCACCAGAGGTGTTTATTACCACGAACGTGGCGTCAATGACGAATATCGAAAGGATGATTCTCAATGATGAGGCGGATGTGGGTTTTATTCCCTATCACCGCAAGTTAGATGGCTTGGACTACATCCATTTATACAGCGACAACTGCTTTGTGTATGCGGCAAAAGATCATCCGCTCGTGGCTATGTCGAAGAAAAAGCAAGAACAAGAGATAGACCATTTCCCCGCTTCCCACGCAGGCTTGAAGCACCATGAACAAGCCAGCGAACAAATATCCCATGTGAAATTGGCGGCTATCAGTTATTTTTATGACAGCCGTTTAGCCTTGATTTTATCAGGTCGTTATATTGGTTTTTTACCTGAGTTATACGCCAAACCATACGTGGACGCTGGGCAGATTGTCGCCGTTGCGACTCAGACACGCCACTACAACCTGGGGGTCGCCGTGACGACTAAAAAAACCGCCCAACCTAATAAACCACGCGAATTGTTTATTAATCAAATTCGTAGTGTCTTCGATCTCGAACAGATAGATGAAGCACCTTACTGATCAGAGATCCCGTACGAATTAATGCTGTGGATTGGCAAATAAATACCCATCAAAATTGGGAGCATCTGTATCAGATAGTTCAAACAAGGTTTGTTTCACGTTCTCTAAATGTTGCCACATGGCCTGTCTTGCACCCTCTGCATTGCGTTTTCTGAGTTGATCAAATACTTGCTGATGATCATCCAACCATTTGCCATGGTATGACGAATCTTTTATACGCTCATGTAGCTGTTGCCACATGGAGTTTTCATCCCGCATATCCCACAAGCGGGTAGCGGTATCCAGCAATAAGGTGTTTTGCGTTGCTTTGGCAATTAAAAGATGGAAATCTCGGTCTGCCGCATTGGCTTTTTCGACTGAGTTAAGCTCCGAGCTTTCTAAATCTAATGTTACCTGTAGTGCGTTCAAGTCTGCTTTGGTAATGGAGTGTGCGGCACAGGCTGCAATGGAGCTTTCCAGTACTTGTCTGGCTTGCAGTAACTCAAAGGGACCCACATCCGAGATTTTACTGCTTTGCTGGTTGGATATCTGGCTTTTTAAATAGCTGCCAGAGCCTTTTTTTACCTCAATTAGCTTTTCTATCTCCAGCATAATGAAGGCTTCCCTTACTAGGGTTCTGCTCACACCAAACAGTTCTGCGTAGATGCGCTCTGTCGGCAGTTTATCCCCTACTTTTAGTTTGGATTTTATGATTTCCAATTTTATTTTTTCGCCGATCTCTCTATAAAGTCGTTCTGCCATAGTACTGTCTTTTGTTTAGTGATTTTGGTATGCCAATTTTCTAATTTTGTTAATAAAATCAATAAGACTACAAAATATCAAAGGCTTATCCATTATATTGGTATGCCAAATTTGAATTTTGGTCTTGTTTTTTGCTTTTTATTCCGTTAAGTTTAGTACAATTTCTTATTTTGGTATACCAAAAAAATAATCAGGTACCTTTTATGAAGATTTGTTCTGCAAAAGTGATTGTAACCTGCCCTGGTCGTAATCTGGTTACTATAAAAATTGAGACGGACGAGGGCGTATACGGAATCGGTGATGCGACGTTAAATGGCCGTGAAAAGTCCGTCGTTGCTTACCTTGAAGATCATGTCATTCCTACCCTTATTGGCAAAGATCCCCATCGTATAGAAGATATCTGGCAATACTTATATAGAGGCGCTTATTGGCGCCGTGGCCCTGTTGGGATGACATCTATCGCGGCCGTTGATGTGGCCTTATGGGATATTAAAGCCAAAGTGGCTGGTATGCCACTGTACCAACTACTCGGTGGGAAAAGTCGCGATAAAGTCATGGTGTATGGGCACGCGACAGGGCTAGATATTGATTCTTGTCTTGAAGAAGTCCAAAAGCATGTTGATAGAGGTTACAAAGCAGTACGAGTTCAATGCGGGATTCCTGGTATACCAACCACCTATGGTGTATCGAAAACCCCTGGTCAGCCATATGAACCAGCGGACTCTTCCTTACCTGCCGAACATGTTTGGTCGACTGAGAAATACCTAAATCACGTCCCTTCTTTATTTGCCGCCGTTCGCAAAGAATTTGGTGAGGATCTACATATTCTTCATGATGTTCATCATCGCCTGACGCCAATTCAAGCAGGCCGATTAGGTAAAGACGTCGAGCCTTATCACCTATTCTGGCTAGAAGACTGTACACCAGTAGAAAATCAGTCTTCTTATGAATGGATTCGTCAGCATACGACTACGCCATTGGCGATCGGCGAGGTATTTAACAGCCTGTCCGACTGTCAGGAGCTGATCCAAAGGCAATTGATCGATTATCTTCGAGCTACCATTAGTCACGCGGGTGGTATCACCAATGTGCGTCGTATTGCCGATTTTGCCGCTAATTTTCATGTCAAAACTGGTTTTCATGGTGCGACGGATTTGTCGCCGATCACGATGGGGGCCGCATTGCACTTTGATTCTTGGGTACCAAATTTTGGTATTCAAGAGCACATGCCCCACACAGAAGAAACCGATCTTGTATTTCCGCATGCCTATCAATTTAACGACGGCTTCTTTACTCCTGGGGAAGTGCCGGGCCACGGCGTTGATATTGATGAAGTGTTAGCAGCGAAATATCCCTATCAACCTGCTTATCTTCCGGTAAATCGCTTGGAAGATGGCACCATCTGGAATTGGTAACCGATTATGAAAGCTTTCCAAGTTGCAAACGTTAATGACTATGCACTGATCGATATAGATAGACCTGTTGTTGAAGCGGGAGAAGTGTTAATCAAAACCTCTTTTGCTGGGATCTGTGGGTCTGATCTCCATATCATTCACGGACAGAACCCCTTTGTGCAGTTTCCTCGCATTACGGGTCATGAGTTTTCCGGTGTCGTAGCGGCGGTAGGAGACGGTGTTGACCATGTATCGGTTGGCGATCATGTCTGTGTCGATCCGGTTATTGGTTGCGGGAAATGTTATGCCTGTCGAGCTGGCCGTTCGAATGTGTGCGCTAACTTACAAGTATTTGGCGTGCACCGTAATGGTGGTTTTGGTGAGTTTACCAGTGCCCCTGCCAGCAATATTATAAAGCTGCCTGACAATGTGAGCCTTGAGCAGGCCGCTTTAGTGGAGCCTTACTCTATTGCTGCGAATGTGCTCTCTCGTATGGCGCCCATTCCTGGGGATACCTTGCTGGTCTATGGTGCAGGAGTGATCGGTTTGACTATTGTGCAAGTGGCTAAGGCCATGGGCATTGAGCGCATTATTGTCACTGACATTGTTGAGGAGCGATTAGCCGCCGCCAAGTCCTTGGGCGCGACTGACACCATTAACAGCAAAGAGCAAAAGGTAGAGGACTGTATCCAAGAATGGATGAACGGAGAAGGTGTACCTTTGATTGCTGATGCGGCTTGCATCCCCGCCTTATTGCCTGAAATTCTACGCATTGCTTGCCCTGCAGGCCGTGTTGGCTTGTTAGGTTTTAGTGCGACGCCGAGTGATCTGGCACAAATTGAAGTGATTAAAAAAGAGCTAACCATTGTGGGCTCTCGTCTGAATAACAAACGTTTTCCTTATGTGCTGGAAATGATTTCAACTGGCCGTTTGGATCCACTCGCGCTTATTAGCCACCGCATCTCATTAGACAGTATCTCTGAAGGGATTCAGCTAATGGAAAACCACCCTGAACTGACTCGTAAAGTGCTTGTGGAGATGAGATGAGTGAGTGATTAATTAATTTTTGCACGAGAAGTTCATAACGAGACCGCATGTCTCATGAAATAAAAATAAAAATAAAAAACAACGGAGACGATTATGACGATCAAAAGAACATGGTTAATAGCATCTGTATCACTTATTAGCTTGTCGGCTCATGCTGCCTCGTACACGCTAAATATGAGTACGGTGTTGGCACCAAACAACCCGCTAACCAAAGGACTGTATTATTTTAAAAAACAAGTAGAGTCTGCCTCCCATGGGGATATTAAGATTAACGTTTTCCCGAGTGGCTCTCTTGGAGGAACAGGTGACTTAATTGAGCAAGCTAGAGCGGGCTCTAATGTCTCTATGATGGCGGATCCATCACGTTTACAGAATTATGTTAATGATTTTGGTGTGTTGGCCAGCCCTTATATTTTTGACTCTTTAAAGCAAGCTCAAAAATACTATAGATCAGATGCTTTCAAAAAATTAGAAGCGAAATTACAAAAAAAAGGTGGGTTAGATATTCTTTCTGCGAACTGGTTTCAGGGAACCAGAATGTTAATTACAAAAAAACCGGTATCAACACCTGCTGATGTAAAAGGTATGCGTATTAGAGCGGCAGATTCAAAGATTGGTATTAAAACCGTTGAAGTGCTAGGAGGGACAGCAACACCTATGCCGTGGAACGAAGTCTATACCGCATTACAGCAAAAAGTAATTGATGGTGTAGAAGTTCATCCTGCCGCATTTTATGATTCCAAGCTATATGAAGTCGCTAAATATATTCAACCAACAGATCATGCATATTTAATGACATATCTTGTTGTAGGAGATCATTGGCTAAAATCTTTGCCCGAAAAATATCAAAAATTACTAAAAGAAAAAGCATTTGATGCAGGCAATTTGGTGACTAATGAAATTATTAAAAATGAGAAGCATTATATTCAAGAGTCTGTTAAGCATGGAATGATCTTTCACCCCGTTGATGTCAATAAATTTAAAGAAAATAGCAAAGGATTATTTAAAGAATTAGGGCTGGAGTCGGAATATAAAAAAGTAGAAGCAAGCTTAAAATGATAAACCTAAAAATGGTAGTTCATTATTAAATTGAGCTTTAGGAGCTTTTATGTTTAATAAAATAAGCCGATATATTTATCGCCTAGAAGTTGTTTTGTCTCAGATTGTTTTATCATTAATTGTTGCACTTGTATTTTGCTCCGCTGTATCAAGAAGTTTGGGATATCCAATAATTTGGTCTATTGAAATTGCCAAAATACTCTTCATGCTTATTTGTTTTTTATGTGTCGATATAACGCTAAAGAAAAAACAACATATTGGGATAACATACCTTGTCGAAAAACTAAGCGAAAAGACACAAAACATCATTCAATTATTAGTACTTATACTGATGTTAGGCTTTACCCTCTTTTCTATTAGTAGAGGTATGGAGTTGATTCAAGTGTATAGGTTTAGGATGTTTAATGCGACTGGCATTCCATACAGATATGTGATGCCGATTATTCCAATCTCCATGTTCTTGATGTCTATTACCATCATGGCTCAAATAGAAACCTGTATAAAAAAAATAGGATGTTATAAATTTAAAGAAGAAAAGGCAGAGGTATAAGATGTTAACATTAAGCATAGTGTTTTTTGTCTTAATTCTCATAGGTATGCCCGTCTCTTTTTCAATTTTAATATCATCAGCTGTCTATTTTTACTTTATTGGTGAGTTACCATTTACTATTTTTTATCAAAAAATAGCCTCGCCTACGCAGAATTTTGCGTTACTGGCGGTGCCGTTATTTATTCTAGTTGGTAACATTATGAATGAAACGGGCATTGCTGCCCGCCTTTTTCATTTTACTCGCTATGTTGTGGGCTGGATGTCGGGTGGTTTAGCGCAAATATCTATCTTTATGAGTGCCATCCTTGGAGGTGTCTCTGGGTCTGCTGTGGCTGATGCTTCCATGCAAAGTCGATTGATTGGACCAGAGATGGCGCGTAAAGGCTATCCTGTTCCTTATTCTGCTAATGTGATTGCCTTTAGCTCTCTTATTACCGGTCTATTTCCTCCTAGCATTAGCTTGATTCTATTTGGTTTTGTCGGAAATGTATCAATCGGTAAGCTTTTTTTAGCGGGTATCATCCCTGGATTACTACTAACGGTTATGCAGATGATGCTAAGTTGGTGGATTGCAAAACGTTATAAAATACAACCTGAACTACCGGGATTGCCTAAGTTCAAAGAGGTATCTCATAGCGCGAAAATCAATATTTGGGCGTTGTTATTCCCTGTTTTTTTACTATTTGTTATTCGACTTGGCCTTTTTACTCCTAGTGAAGCTGGTGCTTTTATCGTGGTTTATGCATTGATTGTGGGGCGCTGGGTTTACAAAGAGTTATCTTTTTATGGTCTGAAAAAGGCGTTAAAAAACTCGGCCGTCGACTTAGGTATGGTGATGTTCTTGATAATGGCTGCTGGGGCATTAGGGTATGCCATCATATTAGAGCAACTACCTGTCGCAGCAGGAGATTTCATTTCAAGGATCACTACCAACCATTATTTGATATTAGCCTTGTGTTTATTGCTCGTATTATTTTTCGGAATGATTCTAGATGGTTCGGTTTGTATACTCCTATTGACTCCAATTATCTTACCTGTTTTGACCTCAATTGGTTACGATCCTGTACATGTTGGTATAATTATGACAACAACCATTCTCATCGGAGCAAACACGCCTCCTGTTGGTATCTGTATGTTTACCGTATGCAGTTTGTTGAAGTGTAAAACGGAAGATTTTTTCAAATCCTCACTGCCATTTATTATGACCTTCATATTGTTTTTAATTATTTTAACTTTGTTTCCTGAGATATCTTTGATGCTGCCTTCTACTTTAATGGAGTAAGAAATGAACTTTACCTATTTTAATCGTAATGAATTGAAAACATTAGGAACCAAACTATTAAATCAATATGGAATGCCTGAAGAAAGAGCCAATATTACCACTGAACTATTAATTCAAAGTGATGAATTAGGTTTTACGACACATGGCTTATCGTTAATTCCTTATTATATTCCAGAGTTACAGGCGGGGAAGATGCAAGAAGCCGATGACGTTGTCATCGTTAACGATACTGGCTCGACATTTGTCTGGAATGCACAATACCTTCCAGGGATCTGGATGATGAATAAAGCAATGGATGAAGCGTTTTCGCGTATAAAAGAGTATGGGGTTGTTACCGCTTCGATTAATCGGGCACATCACATTGGTTGTTTATCCACTTATGTTAAGTTAGCGGCGGATAAGGACTTGATTTGTATTGTTTCAACATCCGATCCTGCTGGGAAACTTGTAGCACCATTTGGTGGGCTTGATCCAGTGTTAACGCCCAACCCTTGGGCGATTGGTTATCCGACAAGTGAAGATCCAGTGATTATTGATACCGTTACTTCTATTTGTACCTTTTCTAAAGTCCGTGAACATTTAAATACTGGCCTGCCTATGCCCTACCCAATGCTGCAAGATAAAAAAGGCAATGAATCAACGGATGCAACCGTTATCAATGATGGAGGCGCAATACTTCCTATTGGTGGCGCAGATTATGGGCACAGAGGTTATTGTTTCAGCATGATGGTAGAGATGCTGACGCAAGGCCTTTCAGGGCATGGCCGAGCAGATGATGTATCGCGGTGGGGTGGGAATGTTTATATCCAGCTGATTGATCCAGAAGCTTTTGCTGGCTTAGCAGTCTTTAAGCAACAGATGGATAAATTGACAGAGCTCTGTCTTGCTTCTCGTCCTAAAGACGACACGAGTCCTGTGCGAGTACCCGGGCAGTTTGGCCTTGATTGCGCTAAACAGTCTAAGGTTCATGGCGTTCGATTAAATGATGAGACGTTAAACCGTTTGCAGAAATCCGCACAAGAGGCAGGAATTGAGTTTCCTAAGCCACACTAATCAGCGTTTAAGTTCCACCCAAAAGGCCTTTTTGGGTGGCTCTATTGATTACGGAAGGAAAATGACCAGTGGGTAAAGAGGTGATGAGTAAATATCCCATCCATTTAAAAATAAAAAATTGGAGCTAGAAAATGATAAAACCAATCTTAAAAGCGGCCTTAATGTCATCTGTTTTGTTGGCAGGCTTTTCTCAAGCGGCGGATTTCACATTGAAATTTGGCTACCCAGTTAATAACCAAAACATTTGGGGGAAAGCGGCGATTAAGTTCAAACAAGTCGCCGAGCAAGAATCACATGGGCGTATCAAAGTAAAACTTTACCCTAATGAGCAGTTGGGTAAAGAAATGGATGTGATCAATAGCATTCAACTGGGTACGGCGGATATGACCATCACCGGGGAATCCTTGCAAAACTGGGCACCTAAAGCCGCGTTACTGGCCGTTCCCTATGCTATTACCAGTTCTAAACAGATGAAACAGGTGGTCGATGGCGAAGTAGGTAAAGAAATCAAGCAACAAATTGAACAGCGTACTGGTCTTAAGCCGATTGCTTGGTTTGAACGTGGTCCTCGCTACCTTACCTCAAACCGCAAAATCATTGAACCGAGCGACTTAGATGGCTTGAAACTTCGAGTACCGAACGTACCTTTGTTTGTGAAGGTATGGCAAAAATTGGGGGCAAAACCAATACCTATGGCATTCAGCGAGGTGTTTACAGCACTTCAGCAACACACGATTGATGCGCAAGAAAACCCTCTGAGCTTGATTAACAGTGCGAGTTTTTATGAGGTGCAAAAATACGTCGACCTAACGGGCCATGTGCGTAGCTGGATCTATGTGGTTATTGGCCAAGATAAGTTTAACAGCATGCCGAAGGATCTGCAGGCGGTGGTGTTAGATGCGGCGAAAAAGATGCAAAACTACGAGCATAGTATGTTTGCCTCTGATGAAGCCAATTTAAGAAAGACCCTTGAAAAACATGGAATGATCTTTGTGAAATCGGATGTGGCAGCTTTTAAAGCCAAGGCGAAAGAAGCAGTAAAAGAGTCTTTAACACCTGAGCAACTTGCACTTTATAACAAAATCTAATCTCAAAAAGTGGTGTCCCTATTACCTGAGTAATGGGGGCTTTTTGTGAGGAAAGTGCTGTGACATTGTTGGTAATCATTCGACGTTGAGAATAAGGCTTATGAAGCTTGTGCAAGGGTTAAGGTGGCTGGTCAGAATAACGGATTGGGTTTTTGCAACCCTTGCTGTGTCTGCTTTATTGGGCATAGTGGTGGTCGTGATTATTCAAGTCGTATCACGTTTTATGCTTCCTTCCTCTCCTATTTGGACAGAAGAGCTGTCTCGCTATCTGTTTCTTTATCTAATTGTGTTTAGTTCGGGGTTGGTGATTCGACATAATCGCCATGTTCGTTTAGAGCTGTTCCATTGGGCGTTGCCCCCTGCATGGCATAAAGCTTATCAGATTTTTTGCCATGTTCTGATCGGCGGTTTTGCCTATTATATTTTACCGTTTGCCTTGAAGTACGTGATGATAGGTCGTTGGCAAACCTCCCCTACTCTAGAAATTCCTATGTCGTGGATCTTTATGTCTGTGTACGTGTTTTTCTGTGTAACCGTCTTTTACAGTGTGGTCTGCGCACTATTTTTGCTGCTTGATCGCGATAACCAAGGAGCAGAGTCATAATGGATACATTCGTTCTTTTTGCTGTGTTCTTTTCTTTATTATTGATTGGTGTGCCCATCGTTTTTTGCTTGGGTATCTCTTCATTGAGTTACTTAATGCTGGCTGGGATTTCGCTGACCATCGTTCCTCAGCGTTTGTATGCGGGAATGGATTCCTTTGTATTGCTGTGTATTCCCGGTTTTATCCTTGCGGGGAATTTAATGAATGTGGGGAATATAACGGACTATATTATTCGCTTTAGTAATGCCTTGTTGGGCCATATTCGTGGCGGTTTAGGCTTGGCCAACGTGGGTGGTTCGATGATCTTTGGTGGCATCTCTGGAACTGCCGTGGCTGATACCGCCAGTATTGGTGCCGTGATGATTCCGGGGATGACACGCAGCGGTTATGACAAATCCTTCGCGGCGGCTGTAACGGCGGCTTCTTCGACGGTTGGACCGATCATTCCCCCTAGTGTGCCAATGATCATTGTTGGTTCTTTAAGCGGTATATCGGTTGGCAAAATGTTTCTCGCAGGTGTTGTCCCAGGCTTTTTATTGGGGCTTGCGATGATGATAACGGCCTACATTATCGCCGTGAAACGTCAGTACCCTCGTGAGAAAAAAGCGACCTTTCGTGAGGTTCTGTCGGTTGGTAAAGGAGCTTTTTGGGCCCTATTGATGACCTTTATCATCCTCTATGGGATTATCGGCGGACTCTTTACGCCAACCGAAGCCTCGATCATGGCCAGTTTGTATGCCTTTGTCGTTGGTATGTTTGTTTATAAGGGCATTACTTGGAAAAATCTGCCTAAGTTGCTTGTGGATACGGCCATGAGCTCGGCAAGCTTGTTGCTTTTAGTTGGCATGGCCAATTTGTTTGGCTGGATTTTGACCAGTGAGCAGCTTCCACAAATGTTGGCCAATGCCATCTTTGATATCAGCAAAAACCCTTATGTGGTTATTCTCATTATCAATATTGTGCTGCTGATAGTGGGCGGCTTTATGGAAACCATCGCGGCGTTGATCATTCTCTTTCCTGCCTTGTTAAAAGTTGCGGAAGGGGTTGGAATGGACCCTATTCACTTTGGTGTGATGGCCGTACTGAACTTGATTATTGGCCTGACGACGCCACCCGTTGGTGTGTGCCTCTTTGTTGCCGCTGGTATTGGTGAATTGCCCATGACCAAAGTGGTGAAAGCCATTTGGCCTTTTCTAATCTGTAACCTAATTGTTTTACTGCTTGTGTCTTATATCCCTGCAGTGTCTTTATGGTTGCCGTCACTCATTCATTAAGAGCGCTTTTACTATGCAAATTAATACGATTCCGAGTTCTCTTGATCCATCAAAACATCAAGTAGGCATTGTCCATATTGGGCTTGGGGCATTTCATCGTGCCCATCAAGCGGTGTATGGAGAGCAAGTATTGGCATTACACGGTGGTGATTGGATGATTGCCAGTGCGAATATTCGCTCCAATTATCAGCTGGTGGAGCAACTGAACAAAGCGAATAATCAATACCAAGTGATTGAATACGCTGACAGCCAACATTTTACCATCCGTTCCATTAAAGCGATAAAACAGACGCTGTTTAGTGGCACGAAGGAAGGCGGCCTCGACCTGATCAATACTCTGGTGGCACCACATATCAAGATAGTGACGTTAACGGTGACGGAAAAAGGCTACTACTTAGCACCGTCAACTGGAGCATTGCTAGTGGACAACCCGGATATTCAGCATGATATTGCTTCACCCGATACTCCAAAAACCGCTTTAGGCTTTATCGTGGTGGCGTTAAAGCTACGTCGTGAGAAAGGCATGCCGCCGTTTACCGTCTTATCTTGCGATAATATGCCCCATAACGGTAAGCGAACCAAAAATGCGGTGGTGGCCTTGGCGCATGCTCAGAATCCAGCCTTAGCACAATGGATTGAGAGCCATGTGGCGTTTCCAAGTTCTATGGTCGATCGCATTGTGCCAGCGGTCACCCCAGAAGACTTAGCCGACATTGAACGGGACACTGGCATTAGCGAACCAACGGTGGTGAAGTGTGAGCAATTTAGCCAATGGGTAGTAGAAGACCACTTTCCTGCTGGCCGACCTAAATGGGAAGACGTTGGTGTAGAAATGGTCGATGATGTTGCCCAGTATGAAATGATGAAGTTACGCATGCTCAACGGTAGTCATTCATTGCTGGCTTATCTTGGCTCTCTAGCTGGCTATAAAACCGTGGCACAAGCTATGCAGGACGAGGCGATTGGTCGCTTGCTTGAGGGCTTTATGCTTAAGGAAGTGGCGCCGACGCTGTCCGGTTTTCCTGAATCTATGTTGACTGATTATTATCAGCGGCTAATTGCTCGTTTCAAAAATGACAGTCTGCAACATCAGCTAATTCAAATCGCGATGGATGGCAGTCAAAAGCTGCCTCAGCGCTGGTTAGGCACGCTTGTCGAACAGCGGGGGGTATTCCATAAAACCCCCGCCATCGAGCTTGGTATTGCCGGTTGGATGGCATTTATCTACTTAGCGGAAAAAGCTCAACGATCCATAAATGATCCGTTAGAAAGTGACCTATTTAACATTATGAAACAGCCCAACGCTACCGCATCTGAGTTAGTGACTGCGTGCTTATCGCGGGACGATATTTTTCCAGTTGAGATTCGTTCCGATAGCGACTGTGTGAGTCGAATGGTTCATTATTTTAGCGCACTGATCAACAAAACACGTGTTCAAGAACTTATCCATTCAAGCTATTAAAAGTATTTGACTAATTGCTGGAATGTCTCAATAAAAACAAGAGAGTTTACTATGGAACATACATGGCGCTGGTTTGGGGAGCAGGATCCCATCTCATTACAGGATATTCGACAAGCGGGTGTAACGGGCATTGTCACTGCACTGCACCATATTCCTAATGGGGAAGTGTGGCCTACTGAGGCTATCCAAAAGGTTAAAAACACGATTGAACAGGCCGGCATGCGCTGGTCTGTGGTTGAAAGTATTCCTGTGCATGAGGATATTAAACAACGCACTGGTCATTACCAAACCTACATTCAGAATTATGCCCAGAGTGTTCAAAACTTGGCGGAGTGTGGTGTAACCACGGTGTGCTATAACTTTATGCCCGTCTTGGATTGGACACGTACTGATTTAACCTATTCCCTACCAGATGGCTCCCGCGCGCTGCGTTTTGATCAAACTGCTTTTGCCGCGTTTGACCTATTTATCTTGCAGCGATCTGGTAGTGAAAACACCTATACGGACGTGGACATACACGCCGCCAAGCAGTATGTTGAGCAATTAACGCAAGAGCAAAAGGACGTTTTAATTGGCACTATCCTAGCGGGCTTACCTGGGGCAGAAGAAAGCTATACTTTGGACAACTTCCGCGAGGCCTTAGCCGCTTACGATGGCATTGATAAAACCACATTAAGAGAAAATTTTGGCCTCTTTTTAGATGAGATTGTCCCCATTGCCGAACGCTGTGGTGTGCATTTGGCGGTTCATCCGGATGACCCACCGCGCCCTTTGTTTGGGTTGCCGCGCATTGTGTCGACAAAAGACGATATTGAATGGTTGATTCAACGGGTGCCTTCCATGACCAATGGTTTAACCTTTTGCACTGGGTCTTATGGCGTCCGTGAAGATAATGCATTATGTGATATGGCCACTAGTTTCGCTGAGCGGATTTACTTTACCCACCTACGTTCCACGCAACGAGAAGACTCTTGGGGCAGCTTCCATGAAGCGGCCCATTTAGAAGGCAACGCTGATATTGCGGATGTGATGCTGGTGTTGTTAAAAGAGGAGCAACGTCGTCGATCATTGGGATTGCATCACCCTATTCCCTTACGCCCTGACCACGGCCATCAAATCATGGACGATTTACGTCGAGAATCGAAGCCTGGGTATTCTGCGCTAGGTCGAATGAAGGGCTTGGCAGAAATTCGCGGTGTGGAGTTCGCGTTAAAGCGATATGTTTTGCAAGAGGAAAACACACAATGACACATTGTTCTGTGGTCTGCATTGGTGAATGCATGGTGGAACTGATGGCATCGGATCAGCCTGACCAATTAAAAAAAGGCTTCGCTGGGGACACTTTCAATACAGCTTACTATTTGAAGCATATTTTAGGTACAGGTGAATGTGTTAGTTATATGACCGCTGTTGGTAAGGATGTGTTGAGTCAGGAACTTGTGCAAACCTTAGAAAATGCGGGCCTTGATACACAATACATCCGTCAGATGGATGATCGCACTGTGGGGCTTTATTTAGTCGAAAACGATGTCCACGGGGAGCGCTATTTTACCTATTGGCGTTCACAATCGGCGGCGAAAAGTCTGTTCCAAGGGCAAGAGGGTTATCGTTTGTTGGCGTCGTTAGAATCCTTCTCAACGGTTTATCTATCGGGTATTTCGTTGGCGATCTTACCACCTAATGATCGAGCATTGTTAATCGATACGTTGAAAGAACAGGGTCGTCAGGTGATTTTTGATCCGAATTATCGCCCCGCTTTATGGGAATCAAAACGCGACGCATTAGCAAGCTTCCAAGCCCTAGCGAAAACGGGAGCGATTGTCATGACGACCCTAGAAGACGAAGAGGCACTGCAGGACCTAAATAGCGCCGATACGGTGACGGCTTTCTGGTTAGCGCAGGGAGCTGGTGATGTGATTGTCAAAATGGGAGCAAAAGGTTGCTTTATTGCGTCAGAGAAAACACTCGTGCCTGCCCTATCAGGTATTACACCGATTGATACCACTGGTGCTGGAGATTCATTCAATGGTGGCTATATCGCAGGGCTTCTTCAGGGGGCTAGCCCTAAAGAAGCAGCTATCAAGGCACATACTTTAGCGGCGCAAGTGATCCAGCAGCGTGGCGCGATTATTCCGTCAGATCTAGTCACTGACTAAACTGCATTAGGGCCAAGGCAGAGCTTGATGGGGGTGATCCGCCGAGGGCTTTTTATTTTTTCGTTCGGTTTCTAGGAGTGTCCAATCAACAAAGGCTTCAATACGTGCTTTTTTCGGGGAGCTTTTTGCGTAGGTGGCGTAGAACTCTATTGGTTGATTAATGGCTTTAGGAAAGGCCTCTACCAATGTTCCTTCTTGTAATTCTTCTTCCACCAAAAAGCGTGGGCATAGGAACACTCCGTGCCCTGCTTTCACTGCGCTGATGCCCATGTACCAAGAGTTCACTTCGGCCCAAGGAATATTGCCTGTACGTATCGGACAGATTGACTGCTCAGCAAACCACACCTTCCATTGATAGACTGGGTCATCAACTTGAATCATCCAGCATTTCAATAGGTCTGACGCATGATAAAAACCAATTCGAGCTTCTAATAAGGGCGAACAGACAGGAATTACCTCAGAAGATAATAAGCGTTGTTGAACAATGTCTTCTTTGTCGTTGGTTAGCTTGTTATCAATAATGACGTCTATTTTACCGGAGTGAATGTCTTCTCGTTCATCGGATGAAAAGAGCTTTACTGTAATTTCTTGGTGCAGATCCGAGAAACGCCATAATCTGGGCATCAACCATAAGGATACGAAACTTTGTAGCCCTGATACTTCCAAAATCCCTTCTAAGGGTTCGAGTTTGACACCGTCTAAGCCTTTTTGAATATGATCAAACGCTTGAGTCAGGTGGGATGACAAGTGTTGCCCTTGGCGTGTTAAGCGCATTTCTCGCCCATGACGATAAAACAACGGTACTCCCAAATAGTCTTCCAATAAGCGAATTTGTTGGCTGACGGCGGCTTGGGAAACGTGGAGTTGCTGGGCTGCCTTGGTGTAACTCAAGGTTTGGCTGGCAATACAGAAATAATGTGTGGCTTTAAGGTGGGAGACTCGTGTGTTCATGGGGGGCGTCCATGTGAGGTGGTCGAAAACAGCAATGTATAAGATTTTCTAATGTATATCGTAAGAATACAACGTTCGTTTTTTATGCATTTCTTTTTAATAATACAAGCCTACAGACAAGGAGAGAAGGCTATGTGGACATTATTGTTATGGTTAAACCAAAAAATAATCAAATGGTATAAAGACCAAAAGGAAAAAAGAAAAGATAAGGAAATCTATCGTAAAGAGCAGAATATACAGCAGTCATCCCGTCATCTACCGGATTTTGTTAAACGAGATATGGGGTTACCTCCTTATAATTCGAATCGTCACGACCTTCCCTAAGAGCTTCTCAACTCCTATTCAAGCCGCTGCAGCGAATACAGCGACTTGATAGGGGGTGATAGCTGTATCCGTTCTTTAGAGCATTCGGCTATTTGTTCCTACCTACAATAGATTAGAGATGGCGCATGGCCGACTTATCAATCAAGATAGAGAGCTCGCTTCCCACATCGAACAGTCGTTCCGCGTGACGATTGAGTAGATCGACAGTGAGTTCAACATTATTGGCGATTAGCTGGTAACGGATGATGGAGCCCAGTAATTGGTGACTTTTGACGGTGGCGGCAATTTTCTCTGAAAATCGCTCATCGTATTGTCGGTTATCCTCAAAGACATAAATCGACTCAGGGCGAATGGCGAGCGAACCTTGGTAGGATTCTTTAAACAGTTGTTGCGCTTGATCGGCATCCAGCACGTTATATTGCCCCATAAAGCGAGCAGTAAAGTCGGAGCTTGGTTCGATATAGAGTTTTTCCGGCGGGTCACATTGTATGATTTTACCTTCGTTCATCAAAGCAATACGGTCCGACATGGTCAGGGCTTCTTCTTGATCGTGGGTGACGAAGACCGTTGTGAGTTTGAGCTCCCTTTGAATGGCACAGATTTGCTGGCGTAAATGCTTGCGAATACGCGCATCAAGTGCCGATAGCGGCTCATCTAGTAAGAGCATTTTGGGGCGTACCACCAAGCTGCGGGCTAACGCCACCCGTTGGCGCTGACCGCCTGATAAAGAATGAGGATAACGCTCGGCAAACTCCCCTAGCTCAACCAGTGCTAGGATGTCATCGACACGCTGTTTGATTTGCTTTGTATCCAGCTTTTGAATGCGCAAACCGAAGGCGACATTTTCTCTTACCGTGAGGTTGGGAAACAGCGCGTAGCTTTGGAACACCATGCCAATATCTCGTTTTTGAGGGGCAAGGTGAGTGATGTCCTGTTCGCCTAATTGTATAGTTCCGTTGTCGACTTGGGTGAGTCCTGCCAAACAGCGTAATAGTGTGGATTTACCACAGCCAGAAGGGCCTAATAGCGTGAAAAACTCGCCGTCTTGAATGGTTAAATTAATATCAGAGAAGACCGTTTTTTCAGTAAAGCGTTTTGTTAAATGGGAAATGGCAACTGAATTCATGGATGACGTCCTAACGGTTAAATCGAGTGGCTAGCAGTGTCAGTATCAAAGTGATGGAGAAATAGGAAATCACCAATGCTGAAGTAAAATGGCTGCTGTTTTGCTGCATGTTGTAGAGATAGACCTGTAACGTCTCAAAATTGGCGCCAGCCAGCAGGTTAGCAAAGACAAACTCACCAATTAGGAAAGAGAAGGACAGAAATAAAGACGCCATCAAGCCCTTACGAATGTTGGGTAAAATCAATTTAAAAAAAGCCTGAGTACTGCTGGCGCCTAATAGACGTGCGGCATCCATGAGGTCATGCACGTTTAGGGCTCGTAGGTTGTTGTTCACAGCACGATAGATAAAAGGTAGCGCAATGCCCACATAACAACCGACGAGAATCCAAGGAGTACCCGTTAACAGTAATGGGTAATCAGAATAAAGCTGCAACAAGCCAACGGATGACACCACAGGGGGGATGGCAAATGGCAGCAGAGTCAAAATGTTCAGCCCAGTATCGAGCTTAGGGTAGTAGTAAAACACCACAAACACGCAAGGAACAATTAACACGGCACTGAGAATCAGTGTGCCAACGGCCAGTGTCATAGAATGATAGAGTGCCGTGAGAAAGCGTGGATCTGTCCAAAGCTGAATGTACCATTTAAAAGTAAAACCAGAGGGCAAAATGGTGGCACCCCATTGATCGCATAGGGAATAGACCAAGGTGGCGAGCAACGGAATGAGCAACAGAAAATAGATAAAACAAGTGACCGAATAGTGATAAGCCATCGCACGTTTAGTAGACATGGTAGCTCCTTTTAACGAGCCATTGATTAACACAAGTAATAAAAATTAACAGGGACATCAAGATGACCGAAATCGCAGCGGCAAGATTGGGTTGCAGAAATAAATCCCCTGCGACCAAGTTAGCAATGCGCACCGTGACCAAATTGTAGTTACCTGAGGTCAGGGTATAAGCCGTTGCATAGGTACCTAAGCCATTGGCTAATAAAATAATGAAGGTGCCTAATAACGCAGGGCTAAGAACTGGTAGTGCAATATGTTGCCAATAATAGCGGTGAGAAGCCCCTAATAAACTGGCTGCTTCCTCCCAATCAACTTTTAAGGCATCAAACGCGGGATAAAGTAACAACATGGCAAGCGGAATCTGAAAATAGGTATAGACGACAGACAAGCCTTGAGTACCATACAGATCAAAACTGTTTATCCATCCCCATTTACGAAGCATTAAGGTGATTGCCCCGTTAAAGCCCAAGACAATAATGAAAGCAAACGCCAGCGGCACACCCGCGAAGTTACTGGTCATATTGGTAAAAGCAATCATGATATTGCGTATTTTTCCCTGCATATGGCGGAGCGAAGCACAGCCTATCGTTGCGATGAGCAAACCCGCCACCGCAGAAAAAATCGATACCAAAAAGCTATGGGTAAAGGCCTGCCGGTAGAATGGCGAACTCACCACTTGCTGATAATTGTCCAGCGACCAATGGCCATCGTTATTGATGAAACTGTTGATAACGACCCAAACCAAAGGGGCCAGTTGAAACAGGCCGAGGATGATGAAAAAAGGAATGAACACCAAAAACGGGCGACATAATCGATTATTCACGGAGTATCCTTAAGCATGGTTCGGCAGTTCGGCTTGTCATGAGGGAGCTTGAGAATATCGGCGACTAAGCCACACAACTGTGTCTGTTTAGGGCTGGCAAACTTATCATGGCTAAACACCTCCCCCATTACAAACAAGGGCACTTGGCGTTCTTCCGGTAGGATACCGCCATGACTATAATCGTTATTCATACCATGATCGGCGGTGATGACGATCTGATAGCCCTGTTCCAACCAGCTGGGTAGCCAGTTTGACAAAATGCCATCCGTCATACGCGCTTGATTGCGATATTGCTTGGAATCAAAAGCGAACTTGTGGCCCGCATCGTCAATATTCATCGGGTGGATCAGGAGCAAATCTGGGTCATAAGTACGGCGCAGATACTCGGCGTCCAAAAATAAGTGATCATCTGGATAATGATCTTTGTGATAAAACATCCCGTACTGGATCGGCAACGAAGGTGCACACGTGATGCGATCTCTTACGGGGTCATAAGGGGCATTATTATAGAGTTCACTGACCCAATGATAGGCTGCTGCAGCGGTAGTTTTGCCTTGTGAACGGGCCAGATCGAATAAACTGGTCTGATTACTAAGGCGAACCACTTGATTGTGCAGTACGCCACTTTCTACCGGCGTGGCTCCTGTTAATAGGCACTCGTAGAGGGGGCGTGAAATCCCAGGCAGCTCACAGGAAATAGTATAGTGAGTGGCGATATTGGCTTCGGTCAAAGCAAGTAGGTAGCCCATGTGTTCACGGGCTACCAGATCACTTAAACCGTCCAGTACAATATATATGACGCGTCTGGACATATTAACCTCAGTGTTGGTAAATCATAACTTGGCTTTGCCATTCTTGTGGTAAACGGCTAGAAACATAACGCCATGCTTTGAAGTCTCGAATCGGATGAGCATGTTTATACTCAGAGTTAGGCAACAGCTTACTCTTCGCATCTGCAGGCAGCTTGACATCGGTACGGATGGGGCGAGCATAGCCACGGGCTAGGTTAATTTGCCCAGCATCAGAGAAGATATATTCCCGTGTTAATTTTGCCGCCCATGGGTGAGGAGCGTATTTGTTAATGATAGAAACATAGCCTGAGGTCACCGAACCATCAGAAGGAATTAACACAGTAAATTTGCTGCGATCAATCTTATCGCGGTAATTCAAGGCGTTGAAATCCCACATAACCCCCACTTCTACTTCACCTTTTTCCAGATTGGCAAGGCTCGGTCCATTCGGTGATAGACGACCTTGTTTTGCTAATTCTGCGAAGAATTTTAAGGCGGGTTCGATGTTTTTTTCACTGCCACCATTAGCGTAGGCACAGGCTAGTATAGCGTTATTGGCTTGTGCTGCCGAACCCACATCCCCAAGGGAAACACGGTAGTGGCCTTTTAATAGATCATGCCAGCTATGGGGGATGTTTTTGACTAATTTGTTATTAATAATGAAGGCAATCGTACCTGTGTACCCCATAGCCCAATAACCATCGGGGTCTTTGGCCCAGTTTGGAATATCGTTCCAAGTGGTGGGTTTATAAGGCAGCAGAATGTTTTTCTGCTTGGCAATTTTGGCAAAGCCAAAACCAATGTCACCGATATCGGCCGTTGCATGGTGTTTTTCAGAGGCAAAACGCGCGATTTCTTGTGCTGAGCTCATGTCAGTATCTTGATGCTGGATACCATATTTGGTTTTTAAATCTTGCCACGTTTCTTTCCAGTTAGCCCAGCTATCGGGCATCCCCACACTGACTACTTCGCCTTCTTGCTGGGCTTTTTTTATCAATTCGGGTGGAATGGTCGATGAGGCAAAGGTTAGTTGGCTACTGAGAACAGCAATAGCGCTGGCGGCAAACATCAGCTTTTTCATAAGCGTTTTGATCTCCAAGTGGCGTAAGGAAGATAGGAATAGACAAACAATGTAATAAAATGTAAGTGACAGAATGAAGTCACGACGGTGAAACATTGATGACAGAGCAAAAAGTAGTGACCTACGGGGACACACTTAACTCTAGAGATTCGCAAAAATAGGTGAGCTCATTCTATTTGTGCGTTATTGATGGGGTGAACATTGTGTTGAGCATAAAAAAACGCTGCTCCGATGGGTCAGAACAGCGTTTTGTAGGGTGATCTTATGGGTTATTAAACCAGTTCTTTAAAGCAGCGTTTGAAGATTTCCATACCTTCGTCAATGAGAGTGGTTTCAATCGTTAGCGCGGGTAGGAAGCGAATCACGTTGCCGCGAATACCACAAGAAAGCAGTATCAGACCATTTTCTCCTGCTTTAGCAGAGAGTTTTTTAGCCAGCTCAGGGTAAGGTTTGTTCACATCCCCATCCTGTACGAATTCCACGGCAATCATGGCACCAGCATGGCGAACGTCACCAATGATTTGTGGATATTCTGCTTGTAGAGCGGTTAGATGCTCAGCAAAGTGTGCCCCAATTTGTTTTGCGCGGTCACACAGTTTTTCTTCTTCGATTGCTTCGAAAACGGCAAGACCTGCAGCACAACCCACAGGAGAGCCACCGTATGTACCGCCTAGGCCGCCAGGGATCGGTGCATCCATAATGTCCGCTTTACCGACAACAGCTGCCAGTGGGAAGCCACCAGCGATGCCTTTTGCGGCAGTCATAAGATCGGCTTCGATGCCTGCTTGTTCGTGGCAGAACATGGTACCAGTACGGGCAAAGCCAGCTTGAATTTCATCAAGGATTAGCAAAATACCGTGGTCATCACACAGCTTACGCAGTGCTTGTAAGAAACTGGCTGATGCTGGGTAGAAGCCCCCTTCACCTTGTACCGGCTCGATGATAATCGCCGCCACCCGAGATGGCTCAATATCGCATGTAAAGCGCATTTGAAGGTCAGCAAGTGCTTGCTCTTCAGTAATGCCCAAATACTCATTTGGGAAAGGAACATGGTAAATATCGCTTGGGAAAGGACCAAAGCCAATTTTATATGGGTTAACCTTACCCGTTAAGCCCATGGTCATGTTGGTACGTCCATGGAAGCCACCGTTGAATGCAATGATGCCAGGACGCCCTGTATAAGCTCGAGCGATTTTCACGCAGTTCTCGACCGCTTCCGCACCGGTGGTGACGAAGATAGACTTTTTCGGTGTATTACCAGGCGCTGCCGCATTGAGTTTTTCTGCCAAGGCAACAGCGGATTCATAGGGGCTGACCATCACACAAGTGTGGGTGAAGCGTTCTAGCTGGGCTTGGACTGCGGCTTTCACTTTCGGGTGATTGTGGCCCGTGTTGACTACCGCAATACCTGCGCCGAAATCAATATGGCGTTTGCCTTCTACGTCCCAGATTTCTGCGTTTAAAGCTCGGTCAACATACAAAGGGGCCATGTTGCCCTGACCACGAGCAATCGCACTTTCTTTGCGTTTTTGTAAATCTGCGTTTTTCATTTTGTCTTCACCTTTAGAGCATGCTCTACGTTATGTACATAAAGCGGTAGCGTCTGTACCGCTTGTTCTTAATTGAGATACAAGTGAGTTGAGATAAGCCGAGTAGAGTTAAGGAATCCCTTACGCCAAGCCGCCCATACACAAGTATTTGATTTCAACGTATTCGTCGATACCGTATTGGGACCCTTCGCGGCCACTACCGGACTCTTTAACCCCACCAAATGGCGCTACTTCCGTCGAGATAATGCCTTCGTTGATGCCAACCATGCCGTATTCCAAAGCTTCAGACACACGCCAAATACGACCGATATTTTGAGAATAGAAGTAAGACGCCAAACCAAATGGGGTATTGTTCGCCATGGCAACGGCTTCTTCTTCGGTTTTAAATTTAAACAATGGTGCCACTGGACCAAAGATCTCATTGGAGAAGATGTCCATGTCTTCGGTTACGTCAGTTAAAATGGTGGGCTCAAAGAACTGCGTACCGACCGTGCTGTCTTTTGAACCACCAATCAGCGTTTTTGCGCCTTTTTCAATGGCGTTACTGACTAAGGCTTCCACTTTTTCAATGGCAGCGGCGTTGATCAAAGGACCAATATTCACGCCCTCGCCAAAACCATCGCCAGTTTTAAAGCTGGCAACACGTTTGGCTAACTTTTCGGCAAACGCCTCGTACACGCCTTCTTGCACCAAGATACGGTTGGCACAAACACAGGTTTGTCCGGCGTTACGGTATTTAGAGGCAATGGCTCCTTCTACCGCCGCATCTAGGTCGGCATCGTCAAAGACGATAAAAGGCGCGTTACCACCCAATTCCATTGAAGTACGTTTCACCGTTTGGGCGCACTGAGATAACAGCAATTTGCCAACAGGAGTTGAGCCTGTGAAAGACAATTTCCGTACCGTAGGATGGCCTGTTAAGACACCACCGATGGCTTTTGCATCTTTGCCGACCACCACATTTAATACACCAGCGGGGATGCCTGCTTGATGAGCCAGTTCCGCTAGAGCCAAAGCGCACAGAGGTGTTTCGTCAGAAGGCTTAATGACAATGGTACAACCCGCCGCCAACGCAGGGCCGGCTTTACGGGTAATCATGGCGATGGGGAAGTTCCAAGGTGTAATCGCCGCGACCACACCAATGCCTTGTTTAATGGTTAAAACACGCTTGTCCTTAGCATAGGTAGGAATCACATCACCATTTAAACGGCGTGCTTCATCAGCAAACCATTCGATAAAAGAGGCACCATACGCCACTTCCCCTTTTGCTTCTGCTAAGGGTTTGCCCTGTTCTAAGGTCATCAGTTTAGCGAGGTCATCTTGGTTGTCTAAAATCAGTTGGTTCCAGCGACGTAATAGTGTAGCGCGTTCCTTTGCAGTAAGTGCTTGCCAACCTTTTAATGCTTTATTGGCGGCTTCTACTGCAGCATTTGTTTCATCAGCACCTAGGTCGGCAACATCGATAAGATGTTGTCCATTTGATGGATTGGTAATTGCAAAGGTATTGCCTGATTGTGCGGCAACCCATTCGCCATTGATGTAGGAATGGCTTTTAAGCAATGAAGCTTGGGTTAACTCTACTTGCATCATGAACTCCAAATTTGGTCGCATGCTGGTGGTTTTATCGAGTGCTAGAACTCAATCGCATATTTCGATAGTAGGTAAAGGCAGGGAGAGAAAAAAGGGAAAGCTATCAATTCAATGTTTGATATCCTTCAAACATTCATACCAGACTCAAGTAAAATCATTCAAAGAATGAGTACAAAGTGACTGAGCTGTTAGTCACTCCTAATAAAAATAATGGATAAATAACTCATAAAAGTGATGCTGATCTCACGTACTTAGTGCTTTTGCGTATAATTAAGCTGATGTTAATAACCATTGGCTGTGAAGGAGTTGTAAATTGGCGTCGAAAAGAGCGGTAGTGCGTCAAAGTTTGCCCGATGTCATAGTGGCGGATCTGCGTCAGCGTATTTTGTCAGGGGAGCTGTCCGAAGGGGAACTGATTCGCCAAGAGCTGTTGGCAGAAGAGTACGATGTGTCCCGTATGCCCATTCGGGAAGCGCTAAAACGTCTTGATGCCGAAGGGCTGGTGGTATTTACCAATCACCGTGGAGCCACCGTGACTCAGCATTCTCTGGATGAAATTGCAGAAATTTTTGATGTCCGAATGATGCTGGAAGTGGATCTTTTTAGCCGTGCCATTCCTTTAATGAGAGAGGAAAACGTTGCTGAATGTGAGCGTATCCTGAAAGAAATGGAAGCGTCTTATGCATCGGGTGATATCGCCGCTTGGGGGCCATTAAACGCTGCCTTTCATGGCGCTCTGTACGTGGCCGCAGAGAGAAAACTGACCAATCAGCTATTGGAACGCGCCAGCTTACAATCCAACCGTTATGTGAGCATGCACATCGATCAATTGAACCAATCCCAACATGCCCAGCAAGATCATAGTGATTTATTAATACTGGCTCGCCAAGGCAATGTCGAAGGCGCTATTGAAAAATTACGCTCCCATATTGCAAACACCAAACGTCAAGTACTAGAGCATATTGCTGCATCCCGTCGTTAACCCTTCCCTTATCAAGGGGAGGTGTTCTAAATAACTGGCCTGCTAAAACCGACTTGCTGAAAATGGTACCAGATCGATATCTGGCGTCTTGTTATTAATAAGAGCGGCCACGAGTTCTGCTGTCCCAGACGATTGGGTAAGCCCTAAATGTCCGTGTCCAAAGGCGTATATTACTCGCTTAGATCGGCTTGAATGGCTGATCACTGGCAGGCTGTCTGGCATGGAGGGGCGAAATCCCATCCACTGTTTGCCGCCTGTGGTTTTTAAACCCGGTAAGAAAGAGGCGGCTTTGTCGAGCAAGGTATCCGCACGTTTATAATTGGGTTTTAGATTTAACCCACCCAGCTCCACGGCGCCGCCAATGCGAACGCCCTCACCTATTTTTGTCACCACAAAACCATGATTGCTAAAAGTAATATGAGTTTTTAACTCGAAGGCACCTGCTGGTAAAGTGGTGTTGTACCCTCGTTCTGTATCCAGGGGAAAACTGTCGCCAATAGATTTCGCTAATTTTTTAGACCAAGCCCCTGCAGCGAGTACCAACTGACTTGCTTGATAATCGGCTGCTCCGCTTTTTAACGTCACGCAATTGTCGTTCACTGTAATCGCATAAACCGTTGCAATGGCGATTTTGCCGCCACGTTTTTGGAACTCATCGGCGAGATACTGAGTCCATAAGGCAGGGTCACACACATTCTTCCATTCTGGTGTAAAGCCTGCGTGGGTAAATCTTGGATGGATGCCCGGTTGAATCTCAGCGATGGCCTCGGGGCGGGTTAGGAACTCAAAGACCACGCCATGTTCTTTACGTGTCTGCCAGCCGGATAAACTCGCGTTGAACTTGGCTTCCCCTTCATAAAGTTGCAACTGGCCTTCACGTCGAATCATGGCTTCGCCATTCACCGCTGTAATTTGTCGCTCAAGAGCGGCCTTGGAGAGGGCCATTAAATTCGCTTGGGCGAAGAGCGAGGTCTGATAACGGTCTGACCAGCTTGCTCGCCAGAATTTCAACATCCAGGGGAGAATCTTCAAGACATAAGCAGGGCGTAACGACAATGGGCCGAGGGGATCCATCAACCACAGGGGCGCTTTTTTCATAATGCCAGGGGTAGCGAGAGGCATCACATCTGCGAAAGCAAAGGCTCCTGCGTTACCGGCAGAGGTTTCGGCAGCAATGCCTTTGCTGTCTAAGATTAAGACCTGACGACCTTGAGACTGCAGCTGAAGGGCAATACTGATGCCGATAATCCCCGCACCAATCACAATGATATCGTGATCTGTTGAAGACATGGGTTGTCTCTCTTTTAGATGCCGTGTCGTAGTGGATCCGTCGGATTGATGATCAGTTTTGCTTCCTTGGTCACAAAGGCTTGTCCGGTGATACGTGGAATAATCGCTGCAGGCATCGCTTCGTCGTTGGCGGGCTGATAGCTTAAACGATAGTGGCTGCCAATCGTGCTTTCCTGAATGATTTCTTCATTAGGGGCGAGACGATCATCGTCGGCAAGACAAGCTAAACGTGCTGAGCTTCCGGTGCCACAAGGTGAGCGGTCATAGGCATTGTCTGGGCAAAGTACAAAGTTTCGACTGTGGCCGTGCTCCGTCAATGGTGGACCGTAAAGAATAATATGATCAATGATGCCACCATCGGTACCTGTTAAGGATGACGCTTGAATGGCCTCACGAATTTTAATGGCGACGTCGGTCAAATCGCGAATATTATCCGGTGTCACGGGAATGGGACTTTGATCGACAATAAAGAACCAATTCCCCCCGTAGGACACATCGCCAGAGACGGTGCCAACTCCATCTATCTCAAGACGAATATCTTTATAGAGACGGTGGCTTGCCACGTTTTGTACTGTGATGGTGTTAGCATCAGACAGAGTCACCTCGACGACGCCCACAGGCGTTTCTATTTTGTGCGTCCCCACGCCTATTTTTCCCATATGAGCCAGCGTTGCAGCGACGCCAATGGTGCCATGACCGCACATGCCAATAACGGCCGCCGCGTCAAAGTAAATCACCCCTGCTACGCATTCTGGGTCCACTGGCTCGACCAGTATTACGCCAACCATGGCTTCTTGCCCATAAGGTTCGGACACTACCCCACGATAAAATGCTTGATGTTCTGTCGCCAATATTTTCGCTCGCTCGGCTAAAGAGCCAGACCCTAAATCGGGTCCGCCAGAAATGATAACGCGGGTTGGCTCACCTTCCGTATGACTGTCGATTACTTGCATGTCTCTATTACTCCCCTTGTTTAACCCAATCCGCAAACCAGTCTTTAAAGAGCGCATATTGCTCTTCACAATAATGACGTTGCGCGGCATTAAGTTCATCCGTTTCGTTGAAATGTAATCGATACTCTTCTTCGCCGTTCAACACAAGTAAATATTTAAAGAACAACACCAGTTCTGGGCCTTCATCGAAACTCGCTAGGACAGAAAAGGCTTCTTCTAATTCTTGGGCGCGAACACGGGCTTCGGCGTTGCCTTGGGCGGCAAGTTTGCATAAGTTGGCGAGTAATAAGACTTCTTTTGGTAACGCCGTACCAATGCCCGTAATGGCACCGACCGCACCACATTTGACGAAACCATGGTAAACCGCCGTATCGACGCCCACCATCAGCAATACTTCATCGTCTTGCGAGGTGATATTTTCTGCGGCGTAACGCAGGGCCTCTTTACTACCAAACTCTTTAAAGCCGACCAGGTTTTTATGCTCGTCTCGCAGGGCAAAAAACAAATCGGCACGGGTTTCGAAACCATAGACAGGACTGTTATAGATAATCGCGGGAATGGACGGCGCCGCGGATAAAATCGCTTTAAAGTGGTTACGTTGCGCGGCCATCACCGAACCGCGAGACAACACACGAGGAATCACCATCAACCCTGCCGCGCCGACTTTTTCCGCATGGGCGGCAAGCGCCACTGCCGATTTGGTATTAATGGCGCCCGTTCCCACGACCACAGGCACCCCCGCATTCACCAAGCGCTCCACGCCTTCCATACGCTCAGCATCGGTTAGTAAAGGCCAATCGCCCATGGAACCGCAATAGACCACAGCTGACATCCCCGCCGCGATCATCTCCTTGCCCTTCTTCACCAAGGCATCGTAATCCGGCGTACGGTCTGCTTTACAAGGTGTCATTAGGGCTGGCATCACACCATTAAACACGGCTTTATTCATCGCTGTTACCTGCCTGATTTCGAATGCATTAGTAATGTTATTGTATAAATGGATATTGGATACAAAATAGGCCTGGAATGAAAAATAGTCAACGGCGGTAAAGTCAGAACGGATAAAAAAATTGTAGTAACATAGTGATTGCTTAGATCAGGAGAGGTTGATTGTCTTATTTAAATCAGTTTGTGCAGCAGTGGAAAGCCCATTTAAAAAGCGAGCTTGCTGACTGTGGGTTACGCTTTATTACAACGGAAGATGGGGATGAGGTGGATGTTAAAACCAATTCCTTGGCGTATTTTCGTTGTCTACGGACGATTTCTAACACCAATGATCATTTGGACGAGTCAAGAGACGATCTGGCTTGGGTCATGTTGGAAAAACAATTAAAAGCTAAGGCCGAGATGGCTGAACGCGGTACGTCCAGCCTTGTGGCTACGCTGCATATCGAAGCAAGCCAAATCGAGATTCGTCTTAATTTTAGCTATGACGAAGAACAGCATATTGTCTTTAGTAGTTAGGTTTATTTGCCCTATTTTTATAGATAAAAGGTAATATAATCAGCTTATACAGAAAAATCGAGATAATATAGGAGAGTATGATCGTGTTGTCTAACCCCATATTATTGAAAAAGATAGATAGCAGGTAAGAGATACCGACAAACAGCCCTATCTCGACAATAAAATCTACCATAAATAGCATGAACTTAGTGAATGACTTGCATGAGACCGTTGGCATGATTACGGTTTGGCATAGCTCAAAAGCTAAAAGTACAGAAATTATGGTAACTGTCGTTGATCTTAGACTACTTAAGCTACGGAAAAGAAAAATCAGAGACTTTGATATGGCAATGATTAAAATCAGCTGAATCGTTAAACCTTTAAGCCACTTTCCCCATTCGGAAGACGGTTTAGATAACAACATATGCTTTCTCCTTGTCGCTATAAGATGGGTTATCCTTCGTTCTTTTTATATCACCTTTTTAATCCATGTTTTGTATCCTTGCACAAACACAAACACAAACATAAACATATGTTTATTTCTTTAAGGCTCTTATATTTTGCAAATTGGTAATGGTTCTAGCAGTCATCTTTTCCGTCAGACCAACGCTTTTATGCAAGCATAAAATTATTTGTCCTTCATCGCTCTCATTTTTATTGCATAGGGTAGTATGACGACCCTGTATAGAAGCACCGAAGCAAAAACCGAAATCATCAAAAGAGTATTTGAGCTAAGCGTGCTGACAAATAGGCTTAAGAGATAAAAGATAGCGACCACTAAGACTATCTCAATGGCTAAATCGACAAGCAGTCTCGTTAATTTTTTAGCGAACGAGTTAGATGGGGACATACCCACTCCTTTTTATATGACAAAGTGCTTTCATTCGATGTTAGATTCTATACATCTCCACGGTTAATTCTATAGCCTTTTAATGGGAGTTCGTTACGATGACAGTGGTTAAGCCAAACGCTTTTTCTTATTGGGCAAATCGGTAATGGTTCCAGCACCTACCTCTGCTGCGAGGCCAACGCTTTCATGCAAGCTTGGGTGAGCATGAATAGTAAGGGTGATGTCTTCTAAGGTGGCGCCAAATTCGATAGCGAGGGTGAGTTCCCCAAGTAGTTCTCCTGCGTGGGAGCCGACAATGCCCGCACCCAGTACCCGTTGGCTTTCTGCATCGTAAATCAGCTTGGTTTTACCCTGGGTCACGCCAGACGCGATGGCACGACCACTGGCACTCCAAGGAAACACGGCGCTTTTTACTTTGATGCTATCTCGTTTGGCTTGGTTTTCGGTTAGACCCACCCAAGCGACTTCTGGAAAAGTGTAGGCAATGGATGGAATCGCCATCGGCTGAAAATCGACCTTATGGCCTGCGATCACTTCTGCTGCAGTGTGTCCTTGATGGGAGGCTTTGTGGGCCAACATGGGGCCGTGTGTCACATCCCCGATGGCATAAATATTGGGTACAGATGTTTGGCATTGTTCATTAGTCATAATAAAACCTCGCGGATCAATGTCGGCACCCATCTCAGGAATACCTGCGTTTCGGCCATTGGGGGTGCGACCAACAGCGACCAACACGGCATCCACATCAAGATGTCGTTCACCGTCTTTGTCTTGTAAAGTGATGGTCAAGGCCTCTGGGTGTGCATCGACTTTAGTGACTTGGGTTTGCGTTAAGAAGGTCATGCGATCTTTATTGGCGTTTTCAAATACACGTACCAAGTCTTTATCCGCGCCTGTCATGATCTGATCGCCTAATTCCGCTACGGTAATTTGGCTACCTAGGGCTTGATAAACGGTCGCCATTTCCAAGCCGATAATGCCGCCACCCATGACAAGCATGTGTTTGGGAATGCGTTTTAGTTGTAACGCACTGGTTGCATCGAGGATTCTCGGATCATCATAGGGAATAAATGGCAAGCGAATGGCACGGGAGCCAATGGCAATAATAGCCGACTCGAACTCAATCGTTTCTGTCTCTTGATCGACTTTGTTGAGGGTGAGGCTGTGGTGGGAAGTAAACTGCCCTTCCCCGTGAAAAACTGCCACATTGCGACCTTTGGCCATAATGGCGAGGTTGTTTGTTAGGGCATCAACAGTGGACTGTCTATGCTGACGAATGGCATCCAAATCAATAGTCGGTTTAACGAAGCTCACACCATGGCTGGGTTCGTCGGCCATACGTATCTTGCCTGCAATGTGTAATAAGGCTTTGGAAGGAATGCAGCCGACGTTTAAGCAAACACCGCCCAGGGTGTTATGTCGTTCGACCAATGCCACAGACAACCCCAGATCTGCCGCACGAAATGCGGCGGCGTAGCCGCCAGGGCCGCTTCCTAGTACTAATACATCGTATTTCATTGTCTTCTCCTTTTAGCTATATTTTATCTATCTATCAATAGGTAGATAAAATATAGCTTGTGATATCATCGTTCGTCAATAAAATACCTATCAATAGATAGATAAACATTGTGGAAGTAACATCATGAAGACGTCGTCCAACAAACAACCTGATAAAGACACCAAAACCCGCATCATGGACAGCGCCGAGCGTGCCATTGTACAAAGTGGCTATGGTGCATTTAGCTTTCGTGATATTGCCGAAGAGATTGGTATTAAAAGCGCCAGTGTGCATTATCACTACCCGACGAAAGGAGATTTGGCTGTTGCAGTCATGACGCGTTTTACCGACGAATTCCGTGCTCTGTTGCCGGATCCCAAAGTGGCATCCATTGATCCACGGGCCATGCTCGACGGTTTTATCGATGGTTTTAAAAAGAAGATTGTCGAACAGCATAATATGAGTCTGTGTACTATGTTGACGGCGGATAAACATCTGTTACCAGAATCCGTCGGTGTGGCGCTGGCCGAGTTTTATGAAGTGAAGCTCAGTTGGCTAACGCAAGTCTTTGTTCGTCTTAATAATCTTGACGAAGATCAAGCACGGTTGAAAGCCGGTCAGCTGTTGGCATCTTTGCATGGTGCGTCTGTGTTAGTGCAAGCGACAGGCGAGGTGGATTGGTACGAGAAAGCACTATCCTTGTGGAGATAAAGTGCTTTTTAAGATACACAACACTTGGCGCTGACGTGTTTTTGCTGCTAGTCCTCACTAAACACACAGACTTTATTACGGCCTGTTTGTTTGGCTTTATAAAGGGCTTTGTCTGCTTCGCTGAGCAGTTCACCTATGGTGTTACATTTATCTTGGCAAGAAGAGACGCCAAGGGAAACGGTATAGTGGATTCGTTCGCCCTTTTGGCTCTTTATCTCCATGTGTGACAATGTCGTTCGTAATTGCTCAGCAACTTGAATAGCTTGTTTATGGTGGCTGTTTGGTAGAAAAATGGCGAACTCTTCTCCACCAATTCGACCTAAGATTGCGTTCTTAGGAATGGCTGTTTGACTTGTTTTCGCGAGTATCTGCAGAACTTGGTCGCCTGAATCGTGTCCATAGATATCGTTGATTCTTTTAAAATGGTCGACATCCATCATTAGCAAAGCGTAGCTTTCTTTTGCTTGTTTCGCTTGTTGTAATGCGCGGGTGCTTAACTCGAAAAAAGAACGTCGGTTGGCGAGGTCGGTTAAATAATCATTGTAAGCACGGCGTTCCAATTCCTCATGAGTGTTATGATTCTCAATGGCGATGCTGGCTAGGTTACTGGCAAAATTAATCAGTTCTAAATCATGTTTGTTAGGCGTGAGGTTGATATTGTTGTAGATCGCAAATGTACCTAATAGCTCCCCATTGGCCGAATGGATTGGGTCGGACCAGCAAGAGTGTAAGCCGGCTTTTTGTGCCAGTTCGGTAAAGTTTTCCCAGTAAGGGTGGGTTGCGATATCAGCCACGATCACTCTTTCATTTAGGTAGGCGGCTGTACCACAAGAGCCAATATTAGGGCCAATTTTGATACCGTTAATGGCCATGTTGTAATCGTCTGTCAGATTGGACGCAGCCCCTAAATTTAAGGTTTGATTGGCTGCATCAAATAGCAAGATACTGCATAACGCCCCCGGCATTTCTTTTTCAATTTGTTTGATAATAACAAAGAGTGTTTTGTTAAGGGCGGAGCTTTTAGCGACCATTTCGAGCATGTCACTACGGGCTTGAAGGCGCTGTTCTTTGATGTAATGCTCTGATAGGTCGTAGAAATACCAAAAGCGTTCATCTCCAAAATCAGTAAAAGAAAAACTGACGTAGCGTACTGTGCCATCTTTACAGGTTACTTTATTTTCTACATCATCAATCGATTGCTCCGGTTGACGAATAGGCAGCTTAGAGGGATTGGCCTTTTGAGACCAAACGTCCAGGTTGGGAAGGTCATGGAGGGTGTAGCCAAATAGTGTCGTAAAGGATCGGTTCAGAAAATTAATGCGGCCAGACAAGATATTATAGCGGCCTATGGCGATAGGAGCATGCTCTAAAAGGTCTTCCATCTGAGTAAGATGAAGCTGTTGAAGCCGCTGATTGATTAATTTCATTTAACGTTCTCTAAAGGACAGATCTGGGGCGCTTACTGTTTCAAGTCAGATATTTTATTAACTTGTATAAGTTTATTTTCTGATAAATTTTATTGCTGATAAAGTGAACAAATTTAAGGATAGTCTATTTCTTGTCTGAGTTTTGTAACCGGAAGGAAATCTGCTTTTAAAAAAATTAAAAAAAGCCGCCTATTTGGCCATAGACGGCTTGTTGTTGGTTCATTTGACTAGGTCAAACGCTATACGACATCAAAGCGAACACTGTGCCTGTGCCGTTGGATTGTTTGGGGGCGCGCCGTAAGAGTCTGTTCGGTGACTTGCGTCCCTTGCTCTCGTGGCGCCATTTTTTTTTACTACTGCTTGGTTTTTATCTTTATGTGGTTGTGCTTTCATGATCAATCTCCTTTTGCGGCTATTTCATCGGCTACCTTTGCCATACAGTACTCTGCCACGGCGGCGATGGTCCATGCGGGTGTACAGGCCCCGGTCGAGCCTGGAATTAATGAGCCATCAGCCACGTATAGCCCTGGTATCTCTTTTCCATCCGCGCCTCTTACTCTGCCAAAACCATCACAGGCTTTACCAAGAACACAGCTCCCGAGTGGATGTGCGGTCATTCCATAAGCCACATCAAAATTGTTTTCATCCTCATGTCTATCGTGAGTATGGGATAATTGCGTTGTGGATTCTTTTATTGGCATAGGGCCTGAGTAATGTATTTTTTTGTCGATGGGGTCAAAACTGTTTGCTTCATTCCACTTATTTAAGGTGTAAGCTAATGTGTTAGCAGCATCTGCAACACCTTCAGCATATTTCTTTGAAATACCTTGATAACTATCGTCTTCTACAATTTTAGTAGGAGGATAAGATAACTCGTAACCTCCTTTTCCGTTATAAATAAATGACCCAGGAGCAGTGTTATAGCATACCCCCATATTATAGGTATTTTGTAGACTATCGGATTCTTCGTACCATGCGGGATAAAGTAAGAAGCGGATAAAAGGAGAAGCCTGATATTGTTTCATGAACTTTAAGCAGTTTTGCTCGATTTCAGTAGAGTCACTATCAACTCTAGTGATTTCATCACTCACCCCTTCAATATAAGAAAAATAGGCATCGACAGACCCAGGCCCACCATTAGAGGATCTGACCCGATTAGGTACACTCTGAGTCGCCATTACATCGCCATTTTGTCCCCAGTATTTACCCATATAATGACTTAGAGTAGGTAAGCTGGATGTTTTGGTATCATCTGGGTTGGGAGTGTTGGCCGACTCCAGTAATAATCGTGCCGTATGCATGGATCCTGCAGAGAAAATGATGTTTTTTGTATCAATAATTTGCTGCGTTGATTTATCGAGTTCATCTGCATTAATTTGAGTCACATAAATACGGTAAATAGGATCCTTCTCAGTAGAATTTGGAGCCATGGCGATATGAGTCACCTCACTGAGGCATTGAATATCAAGAAGACCTGTTTCTTTCGCCTTTTTCAAATAGTTTTGATCCAGTGTTTTTTTAACGCCATAAAGTTGATTATGATCGTCATTATTTTGGCTGTAGCTGTTCATCCCATACCACATCTCACCAATTGTGGCAGAAGGAAGCATTGTGGCTTCCGCTTCTTTTACCACCACACCCCAATTGAATGCCATTTCGATATTACCAATTTCAGCTTCTTTAATATTTGGCGGTGTTTCGGTTTCCAAAGGTTTTTTTGTTGCCGCTAGTTTTTGGGCTTGCTCTTTGAAAGACCTAGTAGAAAGATAGCTTGGCGTATCTATTAATGGGATTGTGTGATTATCCTTTCCATTGTTTATTTGGATCTTAGCTACCTCAATTGTTTCTAAAGACATCATGTCTTTTACTGTATCGTAATGGGGGGCTAAAGCCTGATAATCTAACAACTTTTTCGAGAGGTCATCAGGAAACTCAGGGTCGCGAAAAGCCAGATTAAAAGCGACTCGTGACGGTTTTTGGAAAAAGGTATTGTACACATGAGAGGTCCCACCTAAGGCGGCACCGACTAGGACTGTCATATTTTCATTCGGGATCGCTTCAACTAAACCAGGGTATTTTTGAATTGGCTTTGCTGCGTAAGTACCACTGTTAAAATTCAGTACACTATCAGTCATTCCTGTCTGTTTTTGACCTGGGGTGAAGGTGACAGCTGTCCCTAGAGGTTCTGCTTCAACCATCCAGCCAGCGCGAGCATCGGGTTGACGATAAGTACAAAAAGGTGGCTCTTTTACTGGATTATCCGTTAGGTTACCCCACCAATCTTTGCCTCGTTCCAATAATAATACAGGTTTTTTATCGTCCGGACTCTTCTCTTTTTTAGAGTAAGCCTCACTAATGCGTAGTGCTGACACACTGCCGCCAAAGCCTGAGCCGATAATCACTGTGTCATAGGTCTTGTTTGGGTTAGTCATGTTACTTTATCTCCATATTAAGTTTGTGGTTGAGTTGTCCGTGCTCTACATCATGATGGTTTGGTGAGCAGCATTGATTTTGCCTATTTCTTCTTTTAGCTCCGGTAGTATCGCTTTATCTGAAAGAACGATCTGACTCATCAAGTTGCCAAGGTGAGTACAGTCTTCGGCGGTGTAACCCAGGCGAGTGATTTCAGCGGTACCGATGCGCATAAAGCCATCCACATGGATGCCGTGTTTGGCGAGCTTATCTCGATGCGCTACGCCCTGCTCTCTCTCCAGTTTGGGGAGCACTTGATGGCAATACGTGAGGTGTTTGAAATTTGTGCTGCTCTGCCCACGCATTTCAAAGCCATTATCGATCAGGGCATCAGAAAACGCGCGCGAGTTGTCAACGATTTGTGCCGCGTATTTCTCCCAAGGCACTTCATCTATCACGATGCCCATACTGGCAATGCGTGCCAGATGAGGGTTACAGATCATGGTGGGGCCATTTAATGGGGTAAAGTTCGAGACCACATCGATGCGATCATTTAGCTCATCACTATTGGTAAGAATGATGCCGCCTTGAGGACCTGGAAAGGTTTTATGCGTCGAGCCAAAGATAAGGTCTGCGCCCTCACCTAATGGGTCCTGATACTGTCCGCCAGCGGTTAGCCCCAAGCTATGGGAGCTGTCGTACGCTAAGATGCCTCCGTAGGAATGAACCACTTCGGCGACTTCTTTGACGGGCATGGGGCGTGTGTAAATTGAGGCACCTAGAATGACCAGTTTGGGCTGTTCTTTACTGAGCAATTCCAACGTTGCAGGCACATCGAGTTGCCAGTTTTCATCTGAAAAAGGCAAGGGTAAAGACACACGATGGAAGACTTCATAGTTAAACGGATAGCCGCCACCAGGGAAAAAAGGTGGCACACGGCCAACTTTATCGCCAGGATTGGTGAGTGCGAAGACCACCGCCATCAAACTGTTACTGCCTGAAATGGGCGATAGGTTCACATGTTTGGCGTTGAATAGGCGTTGGGCTTTTGCCGTGGTTTGCGACATGATTTCTTGAGAAATCGAGGTGCCAGCATAAAAGGGGGCGGCATAGCGTGAAGCAAGATCGCTGGCCAGTACTTCGGATGCGGCGTCTGATAAACGGTTCTCGCTGACAATCATATTGATTGCTTGCTTTCGAATGTCGGTATGACCTTTTACGAGTTCAATAATGGATTGCATCTTTCTTTTCCTTCGCTAGGTATTAAGAAAATTATCCATTTCTCTTTTTTTATTGTTCTTATTGCAATGGGATAGTTTCTGATGGTTGAGAGTAAATATGTGATGCTAAACATCACTTAAGAAAGGCTAGTTGTGATTGTCAAAAATGGTATTACACGGTATTACACGAAAATAGAAACAGGGGGGGTATTGGATAGTTGGCTGCTCTTTCCCTAGGCAGCCTGTTGATTTTGTTCTGCAATGGCTAACGTTGCAGAGGTGATCACAAAATATTTGGGAGTAAATCGTTTGCTCTTCGATTGTATTTTTAACTGTAGCCGGTAGCGATACTTTCCTACTAGCTGTTTTCTATTGGATATATTGCCGGATAAGTTAGAGATAGATTGAGCTGTCTTGATTAGGTCATCAGGTTTTGAGCCGAATTCGTCCAAATTCACAACTTGAGCGTCTTCAAAAAGGATGCGGTGAATAGATACCGAATAGTCTCCATTTTGATATGAGGCTTGGTTCGAATCACTCATAGTAAGTGGATGAACTGACCAGTTAATCATTTGCCCTAATGCTGCAAATGAGCATAATGCCGTCGAACCCTCTCCTTTGCTATTTGGGTTGTTATCCATCATAAAAGCAGAGCCTTTTAACGAGTTATTTTTGAGAGCCTTTTTAATATTAATAAACACCATAATGTCCAGCTCTTGTGGGTTTGGTGCTTGATGTTCGTGGAAGATAGACATAACGTTTGTCCGAATGGTCGAAATTAACCAAACGTTACAATAGTTGGGGCTTTGTGGGTATTACACGGTATTACACGAAAAATCAGTTTGTTCTGTTAGTGTTTTGAAGGCCAGTTGAATTAGGGTAATATGGCCGATTATTTGAAGACAACTGCTTCGGTTATATATGAGTATTCAAGATAAATACGTTCACAACCCCACTTTTGAGTGGCGTTTTCTACTTCCACAATATTGGTTGACATGGATTGGTTTGCTGTTCGCCGTTTCATTGGCGTTTGTACCGTTTCGTATACGGGATAAGCTGGCGTCAAAAATGGCACACCTTCTTGTCACGCGTAGAAGCAGCTCAACCATAAAGCGAGCCAGAATCAATTTAGAGCAGTGCTTTCCTGAAAAATCTTTAGCAGAACGGGAAGATATTCTTAAACGTTGCTGTGAGACGGCGCTGCAATTTTACCTCGGCTATGCGGGCTTATTAGTACGCAGTAAGCGCCATAATCAATCTAAAGGGTCGATGATTGGGGCAGAACATTTGCTACCCTTGTTAGATCGTGGGGAAAAAATCATCGCGTTAGTACCGCACTGCTGGGCCATTGACTACGCAGCGGTGATGATTGCAGCGAAAGGTTATCAGGTTTCTACCATGATGAAGCCGCAGAAACAAAAGATTCTCGATTGGTTGATCCATAAACAGCGTATGCAGTATGGCGGTAAAATTTACCCTCGTGAGGTGGGTATTAAGCCGTTTTTGAAATCGGTGAAAGAAGGGTATTTGGGCTATTACTTACCGGATGAAGATTTAGGCCCCCAGCATTCTGTGTTTGTGCCTTTTTTCGGTGCTCAAAAAGCCACCATGAAAGGGCTTGGCAAGTTTGCCAAATTAACAAAAGCGGTGGTAGTTCCTATGTTACCAACCTATAATGCGGAAAATGGTCAGTATGAGTTGTTTATACTGCCTGCGTTGGAAAACTTTCCTACAGGGGATGAAGAGCAAGATGCTATTGCCATGAACCAAGCCATGGAAACCTTAATCGCCGAACATCCTGAACAATATATGTGGATTTTGAACCTGCTTCGTAGCCGTCCGGATGGCTCTAAATTGTATTAATCTCTTTGAGACCTTTGCTTGAAACGTTGAGCAAAGGTCTCCATGTGTTTCTTTTCACACTCTTCTCCCTCTTCGCTCTTTTTTCCTCTTCTTTCAATGGTAAACTCAATCCACAAGTTTAAGCTTATTTACTCGGCAGTCGATTGTTCGCTTGCCAGATAAGTGGCTTATTAGGTATTAGCAGTATATGGAGCCCCCAATGTCAGATACATCACAACCCCCAATCAGCCATGATGACATCGCCGCGGTAAAAGCCTATTTATTATCCCTTCAGGATCGTATCTGTGAAGAGTTAGAGGCGTTTGAGCCCGAGGCGCGCTTTCGTGAAGATACCTGGGATCGCCCCAAAGGGGGTGGTGGTCGCTCCCGTGCGATAGCCGGTGGCGTTGTCATCGAAAAAGGTGGCGTTAACTTCTCCCATGTCATGGGGGAAAACCTGCCGCCATCCGCCACCGCGGGTCGTCCGGAGCTCGCTGGTGGCAGTTTTGAAGCCATGGGCGTCTCTTTGGTCATCCATCCTAATAATCCTTTTGCTCCTACCTCCCACGCCAATGTACGTTTGTTTGTTGTAAAAAAAGACGGTATGGAACCAGTATGGTGGTTTGGCGGCGGATTTGATCTGACTCCTTATTATGGGTTTGACGAAGACTGTATCCATTGGCATCAAACCGCTCATGATGCGCTGGCTCCCTTTGGTGATGATTTATATCCACGGCTCAAAAAATGGTGTGATGAGTATTTCTATCTGAAGCATCGCCAAGAACCGCGTGGTATCGGTGGCCTTTTCTACGATGATTTTAATGAAGGCAGCTTTGAGCATTGCTTTGGCATGATGCGTGCGGTGGGTGATGCTTATTCGCAGGCTTATATGCCGATTTTAAAACGCCGCAAGGATCATGATTTCAACGAGCAACAGCGCGATTTCCAGCTGCACCGTCGTGGTCGTTATGTGGAATTCAACTTGGTATTTGACCGTGGTACACATTTTGGTTTGCAAAGCGGTGTGGGGCGAACTGAATCCATCTTGATGTCGCTGCCACCCGAAGTGCGTTGGACTTACTGTTATGAGGTCGAGCCGAATAGCGAAGAAGCGAAGTTAACGGATTATTATCTCACTTCAAGAGATTGGCTGACGCTATCCGAATCATCTTGTGAAAAGGAGTAAACTTATTTTGGATCAATACGCCGTTGTCGGGAATCCCATTGCTCACAGCAAATCACCCAGTATTCACGCGCATTTTGCTCAGCAAACAGGCCAACAAATGGTCTATTCGACGTTACTGGGTGACGAGGTTGATTTTGAAGCGCAGGTACGTGACTTTTTTTCCAAAGGGGGAAAAGGTCTTAATATTACGGTGCCCTTTAAAGAACGTGCTTTTGCCATGTGCGATATTCTTAGCAAACGCGCGAAGCAAGCAGGTGCAGTGAACACGTTATTAATGGGCAAAAATGGCGATTTGTTTGGCGATAATACTGATGGTGTGGGCATGGTGCGAGACATTACCCAAAATCACGGCCAATCGTTAAAAGACAAACGCATCTTGCTGATTGGTGCGGGTGGCGCGGTACGTGGCGTTTTAGAACCCTTGCTAAACGAGCAGCCAGAATCTGTCATCATCGCCAATCGTACCGTAGAAAAAGCCCAGGCTTTAGCGGAGCATTTCGATTGCTTGGCATCGTCTTTTGAGGCGCTTCAAGGCGACTTTGATGTCATTATCAACGGAACATCGGCGAGTTTATCGGGTCACTTACCGCCACTAAAAGACGAGCTGATTGGCAAGCAGACTTGGTGTTACGACATGATGTACGGCAAAGAGCGAACCATCTTTTTGCAATGGGCTTATGAGCGTGGCGTGACGGGAGCCGATGGCCTTGGCATGTTAGTCGGACAGGCCGCTGAGTCTTTCTACCTGTGGCGTCAGGTACGCCCAGAAACCGCCAGCTTGGTGGACCAAATGCGTCAGCAAATGAAAGCCGCTGACTAATCGGTGACATAAGTTGGTTAATCTGTGAAGTGATTCAGCGACATGAGTAAAAAGGAAAGCGGTATGAAAGCGCAATGGTTTAATTCGGTCGATCAAATAGGTGAAGCAAGGTGGCAAGCGGCCATTGGTGAGACCCGTTATCCTTTTGCGCAGTTTGCTTTTCATAAAGCCTTGGAGCAAAGTCACAGCATTGGCGACGGTACGGGGTGGTATCCTGAATACCTGCTAGTGATGAACGAGGATGACTCGCCTCTTGCCATCGCACCGACCTATTTAAAAACGCACTCCCAAGGAGAATTTGTCTTTGATTGGTCTTGGGCGGATGCCTACCAGCGTTACGGTATGCACTACTTTCCGAAACGTATTTGGGCGGTGCCGTTTTCGCCTGTGACGGGCGTTCGATTATTCTCCCATATGGATCCAAAGGGGGGTGATGTTGAGTTTGCCCATCTGTACCCTGCTCTTGCGGATGTTATGACCCAAGCGAACCAAGAACGCGGCTTTTCCAGTTGGCATCTGTTGTTTACCAAGCCAGAACACGCGGATTTATTTCGTCATAATGAAGACCTGCTGCAGCGTATCTCTTGCCAGTTCCATTGGTTCAATCGGGGCTATCAAGACATGGAAGATTACTTTTCGCACTTTGCCAGTCGCAAGCGTAAAGCAGCTCGTAAAGAGCGTGATAAAGTCGCTAAACAAGGGATCACACTGACGCGTACCTTGGGCAGCGAACTAACGCCAGCGGAAATCGACTTTTTCTACCTGTGCTATCAATCTACCTACGCCAAACGTGGACAGCAAGGTTATTTGACTCGCGAATTTTTCGCACAGTTAGCTGAAACCATGGGCGAGCAGATTCTCTTAGTGCAAGCCTATAAGAACGACGAGCCAATCGCCGCTTCTTGGTGTTTCTTCGATGATCATTCTTTATACGGCCGCTATTGGGGCTGTGTGGAAGAGGTGGATTGCCTGCATTTTGAGGCGTGCTACTATCAAGGCATCGAGTTTTGCTTAGAAAAAGGGTTACAGCATTTTGATCCAGGCACTCAAGGGGAACATAAAATTGCCCGTGGTTTCGAACCAGTATTCAGTTACAGCGTCCACTACATCGCCCACGAAGGCTTTCGCGAAGCCATTGGTAACTTTTGTGAAGAAGAAGCCCAAGCCGTGAGGCAATACCATCAAGATACCCATGAAATGCTGCCGTTTAAGCAAGCCACATAATTATCGGCTTACTCAATCCAGCCATTGTCCCTGCTGATCGGCACATCCCTGTGCCGATCAGCTTACGCCGTCATCCTGACAGCTGGCCTTTTGGCTTAGTATTTATCAAGCCCCATCTCTGCATAAATCTAAATCACCATTGCCTAAAGATGGGGACAGCAGTATTTACAGGTTCTTAAGTTAAAAGATATTATTAATCTCTTTCTCGAATACAAGTCCTTGAAGAGAATGGTTTTCCACTAATTCCTTAAATTCGTCATTGCAGTACATGCAGACTCTAGCGGTATATTTTGATTTAAAAACCAATTTGTCTTCTGTTGAGTTATCAAAAACTAAATATTTGATCCCTATTTCTTCCCCGTCGTAATACTCTTTCTCGCTCCTCTCCATATCCTCGGTTCCGAATACAAGAGGGTTGAACAGCATCATAGGAATACCTTCTACATCAAGGTCTAGAAACTCCCCGTAGTTTCTTAACGAATCTTGAACAACATCGTAGGCTTTCTGAGTTAGGACAAGAAAACTTCCGTAAGCGTTGATATCTTGATAAGTCTCTTTCGAATCTTTAAAGAATAAACACTGCAGTCCTGTCTTTGGCCATAGGTCACTGAGTTTATCGTTATTCACAGGTAGCATGGCTAGATGCGTCATTAGACTTAAACTCTTAGGAGCATAAGGCTTGAGCTTATCAGTAAGTTGGCGAACATCGAGATCAATTACATCAGCCGTACCGTTTTTGCGTTTTATTCTGTATATCATTCTGTACCGCTCCAATTAGCGTCTTTTGCTGACATTACTTCTACTGGCATAGCGTTGTTTTTAATTTTGTCCTTAACTTGTCTTAGTCTGGCTTCCACTGCTTTCCTGCTACTTGCGATAGCAAACCGTTCTCCGATCCACGTTTCATAATTGTAACGATGCAAATTTCTATGGGGAACGGATTTAGCAGTTGCCCAATCATCTGGCTTATTCTTTTTATAGTTAAGCAACCAAACCCCATTCATTGGATCATTAATGCCAATTCCCCACATGTATAAAGTTAATCTAGCTTGTTGATAGCGTCCTTTGCCTGGCACTATATGATGAGCTTCGTGATTAATTGTAGGCTTGAACTCGCCCTGAGATGTGAGAAGTCGTGCAAGCTTCTCTGTCGGGTGGTGTTCTTCGTATTCTAGCTGTTCTATGTTCGCTTTTTCAGTGTATGTTCGATAGCCTTCTAGTGACTCTCTTGCTATGGCAATGGAAAGTAACCGCTGTTTCTCTTTTTGGAGGTGATCAAAGTCTCTTTGCATTTTTGCTTGCTGTTCTTTATCACTGGAAGTTTCTTTTAGGCGTTGATCGTGGTGGGCTTTGGCTTTTAGTTCGTAATTATAGATAGCCATTTCTAGATGAGTCGGATCATTAGGGCGTTCAGGCTTAGGATAAGTGCGTAATAATGACATGATAAGTCCATTTATAAATGTGATCGATCAAGCTTTTAATCGTTCTTCCGTTGATGCACTCCACTCCTCCCACGGTAGTTTTGACAAAATGCTAAAAACTGTGTTCGATCAAATAGCTAAAGGCCCTTATTTACTGGGAGAAAAACTTTACGCTGTGGATATCCTTTGGGGTATCAGCTTGAAATGGTGTCGTATGTTTGGATTGATTACGACAAACCCAGTCGTTGACGCTTATATTGAACGCATCACCTCACGTCCAGCCTTCATTAGCGTTGAACAACAAGATCAAGCACTGAAACTCGGCCAAGAGTCGTTGGTAGATAAGCGATGAGTTGTAAACCATATACACCTCCCTCTTACCAGGGGTAGGTGTATAGGCTTTCTGTTCCCTCCCCTTATTTAAGGGGAGGGTTAGGGAGGGGTTATCAAACCTCTTGATGTGGGCCAAATAGTTCGTAATGAATACGATCTGCTTCCACGCCTAATGTCAGCAATTGCTGCTTCATAAACATCATAAAACCAACTGGACCACACAAGTAGAATTCGCCATTACTCAGAGGCAAGTTCGCTTTGATATCGTCTAACTGCATATAGCCTTCAAACTCACTGTCAGCCAACTCATGGGCACGTTCGTACCAAGTATATACAGACAAATCTAGAGCACCTTTTAAGCCGTTAACATGGTCTTTGAAAGAATGTAGTCCTTCATGGGCACAGGCGTGCAAGTAACTCACAGGCTGGCTATAGTTCTGTTTGGCAAGAGTGTCTAGCATTGCTTGCATTGGTGTTAAGCCCACGCCGCCTGAGATCAAGACCACAGGTGTGCCTTTGTCTTGGAAGTGGAAGTCCCCTGCTGGTGGCATGACGTCGATTTCATCGCCCACTTCAATATGGTTGTGTAAGTAGTTGGACATGACGCCCGCTGTATCGCCTGTACCTTCACGTTTGACACTGATGCGGTAGCTTTTGCCGTTGGCCATTGTCGATAAAGAGTATTGGCGAATTTCATCAAATTCTGCGCCCTTAGGATGTAGCTTCACGCCCAAGTATTGGCCTGGCTGAAAGTCGATCACCGCTTGGCCATCTACTGGCTCTAAGACAAAACTGGTGACCAATTCAGATTCTGGTGTTTTGGATGCCACACGGAAACGACGGAAGCCTTCCCAGCCACCCGTTTGTGCTGCGTGTTCTTTGTATAAATCCCCTTCCACCTTGATAAAAATTTCCGCAAGCTGAACGTAAGCTGCAGTCCATGCTTCTTCGACCTCTTTGGTGAAGGCATCGGGTGCCAGTTCACGCAGAGTTTCAATCAAATGATGACCGACAATATCGTACTGTTCAGGTTGAATATTGAAGCTGGTGTGTTTGTGGGCAATGCGCATTACCGCGCTGGTTAATGCTTCTAAATTGTCGATGTAAGTGGCATAAGCGGCAATCGCATTGAATAAGGCCGCAGGCTGACGGCCAGTCTTCTGATGGGTCATATTGAAGACGTTTTTCAGCTCAGGGTTGTGGGTAAACATACGGTTATAAAAATGCTCTGTGATGGCAGTACCCGCAGACGCAAGAAGTGGAATGGTCGCTTTTACTGTGTCGATGTGCTGTTGAGATAACATCAGATAGCCCTCGTTATTGGACAGTTACGGTTTGATTCACTCTTGTTATAGCGAAAGCTGTGCCAATAAATTAATTCCTTATTTTTCAAATCATTACTGTTTTTTGTTTTTTAAAAAGAGTCATAATGACCTGATCTATATCAAGTCCTAACACTTCAAATATGTCATTATGACCTATATTGAAATTCACCTAGATTTGTCTAGAAAATGAGAACGCTATGAAGCAAGTGTCGAATAATGCCTTATTGAGTTTTGCGTTGGATTTAGCCAGCGCGGTGACCCAAGCCAATCGATTTGAGCAATTAGTGTATGCGGTAAAAGCCACCATCAATTGTGATGCGGTGGTGCTCTTGGTTCATCAACACGGAGTGTTAACCCCGATTGCCCAGCGGGGCTTGTCGGATGATTTAATGGGTCGGCGTTTTATTATTGCAGAACACCCGCGACTTAATGAAATCTGTGCTGGGCATTATCCGGTTCGCTTTCCCGCAGACTCTGCCCTTCCTGATCCTTACGATGGCATGGTACTTGGGCATGATGAAAACCTTCCTGTGCATTCCTGCATGGGTGTGCCTTTGTATGTGGAAGGCAAATTGATCGGGGTTGTGACGTTGGACAGTATCGAGCCCTATGTGTTTGATTCCATCGACTCTCGTGCCTTAGAAATCATCGGCAGCATGGCGTCGATGACGCTTAATACTGCAATACTGATGGAGCAGTTAGAGAATAAATCTCAACGTGCTGAACATGTATTACAAGCCATGAACGAGCAGGTCAATGAAAAAGATGGGCACATGGAAATGATCGGGCAAAGCGATGGTATGAAAGCCTTGATCCAAGCAATCAAACTGGTTGCCCCTTCCGACTTCGCTATCTTAATTGAAGGTGAAACTGGGGTAGGCAAAGAGCTGGTGGCACGTACCCTTCATCAAGCCTCAAGTCGTGCATCGGCCCCCATGGTGTATGTGAATTGTGCGGCGATTCCGCAACATCTGATCGAAAGCGAATTATTCGGCCATGTGAAAGGAGCATTTACGGGGGCGGATCGAGATCGTGAAGGCAAATTTCTTTTGGCCGATGGCGGCACCTTGTTTCTGGATGAAATTGGCGAGCTACCTTTGGAGGTGCAAGGAACCCTACTTCGTGCGATTCAAAACCAAGAAATTCAAGCCGTGGGTAAAGATCAAACTCGCAAAATCGATGTACGTGTCATTGCGGCGACCAATCGTCATTTAGAAACGGAAGTCGCGGAGCATCGTTTTCGAGCCGATCTTTTCCATCGCCTAAGTGTTTTTCCAATTCAAGTGCCGCCTTTAAGAGAACTGCAAGGCGATGTGCCTTTATTAGCGGGCTTTTTTGCTGAACGCTTTCGTCGCAAGCTGGGCCTGCAGCAGCTTACCTTATCGGCATCAGCCATGAGATTGCTGGAGAGTTATCATTGGCCTGGTAACGTGCGTGAACTTGAGCATGTAATCTCCCGAGCTGCACTCTATGCTAAAGCAGCAGTGCCAACAGGGATTACCACCATTACACCCGCACACCTAACAGGGTTACAGATAGATAACACTTTTAAAAAACAGCAACAGAGTATTTTTGACACAGAGGAAAGCGTTTCAAACGCGTTTGAAGAACCCATAAATTTACGTGAAAAAACAGACGCTTATCAGCAAGGTTTGATACTTAGTGCTTTAAAAGAAGCCGATGGTAGTTGGGCGCAATCGGCGCGATTTTTGTCGATGGACAGAGCCAATTTGGTTCGTTTAGCGAAGCGTTTGGGCGTGTCTGTCAGTAAGGAAGTGAAGGCCTGAAACCTCTCCCTGTCTCCCCTTTTGTCTTTCAAGGGCTGGGTTAGGGAGAGGTTGTTAACTATGTTTCGCCGCGCTTACTTGTCGAATGCGTTCAGCAGGAAATTCGAGTTTGGGGAGCAAGTAAGCTTTTAAGTCATTTGGGTAGCCGAGTTCATCTAATGCGGCAGCCATACAATTGAGCCACATGGCTTTTTCTTTATCCGTGACGATTAAGTGTGCATGGGCTTGGGGTAAACTGATTGGCCCATATTTTTTCGAAAATAACTTTTCGCCGCCCATCCAACCAGATAGAAAAGACACCAATTTATCGATGGTTAGCTCAAGGTTGTTAGGGTGCATATCAAACAAGGGGCGAAATTCAGGGGTGTTTCCCATGATGCGATAGAAGGTTTCGACTAGGATTTGTAGCCCAGTTAAACCACCAACCGCTTGTAAGGTTCCATCGCCTTCACCATAAACGGGTATATTAGTCGTTGTCATTGTCGTCGGCATCTTTTCCATGAAATCACTATGAGACTTTTGCTCGACTACTGCGCTTGCTAATACTTTGTTAAAAACAGACTCAAAATGCTCATTTATAGGGATAAACTCCGCTTTCTCGTCTGTTTTTGCCGCGTCTTAGCGTTGCTCGTGACATCGTGCAAAGGTCTCACAGGGTATAAAAATGAGCAGTGATTTTAGCAAATTTTCCATTGATTTGAGAGATAATTGTGGAAAAAAGAATCGGTTATCCCTCTATGCTAAACTTGGTATGGTCAATATTTTTTCTTGTCACTGTGGATAAATACAGTATCAGATCAAAAAATGAACATTTCATAGTGTGTTTCACACCAAATTGCGCTTTTTACTGCAAAAAAGTGCGTTAATTATGTATAACTAGCACTATTTTCCACATAGGTGATTGAAAAATCGCGATGTGTATAGTATTGCCGTTACCCACAGAATCGCGATTATCCACAAGGATCCGTTCCCAGTGCTCAAAAAATCTTTTCAACAGCTGCGCCATTCCTATCAAGTTGATGCCCCTCTTCATCAAAAAATCTGGCGAATGGCTTGGCCGCCCATGGTGTCGAATATCACTACGCCACTTCTCGGTTTGGTGGATACGGCGGTAGTGGGTCATCTAGGGACCGCAACGCATCTTGGTGCTGTGGCGATTGGCGGTAGTATCTTTAGCTTCCTGTTTTGGGCATTTGGCTTTTTGCGCATGGGATCCACTGGATTGACGGCGCAAGCCATGGGCCAAGAGGATGATCGGCGCGTTCGAGAGCTATTATTGCAATCGGTGTTGATGGGAGTGTTTATCGGCTTAATGCTGATTCTATTTCGCGGGCCGATTATTGATTTGGCGATCGATCTAATGTCGCCCAGTGCCGATGTCGCACCATGGGCTCGATTGTATTGTGAGATACGAATTTTCAGTGCGCCTGCAGTATTAGCGGGCTATGCCTTAATTGGCTGGTTTTTCGGTGTGCAATATTCCAAAGGCCCACTTTGGATGTTATTGACGATTAACCTTGCGAACATGATATTCGATTACATCGCGGTCTATCATATGGGCATGGCCAGTGATGGAGTCGCTTGGGGAACTGTACTGGCTCAATATCTTGGCGTGACCATTGCGATTGGTCTGGCATTTTTCCGCTTAAAAGGCTTTTCTGGTCAAGTACCGCTGAAGGCACTTGCTAAATGGCGGGCGTATATTGCCTTGATTCAAGTAAACCGATACTTATTTGTACGGACGATTTTACTTTTGATAGTGATGCTCTTTTTCACCGCTCAAGGGGCGCGTCAGGGAGATGATATCTTGGCGGCGAATGCGGTGTTAATGACATTTTTAATGATCATATCGAATGCGTTAGATGGTTTTGCCTTTTCTGTTGAAGCATTATGTGGTGAGTCCTATGGTCGTAAAGATAAAACTAATTTCCAAAAGGTTATGCGTCTTTCTACCTATTGGGCCCTACTTGCAGCATTGATATTAGTCGCTATTTTTTGGATTTTTGGCAATCAAATTATTGCCTTATTAACAAGTGTTCAAAGTGTTCGAAACGATGCGGCTCTGTACCTACCTTGGCTGATTAGCTATCCTCTGTTGGGTATTTGGTCGTTTATGTTAGACGGTGTATTTATTGGTACAACCAGCGTGAAACAGATGCAAAACTCCATGATTCTCTGTGTATTAGGCGTCTTTTTTCCGGTTTGGTATCTGTCTCAAGGGCTCGGAAACCATGGTTTATGGTTAAGCCAAGCCGCTTTGTTTGTTGCTCGCGCCATCACCTTGTATTGGTGCTATCGACAAAATATAAAAAACAATGTTTGGTTTGCTGCAAGATAGTTAATGGGGCGGTTGGTGTTCATTTCGCCGTAATGAGCGCTGAATGCGCGTTTCTTCTTTTTGCCTGTTTAATAGATGATCTTCCACAAAGACCAAATGATCGTGTGCGGCCGCCCGGGCGGCGTTGCCATCACCTGCCATGATGGCCTCATAAAGGGTTTTGTGTTGTGCCATCACCGCTTGTCTCGCTTGAGGTTGTTTGAACAGGTTCTGCAAGTTCGCCGAGACACTTCTAGCAAGCACTGCGTATAGACTGCGTAATGTATGCAGCAAAACGATATTGTGGGCGGCTTCTGCAATGATCATATGAAAGTCGGCATCAAGCCTTGCTTCAAGGGCAAAGTCTTGTGCTTGGTTAGCCTCGACTAAGGCATGGAAGCATCGAGTCAATTTGGCTCTATCGGCCTCGGTACTTCGCGTGGCGGCATAATAAGATGATAAACCTTCCAAGGCATCGCGAAACTCCAATTGATCGTATAAAAACTCATCATGGGCACACAGCAGGTCTTGTAATGGATCCGCAAATGAGCTGCCAATGTTGTCTGCTACGTAAGTACCGCCACCATGTCGGCTGAATAAAATTCCCCGCGCGATTAGCTTTTGAATGGCTTCTCTGAGTGATGGGCGAGATACCTCAAAGCGGGCGGCTAATTCCCGTTCTGGTGGTAATTTTTGCCCTGGCGTAAAGCTGCCTTCAAGGATCATGCTTTCCAATTGTTGCATAATGATATCGGAGATTTTTGGTGGTTTTACACGGCTGAATGAGTCGGATGTCATCTTGTTATTCCTTTTTAGCTCAAGGATGGTATGGAACACACGGTTTCTATTTAACTTTTTATAGTGGTCTGACCTATTTGTCTTTTATACATTTTGAGGTTTTTACACGACTACTGCGCTTGCCAGTACTTTGTTAAAAACAGACTCAAAATGCTCATTTATAGGGATAAACTCCGCTTTCTCGTCTTTTTTGCCGCGTCTTGGCGTCGCTCGTGACATCGTGTAAAGATCTCATTTGAGATGGCGATGTTTATTTTCTGTGTATAAGTGAAAAAGTGGTAAAACCAATCAAAAATGTCGCTAAAATTCATTAAATGTCGCCAATTTAACCACTTGACAAAAGCCGTCTTGATTTCTATTGTTGCTCTATATTCACGGTTAATTGGTATGACCAATTAAAAGAGTTGTCGATGTATTTGTCCAGTCGTACTCTTTTAAAATAATAAAATGCTTTGAGTTGTTTGCTTGGCTTTCAAGGAAAACGGCTTAGCAAGACCATTCACAATGGGACGTTATATGACTTCTTCACCTGCAATGACGGATAAAAAAGCCCAATACGATGCGATCCATCAATCACTGAAAAATACGATAGATGAGTCTCGATTGATTCGAGATCCGCTGCGTACCCTTGCCTATGGTACGGATGCGAGCTTCTATCGTTTGCTTCCTCAGTTAGTGGTCCGAGTGAACAACGAAGACGAAGTTCGTATGGTACTCAAAGAGGCGAAATCGCGGAATTTGCCGGTAACGTTTCGAGCGGCGGGCACGAGTTTGTCTGGACAGGCGGTAACCGACTCCATATTGCTTCAGTTGTCCGACCAATGGAAAGGTCATCGCATTCTCGATCAAGGTCAGCGCATTTCACTGCAACCCGGCATTATCGGTGCACGCGCCAATCAACTACTGGCACCGTTTCAACGTAAAATTGGCCCCGATCCCGCGTCTATCAATGCCTGCATGATTGGTGGTATTGCCGCGAATAACGCCAGTGGTATGTGCTGTGGTACGGCACAAAACAGCTACCAGACGATTGAAAGTGCTAGGCTGATTTTTGCGGATGGCACTTTACTGGATACCGCCGATGAAAGTAGCCGCTTAGCTTTTGGTAATCACCATGCCGATTTATTAGATACCTTGACTCAACTGTCAAAGCAAGTTCGAGCTAATGATGACTTGGCAAACAAAATAAGACACAAATATCGTTTAAAGAACACAACAGGATACAGTTTAAATAGCTTGGTGGACTACCAAGACCCGTTTGATATTTTGCTGCATCTGATGATTGGTTCCGAGGGAACGTTAGGGTTTATTAGCGAAGTCACTTACCAAACGGTGGTGGATCACCCAATCAAAGCGGCAGCCATGATCTTTTTTGCCGATATGGAGGCGACTTGTCGAGCGGTCACGTCCTTAAAAAGTGCCCCTGTGTCCGCCGTTGAGTTGATCGACCGAGCAGGGCTTCGGGCAGTTGAAGGCAAACCAGGTATGCCGGAGAGTCTATCCTCTCTGGAAGCGCAAGCGGCGGGCTTGTTGGTGGATGTTCGAGCTGCTACGGAAGAAGAGTTAGAAAGCAATTTGGCTCTGGTAAAGCAGGCGCTAAATGGGCAGGCAACTCTAAACGACATTGAGTTTACTCAAGACAAAGTCATTTACGATTCTTATTGGAAGATCCGCAAAGGCTTGTTTCCTGCCGTCGGTGCGGTACGTCCTGTTGGGACGACCGTGATTATTGAAGACGTGGCTTTTCCGGTCGAAAAACTCGCCGAAGGTGTGTTAGAACTGCAAGGCGTGTTTCAAAAGCACGGTTACAGTGAAGCAATTTTGTTTGGTCATGCGTTAGAAGGCAATTTGCATTTTGTCTTTACCCAAGGGTTCGATGATCCGCATGAAGTGAGCCGCTATGCCGCTTTGATGGATGAGGTTGCCCATTTAGTGGCAGGTAAATACAAAGGGTCTTTAAAGGCAGAACACGGTACAGGGCGAAATATGGCACCTTACGTGGCATTGGAATGGGGTCAAGAGGCCTACGATATCATGTGGCAAATTAAAAATGCCTTTGATCCACAAGGTTTGCTGAATCCAGATGTCATTCTCTCCCACAATGCCAATTTGCATGTGGAAAATCTGAAGCCGCTGCCTAAGGCCAATGATCTGGTTGATACCTGTATCGAATGTGGTTTCTGTGAATCGGTTTGTCCGTCGAAAGCGCTAACGCTAACGCCTCGTCAGCGCATTGTGATTTGGCGGGAGATCCAACGTTTAACCACATTAGGAACCGATCCTGAGCGTTTAGCCGCTCTGAAAAAAGAGTACGACTATCAAGGTGTCGATACCTGTGCCGCTTGTGGCCTATGTTCGATGCAATGCCCTGTTGGCATTAATACTGGGGATCTGACCCGTGAGCTGCGCCACGATCGTCACCCAGATAGTAAAGTGGGTTATTGGTTGGGTGAGCATTTTGAAGGAGTGACTCAAACCGTTCGGTTAGGATTATCAACGGCCAATGTGGCCCGAAAAATCGTTGGTAATAAGGGGATGGCATCCCTAACAAATATGGCGAATAAAGTGACAGGTGGCGTGGTGCCCCATTGGCGAACCACCATGCCAAAAGGTGCGGATTCCATTCGTTCATTATGGGCAGAAAAAATGATCCAAGATGGCAGTGTCCCTGATAGAGAGTTGGCGAAACCGACAGTGGTGTATTTGCCCAGCTGTGCGACAAGAATGATGGGGGCGGATCCTTCCGGGCAAGACCAACGCTCTGTTATGGACGTTATGTTATCTGTACTTAAAAAATCCGGCTATCAGGTTATTGTACCCGAAGAGGTTGAAAGCAGCTGTTGTGGGTTAGCCTTTCAAAGCAAAGGTCAGTTTGCCGTCGCGGATAAAAAGGCTAAGGATTTAAATGCAATGCTATTGAGTATTAGCGACAACGGGCGTTATCCGATTGTCTGTGATACCAGCCCTTGCCTATTGCGTATGACACAAACCTTGGATCCCGTATTGGAATTGTATGAGCAAGTAGGGTTTCTCAAAGAGTTTGTTGTACCAAATTTAACCATTACTCAGAAAGCCCCTCGTATTGCCTTACATGTGACATGCAGCACAACGCGCATGGGATTGGCGGATAGCTTTGTTCAACTGGCCCATCAATTGGCCGATGAGGTAGTGATTCCTCCCGAGGTAACCTGTTGCGGCTTTGCCGGTGATAAAGGGTTTTCTCATCCGGAATTGAACGCTAGCGCCCTGAAAACCCTATCGAAAGCGGTAGAAGACTGCAAAGTGGGCTATTCAAACAGCCGCACCTGTGAAATTGGCTTAAGCGAACACAGCGGTATTGAATATCAATCCATCGTCTACCTCGTTGATCAAGTGTCTGAGGCTTCGTCTGGGTTGTAGGTCTTATTTTAGTCCAACAAGGTGATAGAGAGTGATGATTTATTCTTGGGCCTAATCAAAGGAATTGTGGCGCAGCCATCATGAAGGTGGCAAAAAAAGATGAAAAAAAGCACGGTTTGTTTACACTATATTGACACATGGCGTGGATTGTTTAAAAGGGTCTTTTTAGTCATCAAGCTGTGAGGAGAACCGTGTGAACTTTGCCAAGAAAGCATTGAAGCGGATTGTTGTTTCTAGTTTAGTGATTAGTATTGTCGCAGGCTCTATTGGTTGGAGACTGACTAATGAGTCTCTTGAGAAAGAGACAGTAAACCTTGCTTTAGAAGTATCTCAAGGAACCATATCGCATTTTAATCTTAAAGAGGCATCGCCTGAACAACTTTTGGTTCTGGCAAAACAAGTAACGGATCATTTGTTGATTGATTGGTTTGATATTGCAGAGCTTTACGATAAAAATGGCAATCGGATTGCTCAGTCTAGAACGCCCTCTGGTGACAAGATTGAGGGGGCTTTACCGCAGCACAGCGTTCCAGATTACCAAGAGCCTTTTTACAAAAGTAGTCATTTAGATTATGACATTTGGGTGCTAAGTACTTTTATCCCCTTAAAAGAACAGGGGGTCATTTGGGGGTATTTGGAAGGGGTTCGTGTTGTGCCTGATTGGCAGCGAGCTGATATTCGTGACTTCTCTCTTTTGATTGCGTTAATGGCCGCAGGTGCCGCTTGGTTGTGTGCTTTGATCATCTATCCGCTGATTTTGTTTTTGAATCGTGAAAACCAGCGTTATATCGGTCGAATCAAAGACGCTAACATCGACATGATGTTTACTATGGGCAAAGCCATTGCACTTCGGGATTCGGATACGGGTTCCCATAATTATCGTGTGGCGTGGCTTGCAACAGAGCTCGCGGAAGCCTATGGCATGGAGGCGGAATCACTCAAGTCTCTGATTCTAGGCAGCTATTTACATGACGTGGGGAAAATTGCCATTTCGGACGGTATTTTACTGAAACCAGGTAAACTGACATCTGGAGAAATGGAAGTCATGAAAACTCATGTGCTAGAAGGTGCGAAAATGGTGGATGGCATAGCGTGGCTTAGTAATGCGAAAACCGTTATCGAAGCGCATCATGAAAAATGGGATGGTAATGGTTATCCTCATAAGCTTTCGGGACAGAATATTCCCATCAGCGCCCGTATATTTTCGATTGTTGATGTGTTTGATGCCCTATGTTCTAAACGACCTTACAAAGAACCGTTCAGTTATGACAAAGCCCTCTCTATCATTAAAGAAGGCAGTGGTTCGCATTTTGACCCAGAGTTAGTGGTTTTATTTGAATGCCATGCGCGCCGTCTTTATGACACTATTATCCATGCCGACGAAGAGACATGCCGGACACTGATGTTGGAAAAAATTGATCGGTATTTTTATTTTTAAATAATTGATAGAGTTATTGTTGTTTCTCCTAAGAGCCAATTAACACTCTAGTGGACTCACTGATTTTCAGATATCTATATAGAATGTCAGTATATTCAGTGCTATCAATGATAGGCCTAATATTTTTATAGAAGGCCAGTGGAAACATTATCCAAAGAGCGTTCTATTTCATCCATGAGTAGCGCGCTTTTTGCGTTGGGATGTTTAAACGGTCTTAATGCATAGATAGTGTCCCGTCGTTGAAAGGGGTCATGTAAGACATGTACTAAACTGCCGTTCTGGATTGACCCATGTACTACCCAGTTTGGTAGGCAGCAAAAACCAATTCCTTCGATTGCTAGCATGAGTTGACCATGGAAATCGTCACACTTTGCAGCAATGTGGTTTCTTTCTTCGAGCTTATTCCAGCAAACGGTACTGTTCTTCGAGTATTTTTTGATTAACGGCATATTTTCTAGCTCGTCGATATGAGTGAGCCGATGTTTAGAGGCAAGATCCGGACTAGCGCATATATGCCAAGTTTGCTCTCCTAGTTTTTTGGAATATAACGTACTATTTGGCTGATCTCCAATTCTTATGGCTAGATCAAGGCGTTCAACAATAGGATCAACTAACCGTTCTGTTAGATCAAAACTAAGCTGAATATCTTGATTATTTTGTTTCACTTTTTTTAATATTGGGATAATAATGGTTTTACAGAATGTTGGTAAACAACTGATCTTGATCTCACCAGATTCTGCATTTTCTATCTGTCGGATATCTTCAATAACACTAGAAAGATGTTTTAATATCTCTTTTGACTCTCGATATAAATGATCCCCTGATTCGGTTAAGCCAATATAATGACTGGATCGAATGAATAACTTCGCACCAATCGACTCTTCTAAGCGATCGATCTGTCTTGTGACTGTCGATACATGGACACCAAGTTGTTGTGCCGCTTTCGAGAAACTCCCCTTCTCAACGATGGTTTTGAATAAAAAAATCTGGTCAGAACTGATTGGATAATCCATTTTGCATCCTATGCAAAGTTTCTTTGTAATAATTTAGCTGGAAAAATAAAGAGTACTTCATACAATGATTCTTCACTTTAAAGTAAAATTAAGCTGAAGAAATATAGTAAATATGCTAAAGGTTTTAATAAATGAATGATAGATACTCAGCAAATCAACGTATAAAAAGGCTTATTATGCTGATTACTATTCTAGGGCAAGCATCGATTGCCTTGTATCTGCCTGCCCTGCCCGTCATCAGTCAAAATTTAGCTATTGATGCTTTTCAGTCAAAACTTACTGTGACGAGCTTTCTTCTTGGTTTTTCTGTATCTCCTATGTTTTTCGGTCCTATCTCCGATTATATTGGCAGAAAACCCATTTTATTAGCATCGTTGACTTTAGCATTAATCGGTTTTTTAGGTAATAGCATAAGTAAAACCATAGACGTGTTTGTCTTATGTCGTATTCTGGAAGGCTTAGGATGCGGTGGATTATTAACGAGTGGGCGCTCTATTGCTAGAGATGTTTTCTCAGGAAAAGAACTAGCAAGTGCATCATCCTATTTGTCCATGGGGTTTGCTTTAGGTTTTGGTTTGAGCCCTGTTATTGGCGGTGTGTTAGTCCATCATTTGGATTGGAAAGTTATTTTTTATGTGTTAGCTGCTTTTGATCTTATGTTGATACTAGTGTGTACCTTTTATCTTCCTGAAACCAAAAGCCGGGAAGAGTCTAATAAAAGTAGTCGAATGATGAATATATTGCATGACTATCGATCTGCATTATTTAATCATTGTTTTATGTTGAATGTATTAGGTGGGTTTTGTGCCTATTGTATTATAGTTTTATATAACATAGTGACCCCCTTTCTTATTCAAGGTGGCTTTGGTTTTTCATCCAGCCAGTATGGTTATCTTGCTGTATTAATAGGTGTTCCTTATTTTATAGCTGCATCCATCAATAAAACACTGGTCATGAAAACGAGTGTCTATTTTTCCTGCTTAATTGGTGGCGGGATGATTACCTTATCTGGTTTTGTAATGTTCGTCTTAACGACGGTTTATACACCCAATATTTATGTTTTAATCATTAGCTTTATGGTGGCAACGTTTGGTCAAGCTTTAATCTTTAGTAACACCATTGCGATGGCTCTACAATTGTTCCCAGCAAGGTCGGCGGGTCGAATAAGTGCATTCTTTAGTAGCTTTCAGATGCTTCTTGTCAGTATCGTCTCTGTTGGTTTTGCTTTATTGTCAGATAAGAGCGTGACCTCACTGGCCATTGTCATATCTGCATTGGGTGCCGGTGCGTTAATTTGTATTTTTGCTTCTGAAAAAGCAGGTAAAGTGAGTAAAACGGTGGTTAATTGAGCCAATAGCTCAGAGCCGTTGATATTTTGTATGATGGCCTCGATGATGGATAAAAGGACGGGCATATTATCTCTGTTAAAATAGCCATAGCCCCGTGAAATAAGACATCAAGAGGATAAAAATGAAACCGACTTTGATAAATGACAAAATGGTTGCTCGGTTGCAGCACTGCGACAATGAAGTCAATAGTGATTTTAATTCGCCTGAGGAGCTGGCTGAGATGTGTGAAAAGATCGAGAGCCAAGCTAATCCAGAGCATTCCGTTAATTTAATAAGCTTGCTTTCAAGCTATCTTAGGGCGAAGGCCATGTCACATTGGTTTCATGGGGGGGATTTAGCGACCTTTAAAAACCTTTGTTATAACATACTGAAACTGAAATACATTTGTGGGCAACCGCCATGTAATAATCCTAGGGCGCGCTCCGTTATTGGAGATCGCTTATTCTATTTGTTGTCTGATCATGAACCCTTAATTTCATGGTTTAGTCAATTAATTTATGATTATGAAGTTGAAGTTAATCATAAAGAGTCCAGTAAAGTTAATGATGGTGCTTACTACTCATTGCAACTTGCTTTAGCGTTGCGAGGGGATTTCGATTTGCTGGGAGAGCGGGCGGAATATTTTGTGGAAACCCCACCTAAGAATTGGGCTAAGCGTTTTTTGGTTGATAATCAGTTCTATTTAGCTTTAGCAAAAGGTGATGAGCAAGGTATGGAGGCGGCAATAAAAGAGCTGGTTACACCTAGAAGGCTTAATTATCGAAAAGATTGGGATGAGGGGGCGTATACGCAAGGTCTAATCGGCACATCAGCGATAATATTCAGTAAGCTTGCATGGCGATATGGCTATGAGATCATCGTAGACAGTCCTTATCTTCCGACAGAGTGGATCCCTGTAAAGCCGCTAGAGAACTATGAAGATGAGTTTGATTTCATGAAGGCATTTTCTTAAAGGATTGGGATAAAAATGAAACCGACTTTGATAAATGACAAAATGGTTGCTCGGTTGCAGCACTGCGACAATAGAGTCAATAGTGATTTTAATTCGCCTGAGGAGCTGGCTGAGATGTGTGAAAAGATCGAGAGCCAAGCTAATCCAGATCATTCCGTTACTTTAATAAGCTTGCTTTCAAGTTATCTTGAAGCAAAGGCTATGTCACATTGGTTTCATGGGGGGGATTTGGCGACCTTTAAAAACCTTTGTTATAACATTCTGAAACTGAAATACATTTCTGGGCAACCGCCATGTAATAATCCTAGGGCGCACTCCGTTATTGGAGATCGCTTATTTTATTTGTTGTCTGATCATGAACCTTTAATTTCATGGTTTAGTCAATTAATGTATGACTATGAAGTCAAATACAGTGAGCCTAGTATGGCTAATAGTGCTGGCAACTATTCGTTGCAACTTGCTTTAGCATTGCAGGGTGATATTGATTTGCTGGGAGAACGGGCAGAGTGCTTTATTGAAACCCCGCCTAAGAATTGGACAAAACGCTTTTTGGTTGATAGTCAGTTCTATTTAGCTTTAGCAAAAGGTGATGAGCAAGGGATGGAGGCGGCAATAAAAGAGCTGGTTACACCTAGAAGGCTTAATTATCGAAAAGATTGGGATGAGGGGGCGTTTACGCAAGGTCTAATCGGCACATCAGCAATAATATACAGCAAGCTCGCATGGCGATATGGCTATGAGATCATCGTAGACAGTCCTTATCTTCCGAAAGAGTGGATCCCTGTGCAGCCGCTAGAGAACTATGAAGATGAGTTTGATTTCATGAAAGCATTTCCTATTTAGCTGTAGTGGAATGGGCTCGTTGTCATTGGTATTTTGAATGGCGATCGCGACGGTGTATACAAATGACGGATATGCATATTGAGACTTTTGTACGACTACTGCGCTTGCCAATACTTTGTTAACAACAGACTTAAAATGCTCATTTATAGGGATAAACTCCGCTTTTTCGTCTGTTTTTGCCGCGTCTTGGCGTCGCTTGTGACATCGTGCAAAGGTCTCATATTATCACTGTTAAAGTCGCCACCGTTCCAGTGAAATAATGAACTAAGAGGATGAAACTGGCTCTGATTAAAAATCAATGACACGGGCCCTACTTCCATTCCTTCGACTATCTGGTTGACATTGAAAACGGCTGACTAAGGCGTTGGGTGAAACCAAGTTTGCTTTTCAAGGAATGACATTAACTCATCTTTAAATAACGAGGCTCTGGCTGATAAGCTGCGTCGATAAGGCCACACTAAATAAATCTCCCTATCTTGCCCACGCCATTCTGGCAATACTCGAATTAGCTCTCCCTTTTTCAGGTCAGTATTGACAATACTCATTGGAATTAACGAAATACCTGCCCCTGCCTTGGTCAGGTTAAGTGTGATGTTCATATCGTTGCTGATGTGCTGATGGTCTTTATTCAGCGCATGCCTTTCCCCTGCACTATTGATTAACGGCCAATCGGAAAACATTTGAGAGGCGATACTCGGTGCATTTTTCAACTCTTCGATAGAATGAGGCAGAGGGTGCGGCATGTTGGGAGAAGCGACTAAAATGGGTTCGATGTGTCCCAGCCGTTTTTGTATCAATGAGGAGTTTGGCTGTGGACCAGAGCGCAGGGCGATGTCTGCGCGGGTACTGATTATGTCTTGCAGAGTATTGCTTAATTCTATGTCTAGCCTGATATCTGGATACAGTTGGATAAACCCTTGCCAAAATGCGTCCAGTGGTCCACTTCCTAGATTCACCGGTGCTAAAACCTTTAAATCCCCTTGTAAGCTGTTCAGGGTTTGATCAAGGTTAGAAATGCGCTGGTCTAGGGCATCAACAAACTCAGCACATTCTTGATAGTAAGCTTCTCCTGCTGGTGTGAGTGTGAGCCCTTTTGTTGAACGATGTAATAACTCGCAGCCAAGTTTTTGTTCGAGGGCACTGATACGACGGGACACAGTGGCGATGGTCATATCAAGATGCTGTGCCGCCGCCGTGAGGCTATTTTTATTAGCAGCGGTGATAAAAATCTTTAAGTCGTCTAACATTTGCATATTTGTAAAATGAACTATTAAATTTAGCTATATATTACACATATAGATGCTTGCTAGTCTTGTTTCAAAGAAAATTTAACGATAGGAGTGTTTATATGAAGCACAGAATTATTTTTGCTGTTCTTATGTCGTTTACCTTGTCACTGATTATTTCAGCGTGGATCACTTACGTGAACATCGGCATGCATCCGGATTTTGTTCGTTTTTGGATGAATGCTTGGGCGTTAGCTTGGCCAGCCGCTGGCATCATCTCCTTTATCGCAGGGCCTTTTCTGCACAGTTTGGCGTATAAAATTGCCAACAAGATATAAAAAAGCACAGGGAATATATCTCTGTGCTTTTTGAGTTGTCGTGCCTTTTTCAAAAAGAGTTAGATGGCTAAATGCGTCTGGCTGCCCTCGTTAAGCGCTAAATACACGGTATTGCGGATTTCATTGGCTAATGCGGTGGGAAGGCTTTGGCTAGGATGACGAAGCACTAAGCGTAATAAGAGATTGTCTTGGTGTTCCGCTATGCCAAGCCTTGCGATGGCGACGGGTGGAAGTGCTTGGTAGGCCGTTCGTGAGACAAGTTGAATGTCTTCTAACCATTCGGCTTGCTCTTCCAGTGCTAGACGCACTTTATCGCCAATGATGTCCATATCGATATGTTGATCGACAACGAGGGAGAGGTCCCGTCCTGTTATGGGTTGTCGAGAGACTGGCTGCCAAGGTGAGAGGGTTTGCATTTGTGTTTGCACTCTAGGCTCTGGGTCGCGTAATAAGCGAATGTCAGGAATGCCCTTGCGTAGCATAAGTACTCTATCTAATCCCAACCCCATAGCAAGGCCCGTATAGTGTTCACTAGACCAGCCATTTCGATCAAGTAAGGCGGGATCAATGTTGCCACACTCGCCTATTTCGACAAGTTCACCCTGATCGATGTTGCCTTGTTCAATGGCATCCAGCTGCACACCGTTTTGGGTATACGGATGGGGAGAGGTGGATATTGCCACTTTATGGTTGGGTAATAAGGTGCCCATTAATGCGGCAATACTGTCATGCAAAATCTGTTCGTCACTGGCTTGGCTTTTCGGCAGGACAATCCAGATGTCCAGTTGGTGGGGCTCGGCACTGTGCCAGCGATCAATGCAGTCGCGGCGATAGACAAGGCCATGACTTAATAATCCAAGTGACTCTGGACGATAATGGCGCCAGCTGCTTAACCAGGCGGGAACGGCGCTAGAGGTTTGCGTTCGTAGCATTAAATCTTTATTGACATAACGGCTATAGCGACTGTCTCTGGAGGCGCCATCGTCGGGATAGCCAAGGGCGTCATAGTTTTCGTAAACAGGCACTATGGGGTTGGCGTTTAGCCTTTGAATGTAACAAGACCACAGGGATTGGATGGCGGTTTCGGCCTCGCTGATGAGCTGTTGCATGGCATGAATGCCTTGCTTTGGGTCGGTTAGGTCGCGTAGGGAGAGTGCCTTAAGCAGTTGTTCGAGGGTGAGATATTCGTAGGTTAAATCGTTGTTAGTAGACATAGTTATGCTCCATAAATCCAAGATAAAAAGTGAAAGTCGTCTTTTTTGGATTCCTCCGAGTCGGGACTCGGAGAGAGCTTGTCTATGAAAGGTTATTTCAAGTAGAACAAAGCCGCCGGGTCCAGTGTAGGGACTCGGAGGCGGATAAATCGATGTGGACGTGCGAGTAAATAAGTCATGATTTTGATCCTAGCAGCTTGTCTTTTACAGAACAAGACACGCTTGAAGCGATTGCCTTGTTCCTAGCTGTCATAGATAAGACCTAAACCGCATTTGGCGCTGTTGGTTCTGAGTAATCTTCTTGTTGAAGCGGATCTTGTTCTGCTTTTCCCCACTGCTTTTCCAATGGCAGTACACCTGCCCATACTGGCCAGTCGTTATCGGCAGGGTCGTCAACGGGGGGCTCAGCGCGCATTTTGACAGAAGCTTCGTCGATTTTGATTCGAACCACGCCCGTGGCTTTGATTTCCTGTTCGTTCACTGGGCGTAGTGTTTCCCAGCGGCCAGGGCTGACTTTGTCTAAGAAGAGTTTGAACTGGCGAACTTTTTCTTCTTGGTCCTCAATACGTTCTGGTACACCAAATAAGGTGACGGAACGATAGTTCACCGAATGGTGCATGGCAGAACGTGCCAATACCAAACCATCCAATAGACTGACGTTAATGCAAACTTTTTCAGGCTCGTCGATTGGTCCTTTGACATTGCGCGCTTTGGAATGGGCGTGCCAGTAGAAATAATCGCCTTCTCGCCAATGGCTGGTGGGCGTAACGAAGGCTTGGCCGTCTTTAGTTTGTCCTACATGACACATTAACGCCGCATCGATAATGTCTAGGGCTAGGTCTTTATCGTAGGAGGCGCGGTTTGGTCCACGCTTTACTCTGCTTAATGACGTTTCTGTGAGTGACTGGCTCATGAATTCTCTCCTTGTATCTTGTTAGATGGCTAGCTATAACAAGACTTTAGAGAAATCTGGCTTTAATAAAAATAGCCAGAATGAAGATAAACAAGCAGGCCAGATTATGAAGCACGCGGTAGCCAGTTTGCGCTTCTCTTTAAGTGAAGATGCGCCCTATTACCAACAATTGATTGAGCAAATCCAGCACGGCATTGCATCCGGGCAATTATCTGTAAACGATAAATTACCGTCGTCGCGGACCTTGGCATTGTCCTTGGGCGTGTCTCGGAGTACGACGTCCAGAGCCTATGAACAGCTCATTGCCGAAGGGATTCTCGTGAGTGAGCAAAAGCGTGGTGTATTTGTTGCGGCGACTACGATTAGTAGCATAGCAGCGCAATCTGTCAGGGCTACGTCGCCTATTGAGGTAGAGAAGATGGCCAATGAGGAAAAGACGGTCGAACAAGCGTGGCTAGCCTTTGACTCTGGGGCGGATGTGTCTGTCTTTCCGAGTAAAGAGTGGGCCGCTAGTATGCGCCGCAGCTGGTTAAAACCGGATTGGAGAGTATTAAATGGTGATTATGAATCAGGTTTGCCAGCGCTGAAGGAAGCGATCAGGGACTACCTTTATCAAGTGCGAGGTTTGCTATGTGATGGTGAGCAAGTGTTCTTGACAGCGGGTAATCGCGATGCATTGTTACAGCTGCAACATGTTTTCGTCAGCGTTGCGAAAAAAGCCAAATGGTGGGTTGAAGATCCCACTTATTTGCCGATAATCGAGACACTTTCACAACAAGGAAACGTTGGTCTTCTGCCCATGGACGATGACGGCGCCTGTTTGCAAACTGCAGACAATTCAAGCTTCTCTCCAGATAATATCGCAGTGCTGACACCCGGCCGACAGTATCCTTTAGGTATAACAATGAGCTCGCCAAGACGGCAAGAGTGGATTCAGCGTTTACAAGATCCCTCCTCTTCTTGGTGGTTAGTGGAAGATGATTATGACAATGAATTTGTCTATCAGGGTCGAAGTAATGTACCGCTCATGCAAACCGCGAGTTTGCATGAGGTAGCAAAGGATCGTTTGTTTTTTATTGGTAGTTTTTCCAAGGTGCTTTTTCGCGGTTTGCGCTTGGGTTTTATTATCGCTCCTTTGAAACATGCTAAACAATTGGCAAGGAGTCAAAAGTTGCTAGGTTCTTCCGTGTCTTTACCCATACAACCTGCCGTAGCGGACTTTATGATTCAGGGGAACTTTGGCCGACATATGAATCGTATGCGCCGCTACTATCGCTTAAAGCGAGATGCCTTGCTGGCACTGTTGGAGGCGTGTCTAGTTCCTTGGTTTGTATGGCAACGGCCGAGTGGTGGCATGCATGTTTTGATTGAATTGGCACCGTGTTGGTTTGATGAACTGCGTGGCCCCGTCGAAACGATGGAAGCAGACAAGTCTAAGGGCCTGAAGCCGCCGCTGTGGGATGAGGTCATCGCGGCGAGGATGAAAGAGCAAGGCCTCCTGTTATCGACCTTGTCGAGCCATTTTGTAAAAAAGCCTAGCCGACAGGGCTTTATTCTCGGGTTTAGCAGTACTCCAGAAGACGTGATGCGTGTTTTGGTACAGGCACTGGCTGAGGTTTGTAGAGAACTTTGTCCTAGAGATAGGCATATTAGAGTGTAAATAAAATGTGGTTTTATGTTTTATAAAAAGGATTTTTGAAAAAAAATCGTGAAGAAAGTGAGTTCAATCGCTAAACTGGGGTTTGTGTACTGGGTATTTTTTGTTATATTCCGCCCAACAAATACAAATTCAAGTGTCAGCTGTAAGTTTACATTGTTGATATAGCGGCTTCTTTATGGATTTATAGCAATCGTTTGGAAAAAAAAGTGAACAAATGTAGCACCTTGTCATCTAAAAAAGAGTCTCTTACTAAGCAAATAGCCTTTTATTTGCTAGGGGCTTTTGTGTGCTCTTTTTTTACGTTTTATTTAGTGTCTGATGTTTCCATTCCATCGTATCTCATTGTTCTTCCACCCCAAATTTTAGAAGCGTTGCCATCAATCAGCAGTGCTTTTGCTCTCGTAATATTGGTTGGGTACTTGTTGAAATTGACAAGTATCAACTTTGCTCGTTGTCAAATGACCACCTTATTGTGCTGTTCTCCTGCTCGGATCATCACGAATGATCCACAGGAAGCCAGGTGTAGAGCACCCTTTTTCAGATTTAGGTGATCCAATAACACGATTACCTCGTTAATAAGAACTAACGAGGTAATGGTGTTTTAGTGCTGTCCGCAGTGCTCGGAACATCTTTGCTGAAATGCCGGTAATGTGCCGGTTTTTTCGTTCTGCTTCTTGATGGGCAAGTTGCAGTGTTGTGAACCTCAGGGTTAGAGGATGATTCTCTTGTTAACTCGTATCCTAAGTAAAATCGCTTTGGCGATAACAGTGGCGTTACTCGCTGGTTGTCAGGGTGGCGTGCTTGATCCTAAAGGACAAGTCGGTATTGAAGAGAAGCAACTCATTATTGTTGCGACTGTTCTTATGCTGCTTGTTGTAATTCCTGTGATCTTTATGACACTTTATTTCGCTTGGAAATATCGTGAAGGTCGCAATGAGATTTACGAACCAAAATGGTCGCACTCTACAAAAATTGAAGCTATCGTTTGGACGATTCCTATTATCATTGTCATTATTCTTGGCGTGATCACTTGGAAGTCGACTCATGCATTAGATCCTTACAAGCCTCTAAAATCGGACAAAGATCATATCAACGTTCAGGTCGTTTCGATGAACTGGAAGTGGTTGTTTATCTATCCGGATCTTGGTATTGCTTCGGTGAACGAGCTGAGATTTCCAGCTAATGTTCCTGTGTCATTTCAGATAACTTCTGAGGCAACAATGAACTCGTTCTTCATTCCTCAATTGGGTAGTCAAATTTACTCAATGGCGGGCATGATTACTAAGCTTCATTTGATTGCTAATGAGCCTGGTACATATAAAGGTTATTCGGCTAACTATAGTGGTCCTGGCTTTACTGGTATGAAATTTAATGCCATTGCCATGGATAGCGAAGCGGACTTTGATAAGTGGGTTGAAGGCGTGAAAGCCGGGTCTATTAGCGGCGTGAAAAACAACGGCATCTTAGATCAGAGCTCTTACGATGAACTTGCTAAGTACGACTTACATGCTCACGTTCATAAGCCGACACCTGTTCAATATTATAGTTCTATTCAGCCTGGTATTTTCATGAACAATGTTATGAAGTTCATGAAAGATTACGGCACGGTAGACATATTGGAAGGTACCTCTTTTGATGTCCCTAAGATGCGTCAGATGAAGAATAGCAATATGAATCAAGGTGGGATGTCGCATGGTGAAATGAGCCACGGTGAAATGAACCACGGCTCGTCTGAAGATTCATCTCACAAGATGCATATGGAGGAAGACAAATAATGTCTATTCTAGGCAAACTTTCTTTGGACTCAATTCCATACCACGAACCTATCCTAGTAACAACTTTCTGTGTTGTTGCTCTTTTGGCTGTGGTAATTGTGTTCTTGATCACTCGCTATAATAAGTGGGGTGTTCTTTGGAATGATTGGCTGACGTCAATCGACCATAAACGTCTTGGTATCATGTACATCGTACTGGCCTTGATAATGTTGCTGCGAGGCTTCTCAGATGCCATCTTAATGCGTACTCAGCTGGCGCTGGCTACCGATGGTGACCCAGGTTATCTGCCTCCGCATCACTACGACCAGATCTTTACCGCTCATGGTGTCATCATGATCATCTTTATGGCGATGCCATTTATGATTGGTTTGATGAACATCGTAGTGCCGTTACAGATTGGTGCTCGTGATGTTGCCTTCCCGTTCCTAAACAATTTAAGTTTTTGGTTAACGGCTGGTGGCGCTATCCTAATCAACATCTCTTTGTTCGTCGGTGAATTTGCTAAAACAGGGTGGGTGGCGTATCCGCCATTGGCTGGTTTGCAGTTCAGTCCGGACGTGGGGGTTGATTACTACATCTGGGCCTTACAGATATCGGGTATCGGTACAACACTGACTGCCGTTAACTTCTTGGCAACTGTGTTCAAAATGCGTGCTCCTGGCATGAAATTGATGGATATGCCGATCTTCACTTGGACCTGTACTTGGGCCAATATCTTGATCGCGGCTTCTTTCCCAATTTTGACTGCTGTCTTGGCACTGTTGACGCTTGACCGCTATTTGGATTTCCACTTCTTCACAAACGAAGGTGGTGGTAACTCAATGATGTATATCAACTTGTTCTGGGCATGGGGTCACCCTGAGGTGTATATCCTTGTACTTCCAGCATTTGGTATCTTCTCTGAAGTAGTATCGACCTTCACTGGTAAGCGTTTGTTTGGTTATAAGTCCATGGTATGGGCGACAGCCTCGATTTCCATTCTTGGTTTCATCGTATGGCTTCACCACTTCTTTACCATGGGTTCCAGCGCCAACGTTAACGCCTTCTTCGGTGTGATGACAATGGTTATCGCGGTGCCGACAGGTGTGAAATTGTTTAACTGGTTGTTCACTATGTACCATGGTCGTCTTCGTATCACGGTGCCAGTTATGTGGACGCTTGGTTTTATGGTGACTTTCACCATCGGCGGTATGACAGGTGTATTGCTTGCTGTCCCTGGTGCGGACTACGTATTGCATAACAGCTTATTCTTGATTGCCCATTTCCATAACACCATCATTGGTGGTGCGGTCTTTGGCTACTTGGCTGGTTTTGCATTCTGGTTCCCGAAAGCGATGGGCTTCCACCTTAACGTTAAGTTGGGTAAAGCGGCTTTCTGGTGTTGGTTGATTGGTTTCTTCTTAGCCTTTATGCCTCTGTACGTATTGGGCTTCTTGGGAATGACGCGTCGTCTAAACCATACCAATAATCCACAGTGGGATATGTGGTTATACATTGCATTGATCGGTGCACTAGTGATTATGGCCGGTATTGTCTTCCAGCTTCTTCAGTTGTATGTGAGCTTCCGTGATCGTAAAGAGAACCTAGATACAACGGGTGATCCATGGAATGGACATACGCTTGAATGGTCGACTGCGTCGCCACCACAAGTGTATAACTTTGCTGAGATCCCAACGATCCATGATATCGATGCGTTTACTGATATGAAGGAAAAAGGTACAGCTTACGTTCGTAAAGACAACTATGCACCTATTCATATGCCTAAAAACACTAAGGCAGGTATGGCCATTGCGGGTTGTGTGACCGTCATGGGCTTTGCTCTTATCTGGCATATTTGGTGGTTAGCTGCTCTTGGACTATTAGGAGGATTTATTTCTCTAGTCTCTCGTGCTTATACCTCTGATGTGGATTACTACATCCAGCCTGATGAGATCATACGTACTGAGTCGGCACATTTAGATAGTAACAACGTGGCTAAGGGGTAATCATGAGCACGACACATATGAATGCACATATTGCTCACGATGAGCATCATGACCACGATCCAGCACCTCATAACGTGTTTGGATTCTGGTTGTACCTGATGACGGACTGTTTATTATTTGCGTCTCTGTTTGCTACCTACGCTGTGCTCTTTATGAACACAGCTGGAGGTGTATCGAGTAAGGATATTTTTGAACTGGACTTTGTTCTAGTTGAAACAGCCGTGTTACTTGTTTCAAGTGTCACCTATGGTTTCGCTTTGATCTGCGCTCGTAATCACAAGCGTGCTAGTACCTTAATGTGGTTAGGTATTACTTTCTTGTTAGGCTTGACGTTTATCGGCATGGAATTGTACGAGTTCCATCACCTAATTGAGAATGGTAATGGTCCACAAAGAAGTGCTTTCCTATCTGCGTTCTTTACGCTGGTAGGTACCCACGGTTTGCACGTGACTGCAGGTTTGATCTGGATGTTTATCATGATGGTCGAACTGGTTAAGTCGGGCTTCGGTAGCCGAACAGTGACTCGTCTCAGCTGCTTAAGTTTGTTCTGGCATTTCCTAGATGTTGTCTGGATTTGTGTTTTCACTGTTGTTTATCTGATGGGAGCGGTCTAATGAGTGATCATTCTTCTCAAGCCAATTCTCACGTCGGCTATGGGTCATACATCAAGGGTTTCATCCTGTCAGTCATTCTGACAGGGATTCCATTTTGGTTGGTTATGACTGAAGCATTTGATAAAGGGCCAACTTACATTACGATTATTATATTCGCAATCGTACAGATCTTTGTTCATATGAAGTACTTCCTTCACTTGAACTTCTCTGAAGAAGGTAAGTTAGACACTTATTCTATTATCTTTGCTTTTGTGATCATTATCATGGTTGTTGGATTGTCCGTTTGGATTATCTACGCTTCTAACGCGATGATGATGTAAGTGAACGTGATGAGTATGCAGACTTCTTTTATTATAAGTCATGCGCATCCAATGGGAGTCCATAAAGATGTTTAAGCGTTATCTGCAGGTGACTAAACCTGGCATCATTATGGGTAACCTCATCTCTGTTGCGGGGGGCTTCTTTTTAGCCTCTCGCGGCGAGGTTGACTGGATTTTGATGCTCGCGACAGTGATTGGATTGTCGCTGGTAGTGGCTTCTGGCTGTGCCATGAATAACTACATTGACCGAGACATTGATGCAAAGATGCAGCGTACACGTAACCGTGTCACTGTCACGGGTGAAATGTCCGGTAAAGCGGCTTTCTTCCACTCATTGGTAATTGGCTTAATCGGCTTTGGCTTGTTGGCTTACTTTACCAACTGGGTAGCTGTGTTTTTTGCGGGTTTTGGTTACTTTGTGTACGTCGTTTTGTACACCATGTATTTCAAACGCAATTCTGTCTATGGCACCTTTATCGGTAGTTTATCAGGTGCCGTGCCACCTGTGGTTGGTTACTGTGCGGCCTCAGGTCAGTTTGATGCGGGCGCAGCCATTTTGTTAGCGATGTTTTCTATCTGGCAAATGCCGCATTCTTATGCCATTGCTATTTTTCGCTACAAAGATTATGCAGCCGCGAATATTCCAGTATTGCCCGTTGCTGAAGGTATTTCAAAAGCGAAGCGACACATTGTGCTGCACATTGCGGCCTTTGCGATTGTATCCGCTTTATTGCCTTTGACTGGCTACGTTGGGATCGGCTTTATGGTCGTCGCGCTTGCAACCAGTTTGTGGTGGCTTGGTATGGCTCTTAAGGGGTATGCCAAGGATATCGATATTAATGGATGGGCACGTCAGGTGTTTTTCTTTTCCATTTTTACGGTAACGGCTTTAAGTATCACAATGTCAGTGGATTTTAGAGCTTTGCCATCTGACTTTTTGGTTTTTGCTTCAGCGCACTAATGTGTTTCTAAAACGGGCTTAGGCCCGTTTTTTATTATTCTATTTCCGCTTATTTTCTGCCTTTCTTTTTCTTTTGTTACGAATGAATCTTGTGTTTTTGAGCAGCATGTTTAAGACTTGTTTAAATAGTGTTCTTTTGTACCAAGCCGATTATTTGTATTCAAAACAAAGGATTTTGTAATGAAGTGGCTTTTTGTGTCCTTTTGGACTGTACTGATATCTGTCTTCGTTGGCACCGCGAATGCGATGAGTTGCCAAGAGCTGGTATTAGATTTGCCTCAAGGGGTAAGTGCCAAGGCCGATATGCATTTTCCCGATGCTCAGGTGCGTTATCCCTATTGCCTGGTGCAAGGGGCGCTTCCTAAACGCTTGGGTGTTGACGGAAAGCGCTACCAAATAAAGTTTGAACTACGTTTGCCACGCTTTTGGCAAGGGCGTCTTGCCTATCAGTTTAATGGTGGTAATGATGGCGAGGTCAGGCCTGCTCTTGGTAACATGACTGGCCAGATCACGGCCCAGTACGCTGTAAATCAAGGCTTTGCGGTCATTTCCAGTAATGGGGGCCATAATCAGGATAAGGGGGACTCATCTAACTTGGTCGGCAGCGCGATGTTTGGATATGATCCCCAAGCGCGTCGCGATTTTGGCTACGATGTGGTTCGTAAGCTTTATCCCATTGCTCGTTTAATGACGGAGCGTTATTACAACACACCTATTCGCTACAGTTATGGCATTGGTGCCTCCAATGGGGGGCGTGTGGCGATGGTCGCTGCTACGCGCTTTCCGAATTTTTTTGATGGACTCTTAGTTGGGTATCCTGGAATCAATATGCCCAAAGCCGCCCTTCAGCATGCTTGGGATATACAGTCTCTTCATGCGGTCAACGCAGACCTTGCTAAGGCGTTGACCCCTCGGGATTTATCCTTGTTTGTACGAGGACTATTGAGACAGTGTGATGATTTGGATGGTATTCGAGACCATTTAATTTTCGCCTCTAAGGCCTGCCAACGGGTGTTTGAACCCACTTCATTGGTGTGTAAAAGCGAATTTGATCGTAACTGTCTGCCTGTGGATAAAGTCGCTGCGATTATTCGTATGTTTCAGGGGCCTCATAATAGTCGAAACGAAGCTCTTTACTCTAGCTGGGTTTATGATGCGGGGATGCTGTCCAGTAATTGGCGTACTTGGAAAATAGAAAGTACGGTAGATAATTGGTCTCGTAAGCCAATAATCGATGTTCTGGGAGCGGCTTCATTGGCGACGATTTTTATGACACCACCGGTAAAAGTCGCGAGTAACCCGTTTTCACTTGAGCAATTTTTATTGGATTTTGACTTTGATAAAGATGCACCAAAAATTTTCGCAACCAGTCAGAGGTTTCCCGAGTCTGCCATGAGCGTTATGACACCGCCGGATGTGATGGATCCTAAATTGACGGTATTTCGTCAGCATGGCGGTAAAATGATTATTTTCCACGGTAATAGTGATCCGGTGTTTTCAGTGAGAGATACCATGCGTTGGTATGATTACCTGAATTTTAATTTAGCGGGCAAAGCAAACCAGTTTGTTCGTTTTTATCGTGTACCTGGTATGTCTCATGGAGAAGGCGGCCCGACATTGGACCGCTTTGATATGTTAATGCCATTAGTGAACTGGGTAGAAAGGCGGCAACGTCCTAATACCATTGTTGCGGCGACACACCTTCCCAACCCAGAGTTACCCGAGAGCATGATAGGCATTACTCGTCCACTGTGCCCTTACCCGTCCTATGCGGTTTATCAGCGAGGACCTTATGCTTTGGCGAGTTCGTTTGCCTGTGGCGTGGACGCGTACTCTTATTAACGTCCTCCGCCCACGTCGATGAAACCGCCAGTGGTATAGCTGGATTTGTTGCTCAGCAGCCACAAAATTGCTTCCGCTACTTCTTCTGGTTGCCCCCCTCTTTGTAGCGGTAAGTTGGGTCCTATTCGGTCCACTCTACCTGCTTCGCCACCGTCAGCATGCATATCTGTATAAATGAGTCCTGGTCTAACGACGTTGACACGTATGCCGTCGCTGGCAACTTCTAAAGCAAAGCCGCGTGAGAACGAATCGACTGCGCCTTTACTCGCCGCATAGTCCACGTATTCATTGGGAGAGCCATACACGGAAGCCAAAGACGAGACATTAACGATGCTGCCGCCTTGTCCACCTTTGCTGCGTGCCATGTCTTGGAAAGCCTCTTGGCAGCATTGCATGGTGCCAAAAACATTGGTCTGAAAAATACGTTGCCAACGCTCTGGAGTCGTCTCGACAAAAGAGGTTTGTTGATCCAATACTCCGGCACTGTTGACCAACCCCTGAATTGGTCCCCATTTTTTTCGAATCAATGAGAACATTTCTGTTACTTGTGAGGCTTCGCTGATATCGGCTTGTACACAATGGGCTTTTCCGCCAGCAGCGACAATCGACTGTTGAATAGCGTTCGCGGCACTTTCATCATAGCGATAGTTGATAACGACCTCATAACCTTGCTGGGCCGCTAAGGTCGCGGTCGCGGCACCAATGCCTCGGCTACCACCCGTAATCAATAAGATGGGCTGACTCATGATATGTCCTTATGGTTTGTTTATCAGGTTACGACATTAGCAACTTTCTTTTTTAGAAGACAGCGTTTTAGCTCTCAACAGTGTGACTGAAACCGGATCTATTAAGGAAGCATTGCGTACTTTAAATAATGATCATTGAATATAATAAGCTTTGTATATAATAATCAACTCATACTGAATTGGGGGCAATATGACGGATAAAAGCGTAGGTAACAATATTGGTTTCTTAATGACAGATGTGCTGCGTTTGATGCGCCGTGAGTACAACAAAAACTCAAGTGCCATGACGCTCATGCAGGCGAAAACATTGCTTTCTGTCTCCCGTTATCCGGGGATTCGACAAGTTACCTTAGCCGAGCACTTAGAAATTCAGCCGATTTCCTTGGCGCGTTTAATTGATCAATTAGCCAAAACTGGATTGGTGGAAAGACGAGCTGACTCTGCTGACCGTCGGGCTTATTGCTTGTACGTGACCGATGCCGCTGCTGAGCAATTGATGAAGATAAACCAAGCGATTGGTGAAGTGAGACTGAAAGCGTTTGATGGGTTAACCGTGCTTGAAATAGAGCAACTACAAGCTCTTTTAGAGAAAATACACCACAATTTGCAAGATGACCCATCTGAGAATGTTTCGTAATGCGATCGGCTTCTTAATTCAACCAAAGCGACAAAATCGACTCTTTTTGGAGAGCTAAATAACATGAGTGAACAAGACAATAACCCCATCGAGACAAAGCAATCTACCAATCGAGGAAAGCGTCGTCTTTTGTTGATAGGCGTCCCTCTTTTGATCGTTTTGGTCTCAGCCGTCATTTATATGCTGGGCGGGCGTGATGTAGAAACGGATGATGCTTATGTGCAAGCGGATATGACGGCCATTACGAACCAAGTGTCTGGGCTTATTAAAACGGTGGATGTGAAAGAAAACCAAGATGTAAACAAAGGGCAATTACTGTATAGCATTGATGCGAGGCCTTACCAACTGGCAGTGGATAAAGCCAAAAGTCAATTGAACTTAGTCCGCAATAACTTATTAGCCAAGAAAGCCGCTTATCAACAAGAGTTGGTCAAACTTGAATTAGCAAAAACGCAATTGGCCTTTAATCAACGTGAAGAAATACGCCAAGAAAACGTGTTTAAAAAGCATTTTATTTCAGATTCTGATTACGACAAAGCCCAGCAAGCAGTACGTGTCAGCGTATTGAATGTGGCTGAGCTGAAAAACAATATTAAAGAACTGAAAGCGGATTTAGGCGGCAATCCAGACATGCCAGTGGAAGATCAGGCCAACTATAAAATCTATCAGTCTGCACTTGATCAAGCTGAGTTGAACCTAAGTTATGTCAAGGTCGTTGCGCCAAGTAATGGCATTGTTGCGCACCTGCCTCTGGTAGGGGAATACACAAATACAGGGGCGACTCGCATGATGCTGGTGTCAGATCATAAGCGTATTGAAGCGAATTTCACTGAGAAGCAGTTAACCTATGTGAAGCCTGGTCAAAGTGTCGATGTTTCGGTGGATACCTACCCAGGTGTAGTGTGGAAAGGTAAAGTAGAAAGTATTAGTCCTGCCACCGGCTCTCGGTTTTCGGTATTACCTGCACAAAATGCGACAGGTAACTGGGTAAAAGTCGCACAACGCTTGGCCGTTCGAATTAGTATTCAAGATCAACCTGGTATGCCAGTGCTTCGAGATGGCATGAGTGCCGATGTGACGATTGATACGAATCACCACCGCAGTTTATTTGGTATCCAACTGTAAGGTGGAGCTATGACAAATAATCAGTCCTCAACCAGTCACAGAGGCTTTCAGATGACCGTTAATACGCTGATGATCACGCTTTCTGTGATGTTAGCGACCATTATGCAGGCGTTGGATACCACCATAGCCAACGTTGCTTTGCCGCATATGAAAGGATCAATGGGGACGACACAGGATCAAATTTCCTGGGTGTTGACTTCCTATATCGTAGCGGCAGCAATCTGCATGCCTCTGACGGGCTTTGTGGCCTCACGAATTGGCCGTAAGCGTTTGTTTATGGCCTCCGTAGTGGGTTTTACCATTTCATCTATCCTCTGTGGCGCGGCTCAATCGCTGGATCAAATTGTCTTGTTTCGATTGTTACAAGGGGTGTTTGGTGCCAGCCTAGTGCCTTTGTCTCAGTCCGTCTTATTGGACACCTACCCAAGAGAAAAACACGGTTCTGCCATGGCCATGTGGGGTGTGGGGGTTATGGTTGGGCCAATTTTGGGCCCTTATCTTGGAGGGGTTCTGACAGAGTATTATAGCTGGCGTTGGGTGTTCTACATCAATGTTCCATTTGGCATTATCGCTTGGTTTGGGATCGCTCGGTATGTGAAAGAAACCGAAATTGATCTGTCCCGTAAGTTTGATTTGTTTGGCTTTGCACTGTTAGGGATTTGTATTGGCGCGTTGCAGTTGATGTTGGATCGGGGACAATCCCAGAACTGGTTTAATAGTCCAGAAATTATCATTGAATGTATGCTCACCGTGATTACTGGCTATATGTTCATTGTGCATGCGTTTACTCACAGCCATCCCTTTGTTGACCCAGGGATGTTTCGGGATCGAAACTTTACGGTAGGCATGATTTTTATCTTTATTGTAGGGGTGATTTTATTAACCTCCATGTCTCTTTTACCGCCCTTTATGCAGGATCTCATGGGCTATCCCGTGATTTCTGTTGGTACGATTTTAGCCCCTCGTGGTTTTGGTACCATGGCGGCCATGTTGGTGGTAGGGAGGTTGTCGGGTAAGGTCGATCCTCGCTATATGATCACCCTAGGTTTAGTGTTGGTTATTATCTCCTTGTGGCAAATGACGCACTTTACGGCCGATGTCACGGCGTTCACGATTATTTATAGCGGAATGATACAAGGAATGGGATTAGGCTTTTTGTTTGTTCCATTATCTACAGTCTCTTTTGCTACGTTGAATCCGAAATACCGTAATGAAGGGACAGCAATGTTCAGTCTGTTACGTAACATAGGTAGTAGTATCGGCATTTCGGTTGTGACCACCTATCTTGCACAGCGAGTACAAATTAATCATTCTGCATTTGCTGACTATATGACCCCTTTTAACCTAAATTTGAATGTGGCACAGCAAGAAGGTGTACTGAATACACAGACCACTCAGGGGTTGGCGTACCTTGATCAAATAGTGAACTCACAAGCGATGACTTTGGCTTATTTGCAAGACTTTAGGTTTGTGATGTGGGTCGCGATTTGTGCTTTGCCTTTGGTCTTTTTAATCAAGGGAGAAGGCAAAAAAGCCAAGTAAAAGACCGAGCTATTTGTCGAAAAGGCGCAATGGCATTTTTCATTAGCGCCTGCTGACCCTTTCAATGATGATCTAGCGACTTAAAGTACGGAGTTCACAAAGTTTTTCAGCTCGTCGGTTTGCGGATTGGCAAATACCTCTTTCGCAGGACCTTCTTCCCAGACTTTACCTTGGTGCATAAAGACGACTCGATCGCCCACATCTCGAGCAAAGTTCATTTCGTGGGTCACCAGCACCAGTGTCATGCCTTCTTTGGCAAGTTGTTCTAGTACTTTTAGCACATCGCCAACCAGTTCTGGATCAAGTGCCGAGGTGATTTCATCACACAATAACACTTTCGGGTTCATGGCTAAGGCGCGGGCGATGGCGACACGTTGCTGTTGTCCGCCAGAAAGCTTCTCTGGGAAACTATCAAACTTATCCGCTAAGCCGACTTTGTCGAGCATGGCTTTGGCGGTTTCCTGCGCTTCCTGCTTGCTTTTTTTGAGAACGATGGTGGGCGCTAACATGATGTTTTCGCCGACCGTTAAATGAGGGAAAAGGTTAAAGCTTTGGAAAATCATCCCGACGCTACGGGCCAATATTCTGACTTGAATCTCTTCTGTCGTCACTTCTTTGCCATCGACTGTGATGCCGCCTTTTTGGTATTTTTCCAAGCCGTTCATACAGCGCAATAAAGTGCTTTTCCCTGATCCACTACGACCTATGATGGAGATCACTTCACCCGCTTTTATATTGAGGTTAATGCCTTTTAAAACGTGCAGATCGCCGTAGTATTTGTGTACTTCATGAATATTAACGAGAGACATTGAATTTCTTCTCCAAAATTTTACTGGTCAGCGATAAGGGATAACACAGTGCAAAGTAAATGAGGGCGACAAAGGCAAAGACTTTGAATGGCTCAAAGGTGGCATTATTGAGCATAGTGCCGGCTTTGGTGAGCTCCACAAAACCAATGACTGAGGCTAAGGCTGTGCCTTTGACAACCTGTACGGAAAACCCGATAGAGGGAGCAAGGGCGACTTTAAACGCTTGTGGCAATACCACATAGCGCAGGGTTTGTAGAAAGCTCAGTCCTAAACAACGGGAGGCTTCCCACTGGCCTTTTGGTAAGGTGTCGATACAACCACGCCAAATTTCCACCAAGAAAGCACTGGTGAACAAGGTCAAAGAAAGGACGGCGGCGTTCCACGCAGAAATATTTAGTCCCACCAAAGACAAACCGAAGAAGCAAAGGAACATTTGCATTAATAGCGGTGTACCTTGAAACACTTCCACATAAAGTTTGATCAGTCCTGCCAGCGCCGGATTTTTAGTCAAACGAGCGGCCGTCAAGCACAAGGCAACACTGATACCACCAGCAAACGCGGCCAGGGACAACAGAACTGTCCATTGAGTGGCAATTAATAAGTTACGAATAATGTCGTAGTTAGAAAACTCAATCATCTTTCTGCTCGATAAGAGAACAATCTCTTTCCAATGAGGTTAAAGGCTTTACGCATGAGAATGGCTAAAAACAAATATAGGAATGCCGTGACCAAGTAGCTTTCAAAGCTGCGAAAGTTACGGGATTGTACAAAGTTGGCTGCATAAGTTAGGTCTTGTACTGAAATTTGTGACAGTACCGCCGAGCCCAGCATGACTATAATGCATTGACTGGTAAGGGCCGGATAGATCTTTTCGATTGCAGGAATGATGACAACACGAAACAAGGTTTGTTTAAAACTTAAGCCAAGTACTTTACCCGCTTCCCATTGTCCTTTTGGTGTGGAAGCAAGGCCGGCACGTATGATTTCTGTGCTGTAGGCGGCAAGGTTCACCACCATAGCAATGGTACCTGCTTCCCAGGCGGAGAGCTTGAAGCCAATACTCGGTAAACCAAAAAAGATAAAAAACAGTTGGACGATAAAGGGCGTATTACGAATGAGTTCTACGTAGACATTGACGACGCGTGACAGCCAGGTTGCGCCGTATTGGCGAGCCACCGCAAATGTGACTCCCAATACCAAGCCCAAAACCGTTGCTAACAAACTGATTTCCACAGTGGTTATTAGGCCATGTATAAATACATGGCTATAGGGTAAAAGAGCGGCAAAATCTAACATGGAGATTATTCACCAAAGCCTTTCGGTAACGGTGCTTTTAACCATTTAAGAGAGATTTTGTTAAGGGTGCCGTCTTTTAGCGCTTTGCTGATCAGTTCATTCACTTTGGCTTTGAGCGCTGGCTCATTCTTCATCATACCGATGTAGCAAGGCGAGTTTTTCAATACAAACTTACTAACGGGGGCATGGCTTGGATCGCGTTTGGCAATATTGGCAGCGACAAGGTTGCCTGTTGCGATAAGATTGACCTGCCCAGATAAGTAAGCCGATAGAGTGGTATTATTGTCTTCAAAACGCTGTATTGTGGTGCTTTTGGGCGCTATTTTGGTGAGTTCCAGATCTTCTATCGCCCCACGAGTCACCCCGACTGTTTTATTCGCAAGGTCAGCAGCATCGTGAACGGGAATGTCTTTTTCACCAAATACCCCTAGGAAGAACGGTGCATAAGCTTTGGAAAAATCGATGGCCTTTTCGCGTTCAGGGTTTTTCCCGAGGCTGGAAATGACCAAGTCTACCTTATGGGTTTGAAGGTAAGGGATGCGATTGGCACTGGTTACTGGCACCAGTTGCAGTTTAACGTCCAACTGTTTAGCTATGTAGTTGGCCATATCAATGTCAATACCTTGCGGCTGCATATCGAGACCGACAGAACCAAAGGGGGGGAAGTCTTGAGGGACAGCAATACGGATGAGATGACGTTGCTGAATATCTTCTAGGGTATTCGCCTGAGCGGCGGCGATAGAACTTAAAGACGCTACGATAACAAGCACTTTGCCGAAAAAAGACTTCATACTCATGGGGTGTTCCTTGATTTTGGGCGATGATGTTAAACGCAGGATTGCAACAGGTGTGCCAGTATGAAATTTATATTTCATACTATTTATAAGGTAATGTATTTATAGAACTATTTTGCAAGACTTAACCGAGTGGTTATTTTTTTGCAGGCAATTACCTGAGGTATGATCGAGTGATATTGGTTTAAACTGGTGCAATGCAACGACCTATTATAGGGCGCTTTGCCCTATATCAATGGACTGAGCAAATTCTAAAGGCTATCTGGTGTGTCTATCCCTAGTACTTCTATCTCTCGCAGGCTATTATGCATGCCCATATAACGTATCAAAAGGCAGCGATTGTAGGAGGCGAGGATGAATTCATATAATCGACATTTTATTTTAGGCTATGGCAGTCTAATCAACAGTCAAAGTCGTGCTAAAACAGGGGAAACTGGCCGAGTTTGGCCAGTGAAGTTACATGGCTTTGAGCGCCATTGGTCTGTGATGTCTGCTGAGTTTGGTATGAGTTCTGTCGCGGTGATCCAGTCGCCTAAACAGGCTTGTAATGGTGTATTAGTGGAGGTGCCAGCAGATCAACTGCCGTTATTTGATGAGCGTGAGAGTGGCTATGAACGCACAAAAATTGAGCTGTCTCAATTAACGACTTATCAAGATGACCCTCTTCCTGAGGGAACCTATTGGGTCTATCACACCGCCGATTTGGTCGCCCCTCATTCTGACTGTCCCATTGCTTTAAGCTATGTCGATGTAATTTTATCGGGCTGCCTAGAGCATGGTGATGCCTTTGTGCAAGACTTTTTGGCCCAAACCAAAGGCTGGAATGCCCCATTGTTAAATGATCGACAAACACCTCGCTATCCCCGTGTTCAGCCAGACCTGTGTACAGATCGTTTGAATCGGTTATTAGCACCTGTTACCACCCTTTCTACTAAAGAGTTATCTGTAACCTATGAACCTTAATGCGACAAGCCAACTATTGGCACGCAATGAATCTGAGCTGACTGGCAAAGTGTTGTTTGCCAACCCAGAAGACACCTATGCACGAGAGTTGAGCAGCCTAGCGGATGTGTATGTATGGAATCAATCCAAAACGCAATATGATGCGCTCATACAAGTGGGGTTTGACGAGAGTAAATTGTTGTTTAGCGAGCAATGGGATGCGCATTTAGGCAGTGATTTTGATCATGTCATTATTTATCAACCCAAGGCAAAAGAGCTTCTGAGCTATCTTTTAGCGGTGACATTGCCACATTTAAAAGAAGGCGGACAAGTCTGGTTAGTGGGTGACAATAAAAGTGGTGTGAAATCCGCGACCAAATATCTAGAAGCGAGTTTAGACGAGGTCGGTAAGGTGGACAGTGCGAAGCACTGCTTGTTGTATCAAGGTTATAAACGTCGTCCTGCTGAACCTTTTGTTTTGGAAAAATGGGTGACCACTTGGTCTTTGGAAGTGGCAGGCCAGTCGCTAGTGTTATGCAGCTTACCAGGCGTATTTGGCCATAAAAAACTCGATAAAGGGACAGAGCTATTATTAGAGCAATTGAGCCAGCATCGCTTTATGAGCGATGTGAAAAATGCCCGCTTGCTCGATTTCGGTTGCGGAGATGGCATTATTGCCCTTTGGCTCTATCACAAAACGGGCGCGCCTATTACGGCGTTGGATGACAGTGCTTTAGCTATCAAGGCAACGCAGTTGACGTTTGCCGCGAATCAGGCGAGCCAGGCATTGACGGTGATTGCATCCAATGGTCTTAAAGAGGTGAAAGGTCGTTTTAACTATGTGATCACCAATCCACCTTTTCATTCAGGTATTAATACGGATTACAGTATTGCTGAGCATTTCTTTATGGGCGTGAAAGATTATTTGACGCTAAATGGAGAACTGTTCGTGGTGGCCAATGATTTTTTGCGTTACGCCCCCTTGTTGGATGCGGCATTAGGTTCTCATACCCGTCTTTTGCGTGATAAAGGTTTTGCCATTTATCACGGACGGCAGCCAAAGAAAAAATAACCCAGAACATCATTATAGCGTTACTTAGAGTAACGCTATAATGTTTTTCCTCCCTTCGTTTACCGAGATTATTTGTTGATCGCAAAACGCTGCACTAGAGCGCCAAACTTCTCCAAACTTCCCGAAATACTGTCATTTGATTGATGACTTTGACTTTTCCTTACTCACAAGCAGCGGTTTTTGTTGCGACATATACACTAATTTTTTTGACGGTAGAGTCACCATTAAGTAGAGGGCCATAGCCATAATGGCAACAAGGAAAACTGCGATCCACACCGCAATTTTCATAAATAACACATTGTGTAGTGAGCGTTCTGCTGCCACACCATAGCTTCCATTTTTACCCAGCCTCTTTTTTAAAGTACAGCGAAATTATGTTCCGCCATTTTGTGATACTAGATGCGCTTTTTGCTGCTTGTCTTGGTTTGTTTTCATAGTAGTAAAGGGTATTCAACTCTTGTCTACTTTGGGTCAATTTCACCCATATTGACTCGAAATTGTGCATTGAAAGTGACGTGAAATTTGAAGGATCATTCTGTTTTTATTTAAACTGTTGTTTTGTATAACAATTTAAAAAGTGGCATGGAAAATGGATTGAAATAAATGTGTGCGTTTAGCACATATTTCAGATTGCACATAGTTATGAGTCGGTGACGAGTATGCTTAGACCTACGATTGAAGGCTCTATAACGGCAATGACACAAGAATAAAAAAGATAAAACAAATATATCGAGGAGTCTCTATGAGCGAAGCGGTAGCAAACACGATTATAGAAGGGGATGCTAGCTCATCCGTTGACAATACGAGCCAACTAAAAAGGACGTTAGGTCTAAAAGAACTGGTTGCTTATGGATTGGCATTTATTGCTCCTGTTGTGCCATTAACTACGTTCGGATTTGTTTGGGATGTGTCTGGTGGTTTAATCGCACTGGCCTTTGTGGTCGCGACAATTTGTATGTATTTTACTGCAAAAAGTTATGTGACCATGGCCGAACAAGTCCCGTCTGCAGGCTCCATATATAGTTATGTGCGTTTCGGTTTAGGGCACTTTGCGGGATTTGTTGGTGGTTGGCTGATTTTGCTTGATTACTTATTAATTCCCGCCCTCGTTTTCCTACTCATGTCGTTTAGTTGTCATATCCTAATTCCTTCCATAGACAGAAGTACTTGGATTTTCATTTTAGTAGGTTCTTCTTTTCTTATTAACTGGTTTGGGGTGCAGGTAACAGCGAAAGCCAGTCTTTATTCTGTCATTGGTCAATTTATTATTGTTGGTGGTGTAATTGCCCTAGCGATTATTGCGTTACAGCATGGTAAGGGTACCGGCGGAGTGACGTTGGCTCCGCTATACAATAGCGTGGGATTTAGTTGGCATTATGTCTTTGCTGGTGCCTCTGTATGTGTTTTATCTTTTTTAGGTTTCGATGCCATTTCAACCCTATCAGAAGAGACGAGTAGTAAAGATCCCAAGCAAATTGGCCGTGCCATTATGATCGTTCTAGCAATATGTGGCGTGGTGTTTACTTTTACTTCTTTGGTCATTGGTAATTTGATGAAAGGAATCGAATACTCTAACCCAGCTACTGCCATTTTCGAGATTTTATCCATCCAAGTTGGTCCTTGGGCCTCAACCGCCTTGGCGTGGTTGTTAACTATCGTTGTTGGCTTTTCGAATACCCTACCTATGCAATCCAGTGTTGCTCGAGTGCTTTTTGCAATGGGGCGTGATCGTCAGTTGCCGTTTGTTCTTTCCAAGCTTCATCCTAAACACAAAACACCTTTTGTCGCGATGATCGTTTCTACCCTTTTTACCTTGGCAACAGCTTTAGTGATGCAAGATCGCCTTGATACGCTCACGTCACTGGTTAACTTTGGTGCGTTATCTGGTTTCCTTTTGCTGCATGTTGCCGTGTTTGTCCGCTTTGGTATGAAAAACCCAAATCGTAAATGGTTTGCCCATGTCATTGTGCCTTTTATCGGGATTGCTGTTGTGATTGGTGTGTTATCAGGAATGAATAAAGATGCCATGATTTTGGGCAGTATTTGGTTGGCAACAGGCATTATTTACGCGTTGGTAAATCGGGAAAAAGCCAAGATTGAGATGGCCGTTTGAGCTGATTAAAAAAATAATAGGAAAAAATTATGAGTGATTACTTTATTAATAAGAATGAGGCGACTACCTCAAAAGTGTCGAACCTAATGGATGAAAAAACCGCTGTGTTAACTGGTCCTGCTCATATAATGTTAAGGCGGCTTAGGGAAAAAGAGTTCAGTGCCACAGAGTTATTAGAGTGGCATTTTAACCGAGTCGATCAGTTAAACGGCCAACTTAATATTATTGTTGATCAGGATAGAGAACGAGCAATGGCGGCAGCCCGACGGGTGGATCGTCTGCGTGTATTAGGTAAGCCAATTGGGGTTCTGGCGGGGCTTCCTATGACCATAAAAGACTCATTTGAAGTCATCGGTATGAAAGCCACATGTGGTTTGCCCAATTTTGCCAACCATCGTCCCCAAAAGGATGCGGTTCTGGTGAAGCGCATTCGTGATGCAGGTGCGTCTATCTTTGGTAAAACGAATTTACCTGCTGGGTGTGGAGATCACCAAAGTTATAACGAGGTTTATGGTGTGACCAATAACCCATGGAATATCAAACATACAGTGGGAGGCTCTTCTGGTGGCTCTGCAGCATCATTAGCAGCGGGTTTTACGGCATTAGAGCTTGGCAGTGATATTGGTGGCTCTATTCGTTGTCCATCACATTTTTGTGGTGTGTTTGGCCATAAACCCACTTACGGTGTGTTACCTGTTGCTGGCCATATACCTCCAGGCCCTTTTGCGACCACGCCATCTCAATTAACCGTTATGGGGCCGATGGCACGTGATGCCTCGGATTTACGTTTGCTGTTTGGCGTATTGTGTGGGTTACACGAATCCGATGAATCAGCGGCTGTTGATCTTCCAGCACAACGCTATGCACACTTACATGAATACAAAGTGGGGGTTTGGTTGGATGCATTCCCTCTTGATGAAGGTTATGCCAAGGCGATTTTGCAATTTGTGGAAGATCTTCGCCAAGAAGGCGTCCATGTGGATGTTGGTGTTCATCCAGATATCGATCCGCAAAATATCCATGATACCTATTTAAAAACGCTATTTGGTGTCATTGGTAGCCGAATGGAAAAGGATGTGAAAGAGGCATTCTTAGCGCAAGCCCAGTCTTTTGAAGGCAAGCCATTTGCGAAAGAACTGTATGAATATACCAAAAATCCTGCCCATGAAAGTGAATCCGTCAACCAAGCTCGTGCAGAAAATAGTGAAAAATGGGAGCACTTCTTCCAGCAGTATGATGTACTGATTTGTCCTGTTACGTCCACAGTTGCTTTCGAGCATCAGTTGGAAGGCCATGGCCCTAGTGCTCAGATTGGTCGTGTCTTGACCATCAGCGGTCAACAAGCTCCTTATCTCTATAACTTGTCGTGGCCGGGCTTAGCGACTTTAGCTAACTTACCAGCGACGGCTATGCCAACCGGCTATTTGGTTAATGGTTTACCTGCTGGGGTGCAAATCATCGGCGGTCTCTATCAGGATAATACCACCTTGGCGTTTGCGGAAATGGCTGCCAGACAGCTTAACCCGTTCTCTTGCCCTCCACTGTCATTAGAAAATTCCGTTGCTTAGGAGAAAATATAATGGGAAATGTTTCCTTAACGAAAGAATGTGATGTTGTTGTTATCGGTGCTGGCCTCTCTGGTTTGCAAACTGCCACCCTTTTAAAAGAGCAAGGATTATCTGTACTCGTATTAGAAGCGCGTGATCGTGTGGGTGGCCGTTTGTTAAGTCACACGTTGAAAAATGGAGCGCGAGTGGATCTTGGTGGCCAATGGCTTGGGCCAACCCATCATCGAGCCCATAAAGTTGCACAATCATTAGGCGAAGAACTCTTTCCGACTTATAACAAAGGAAAGAACGTTTTCATGATGACGGGAGAAAAACAAGTAAGAGACAGTTTCTTTCCTGAGATGGATGACGATATTGCGGAAGAAATTGAACGCGCCATGGATCGTTTGAATGAGTTGGCGTCCGAAATAGATACGACGAAGCCGTGGGCAAAGGAAGAACATCGTGCATACGATAAAATCACATACGCTGATTGGATTCGTCAGAATACGACGTCGGATATTGCGAGGGACGCTATGACGTTCATTGCTATGTCGATTTTTTCGGCAGAAGCTCATGAACTGTCAATGTTGCATGTCCTGTTCTATGTGGCGTCCGGTGAAGGCATTGATACCTTAATTAATACAGAAGGTGGGGCTCAAGAACTTCGTTTTATCAATGGAGCACAACAGTTGCCCATTGGTTTGGCTAAACGTCTTGGTGACGATGTACTACTGAACCAGGCTGTTACTTGTGTTGAGCATTTTAGTAATAACGTGGTGGTTTCTACTCACTCTCTTCAAGTGAACGCAAAGCGCGTTGTTGTTGCTTTGCCTCCAGCGTTGGCGGGTCGTTTGTCCTATAAACCCGCTCTTCCCGGTATTCGTGATCAATTAACACAGCGTACTGCCATGGGAGCCGTCATCAAAGTGATTGTCACATTTGAGAAGCCTTTCTGGCGTGACGAGGAGCTTAGCGGTTTGGCGTCATCTACCACTTTGCCATTGAGTTTGACCTATGACAACTCACCGAAAGATGGGAGTTGTGGCATTTTGGTTGGCTTTATGGAAGCGGATGAAGGTCGTTACTGGGGAACTAAAACAGCCCAAGAGCGTGAGCAAAAAGTCATCGAGTGTCTACGCGACTACTTTGGTTCACAAGTCGATCGTTACACTGAATATAAAGAACTAGATTGGGCACAAGAAGAGTACTCGCGTGGTGCTTATGGTGGTTACTTGCCACCAGGTGCTTGGAGCATTTTTGGCGAGGCCGTTAGTCAACCGATTAATAGTATCCATTTTGCGGGTACTGAAACCGCTTCGCAATGGGCCGGTTATATGGAAGGAGCGTTGCAATCGGCAGAACGTGTTTCGCAAGAGATTCTTGATATTTTCAACATGAAGCAGAGTCATCAAACTGTGAACTAGGAGATGACTAAAGGAAGCCAATAAGGGATTAGACATTACCAGCCTGGTAGAGGTTGGTAATGTCATATTAATGGCACCACGAGTTACGATGAAGCGTAAACCCCAAGGGGTAAAAGCACGCTTATTAGCCTACACGATGTATGAAAGGGATAACTAGATACACCGTCTTTGTCCTTTTCTTTTGTTCTCCCTTTTGGGTCAATTCCACCCAACATAGCCCCAAATAGGGCATTCTAGCTAGGTAGTGGTACAGTGCCTAGCTTAATGTTTTATAAACAAACTATTGTTTTTTATAACAATAGTTGTTGTTTTAGATCACAACGAGAAAAGTGGCACGAAATGTGGATTAAAAAACTTAATTGTGTGCACATATCACATAACATAAATTGCACATATTTTCGGAGGTAGTTAATGGCTAGTAAATATCTCACTCTCAGATTGGATGAATTAAATTCTCGTGCAAAAGAAGTGGGGAGTATGCGCCACGAATCCCAGTTGGGCCTCACTTTACGTGAGGTTCGATTGATTATTCTGATCGCCGATGAAACAGGCATTAATATCAATAGCTTGGTCGAAAACTCCTTTTTAGAACGGACTATCGTTTCTAGAACGGTCACAAAACTATGTCAATCGGGCTTAGTGAGAAGAGTCGTAAACGACAAAGATGCACGTCAAACTCAGCTCTTTTTAACGCCAGAAGGTGTCACAACAGCACAAAAAGCCAAAAAGCTTTCAAATGAAGGGGTTGCAAGCATGCTAGCCACATTAACTCCCTATGAAAGAGAGGTCTTTGAGTTATCTCTTGAAAAAGTGTTAGCGAAAGTTCTGACGGATCTTGAGGAGGAAAAAAAGAAACAAAAACAGTCACAGAACGTGTGTTAGCTCTCAGTGTTTATCAATGCAGTGTCCAAAACAATAAAAGAAGCCTTGCCATGACCATATGCCACGGCTTCAAAGAATAAAAAAACATAATAAATCAAGGTACCGATCATGAATGAAACAGTATTAGAAGTAACAGCGAAACAAGGCATCAAGCAATCTGATGACGTGCAATCACTGAAAAGATCATTGGGCTTGAAAGAGTTAGTGGCTTACGGTTTAGCCTTTATTGCCCCCGTGGCGCCACTGACCACCTTTGGTTTTGTGTGGAATGTCTCTGGTGGCTTTATTGCCCTAGCCTATGTGGTGGCCACCATTTGTATGTATTTCACGGCAAGAAGCTATGTCACCATGTCGGAGCAAGTTCAATCCGCCGGTTCTATATACAGCTATGTTCGATTCGGCTTAGGCAATTTTGCCGGTTTTATCGGTGGTTGGCTGATTTTATTGGACTATTTATTGATTCCCGCCTTGGTATTTGTGCTGATGTCATTCAGTACAAATATTTTGGTGCCATCGATTAGTCGTGAGAACTGGATCTTAATCTTAGTGGGGACGTCTTTTCTTATTAACTGGTTTGGTGTCAATGTTACAGCGAAAGCCAGTTTGTACGCGGTCATCGCGCAATTTTTAATGGTGGGTGGCGTGGTTGCCTTGGCGATTTTTGCGCTACAGGATGGCAAAGGTACCGGCGCAGTGACCTTAGAGCCCCTCTATAACAGCGTGGATTTTAGCTGGCACTATGTGTTAGCGGGCGCTTCTATTTGTGTTTTGTCCTTTTTAGGGTTTGATGCCATCACCACATTAGGTGAAGAGACTCGAACGAAAGATCCTAAGATGATTGGCCGTGCCATTATGATTGTCCTGGCACTGTGTGGTGTGGTGTTTACGGTGACGACCTTGGTGGTAGGTAACTTGATGAAGGGCATTGAGTACTCGAATCCCGCTACCGCTATTTTTGAAATTTTAGCCATACAGGTTGGCCCTTGGGCGTCGACGACATTGGCGTGGTTACTGGCGATTATTGTGGGCTTTTCTAATACGTTACCAATGCAGTCTAGTGTAGCGCGTGTGTTGTATGCTATGGGACGTGATCGTCAATTGCCGCACTTTTTGTCTAAATTGCATCCTAAATTTCAAACGCCTTATATGGCAATGTTAGTCGCAACGATAGTGACCCTAGCAACGGCCTTGATTATGAAAGATAACCTCGACATCTTAGCCTCGCTGGTTAATTTTGGTGCATTATCCGGGTTTTTATTATTGCATGTGGCAGTGTTTGTGCGTTTTGGACTGAACAATCCTGATCGTAAATGGTTTGTCCATATTATTGTGCCTATTGTGGGAGCTGCGATTGTACTTGCGGTGTTCTCTGGGATGGATCGCTTTGCGATGATCTTGGGAGGAACTTGGCTATCGGCTGGGATTATTTATGGCTTAGTGAATCGACAAAAAACAAAAATTGTCATGGAGGTATAGACCTCTTCGAAAAAAAGAACAGGCCTGATGGCCTGTTCTTTTTTTCGTATCTGTTGGACGCTGCTTGACTATCTAATTAAGGAAGGTCGCGTGATTAGGTTAGTTCGAAGACTTTAATGTCGACAGTGTCTGCCGCTGGATAGGTAACTGAACCGGTAAAAATACTGTCGTTTAACCAGAACAAAGGCCCTTCTGGTGCGGAAAAAACGGGTGTACAGCGGCAGTAATATTCACTTTCTGGAATGGGCCAAATACCTTGCTCAACCATCTCTTGGCCTTTTTTAGTGTTACGAATTAGCCCAGTATTTTGGATGTTAATCACTTGGCCCGCTTCGGTTTGTAGGGAGTAGATGGCGTTCAGTATTCCCACTTTATCGGCCCGCTCACGAAAAAAATCTGCACCATTAGGTAACACCACTCCTTTTATCTTCGATTGATCGTTACCAATCGCGTAGAACTCGCCACCTATGATGGGATAGTTCATACAGATACCGTCTGGTGTTTTGCCCAGTTCAACGGGTGGGGTGATTTTCGCTATGATGTTCATTCTAAAGGTCAGTTGGTGAGTAGATGTTGGCATGATGGTGTCCTTATTATTTATTTTTGAGCGTTTTTTTGTTTTATTATTAAACTATTTTTATTTTGATTGCTATGAAATATAACAAAAATCAGCAGGTCTATGTGTTCTTCTCTTACTTTATAAGGCTGTTTTGCGTCGTAAATCATAAAATTTAAACGACACTGTGCGTTAATATAAGCGTATGATTTTCACTGTAAGTTGCTACATCGTTGTTTGATCGGATGGGAGTCTGTCGTGTTATCGCGTTTGCCAAAGTGGGTGGAGTACGGTGCGTTTTTACTGGCTATGGTTGCAGGTTTTGTCAATGCCGTGGCCTTGTTAGGGTTTGAACATCAAGCGGTCTCGCATGTGTCTGGGACAGCGACATTAGTGGGCAGCCAAATTGTGAATGACACAGGAGAACTGTTCCGCTTAGTGGGCATCCTGTTGAGCTTTTTATTGGGTTCGGCCATTTCTGGTTTTATGCTAACCAGCTCATCGCTTAAGCTGGGGCGTTTCTATGATGTGTTGTTGATTCTCGAAGCTTCTCTTTTATTGGTCTCTATGTATTTTTTAATGCAAGGTAATGACATTGGGCCTTTCTTTGCGTCGACCGCCTGTGGTTTACAAAATGCTCTGGCGACGACCTACAGTGGCGCCGTTGTTAGGACGACCCACCTGACAGGGATCTTTACGGACTTGGGGATCATGCTCGGAGGCGCCTTTCGTGGTAAAAAGGTCGATAAGCGTAAAACTTGGCTTTTGGTGACCATCGTAATTGGTTTTATTTCTGGTGGTTCTTTTGGCACCTTGGTGTTCGATGTATACCGTTTTAAAGCGTTGGCTGTCCCCGCCACACTGTGTTTTGTATTAGCGATTGTCTATAGGATATACCGTCGACGCTTGATTCAAGTGGAGGTGAATTAAGCCTTTTAGCGTCATAGTATAAAAAACACTGGCGTATAACAGGATCGACAAGGCAAAGTGTTCTATAGTGGAAGCCAAATAATCTGAATAAAAGCAAGCAGGAGCAGATCATGACACAGCATTTGGTACTGAGTTTTATTGGTGATGATAAGCCTGGTGTGGTGGAGAGTTTGTCGGATGTGATTCGCCGATATCATGGTAATTGGCTGGAAAGCCGTATGGCTCATTTAGCGGATAAATTTGCGGGTATTTTGACGTTAACGGTTCCAGTAGACCAACAAGAGGCGCTCATTCAGGCCTTGCGTGCCTTTGATCAAAAAGGCTTCAGTGTGACGGTGGAAAAAGCCAATGTCACTACTACTGGTGGGCAGATGTTGTATTTGTCTGTAGTGGGTAACGATAAGCCAGGGATTGTTCAGGAAGTCTCACAAGTGTTGCATTCGTTGATGATCAATGTCAAAGAACTGCATACTTCCTGCGAACCTGCGCCAATGAGCTCTGAAATGCTGTTCAAAGCAGATCTCGTACTGCGAGTGCCTGACGGCTTGCAATTGTCGGATATTGAAGCTGCTTTGGAACGTATTGGCAGTGACTTAATGATAGAGTTGAATTCGGATCCTGTTTAACTCTGGACTGGCCTCTGTGTAAGGAAACATTAGGGATAACCGCCCTACACGCCATGTTGGCTATTTTTTTGTGACGTTAAACTTGTTAATTTAACGTCACAATATCAAGGAGTGAAACGCTGACCTCTCTCTTTTCTTCCCGACTGGGAAGCTCTTCTCCTAAAGCCAGCGCTTTTCTTTATCGCATATCGATTATTCCTATTAGGAGGCGATGATTGAGCAAAACCTTTCGGTCCCTATCGAACCCGAATTATCGATTGTGGTTCATCGGGGCGGTTATCTCCAATATCGGTACCTGGTTGCAACGTACCGCTCAAGACTGGATTGTGATCGCTGAATTATCGGATAAAAATGCGTCTGCCGTTGGGCTGGTGGTGTTTTTACAATTTGCACCGCAAATTCTATTGTTGCCGATCACTGGTTGGACAGTCGATAAATTCAACCGTCGGAAAATCCTCATTGTGACGCAAGTATTGATGGCGATATTGGCATTGGCTCTTGGGCTGTTAATATTGAGTAATTCGGTAGCGTTATGGCAAGTGTGTGTCTGTGCTTTTTTATTAGGCTGTGTCGCGGCGTTTGATGCGCCTGCGCGGCAATCCTTTGTGTCCGATATCGTCAACGAAAAAGAACTGTCTAATGCGGTATCGTTGAATTCTTTGTCTTTTAATACTGCACGCCTCGTTGGGCCAGCGATTGCGGGGGTATTGATTGCCTGGATTGGCGCAGGGTGGGTGTTTTTGCTTAATGCCGTATCTTTTATTCCCATGTTAACGTCCCTATATCGTTTGCGCTCGCGTTTGTCAGAAAGAGAAAATGTCGTTACGGTAGAAGTCGGAGGAGCAGGGTTTTCATCGAACTTTTTCGATGGCTTCCGCTATATCGCCAAAAGCAGAAAAATGACCACCGTGGCCCTGATGACGTTCCTGATTTGTTCATTTGGTATGAACTTCGCTGTGTACTTGTCTTCTATGACGGTGCATGTATTTAAAGGTCATTCAGATCAATATGGGTTTTTGATTTCTACCATGGCGATCGGCTCGATGACAGGGGCGGTGATCACCGCGAGGCGGATACAGCCGACGATGCTGTTTATCACTATTGCGGCCTCAGGGGTAGCGATTAGTAGTATAGTGGCGGCGTATTGCACGAGCTTCTATGGTTTTTGTGTGGCTTTGGTCTTTTTAGGGTTGAGTTTACAAGCTTTTAATACCTCGTCTAATACAATGATGCAGCTGTCAACGGAGCGCCACTATCGGGGGCGGGTAATGGCGATTGTGATCGCCACGGCCTTGGGTAGCACGGCATTAGGTGGTCCTGTAGTCGGAGCGGTGGCCGATTGGCTGGGGCCTCGCTGGGGGGTCGGTATTGGTGGCTTATCGGCTTTGATTGCGGTTGGATTTGGGGTTCGCTATCTACGTGAAAAGACAGCCGCGTGACATCCTGAATAGTTTTGAGCTGTCAGTTGCAAACCATTTCATAGAAAAAGCCAGTATGGAATCCATACTGGCTTAACAAAAATCGTCAACGTATTTTAGGACGAGACAATTATATCTTAACCATAAAGGTGCCTTTTGGCACAACTGGCAGGTATTTCTTATAGAAGTTTATATAATCCTGCTGTGGGTGCAAATCGCTAAACAGCTTGGGATACAGGGCTTTGGCGTAGAATTCGATCAGGGCTCCGTCCATAATGGTACGACAAGCGCCATGATAGGCACCATACATCCGATTATTTTTGATGGCGGATAGCGTCGACCAGCCAGTACGATTTTTGAATCCGGCTAAACGCTCTCTGGCCACTTTTTTAGAAATCCCCTGTCCCATCAACATGCCATCACTTTTTCCTACTTCGTATCCTGTTATTACGATGACGTCAGGATTAGAGGCAATGATTTGTTCTGGGTTCATTTTTCCCCACCATTCCACATAAGGGGCGGCAATATTATCTCCCCCTGCAATGGTGCTAATGGCGCCCCACATATTTTTACCAAAGGTATAACCAATGTCGTTGACCCCAGAGGCGCCAAACTCCGTGTAGACTTTTGGCTTAGGTAAATTGGCTTTGGCAAGTCGGCTCTTAATCATGTGGATGGTATGAGCGTATTGGTTGGCGATTTCTTCGGCACGCTTCTGTTGGCCTGTTATCACCCCAATGATTTTGGTGCTTAACACATGGCGCTTTAAGGTTTCGGCATTGTAGTCCACCACCACGACAGGAATGCCAGCATTTTCCAAGCGTTTTACATCGTCACCAAGCGCTTTGTATTGCCAAGCTGCCAGCATAATAAGGTCTGGGTTTAGGCTGATGACCTTTTCCACTGAAAAGGTTTTTGTGTCTACTCGGCCAATAGCTGGGATTTTAGCTAACGATGGGCGATGTTTAACATACATGTCCCAGTTTGCTTTGCGGGCTTGCCAAATGTATCTTGACATACCAACCACATGGTCATAAGCGGCTTCGGTACCGATGGCCATATAGTCTTCAGGGTAAAACCCTACAATGACTCGTTTTGCTGGCGCATCAAAGGTGACGTGTCGTCCTAATACGTCGGTAATGGTCGTTGTCTGAGCGACGCTGAGGGTTGAGAACAGCAGTGCTGCAGTGCAGAGTAGTTTTTTAAGCATGAAAAGTATCCTTAAGGAATCATCAACACATTTTTTAACTTACGAACAAGGGTGGCTTTAGAAAAGGCCATAAAAAACACAAGAATTACTTGTGCGAATATTACGTTCAATTACAATACATATGCAAATCATTATCATTGCTTTTTCTAATTATATTGCGAATAGCTCTTTAATGATTCTGTAGAAACGCGATAATAGGCGACTAAATTTGTATTATTAAAAAGCAAGGAAGCTAAGAACAAGGCGTTTTAGTAATGGTTTTCTTAAATAAAAGATGTATTGCCTTAGGTTACGACGATGTTATTCAATGTTCAGGGGCAATGCAGGATAAAAATACATGATAGATTCAAATATAGTCCATAGTGCCCTTAAGGCTCAGCGAAGCTACGAAAGACGACGCTTTTTGATAATCGCTTTGCTGGCTTCGATATTGGTATTGTCCTTTGTTTTCGATATTGCCACTGGCCCATCTATGATCAGTGTGCTGGATGTCACCCATGCCTTGGCGCATCTGTTTGGTTTCCCCGTTGAGGTAGCGAATACGACACAAATTATTGTCTCCAACCTACGCTTACCGATGGCCGTCATGGCGGTAGTTGTGGGTGGCTCGTTAGGGGTAGGTGGGGCTGAGATGCAAACCTTACTAAATAACCCAATGGCCAGCCCTTACACCTTAGGGATGGCGGCGGCATCGGGGTTTGGGGCGGCTTTGATGTTGTATTTAGGCTCCCTAGGCTTGGAATCGAATGTGGCTGTACCCATCGGGGCCTTTGTGTGCTGTATGTTGTCAGCGAGTTTGTTGTTTGGGTTGGCGATGATGCGCCATATTACCTCTGGACAATTAATTTTAGCCGGGATTGCGTTACTCTTCTTATTTCAATCACTACTCTCTTTGGTGCAATTTGTTTCTTCGCCAGAGTTGAGCCAGCAAATTTTGTTTTGGTTGTTTGGTAGTTTAACGAAATCCAGTTGGTCTAATGTCAGTATTACCGCTGGGATGATCACTCTGTGTCTGATTATTTTGATAAAAGACTCGTGGAAGCTGACCGCCTTACGTTTAGGGGAAGAGAGGGCAAAAAGTCTAGGGGTTGACGTGACACGCCTACGGCTAAAAACTCTGGTGCTTGTCGCGATTATGACGGCTACTGTCACCAGCTTTGTTGGCATCATCGGCTTTATCGGTATTGTCGCGCCCAATATTGCTCGTATGTTAGTGGGGGAAGATCAACGTTACTTTTTGCCTTTATCCTTTCTTGTGGGGGCGTTTTTATTATCCAGTGCGTCGGTATTGTCTAAAGTGATTGTACCTGGGGCACTGTTTCCTATTGGTATTGTGACGGCCATTATCGGGGTGCCGTTTTTCTTCTGGTTGATCATGAGTAAGAGACGCTAATATGTTAGAAGTTCGTCATTTACATCTCGCCTTTGATGATTTGGTGCTAGCGGATGATATGAGCTTTACCCTTAAGGCTGGGCAAACTCATGTGATTATTGGCCCGAACGGCACAGGTAAGAGCTCGTTGCTGAAAGCTCTATTTGGCGATTTAGCGCCTCAGCAAGGACGTATTTTCTTCCAGGATAAAGAAATAGACCGCAAACATCTTGGTGAGTGGCGCCAACATTTTGGTTATATGCCCCAAGACATTCGCCTTGATGTAGGCCTGAGTGTATTAGAAGTCGTGCTACTTGGTCAGCTGGATGCTTTGTCCTTAAAACTTGGTGATAGCTTACTAGAAGAAGCGCTTGGCGCGTTGAACCAGATTGGGCTTGTACATCTTGCCAATCGTGATGTTCGGACATTAAGCGGTGGACAATGCCAAATGGTGCTGTTTGCTCAAGCTCTTATGCGTCAGCCAAAAATTCTCATGCTGGACGAGCCTGTCAGTGCATTGGATCTGCATTTTCAGCAAGTCATGTTGGATCATTTAGATTCACAAACCAAAGCGAAAGACTGGGTTTCAGTGATGGTTCTACACGATCTGAATCTGGCAGCACAGTATGCTGATAACTTGTTGGTATTAAAGGGCGGTAAGCTGGTGGCTCATGGGGCACCTAAAGATGTATTGACGCCACAGTTAGTGAAAGCGGTGTATGGCGTCAAAGCCGATGTCATTCTCGATAGTGCAGGCGTCCCTTTTATTCGCACACAACGTAATGGCCATGAAGCGCCTTTAGCTGCGGTGGTGTAAACTCTACAGTTTTCACCCCTTCCTTATCTAAGAGTATCCCAATAGATTATTCATGAATACCTCTGATTTTCTTAATGACTGGCGTCGCTTGTCGGCTGCCAGTCGCGTCTTGATTATTAACAGTTTTACCTTCAACCTTGGTTTTTACATGCTGCTGCCCTATCTTGCGGATCATTTGCAGCGGTCATTGGGGTTGAGCCCTTGGTATGTCGGTTTGGTCATTGGTCTGCGTGTACTGAGTCAGCAGGGCTTGTTCCTAATCGGGGGAACACTGGGGGATTATTTAGGCTATAAGCGTTTGATCCTGTTAGGCTGCTTGATTCGGGTATTGGGCTTTGCTCTATTGGGGCTCGCACAAAACTTGCCGTTGTTGTTACTGGGTGCTTTTTTCACTGGCTTTGCAGGGGCGCTATTTACGCCCTCTAGTAATGCATATTTGGCTTATCAGGCACCCGATCAAGTGCAACGAAACCGTATTTTTGCCATGCAAAACTGGGCACGTGAAGGCGGGCTGCTTCTTGGGCCTTTGGTCGGTGTGTCACTTATGGCCGTCAGCTTTATGTGGGTTGGCCTGGTGTCGGCGCTGTTGTTTTTGGCATTATTTTTCATTCAGTGGCGCTTTTTACCCGAGCTGAGTGAGCAAGTGAAACGTTCTTCTGCGGAGCAACGCTTCTGGCAACAGTGGTCTAGCATGGTAAAAAATAAGCGTTTTATGGGCTTTATCCTCTATGCTTGTGCATTTCATTTGTTCTTTCAACAATTGTATTTGTCTCTGCCGAATGAAGTATCAAACCGTGGTCTTGGTACTTATGTGATTACTTGGGTATTTATGACCACGTCGATTTTAGGTATTACGTTGCAAATGCCGATCAGTCATTGGGTCTCTCGGACCATCGGTAGTGCTAAAGCGATGGGATTAGGGTTACTGCTCATGGGTGGGTCATTTCTGTGTTTTTTAATCAATGTGACGGGGTGGCCTTGGCTCAATTTTATTGCTTATGGTGTTCTATTTAGTTTGGGGTCTATGCTGTTGTTACCGCTATTAGGTGCGTACGTTCCGCTCTTTTGTGATAAATCGGAGTTGGGGAGTTACTACGGACTTTATTCCTGTGTAGGCGGTGTAGCCGCCTTTTTGGGAAACGTTATTATAGGCTGGCTGTTATCAGTAAATGGGTTCAATCATCAGTGGATTTGGCTAGGCTTAGCACTGCTCGGTGTCCTCTCTGGGATGGGGATGTATCGGCAAGTTTGTGGCTTATCGACTAAAGAAACGATATAAAGCCAATGTATGTCGCGCCGGTAGATTAGAAAAGGTAGCCTAAGTGCTCTTTTGATGTATGGCACTTAGGCTAGTCTTCACGGAGTATTCAGCAATGAAAGCGTTACTTAGCGGGTGTCCAATGGGAAACTCTATCGAAGAAGGCAAGCGCCTCTTTTTCCGCTTCAATCATTCTTTCTTGTGGGAAATAGCTTAGTTTTACAATCACCGTTTTGGTGTCTGGGTCGACGAAAATAAACTGGCCTTGTAACCCGATGGCTGAGTAGGCCTTGCAGTTTGGCATAGTCCACCATTGGTAGCCGTAACCACCACTTTTCGGATCCTCAGGCAAGACTGGACGAGTTGCCAAGTCTACATACTGTTCACTGATAATTCGGTGACCATTAAATTCCCCTTTGTTGAGCATGAGCTGACCGATTCGAGCCCAGTCGCGAAGTGTGGCGTTAAATCCGGCACCTGTAAACTCGCGACCCACGCCTGGCTGACCATCCATGATGAAGAAGCCATTTTGTTCCATGCCCATGGGTTCCCAAACTTTTCGAGCCATATAAGAAGAGAGGTTTTCGCCGTTCAATACCTTTTCGAGTAAAACACCCAATACGGCAGTATCAATGGTTTTGTATTCAGATACCGTACCTGGTGTATGTTTGCGTTTTAAGGTTTTGGCGGTGTCTGCAAAGCGGGCGACATTTTTGACTAAAGCCAATATGTGGTTTTTTGCTGCTACACCTGGATGAATAAAGTCATAACGTTCTTCGTAATCTACGCCGGAAGTCATTTCCAATACTTGGCGAATAGTCACACCTTCATAGGCACCCGTTGCTAGTTCAGGAAGGTAGTGGGTAATCTGCTCGTCTAAGGATTCGATACGACCTTCTTCATAAGCAATACCAACCAAAATGGACACTAATGATTTGGTCATAGACCATCCCATGTGAGTAGTATTTGGTTGCATATGGTTAAGGTAGTTTTCGTAAACGATCTTGCCATCTTTCATGACCAACATGGCATTGGTATAGGTGCGATCTAGAAAGTCGTTCGTTGTGTAGCTTTTACCTTCAAACGAATAGGTCAAGTCCATGTTGGCGTCTTCGTGGGGCAATACTGATACGGGACCAGAGTGCCCGACTTGACGTGTGGTAAACAGTGTGTCCATAGAACGAAAAGTGAGCGTGTTTACATCGCCATCTAGCATGGCCCAGCGAAGATTTTGGATTGCTACAGGGACCTCTGAAGCCGGTCCGACATTTGCCACTAAAGGGTTTACCTCGTTAGGGTTTACCTTATTGGTCGCGGTAGGATCGGATGGTAATGTGCTGGACGGTGTATCATCGATAGGCAAGTTTTTGATTGTTTTATTTGCCAACATAGAGAGCTCTCCTGATAGAAATTATTCTTATGTAGAGACCGTTATTGTCTGAGAATAACGATTATTTTAAATAAGGCGGTATTCTCTATCATCTGAACTGTGCTGATAACTGTCATCTCCCATATGGGATATCTTTGCGACTTCTTGAGAGTTGGTCATCTTATTTTAGGCAGTTGAACCTAGGTAAATGGTGTGACGGGCTAGAAATAGTTTGCAGTGTTAAAAATAGCGCGAGGTGCTGGCAGAGACAGATGACCAAAGTCGTTGTACCAATTCGGATTGTCGATTAATACGCATTTTTGAGAAAACACTTTTTAGTTGAATACGAGCCGTACCTATTGAGACGCCACGACGCTCAGCATAATCGGTTAAGGAGTGCCCCTCAGCAAGAGCTATGGCCAACAGTGACTCTGTCGGTGTTAAGCCAAAGAGCGTTTGAACTTCATTTTGCTGTAAATTTTTTGTGTCTTTGCCTTTTAAAAACATAATAGCATTGTGTTTGGCCACCATATTTAAATCCACACATAAGGAAGGGCTTTGGTCGACAGGGGAAAGCAATACTTCGATTGATTGCTCGCTATTCTTGCCCAGTACCGCAATGCGCCTAATGCTTCTGGAGGAGGAAGAAATGGTTTGTTGGAAATGCGTTTTGAACTCTTGCAAGTCTTGTGATTGTTTAAATACGAGCTTTTGGTTGATGAGCGATAGGTCGTTCGATTGTTCGATAAGCTGATGGGCACACGTGTTGCACCAAGATATGTTGGCCTCACTGTCTAAGAGTAACACCCCTGTGCCTAATTGATTCATTGCGCTGGTCATATGGCTATGAAGATGCAATGTGGCGTTCATTTTCTCAGTCAACGAAACAGCTTGTTTGATATGAGGAGCGAGTCGCATGAGCAAGGCCTGAACATCGGGTGAAAAGGCTCTGTCTTCTCCCACAAGATGATGGGCGATTAAGCTGATATAGGCTCCAGACTCTCCTTGCATATCTAACATGATGGCTTTGCCTAGCCCTGCATTCGAGAGTTGGTGTTGAAAGCGTTGAAAGCGCGGGCTATGGGGCGAAAAGTAATCATCATCGCAGATTATCTGAATCGGACTTTGTAGCGGAATATCGTACCGCGGATTATCGCTATTATTAACCCATTTATCGTGGAGCTCAGCATGTTGTAGGGAAAAAGCATCGCGGACACTCCACTTAAGAGTATAGGTATTGTTGGTCTCACGACGATAGATTTGTAGTGCGACGCTGGAGGCGTTTAGCGTTTTTTTTAATTGATTTAGCACACTTACCCATTGATGAGGCGCATCTACACAGCCATAGATATCGGAGATGAGATTGTTCTCTTGCAACATACTTATTTTTTTCCCTCCTAGGTTATCAGGTCAGGTTATCAGCTCATTAACTATCGAGATCCTAAATCGTTTTATGTTCTAGTAATATAGACTTTACCCTGAGGAAGCCTAAAAGACTATCCCTGAAGCAAGTAGAGTGGTGAGGTGAAGAGAGAGGCTGACGTTACAATGCTTCAATATGATCCAAACACCATTCGGCGCGCGCCAATATCGCATGCTTTTGTTCTTTGGATTGTTTATCCCAGTTTCCGTAAATCATGCCGATACGTGGGTTAGTGGCGATCCTAGAGCGATGTTTGATCATAAAATGCCAGTAGAGGCTATTGAACGGGCAGGCCTTTTCACTGACTTTCTCTTTGACGTTATAGTGACAGTTATTGCAGTAGTCACTCATTTTTTGGGTATAACTGCCACTGGCTGCATAAGGTTTGGAGGCAATCCATCCTCCGTCAGCAAACTGACTCATCCCCCGTGTATTTGGTAGTTCAACCCATTCTAGGGCATCGATATAAATGCCTAAATACCACTCATCCACTTGATCTGGCTGAATGCCAGTTAATAAACAGAAGTTACCTGTCACCATAAGCCTTTGAATATGGTGAGCATAAGCATAGTGGAGAGATTGGCCAATGGCACTAGCAAGGCAGTGCATCTTAGTGTGTCCATGCCAAAAATAACGGGGGAGATCTCGCTCCGCTTTTAATACATTTTGTTGCCGATAATTCGGCATATTGATCCAATACATACCTCGCATATATTCACGCCACCCCAGTATTTGCCGGACAAAGCCCTCAATTTGCGCAATGTCGATGGCATCATTACGCTCATATTGTGTAATAGCGGCTTTGATAACGTGTTTTGGACTAATCAACTTACTGTTGAGAGCAAAGGATAAACGTGAATGATATAAGCTCCAACTATGGGGGCTTCTATGAGTCATTGCATCTTGGAAGCGACCAAAGTTGGGCAATAAATGTTCACAAAAAAACGCCAGTAAGTTTAGTGCGTCTTGACTGGTCACAGGCCAAGCTAAGTTGGCTTCTACTGTACCAAGGGAGGCAATGTCATGACGTTCTATGCGCTCAAGCAAATGTGTTACATCGTGCTGAAAACATAAAGGGGCAGGGATATTACCCAGATCGTGCTCTTTGAGTTTATTGCGATTATGACTATCGAAGTTCCACTTTCCCCCTTCGGGCTGGCCTTCCCCTGCCATCAAGACATTAAAACGCTGGCGCATTCTACGATAAAAATGCTCCATTCGAACCGGATGATTGGCTTGAAAATAATGGGGAATTTCATGGAACGGCAATAAGAAATGCTCACTATCGACCATATGTACGGAAGGGACCGACTGTTGGGTGATAAGGGTTTGATATTGCTTGAATACACGATATTCATCAGGGCGCTGCAATTCAATATGCTGCACTTTGTGCTGGCTCGCCAGTGTCAGGATGATCTCATCAAGCGTTTGTCCTTGCGTGTCATCCAACGTGAGATAACACACCTGATGACCATGGTCTTTTAAAGCCTCTGAAAAACGTTCCATAGAGAGAAAAAAGGCGCACAATTTTTGGATATGATGTGTGACGTAAGTCGCTTCTGGGTGCAGTTCTGCGATCAAATATAGGATGCCCTGATCTCTTTTTTGAAACCAAGAATGGGCCGCGTTTAATTGATCGCCGAGAATAACACGCAGTGTATGGTAAGAACGGTTTGTATCCATGGTTCCTAAGCGCTAAGACGTTGGGTAAATGGGCCAGTCGGCGGCATCGACGGAATCTAATGATTCGTCAAAACGGTGGCCTTGCCATTTGTGTATAAAATGATTCTGTGGATCGTATTGCTCGGTTTGTTTTGCTAAATTAAAGTGGCGTCCACCTCTTGGGTCAGCGCCAACTCCTGCAATGTATTGCCAATTTCCCCAGTTTGATCCAACGCTATAATCGATCAATTGTTCTTCAAAATAAGCGGCGCCGTAGCGCCAATCGATGCTTAACTCATTGATTAAACAACTGGCAGCCAGTTGTCGGCCACGATTGCTGATAAAGCCCGTTTGATTAAGTTGCTTCATGCAAGCATTAACCAGTGGATAAGGTGTATTGCCCTGACACCATTTACGGAAGCGCTCTGCATAATAACTGCCGTGAGTCTGTTTGCCAGATAGGCCACTGGGCAAAAAAAGTTGTTTACCATAACAGGTTGCATACCAGTGAAAGTACTCACGCCACAGCAACTCGAAATAAATCCAATAGGTCGACTCGTTCGCCCCATGGTTCCGTTCATAAGCATCGATACTGGCTTTAATTTGACGAGGGGATAAACTGCCTTGTGCCAACCAGGGGGAGAATTTTGTGGAGTTTTCCCAACCATCCAGCGAATTACGTACCTCTTTATAGTGACTCGGTAGATTTGTCGAAAAGTAATCGCTTAACTGACTTACGGCAGCATACTCTCCACCCGTAAATGCCCCATTACTTTCGACATGCTCAATTTGCCAAGGGCGAATTAACGGCATATCAAACTGGGGGACCGGAGGCAGTGTTCTTGGTGTTGGAAGTGGAGAAAGGGGCGAGATTTCTTCGACCAAATGACGAAACTGTGTGAAAGTATCTGGCAATTTTGATCCGGAAAAAGGGAGTTGCGAGGGTGAAAACAAACTTAAGCCATGATCAATATGAAGGTGGACATCAGGATAGAGTTTCGTAAGACGGTTGAGTGACTGCTGCTCATCCCAACCTCCATGGTGGTTACGGTATAGGTGGGAAATAGGCACCGTATCAAATAGTAGACTCAAGCCGGCAACAGCATCCATGGTACTGACAAACAAGGTTTGCCCGAGAGCGTTTAGTTTAATTGTAAGATCATTGAGAGCCTGCACCAAAAAGTCTCGACGAATGCCTGACATACCTTGTGTCGAATAACGGCTAGGGCGACGTTGATGGGGCTCATCGCAATACAAACAGACGAGATAGTCCATTTCTTGCGCGGCTTTCCACAACATGCTTTGATCCGAACAACGTAAATCATCCCCAAACCAAACTACGCCTACTTTCATCGTACGCTCCTGTTTCGTTGTCTTACTGAACAAGTCTAGTACGTTTTAATCAATAATTCAGATTGCTCTGCCTATTCACAATATCTAGCGTGTGCAAAAAATAGATTATTTTTTATTGGCGAGCAAAAACCATAGTGAAAATGAGGTTATAATAGGCGGTATTATTTCTGTTAACGTCAAAGGTTGTTATAAAACGATGAGTCTTCCAAATTGCCCGCAATGTAATTCTTCTTACGTCTATGAAGATCAAGCCATGCTGATTTGTCCAGAGTGCGCCCACGAATGGAACCCGAATGAAGAGGTTGTGGATGAGGACGCGCTTATTATCAAAGATGCGGGTGGCAATCTGCTACAAGAAGGTGACAAAGTGACCTTGGCAAAAGATCTAAAAGTAAAAGGCTCGTCTCAAGTGCTTAAAATCGGCACCAAAGCGACCATCAAACGCCTAGTCGACGGTGATCATGATATTGACTGTAAATTGGATGGCGGTGGCGACATGATGCTGAAATCTAAGTTTGTGAAAAAAATGTCTTAAGGTTTCCTTATCACCATAAAAAACCGGCTTAACACATTATCGCTAAGGCGGTTTTTTTTGTCCTTTGATTCGCTAGGCATCAATTTTTTAGAGCTAATTTTTCGTTTTCCTTATTGCGCAATTTGCAGCGTTTAGGAAAATTAATATAACCAATCAAGGTGCCGACGAGGATCAATACCAGCGCAATGGTTAAGCCGCTGGTCCAGTGCTCACCAAATAGAGGGACAGCCAGTACGCTGGCAAACACTGGCACCAATGCCATCAAACTGCCCATTTTAGTGGCACCGATGATATGTACGGCACGACCATAAAAAATCATCTGCACTACCGTCGCCATAATCCCTTGGTAAAACGCCTGGATACCGAGCATTTGCCAAGAGGCGTCGCCTAAATGGTGTGGTAAGAAAAACACATACACGGGCGTAAATAGTATGGTCGTCACCGTAATAATGCCCAGTGTCGCGTGCCAAGGGGCAAACTTCCAACGGCGTAGCAATACCGTGAAAATACCCCAGAAAACACAGGCAATCACAAAGCTAATATCGCCTAGCCAATAGGGAGCGCCTGACAGCATGGTTTCTATTAATAGGGCGAGAATCCCTAAACTGCTTACTAGGATACCGATCCAAGAAGCTGCCGAATGACGTTCATTCGCTAAGAAATAGGCAAATACCGCAATCATAATCGGCATTAAACCGGGTAAAAGTAACGCCGCGTGTGTTGCTGGTGCGTGCTGAAAACCGTTATAAACGAACAAGGCATAGCCTAAACCGCCAATACTGCCCAGAACAAACATACGCCATTGCAAAATGGTCTTACGGTGCTGCCAGATAAAAGGCGAAAATAAAATGAAGGCCGTGCCAAAACGCACTATCATCATATCGGGCAGCGCCAATGAACCGAGTGCTCCTGCTTTAGAAACCAAAATAAAACCTGTCCAAATTGCCACCGCTGCTAGTGCATACGCTAGCCCTTTGATTGGCAAGGAGGAGGTCTCCATTGTCGAATTTTGCATAATATCCCCTCTTTCCTTTAAGTTTTAGACAGTATAAAGTGATGGGGTGTTCATTAATAATGAATAATTAAGAACAAGTCATTCACTAAAAATGAAAGAGTTGCTAAATGGATATTTCAGATCTTTTGGTTTTCAAAGCGGTGGTCGAACACAAAGGCGTTACTCGTGCAGCACAAGCACTTCATCGGGTGCCGTCCAATGTCACCGCACGGCTAAAAAAATTGGAAAGCGAACTGAATGTAGAGCTGTTTTTGCGAGAGAATAACAGACTTTCCGTCACGTCTGCTGGTTTGAGATTGTTGGACTACGCCGATAAAATTCTACAACTACAAAAGAGCGCCATTGCGGAATTAACCCAAGCGGAACCGTCTGGGTTATTACGTTTGGGATCCATGGAAAGCAGTGCCGCATCACGTTTGCCTCGCATTCTAACCTACTATCATGATGCCTACCCAGCGGTGCAAATTGAGCTGATGACCGCCGCTTCCATGCCTTTAATTGAGCGTGTGTTAGAAGGGACGTTAGATGTGGTGATGAGCTCTGATCCGCCGGACGATCCCAGATTATCCTGCACTTATTGCTTTGAAGAAGAGTTGGTATTGATCATGCCTGCCGCTTGGGGGGAACTGGAAACCTTGCCGGAGTCTCTCACCATGGTGGGCTATAACAAAGGCTGCTCATACCGTGATCGTTTAGAGAAGTGGCTAAAGCGTTATGAGCGTACCTGCGAGCGCATTATCGAGATTCCCAGCTACTACACCATGATCAGCTGTGTGATTGCCGGAATGGGCATTGGCATGGTACCGCGTTCGCTGCTAGCACTACACCAAACCGAAGGCTTAACCTTCCGCACCGTCGAACCAGATATTGCCAATGCCCCCACCTATCTAGTGTCCCGCAAAGATAGTCCTTCCAGCGCAATCAATGCGTTTGTGGAGTGTACTCAGTACGTTTTTAATGGGGCCTAACTATTCGTTTATATTATCTGTAAAAACAATTAAGAAAAAGGAGGCTAACGTTATATATTTTAATATCCTACAGCGTTTTTAAATCATGTAAATGAGCTAAAAATTACTAAAAGTGCTACTCGATAAAAGAAAGTATGAAGTTTCATGATTTTTTTATCAGTGTTTGTTGTTCTTCCTTCAAGTATTTTAGGGTCAAATATATAGACTTTTTTCTTCTCTGTAAAAAAACTAGGATTAAAAACTGCTTTTTTATAATAGTTGAAACGACGATAAAATAAATCAAATTGATCCTTATCTATACCATGAGAAAGTATTACTTTATCTAGTTTTTTAACAACTTTTAAGTAATAAATAAGTGTGACTATATAATATAGAATAATAGATAAAACCATAAAGCCTGCCAGAATACTTACTGTATTTTCTATATTAAGTGAAAAAGACATGTATCTTTCCTATTGACTTTTGAATTTCATAAATCGCAAGCGTTATTGATAGAGTCGTAGATTTTTTCTGACTATTAAGTCCTTTAATGTTACAGAAGTAAAAATAATACCTCTACTAACGGATATGATGGTTTTTTTGGGTCTGTAAAAATACTACATTCTAATCGTTTGAAAATTAAAATGATTTCATATTGAAACTGATGTTAAAAACATTAAAAAAGAAGAAAGTAGCAATATTATAATAACTTTATCTGACTTGGTTACTATCGATTTCAAAGAGTATGGATCAAAGAAATTTTTTTATTGTTTTTTTCTACAAAGATTTTTTTAAAGCTTCTGGGATGGAAAATAGCCCAAGCATAAAATGTATATCTACCCCATAAACCATCAAATCTATCCTTATTTATTCCTTTAGATAATAAAAAATCGTCTATTTTTTTAACAGTTTTTAATCTATAAGTAAGAAGAGAAAGTCCTAAAAGGGCTAAATTGGATAAGACTAAAAAAATAAAAATAATCGATGGTGCTGAGTCGTTATGAGATTGCATAACCTTAAACCCTCTCTTAATCATACTTTTTACTTAATAAAGCTATCATAGATAATTAAAAATATAAGGGTAACAATAAAAGAGGTCGAAAAAAAGGCTCTTGTTTTTATTATTTTTCTATCTATAGGTGTGATTTTTTTTAGAAATAATTCTGGGTCAAATAACCTCTCTTTTAGCTCATCCTTATCAAAAAAATCTGGAGTTAAAATGGCTCTTTTATAGAGCTTAAAACGACCCCAAGTTATGTCAAAACCATCCTTGTCAACACCATGTGATGCTAATATAGTATCTATTTTTCTTACTATCTTAAAATAATAAACTACAGTTAAAATAGAAGTTAAGAATAATGATAGGGTCATTATAAGTGCTAGTATATTTATTATGATTGAAATATTAGACATATTGACTTTGATAAGTTGTTTTATATCTAACTCCTTACTATATAATTTCATAAAGAGTATTATCGAAAGTTACTACTTTTCCTTTTAATTTTCAAGGTATGATTAGCTCTTTTACTATAAGAGCTATTGCAAACAGAATATAAGAGGATCTATAAAAGTAACTGTGCCATTTCATGATTTTTTTATCACAAGATGTGATCATTCCAGATAGCAGTTTAGGGTCAAATATATTTTTTCTTTTTTCAATAACGTCTGGTTGAAATACTGCTTTTTTGTATAAAATAAATCGAGCGTAGAAGAGGTCGAAATTATTTATGTCTATACCATTTTTGTATAACACATTGTCAATTTTTCTTACGATTTTAAAATAATAAATAATGGTCATTATAATGGCGAATAGTAAGCATAAAAATGCCAAAAAACCAAAAATACCTACTATATCTGAGTTTGTTAGTGTAAAAGGCATATTCCCTTCCTTATCGCTTTTCTAGACATCTGAAGTCGAAAACCTTATTAACTATATTATATAGCTAACTACTTCCATTTTTAGAAAATGTTACAGAATCATCAGAAATATGATAGAGAGAAAATTCGCCTATTTTTATTAAAGATCATATTTCATGAAGGTTTAATTTATAATATGATTTTTCTATTAGTAGTAGTCTGTAAAAACAATTAAAAAAATAGTTATGGAGAAAAATATAGCAAAGAAAAACCAATGAGAAAGCATTATAATTCGATCAATTAGACTTAATTCAGATCGAATTATCTCAGGGTCGAAAAGTCGTTGTTTACGCCCTGATTTTGCAAAATTTTTTGGAAAAAAAGTTGCCCAAACATAAAGTGAATGCCTTCCAAAAAAAATATCAAAACTTTCTTTTCTTATAGAGTTGTTTTTTAATATTTTATCTATTTTTCTAACAACTTTTATTCTGAATGCTGCTAAGAAACATAGGTTTAATATTAAGGATAAAAATAATATAAAAATTAATATAAAGACCTGATTATCCGTAAGTGAAAACATCGATTTTATCGCCTCTATATGACCTTTATTTTCTGAAAAATTAAATAGGAAAAAATGCCTTTTGTAATAATTAAAACGAGGATATAAGTAATCTATCTTTGCGCTATTATTACATGATTTTTTATCTTTTTTTGGGGTCTATAAAATAATAAACAATAGTCATTATAATATCAAAAAATACAATATTTAGATTATTTATTTTGAAAAAGAGACTGTTGTTATTTCTGTGATTAATTGAATATAATGTTTTTATATTGGCTATAATTTTTTAAATTCTATAATTTAAGCTGTATGGCAATGACTAAAAGTGCTAAAAATACTAAAGCCGCTCTATAAAGAAAAGTATGCAGCTTCATAATTTTTTTATCGGTAGGTGTGATTTTTCCTTCAATTATTTTGGGGTCAAATATATAGTATTTTCTTTTTTCTGTAAAAAAATCAGGTTTAAATACTGCCTTTTTATAATAAGTAAAACGTAAATAGCCTTGATCAAATTGATCCCTATCGATTCCATGGGAAAGTACTATTTTGTCAATTTTTTGGACGACTTTTAAGTAATAAATAAATGTTGATATAATAGATAAAAGTATAAATAGCATCCCGAAACAACACAAAAGGAATATAAGAGGTGACTGACCTGTCGGAATAGTCATATTTTCTCCTAATTAATTTTATTTTTCATAAATCGAAAACCTTATTAACCATATCATATAGCCAACCACTTCCATTTTCAGAAAATGTTACAAAATCACCAGAAATATGATAAAGAGAAAATTTTCCAATATATAAATATGGTGCCAACATAGAACTAATTAATACAGAATAACCCGCTGTTATAGTCTATATGTCTTGTGAGAAATTTAAACCTCGTTCGTTTCTTTTTTTAAAGTTTAATATAGTGGTCTATTGGTTTTATCTATCTGTAAAAACAACCAGAAAGATAGATCCGGAAAAAAATAAAATAAAGAAAAACCATTGAGAAAACATTATGATTCGATCAATTTTACTTAATTCTGGTCGAATGATTTCGGGATCGAAAAGTCGCTCTTTTCGTCCTGATTTTACAAAGTTTTTTGGAAAAAAAGTTGCCCAGACGTAAAGGCCGTGCCTTCCAAATAAAATATCGAAACTCTCTTTTCTTATGGAATTACTTTTTAATATTTTATCAATTTTCCTGACGACTTTTATTCTATAGGTTGCTAGAAAAAATAAATATAATATTAATGAGATGAGTATTGTGAACATCAATATAAAAAATTGACTATCCGTGAGCGAAAGCATCTACTTTATCACCTGTATTTGTTTTTTCAAAAAAATCAATAATCGCATCATAAAAAGACTTACTACTTTCTCCTATTTTTTCTGATAGATATCCTGATCCAGCTACTACAGCTATAGTCCCTACGGCTAACGTAAAAACTAAAAGAGGCCCTCCTATTGCTATTCCAGCAGCCATAGTTCCTAATACTGTAAAACCAGCATATGCTATTCCTGCACTGCTAACACCTTGGACTAGACTGCCTGTTAGATCTCTTCCTGCTTTTATAGACTGTTCACGTGTTTTAGCATTTTTAAGGTTTTTTATACCATTATAAATTCTATAACCAATATCAATCGCTATTAATCCAACACCAAGGATTTTAACATATCTGATTAAGTTAATTAATTTTTTGAAGTCAGTGCGATTTTCTACGAAAAAGCTCCCTGTTTTTCTTGATGACTTGGCCATTTCCTTTTCTATTTTTGGATTAGTGAAAGGGCTTTTCTTCATTAGCTTTCTTTTTGCTATGAATGATTTTAGATCAGAATGAAAACGGTTTTTTAGTTCTATGACTTTGCTTTCTATTTGTATTTCTCTTTGGCGAATTGAATATATATCTATATTCTCTCTGAGCTTTCTATTATGCTCTACCATCAATTCGCTCAATTCGTCCATTTTTTTCTTTAGTAAGCCTACTTTAGTATCAACATACCCTTGAGCACCTCCTACAACAGTTAAAGTATTTGGTACTGTTAAAGTTTTTGATATAGAGTCACCGGGGTGTGCAAATAGATCAGCTAGAGCCATTGTCACATCTTCACCATAAGTGTCGATCATCGTTTTAATCTTTTTACTTTGTTCCGGTCCTAGCATTTTTAGATCGGTATGGGAGATAGCAGGGCCTTTGCACATTCCTGTGGACAGATAGAGTCGGTTGCCTGGGATGATATCGGTTGTGAGGCCATTTTTTTGCTTAAAGGCATCGAAGGAGCCTTTTTCCATAAAGTTATGGTAGTTTTCAGGGGTGATTGGTGTGGAAGGCAGTATCATCTGCTGCATTGCGAACTCCTTTTCTCTTGGCAGGGTAATATTATTAGGACACTAACCTTAACAATGGAGAAAATGAAGTGCTACTCACTCTATTTGCACAATATTTGTTCTTTCCTGTCTTCTTCTGCCAGTGGTAAGTAGAAGCCGGATAATAAGCAAGTGATTTGGAAAGTCGTATCGCTCCTCATACTCTTTGTGTAATGCCGTGTAATACCATTTTGCTTGATGTTTCTATATAACTCTTTCTGGATTATGGCCTAGTGGATGGCATGTAAAATATTCTGGAGAGTGTGACAATGTGTACTGACTTTATAATAAGTGCGAAAGATGGCGCTTTCATCAATGGGCGAACCATGGAGTTTGCCGAAGATTTGCGGTCAAATATTTTTTTTAGGAAAGCGGGTTATCGATTTTTAAACGAAAATAGACCTAGCCGCGCGCAATTTATTTGGACTGGCAAATACAGTTATGTGGGAGTCAATGCGTTAGGTTTAGACTGTGTATCCGACGGTATCAATACCGAGGGGTTGTCTGGTGGTGCCTTGTGGTTGCCTGAAAGCGAGTATCCTGAAAGCACCAACCCTGCCAACACCATTAGTAATCTTGATTTTTTGCAGTGGCTGCTAAGTAGCTTTTCTAGCTGCAACGAAGTGGTGTTAGCGATGGGAAAAATAGTGGATGAAGAGAGTCCGCTAAACACCTTTTTTGAATACAAAGACTCCATTTACTTCCAACCTCAAGTGCAAGTCACGCCGATTAGTTACCAAGAATTGGATAGAAGTGGCCCTTCAGGGATTTACCCTATTCATTTCCCTCTTCATGACAAAACGGGCCATAGTATTGTCATTGAATTTATCAATGGAAAAGTTCGTATATACAATAACCCAGTACATACCTGCACCAATTCGCCAGAATTTCCATTTCATATGAATAATCTACGAAACTATGTGAACCTTCAAAAGGAGAATGTCAAAAGCGCGACGTTGCAGGGTTATGATTTTACATCAACGGGCAATGGCTCTGGCTTAAAAGGACTTCCTGGTGATCCAACACCACCGAGCCGATTTATTAAGACGGCTTTCACGTCGGGTTTTGTGAACCAAGGGAAAGATTCGAATGAGGCACTGAATATAGGCTTTCATATCATGAATACAGTCGACATTCCTAAAGGCCTAGTGGTTGAGCCTCAAAATGAAGGGGCTGGAGAAGATTATACCCAGTGGGTGGCGAGTAAAGATTTAACCAACGGTGTGTTCTGTATTCGTTTTTATGAATTGTCACAAGTGACCGCGATCACATTAAACGACGTGGACTGGGATGAGAAAGATGGTAAATGTTATCGTCCGGAAGCGATAAGTCCTTACAATATCAAGTTAACTGAGGTAAGCCGCTAGAGGTTATTCTCGAATGGCGCGAGGAGTAGGACAAAATGATGGTTTTGTTCTACTGCGTGCCATTGGTTAGACACGTCATCTTGTTTGCTTTTAGCATGTTATTTGTTGTTGCTGCTCGCTATGCTTGGGGAGGTTTTTCTTACGATCAGTTGCACGGGGATTCTCTCTAGCTGCTGTGCTTTGGTTGCGTCGCGTCCTCTGGCTTCTAAGCACGAGAGTGCTCTTAGTGCGGTCTCCTTGATGTTTTGGGAAATGGTGGTTAATTGATAACTGTATTGAGCCGTAAGGGGCGTATCGTCAAAACCAATTAAGTGGAAATCATGGGGAGCGTCTAGACCCTGTTCGCGCATGCCATCTAAATAACCACAGGCCAGCTGTGCGTTGGCACAAAAGAGGCCGTCGATGGTTTGCCCCGATTGAAAGATTCTGTGGGCCGCGATTCGTCCACCTTGGTAGCCCTCTTCAGGAGCCTCGATAGAGAGTAAACGAAGCGCTTCGTTTTGCTGTAAACGTCGATCGTCAATGGTCTGACGAAAGGCATTACCTCGACTCACGCCGGACCAGGTAGAGTGTTTATAGTTCAGCCAGCCTATGGTCTGACAACCAGAGCGAATCAGTTGGTCGGCCGCTAGCGTGGCTCCCATGGAGTTATCCGAACAAACAAAATCGACTTCAGGGAGAGCCATATGACGATTAATGCCCACCACGGGAATATTATGCTGAACGCATTCTTTGATTAAATTAACAGGGGGTTGGCCGGATGTGACGATGACGCCAGACACCCGAAACTGTGTAAATCGACGAATGGTTTCGGTTAAATCTTGCTGGCTTGTTACCTCAGTGACTAAGGCTTGATAGCCTTGCTGTTGAATTTCCGTTAACAGGCCTTCCAGTAGGCTGCTACGGAAGGGATCGCTTAAATGGGCCACGACGACGCCGATTAACTGGCTGCGCTTACGGTTCAGGCCTTGGGCAAGAAAGTTAACTTGGTAGCCTAATTCTTCGGCGGCCTTTTGTACTTTTTCTCGTGTTGCTTGTGACACACTGCCATTGTTCGTTAATGTACGGGAGACCGCTGCTCTAGAAACACCGGCTTTGTTAGCAACGTCTTGTGCCGTGACGGTTTGATGTTTTTTCTCGGACATGATGATCCTTTCAGGACGGTATGAGTGAATAAAATCAAGGCATTGCTATCCAGTAAACGGGATGTGTTGCCCTAGGTTAAATCGAATGTCTGCCCATCCTGACTCAGAAATAATCGTGGCTCGTTGGTGATGCTCTGGCGAATCTGGGGTAATGCTTCATCAAAGCAGTGGTACAGGCCCAACTTGTTTAGATTGGATCGTGCTAATAAGCGTAAACAATCCGGTAAATCCCCATGGGATGCCTCTTTTGGCAATGAATGAAAAGCCGCACATTCCTGAAATGCCAAATCTGTATTGAGCATTAATGCTTCACTCTCGGGGGTAGGTCGACCATCCCCACTGTAGAAAAAGTGTCGATCATCAATGGTTAAGCGAATGGCTCGATTCGCCATTTCATGTTGCGTCAGGGCGGTTTTTATCGACCAATGACGCCACTGGAAGTCTTCTTCAATCTCGTGCCAACGGATCTCAAAACAAACATGGCGCTCCGGCCAGACTGCGAGCGCGACTAAGGATTCCAACGGCTCCTGTTGTTCTTTTTGACAAAAAATATCCAGTGCTTGTGTGCGCTGCATACTTTTCCACTGATTGATTAGGGCCGCCAAACCAGAGCAATGATCAGGGTGGATATGAGTGAAATAAATGGCTTGAATGGCATTTATATCAGTGTGACGTTGCCACAGAGCCCTTGGCACCGTTGGTCCACAGTCGATAAGCCATTGGTTTTTATGCTTATCCTCAATCCGCACAGAAGAGGTATTATGGATTTTGGAAAAGGCACTACCGCAACCGATTACGTCGATTTTCATTTCTGCTCACCATACTGTCTTTTTAACTTAATTAAAATGTCACAAAGTTCCGACAAAGTAGGCACCAATAATGTCGCTTAGAGATTGCATTTTTTTTACAAAGCAGTGAACACGTGTTCATTCTTTTAAAGCGACCACGTATTGGCACACTTTGGAGTGAAGTATGACGCGTTTGCATATCGATAACCTGCAAGTTGGCTACGGTAATAAGCGGATATTAAACAACATCAGCTTGACGGTAGAGCAAGGCGAGATGATGGCGCTACTTGGTCCATCAGGTTGCGGTAAGACAACATTGTTAAACGCATTGTGTGGCTTTTTGCCAATAAAACAGGGCGATATTTTTGTAGGACAACGGACGATCAGTCACCTGCCTGCAGAAAAACGCAATATCACCATGGTGTTTCAAAGCTATGCACTTTGGCCGCATATGACCGTGGCGCAAAATATCGGATATGGTTTAAAGGTACAAAAGATCAAACAGAAAGAGATCCAAACACGGGTCAAAGCGTTACTCGATATTGTCAAATTAACGGGCTTAGAAGAAGAGAAGGTGACGGCGCTCTCCGGTGGACAACGTCAGCGAGTGGCGCTCGCCCGAGCATTAGCTATTCGCCCTGACGTGCTGGTATTGGACGAGCCTCTATCCAATCTGGATGCCAAAGTCAGGCTGGCGGTTCGCCATGAAATCAAAGCCTTACAAAAACAACTAGGCTTTACTTCACTGATTGTCACCCATGATCAAGAAGAGGCCTTAGTGATGGCGGATCGCGTTGCCATTTTGAACCAGGGTAATATTGAGCAAGTGGGGACGCCTGAAGCGATTTACCATGCCCCTGCTAGCGCCTTTGTGGCGGATTTTATGGGGGCGGACAATCATCTGACTTGGCCCATTCATCCATCCATGGTGGGGGATTCATCGGTGATTACTATTTCTCATACTGACGTATCCCAACAGAGACAGTGCCAAATCTACTTTCGCAGCGAGGATGTATCGCTGTCCCCTCGTCTCACCGATGATGACAAAATAAGCGGGCTAATGATCCTAGGGGAGGTCATGCACAGTGCGTTTTTAGGTCATGACTACCGAATTAGTGTGCGTTGCGGAGCGCACACTTTTCAGGCGAATTACCAAGATAATTTGCCGGAAGCAACCTCCGTCAGACTACATGTTCCAGCTCATGCGCTGCATATCTTCGATCATCCAAGCGAAGCAAGCAACGCGCCACTCTCTAACGCCGTATCAGTCTAATCCATGAGGGATAATCATGTTTACTAGAACTAGCATTGCCGTGTTTGCCGCCATCGGTCTTACTTCAGTGATCAGTGCCGCCCACGGGGAAACCGTATTAAATGTTGCCTCTGCTGGTAGCCAAAATATGGTGGATTATGTCAAAACCTATCTAGCGCCAAAATTCGAGGCGACGCATCCGGGGGTGACAATCAACGTCATTGGTACAGGCCCTGGTGATGCAGGATCACAGAAAATATATGAAAAACTGTCGGCTCAAAAAGACAGTAACCAGCCAACATGGGACATCGATGTCGCCGTTGTCCATCAAAAAATGGGTGGCGAAATGGTCAAAGATGACCTGCTTGCGAAGTATCGTTCACAGATCGATACTGGCAAATTAGTGTCTCGTGACAGTGCTAAAAATGCCCTAGGAACAAACGTTAATGGCTATGTTATGCCGATGTTTCACAGCCAAACAGCCATTGCCTACAACAGTGATTTTGTGAAGCACCCGCCGACCTCCTACAACCAGCTGGTGACCTGGACGCAACAGCATCCAAAGGCGTTTGGTTATAACGGCATTAAAAATGGCATGTCAGGGGTGAGTTTTGTGACAGGTTGGATTTACGCCTACGGTACCAATGCCAAAACCTTATCGAGCGAACCTTACAATAAGGCGAATGAGGCCAATTGGAAGAGTGCGTTTGCAAAGCTTAAGGCGTTCAATAAAAACGTTACCTTCACGCCGGGCAATGCGGGGACATTAGATATGCTCAACCGCGGAGAGATTTTCATGGGCCCCGTTTGGGTCGATATGTTCTATAGCTGGAAAGCTCAAGGCAAAATTCCCCCTTCGATGAAGCTGAGCTTGATTGCCCCCGGTATGCCTGGCCAACCTATGTATTATGTGATTCCCAAAAAAGCGGCTCATCCCGAATTGGCGCGCCAATTTATTGAACTGGCGACCAGCCCAGAAGTGCAAGCACAGGGCATTGTGAAGCGCTTTAATTGGTACCCAGGGATTGATGCGAAATACGTGAAAAGTAAGCTGGATAAGGCGACTTGGAACAAATTGTTTGCCGAAATTACCCCCGAAGATTTATCGAAATATGGCAAAAGTTTCCCTATTGCCCAGTATTTTGATGACATCAAAGAGGGTTATGAGCGCCAAGTGTCAAATTAATACGGTTAGCATGACTAACATAGCAAGCGAGCAAGATGTGACTCGCTTGCTATTGATTTGAACTCCATCGATTGAGAGACACAGGTTTTATCTTATGCAACAAAAAGAAGCGCAGAAACTTTGGCTCATTGCCCCCGCCGCTCTCATGGTGAGTCTTTTCTTCTTATACCCTTTGTGCTTTTCGCTTTATTCAGCAGTGACTCTAGATGGAGCGCTAACTTTAAGCCACTTGGATAAGGCGTTCGAGCTGTACTCAAAGGACATGCTGTTTACCGTCATTATTGTGCTGGTGTCCGTGATGTTATTGGCTATTTTATCGATTAGCATTGCAGCATTGATTACCTTGTCGCCCTTTCGTTCGGTGGTGGGCATATTGGGGTTTTTATACCGACTGCCTTTGTTTATTCCTTTTATTGTGGCCGCGCAAATGATGCGCACCTTTTTGGCCAAAAATGGCTTAATGAATAATGCGTTTGTGGCCTCAGGATTGATGACGCCCATGGATACCATCTCTTTTTTGGGCTGGAGTGGCATTATTATCACCTTTGTGTGGAAGCAGTTGGCTTTTTCGACATTATTAATTTCTGGTGCCATGGCGGCGTTGGATGACGCGCAAATTCGAGCAGCACGTAATTTGGGGGCATCACGGTTGCGTATTTTATTTGGCATCATTTTACCGCAAATCGCCCCTTCTCTAGGGGTAGCGTTGGTCTTATCGACCGTCACCATGATGTCTGTTTTGTCAGTGCCCATGATGATTGGTACGGGTACACCAACCATGATCAGCGCGGATATGGCCTTCCGAGTGGACTCTTACGGAGACTATCATGTGGCGAATGCCTTGGGCTTGGTGTCTTACCTGATTTGTGCGGGGCTGGCCTGGTTTTATCTACGTCAAAGTCTAAAAGACAAAGGAGCCACAGCATGATGGTGGCGCAAAGTGTCTCTAACAACATAGTATTAAAGCGGTTAAAACGTCTGCCGTTTGCAAGTAGCTTTTGGCTACAAATGCTGTTTATTCTGATTTTTTCTTTGTTATTGTTTGGCCCTATTATCAACTTATTGATTTGGACCATCACCGAAGTCTGGTACTTCCCCCATGCCCTACCGACTCAATGGGGATTCAAATATTGGCATCAGGTCTTTAACCCTTACAGCGATGTGTCTGGCTCCTTGTTAACCAGTCTGCTGATTGCCGTATTGACCGTTGGGGTGTGTTTATTGGTGTCTGTTCCGGCGGGTTATGCCTTATCGAAGCGTAGCATGCCATGGCGTGTTTTTTGGATGTTGTTATTTTTGATCCCACAGGCCTTCCCGAACTTAACCGTGTACATGAACATTGCCCGTCTTTTCTATGGCTTTGGTTTAAATGGCACGTTATTGGGCGTGGTATTGGTTCACAGTGTTCACGGCTTAATGTTTTCCGTTTGGATCAGTGTGGCGGCGTTTTCAGCAACAGACCCCTTGTTGGAGCGGGCCTCACGTAACTTGGGCGCAGGACCGTTTTATACGTTTTTTCATATCGTGCTGCCTCAAGCGGCACCGGGGATTATGGCGAGTTGTATTTTTGTGTTCTTAGAGTCGTTGGACGAGTTTACCGGCACTTTCTTTGTTGGTGCGCCAGACATCACGACGCTGCCGCTTCTTCTCTACAGTGCAAGTATGGAAGGTAACTATCAAATTGCCTCGATTACTGCTCTGATTCTGCTGGTACCCTCTATTTTATTCATGGTGGTGATCCACAAATTTATGAAACCTGAGATGCTAGCGAAACTGGGCAAATAAAATTTCAGGTCGCCTAAAGCGAGGCTTTAGAAGGTGCGCACCATAATGGCCTTATTGACCCCTTTATCCTGTATTGTGTGTAACACTGCAAATTCGTGTTTTAAATACAGGGTAATATTGTGTTGTTCGCATTGCAGGTAAAGAGAGGGAATCTCCTGCGTTTTCGCATGAGCAAACGCGTGGGTTAAAATAACGGACGAGTAGCCCTTACCTCGTTCCGCTGGTGGAACATATACCCCTCCAAGCCAGTGTTGGTAGTCTGGGTAGCCAGAATGCTCGTGAAACTTTAATTCTGCCACCGCGAGCAGAGTCTCTTTATCATGCAGCACAAACGTTAGAGGAAACGCTCGCCGGCTTTGCGCCATGGTGGTGACCTTGTTCTCAACATCCACAGCGGATTTGCCTGGCGGCATTAAATACCCCCATTCACTGAAATACCACTGAGCAATAGTGGGAATAAAGTGTTTTTGATCAGCTAAAAATGACACCTCCAAAGTACTATTATCTTGTTTTTCCATCTCTTTCATAAAAGCATCAAAGGAAGAACCGATATGCTTGTTAGCCATTTTTGACTCCTTATTCTATTAGGTCTAACGCAGATTCGTCTTCGTTTATTGTCTTCATACTTTGATCGCGTCAATTTTATAGGTGTTGATGTAGCCTATTTATTTCTATGGATAAGCGCAATTCAAAAAGCCAAAAACCGACTCTCAGTGTTATCTGATGTCGGTTTTGATTGTTAGGGCCGTTATTTTAAGGCCGAGCTACTTCTCTTTGTCGCAGGTTGAAACGCCAAACGGGATGTAAGCTGGGCAAATTTTAAAGATACCTGTGCCAATGAGAACCACACCGATCAAGCCCCACCATGAATGAAAATAGACGCCTAGTGCAAGAACGATGGCGCCTGCTATGATTCTAGCTATTCGATCTGTCTTACCTACGTTACATTTCATCGCTTTCTCCTGTTAGGTTTATTATGAATCGTGCTACGAAAACAAATAAAACAAACACCTGTGCAATCCCTTTGGTTTCACCATACGCCCTATGCTGGAGGTAAGCTAAAGCTTTAGAGGTTAATTGATCGTTTTTTGATCTATGTTATGGAGATCGACGGGTCTAAAGGGATTAACGATAAAAATGACCTCACGTTTAATATCGGAGGTCTTTTTAGGGCTGGTTAGAAGACATGTTAAGTGCCTTGAGCGTGCCCAAGCCATGATTTGGCACTCTATTCTGCCTGCGAACTCTGCTTGATGGCTTTGACTAGAACCGATGTATCCATACGGCCAAGGCCTTGTTGCTGAAGTTTGGCATAGTGTTGATCTACTTCATGGGTCATTGTTAGATCAAGCGAGTGTTGCTTGGCTTCATCAAGGGCGATCCCTAAGTCTTTACGCATCCAATCAATCGCGAAACCAAAATCAAATTCATCTTTTGCCATGGTTGCTAAGCGGTTGGCCATTTGCCATGAGCCTGCTGCGCCATGTTGTAAGGTGTTGACGACTTGAGAGATGTCTAGATTGGAGGCTTCGGCGAGCATGAGCGCTTCGCTTAGACCTTGAAGGACACCTGCAATGCAAATTTGATTGACCATTTTGCAGCGTTGTCCTTGACCCGCAACCCCCATAAGCTGTATTTGTTTTGCATAGGCGTTCATTGCGATGCTTGCTTTGTCAAAGGTTTGCTGATCGCCACCACACATAATGGTTAATTGACCATTTTCGGCCCCCGCTTGGCCGCCAGATACTGGGGCGTCGATAAAGTGGAGGCCATGAGTTTGGCATGCGAGGTTGAGCTCTTCGGCTAATAAGGCCGAGGTGGTGGTGTGATCGATCAAAATCGCATCCTGTTTCATGCCAGCTAAGGCACCGTCTTCTCCGTACACCACGCTACGCACATCGTCATCGTTGCCGACACAAATGCACACAATATCGGCGTTTTTTGCGGCTTGAGCCGGAGTGTCTGCTGCGCTGCCTGAATACTCATTTACCCATTTTTGCGCTTTCGCCGCTGAGCGGTTATAGACAGTGACGGCGTGTCCTGCTTTTGCTAAATGACCTGCCATTGGGTAACCCATAACGCCTAGACCAAGAAAGGTGATGGTTAACTGATCCATGATTGCATCCTTTTTGCTTTTGAGTGAGTGACTTGATCATATTTTATCTAAATGACATATGTCAATTATAAAGTTTGATTAACATTGACGCATATATCTCGATGGTAATTATAAAGGCCTTGCATTACACTCCTCGAAACGTTCAAAAAAGGGTTGCTAGGTGTCGGAATCGAAATATCGCGAGATTGCTCGTGAGATTGAAAAGCTGATTGAGATAGGTCATTACGAGGAAGGTAGTAAGCTACCTACCCACAGAGCGTTAGCCTCTGAGTATGAGACAACGGCGGTGACGATTGCGAAAGCTTATAAGCTGTTAGCGGAACAAGGTCATATAGAATCCTTTGTTGGGCGGGGAAGCTTTGTTAAAAATACCTCCTATCTAAAACAGGTCATTCATTCTGATCAGGCAGAGAATGAATGGAATTTTTCGATTCTTCAGCCGTGTTTTAGCCGTCATCTTGATGCGCTTTATCGTCAATTCGGGCAATGCGCCAGTGAGCCATTTACTCCTTCTTTATTCGGTTATATTGAAGATACTGGTAGTTTGGCACATAAAGAAAGTGGCATGAAATGGATGCAGCATTATGGCCTACAAGTGAGATCGCCAGAGCAGGTATTGCTGACAAATGGCGCTCAGCATGCTCTCTCGACGCTTATCGAACTGTACTCTAAGCCGGGGGATTATGTTGCGGTAGAGGAACTGACCTATCCGGGAATACTATCGATTATTCAAGCGCTGGGCAGAAAACCGATAGGCGTTGAGATGGATGAATGTGGGATGCTCCCAAACCGTTTGCATGAAATTTGTCTTAGTGATAGACCAAGTCTGGTGATTGTTGTTCCTTCCCATCAAAATCCGACAGCCAGTACGATGCCAATTGAGCGTCGTAAAGACATCGCGAGCGTGATTCAAAAACACTCAGTTTGGTTATTAGAGGATGATTTATATTGTTTTCTAAACGCCGATGTCATGGCTCCCATTAGTAATTTTGTGCCAGAAAAGAGCTTTTATATCACCAGCCTGTCTAAGGCGATCAGTCCAGGTTTACGCTGTGGGTTTGTGAAGGCACCGCAGAGCCAGTTAAATCGATTAACGTCATATATTCGTACTATGATTTGGCATATTTCCCCGATCGGCTTTGACGTTGCCAGTCGCTTAATACAGTCTGGTTCCGCGTTCGAACTAGCGGAAGGACAAAAAAAGATTGCGGCGCACAGGCAACAATTAGCCCTATCCATTTTGCAGGGTGAGACGCTGTTCTCCCAAGAGACGAGTTATCACATCTGGCTAATGCTTCCTGAAACTTGGGACGCTGACGAGTTTACTGCCATCGCAAAAGAGCGGGGTATCACGGTCAGTGAAGGCCATTTTTTCCATTATGATGGTCAGCCTATTCCGGCGGTGCGTCTTTCTCTTATGGCCATTTCAGAAGATCAGCATCTGATAGCCGGATTACAGGCATTAAAGTCTCTGTTAGACCAACGCCGGTCGTCTTAACCTTTAGCGAGATGCTGATATGGCATAAAAAAATCGGCCTTGTTTTCACAAGACCGATTAAAAAGGCAACTAAACAGCATCCGGGAGGGATGGGTGCTGGTTGCTTTTTACCTCTTTCTAGGATGGCAAGAGGTAAAAACTTGCGGACTAAACTAAGTTAACTGAATAAATGCTTAGTTTAGTCCCATGATTTCTAAGGTTAATTACGGATTAAGTAATCAAACGCACCAAGGGCTGCCGTGGCGCCAGATCCCATTGAGATGATGATCTGCTTGTATGGCGATGTGGTTACGTCGCCTGCTGCAAACACGCCTGGCATAGAGGTTTCACCATGGGCATTAACAAGGATTTCGCCACGGTTGGTAAGCTCTAATGTATCTCTTAGGAACTCGCTATTCGGTACCAAACCGATTTGTACGAAGATGCCTGCAACATCCACCAGATGAGACTCATCGGTACGGCGGTCGGTGTATTTCAAGCCGATAACCCGTTGACCGTCACCAAGTACTTCCGTGGTCATGGCATTTTTGATGATGGTCACGTTTGGCAAGGATTCTGCTTTTTTTACCAAGACATCGTCGGCACGTAAAGTGTCGCTAAATTCCAAAACGGTAACATGTTTGGTGATACCCGCTAGGTCAATGGCCGCTTCGATGCCAGAGTTACCCCCACCGATAACGGCGGTATTTTTACCCTTGAACAATGGACCGTCACAGTGTGGGCAGTAGGCGACACCTTTGTTACGGTATTCTTGTTCACCTGGTACGTTCATTTCACGCCAGCGAGCACCGGTTGCGAGTACGATGGTTTTACTCTTGAGTACTGCGCCGTTTTCGAGTTCTACTTCGATAAAGTCTTTCTTCTCAATGCGAACCGCTTTTTGCGTTTTGATCAAATCCACATCGTAATCAAGAACGTGTTGCTCTAAGTTAGCGACCAGTTTTGGTCCTTCTGTTTCTTTGACCGAAATAAAGTTTTCGATGGCCATGGTGTCACTCACCTGTCCACCAAAGCGCTCAGCGACTACACCCGTGCGAATACCTTTACGAGCAGAATAAATGGCAGCGGATGCACCAGCTGGTCCACCACCAACCACTAGCATGTCGTAAGGGGCTTTTTCAGCCAACGCGGCGGCTTGTTTTTCACTGGCACCTGTATCTACTTTATTCAATATTTCGGCTAATGACATACGGCCTTGGCCAAATAGCTCGCCGTTTAGGTAAACCGATGGCACGGCCATGATTTCGCGTTCGTTGACTTCGTCTTGGAATAAAGCACCGTCAATCATAGTGGTCGTGACATTCGGGTTTAGTACCGCCATTAAGTTCATGGCTTGCACGACTTCAGGACAGTTTTGGCAAGTCAAAGAGATATAAATCTCAAAATTCAGTGTACTTGTTAGGCCTTTGGCTTGCTCAAGAAGCTCTGGCTCTGCTTTAGATGGATGGCCGCCAGCTTGTAACAATGCTAAGACAAGAGAGGTAAACTCGTGTCCCATTGGAATGCCTGCAAAGCGTACTCGTGGTGTTTCACCTTTAGGAGCGATGGCCATTTGCGGCGCGCGTCCTTGTGGGTTTTCATCGACAATCAGGTCAATTTTGTCGTTTAACTCGCTGATTTCACGAGCCAAATTTAATAATTCTTCAGCTTTTTTAGAGCCATTGATGGACACAGTAATCTCAATAGGATTAATAATGTTCTGAAGATAAGTGTCCAGTTGTTGCTTAAGATTTGAATCTAACATGATTTAGTAATCCGTCTATTCTGAGTGTTGTACTGTGCAGTATTAGGTAGTACTGGGAGTATGCTATTGCTTGATGCTCTAAGCGAAGTAAGAGGAGGCCACCCCTTCCAGAGGGGACTCGAAGGAGTGGCCTAGATCAAGTCAGCTTAGATTTTGCCGACTAGATCCAAAGAAGGTGTCAATGTTTCTTCACCTTCTTTCCATTTCGCTGGACATACTTCACCTGGGTGAGCTGCTACGTATTGAGCCGCTTTTACTTTGCGAAGTAGGTCTTGTGCATCACGACCGATACCTTCAGCAGTGATTTCCATTGCTTGGATAGTACCTTCAGGATCGATCAAGAAAGTCGCACGATCTGCTAGGCCTTGACCTTCGCGCATCACGTTGAAGTTGTTTGTGATGTTGCCTGCTTGGTCGCCTACCATGTAGTACTGGATTTTGCCGATAGTGTCAGAGCTTGCGTGCCATGCTTTGTGAGTGAAGTGAGTGTCTGTAGAAACAGAGAACACTTCTACGCCGCGAGATTGAAGCTCAGCGTAGTTATCAGCGATATCGCCAAGTTCAGTTGGGCAAACAAAAGTAAAGTCTGCTGGGTAGAAGAAGAATACAGCCCATTTACCTAGTACGTCTTTTTCAGAAATTTCTACGAATTCGCCATTTTTGAAAGCAGTTGCATTAAATGGTTTGATTTGGGTATTGATCATTTTGTATTGCTCCTAGTTAAATCGTTTTTGTGTTACCAACGAGGCTTATAATAGGAGACTTATTCAAATTATTAAAATTGTTATTTTTTAGATCTGTGATTAGTAAAAACTATTGACTGGAGGTGTGTTCTGTCATCAATACTATGACTATGCCCGCCTTGTCTATTTGTTAGCCTGTCTTTCTAATAAGGTAGGGATGTTACTAAGAGTCTGTGTGAGATTTTTGTCGCATAATGGCATTGAGAATACGCTGTAACTCCTTATCCAATGCGCTTAGAGCATCGCTGTAGTGTCCCGTTTTAAGGGCGCTTTCCAAGTCGGCGGCACGGTGCATGAGTTCCGTCATGCCGATATTTCCAGCATTACCTTTAAGAGTATGAGCCAGACGTGGGGCTTCTTCTGGGTCATCTGAATTGATAGCTTGATTAAATTGATCGACGAAGTTCTGCTGTTTGTCTTGGAAGCGAAATAACAGGCGCCATAAGAAGGCTTCGTCATTTTGTGTAATGCTAAGCGCGACACTCAGGTCTATGCCCTCTAGTTCTTGGAGGTTGGGTTTTTCTTCTGAGCTTGGTGGTGCTTGCTTGTTGGTTTGCTCTTCGTTGAGTGTGGTAGGTTGCTGTTCGATAGCGTTGTTGGGCATAGACTGCTTCATTCCTGGTGTAATCCATTTTCTTAGGGTAAAGAACATTGTGTCGACTTGAATCGGCTTCGATATGTGGTCATTCATACCACATTCTAATACTTTCTCTTTATCGCCTGTGAGGGCGTTTGCTGTCATAGAAATAATGGGTAAGTCTTTGTATTCAGGCATTTTTCGAATCAATCTAGTGGCCGTATAGCCGTCCATAACAGGCATTTGACAATCCATTAAGATGCCGTCGTAGGTGTTGCTTTGGAGTTTATCTAATGCTTCTTGCCCATTACTTGCTGTGTCAACGGTTAGGCCATGTTGAGTCAGTAACTCTGTCGCAATTTCACTATTAAAAGCGTTATCTTCGACAAGCAGAATATGCGCTCCGATTAACGAAGAGCGATGATGGCTGGCGCGTATGGCTTGAGATGGAATGGGGTGTTGCTCTAAGTCCAACGCTTGCTGTAGAGCTTCAAACAAGGTAGATGGCGTAACGGGTTTGGTTAGATAACCACTGATGTTGACGTCTTGACTGGCGTTTCTGGCTTCTTCTTGTCCATAGGCGGTAACAATCAGGATTTTCGGGGATTGAGCGCTGGGCCCAGTGTAGTCTTGCAAGGCACGGCATACTTCAATGCCATCCATCTCTGGCATCTTCCAATCCATTAGGATGACTGTAAACGGAGCATTTTCTGGAGCCTCTTTGATCAAGGTGAGGGCTTCTTGTCCAGATTTTGCAATGGTTGTGCTGAGGCCAAAACTGTTTGCAAGGTTTTGCAATATATCTCGTGCCGTTTCGTTATCATCGACAATGAGTATTTTATGCTGGCTTGGTAAATGATAGTCAGAAGAGAGGGTTAGGCTAAGGTCAAAAGGCAAGGTAAAATGAAATTGGCTGCCCACATTAGGGGTACTTTCAACCCAAATATCCCCTTTCATAAACTGTACTAGTTGTTTGCAAATGGCTAACCCAAGGCCTGTTCCACCAAATCGTCGAGTGGTGGAGCTGTCTGCTTGTGAGAAGGATTGAAACAGTCGTTTGCACTGTTCTGGCGTCATACCGATCCCCGTGTCTTTGACGCTGAAGTGCAGAATGACTTGGTTTTTATTTTGCTTAAACAGCGCGATATCAATAATGATTTCCCCTTTTTCTGTGAACTTTATCGCGTTGTTACCCAAGTTTAATAAAATTTGTCGTAGCCGTGTTGGGTCCCCTACTAAGTTAGATGGTAATTCTGGCGGGATATTGAAGAGCAGCTCCAAGGCTTTTTCTTCTGCTTTTAGGGACAAAATATTAGCCACATCTTTGAAAACATTTTCTAGATTAAAGGGGGTTTCTTCGATCTCTAATTTACCGGCTTCTATTTTAGAAAAGTCGAGAATGTCATTAATAATCCCTAGAAGAGACTCTGCTGAGGTGCTAACTTTTTCGATATAGTTACGCTGTTTGTCATTTAATTCCGTGAGTAAGGCCAAGTGAGACATACCGATAATGGCATTCATTGGGGTACGTATTTCATGGCTCATATTGGCTAAAAAATCGCTTTTCGCCAGACTGGCTTTTTCTGCTATGTTTTTTGCTACTTCTAACTCTTTGGTTCGGTTCTGAACCTCGCTTTCTAGCTCTTCTTGATGGGCTTTAAGCATCCCTTCTGCTGCTTTTCGTTGGCTGATGTCGTGCCAACTACAGAGTACGGCAGGTGTATTGGACAGAACAATGGCTGCCATGATGACTTCCGCATCAATGCTATTGCCTTCTTTGTCTTGGAAGGTCCATTCGAAGCGGTGAAACCCTTCGTCTTGAACCATATTGATAAAGTGCTCAATTTTACTGTTTGATGACATTCCATCCTGTTGAAATTGTGGACTGAAGTCTTCTATCGGCATGTTTTTCAGATCGTCTATAGTTGTGTATTTGAGCTGGTTACAAGCGGCTTGGTTTGATTCAATCACTTTACGGCCACTGAGTATCCACACCGGATCTGGAGAGAGTTCAAACATGGATCGGAAGCGATGCTCACTTTCGGCGAGCGTGGCGAACTGTTTTGACATTCGTCTGGAAATTAAAATGGAAATAAGCAGTAGCAGTACAATGCTGAAGAGTGCCCCTTTAAACATGGTATCAGCGAGTGCTTTTAGGCGTTGTTGCACGGCGTGGTTGACGAGTTTCGACTGTGCTTGAACTTCAGATCCAATTTCATCTAAGTAGTGTGGCAAGCTATGAAACGCTTGGTTATATTGACGGGTCAGTACTTTGCGTTGGGCCTCTAACTGTAATGCTTTATAGCGTTTGAGGTATAGGCTGGTGCCATTGGAAATAATAATATTACGTTTTTTGATGACTTGGTAATTATCTCCAAACAGTGTTTTGAACACTTTCTCCTGTAGCTGAGATGTTTGTTGATAATAAACGGGGTAGGCCCCTTTAAGCCAAATATTGAGCTGAGATAGATGGTTTAGAGAGGGAAGAACTTGATTGTTTTTGATGTCATCTAAGGTATCTAGGTTCGAATCATTGACTAATTGGCTGATGGCCAATCTTAGCTCAGCAATTCTCGCTTGAGCCATATACAAACCACCGCGCAACGTTTTTTTATGGTGTTCGATATAGTCGATGGCGGCTTGTGCTTTTTCTGCCCCTGTCGTGTGGTTGTACTTGTATATATAGGTTGCTTCAGTTAAGCGACTTTGTCCGTATACTTGGCGCAATAGTAATTCTAAGTTATGTAGATAAGTATCTGTGCGTTTCTGTAAGTACAGCTGTTGATAGTCGTCTACGAAAGCGGTTTCTTTGATTTTCCATGTTTGTATATCAAAGGTGATGCCTTGAATTTTCTGTGCTACTTCATCAATTTTAGTCAATACGTTGACGAGTTTCGGGTTGTCTTTTGCGACGGTATTTAAAATATCCAACGCTCGGTTAATGCGATTTAATGTGGCGGAGTCGGGAGCTTGATAGGGGTGATCACTATCCAGCATTTTATTTAAAATGGTTTGTTGCTGTGGAAACAGTTCGCGTAACTCCGTTGTGGCGAAGAGCAGGTTCTCTTGTATGGTCGTGATTTTTCGTTGGCTTGACCTTAACTCTTTAACGCTATTTGATAAAACGATAGCGGCCAATAACGTCGTAACGAGCGCGACACTAGCAAGCAGCCAAACTAAAAAGTTAACGCCTCGTTTTCTAGAGAGAAAGTCACTTTTCATGATGAGGTCCTGTAGGTAATAGTTGACCCACATGCTCGAATTCAATGGGAATATATTGCCCATTTTTTAGATAAGTAAGCCAGATGCTGTGGCTCGCTTGGTGATGGGTAGCATCTAGTCGCAGTGGACTGCCTAGCCCCAAATCAAACTCCCCGAGCTTTTCTAGCGCATCAATGAGGTTGTATTGATCTATGTAGGGTTCTTTTTCCAAGGCCTTAATAAGAATACGAGTGCTGATATAGGACTCGAACATCAGAGCTGAGGCGGTAAATGTGTCTTGTTTGTTTTTGGGCAACGTGGCTAAAAATTTTTTTTTGTCTGCTAAAAACTCTTGAACAATCGGTAAATCAGTTTGCTCCAACGGCGGGACAACGCGAGTTATAAAGACTCGCGCATCAACATCTTTAAGTGAATTGGCAAAGGTGCTTGTGCCAACGAAAGAGACACCGATAAACACCGGATCTAAACCGTATTGTCGAACCAGACGGACAAATTTTGCAGCCGGTTTGCCACTGGCAACAAGAAAAATATATTTTGGCGTTGGTGTGACCAGCAGCAGATCTGCCACCGCATTTTCCACTACGGCGGCATCACGGTCGTAGCTGACTTTTAGATAGTGAGGGTTGGTATCATTAAAGTGTTGTAACAGTAAATTGTCAATCCAGTTGGCACCACCGGATCCGATGGTGTTGTCTTGAGAGAAAAGAACTAAATCTTGTTCTGAAAAAGGGGTGGCAGCCATTAGTGCATTAAAGATACGCGTGACTTCTTCTTCATAGCTACTACGGTAATTAATGAGATAACGAAAGCTCGGGTCTTCAGCGGGTGGCCTTAAAAAATTGGAGCCACTAATCGGCGCGTATAGCAGGATTTTTTCTTGTTGGGCGATCTTGGCACTCACGACAGCTGTGGGAGAGCCAACATTATTGATCATCCCAATGATATGATCCTTCTCGATCATCTTACGAATATTCTTTGCCGTTTTTTTGGGGTCATAGGTGTCGTCTTTATAGATGATTTTAAAGGGGATATGCTGCTGATTTTGATAGCGCTGAAGCCCTATGCTTATACCTATTTTAACTTCTTTACCCATGCTGCCATTGAGTCCTGTGAATGGCATGCTTGATCCCAGTTCAGGTGCTGCGAGAACCGGTGAGGTGGTGCAAAAGAGCGTACTCATTACCAGCCAAAAAGGGGCTTTTTTGCAGAGTAAGACAAAGATCATCAGTCCTCTAATGTTACTCATTTGTCTGGCCCTTTTTTGAGGTAATACTCTAACAGACCAATCAATTCTCCTTGTTCGTTGTAGAGTGGAACTTTGCTGATGATTCGAATGCCGGGTTGGGCTTTTGGAAACATAAACTTTTCTTCCATATCGATTTGTCTATAGCCTGTGTTTAACACAGAAGTATTATCAGCGTTATATAGCTTTTGCTGGGCAATTGGAATGAAACTTTCTCCTTTCGTGCCAGTGATTAGAGATTCATCTTCAAGACCTATGTCATTTAAATAAGCAGTATTGGCACCGCGTATGATTAAGTCTGAATCGCGCCAGGAAATACGGTAAGGCAAGGCATTCATTGCACTTTTTAGCATTTGGATGTCTTCTTTGTATTGCGCTAACTCGGTCGCTTCTTTGTCGCTGATGCGTTGCTTAAGCAGTTCGTAATCCGTGCGTATATTTTGGATAAGAATCTGGTTTTCTTGATTTTCTTTCATTGCCTGGTGGCCAATTTTCCACACCCGATACACCTGATAGACCAATTCATCGTATTCGTCTTTGGCGATGGTGTTATTGACTTGGTTTTTAAAGGACGAGTCGAGTGTAATACTGTCTTCTGTGACCTTGTTGAAGGTATGGGTGAGATGTCGAATGCGTTTGGTAGTAAGCAGGTGACATAAGATGACTAGACAAACAGTGATGGTCATACTGATGCCTAGATAGAAAGCAAAATAATGAAAGAACAGCGAGCTGTCTGTTTGAGCCGCTTGTCTTAAATCTGTATAGAGCGTTAACTCCCCCAATTTGGGCAAGTTTTTGGTGTCGTTGTAGAATAAAGTTTTAGAAACGGAAGAGTCTTCCATATCAAGCGGTTGGGAGCCAAAACGCAATTGACCGCCGTCTTCTGTTGTCAGCACCGCAATGGACACGCTATCAAAATGTGCTAGGGCTTTCATTTGTTTATTGGCAAGTTGGGTATCCATATTCCACAAGCTTTCTGTGATCATGGGCGAGAATAACTCGATGGCTTTATGGAGATTGGCAAGGGCGTTTTTCCGGTACTTGGCTTGCTCAAGCTTGTATTCCCCCAGCGCCATCACAACAGAAAACACCAGACAGATAATCACACTCCAACCAATCAGTCGAATGGTGATGAGTTTCCCCCATTTTGCTTTTGTATTTGTTTCTGATGTGGTTTTCATAGGCCTTCTGTATTGTCACGCCAGCAAAAGTAAACGGCTCGATATTTTACTGTTCACATATCTCTTTCTCTCAGTCTAGTAATCTCTGGGAGAAATGCATGACTATTTTGGTGACAATATGTCGTCAAACGTCAATAAAAGTGGGCAGACTGCCAACGTTCGCTTCTAGTCATATTAGACTGGAAGCGTGTTGTCACCTGTAGGTCGAATGGTTAGTGGTTGGTTGAAAATAACTGTTTGACTTGGTCGAGTTGCTGAAGGCGTTCGGTTGTCGCTTGAGGAATTGACGTGCTGACAAAGTTAATCATATCCCCAGGTTTACGTTGTGCTAATAAGTCGCCACCGGCGCGAGTAACACAGCCTATTTTGGGATAGCCGCCAATGGTTTGTCGGTCATTGAGCAGAACGATGGGTTGACCATCTTGTGGGATTTGAATGGCGCCGTAGGCAATGCCCTCTGAAGTGATCCCACGGATCTCTTTACCAATCGGAGCTCCTTCCATACGATAGCCCATGCGATCACAGTGGTTGGAGACGCGGTAGCGGCTTGAAAAGAAGGTCTCATGATCGGTAGTAGAAAAATCCGCTGATTGATAACTCAAAATAACGGGGATGTCTTGTTGACTGTAATCGGGAATATGGTGTCGCGGCACGCGCATTTGTCGATGTTCGTTGCTGCTTTCATAAGCAATGGAATCGCCTACTGCTAGCTTCGCTCCGTTACCATGAAGGCCGCCAAGGTGCTCACGTACTACCGTCGAGGTGCTGCCTAGGGTAGGTTGACAGAGAAAGCCGCCTTTTACCGACAAATAAGCACGCAGTCCCCAAACGGGTTGATGAAAGCTTAAAATATCCCCTTCTTTGATCGCGTAGGTTTGCCAAGGTAAAATGGATTGCCCGTTTAGGGTGGCACCAAGATCCGCTCCAGTGAGAGCGATACTGGTTGGCGCTTGGGCTTCTAGCGAGAATAAGCCAAAGGTGATTTCAATTTGCGCGGCGTTTTCATCATTATTGAGTAACGCGTTGCCCCAGCGAAATGCCATTTCGTCCATTGGGCCGCCTGTGGTTAACCCCGCCGCTTGGTAACCAAAACGGCCTAAGTCTTGAACCAATGCCAGCATGACGCTTTTTTTAATATTAAAAGCCATCTAACTTGCCTCCTTGCGTCAAAAACGCTTCTCGTGAAATCGCTTCGAATCGGACCGAATCTCCGGTAGCGATGAGGCCTAAATGTTCACTGTTCCAATCCACAAGCTCCATCGGGGTGCGACCAATGATTTGCCAGCCACCAGGGGTCACACTTGGGTAGACGGCCGTTTGGTTTTCTGCAATGGCAACACTGCCTTTGGGCACTTGGTGTCTTGGTGTGCGTTTGCGTGGAATATGAAGTTCATCAGGCGTGCTGCCTAAAAAGGAAAAACCAGGTGTAAAGCCAATGGTATAGGCTCGATAGAGGGTTGCACTGTGACGTTGAATCACCTCTTCTGGTGTCATCTGGCAATGCTTGGCAACCTCTTGGAGGTCGGGGCCCACTTCATTGCCGTAATACACAGGGATCACGACGGTCTTGCGTTGATCCAAGGGGATCGCCGCTTGCTCCGTTGATTCGTTAAGGATATTTTCGATTTCGTCTATCAGTTTGTGTGGTTGTTCTGCCTGTGTTTTGAGGGTTAGCAAAATCGTTGTATAAGATGGGATTAAATCCTGTATATCATGGAGGCGTTTTAACTGTCGTGTTGTCCAAAGGATTTGATCCGCCGTTTGTTCATTGATGTGGTTTCCAAAACGCAATAAATAGGCTTCTTCATTCACCTGTTCAATTGTGGGTTTAGGGGACGTCATGCATGGCTCGCTTAGGCTTTGTTTAGCTTGCTATTGTAGTCGCTTTGGTTAGAGCGGTTAAACTCGTCCACAATGGTACGTAACTTGGTGATGGCTTCCACTGCATGAACGCCATCACCATGAACGCAAATGGTGTCAGCATAAATAGCTAAGGTTTTTCCTGATCCTGAGGTCACCGTACCAGATTCACATAATTGTTTCACTTGTGCTTCGATCAACTCGAAACTGGCGTGCACTGCGTTTGGTTCTTTGCGAGGCGTGAGCCGTCCTTCATCGGTATAGAGTCGATCGGCAAAGGCTTCAAACCAAACGGTGAGACCATACCGTTTTGCCATGGCTTTGATCTGTGGCGCTTCTGGTACCGCACCGACCATTAAGGGTAAGGTGGCGTCGAGTTCACTGACGGCTTCCATAACGGTTTCCAATATGGTGTCGTCTGCCATCATTTGGTTGTACATGGCGCCGTGAGGCTTCACATAATCCACCTGAGTGTTTTGGCTTTCACAAATCGCCTTTAACGCACCTATTTGATACTGAATAAGTGCTTTTAATTCAGTAGGTAAAATGTCCATGTTACGGCGCCCAAAGCCCACCAAGTCAGGGTAGCCAGGGTGGGCACCGATAATAACGTTATGTTGTTTTGCCAAGGACACGGTTTTTGACATAGTAAGGGGGTCGGACGCATGGAAACCGCAGGCGACATTCGCCTGATCAACATGAGGCATGATCAGATCGTCCAAGCCCATTTTCCAGGCGCCAAAGGCTTCGCCCATATCGCAATTTAATTTCATGTTAAATACCTCTTATCCTTCTCAAGACATGATACCTGATATTAAATGATGGTGAGATCCATATCCAATAGATCGGTGACAAGCATTTTTCCCGGAGCGTTTGTGATGTAAATAGGTGGACTTGCGTTTTGTACGGCTATTTGTGGGGTGATACCAGAAGCCCAAAAGATGGGTACTTCGCCCTCTTTTATACTCACCGTGTTGCCGAAGTCAGGCAGGGCTAAATTGTCGATACCGATATCGCTTGGTGAGCCAAAGTGCAAAGGGGCACCGTGTGCTTTGGGAAATCGTGAGGTGATTTGAATGGCGTGAATGGCATCTTTTGGGCTATAAGGGCGCATCGTGACAATGGTATTGCCAAAAAAACGTCCCACTGGAACCGTTGCAATATTCGTTTCATACATGGGTACATCGACTTGCTCTTCTACGTTGCGTGGGGTGAGCCCCGCTTGAGATAGGGCATTTTCGAAGGAAAAAGAGCAGCCTAAAACAAAGGTGACAAAATTATCTTGCCAGTGGGTGGCTATGTCTGTGCAACTGTTTACTTTTTTACCATGCTGATAGATGCAATATTCAGGAATGTCGTAGCGCAGATCGATATCGCTTCCCAACTTGGGCAAACGAAAGTCACCTACTTCTGAGATACCAATTAATGGACATGAAGTTGGGTTTTTCTGACAATAGAGGAGAAACTCATCCGCCCAATCTGCAGGTAAAATAACCACTTTACCTTGCATTGCCCCTGTTGCTAATCCGCTGGTTGGGCCGTTGTACTGTGCACTTCGGATGGCTCTTCTTAGCCCATGGGTTTGTTTTAGTAAAAGTGGCGAGCTCTGTCTCATGGCGTAGAGTCCTTAACTGTGCCTTGATTGGCGTCCTTTTTAGATTAGAGCGTCCTTTGGTATAGGGCCTAATCTTTTTTGAGATGCGTTGAAATATTTTTATCTAGCAGTGATTTTCTGCTTCTTTACGACAATTTCCCAAGGTGGCGATCCAGGCAAAGGTTTCGAAACCTTTGCGGTTCAACGTATTTCTCTTAATGAGAAATGAAGAGGTTGTCTAGGTAATAGTTAACGCCTTGTTAGTAATATAGTGGAAAAGCGTATAAAGACTCATAATGAGCCGCAATATTTTTGTCAAAGGCGTCACTGAGTCGTTGGTAGCGTTCAAGGCTTAGGGTATGCTGTTTGCTTCTTAGAATAGGTAACAAAATGAATAGAGTACTTTCTTTCTTATTAAAGGGGCTGGTGGCGGTTTTACCCCTTGGCCTAACGGTTTATCTGATTTACTGGTTATTGGCAACGGGAGAATCCTTAGCCAAGCCTGTTGTCCTATGGCTGTTGCCCCATAGTATCTACTTCCCTGGTTTGGGATTAGCGTTCTCGCTTGGTATGCTGATTTTAGTGGGATTTCTGGTCAATCTTTACGGCATCCGCTATTTGGTCACATTGAGCCAGAATATTTTTGAGCGCATTCCTTTGGTGAAGTCTATTTATGGTGCGTTTAAAGACATGATGATGGTGTTCAATCTGTCGGAAAAAAAGGAAATGAAAAGTGTTGTGTCATTGGAATGGAATGGCGCACAAGTCATCGGTTTTGTCACAGGGGAAAAAACCGGAGAGCGTTTGTTTGGTGACCAAGACCTAGTGGGGGTGTATGTTCCCCTGAGTTATCAAATCGGTGGTATTACTTTATACATTTCAAGAGAGCGTTTAACCGAGCTGGATATTGGTGTAGAAGAAGCTATGCGTCTGGCTCTTACAGCGGGGATCCAGGCTGACGCTAATAAGGAAGAGAACAAAAACTGAGTACCACACTGCATGTTGCGATTAAAGCACTCTTGCAATGTGTGCCCTCCAAATGATTATTCCAGTTTCTTTTTAAAGCGCAAGGATGCCACGGTCAGATAACCAACAGCAAACTAATGACTGAGCTCGATCCATTCTGGAAGGATTGCCAATGTGTATTATATTTTGTGCATTTGGTTTACTGAAATTTGCTGAGAAACATTGGTACGAGAGTGGTTTTTCTTTATCATGCCCGTTTTTAATTGGGTCTCGAAAAGGGTAAGGGTGCTGCGCGTGCAAACACAAAAAACCGTTATGATCATTGGTGCTGGCCCTGCGGGCTTGATGGCGGCGGAATACATTTGTGCGCAGGGGCATCAGGTTCACGTTTATGATGCCAAGCCTAGTGCTTGCCGCAAGTTTTTGCTGGCGGGTGTGGGAGGCATGAACATTACTCATTCTGAAGCTTACCCTGAATTTATCCAGCGCTATTATGATAAAGCGGATTGGATGGATAAATCCTTGCGCCATTTTGATAGTGATGCACTGCGCGATTGGATTTATGGCTTAGGAATCGAGACCTTTATTGGCTCTTCTGGTCGGGTCTTTCCGACGGATATGAAGGCGGCCCCTTTATTGCGTCATTGGTTAAAGCGATTACGAGACGGCGGCATAAGATTTCATATGCGCCATAAAATGGTTCAGGTATCAGCACACACAGCGAGTTTTGATTGTTCTGGTGAAACGGTGACGGCGCACGCGGATGCCATTGTCTTAGCGTTAGGTGGGGCTAGTTGGCCTAAGCTTGGCTCAGACGGTGCTTGGTGGAACGTATTAGATCAAGCCGATATTGAGCTTGCTCCCTTACAAAGTGCCAACTGTGGCTTCCATAGCCATTGGAGTGAGCATCTGCGGAGTAAGTGGGCAGGTCAGCCATTAAAGGATGTGTCGTTTCAGGTTACGTTGGAGAACGGTAATATCGTCCGTCGTAAGGGCGAGTGTATTGTGACGCACGACGGTATGGAAGGCAGCCTTATTTATGCTTTTTCCAAATATCTACGGGATAGAATCAATCGAGATGGCAAGGCGTTATTAACAATAGATTTATTACCGTTACAAGATGACGTGCAGGTCATCACAAAACTCCAACATACCAAACCAAAGGAATCTTTCAGCAAGTACTTAAAACGTACCGTCGGCATTAGCGGTGTTAAAGCCGCTTTGCTTTATGACACCTTCACTAAAACACAGTTTCAAACACCTGATGCGCTGGCTCGTTGTTTGAAAAACATTCCCGTATGGTTTGATGAAGTGAAGCCGATTGACGAAGCTATTTCCAGTGCTGGTGGAGTATGCGAGCAGAGTGTGAACGATACCTTGATGTTGCTCAACATGCCGGGGGTGTTTTGTGCGGGCGAAATGTTGGATTGGGAAGCGCCGACAGGCGGTTATCTTCTAACGGGTTGTTTTGCTACCGGACGGTTAGCTGGGCAAGGGGTCTGTGATTGGCTAGCGGCTCAAGAATGATATGGTCGCCATCTTGTACTAACCATGAAAAAACGCCCAATGTTGCCATTGGGCGCTCTTCCGTCGCTCGTTCTATCTCTTTGCTTACTTGTTAGGTCACATCGCCGTTGCTTGCACATGTCACCCCATCATCTATAAGGGCATTGAGAAAAAACGTGTTCATTCGACATTGGCGCTTAGTAGCTTGTGTTACTAGAACTGGAAGAGTCACCTGATGTGACAGGCTTCACTGGTGCGCCAAAGGTGTACTGAACACCGACAGAAGTCACGTTATTAAGGTGACCTGCGTCCACGTCTTTAACAAGACGGAAATCCGCACGAACGGCCAAATCTTTATTTACAGCGTACTTCACACCGCCACCTGCGTTGACATCGACATTGTCGTAGTCAGAATGCTTACCATACTTAGTACTGCCAACGCCTGCTGCCACATAAGGTGTTAGATTCACACTTTGTAGTGTAGGCAAGTTGTAGATACCATCGAGACGGTATTGGTCAACATCTTGGTGAGTACCACCACCACTAGGTTTTTGGTTTGAATGTAAGAAAACCGCTTCTACACCAAATGGGTTATTAAATTGGTAACCTAAGCCAAGGGAGTAGGATGCGTTGTCTTTAAGGTGTAAATCCGTATCCGTATGCATATAGCCAACACTTGGTGTTACCGTGAAGCCTTCTTGTGGCTGAGCGTAAGCCAGTGTAGATAAAGAAGACGCAAGAATAATACTGCCAAAAATAGTACGTTTATTAAGTGCAATAGACATGTTTTCTCCTTATGAACAAAATGTTGTCCGGTCATGTCCACTACGATACTGGATTTTTTCTGGCTGAAAACCCCTGCCTAAATACGCAAAAAATGGGAAGTAAACTAAGCTTGTGCAATCATGACACTAGATTGACTGATTCGGTAGAAAAATAGTTGATTTGATTAAGAAAAAACGAATTTTTTTAGGCCGATTCGGTCAGTAAAGATGAAAACTATTACATTTTTTTTTCACTTAAAATTCGCCCTAAAATATTGTGATTGGACTAAGACGATTAAGGATGTTCTGTGTGGAAAGTTTGGTACTAGTATGTACGTTATAAACGCTTCTCTTTAAATAAAAAAAGGCCCAATAGATAGCTATTGGGCCGAAGGAATGCAATTTAACCGTCACAATCCATAGGATAGATTGTGTTGAACATAAAAGCTTATTGCGCTGAGTCAACTACGACAGCAATAACACGACGGTTTTGTTCGCGATGTGCTGGCGTGTCATTTGGTACTACAGGCTGAGCTTCACCATAACCAACAGTCGAAATTCGGCTTTGTGGAATATTAAAGGTGCTGGATAATACTTGTCCTACTGCAAGAGCACGTTTTTCAGATAGCTTCACATTGTAAGCTTTGGTACCAGTGTTATCTGTGTAACCTTTGATAGTGACACTTGTATCTGGATTAGCTTGCATATAAGTCGCTATTTTCTGTAATTTTGGGTACACGCTTTGTGGTACTGCCACAGAGTTTGTCGCAAACTTAACTTCCACTTGATCTGGCTTCGCCGCAAGCGCTGAGGATGCCTTAGCTTTATCTGTGGTATCGGCCGCCGCTGCTGTTTGATCCGTATTTGCTGTCGAATCATCTACTGTGCTTTGTTTAACTGGTTGGTTATCCATTGCCGCAGACTGGTCAGAATTGGCGGTTGCAGCCACATTCGGTTGTGATTGTGCGGGTTGTGTATCCGAAGACGATTGCTCCATTGCAGCAGTCGTCGTCGTTGGCTCAGAGTATGCCGAATCGCTATCTGATGAATCGCTCATAGTAGACGCATGAGATGGGCCACCAAAGGTATACTGAACACCTAGAGAAGTAACATTATCCAGTTTGTTGCTATTGGTATCTTCAACAAGACGGAAGTCACCACGCAAGGCTACGTTTTGTGCTAGCGCATACTTGACACCACCACCCACGTTAACTTGAGTATGAGTTGTATCGATTCCTTTATCATATTTTACTGCACCAATACCGGCGGCAAGGTAAGGAGTGAGTTTTGTCGTACTAAATTGCTCAATATTATAGATACCGTCCAAGCGATATTGGTTCACATCGACCTTATTACCATTTTTTTTGCTATTAGCATTGAGGTAATTGAACTCAACTCCCCAAGGATTATTAAACTGATAACCTAGTCCTAATGAGTAAGCGGTATTATCATCAATGTGTGTATCGTTATCAAAGTGATAATGGCCGATGCTAGGTGTAACTGTAAAGCCTTGTTGTGGTTGCGCGGCAAAAGCCATGGTAGATAAAGATGATGCTGCAATGATGCCACTAAAAAGAGTTCGTTTACTAAATAATATAGACATAATGTATCTCCTGATTAACCCTTATTGATTAGAGAGTATTAGAGTTTGTTTTTCTTTCGATTTTTTCTTTCAAACCGTTTGTGTGTGTTGTCGATCTGTTATCTACATTAGGCTTGTTTTGAGTGGCTGAAAAGCCCCCTTAAATTGCACAAAAAACCAGCACTGCACGCGCTGTATCGCAATCATGACGGGGGCTTTACTGAATAGGCACTTCCCTAACACTGATCTTGTAAAACCCATGGAAGAAAGTGGGTGGAAAGTGATAAGTCATGACAAGAGATTTTCAATTGGAAAGTGAAAATAATTAATTGTGACACAATTTAGAACCATAAAACGCTATCTTGGCTGTCTAAATCGATGAAAATGATTTTCTATTAGCGGTTGATAGTTAACCAGAAAGATTTGTTTTAATGATAAAGTACTATCCGTATTAAATGCTAACTTGAGGTTTTTAAATGGTTCGTGCCCAGCGTTTAATTACCCTTATTGAATTGCTACGTAGTCATCGTTATCCGGTGGCAGGTAAAGACCTTGCCGAAACATTAGGTATTAGTCTTCGAACTTTGTATCGAGATATTGCCACTTTACAATCACAAGGGGCCAATATTGAGGGGGAGGCGGGCATGGGATATGTGTTGCGTGCAGGGTTTTTATTACCCCCTTTAATGTTTACGGAAGAAGAGGTTGAAGCATTGGTGCTAGGTGCTCGCTGGGTTAGTGGCCGAGCGGACTCTCAATTAAGCAAGGGGGCGAAAAGTGCGCTTAATAAAATTGCGGCCGTCTTACCGATTGAATTAAAAAATACCCTAGACGATACCTCACTATTGATCGGCCCAAGTAAAGAGCTGCTAATAGACTCCGTCAATATGGCGGATATTCGTCGAGCGATCCGAGATGAACGTATTCTGTCTATTGTCTACCGTGACCTAAAAGACAACCAATCCGAGCGGCGTGTTTGGCCCTTTGCACTGGGGTATTTTGATGGCGTCCGTGTGCTGGTGGCTTGGTGCGAACTACGACAAGCGATTCGTCATTTTCGAACAGACCGAATTCTTGCTTGTCAGTTAGAGGAAAACCGCTACAAAACGCCGCGTTATGTGCTGTTGAAAAATTGGCGCGCGACTTTGAATGCTTCCTAATTCATCGATTTAAACATTTCTGCTGACAGTTTCTGACATACCCTCCCTTTATTCTTTAGGACATCGGGCAGTAACCCGATACGTGACGGGGCGAGATTGCTCTAGATCGCGAATATCATTATTGATAAAGAGGAGAATCAACATGGAGCTTTCCAATTTTAGTATTTTGTATGTAGACAATGTGTTCCGCAGCGTGGATTTTTATCGCCCCCTGTTAGAGCGAGAACCTGTTGAAATGAGCGATGGTTTTGCACTTTTTGTCAGTGATGTGGGGAATAAATTTGGCCTATGGGCGAGGTCAGAGGTGCAGCCTACCGTAGACGCGTCACAGGGTGGTGCGATGGAAGTGGCTTTTATGCTATCAGGTGTCTCAGCATTACAGGCTCAGTACTCCAAGTGGCAAGCTCTTGGGGTGAATATCCTTCAGGCACCGACAGAGATGGATTTTGGTCTCACGTTTACTGTCACGGATCTTGATGGGCATCGATTACGTGTTTTTTGCTATGAGAAAACCGAATAACGTATTGGTTTATGAGGGACGTGATGACCTTGGCGGATGATGTCCGTCGAGGTGTTGCAAGCCGTTTTAGAGAGATGGCTTGAGACAAATAACCAAACGAATGGTTTGAGTGTTCAAATTTTTAGAAGGCAATGCTAAAAATTTGCTTGTTGATTGACTCGAGTACGAGACCTAGACTCTTCCTATCTGATAAGCGCCCTCATATGATTAATGTTAAGCGATTAATATCGAGTCGGCGCATCATTACTTAATAGAAAGTTTTATGAGGTGTCACAGTATGTTACCGACTTATTTTATTTCTCATGGCGGCGGCCCTTGGCCTTATATCCCAGACATGCGAGCTATGTTCATCAATCTTGAAACGTCATTGGTGAATATGACAAAGCAGTTGCCTGAAAAGCCAAAAGCGATATTGATGATTTCCGGGCATTGGGAGCGCCAAACCTTTGGCGTGCAATCTAACCCGGCACCTGGGATGGAATATGACTATTACGGCTTTCCAGCCCATACCTATGAAGTGAAATATCAGGCTCCTGGTGCGCCAGACGTTGCCGCTCGTGTTGCTGAGCTCATAGAAAATGCTGGTTTTCCTGTGGATCTAGATGATAAAAAAGGCTTCGATCATGGTGCGTTTGCTCCTATGGCAGTGATGTATCCTGAAGCGGATATGCCACTTATTCAGCTTTCTCTCAAATCGAACCTAGATCCTGAAGAACATTTGGCTTTGGGCCGTGCATTAGCGCCTCTGCGCGAAGAAGGCATTTTAATTGTCGGCAGTGGCTTGAGTTTTCATAACCTTGGATTAAGAGGCCCGCAAGCCATTAAACCATCCAATGCTTTTGATGCCTGGTTACAAGAAACCTTGCTAGACGCCACACCAACAGAGCGCAGCGCAAGAGTAGTTGATTGGGACAAAGCACCGTACGCAAGGATTTGTCATCCAAGAGAAGATCATTTGATTCCCTTGATGGTCGCCCTTGGCGCTGCTGAAAAGGGCGAAGCAAGCTGTGTTTACCACGATGAAGGGATCTTTGGTGGTTGGACGGCCTCTAGCTTTCGGTTTGATTAAGTCATTTGCTGAGGTAAACGCTTCTTAGCTCTTAGGTAAAGACATAAACATCCTGTTTTCTTAGCGAAAGCAGGGTGTTTTTTTATTGAAGGGTTAAACGGGCTCGCCAGCTTCACCCGCTTCGACGATATCGGTTTCGATAACAGAGTCTTCTAGCCATGACTTCATTGCTGGATGAGCTAACATGGTTTGTTGATAGTCGCGAGCTGCATCCGATAGCTCAATACCATAAGTCTTAAAGCGGAAGATAACCGGGGCAAAGAAGGCATCAGCCAAGCTGAATTCGCCAAATAAATAGGGGCCATTTGGAGTGTTATGTTGTCTCAACTCAGTCCAAACACGATCGAGTGTGTCCACCTCTTTTTTGGCTTGATCGCTTAGTTCAACGCGACGTTTTGCTCGGCAGTTCATGGGCATTTCGTTGCGAATACCAAAAAAGCCTGAATGCATGTCTGCGACAATAGAGCGAGCCCGTGCGCGAAGGTGTTTATCGGTGGGCCAGCCTTTTCCATCTAAGTAGGTTTCGTTGATGTACTCACAAATGGCGAGTGAATCCCATATGCTCAAATCATCATCCAACAAAACTGGCACCTTGCCAATCGGTGTATATTGGGCAAGCTCTTTGTAGAAAGCCTCAGTAGATAAAGAAAGTTTGATTTCCTCAAATGGAATATTGAATGCTTTTAGTGCCATCCAACCTCGCAATGACCAAGACGAATAGTTTTTATTGGCGATGATCAGTTTCATATCCTTGTCCTCCTTTTGATGTCTTTATTGTCTAATGCTGCATTGTTACCTGTTTTTTCTGGAGATAAAAGGCTTAATAGAGGTCTAAGAGCGTTAGAAAGGGCTGACTAAGTCTGTATCAAAGGTGATTCCCGTCATGCTCTGTTGGGTAAAGAGAGACTTAAAACTTTCTGTTGCGAAGAGAGAGTGTGTGCCAAAAAGCTTGGATTTAAAGACCTGTTTGTCTTTAAGGTCACTGTTTTCAAAGGCTAATGATTTGAAGCCTATAGGGTAGCCATCCTCATAGGATCGAATGCATTGAGTTTCATCTTCACTTACAAATGTAAGGCAATTGTAGATGTATAGCTGATTATCTTCTGCAAGTAAGGGTAAAAACTCTCCAAATGGTTCGAGAGTATTGGCAAACACGTCATAGGCTTTTTGAGTAAAAATAAGATAGCTTCCCCAATAGGATATAGCTGGTAAAGGCTTATTTTTCCATTCCTCTGCTATATTGCATTTGACACTTTTCCAGCGTGACTTTAGTGACTCATTTGTTCTTGGTTGACTTCGTACTAGAGTTAAATCTTCATCTCCAATAATGTCGGCAAAGGCAAACATATCAAGATCAATTATCTCAAAACTGTCTTCAGAGTATTTTATTCTATAAACGGACATAGGTATTACTTCTCTAGTTTTATGTATTTAAAATATTTGATGGGTGAGTACCATTTCTAAGATCTCTCTTCACCTTACTTAACCGTTTTGTAAATACACCTTCGGGTAAATTGTCGTTTGAGAAAAAGTCAGCAATCCATTGTTCATATTTTTGTGTATGTAATGGTCTATGAGATGGTGAATCTGGAGTGGCCCAATCATCAGGTTTGTTTTTTGCAAAATTACGTAACCAAATACCATTGGTAGGATCATTAATTCCAATACCGTAAGCATGCAAGTTTAATCGGCACTGTACCATCAGCATTTTTAGGTGTCGGCCCTTTCCTGGAATAATATGATGGGGCTCATGCATTGTCGTTGGCTTAGGTTCTCCGACTGCAAAGAGATTTTTTGCTAACTTTCTGGTTGGGTGATGGGACTCATAGGATAATTCTTTTATTGATTTCTCACGATTTTCTGAGCGGTATCGTTCTAACTCCTCTTGTAACCTAGCTTGTATTGCTATTTTTCTGCGTTCTAACTTCAGATGGTTCCAATCTTGGTCAATCTTCAAAAGTCGTTTAGCTTTTTCTTCGGATGTCTCATAGACTGATACTTGCACGTTTTTTGAATTATGAAAGTTACGAGCTTTTAACTCATAATTATAAATTGCCATCTCAAGTGGTGTAGGGTCACTTGGTCTTGTTGGCATTGGGATTTCTGCATATTGTTTTGTCACTTTACTTTCCTTGTATATGCCATAGATGAAAAATACTAAGTAGCTTTGGTTAGCAAGTCAATTCGAGGCTATTTAATGGTTCACTTTCTAACGCAAGCTAATTACTTTCCAGCCACGTTCGGTAGCGATTTTTTCTAGGGTCGGATCGGGGTCGACTGCGATGGGAAAATGCGCTTTTTCTAGCAGTGGTAGATCGTTGTGGGAGTCGCTGTAGAAGTAGATGTTGTCCATGGTGTGGCCATTGTCTTTGGCCCATTGTTCGGCGCGGATGACTTTGCCTTCGCGAAATGTGGGGGTACCAACGAGCGCCCCTGTGATGCGTTCGTCTTGATATTCGAGATCAACACCAAGGCTGTGCTTAACACCAAGATAAGCGGCAATAGGGGCGACCAAATGGGTGCCCGTGGCGGAGATAATGATAAGTTCGTCACCGTCTTGCTTATGTTGGGCTAACAGATCGAAAGCTTTAGGAAGCGCCATCGTTTTCACGACGTCTTGAATAAACTGATGGATTAATGTGGCCCGTTGTTCCGTGTCTAGAATAAACAAAGGCGATAAGGTGTAACGCATGTAGTCTTCAAGGTTTAGGGTGCCAGCATCATACTCAGCCATGTAAGCAAGATTAATGGCTAGGAAGTCGTCTGGTGTCGGCAGGTCGCTCGCGGCGATGTATTCCGCAAAGGCTTGGGCGGTATCGCCTGCGACTAAGGTATTATCAAGATCGAAAAAGGCCAGTGCCATGGTGGCTCCTTAAAAATTTCAAAACGATGAGAATGAAAACGCAGTTAAAAAGAAAGACATGACAATTATATGTCAGTCCGCAAAATAAAGGCGTCTTGCCTTTATCCCAAGGCAACGACGACTAAGTCGAAAGTGGGGCTGTTTTTTTGCAAAAAACTCCATCTCAAGTCTTTCCATGTGTACGTTCTCTGTGGCCGACAAGATAGCGTGTTTTTCTTGTGATTTTGTCTCTTATATTACGCATTAATAACGCCGAGAAGGGTTATTTTTCCCCTTTGCTAGCGTCTTGAGCTCCTAGGGACTATTTTTACAAAAGAGTGCATTTTTGTCTCGATTTATACAGGTTAGTAGCGGGGATCTAGGGTAATTTATAGAGGATTTTTAAGAACGAGCAAGGAGAAGTGAATACATGGAACAGTTACTGCAATTGCTTAACGACTTGGAAGAAATATCCTTGCAAGATATTTCTCAGGTGCCAGATTCACAGCAGCACATTTTAGTAGAACGAATTGAGGAGCTACAGGATGAGCTACGCCTTTTAGTTGAGTCTGAGTGACTGAAAACGGAGTCCCTCCCCCCCTACTATAAAGTGTCTGGAAGCATCAACTCCTGTGCTGATGTGTTGTCATGATTACTTTATCGTACCTTTGCGTCTTATTTAATGACATTCGTATTAGAAGTGTCATCCAACATAGGTATAATCACAGTTTATTGAAAGGTGATGATGCTTTTGATCTTTTTTCTCCGCTTCGCTTGATTAATGAGTGACGGCCTAGGATGTCAGCAGTATGATGCACGGCATCTTTCTAATCAGACGCCGTAGATCACATGGATAGTGCAACGCCGTCATAAAATACGCATTTTCCGTCTTTATACTTTGCAGATAAACGCACTGAATAATACGGCTTGACAGAAATAAGGTATCGATTATACCGAGGTAAACGTATGCTAAGATTTTTTAAAATCAACAACGGCTTGATTCAAGAAATTCCTAAAGAAGATGATAATTTTGCCACGTTACAACAAGAAGCAGACTGGATTGATGCGGCAGAACCTGATGATGATGAGCGTTTACAACTGCAAGCTATCTTGAGTACGGATTTACCTGAATCTGACGATGTCGAGGAGATTGAGGCATCCGCTCGCTGTTTTGTTGATCAAGCCGGTATTCACGTTCACTCTTTGTTTTTAAATCAAACAGAAGGCCGTCATAAAACCTCTACTGTTGCTTGTATTTTGCAAGATGATCGTTTAATCACGATTCGTGAAAGCGAAGTCGCTGACTTCCGGTTATTACGCATGCGAGCTCGTCGTGGACAGATTGCGGTGGATTCTCCTGCGCAATTATTAGTTACGCTATTTGAAAATAAAGTAGAGAACCATGCCGATACTTTGGAAGATTTACACCGGCAATTAGAAGGCGTCAGTCACCTTGTTTTGGAAGAAAACGAAAGTGAGCTGGATAGCATCATTGAAAAACTGGCTAAACTGGAAGACAGTAACGGAAAGATTCGTTTGTGTTTGATGGATACCCAGCGTGATATTTCTTTCTTATTGCGCCATCTTCGTAATCGCCATGAATATTCAGAAACTCTGCGTGAAATAATGCGAGATGTGGAGACCTTGATGTCTCACACAACCTTTCTGTTCGATAAAATTAATTTCTTAATGAACTCGACACAAGGCTTCATCAACATTGAACAGAACAAGATCATCAAAATTTTCTCTATCGCATCGGTTGTGTTCTTACCTCCTACCTTGGTGGCGAGTATTTATGGGATGAACTTCCATATTATGCCTGAATTAAACTGGACCTATGGGTATCCTGCGGCGTTAGGATTAATGGTGTGTTCAGGCTTTGCGCCTTATTGGTACTTTAAACACCGTGGTTGGTTGTAAGCGCCTAAGACTGACAACTAACTCAAAAAGCCCCAATGAACTCTCTTCATTGGGGCTTTCTTATGCTGGCATGTTAAGCATTGGAGTGGGTTGGCGTGATGCTTTTTTGTTTCGCGAAGGAGTAAAAACCAAGAGATACAATAAAGGTCGCGGGGGCGGCAAATGAGGCAATATCAGAATGCATAATCAGAATACCGACCACGGTGCTTAGTAACCAGGCAATCAAACCGACAAGGTTCAAATGGTTGCTTTCAGCCTTCATATCGTTGTGACTCTTAAATAAAATATGCGCCAAGGCAACACCAACCCAAGCGACGACGAACACACCTTGATAAGCAAGTGCTTGCAAAATGTAAGAAAAGACATTGGATAGCATCAAAACATACACCACCGCACCAACCACAAGAGACCACACCAACTTAGGGGCTTTGATGCGTAAGATGTTATCGAAAAAGGCCTGCATATTTACAGTGGCTAGGTAATAGTTCGCGGTGTTAATACGGGTTTGCGTCACCCACACAAACAATAGCCCCCAAATTCCCAATAGCTTAATGATAGACAGCACCACAGAGACTTCGCTTAAGGCAGCATCTTGTGGGATGCTGGCAATAAGGTAGATACCTACAATCCCATTCACCAAAAAAGTGATCAGATAAAAAGGCATACCGAAGTTATAACGAGCATGGTAAGAGCTGTCTTTTGGCTTACCAAAGCGCGCGTAGTCAAAGGTGAATAGCATTAATACCCAAACGCCCATGTAATAAGTGAAGCAGTTCCACCAACCAAATGGTGTTGCGTTAGCTGACCCTAAGTTGATCCAGTTAGCCTGATAGCCATATTCGCTAATGGAGACCACCACCGCAGCGATCAACCCTATGATATAAAAGGGTAAGAGGACGCCATTAAATTTATCTAACCACTTCTGCACACTGCCGAAAATCAACAAGACGCTGTAAACCACAACGATCAAGGCGGCCCATTTGTAATCTAACCATGGGAACATCTTGTTCATGGCAACGGCGATAACAGAGCCTTCAAATACCGCATAATAGATCGCGGTAGAGAAGAAAATAAGCGTGGCAAGGGAGGCGCCAGCAGAGCCAAATAGTCGCCGTGAGAACAAGGCCACGGACAAACCTTCTTTGATCGCGTAACGACTGATAATACCATTGATGATGCCGTAGCTGATGACAGACAGCACCATACCTATGATGGCGTTCTTCGCGCCATAGCTCATGGCTAAGGACGCTCCAACCACAATATAAAATATCGCGCTGCAGACCGCCCACCACGCCATAGTAAGAGAAAGTGCCCCCATTCTGGCGCCTTCTGGCACGGGGAGGTTGGAGGCATCTTGAGTCGATTCTTGCTGAACTAAACTGGCCATTTTGTGTTCCTCATTGTGAGTATTATGATTTTTTGTGTTGTTTTCTGGTTTTTTTGGCTCAAACGCTCCCGTGACACTGATCGATTGTCAGCATCATGGGAGAAAAGCCGGTTTGGGAAGAAGACGCAGAATCACTCTGTTTGATTATTAGAAGATGAGTGATCCACGCCGCTTTATTGTTATTGCTCGTTTAAGCCGCTATCTGTTTAAACGGTTTATATTTTTAAGTAATGGCGCACCTTATCGAGTTGTTGCTGTTTTAACTGACGGGCTTCTAACGCCTCAGCCATGTTGACCGGAACAAAGCGTGTTTTGTAGTTGGGTTGCATCTGGCCGATTAGATCCATGTCTGCACTGATGACCGTACCGATGGTGGCATAACCACCGCCGGAAACGGCGTCCCGATGTAACACAATGGGCTCTTTGCCTGCTGGAATTTGAATCGAGCCAATGGGATAGCAAGCATCAACGATATTGGAAGGATCGGAGCCCGCGCCAAAAGGCTGCTGACGAGGCTTGAACTCCATCGCCCGTCCACCTTTGAAACGATAGCCAATGCGATCGGCTTCGCTGCCAACCGTCCAAGTGTCTTCAAAGAAGCGTTCTACGGCATCATCTGTTAAGCGATGAATATACATGCCTGTTATCATGCGTAAGGGCATTTCCTTCTCAATTGGGGGAATGCATTCTGTGGGAAGGTGTTGGCCTTCTTTTGCTGCTTTTTTCGGCTTGCCAATCGGCAACTCATCCCCAGCTTCTAGCCGACGACCTTGATAACCTCCCAAGGCACCAAGGGTGTAAGTTGCGCGACTTCCAAGGGTCATAGGTACATCAATGCCCCCTGCCACGGCTAGGTAAGCTCGTGCGCCTGCAGTTGGATAAGCAAAGCTCAATGTTTGTCCTGCTTTGATCAAAAGTGAGGTATCTAATGGCATGACGGCGCCATCGACTTTGGGGGACATGCGAGCCCCACACACGGCGACGATGGCATCCTGTTGGAAAAGCAGCTCTGGGCCGAGCAAGGCACATTCCAGTACGGCATCCCCTTCATTGTTATTGACCAATAAATTTGCGAGCGTCATAGAGTATTTATCCATCGCGCCAGAAGGGGGAATACCTAGATGATAGTAACCTTCGCGACCTTTATCTTGGATGGCGGTGGCCAGGCCAGGTTTGATGACATTAATCGACATAAAGCACCTCCATCATGGTTTTCTTGTACTGTTCAGGATCAGCCTGATAATCTTGTAAATCAAAGGTAAAGGCTTGAGTTTTTGGCGCAAAGGTACCGTTTTCGACTTCCTCTAGAATCCTGTCGTATTCCGCTCTGTCTATGGGGTTAAACTGAACAATGTCGCCCGTACGGAAAAACACCATGGAGTCTTTTAAATAGGATAAGGTTTGCTGTGGGTCGTAAATGGGCGCCGGTGTCACGCCGAACATTTGATAGCCACCGGCTCCGCGAGCGGAATAAATACAGCCAAAACAGCCACCGTGGCCAAGGGTTTGTTTTGGGGTATCGGTGCGTGGACTTAAATATTTGGGGACTTCAAGTTGCTTCGCCTGTTCGACCATTTGAAACATAAAGGGGAGTCCTGCGACAAAACCCACCATAGACACAAACCAAGGCGAGCCGCAGTGGGCATCGATAAAGGCTTGTACGTCTTTAAGACCATTGATGCGCGCCGCATACTCTAGATCGGTTGAATTGGGATCTTGATGGCGATCACGGAAGCGCATGAGGGTTTCATGGGTCCAAGGATCGTTATAAAGCACGGGAATTTCCACAATACGGGTGTCTAAGCGTTGTTTGCTATGATCTTGTGCCATGCTTTCTAAGGCTTTTACTTTAGCAAGCAAGATGTCTGGATGAATCACATCCGGATTAAATCGTACTTGGAAGGACGCATTGGCAAGACAGACATCTAAAATGCCGTCAATGCGTTGTGCTTCAATGGCTTGCACCATGCCCAGACTTTTGAAAAAAGCCGGTAACGACATAGATTCAGATATCTCGGCAAACAGTTGTTCATCACCGCCAAAGGTATATCTAATGGGTTGTGAGAGCATCGTCCTTCTCCTTTTCAATCAGTTTATGAAGGTTTTCTGGCAACCACACTTCCAGTGTGCCGGTATCAAAGTCCGCTGTTTTTATGGCGGGATCTTGCAGTAATGCTTTATGCAAAGGCATGGTGGTGAGTACGCCTTCTATTTGCGTCTCATTGAGTGCGGTTATCGCCCGTTCAAAGGCTTGTTGACGTGTTTGACCATGAATAATGACCTTAGCTAACAGCGAATCGTAATACGGTGGGATGAGGTAGCCATCAAACAGATGAGTGTCGATACGAATACCTTCACCAACCGGCCATTGCAAATGCGTTAGGCGACCAGGGCTTGGGAAAAAGCCTTTTGCCGGGTTTTCTGCGTTAATTCGCATTTCAATGGCTGAGCCGTTGATTGTTATGTCATCCTGTTGAATAGACAAGGATTCACCGAGGGCGACTTTGATCATCCATTGCACTAAATCGACCCCAGTAATGGCTTCGGTGACAGGATGCTCCACTTGAATACGCGTGTTCATTTCAATGAAGAAAAACGCTTCGCTTGTATCATCGTAGAGAAATTCTAAGGTGCCCGCCCCCTTATAATGAAGTGCTTGCGCCAGCTTGGCGGCCTTTTGGCACAATTGCTCACGGATCGTTGACGATAAAGCAGGAGAAGGCGCCTCTTCAAACACTTTCTGACGTCGACGTTGTAAGGAGCATTCCCGTTCATATAAATGAATGGAATGCTCACCATCGCCCAGTATTTGCACTTCAATATGGCGTGCTTTTTCAATAAAGCGTTCTAAATAGACAGCACCAGAACCAAAGGCGGCTTTGGCCTCACTTTGTGCGATGATGAATTCTTTTGCCAGTTCGTTGGCATCACGAGCAATTCGAATACCGCGACCACCGCCACCAGCAGAGGCTTTGATAAGCAGAGGGAAACCGACGGTTTGCGCTGCGGCAATGGCGCCTTCTAATGAGTCTATTTCGCCATCGGAACCGGGAACGACTGGGATGCCAGCCGCTTGGGCGGTGGTGCGTGCGCAGGCTTTATCGCCCATTTGGCGAATGGTATGGGCATCAGGCCCAACGAAAATTAAGCCAGCGTCCACCACGGCTTGAGCGAAATCGGCATTTTCAGATAAAAAGCCATACCCTGGGTGAATGGCTGTGGCATTCATTTGTTTGGCCGCTTCAAGAATAAGTTCTGCCTTTAAATAGCTCTGGTCAGCACGGGCCGGACCGATGACCATGACCTCGTCCGCTAGCGTGGCGGGTAAGGATAATTTATCGGCTTCGCTGCAAACGGCAAGGGTTCGGATACCTAACGCTTGGGCTGCATGAATAATTCTCACGGCGATTTCGCCACGATTAGCAATCAGCAGTCTGTGATCAGAAAAGTTCATGGGACACATCACTCCTGGATCTCAATAATGGCGACGACTTGACCTGGCTCAACGGGCTCAGAATCGTCCACGCAGAAGCGGATTAAGGTACCTTGGGCGTCGGCAGTGAGATCAGAAAACTGTTTCATCACCTCGATTAGCCCTATCACCGTCGTGTTTTCTACCTGATCTCCTTCGTTAACAAAGACGTCAGACTCCGGTGATGGGCGACGATAAAAGACGCCGGGGAGGGGGGAAATAATGTCTAGGGTAGCCATGTTTTGTTCCTCTTGAATGATTATATTGTTCTTTTATAAGAATCTTTTCTGTTTTAAAAATGCGTCAAAAACCTTCTATTTTAAATGCTTAACCTCGCTATGATCGGCTTGGTGAGCGAATGTGTATCCCCGCTTCGTGCAATGCCTTATAAGTCGCTTCCACCAGCGCTAGGGCACCGGGGGTATCACTGTGAATACAAATTGAGTCGAATTCGATTGAGATATCTTTGCCTTCAACCGTGTAGACTTTGCCTTCTTGGCAGGCTCGGAGGACTTTTTGGGCAACCTGTTCTGGGTCCAACGCGTCAACACGGCGGGTGAAGACAATGGAACCAGAAAGGTCGTAGTCACGATCTGCATAAAATTCACAGACCACGGGATGACCTACCCGTTTGGCCACCTTATGAACATTCGAACCATGCATCGCATACAGCATCAGTTCTGGTGACAGCGTGTGCAGTTTTTCCACCAAAAGTTCTGCGATCTCGTCATTGCGTGCCACATGCATGTAAAGCGCTCCATGGGGTTTGACATGTTGCAAGGTGAGACCATGCAACTTAGCAATTTCACGTAATGCGCCAACTTGATAGAGGATGTCGTTCACCAACTCGTCTGCTGAGGCCATCATATGACGTCGGCCAAAGCCCACTAGATCCCGAAAGCCCGGATGGGCGCCAATGGACACCCCATACTGTGCTGCCATTTTGACGGTCTGAGCCATCGTGGTCGAGTCACCGGCATGAAATCCAGTGGCGATGTTGGCAGAGCTGATTAATGGCATGATGTATTCATCAACACCATCGCCAATGGTCCAAGGGCCAAAACCTTCTCCCATATCCGAATTGAGGTCTACTGATCTCATCAAACTGTCCTTTCTGTTTTTTTTAAGTGTTAAATAACCCGTGGTGCATTTGCTGCATGACAAAATGAAAACCCCTCCCTAACCCTCCCCTTAAATAAGGGGAGGGAACTAATGGCCTGAGAATTCTCAAGCAAAGCCGTAAATCTCCGCTTAAATAAGGGGAGAACTGGAAATGCCTCAGTAACTGACTCCTCCCACTTACTAAGGGGCTGGGAGGGGGTTATAAGAGATCAATTCACTTGCTTTGATAGTTTGCGAAAACTGTTTAAATGCACCACGGGTATAAATATATAAATGAAACTTGGTGTTTAAAAAGATCTATTTTTTGATAGGGTAGTATCTAAAAAACAGATATAAGGTGGATGGGCGATGGCGCTTACGATCAGACAGCTAAGATATTTTGTGGCCACCGCTGAAATTGGTCAGGTTTCCCAGGCGGCAATTCACCTTAATATCTCTCAGTCGGCGGTTACGACAGCGATTCGTGATTTGGAAGATTTATTAGGGGTAGAACTCTTTTTACGCAGTACGCAAGGTGTCAGCCTGACGGATCGAGGGCGACATTTTTTAAATCACGCCTATCAAGTCTTACGCAGTGTCGATGAAGCGCTAAATCTACCTCATACCGATGATGATGCCGAAGGGAAAGTGCGCCTTGCCGCCAGTTATACCGTACAAGGGTATTTTTTGCCTTACCATTTGCAGCGTTTGTCCCAGTGGTACCCGAATATCGCCATGGAGTTGTTTGAGTATGAGCGGGTGAATATCGAAGCTCGCCTTGCGGATGATTCTATTGATATGGCGGTGGTATTAACGGATAACCTGACTCACCCAGACATTAAATCAGAACGCCTATTTGTCTCTGAAAGGCGACTTTGGATGCCCAGTAACCACCCATTTAGCAGTAAAACGGATTTGGTCTTGGAAGACATTGTCAAAGAGCCTTTTATCATGCTGACCGTAGACGAAGCCGATCAAAGTGCCATGCGCTACTGGAAACGCAAACAACTTGAGCCCAATATTATTTTGCGCACCTCTTCGGTTGAGTCGGTCAGAAGCATGGTTGCCAATGGGTTAGGTGTGGCGATTTTATCGGATTTGGTTTATCGCCCTTGGTCCTTGGAAGGTCGACGTATCGAAACGCGATTGCTGGATGATGCTGTGTTACCTATGAGTGTGGGCCTTGCTTGGCGACGGGATAAGGTATTTACGCCTGCAATGAATGCCATTCGAGACTACTTCAAACAAGGCTTTTTGATGCCGCAACAAAATCTGTCGAAGCGTTCTTGAATCGTCGAATGTGTCATAAAAGAGCGTCACAATAAGTCGTCAACTTTCGTCAGTTTATTGTTCTGCATGTCTATATAAGCAAAAGAAATGCTATAAAAAAGGAAGAGTATTGTTCGCCGTTTTTTAAAAGAGGCTTTTTGCCAGTCAAGCGGATACATTTGTTTAAGCACGATTGTGCTTTATCTAGATGCCGTGATTGTGCTACCAAAGAGTACCCGCGGTCGCTGAGTAAATAAGTGAGTAGAGAGATATATGCTGAGATTCCATCGAGTGACGACGTTAGGCCTGTTTTTGATATTTGCTTGGGGCAGTTTACCTGCCGTGGCGAGTGCAAAGCCATCAGAGTACCAGATTCATGACGTAGTGCACTTACATAAAGATAAGACTTATTCGGATGTAACGACGTTTGATCGAACGGTATTAAGGGCGACAGATATAGGAGATGCAGGGCAGTTTTCGACCACCTTTGATCCACATAATCAAACCTATAAACTGTTAAGTGCTTGGGTACTTCAGCCTGATGGCCAAAAAATCAATGTACCTGCTAGCCGAGTCTTAATTCGCCCTAGTGCGGCGGCACAAAATGCACCAGGTTTTGTTTCTACTAAGACGGCAACCATATTGTTTCCACAAGTAAAAATCGGCTCTAAAGTGCATGCGGAGGTGAAGGTCACCACCTTTAAGGCCTATAAACTAGGTTATAGTGATGCGTTTTCGGCCGGTATTTTTCATAACGGCGATGTCTATGTGACGCTAGATGCTCCAGCCTCCCTACCTTTGAGTGTCGGCGCTCAGAATGGTTTTCAATACACCAATAAGATCGAAGGAGACCGTCGTGTGATCAAGGGGCAATATCATATGCGTGGGGCTTCTCCTTCATTGTACGAGAACCATATGCCTAACCCATTGGATCTGAGTCCCTTGTTGAGTGTATCGACCATTACCAACTACCTTGAGTTAGCAAAAGATTATTATCATTTATCCGCTGACAAGGCGGTTGTCACACCGGAAATTCAGGCACTAGCGAATCACATTACCCAAGGCAAACAAGGTAAAGCAGCGGCTCGCGCGTTATACGACTGGGTGACGAAAAACATTCGCTATGTGGCGATGTATTTAACCGCTAATTCGAGCTGGATTCCCCATAGCGCCAGTCAAGTGCTGGAAAATGGTTATGGCGATTGCAAAGACCATGTCGTGTTATTACAGGCTTTATTAACCGCAAAAGGCATTAAGTCGGATCCCGCGATTATTAATTGGAGTAACCGTAATGTGGATTGGCCCGCGCCTTCTGTAGAGGCGTTTAACCATATGATTATCTATTTACCAGAGTTTGACTTATACGCTAACCCGACGGACCAAACTGCCCCGTTTGGGGTGTTGGATTATGGCTTACGTAATAAGCAAGTTCTGTTAGTAGGCAAGCATCCAAAACTGACTCGTACGCCTAAAGTGACCCCTAAAGAGGCCCGTTTTGTCACTAATGGCGACATTAAGGTCAGTCGCGATGGCACTATTAAAGGCAAAGCGTACGTCACCATGTCGCCTATACTGGAGTCTTATTTACGCTACCAGTTATCGAATAAAGAGAACCGGCAAGATGCGATGAAGCAGGCATTGTCTGTGTTACCTCACTATGGGTTTGGGCATATGAAAACGACCGATCCACATAATTTAGATGTGCCTTTTAGGTTCTCGATGGATTGGGTATCGCGTAAAGCCTTGCATGTGGCAACACGTGCATTTGTCTTGCCGGATATGCCAGACTTCGCCCCTCAAGATGCACCACAGCAATATTTAGGGGAAGATACAGTACGTCGTTATCCTGTGATGCTGCAGCCTAAAGACTTGCATTGGCATTTTACCCTCACGCCGCCTAAGGGCTATCACTTTAAGCATTTACCACCGAACGTGAATGTGCGTAATTCTGTTGGTGATTATGTGGCGAGCTATCACTTTAAAGGCCATAGTATGGTGGTGGATCGTGAACTTATTTTAAAAGTCCGACAGGTACCAGCAAAACAATATGACTTAGTGGAAAGCATTGTTAGAGCCGTGATTGATGATCAACAGTCGATAGTGAGTCTCAAAAAACGGTAATGATTTAGGACTAGTCTAAGTCGTTGAAGGACGTAACCGGGGGATGGCTATGAAACGTGTGCTGGCTTTTTGTGTTGATAAGTATTTCAGGTTATGGATTCGTAATGAGCCGATACTGGATAAATCGCAACTGTTTCCGCAAGGTCAGGCATTTGAAGACAGCTGGCAACAGATTAGAGAGGAGGTTGGGCATTATCTAGAGTCGAAATGGCAGCAGGTTCCAGAGTTTAGCCAAGTTGACGCCCATCAATACGATATTGCCAATACCGACTCCCATAAATGGAAAACAGCCATTGTCAAAATGTATGGCGTGTACATGAATGAGTCCATCAGTCCGACTCTGATACGGTTGGTACGCGAGAATGACCAGACCATTAGTAGTGCGTTGATTTCCTGCATGGAAGCAGGAAAAGATGTCCCCATTCACAAAGGGCCAAATAAAGGGGTGATGCGTTATCACTTACCCTTGTTTGTGGACTCTGGTGAGTGCTTTCTTACGATTGATGGTCAGCGTGTGGATTTAACCGAAGGGAGCGGACTGCTGTGGGACGATGCTTTCCCTCATGGTGCGTCTAACTTCACCCCATCGACTCGGGTGGTGTTATTACTGGATGTGAAGCGTCGTTTGCCTTGGCACTTGAATTGGCTGTACGAGCGTATTTTAGCCGCATTAAGGCAGACCGAAGAGTTTAAAGAGGCGGTTCGAAAAGCGCAGATCCAGTGATGAATAGGCGTTGTTGGATACTGACAGTCAGCGCTGTTGCATGTCTCTATTTATGAGTCACTATTTGTTATGAGTCACTATGTGCCCGTCGATAGTGGCAAGTACACATTATTGAGAATGAGAAATATCCATAAAAGAGTAAGAGTGAAAGGAGTACAAATGAAACAATCGTATATAGCGGCATGTTTGCTGCTAGGCTGCATGTCACTCACCGCAGAGGCTGCTTCTAATACCGACTCTGTGTTGGATGACAATTCAGCTAATTTTCCCATCACTCGACTGGATTATATTGGGGAATACATTATTCCTAATGACACCAAATTTGATCATGTCTTAGTGGGTGGTTTATCAGGGATTGATTACAGTGCGGATCGTAAGCAATGGTTGATGATCAGCGATGACCGAGCGAGTAAAGGCCCTGCCCGAGCCTATTTGGGAAACATGTCGATTACCGAAGACAAAGTCGGCCCGATGACGTTAACCAAAATGATTTCGCTTTATCAGCCAAATGATACCCTTTATCCGAGCAAGAAAGTCTATGAGAAAAACCATAAAGGCGTGGTGCCGGATTTTGAGTCTATTCGTTTTAATCCCTTCACAATGGGCTTTCGATATACCAGTGAAGGGGATCGCTCTCTGGGGATGAATCCGTTTATTCGCGATGCCTATATGGACGGTCATTACCTTGAAAAATTACCAATCCCCCAAGCTTACCGCTATGATCCGCACAATAGTAAAGTGGGCTTTCGCGATAATCTTGCGTTGGAAGGGAGTAGTTTTACACCCAATGGAAAAATGTACTTTGCCGCGATGGAGGCCCCTTTAAAGCAAGATGGTTCATTGCCTTCTTTGACGAAGGGCGCGTATTCTCGAGTGATTCGTTATGACGAGCTGGGGGATGTGATCGGTGAATATGTGTATCCGATTGATCCGTTGCCAGCAAAGCCTGGGCCTGGTAAGCATGCAGACAATGGTGTGTCAGAAATTTTGGCGTTGAACAGCCAACAGTTATTGGTCGTGGAGCGCTCTGGTATTCAGGATGCCGCAGGTCACTATCATGATTATATTCGCATCTATCAGGCGGATATTGATAATGCGACCAACGTTATTGGAGCAAAAACCTTGGTGCCGGGACAATATCAGCCGATGAAAAAACATTTGTTGTTGAATTTGAATGATGACAAACATTTGCCGAAGCTCGATAACATTGAAGGCATCACATTTGGTCCCAAATTAGCAAATGGTCAACGAACACTGGTTCTCATCTCTGATAATAATTTCAATGCATCGGAAGTAACGCAACTATTAGCTTTTAAAGTGGTGTATAAAAAGGACTAAGGCAAGAGAAAATATCCTAGGCAAGACGTCTATTGATTGAAGGTTAATAGTCAAAAAAACATAAGAATCATTTACAAAGTGTATATAAATAGGCCTAGCGTCATGTTTTTTTCGGTTAATGGTAAGTTAACTGTAAGCTGGCGTGAGGTCATATTTATGACATGATACTGTCATTTATCCTCTCTAGTCTCACTTCCAAGTAAGTATTTCTACTTACTCTCATTTGTATTGTCTATCAATCATCTTTGCCTATCAGAGGGTCGTTCAATGAGTTTGCTCAAACCATCGTTGTTAAGTGCATGCACTGCACTCGCTCTGCCTTTGTGTTTATCTACTGTGGCCCATGCGTCCAGTATGTCTCACCATACGAAAACACCGATTAAGCACGTCGTCGTGATCTTCCAAGAAAACGTATCTTTTGATCACTACTTTGGTACTTACCCCCATGCGACCAATCCAAAAGGAGAGCCTGCTTTCCACGCCAAAGCCAACACGCCTGCGGTGAACACGTTAACGGAGCAGTTGCTAAAACATAATCCTAACGCGCTTAATCCATTCTTGCTGCCACGCAACCAAGAGCCATTTGACCAAGACCACGGTTATGAAGCGGAACAAGATGCTTACAACGGTGGTTTGATGAACCAGTTTTATGAAAAAACCGGGGACAAATATTCCAAAGTTGGCCAGCGTCAGGTGATGGGGTATTACGATGGTAATAGCGTAACGGCGTTGTGGAACTATGCACAACACTTTGCGATGAGCGATAACTCTTATGGCACCATCTTTGGTCCATCTAGCCCTGGGGCATTAAACTTGGTGGCGGGTCGTACTGGTCCTGTTATTGAGAAAACTCTGCCAGGCGTAGAAGGGGGCAATCTTGTGAGCGATGATAACCCTCGCTTAGACGATTGTGCTTATAAAGACGCCGCTGATGCGAAAAAATTTGAAACAAATTTAACTGTGGTCGATCCTCACAAACGTGTGGTATTGACGGGGAAAAACATTGGTGATTTGTTGAATAAGAAACACGTCACTTGGGGCTGGTTCGAAGGGGGATTTGATCCAACCAGTTACCAAAATGGCTTTGCTGTGTGCGGTGCGAAAAGTACCAATGAATTCGGTGGTGTGAAAGGGGATTACATTCCTCACCATGAACCGTTCCAATACTTTCAATCCACTGCTAACCCTCACCACTTACCGCCTTCTAGCATTGCTAAGGTAGGTAAAACCGACCAAGCAAATCACCAGTACAGCTTGAAAACTTTCTGGAAAGCGGCGGATTCGGGTCATCTTCCAGCGGTGGCTTTCTTGAAAGCGAAAGGCATTGAAGATGGTCATGCTGGTTATTCAAATCCATTGGATGAGCAGCGTTTCTTGGTCAACACGATTAACCGTCTTGAAAAACTGCCAACTTGGAAAGACACCTTAATTGTCATTGCTTATGACGATTCCGATGGTTACTACGATCATGTCATGCCACCTAAAAACCACTTTGCTAATGTAACGGGTCGTCATGGTTATGGTCCTCGTTTGCCTTTATTGGTGATTTCTCCTTATGCGAAACAAAACTTTGTCGATCACAGTGTGACCGACCAAAGTTCGATTATGCGCTTTATCGAAGACAACTGGAGACTAGGTCGAGCAGGCCATTCTATGGATGCCCATTCAGGTACCTTGGATCACATGTTGCACTTTGGCCATGGTCATAGAGCCCATGCACTGATGCTTAACCCGAAAACAGGTGAAGTGTCTTCTTAAGATACCAACCGTAGCAAGGATAAGCTTGGCAGACGAAGCGAGTCATACACTCGTTTCGTTTTTTTGTTGATAAGGTGATTTAACGGTTTTTCGAATGAAAGATTGGGAGCTATGAGGATGAGTCAAAAAGCGCGTCTAGAGCGTTGGCTAGACAAAGGCCTAGTTCGGCTTGGTCGTCGTAGTCTTTACTGGCAAGTGTTCATGCTGATTGGACTGGTTTGCTTGCTTGTCCTCCCCTTGTTTGGAGCCGTTCCTCAATATCACTGGCAAACACCGTGGAATAATGGCCAGCTTTTTAGTGAGTGGGTGTTGTGGGCGATATGGTATCCCGGCACGTTATTGTCGGTATTGCTGGTGGGGCGTTTGTGGTGTGGCATCTTGTGTCCACTGGGCGCCATGAGTGAGTGGTTCAGTCATATTGGTGCTCGTTTTCCAATCCCCAGTTTTATCAAGCACCCAATGACGACCGCCATGAGCTTTATTTGGGTAACGATTTGGGCGCAAACCTTGGATGTTCGCGACGATTTACGGGCCGCTCTGTTGCTGTTTGCGCTTATTTTCGCCCTGGCAGTCGGATGCGGTTTGTTATTTGGCAGTGAACACAAACAAGGTCGGCGTGTTTGGTGTCGTCACTTGTGCCCTATTGGTTCCATTCTTGGGGTATTTTCCCGCTTAGGGGTGGTCAATCTGGTTCGCAAACAAGCAAAGGGTCAGAGTCCTCACCTCAGCGAAGGGTATCGTGATAACGGCTTATGCCCAACCAGTATTGATCTGGCGAGCAAACAAACCGCTCGTCACTGTATTAAGTGTGCTCGATGTGTGAACCCGGAGTCTAAAGGCGGCTTGACCGTCCAGATACGCCAGCTTGGTACAGAAATCATTAAGATTGATCGTCACGCTCCCTGTTTGTCTGAACTTTGGTTTATTTGGCTTGCGCCAGGGTTGGCGGTGGCTGGATTTGTATGGGCTCAGACCCCGCTGTATGTGTCTTTTCGACAAGCCCTAGGTCAATTTGCCCTATCTCAGCACTGGTATGGCTGGTTGCAAGCTGGGCCTAGCTGGTTAATGAATCAAAATGCGGCCTTGAATCAGCATTACCTGTGGCTCGATTTCTTTTCAATTAGCGGATTCATGTTGGGCTTTGCGCTTTTACTGGCAGTGCCTTTGCTACTGTGCTCTTGGCTAGCGAGTTATGCTTTTCATGCTAATCAGAGTCGCCGAAGCCAGCGCATGGCGGCCTTTGGCTATCAGTTTGCGCCGATGGCGATGTTATGCATTTTGCTTGGCCTAGGCAGTACGTTATTCGCCACTCTAAAACAGGTGGTTGGCAATGATGTGATGTTTTTGGAGCTGGGGTTGTTGGTAATGGCGCTGCTGTTCAATGGGGTGAGTGCATGGCGTTGGACAGCGGCTCAGAATGTGAGTTTGGCTTGTCGAATACTATTAAACGGTTTGCTCTTGATCGGGTGTGCATTGCTGTCTGCTGCCACCCTGTGGAGTATTTTTCCAACTTTACTGTTTCATTAAATGGATCAGATTATGCGATGTATTGTTTTTTGTGGGTTATTGAGCGTGTGTATGATAAGTGTCACGGCACAAGCTGAAGAGGTGGTGAATACGACATTGGCCTCAATGGATAAAGATGGAATGAATCTTTCCAGTGGCGTGCGTTTAGAAGGCAAGAAGCTGGTTTTGTGGAGCCGTTCTAAGGCCAATGCATATAATCCCAATGGTTATATCACCAATGATTTTATCCCTTTTTGTAAGGTGACGTTTGAGGTAAAGAAGGTGGGAACCTCTTGGCACCAATCCTTCATTGCGCCGATGCGTCTCACACAAACTGGCCCTGAGTATGGCCAAGCCACCGTATTGGATGGGGCGGGTCAATATCAGTGGACGGTGCATTATCAATCCCCTAGGGCAAATGGCTTTTATCGTCATATCGATAAAGCAACCGGTGTAGCGCCTTGGTGGAAACCATTTGATTTAACTTACTCCTTCTCTCTGGATTCACAGGGTAAGATACATAAAGGAGCAACATCATGATGCGATATTGTTTGCTGGCTTTGTGCCTTTGTTTAAGTATGCGAGTGTGGGCATTGGATGTGGTCTTCGGCCCCGATGTTGGTATCAATGGTATGAAAGTGGGGGCCAGCTATATCCAAGGGATTATCATGTCGCCGAAAATGGCGGGGTCTCCCAAGCACGCTGACATACATTTGGAAACCGATGTGCACGCTCTACCAGGCAATCCGCAGGGTTTTCCAGCGACAGACTGGATTCCTGGACTAAAGATTCATTTTATTCTGACCAAAGCCAATAGCAACTGGCGTTATGAAGCAGATTATTTGCCCATGGTGGCCCAAGGCGGCACCCATTATGGCCGTAATATAAAGCTGGATGGACCTGGGCACTACTTTGTGACAAACGAATACTCCCCGCCACCTGCCAATGGCCTATTCCTCGCTAAAAACGCAGGGCCTGGGGTGTTTCCTTGGTGGAAACCGTTTGTACGTCATTATCAATTCGACTTTTTTGGAACAGGAAAAAACGGTGGCTATTAGACATATTCTCTCCTTATCAATCGGTTTATTGAGTGCAATGGCACACAGTGCATCGATTCAACAGGTGCCAACTACCCCAGTGAAACACGTGGTTGTGGTAATGCTTCAAGATGAAAGTTTTGATCGCTATTTTGGGCGCTATCCCATTGCAGAAAACAAACCAGGTGAAGTGGCGTTTCATGCAAAGGCGGATACACCCAAAGTGGCGGGTTTTACGAAACAAGTCATGACTCACAACCCTAATCTGACTAACCCTTTTCGCTTAGCGCCGGCAGAGCCAACCTGTGATTTAGGATATGGGCCTTTGGCGCAAAAAGCTTCTTACAACCATGGTCAAAACAACATGTTTATTTGGTTGGACAGTGAAGCGCCAAGTAACAGTATCAATGATGATGGTTGTTTCCCGCAATCTGTTATGGGCTATTACGATGGCAATACGGTTCACGCTTTGTGGGAGTACGCTCAGCACTACGCCCTAGCCGATCATTTTTTTGCCAGTGATTATTCCTCGACGGCTTCGGGTCTGATTAATGAAATCGCTGGAGGAACCAAAGGCGTCTTACCGAAAAGAGTGCCAGGTGTGGACTACCATGATGATCTGATCGGTAATAATTACCCTCTCTATGATGATGGCAGCTCAGGGCGAGGTTTGGTGCATTTGACGCGGGCCAACATTGGCGACTTGCTGAACCAACATAAGGTGAGTTGGGGGGCGTTTGTGGGTGGCTTTGCACCAACGTCTCATGTGTCAGGCCGTGCTGTGATGGCTTCTCGTTCTTTGAATCAGCAAGGTTCTATTGAACCAGACTACATACCAAGCAATGAACCCTTTCAATATTTCAAATCAACGGCCAACCCTCACCATTTGCCACCGTTATCCGATAAGACGATTGGCTTGAGTGACCAAGCAAATCATCAATATGACTTGTCTTTATTTTGGACGGCACTTCGCAACCAGCAGTTGCCAGCAGTGAGTTTTGTCATCCCCAAAACGGGTCAAAATGGTCATGTGGGTAGCTCGTCGCCTTTGGATGAACAAACCTTCCTACAAACCCTCATTACTCGCTTGCAAAAGAGCCCTCAATGGTCAAATACGGCGGTGATGTTGGTTTGGAATAATTCAGATGGTTGGTATGATCACATTACGCCACCGAAGGCACCCAGAGGCATGATCGGCTTGGGTTACGGGCCACGCTTACCCTTTTTAATCGTGTCTCCTTTGGCAAAACATAACTATGTGGAGCATAAGATGTTGGATCAAGGGTCGGTACTGCGCTTTATTGAAGACAACTGGCAACTAGGGCGTCTTGGCAAGCACACGGCCGACTATTATGCCCACTCGCTTGATGATATGTTCGCTTTCCATCAGCAAAAGACGACATCTTAGGCAGAAGGCAGCAAAACAAAAACTTTTGAAAAAGCAGGGCGTAAACCTTTGGTTTGCGCCCTTTTATATGGCATTACTTGATGGGGCTTACTTTGTCACTTTACAGGCTGGATAAGCTTTCTTTGTTTTGAATGTCAGTGATGACCATAGGTTGGGCAAGACAAGGCCAAAGATCACCACCACCATGCCAACCACTTGCAACAAGGTGACAGGTTGACCAAATAGGAAGGACACCAGGACGGCAAACACGGGGACAAAGTTGAAAAATAACGAAGCCTTTGCTGAGCCTAACTGCTTCACGCCGTTGATCCATAATAGATAGCCCGCAACTGTGGCGAACATGCCAATGTACATGACCCCATAAAAAACACTGCTGGAACTGTGAATGACTTCATGCCAGGGATGGATATTGGGAGAAAAAAGACAAACCAAACCAATGACACTGGCGCCAGAGATCATACCAACCAGAGTATAAGGGATTAACGGCATCCATTTGCTGATCCCTTGCGTGAGAAACGTATATAAACTCCAAGCTAACATACCGCAAAAAATCAATTTATCCCCATAGTTGATCTGTAGACCAAGCAGGAGTGACAAATGACCATTGGTGATGACTAACAGTACCCCCAATAAGCTGATGGCAAGGCTAATAAATTGGCCCATACTAGGGATGGTTCGATGGAACAAGGAGGCCATAAGCGATGTGAAGAGTGGGCTTAACGCCATGATTAGAGCGCCATCGGTGGAAGAGGTATAGGTTAGCCCCGAAAATAACGCCAAGTTTAACCCTCCGACACCGATGATGCTGACAATGACAACATAGAGCCATTGTTGAGTGGTCAAATGTTTCGGCCAAGCAATCCGCGCGACCTTGACATAAATGAGAAGACAAAGGGCTGCGATGACAAAACGCCATAGCACCATGGAGTAGGCATGGACTTCTGTCAGAATGTGTTTACCGACAGGAAAACTGCTTCCCCAAAAAAAAGTACAGAGAATAAGCAGTAAAACGGCTCTAGTATATGAAGGTAGTGTCATGATCTTTCTCTAGTAAAATGAGGGAATACTCGTTAGTGTATAGATTCTAAAATTGAAAACCATAAGCAAAATAAAGAACTAATATTCCAAAAATGAAACTTAATTATTCGCTCGACGATCTACGATGTTTTTGTGCGGTTGCCCAATACGGCAGCTTTAAAGCCGCCGCCCTTGCGTTAGACATACCACTTTCTACGTTAAGCCGTCGTATCTCTAAATTAGAGCAGGATCTGTCGATACGTTTGCTGAACCGAGATGCCCATAAAGTGACCTTGACGCAGACAGGGCAGAAGTACTTTGCACGTTCCCATGGTTTATTTGAGTCGTTGGTTGAGGTGGCGAGCGATCTCCATAAGGACAAGCATGAAGCCAGAGGGCGAATCCGTATTGCCGGCCCTATAAATGTGATGTCTGAACTATTAAGTGACCAGATCAGTGGTTTTATGCAGGATTACCCTGATATCCAGTTGGAGATGAAGCTATCTAATTATTTGATTGATATCGAAGCAGAAGGGATTGATGTTGCCTTTCGTGTTGGCGACGTTAATGAGGATAATTGGATTGCCAAATCGCTGACAGACATCCAATTTATCGTCTGTGCAAGCCCCTCGTTGGATACTTCGAAAATAACCAAACCCGCTCAGCTCGCCGATTATCCGATTGTCTTATGCTACCCAATGAGGCAGTGGGAATTGGTATGTAAAAAGAACCATGCCCATTACAACTTTGCACCAGGGAGTAATGTACGTTTCGAAACCGATGATTTGCGCGCTTTGTTCCCAGTGGTTCAGTCGGGGTTAGGGATTGGCTATATACCTGACTACAGTGCTAAGCCCATGATCAAATCAGGGCTTCTGGTGCAATTATTGCCGAATTGGGGCAGTCAACCCAGACGCCTAAGCATGCTCTATCGAGATAGAAAGAACATGCCTTTAAGGGTTCGATTATTTATTAATTACATGGCTGCCGCCTTCAGCGAGTCCGCTTTAGGCTGACAGAATGCCTAAAGCGAGAGTGAGCCAGACAAAGGTGTTTTAAAAAGAGTAAAGCAAGGTCACAGAGGTTTCCGTATCCGTATGTTCTTTGCCTGTGGGCACGGTAGATGAGTATTCCGCACTGTAAGACAGCTTCATCGCCAAGTCGTTACGGATATTGGCTTGCAGGGAAGAGACGGATTTCGATATAGAGGAGCCATCTTTTGTACCTATACTGGAATCCAATGTCTGGATGAACACCGCGTTTGTAGAGAGTTGTTTCTGACCTGTTAAGGCAAAGCGAATAATGGGCGTCTGAGCTGCGCCGATGTCCGATGTGGTGGCCCCTTCGGCTAATTTATTGTAACGATAACCCAAACCAGCGGAGGCTTCTAAATAAGAGCCATCCTTGAGTTGCCAAAAGCGATCGCCATAACCCGTTGCAACATTGCTTTGGAAATCGTATCCGGAAAATAAATCCTTTTTGTAGCCACCACGAATGTACCAAAACTCTGAATCATTAAATTTGTAGTTACCCTCGATTGAACCATTGTAGTTCTCCGCTGTTTTCTGATCATCTGAGCGGGTGTACTGAGAGGCTAAAGAGTAATTGTTACGCCAATGAAGTAGATCCTGAGTGGCATTGACTTTTGTATTAAAGTTCGTGCTGTTGGTGTTTCCTGAATTCATCAGAAAACCGAGTTCCACACTGGCTTTCCAAGGCTCTATCTTAGGGGGGGTACCCGATGTGTTGTCCGTATCGGCCGCAAAAACTAAGGGCGCGCTGAGCAAAGCGAGGGCTAAAAGTGAGTGTTTTAAAGGCATAGGTTTGTCCCTAATAGTCTATTTATGTCTTAAAAAGAGTACAAAAAAGTAATAGATGTTTCCGTGTTGGTATGCGCTTTGCCGACGGGGACTTGCGAGTCATAGGTCACACGATAAGACATCTTCATCGCAATATTGCTGATGATATCGGTTTGTAGTGAAGTAACAGATTCGATTTCATTGCTGCCATATTCCATGTCAATTTGCGTGCTTAGGTCTTGTTTGAATGTAGAGGTGTCAGAAACATATTTTTCCAGTTTGGCCGAGAAATTAGTCGTCAAACCATTATCAAAGTTACTACTGTTCGTTTTCTTTTTTAGCAGCTTCTCACGTTGATAGCCGATACCCGCAGAGGCTTCGAAATAAGAGCCGTCTGCTCCTTGCCATAGACGGTTACCGTAGCCTGTCGATAAACTGCTCTTGTAGAGATAACCAGAAAAATGGTCTTTTTCAGCTTCTCCTTTTACAAATAAGAATTCATTATTGGTAAACTTATAATCACTTTGTATAGAGCCTCGGTACTGCTCTGCAGTTGTCGAATCGTTGGCTGTTGCATAGTTAGACTGGAAAATATACGTATTTCGCCAATACGTGAGGTTCTGGACAAGGTTAAGCTTGCCGTTGAAGCTGCTGGTATTGGTGTTTCCAGTGGCTCTTCTTACCCCAAATTCTGCCGAGCCTTGCCATAATCCTGTTTCATTAGACGAATAATCGCCGTCATCTTGTGCATTGACGTTTGGTACCGCAAGCAAGACTAGAGCCAACAAACTGCATGTTATTTTTGGATAAAACTTTTTCATTGTTACGAGTCCTAACACACGATTTGTTTCAAGCAGTGACTCTGTCTCCTTTAATTAATAATCTAACGGTTAAACTAACGCTAACATATATCTACCGGTTATTTGGTTATCTAAACGAAAACTTACGTCTTTTACTCAAGTTTTCATATTCACCTTTTAAACTAGTTTAAAACTTGACGTTACTGACAGGAGAAAACAACATTTTTGTCTATTTATATAATAGCAATGGGGCAATAACCCTGCACTATAGCCAATAAATACCGATGTTGAGAGTTGCTGAGTGAATGAGGACTTGTTTTATCTAAATGAATATCGTTTAGAATTAAAACAACAAGTTAGGCGCTTATTATAGAATAAAAAAATCAGACAATACTGGCTTAAAAAATACCTATCGGAAAAGCTTCCCACTAATTAGTAAAGTGCTATACAGAGACAACATCCATGTTATTAATAATGCCTTTGGTGTGCACTCATTTGTTTCACGAAGATAGAGTAAAAAGTTAAAAGCCAATGACAATCTCTACTGCCATATAGAAGTCGATTATCTTCGAGTTGAGTTTGATCGGCGCCTTTACTTTTGCTACCAAGATCGTTTTGGGGGTCTTGGCAAGCCTACTTCATGTGCTGATTAGACTCTGGCTGTCGTCAATTGAAAGTCCGGTTTTATCTCGGTAATTTTCTTCACTAGAATATTCAACAATACTCCGTACATAGGCACAAACAACCCTAAGCTAATAATGAGCTTGAAGCCATAATCTGCCAATGCTATTTCAGGCCAATGTTGTGCCATAAAGGCATCAGGGCTCATGTAAAAAGCGATGCCAAAGAAGGCCAGTGTATCCAAGCCATTACCAAATAAGGTTGAGGCCGTTGGCGCAACCCACCATTGTTTCATTTGGCGTAAACGATTAAAGACCTGTACATCAAGTATTTGCCCAAGCAAATAAGCCATTAAACTGGCGATAGCAATGCGGGCAACAAACCAACTCAAGGTCGTCAGGGAGGCCAGCCCTTGAAATTGTCCTTGGGCAAACAGAACCGACAGCATGTAGGAAATGACCAGTGATGGAATCATCACTAAAAATATCGTTCTACGTGCTAAGGGTGCACCTAAAATGCGTACCGTTAAGTCCGTTGCCAAGAAAATAAATGGGAAGGTAAACGCCCCCCATGTGGTGTGGATCCCCCAAATAGTGAAGGGGATTTGAACCAGATAATTACTCGATGCAATGATGAGTATATGAAACGCCACCAAGTAGCGCAGTGCTTTGGTTTGTTGTGCTGCTGTGAAAGTGCTCATGTCAGACCTTTTTTTTAAATTCGTTTAGCGTCAGTTTGGGGTGAGGGAACCCAAATCAAATGTGTCCTACCGTCTACTGGTTAGGCAGACACTATTTTATCGTCTATATGCCGTGTCGCATGGAATCATGTGATCGCGGGGGCGAGATTATACATTAAACATCTGGTTAAAAAAGAGGCAATGGGACTTTTTTGTTAGCGCTAGCATCATTTTATAATAACGCAGAGAAATTGAAACGAATGACTTTCCAGTTGATATCGACAGGTTTATCGTTATCCATACCATTGGAGATAACCTCTACTGGAAGATAAGGAGACAGTCATGACAAGTAAAAAGATTTTAATGATTACTGGTGATTTCACAGAAGATTATGAAACCATGGTGCCGTTTCAGACTCTACAGGCCGTCGGTCATACTGTGCATGCTGTATGTCCAGATAAAAAAAGTGGTGAGACGGTAAAAACGGCGATTCATGATTTTGAAGGAGATCAAACCTATACCGAAAAGCCGGGTCACAATTTTGCTTTGAATGCTGATTTCGACGCTATTCAAGTGGAAGACTACGACGCGTTGGTTATTCCAGGTGGTCGTGCGCCAGAATATTTACGGTTAAATTCAGCGGTGTTGGACATGGTTCGCCACTTTTTCACTGCCAATAAGCCCGTTGCAGCCGTTTGTCATGGCGCACAAATTTTGAGTGCTGCTGGGGTATTGAAAGACAAAAAATGCTCGGCCTATCCAGCCTGTCGCCCTGAAGTTGAGCAAGCGGGTGGTGAATACGCTGATATCCCCGTGGATCAAGCCGTTACCAGTGGTAATCTTGTCACGGCGCCTGCATGGCCTGCTCATCCGGCTTGGTTGGCGCAGTTTATGGCATTATTGAAGTAGTTTGTTAGAACGAATGATTTTGGCGTTATATCATTGTTCTTAAAGGTAAATGGGAAGCTGAAATCGGCTTCCCATTTTTGTCTCGGCTGTTTGCTAAACCCTCTAGAATAGAAACTATTTTGCCATAAAACGGTAGCCTTGGCGGGAGATGCCATTATGGTAAATCCAGCCAAAGAGAACTATCAGTAAGCACCCAGACAGTACCGGTGTAAGCAAAAATCCCCAAGACGCATGGATCGATAAGATTAATAACGGATTGGCCCCGGCTGGTGGGTGCAATGTATTGGTCAACATCATCAAGGACACACCGAGTCCAACACTGGCCGCCATACTCATGGGGGTCACGCCCCAAAAATGTAGTGTGATTAAGCCAACTAGGGTCGTTATAAGATAACCACCGATAATGTTTTTAGGTTGAGCCAATGGGCTTTTCGGTAGCGCGAATAAAATCACCATGGTGGCTCCAAATGGTGCCATGATACCAAGGTAATTTGGCGCCAACTGAGCCCCTGTGGAAATTGCTAAAATACACAACATGGCGCCAACTCCCGCAAGCCCAATAGTGAATAGACGTGACTGATAAAAACGTTTCAAAAAAGTAGTTGTCATGCTGTAGCTCGCTGTTTGTCTGGGTTTAAAAAGTAGACCGATTTGTCTCTATTTAGAATAGACAGATTGGTCTACTTGTGTCAATATGGTCATCAATAAAAAGTGATTTCTGTAAATGGTCTCTAAAAAGGTAGCTTTCTAGAAGCGGAGCATGGCATGTCGAAACCCGATTTATTGATACACACAGCGTTCGAACTGTTTTATAAACATGGCATTCATGCGGTGGGGATTAATCGCATTCTGTCGGAAACCGGTGTAGCGAAAAAAACTCTCTATCACCATTTTGCGAGTAAAGACGCATTGGTAGAAGCGGTATTAGTCTATCGAGATCAGATTTTCACCGACTGGCTTACATCGCGAATGATGCAAGCGGGGGAGGGTAACAGCGCCATTTTAGCCTTGTTTGATGCGTTAGATGATTGGTTTCACAATAAAGTGCCCGAGCTATTGCCTTTTAAAGGTTGTTTTTTTGTCAAAGCCAATGGGGAGTTTTCGGATCATCCCGTTAATACTATTTGCCAAAAGCATAAGCAAAATCTGACGACCTTTATTCAAGCCAATGTGCCAGGACGGTCTGCTGAAGTGGCACAAAGTATCAGTTTATTAAAAGAAGGGGCGATTGCTCAGGCTTATGTTGCAGGCGACCTTGAAGCGGCTAAGAGGGCAAAAGTATTGGCTGCTTCCCTCCTAGCCTAAGGTGGTGAATCTGTACCCATCAAGTGGAAACGGTGACTAGTTATCGTCTTGGTCGGAGTGGTTCATACGCGCCAGCCGAGCTTGTTCTTCGTCAAAAGCTTCTTTGATCTCCAACAGCACGGAGTCCACATCCGCTTCACTCTCCGGCTCCGCAAATATCCCGGTTAATGCTGTATCCGGTGTTAATTTGCCCTCTTCGTAAATGGCCCAAATTTCTTTTGCGTATTGGGTTTCTAGCAGTTCGGGGGCAAACATTGCGTAATAGTTACGCATATTATTCACATCCCGTTCTAGCATCCATTCAGCATGGTTGTTTGCCACGGCATCAACGGCTTGTGGCAGGTCAATAATAACAGGACCATCTTCATCAACCAGAACGTTGAATTCAGATAAATCGCCATGCACCAAGCCAGCGCATAACATTCTGACAATATCACGAATAATGACCTGAAAATCTTCTCTGGCCTGCTCAGCCGACATGGTCACGTCATTAAGGCGCGGAGCGACACCACCGTCTTCATCTGTGATAAGTTCCATCAGTAACACGCCGTCAAAGCAACCATAGGGCTGAGGAACGCGTACACCGGCGTTAGCGAGTTTGTAGAGGGCATCTACTTCGGCATTATGCCAAAGGCTTTCCTGCTCTTCTCGGCCATATTTAGAGCCTTTTTCCATGGCGCGAGCACGACGAGTATTACGTACCTTTCGTCCTTCACGATATTGCACCGCTTGCTTAAAACTGCGCTTACCTGCGTCTTTATAGACCTTTGCACAGCGAATATCTGAGCCACAGCGAACCACATACACGGTTGCTTCTTTGCCGCTCATTAATTGACTCAGTACTTCGTCAATCAAACCATCTTCAATAAGTGGTTGGATTCTTTTCGGGATTTTCATGCTGCTCCTTATGCAGGGATTAGCGTAGAGAAGAAATAACAGAAACGAAACATCGTTCTAAACACTTCGTTTAGCATATTCCTTTTTAATCAATTCTTCGATGGTATCATTGATTTTAAGGCCTTTTTCTTTCGCAATCACGTCAAGTTGTTGTTTTGTGCTCAACGTCATACTAATACTATAAGGTTTTTTTCCATTAGTTTTTTCGCGAAATTTCTTTTGGCTCCAGGCTTTTTTCATTTTATCGACCAGTAAAGCCTTTCTATCAGGGTTATCGGCTAAGTCAAAGGTGGCAATAATCGCCCTATACAATTGCTGATCGTCGATAGGCTCCCATGCCTTTTTTAAAGGGCGTTGAGTCACATTTTCAAGGTATTTCCATGCCCATTTCCATTGGGTAAGGTTATCCTCTTCGAGCCAATCAACCACACTTTTATCCAATAAGACGGTTTGCCATTCTTCTTTTAAAAGACTAATCAAAGCTTGTTGCTGTTCGGGCTCCGCCTCGGAGTAGTGAAAAGCGGCCATGATATCAGCGAAACGCTCGGAGTGGGTGTTGCGTTCGGTTTTAAAAGGGTAGGGAGACAGTAACGTAAAGTGGGCTTCTTCCTCTTCATTAAGAAAGACAAGAGTGCTGGGGGCTGACTCTGTTTGACGTTTTAAAAAATGCCACATCCATATCATCATGCGGTCATTTCTTTTGTCCACCCATTTGAAGTCACCGGATGACACTTGGGTCGCTTCAAAAGCGGCCTGCATTTGATAGATCACATCTTTAGGAGCACGATTTTTACGGATCAATAATTGAATTTCTTCATTGATCCTTTCCATGCGCTCTTCTTTCGAGCTTGCTCGCAAGTTTCGTAACGAGACACTTTTAGCATGGCTTAGCAAATACTGAATATAAAACTCACACTCTCGGTCCGATGCCGCTTCAAGCGACCCCGCGTTATCTCCAATCAACATCATCTTAAATTTCCTATTAAAACGCACATTATTGGCATAAAACTACTGTGTAGTATTTTTCGTAAATTTAACGTGTATTTTCGTAGTTTGTCCATAAATTGTTAGTTTTTTGTCAGTAATAATTTACATTTTTCTGATGTTATTTTTGTTCGAAAATAGGTTTTTCTTAAAAAACTTTACAAAACAAATAAATAGGCATTTTTTTGTTGTTATGGGAGTTGCTGTTCAATTTTTGGAATGTTGTGATCTTTTGGTGAGAGACTTGGTAAGTAGCCAAATGGCTCGCTAAATAGGGATGGAGTTAAGGAAAGAGCTGTTGATTAACAGGATTCGCAAATGGCTTATCTCAATTTGTTTTCTTAAGTTGGGTTGGTTTTTGCATTAGAATCTGCTCACAAAGAAGTACTCTTTGAGAGGCTTCATTTATTTATTTTCTGAAAAGGTCTGTGCTGTGCAACTCACTTCAAAATTACCTTCTGTGGGGACAACGATTTTTACGACAATGTCTGCTCTTGCAGCGGAAAAAGGCGCCATTAATCTCTCGCAAGGCTTTCCCGACTTTAAGCCTGACGCTCGATTACTTGAGGCAGCCTCGAATGCGCTACTCAACGGTAGCAATCAGTATTCACCCATGACAGGTTTACTAGATCTTCGCGAGGCGATTGCTCAGTTGATTCATCGTCATTATCAGCGCACGGTGGATCCACTGGACGACATTACTGTTACCAGCGGTGCCTCAGAAGCCATTTTCGATGCCATTGCCGCCCTAGTACAGGTGGGTGATGAGGTGATTTTGTTTGATCCTGCTTATGATTTGTATGAGCCTGCTATCACATTAGCCGGTGGCGTGTGTCGTCGAGCCGTTTTAACCGCACCGGATTTTCACCCCGACTGGCAAGCGGTGGGGGAATTGATAACAGACAAGACTCGTATGGTGTTGATCAATACGCCCCATAATCCAACAGGGAGTTGCTGGCGAAATGAGGATCTAGAGTCGCTTTGGCAAATTATCAAAGACCATAATATTATGGTTTTATCAGATGAGGTGTACGAGTTTATCCACTTTATCGAAAGTGCTGTGAGTGTTCATAAGCACGAGGGGCTACGCCAACGCAGTCTTGTCGTCTCGTCTTTTGGCAAAAGCTTTCATCTCACTGGCTGGAAAGTAGGGTACGTCGTCGCACCAAAAGCGCTCAGTACAGAGCTGCGCAAAGTTCACCAGTATGTGACATTTTGCACGACCACCCCTCTGCAGAAAGCCCTAAGTGATTACCTTATTCAGGCACCAGAAGCCTGCGACGCATTAGCGGCTTTTTATCGCGATAAGCGTGACCTGTTGAGGAATGGGTTAAAAGACAGCCGCTTTACCCTATTACCTTGTGAAGGCACGTATTTTCAATTATTGGATTACAGCGCCATCAGTGATGAAGACGATGTGACCTTTTGCAAGCGATTGATCGATGAAGTAGGGGTGGCCGCGATTCCGATTAGCGTGTTTTACCAAACACCACCGGTTGGTCAACGCTTAATTCGTCTGTGTTTTGCCAAAGAGGACATCACCTTGAAAGATGCGACGGAGCGCTTGAGTCACATTTGATGTTTTTCTGCTCGGTTATGGGGTTTAATTTATTTTCTGATTTTTAAGATAAGGAAAAAGACATGGTTCGATCTACGTGGCAATCCACTCGACGGCATGCAATGGTGATGATGTCCCTCTTGGTGTTAGCCAATATCGCGGCATGGGGCTGGGCATTTTATGTGTTTCATGGGCATGTGGCATTAATGGGCACTGCCCTGTTGGCTTGGACCTACGGCCTGCGCCATGCGGTGGATGCGGATCATATTGCGGCCATCGATAATGTGACCCGTAAACTGATGCAGCAAGAAAAAAAGCCCATTGCCGTGGGAGCGTTTTTTTCCTTGGGCCACTCGACGATTGTGATATTCGCCTCCTTAGCCATTGCTCTGGCCACCAGCCACTTAATGGAAAAAGGTGAATGGTTTCAGCATGTGGGCGGTTTGATTGGTACCAGTGTCTCGGCCTTGTTTTTGCTGGCATTGGCGTTAGTGAATTTGTACATTTTGCGTGATGTATATCGACGTTTTCATGGAATTAAACAGGGCCATCTTCATGCTACCAAAAGCGACGACTTAATGGTCTCTGGGGGCTTAATGAGTCGCTTGTATCGTCGTTTATTTGGTTTGATTGAGCAAAGCTGGCAGATGTATTTCGTTGGTTTCTTATTTGGTCTTGGGTTTGATACGGCGACCGAAGTTGGCTTATTGGGTATTTCGGCAGCGGGGTCATCCAGTGGCTTGTCGGCTTGGTCGATCATGGTCTTCCCTGCTCTATTTACTGCGGCAATGGCCTTTGTTGACTCTCTGGATAATTTGCTGATGGTGAAAGCTTATGGTTGGGCCTTCGAAAAACCATTACGTAAGCTCTATTACAATATGACGATTACCGCGACCTCTGTGGTGGTGGCCTTGTTTATTGGTGGTTTAGAAGCCCTTGGTTTGATCGGCGATCAGCTGAATTTAAGTGGTGCCTTCTGGAATGGCATCGAGGCCATCAATGATAATCTAGGAGACGCGGGCTTTGCGGTTATCGCGATTATGTTAGTGTGCTGGCTGGTTTCTTTAGTGAATTATCGTCTGCGTGGCTACGATAAAGTGGACCTTGCCGCGAAATCCTAACGACGACGCGGCTTGGCCTTTTTATTTTTCTTCAGATCGATACCCAGGGCTTTGGCTCTTAATTCTTTTTTGGAAGGCTCACGTCGCTTTTGGGTGTGGGCCGGTTTGTTTAAATCCGGCTCGAACCCTGGGAACCACTGTGGCACAAAGTGCTCTCCGACCAGCTTTTCGATGTCGGTGAGTAAATAGTTTTCTTTTTCTGATACCAGAGAAATGGCTAAGCCCGTTAACCCCGCTCGCCCTGTTCTGCCAATACGGTGGATGTAATCTTCTGCATGGTAAGGCAATTCGTGGTTCACTACATATTGAAGCTGTTCAATATCCAAGCCACGAGCTGCTACATCAGTGGCCACCAATGCGCGCACTTTTCCTTCTTTAAATTCTGCCAAGATGCGATCACGTGCCCCTTGGGATTTATCTCCATGGATGGATTGAGTGGCGATGCCATCTTTGCCCATTTCTTTCGCCAGATCATCCGCTCCTTGTTTTGTGCGAGTGAAGATCAGTACTTGTTGCCAGTTTTTGGAACCAATTAGGTAAGATAAAAGCGCGCTTTTACGATCATTATCCACGGCATAGATGGTTTGTTCCACTTGGGTGGCGGTAGTGTTGCGGCTGTTTACTTCGATTAACTCTGGTGCCTTCAATAAGGTTTTGCTCAGGGCAAAAATCTCGTCATTGAAGGTGGCGGAAAAGAAGAGTGTTTGACGTTCACTGGGAAGCTTTTTCAAAATCCGTTGAATGTCGATGATAAAACCCATGTCCAGCATGCGATCTGCCTCGTCCAATACCAAGGTTTGTAAGCCACTTAAATCGATCAAGTTTTTCATAATCAATTCCAGCAAACGCCCTGGTGTGGCCACCAGCACATCACAGCCCTGACGTAATGCTTCAAGCTGTGGATTGATACTGGCACCGCCATAAGCGACCACGGCTTTTACGGGTAAACCTTGGCTGTAATTGACAAAACTGGCATGGACTTGCTGCGCTAACTCACGAGTAGGCGTAAGCACTAGTACTCGAATAACCGTTGAATCGGTCGGGTCGGACAATTTTTGCGTCAATAAACGGTGTAGTAATGGTAAGGCAAACGCGGCCGTTTTTCCCGTGCCCGTTTGCGCGCCAGCCATAACATCCCGTTGAGCAAGAATCGCCGGAATGGCCGCAGTTTGGATCGGTGTGGGGGCCTCGTAACCCAGTTCACTGACTCGGTTAACAATATCTTGGTGAAGTCCTAGCGACGCAAAGCTCATGTGGAGGTCTCTTTTCATACAAGGGGTGTTATTAAGGGAATGGCTATTAGGGAGTTGCATAGAGAGCAGTGTAGCATTTTCGCAGGATATTGGCTTGTATTGAGATAAGTATTGCCGAGTCGGCTATAGCTCATAAATACGAGCCATAGCCGATGGGGATCTATTTAGCAGCTAAGCCTAAGTGAGTTGAGGTATTGTCTTGTGGTAATGCGTTTTCTTTCATATTGAGTAGGATCTGATCGGTCAATTTATAACCCAATAAAAAGATGACCAGTCCAATCGCTGCGCCAATGGCATTGCCGAGATTGAGCACGTCCCACATGCCTTGGGTAACCTCTGGGGGTTGCTTGACGACGACGCCTGCAGTGGATTGCACAAAGCCCACCATGGCTAAATAGCCCATGGCCATGGCACCACCTAAAGCCGTAGACGCTTTATTGGCAAAGGTTTGCGTCGCAAAGGCGACGGCTTCAAGGCGTTGTCCTGATTGCAAATGGCTGTACTCGATGCAATCGGCAATAAAAATACTGGGCATAATTAGAATCACGCCTAGGGCGATGGCTTTAATCATGGTGAGCGCTACGAAGAACTCAATGTGTTCATAGCCGACGAACCAAGTGATGATCGATAACACTGCCATCGCCACCGCCGCCCACGCAAAGGTGGCGATTTTCCCTATCTTTCGAATACCAAAGGGAACAAGCGGAGAGGCCAGCATCGCGGGTCCTATCATCGCAAATAGAAATAAGCTGGACAGGGTGGTGTCGTTAAACACATCACGGGCAACGTATGGCATTAAGGTAAACGCAAAATTGGAACCAGAGATAAACACAAAAGCGAGAATAAACAGCAACAAGTATCGGTTATTTGCCACAGCGCTGACGATTTGTTTGAGTGTCGGTATTTGTTGCTCGACCACATGGCGCTCTTTCACTGTGCGAATGGTGAGCATCAGCATCATGGCGAGTAGGCACATGATGACGGTGGCCATCGTCCATTTTCCACCCAATTTATCGACTAAGAGTGGCGCGCCGACCATAGCAATCACCATGCCGACAAAGCCACCAAAGCGAACAAAGGAATAGATGACGTTGCGCTCTTCTTTGTTCTTGGTCATCACAGAGCCCATCGCGTAAGAGGGGGCGTCTGAAATGGTATATAGCATGCCCCATCCCACGTAGGTGACGAAAGCGTAGGTAATTCGCATCCACATTGGCAATTGAGCGATCTCGTCACCAAAGGCAAAAATAAGCACCGTCGCTAATGGCACCGCCCATGCAATGGCATTGATCCAAGGCTTGAACTTTCCTCCTTTAAAACGACTGCGCTCCACCAGCACTGAGAGCATGGGGTCATTGATGGTGTCCCATACCCTGGCAATCAGGAAGATGATGCCAACCACACCTGCGGATAAACCTAAGACGGAGGTGTAGTAAATGCTGATGAAAATGGTTACGAACATAAAAATAATGTTCTGTCCGGTAAAAAACGTGTAGTAGCTGAGCCGTTCTTTACGGCCGGTTTCATACCTATCCTGAGACATGATGCTTTCCTCGTTATTGTTCTTATTCACAAGTCTTTATGACAATGTTGATCAAGGTTCTCTTGGTTTGATTCGCTTGCCATCCGTGGTTACAGTTTTTTTGTTACTTTTAAGTTACGCTTCACTCTGATTATTGAGACAACTGACTAGGTTAAGAATCTCTTGCTCGCTATAGTGGGCCGCATTAAAAATAGGCAGATTGCGCAGTGGCATATCATTAACCATGGCTGCAGCCATCAAACGATCGGCTTCAGCCGCCGAGTCGTTTTTATCTCCGCCCATCATATTGGTAAACGTATCGATCATGGTTTCGAAGTAAGGTTTGCCTAAGGTCGTTTCAGCAATGTCTCCCAAGGTGGAATTCAGGGTATAGGGGATGAGAGGGGTTGCTGTGGGAATGTCATAACCAAGCAATGCACTGAACGCCACATCGTGGAAGTCTCGTTTAGCGGGCTCAAAGTAAGTCGATAATGCCTCATTGGTGGCTTGGCGAGGTATGCCCGTGTCCAAGGTGAGAGTAGCTGTTTGGCGAATATCTGCGACGGAGGCACCAATCTGAATGAGATACTCACCACTTTCTGCCACCCAAGCCGGGTTTTCTGTGTGCCAATAGGCGAAAGCTCGATAATCCAATGCCAGTTCAATTTCTTTGCTTTCTCCGGCTTCAAGAAACACCTTACTAAAAGCTTTGAGCTCTTTTGCTGGACGAGGCTGGGAAGGCGAGGTCTGACCAACGTAACACTGCACAACTTCTGCTCCTGCGCGCTTGCCAGTGTTGGTAATGGTCACCGCGAGTGTGAGGGTGTCATTTTCACCTAAAGAAATGGTTTGAGCGCCACCTTTCATCTGTAGGTTGCTGTAGTCGAAGGTGGTGTAGGATAAACCATGACCAAATGGGAACAGTACAGGCGTATTGCTGGTATCAAAGTAACGGTAACCTACCCAAATGGCTTCACGATACTGCACCTGCTTGGAGGTACCTGGAAAGTAAGGCTGGCTTGGCACATCATCTAAATGGGCCGGGAAGGTTTCGGCTAATTTGCCACTTGGGTTGACCTTACCCGATAGGACCTTAGCAACAGCGGAGGCACCCGCTTGTCCACCTAAATAGGCCTCTAGAATTGCGGCTGTTTGGTTGGCGAAGGGCAGTAAGACTGGCGCGCCATTTTGTAGGATGACCACGGTTTTCGCTAATTGCTCACCGAGGGCGTGGATGAGATCCAGCTGAACTTGTGGCAGATTGAGATGCTGACGGTCAAAGCCTTCAGATTCGTATTTAGGTGTTAACCCCGCAAATAACAAAACCACATCCGCTTGCTCGGCAAGAGTCACGGCCTTGCTGATTTCATTGGCGTCATGCGCATCGTTTAGGTGATAGCCTAGGGTATAGCTGACATTCTCGGCACCAAACTGCTTTTTGATTTCGTCCAGAGGTTGTTCTAATGTGAACGGATTGATCTTAGAACTGCCAGCGCCTTGGTAACGGGTATTATTTGCCAACGCCCCAATGACGGCGACTTTTTTTCCCGTTGTGACAGGCAATAAACCGTCATTTTTTAACAGTACACAGGTTTCTTGAGCGATGGTACTGGCCAGTTGGTGGTGATCCTGTAAATCCACCTGAACTGGGTCACTTTGCAAGGCATCACGAGATTTTATGATCAACTCTAAAACACGGCCAACGGAGCGATCCAATGCTTCCATGGATAAGGTGCCGTTGTTAACGGCGGCAATGATTTTTTGCGTATTTAACTGACCAGAGCTGGGCATTTCTAGGTGTTGACCATTTTTAATGCCTTCCACTCTATCGTTATTGGCCCCCCAGTCGGTGACAACAATGCCTTCAAAGCCCCACTCATTGACTAATATATCGTCGAGCAATTGCTTGTGTTCAGAGGCGTAGGTGCCATTGACCTTGTTGTAGGAGCACATAATGCTCCAAGGCTGAGTGTTTTTGACGGCTTTTTCGAAGGCTGGTAGATAGATTTCGCGAAGTGTGCGTTGATCGACGACGGCATCCACTGTCATGCGGCAATGTTCGTGATTATTGACCGCAAAATGTTTGAGGCTGGTGCCGACTTCCTGACTCTGTACACCCTTGATCCAAGCGCTGGAGAGTTCACCTGCGAGAAAAGGGTCTTCTGAGAAGTATTCGAAGTTACGTCCCCCTAGCGGATTGCGTTTGATATTGGTGCCAGGGCCGAGTAGCGCCGAGACGTTTTCGGCGCGGCACTCTTTGCCTAAGGCCATGCCCATTTGCTCAATTAATGGGAGGTTCCAAGATGCCGCTAGCCCTGAAGCCGTTGGGAAACAGGTCGCTTTAACGGCGGCGTTTAAGCCGACATGATCGCCTTTTCCTGCTTGTTTGCGTAGGCCATGTGGGCCATCCGTCACCATAATAGAAGGCAGATTTAGCCGCTCAACACCATGTAAATGCCAGAAGTCTTTTCCTGTGCATAAAGTGGCTTTTTCTTCCAAGGTCAATTCGGCTAAGAGTTCTGTTATTTTTATTTCACTCATCGTATCCATCCTTATTTAGCTTGATTTTTAGGGGGTAGGCACTGGCCTCATTCCATCGAGTAACAGTTGAATGAGCACAGGGGTTAGCAAGGGGATCGTGTCATTATCGGCTTCCATTAGGGCATCATGACGCAGCAACATGCGACGGAAGAAAGTGGGTATGGCGTTTAATAGGGTGATGGCTAATTGATTGGCAGGAATATCCACGCGGATAGAGCTATCTTTTTGGCCCAATAACACGATATTGGTAAGACGGTGGTTGATAGTATTGGGTAAGCGTTGTGCGAGTTTCGCTCGAAACTCTGAAGGGATGCGTGAGCCTGCGTAGTAGCCATCAAATTCGGCGATAAAACGGTCATCGTCCTGGTATTGAATGTCGCAGTAGGCTTTCATCAAGACCTGGAGCCCATCCAGTATACTGGCGTAGTGGCCCGCCTCGATTTGATCCATGATTTTGTCGTAAACGACCGCTTTACGTTTCAGCACCACGACCAAAATGGCGAAACCTAAATCGTATTTATCTTGGTAATAGCGATAGAGCGTATTGCGGCTCATACCAATGGCACTGGCGATGTCCTTCATTTGTGTATCAGCAAAGCCGTTGGCAATAAAAAGTGCTTCTGCGACATGGATGATTTTGTCCCGAGTTTCCTCGGTTTGATGAACCATTCTTGCAATCATAGAAAATATTACATGTGTTATATTTATTTTTTCAAATGTAAGGGGCTACTCCAAACGAGTCAAGTGTTAAATAAAAATGGTCTGTCTTAATAGGAGGGGGCGTGAAACGGGAGCGGACTTGCGTTGTTGCTCAAAGATGAAAATCACGAATCCAAGCTTGCAGGTGTTTTAACAGTGCTAAGGGGGCTTCTGTTAGCTGTCGTCCTAAGCGTGTCACAAGATGTACCTCGCCAGAACACAAAATAGGATCGATGATGGGGAGTGAAATGACATGACCATCCTCTAACTCTCTTCTGACGACAAACTCCGGTAAAATGGTAATACCCATGTTCGAACGAACATACTCTTTTAGCAGGGAGAATGAGTTCACCGTGATGGAGGGTGAGAGCCGGACCCGATGCTTAAATTCAGCGACCGCAATCAATTGTCTGACGCCAAACTCGGCTTCTTGTAGAGCAATGGGATAGGGAAGTATTTCCTCTAATTCAATGGGGCGGTTGAGGTGAACCAAAGGATGACTCGGAGGCACAATCGCGCACAGAGGGTGGGATGATATTTCATGGGAACGTAGCTTCTGATTGTGAGGTGGGTGAAATAGCACCCCAATGTGTGCTTCATCTTCTTGTACGCGTCGAATCAGCTCATTGGACCCTGCAATATGCAGCGATAAGGTGATATCAGGATAGAGAGCCTGAAATTGAGGTAAGGCTATTGACATGATGTCGCCAATAAAGCCTTCTCCTATGGCAAGTGCAATATGGCCGGATTTCAATCCCCTAAGTGCTTGCAGCTCAGATAAGCACACTTCTTCATTGGAGATGGACTCGCGGTAATAATGTAATAAAAGCTTGCCTGCTTCGGTGGTACGTACGCCTTTGCGGTGGCGTTCAATCAAAATGCAGGCGAGCTCTTCTTCCAGTTGTGCTATCTGTCGGCTAACGGCAGAGGGCGCAACATCAAGTTTATCCGCCGCCGCTCGGATGGTTCCTAAGGCGACAGCCTCATAAAAATAGGCTAACCGCTTTTGATTGATTTCTTTCATAGTGTCTTACTTTCCTGACTTTTCCCATCTTTCAGACAGTAAAATAAAAAAGGTAGCAGGCATAGCCCGCCGCCAAAAATGAGCGCTGTGGGAGGGAAGACTCAACGCTCGCAATGACCTCAGAAAGTCACAATGACGTAACAGGTAATTGTTGTTTAACCAATTCACACCAGAATTGGATCGCTACTTCAATCACCTTGTCATTAAAGTCATAATAAGGGTTATGCAGTGCAACGGATTCGCCTTCATCCACGCCCAGCCAGAAGTACGCACCGGGACAATGGTCGAGCATAAAAGCAAAGTCCTCGGAGGCCATGGAGGGCTGAATATTGATGTGGGTGCGCGCCTCGCCACGACGTTGTTGGGCTAAGTCGGCAATGATGACGGCATTTTTAGAGTGATTGGTCGTTACCGGATAACCATGAGTAAAAGACAATTCCGCTCGGATACCAGGTGCCTGATCAGCACTGTCTACGTACTGCGCAATCAGTTGTTCCACTTGCTCTCGTACCTGTTTATTTAGGCAACGAACTGTGCCTTTTAATGTAGCGGACTCTGGCAAAACATTGATAGCTTCCCCACTATTGAACATGGTGATACTGACCACCGCCGATTCTAAGGGCGAAATATGACGTGAAATGATATTTTGCAAACGTAAGACTAAATCTGCTGCGGCAACAATTGGATCCACGCCCATGTGAGGCATCGCCGCATGGGAACCTTTACCTGTGATGGTTATCTCAAAGGTATCGAGAGAGGCCATCATCGCCCCTTCGTTCACGGCAATATCGCCGGCTGGTAATCCTGGCCAGTTGTGTAAACCATAAATTGCCTCCATCGGAAAACGCTTAAACAGCCCATCGTCTATCATCTTCTGGGCCCCGCCTAAGTTCTCTTCAGCGGGCTGAAAAACAAAGTGTACGGTACCTGCAAAGGGTTTATATTGGGCTAGATAACGAGCTGCACCCAGTAACATGGCAGTATGTCCATCGTGTCCACAGGCGTGCATACAGCCATTTTGTTGGGACTTATATGCTGGACTACCTAACTCTTGAATTGGTAGAGCATCCATGTCAGCGCGTAGGCCGATGGTTGGGCCCTCACCATTTGTTAAAGTACCCACAACGCCGGTTATGCCAATACCAGTATGAACCTCTAGGCCAAACTCAGTTAGTAAAGAGGCGACTTTTTGCGCCGTTTGATGCTCGGTATAGCCAAGCTCTGGGTGCTGGTGGAATGTTTTACGCCATTTCGTTGCGTCGGCCACCACTTGTTTCATGTCTATCATCCGTTACTCCAAATTTGCGCCATAGCCAAAGTTCGCTGCAGGTGTACGTGCGGTTTCCACCCACACACTTTTTACTTCACTGTACTCTCGTAGAGCGTCTAAGCCAGAAGAACGGCCGTAGCCACTTTCGCCGTAGCCTCCAAATGGTGACGCGACGTTGATGGTTTTGTAGCTATTAATCCAGAAAGTGCCCGCTTTTACTTGGTCGGCTATACGGTGAGCGCGCCCCACATCTCTTGTCCACACGGCACCCGCTAAGCCGAAGCGACTGTCGTTTGCAATGGCAATGGCATCGTCTTCATCTTTAAATGGAATGGCGACAACCACAGGGCCAAATATTTCTTCTTGGGCACACATCATGTGATTTTGGCCTTTCAGTACTGTCGGATTAACATAATAGCCATCGCTTTGCGGTACGCTAGGTAAACCATTCTGTATGATAGTCGCGCCTTCTTTGACGGCGTTATCCAGCATAGTCGTCACATGGTTATATTGTTTGGCATTATGGATTGGACCTATCTGCGTTGTTTCATCATGAGGGTTGCCAATCACAAAATGTTTTGCGGCTTGCGCCACGGCCTCGCAGAAACGGTCATAAATACTTTCTTGAACTAATAAGCGTGATCCAGAAACACAGCTTTGGCCTGCACCAGAAAAAATAGCCGCTTGCGCGCCACGTATAGCAAGGTCTAAATCCGCATCCTCAAAGACAATATTAGCGGACTTTCCACCTAATTCTAAGACACAGGGAATACCGCGCTCGGCAGCGGAAACGGCAATGCGTTTGCCTGTTGCAGGAGAGCCTACAAAGACCACTTTGCGAATGTCGGCCTGCTTGATAGCCACTTGTCCTGCTGTGTGACCATAACCTGCAATAACGTTGATTAAGCCTTTTGGAGTTCCTGCTTCGTGCGCTAAAGCACCCAATAATAAGGATGAAATCGGTGTTAACTCAGAGGGTTTTAGAATCACCGCATTACCAGCAGCAATCGCTGGCGCCAACTGCCAGCCTGCTGTAAAAATAGGGGCGTTCCATGGTGTAATTTGTAATACTGTTCCAAGTGGCTCGTATTTCACATAGTTAAGGTGTGAGGTTGGGACAGGGATGACCTCGCCGTGTAATTTATCGGCCCAGCCTGCGTAGTACTCGAACATCTCCGCGACTTTTAGCACTTCGACTTTGGCATCACGAATGGGCTTATTGGCAGCGTAGGATTCGATGATGGCTAAGTCGTCTAATTGTTCGCGGATTTTCATACCAATACGATACATGATTTGTCCACGAGCTTGAGCGCTCATATTCCACCAAGCCTTACCTGCTACTTTGGCTGCGTTGTTTGCTTGCATGATGATGCTGTCATCGGCATCGGGGTAACGGAACAATTCGCTGCCGTCGTGAGCCTGACGAATGACAATATTTTCACCTGAGCCTAGAATAAATTCGCCCGCTACGAAACTGGGTATGGTGTGGGCGTCGTTCCAATAACGTTTGATGATAGTGTCAAATATCGTTTTCATACCTCGTCCTCTTTGCCAAATAATAGTGGGTTCGTACATTGTGCGATACAACAAAAATCATCACTGTCGGCGAGCTTTTGAGCGCTATCCTCCCATAACGCAGCAGTTTGCATAGCCATTGGGAGGGTTAAGTTAAGGCTTTGTGCGAGTGTTTTTGCTAGTCCGACATCTTTGCGCATCAACCCCATGGTGAAGCCTGAATCGTAGGCCTTCGTCATTACCCAGGTTGGGAACATGGCTTGGCTGGCACCGCTACGTCCAGAGCCAGCATTGATAGCTTCAAGAACTTTTTCAGGGTCGACTCCCGCCTTTTCGGCGAGAGTCAGAGCTTCTGCTGTGGTAATCAAATGCGCCGCCGCTAACATGTTGTTGGCGATTTTGGCAATATTACCTGCGCCCACATCCCCCACATGTACGCGAACACTGCTCATGGCCTCTAGGACAGGCAAAACCTGTTTGTAGGCTTCCATCTCGCCACCGATCACCATACTCATGGTGCCAGTCGCCGCGCCTGCTGGTCCACCGGAAACGGGCGCATCAAGAAACGCGATGTTTTGTTTGGAAAATTCGGCGGCCACCATACGGCTGGTTTCTGGTACTGAGGTGGTGGTATCGATAATGGTAGTTCTAGGCGAAACGACATGAATCAGTCCGTTATCACCTAGGCAAACCGCTTCTACATGCTCTGCTTTGGGTAAAGACAAAATGATAATGTTGCACTGTTCTGTGAGAGTAGACAGATGAGTTGCTGCTATTACCCCTTGTTCAGCCGCTTGTTTGCACGCTGTTTCTGATAAATCGAAACCGATCACGGTAAAGGATTTTTTGACTAAGGTGGCTGCCATATTGCGGCCCATGTTACCCAGCCCAATAACGCCTATAGTGTTTGTCATATTTTGGATACCTGTTATAAATGCCTTGGTCATAATGGCACTCTGAAAAAAATTGAAAATACATCGGTTGCGTGTATTGTGTTGCGTTTAAGGCAACACAATACACTGAGTTATTAACCGATAGTTTAAAGTAGAGCGTTTGCTACTAAGGCAGAGCCAACGTAAGTTCCTGTGAAAACAAGAATGGAAATTACCGCAATTTTAAAACCAGAACGTTTGAATAAATCCACTTCCATTTTGGTAATGGCCATGGCGGCATAAGCCAACACCGGCGTCACGATAGAAAGGAAATTTAAGTTCTTCAGCTCAGAGAGAATGGCGGCAGAAACGGGTGACACTGGAATCGTCAACAGCACGCTTATTAAGGAGACCCATGCCACAGCCGGAAAGCCGATGCGGACATACTTCGTGAGTAAGAGACCGACAAATATCATCCCATAAATAATTAACATGGCTGGTAAGGCTTTGATTGGATTGATACCAGTGCCAGCCCAATTACTTGCCAAACAGACGATGGATACAACCGCTAAGACGACAAGACTTTCTCTAAAACTTAAATGCACTTCTTCTACTTTTGCTTCGATGCTGTTTTCAATGTTTGCATTCATCTTAGTTTGCTCCTTTATTCATTTTGCTAGTGGCTTCACCAGAGAGTTTCTTGTAGAACCATTCAGAGAAAGGCAAAGCGATAAATATGGCCACGTACAGTCCTGTGGCATTGGTCAATAGATTACTGGCGCCAGCAAAGGCAAGCAGTTCATCTTTCATAGTGGGGAAGGCTGTTGCTAAAGAGCCAGAGCAAGCTGCGGTCATACTGCCACTGCCGACACCACAAGCCATGGCAAGTGCTCTTGGATCAAACCAGCCCGTTGTCGCAAGGAATCCGGCTAGAATGGCAAAGTAAATGGTGCCGAACATGGTGCCCATCACATAGACTCCCATGACACCAATTCCCTCACTGCTCTTTAATCCATAGCGATCAGAAATCAATGCAATGTTTGGCTCTCTGGCAATTGAGTAAGTGGCGCCAATTGCTTCTCGTCGCATTTTGAAGACGAGAACGGCAATGGGCATTGCAATCAGCATGGTGCCTAGGTTGCCTAACTCCTGAAACACCATCGCGCTTCCCGCTTGTGCTATTTTCGGTAGGGCTGGACCAATCAAAGTTCCGAATTTAGCGATAAAGGGCAGAATGGCAATTACAATAATTGGCGCGGCAATCGATGCATTTTTTTTATTGATGATTTTGTTAGAGAACTTGGTGATGTTTGGGTTTACAAAAAGGCAAAGAATAAAAGAGTAGAACAAAGGTAAAAAAAGCAACTTTGCATTGGCGACCGGGATACTTTGGATACCGATCCATTCTGATAACACAGATACAATAATAACGATCAAATGTAATCGCCAATTCAATAGTAAACCTATTGCTGTGGATTGAGTTTTCATTGTCATTGCTCCCGTGATTTTTTATTTGGTGACTTATTGGAACTTAGTGATAGAAGCATCTTTTTTGTTGCTTTTAATTTTCCTTTTGTTGCGTTTAGGGCAACGCTAAAAAAGACAAACTTTCAGAGAAGACAAGTTTTTTGCGTATTTAATGCACTTTTTCAGTGCTGTAAAGCCATTTTCCTGGCTCTGTTCAATCAGCCTATTGCTGAATAAAGGAGATGGCGCGTAATTCAGATGATCCATAAAGGTGCAGTGTAGCAATGGGTGTGATCAGTGTGAGAAGCAGTATGTTTATCAATAGGCTGTTTTTATTACTAAAAACTTGTGAAGGCCCCAATTTTAGATGAATTTATTCTTATGAGTGAGGGTAGAGCTACTACCCTGTTTTTCTTGCGATAAAAATTTTGTTCGTGGTTAGCGGATTATTGGATAAGTCCGTGCTCGCAATGCATTGACGGCGCTTTGTGGCGTAGTTAATACAGGAAGGGTGAGTTGCTCGCGGAGACTTGGGGCGGCTTTCGCTAGAGAAAATTGACCTAATACCAGCACGTCGATATCGGGCAGTTGGGAGCAAGCTTCCGCCACTAGGCGGTTGTGGGTGTTTGCATCGCCATTTTTTAGCGCCGCTAACGCGCCTTCGACGAGTATTGGATAAATGCTGATGGCTTTGCCTTGTTCTGCGGCCATGGCTTCCAATTCAGCTTTTAATGCGGGTAATGACGGCCCAAAGGTCACCATTAAACCGATACGACTGCCCATGGCAATGGCCTCGGCAAAAGCCGATTCATTGGGACGTAATACAGGAATGGATAACTGACCTTTCACTGCATCGATGGCTGGGCCAAAGGCTGAGCAAGTAAATAAAATGGCATCGGTTTTATCTGCTTTGCCAGTGGTTCGAGCGGCGTAGTCTGCCAGGTCACTAAAACGTTGCATCATGTTGTCATCAAGTGTTCCCGCCTCTGCTAAATCTATGGCAAGGGAAGTATCGAGTAGGTCAAAACAAAAGGCTTCCGGCCACTCTTGAGCAAAGATCTCACGGGCTGGCGCAATGGATTCTTCTAGGGCGTGGATTAAGGCAATACGAGGCTGAGTGGCCACAATGTTCCCTTCAATGTTGCACATGAAGCACCAATACCACATTGGGGTATTGGTGCTGAGGATTATTTTTTATCCATGAGGTCGTCGTTTTCAATGACCCGTAAGGTCATTAAATCACTGTCTTTGGTGATGACCAAGCTGGGATCGACTCGGATACAGCTGCCCGCATAGTGTCCTGCCACGGAGAAAGTACAGACTTGCGAACGGTAACCTTCGATATCCGGTAGCTTCCATAGGGCCTGAAAGATTTGATCTTGATGGGAGAAACGCCCTTCGGTTTCTTCCATCAAGGTATCGCTTCCATCGTATAAGCTGATGTTAAAACCACAGCGTCCAGCAACCGGTTTGCTCACATAACCATGATTTTTTAACGAATCGCTTAAGTCAAAAGACGCTTCCAATAGATAGGGATGGTTAGGAAATAGCGTCCATAACACAGGTAAAATGGCTTTATTACTTGGAATCAGTGTCCAAAGTGGCTCGTAGACCATCACATCCTTACGCAATAATACATCCACTAAACGAGGTGCTGTACTGCGGGGGATATCGGTTTGGTAATCACGCAGGCGTTGTTCATCGTCGTCGCACTCGGCACGAATTTGATCCAGTGCGGTTTCCCATGCCCAGGTTTTCCATACCCAGCGGATTTTGGTGCCATCTTGGTCGACCACGTCGCCGTCTTCATCCCAGCGTAAACTGCCGACGCCTTTGATGACTTTGCACGTTAGTCCGGCTTTCTCCATGACGTTTTTCATAAAGAGGGCGTGGTAGTTCTCTTCTAAGTCTGTATCTTGCATGATGTGAATCACGCCTTTTACCGAACTGTTTTTCCACGCCTCTAATAATTCATCCCCCAGTTCTGTTGCTGAGCTTTCACCGTCTTGGCAACCATAATGTTTGGCCCATTTTTCTTGAATAATACCCGCTTCCATATAACAAGAAGCAGAGTCACAGTTGTACTCGTAAACTTTGATGCCTTTTTCTGACAAGCTAAAATCAAAGCGCCCGGTAATCATTTGGTTGCGACGGTTGTCCCAAGACTGGTGTATTTTGGGCCATAATGCCGGTGGAATATTGAAGCTAGACAGTAGCTCATCGTTTTGTAAAACATAATCCGTGGCGTGCATAAATAAGGCGTGTAGCTCATTCGTCGCGCGTTTCAATTCACGTTCAGCGGCTTCGCTCATCACCATGTATTGGTGATCATCTTCCTTGCGTGAAGCGAGTTTATGACCTTTCATCATCGCCACATAGGCTTCTTCGCTTGGGTTGGCAATATTCAACCAAGCACGTGTTTCTTGGCCTGTTTTCTTAACGTGACGTAATTGCAAATTGAACAGTGCAGGGTCGATTGGTTCAATGACCTCGGCGTGTGTATCGTCGTCGGTTTGCATGACCCAGCCGAGAATCGAAGCGTCACCGTAGGAGCAACGTAGCCAATAGCCGCCGTCGTCACTAATACGCGCTTCCAGTTCACGGGAATAGTCTTGGCCTTCGGGCCAAACTTGGTGCCCTACGTTTTGCTCGACGACGTAAAGGCGATCCGCTAATACCTTGGTGACAATCGCCACGTGCCCCGTGATTTCAAACTCACCCCCTTCATTCCAAATGAGCAAGGCCCCTTCCTCAGGGTGGCGTAAAGAACCATTGCGAAATGATTTCAACGGCAAGCGGCTTTCATCGGCAATTAGGCGCACTGAGTTGAGACGAAAAATATCATAGGCCATGGCCACATCGTCAAAAATATAGCCCTTATTGAGATACAGCCATCGGCGAGCAAACTCTACACACTGCCACTTGTAGCCCATAAAAATACCATCCACATAACTGCGGTAGGCGTGCCGGTTGGGCAGTTCTGTTTCATCGGCGGAGTCGTAATCGGATGAGTAAATGGGCACATTGCCAGGGGCCATACCTAACAAGGTGCCAAATGGCGCCACAGGTCTACTGGAGTCTGTTGTCATTGCGATGAAATTCCTCACACGGAATAGCGCTTCATAGAGGCGAGAAAAGGCGATAAGAATATCGTCAGGATGTTCGCAATATAGACCTAGATAAGTATCGCAGCAAGCGACTTTTTGTTGATATTGTGTGCGCTAAATATGGCGTTTTCTTCCCTATTATCGAGAGGCGTGATGGGCCAATTTTTAGATGGTCACGCTCTAAGCGTTTGAGTGATCTCAGCTCTTGAATCATGTTTTGGCGACCTTCAAACAGGCTCTGGGCGTATTGGTACACGACCTTGCCGCTGGCTTGAGACGGATCGTGGTACCATGCTTGCCCCATTCTAATAAGATCGAGCTAAGTTCTTCTTCCAATTGCTGGATGGCCTTGCTCAACACCGATTAACTAAGAAATAGGCTTACTATTTTCAACAGGTGCTATTATTTATTTTTATCCAGTTTTTTACTGTCTAGATACTTGGCTACTTCTACAACCTGTTCAAAAGTGCCAGTCGATAGTCTAGATTTGACACCTGTGTCATAACAATAGGCTTCTTTTTTTGACCAAGCCGTTGAGATCTTTGAACCGAATAATAAAGTATCATATGGGCAAGGAGAATAACCATTCGCTTTAGCCGCAATTGGCCATAAAATTGTATCTAAAACTATCACAGCAATACTGACAATAAGCATAGCAACAATAAGTAAATTTAATTTCCCCTTTAAAATTTTGAAAACATTTTTTCCAAATAATGTTAAAAAAACTTTATTAATTCCTCCTATTGCCATAGCCCACATCAGAAAAAATCCAGGTATTAATATCACCTGGCCAAGAGTATGAACCACAACAGGATACTTACTATAAGGGTATAGTTCAGTTTGGAAAACTTCATTAAAGGTATCAATCGGAGACCATGTAAAAACAACAGTCATCACAAAAAAAGCAACTACAATCCATAACTCTTTTGAGTCTATCTTACTAAGCGAACCTTTCAAAATATAAGACCTTGGCTAACAGAATTATTATAAAACTTCCCTACTTTATCTATGCCAATATTAAAAAAACCAACAGCTTCTCCAGCCGAATTAAAAGCAACTTTATAAAGCTTATCTTCTAATAATGGAGCCCTTTTTTCGACATAGTTTAAAGCATTAATTACCTTATCTGTCATATGATGAATTTTATCAAACTCATTCAATTTAAAACCAACGTATAATCCTACTACTACGCCAGCAATAAACCCTATAACCACAGAAGGAAAAAGAACTGCAGCAAAGGCAATAGCTAGGGCAGTTGCAGCAGCACCTATTGCGGCTTTAACAATATCAGTGCTGACTGTACCAAGCCAATTTGTCCAACGATAGTTATCTTTAAATATCCAATTTATTGTATCAAGCGTAGTGGAGAACAATACACCGATATAAAAACCGCCTACAGCGCCACTTTTCAGGCCTTGTATTCCTATTCCCATATTGATGATTTTAGTATGAGTTAAAAGATATCGGCTTCGAGTGATAATATTTCTTAGTCTAGGATTCCCCTTAAAGGAAACATATTGCCAGCCATTTCGAATGATAATATCGTACCTACCTAAAATATTACCAGATCGTTTAAAATCATTGACAAGTGCTAGAAAAGCAGGCGTATCTTTAATAATTGAACCATAATTCCCAGCCGAGGATAAGATAAAATCTGTCGCCTCTAAGCCAGTTAAATTGGATAGTTCCTCTTTGATTTGCGCTTCTGTCTTATTATAGAACTTCTGAGTTTCAAGCCAAAGGCAGGTGAACTCTTCTTTCGTGAGCACATAAACATGACATTGATTTTCTTTGAAGCCTTTTTCCAAGCGAGATTTGAATCTTTGACGTGCAATAACATCTTGAGGGCGTTGGTTTATAAATGGATCAGGCATTGACATCATCCTTTTTAAGCATGTTATTCCATTTAGCGGGGTATTTAGAATTCTAATATAAAGTAACAAAACATGACACACAAGGGTGTCATGTTTACAAATATTGTAAATTTATATGCACATTTTGAGACCTCCTCTAACTGCCTAAGCCTTAGGGTAGAGGTGCTTTGCTGAGTATATTTTGTGAGCTATCGTTGGATGGCTTTGCTCAAAGCCGATTAACTAAGAAATAGGCTTACTATTGAGATAATTGCAAAGCTGCAATTATAAGCAGTATTTCATTGTAGAAATCAAAAAAAAGATAGGCATGGGCTGCCGTTTCCGGCGACGATAGCGTTACTATACAACATCGACATACCCACTCTATGAATGTTACGACGCTTCAACAAATGTTGATATTCTATGCAGTAAAACGTGCTACTTTTTTACAGATTACATAGGCGATTTTAGGCTGCAGGAAAACGCTCTTTGATTAACTCCAACATGGCTTGTCCCGCAAAAGACAGTATCGCCTCCTTACGCCAAATGACGGAAAGCTGCCAGCGTAAATCCTTATTATCCAAAGGTTTTATAATCGTTCCTGGGGTGAGATGGCGTTCGGCAATCAGTTCTGGCAATAGCATCACTCCCGTTCCAGCCGCGACTAGAGCGAGGCCGAAATCCGGTTGGCTGACGTAGGTGACTTCCGTTGGTTCGAACCCCGCACTAAGACAGGCTTGATGAATCAACTTATTGAGTATGAAAGAGGCCTCAAAGGTGACTAAAGCACTGCCAGCTAAATCGCGCAAATTCACTTTGGCTTGTTGCGCTAATGGGTGACCATTGGGTAACACAATTCTTAGTGGATCATCATGGATGGTGAGCCAAGCGAGGTCTTCATCGTCAGGAATCAAGCTGGTGGCCAGTTCAATATCACCATTTCGTAATGCGGCTTCTTGTTCTGCCCCACCTCGCTCTAATAGTTCTATTTCGATTTGTGGATGTCGGGCGCGAAATTTGGCGATGATGGGGGCAAATAGCTCGGCACTGCCCAGTGGCGATAGGCCGATTTTTAGATGTCCTCGCTCCAAACGTTTGAGTGCCTTCAGCTCTTGAATCATTTTTTGGCGGCCCTCAATCAGGCTCTGGGCGTGTTGATACACCACCTTCCCTGCTGGCGTCAGACGGATGGCGGTACCGCGTTTGCCCCGTTCTAATAAGGTCGCGCTGAGCTCTTCTTCTAATTGCTGTATGGCTTTACTCAACGCCGGTTGGGAGATATGTACCTGATCTGCGGCTTTGCCAAAACTGCCGCCATCGACAATGGCAACCAGATAACGCAACACTCTAAGATCCACTGTGTTATGCCTTTATTAATGATTTAGAAAGGTCTATTTGTAACTACTTAACTAACAGTTATCAATTAGATATTTAACATTCATTATAACTATGTTTTTGGCGGACTTATACTCTACGCTTCTTCGATGCTTTTATAGGTGTAAACCAGAGATATCATGCGAACACTGCCCAGTTCTTTTTTCCATTCTATGTACCTGAAAAAACATGTGTTTTTTTATTGTTTAATGCAGTTGATGGCATTGTGTGGCTTGTTATGGCTTTGCAATCAAGCGGTTGCGCTCTTGCATTGGCATATTCCCGGCAGTGTACTGGGGTTAGGTATATTAGTGTTGTTACTGCTAACCCATGTTGTTCCAGAGCGGGCTATACAAGCGGGTTCTTCTTGGCTCTTGGGTGAGCTGCTGCTGTTTTTTATCCCACCTGTGGTGTCTATTTTGAAATATCAGGTGTTTATCCGTGATGATGGTTGGATGATTGCTGGTACCGTTGTGTTGGGTACCTTATCTGCATTGGTCGTGACGGCTTGGGTGGTAGATCGGTTGTATACCCTTGAGAAAGGCATAAATGACCGACGTCTCGCACGGGCCAGTCATCGGGAAAATAAAAAGAATGGTATAGGGGGGCAAAACCATGTCTGATACGCTGTTAGCCTGCCTCAGTTTTGTGGCCACTATTGGGTTTTACTATCTGACAAAATGGGCCTATCGCCGCAAAAAGATATTTTTCCTTGCGCCTATTTTACTGGCACCACTGGCAATTATTGGTTTTGTGCTTTTAGTGGGTATTCCATTAGACGATTATTTTTTGTACACCCATTTTTTGGTGATGATGTTAGGGCCTGCGACGATCGCCTTTGCGGTACCGATTTATCAACAAAGGTCGATCATTAAACGTTATCCCTTAACGTTGACCATTGGGGTGATTACTGGGTTAATGATGGGCATGTTATCCTCTTGGGTGCTTGTGCATATTTTCCCTATGCCGCCTGAGTTGGCAAATAGTATGTTGTCGCGCTCTGTGTCGACGCCCTTTGCTATGCAGGCTACGGTGAGTTTTGGGGGTATCCCAGACCTTACCGCTATGTTGGTATTAATGACGGGCATTGTGGGGATGGTGATCTGTGAGCCCGTTTTTCGCTATATAGGTATTCGTACCACGTTAGCCAAAGGCATTGCCTTAGGGGCGGCGTCCCATGGGGCAGGGACGGCTAAAGCCCGAGAAATTGGCAGTGAGGAAGGAGTCATTGCGAGTTTAACGATGATTTTTGCCGGGATTGCTATGGTAATAGGCTCGCCATTATTTGCTTTGATTATTTAGTAATACCCTTGTATGGCTGGGATAGCATCCAATCATCTACCTCCGTGTAGACCATTGATTTATTGATTAAAGATCAAATCGGTTAATACATTGGCTACCTTCTCTGGCGTTTCTACTTGTGGCGTATGTCCACATTCCTCAAGAATTAATAAGGACGACTTGGGGGTGATGGATTGAGCGTTTTTGGTATGTTCAATGGATATGATCATATCATGAGTACCATGCACAAAAAGTACTGGTACAGGACAGGTTTTCAGCATGGACAGTGTTTTTTGGTACAAGGCGGGGCGCTGGCCTGAAAAGTTTGTCATGAGTCTTAGGGTGCTTAAAAATGCTTTGTTTGCGCCAGGGCGCATCACATTGCGGGTGATAACTGCTTCTATTTTTGGGCGTTGTTTTTCTGGCTCATAAAAAATTGACTGAATTTGTTGATCGACAGCTTGCTTACCGGGTTTATTCATCAACTCTCCCAATAGGGGGAGTGACATCAAACGAAAAGGCAAAGGCGACTCTTTCCCTAGTGAGGCGGCATTAAGCAGAGCCAGTTTATTAACTCGATCTGGACGAAGGTTCATCATATGAATACTGATGGCACCGCCGAGGGAGTTACCCCCTAAAGTGATCGGCTGGTCAATGTTTAGCGCGTCTAGAAAATGCCAAGCGGCTTGCGCAAAGTCTTCAACACCATAGGGCTGGTTTCCGAAATCCGATAAGCCGTGTCCAGGAAGATCCCAAACAATGACACGAAGTTGATTGCCTTTTTCCAATAAGGCATAGGGTTCCTGCCAGGTTTCTAAGGAGGCACCGATACCGTGTGTTAGCAGTAGGATTGGCCCTTCTCCCCCCGTGTCCTGATAACGAATCTTGCGGCCATTGACTGAGATGAACTGGTCTTGTGGCAAAATATTATCCTCCGATTTATTGTTATTATCTGCGGTCATTTTCAAAATTAAAAAAGGTTGCTTGTTCGAGCTAGCATAAGATGTGCCTGCTTTAGATAATCTCTGACGATAATATAAGAAACCTATTTAACGTTTTGATTTTTAATGAAAAATAAAATATTTTTCCAGCGTAGGAGTAGGCTTTGATTAATATAAGTCCCGCTTATTTTGATCATATAATCAAACTGTCTCGCTTAAATCGACACCGGATGATGATTTCATTATATGGCGTTAGATTTTAATGAGTTGGGGGGCTACATTCCAACAGCGGCTCACCATGTACTGAGTCATCGGGATGGTTAAATTATGCAAATATCGAAGTATTTCGATATGGCGGATTGAATTCTTGCTTTCTTTCCCTATCTAATAGGTATATTCGAATTAACTTTGTATAGGAGTTTATTGTGTCAACGACCGAGAAAAACCTCTTTAGTCCCGTCACATTGGGCGATGTTGCACTGCCAAACCGCTTTATCATGGCTCCGCTGACTCGTACCCGCGCACCGCACCATCTACCGAATACCTTGATGGCTGAGTATTACTCCCAGCGCGCCAGCGCAGGCTTGCTAATCACCGAATGTACCATGGTGACAGAAGGCAGCTCGGCGTTTGGTGATGACCCCGGTATTTATTCCCAAGAACAAATCGAGGGTTGGAAGCTGACAACGGATGCTGTGCATAAAAAAGGCGGACGTATTTTTATGCAGATCTGGCATGCGGGCCGTGCCGCACACCCATTGCTTAACGGCGGCAAGGAGGCGGTTTCTTCTAGTGCTCTTGCTATTGATGGTGAAACGCATACCCCTGAAGGTAAAAAACCTTACACCGTGCCTCATTCGCTTACCGTGAGTGAAATCAAAGCGATCGTGAATGACTTCCGTCAAGGGGCAATCAATGCCAAAGCGGCGGGGTTTGATGGTGTGGAAATCCACGGTGCGAATGGCTATTTGATTGACCAATTCCTGCGAGAAAGTGCCAACCAGCGTACCGACGAATACGGCGGTTCTTTGGAAAACCGTGCTCGCTTTTTGATGGAAGTACTTGAAGCGGTCACCGAGGTGATGGGCAGTGGTCGAGTGGGTGTACGTCTATCGCCATTAAACAGTTTCAATAGTATGAAAGAAGAAGATCCTGTCGCTTGGATTCGTTTCTTATGTGAACAGCTAAACCGTTTTAATTTGGCCTATGTTCACGTGATGCGCGCTGATTTCTTTGGCGCACAATCAGCGGATGTGTTGAGTGTGGCTCGTGAGGCTTATCAAGGTCATTTAATGGTCAACATGGCTTATGATGCAGAAGAAGCCAACCAAGTGATTGCCAGTGGTCAAGCCGATAGCGTGGCCTTTGGTAAAGCCTTTATTGCTAACCCAGACTATGTGGAACGTGTGAAAGCAGGAGCAGATTTAAACGAACCTAATCCAGATACTTTCTACACCTCTGGCAAAGAAGGCTACACAGATTACCCCTTTATGACAGCGTAGCAATTAGCAACTTGTCATAAACAAAAAAGCCAAGGCAGTTAACGCTGTCTTGGCTTTTTTGTTCGCTAAAAATTTGAGAGCGTCACCTAGCGCTTACACACCTACTGAGAACATCCCTTCCAAATCGTGTTTGGAATAGGCTTGAAACGCCAACATAGTCTCGGTTTTCAAAATAAAGTCGATCTGCGCAAGATGCTGAGTAACTAATTCGGATAGTTGGTCGTTGTACTGAACCCGTGCAATGGCGGCAATATCATAAGAACCACTGACTGAATAGACTTCGGTCAGTCCGTCGATCGCTGCTAATTCCTCAGCCACTTGGTTGATGTGCTTTTTATCGACGGACAGTAAAATAATTGCAGTAACCATAGGTGTTTCCTCTTTAAACTTTTAGAGTGCGCTGTTATCCGAGTAACAACATCATAGCAAATAGTGCGCGAATTAAAGCACCTTAAGTTGCAATTTACAAAGTCGATAAGGGGGATATTCTCGTTTAACACCGTTTCTTTATTCAACATCTAAAATCGTGATGGCTACGTCATGCTATTTGTGCTTGGTTTGACATTGAGTTCCGCTTCAAAGCCACGTTTTCGGCCCGTCGCTGGTGATCTGAGATGCAAGGATATTCCCGCTCCTGTTGCAATGGCGTCAACGATGGCGAGCCCTAACCCCGAACCCGCTGCGGTTGTATTAGAACGTACAAACCGATTACGTAAGCGCGCCATATCTTGAGGCGGTACAAGATGACCGTCATTCACCACTCGCAACGTCCCATCGTGGGACAAAGAGACCTCTATTGGCTGGTCGGCTTGGCCGTGTTTAAGGGCATTCTCAATAAGGTTTCTGACTAAAATAGCAAACGCATCAGGATCTAAATGTGACGATACCGCTCTGTTGGGTAGGATCAGATGAAGGCGGTCTGGTGTTTGACGACTGAAGTCACCTGCGATCATTGCCAAAATCGGTATTAGGTCATGGGGTTGCTCAGACAACGCACCGCCCCCTTCTGCTTTAGCCAGTTCGAGCAATTTTTCAGATTGTTTTGATAGACTGTGTAATGAGGCTTCGACATCCGAAATCTGTTGCTTCAGTTGCACATCGTCAATGACGGCTTTAACGCGTTGCACTTTGGCAAGAGCGGTTGCCAAAGGCGTGCGTAATTCATGGGCGCTGTTGGCGGTAAAACTGCGTTCAGCGTCCAAGGTTCTACGCAGCCGTTCAAGCAGTCGGTTCACCGCAATAGCGATCGGTGAAAACTCGGCAGGCAGTCGATATGTACCGACAGGGGATAAATCGCCAGCGCCGCGTTTTTCAATGGCATGTTGAAAGTCAGTGACTTTACGAAGCGACAGGCGAATGATGAGTAAGATGCCTAAAAAACTGATTGGCGCAAGAATTAGCAGGGGGAACAGCAGCGCAACGATGGCTTCTTTCAGGTCTTCATCTCGATAAGCGAGCGACTCAGCGACTTCGATGAATACACGATGATTGAGAGCTGTGGTGGTATAGACTCGATGGGTGGCGGTGTCAGAAAACCCCAATAAGGGAGAGCGGTTAAAAAGCTGTGGATCAGCATCTTTTGAGCGTAGAAGGATATGGCCATGACGATCAAGCACTCTGTATCGCAAGTATTTATCGTTGTTTTGCAAGATCGGAATATGGGAGTTGTTTACCCCCAAGGCTCGTTTTTGGATATCCGCTGTGATCAAAGGTAAGATATGCTGAGTAGACCGCTTGAGGGCTTTATCAAAGGCCTCTTTCATTTCTTTTTGTACGACCAGACCCGAGGCTATCGCGCTTAATAACCATAGAATGGAGACGCCTAGTGTTAGGCCAATGCCGAGGTTTCTTTTTAAACTGCGTGTATTATTCATTGGTTTCTAGGCGATAGCCCATGTTTCTTACGGTGACAATTGCCTCGCGCCCTAGCTTTTTACGGAGGCGACTAATGTACACTTCAATGGTATTGCTTTCGATTTCTGCACCAAATTGATAGAGACGATCCTCCAGTTGTGAGCGCGATAACAAGGTGCCTGGCCGCTGAAAAAAGCCTTCCAGTACAGCCCATTCCCGTGCTGTTAGTTCAACGCTTTGTCCTTTCGACTTTAGGCGATGTTCGTTCAAGTCGACTTCTAAATGGCCTATTTTTACCAGTGGGTTTGGATTGCCCCGATAACGTCGAGCAACGGCGCTGACTCGAGCGGATAATTCGGACAAATCAAACGGTTTGATCAAATAATCATCGGCCCCGGCATTAAGCCCTTCAATACGATCAGACACCTGATCGCGTGCTGTTAGGATGATAACAGGCGTTGAGCTACCTGCTTTTCTAAGCTTTTTTAAAAAGCTGAAACCATTACCGTCGGGTAACATGAGATCGAGCAAAATCAGATCATAAGTTGTGTTAAGCATACTGGTTTCGGCAAAGCGCAAGGAGGTCACCCAATCAATCGCGTGCCCATCTTCATAAATCTGATCCCGAACAGCTTCCCCAAGTCCAGTTGTATCTTCTACCAAGAGTACACGCACGTTTTACCTCTTATTCTATGATCACAGCGTTATCGCCCATTGCCCAGACCTTCTTTGAACCCCATTAATCGACGTTCATGCTAGCCAGTGGGAGGTGAAAAAAAAGTCTTTTTCTCTCTCTGTTTCTTGTTCAGGTCAGTGTCAGGTAAAGGTTATAGAGTTCGTCCAACGGTTTATTAGGACGGATATTATGAGAAAGTACATTTTTTTGGCGTTAAGCCTGATCACTGCGTTCACTCTATCAATGTCAGCACAGGCACGAGAGGTGACCTTTACCACACATCTTGCTAGATACGATGGTAGTGGTGCGTATTTAGCGATTTATCTGGCGGATGCCCATGGCCGATACCGTAAAACAATCTGGGTGGCCGGGCGAAATGCCCGCTACTATTTTGAGCTGCCTGGTTGGGCTCGCGGTAGTCGTTTAAGACCTTCTGAATACGATGGTATGACAGGCGCTAGTGTCACCAGTGGTCGTACGCTGGTTGTGACCAAAAATATCCCTGATAACTTAATTAATAAGGGCTATCGGATTGTCATCGACAGTGCGGTGGAAAATGGCAACAGCAATCGTGCCGATGTCTCCACCCCATTAACAACGGCCGGATCCGGCAAAACGGTGATGGGGAGTGTGTATGTTCTCTCGTTTCGTTATGACCTTAAGTAAGACGATGAGGTGATAATAATGTTACGTAAACTACACGCCTTGCCCAGTTTATTTATGGCCTTGTTTCTAATCACCTTAGCAACGACCGGGGCCATGCTTTCCTTTATGCCCGCTATTCATAGAGCCCATGCAGTGGTGCCGGATAAGGGAGAAGTGAGCGTTGCCGCCATGGCGCAACGCGTTGTTCAGCATCATCCAAACGTTGAAAAGATTGACCGAAAGTTGTCTGGTGAAGTGGTTGTTTATTATAAAACGGCGAACCACCAGCCTAAGGCGGATTTAGTGAACCCGTTGACGGGGCAGAGTATAGGCCCCTACCAACCTTCTGCTTTTATGAGTTGGGTTGAAGACATGCATCGCTCCTTTTTACTGCACGATACGGGGCGAAAACTGGCCGGCGGAGTAGCACTGGTTATGGTGTTGATTTGCCTGTCAGGTGTCTTTTTATTGGTGCGTCGGCTCGGTGGATGGAAAGCCCTTATCAAACCGATTAAAGGTAACGGTGTAAAGCGTATTCACTCGGAACTGGCTCGGTTCGCTGTGCTGGGGTTATTGCTTTCCTCGTTGACAGGGAGTTATATGTCAGCCATGCGTTTTGGCTTTGTTAAGGATCATACTTTTATTCCCCCTTCCTTTCCGTCCAGCGTGTCAGGGGGCCAACCTGCTCCGGTAGGCTCACTGATTGCGTTAAAAAATATTGATTTAACCTCCTTACATGAACTGGTGTTTCCCTATCCTGGCGACCTCCAAGATTTTTATACATTGACGACAGAACAAGGGGCTGGCTTTGTGGATCAGTCGACGGGCACTCTGCTGAACTTTACCCGTTTGCCGCCGATGGGGGTATTTCAGCAATGGATCATCCGTTTACACACGGGGCAAGGAATTTGGTGGCTTGGTCTTATTCTCGGGGCGAGTGCATTGACTGTTCCGGTATTGTCCTACACCGGTGTGTTGGCTTGGTGGAGAAAGCGTCGAGTGAAGAAAGGGGACCTGGTGAATACGCCGAGCAAAGAAGCTAACACCATTCTTTTGGTTGGCACGGAGGGTCAAACGACATGGGGGTTTGCTCGGGATTTGCAGCGCCAATTGATTCGGGCTGGACGGCATGTTCACTGTGCGCAAATGAACCAGTTGGTGGAGGACTATCCTCAGGCCGATACGCTTTTTATTTTGACTTCGACTTATGGCAATGGGGACGCTCCGACGACGGCACAGCAATTTATGAACAAGTTAAAATGTTTTAAGAGCAATGCTTCGCTCCGGTTTGCTGTATTGGGGTTTGGGGACCGACAGTTTCCCAATTTTTGTCAGTTTGCTTTGGATGTCACCACTGCCTTAGAGCAGAAAGGCCTTACGCCTCTGTGTCATACCGAGTTGATTAATCGAAGTTCTGCTGAGCAATTTAGGGAATGGGGCAAAACGATTGCCGATTTGACGGGGTGGCCTCTGGCGTTGTCCTATCATCCGCAGCCTACTGTTACACAAACGCTGGCATTGGTTGGGCGTGAAGATTATGGGGTCAATGGTCATGCGGCCACGAGTATCTTACGCTTTCGTGCGGCGGGAACTCATTCTTTACCTTTTTTCGAAGCGGGTGACCTCCTGGGAGTGATGCCACCACAAGAGACGAGCGCGCGATTTTATTCCTTAGCGTCTTCGACAACGGATGATGTGTTGGAGATTTGCGTTCGCAAGCAACCCAATGGTGTCTGTTCCAGTTATTTACATGGCTTACAATTAGGTGATTGTATTGAAGGATTCATTCGTCATAACCCAGAATTTCGCCCCGCTGTTGGCCGTCATCCGGTGATACTGATTGGCGCTGGGGCAGGTATTGGCCCATTAACTGGCTTTATTCGGCAAAATACTCAGCGTCATCCGATGTTTCTTTACTGGGGCGGGCGTAATCAAAAAGTGGATTTTCTTTATCAGCCAGACTTGACTCGATACCTTGATGACCAGCGTTTGACAGGGTTGCAGACTGCTTTTTCACAGGGAGAAGATCAAACAACAGAAAAAGCTTATGTACAGGATAAGCTTTTGCAGGATCAGACAACTGTACGGCAATTACTGGAGCAAGGCGCGCAAATTCTCGTGTGCGGTGGTCGAGGCATGGCAAATGGCGTGACTCAAGCACTCAACGACATATTAGAGCCACTGCAAACGAACGTTGACGCGCTGAAAGCACAAGGGCGTTATTTGGAGGATGTGTATTAACGAGACTTTGACAAACTACTAGCAATAAAACGTTAAGGGTTCCATATTGTTTTAGCCTGAGTCATACCCTGTATGGCTTGGGCTAAATAACAAAGAACCATCATTTGTTTAGAGCAGGCCTTCTCTGGCCATAAAAAATGGGCTATAAAGATGGCCAGAGAGCTTGCACTGTCTGGCCATGTGGCTAAAAAGGTTAGTGAATTTTAAAGAAGCCCATCATTTGTTTAAGTTGCTCAGCTTGGATCGTCATCTGCTCGCTGGTGCTTGTGAGTTGTTCACTGCCATCGGTATTTTGGCGTGTGATGTTATCAAGCTGTTGCACGGATTGATTAATACGTTCTACCCCTTGGGTTTGTTCCATACTCACGTTCGCGATGGATTGAATTAATTCCGATGTTTGATGAATTTGCGGTACGACTTCTTTTAATAAGTTACTCGCTTGCTCACTGATTCGCACACTATTGTGAGTGATATCACTGATTTCTTGTGCTGCCGATTGACTTTTCGCCGCTAAGGCGCGCACTTCGTCGGCAACGACGGCAAACCCTCGACCTTGCTCACCTGCACGAGCCGCCTCAATCGCCGCATTCAATGCCAGTAAGTTAGTTTGTTCTGCAATGTCTTCAATGATGCTGATTTTATCGGCAATGTTTTTCATCACACTCATGGTCTCATCCACTGCGTCACCGCCTTGCGCCGCTTTCTGACTGGCATTTAGCGCGATTTCGTTGGTTGATGTGGCGTTTTGGGAGTTTTGGCTGATGCTGGTGGAAATGCTTTCAATGGCTACCGTCGTATTTTCCAAATTATCCGCCATAGACGACGCACTGCTCGATAGGTTTTGCGCGGTAATGCTCACTTGAGCACTGGCCGCAGCCATCTGATCTGTGGCGCTTTGGGTTTCTACTATGATGTCTTTAATCTGATCGATCATGCCGTTGGTGCTGCTTTTGATCGCCGAGAAATTTCCAATGTAGTCCTTGGTAATTCGTATCCGTAGGTCACCTTCCGCCAAGCGAGACATTTTCTCTGTAAGGTCCATGACTATCTCCTGAATCGTGTCTGCCATGGTTTTCATGCTAGCTTTTAAACTGGTGTTATCACTGTCATTCAGCTCAATGATAATGTCTGTGTTGCCTTGGGCAATTTGATTGGCAATTTCTGCCACTTCTTTAGGTTCGCCGCCTAGTGATTTCATGATATTTCGCAATATCGTGATACCCACAATGAAGACCACCACAATAACAATCACCGCAATAGATGCTTGTACGATTACAGCTTGCCAGATGGTAGTCACCGCTTTTTGTGCGCCGGCGTCGCCTAACTTTTGGTTGTAAGCGATGTGCTTGTTCAGTGCTTGGGTGAGTTGCTCGGCTTCCGGTGCGGTATAGAGCAAGACTTTTGTTGCTGCAGATTGCATGTTTTTGCGCGATAGATTGATCGCTTTTTCGCGTTTCGCGTTGTAGACCTCAAATGCTTTGATTTCATTGTTGAGAAGCGTGGCGTCTTCTTTATCACTAATAAGCGGTTTATAGCTATCAAACGCTTTGTAAACTTTTGCCACTTGGGCTTTTAGCTGATCGTCCACTTTTTTCTTTTGTCTTTCGTCGTTCCGTAATACATGCACATAGGATAAGCGGCGTACGTCGCTGATGGCACGGCTGATGTTAAGCATCACTTGAATTGATGGAACGGTTTTTACATTAACATGGTTAGAAGCTTCGTAAATATTTTTGGTTTGAAATAATCCTAACCCCACTAATACGATTAAGCCAATCACTGCACTGAAGATCAGAGCAATTAATTGACGTCGGACACTCATATGCTTGAGTCCCATATATCCCCCTTAATAAAGCTTTTATAGTTTTTATAGTTTTATGATTTTTTAATTATAGATAGTGATGGGGAAATATCTCTTGTTTTGTGTGATAAGTGCTTTGGTTGCGCCTATTCCTTATTTGAGAAATCGTAACTAAGAGCGCAATTTAGCTAGCAAATTTATATGTCAACGCATTTTCTTTCCTTCTGTTCAGAATGTTTTATTGCTAGAACTGACAACACAAGGACGGTATTTAGAGGATGTGTATTAGTCGGAATACGCTGGTATAGAAAAGTGGCTAGTTTCCCGCTTATTAAAGGTCCACTCTCTGCTTTAACGATTAGAGTAGAAAACGGACCTTTATTTTTACTGCAGTTTCGCCTTACGGTGAAGGTGAATAGGATTTAGTGGACTGACGGTTAGGTTGGCATGCCTTCAAAAGAGGGAACCTTATCCAAACCTTCGTCCCAATTGCCTTTGCTGCCCGTAAAAATATGCGCTTGAGCTGTGATATCAACATCCGTATCCAAGCAGCCAGCAGGTACAACGACTAGGCTGCGAGCTTTAGCGTCTGTGGGGACATTAGAACCACAAACAGAACAAAAGGTACGGGCAAAGTGGGAGCCTTCCAAATGATAGTAGCTCAGCTTATCTTCACCGCTTAACCACTTTATGGTCGCACCTGGAGCAAATAGGTTGGCACAATGGGCCGAGCCTGAGGTTTTACGGCAGCGACTGCAATGACATAAGAAGAATTTTTTAAACTCACCGTCTAACTCAAATTTAGCCGCACCACATAAACAAGATCCTGTGTGAAGATGTCCCATAGCATTGTTCTCCAAAGATGGTTTTTATGTCTTTCAATAACCACTATCTTGCCATGGTTTTTGGTTGCAAATAAAGCGAATAAGAAGGTTTCCTGTGACGGTTAGAATGGAGTGACCACTGTGACGCCAGGTGGATTGATCGTATCCATATTGGTCAATGTTGAAATCGACTCTTCTAAGCTGATAGTTCTTTCCAGCAGTTTTTCTGGACTGAGTTTTCCTGACTTGATCATCGCCAGCATTGCGTTGTAGCGAAACGCCCTGTTGGCAACGTTTAAAACGCTTAGAGGAAGAGGGAATTATTACCGATTATCAGGCAAGTCTTGATCGCCGTAAATTGGGCTTTGGGGTGATGGCATTTGTTCAACTTACCTGTAATCAGCATGATGCCGACACGACGCAAACCTTCGAACACATGATTCAACAATGTGACAATGTATTGTCCTGTCATAATACCACTGGCGAAGCAGATTTTTTGCTGCAAGTGGTTGCCAAAGATTTGGATGATTACAGGCGTTTTGTCGACCAAGTATTGCGTAAGTTACCAGGGGTTTCTGCCATTGCCTCAAATATGTCATTGCGAGAACTAAAAGCATCAACGCGGTTGTCTCTTTAAAGGGCATGAAAGGGCATATTGAGTGCGACTATGTGGGTCACTTGTATAAAAAAGCCAACCCAAAAATTGGCTGGCTTTTTAGCGGCTCATGTATTTTCAAGTCAATTGAAAACGCTATATCGACATGACAATACGGCCGGTAATTTCCCCTTTTTCCATATCGGCGAAGATGTCGTTAATGTCTTCAAGAGATTTCTCTTTGATGATGGCTTTGACTTTGCCACGAGCTGCGAATTCTAAACATTCTTCGAGGTCTTTACGAGTACCGACAATTGAGCCAACAACGCTTACGCCGTTTAACACCGTATTGAAAATAGGCAGCGGCATATCTTCCGGTGGCAGGCCAACTAAGACGCACTTTCCGCCTCGGCGAACAACATCATAGCTCTGTCTAAAGCCTGCTTTACTCACTGCCGTACAGACGGTTGCGTGGACTCCATTGGTTTTTGCCAGAATATCCTCCACCACGTCATCGGTTTTAAAGTCAAAGAAACATTCGGCGCCGAGGGACATGGCTAATTCACGTTTAGCATCGCCCGTATCCACCGCAACCACACGAAAGCCCATGGCAACGGCATACTGAACGGCCAAATGTCCTAGTCCACCAACACCAAATAGCGCCACCCAATCGCCTGGTTTTGCCCCTGATACCTTGAGGGCTTTATAAGTTGTTACGCCTGCACAAAATAGCGGTGCCGCCTCCACATAACCTAATCCATCGGGCATTTTGACGACGTATTCTGCATGAGCAGCGCAATATTCCGCGTAACCACCATCGACCGAATAGCCTGCGTTTTGTTGTGATAAACAGAGGTTTTCGTTACCCGTTAAACAGTATTCGCAGTGTCCGCAGGCACTGTATAACCAAGGAATACCCACTCGGTCTCCTAGGGCAAGATGCGATACGGCACTGCCTACTTCAACGATTTCGCCTACTCCTTCGTGACCAGGAATAAGAGGTAGGGTTGGTTTAACGGGCCAATCACCATGGCAAGCGTGTAAATCCGTATGGCATACACCGCAAGCGTGTATTTTGACAAGAACTTGGTGTGGTTCAATCTTCGGTTTGACAACGTCTTCGATTTTTAGAATGGCACCAAATTTACTGGCTACAGCTGCTTTCATAACAAACTCCATCTTGTGTTACTATTGTTATAGAATAGGGTTAAGCACATTTTCGAGTGCTCACCTCCACTTTAAAGGTAAATATCAAAAAAGCTTGTCCAGTAGTCCATACTATTTGCACCACAGTACTATTTACTCACAGTGGGGACTGTCTTCCTAATAGCTTCGTTTTTAAAAATCATTATTTTTTTCAAATTGTGTCGATTTTATTATTGTTATTTTATTTTTGTAAATGAATCAATGCTATATGTATTTTATGTTTATAGTGTTATGTGATTGAAGAGGCCTTATATTCTTGTCTTGGATTTCGATTATGTTATTTTAGATAATGTTAGTCATTTTAATTAAGATAAAAACACGCTTTCTTTGATTTTCAGAAACACCGTTAATTAAGGCGCAATGCTAAAGGGATGTAGATTCTTTTGACATATCGCAACGACGAGTGACGTTTGCTCTGAGGTCTGCTAAGGATATGAAATAAAACGTGTGTTCTCTGTTAAGCCGCTCGTTAATATAATCACTATTCTCATTCGTTGCTTATACCGAATTGCATACTTTTATCCATATGCTGGGATAAGAGGGTTTGCTTATATCTTCCTTAAATGGAAAGAAATGGATTTTTATTTTCAAACAAAGGGTAAGTCTTTTAAATTAATCAATATAAATAAAAGGTGATATATGAAAAACCTATTTGGTTATCTTCGAATAGCCAATCTTTCCGTTAGGTATAAACTAATGCTTGGTTTTGGTCTTGTTATTATCAGTATCATAACCTTAGTGATTCTCAATAGTTATGGGAATAATATTGTACAGCAAAAAATAACGGCGGCAGATACGGTTAATCGTATTGTAAAACGTTTACAAGCCGCTCGCATTCAGGAAAAAAATTATGATGCTAGAAATCAAAGCGAATACGTTGATAAGTTCAATAAAGCCTTAGATGAGGCGGATCAAGAAGCTCAAGCTCTAAAGCCTATATTTCAAGGAACGGATCACGATAAAGTAATGAGCCAGATTATCCAGCAAATATCGAATTACCGGAAAAGTTTCTCTGAGTTTGTTCAGCTTGATAAGCAAAGCCAGCAAGCTATGTTAGCGATGCGCAATGAGGCGGGAGGTGCTGTCAATCAGATATCACAGATGGGTCAGGAGAATACCTCTAGTATTATGCAAGCCACTGAGGCTGCGAAAATTCAAGGAGAATTGGCTCTTGATATACTAAAAACGCGTATTCATGAAAAGAATTTTATTCTTACCAGCGATCCATCGAATATTGTTCTTGCCAAAAAGGAACTTGAGAAAATTAAAAATATTGCTTCTAGGTTAAAAGGGATGTTTAGCACGTCTGAAGGTCAGTCCCAATTAATGAGTACGATGCAACAAGTGGGTCAATATGAGAAAGCGTTGAGTACTTATGTGGACATAAACCATAAGAAATCCGTCGGACGTGAGACAATGATTAAAACGGCGCAATCGGTTATTGCTTTGGCAGAAGAGAGCCGTGCGAAGCAAAAACAGGAAATGATCGCTTTGCAGAAAGAAATCTCAACCTTGTCTATTATTGTTAGTGCCATTGCCATCATAATTTCATTGCTCTCCGCTTGGCTCATTAGCCATTTAATTGTTCCACCACTGCAAAAAGCGAAAGAAATGGCGGAGAGAGTCGCAAACGGTGACTTAACATTTGTATTAGAAGGAAAAAGCTCCGGTGATGAAGTGGGGCATCTAATGGCTTCTTTAGCGCAAATGATCGCGGGACTTCGTGATATTGTCTCTCAGCTTGGTTCAAGTGCTGATCAAGTGGCTTCGTCATCAGAAGAACTTTCTGTGGTGACGGGGCAAACCGCTTCTGGTGTTGAGAGTCAACGGCAAGAGGTCGATCAAATGGCATCCGCACTGGAAGAAATGTCGTTAACCATAAATGACGTAGCCAAAAATGCAGAAAGTGCCTCTAACTCTGCCAAAGAGGTGAGTGAACTATCTGAAAAAGGCAGTGTGATTGTTACATCCAGTAAAGAAGCGGTGTCTGGATTGGCTCAGGAAATCGCCCAGTCTGCCATTCAAATTGAGGCGCTGAGTGATGAGTCGAAAAATGCGGTTACCGTGATCAATGTCATTCAAAGTATCGCTGAGCAAACGAACTTACTGGCACTGAATGCCGCTATCGAGGCGGCCAGAGCGGGCGAGCAAGGTCGGGGATTCTCTGTGGTGGCAGAGGAAGTACGTAACCTTTCTCAGCGTACACAAAATGCGACGGAAGAAATTGCTGCGCTCATAGAGGGCCTGCAACAAAAAGCATCTATTGCTGTTCAGGCAATGCAAAAAAATGAGAAAACCGCAGAAGAAACGGTGGTAAGAAGTGAGCAAGCAAACGACGCATTGCAACAAATTACCAGCTCGATTACCTATTTGTCCGATATGAATACGCAAATAGCCTCTGCAACCACGCAGCAAAACGTGGCGGCTGAGGAAATTAGTAAAAGTGTGGTGACCATTCGTGATATCTCGAAACAAACCGCAAGTGGTGCACGAGAAACATCACAAGCCAGTGAAGAATTATCTCGATTAAGTCAGACGTTGCAGGATTTAACGCTCCGCTTCAAGCTCTAGGAGCCTGACTGGTTCTGCTCTATAAAGGCAATGTGCTTCTCACATTGCCTTTTTTCGCTTGCGATGAGACCTTTACTTTAAAGGGGGTTAGCATGACAGCGTTTTTTTGTGTCTTATGGTCTCCGTATTGGATTTAGTTCTCACTAATAAAAAAGAATCATCAGCGTGAAGACGATACTCTCGTAGTGTTCTCGACCTATTTCATGTGTTACTCATGCCTCCCTCACGACATTTCGATCATGGACGAAGTAATCCTCTTCAAAGTCGATATAGTCTTATCTTCTGTTTAATATTTGATGGGAAATCTAATGATTGCAGTAATCTTTGAAGCAAATGCAATAGCAGAAAAACAAGCTCGCTACTTTGAACTAGCAGAAGAGCTCAAGCCTCTGTTGGCTGATATTGAAGGTTTTATTTCTATAGAGCGTTTTCAAAGCTTGGCTAACCCTGAAAAGTTCATGTCACTGTCTTGGTGGGAAGATGAAGATTCGATCCGTCTCTGGAAGGAAAATCGTCTGCATAAGTTAGCTCAAGCAGAGGGGCGAGCATCTATTTTTTCTTCTTATCGAATACGTATAGCGCAAGTAACCAAAGACTATTCAGTATAAATCTTGAGGAGATTCATTGATGTTTGATATTCATGTTATTTTAAAAAATGTGCCTGGTGAGTTAGCAACTTTAGGTAAGACCCTTGGTCAAAATGGTATTGGTTTAGAAGGTGGCGGTGTTTTTACTATTAATGATCTAAGTCACGCACATTTTCTTGTCGAAGATGGGGGGAAAGCTAAAAAAGTGTTAGAGCAAGAGGGACTCCAAGTAGAAGGTGTATACATCCCTTTGATAAGAAAGTTAAACCAAGATCACCCGGGAGAGCTTGGAAAAATTACGTCTATATTGGCTGAAAACGGTATCAATATCATGACTCAATATAGCGATCATGCAAACCGTTTGATTCTTGTCACAGATCACTTTAGTTTGGCTGATAAGGTTACTCATAAATGGCAAGTCGTCCTTTAATAAAACCTACTAATAGTATAAAAAATGATAGTGGCAGTGAGCTTGAAAATTCTATAGCAGCCTTAGCTACCGTCATGTCAGATGTTTCTAGGGTAAAAATGCTGTGTGCTTTAATGGATGGTCGTGCATGGACAGCGACCGAGCTGAGTGTTGTTGCTGATATTGCGTCATCTACAGCAAGTGCGCACTTATCACGTCTTTTAAACGAAAATTTTATTATTTGTGTCGCGCAAGGACGACATCGTTATTACAGGCTTAAGGGGATTGAAACAGCAGAATTGCTTGAAGTGTTAATGGGAGCTTCTTGGAAACAAGTCGAACCGTTTACAAACAAAACACCAATAGCATTAAGAAAAGCGAGAACTTGCTACGATCACTTAGCAGGTGAAATCGCTGTAAATATCTACGAATTTATGCTCATCAATAAATGGATTGATATTGAAGGGCAAAGTTTAACAGTGCAAGGCAAACAGCAATTTGAGAAACTTGGGATCGCACTGGACGAAAAAACCACACGCAAAAAATGCAGTGCTTGTCTAGATTGGAGCGAGAGAAAGTATCATTTAGGAGGTTATGCTGGCGCAGCGCTTTTTACCCACTTTGAACGTAAAGGTTGGATCAGCCGAGTGAATGGCTTTAGAGAAGTGTTAGTGACTTATCAGGGAGAAAAAGCGCTCAAGAGGCTGTTCAATATAGTGGTATAGCGGTCATTTAAACAAAGACTTAACCAAGATGATATTCCCGCCCATGCTGCCTTGTATTACGGGTTCTGTGATCAAAGCCATATGAATACAAACTTTTAAAATGCGCTCGGCGTTACACCAGCGCTGTATCAAAATAAGTCACTCTAGCCTGTTTTGTCGTTTAGCACATATATAACACGTATGAGCTTTGTAAAAGCCTCTTCGTATCTTGTAGAAAATATGCAGTTAAGATGTGTTCTTCGAAATACGGTTGTTTTCTAATGCGCTATCGCCAACTCTTACGGTTAATACGTTGCCTATGAAAGCGGAAGGCAAGAAACGTTAACAAGGAGCTATTGAGCTTAGGAGGCAAGCATGCAAAATCAAACTACTCATGTCCACCATATTACAGATATTATAAAAGTCATGAATGGCGGTATCGAATTTTACCAAGAAGCAAAAAACAAACTGGGTAACACAATGTACCAAGCCTTCTTTGATCGTATGATCAAAGCGAAACAAGAAGCTGCTACCGATTTACAGCCATTTGCCATTGATGAACAAGGAGAAGTAGAGCTCGATAACAGTACATTGGTCAAAGCACACCAAACTTATACGAAGTTGTTATCTAATATCTCTGGCGATTCCTCTGCCTTTACTTATATTGATCAGCTAGAAGAATTAGAAGATAAGGTTCTAGAAGAACTCGACCATGCTCTAGTGAGAAACCAACCCCAAGACTGTGAGGTCACGCTGCGCCGTATTAAAGTTAAAATGCAAGAGTGTCATGATGAAATGAAAGCTCTGCAAAAAACGGCTGCTCAACATTAAGAAAAGGTGTGAATAAGCCTATAAGTCGATGACGAATAAGACTAAGCCAGTGCTAACTGATTATGTTAGCACTGGTTTTTTTGTATCTTATAGTAACAAGGGGCTCAGTTTGGGGGATCCATAAGGTTATGTACGTTACTATCCATATAAGGCTGTCAGGGCATATGGATAGGAGATCACTTTATGACCAACTCGCAGAAAACGTTATCGGGGGCAGTATTGCTGCCGGTATTTATTCCCACCGTTATTATCACTCTATTACTCATCGTCGGAACACTGAGTAACCCAGAACTTGCTGGAGAGGCATTCAAAAGTGCGTTGTCATGGATGACTGAAACCTTCGGCTGGTTTTATATGTTGGCCACCGCGATTTTTCTCGTGTTTATGGTTTGTATTGGCTTCAGTAGCTGGGGCAATATTCGCTTAGGGCCAGATCACGCCGATCCGGAATACAGCTTTCCTGCTTGGTTTGCGATGCTTTTCTCCGCTGGTTACGGTATCGCTCTGTTATTTTTTGGTGTTGCTGAGCCGGTATTACACTTCTCTCAACCACCTAATGCCACCGCTGAAACCATTGATGCGGCTCGTGAGGCGATGCAAATCGCTTACTTCCATTGGGGGTTACATATTTGGGGTATATACGGTCTGATGGGGCTGGTACTTGCCTATTTTGCATTTCGTCATGGTTTACCATTGTCTGTACGCTCGGCGCTTTATCCGCTGATTGGTGATCGTATTTATGGCCCTATTGGTCATACTGTTGATGTGTTTGCCATTCTCGGCACCTTGTTTGGTTTAGCGACGACACTTGGATTATCTGTGACGCAGATTAATGCAGGCTTACATTACCTTTGGGAAGGCATTCCTATTAGTACGACAGTACAAGTGATTGCGATTGGTTTGATTACCCTAGCGGCGATTGCTTCAGTTGTGGCGGGTATGGATAAAGGAGTGAAAAACTTATCGATTTTGAATATGGGGTTAGCCGTATTCATTATGGTCATTGTATTTTTTGTCGGTCCTAGCATTCATATTCTCGATGCCTTCGTGCAAAACACAGGGGCATATTTGAGCAACATTGTAGGGCGTACCTTTAACCTGCAGGCATACACGCAAAGTGATTGGATTGGTAACTGGACACTGTTTATTTTTGCATGGACCATTGCTTGGGCGCCCTTTGTTGGGCTATTTATTGCCAAAATTAGCCGTGGTCGTACCATCCGCCAGTTCATCTTTGGTGTGCTTGCCGTGCCGACCATATTTACTTTTTTATGGTTTTCTATCTTTGGCGACACTGCTTTGTATTTGATTATGGAGCAGGGTAAGGATGTGTTGATTGGCGAAGTACAGGCAGACCATTCGGTGGCATTATTTCAGTTTTATGATTTGTTGCCTTGGTCTACTTTCTTATCTGTCGTCACCGTTTTCTTGATTATCACTTTCTTTGTTACCTCATCGGACTCTGGATCCTTAGTCGTTGACTCGTTGGCATCTGGCGGCGCCCTAGAAACCCCCATTTGGCAGCGCGTCTTTTGGGCCTCTCTTGAAGGTGTGATTGCCGCTACCTTGTTGTTGGCCGGAGGCTTAAGTGCGTTGCAAACCATGAGTGTGCTGGCAGCCTTTCCTTTTGCCATCATTATGCTGTTAGCGGCAGTTGGATTATGGCGAGCATTGGTTATTGAGGGACATCGTGAGGCCTCAGTAGAAGCCGCTGCGGTCCCTGGGCGTGCATTTAGTCGCGAGGGGAGCTGGCGCAAACGTCTTAGTACGTTGTTTAAGTTTCCTGGACAGGCCAAGGTGAGCCACTTTATTAAAGAAGTGGTCGTGCCAGCGATGGAAGAAGTGCAAAAAGAACTGGCGATCCATGACTGGAAAGCCAACATTACCACGCAAGAGAATGGTGTTACCTTCCAACTTGAGCATGACGATAAACTGGACTTTTTCTATCAAGTGTTGGCGACGGAACACCAAATCCCCGAAGCCCATAGTGACAAATCAAACTATGACACCCATTGGCAAGCGGATGTGTACATTCGTAATGGGGCGTTGGGTTACGAGCTTTATGGCTGTAGCAAAGATGAAGTGATTCGAGATCTTATTGATCAGTTAGAGCAGTACTTCAACTTTGTTGATGCCGCACCGGGACAACTGCCTTGGAATACCGTTTCTTAATAAAAAGCGCCAGCTCTGGTTGAGTTGGCGCTTTTTCATTTCTGTTAGCGGTGTTCTGCTGATTTGATCCGTCTGATTGTGACTAGGCGGCTGGCATGGTTACAACAGGCTTAATGGTCACGCCTGATTCAGAGTCTTCAACGGCTTGGTTGATGTCTTGAAAATCGTACATCTTGATCAATTTATCAAAGGGAAACTTGCCAGCTTGATAGAGTCGAATCAGCTCAGGAATAAAGACATCAGGATTCGATTCCCCTTCCACGATTCCCATTAAGCGTCGACCGCCACTCATAAAATGCGTTTCATTGAACGATATTTCCGTGTCTGGTCCAGAGGCACCGAGAATGCCACAGGTGCCTTTTGGTGCAAGGCTTTCTACTGCGCCTTTGATGACGGCAGGAATCCCCGTGGTGTCGAGAGCAAATTTCGCCCCATAGCCAGTGATTTTGAGGATTTCTTCGGTACTGTTTACTTTGCTGGGGTTAATGGTGTGAGTGGCCCCCAAACTTTTCGCAAGTGCTAGGCGATCATCATTCATATCCACTGCGATAATGGTGGTCGCAGAAACGGCGCTTGCCGCCATGATAGCGGATAACCCTACTGATCCCGTGCCGAATACCACAAAACTGTCACCTTGAGAGACTTGCAAAGCATTTAGGACGGAGCCAGCACCAGTTTGAATACCGCAGGCTAAGGGGCCTAATAGCTCAAGTTTTATGTCGGCGGGGACTTTTACTACATTCAGCTCGTTACAAATTGCATAGCTAGCAAAGGATGATTGCCCAAAAAAGTTACTTGTAATGGGGGTGCCATCTTGACTCAAGGCGCTGGAGCCGTCGCTTCTTGCTCCTTCAAAATTGCGTGGAAAGAATTCATGGCAATAGCTGATATCGTGATTTTTACAACTTGGGCAAGTACCACATGAGTTGAATGTCATCACCACATGATCACCAGGTTTGACTTTGCTGATACCGGCTCCTACTTTTTCAACAATCCCCGCGCCTTCGTGGCCTAATACCGCCGGTAGTGGCGTCGGCATCATGCCGTCACGAACCACAAGGTCTGTATGACAAACCCCAGTAGCGACGACTTTAACAAGGATTTCGTCTTGTCTTGGTTCTTCAATCTCAATGTGCTCGACACTGAAGGGTTTTCCGGTTTCACGTGCGATAGCGGCTAAAATTTTCATGATTATTTCCACCTTATTGTTGTTATTTGATACGCCACCCAGACATGGCATCTGGCTGTTTTTTTATCGGTAAGACAATCTAAATTGTTTATATATTAAACAATATGGTATTGAACTATTTTTTACAACAAGTACTGAACGAATATCGTGGAAAAAATAAGGTGATGTTTTGTCGACATGGGACGATGGGTTCAGACCATGACAGAGCATGCCACTCTTCAGCGCATATGTTGTTAGTCGCTACATGCCCATAAACCAAACCATATCGCAATACTGCTAGGCTTTGTTGGGACAACAAGGTCTTCACAAGTGACGTCAAATCTGTCACCTGCAAATTCGACTTCATCGGCATATCGTAGCGATATAAAAAGCGCTTTAGAGCTGTCCATTACCTGTTTTCAACTGCTATCGCAAAAATCAACAAACATTTGATCGATTAAACAATTGCTAAAATCAACATCCACCATCTATTGTGAAAATGCTTTTTGCTCATAAAGGTAGCTTTTAACTTAGGGCAGCAAAAATGGATAACAATAAAAACAAAAATGGAGAATCAATATGCTAAAAATCATCAATGCACTTACCATCTTCTCGATATCTCTTCTTATTAGTGTCAGTGCGTTAGCCGCTAGTGACAACCCCAATAGAGATGATCGCTTTACAACAAAATTCGTTTATGAAGCTCGTGTGACGATAGATAAAGCAAGAGTAACCGTTGGCCAGAGTAAATATGGTGAACGAGGCATTATTTGGATCACGGGGGGAGAATTTAAAGGCCCATCGTTAAAAGGAAAGGTTCTTTCTGGTGGCGGTGATTGGCAACTTGGTCGCCCAGACGGTAGTAAAGAGTTAGATGCAAAATATGCTCTTAAAACCGATGATGGCTATATTATTTTAGTACAGAATAAAGCGATTATTAGCCCAAAACCAACCAAAGAAAACCCTAAAAATCGTTATGCCAAAAGCGTGTTAAGCTTTGAAGCTCCCCTCGGTAGTCCTTACGAATGGATGAATAAAGCCATTTTCTTAGGAACAGTAGACAGAGCAAAGGATTATGATAAAGATCCCGCTGTGATTATTCGTGTTTGGCAGGTGCTCTAACTCAACACTTAATCCTGCTTAATCCTGAGATCCTCTTCCAAATGCTGTAAGGGGATCTCAGTTCGCGCAGTTGTGTTAACTAGTGACAATCAAATCGTTTACCGCGCTAGAAATCAGATCTTTTTTTACCTTAGTGTGGGCAACGGGTTGGTCAAACCAAAAACTCATTGGCTGATCAAAGCCAATGCCATGCATATAATTATAGAGCGCTTTGCGCAGTCCATCTCCCAACATCTCATGGTCGGTGCCCGTTGGGTCGGTGAAATCCACATCGTTTTCGGCAAACAAAATATGGGGTCGTTCGGTAAGGGTAATGCCATACGCATCGGGATTGATGCCAATTGGGCTATGGGCAGTGGCGGCAAAACGGTGCCAAAAAGCAGACTGAAAACAGCCTTGCCCCATCATTTGTCGCACCATTTCTAGCGCATCAATGGTTTCTTGCTCGGTCTGCGTTGGGAAGCCATACATCAAATAAGCATGTACCAGAATACCAGCATCACTGAATGCTTTGGTCACTCGGGCTACCTGCTCGACACTCACGCCTTTTTTCATCAGCTTAAGCAATCGGTCGGACGCCACTTCCAAGCCGCCGCTCACGGCGATGCAACCAGAATCCGCCAGTAATTGGCAGCGTTCAGGGGTGAAGGTTTTCTCAAAGCGAATATTGCCCCACCAACTGATCACTACGCCCCGTTCGATCAAACGCTTTGCCAGTGCAAATAAGGCCTTGGGTGGTGCCGCTTCATCGACAAAATGGAAACCCGTTTGCCCTGTTTCTTCTATCAACTCTTCAATACGATCCACCAGAATATCGGCGCCAGCGGCATCGTAGCGGTCAATGTAATCCAGTGTCACATCACAGAAGCTGCACTTGCGCCAATAACAACCGTGGGCAATGGTCAGCTTATTCCAGCGGCCATCGCTCCAGATACGGTGCATGGGGTTGAGCATTTCACACAGGGACAAGTATTCTGTTAACGGCAAGCCATCGTATATCGGCGTGCCGACATCGGTTTGAGGAATATCGTGTAACTCGGCGTTTTCGTTATAGTGCACGTAGGGCTCGCCGTTTTCGTCTTCTGCAAGAAAGTAAGTACGCACCAACTCATCAATTTCACGTTTACCATCAAAGAATTCCAGCAAAGTCATAAAAGGCCGCTCGCCATCGTCAACACAGATAAAATCGACAAATTCGAATACCCGTGGGTCTTTCAGTGCGCGTAGCTCAGTGTTCACAAAACCGCCGCCTAGTACCACAGGCAGGTCAGGATTAATCTCTTTACAGGTTTGCGCAATACGTAGAGCCCCCAGCATATTACCAGGGAAAGGCACGGTGAGTGCGACGACGCTGGGTTGAGCTTCTTCTAGATATTGATCAACGAGCTGTTCTAGAATCTCAGAACTAAAACTCGGTTCACCCATTAACGTGTTATATAGATCGTCAAAGCTTGGATTGGCCGCCGCCAACCGCTCACCATAACGACTGACCTCAAAATAGGGATCAACTCCTTGAGTAATCACGGCAGACAAATCGTTGATAAACAAAGTCGCCAGATACTTGGCTTTATCTTGGACGCCAAGATCACCAAAAGCGGTTTTGAGTATGTCCCCCGAGATGGCTTCCATCTGCGCAATCACATTGAAGGCTGGGCCTTCTGGTAAAAAGCGACGTGAGATAATGCGTAGGGCAAGGCTGGAATCTTTGCCTTGTAAAAAGCGAATAACTGGCTCGACACAAGTACGATAACGATCAAACTCGGCCAAAAAGGTAAAGATCACATCAGGTAGCTCATCCTCCTCAAAAGACTCAAAATTGGCCTCCACATGCTGATGGATAATATCCAGAGCGGGGGCTGTCATCATTTCTAGAAACAATTCGATAGCAGGGTCTCGCTGCACCGCCTCATAGCCCCGAGAGCGCAAAAAACCAGTTAGATAGGCCGTCGCTGGATACGGAGTATTTAACTGGGTCATGGGTGGGGTCATCAGAAGAACGGTCATAGCTTGCCTTTAAAGTAAAACCTAATAGGAATGGGGCGGATTTTAGCAAATGGTCTGAATAAAAGTCTTATTAATTCGCAGGAGGGCGAAAAATACTCCCATAGTGAACCCCAATCTCTCCACAATTGCGCGTTGCTTTGCTGCTATTGCGTCGATATGGTAGTTGATGGGTCTTTATGTTTGTAAATATGATTGGATATCAGTATGAAAAAACAACTATTAGCCGTTTTATCCTCAACAGCCATTATGGCAACCGCGACAATGGCGTATGCTAGTGACAGCAGCACGTTTTCTCCAGATCAGCAAGAACAGATTGGCAAAATCGCCGCCGATTACTTGGTAAAACACCCTGAAATTCTGGTTCAAGTGAGCCAAGAACTTCAAAAGAAACAGCAGGAAGCAGAGCAGTCGGCTCTGACTGTATCGGCTGTTAAGGCCCATGCTAACTTAATGAAACTTGATGGCATCCCACACATTGGGCCGAAAGATGCCAAGGTGACTGTGACAGAGTTTTTTGATTATCAGTGCTTCTATTGCCATAAAATGGCTCCTGAAGTGGAACAGCTCATGAAAGCCAACCCTAACGTGACGTTTATTTTCCGTGATTGGCCGATTTTTGCATCCCGCTGGGAAACCTCCGCAACGGCAGCGACTGCGGGTCTAGAAATTTGGCAGCAAAAAGGGGCTAAAGCCTACCTTAGCTACCATAATGGCATTTTCGCAACGGGTCATGATGAAGGTAAATTGACCAATGCCGATATCCAAAAAGTAGCAAAAGAAGCTCTCAAAGCGCCTTTAAAGAAAGTCTCAGATGCTCCTTATAAAAAAACCATCATGATTAATGATCAGCTATCCCGTCAGATTGGTTTCCAAGGCACGCCTGGATTTGTCATTACACCCGCTAGTGGTGCTACAGTGAAAAATACCACGGTTATTGGCGGCGCAGTGGATGAGGCAACCTTGCAAGACGCCATCGACAAAGCTCTAAATAACTAGTTAATAGAGTTCAATATACATAGCCAGACATTGAGATCGTAAAATAGAGTGATATTGATGTTTGGCTTTGTGCTTTTTATAAATCAGGTCTTCTTGTCTGTATATATAAATTAAATAACGCATTACTAGATGCGCTTTTGATCAATAGTCTGACGCTATGGTATGTGGCATGGTGTGGTGAGAGGGGTAGTCAGAACGCTCTGTAATATGCGCTCCCTTGCCCCTAATTCTTGATAACTGATAATCTAAAAATTAACGAACGAGCAGAATAGATTTGTCCGTATGGGACGCCAAATAGCTGCCGTGGGGATGGAAAAAATGATCCTTAAAACTAGGAACATGGGACGCCATGACCACTAAATCAATAGGGTTGTCATGTAGCCAATGATTTAACACGTGATCCATATCGGCCGAAGGGTCGGTGCAAGGAACCACCACGCCGACAAACTCAACGCCAAATTCCTGTTTTTTCGTTTCGGCAAAAGCATCTAGCCTACTTTGGAACTCTTCAGGGTCATGGGAAACTTCATTTGCTGCAGACGTTGAAACAGCGAGTAGAAATACCTTGGATGAGTACTGCTTGGCAAGATCCCCAGTGACTTTCAGCGCTTTTTCTAATTTGTCTGCGTGGGCTAAGTCCACAGGAACAGCGATATTTTCATACATAACAAGCCTCCTTTATTAGTTTTGGCTCTCCTTAAGTATAGAACAATCAGGGTCAAGACTATGGAGGTAAGGTGGAAAGTAATAGGAGACTGGTCAGCAAAGAGCCGTTATAGAGACATTTCTATATAACGGCTGCGTGAGGGAGTAAGAGTCTAGCGCCCTAAAATAGGCTTAAGATAGCCTGCTCCAAGCTGTTGCATTTGCTGTTCCACCCAATTGACCCTTTTAAGAAGGTAGGGGGTTAAATGGTTAGGGTCGCGTTCACGAGGGTTGGGCAACAGTACCGCCAACCGTGCGGCTTCATCTTTGGTTAGCTTACTCGCAGACTTGCCAAAATAGTGCTGGCTAGCCGCTTCAATACCATAAATACCTTTACCAAATTCCGCTATGTTTAAGTACACCTCTAAGATTCGCTTTCTGCCCCAGATGGCTTCAAGACTGACTGCCAAAACGGCTCCAAGGCCTTTACGGATAAAGCTGCGTGCTGGCCATAAGAAAAGATTTTTTGCTGTTTGCTGGGTGATGGTGCTTGCGCCACGCAGGCCATCACCGTCGTCGTATTGGCTTATGGCGTTACCGATGGCCGTAAAATCAATACCAAAATGATATGGAAACCGCTGATCTTCTGAGGCAACGAAAGCGAGCGGCACGTACGGTGGCAGCTTATCGATACTGATCCACTGTTGAGTGACTGGATAAGGGCTTTGTAGCATAAAAGACGTGGTTGGTGGCGGTACAAACCGAAAAACCAACAAGATGAGAAATAGAACTAGAAAAAAACGCCATACAACAAACCATATCTTACCTAAAACACTACGTTTACGCTTTGCCATTCATTGTCTCTTATTAGCTTTGATGAGGCCCATGTTAAGCAAGAGTATAAACAAAAAAGGAGTCTGTCTCCTTTATTTTTGATAAGTGGGCTCTCTATGAAAGGCCCAAGCGGCCAACTAAACGCTTAGAAGTTTATTATTCCTTTACATTTTCTCATCTTTTATTCTGAGATTAGATTCCTGTAGTATGCGCTCACTAACGATACACCGTCTGAAAAACAATCCCCCGCCTTACACCAGCGTAATAAGGAACCGTCAAATGGCTGACTTTAAAACTCATGTGACTGTGGCTGCAGCTCTCAGCGCACCACTCGCCGCAAGCGCCTTTCTTATGGGGTTTGCGACTATGAGTGATACCATTCTTTATGCCTTAGCCGGAACGCTTGGTGGGATGCTGCCTGACATCGACTCTGATGACTCCATCGCCATTCGGATTGTTTTTCGCTTGCTTGGTGCCTTGGTCGCAGGTCTCACGGTCGTTCTATGTGTGAACCAACTGCCCCATTGGCAAGTGCTAGCCTTGGCGCTAGGTGGCTACCTCCTAGTACGCTTCCCGATACAATGGGGGTTTGAACAGCTCACCATTCACCGAGGAACACTGCATAGTCTGCTTGCTAACCTAATGTTTACTGTTATCTCGGTCGCAATCTCGTTCCATGTCTTCGATCTGAACGCGAAAACCGCATGGGGAGTAGGAGCATTTATCTTCTTAGGGGCGACCATACACCTCATACTTGACGAATTATACAGCATTGAACTGTCTGGAATGCGCGTTAAGCGCTCCTTTGGTAGCGCTCTAAAACTGACAGACTGGGGCGAACCTTGGACATCGCTTTTGCTCGTTCTATGCTGTGCTTTGGGTTACTGGCTAAGTCCCAATCCAGATGTATGGCATACAACATTTGCTTGGCTGCCCAATTGATTAATAATGCCAAGAAGCCGATCTGTTAACGCTCTTCTCTTCTTGATGGTGGATACGGTGTCTATCTCAAAATGTAAATTGGTTAGCATATAAATAATTATTCATGGCATCTATTTTGTGTTTTTATCAAATTCTATAAAAGGATCATAAACAACAATAAAAATAGGAATGCATAATGAATGTTAGACAAAAAGTATGGTTTACGGGATTGATGATTGCTGAAATATGCATTGCCATCGCTTTGACAATATCGCTCAATTGGACTGATAGTATGCCAATGCTTGCCAACCTAATACTGGTTTGGCTTCTCACTGCCTTAGCTATGTTTTTCACTTTTAATTATCTAAAAAAAGGGCACCAACAACATCAGTTTTTTCAGTTACTTGCTGACAAACTGACACAACATCTACCCGATAGCCCTCATTTCACCTTGCCAACGAAGACTGATGACTTTCCACTTTGGGTTGATCGAGTTGTTCACAAGCTAATATCTTCGAAACAGGAAGATCGAGATATAGCAACAGTGGATACTACACTACAGAGTAACATTGATGCGCTGCTTCAGATTGTTAATAAGCAAGAACAAGATTTATCCGATATTCTCAAACACCGCCAGCATAGTGCGCCGCTTATACAAGGAGTGGCTGCTAACACCGACATTATCACGCAAAAGGTAGGCATCTTGGTGGATGACTCCAATCAAGGGCAGCACAATTTGCAATTAGCGGAAAGTGTCCTACAAGAATTGACTCACCAAGTGTCCTCTACCGCTGATGTGATCAAGCAGCTTTCTAATAATTCGGAACAAATTTCCTCTGTACTGGATGTGATTCGCAGTATTGCCGACCAAACCAACTTGTTGGCCCTTAATGCTGCCATTGAAGCCGCTCGCGCGGGTGAACAAGGTCGAGGCTTTGCTGTGGTTGCCGATGAAGTGCGTAACCTTGCCAGTAAAACCCAACAATCCACCCAAGATATTCAAGTCATGATAGAAGGCCTGCAAAAGGGGGTCTCAGAAGCGGTGCACAACATTGACGACAGCGTTCGCTCTGTGCAAAACACCGTTGAGCTAACGAATAAGACGGGTGAGTCGCTGGCCGAAACTTGTACCGAAGTGAATGAAATTAACCGACTGGTGAACGAAAATTCCGCTAAGCAAATCGATATTGGCAAATTGGCGGTGGAAGTGAACGAACGATTACAGTACCTCAATGAACGAACCCTAGAAGCAAAATCCCTTTCAACACAGCTTCAGGAAACCATTGCTTAGTAAAGGCAGAGGCTTAATAAACAAAGAGGCGAACGAATCCGTCTCTTGTTGTATGCCTGTTATCCTGCTATTAAGAAGGCGTCTAATCATTTAGACTGGCGATCTTTCCGGGAAGCAAAAGGATGTAAAGGACATGAAGTTCATTTTTGTGATTGCTGTGTTAACTTTGATCGTTGGTTGCAACGACCCCGATGCCACTGCCGACAGTGGTTTGGAGTTTGAGCAGCACACTATTGAGGTAGATGGAGAAAGCGTTGTTATTAATACAACTAAAGGATCAGAACTAACGGATGAAGATTTAAAAGAAATGTTCTCAAGTGAAGACCTGAAGGCATTTCTAAAGGATGAGCCAGTAGAGTAAAGCGCGAAATCTACTCCTTTTATGATGGAAAATAAGTAGCCATGGCTTGCCTTACACTTTATCCGTTGCGCACGTTTTTAAAAAATAGTGACGATACAGCTGATAGAAGCGTGAGACGTGCAGTGGTTTTTCCCCCTTATATTGATGTAAAAAATAAAAGTGCCAATCCTTGCCGCGACATTCTGGAAGTACTCTTTGTAAGCCACCGTCTTGCAAATGCTTTTGCACTAAAAACTCGGGTAGCAAGGCGATTCCCATGTCGAGTAATGTCGCTTCAAGCCCTGTGGCTAGGCTATTTATTTTGACACAGTGGTCGAGAGAGATCATTTGTTTATTATCAAGGTGGTTATCAAACACCTCGATTTTGGGTCTATGCCATGCCGTCGCTATGAATTTGTGTTGTGCGAGTTCTTCTAAGTTTTTGGGGAAGCCGTACTGGGCCGTGTAGCGCGGTGAGGCACAGAATATCTCTGATACGGTACTGACCGATAAAGCGCGATAGTCACAGTCTTTAATATCCCCACCAAAAATGGCGGCGTCAAGTTGATGTTCTATCAGATCTTGCCATTTGGCGGTCACCACAATCTCAGGGGTGATCAGCGGAAACTCGATACACAATTGCCGGATGGCGGGCATCACAATTTCTTTTTCGGAAAAAGGCGGAACGGACACTTTAAAGAGCCCGCTAGGTTGGTCCTTAATTTGGTTTAACTCCGTGAAAGCCATATTAAGCTGTTCATCTAATAACTCACTACGAGCGAGCAAGGTTTCCCCTGCTGCGGTTAGTAAGACGCCTCGTGTGCTGCGTATTAGAAGTTGCTGACCAATGGCCTCCTCTAAACGTTTGATTTGTTGACTAATGGCCGACTTGCTAATGCCTAGCTTTTTGGCGGCAGCAGTATAGGAACGCTTGGAGGCGACTTCTGCAAAGGTGAGAAGCAAGGGTGCGAGCTTTATATTGTTCATTTATATAAACACTTTGTTAATTTTGTTGGTATTGTTAAATAAACAACACAATCTTAAGCTAAGTCAACCTATTCACTTGTCTTAAGGAGACAGAAACATGACTAGCTTTGTGATCGTAGATTCAACGGTAATTGATCAAGATAAATTGGCAGAGTACAGCGCTCAAGCAAAGGCTACTATAGAGCCCTATGGCGGCCGATTTATTGCCAAGGGGGAAGCAGAAATACTGCATGGGGCAACCGAACATAGAGCAAAAGCCATTCTTGAATTCCCTGATAAAGAAAGTGCTAGAAACTGGTACAACAGCGACGCCTATCAAGCATTAGCGCCGCTTCGAGAAGAAGGCATTCGCAGCACCTTCCATCTTGTATAGTCGATAGTAATAGCCACAAGAGAGGCAACTCTTTTAAATATGGGGTAATGGTCACTTGGGTCCAATTATCCCATAATTTATCCTTGATGAAATTAGGCCATTTGCTGAGACAGCGCGCTGCGACGCAGCTGCAGGATGATCAATAAAATCAAAAAGCCCACCGCTAAGCAGAATGGAAACAGCACCGTGGTAATGGAGTAGGCTTGCAGCGCCACGACAGAGCACACATTACGTAAAATCATGATAATGAAAAAAATTCGGCTTTCTTCAAAGGGGCGATAGTAGGCCTTTCGAAAGGTAGGTCCAAAACCGATCATATCGATAGTGGTGAGAATGACCACCGTCCACAATGGATCATTGGTAATGTACCACAGTGGCAGTGAGGCCAAGGCCACGATCAAAAAGCCCCAATCCAATTTGCTGATAGTGGCATCACCGCGTTTGGTATAGGCCAATATGGCAATCAGAATCGTCACAACCCCTGATAACCCAATAGGCCATGCTCCCATACCGCCCTCGGCTTCCAGTTGGGCAAAGAAAACAGTGGTAGTGGTAATACCCCAAATCACCCACGAAAATACATGGGGCTTCACTTGACCGCGTAAAATTAACACAATATAAGGCACAAATCCCATGATCGCTAATACAATGGCGATGCCACTAAAAATAAGTTTGATATTGAATTCCATGTGCCTTCCTTACGCTAATGGCCATAGTAAAACTCGATTCTACCGACTTTGTCCTAAAACAGGCGGGCAAAATACGTCAAATTTGCACCAAAATAGGTCGTTTAAAGTGAATCGGCCAGATATCAATACTACTCGATAAAATGCTTCCAACAACCCAATCTGCTGTAGTGTTGGAAATGAAGCTGGCAGTCTAGATTCTCAACGCTATTGAGATGCTCTACAATCCGAACATCCTCCATTATGAAACCAGCGATAGAAGGCGAATAACCACATGAGCCCATTAAACATGGAAGCGGAGCGTACCCTAGTGGGAAAAGGTGTGTTGTTATGCCTAGCCGCGATGTTGGTATTCGCCTCACAAGATGCCGTGACGAAAATCCTCGTTCAGGATATGTCGGTGGCGCAAGTGGTACTCGTGCGCTATTGGGTGTTTGCATTGTTTGCGATCATTTGGGTGTCACGTCACAGTACGGTTCGTCATGCATTACGTTCGGTGCGCCCTAAGTTGCAGGTGTTACGTTCCTTATTGTCCATTGCTGAGATTGCGATTTTCAATTTGGCATTGCGTTATCTTGGCTTAGCAGAAGCGCATTCCCTGATGGCGGTGTTCCCATTAATGGCAATTGCCTTGGCGGCACCCATCTTAGGGGAACGGGTAAGTCTGAAATGTTGGTTGGCGGTGTGTGTCGGTTTTATCGGAACACTGATTATCCTGCGACCCGGGCTGGAAGTTTTTAAATCTGAGTCGCTGATACCGTTAACTGCGGCCTTGTGTTTTGCTGGTTATCATGTGGTGACCCGTCAGGTGAGTTCCGCAGGGGATGGTTTTAATACCAACATACTCTATATGGCCTTGGTCGGTTGTGTTTGTGCAACGGTTTTTGGTGTGACGGTATGGCGTGAGCCGAGCATGCAGGAATGGATTTTATTGGCCGTGATTTCTATTATGAGTGTTGCTGCACAGCTTTTATTAGTGAAAGCCCTAGAGTATGCCCCCGCCTCAATACTACAACCTTTCAATTACAGCTTACTGGTATTTGCCACCATTATTGGCTTCTTAGTATTTAGAGAACTGCCAGACAGATGGACCATTGTGGGAGCCGGGATTGTTATTGCCAGTGGCTTATATGTTATTTATCTACAACGTGCTCGCGAATGATTTTTTGGGAGGCCAGACTCTGTGACCCAGAACTCTCTTGGACAAAAGGTCATATGATCTTGGTGTGATGAAGCCATTTAAGAAATCTTTCTGATGACGATCAAACGTATTAGGCTTGAAAGAAATCTAAAGGTTCAACAGACAAAGGCTTGGCCACTACAAAAATGAAAGAGTCTGACATTAGTCGCGGTATATTGTCTGACTCGGATTCTCGTTATCTAATGGATGATGAGCTGCAAGAATTTAAGCCAGTTCCAGAAGGAGGAGAAAATGAAAAGGATTAAACTTGAAGTTGAGTTCACGAAGTGATTCAAATTCATGCTAATCATATTCTTATGTGTATTGGTCTCGACTTGATCCGCCCCCGAACTTGATTAAAGATAGGAACTCATCCCAGTCAAATTTTGGAAGGTAAAGATACCCAGTGGAGCGGGAAATGAAGGTTTACAAAATCACCTCAGGAGAGCTAAAACAAGGCTTTTTAGACTTTGATAGTCATCAACTAGCACAACAACTAGGGGGAGATGAGGTAGAAGATTTTTTATTCGATCAACCTTTAACCAATGCGTCGATCTTACCTATATGGAAAGAGGGGGTTGTTTGTTCCCCCTTGCCTTATTTTGAACAGCAAGGCGTTCCTTTTCCTGATGTGAGTCGTTGGGGTGGACATATGCTGATCATTAGTGAAAAGGCTAATTCGGTATTGGGAGGTGCCTTTGTTGAGACCGGTGAGCTTTTACCTATTACTGTCAATGATATACCTATGTTTCTTTATAACTGCCTAACCTACGCTAAGGAAGATAAAGAACTTACCACCAATGAATATTCAGATGGCATTCGTGTTGGCTTAAAAACACTGGCTTTTGAACCTGACGATATTGCCAAAAAGCCTATTTTTAAGTCCAAGCGTGCAGGAACAACACGTTTGTTTGTTAATCAAAATTTCGTATCTATTTTTGAAGAAAATAATTTAACAGGCATTGGTTTTGATAGTGACTTACTAGCCCCTCTCTAGGAGATGCTCTAGAAATGGGGGCTGTTGAAAATACCCCCCCCAATTGTTGGTGTGGTTCTCTATATGGCATTGGTCGGTTGCGCGTGTGCAACGGTTTTTGGTGTGGCTGTATGGCGTGAACCGAGTACAAAGGAATGGGTTTTATTGGCAGTGATCTCGATTATGAGTGTCGCCGCGCAGCTATTGCTAGTGAAAGCGCTAGAGTATGCGCCAGCCTCGGTATTGTTGTTGCTTCGAAAGGCTATTCCTACCGCTTTCAAAGCAACAGTACGCGAAGTCGCCGAGTTCTGTCTTACTTTTATTTAGGAAAGCGAGCGATCCATACGGACTTAAATATCCCCAAAGCAAACTGGAATACGACAGTTTGCAGACCAACTTGGGGTCTTGGAATGCTAATTAAATTTGTGGGGATACCTCAGGATCTGACCCTGAGGTATCCCCACAAAATTCCAATATAGATCAAAATGTTAGTATAAGAAGGGAACGTTCATAGCCCTTGGTGATCAATTATTTCGCCAAAAACAAACTTTCACTGAGAGCTATGAACGCAACTGCTATATTGAACAAAATCCTGCCGATTGTCAGCCCCAATATGCATAAAGCTCGACGCAAAGCGCTATCAGCTTGTGTACTCAGCTTAGCACAAGGAAGCCTTTGTACCGTGACCAGTATTGGTCGAGGGATTCAATCAAACGCTTATGAAAAGCACCGTATTAAACGTTCGGATCGCCTGCTTTCCAATCCAAATCTGAGACGCGAATCTATTTCGCTGTATGCCTATATTTGTCGGCTGTTTGTGGTTCGGTCTCGTCCAATTATTAGCGTTGATTGGTCAGATTTAGATGCACGTGGCCAGCACTTCTTGATTCGTGCCAGTACCGCTTTTGAAGGTCGATCCATTACGCTTTATGAAGAAGTACATGACAAGCTCACAAAAGAAAAGCCTAAAACACATCGACAATTTTTAAGCGTTTTAAAAGCACTGCTGCCAAGTAAAGCAAAGCCCATCATTGTAACGGACGCTGGATTTAAGACGCCTTGGCTAGAGGAAGTCGTGAAGCAAGGCTGGGATTATGTCGGGCGAGTCAGAAGGCCGCGTAAGTACTATGATAACTCGCTTCAAGCTTGGCGTTGTATATCCACTTTATTCTCAAACGCCAATCAAAAACCTCAGCATCTAGAGCTTAAACATCGCCAGTCGAGTCCGGTCACCAACCAGTTTGTTCTCTACAAAAGCTGCCCTAAGGGACGTCATTCTATAAATCAGAAAGGAAACAGACGAGCTTCCTTGTCTTCACTCACCGCAGCAAGAGGAGCAAAAGAGCCTTGGTTATTAGTGTCTTCTCTTCCAGTGAACCGTCTTTTTGCGAAGCGATGCGTAAAGGCTTATGAAACAAGAATGCAAATAGAAGAAGGTTTTCGAGACATGAAAAGTAGCCGATTCGGCTTGGGTTTTGAGCTAAGTTATACATTTAAAATAGAGCGTCTGATCAACTTGATCCTACTCACAACTCTCACTGCGATCTTGCTTGTTCTGGTAGGCAAAGTCATAGAGTTGGCAGGCTATGCGAAGCGTTTCCAGGTGAATACGATAAGCAGGCGAAGAGTCTTGTGTCACTTCTACCTTGGAAAACGAGCCGTAATGATTTGCTTCCAGATATCAAAAAATGACTGGCGAGACGGCATCAAACAACTCGCTCAGCAACTGAAGAAAAGGAAGCAAGGTTATGCTTAAATTTGTGGGGATACCTCAGCATCTGACCCCAATTGCTCGGATAGGCTAAATAAATTATTTATTCGGGTCTCGGTAGATACTTATCCGTTAGCATTTTTAGTCGCTCCTTAATCTGTGGCCATTCATGATCAAGGATAGAAAAATAAACCATATCTCTAGCTCTACCTGAAGTTGCAATCAAATGCTTCCTAAATGTTCCCTCTTCAATTGCTCCTAACCGCAATAGTGCATTACGTGATTTCTCATTTAAAACCTCGGTCTTAAAAACAATTCGCTGTACGCCTAAACTTTCAAATGCATAGGTAAGTAGAAGCGATTTTGTTTCAGTATTAGCGCCCGTTCGCTGATGTGATGGCGACAACCATGTTGCCCCAATCTCGAGTCTGCGATTTTGTGGTGATATGTCCATATATCGTGTAGTGCCAATTATTTTTTCATCTGCAATACTGACGATGACAAAAGGTAACGCTTCACCAGCCTGAAATTGGTTGAGTGCTTTAGCTACGTAAAGATGCATTTCTTCTTGTGAGGATATAGGTGCAGGTTGTAAATGCCACAGTTCAGGAGCTAACCCGACTAAGCTAAGTGCCTCCACATGCTCAAGTTTCATCGGTTCTAAGCGTATAATTTTACCAGTGAGAGTAATTTGCTGAACTTTCAATTTTACACCTATCGATCATGGAAGGAATCTGATCCCCTAAGACTTGACGAAGCTTAATGCGCCTCGTCCCAGTTACCTCCAACCCCAGCTTCCACAAGCAAAGGCACGTCAATCTGGCTGCTGCTCTGCATAATGTCGACGATTTTTTCTTTGGCGGCTTCTAGGTCAAAGCTTTGTATTCAATCGTGCATGTTGATCATTGCGTATTATCTAGATGATTTTTGAGTAAGCTTCTTCTAAAGCATCAAAGGCGTCGGTGGGCACTTCATACTGAAACTGATCTCTACGCCTTTTAGATATCTTACCGTTTTGCTCTAAACAGAAGACTACCAATTTTGAAAGTGTTTTGTCATTAATGTCGAACTGTTTATTGATATGGCGTTTTAGGGCGTCGTATTGGTTTAGGTAGGCGACTTCCTGTTTTATATAATGTTCCATGGCTTCGTCACAAGCTTCTGCCATGAGTTCGGAACAGGCGGTGCCATCCCAATGGCGATAGATAGATTCATGACCTTTGAACTTAAAAGCATAGTTTTCTGTGTCTAGGTAGTCTACTTGCCAGAAGGTTCTGGTTTCGGAGGAGTAGGCGCTTAATGCCGCAAGATACTCTCGCTCTTTGTTATGCAAAACAGCCGAGACAGGCAGTAATAGGCCATTCGTGAGCTGGCCACTGCGGCATAGTACGTGATGAAACATAAAGCGTGATAAGCGTCCATTCCCATCCATAAAAGGATGTAGAAACACAAAACCAAATGAGATGACCGCGCCAAGCACAATAGGATCTACTTGATCTGGTAATTGGTTGGTAAGATGCTCCCATTCTTGCATGAGTTCGCGGCACAAATTGGGTGAGGGGGGGACGTAAGTGACACCGATTGCGCCCGGGCCATTACTTAAGTAGTTTTGCTCATTGCGATACGAGACAGCCCATTCGTAGGGATTATTGATCGTGGCCTTTTGTAATTCTCTTAAATAATCTTCATCAATTGCACGGGGAATGTGTGCTTGCCTCAGTAGATTGGTGTAACGCTGGATTTTATTGGTATCGGGTTGCTCTTTCTCAATGGCAAAGGAATCTTTGGTTTCACTGAGATACACCCAAGATAAAGCGCGATTAAGCATGGCGTCATCTAGCCCATCTGTGAACTCTTTGGCCTTTTGTAGAGTATTGAGTGCTAAAGCCTTTTCTAATCGGTCAGTACGTTTGACGGTAATGCTGTAATCTAATGAGCCGATCAAATTGATATGGACACGCCAGCGTTTATTGGTTTGATTATTTGCTGTCATGAACTGTTTTGGATCTAGCAAGGATATATAGTTACCGCGTGTCAGATCGGTGATGCGTGGTAGCAGTTGCTGATGAAAGTGTTCCCAAAGTAGGCAGGCAATACGGATATATCTCCCCATAGGAGCGGATTCATAACATTCTAAGAGTTCCTCTGAGCTAACTTTGAGCAGTGCTTGGGAAAGTATTTGTAAATTAAGGTCTTCGTATTTCAGTGCAAACAGAATGTGATCGAGTATCTTATCAGAAGGCTTTAATGAAGCAGGCGTCGCTAATGTATTGTCAATTAGCTGTACCTTAGTTACTGGCATAACACGGGCAGATACTTGCAACGGCAGCGCTTTGATATCTGTGAGCTCCAGTAAGTATGCGTAGCCTACGGATGTATTTGTCATATTCAGCACCAAAAAATTTTTACAAAACTAAGATTTTAGTTATATCTGCTTCATTCGCTAAGATAATAGTTACATTCTAGGCATTGTTCCTTGGTGTTGGATATGCCTAACTGCAATTTAGTCTAAGAAAATGTTTACGGAGCTAAGATTTTTGTTACAAATTGCCATTTCTTCCAGAAAAAAATTACAGGCAGTGTGTAAGTAAGCGTTACTATATGGTTTATCTTCAGGATGATTTGTCATCTGGCCCCTTTCAGTACATTGCTTGTGATGGATCTGCTTAGGCTACTTTATGTAGCGGATTTGCTTAGGAGTTTTTTTGTACTCAAAAAAGTCTGTAGCCGCTAGGAGCTGCGGGTAAAAAAAGCTTTCGAGCAGACTATCTTGGTTATTTTACATCCTGCCTGAAGGTTCTTTATCATTGACTGTTTGTTGTCGGTTGCAATACGTTGGTGTCAGTACTAAAATTAATCATGTAGAAGGGCTTAACATATGACTCATTACTGGATTGTCCATATGTTCTCACGCTACCAATGATTCGCCAGTGACATCGTTGTTGATGGTTAGACTAAACATTGTTTAGTCACCCTGACCCCAAAGAGCTAAAGGGCTGCCACGAACTATCATTTTTCATTTCAAAAAAGAGCATTTGTCATGCTCTTTTTTTATGTCTGTTCTATATCATTGCGATGACTGTCCCTGGGTGGGATTTTCTATCGTAGGCGCTGATAATGTCGTAATAGGTTTTGTCTTTGGATAGTCTTAAAATGACCAGCCCAGTCTTGGACTCTATCACCAGCGCGGCGTTTTCGTCTTTCACCGTGTCAACAATGACGGTTGCTCCGTCAGTTATGATGGATTGTATATAACCCGATACTTGACTTGGGCAGGTAATGCCAATTTCTTTGCTATGTTTTTCATAGATATGTCTAACACCAAATGCCCCTGATCTTGTTCTTCCAAAGCCTGCAAAGCCGACTTTCAATCTAATCTCTAGTTCTGGCCAGTGAGCGTTATTTTTAGGAAAGGTACCAAATGAAAGTGAGCCGTTCGTTGTCGTAACAAAGGCGTTTTTACTGCGTTTGTGCGACATCCATTCGACTGAAAGGTCGCTATGTAGAATGGTGGTTTCCATTTAATCCCTTAAGTTTAAAGCAGGCTCTTCCTTGAGCCTTGCTCGTATTCATTTGTTATTTTAGAGCCTTAATGTGCCTCGTCCCAGTTATTACCAACCCCCGCTTCAACCAACAACGGCACGTCAATCTGGCTGCTGTTCTGCATGATGTCGACGATTTTCTCTTTGGCGGCGTCTAGGTCTTTTTCAGCGACTTCGAAGATGAGTTCGTCGTGTACTTGCATGATCATTTTCACGTCTAGGTCGGTTTGTGCTAGCCAGTCGTGCATTTTGATCATGGCGCGTTTGATGATGTCGGCGGCGGAGCCTTGCATCGGGGCGTTGATCGCGGTGCGTTCGGCGGCTTGGCGCATCATGGCGTTTTTCGCTTTGATGTCTGGCAAGTACAAGCGACGGCCGTAGATGGTTTCGACATAGCCTTTTTCTTTCGCGCCTTCGCGGGTGTTTTCCATATATTGCTGTACGCCTGGGTAACGTTCGAAGTAGCGTTTGATGTATTTGCCCGCTTCTGGGCGGCCAATGCCCAGTTGTTTCGCTAGACCAAAGGCGGACATGCCGTAGATTAAGCCGAAGTTGATGGCTTTGGCGCGACGACGTTGTTCAGTGGTGACGTCGTCCAAGCTGACTTCGAAAACTTCCGCTGCGGTGGCTTTGTGCACGTCGGCGTCTTTGGCGAAGGCATCTAATAGCCCTTTATCTTGGGACAAGTGCGCCATGATGCGTAATTCGATTTGCGAGTAATCGGCGGCGACCAGTTTGTAACCTTTCGGTGCTACAAAGGCTTGGCGAATACGACGGCCTTCGGTGGTACGAATGGGGATGTTCTGTAAGTTCGGATCGGTCGAAGACAATCGGCCTGTCGCAGTGACGGCTTGATGATAAGACGTATGAATGCGGCCCGTTTTTTGGAGCATTTCTGGCAGCTTGTCGGTATAAGTGGATTTCAACTTAGACAGACTGCGATGTTCCATGATCAAGCGTGGCAGTTCGTACTCTTGCGCCAGTTCTTGCAAGATCGGCTCCGCCGTGGATGGCTGGCCTTTTGGTGTTTTCTTGATAACGGGCAAGCCTTGTTTTTCGAACAGGATCACTTGTAGCTGTTTCGGTGAGCTAAGGTTAAAGCTTTCGCCCGCTTCTTCGTGGGCTTTGATCTCGATCTCTTGCAGTTTGCCGGCGATCTCACCACTTTGAATGTGCAAAAGCTCTGGATCGATCAAGGCGCCAGTTTGTTCCATTTTCGCCAAGACGGGAATCAATGGACATTCGATGTCTTTAAAAATACTGACCAATTCGGGTGTGGTTTCGATTTTCGGCCAAATGGCTTGATGCAAACGCAAAGTGATGTCGGCGTCTTCGGCGGCATAAAACGCGGCTACGTCGAGTTCGATTTGATTGAAGGTTTTTTGTTTCGCGCCTTTGCCGGCGATGTCTTCAAAGCTCACGTTAGTATGGCCGAGGAACTTGCTGGCAAGGGTGTCCATGTCATGACGGGAACTCACGGAGTTGTAGACATAGGATTCCAACATGGTGTCGTAAGCGATGCCACGGAGGGTGATGCCATAGTTATTGAGCACGTTGGCGTCGTATTTTAGGTGTTGGCCGACTTTGGCTTTGCTGTCGTCTTCTAACCAAGGTTTCAGCTGCTCTAGTACCCAATCGCGGTCCAGTTGTTCTGGTGCGCCTTCGTAGTCGTGGGCGACGGGAACGTAAGCGGCTTCGCCTGCTTCTACTGAGAAAGACAAGCCTACCAGTTCGGCGGCCATGTAGTTCAGCGAGGTGGTTTCGGTGTCGAAGGCAACCAGTTCGGCGGTTTGGATTTTTTCTAGCCATTTGTTGAAGCTGTCTTTGTCTAAGATGGTGTCGTAATTGGCTTCAATATTGGATTTAACCGGTGTTTCCACTTGGCCATCATTGCCAACCGTATCGCTGGCGGTTTCGACGCTCGGCGCTTTGTCCAGATCAGATAGCCAGGTCTTGAATTCCAGCTTGGTATACCACTCGCGCAGTTTTTCTTTGTCGGCTTCACCGTTTTTCAATTCTTGTGGCTCGAAAGGCAGCTCTACGTCGCATTTGATGGTCGCCAAGGTATAAGACAGCTCGGCCATTTCTTTGTTGTCTTCCATCTTTTTCGCCATGGTTTTGGAACCACGGAAGCCCAAAGCGGCAATCTCGTCTAAGCGGTTGTAGATGTCTTTGATACTACCCAACCCTTGTAGCAAGGCAAGGGCGGTTTTTTCACCAACCCCTGGCACGCCAGGGATATTATCGACCTTGTCGCCCATCAGTGCGAGGTAATCGATGATCAGTCCAGGTGGAATGCCGAATTTGTCTTTGACGCCTTGGATGTCCATGACGGTATTGTTCATAGTGTTCACTAGGGTGACTTTTTCGGTGACCAGCTGGGCCATGTCTTTATCACCCGTGGAAACAACAACCTCACGGCCTTGTTCGCCCACTTGCTTGGCAATGGTGCCGATAACGTCGTCGGCTTCGACACCATCAATAATGACGAGCGGCAATCCCATGGCTTCCACCATACGATGAATGGGCTCGATTTGCGGGCGAAGGTCGTCAGGCATGGGTGGACGCTGTGCTTTGTATTCGCTGTAGATCTCGTCGCGGAAGGTTTTGCCCTTGGCATCAAAGATGATCACCATGGGGGAGTCAGGGTAGGTTTTGATAAGGCTGCGGATCATGCTGATGACACCGCGTGTGGCGTTGGTCGGATGGCCATCGCTGGTGTGCATCGGTGGAATCGCGTGGAATGCTCGGTAAAGGTAAGACGAGCCGTCTACCAAGATCATCGGTGTTTGTGTTGTAGAATCCGTAGCCAAAATAGAACCTCTTTATGAATCGGCAAATATGAGGCCTATTCTAAGCGGTTGAGATGATTTTTACAGTCCAAATTGGAATTAAGTGCTTTAGCTAGGCCGTGTTTGGGTGAGACACAATCTAAGAGAGCGTGTTATTGTAAATAATGGCCTGATTTCGACCGTTATTTTTTGCGTCGTAAAGAGCGTTGTCGGCTTGTTCAATTAGATTTATAAAGTCTTCACAGGAGTGAATCTCGGATTGACCTACACTAACAGTTACTTTTCCGACCGTTTTATAAGGTAGGTTGCTCAGTGCAATCTGGAACATGGAGCCAATGGCCCAAAAGGCCTGCTCATTTGGATTCACCATGATGACGGTAAATTCTTCTCCGCCCCAACGGGCAATCGCGTGTTTATCAAAATAGATGGAGCGCATTCTAGACGCGACCTCAATTAAAACTTTGTCGCCAGTCGTATGACCGTAGCGGTCATTGATGCTTTTAAAATGATCCACATCGATCAGTATCACACAGATTTTATCGTTTGTTGTGAGTTGTTTCAGCCAATGTTGTAGTCCTCGGCGGTTGTACACGTCGGTTAAAAAATCACGATCGGCTTCTGCTTCCGAGCGTCGTAGACTAACGGTAATTTCATCCATATGATGGCGGATGCCACTTTGATAAGGGTAGATAACATACAATATCAAGCAGGCAGGGCCGAATAATGAAACGAGTTCGTAGCCCCGTTCTGTATGCAGTTCAGCAGGATGGAAAATAAGATAATGAAACGTCGGGATGGCAATCAGTGACCAAGAGAGTATGACGTATTTTTTTTGTCTTCTTGGTAGCATCATTAACCCTAGAATTAGCAAGGATAAGGTAATGCCAGATGTGGGTGGAAGCCTCTCTATTAACAGCCATTTGCCTTGCCATGCCATGACAATAAAGTAAAGGCTTGGTGGAACAAAGGACGCTATCACTAGGGCAAGGAAGGCTCTAACTGTATTCTTGAAGTGGGCCTGAGGGTCAACATAGAAATAGATCAATAGCGCTAGGCAGCACAACATGATAATCCGCGGAGCGAGGATGTCGAATAGGTATTTAGAGGGAAAATAAAAAAAGAAAATGTTATAGAATAGACAGCAAACAAGGGAGGCTACAAGAACCCTATATAAAGCAGCGATGGCTAGTTTGCTTTCTTCAGTTTTTAGTCTCAAGGGGGGACTCCGAATTATTGCTCATTGAATAGGATGAAAAAGACCGCGTTTAGATGGGTTGATTCGATCAATTGACACTTCTGCTTCACCTAATGCTAACGCTATGGTGAGTGTTAGCTTTCATGGCACCTTTTTTACACTGTCTTCTTGATTCTATTCATAAAATTACCTCTTTATTATAAGAAGGTTCCATTGGAATTACTATTTTGCTCGATTAGGCTGCTCTTGTTCGTTTTAAGTGCCAGCTTGAAAGGTAAGTTTAGATGCCAAATCGGTAAATTGCTTAAATAAGAAAAAACTTTTTAGTCAAACGATAGAATTACGTAGAACAAATTGACCTTTTGATGCTTATTGTGGAGCATAGGCGTGTTGAGGCCTTTGCTCTGTAACAGAACTTGTAAAAATGGGATGAGCAATGAGTTTGAGTGACTTATCAATCGGGTCGAACATGGCTCTAATAGGATAAAAAGGCCTCTTTATTATGTTATTCGATTTCTTTATTAACGATTTATAGGTAGAAACTTGGCTGTTTACACTTCCCTCTCGGACTCTGACATGCGCGGCCTTGTGGCTGATTATTATTTAGGTGAACTGGTTTCCTTTAAGGGGATTGCTGGTGGTGTAGAAAACACCAACTACTTTCTCACAACCACCACAGGACGCTATGTGGTGACCTTGTTTGAAGAGTTCGAATTTGAGGAAGTCCCGTATTTTTTGAATGTGGTGGCGCATTTAAAGCATAAGGGCTTTAATGTCCCAGCGGCGTTGATTGATATTCATGGGGAACGCTTGCGCGTGGTGAAAGGGCGCCCCACTATTATTGTTGATTGCTTCCCGGGTAGTGAATTGAAACAAACGGATGTGGATTCGTGCCGTTTGATGGGGGCGGCATTGGCGAAACTGCATGTGGCAGGGGAAGACTTTGCCGAGCACCGTGAAAGTCATCGAGGCATGGAATGGTGGCGTGAAACCAGCAAAGCTATTGAGCATGAGTTAGAGCCTGAACAAGCCACGCTGTTGATGTCGCAAGTGGCTGAGTTTGATGTGTTTATTGCCCAGCATGATTATTTGCCAAAGACGACCATTCATGGGGATCTCTTCTACAACAATACGTTATTTGAGAATGGGCAATTATCCGCAATTATTGATTTTTATAATGCCTGCTATTCTTGGACTATGTACGATTTTGCCATTGTGGTGAACGATTGGTGCTCAGACATGGCCACAGGTGAGCTTGATATGGAAAAATATCGCTCATTAGTGAACGCTTACATACATGAGCGCGAGCCAAGTGCTGAAGAGATTGCAGCTTGGCCTTATATGCTGCGTATTGCGGCATTGCGTTTTTGGCTATCTCGTTTGGAAGCTTGGCATAAGGCGAAGCATGATCCGGAACGTTTGGCTCAGCAACATGATCCGCGTGAATTTCAACGTATTCTAGAGGCGCGAGTGCGTTATGCACCAGCATTGATGGAGTAATGGCCTTGTCTCCTTTTTCTGTGTTGCGCTTTATAGGGCTTGTTTTGGGTGCGTTGTTAGGGGCGAATCAGGCGCTGGCTCATCCGCACATATGGGTGGATTCACAGTATCAAATCACGGTAGATAGCCCAGCGATCCAAACGTTTGACGCAACTTGGTCAATGGATGCCTTTACCTCTCTTAGTCTGCTACAAAATTACGATACAAATGGTGATGGTAAGTTAATGGGTGAGGAGCGCAAAGAGCTATTAAACGGCTTGCGAAACCTGAAAAAAAATGACTATTTTGTCCAGCTTAAAGTAAACCAGAAAACGGTTAGGCCAAAAGACGTTGAGATTACGCATTTTAGCTTTAAAAATAAGCTGCTTACGGTAGATCTCAAAGTGACATTAAAGGCGCCTGTGAATCTTTATCAGTCCACTTTAAGCATCGCTTTTGGTGATTCAGATTACTACTTTGCGATGGTGCCGTTGGAAGAAGGCTTGTTACGTCTTTCAGGCAAGTTGGCAGAAAGTTGTACGCCCATTAGTCACGATGGCAAAGAGCGAGGCATTGAGACCTGGGTGGATTTAACCTGTGAACCAGCGCCGTGACATTCTATAGGATTATCCTATTGCACATTTTCTGAAGGGCTTGTCTTTATGTTAGAGCATTTCCAATGGCTGCCTTTTCTCGCTGCGATTACACTGCTGACCTTAAGTCCTGGTGTGGACACGATTTTGGTGATGCGTAATGCCGCAGCTGGCGGTTGGCGTTTAGGTTTTTTGACGAGCTTAGGTATTTGTATGGGGCTGTTTGCCCATGCGACGGTGTCTGCATTGGGGCTGTCGGTCATACTGCTGGGGTCGGCTGAGCTGTTTACCGTCTTTAAATTGCTTGGCGCAGCGTATCTTGTGTACTTGGGGGTACAAGCCATCCGCAGTGCGTTGGCTCCACAAGGCATTGCGTTTAAGGAAGTAAAATCCCCTAGAGCCCTGACTCGCTGGGGGTGCTTTCGCCAGGGTATTTTGTCGAATGTATTGAATCCGAAACCGATTATTTTTTACATGGCATTTTTGCCTCAATTTATTGATCCTGCCCATTCGGCCTTGGCTCAATCGCTTTTTATGGCCTCCCTTCACTTTATCATAGCGATGGTGTGGCAAACGTTTCTCGCGCTTATGGTTCATCGAGCGCGCGTATGGCTGGCGCGACCAAAAGTGGCGCAAGTCTTGGATAGTCTAACGGGGGTATTGCTGTTGGGCTTTGGTGTAAAACTCGCGTTGTTTCAAAGGTGATCCCTTGTTAAGCAATGCCGATCTTGGATAACTCTCTTGATAAGCTTATTAATTACGACTTGGATTAAATTCTTTTTCCTGTTTGCTCCCTTTTTTGTGCTGTCTATGTTTCTCGCGTTAACGCGAGGTGAATCTGCGGCCTCACGACGACAGGTGGCTAACAAGGCGCTGATCGCTTCATTGGTCATTGCTATGGTGCTGCTATTTTTTGGTGGTGCATTGTTTAACGTGCTGGGCATTACCTTGGATGCATTCCGTATTGGTTCCGGTGTGTTGCTGTTTTTATCCGCCTTAAGCTTGGTCAAAGATGGTACGCGCAACCATGCGGTAGGTATGCCGAGTGAAGAGCGTGACGATGTATCCGTGGTGCCCTTGGCGGTGCCGATTATCATTGGTCCGGCGACCATCGGTACTATTTTGGTATACGGCGCTGAACTTCATGGTTGGCATTTAGTCATGGGGATCATGGGGTTGCTGCTGGCCCTCTTATCTTTGGCGGTGATTTTGTATTCTGGTTCGCTAATCGAAAAAATACTGGGGCGAACAGGATTAAATGTCTTGTCTAAAATTACGGGCTTGATTTTGGCCGCAATGGCGTCGCAAATTTTAATGAGTGGCGTGATGGGCTTTTTACATCCAGCTTAACGGTCGGTATTTTGTTCTCCTAATGTCCTGTGGTTTACCACTCGAAGGTAATTTTTTGAAACGGCGTGTTAGTACGTTGACTTCTTCTTGTCTTCGTCCTGTTATAATATAACGGGACCATGGTTACTAAGTGAGAAGTGGATGGCTAAGAACGCCGTTTTTTTGTTGATATCTTGTGTATGTCTGTCGATACCGATTGATGCCTATGCCGCTTGGGATTGGGGGGATTTTGGTTATACACGCTTTCTTAATTGGGTAGTCTACGAGCAGGTGGATTTACACCGTCAGTTGGTGATGGCGGTACAAAAGTTAAGTCGTGACGATAGTCCAGCGCTGTTATGGTCTTTAGTCTCCGGTAGTTTTATTTATGGCATTTTCCATGCTGCGGGGCCTGGTCACGGTAAAGCGGTCATTTCTTCTTATATGTTAGCCAGCCGAGCACCACTGCGTCGTGCCATTGGCCTGTCTTTTTTGTGTGCGGCTGTACAAGGCTTGATGGCGGTGGCCCTGATTGTGGTGTTGGGGCAGATGTTTTCCCTAGTTGGTAAGGCTATGCGCATTAGCCAATTTTTTGAGATCGCCAGTTTTGCTGCCGTGGGTTTGATTGGAGTCTGGATGTTGGTGCGTTTACTACGGGGGAAGTCCAGTTGTGGACACGATCATTCCCATGATCACAAGACCATAGATGTCCATCATGACCATACTCATGATCACGATGGTGAACATAAAGGTTGTGGCGATCCGGTTTGCCAACATCATCATGGTGAAGTTAAACCTGTCGAGCAGGTTGTGTTGGATGACCAAAAGGCGGATCGTCGGAGTATTTGGGCCATGGTGGGCGCCGTGGGAATTCGTCCCTGTACTGGCGCCGTGTTGGTGTTAGTGTTTTCCATGAGTGCGGGTATTTTTCATTGGGGGCTGGTGGCGACAGCGGCGATGTCTCTGGGAACGGCCATCACGGTGGCAGGGCTGGCGATCATTAGTGTTATGATACGCGACAGCAGTTTTGCAATCAGCGGTACACAAGGTGTCTGGCGGAGACGACTATCCGTTGGCTTTGGGTATTTTGCGGCGATTGCATTAATTATTATCAGTATTTCCATGATTTGGACGTACGCAAGCTATGCAGGAAGGCCTTTTTAATGAGTGAAAAACACAATCATCCTAAGGATGAAGAGCATCACGATCATGACCATTGTGTTGAATCGGCGCTGCAGACGGCGGAAGCGTTGTGTCTGGAACAAGGGCAACGTTTAACCAAGGTGCGTCGTCGGGCATTGGAATTGATCTGGGAAAGCCATCGTCCGTTAGGGGCGTATCAGTTATTGGCAAAATTGGCGGAAGAAGGGTTTAATTCGGCTCCGCCGACAGTCTACCGTGCACTGGACTTTTTACTGAACGCCGGCTTAATTCACAAGGTGGAGTCGATGAATGCCTATTTAGGCTGTGCCCATGCGGATAGGGCCCATAAAGGGTATTTTCTGATTTGCGATGAATGCCATAATGTCATGGAGTTTGATTATCAAGATATCCATTCCTCTTTGATCGATAAAGCAAAAAAACAAGGCTTTGAATTACGTGCAGAAACCATCGAGTTAACAGGGTTATGCGCTGCCTGTAAGAGTGCGGGTGAAGCCGCTAAAAAAGCCGCTAAGGATAAGTCGTGAGCATCCGTTTAGTCTCGTTCGAAAATATCGGTATTACGTTTGACCAGCGTATTTTGTTGTCCAATATTGATATGACCATAGACGAGGGAGAGATAGTCACCTTGATCGGCCCGAATGGCAGTGGCAAAAGTACCTTGATTCGTACTTTGCTGGGATTGCAAGCGCCGACCTCAGGTAAAGTGATACGTAATAAAGCATTGCGCATCGGCTATATGCCGCAGAAGTTGCATATTGACCCCACTCTACCCCTGACGGTTAGGCACTTTTTGGCGCTGGTTCGTAACGTCAATAAACGTGATATTTTACCGACACTGGAAAAGGTCGGTGTTGGGTATTTGCTGGATTCACAAGTGCATGTGCTGTCAGGCGGAGAAACGCAGCGGGTATTATTAGCGCGTGCTTTATTAAGTCGTCCGAATTTATTGGTATTAGATGAACCAGTACAAGGTGTGGACGTGAATGGTCAGGTGGCGCTTTATAATTTGATAGAAGATATCCGCAATGAGTTGCATTGCGCTGTGTTGATGGTGTCCCACGATTTGCATTTAGTCATGGCCAAAACCGATACTGTGGTGTGCATTAATCAGCATGTATGCTGCTCAGGTACGCCTCAACAGGTAACTGGACACCCCGCTTATCAGGCTTTATTTGGTATTCCTGGAGCCGAAGAGTCCATCGCCATTTATGCCCATCAGCACGATCATGTTCATGATAAGCATGGCGACGTACTCGACGCCGATACCTCGCAGGATGGTGATCATCAGGATCACACCCATTGCTCCCACCATTAATGTCGTTATATCTATGTGTCGTTTTCTACGTGCCAGTTTGGAGTATTCTGTAATATGATGGATTTTTTAATCAGAGCCTTAATCGGGGGACTGGGCGTCGCGGCGGTAGCAGGACCATTAGGCTCCTTTGTGGTATGGCGACGTATGGCGTATTTTGGTGATACGCTTGCCCATTCGGCCTTGCTCGGGGTGGCGCTGGGCTTTTTGCTAAATGTTAATTTGAACCTAGCTATTATCGTTTTATGTGTGGGCTTGGCCGCTGTTTTGGTGACGTTGCAAAAGAAGCATATTATCGCCACGGATACCTTGTTGGGGATTCTCGCCCACTCTTCTCTTTCTCTTGGTTTGGTGGCTGTGAGTTTTCTCGATAATATCCGTATCGATTTAATGGCGTATTTGTTTGGGGATTTGCTGGCGATTAGTCAGACCGATTTGTATTGGGTGTATGGTGGTGGTTTGCTCGTTATTGCTTTACTGGTGGCTTTTTGGAAGCCATTATTAGCCATGACGGTGAACGAAGAGTTAGCAAAAGTGGAAGGCTATCCAGTGGAATCGATTCGGCTGCTTTTGATGTTGCTGGTGGCGCTGGTTATTGCGGTGGCGATGAAAATCGTTGGGGTGTTGCTGATTACCTCTTTGATGATCATTCCCGCTGCGACCGCTCGTAAGCTATCTGGTACGCCGATTCAAATGGCGTCTATTGCCAGCTTTATTGGCTGTTTATCCGTATGTGGTGGCTTGTGGGCGTCTTATCATTGGGATACCCCAACTGGGCCCAGTGTGGTGGTGTGCGTGGCCATGTTGTTTTTGATTACTTATAGTTTACCATTTAGACGGCGTTAGAGAGTGATATACCTTTTTTCATAGATAAAAGTGGCGTTAAAAATGAAAGACCTAAAAGACACTGTCTGTGTCGAACCAGTAACCCCACCGAAGATGGGGCGTGCAAAAAGATTGGCTTTTCAGATCATCGCTGTCTTGAGCTTGATTATGGCATTTGTCGGTATTTTGGTGCCTGGAATTCCTGCTACTGAGTTTATTTTGTTGTGTGCTTGGTCTTCTGCTAAAGCATCGCCGCGTATTTATCGATTTTTACATGAAAACCGTTTTACGGGCCCTCTGTTATATAACTGGCATCATGGTCGCGTCGTTTCTCGAAAAAGTAAAATCGCTGCCACCATCAGCATGCTGGTCTGCGCTATTTTATTGTTACTCAGTGCCTTGCACCCTTTATTGATTGCGTTGTGTATCGGATGTATGTTGTGCGCCAATATATGGATATGGTCGCGCCCAGAATCGGTAAAAAAGGCGACTGTTTAACGTGGCGGTTATTCTGTATTGTCACTACCATTAGTGGTATCGAATATTGAATGAGACACAAATGGCCGTGACTTTGGGTACAAAAGATCGACGCTCCCTCGCTAAATTTTTAAAACTGTCTACCCGAGGAGACCACGATGGGGTAGACCAGATGGTGATGTCCTCTAAACCCTTCGCCAGTCAAGAAAATTATGCGAAGTTTCTAACGCTGCAGTATCTTTTTCATCTTAGTGTTGCTCCCTTGTATCACCATGAACCATTGCAAGCCATACTACCAGGGCTTAGTACATTATCGCGTTTGGACGCAGTCGAAGCGGATTTGGCCGATCTAGGATTAGTGCCACAAATTGATGCTGATATGGTGGCGAAAGTGGATGATGTATACGAGGCCATTGGTTGGTTATATTGCAGCGAAGGCTCTAACATCGGCGCCGCTTTTTTATACAAAGAAACGCAAAAACTCTACTTTGATAAAGATCATGGCGCGCGGCATTTAGCGTCTCCCATCGAAGGACGGGCGCTCCATTGGCGTCAATTTGTTGCCCAACTGGATGCTCTGGAGCTGACTGATGAGCAATCCCATCGCGTGTTAAAAGGCGCTGTTGACGCCTTTGATTTTTATAAAACCACATTGCGACGTATTTTCTAACAGGTCGGCTCAAAACGGGGCTGGAGAGCTTAAAGTGTCTCAATCAGTTTGCTTATCGCCAAATGTAAAAGGCCTCACCCACGTTTTCCCTTTTTATAGCTAATGATTAGCGTTTGCTAATCCAATGATCTAAAGACAACTTACCAGCCCCTTTTAACATCAATAACAGTGTAAGGGCTAGCCAAGTAGCATGGGTTGGATAAGCATCTGGGTAGACGAAAATTTCAATCACCATGGTCATAAAAGCCAAGCCAAATGCCGCTAAACGGGTAAATAAGCCGAATAAAATCAAGGTCGACAAAATATGCTCAGCTAAGGCGGCCATTACAGCGGCAACCACTGGGGCGAGTAGTGGAAGCTTGTAATCGTTTTCGAATAAATAAATCGCGGTGTCTGACAGGTGTGGCCAGCCTAGATGTATGTGTCCACTGATAATGTCTAAGGAGAATCCTTCGATTTTGGTCTGACCGGATTTCCAAAATACCGCAGCGATACCAAAGCGGGCTATGAACAAAATCACGGACTCCGGAATCAGTCGAAACAGACTCTCACTTCTAGATAGTATGAAACGCACCATAGTGTTTTCCTTATTTTTCTTGTTGGTAAATGGCTGGTGGTTGGTTCGAAATACGGCTAATCAGCTGCCACTCGATCAACTTGGCCAGCATGTTGCCTAGGTCAAAATCGGCTTCATCTGGAATGGCCTCTTCCAGTGATTTGTGCTGCAAGAGGTTTTTTAAAAAACAGGCTTCGCTAAAGCGGATGACATGCAGTTGTGCATAAAGAAAAGATTTACATATAAGTAAATACTCACTTTCATAAATATCCACTTCGTCTAAGCGTAATTTTCCATCACTCTGGTGGGCATGATATAAAGAGCCAATGGCAAAGGGAGAGGCGAATAGTTGTGTGCTGGAAGGTAAATTTATATACAAGGTACTGGGATCTTCAACCTTGGCAAACACAGTAGCAACCTCTTCTCGGGTCAGTGTGTCCTGCTCTCTCTCATGAGTCAGAGTGAGCAAATTACGCTCCAATGCCGCAAGGTCTGCTAAAAAAGGCAAACTGTTAGCGGCTTCAAAGCCACGAATAAAGTCTGCAAAGCTCTGCCCGTACTCGCGTAAGATAGGCGAACTTGGTGGATGTTCAACAATGTAAGTCCGTGCCATTGCGCGAAAGAAATCATCACCCACTATAGAATGGGTAACCGGAAAAATGTCGCTCAGTGCTTCAATCAAAGAGACAAAGACATTGTTGCGATAGATATTTAAGCGTGTTTCTTTTTCTGCCAAGGAATCTGCTTTAATCTCGTTATAGAAGCTTGCGTCTTGGGAGAAAAGGGCGGATTTAAAGTGTGAGTTCATGATGCCTCTCTTGGATTACCGCTTGTCGAAGCTCATCAGCAAACTGAGCCTCTTTCATCAATTCGTTAATGGTCGGCAGCTTACCGTCACGTTCAATCAAAGTTGGAATATCGCCAGCCAGTCGCAAGGTATGCTGATAAAGCGCCCAAACGTCTTGGCACACGGTGTCATCGTGACTGTCTATTTTCAGAGGTAGGTTTTGATTGGCATCCATAGTATGACCTGCCAAATGTATTTGACCCACAGCGTCCATCGGAAAAGCATTCAAATACTCGTAAGGATCTCCTCTACGGTTAAAACAAGATACTTCCACATTATTCACATCAAGCAATAGACCGCAGCCTGTGCGCTTGGTGATGGCGCTCAAAAACTCGACCTCACTCATCTCACTGCGAGCAAATTCAAAATAGGCGGAAGGGTTTTCCAATAACATCGGGCGCTGTAAGCGCTCTTGAATTTGATCGATGTGCTGGCAAACTCGATCCAGCGTCGTTTGATCGTATGGTACGGGCAGTAAATCATTCAGGTAGTGCGAATAGTGGGAAGACCATGCAAGGTGCTCGGAAAACATCTCTGGTTGAAACGTCTCGACCAGTGTTGCGACACGTTCTAAATGCTCTACATCCAAAGGCGATTCACTGCCAATGGATAAACCTACACCATGTACCGTAATTGGGTAATGTTCGCGGATTTTCGCAAGGAAATATGGCGCTGGGCCGCCTTTACTCAGATAGTTCTCAGCATGAATTTCGAAGAAACCTATCTCAGGAAAGTCGGTCAAGATAGTCTGATAATAAACGGGTTTTAGGCTGATGCCAGTGCTGGTTAAAAAGCCCGAAGAAGCGCTAAGCGCATCTTCGGCTTTGTTTGCTAAACAAGACATAAAAAAAGCTCCGGTGTCTGTTTAGAAGGCTTTTAGCTGGCCGTGGCCAGTGGGAGAGGTAGATGATTTCATTTCCATGCAGGTACCAGCTGGTACGATTTTGAAGGCATTGCCTTGATCATCCACTTTTGATGTTCCCGCACAGGTCGTACCTGGGCCTGCTTTACAATCATTTTGGCCTGCCATAGCAACACCAAAGCATTTTTCTTTGCTAGCCGCTTGAGCTGGCATTGCTACAGCAGATAGGGCAACGGCAGTACCAAGTGCTAGTGCTAGAGTCGCTTTTGTGTTTTTCATGGGTGTATCCTCTTTTTTCGTTATTGGATTGTATAAACAAGGTGGGCCAACGGCCTTTCCTTGTGATGACATTCCTTTGTCGAAGCGAGGGAGGGATTTCTTACACAAAAACAGAAAAAATTTTAAAATTTATTCATTTTTTGATTCTTCAACGTAACGCTTTGAAATTGTTCGCAATTCTTCTACTTGATGAGAGAAGCGTCGGCATGATATACAGATGGTAGTATGCACACCTAGGGATACTTTTTCTTTGGCGTTCAGTGGACGGTCGAGTTTTTCAGAAAGAAGCTGAGTGGCTTGTTTGCAATTCATGATAGTGTCTCCGCTGCGTACCAGTTGTCCTCTAAGCATTCACGTAAACGCAAACGTGCGCGGTAAAGAGTGACATTGAGATTATTGGGTGTGAGGTCCTCATTATCGCAGATTTCGTTGGTTTCCATTTCCAGAAACTCTCGCATCATAAACAAACGGCCATACTTTTCTGGCAAAGCGTTTAGACAGGCATCAAACACGCGCCAGAAATGTTCGTTTTCAACACCGTGGTCTGGGTCATCCCATTTTTGTGGTCGCTCATTTTTCTGCCAATGGCCATTTTCAGTAAATAGTGCATCGATTAACGCTTCGCCATTGATATTCGGGCCCTCTTCTAATTGGCTGGCTGCGGTATGGCGCTTCTCTTTGCGGAGTAAGTCAATGACTTTGTTTTTCAGAATGGAGAAGACCCAGGTTTTCAGTGCCGCTTGGCGCGCGAAGCGATCAATATTTTGATAGGCGGAAATCATTGCTTCTTGTACGGCGTCTTCTGCAAGTTGCGCATCGCGTACTTGTAGAAGGGCGAATTTCAGCATTTGCTGACGCAGTTCTTGGGTGAACTCGGCGTCAAAAAAAATGCCCATATTAGGAGATGGTGATGAGCCGGGTGAGGTGCTAGCGTTTGTCATGTAAGCCTCTGCTTGTCGTTTTTCCTAGTTTAGACGTCAATAGTAGAGCTTTCTTACACAACGCAGGAATATTTTTCTAAAAAATAAAAAAGCCCTTATTCATTAAGGGCTTTAAAGGCTTCTTCAATTTTTTGATTGCCATAAGGTGGGGCTATGCTGCCAGCAAATTGGCCCTTAGGGTTTACCAATAAGAGTAGTCCTTGGCTCTCGTGATAGCCTTCTTTTTCCATGATCATGGCAATTTGTTTATATAAAGGAGAAGAAGGGCGAATTACCACCTGACCGCTCTGTTCAAATGCTATGGATTCTCCCTGACAAATGGCATCGCAAATAGTCGGTTGTAAAAGCAAGCCAAACCAGCTGCCTGTATTCGCACCAGCTTTGCCCTCTAAGGAAGGTAGGGCCTGTGGTTGAGACAGCAAGGTAATGTTCAAGGCCGCTTGCTGGGGTTTGGATAAATGCGGCTCTTCTGAATAAAACTGATAGTGTGCACTGATCCCCCAAATGATAAATATGCCGAGGCACAAAGAACCGAGCCAGATAAGATTGGAGCGTTTCATTCTTGATGACCTGATGTTAATTGTGCAGCCTCGGCTAAGTACTCATCTTTGAGTTTGACATAATTTAGGCCTGCGTATTGAAAGTATTCGATTTCTTTTGCACTTAATGGACGGGCTTGTTTGACAGGAGAGCCCATATATAAAAAGCCAGACGCCAAGCGTTTACCTGGTGGTACCAACGAGCCAGCGCCAATAATCACTTCCTCTTCGATTACTGCGCCATCCAAAATGGTAGTGCCCATGCCCACTAAAACCTTGTTGCCAATTTCACAACCGTGGAGCATTGACATATGACCCACAGTGACGTCATTGCCAATGGTTAAAGGGTGTCCTTCTGGTTTATAGGAACTGGCGTGGGTAATGTGCAGACAGGAATTGTCTTGAATGCTGGTTCTTGCGCCGATACGAATACGATGCATGTCGCCTCGAATAGCGACCAAAGGCCAAACCGAGCTGTCTTCGCCAATTTCTACGTCGCCAATGATAACCGCGCTCTCGTCGACCCAAACGCGGTCCCCTAGTTGTGGTGTGTGACCACGGAAAGATTTCATCACCATATCGCCTCTCTTTTTAATGGTTCTATGTGCAGTGCTTCTATGTGCAGTAAACGGGGACTATCAGAATGATAGCCTCGTAGATGTTGAAAAAAAGCACACAAGCCTTATGTTAGTTATTGTGACTGGTTATTGTTACATGCACAGACCTAGACGTGACGGCCAAGCGCAATAGTATTTTGTTGTAGACTCAAGATACTTATCACTCATTGTCACCGTTTTTTTGCCTATTTTCCCGTCTTGGTTTGGGTCTGTCGGCAAAGGTTTTATATTAATAACCAACATCATATTGAAACAGTAAGTCAATCTACTGAAACGACTCTTCGTTAGTGATAAAAGGATAACATGATATGTCTCAATCTGTATGGGATGCCACCAGTTTACCCGTCTTTTCCTCCTTAAAAGTGGAAAATATCGAGGCAGATTTAACGCAATTACTAGAGGGTAACCAGAAAGCCATTGATGAGTGTGTGAAAGACAATACTCATCCAACATGGCAAAGCCTAGTGCTGCCATTAGACCAGCTTCACGATGATTTAAGTAATTTTTGGTCTCCGATCAGTCACTTAAACTCTGTGAAAAATACACCAGAGTTACGTCAGGCCTATAATGCCTGCTTGCCTAAGTTGACCCAGTTTTACACGGATTTGGGGCAAAACAAGGATCTTTACCAAGCTTATAAGCGCTTAGCAGAAAGTGACGCGGCAAAAGAGTTAACACAAGCGCAGAGCGAAGCGCTCAAGCAAACCATCCGAGACTTTGAGTTGTCTGGCGTGGCCCTAGAAGGCGAAGCCAAAAAACGTTATGGTGAAATCAGTCAACGCTTGTCTGAGTTGAGTAGTCAGTTTGGCGAAAATGTCTTAGATGCGACGCAGGCATGGAGCAAACTGATTACTGACGAAAGTGAGCTATCGGGGCTACCTGAATCCGCACTAGCGCAAGCGAAGCAAATGGCCGAAGCCAAAGAAAAAGACGGTTGGTTATTTACTTTGGATTTCCCTTCTTACATCCCCGTGATGAGCTACGCAGATAACGCACCGTTACGCGAAGAGATGTATCGCGCTTTTGCAACACGAGCGTCAGATCAAGGAGGCGATATTAAGTTCGATAATGCCCCTTTGATTGATGAGATTTTAGCGTTACGCCATGAAATGGCACAAATCCTTGGTTTTGATAACTATGCTGAGTTGTCAGTGGCAACCAAGATGGCTGACAGCGGACAGCAGGTGATCGATTTCTTAGAAGATCTTGCTAAAAAGTCAAAAAGCTCGGCAGAACAAGACCTTGCACAATTAAAAGCCTTTGCTAAAGGTGAAAATGGCGTGGAAGAATTGAATGCTTGGGACATGATGTACTATGGGGAAAAATTGCGCCAGCACCAGTACAGCATTTCTCAAGAAGTACTGCGTCCTTACTTCCCTATAAATAAGGTATTGTCAGGATTGTTTCACGTGGCACAAACCTTATTTGGCGTCGATATTCGCGAAGAAAAAGAGTTTGATAGTTATAACAAAGACTTGCAACTGTTTACTATCAGTAAAGCCGGTGAAGATATTGCTCGCTTTTACTTAGACCCTTATGCTCGCGAAGCAAAACGCGGCGGCGCCTGGATGGATGCTTGCCGCACGCGGCGTCGTTTGAGTGATAATCGTTTGCAGTTACCGATAGCGTATTTAGTGTGTAACTTTACGCCGCCGATTGGCGATAAGCCAGCTCTGTTAACTCATGACGAAGTCACGACTTTGTTCCATGAGTTTGGTCACGGCTTGCACCATATGTTGACTCAAGTAGATGTGTCATCCGTTTCTGGTATTAACGGTGTGGTATGGGATGCTGTCGAGTTGCCCAGTCAATTTATGGAAAACTGGTGTTACGAACCCGAAGCGCTTGCTCATATTGCCGGTCATTACGAAACGGGTGAGCCGTTACCACAAGACTTGTTAGATAAGATGTTGGCAGCGAAGAACTTTCAATCAGGGATGCAGATGGTGCGCCAGTTGGAGTTTTCGCTATTTGACTTCCGCTTGCACATGGAATACCAGAAAGGCATTTCGGTTCAATCCGTTATCGATGATGTCCGCAGCAAAGTGGCAGTTACGACACCGCCGGAATTTAACCGTTTTCAAAATGGTTTTTCACATATTTTTGCTGGCGGTTACGCTGCAGGTTACTACAGCTATAAGTGGGCAGAAGTCTTATCGGCCGATGCTTTCTCGAAATTCGAAGAGGATGGCATCTTTAATCAAGATACGGGGGCGCGCTTCCGTGATACCATATTGGCTAATGGTGGTTCTCGCCCTGCGGCAGAATTATTTGCTGAATTCCGTGGTCGTGAGCCAAGTACCGATGCCTTATTGAGACACAGCGGCATCGCGGCATAAACTTTCGTTCTGCAAGGAAGCAGCGCCTTGCTTGACGGTGGTCAGGCAAGGCGCTGTTTTTTTATGACGTCACTCGCAGGCGTCACTTTTTAAAGGTGTTAGGGTTATGACAGTGAAACGCTTTATCGCAGGGGCAGTATGCCCTCGTTGTAATGAAATGGATAAAATTCGTGCTTGGCGCGATGACGAAGAGGAAAAGCAATATCGTGAGTGTGTTGCTTGTGGTTATACGGATGAGCAATCCACCTCGATACAGGCTCAGCCGACTGAGATTCCGACGCGAGTGAATACGCCCCATAGTAGCGCCCCGCAAGCGGATGAAATGGTGATTAACTTTATACCAAATCTAGACTCGACAAAGCACTAGAATACTTATAAGTTCGAGGACCGCCTTTTGAAGATGATAGTGGAAGTTATTGGAAAGGTAGATCAGGGTTATAGTAACCCATATGAGTGTCTAGACGAGGATGGGAATTCTTTTATAGTTAAAGGCTTGCCTCGTTCGAGTCAAGTAAATGAGTGGATATGTGCTAATTTAGCAACGGCATTTGGCCTGCCTATTGCTGATTACGAGTTAGTTGAAATACCAGAAGAGCTATACTTTGGATTAGATTTTGATACTCAGTTTGATCTCGGCTGCGGCCCTATTTTTGGTTCGAAGAAGATTCCATTTGCCCAATGGTTTGAGCCAAAGACAATGCAGCATATCGTCACTGAAGAAGAAAAACTAAAGATTTTTCTTTTTGATTATTGGGTGAAAAATGCCGATAGAAATAGTGATAACACAAACCTTTTAGTGAGTGATAGACGTATTCGAGTGATCGATCATAACAGTGCTTTTGACAAAAACTATACTAGAGAGGATGTTTATGGCCATATTTTCTATGATCAAATTGACTGCACATGGTTTAATGATTTAGCTTTCAGAAGTAAGTTAGAAGAGCAATTTGAAGGTATTCTGCTTAATTTTGATAATATCATTGGCTCCTTACCGGAAGATTGGCAGTATAGTGATCCACCGATAAATACACTTAACGCAACTATCGATCTGGCGGCAATTGAAAGTACTTTAAGACGTTACACTAACGATGATTTTTGGTTTTTTGTATGAAAAAATATGCTTGCAAATACGTTGTTTTACGCTTTGCTCCCTATAGTGAAACAGGAGAGTTTGCTAATGTGGGTGTGCTTCTTTGTGCAAAAAGTAATAACTCGTTTGTGTTTAAGCTAGATACAACCGATGTCGGTGCTAGGGTTTCAAAATTCTTCCATATTAATGATAAGCGGACTTTTAAGTTTGCAATGGCTTCTTATCAGAAAGAATTGGCTTTTATTCAAGAACAAGTTGCTAATCACTACATGACTGCGCAAGATGCATTTGATTTTTTAGTGAAGCCTCGTGCAACCCTGTTACGTTTTAGTGAAGTTCGAACCGTTATAACGGACTCGATTGATGTAACTCTTAACAGTATATTTTCTCGTATGGTAAGTCATACTTCTACCTCTCAGACTAAGAGTAGACAAAGACTGAGTAGTCTTTTAAGGTCTCAGTTAGACTCGCTTCACTTGGAAAGGCCTTTTAGACAGTATAAGTTTGCAAAGAGTGTCTTTGAAGCAAAGTATGATTTTACTCAGTTAAGTGAGCAAGGTGAGCCGTTGAAGCTTATACAACCTATTGAAGTAAATGACAAACTTACCCCAAAAGAAATTTTTGAGGTAGTAGGTAAAAATGAAGTTCGTTTAAATCGTATGGCTAGCTTAGGCTTGCTGCCTCAGAGGGTCCTTCTTCCGTTCTCTTTGAGTGAAAATCGTACTAAAGAGGCTGATGAAGCTTGGTCTATTGTTAAAAGAGAGTTGAGGGATATTGGTAAATTAGTGGATATTCGAAATAAGTCTGTTATTGAAGAATTTGCCAAGCATTAATCAAGAGTACAAAAAAGCGGATCGACTATAAAGTAACGTCGATCCGCTTTTTTGTGGCGATTTTGACTGCGATGTTAATGACGAGGCGAAACCTAAGCCTTGGTTAACCACAGCAAATCCAATGGTTCAATCAAACTGAAAGACGATAAATCAATCCGTTCATTGTTTAGTAAATTCATTGCGGTTTTATTCCCGATAAGTCCATCCAATGTAGGCGTTATAGGTACGTGATGTTCGCTAATATTAGCGATAACCAACAGTACGTTATCACCGCTTTGTCGCTTGAAGGCGAAGAGGTGTTCACTGCCCAGAGAAATCAGTTCAAATGACTTGGCGGCAAAAATGTCATTGGCTTTACGAATTTGAATCATCTCTCGAATCAATTGAGCGATTTTTCCCTGCGGGGTGTTGATATCCTCAGCAAGAGTGAAGTCGGCCTTAGTGAGTTTTTTACGATGTACCCAGCGGCTATCGTCTACTTTTGTTGGGTCCTTGAGATAATCGTTGTTATTGAGCACGCCAAGATCGTCTCCTTGATACAGCAAGGGAATGCCTGGCATGGCGAAGTTGATGCCATTGAGTACTCGAATGCGTTTGATAGCGTGATCAAGCAGCAGCGGATCGTCAGCCGCAATGGCGTTTTCCACGCCCGCTAAAGATGCCAACGTACCGCACACACGGCAGTCGCCATTGACTGGGTTTTCTTGAAATGGCACGCCCGCAGCAAAAGAGCCAGCAAATTGTCCTGTATAGAATTGATTTAAGAAATGACGATGGCCGATGCCATCAATGCCAAGACGGTCTGAAATGGTGTCGTCCCATAACCAGCCAATGTCGTCATGGCAACGAAGATAATTGACCCAGGTTGTATGCTCTGGAATCTGAAAGCTGCGTTCAAGGGATTGATACAACAAGTTCGTTTGGCGTGTTGCTAAACTTTCCCATAACAAGGCCATCATCAGTGGGTTGTAAGAGAGCGTACACTCGTCGGTAGCAATGTATTTGTTTACGTCATCAGGATGGACAATGGCTTCCGATTTAAACACAACATGTGGTGCTGCAATGTCTAAGCAGGCTTTAAAGGCTTTGATTAGGTTGTGTGCTTTGGGGAGATTCTCACATACAGTGCCTTTTTCTTTCCACACAAAGGCTAAGGCATCAAGCCGTAGCACATCACAGCCGTTTAGAATCAAGTGCAGCATTTCTTCTACAACCGCGACAAAAACGGCAGGATTGGAATAGTTAAGATCCCATTGAAATGAGTTAAAGGTTGTCCAAACGTGGCGATCTAATTCTGGTAAATAGGTAAAACTACCGCGACGAATTTGTGGAAATATTTCACGGACGGTTTGGTTGTATTCCATGGCGTCTTGCTCATCCATGAAATAGTAATAGTCTTGGTATTCTTGATCGCCCGCTTTTGCTGCTTGTGCCCAGCGGTGTTCGTCTGAGGTGTGATTAAACACAAAATCCAGCACCATACGGATGCCTTTTTTATGCAGTGCTGACGCTAGGTCTTTTAAATCTTTGTTCGTGCCCAGCTTAGGTGACACTGTGCGATAATCCGAAATGGCATACCCACCATCACTGTTTCCTTCTGGTGATAAATAAAGCGGCATGAGATGCACATAATTTATCCCTAAAGCTTCAAAGTAAGGGATCTTTTCTATCAGAGAGACCAGATCATCTGCCAGTAAATCCACGTAGACAGCAATACCAACATTTTGATTAGACTCGAACCAAAGTGCGGATTTGTCTTTGATTTGAGCAGGGCACTTTTTTTTATGAAAATCGATAACGGATTGCAGTAATACCTTTAGGTGGTAATGCAGGTCAAAGCGTTGCCCATAGAGTGGAAAAAGCTGGTTGAACAGGGCCTGAAACCCGTTTGTTAAACGCTGAATAAGGATGGATTTTTTTTGCGGCGTGAGTTGGCTGAAATCGAGCTCAGCCAACAAACGTTGCAGGGTTTTTTGTGCTTCAAACGTGATGTCCATATTAGTGCCTTATAAAGACGCGCTCGTAACAATGGCGAGAGTAGAGTTGATGACTTAAGTTTAAAGGTTTGGCGAGAGAGGGTTCGCTTTTGCGAAGAATCAGCGCTCTACGTTGTCCAAACAGAAAACGTAGCCTAAAGGGATAGGATGGGTCAATATGGAGTCTTTCTAAATACTGACTTAATTTTTTAGGGTTGGCTTCTATTTATTTTGCATTATCAGCGTAGCCACTGCCAATGGCGCGAAATGGCATGTCTAATCCAAGCTCAGGTACTTGTAAGCCTATCCAAGCGGGAAACGTATTACTGTTTGGGCCCGGGAAGACGGCATATTCATTGGCCCAAGGATAGCGTTTGACGGCGGCGGTTATTTTCGGGATAAGGCGTTGGGCTTTTTCTCCGTGAATTGACAGAATCTTCTCAGGTTTGGCACCAAACCAATAACGATCGGGTGTACTAGTTTGATATTCCTCTAAGGCAGGAAGGCCACGTTTTACTCGCCATCCCACGACTTCATAGACGGTATATTCCAGCGCATTTTTTTCTTTTACTGCGATCCAAGTATGAACAGCAAACCAACCTCGCCAGCTGAATGCATCGGCGGCGTAAAACTCTATGATCGCCGCTTTGTTCTTTTTCGGGTCGGCAGCAAGGCCTGCTGGTTCGCGGCTGGCGGTGCGCCAATTATCGTTAGTACAGGCGCTAATCAGTAAAGCGAACAATGTGATGGCGAATATTTTCATGCAAACTCCATTTATTTTTGATATGTCTATTCGCCAAGTATAGGCCTTTTATGAGCTTGGCGAGATATTACGTTCGAGTTGTTTCCTTAATATCACAGAGAGTTAACAAATATAAACATCTCGTTCATATTGTTTGATTTTTTAAAGGGGCAAAGGGAGGTTGTTTTTTAGTAGAACGTCTAATTGAGTAGTGATTCTTCTTTTATGCATAATATGTGTTTAATTAAATTAAAGATGCGCTTTTCTATTCAAAAATGAATAGAAAGAGACACTATTAGCGATACTGTTTTATTTTTTTAAATGAATGCTATTATTTAAAACATCACATGAACAGGCGATCTTTTAAATTTATTTGATGTTCTTTTTAAAAACTATCGCCTCTTAAATACGGAATACCTTAGGAGGTAAATATGAATTTAGTAACTAAAAGCGCATTAGCATTGTTTGCAGCTGTCTCTATTTCTTCTGTTGCGATGGCAGCACCTGGAGACGGTACATACGGTTCTAAAGTAAAAGCACAAGCGGATGTACAACAGCTAAAAAGCGAAATTCAGCAGTTAGGTGCAACACCAAATCTTGGTGTGAATCTGAGCACAGCGAAAACGGTTAATACGCAAGCTAGACTATTGAACACAGCAGCTGAAAACCTACAACTACAACTTAATGAACTTAAAAGCCAAAACTCTTAAGTTGTCGTGAATCCGTGATTGTTGCATCGGTTTCTTTTGAGTAGGTGCAACCCTTTTATCAATGGGTCGACTTATCAGGTTATCCCAATATAATAAAGGTTTTGACAGGCTATAAACCTGTTAGAGCTCGCTACAAAGGAGATGTTTTATGAATACTTTAACAAAAGTAGCACTAACTCTATTAGCAACGGCTTCTTTTACTTCTGCGGCGTTTGCAGCCCCAGGTGATGGTACATACGGTTCGGTTGTCAGAGCACAAGAGAAAGTAAATAATCTTGAGCATCAGCTTGAAAGTAAAGGTGTTAATGTTAATACCAGCATTGATATGAGTACTGTTCATACGTTACAAGATAAAGCGGCTGCATTAAATGCGAAAGCGCAAAATCTACAGTTAAAATTGAACGAGCTTAAATCTCAAAATCCGTAATTTACTAACGGTTCAAGATTTAAATAATTCGATTGAAAAATAAAAAAGCCAGCACAAGCTGGCTTTTTTTATGTTTTTTAAACGATTAAAAAATTTGATGGATATTTATTAATTATTCGATGTTTTGTAAGGTAGTGTTTATCGAATGAAGAATAAAAAGTAAACTGACATAAAAAACGCTGGTTTATCCAGCGCTTCTTATGTCGTTTTTTGAATTAGCTAAAACTTATTTTATTTCAGTAATGAACTCTTCTTTCGGACGACGTACTTTTTTCAAGTTAACCAGCCAATCTCCTTCTTCTGCACGGTAGCCAAGAGGAAGCAAAATAACAGAGCGTAGACCACGGTCTTGTAGGCCTAATAGCGCATCAATTTCTTCTGGAACAAACCCTTCCATTGGTGTGCAATCTACTTTTTCTTCTGCCGCTGCTATCAACGCAGTGCCAAGGCCAATATACGCTTGGCGAGCAGCGTGCTCATAGTTCACCTTTTTGTCACGAGGAGGGTAACTGCTCAGTATCATTTGGCGGTAGTTTTCCCAACCTTCGTTGACGAACCCACGTTCATCGTTAACTAGGTCGAACATTTTGTTAATACGCTCTTCTGTGTAATTGTCCCAAGCAGCAAAGACCAGCAAGTGGGAACAATCTGTCAACTGTGCTTGGTTCCAAGCATGGGGTACCATTTTTTCACGCAGTTCTTTATTGGTGACAACAAACACTTCATAGGGTTGGAGACCGCTTGATGTTGCTGTTAGACGAATTGCCTCAAGAATACGGTCCACCTTCTCCTGTGGTACCGATTTTTCAGGGTTCATTTTCTTAGTCGCATAGCGCCATGATAACTGTTCTAATAAATTCGACATTTCGGAATTCCTCGATATGTAAGTTTACCCATTATATGAGGTCTATGATGACGAACTTCAAGGTGAATATGAAGACGAATTTTAGCGATAGCTTTGAAACAGAATGAACAATCGTTTGGCTCTTGGCAAAATTCTGTTGACGATGAACGCTATGCTTCCCTGATAAGCTCAGTACGGTAAGAATAAGCTTGTATGCTTGCGGCATGTCAAAAGATTAACCACTTGAGCAAATAAAATTCTCATAATTATGCGCCCAAATGGTTCATTTCTCGTCCTCGATGTTTTATGGTGCCCCCTCGAAAAATTTGATGGATCTCCCCCCATGACTTCAAATATGAAATCTACGTTGTTTCAGCGTTATATGAATGGCAGTCTCGTATTGCAAATTGTTGTTGGTATTCTGTGTGGTGTTGTCTTAGCTTACGTTTCCCCTGAAGCGGCCCAATCAGTGGGTGTATTAGGTGGCTTTTTTGTCAAAGCATTAAAAGGTATCGCGCCGATTCTTGTGTTTATCCTAGTGATTGCGTCCATTGCCAACCATAAACATAATCAACAAACCTATATTCGACCTGTTTTAGTTCTGTATGCCGTCGGTACCTTGATTGCTGCCTTTACGGCGGTTTTTTTCAGTTATTTGTTTCCGACTAAGTTAAATCTTGTGGCTGGTAATGTAAGTCAATCCGCGCCACAAGGTATACATGATGTCTTGCATACGTTGTTTTTTAATATGGTGGATAATCCTGTTAATGCGTTAGTGACGGGCAATTACATTGGTATATTAACTTGGTCCGTGTGTTTTGGTATCGGCCTGCGCCATGGGTCGGATACAACGAAAGCGTTACTGCAAAATTTAGCTGACAGTGTCACTCGAGTTGTGGGTTTTGTGATTCGTTTAGCGCCATTTGGGGTGTTTGGTTTGGTATCGAATACCATTGCAACCACAGGCTTTGGTGCATTGTTAGGTTATTCTCATCTGCTGGCGGTGCTGATTGGTTCAATGCTATTTATTGCCTTAGTTACCAACCCTTTGCTGGTCTTTTTGGCGACGCGAAAAAACCCTTACCCTTTGGTTTTTCAATGCTTAAAAGAAAGTGGTGTAACGGCTTTTTTTACGCGCAGTTCCGCTGCCAATATTCCCGTCAATATGGACCTTTGCAAACGACTTCAACTGGATGAAGATACCTATTCAGTGTCTATTCCCTTAGGGGCAACCATTAATATGGCAGGGGCGGCGATTACAATTACCGTCTTAACGCTTGCGGCGGTGAACACATTAGGGATTCCTGTGGATTTTGCCACAGCGATTCTGCTCAGTATTATTGCCGCTATATCGGCTTGTGGTAGCTCTGGTGTGGCTGGGGGATCTTTATTACTGATTCCTTTGGCTTGTAGCTTATTCAATATCCCCAATGAAGTGGCGATGCAAGTCGTTGCTGTGGGCTTCATTATCGGTGTACTACAAGACTCGTCAGAAACGGCATTGAACAGTTCGACAGACGTACTCTTTACTGCTGCGGCTTGTCGTTCCGTTACGCGTCATTCGTGAGGGACGATTGGGTGTAGTTCTGTGATATGACATAGGCGGCATAAAAACCGTGCTTGCGGGCTTTTATGTCGCGTGAAGATTTTCTAAGTATAAATACTGAGACAGGTTAAGTACTAATTACGACCTGCTTTCGGTATTTATGCGAATTGCTTACATATTGCTTTCAGAAGATGATGAAACCTGCTTTATCCAATTAAACAATAATAAACAAGCAGGATGATAATCAATGATCTCTCTTAAGATGACTTCTTTTGTAGCGGCTGCGGCTGTTACCCTCGGCACACTGTCTATGCCTTCTATGGCTGCAGAGCGTGTTTATAAACTCAAAATGGCTGAATCTTGGACCACCAATTTCCCTATCTTTGGCGATGCGCCTCGTAACATGGTGCGTATGGCGGAAGAAATGTCTAAAGGCCGCTTAAAAATCACCATCGACTCAGCAAACAAACACAAAGCGCCATTAGGGGTGTTTGATATGGTGCGTGCGGGTCAGTACGACATTGGTCACTCTGCTTCTTATTATTGGAAAGGTAAGGTGCCCAACACCATGTATTTCACCACCATGCCGTTTGGGATGACGGCACCGGAGCAGTATGGTTGGTTCTACTATGGTGACGGCATGAAGCTGATGGAGAAAGTCTATAAGCCTTTTGGCTTGTTGTCTTTCCCTGGGGGCAATACCGGTGTGCAGATGGGGGGATGGTTTCGTAAGGAAATCAATTCATTGGATGACTTGAAAGGTCTAAAAATGCGCATCCCAGGGTTTGCGGGCGAAGTACTGGCGAAGCTAGGTGCCAAACCAACGAACATTCCACCTGGTGAGTTGTATACGGCTCTTGAGCGTAACACAATTGATGCTTTGGAGTGGGTAGGGCCGTCCCTTGATTTGCGCATGGGCTTCCACAAAATTGCGCCTTACTACTACACTGGTTGGCATGAGCCAGCAACTGAGCTTCAGTTCCTCGTAAATGAGCGGACATGGAAAAAACTACCGGACGACCTACGTGAAATTCTGCGCGTCTCTATGAAGCTGGCTGCCTACGATATGTACATTCAGTCTTATCATGAAAGCGGTGTGAACTGGGCGAAAATGAAATCAGAATACCCTGATATTCAGGTCAAGACCTTCCCCACACCTGTTCTAAGCGCCATGAAAAAAGCCAACGAAGAGTTATTGGCTGAAGCGGCAGCGAAAGATCCATTAACGAAGGAAATTATCGATTCTCAGCAAGCTTATATGAAAGTGGCCCGTGTGTGGACCAACATTTCTGATCGAGCTTACCTAGAAAGCTTAGACAAAATTGCCGAATAAATCTTGATCGCGTAGCGGGGGGTTGTTCTCCGCTACTTTGCTCCTGTTAAGCGAGTTGATTGTTAGGTTTTACATGCCATTAGGTGTTTTCTAGGAGTCATTCCCATGTTTCTCATCAATCTAGAGCGAGGCATCGCTCGATTTTCAAATCTGCTTGGTGCTATTTCGACCTTGTTACTTATCACCTTGTTATGTAACGTTTTTTACGACGTATTAATGCGCTATTTGTTCAATGATGTGTCCATCGCTATGCAAGAGTTAGAGTGGCATTTGTATGCGGCTATTTTCTTGTTGGGGATTCCCTATGGGATTCAACAGGGTGGTCATGTGCGAGTCGACTTGATCTATGAAAATCAACCGATCAAACGTAAAGCATGGATCGATTTGTTTGGCTGCGTCTTTTTCTTATTACCTTTCACCTTGCTGGTCGGTTACTACGGTATTGGTTTTGCTCAAGAATCCTTTGCCCTAGGAGAAACCAGTGGTGACCCAGGTGGTTTGCCTTATCGCTGGGTGATTAAAGCGGTTATCCCTTTTGCCTTTTTCTCCATGGCAATCAGTGGAGTAGGCATGATGCTGCGTTCGATTAATGCCATTCGTGGCGTGAGTGAAGAGGGCTTTTCAAACCCTCCTATTCAACATTGATCTTGAGTCCTGTTTTCTGCAGCGATGTCTTGCAGTACTTGCTCTCTTGTTCTGACGGATTAATAGGTCGTTTATGATTGGTATTATCATGTTTTTCGTTGCCCTAGCGATGCTGATGCTGGGGTTCCCTGTTGCCTTCACCTTTGGTGGGATCGCCTTGATTTTTGGGGTGTTTGCCGAAGGTTTTGATATGTTTGCTTTTATGCCCTTTCGCATACAAAGCTACATGGAAAACACCACCATGATGGCGGTGCCCTTGTTTGTTTTTATGGGCATTGTCTTGCAAAAAACACAGTTGGCAGAACAGTTATTAGAAGCCATGGGGAAACTGTTTGGTCGTGTGCGCGGAGGCTTGGCAATTTCGACTATTTTGGTGGGCGCATTATTGGCCGCATCAACGGGTGTGGTGGGGGCCAGCGTCGTGGCGATGGGGTTGATCTCTTTGCCTGTCATGCTGAAATACAAATACAACAAATCCCTTGCCTGTGGCACGATTTGCGCCTCAGGTACGCTGGGTCAGATCATTCCTCCCTCGATTATTTTGATTATCTTAGGGGATGTTTTAGGCATTCCTGTGGGAGATTTATTCCATTCGGCCATGCTGCCAGGGTTGGTACTAATTGGTTGTTATATTGTCTATATTCTGATTCTGACTTTTCTTAAGCCTGATATGGCACCTGCTATGGCAGAAGACGATGGGGAGACACGTGCTCAACAAATTATCAGCGCGCTAAAAGCCATCATTCCACCTTTGGCGTTGGTGCTGGTGGTATTGGGCTCTATCTTTACGGGGGTCGCGACACCGACAGAGTCGTCAGCATTAGGCGGTATGGGCGCAATCGTGTTGGCATTGTTGTATCGTCAGTTTACCTGGAAGATGCTTTACGACAGCAGTTTAGAGACCGTCAAAGTCACCGCCATGGTATTTGCTATTTTGATGGGGGCAACCGCCTTCTCGATGGCTTTTAGCTACACTGGTGGTGATCAAATAGTGGAAGAGGTATTGCTCAACCTACCGGGTGAAAAATGGGGCTTTATTATTCTTGCGATGGTCTCGATTATGATCCTCGGCTTTTTCATCGATTTTGTGGAAATTGCTTTTATCATTGTGCCGATCTTAGCGCCTGTGGCTGAAGCGCTGGGCATCAATATGCTGTGGTTTGCGATCTTGATTGCGATGAACTTACAGACATCGTTCTTAACGCCGCCCTTTGGCTTTAGTCTATTCTATTTAAAAGGGGTGGCGCCGAGCTCTATCCGGACGATGGATATTTATCGTGGGGTCATTCCCTTTATCTTGATCCAAGTGCTAGTGTTAGCCAGCATAATGATCTTTCCTGAATGGTATGGAATAGCTTAAGCTTCCTTTCGTTAGTCGGAGAGGGTAGTACAGTTTTCATCGATAATGTAAAACCTTGTCTATGGGCTTCAAATCAGCAAACGGGCTAAGTTGTCACTAGCCCGTTTTTTACGGATTGGCATGATATAAAAAGAATAAGAAGGACGTCTTTGTGGGTTTAAAAAGTAAGATTATCCTTTTAGCAGTCGTCCCTTTGATTGCTTCGACGGTCATTATTATCTACCTCAGTTTGCAATCTGCTAGGGAACTTGCCGAAGAGGAATTGTCGATCTATGAATTCAATTTGATTCATGCCAAAAAAGAAGCCCTTAAAAGCCACATCAGTATTGCTTTATCCGCGATTCAACCGATTTTAGACAGCGATACCTTGAGTGACGAAGAAGCCAAGGCGGAAGTGAAAAAAGTGATCAACCGTTTGCGTTATGGTGAGGATGGTTACTTTTATATTTACAGCAGTTCAGGGAAGAATCTCGTTCATCCGACGCAACCTGAATTAGTAGGGCAGAATTTATGGGATTTTCAGGATAAATCAGGCAATTACTTGATTCAGCATTTATTGGCTGTCGCTAAAACGGGAGGTGGCTTTCATCGTTATTTTTGGAAAAAGCCGCCTTATATGGGCTTGGAAGAAAAAATTGGTTATGCGGTCATGATCGATCGTTGGCATTGGATGCTGGGAACAGGCTTGTATCTTGGTGATGTCTTTCTCGAATTATCCAAGGCCAAAGCCAATATGGATGCCAACATCCGCCGCAGCTTTTTCTCCGTCAGTGTGGTGGTAATTATTACTGTGATTTTTGTCATTCTACTGGGCTTGGCGATTAATCTGCATGAACACAAATTAGCGGATTCCAAACTTAAAGCCTTGGTACAGCGTTTTATGCGCTTACAAGTGAGTGAGCGGCGGCGCTTTTCCCGCGAGTTGCACGATGGGATCAATCAGTTACTGGTGTCTTGCAAGTTTCGTATTGAATTGGCCAGCAACAAACTCAACCGTGATCAAGGTAAAGACGCTATTGATGAAGAGTTACTCAAAGCGGGTGAGTTGATAAACCTTACTATTCAAGAAATTCGTCAGATCTCTCATGATCTCAGGCCAACATTACTGGATGATTTGGGGTTGAATACGGCACTTAGCGCTTTGGTTGACCAGTTTAGCGAGCGTACCAAGGTGTCTGTGGACTATTGCTTTGATGTGTCTTGTGACATTCCTGATGAAATAGAAATTGCCTTATATCGAGTATCTCAAGAAGCGTTGACCAATATCGACAAGCATGCCCAAGCTAGCCATGTGTCACTGTATATCAAGCAGTCACGTCAAGATTTGGTGTTCGAATGTCTAGACGATGGTCTTGGTTGTTCTCAAGAATCGGCTTTGTCAAAAGGGATTGGTTTGATCAATATGCGTGAGCGAGTGGCACTCGTTGGTGGGGATTTTTTCTTGGAGTCGCAAAAAGGCAAAGGCACAAAAGTCCGTGCTATTTTACCGATAGCGCCTAAAATGGATTAAAAACAACAAGAGACAAGTCATGACAATAAGCACAGGCATTCGAGTGTTGCTGGTGGACGACCATATGTTGGTATTAGATGGTCTACAGGCTCGTTTAGAATTGGAAGCGGATATTAACATTGTTGGGACAGCCGCAAATGGTTTAGAAGCTCTGGAAAAAGCCAAGGTCTTGTCGCCAGATTTGGTGCTAATGGATGTCTCCATGCCTATTTTAAATGGGTTAGATGCCACAAAACGCTTTCGTAGTGAACAGCCACATATCAAAATTCTGATGCTCAGCATGCACTACGACAAAGAGTATATTTTGTCTGTGCTTCAAGCGGGGGCTAATGGTTATGTATTAAAAGATGTCTCGTCGGAAGAGCTGATACAAGCCATCAATACGGTGTATCAGGGTGGCACTTACTTTAGCTCAAAAGCGTCCGACTTGTTATTTGGTCAATTCTCTTCAGCGCCACAAGAAGAGGAGTCTCTGACACCTAGGGAAAGTGCGGTACTCGCTGAGGTAGCGAACGGGTTATCCAACAAAGAAATCGCCCAACAACTCAATATTAGCGTAAGAACGGTAGAAACCCATCGACAAAATATTAAGCGTAAGTTGGATATTCACTCGTCTGCAGGTCTGGTGAAATACGCCATTGAACACAATCTTATTTGATCTTGCGAAAAAGAGGACGGCTATATCGACGATCTAACAGGAAGGTATTCTTTAGAGAGCCGATATAGCGAACTGGATTACGGTTTTAGGCTTTGCTTTCCTCAAAAAGCTGCTTACCTGCTTGTAGGGCGGCTGGATGCAATGCTGGCCCACCTTGTTCAATATAGTCTTTCAGCATGTTTTTCATGCGTCGTGGCCAAAACTTCTTCACATGGCCTGCGACAATTGTTGCCACAGCACTTTCATCGCCCGCGCTAATATTATTCTCTGCGATTTGGTTAATCATAGAGATGATACGTTCTTGTTCGTTATGCATAATTAATTCTCGCTAGACTGAACTCTCATACGAGGCTTGATCGATGATCACTTGACCAGACCTAGCCAACCGCCTCAGCACAGGATAATGACCGTGTGCTGAAGCGTCTGAGGCTATTGTTTATTCGCCACTAGAGGCACCGGCTTCGGACAAAAGTTTTTGTTGGCGTTGATGGTTCGCCGCGAAATCTTTCTGCCATTCGGATGGTTGAGACACCTTCTCTACCTGTACCGCTGTAACCTTGTATTCAGGACAGTTTGTTGCCCAATCCGAGTTGTCTGTTGTGATCACGTTCGCGCCACTGCCCGGATGGTGGAAGGTGGTGTACACCACCCCAGGTTGCATGCGTTTACTGATATGAGCACGTAACACGGTTTGTCCAGCACGGCTGCTGATGCCTAGCCAGTCTCCTTCGTTAATACCGCGTTCTTCGGCATCATGGGGGTGGATTTCTAATTTATCCTCATGATGCCACACTTGGTTTTCAGTACGACGGGTTTGAGCGCCAACGTTGTATTGGCTCAAAATACGCCCCGTTGTAAGTAACAGTGGGAAACGACGGCTGGCACGTTCGGACGTTGGAACGAATTCTGTGACAGCAAAGTGGCCTTTGCCTTCCAATGTAGGAAAGCTCTCCACATGCATGATCGGTGAGCCAATAGGGAACTCATTATTACATGGCCATTGCAAACTGCCGTGTTTGTCTAGTTTCTCGTAGTTCACCCCTGTGAAGGTTGGCGTCAATAGGGCTATCTCATCCATGATTTCCGAGGGATGAGAGTAGTTCATTGGGTAACCTAGGGCATTTGCTAAGTCGACCGTCACTTCCCAATCTTCTTTACCGGATAGCGGTGGCATCACTTTACGAACGCGGTTAATACGACGCTCGGCGTTGGTGAAGGTACCGTTCTTCTCAAGGAAGGTGGAGCCCGGTAGCAGAACGTGAGCAAATTTAGCGGTTTCGTTTAGGAAGATGTCCTGCACGATTAAGCAGTCTAATGCACGTAACGCGGCTTCTACGTGTTGGGTATTTGGGTCCGACTGGGCGATGTCTTCCCCTTGTACGTATAAGCCTCGGAAGTGTCCAGCAATGGCCGCATCAAACATATTTGGAATACGCAGGCCTGGCTCATCGTCCAGCGTTACGCCCCAGACTTTTTCAAAGCGACTACGAACCATCGGGTCAGCAACGTGCTGGTAACCTGGTAACTCGTGTGGGAATGACCCCATGTCACAGGAGCCCTGTACGTTATTTTGACCACGAAGTGGGTTGACACCTACGCCTTCGCGACCAATGTTACCTGTTGCTAACGCAAGGTTGGCGATCCCCATTACCATGGTGGAGCCTTGGCTGTGTTCGGTGACACCGAGACCATAGTAAATCGACGCATTGGGGGCGTTAGCAAAAGTACGGGCGGCTTGACGAACCGACTCTGCTGGTACGCCAGTCACGTCCTCAACCGCTTCTGGTGCGTTGCGAGATTCGGCAATAAAAGCACGCCACTTGGCGTAGGCTTCTGGCTCGCAGCGTTTGGCAATAAAGTCGGTATCTTCCAAGCCTTCTGTGATGACCACATGGGCCAACGCATTGATAAGCGCCACATTGGTTCCTGGACGCAATGGTAAGTGTACAGAGTCGCCTAGATGTGGAGTCTTAAGAATATCGATTTCTCGTGGGTCGGCAACGATCAAGCTTGCGCCTTGGCGAAGACGACGACGCATCAAAGAGCCAAATACTGGGTGAGCATCCGTTGGGTTGGCACCAATGACGAGGACACAGTCGGATTTCATCACCGAATCAAACGTTTGTGTCCCGGCGGATTCCCCAAGGGTTTGTTTCAGGCCATAACCGGTTGGGCTGTGACAAACACGGGCACAAGTATCTGTGTTGTTATTGCCAAAGGCGGCACGAATCAGTTTTTGCACCAAGTAGGTTTCTTCGTTGGTACAACGGGAAGAGGTAATACCGCCGATGCTTTCACGGCCGTATTCGTATTGGATGGACTTTAAGCGGTTCGCGGCAAAGCCAATGGCTTCTTCCCAGCTCACTTCTTTCCATGGTTGATCGATAGCGTCACGAATCATGGGGGTGCGGATACGGTCTTTGTGGGTCGCATAACCGAAAGCGAAACGACCTTTGACACAAGAGTGGCCGTGGTTTGCGTCCCCTGCTTTGTCTGGCACCATGCGCACCAGTTGGTCGCCCTTCATTTCCGCTTTAAAGGAACAACCGACACCACAGTACGCGCAGGTGGTGGAAATGCTGTGTTCTGGTTGGCCCATTTGAATCAATGAGTTTTCAGACAGGGTGGCGGTTGGGCAGGCTTGCACACAGGCACCACAAGACACACATTCTGAATCTAAGAAGCTTTCATTTTGTCCTGCGGCGACTTTGGAATCAAAGCCACGGCCATCGATGGTCAGGGCAAAGGTACCTTGGACTTCTTCACAAGCACGCACACAACGAGAACAGACGATACATTTGCTGGCGTCGAAGGTGAAATAAGGGTTGGAAGTATCTTTTGGTGCGTCCAGATGGTTGGCGCCATCAAAGCCATAACGGACTTCACGAAGGCCTACTGCCCCTGCCATGTCCTGCAATTCACAATCGCCATTGGTTGGACAAGTCAAACAGTCCAGCGGGTGATCGGAAATGTACAGCTCCATAATATTGCGGCGTAATTTGGCCAATTTTTCATTCTGAGTAGACACCTTCATGCCTTGTTCAGCAGGTGTCGTACAAGAGGCTGGCGTACCGCGACGGCCTTCAATTTGCACGGCACAAAGGCGACAAGAGCCAAAGGCTTCTAGATTGTCTGTGGCGCATAATTTGGGAATATTGATGTCGGCAAGTGCTGCCGCACGCATCACCGACGTCCCTTCTGGTACGCTGATTTCAACACCGTCAATTTCCAATGTGACCTGTTTCTCACTTAAAGAAGCAGGCGTACCATAATCTTTATTAGGATCAAAGTGCTGTAACATGACTAGATCTCCTCGGTATTCGTCGTTGACGTGGCGCGCTTAGTGAAGTCGTCCTTGAAGTGCTTCATCGCACTTTGCACAGGGAATGGTGTCATACCTCCCATCGCACACAACGAACCGTCTACCATGGTTTCACATAGGTCGGATAACAATGACATATTGCCATCCACATTTTCACCAGAACGAATACGGTCAATGACTTCCACACCTCGGGTGGAACCGATACGGCATGGGGTACATTTACCGCAGGATTCGGCCACACAGAACTCCATCGAGAAGCGCGCTTGCTCGCTCATATCGACGCTGTCGTCAAACATGACCACGCCACCGTGACCTAGCACCGCGCCTTCTTTGGCAAAGGCTTCATAGTCTAATGGGATGTCCCATTGTGACTCAGGAAGATACGCTCCCAACGGACCGCCGACTTGCACGGCTTTTAGTGGGCGTCCATTACGAGTACCACCGCCGAAGTCGAACATGAGTTCGCGTAGGGTAGGGCCAAAGGCCAGCTCGACAAGACCGCCTCGTTTAACGTTGCCCGCTAATTGGAAGGGTAAGGTACCGAGCGAGCGCCCCATGCCATAATCGGCATAGGCTTTTGCGCCTTTATCTAAAATAAAAGGCACCGCCGCAAGGGACAGGACGTTGTTTACTACGGTTGGCTGACCGAATAAACCGACAATAGCCGGCAATGGTGGCTTCGCTCGAACCAAGCCACGCTTGCCTTCCAAACTTTCGAGCAGGGAGGTTTCTTCACCACAAATGTAAGCGCCAGCACCCAAACGCACTTCAAGGTCAAAGTGTTTGTCACTGCCTAGAATGCCTGCACCGAGTAAGTTGTTCTCATAGGCGATGGCAATGGCGTCATGGAGCGTCTTGAACGCCAATGGGTATTCCGAACGCAGATAGATGTACCCTTGCGTTGCGCCAACGGCCAAACCCGCGATGGTCATGCCTTCAATCAGCATAAAGGGATCGCATTCCATCACTAAGCGGTCGGCAAAGGTGCCAGAGTCGCCCTCGTCGGCGTTACAAACAACGTATTTTTGTTCAGCAGGAGCGTCTAAAACGGTTTGCCATTTGATACCTGTTGGAAAAGCCGCCCCGCCTCGACCACGCAAGCCGGATGCTTTGATCTCATCAACAAGGGGTTGAGCATCCATCGCTAAAGCATTCTTCAGGCCGCGATAGCCTTCTTTTGCTTGGTAGTCAGCTAGAGAAAGTGGGTCAATAACTCCCGCGCGAGCAAAGGTTAAGCGCTGCTGTTGTTTTAGATAAGGAATGTCTTCCACTAGACCAAGTGCCAGAGGATGCACCACATCACCGCGCCAGAATTCGGCATCAAACAAAGAGTCAATATCGGCTTCTTTTACAGGGCCAAAACCAAAGCGACCTTGCTTGGTTTCTACTTCAATAAGCGGCTCTAGCCAATACAAGGCGCGGGTGCCGTTACGTTTGATCGACAAATCCACTTTGCGCTCGTTGGCGGTTGCGGCCAGCAGTTTGGTAAGACGATCTGCCCCTAGCGCTTTTGCGGTGGTGTCGGAAGGTACATGAATACAAAAAGTCATTATTGCACCTCCAAACGATCGGTTTTCAGATTGTCGACCAATTCATCAAAACGCTGAGTGTCGACATCGGCGTAGATTTCATCGCCCACCCGAACCGATGGACCACAGCTGCAATTGCCTAAGCAATAAACCGGTTCAAGGGTAATGTTGTTGTCGGCGGTGGTTTGATGGTAGTCCACGCCCAACATACTTTTAGCGTAGGCTTCTAAGCGACGTGCCCCAAGTGCTTGGCACGCTTCTGCACGGCAGACTTCCACTACATGGCGTCCTGGTTGTTTGGTGCGAAAGTGATGGTAGAAACTGATCACACCATGTATTTCCGCTCGGGTTTGCTTGAGGGCGGTGGCGATTAAGCCGACGGCCTCTTCAGGAATATAAGAAAAGCGCTCTTGAATAGCATGAAGAAGGGGTAAAAGAGCGCCTGGTTTGGACTTAAAGTCTTCAATAATGGTTTGCGCGATGGCAGGATCCCAAGTTACAAATCTCGGTGTAGTCATTATTATAATTCCTCCTACCGCCTAAACACGGAAATCATCGTTAGGCAGAAGTGTTACTTTAATATAGTGCCTATCAAGACGTAGACACATGTTAGCGCTTGGATCAACATGGTGCTTTCACCAGCGCGGCAACCTGCACATAACTGGGAATGATCGCTACTCAGGCAGCCTTTATTAGACCAATTACGGCGCTCAGGATCGCACATCCACTGATCTTTCTCTTATCTTATTACGACATATTTGACTGTATGGCGGCCATCTAAAGGGAGAAACAGACAAATTATATGGTCACTATTTTACGCAAATGTCGCGTTTCTAATATTGGACTCAATTGCTAAGTTTGGCAAATAGCGATCTTGTATCATGAGCTCTTGAATGGATTAGCCTCATTGCTAAAAGAGCAAAAACAGAGAAATAAAAAGAGCGACTTTTGAGCCGCTCCTGTGATTTTTATCAATGATAGTAAAGGTTTTATTGCATGCCAAAGTAAGCTATAGCTTAAATTGCGTTACTAGCTTATCTAACTGAATAGACAGTTGTTGCAGATTGGTACTCGATTCACTCAATTGGTTAGCAATGTCTGAAGTTTCGGTCGTTAGATGATTGATTTCTTCCACATTCCGACTTACCTCAGTCACTACTAAAGATTGCTCTTCTGTGGCGGTTGCAACTTGGATACTCATGTCACTGATACTGCCGATGTGTGAGGTGATTAAGTTCAAGGAGTCGTTCGCGTCATCGGCTTGCTGCACCACAAGAGCACTTTGTTCATTGCCTCGTTTAATTGTTGTTACCGTTTTTGACGATTGCTCTTGTAGCTTATCAATCATGTTTTGAATCTCATCCGTGGAAGCGGCAGAGCGGTTAGCGAGATTACGTACTTCGTCTGCGACGACCGCAAAGCCTCGGCCCTGTTCACCGGCACGGGCGGCTTCTATTGCGGCGTTTAAGGCGAGTAAGTTGGTTTGTTCGGAAATGCTTCGAATGGTATCCAAAATACTACCGATAGAGTCTGTTTGTGTCGCGAGTGACGTAATATCTGCGCTAATATGACCGATTTCGCTGGATAAATTGCTCACACCTTGGCGTGCTTTATCCACTAAATCCGCACCATTATGGGCTTGGGTATCTGCTTCTTTTGCTGCTTTGGCTGCTTGGGAAGCATTATCGGCAATATTTTCCACAGTGGTGCTCATTTCATGAATGGCCGTCGCAATTTGTGTTGTACGGTCTCGTTCATTGAGGCAGTTTGTATGTGTTGCTTGCGATTTTTGGGCAACATCATTGGCTGTTTGGGCCAGTTGTCGAGAGTTGTCTGCGACGGCTTCAATGGCTGTGCGAACTTTAGCGATGAACTGATTAAAGTGTAAAGCAATGTCTCCCAGTTCATCCTGACCTTTTAATTGCAGTGTTTTCTGTAAGTCAAGGTTATCGCTGGCAGAGGAAATGTGCTGCTGCAGAGTCGTAACTCGAAGACGCAAACGGCGTAACATAATCACACCAAGTAAGAGAGAAATAACTAAGGCGATAGCTAATACAGCCAACATCTCTATACGACTATCACGGTAATTTTGTTGGCTTTCCTCGAAGCTTTTATTACCTTGTGCTAGCAAGTTATCAAGTATTTTGTCGGTGGCTTTTCGTAGGACGTTATAACTGGCAGCATATTGACCTTTATAGATTTTTTGCGCGGTCATCATGTCGCCACTTTCCATGGCGGATAACATGGGGCTAAGTTCATCGCTTTTGACTTTATTAAATACATCGATCAATTTTTGCACTTCGGCGCGTGTTTTTGGGTTTACCTGAGCATCTCTCGCTTCTTTTAATGCCATATCCATTTCGGGAATGTCTTCATTACGAGCGTCTTTAACGCGGCTTAAGACGCCTCTATCATCTTTCATTGTTGGTAAAACTTGCATCATGATGACGTCCATACCTACGCGTATACGAGGAATGCGAGAAGTGACTTCTGCCATCGCTCGTAATGGCGCACTAGTATTTTCGGCAAGTTTTTGTGTTTGTGCTTGCATGCTGGACAAGCCTGCTAAGGCGGTGAGTGTGATCACAATAAGAGCAAGACAGGGAATGGCGATGATGCCGATAAATTGTGTTTTGAGAGTCATTTTATTGAGCATATTTGTCTTCCCTATTATGTGTGCAGGCTAGGCTATCCGACTTATACATGCGTTAAAAGGGTGACGCCGCGTCAAAATAGAGCCCACTTATTAGATTTATTAGATGCTTTTTTCTGTGTGAGTACATAGAGCAATGATAGTAGTAACCGGACTGTTTTGGTAATGAGATCTAGGGGGACGGTATTGGTATGATGTAATAATAAGAAATATCAGGCGCAATAGAGTTTACTAGAAATAACATAAATAGTAGCTATTCTGACCGGATTTATTACTATTATTAGAGCCAGCACCTCAAAATATGAGCAACGTATTGTAGATTGATAAGGATTGCAATGATGTTATTTCTTTCTAGCAAAAAGCTGAGTAACTCATCAGAAGCTGACATAAATTTAAAAAACAATGAGTTGACATTAGAGTTAGATTCAATCAAATCGAATACCGCTTATATAAGCTTTAACTCAGACGGCATCATCTTAGATGCAAATAAGAAATTTTTATCAACTGTTGGTTACAGTCTGGATGAAATAGTTGGCAAGCATCACAAGATATTTTGCCAAGAAGACTATATAAAAACGCATGAATATCAGTAGTTTTGGACGGACTTAAAGGCTGGAAAGTCTTGCGGTGGTACTTTCTTACGCTATCAAAAAGACGGTACGCCAATTTATTTAGAGGCGAACTATTTCCCCGTTGTAGAAGCCGATGGTCGGGTTAGTAAAATCATTAAAATTGCTAATGATATTACTGTGATGCATGAGTCGCTTAAAAATAAAGATGCCATCTTAACAGCATTGGACTTGTCGTTAGCCGTCATCGAGTTTGATCCAAAGGGGTTTATTTTAACGGCTAATCGTAACTTTTTATCGACTGTGAACTACACGTTAGAAGAGGTGCAGGGAAAACACCATAAAATCTTTTGTGATGATGCTTTTTATCGGCAACATCCTGATTTTTGGCGCTCTTTATCGGAAGGGAAGTTCGATACGGGACGTTTTAAGCGTTACAGCAAAAACGGTAGTGTCTTGTGGTTAGAAGCGACTTATAACCCGATTTTCGATGAAGATGGCAAGGTCTACAAAGTTATTAAATTTGCTTCTGATATCACCGAGCGCGTGAATTTGGCGTTTAATGCGGCGGATCAAGCCGTGACAACGTCTGAACAGACGAGCCAAGTCACGTCAAATGCGGTGCAAGTATTAGAGTCTGCAGTGCAGACATCAAAAGACATCGCAGAAAGGGTTCACACTGCGACGCAAACAGGCTCTGAACTAAAAGTACAATCAAAAAGCATTGTTGATATTGTGGTTACCATTCGCTCTATTGCGGACCAAACCAATTTGCTTGCCCTCAATGCAGCCATTGAAGCCGCTAGAGCTGGTGATGCAGGGCGAGGTTTCTCCGTTGTGGCTGATGAGGTACGAAACTTGGCGGGTAATACCGCTGATGCAACCACTGAAATAGCTCGTGTTGTGGAACAAACTCAAAAATTAATTGCTCAAATGGATGAGGTACTTGGGGCCGTATCAGGGATAGCAAATCAAGGGCAACAAAGTATTCATGAAGTGTCTCAAGGGTTAACGGAAATAACGTCAGGGGTTGCCCGTTTTGTAGATATGGTTGATAAAATGAAGCCATAATGTTGCTTCATTAAGCAACCTATACAGATATCTGGTGCTCTTTTAGTCGATACCGAAGAGCGCCAGATACACTAGCTGTTAATCTGTATCGGATTCTTTTTTTGCGATATTTTGTAAAATATCTTTTGAATTAGCATAGTTGTCGAATAAGGTTGTGGCTTCTTCCAATGCTTTAAAGCAGTCTACTGACATCATCACAACAGCTGGTTCTTTCCCCCTGTCTATCATGATGGGTGTTTGAGTATCACACACCTTTTTCATCATGGTGTCTAAATCGGTCTGTAGTGCTGAAGCAGTAACTAACTCCATCTTTGTCTCCGTAACTATGCTATTTGTTATTCATAAGAATGGAAGACGATTGCTTATTTATCAATAAATCTGATAAGAGTTTTGATGTATTTTTGTACAAAATTGAATGGTATGTTTAGGTCAACATATTGCGAAGATAAAAATATATCATCAACTTCCGTTCTAATGCCAAGGACGCTATAAATGACCATGAATTTTAAACAGAAAATCTGTCCACATCGCTCTTATAACTCTAAGCGTTTTAATCCAGATAGCCGCGTTCTTTCTATTTTTGAAAGTGATCGGGGGCGTATTATGAATTCGGCCGCTATTCGCCGTTTACAGCAAAAAACACAAGTGTTTCCTCTAGAGCGAAATGCCGCAGTACGCAGTCGATTGACTCATTCTATGGAAGTGCAACAAGTAGGCCGTTTTATTAGCCAACAAATCTTTGAAAGACTGACAGCGCAAGATATAGCGAATTATGGTTTAGATGGGCTGGAAAGGCAGTTTGAGTCCATTGTTGAAATGTCTTGTTTAATGCACGACGTGGGGAACCCATCCTTTGGGCACTTTGGGGAAGAAGCTATAAAACAGTGGTTTCAGGATCACATAGAGGTGCTTTTCAAACGTGATGATATTAAAGACCCAAAGGAAGTCTTATCACCATTGAAGCAAGACATTTGTCACTTTGAGGGCAATGCTCAGGCGTTGCGTATCGTGCATTCGTTGCTCACATTAAATCTTACCTATACCCAGATGTCAGGCATCATTAAATACACCCGTCGCGCGGATCAACCTAAGCCAGATGAGCATGACTCACAAAGTTACCTGAAAAAGAAAGTCGGCTACTATTTAAGTGAAGCCCCTATCATCAAAGACATTAACGAGACATTGGGAATACAAGAGGGCTGTCGTTCGCCATTTGCCTATGTGATGGAGGCTGCAGACGATATCTCTTACTGCATTGCGGACATTGAGGATGCCGTTGAAAAAGGCATACTTAAATTCGACGAGCTTCTAGGCAAGTTAAAAGAAGAATTTCAGGAGTGTGTGGAAAGCGAAAAATATTCTTTTAGCGAAGACGAAAAAGGTTTAATGGAAAAGCTCATTGAAACGAATCTTTGGCGCTATAAAAAAACAAAAATCGACAGTGATTTTTTTGTGCCTTTTCGAGTGGCTATCAATACACAAGCTGTAAAACATGCCAGTAAACAGTTTGTGGATAACTTAGAAGCGATTTATGATGGTAGCTATAATCAAGCGTTAGTAGAAGATAAGAGTAGTAGTCACGCTATATTACAAACGCTCAAATCCGTCGCCTTTAAATACGTGTTTTGTGCTAAAGAAGTTCAAAAGCAAGAGTTGCAAGGCTATCGCATCATCAATGGGTTGCTCGACATCTACAAACCTCTACTCAGCTTGGATAAAGCTACCTTTACCGACATTCTTAACAAAGTAGACAAAACGCCCATTTATGAGACCCGTCTATTCAATAAGCTCTCGGGCAAACACCTCGCTGCTTATCAACAAGCTATTGGCAACTTGAGTGAATTCAAAAAACACTTCGAAAACAGCGACCTTAAATCCATCAGCGACAACGCTTGGGAACTCTATTTCCGTTGTCGTTTAATCCAAGACTACATTAGCGGCATGACAGACCAATTCGCCTACGACGAATATCGCGCCTTGCATGTGATTGATTAGGGAAGGAGGAAGAATGAAAGGGCCCAACCCAGATAACAAAGTGCCGATGAAGGGCTTCCCACAAGTGGGTTATCTTAAAAATTTCATTACCCGAGACAATGTAATCGTTGGCGATTACACCTATTACGACGACCCTGAAGGGCCAGAACGCTTCGAAAGTAATGTGCTTTATCACTTTGATTTTATTGGTGATAAACTCATTATTGGCAAGTTCTGCGCCATCGCGAAAGACGTCACATTCATTATGAATGGCGCAAACCATGCTAACAAAGGCTTTTCTACCTATCCCTTTTACATCTTCGGTAACGGCTGGGAAAAAGCGGCTCCCCAAGCAGGAGACCTACCCTACAAAGGGGATACCGTCGTCGGGCATGATGTCTGGATTGGCTACGACGCCACTATCATGCCTGGTGTTCACATCGGCCATGGCGCCATCATTGCCAGCAAATCTGTTGTTACCGCAGATGTGCCAGCTTATAGTGTCGTTGGTGGGAATCCCGCCAAGGTGATTAAGTACCGGTTCGACGCGAAAACCATTCAAGCACTGCAAGACATTGCTTGGTGGGATTGGAGTGTCGAGAAAATTACCCAATCTTTAGACGCCATCGTCGGTGTGGATCTAAGTCGTTTACAAGCAGCAAAGAACGCTTAATAGTCTAGGAGTTCTAATCAAATGACAATCGACATTCGTGCTATCCAAATAACCGATGCCGCTGCTTGGTCCGCCCTAAGAGTTGAGTTCTTGCCAGAAATCAAAGACATTAGCCAAACGGAAGTCGACGCCTTTTTTCAAGGTACGTATCCTAATGTACGAGAAGTATTGGTGGCGTTTGATGACTCACAAAAGATGGTTGGCTTTATCGAGCTGAACCTACGGGAAAATGTCCCTGGAAGCCGCCAGCAAACTACGCCTTACATTGAAGCTTGGTTTGTTTCACCGGATTACCAAGGAAGAGGAATTGGCAAGACCTTAATATACGCCGCCGAAGAGTGGGCAACACAGCAAGGGTTTCAGGAACTGGCGAGCGATGCCCCCATTACCAATAAGAAAAGCATCCATCTTCAAAAACAACTTGGTTTTAACGAAATAGAGCGTGTAGTCTGTTTGCTTAAGCCTTTGAGAGGATAAATATTATGATCAAACAAGTCGGCCCTACCGTAATCCAACCCAAGCACAAAGCAAGCTGTCATTGTGGTGCGGTTGAATTGGAATTAACCTTGCCAAACGGCATCGAAAACCCAAGGCGCTGTGATTGCTCTATTTGTCGTCGTAAGGGCGCCATTGTGGCTTCCGTCACATTGGAGAACCTGCGTATTGTCAAAGGCCATGATGTACTAAAGCTTTATCAATTTAATACCCACACCGCTAAACATTTTTTCTGTTCAAACTGTGGTATTTACACCCATCATCAACGTCGATCCGCACCCACACAATATGGCTACAATATCGGCTGCTTAGAAGGGGTGAACCCTTATGATCTTGGTGACGTTGTAGTAAACGATGGTGTGAACCATCCGGCTGATCGATAAAGTCTAATCTGGAAAGCTTCCTAAGCGTTACAGTAACTCAGTACAGGGAAGGTACTAATGAAAAATGACATAATAGTCCATGATTCAGATTTCATTAATCCATATCCACCATTTCAGTATGTGATATGTTTTTTAATCACGACGATCTTAAGTATTTTTACAATATCCATTAGTTTTGCAGATATTGGAGAGAGCTTAAACATAGATTCAGACATTTCTTTTATAGGAAGTATGTTGATAGGGCTTCCCTGTTTTATGTTTGTCAATCTGAAAATTGCTTGGGGACACCTCTCTTATATAATAATATTAAAGCTTTTTTATGGTATTACTTTATTGTTAACCCTGATCAATACAGGCGTTAACTTTACAACAATAGCAGAGATATCTAACGAGCAATATGTGAGATTAATATCTGTATCAGTCAGTATTATTGTGCTTTTTATACTTTACTCTGAGACATACTGTGGCTTTGTCACTTATCGAAAACACCATATTCGTGTTATGTATAAATTGCGTGATGGTAAACCACTGGAAGAAATTAAGGTCGAAGACTGATTTCCCCTATGATCTTAGTGAGGTTATGGTAAACAGTAGCGTAAATCTCCTAGCTAATAGAGGTAACGAGTGAGTCAAAATACTTTACCAGATCATGAGTGTCCACATCGTTGTGCATGGGCCGACTCCGCGCCAGATTTCCCCCATTATCATGATAACGAGTGGGGTTTTCCTGTCGGAGATGATCAGCGTTTGTTTGAAAAGCTCTGTCTGGAAACCTTTCAATCCGGCCTGAGTTGGCGAACCATTCTGAGTAAGCGAGAAAATTTTCGTTCAGCCTTTGCGCAATTCGACTTTCATAAAGTGGCGCAGTTTGGCGAGCAAGAAATCGCCGAGTTGCTTGACAACGGAGGCATCGTTCGTAATAAACGCAAAATCCTCGCTGTCATCAACAACGCCAAACGTGCCCTAGAAATGGTTGATCAAGAAGGATCTTTGGCTACGTTTATCTGGCGTTATGAACCCGATGAAAATACCCTTCCTCCCCCCGAAACTCAAACCACCTGCGCAGAATCCATTGCCCTTTCCAAAGAACTCAAAAAACGCGGCTGGCAATTTGTCGGCCCAACCACCCTGTACGCCTTTATGCAATCCATGGGACTCATCAACGACCATGCAGAACACTGCTTTATGCGAGAAGAAGTTGATCGAGCGAGGAAAGGGTTTGTGAGGCCATGAAAAACATCCATGCGATGTGATCATTTTTGAGTATGAATCACGGCTTTTAAGTCAAAGTTAAGGGATTTAAGCACCTTTACTATGGTGTCGAATTGCGGCCGAGAACCGGATCGCAGGGCTTTGTAAAGACTTTCCCGTCCTAACCCACTGTCTTTAGCTATCTGCGTCATGCCTCGCGCTTTGGCAATATGGCCAAGAGCATGAATGAGCTCATCGGTATCACCATCCTCAAGCACAATAGATAAATAAGCAGCAATATCTTCGTCTGTACGAAGTTGCTCTGCCATATCAAAGTTGGTCAATTCTTTTATTGAAGTCATGTCGTTTCATCCAGTTTTATAGCTCGCTGTTTAGCCAATTCTATGTCTCTGCTTTGCGTCGATTTATTGCCACCAGCCAACATTATGATCAAAGTCGTCCCTCGTTGGACGTAATACATTCTCCAGCCTGGTCCATAATGCTCTCATTTCATACAAACCATCACCTACAGGCTTAACATCGCCAAGTAATCCACGTGACGCCTTTTCTAGACGGCGGGCTAAACGAATTCTAGTCGAGTGATCTTTTAGCCGACGCAGCCAAAGGCTGAACTCATCCGTGAGTTTAATATCATACATAAAACAATCCGTATCCACTTGAATACAGTATGGTTGTTTTTTAACCTAATCTCAATGTTTTTTACATTCATGCAAGCCATGGGACTCATCAACGGCCACGCGAAAAGTTATTAAAGCCAACCTTTCCAAGAACAAAAACAGCGCTTGAACTAATCTATAACCATGTAGATCATCAGTACCTGCATCTTGCCAGATGAGTATCTAAACTGTGATTTAAGGCAGGTGTGCCTATAGGCGATGCGCTAAAGAATGGAAAGGTTTTAAAGGATAGAGTGGTCTCTTATATGAGAGGGTTGCAGAAGAATCCGAATCGAATCAAAAAGTACTGTAAACACAATTCGATCTGTTATGCGGCATAGAAGATATAAATCTCCGCCGGGTTAATAACAAAGGGGAAGTTTGATGGGTAAGCCGATCTAATAACTTGAAGCCATTTTCTCCACCAAATAATCCACAAAGACTCTAACTCGTGCTGGCATATGTTGTCCGCCAATAAACATTGCATGGATAACTTCCTTGTCCTGTGGGTTGAAGTCTTCCAATAAAGGGACGAGTTGACCCGATGCGAGGGCTTTTTCAATATGAAAGTTCCCCACTCGGGTAATGCCAATGTCCTCCATCACCAGTTCGACTAGCGTTTCCCCATTGTTGGAGGTCATATTGCCTTTGATGGGTAAAATATAGTCTTCGCCGTTTTCACGAAATGGCCAGCCCGGTTCTAGCCGCTGAAAACTAAAATCCAGACAATTAAAATGCTGCAAATCCGCTGGCGTTTTAGGGATTCCGGCTTGTGCTAAGTAGTTCGGTGTGGCAATAACTGTTCTACCTGTTTCCCCAAGGCGTCTTGCGGTTAAATTGCTGTCGGGTAGCGGACCAAAACGAATTGCGACGTCAATATGACCATCTGCCACATTGCTAATCTTATCACTCACTTCGACTTCGATTTTAATATTGGGATAACGTTGCAAAAACTCTTTATATAAGGGAATCATGGTCAAACGGCTATAAGCTGTTGGGGTACTGACTTTGATTAATCCGCTTGGGTTTGCTCTATCAGCGATTGTGCGCTCAGTTTCTTCTAGATCTTTCAAAATACGCCGAGCAGCAAGGGCATAGGATTTGCCTTCACTGGTTAAGTAAAGTTTGCGGGTAGAGCGAACAAGCAGACGAACCCCTAAACGCTTCTCTATTCTTGTCATCATGCGGCTCACTGCCGAGGGGGTGAGCCCCTGTGCTCTTGCGGCGCCACTTAAACTTCCCGTCATGGCAACGGCTAAGAATGTTTCCATCTCGGTGGTTTTATCAACTTTTACTTGCTTCATTTGTGAATCCAATGCAAAACAGAATCGCTTTTTTACCCACTATTCAGGGTTAGGTTGTCTCGTTATATTCCCTAATATCATAAATAAACGGGGATTAATATGAAGATTAACTTTCCATTAATGGCGTTGGCCATGGGCGCTTTTGGAATTGGCGTCACGGAATTTTCTCCCATGGGGATGTTGCCAGTGATTGCCGGGGATTTGGGTGTTTCTATTCCGACAGCTGGCATGCTTATTAGCGCTTACGCGTTTGGTGTATTAATTGGGGCGCCTGTTATGACTTTACTGTGCGCAAATATGCCACGACGTCGTTTGTTGGTGTTGTCCATGGGAATTTTTACCGTGGGGAATGCCATCAGTGCTATGGCTGACAGCTACAGTGCGTTGATGGTTGGGCGTATTATCACATCGTTGAATCACGGTATGTTTTTTGGCATTGGCGCCGTCGTTGCCACGAATATAGTACCGCCGAATAAACGGGCGGGCGCTGTTGCCGCGATGTTTTCGGGTCTTACCATTGCCACCATTGGTGGGGTGCCATTAGCCAGCTTTATTGGCACCGCATTCGGTTGGCGAAGTGCATTTTGGGGAATAGCCGCGATTGGTGTAATGGTGATGGTCGCGTTACGAGTCAGCTTGCCGCCATTAGTCAATCAAGAGAAGGCGAACATTCGCAATGAGTTAACGGTGTTAGGTAAAGGGCCTGTTTTGGCCGCGCTACTGCTAACGGTGGTGGGAGCCAGTTCGATGTTTACCGTATTCACTTACATTGTGCCTATCTTGCAACAAGAAACCCATGAGTCCACAGCCTTTGTGACCGCTATGTTAGTGCTTTATGGTGCTGGGCTTGCCGTGGGGAATATCCTTGGCGGACGTTATGCGGATCGTTCTCTCTACGGGACCTTGATTGCGTCGTTAATCGCGGCGATTTTGCTATTGGTTATTTTTGCATTGGTGATGTCTTCTCCGGTTATGGTAGTCCCCCTTATCTTTCTCTGGGGAGTGGCCAGCTTTGCGGTGGTTCCACCCTTGCAATCCTTGGTGGTTCACGAAGCCAGCGAAGCACCGAACTTGGCATCTGCTATGAACATTGGTGCCTTTAATCTCGGCAATGCAATTGGGGCAGCCTTAGGTGGTGGCGTCATAAGCATGGGATTGGGTTTGCCTGCGGTCGCGTTAGCCGGAGCGGGAACCACTGCGCTTGGGTTGTTTATGGTACTGGTGTTAAAACGAGGCCCGTCAAACCAAGGTAATGAACAAGTCACCTCTTCCTAATCAACAAGCGGGGACTGTTTAAGTATTAGTCAAAGCTTCCCCACACCAACCTTTGAATTACTTAGCTCTTCGATATGGGGCTAAGTTTTGTTCTTTTTTTAGTTTTTTTATTAAGCACATACAAAAAATAACTTTAAACCGTGAGAAGCTAACAAGTCGTCTGTAGAACATGCGATTGTCTTTACTGTATAAGTTGAGTAGCAATTTGTAATAACTTTTCTAACCGCAATAAAAAATAAGCCAACTATTCATTACGCCAGTTTACTTTATAGGACGTGCCTGCATGATAGATCCAAAGACCCCTTTAACAACACAAGCGCTTTTCAATATTGTCAACGGCTCAACCTTGTTAGCCAGTGGCGGTGGTGGCTCGATTAAAACAGCCTATTCATTTGTTAATCAGATTGTGGGCACGGGAAAAACGATTAATTTGCTATCACCAGCGGATATGAATAGCAGCTATTACGGCGTGGTGGTAGGGGCGATGGGATCGCCTGAAAGCTTTGAAAAAATAGGTTTAAAAGGAGCAGAGGACAGAGCTGTTAAGGTCATGCAGGATCTCTGCAAGCCTAAGGAAATCAACTTTACCATTTCTGTAGAAACGGGCTCAAATATTTTTGTTGCGATGCTTGCCGCAGCCAAAGCGCTAGATTCTGCTATTGTGGTGGATGCCGATGGGGCGGGGCGCTCTGTGCCGACTTTATCCTGCTTAAGCTATAGCTCAAAAATCAACATCACGCCTTTTGCTGTTCTCAATGCCCCTCATAGTAAAGACAAAGACCCAGTGGAAGGTGATATTGTTTTAAATTTACCCCTCATTAGTGACGAAGACCCAGACGAGTCTGCGAAGAAAAAAGCGCAAGCCAGTGTTATTGAAAACATGGTTAGGCCCATCTTATCTTCTAAAGACAGTTTTGATGGGATAGGTGCCATTTCTGGCTGGCTAATGGATGGTGAACAAGCAAAGTCCGCGCTAGTACCAGGGACGATTTCTATGTCTCAACGCATTGGAGAGCAACTGAGTGAATACAATGCTGAAGATAAAAATATCATCTCTCAGTTTGCCAGATTTTTAGAAACATTAAACATATCGCTCTACAGTTTATCTGATAACAACACGTCTTTTACCCTCAAAAGTAAAGAGAGTATTTCCCGAGGTGGTTTTGATTTTAATATGCTGGTGTTTACGCAAAGTATTAATGAAGATGAAAAAGAGCTTGTTGTTATTAATCAAAATGAAAATTTACTTCTTTGGGATAGCGCTAAAGATCACCCTCTGACGATCTGCCCTGATTCAATTTGTATGTTGGGTAAATTAGACGAAACGATAAAAGATGGTATTTTGTCTGAATTAAAATCACTCAACTATAAAGAAAGACGAGAGGCCGAGAAGTCCCTAGGGGGATGGCATGGTCTTTCGGTAGAAGATGTGGTTGTTGGGCAAGAAGTGTATTTGTTTAGCCTACCATCCCCTGAGGCGTTAAAAAATGATAATAAAGAAGTGTTTTCTGCTTTGGCCAAGCAGTTCGGTTACTTCGGATCGTATGAACCTCTAGATAAGCTACTAGCGAAAGAAAAAATCTAAAGTTCAATAACTGATTACAGTTAGTTTTTTCCATTAATAGAGAGGTAGCATGAAGCTAAGCGAATATTTTAATCAAGAAGAGCATGACTTTATCATTAAAGAGTGTCTTTTTCAGTTATGGAGTCATTCCGACGATCCTATGTTTATCGTTGCCGTGGAAGAGGACGGTGAATTTTCGCTTTATGATAATAATGCGGCTTCTCGAATGGTGATGGGAATTGAACCGAATCAAATCTATCACCGTAACCGTATTCGCGATATGTTTCCCGAGGAACTTGTTGAGGGTTTTTATAGTACTTACCGAACAGCCATCGCTAGTAAGAAGCCTATTTCCATAGAGCAGTATACCGTAAAAAATGGAGAGGACGTATTTTTTAATACTTTGCTAGTACCTATTTTTGATAAGCAGGGTAATCCGATATTTATTTGTGGTATCAGTCATGAAACAACCACAATCAGAGCCGCCGAAAAAATGGCGGTTGAAGCAAGCGTAAAACTAAAGGAATATAACGTTGGGCTAAAGCAAATCAATGAAAGCCTAGATGCGAAAGTAAGAGAACGAACCGCAGCGTTGGAGCTTGCTAAAGTGGAGCTAGAGGAAGCTCTAGAAGCGAAGTCATCGTTCGTCGCTAGAATGAGTCATGAAATTCGTACACCTATTAACGCGGTTATCGGTTTAAGCGATCTCGCTCTCAATAACTCACCGAATAATAATGAGCAGCAAGACTACTTACAAAAGATACGAGATTCTGGCGAAATTCTGCTTAGTTTAGTCAATAATGTACTGGATTTTTCAAAAATAGAGGCCGGTAAATTAACTGCTGAATGCGTACGGTTTTCAACTGAAAAATTAATCCGGACCACTGTTAACATGAATGCGTTTGGTGCGCATGCGAAAAAACTAGAATTGGTAACGGATATCGCTGATGACATTCCTGAGTATTTGTTAGGGGACCCTCTACGTATTCAACAAATATTAGTCAACTTGGTCAGTAATGCGATTAAGTTCACGGATAGTGGAACCATCATTATTCGCTTAAGTTGTGATAAATTGGATGAGGATAGAGCTTTACTGCAGTGCGACGTTGTTGACTCTGGTATAGGGATGTCATCTGCACAACTTGAACAACTATTCTCCCCTTTCACACAGGCAGATAACAGTGTCACTCGTGTTTATGGTGGCACAGGCTTAGGCTTAACGATAAGTCGTCAGTTATGTGAGCTAATGAATGGGGAAATAAAAGTCGAAAGTGAGCTAGGCAAAGGTTCAACCTTCACTGTCTTATTACCGTTAAAAATCCCCACAGAGCAACCACTGTTTGAGGTCATTGATTCTACAAATGCGCTCAAAGTGCTAGTCGTCGATGACCACTCTTTATCTAGAGAGGTTTTGGCCAAATTATTAGGTGGCTTTGGTATAAAAAGTACCTGTGTAGGAAGTGGTTGGGAAGCCATTGATGTCATTCGACAATCGGATCAGTCCGGTATGGCGTTTGATGTGGTTTTTATGGATTGGCAGATGCCAGATATGGACGGAATCGAAACATCGAGAAGAATAAAAGAATTGTTCAAAGAATTAGCGCCACCTATTCTGATGATATCCGCCTATGAAAAACATCATATTCAGTCTTACATAGATACGGGCATCATTCGACAATTCATAGAAAAACCTATTAGAAAATCTACCTTATTTGATGCTATTAATCAGTTTTTTAGTATTGAAAAAATAGCGTTGGAAAGTGAAGAGACAGCGATTGTACCTCACCTTTCGGGGTTTCATATTTTACTGGTGGAAGATAACCTTATTAATCAGCAAGTTGCATTGGGATACTTAAAAAGCACTGGCATTCATGTAGATTGCGCTGAAAACGGACAAATTGCCATTGAGAGGATACAAGAGACTCAGTACGACCTTGTTCTGATGGATATTCAAATGCCTGTTATAGATGGATTAACTGCTACTTCTCTCATTCGCGACATGGGGCTTGATTACGAGCTTCCTATAATTGCTATGACAGCGCACACATCCCCAGAAGACATAGAAAAGAGTCTCGCTTCGGGAATGAATGATCATATACCTAAACCTATTCCATCGGACTTGCTTTATCGAATGCTGAATAAGTATTTAATGCAGAGAAGAGCGGAGAAAAGTGAAAACCACAATCCATTATCTATAGAGTCTGATTTTAATGATCAGTTATCTATGCTTTATAGGATAAGTGGTTTAAGAGTGCAAAAGGCAATCCACTCTCTAAAAAACGACACTACTCTTTATTTGAAAATAGTTCAGTCTTTCTGGTCACAATACAAGGCAGCCTTATCAAGCCCCCAAGCTCTATCTTTAACATTAGATAACCATAGACTGTTAAATGATATACACTCTTTAAAATCTAATGCATCTTATATTGGGGCTGAAAATATTTCTCAAGACTGTGAAGTTATAGAACGTAAAATTCTAAATAAAGAAGCCCTTGATGACTCTTTATTAGATGGTGTTATCGATAAAATGAAAAGCCTTTTAACAGAGCTTAATCCGGTCTTTGATACAATTGAGCAAGATGAAAATTCTTTAAACTTACCACTTAGTGTTACCTTGGAAAAAGTGCTGGAATTACTGAAGAGAAATGATTTTAAAGTAGAAAGTTATATTTATACGCTACAGCAGAAATCAAAAGTTACTGAATATAGAGGCGAGATAAATAAAATCATTAAAAATATAATTGATCTTGAATACGAAAAAGCTTCAGAGCTTGTCCTCCAACTTTTAATTAAACTTTCAGGTAGTTAGAATGTCCAATTCATTTAGTGTGCTTGTTATCGATGATGAAATGATAAACTTACAAATCATCAGCGATATTTTGTGTGATGAAGTCGACATTATAATGGCAAAAAGTGGTGAGCAAGGCGTTCGTAAAGCATTAGAGTTTTCTCCTGACTTAATTTTGCTCGACGTTATTATGCCTGATATGGATGGCTTTGATACAATGAAAAAGCTTAGCCAAGACGCTCGAACATGTGATATCCCAGTCATTTTTATAACGGCACTGAATGACATAGATAATGAAGAGAAGGGGTTATTACTTGGGGCAAGTGACTATATTCAAAAGCCAATACATGCTTCGATAATAAAAGCCAGAGTGGCTTTGCATCTTAAACTAATAAACCAGCACCGTATATTAGAGCGTTTAAGTACTATAGATCCATTAACTTCTTTGGCCAATCGTCGTAAGTATGAAGAAACGATTCGATCCGAATGGACATTAATGGAAGAGCTTAATCAAACCTTATCCTTAGCCGTTATCGATATTGATAATTTTAAACAATATAACGACCTGTATGGGCATGCAGCAGGCGACATAGTATTACAAAGAGTGGCCACTGTCCTAGCAAATAATTTTATAAAAAATAGAGATCTAGTGGCACGGTATGGTGGGGAAGAGTTTGTCGCAATCATGCCGAATACCTTAAAAGAAGAAGCGCTATATCGCATTAATAAATGTATCTCTGAGGTTCAGGACATGGCCATTGCATGCAATAAAAAAGACAAAAATATAGTGACCATCAGTGCCGGTGTGGCTTCTATAGCCCCTACAAGAGATGATAGATTTGAGGATTTATTTGCTGCCGCTGATAAGGCCTTATATATGGCAAAAACAAGTGGAAAAAACCAGGTTAAGTGTGGCTAACTAACAGTAATACTCTTCAAGGAAGTGGCGATTACCCTTTTCCCTTGCATAGTATGAGCGAGTCTTTTGCAGACTTGGGTCAGTTTGGTAGTGACCAAGTTGAGAGGGTGCCAATAACTAGTTGCATGCATTTTTCCTTATGCTTGAGAAGGCTAACTTTTTAGTCAGCTTAATCGCTCAATAACGCCGCTGCGCTGCCACAGAGGGTCATAATGAACAAGAACCATTTCAAATGTTTGGGGTTGGCCTTGATGGCCATTTTCACGGCTAGATGCGAGCCGAGCATGGTACCTGAGGCGAGGATCAATCCTGGTATCCAGAGGATTTGACCATTCCAAATAAAGACGCCGAGGGCTAATGTGGTGAACCCCATGGTGCAGACCATTTTGAGCGCATTGGTTCTCACTAAATCATAGCGTAATGTGCCTGCCAAGGCGGTGATAAGAATAAAGCCTACGCCTGCTTGTACAAAACCACCGTAGACGCCAGCGATAAATAGGGCGATCCAAGCACTGGGTTTTTCTCTGACCTTAAAGGGCACTGTTCCTTCAGGTGGTGCAATGAGAGTGGGGCGGACAATCATGATTAGCGTCATACCTATCATGGCACTAAGCAGTAAAGGCTTGAGCCAGGTTTCTGGAGCATAGCTTGCAGCAAAAGCCCCAACCACGCCGCCCAGTAAGGATGGAATCATCACGGGTAAAATGTCGGCATTATCGAGCTTCTTGGCTTTACGAAAGCCAAAGGTTGCGGTGAGGTTCTGTAAAAATACCCCTACTCGATTGGTGGCGTTGGCTATATCGGCGGGCATACCCATTACCATTAAAGCGGGTAATGTGAGGTTGGAACCGCCGCCCGCTAAAGTGTTGATGATACCGGCGACAAAACCTGTACCCATAAGCAGTGCAACGGTAAAAAAGCTGTAGTCCACTATTTAGTCCTTAAAAAAGGGATGATTGGGAGTATAGAAAGGCTACCCTATAATGGCTGAGGAGGGAATATGTCATGCGACCTTTGCTTTTACGGTGCATTGTGCAAAGGACGCAAGTGCTGCATTAGCAGTGGTTAGATAAGATTATCGTATTTCATCTTGTAGATATCGAATAATGAAATGTACTTCTGTCTGATTGATGGTGTGCACCAAATTAGCGATCAAATCAAAGGTGGTGTCGGCACCAAGCTTAGACAATTCCGCGTGGGCCTGTTGAGCGAACTGGCTATCTATTACTGGATCTTGGTCACCGTGTAAAAAGTGTATGCGTGTGTTTTTCGGTGCTTTAGTTGGCCGATTAGCTAAGCGGCCGGATAACGAGATAATACATGAGGCTAAAGGATCATCGACCATTTGTGTAGAGGATAGTGCCATAATAGCGCCTTGTGAAAAGCCTATTAACGTTGTCCGATCGGCGGGGACCTTGGTCTGAGTTTGCCAATATTGCACGCTTTCTACAAATCGTGGCATTACTGTGCGGATGCGCTCAAAGCGGTTTTCTTCTGTAACACCTTGGACGGAAAACCATTGAAAGCCTTGTCCAAAATCGGATGCATCAGGTGCTTGCACCGAAATGATAGCCGCCCGATCAAATTGTCTTGCCAAGAGCTCTCCTAACGGGGCCATACTCTCTGGCGAGGCGCCGACACCATGTAGTAATAAAATGAGTCGCTTGGGGGAATCGGGTAGGTGTAGTGTTATTGACTTTGTCATACTAAGTCCTCTGTTTTTAGTAAAAGAGGTGTTTTACTAAGATTTGGTTTAAATCATATACGTTTCTAGTATGACATTAATCCCTTTCAACTTCATGTCACACGTTGTGACATTAATGGTGTTTTATTCTTGTCAATCAAATCTCTGAAAAGGCTTTGCTAGAAGTGGTCCTTCTGATAATTTGTTAGAGGCCACCTATGGTAACTGATTGATCACAAGTAATATAACTGAAGCGTATGATCATGACTTCGGTTATTAAGTTTGCTCTCAAAAGGGAGTATTGTTTCACAAGTCGACTTTTGGCTATTGATAAACAAACTATATATTTCTTGTTTTTTTCTCCGAGCAAAGGATATTCTGCTATACATAATGAAAGGGAGCTTTATGAAAAATTGGATAAAAATAAGCTGTTTTATCAACAATTGGGGCTTTAAATGACTATAAGAAAAAAAATCATCGCACTTCTATTAGCTGGCGTGATATTTCCAGTTTTCATTGTATCGCTCATCGTCATCAGTCAGGTCCGCTCTGATGCTGAGACGCGATTTGAACAGCAAAGCCAAACGGAAATGGGCTACGTGGACGCCTTATTTTCCATGTATCTGAATAACTTATCAGAAAATGCAGCCTTTTTTGCTCGTACCAATGAGCTGACACAGCTCACGCCAGGCAGCATTTTCAGCTACGCTGATAAGCCCGTACAAAAGATGACACCGCTATCAAACTCACCGCTTGAAAAAAAGGCATTTGAATTAATGGATGCCTTTGGTCAAACCCATCCAGATCTGGCCTATATTTGGTTGGGCTCAAACGATAAAGGTTATTTGCAATGGCCTCAAGGCAATAGTGTCGATCACTATAATCCGTTGGAGAGGAGTTGGTATAAACTCTCTATAAACGATAAAGGTGATAAGCCTGTTCGTATTCCGGCTTATCGAGACGCATTTACGGGTGCCCCTTTAGTGGATTATGTACAACGATTCGATGGAAAAGATGGTTTTTATGGCTCCGTTGGGGTCGATGTGACGCTTAAAAAACTGACGGAGTTACTCGCAACCGTCAAATTTGGGGGAGACGGGTATGTGGTCATGGTGGAAGACTCTGGGACGATTTTAGCCGATCCTTCTAACCCTAAGAACAATTTCAAATCCATTAACGATGCGTCCCGCCCATACAGCCAAGTGACGTCGGATAAATCACTGCAGAAAATCACCATTGATGGTCATACTTGGTTTGCCAGTCTGCATATATCTCCTAAATTAGGCTGGAAGTTTATCGGTTTAATACCCAGCAGTGCGGTTTACGCTCAGGCGAATCATCTGATGTGGGTGACCATCGGTGTGGCGGGGGTGATGATTGCGATTTTTGCGATTTTGGGAATGTTACTAACCAATATTGTTGTTCGTCCTATTAATGTCATGGCCGAACGTTTAACGAATATTAGTCATGGTGAAGGGGATTTGACCCAACGTTTAGCGGTTGAATCTAAAGATGAGTCGGCGCAAATGGCCGAAGCTTTTAATCAGTTTGTGGCGTCAATTGACGATATTGTCGGACACTCTAAAGGCTCATGCGAGAAAATTGCTAATGTTGCTCATCAATCTGAGTCATTGGCGGCAGAAATGAGTGATGTTGCTTCTCATCAAGTGAATTCGGTGGACCATGTTTCCACGGCGTTTAATGAAATGGTAGCGACCGCCAATGAAGTTGCCTCCAATTGTAACAATGCGGCAAGTGCCGCTGAACATAGTGAAACTCAGGTACAGCGTGGGAATAAGCTCATTCAGCAAACCATGGATTCACTGCGCCAATTAGAGAGCGAGTTAAATGGCTCTAATGAGTCTATGAAGACCTTGTCACAAGAGTCGAATAACATTGTGGGGATTCTGGATACCATCAAAGCTATTGCAGAACAGACTAATCTACTCGCATTAAACGCAGCGATTGAGGCGGCGAGAGCGGGCGAACAAGGTCGCGGTTTTGCGGTGGTCGCGGATGAAGTGCGCACCTTGGCGGGCCGCACGGCTGAGTCGACAGAAGAGATTGATAAATTGGTCAATCGATTGCAGGAGCAAACCGGTATTGCCGCAAATAAAATGAGCCAAAGTGTGATGGTTGCCAAAGGGTCGGTGGATTTAGCCTCACAGACATATACCGTCTTTGAGCAAATTTTAGAGTCGGTATTAACCATTAAAGACATGATGATTCAAATCAGCGCTTCGGCAGAAGAGCAGCATTTAGTTGCAGAAGAGATTAATACCAATGTGATGGTGATTCATGATGGAACGGTGAAGACCAATACCCTTGCGGAGCAAGTGTCGCAGACGGCCTCTATGCTAAATGAACTATCTCAGGAGCTTCAAGGAATGGTGGCGAGGTTTAAATCGACTAAGTTCTAGTTCATCAGTGAGGCTAAAAAAAGCTCTGTTGTCCCACGGCAACAGAGCTTTTTTGTCTGTGGCTGGCAGTGTATGGGAGCTTGCTTGTTTTCAGCCAAAAAATACTTGTTCAGTTTTCGGTTGTCGTGTCTGGTCGGTACCCTATAACCTTACTGATACTGGATGAAACGCCATGCTAGCAGGTGGTGTTGTGTAAAAGGCTCCAACTATTACTGATGAGAGAATTGCCATGTTAATCACCGATGAAAAGCAAGCAGATTGTTACTACAAGGCTTTGATTGAGCGTGACCCTAGTTTTGTGGGAACGTTTTTTGTGGCGGTACAAACCACGTCTATTTTTTGTATTGCCACCTGTCGAGCCCGTAAACCAAAGCGTGAGAATGTGCTGTTCTATACGGAGTTAAAGGAAACCATGGCAGCTGGTTTTCGACCATGCAAGGTCTGTAAACCGACAGAAAACAGCCATGAGGCCCCTCGTGAAGTACAAATTGCGATGAATCTAGTGCGCGATTGTCCGAAAGCGAAAATCACTGATGATCAACTTGAAGAAGCGGGCATCCGGCCTATTTTTTTACGACGTTGGTTTAATCAACATTATGGAATGACTTTCCAAACATTTCAGCGCATGTATCGCATCAATTTCGCCTATGAAGAGCTGCGCCAAGGAAAACAAACCACACAAACAGCATTTGACCATGGTTATGAATCGTTAAGCGGTTTTGGTTATACCTTTAAGAAATTGGTGGGGCACTCCCCCAAAGCGTCATTAGAGCAGGATGTGATCTTGCTTGATCGGCTGACTACTCCGCTGGGGCCTATGTTTGTGGGGGCCACCAAACGGGGGATTTGCTTGTTAGAGTTTGTCGACCGACGTATGTTAGAAACGGAATTCAAAGATCTACAACGTTACCTGAAAGCCCCCATCATGGCTGGTGTGAATGAGCATACTTTATTGGCCAAGCAGCAATTGGAGGAGTACTTTGCGGGAGAACGACGTGACTTTAGTGTCGCGTTAGACACACCTGGGACGGATTTTCAGAACGCCGTATGGCAAGCGTTGCAGCAGATTCCCTGTGGCCATACCGCCAGCTATCAGCATCAGGCCTTGTTAATTGGTAACCCCAAAGCGGTGCGGGCTGTCGCATCGGCCAATGGGGCGAACCGCGTTTCCATTATGATTCCTTGTCATCGAGTGATTGGTAAAGATGGCAGCTTAACAGGTTACGGTGGCGGTTTAGAAAGAAAGCGCTGGCTGCTGGACCATGAACGTAACATGCAAAGTCCATTACACGGCGCGATCCGTTATGCGAATGATGAAAGCCAAAATACCGGTAATGGTCGCGACAGCCACTACACCGTTCCAACCGAGCAAAGCTAGGGCTTGGCTGCCTAGAACTGAACCAATGGACATGCCAATAAACATCCCAGTAAATAACAGAGCATTGAGGCGACCACGGGCGGTAGGATCAAGGCCATATACCAGAGATTGATGGGAAACCAATGTTGCCTGTATTCCTAGATCAAACCCCAGCGCACTGACGATGATCAGTGCAATTTGGCCGTTCACAGGGAAATAAGGTAATAAAAACATAATGGCGAATGACATTGCGAACATAGCGCAACCTATTTGTGTGACACGAGCGGGGCCACTTTTGTCCGCTAGTGTTCCCGCTAATGGGGCCGCTAATGCTCCTGCTGCCCCTGCTAAGCCAAATGCTCCCGCGACCGCGCTGCCTAGGCCGTAGTGTGTGTGGAGCATGACCGCAAGGGTGGACCAAAAAGCACTAAAGCCAACGGATAATAGGCCTTGCGCGAATGCCGCACGGCGTAGTCCATCATGGCGCTTCCATAGTGTCAGCATGGACTTTAATAACCCTGGATAGCTCAAACTGGAATGCACTTCGAATGAGGGCAAAATACGCCATAAACTCAATCCAATGAGCAAAATACTCAATGCGGCTAATTGATACATGGCTTGCCAGCCCAAATATTGGCTTACCGCACCACTGATTACACGAGATAGCAGAATCCCAACCAGCAAGCCTGTCATAACCGTGCCAACCGTTTTCCCCCGCTTAGCTTCTGGCGCTAAGTTTGCAGCTGCAGGCACGATATCTTGTGCCATAGTCGCCATGATGCCGATAGCTAAACTGGCAACTAATACGTTATTCAGACTTGGCATAATCGAGCATAAGAATAAGGCAAGTGCTAATAGTAGGCTTTTGATGGCAATCACATTGCGTCGATCAAAGCGATCCCCCAGTGGGATCAGAAACAGAATGCCCAAGGCGTAGCCAACTTGTGTGAACGTTGGAATAAAACCTGTAGCACTGACATCGGCATGAAAGGTCGCGCCAATATTGCCCAGCATAGGTTGGTTGTAATAGATGGAGGCAACGCTGAGCCCTGCACCGGTTGCCATAGTAAATACAAGGCTTTTGGATAACGTAGGTGTTTGTTGAGTCGTGATATTATCCATGGTTCTTTGCGATGACATGTTTTATTCACCTCTGAGTGAATGATCTGAATGGGAGCGCGGCTATTTTTAACTTGTTGGCATTATTTTGGTAGCCAGCTCATAGGTAAAACTGTTATACGTATCTCGTATGAAGAGATCAAAACTCGGTAGCATCGACCGTATAGAACTGATGCAAACTTATGTTCGAATTGTAGAAAGTGGCAGCTTATCGGCAGCGGCGAATCAACTTGGTACTTCCCAGCCAACCGTTAGCCGACGCTTGCAGTCTCTAGAGAACTTGCTTGGTTCAAAACTGATTCTGCGAACCACCCATGCAATGAAACTGACCGACGATGGAGAACGCTGTTACCAGCATGCCAAAACGTTAATTGACGGTTGGAACGCCCTTGAAGACGACGTTAATAACGCCAAAGACGAGCCTGTTGGTACATTGCGGGTAAGGGCGCCCCATGCCTTTGGGCAAGATCAGCTTATTGTGCCGTTAGTCGACTATTTAAATCGCTACAACAGTATGTCAGTGGAATGGATGCTTAATGATCATTCCCCCGACTTTATCAATGATGGTATTGATTGCGCGATTCATGTGGGGGAGCTGACCGATCCTTCTATGGTGGCCGTTTTATTAGCAGAGATACCCCGGATTGTTGTGGCATCGCCCCAATTACTGAGACAATTCCCTGAGATTCAGCAAGTTCAGGATTTGACTGTTTTACCTTGGATTGCTCTGAGTACGTTTTACCGTACGAAGGTGATGCTGCAAAGTGATCGTGAGCACGATCTTTACCAACTAACGATCTCCCCAAAACTTAGCACTGATAGCTTATATGCTATGCGCCATGCACTTTTGTCAGGGCTCGGTGCGGGGGTGACTTCTGCTTGGGTGGTCAATGATGATATTGCTTCAGGGGCATTGGTGCATTTACTGCCACAGTGGCATGCTACTCCCTTACCTGTGTATCTTATTTACCCTTATGCAAGCTACTACCCAGCACGTCTACGAACGTTTCTCGATATCATACGAGACGCTATGCCAACGCTTGTTGGGACAAGACCACCCTCTACAATGAGTTAGCGCTTTAATTATTAGCTTCCATTCTCATATTGCCGTGCGCTTTTTTAATATTAAATCATTATTTATGAGACATCTGATATTTGTCTTTCATATCAAAACGACTAGATAACTTTGACTATTTAGTCGATTTTTTAGAAGAAAAATAACAATGATTTATTACAAAAAGTCTACAGTACGATTTCTGTAAAGGGTCTACAGTATGAATATCATAAAGAAATATTGATATTTAAAGGTAGGTATCCAGTTTCAATCTATCCTTTTCTGGGTGCTATCTAATACAAAACTGTGTTTTTCAGTGACAAGGAAGCTTGGAAAGTCTATTCAATTTGGCCCGAGGTGTCTCAATGTCTAAATTCAGCATCAGAGTAAAGCTGGTGGTAATAACAGGTGTCTTCTTTGCCTGTCTTATAGGTATCCTTATTTATTTATCAGCTCATTCAATTCGTTCTTTGAGTGATTTTTCTTCTAATGAGTTAAAAGTATATCAAGAAGATCAAGCTGGCCTGTCACTAGAGTCTGCAGCCACCGAGGTACGATCCCAAGTAGCCAGTTATCTTGGTAATACTGCTGCGATTGTCTCGAGCTTTGCTAGAGTGCTAAAGGATACGGCGGTGGGCAATGGTGGTGTCCCTTTTGCTCGACAAGAAGTCAAAGATATGACTCTGTCTTTGTTAAAAAGTGCGCCAGATATGGATTCGTTGTATGCACAATTTGAGCCAAATGGATACGATGGAAAAGATAAAGAGTCGATGGGGAAAGGCGATTATACGTCTTCTGTTGGTACGTTAGATACCTATTGGTTAAAAGGTGATGACGGTAAATATATTTATAGTACGGGAGATCCTGCCCTTAAATATGTTCAGGACAAAGATGAAAATGGCGTTCGAGTATCAGAATGGTATTTGTGTCCTATGGATACGAAAAAATCATGTTTACTAGACCCTTATTTATTCGAACTGACAAGTGGACAAAAAGTATTGATGACTACCTATTCAGCACCCATTTTGGCAGATGGCAAGTTTGTCGGCATGGTGGGGGCGGATATCAATTTGTCTGCGATTCAAAAAAAGCTAAGTCAACTCACCCACAATTTGTTTGGCGGTGCCGGTAATATCACTATTGTCAGTGAAAAAGGGTTGATAGTAGGATCCAGCGAATTGCCTGATGCGATTGGTAAGAACATTAACAAAACAGGGTTGATGTTTGCTGGTCAGAAAGCAGGGCTCAAAAAAGGCGAAAAACAATGGGTATACAGTGATAGTATGACCATCAATACGGCTCCTGAGGTTTGGAAAATTTATGTTTCCGTTCCAACCTCAGTATTGTTGGCGCCTGTGATCAAAATGTCTGGTCAGCTTGATGAAAAAACACAAAGCTCAATCACTTTGTTCATTGGTTTGTCTATTGGACTTCTATTGGTTGGACTTGTATTAGTTTTTTTAGTCGTCAATACGGTGACTTCACCGCTACGCAGCATTGCCTTACGAATGGAAAAACTGGCATCAGAAGAAGGGGATTTAACCCAGCGTTTAGATACGCAGAAACATTTAGAGCTCATGCTGTTGGCACAAGGGTTTAATCAGTTCACGGAGAAATTGCAGGGCATGATTACTCGCCTTATCCAGCAGCGAGATGTGGTTGCTACGACGAATGATGAGTTTACCAAGGCGACAGCGATCGCCCATCAGTCCACTTTTGTTCAGGCGGAACAGATACATTCTGTGGTCACCGCTGTCACTGAAATGTCCAGCTCTGCAACGGAAGTGGCCACATTGGCTCGGGATAATGGACAAGCGGCAACGGAAATTAGCCAATATTTAACTGAGTCATTTGAGCTTGTTCAATCTAATAGACAAATGGTAGAAGGTTTGGCGGATCAGTTAAACGATGCCAGTAATCAAGTTGCACAAGTCTCTCAACGAAGTGATTCTATTTATAGCATTTTGGATACTATTCGAGCCATTGCAGAGCAAACCAACCTGCTTGCATTGAATGCTGCCATTGAGGCTGCTCGGGCAGGTGAGCAAGGTCGAGGCTTTGCGGTGGTGGCTGATGAAGTGCGCAACCTAGCGGCGCGGACACAGGAATCAACAGAAGAGGTTGATGAGTTAATCAAAGGCTTGCAGCAGGACGTTCAATCGGCTGTGGAGTTGATAGTGAAGAGCCAAGAAAATGCTCGGCAAACAGTTACCTCATCAATTGAAAGTGCAGAGAAATTGGGTGTTGTAAACGAAAGAGTCGCTGGAATTTCGGATAACACAATCCAAGTAGCGTCTGCAGCAGAACAGCAATCGAACGTCGCTGAGGATATTAACCGGAACTTGATTGGCATCAACGACTCTTCCGCGAAGCTCAAGGATATTGTGAGTGAGCTAGAAAGCAGTAATGCTAATAGTTCTAAAGCGGTAGCAGAGTTAACCGCGATTCTGTCTTTGCTAAAAGTGAAGTAATTATCTATTGATGGCTTCCTTTTATAAGCTTGGTATTTTCCATAAAAATGCCAGGCTTTATCATTGAGTAAGCGAGTCATTTATAGGGATCGCCATTGTCATTATATTGCTCTTTCGTTTGGGGGATTTGTCATCAATTGACGGGGTTGCCCAATAATCCAATCTGTCAGTTTAGAGGTGGGGCTTTCGATAAGCGTGACAGGATACGAGAAGGTCAATTGGTCTTGATGAGAGATAACCTTTCATCGAATCAGATTACATCTTCTATTTTCGGGGGCGAAAGCCCCTTTTTTTATCTAAGAAAGGTTATTGTCTTAACGGACTTTATTTCAACAAATTGTTTTTGTCTGTCTGGCGATGATTTTTGTCTAATTCGCTTCAGACAGATAAAAGTGGGTTGATTAGCATGAATGGCTCATAACATCAGATATTGAGGAGCAAACATGTTAATACATCCAGAGGACAAATATTCTGCGGCTAAGATCTTGGATTTGCCTTCGCGAACTTGGCCATCAAAACGTTTAACGACGCCACCACGCTGGTGTTCTACGGATTTACGAGATGGCAACCAGGCCCTCGCCAATCCAATGGATCATGCCAAAAAACTGCGTTTTTTTAAGCATCTTGTTGAATGCGGATTTAAGGAAATCGAAGTTGCCTTTCCCGCAGCATCTCAAACTGACTTTGATTTCGTCCGCTTTTTAATTGATGGCAGGCATATTCCTGCGGATGTCACGATTCAGGTAATGACTCAATCAAGGTCAGATCTGATTGATCGGACCATGCAGGTACTTCAAGGTGCGCCCAAGGCCATCGTGCATTTATACAATGCCACAGCACCAGTCTTTCGAGAAGTTGTGTTTCAGCAAAGCAAAGCGGAAACCATCGCCATGGCGGTGCGTGGTGCCAAGCAAATTAAAGCGCTGTGCGATAAGCAGCCCGACACACATTGGACCTTTGAGTACTCACCGGAAACCTTTTGTTTTACGGAGGCTGACTTTGCTTTGGAAATTTGTGAAGCGGTCGCCAGTGTCTGGCAACCCAGTGAGGATCGGCCGCTTATTTTGAATTTGCCAACCACAGTTGAGGTCAATACCCCCAACGTTTTTGCCGATCAAATTGAGTATTTTATGATGCAATTTTCCTGTTTAGATCATATAACGGTGAGTGTGCATCCTCATAATGATAGAGGAACAGGAGTGGCGACGGCTGAGATGGCGATATTTTTAGATGGCTTCTTATTTATGGCGTCGATTTACTTTGTGGCGGTAGGAAAAAGCGGCCAAGCCTTGTTTGTCTCTGTCGGGAACATGATCGTGCAATTGCCTTTCTTATTTATTTTACCAAGGTTTTTGGGTAGTGAAGGTGTATGGTTGTCGGTCCCGTTATCAAACATCGCTTTCACAATGATTGTATTACCTATGCTATTAATGAACTTAAAAGCTCTGATGAAACAGCATCGCAGCGAGAACACTCAGATGATCAAAAAAGCAGCCGTGACTTCTTAAGGGGGAAGATTAAGCGTGACAGGATACGAGAAGGTCATTTCCTTTGTAGAGATGATCTTAATGATAAAGGACTGTTAGAGTTTTTATCAGGTTACCTCGACAAAGTCGTCTTCATCGTCTTCATTTTTTCTTTGTGTTTTGCGTTCGATATAACGGCGTTCAAATGCTTCACTGACGGCATTGTCGCCTTGAGGCCAACCGGCTTTGATGAGAGATAGCACATTATCTATTGCTACCCAGCCGACAACTTCAGCAGTGTAGCCTAGCTCCCACTCTTCTCCATTCCAGACGACAAAGTCGTAACAGCCAAATCCACTAGGATAGCGAATGGCAACAAAATACAAGCCTTCATTCGGTAATTCGTCGCCCTCGTTCCATTCTACTGGTAAGTTAATGCTACTCATTATTTACTATTCCTAAATTGTTCGGCTTTTTCTATAACCCATTCTATGTAAGTTTTATTACCTAACAACGGATCTCTCACTCTACTGCTAGCTTGTGCATGTGCATTTTCATTGAGTAAGTCGATAACATAAAACATGTTAGGGTTCATAGAAGCTTCGGTATAGACTATGGCTCGATCACTTGTGTTTCCCCTACCTTGCATTTTTAGAGTACGAACATTATCTAGTAAGTGTACGTGTCGTATGCCAGCTCTCTCGGCATAAGGTCTAGGGTCATGGTAAGGCACATCTTTGCCAAAGTATGTAATGTTTTGACCACTTTTATATAGTTTAAAGTCGTTCAATACCTGATCGAGATATTGGTTGTTATCTCGTTCTTCTTGTAGTTCTCTTCTTATGAAAAGTCTAACGTTATTAGACATAAAAAATAAATCCTTTATTTTTTATCAATTATCTCTACAAAATCCAGTCGAGAGGGCTTACTGCCTTTTCGTGAGGCTTTAGTGCGGGCCTTTTTAAAGCTCTCTTCAAGCTCTTTGTAAGCCTTTTCGGTTGGTTCAAAGCTGGCTGGCTGCGATGGTTTAGTATGATGTTTCTTATCCACCGATAATCCTCCTAAATAAATGAGAAAGTCCCTAATATCTGGGCTTTATTGTAGCATTTACAATATTTTTTTCATATGAAGTTTATTGGGGTTGAGTGTATCGTTTCTTTTGAAGAGAAAGCTTGATTGGTGTAGAAAAAACGGCCAATATGCTGTATTTATATACAGTATATTGGAATGCCATTATGTCTGATTTTTCTGCCAATAAACCCATAAAAGGCCGTGGTACAGCGAGTAAGCTAGCAGGGCGTTTTGCCATTAGCTTAGTGGAAGTGGACGAAAATGATGTTCCTGTCGAGGCGCTCGAAACGTCATCGCCTAAAACACAAGTTCGTTACGAAACGGCTAAGACGATTATCACCCGTAATAACTCCCCGGATATTCCCTTTACCTTGTCGGTGAATCCGTATCGAGGTTGTGAGCATGGTTGTGTCTATTGCTTTGCAAGGCCAAGCCACGCGTATTTGGATTTATCGCCAGGGCTGGATTTTGAAACCAAGTTAACCGCAAAGGTGAATGCGGCGGCGCTTCTTGAGAAAGAGCTTGCTCACCCGAGTTATCGTTGTGAGCCGATTGCGTTGGGAATCAATACCGATGCCTACCAACCAATAGAAAAGCAACTGGAGATTACGCGCCAGCTGTTGTCCGTATGTTTGGCTTATGGTCAGCCTGTGTCTTTGATTACCAAAAGTACCTTGATTCTGCGTGATTTAGATATTCTCACTGAGATGGCACAAAAGCGTTTGGTGCACGTGGCAATCAGTGTGACGACGTTAGATAATCATTTAAAGCGCATTCTAGAGCCCAGAACCGCCTCAGGAAAAACGCGTTTGCAGGTGATTAAAGCGTTGCGTGAGGCGGGCATTCCCGTGACTGTGCTGGTGGCACCGGTGATTCCGTTTATCAATGATCATGAGATGGAACAGATTGTTGAGGCGTCAGCAGACATTGGAGCCCAATCCATTCACTACATTATGCTGCGTTTACCCCATGAAGTTGCGCCATTGTTTGAAGAGTGGCTGATACAGCATTATCCCGACCGAGCTTCCCATGTGTTGCAGCGTATTATGGACATGCGCGGTGGCAAGCTATACGACAGCCGCTTTGGTAAGCGCATGACAGGGGAAGGTCTGTTTGCCGATATCATTAATCAACGTTTTCATTTAGCGAGACGCAAACATGGATTGTCTGATGAACGATTGAGTCGGCTTGATTGTTATCAGTTTACTGTGCCAGCTAAAGCAGGGGATCAGTTTTCATTGTTTTGATACATTCGATCAAATTTTTGTGGTTGTCTGTCTGGATGTGTCGCGGTAAAGTAATAGTTCACTCTATTTACCAATAGAAGAATGTTACTAAATCGAACTTCGGGGCGGGGCGAAATTCCCCACCGGCGGTATATTACAAGCCATGCTTCGTAATCAGCCCGCGAGCGCCTTTTTCAGATGATCTCCTAAGGGAGAATGCAGGAAAAAGGGTCAGCAGATCTGGTGAGACGCCAGAGCCGACGGTTATAGTCCGGATGATAGAAGATCGACCAGATAGACTAATGCTCGATGAAAGTCGTTTAAGGCTGCGCCGTTAAATGAAGGTCATCCGGCTTTGGTATGCGTGCTTTAGGCGTCGTGTGTGACGAACGCTTCGTACTGCTTTGTTTGGTATATTCCTCATCACCCCTGTGCATCTTAATTTTAGGAGACAAACAAGATGGCAGGCACATTGTTTATTATGATCGCGTGTTTCACGTGGGCATTAGATACTCTCATTCGTTACCCCCTTCTAAACGCGGGGTTTTCCACTTTACAGATAGTTCTAATGGAACATCTGACCTTGGTGCTAGTCACCAGCCCGTTATTGTTGCGTCACCGTTATGCCTTCCGGCATCTATCACGTACCTCGTTTGGCTGCTTATTTTTTATTGGCGGTGTCGGGTCTGCGTTGGGCACCTTGGCGTTTACCCAAGCTTTTCACTACCTCAACCCGACAGTGGTTATTTTGCTGCAGAAACTGCAACCCATCGTCGCGATTTTACTGGCTTATTTTTTCTTAAAAGAGCGTATACGTGGGCATTTTGTGCGCTGGGCGGTGGTGATTTTAGCAGGCAGTCTTGTCATGATGTGGCCAGATATTCATTCCCTTGGCAGCGCTCAGTGGCACTATACCAATAACAATATTGATATTTTAAAAGGCTATGGATTTACCTTAATTGCTGTTGCTGCGTGGGGCGCTGCTACCGTATGTGGTAAGTACCTTTCTTATCAAGGGGTGCCTGCCAACGCCATCCTGTCAGGACGCTTTTTATCCGGTTTGTGTGTACTGGTGCCTTTAGCCATGATGATGCCGTCTAGCCTGATGGCCATGCCCATGACGAAAGTCGGGCTTGTCGTGGTGATGGCATTACTCAGTGGCCTGATTGGTATGTGGTTTTATTATCAGGGATTAAAATCCGTCCCCGCGCAATTTGCTACCTTGGCAGAAATGTCGTTTCCTGTGTTTGCGGCAGGTATTAACTGGTTCTTTTTAGATATGAGCTTAACCAGCTACCAGATTATTGGGGCGATCATGTTAATTTTGGGGAATGTGGGGCTTCGTCTGCGTGACTTGAAAGCGCCACCTTTAGCGGTGCCTGCTCAACAAGCTTAATTTGAGTGGTTATTGATACATCTCATATTGTGTATAATGGCGAGCTTTTTGATCCATTACACTGGCGTATTCCCATTGGGATGAATACGTAAAAAGGAAGAGATTATGTCTGATACGGCGCAGCCTCAGAAAACCCATTGGTTTGAGGTGGTTTTATTATGGGTTTCTGGGATCGCAGCGGCGATGCAGTTCGCGAAGTTTTCCATTTCTTATGATGAACTGTTAACTCATTATCAAGCAGGCCCTGCTTGGACCGGGGCGTTGATTTCCGTGGTGGGGATTGTCGGCTTGATTTTTGGGGCGTCTGCAGGTGTGGTCGCAGGGCGCATGGGATATCTCAATGTGTTAGTGGGTGCTCTAGCCATTGGTTCTTTGCTGTCCGTTCTTGAATCCTTTTTGCCATCCTTTATGACAATGCTGGTACTTCGCGTATTAGAAGGCATGTCGCAGTTAGGTGTCGTAGTGGCAGCGCCAACAATGATTGCGCGATTAAGTGCCCCTCAACACCGTTCTATTACCATGGGCCTGTGGGGCACCTTTTTTGGGGTGGCGTTTGCTATAACCGGTTGGCTAGGCAATAAATTACTGAGTGCCTATGGTTTACAGGGGCTTTTGCTTGTCCATGGGGTGCTCATTGGCAGTATGGCGCTTGTTTTATGGTGGCTACTCAGTCAATACAAATCGGTTTATGAAAATCAAAGTGCTCCGTCCTCGTTAGGTTTTTGGACGCAATTACGCAATATGTATAAGACGCCCCGTACATTACTGCCTGCTTTGGTGTTTTTGTTTTACACCTGTATGTTGGTGTCCCTTCTGACGTATATTCCGACGTTGATTTCGGATGAGAAACTGAGAAATTTGTTGCGTATCACCTTGCCGTTAACCAGTACGGCTGGCACGTTTTTGGCGGGGGCGTTATCCCAATATGTGATGCGCCCACAACGCGTCGCCTTGTTGGCGTTTTCCTCGGTTGCTGTTGGAGCGGTGTTCGCCCATTTTAGTCAGTCTTATCCTATTGTTTTTGCGCTGTCTGTTAGCTTGATGGTGCTATCGGCGGGTATGGTGCCTGGGTCGGCTTTGTCGATGATTCCATTGGTCACTCGGTCTGCGGGCGAACAGGCCCAAGGCTACGGTTTAATAGCCCAGTTAGGAAATTTAGGGGCCTCCATTGGGCCGCCAAGTTTCGCCGCCATGATTGCCTTAATGAATACTGAAGGCTTGGTATCGCTGGTGCTGTTTTTGTGTGTGCTAGGTGGGCTTTTTAGTTTCTTAGCAGGTCGTTTACCTTCAAATCCTAGGTAGTGCCTCTTATTTGTGCATAGGGCATTACACTTCTTGAATATATTAAGTAAATGCATGTTTTCTCTGTAAGAAATCGACCTGTTCTGACGTCTAATGCGTATACTCACCAACATAGACTTAATGGATTTGCTATATGAAAAAAATCGGGCTGCTTGTTGTCATTGTGCTGATGGTAGTCGGCTTTTTCTATTTTGATTTAAACCGTCTGCTGACACTGGATGGCTTAAAGTCAGGGTTAGAACAGTTTGAAGTGTGGCGTAATAAGAGCCCTTTACTGGTGTATGGTGCTTTCTTTTTACTCTACATAGCGGTTACCGCGCTCTCTTTGCCGGGGGCTGCCATTATGACATTGGCAGCTGGGGCCTTATTTGGTCTGGTATGGGGGGTGTTGATGGTGTCCTTTGCCAGTTCGATTGGTGCGACTTGCGCTTTTCTTGTGTCCCGTTATTTGCTGCAAGATGCCGTTCAGAAGCGTTTTGGTGGTCGTCTTAGTACGATTAATGAAGGTATTGAGCGAGACGGTGCCTTTTATCTGTTTACTTTACGCTTGGTGCCTGTTTTCCCTTTCTTTTTAATTAATTTATTAATGGGGCTGACTAGAATCCGAGCACTGACCTTTTATTGGGTGAGTCAAGTCGGGATGCTTGCGGGAACGCTGGTGTATGTGAATGCCGGCACTCAGATCGGTCACTTGGACAGTTTATCTGGCATTTTGTCGCCTTCTTTATTGCTGTCTTTTGTGTTGCTCGGCGTGTTTCCTCTGTTGGCAAAAAAACTGACGGATGCGATTAAATCACGACGCGTTTATCGTGCTTACACCAAACCAAAACAGTTTGATCGAAATTTGGTTGTTATTGGTGCAGGTGCGGGTGGATTGGTGAGTGCTTACATTGCTGCGACAGTAAAAGCCAAGGTCAGTTTGGTTGAGGCGCATAAAATGGGCGGAGATTGCCTAAATTATGGTTGTGTGCCCAGCAAAGCGTTAATCAAGAGTGCCAAAGTGGCCCATCAAATGCGTCATGGAGCAAATTACGGCTTAGAAGGCTGTGAGCCGCGATTTTCCTTTCGCTCTATTATGGAACGGATTCAAGCGATTATCGAGGAAATAGAGCCCCACGATAGTGTGGAACGATACACTCAGCTTGGTGTCGATGTCATTCAAGGTTACGCCAAAGTCATTGATCCTTGGACGGTAGAAATACAGCGTCAGGATGGGGAAACACAGCGCTTAACCACTCGCAGTATTGTACTGGCGACAGGCTCTAAACCTACTGTACCGGACATTCCTGGATTGGATGAAGTCGGCTATCTGACCAGTGATACCTTATGGGAAACATTGTCACAGTTAGATGAAGCACCAAAGCGCTTGGTGGTGTTAGGCGGTGGGCCAATTGGTTGTGAGTTAGCGCAGAGTTTTGCGCGTCTGGGGTCTTATGTGACACAAGTAGAGCCCTCGAAACGTATTCTTAGCCGAGAGGATGCGGATGTAAGTGAGTTTGCCAGAACAAGCCTCACGAACGATGGGGTGACGTTATTGACAGAGCACAAGGCCATTCGCTGCGAGACGAGCAATGGTCAAAAATGCGTATGTCTTGAGCATAATGGCGCAGAGGTGAGAGTCGAATACGATGCGCTCATTTGTGCTGTAGGCAGAGAAGCGCGATTAACGGGCTATGGCTTAGAAGAGTTGGGTATCGAAACCAAACGACATCTCGTGACTAATGATTATTTACAAACTTTGTACCCGAATATTTTGGCGGCAGGCGATGTGGCAGGCCCTTATCAATTTACCCATGTGGCGGCCCACCAAGCTTGGTACGCAGCCGTTAATGGATTATTTGGGCACTTTAAGAAGTTTCGTACGGATTATCGAGTGATTCCTTGGACGACCTTTATTGATCCTGAAGTCGCGCGGGTTGGTTTAAATGAACAAGACGCGAAAGCAAAGGGCATCGCTTTTGAGAAGGTGTGTTATGGCGTAGATGGTCTGGATCGTGCGATTACTGAAAGCGAAGCGAAAGGCTTTGTAAAAGTGTTAACTGTGCCGGGAAAAGACACTATTCTAGGTGTGACCATTGTTGGCGAGCATGCGGGGGAGCTGCTCGCCGAATTTGTGTTGGCCATGAAACATGGTTTAGGACTGAATAAAATATTGGGGACAATTCATACCTACCCAACATGGGCAGAGGCGAATAAGTATGTAGCGGGTGAGTGGAAGCGCGCTCATGCCCCAGATAGGTTGCTGCGGTGGGTAGAAAAATACCACTCATGGCGTCGTGGCTAGGAAGGGGATTCTAGGTACATTCTTAATGTTACTTAGTATTTAGAGAGGACACCGCAAAGAAAGCGGTTATGTACTATTGGGAATAAAGTATGGCGTATCAAATTAAAGACACAATCCAAATTAAAGGGTTGAGAATCAAAACGACAGCTCATAATGAGATGACAAATCTGGGTAAAATTGGGCCTTTGTGGGATCAATTTATTGCTGAGATCTTGCCTCAATTAGAGGAGGACTGTCAATTATACGGTGTTTGCCATTATCGCAATAACAATACGCATAATGACTTAGATTTTGTTCTTGGTGCGAAAGTGGAAGATATAGACGAGCTAGTAATCCAAACGGATTACGAGCTTACCAGCATAACGATAGAGGCGGGAGGATTCCTATCTTTTGCTGCTATGGGAGAGCATCGGCAGGCGGTTATGAGGGCTTGGCAGCAAGCGCACCAATTTTTCAATGAAGAGGGTTGTCCTTATACTCGTGCCTACATAACAGACTATGTGCATTATGTTGATGCCCACATGGCAACGCTTTATGTATCGGCGATTAAAAAGGAGTAGGGGCTTTAGGAGCTCATGAGGTTCTGACAAAAGTTGCATCTTACACTTAAATAGGAGATGGCTTTTTTCTTTTCGTTTAGAAGATGAAAAATTTCGATTGTGACTTGCAAAATACTCCCCCAAAAGTTATGTCATTGCTTTACACTTCCCGCTCTGCATTATCATGATAAGGCGCGTCGCTTAGGTGCCCCGTTAAGGTTAATTGTTCATGTCCGAATGGATTACATTGTTAGGGTTTAGCGACCAAGGCTGGGGAATATCGCTTCTCAAAGGCATGTTGGTGACGTTACAAATTTCCATTGGTGCCTTTATTGTTGGCCTCGTGATTGGGGTATTAACGGCATTGGCAAAACTACATGGTTCCCAGTCGATGAAAGTGATTGCTCGAGGTTACACGACGGTTTGTCGTGCTGTGCCTGAGTTGTTGCTTATTCTTTTGCTTTATTACAGCGGCTCCCATGGTATCAATATATTACTGCAAGCACTGGGTTTTCCTGAAGTAGACATTGGTGGTGTACCGGTTGCGATTGTTGTCTTGGGATTAGTACAAGGTGCCTATGCGTCAGAAATTATTCGTTCATCTATTTTGGCTGTACCCCATGGACAAATCGAAGCAGCTACATGTATGGGGATGACTCGTCAGCGAGTTTTTTGGCGAATGACTTTGCCTATGATGGCACCATTTGCTTTATCTGGTCTGGCTAATTTGTGGGTTAGTTTGGTTAAAGACAGCGCCTTGATCAGTGTGGTCGGTACGAATGAACTTTTATACAACGCTAAACAGGCGGCAGGTTCAACTCACTCTTATCTTACCTTTTTCTTAGCCGCTGCCGCTTTGTATTACGTGATTAATCTTGTATCTAATGCTGCACTGCGACGTGTCGAACTTCGCTTTCGCCGTTGGATGCCCTGATCAAAGAGAGAGCAATGAACTGGGTTTTTGAATACAGCGATCTCTTGATAAAGGGATTTTTGACTACCTTAGAGCTGATTAGTTTCTCATTGGTGATAGGGTTTGTTTGCGCGATCGGCGTGGCTTTGTGTCGGGTGTCCGAAACGCGTTGGTTAGCTTGGCCTGCGAATGCGTTTACTAGCGTGATTCGCGGTACACCCTTGTTGGTGCAGATCTACATCGTCTATTTTGGTTTAGGCAGTATTTTTGCTCATATGCCTATTATCCGCAGCAGCTTTATTTGGCCTTATCTACGGGATGGCTTTTGGTACATGGTGTTTGCGCTGGTTCTCTCCTTTGCAGCTTATGTAGGCGAAGTAGTGCGTGGTGGCTTGGTTGGTGTGCCAAAGGGTGAGCTAGAGGCGGCCAAAGCCATCGGAATGTCACCTTATAAGGTGATGCTAAGAATTCGCTTGCCGCGAGCCTTATATCAGGTATTACCCACGCTGGCTGGGGAAAGTGTCATGTTGCTGAAATCCACTGCGCTTGCCTCGACAATTGCCGTAGTTGATTTATTAGGTGCCGCGAACGAAGTTCGTTCGATGACCTTTGAAGTATATCAACCGCTTATTTTAGTGGCGATTATCTACATTGTACTCACCTTGATTATCGAACAGTTTTTTGGCCGTTTAGAGCGTCGCATACCGGTGCGTCGCTAAGTCGACCAGCTTAAGTAACATTTTATAATGACCACTAGGAGTAGACCTTTAAAATGAAAAAGTTTCTTGTCGCAATGGCTTTGTCTTTTGCTGCAGTAGCGAGCCACGCGGCTGACAGTTTACGTATTGCTGTATTGGCTGAGCCCTATCCACCGTTTTCTCAGAAAATGCCTGATGGCAAATGGGAAGGCTTTGAGATTGATTTAATTCACAAAATCTGTACGGATATGAAAGTAAAATGCCAAATAGTTGATACTGCATGGGATGGCATTATTCCGGCTTTATTGTCCAATAAAGTCGACGCCATTTTTGCGTCAATGAGCATTACCAAAGAGCGTGCTAAAAAAGTATTGTTCACACATCCCTATTACAACACGTTGCCCGCTGTTGTTGGCCTGCCAGGCCAAGACTACAGCATGACGAAAAAAGCCCTCAAGGGTAAGTACATAGGTGTACAAAATGGCACCACTTCAGCCTTTTACATTAAGAAAAAAGTGGGAAGCGTGGCTCATATTCGTCAATACGCGACACAGGATGAGATTAATTCAGATTTATTAGCTGGCCGTCTTGATTACATGTTGGCCGATAATATCGCGGCCAAAGCGTTTGCCGATAAAAACAAAGGAGCGGTGCAATTTTACGGCACAGTGAAATACGACCCCGTATTGGGGGGCGGTGTGGCCGCAGCCCTTCGTCCTAATGACAAAGCACTTGCTGCACGCTTCAATAAAGAAATTGATCAGTTAGTTAAGAGTAAGTTTTATGCTGACTTATCTGATAAATACTTCGGTACCAATATCGCACCAACGAATAACTGAGAGAGTTAAGTGAGTCTCTCAAAGTCGTTGCTGACATCATCTTTAGGTAGGATGTTGGAAAAGCTCCGCTCTTCTTAAAAAGTGCGGAGCTTTTTTGTTGGTATCACTCGCCTTTCGGTAAGGTGACGCCTTTCATAAACTCCCAGAATAGATTTGCTTGGGAGCTTTGGGTTTGCTGGCGTAAGCGAATCATAAAAATGGGTATACTGTTGTGAGAGGTGAAGTTCTCAATTTCGATGGCAACTAGAATGCGTTTTTCGAGTTCAGTCTCTATCATATAACGTGGAATGCGTCCCCATCCTAGTCCTTGGAATAGTAGAGACTTTTTCGCTTGGAAGTCGTTAATATACCAGCGTTTCCCAGTATCAAGGACATATCTGTGGCCCTTGTCACCCTGATGGTTATTTGTTCCTCCCACCATGATCTGCGGCGTAGAATACAGCTGAGGCTGTTTTACCTTGTTGCTACCACCATTGATAGAAAGCAACAGCTCCGGAGTGGCGACGGTAACCATTTCGATCCGCGTAATTTCAATAAAAGCGTGTTGGTCATCCAATCCATAACGGGGACCAATGGCAATGTCGGCATTGTCTTTTTTGAGGCTTTCCTGAACACCATGGAGGTGATCTGTGGTGATCTCTAACGGGATGTCAGGGTAAGCGTGCTGAAAGCGTTTAATGAGCATCAAACACTCATTTGACAGGCTCATTTGTCCTACACAAAGTCGTAATGGTGTGGCAGCTCCGTGGGCAAGATCGTGTCCTAGATGCTCTAGTTGTTGCACCTGTGACATAAGCTTTTTACTCTGTCGAAAAAAGGCATGCCCTTCAGAAGTCAAGGTTGGACGATAGCTGTCCCGATCAAAAAGTTGCAGCCCATAGCGCGTCTCTAATGCTTTGACGGCGGCACTGATACTGGGTTGTGTTTTATGAATACTGTCCGCCGCTGAGCGAAAGCTTCCCGCTTCGACAACGGCGATGAAGGCCCGTATTTGATCCAGTTTCATGATATTTATACCTGATCATTATAATAATAAAATGAAATTATTTTTAACTCATTATTTCTTTTATCATACTTACCGTCAAAAGCCGACTGTTGTTGTTTATAACAGGGCTTAGAAGTGAAGTAAGTGGGAGAGTAAAATTGGATACCACATTTTGGGTATTATCTGTCGCTGGTTTAATTACTGGTTTTTCTAAATTTTCCGTCGGCGGAATGGGCTTGCTGATATTGCCGGTGGTGATGATGGTGTTTCCTGGCCCTGAGGCACTCGGTATTATGATTCCTTTGTATATCATTACCGATATGATGGCGGTGTACAGCTACCGTCAACAAATTTCATGGCGTGTGTTAGCGCATTTTTTGCCTTTAGCATTTTTAGGGGTGTTGATTGGTGGGCATTTTTTAGCAAACATCGATGCTCGTCAGTTTGTAAGTTTTTTGGGTGTCATTATTGTCGCTATGATTGCCTTGGGGTTGTATTTAGATTTTCGTCCAGCAACCTTTATGCGTAATCCATTAGCAGCTTACGGTATGGGGTTTATGGGAGGCGTTGTCAGCACGATTGCGAATGCGGCTGGTCCCTTATTTAGTTTGTTTTTATTAGAGCAGAAGCTGGGTAAAGAGTCGTATGTTAGTACGCGGGCATGGGGATTTTTCATTATCAATCTAGTGAAAATTCCTATGTACATCAGCTTAGGCCTACTCAGCGTTAAGACGACAGAAACCAGTTTGCAAGCGCTACCAGGATTAGCCATCGGGGCGTTTATTGGATTTCATTTTCTGAAAAAAGTGAATCCTTCCCAATTTAAATGGTTAATTCGCATTATGTCATTTATGGCAGCCGCTAAATTGTTTCTGTTTTCTTAACCGAAGAGCTTTGCTCTAATAGAGGATCATCATTGAGAAGCTTCTCTGGTTTACGCAACTTGCGAATCGAGTCAAAGATAAGTAACGCCAGCGCTGTCCAAATCAGAGCAAAAGTGATTAATTTGGCAGGGGCTAAGGGTTCATCGTAAAGGAATACAGCGAGAATAAACATGCCACTTGGCCCTATGTATTGAAAAAAGCCGAGTGTGGTTAGACTGACTCGATTGGCGGCGGCACCAAAAAACATGAGTGGTACCATAGTGATTGGGCCAGATGCAAATAAGAGCCAATTGGTTAGGTCGGTGTTTTCCAGCATGTTGGAGGTTGGCGTATGGATACTAAACAAATACACCAAGGCGACTGGCAATAGGAGAACCGTTTCTACTGCCATCCCCGTAAAGCTGTCCACTGCCACTTTTTTTCGCACCAACCCATAAAACCCAAAGGTTAGAGCGAGTAACAAAGCGACCCAAGGTAACGAACCAAAGCGGATGACCTCAAACGCCACGGCAATAAAGCACAAAACAACAGCGGCTTTACGCATCCGGTCCAACTTTTCCTTAAAGAAAATCATACCCAACAAGATGCTGATCAAGGGGTTGATGTAGTACCCTAAGCTGGCACTAAGCAGCTTGTTGTTGGCGATGGCCCAGATAAAGGTCCCCCAATTGATACCAATCAATAAGGTGGATATGGCCATGAAAAAAACGGTTTTTTTGGAGGCAAATACCGCTTTGACCTTGCTGGTTTTGCCCATGGCGATGATGAGCACAAACACAATCAAGCAAGACCAAACGATACGATGGGCAAGAATTTCGATGGGAGGAACAAAGGACATAACTTTGAAATACATAGGCGCAATCGCCCATATGCCAAATGCGGCGAGAGCATAGGCAACGCCGCTTTTAGAAGAAGAGTTTGGCATTATCGTCCTTATTGTTTTCCATAAATCAATTACTTATCTCGTACTTTTAGCACTTATTGATTGGAAAGTCAGCTAATTTATACGGTTGAAAAATGCGCTTATGGTAGCGGGAGGCTCTAAGAGAATACAGCAAATAATAAAAAGCCAGCCATCAAGCGTTCACTTGTAATGGCTGGCTTTTGTTGCTTGCTCTTTTTCTATTGAGTTAGCTCTGGGGGCTATTCACCGTAGCAGTGTTCTAACTCAGTAAACTTATAAAAGTAACTACCTTTTTTAATTGGCTGGCACTGGCTCTTAAAAGGAATTTCTTTTTCGTTATATAACATTCTAACAAGAAGTGTGCCAGCTTTGTCTTTATACACATCCCACTGGATGTTCGCACTGTATGGAGACACCCAAGAGCCGCGCCATGGGTTGTTTTCATAGCGATATAGCTGACCTTTAGCAACGCTTTTAGTACTACCTTTTAGGTGCATTTGGGCGGCAAATGGTATCACTGTTTCGGCATGGGCAAAGCGGATTTTTGCCGCTTTTGTATTACTGCCGTTTTGAATACCTTTTATCTCTTTAAAGAAATCATTCTCTAAGACTTTTGCCATGCGATAGGTAATATTTGTGCCAGCAAAGCTTGGTCCTTTCTCGTAGAAATCTTTTCCATCGAGCACATAAGTAAACCATTGTGACTCAGCCGGCGTAACAAAATCGATAAACTGCCAAGGCTGTTTACCTGCTTCATAGGAAAGTCCTGGTGCGGCTAAGTACAAGTTGAATAATTGTATCGCTGCGTCAACATCGTTGTAAACGGTTGGCTTGGTCTTGTTCTTCTGCAGAAAAGATAATTTCCCCGCCGTTAATTGCGCAACGAAAGCGGGCGTATAGACTCGCTCTAACATCTGTTGTGCCATTTCATGGGTTTTGGGCTGGTTCATTAACTGGTTAATGGCCGCTTGCAGGGCTGGATCATGCTTTTTATAGTTTTGATAATACTGATTGTTTTTTTGTTTATGAAAATAGAGCTGGGCTTTGTTTATAATGGGTTTACTGACTAAAGAGCGTATGGCGGGGTTTTCTTGTTCCATACCCGATATAAAGGCTAACCCACTGTCTTTAGCTCGTTTTTTTCCTGAATATTCCATTTCAATGGGTTGGTGGTTGTGTACGGCGTTTTCGAAGAGACTTTTGTCTCGCTTCACAAGACGCTCACCGATCATTTTCTGCTCTAACTTGCCACGCTTAGATAAATTACCGTATCCCATTTTTTGATTGGCTGTCATAAGACGCTCTATTTCCGGACCAAGACGTTTGCCTAATGGGGTCAAGGCATTTTGCGCTTTAGCAGCTTGCCAAATTTTTAGGCTGATATAATCATATTTGGGGCGTGATAAAGCTCTTGACCCATGGCGAGCAAGCAGTTCGGTGTAAACCAAATGATAGCCGCTTGGAGGGGCTTGATAATGGTCAGATGAGGATTGTGGTTGGTAAACAGACTTGGTTCCATACGCATAGTGTTTGGATGACATCTGTTTTTGGTCTAGCGTGCTGCAGCCAGACAGAGGGATAACGATAGTGAACAGCAAAAATAGGGACTTTTTCATAAATACTCTTTTTTTAACTTCTTACTGGTTAGTCTAATGCACATAGGATCAATATGTGCCAAGAGTAGAGTATTTCAATTTCACTTTTGTGACATTGAGGGAGAACAAGAGCATGGGTCTAGGTCAGCAAGGGAAAGGCATTGTACCGTGGCTGCCTTACCACGGTACGGTGTTTGAGTTGAAGGTTGTGCAAGACATTAGGTTGTATGCATGGCTTAAAAGCCAATCGGCTGGTCGTTTATGGGGGCTGTAGACAATAATTGTTGCTCGTTTAAATAGTTTAATAGTTCAGTATTGACATCACTTTGTATACTGGCGATGCCTTGATTACCAAAAATACGATTTATTTCGATGACATAAGGCGTTGCGCCCACCATGGCAATGTCGAATCCTGCATGATTAATATCCAGCGACTGTGCTAGGTAGGTGACGAGATCTTGTGCTTCTTTAGGAATGAGCCCAATCTCGACTTGGCCACCTTGGCTAATATTGTTATGAAAGCCATTGTCGGATTGTAAGCGCCAATAGCCATTAACGATTTTATTACCTACCCAAATAACTCGTATGTCTCTATCAATAGGTAAATATTCTTGTGCGTATAACACATCCGTCTTTTCCAGATAGTCGCGCCATTGCCCAATCGTCTCAATGAGAAAAACACCATTACCCATGCTGCTTTTAGGAATTTTAGCAACGAAGGGTAAACACAGGGTGTCCCAAATTTTATCCGCTTCGTAAGGCGTGTTTGCCGCAATAATGGTATAGGGGTGGTGTTGCGGCGTCACCACTCGAAACGTTCGTGTCATCTCTATTTTGTCATGGCCTATCATATAAGACGCCAGACTGGGGAAAATACGCTTTTTTAACCCATGTACCAAAGCGTTTAGTTGCCAATATTGAGGGAAGAGCAACCAGTCGGCTTGCTTGATGTCGTCCAAATGGTCATACATGGATTCGGGTTTGATGTAGCGGACATTGGGTAAATGTAAGGTACGTAGGGCGTCAAAGGAGATGATGTTCATTTATTCATAATCAGTAGCTAAACATCGCGCGATTTTAGAGCTAAACCGTTTAAAAAAGAAACGATCTTTTTACTTATTATGGATATTAAAGGTGATGATGGAACGTGTGTATGGTGGAGAGGGGACAAAGGGAGAATGGCTAAAAAAATGCTACATAGACAAGCAAGTGTGGCTGAGAAAAGAAAACTTCTTTTTCATTATTATTTTTAATAATAGTTAGAATAGGTAAGATTAAAAATTAATATTTTAAAACAATGAGTTGTGGTTTTTTATTTTTCCGTTTGATATTAATGGCACAAATTTTAATATAGGTATTACAAAATGTCACATTTAGCACCTTGCGGCTTTCTAGTGCTGGTGTCATTTTTAAATAGATGTTGCAAATTAAGGAGACGTTGAAGGCTTATATCTTGGACAATTTGCCTCGCAACAGAATTAAATCACAAAATGGATGTTGTGCTTATTTCAATAAGAAATAAGTGAAGTCCAAACAGGGAAGCCTTTAATATGTTAACCCTATCAACGATTCGAGCTAAATATACAGTTGCTTTTGGTATTCTTACCGCTGTTTTTTTAGGTGTTGTCATTGCCACATTTATTTTGGTTTCCTATCTTCAAAGTAGTGTTGGAAAATTTGCTGATGGGGCATCCCTTATTCAAAATGCAGACCGAGACTTATATCAGTCTCGTCTTGCATTGGCGTCTTTAGTATTCGATAAAGCGGCTCAGAATCCTGATGAGTTAAAACTAAAGATTACGAGCAATGCCCAGCAAGCACTTGAGCGTATGCAAGCATTTCTTTCTATGACTCAAGATGTAGACGAAATTAACCAAGCGCTCAATGAATTCGATACCTTATATAAATCCTGGAAAGATAACACCATGAGTATTATCGCCATGGTGGACAACAAACAATATGATGGTGCGACGCTCGCTTTCGTTGCTCAAAATCAAACCCATTTTACTAGTTTACGGAATCTCTATGACCAATCTGAAGAGCTGATAGATAAATATTCTGAGTTGGAGCAAAACAGTATTGACGAGTATGCAAACAGTTTTAAGACGTTCGTCGGTATATTGGCGATGATCGTGGTGGCCTTTAGTGTTTCATTGGCTTGGTTTGCTCCTAAGAATATTTCCAATTCGATTCGCCGAGTGACCTTCGGGGTGCAGCAAATTAGTTCAGGTGATGGGGATTTAACACGTCGTATTAATAGCGTTAAAAAAGACGAAACAGGGGAATTAAGTAGAGAGCTGGATGGCTTTGTTGCCCGTCTAGGTAAGCTCATTGGCGACGTCAAGTACGGCTGCGAACATATTCGTGAAGAGATGCATAACCTTGGAGAGTCTGCTTCACAATCGGCTGGCTTAAGTGAAAGGCAAAATACGGCACTGGATTTTATTGTCACCGCAGTAGAAGAAATGGGTGGTGCAACAAGAGAGGTTGCCCATAATGCGACACAGACGGTGGATGAGGTAGAAGCCTTAAATCGCTGTGCTGATGAGGGGGCGAAACAATTAAAAGCCTCGCTTCAACAATTAGACGACCTAGCAAAACAAGTGAGTAATGCATCCAGTGTGATTGAGCAATTGTCTTCCCGCTCCGATCGTATTGCTTCCGTGCTTGATGTGATTCTGGGAATTGCTGAGCAAACTAATTTATTAGCCTTAAATGCGGCGATAGAGGCCGCTCGGGCTGGTGAGCAAGGTCGCGGCTTTGCCGTTGTGGCGGACGAAGTACGTAATTTAGCGAGTAAAACCCAAGATTCCACGGCAGATATTCAAAATATGATTAACGATCTGCAATCTGGGGTTACCAATGCCGTTCACTCCATTTCAGAGAGTGTCAAAATGTCGACGTTAACGGTGGACTTAACACAAGAAACCGCCGCCTCAATTGATGTAATCAAAGCATCGGCAACCCGTATCTATGATTTCACCACGCAAACCGCTAGTGCTACGGAACAGCAAAGTAAGGTGACAGATGAGATTAATCAAAACTTGTCTAACTTGGCGGATATGTCCAAAGAGGTATTGGGGATTTCTCGAAGCATTAGTGAATCTGTTAATGAAACGTTAACGAATTCTGATGCCTTAGCAAAGCAAGTAAAGCGTTTTATAGTCTAAGCGTTTTGTCGCCTAATATAGCAAGCGGCTAGTCTAGATAGCTTTGCCTTCAGGTTATGTAGTCCTGAATATTTACTGTAAATGATGATGAAGGATCATGACCATGTTATCTACCATTCGTAGTCGATATACCGCCATTTTTAGTTTGTTATCCCTAGTATTTTTACTCGTTGTGGGAGCCGCGTATTTTTTAGTGTCTTATCTGCAAACCAGTAGTAATAAATATGTAGAAGGGGCCTCTTTTGTACAAAATGCGGATCGAGATTTGTATCAGTCTCGGTTAGCGTTGGCTGATATGGTCTTTGCTAAGCAAAATGAGTTGTCGAAGAATATGGCTGACTACGAAAAAAGGGTCGTGACAAATGGCCGTCAGGCTCTTGATCGTATGGCTCATTTTAAATCATTAACGGCGGATTTTCCTGATATTCAAGAGGTGTTGATTAAAGTAAATACCTTATCCAGTCTCTGGCGAGAAAGTAGCATTCATATTATTGATTTGCTTAAAGAGGGGAAACAGGCCGAGGCTTTGACTCTATTTCTCGGTAAAAATCAGCAGGAATTTGGGGATTTACGCCAACGCTACGACATTTCTGGGCAGATGGTGATGAAATATGCTGATTTGGAGCAGCAGTCGATACAGGCTTATTCGTCAAATTTTAAACTCATTGTTGGGGTACTCTCCATCTTTGTCGTAGTGGGAAGTGTCCTACTGGCCTGGTTTGCACCGCAAACCATCTCACAGGCTATTCGTAAAGTGACAAATGGTGTTCGGGAAATGAACTCCGGCGATGGGGATTTAACCCGTCGTATTAACAGTAAAAAGAAGGATGAAACCGGAGACCTTAGCAACGAATTGGATCAGTTCGTTGGCCGACTGGGGGAATTGATTTTACAAATTAGAACCCGCTGCGATGATATTCGTGTTGCGATGGTTGGCTTAGAAGGTGCCACTGAGCAATCCGATCAACTCAGTTCGCGACAAAATGAGGCATTAGACTTTATTGTCACTGCGATAGAAGAAATGAGTTCGGCGACCAAAGAAGTTGCTCGTAACGCCAGTGATACCGTGTCAGAAGTGGATGTGTTGAACCATCAAGCTCAAAGTGGTGAAGCCAATGTTCAGTCCTCTATTGATATGCTCAACCAACTGGCATCACAAATAGAAATCGCATCGGATGCCATTGAGCAACTGTCTAAACGCTCGGATCAGATTACCACGGTACTGGATGTCATTTTAGATATTGCTGAGCAAACCAATTTATTAGCTTTAAATGCTGCTATTGAGGCGGCCAGAGCGGGTGAAATGGGACGAGGTTTTGCTGTGGTGGCCGACGAAGTGCGTAACTTAGCCAGTAAGACTCAGGCATCTACGGCAGATATTCAAGAGATGATTAATGAGCTGCAATCAGGGGTTGGCAATGCGGTCTTAGTGATTGCTGAAAGTGTTAATATGGCACAGACAACGGTAGAACGAAGTCAGCAAACCCATACATCTATTTTGAATCTGAAGCGTTCCGCCCAGAGTATTTATGACTACACTGCGCAAACGGCCAGTGCAACAGAGCAGCAAAGTAAAGTCAGCGATGAGGTGAATGACAACTTGTCTCAGTTAGCAGAAATGACAAAAGAAATTTTGTCGATTTCACAAGCGATAAATAAAAGTGTGAGAGAGACGTTGCGAGACTCGAGTGAGGTAACCACTCAAGTGAAACGGTTTACGGTTTAAAAGACATTTGATATGAATTTATTGAGTTTTATTTGTTACTGTATGATTCTAATACGATAGATTTACCCTTTTTAAGCGCTTTAGCTCTTTTTATTAAGATAAATTTGCGTAATCTATGAGCTGAATTTAATAGTCTTAAAAAGGATATCATCATGCTTTGTCGTTTAGTAAGTGCAGGGTTCGTATCGTGTGTGTTATTGGTGTCAGGTTGTGCCAGTTCCACTTCAGAGCAAAAAGCAGCAGTTAATGAAAAAGACATTGCTGTTACTGTTTTGCAAAAACTAGGTACAACGGATCCTAATTATTTAAATTATATCCGTGAGGATTATATTCAGCATAATTTGGGAGCTGCGACGGGTAAACAAGGATTGATTAACTTTCTTAAACAGTTTCCTTCTACGCCAGCTAAAGACAGTAAAAGTTACGCTGTTAGAGTACTGCAAGATGGGAATTATGTGATTGTTCAATCCAATGTTGTTCCGTATGACTCGGTAGTATTTGATATTTTCCGTTTTAAAAATGGCAAAATTGCTGAGCACTGGGATAATGCCCAAAGTATTGAAAAACAGCCTAATCCAAGTGGTCATACGCAGACCGATGGTTCGACGAAAATTGTTGACCGTGATAAGACTCTGCAAAATAAAGTGCTAGTAAGGAACTTTGTGCAGACGGTGTTAGTCGACAATAAGATTGATGAAACGCCTAAATTCATTAGCTCTACCCAATATATTCAACATAACCCTCATATCGCTGATGGGATGGCTGGTTTGAGAAAAGCCTTTGCTAATATGGCAAAGCAAGGACAACTTTCTCATTATCGTAAAATAGAGGCGGTGCTCGGCGAAGGGAATTTTGTACTGGTGGTCAGCAGCGGTCAAGATAAAGGTAAACCTATAGCTTTGTACGACTTGTTTCGAGTTGCCAACAATAAAATCGTCGAGCATTGGGATGTGGTTGCCCCCATTCCACCTAAAGCTCAGCAGAAGAATGATAATGGTAAATTTAACTTTCCTGACTCGGTTATGAAGTGAGACGACATGCTTTTTATATAGAAAGACTGCTATGCATGGAACATTGATAGAATGGTTTCTAAAGTAACCATTCTATCAATGAATTAAAGGTTGTCTTTGGGATGTGTAATAAGGCTGTAATTTATCACTAAACGCCTAGGCTTGGGCTTGAAATGCCTTGGTGGTATGAGGGATGCTTTGTTGGTTAGTATGACTGGATGGAAACGAAAAATGTCTTCAAATATTGTCGCAGTGTATGACTCGCTTAGATTTGGCTTTAGTGACCACGAAATGATCGTTGATAGTCAGCCTATCGGTAAAGGCTGGTTAACGGGGTTTCGTATGTTCAACCTTGGACAGTATCCTGGTGTCGTGAAAACCTACGAAGAGAATCAACGGGTTCGTGTGGAATGGTATAAGGTGAGTGATAGTACTCTTGAGGCTTTGGATCGTATGAAAGAATACGACCCAAATTCTCCGGATGACTCTCTATTTGTTCGCGTTCGAGTTTATTCACCTTACGGTAAAGGCAGCATGTATATTTACAACCAATCCCTGCAACAGTCGATGCCTGTTGAAGGTGGTGATTGGGAAAGAACCTTAGCTCGTACTACGCGTCGAGAGATACCAGTGGTCTAGTGCTTAATTGACATGCTTGTCTAGCTTGCAAAGCGTCGATATGCGCTTTGCTTGCTGAGACTTGGTGTTCATCTGTTAACAACCCAAAGCGCACCATAAAGCGTTTTGTTTCTCCTGCCTGAATAGTTGGTACTAAACCAAGTTTGCGTTGGTAGCGCCGGTTATAAGCAAAACTGGTTCCGGGCTCAATACCGATTACATAGCCTTGTTGTTCTGTGTCAGTATTTTTCCAAATGGTTAATACTGGCAAGGTGTCGGTCTGGTAAGTCACTTCAATTCCTGATGTCGCATTGGCATTATGTAGTAAGGCGCTGCTTAATTGGTTCTCGTCACTTATAGGACGCACATTAAAGACCATTTCATCGAAGTCTTTGGTGGGAGCTGGTATTTTATTCCAGTCCTCTAATCCCTGTGCGGCGTAGTCATTAAAGGGCGATAACTCTTTTACAGGTACATGTAATAGAGCCCCTTTTTCTAAAATAGGCTGGGCGAAGTTATTGTGGTAAATCGCTTGATATTCACGATCATAACTTCCTTTATTAGTTAAGATATCTTCTATAGTCAGGTAAGGCTCATCGATAGAAAGGGACAAACAGGTTTCGACTTCAAAGTTGGTGGATTTAAAGCGCTTTTCGTCCACTCGCCCACGAAGTGTTACTCGATAAGGGGGAATTTGCTCAACTTCGAGCATGACCTCGTCGGCGGGTGTATTTTGAATGCGACCATGTAATGTTAAAAACTCATCACCATCTTGTCCTGGGTGCCCTGCCCATTGATAGCCACATCGTACAACCATTTCATTAAAACCATCTAACCAACCTGACCCGCCAGAGGCCTCTTGATTGATAAAGTTTGGGTGTACGATCTCTTTTACAGGGGATTGCCAGCCAAAGCGAACACCGTTTCGAACCGCATCTAATACTGCCATAGCACGGGTTGGGACAATGCGAACCGTTGTCTCGCCAACCGTTAGGGTGATGATTCGGGAGCCAGCTTGTTTACCGCCAACTAAACAAGATTGAGAAATTTGGATCGGTAACTCTTTTGGTAGACCCATTTGTTCTGCATTAAGGGAAAAGTTAGCAACATCAATTTGCTGATGGTGGCTAAGAATAGCAAGTGTAAACATGAAGCGTCTCCGAGTTAAGTTTGACTATGCTAGCGTGGGTCGCCCTAAAAAACCATACGATGTGTAGCGCTCAAAACTTCGTGTTCTACCTTATTGGCTCGTAATGTGGGATATATGTCCATATGGTTTGGTTACTATGAAAAAAATGTTAAATTAGATATATATTTCTTTGTAGTATGCTGACAAAATATTTGCGTTATTCCTATTAAAGCGTATTTAACTGGGATGATGAGATTACATTGATGTAGAGCAAAAAATGGATAGGATGCCCATATGTCCCATTTGGTTTTTTGTTAATTAACTCTTGTTTATAAAACATGGAGAGAACATGAAGCCCACCTTGAAAATTCGCCAGCAAATCGCCATTGGTCTGCTCGCCATTCTTATTTTAGCCTTAGCCTGTATTTATGCGGTTGTCGAGTTTAAGGTAAAGCCAGATCTTACCTTAGAACGTCAAAGACAAATTGCCGTTAATCAAGAGGCATTATCCAATTTACTCAGTGCCAAATTAGAAAAAATTCAGGTACTCACCAGTACGTTGGCATTGCTTAGTGCGCGTTTACCCAAGGATGAGGCGTTATTCAAGACACTTTTCCCAAGTGTGATAGACAATCATGACGATGCCAGTATTGCTGGTGGGGGAATTTGGCCTGAGCCAAATGCGTTCACAAAAGGAGTGGATCGTCGTAGCTTTTTTTGGGCGCGCTCTGATTCTGGTATGAAGTATCTAGATGATTATAATGATCCTTCGGGCCCCGGTTATCATAACGATAGCTGGTATACCGTGGGACGTAATGCACCCGTTAATCGCTGTTCTTGGTCCGATGCTTATATTGACCCTGTTACCAAAACCCCCATGGTGACCTGTACTGTGCCAATTAAAGAGAAAGGCCAGTTCACTGGGGTGGCGACTATCGATATGATGTTGGCGGATATTACCAAATCGTTAGAAGCCTATGGCACTGAAAACCAAGGTTATGTGTTTGCCATTGATCCCTCAGGGCAAGTGATTAGCTTCCCGAAAGGTAAAGCTAATCTTGTCAAAAATGATGGCAGCATGCTAACAGTGGCCGAGCTATCAAAGCAATATCCATCATTGAAACCTGCTTTAACGTATTACAATCAATCAGGTCGGCAAAAAGGCTTTGAAGAACAGAAGGACGCTATTTTAGGTGGGGCGGCCTATGTCAATGTGGTTAAGCTGCCAAGTACTGGCTGGAGTGTGGGTTTGGTGGTAGAAAAGTCTCGCATGACGGAAATCGCACAAAATATGGGCTGGTTCCTGATGCTAGCCATTGGTGCATTATTGATTGTCGTTGGTGTGATTGCCGCTACCTTCTTCCGCAGTTTGTTAGGGCAAATCAATCAAACCACTACTCGAATTCACCAGCTGGCAGAGGGAGGTAGTACGCAAGAGCTTGAGGTCGGTAAGCTCAATGAATTGGGAGAGTTACGCCAAGCTGTCAATGGGTATGGCGATAAACTGAAACAACTATTAGGGCAAATTCACCAAGAGTCTGCAAACCTAGTGAAAGACGCTGGTCGTTTAAGTGAGTTCAGTCATGACTTCTTGAATAAAGCGAATAGTTTGAGTGATGAAAACCACACGTTAGCGGCAGCGACTGAAGAATTAGCTGCTACCTCTCATGATGTGTCTATGTATGCTAATGAAACGAAGGAAACCGTCGAGCGTATCCATAATGATGTTCGTGTGAGTGGTAAAGAAATGGGCGAAGTGATTAATACCATGCGTTCTCTCACACAGGCCATGACCCTAGCACAACAAAATATCCTTAAGTTGGATGAAGACAGTCGCCAAGCGAATAGCATGTTAAGTGTGATTCGTGATATCGCTGAGCAAACGAACTTATTGGCCTTAAATGCGGCAATTGAGGCGGCTCGGGCGGGTGAAACAGGGCGAGGCTTTGCTGTGGTCGCGGATGAAGTGCGTAACTTGGCGGCTAAGAGTGAAAGTTCTGCTGTGGAAATTGAGCAGGTGCTCGGACGCTTACAAGTTGGCTCGAAAGAGTCCGTCAGCTCAATGGAGCTGGGGCAACAGGAGACTGAGAAAGCGGTGCAGACGGCCGAACTCACGGCTAATCACCTACAGGAAGTGGTGAATGCCTTCTCACAAATTACTGAACAGGCAACGCAGATTTCTGAGGCGGCCCATGAACAGCAAAAAGTCTCTCAGGATCTGACTCAGTTTGTCTCACGTTTGCAAGAGCTAACGGGCAGCAATGCGGCGGATTCAAACAAACTCAGTAATATGAGTAAAGAGATTGATGCGATTGCCAAACGTTTAAATGCATTAAGGTGAGTGATTAGCTTACCGTAAGCTTGAATTGTGTCCGCTCAATAAAAGGCCCCATTTACCATGGGGCCTTTTATGTATCCTGTGCCCCGTCCTGCATTATAAAAAGCGCCAATATCTTTTTAGTAGTTTGTGAATGTGTTTTTTATAAGGCGGCATGAGCAGACGTATCATATTTGGGCGTTTTTTATGGAGCACTGCTTTGGTGTGTGAGAAGGTATGAAACCCTTCGATTGCATGATACATCCCCATACCGGACTCACCGATCCCGCCAAAGGGTAAATCGGCCTGTGCCACATGTAAGAGGGTTTGGTTGATGACTAAGCCTCCACATACCATGCCTGTTTCGACCTCCCGATGCTCCTTTGTATTTTGGCTGAACAGATAAGTTGCTAGTGGACGAGGGCGCACATTGATATAGGCTATGGCTTCGCTGAGATCGTTATAGAGGAGCAAGGGTAAGATAGGCCCGAAGATCTCTTCCTGCATCACCTTAAGTTGTTCATCTGGTTGGTGCAAAAGGTGGAGGGCCAATTTGTTCTCTTTCCATTTTGGGCCCTGCGGCATTAAATTTTCGTAACAGATTTGCTGTTGCTCTATTTCGTCTAAATAACCCGTTAGTCTACTCATTTGTTTTTCATTGATTAAGCAGGTGTAATCAGGGCTATCGATTCCGTTAGGATACATACGTGCAAGTGTTTGCTTCATATGGTGTATCAAAGCAGGCTTTTGTTGTCGATGACATAGTATGTAGTCGGGTGCGACACAGGTTTGCCCCGCATTGATCAATTTACCAAATAGGATAGATTCAGCAGCCGTTTTCGGGTTCGCCGATGGTGACACAATCACAGGGGATTTCCCCCCCAATTCAAGGGTCACTGGAGTTAAATGTTGTGCTGCATTTGCCATAACCTGTTTGCCCACCTGGGTGGATCCAGTGAATAAAAGATGATCAAAGGGTAATTGGCTAAAGGCATTCGCCACCTCGACCTCCCCTTCAACAAAGGCAACCCACTCCTCGCTAAGGGATTCTTCCAATAGTTGGCGCAACACTGAGTTGGTTGCAGGACAGAACTCAGAGGCTTTTAACATGACGCGATTTCCCGCAGCCAATGCGCCTACTAACGGACTAAGAGACAATAAAATGGGGTAGTTCCAAGGCGAGATGATGCCGACAACCCCCTTAGGTTGATACATCACGCTGGCTTTGGCTGGAAAAATACTGATATGGGGGCGGCGAGATTGTGAGCGCATCCAATGAGATAGGTGTCGTTTAGCGTGTTTTATTTCCCCTAACGCCGGAATCAGTTCAATTAAACGTGACTCTTCAGGGGCGCGCTGCCCATAATCTGACGTTAATGCTTTCAATAAGGCTTCTTCATAACTTAATAATGCGTGTTGAAGCTTAGTTAATAGCGTTAGGCGCTGGTTAAAACTTGGAAATGGATGAATTCGGCTGTGTTTTTTTAAAACAAAAAGCGTGTTTTCTAGATTCTTATAGGGATCACCTTGATGATCAGGATCCATTGGGGCGATAGAAGATCGCTCAGTCGACGAAATCTGAGAAGCGATATTATCCATTGCGAGTCGAGTCCTCATTGTCATGTCTTATTGTTTTTCTATCACTCTAGCACAACTCTTGATGTCTACCGATATGAATTATACTCATTACTAAGCGCTTGTTTGACGTGAACAACAGGGGATTCCTGAAACCCGAAAAAATTTATCCCCAAACACTGGAGATAAAAATATACGCAATTTTTCGTCGTAAAAAACGTATAAACTCGTCCAAATGACGCCCTAATAGCCTTAGAAATAAATTACGGGGTTATTGATGCCGAGAGAAATCTCGTTTAGCTTTGAGGTTATAGGTATGAATTCATTTCATTGTGATATCAGACAATACAACTGGATAATGTTTATAACTTTCTGATTTTTAAAAGGAAAAAATTAAATTTTTTGCTAGAGAAGGCTTATAGATTGATTTTCTTAGACTTTATGGATAGGGACTGTCTGATGAGCTGGAGTGTATCTCTGGCGCTTTTATGAGCTTGGTTTGTTTTCCAACTGATTCGTATAAAAAATATACGATTTTTATTAACGTTATGATTTTATCAGGATTGGGTGGGGGTTGAGAAAATCTTGCACAAAGTTATCCACAGACTGATGTGTACGATTTTTATCACAGATGTCTTATTTAGGTCACCCCAAGGTATTGCTTTGCGCAAAAAGCAGGGCTTGCTATCGCAAGGTTTGTTGATTCCCTAAAGCATGGTGTATCTGGGTCTTGATTAGATGAAAATCGTGCTAAACCATGGCAAAAAACGAATTTGATTTTGGCTTTGTCCTCGAATGGAGACATAAAGATGTGAACTTATGCCTCACTCAGGCAAAAACAATGAGACAAAATACTCCATTAACCCAAGCGGTCGATCAAGGTATCAAGCGTCAGACAAAAACTTAACATCATACCGACTCTAAAAACCTTGAAAGGCCAACAGTATATTGAAAATATTGACTTTTTTATATCTTTTTTAATTCTCTAATTGCTTCCTCGACTGCACTATGATTGAGATTGGTCGCCGCATTTTTGGGTGATTCTTTTCTTCATATTCATTCCATATTCATTACACGTATGAAGCATCTCGTTATTTCGATTGGTGATTGTGTAAACCTTGAGTAACCTTGACCTACGCTATTTTTCTGCAAACCGTTCGTCGGTTGGTAAAAAATAGCTAAAGGGGGCTCAAGGACGAGACAAACACCTCATTTAGGCAGGAGCCTAAATGAGGTTGTTTTATATAGGTTCTTTCTCTCCAACTTTCTGAAAGGCGTCTATAGTTACCCTGTACCAAATCATAAAAGTAACGAGTACCTTGATTCTACTTCCCACGTGTTTCACACGATCATAATTATGCTAATGGAGAATGAAAATGAAAAAAGGGTTAGCAGCATTACCGCTTGCTATGCTGGCAGCGGGAGCGATGATGGCTTCCACTGTGCAAGCAAAAAGTACCTTGGTTTATTGTTCAGAAGGTAGCCCAGAAGGTTTTAACCCTGAGCTTTACTACTCTGGTACCACATTCGATGCGTCTTCTCAGACGATTTTTAACCGTCTGATGGAATTTAAATACGGTACGACCGAAGTGGTTCCCAGCTTGGCGACGAGCTATGATGTTTCTAAAGATGGCTTAGTATACACCTTTCATTTACGTCATGGTGTGAAGTTCCAAAGCTCAAAAGATTTTCATCCCACCCGTGATTTTAATGCGGACGATGTATTGTTCACATTCAACCGCCAGCGTCTTGAAAGCAACCCATACCATAATGTAGGTGGCGGTTCATATGGCTACTTTGATGATATGGGGATGGATAAACTGATCAAAAACATTGTGAAAGTCGATGACTACACAGTGAAGTTTGTATTGAATCACCCAAATGCTCCTTTTGTTGCTAACTTAGCGATGGACTTCGCTTCTATTTTCTCTAAACAGCAAGCAGATCAATACCTAAAAGCGGGCACACCTGAGAAGCTAGACCAAGACCCAGTAGGTACTGGTCCATTCCAAAAAGTTCAGTACCAAAAAGACTCTTTAATTCGTTATGTTGCCTTTAAAGATTACTGGAAAGGCAAGCCAAAAATTGACCGTCTTGTTTTCTCCATTACGCCGGATGCCTCTGTTCGCTACGCTAAGTTAAAAGCCGGTGAGTGTGACGTGATGCCCTATCCAAACCCTGCTGATCTTAAACAGATGGCAAAAGATCCAAACATTAAATTGCTAAGTCAGGCGGGTTTGAATGTGGGTTATCTAACGTTTAACGTTAAGAAAAAACCCTTTGGCGATGTGAAAGTTCGTCAGGCATTGAACTATGCGACAGACAAAAAAGCCATTATTGATGCCGTCTTCCAAGGGGCAGGTACAGTAGCTAAAAACCCAATTCCGCCGACTATGTGGTCTTATAATAACAGCATTAAGGATTACCCATTTGATCCTGCTAAAGCCAAAGAGTTGTTAAAAGAAGCGGGTTATCCAAATGGTTTCTCCACGACGATTTGGGCCATGCCTGTTCAACGTCCATATAACCCAAATGCTCGTCGTATGGCGGAGATCATCCAAGAAGACTGGGCGAAAGTGGGTGTGAAGGCGAAGATCAAGACTTACGAATGGGGTGAGTATTTGAAACGCGCGAAAGCGGGTGAAGCCGATACTCTACTCATTGGTTGGACTGGCGATAATGGCGACCCGGATAACTTTTTATATACCTTACTAAGCTGTGATGCTGTAGGTGGTGGTAACTATTCTGAGTGGTGTAACAAAAGCTTTGATACCCTTTTGACCAAAGCGAAACGCACATCAGATATCGCAAAACGCACCAAGTACTATAAGGAAGCGCAAGTGATCTTCCATAAACAAGTACCTTTTATGCCGATTGCCAACTCGACCGTTTATATGCCAATTCGCAAAGATGTGAAAAACTATAAAATTATTCCATTGGGAGTCCATAACTTCGAGTACGTAAGTAAAGAAGATTAATCCTAATTGGATGTAGAAAAAGGTGTTTGCTTGCTGGGACGTGAGCAAACACCTCACTGATCGAGCGCTGCTCGTTCTAGTCAAATAGCCAGAGAGCCATTTCTTTATGTTCCAGTTTATTTTCCGCCGATTAAGCCTTGTCATCCCGACGTTTATTGGTATTACTCTACTGACCTTTGCTTTGATTCATATGATTCCTGGGGATCCGATTGAAGTCATGGCGGGTGAGCACGGCGTATCTGCCGCACGTCATGCTGAGTTGGCTGCTCAGCTTGGTCTTGATAAGCCGCTTTATGTGCAATATTTCGATTATGTTGTCGGTATCTTACACGGCAATTTAGGGTATTCACTGGTGACTCATGATTCGGTCATGAAAGAGTTTCTTACCCTATTTCCTGCCACGGTTGAACTGTCAGTTTGTGCGGCTATTTTCGCCATCTTCGTTGGGCTGCCAGCTGGTATTTTTGCGGCCGTTAAACGTGGCACTATTTTTGATCACTCTGTAATGACGATGTCGCTGACAGGGTATTCCATGCCGATTTTTTGGTGGGCTTTATTGCTCATGTTGGTTTTCTCCGTGACATTAGGGTGGACACCCGTTTCCGGCCGGATTGATGTGGTGTATTGGATTGATAATGTCACAGGGTTTATGTTGATTGACTCTTGGTTGTCGGGTGAAAAAGGCGCGTTTATTTCGGCTGTCTCACATCTTATTTTGCCAAGCATTGTTTTGGGTACCATTCCGATGGCGGTTATTGCTCGCATGACACGCTCGTCTATGTTGGAAGTATTAAGTGAAGACTATATTCGAACGGCCCGTGCCAAAGGAATTGCCCCTTGGCGAGTGATCATTATTCATGCGTTACGTAATGCGTTGATTCCGGTGATTACGGTGATTGGTTTACAAGTTGGCACCTTGTTGTCGGGGGCGATTCTGACGGAAACCGTCTTTGCCTGGCCGGGCATCGGTAAATGGTTGATCGAAGCTATTAGCCGGCGAGATTATCCAGTAGTGCAAGGTGGTATTTTGATTGTTGCTACCATTATCATCATTGTAAACCTGTTGGTTGATGTCGCTTATGGCATTGTTAACCCACGTATTCGACATAGCCGATAAGGAGGCGCTTTTATGACGATTCAATCAAAAGCGCAATCTGCGCAACCCAATTCAGAGCCCCAAGAGGCCATTAATATAGCTCCGGCACCAAGAACTCCTTTGCGTGAGTTTTGGCACTATTTTAGTAGCAATAAAGGGGCGGTCGCGGGCTTGGCATTTATTGTCTTGATATGCTTTTTAGCGATATTTGCCAATGTGATTGCTCCCCATTCGCCGTCCGATCAGGTCCGTGATGCGTTTCTATTGCCTCCGGCTTGGTTGGATGGTGGTAATTGGTCTTACATTTTAGGGACGGACGATGTGGGACGAGATATTTTGTCTCGTTTGATTTATGGCGCTCGTTTGTCATTGGCCGTTGGGGCGTTGGCGGTTACTTTATCGTTAGTGTTAGGTATTTTACTCGGCTTAGTAGCAGGGTATTTTAAAGGTGTGATTGACGTCGTTATCATGCGTTTGGTCGATATTATGTTGGCCATGCCCAGTTTGTTGCTCGCCATTGCGGTTGTTGCCATTCTAGGCCCCAGTATTTTTAATGCGGCTTTGGCCATCTCCATTGTCTCTTTGCCTAACTATGTTCGTTTGACCCGTGCTGCTACCTTGAGTGAAATGTCTCGTGATTATGTCACCTCATCACGGGTTATTGGGGCGAGCCCACTGCGTCTGATGTTTATCTGTATTTTGCCAAACTGTTTGGCTCCTTTGATTGTACAGGCCACGATGGGCTTTTCCAGTGCGATTTTGGACTTGGCAGCACTGGGCTTTTTGGGGCTCGGTGCACAACCACCGACACCAGAGTGGGGATCCATGTTGGCGAATGCGTTGCAATTTGTACAGCGTGCATGGTGGGTCGTCACCTTCCCAGGTTTGATCATCTTGATCACCGTGTTGGCCTTTAACCTCATGGGCGATGGCTTACGCGATGCCCTTGATCCCAAGTTGAAACAGTAGGAGGTTGTGATGTCACTGTTACAGCTGGACAATTTAAGTGTGACCTTCGGCAAATTCCGTGCCGTGGACAACATCAGTTATAAAGTCGAGGAAGGGGAAGTCCTAGGTATTGTCGGGGAATCTGGCTCAGGTAAGAGTGTGAGTTCATTGGCGATTATGGGCTTGATCGATTTTCCTGGCAAAGTCACCGCCGATCAGTTGTCGTTCGATGGTAAAGATCTACAAGCCATGCCAGAAAAGCAGCGTCGTAAACTGACAGGCTCGGACATTGCGATGATCTTCCAAGATCCAATGACCAGTTTGAACCCATGTTTTACTGTGGGCTACCAGATTATTGAAGCGCTCAAAACGCACCAAGGCGGCAGTAAAAAAGAATTGAAAAAACGGGCCGTTGAATTGCTGACCCAAGTGGGCATTCCGGCGCCTGAATCACGTCTGGATAATTATCCTCATCAACTGTCTGGGGGAATGAGCCAACGGGTGATGATCGCCATGGCGATTGCTTGTAATCCTCGTTTGCTGGTGGCAGATGAACCCACCACGGCATTAGACGTGACCATTCAGGCACAGATCATTGATTTGCTAATAGAGTTGCAACGCAAAAAACAAATGGGCTTGGTATTGATTACCCATGACTTGGCGTTAGTAGCGGAAGTTGCCCATCGTGTTATCGTGATGTATGCAGGCCAAATCGTTGAGTCTGGTCCGGCTGCCGAGGTATTTAGCACGCCGAAACATCCGTACACACAAGCCTTGTTGGCTTCTCTGCCCGAATCCGCCTCAGGAAAAGCCCGTCTAGATGCCTTGCCTGGAGTGGTGCCAGGTCAATATGATCGTCCACAAGGGTGTTTGCTAAGTCCACGCTGCCCTTACGCAACGGATCATTGTCGAAAAGAGGAGCCTGAGAACCAAGGTTCACTGAATCGACAAGTGAAATGTCACACGCCACTTGATACACAAGGGAGACCTGCCGCATGAGTAAAACAAACGTTGCTGACAGTGCGCTAATTCTAAAAGCTGAGGGTCTGAAACAGCATTATCATGTGAAACAAGGTATGTTTAAGCCTGAAGCCGTGGTGAAAGCGGTCGATGGGGTAAGTTTTAATCTGGAAAAAGGAAAAACTCTGGCCGTAGTGGGGGAGTCAGGTTGTGGTAAATCGACTCTAGGTCGTATGCTAACCATGATTGAAACACCGACTGATGGCCAATTGGGCTACCTTGGGCAGAATTTGCTGACCCTAAGCAAGAGTACACAGACTAAGTTGCGTCAGAAAATTCAGATTATTTTTCAGAATCCCTATGGTTCACTGAATCCGCGTAAGAAAATCGGCACAATTCTCGAAGAGCCTTTGGTGATTAACACAGACTTGCCCAAAGCGGATCGTAAAGCCAAAGCCATTTCCATGATGGAAAAAGTGGGACTCAAAGCGGAGCATTATGATCGCTACCCCCATATGTTCTCCGGTGGTCAGCGCCAGCGTATTGCCATTGCCCGTGGTTTGATGCTGGATCCTCATGTCATCGTGGCTGATGAGCCCGTTTCTGCGTTGGACGTATCGGTACAAGCGCAGGTGCTCAACCTAATGATGGATTTACAAGAAGAGTTTGGATTGAGCTATGTGTTCATCTCTCATGACCTATCGGTTGTAGAGCATATTGCTGACGATGTGATGGTGATGTATTTAGGAAAAGTGGTTGAACAAGGAACGTGTGAACAATTGTTCGACAACCCGAAACATCCTTATACCCTAGCTCTATTGTCTAGTACGCCACAGCTATCACCTGAAAAGCGTCGCTTACGAATTAAGCTAGAAGGGGAGTTACCGTCACCATTGAATCCACCTTCTGGTTGTGCATTTCATGGGCGTTGCCGCTTTGCTAATGAACGTTGTAAAAGTGAAACACCTGTGTTGAAACTGGATAGCTACGACGAATCAGAACAAGGTCATTTAATTGCTTGCCATGCGGTAGAAGAAAACCGCATTAATCTGGCTGAAGAAGTGGCATAACACGATCACAAGTAGGCGAACAGGATATATATGACAAACGCCCGAAAGGGCGTTTTTTATCTTGTTTCCTTAATCTTTTCTTGTGTTGAGTTTGTCTTTTAATTATAAATATTTATAGTTTTTCAACATGAAGGTTGATTATATCTACTAACCTATCCCCAGCGATTTGGGTTTCATTATATTTTAAGGGATTAGAAAATGCAGCGGGAATATCAAGAAGTGTCTATTCAAGACCTTGAGGAAGACATTTTATCGGTAACAGGTGATGCAGTTCATGCAAAATCTACAGCTCAAGCCTATGCTATTTATTATAAAAATGTAGTAACTAGCTCTATTAAATATAGAAAAGGCTATATAAGTGATAGTGAACTTGTATACTCCCGTAATGTACAGTGGGAGCATATGAGGGCTCATTCTAAAAAACTTGCTGAGAATATGAGAAAAGCTGGTCGAGGTGATAAACCTGAAGGAACTGCCGCTCATCATATCGTCTCATGGAATGATATTAGGGCCTCAAAAGCTAGGCTTAGATTAGCTGCTTTTGGAATTGATATTGATCATGAAGCTAACGGTGTCTATTTGCCACTCCATAAAGCTCATATTCCTATGAAGTCAATGCCTAGAGCATATGCACATTCTACTATCCATACAGAGAAATACTATTTGAATGTTGAGTTCTTGATCGATGAAGCTATACAGGAAGGGCTTGGGCATAGAGGAATTTTAGACACTTTACGTGATATTGCAAATGGCCTACAAAAAGGCACTTTCCCAATTGATGATATTATTGACGAATAACGGGTAAAATTATAAATGTCTAATTTCAATAAGGTTTTTAGGTTTTATATTAATCCAGATCTTTATTTTTATTTGAATGAAACGGAGTTTGAGCAAACTTTACAGTTAACTGAAGGACAAGTTTTGTTGTTTGATGGACACTCTATGAAAGATAATTGGCGTACTTTAGGCGTCAAATGGTTAATTCATAAGGATAATGAAAATAAGGGTTTAGAAATACCGGATATCGCTGGCTTAGGAGCGACATCTTTTGTCTTGTCAGAGAAAGCTAAAAATATTCTTGAGCCGCACTTGGGTAAAAATGTTGAATATCTAGAATGTGATTTGCAAGGTGATATTTGGTATGCATTAAATTTAGTTGGATTTGAAGATGTTTTAGATAAGGATCTAACTCAATGGAACTATAATGAAAGAGGAAAGGTTGATAGAGTTAAAAAATTCAATCGATTGGTAATAGATAAGAAAAAAATACAAAACCCTACAATTTTTAGAGCCAAAGAAATAGGCCTAAGGTACATGACAACAGATGCAGAAAATAGTCTCTATGATTTGGTTAAAAAGCATCAATTAACAGGCTTGGATTTTCGAGAGATTGAGACATCGTAATAGTTTTTAGTTTTTTTATTTTCTAAGACGTTTCAGAGTATATACAGAATTTTGGCGGTTTTCCATATAAGGCGATTTCATATACTTATGTTTACGCCTGCCTGATATATCTTGCAGCTTACGATAAAAACGTATTTATAATTCTGCTTTTTAAAGACTGTTTTTATAACAGTCTTTTTTGGTTTATCCAAGCAAGTATTTAAAATTATCATTTGTATATGTTATGAAAGAATGACTACTCTGGACGAAACTTTCGTTGCAGTCCTAGGATAAAATTACGCAGGATTTGGTCTTTACATTCACGGTAGTGTTTGTTGTCTGGCTTGCGGAAAAAAGCGCTTAGCTCGTGCTTGCTCATGTTGAATTCGGCTAATTGCATGATGTCTAAAATGTCTTCTGCTTTTAAGTTAAGGGCAATGCGTAGCTTCATAAAAATGGCATTATTGTTTAAATGCTTCTCTGGAATGGGTTGCTCTCCTTCGCGTTTTCCACGCTTTACATTGATAAAGCCATTTAAAAAGGTAGCCAGCTCTTGATCGGCCATGGGCGTGTAACCTTCCTCTCCTTCTTTTGTCATCCAAGCAATAATTTGATCACGTGTAACGGTGCTATCCGCTGCGGAAAATACCTCTTTCACATACGCATCTTTAAGAGCAAAGGTATAACGGAGGCGGCGTAAAATATCATTGTTTGTCAAAATAGAGTCCTAGTGTTAGGTAAGCGAGATATGGTTGCAGGTAGATAAGAGAGGCTGATTTTAGCAGGTTTTGTCATACAACCTGATGTTTTTTATTAAAAATCTTAATAATTTGCAAACATCACGGAGGCATTGCATGGTGAAAGTAAAATATTCAGTTATTGTAAAATAGTTGTTGATTCTATATCTGACTAAAGACTTAATACAAGAATCTCTTATGTGTGGAGGTTTTATTGTGAAAACATTCGAGCATTCAATGCCCATGGGGGCAGGCATTGAAAATAACAGTCCTTCCAAGGTTAGTAAAGTCGCCCGAGTAACGGAGTTTGATTATTTACGTGGAATAGCGATCATTTTGATTGTGTTAGGCCACTCTATTACTAATAGTAATCATGGTTTTCCTGTTTGGTTGGAAAACATACTACGCGGTGGAACTGGGGTCTTTGTATTCATTTCTGGCTTTTTCTTCCACCACGTTTTTTCTCAGAGTTTCAACTTTCAGAAATTTATGGGTAAGAAGTGCCGCAACGTACTGGTGCCATTTTTGGCCGTATCAGCATTTGCCATTGTGGTGAATTTTTTTGGTTTCATGTGGATTGATGGTGCTTCTTTTAGTAAAGCGCTAGCACTTTGCGGTCAGGTGTTGGAGCGTGGTTATGTCTTGTTTCCTCACTGGTATATTCCATTCATCATGGCAACCTTCTTGTGTTCTGGGCTGCATTTTCGTTATTTGAAACTGTCGTTGTTTTCTCAATTATCGATTTTGATAGCTTTTTCATTAGTTGCTCTGGTTATTCAGCGACCAGAAGCGAATGAGAACGTATTACAGTCGGTGATATATTTTACGCCTTTTTATTTGATAGGCATGTTGTATTCTCAATATCTAGAATGGATGAAGCAGAACTACCGCTATTTTCTTATCGCTGCTTTAGTAACTGTCTTATTGAGCATATGGCTGCAGTCAAGTGTATTTTTTCACGTAGGCGATTATCATAAAAACGCTTTTCAGTGGAAGGGAATAGACTTGCAGTTTATTCAAAAAGTAGGTCTATGTATCTTGCTTGTTGGATTTTGTCGGCATTGGGTAAGCGAACGCTTAGGAAAGCATTTAACTATGATTGCTGGAATCAGCTTTGCTATTTTCTTTTTACATCCGCTACTAGGAATGATGTGGGGAAACACAAAATATTTCCTTTTGCATTTTGGCTATATTCAGCCAAACACGACCCTATGGTATAGCTTAGTGTCATCTGTGGTGCTGTTTGCCTTTCAGTTTTATGGCACTGTGTGGTTGGTTCGCCACTTGAAGCGACTCTTTGGTTCCAAGAGCCGTTTACTGATTGGTGCCTAAGTGTAAACTCCCTTGCTAATAGCAAGGGAGTTTTAATCTAAACGTAGCGTTTCTAATACTTCTTTCCAGCTATAGACGCGTTGGAAGTCTGTTGCATACATATTATGGAAGGCATGAAATAAAAGACCTTTTCCATCAAAAGTTGCTAAGTGTTTAGGCGTATCATCGATAAGGTAATCTGCGTTAATAATGCTTTTGTCTCCACAAAAAACATAATTGAGTTCATGAATAAAAGGAAAATGTTTTTTTAGCCATTCATACTTAGCTTGAAAAGACGTTGGGTATTCCATTGCGGCAGTGACAAAGAAGATATCATATTGCTCGGAGAGTGTTTTGATGGACTCAATGGCATCATCAAAGACCATTAAGTCACGAAAAAAATCAGGGTGATGAGGGTAGGATTTTACTGCCGCCATGTGCTCTTCTGGAACCACATGGTAAATGCGTGTGCCTGCGGTATCTTCTTTGGTGAGTTGAGTACTAAACTGTTTATTGTACCATTCTATATGACGCCCTAAACTGTCACAGACCGTTTCGTCCATATCAATCGCTATACGTTTTCTCATCATTTCCTCTCGCTGGTATTTTTGTCTCAAATGATGGCTTTTATGGATAAATTTTAAGCTTATATTGTGACATAGATAATAACGCCATTGGTTAATTTAGTTGTTTGCTTTCAGTGTGCATGGGAAGAATACTAAGTTAGGGGCTTAGGGCGAACAGCCTGCTAAGAGATAGGAGGCTGTCTTTCCCCGATAGACCTTATTTAATGGTATAAGAGCTTATTTCGTTAAGCACATTGTCAAAACGTTGTTTTGCTTGGCTTGCTTCTTGGTCTGTATTGGTGACTATATTCAGAATGTTGTGTGAGCGCTCATTAAGGCTTTGAATATTTTTATTGATTTCCTCGGATACTTGAGATTGTTCTTCAGAGGCTGTTGCGACTCGTTCGATGGTTTGTGTGATGTTTTCAACAGAATCAAACAGCTCTTGCATCATATCGATATTATCCCTGACCACAGTTGATGTGCCTGTCGCCATCTCTGTACATTGTTCCATTGATTGTAGTGCTTCTTTTCCTGATTCGACGAGCGCTTTTATCATGGTACGTATCTCTTCTGTGGAGCCTTGAGTACGTTGAGCTAAGGTTCTCACCTCATCTGCAACAACAGCAAATCCTCGGCCTTGCTCTCCTGCTCTGGCGGCTTCGATGGCGGCGTTTAAGGCTAATAAATTGGTCTGTTCTGCGATGGCTTCGATGGTTTGTAAAATGCTGCTAATTTGTTCGGTATGAGAGGTGACAGACTGTACCGATTGATAGCCACTCCCCACCTTAGAAGATAAGCTCTCAATGGAATCAAGGATAGTCTGAATGCGTTGTGATCCTTGCATGCTTTGCTTTCTAATAGTTTCTGTATCGTCAGCGGCGGATTGCATGTCTTGAGAGATCGTGCCACTGGTTTGCGACATTTGGTTCACTGCTGATGCCATTAGATCGGTTTGGTTGAATTGATCTTGCGTTTCCTGCAGGGCGTTGTGAGATAAATGGCTTAGCTCATCCATACTGTTTTTGGATTCGGTTGCCATGCCCATCATGGCGTCAAATGACTCTTTTAAATGTTCTAAATGGGTATTCAAGTGCTGGATGATATCTCCTAATTCATCATTTGAATTATGTTCTATACGGCCAAGTAAGTTACGTTTAGTCGAAATGTTGGATAGAACTTGGCTAATTTGTTGGACGCGTTTGGTTAGAGAGCGTGTGAGAGTATAAGACAGCCAAAGAATCGGCAGAATCAATAGGGAAAAAACAATAATCAGCGCATTTCGATAGTAAATACTCTGCGTGGTAAGTGAGTTGCTCAGAGCATAGATTTGTGTACTGATTTTATCGGCGACGGCTTTTATTAAGCCAATTTTCGTGGTGGCTAGGTTAAACCAATTGCTGGGGCCATTAACAACAGCGACATCTTTCTGTTTGAGAAAGTTGCTAGTGATTTGATCCACTTTTTTCCATGCATCGTTCTCGGCGGCCGTCTTTAGCATGGCTAATTGTTTCTCGGATGCCATGGCTTTGAAGTGCTCTAATTGGAGCGTTTCATTGTTAATGAAAGCAGCAATTTGTGATTGTCGCTTGGGGGTGGTAGTTTTAGCAGCAAATACACCATTTAATGCCCCGCGATATTGGCCTACTCGTTCTTTCATCCATAACAGGTTCAAGCGTGCCTCTAGCGTCTTGGCGATATCTCTATTATTAATGTTTAAAATGGCATATTGAATCGCATCTAATGCGCTCTGATTGACTTTAGAATAAAAATTAAACGCGTTATTGTCAGGTGATAAGGTATCAACCTTTTGACGAATGGTGTTTTTATCCGTTAGGACGTTGAGTACATGATCTCGATAGCTATTCAGCTGAGCGTTGCTTAATTCTTGGAAGGCGTCTGGCTGAACATCTCTCAAGGCGGCTTCAGCTTGGTCCGCTTTTAGGCGCTGAGCCATTAAAGCATCTTTGCCTTTTTTGCCTTGGCTGCCTAAAAAGCCTGCGCTTAAGCCCCGTTCCACTGCGAAATTATGGGCCACGTTATCTAATAAGGTGGAAAGTTTGACCATGTCTTCGGCGGTTCGTCCTTCATCAACTTGTTTGTTCAGGTCTATTACTAAAATAGCAACAACGAGAACGGCAAACAAAGAAGGGGCGATGCCGATAAAGGTAATGGCGTGGGATAGCTTTAGTTTAGAAAATGTAAACACCTTGTTATTACTCCCTGTGATCCTAAAAATAAGTTTAGTAAAGGTTGAATATTTTTCCATCGGCAATGTTTGAATTAATAGGGAGTAGAGAAATCAAAAAAACATCCTGAAGCCCATCCTATGGTTATAGGATGGGCTTCAGGATGTTTGGAAAAATGAGGTCTTGGGTCGTTAATTTGGTTTTCGTTGGTGTGCTTCCCTAATTTTCAAAGCGATTTTCCCGTAGCCACACGGTTGTGTAAAGTAGCCCAGCGGTAGCGGCCAATCCAAGCCAGAATTGCACACTGGATAACACATTCCAAACATGATACCAGCCTGACATATTTAGCATATTTTGCTCAGCCCTTGGGTCACTTACATTTATATAGGAGCCGATAATTTGAGAAATATGGTGACTTCCCAAGACGGTATACTCAATAAGAACTAATGCTAATAAGGGTAGGACAAGGTATAAAAAGGGCGTTTTCTTGGCGCACGCGGAGACCAATAAAATCCAACTGATAAAAGGCAACATCCATATAGAGGTGGCAAGATAGCTGCCTAAAAATGACCAGGCTGTAGTGAGTACTGCTTGAGGCTGAAAGAGTAAATCGGGATGGTGTACACTGCTAAAGAGTGACCAAATTGTCATGAAGAGCAGGTAAAACAGGTTGTAAGCCGATGCGGCGATCCAGGCAATGGCTGGAATGACAAGGGCTGCCATAAAGGTTTTGGTGAGGACATTCTGCCATTCGCTGACAGGCATCGACTTCCAAAACAAAATACTTTTATCTTTGCGATCGGTAAATAGACAAGACAGCAGATAAATTAGCGCAATCAGCCAAGCCAGATGATCAAATGCGATATAAGGTAGGGCAGGCAAAAGCGACATAGGTGAGTTTTGTGCTGTCGTGTCAGGAATGGTCGTAAGACCGTTTATACCTTTGTGGTAGACAAAGGATTGTTGCTGGCCATCTGAAGAATATGAGTAAAACGACATCATGCCATCATGCTGTAAGATAAACTGACTATCCTGTACTACGCCTCGTCCAGCCACCCCAGCAAGAATGGTCAGCACAACAAAAATAGTCAGAGCTACTATAGGCGTTGTGATTAGTGCACCTTTATGTTCCCACAACTCACGTTTAATTTGTATTAGAAAGCGGTTCACTGTCCTGTCTCCTTCCATTGTATATTGGGGGCCTGATTCTCTTGGGGACGTCCTTCGTTGGCTGTGCTGACTTTTGCCACGAACAGGTCGGCAATAGACGGCGTGTGGATTTTACCAAAAGCGGCGAGTGTTTCAGGGTCAACGCCTTCAAATAATAAACTAGCCCCGCCAAGGCGAGCTTCTTCGTAAATCGGGCGTAAACCTGCCTCCAATACCTTTTGTCGGCCTTCTGTCGAAACGGAGAGTTGGCTGAATCGCTGGCTAATGTCGTCCATTGAGCTGTCGAGTACTAGGTGTCCTCGATCAATAAACAGCACATCCGTTAACAGATTCTCGATCTCTTCTACTTGATGGGTGGTGATTAAAATAGTCTTTTGTTCATCAAAATAGTCTTCTAAAAGACTGGAGTAGAATTGTTTTCGATACATAATATCGAGCCCTAATGTGGGTTCGTCTAATACCAATAGTTTGCTATCGATGGCCATAACGAGAGCCAAGTGCAGCTGGGTAACCATGCCTTTGGATAAAGCTTTAATGCGACTTTTAGGGTTGATTGTGGTTTTTGCCAGAAATGCTTGGGCTTTTTCTCGATTGAACTTTGGATGCACTCCCGCCACATAGTCGATTGCTTGGTGCACTTTAAGCCATGAAGGTAAAATGGCAGTGTCAGCGATAAAGCTCACCTGCTCCAATAATTTGGTGCGCTCTTTCATTGGTTTAAGGCCTAGGACACTTAGCTCACCGTCTAGTGTGCTCAATCCTAAAATGCCTTTTAACAGGCTGGTCTTGCCAGCCCCATTGGGACCAATTAAACCGACAATTCGCCCAGGAAAGATGCGAAAGCTCACATCGTTTAAGGCTTTGAAGTCACCATATTGTTTGTGTAAACCTTGTGCCTTGATGATCGCGGCATGGTTTGTTGTTGTATTCATAATCATACCTATTCGCTGTCTTTTTGTAGACGAAGTTGATCTACCGTGATGTCGTTTAAGGGAGGTGTTTCCAGTGATAACTGCTCAATTAATTCGTTGGTGCTAATATCCAATAGAGTTAAGCGTTGTTTTAATTTGGGGATTTCTGACTGAAAGAAGAGTGCTCTTTCTGCGTGTAAAATTCGCGCACGGGCGCCACCAAGAATAAACATCCCCATACCGCGTCGTTTTTCGACGAGCTTTTCTTCAACCAGTGACTGATAGGCTTTTGATACCGTTAAATGGTTGATTTGATAGCTGGTGGAAACCGCCCGAACAGAGGGTAGCGCTTCGCCTTCTCGCAACTCTCCTGCAAGTATCAAGCTCACCATGCGATCACGCACTTGGCGATAAATGGGTTGTTCGTCGTTCCATTGCTCTTGCATAGGGGCTCTCTTCTGTATGGTTTGCTTTAATCAACCAGTTAAATATGGTGTTATATATAACTATAACACCATATTAGATTTTGACAATACTAATAGGCGAGTGGTTCTTATTGGCTTGCCACTCCTTAAGGCCTATTGTCATACTAACGGTTTAGAACAGTGCGGAATCATCATGAAGAGGCTCAATCACGTTATCCAGTATTATGAGTCACGGCAAACAACGCAATCTCATGAACACAGTGTGTACCAGTGGGTCTACGTGCATGAAGGTTCAGGGATAATTTCCACAGAAGACGGTGGATTTTTACTGTTAACTGGGCAACTGGTGTATATTCCTGCTTATGTCTCCCATGAATTTATTGCACTCAAAAGCAGTTGTCTTAGTTTGATTTTTTCAGGCGAGGATGTTGCTACTCCTCCTATCCAATCGATTGGTTTATTGGCCAGCCATACATTATGGACTCAATTGATGGCGTACTTGCGGCACAATCAACCACATCTAACGCAAGCATTATGGCAACACTATGATGCTATTTTACTGGATCAGCTTGCCCGTTTTACCCCCTTGCAAGGGTATCGCCTATCGTCTGGTTGTGTGGATCCGCGACTATTAAACGTCATCGAATCCCTCTCTCATAGTGTGAGCATCAAGACATCATTAGCGTCGGTGAGTCAGCAAAGTGGAGCATCAGAACGCACACTTAATCGACTGTTTGCCGAGCAGTTGAATACTACTTACCAAGCATTTCGCTATCAGCTTGTCATGCAAAAAGCACAACAAGCGTATGAACAGGGCGAAAGTGTTACTAACATCGCTTTTGATTTGGGCTATAAGAGCTTATCGGCTTTTTCTAGGGCGTTTCTAAACTACCAAAAATCAATGAAGCCTTGTTAAAGCTTGGTTGTCTTATCGAGAACCTATGTTTTTCTCATGGTTTGGTCCTGATAATAGACAGGTCAGTTCTTCTGTGCGTTGCAATTTATTCTCAGCAAAGATAAATAGGCCAACTACTTTCATCTTAATATTTTCTCCAGCTTTGGTTTGAGCGGTGACCGTATGGCTAGAATGGACTTTATTGTCTTCGCTAATCATCTGGTCGAAGCTCACCTCACAATGATGTAAATGCGCTTTTAATGACTGAATATGTTTTACAAAGTCGCTGAAGTTTAGCGTCTTATTATCAACCCATTGTTGATAGTCTAAGGTGAAATACTCAGCAAGCTGAGTCTTATTGATTATGGTGGAGGTTAAAACGTCCGTAAGTATTTGTTCTAGTCGTTTGGTTAGTTGCATGGTTTTGTCCTCATCATGAAAAATGCTAGTCTACGATAAGGAAGCAAGTCTGATTGCTGACTTCTCGCCAAACGATACACTTTGCTCGCCAAGTTGAGATGGATGATTTGCTATCGCCAATGCACAAAACGGATGGACGAAAAACAAAACGCTCACCATCTCGTTATTGGCCATACTAATAGAGGTCGTTAAATGAGTAGTCGTCGTTTGACTGGTGTTGATTTCACAATGGCTGTATTGGTATCGGCTAACTCAGAGACTTGGTCAAGAATGGGATCTAATTGACTAATGTCTTTTAAATACAGACGAGCGATATAACAATCATCCCCAGTTACCTTGTCGCATTCAACAAATTCAGGAATCGATTGGATCAGGGCTTCTAGAGCTTTGAGTTTGCCTGGAAGTTGGCGCATTCGTACAATTGCCATTAGGCTATAGCCTAAAACCACAGGGTTCACTTCCACTCGATAGCCAGAGATGACACCACTTTCTTCCAGTCGTTTTAATCGTTCGTTGACACTTGGCGCGGTCATACCCACTGCCCGTGCCAGTTCTGTGACCGGGGTTCTCGCATTCGTATAAAGTTGTTCAATCAGTTTGCTATCAATACCATCCAAGATGCTTTTTTCTTTTTTAAGGTTATTTCGCATTTTTCCCTCTGATAAGTACGGCTATTTTGTTTATTTATCTTTTTATAAGTCTGCCAAGGTGGCGTTCTTCATTTTATTCTATTCACCATAAACCAGTTTCCTTAAAAAGAGAATGCATTCAGTGTTCTACCGTGAGGGGCAATAACCGAGGTCTATTATGAAACATTCACATCATACGATAAGCAGTTTAGAGCTGACTTTTGCCATGATACTGTCTGGCACCATTGGTTATTTTGTGATTAGTTCGGGACAGGTATTTTGGAATGTGGTGTTTTTTCGTTGTGCGATTGGTGCAATGGTTTTAGGCGGATATGCCTATTTTTCAGGCTTGATTCGTGCCGAGTTTTTCCAGCCCAGGGCACTGTTATTGATTGTGTTAGGCGGTATTACCTTAGTAGGAAACTGGGTATTGCTATTTGCTTCGTTCAATTATATTCCGTTTTCTATTGCGACCGTTGCCTACCATATGCAACCTTTGTTTTTGGTGTTAGTGAGCACATTAATCACCCGAGAAAAGCCGTCAATCTCCCTACTTGTTTGGCTAGCCTTAGCATTTGTCGGCTTAGTGTTAATCGTAGAGCTTAATCCTCATGAGTTACAGGAGCTTTTTATCGGCGACTTAAATCGAACCGATTCTTCTGCGTTATTCGGTTTATTACTCGCCTTGGGTGCTGCATTGCTTTATACCGCGACGACACTCATTACAAAAAAAGTCAGTCAAGTGCCTTCCGCTTTTGTGGCATTGGTACAGGTGATCGTTGGTATTCTCATGCTCTTGTCTTTTGCTGACTTCGACAACTTACCAACGCAAACTAGTCAGTGGTTAGATTTATTGATTCTTGGGGCGATACTAACAGGGTTTATGTACATCATCATGTACGACAGCTTTCAAAAATTGCCGACTAGCCTGATTGCTTTGCTGTCGTTTATTTATCCGATTACGGCATTGTTTGTCGACCATTTTGCGTTTTCGACACATATCAGTGTAACGCAAATACTGGGGGTCATCATGATTTTGATTGCAGTCAGTGCCGTGAAGTTTCATTGGAGGTTGCCATTGAGTGCCTCTAAGAAAAGTATGAGGGAGAAGAAGTTATGAGACAGATAAAGGAAGTATTCGAAGACCAAGCCGACGTGATCGCCTATATCATTCGTGAGGCGAATCGACCTGTTGCTAAACGTTTTGCAATAAACCAAGACAATTGCCCAAAGCATCCCTCTTTTTGCGAGGGCAGTTGGGTCGAGCAGGATTTTAAACGAGGTGAGCGCTATTTTGTCTGCATTGACAATCAACAGCCAGTTGCTTGTGTGGCGTATGACATTCCCTCTCAGACCAATCGCGTTCGTAAAGCCTACTTGAACCGATTGTCAGTGTTACCTGAGCGGCAAAACAAAGGCATCGGGGCACAACTTGTCGAGCGCATTATCGAGCAGGCGAGAGCTGATGAGCTTGAATTGATCAGCATTGGCGTGATTGGCAAGCACTCAGAGTTACAAGATTGGTATGAACAGTTTGGCTTCGTAAAAGGCGAAACCAAACAGTTCGATCACCTGCCTTTTTCTGTTACGTATATGGTGTATTTTAATTCTTAATCCGTACCAAACAAATCACGTGTATAGACTTTATCGACTACGTCACGGAGATCCTCTGTCATGCGGTTTGCCATAATGACATTGGAACGAGCTTTGAAGTCCTCAAAGTCACGGCAGACTTCTGAATTAAAGAAGGTATCTTCTTCCAGTTCTGGTTCATACAAAATGACTTCGATGCCTTTGGCTTTCAGGCGCTTCATAACACCTTGGATGGCGGAAGCTCGGAAGTTATCGGAACCTGTTTTCATCACCAGACGATAGATACCCACCACTTCAGGATTACGCTTAAGAATCGATTCGGCGATGAAATCCTTACGCGTTGTGTTGGAGTCGACAATGGCACGAATCAAGTTGTTTGGTACATCGTTGTAGTTTGCCAACAGTTGTTTGGTATCTTTTGGCAGACAGTAACCACCGTAGCCAAAGGAAGGGTTGTTGTAATGGCTACCAATACGTGGGTCTAGTCCGACACCCTCTATTACCTGTTTGCTATTGAGGCCAAACGATTCACAGTAAGAATCCAACTCGTTGAAGTAGGCCACACGCATGGCTAGATAGGTGTTGGAAAAAAGCTTCACGGCTTCGGCTTCAGTTGAGTCCGTAAATAAGGTTGGAATGTCTTGTTTAATGGCCCCTTCTTGTAGCAAGCGGGCGAAGATCTCAGCGCGTTCAGAATGCTCACCAACAATGATACGCGATGGGTTTAAGTTGTCGTAAAGAGCACGACCTTCGCGTAAAAATTCAGGAGAAAACAAAATGTTATCAATATTGTATTTCTCTTTGATGCTGTTGATGTAGCCTACAGGGATGGTCGATTTAATGATCATCGAGGCGTTTTTATTAATGGCTAACACGTCTTCAATCACACTTTCAACAGAGCTGGTATTGAAATAGTTGGTGACGGGATCATAGTCTGTTGGCGTGGCAATGATGACAAAATCTGCGTCACGGTAAGCCAGGTTTTTATCCATTGTTGCGGTGAAATCGAGAGCTTTTGTGGAGAGAAAATCTTCGATTTCCGTGTCGCTGATAGGGGATTGACCTTTATTAAGCATTTCCACTCGACTGGGAACAATATCGACCGCAATGACTTTGTTGCGTTGAGCTAATAGCATGGAAATAGACAGGCCAACATAGCCTGTACCAGCGACGGCAATATGGTATTTTTTTGCGTTCAAGGTATGTCCCTTAATCTAAGTATTCTGTTCAATAGGTGATGGGTATAGTGTTAGACGCTGATGCATTTTCGTCTAGTGTAGCCCACGTCGTTAGTATTCCCCAAATTATAAAAGTCTTGGTACCAATCAACAAATGCCTGCATTCCAGGCTCAATGGCTGTTTTTGGCATAAAACCTGTTACTTGAGTTAGTTCGTCAATATCGGCATAGGTGATGGGGGCATCACCAGCCTGCATAGGCAATAAATTCTCCATCGCTTTTTTTCCACAAGCCTTCTCTATGGCGCTGATAAAACGACGTAGTGTGATGGGGTTGTGGTTACCTATATTAAACAGCTTATAGGGTGCTTTAGCCTTGGTCTCTGAGTTTTCCATCGGCTGTGGGATGGTATCGATCACGCGAACGATACCATCAACAATGTCATCGATGTAGGTGAAGTCGCGTTGCATGTCACCGTGGTTATAGACGTCGATAGGCGAACCATTCAAGATGGCTTTGACGAACTTGTAAGCAGCCATATCAGGACGCCCCCAAGGGCCATAGACAGTGAAAAAGCGTAGTCCAGTAGTGGGGATGTTATAAAGGTGGCTATAGGAATGGGCCATTAATTCGTTGGATTTTTTGGTGGCAGCGTAAAGACTGATGGGGTAATCCACTCTGTCTTCGGTGCTAAAAGGTTGTTTGGTATTCATGCCATAAACAGAACTTGAGGAAGCGTAAACAAGGTGTTTAACCTTATTATGTCGACACCCCTCTAGAATGTTAGCAAACCCCACCAAATTGGAGTCAATATACACTTGGGGGTTCTCGATGGAGAAGCGAACACCTGCTTGTGCGGCAAGGTTGATGACCACATCGAATTGTTCTTGTGAAAACAGCGCGGCTATATTGTCTCTATCCGCGACATCCATACGTATAAAATGTAGCGTGTTTTTTAGTTTTTGGGTGGCTTGAAAATCCTCAATATCTTTTAAGCGTGCTTGCTTGAGGTCTGGATCATAATAATCATTGAGGTTATCAATACCAATGACTTCATCCCCCCTTAAAAGAAGCGATTTAATCAACCCATGTCCAATAAAGCCTGCGGCTCCCGTTACTAAAATCTTCACACTAACTCTCTTTCTTTTGTTAACCAGACACGTCGATAAAGTTAAAAAATGCCAAGTTACATGATACATAGTGAAAAAAATATTACCAAAGATTTGGGGTGAAATAGGGTGTAAGTAAGTAGGAAAAAATAGGGGTTTTGAGACCACCTCCTGAAGGATAAATGGAGGTGGTCTTATTGTGTGGACGAAATTTTTTAGATATTAGAGAGTATTTTAAGTGTGTTTAAAAAGGCGTTTACCGAATCAATTGAAGCGGATTCATGCATGGTGTGGTATCCAGTCGTGGGGATTTGAATGGTGGTACCATCCACCAATCCATTTGATGCTGAGATAATGCGCCCTAACTCAGTACTGCCGAGTGAGGAAGGTGGTTGTCCTAATGCGGCGCGTTTTGTATTTTCTGCTTCTACATAACGATTTTTGTAGAGATAGCTTATACGGTGCTGTTGGCAAAGGGCTTCCAGTGCTTGAGTACTGTCTTTGTTAAATGAGGCGTTTGCGTCTTTTTCCCGCAATACTAAGAGTTGTTCATTCGCCGCTTGAGTATCAGGAAAAGGGCTGGTATCAACTACAAATAAGCGGTTAGTCGAACCACCAAAGCGGCGAAACCATTCGAGGAGATAACGCCAACTTTTGCCGGCTTCTTCTTGGGCGGTAAAAAAGGCAGTCCCTTTGAAGCCATGGTCAAATAAATGGACCAGCGCTGCGGCGGAGATGACATTATCCAATTGTCCTTCTAAGCGCTGGTCTTTTATGGTGAGTTGATCTTTAAAAGCGATAGGGGTTCCTGCGACAACGCCTTCAAGACCATCTACTTCAAAAATGAGGTTGTTGCGAAATTCACATATATAAGCGTGATTTATGACACCTTTTCCTCGGTAAACGCCAGACCAAGGTTCATAGGCATAGATCGCTTCATGATGGAATCGCTCAGTCACTTTGCTCATCAATTCTTCTGATACGGAGTTATTCAGCAAGTCTGTCTTATTAGCGGAGACAAAGGCTGCGTATTGAAACTCATTTGGACCTGTGCATACCAAACCATGACGGTCAATATGTGCAGAGAACATGGTGCTCATGGGGTCACTTCCTTGGGCAACCAATAGCCCTTCGTACCACGTCACTTTGGCTCCCCGCTCTTCCAGCTCTCGCTGTAAGATGCGAAAGAATGAGTGCTCAGCACCGACAACACTTGGCTGTCGAATAAGTAATTTGAGTAAGTCAATAAAGTCGTTATCCAGCTTGGTGTTGTTGTCTTGCATCACGACATCTCTAATGGATTGGGGGAAGTATTATCATAGGGCTTTTTTATGGATTTTATAGCAGAAATCCTCCTTTTTAAGGTTTTTAGCAATGCAAAAGTAGTCATGATAAAAGCGGAAAACACTGTTAGAATAAAGGAGAATAAGAGCGCGCAAAGTTCTTACATGCTATCTGCAATTAAGGAAAAAATGCTTTTAGGCTTCCTTAATGTGTTTTTCGTTTGGCTCCTTAGAAAGGATAATAATCGTGCGTTCGAAGCATTTGATAGTGATTTTGGGTGTTTTGTTTTTATCAGGTTGTGCCAGTTGGTTTACTTCTCCGACAGATAGCAAGCGTGTTACGTCTTTTTACGTAAAAAGTCTTCATGTCAATCTAAAGGAAGGGCGTTGGGGGAAGGCAAGTAATAAAGCCTTTTCTTCAGAAGAGACCTTAAGTAAAGATTTTGCCTACTCTATTCAAAAGAGCTTAGTAGAACATAATGTGTATGCGGTGAAACCTGATAAACACAGTGCGGCATTAGTTATCACAATTGATTACACCCGTCGCTATAAATACGGTGGTGAAGCACTCAGTCGACCATTGGTCTCGCATATTATTCAGGTGTATCAGCATGGGCAATTGATTGCTACCCTAAAACGCTCGAATTATTCCCCAATTAATGGCTTTTTCAGCGCTATTGTTATTAACCTTATGCAGGCAATGCACTTATGGGATAAAAGTGATGAGCACATAGACGCCGATAATATCAGCGCCTCTATGATTGATCAGCTTGTCGATAAATTTGATCTGTAAATCGTCAATAATGGCGAATGACTTCCCTGTCAGGTTGCTTACTTTCTAGGGGGGGCTCTAGCGTTCCCCCTTAGAAACTTTGTGCAAGGCGTAATGCGATAGAGGTGCCTTGTGTACGGTTTCTTGAGTGATACTCTTTATAGACATGGAACCAAAGGGCAGGTAGTCCTGGTTTGAAGTAAGCAATAGCTGGGCCCACTGCAATAGTTTGTGCTCGGTTACCATCTGCTGGCACATTAGGCCCTTTATCATCGGTTAGCTGTTTGTAGTAGTAACCGCCTAAACCAACGGTCCAAGCATCCATGATTTTCCCGATGCCAAATTCATGACGATATTCAATACCACTGGTGTAGTCTGTGTCTTTGTTTTTAGTATTGAAATCTAATTGGAAGCTAGATGAGAGTTCGATTTTATTGCTGGTGATGTAAGTGACGCCCAAGGCTGGGGAGTATGTCCAATGGTTCATACCGGCATTAATGGGCGCATTTTTATCAAAGTCGCCTGTGGGGGCCTGTATTTGTAGTTGCGCATTTATTCCAAAGTTGGGCGCGATGTCCCACTGAATGATAATAGGCGCGACTTGCAGGTCTCCTAGTGTTTGTTGTGAGCCATGGATTTTACCACCTGGAGGGGTCGTTAGATCAAGATTCATATCCAGATAGGGAAGGACGGCACTATAGCCGAAGTCACCACCTAAGATTTTGTAGTTAGTGCGTTTGATGAAGGCTAATGAGATACTCAGAACATCCAATGAGAACTTTGGTAGGGTGCTTTTGCCACTGTTGTTTCGTGTTGAATCGGCTGAGTAGGGAGCAATACGTAAGGAGAAATTTCCGATTGGCGTAACGGGTGGCATAAAGCCTGTCCCAAAGTCGAAAACACCAGCAGCAGTGGTGGGTGACCCAAACTCAGTTGCTTGGCTTTGGGCTGCAAAAGAGGCAATCAAAATACTGCTTGCTGCGATCATAAGACGTTTTGTGTGTGTCATTAGTACGTTCCTTAGTTTTAGTTATGTCAATAAACAGTACTACTAACAAACTTTTTCCATTATCCGATATTGGCAAAGTTTTACACTTTTTTTGCTTTGTTTTTTCAACTTGGAATGTATGTAACAAGGTTACTTTTGCCATATTACTGTGTTAATTAATTCTCCAGCATGATTGTCATTAGGGTTTAGAAAAGAAAAGGGCGGACAAGTGGGTAGAACCATTCTTGTTTTATTCAAACCGCCGCTCTTGGGGGTCTTGTCTAAAGGCAATCGCTTTGTTTTTGCCTGTTAATTGCTGAATTTGTATTGGCTTACCTTCCTCATCTAAGGTGACTAAACCAATTCCGGAACGATTGAGTAGGCGCTCTCCACGAGAGGCATTATCCGGTTTGCGTGGCGATATCCACATGCCTCGACGTTTGGTAAATATATTAAGAGGTGACCAAGGGGCGTAGAGCCAGCGATTGAGTCGGTCAAACCAATCTAATAAGCGTTTTGGAAACTCATTACGCAGTCCGCTACTGGTGATTTGCCAAATATGAGGACTGCTTTGAAGGCCTTTCACTTCGATGTCATAGACAAAAGAGTAATGGACATCACCTGATAGAATCACAAAATGATGCGGTGTTTTTGGATGTCGAAATAGGTTCATTAAGGTGTGAGCTGAGCCGGAGTGTGCCATCCAGTTCTCGGCGTCTACCACCAAAGGCTTACCTAAAAAGGTAAAGATTCTTTGTACCGTTTCAATTAACTTGACTCCAAAAATAGGGGCAGGTGATACCATAATGACAGCTTTATGATCAATCAGCGCCTGTTGTAAATCGGTTAGGGTTTGCCAATCCATGAGCCCTGACGGGCGCTGCGGATGACGCTCAGAGCGCCAGCGATGGGTGCGAGTGTCTAACACGATTAACGGGGGATGAGTTGGCCATTCATAATGCCATTGCTCAAATGTTAGTAGCTGGTCAATCAAGTTATCGTGCTGTTGGCCGCCAACGGATTGTAGGGTCTGATCAAGCTGCGAGAGCATTGCATCATCGAACTGTTCTGGTGCATTCCCCCATCCTTGGCATAATAAATAGGCCGTGAGTGCATTACCGATAATGCGCTTTGATAAAGGGTGACCATAAGCACTCTGTTCCCATGCGGCGGTCATATTCCAATCATCCGTCACATCATGATCATCAAAAATCATGGCGGTAGGTAAATGGGCTAAAGCTCTTCGGACGTGTTTGAGCGGTTGTTTAAATGCCTCAATGGCCTGTTTTTCCTTCTCATAACGCATACGCTTTGCGCTATCTTGGATGACATTTGGGCAGGTTAAGTCGATATTGGCCCAACAAGCAGGCGACCAGACAAGTAGATACATTGCCAGTACTTCACTGAGTGTAATGAGGTGGTTTTGCGCCGTGCTACTGGTAAAAATAGGCTTTTTGACACCGCCAAAGAACTGTTTATGTAGCTCCTTGGTTTCTTCCCTTTGAGGTAGAATGCGATCCCGCTCGTAGTAGTGGGGCGCTGAACTATGTAAGCTCTGATGCTTTTCTAATACGGTGTCGTCTATGTCTTCGTCGGCCAACCCTAATTGTTGAATCACTTGATGAATGGCATTTAGCATGGGGCCAGCTACATCGTCAGCGTAGATTTGATCCCCTGTTAATAATAATACGGCGGGCCATTCTTTTACGGGCGTTCTCTCTAATAGACTGTCGACCAGTGCGAGTCCATCGGTATTGCTTTCTTCTGGTGAGTCGCCTTGGCGACAATAATGGGGTTTACGACAAGAGCCGTGCAATAATTGCTTGATGTTTTTCTGGATAATGAATCCTGGGGTCGTGTATCCAGGATAGCTGAGATCCGCAGCCCAAGATTGGATAGGATGCTCTTGCTTAGAAACGGCGTCGATCAACACGATGTCATAACCAATCCATTCTTCGATTGGTAAGGCCGATTCAGGAATGGCATGAATCAGCTGAAAGTAGAGTTTATCGCCTGACTTGATTTGACGATGATTTACTGTGAGCACAGGTGAGGCGTCTAGTCCATCGCATTGAAGCGAAAGCGTCACGTCAACGGGTTGGCTGGTTGCTAACCAGAGCGTCACTTCGTGTGGATTCGTCTTGCGTAAAATAGGGCCGGCCAACACCAAAGGTAATGTCTGCATAATATGCTTTCTTCCATCGCTTTTTATACTCCAACACTATAGCAATCATCTAAACGATGTTTTTATAAATATAAAGGTATTTCTGTCAGTGTTTGATAAAAATGAGGATGAGACGTATTATCATTATTTCGCGTATACCATGCATGTAAATTTACCTAAGGAAAGTGAGATGGATGCCATTCAAGCGCTGATGACGCGTCGTTCTTATCCACGGGGCAGTCTTATTCAACCTGCCCCTAATAGAGCGGAAGTAGAGCAAATTTTACAAGCGGCGATGACCGTACCTGACCATGGTAATATTAAGCCTTGGCGTTTTGTGGTGATTCAAGGGCAGGGGATGAAGGATCTAGAAGGTGTCCTACGCGCTATGTACGATGGACAAGTCGAGGATGAAGTGTACTTCAATCGATTTATTCAAGAGATTATCAACACTCCTATGATGATTTGCGTCTACAGTGTGCTCAACATGGAACACAAAGTCTCTGTATTAGATCAACAGTTGGCGGGTGGGGCGGCATGTGAGCATATATTGCTAGCGGCTCACGCCATGGGATTTGGTGGCATCTGGCATAGCCAAGAAACAACAGAGGCTCTAAGGGTCATGCTAAAGATGGGTAATGAAGACCATATTCTGGGGGTGATGTCATTAGGAACCCCTAAACGAACGTCTCTTGCCAAGCGAAAGTCCTTTGTCGATTACACCTTTGAATGGGATCAGGAAAGCGGCTTGCAACCATGGCAATGAGCGAAACATCGCCCTGATACTCCTTTATCGGGGCGACGTTTTGTTGCTAACAAAAGGTTATTAGGCGCTCATTTTCTCGTCATGAAGAGAAGACTTCTGCTCAAGTAGTGCATCCACAATTTCTTTAGAGCGAACCGCTAGTACCGATAACAGGGTATCGCTTAAACCATGGGACGATTCACAACAACCTTGTAGAAACACATTAACAGAGCACTGGTCTTTCATCGGCAAGCGATAACTGCGTTCCACTGGGGAGCTTGTCATCAAAGGTTGCATATGATTGAGCATCTGGTGAAACTCGTCATAGCGGTAGCCCGTTGCCAAAATCACTGCGTCATAATCTTGCCAGTTTTGCTGGTGGTTTACTCTATCGTTAAGGCGTAAGGCAATTTTCTGCTCTTTTTCGCCCGTTTCTTGGATGTCATGACAGCGCAGGTATTTGTGCTGCCCTTTCCCCGTCACTTTTTGCAAATAGAGTCTTTCATATATGGCATGAAGTTCTTCCATGTCCACGACAGAGTAATTAGTTGCGCTAAAGTGATTGAGGATGTCTTTGCGTTCTGCTTCCTCGCGGGAGTAGATGTGATCGGTAAATTCTGGATCAAATATTTCATTCACAAAAGGACTGTCATCGGCAGGGTGGAGCGCAAAGCGACGGTTGATCATATGGACTTCCCCGTCTTCGTAGCGGTTGCACAAATCCACAAAAATTTCTGCGGCACTTTGACCTGCTCCCACCACGGCGATTTTAGGGTGTTCCGGAAGGTCTTTGGTGGATTCACTCCAAGTTTTATAGTGAGAAGAGTGCAGTACATTGTCGTGTTCGAACCCTTGGAACTGTTCTGGTAGTTTGGGCATGCCGCCCATCCCTAAAATCAGGTTTCTGGCAATGCGAACGGTTTTCTCACCATGGATATTGGTCGCAATCACTTTGACTTTGGTGATTTCCCCTTCCTCTTCTATTGGCTGAATGTCGATGACGCGTTGACCATAATGCACGAGCGCATCAAATTGTTTGGCAACCCAAGCTAAATAATCGTTGAATTCGATACGTGATGGATGTTGGCTGCCGAGGTTAATAAAGGAGTTAAGTCGATTATGGGTGTGGAGATAATTCACAAAGGTATAAGGACTCATGGGATTGCGTAATGTTACCAGATCTTTTAAACAAGAGATCTGCATGCGAGTGCCGTCAAGCAACATGCCCCCGTGCCACTCAAACTGCGATTTTTGTTCTAAAAAACAGTATGAGAGTTGATTGTCTTGCGCTTGTTCTTCTAAAGCGATGGCGATGGACAGATTAGCCGGTCCTAGACCGATGCCAAGCACATCATATTCCCTTATTTTGTTTGTCATAGTCACCTCGTTGTTCGTATTAAATATTGGCTTTGTGGTTAGACACTGTTTTGGCGCTTAACTAAAAACAGTCAACAAAGAAGTTTTCCCTTAATTGGCACATTAAAGCGGAGCGTTTATGTGGAAAATCGAACTCTTTGAGTTTGGCAAAACCATACGCTTGCAAATAATGAATCATCTTCTGATTGTCTGCTCTAGGCTCGCTGACAATTTTGTCGGTTCTGGGGTCCACCAAATATAGGTAATGGCAAACCGATGGCAGCCACGCCGCGACCTTATGGGCGCCTCGGTGGTGCTCCTCTCCCACCAACATATGTATGCCCCGGTCATAATCGCTGACAGCATAGTAAGGCGCGATGCGATCTTCTTTGGCCCAATAGGCTTCAATGTAGGCAAAGGGCTCATCGTCCAGACAGGCAATTAGCAGCTGATTTTTATGGTTCGCGACTTGCTCTGCTAAGTAGGCGCGATGTTCGCTTAGACTGCCTTTTTGATCCCAAAAAGCGGCCACGCGATCATTGTTTTGCCACTTATTAAAGAGTGCTAAATGTTCGTCTAGGTTGAGCCCCAATAGGCTAATATGTTGTTGCAGTTCAGGCAGGTAGCGACGATAAAGCTCACCCTGTTGTGGGGACGGACGCATAGGATGATAACCCGCTTTAGTGAGAACAGGTTTATGAGGAAACAAGGGACGGTCTTGACGCAGCCAGCGGTGTGGGCGCTGCATGATGGCTTCTCTCCATAGAATATTTTGCCCTAATTCGTTGCGGTAAAGTATATGAGCCAAGTGATCAGACGACAGGCTGCGTAAATCAACCTTGCTTAAATCAATGCTACGCAGCTGTGGAACCTGCTCAAACAGTAAGGTAAATGCGTTAAGCAGCTCACTTTCAGGCAGTTCACAATGCACTAAGACACCTTGGCCATGCTGTTTCTCGTGAACACTGACACCGCCCGATGGCTGTGTCACGTGGTAGTGGCCAGCTTCAAAAGAAACACACTGCCCACCGGGCAGTGTGTGATGAACGTTCTGATTACCAGTCATATGTCACACTCGCAATGACGTTACGGCTGTCACCGTAGTAACAAATATTGGAGTCACAGGTGGCAACGTATTCCTTATTGAAGATATTTTTTGCCATGACTTGAAACTTGTAGTTGTTCCACTGATAGCTGGCCATCGCATCGAATAAGGTGTAAGACGGCACTTTATTGGTTTCCGTATTATCGGCATAAGTATCACCGATATAACGAACCCCAGCTCCCAGTTTTAAGCCCGCCAATTTGCCGTCGAAAAAGCGGTAGTTACCCCAAAAGGAGGCCAATTTATTAGCAATTTGTGAGGGCGTTTTGCCAATATACTGAGTGTCAGAATCTTCTGTGACTTCCGAGTCTACGTAACTTAAATTACCCACCAAGGTGATGGCTTGAGTCAAGTTGGCAACTGCTTCAAACTCGATGCCACGGTTACGGACTTCCCCTAGCTGTCTAAAGGTGGCTGTATTACTGGAACCTCGGGTTAGATTTTCCTTGGTCAATTGGTAGGCGGCCACACCAAAATAGCCATCAAAGTTTTTGGGTTGATACTTCACACCAACTTCGTAGTTTTTGGCTTTTTCTGCTTTAGCAGGATTGCCGTTCGCGTCCAATTTCACCACTGGGTTGAAAGACTGGGCAAAGTTGGCATAGGGAACCAGACCATCCGCTAGCTGGTATGAAGCGCCTAGGTTGCTGGTCCATTCATGGTGGTCAACATCGGTTTTGGCATCGGTCGTGGTATTGTGGGTTTTGTCGCTGGTGTCATCAAAGCGCACGCCAGCGATCACTGTGAATTTATCCGTGATGTTTGCCTTGTCTTGGATATAAAAACCTAACTGCCGATTTTTCGTTTTGGTAGTTTGCAGATCAGCATCGGTGACAGTGGCTAATGTACTTGAGTTTAATAAGACAATGTTATTGCTATAACTTGGGTGATAAATATTAAAATTAGGGTTACCCGCAACGGTACCAACACCCGGTACGGCCATCGGCTTGTTGCCATCTGCGGCGATAGGGTCTGAGGCATAGTCTTTATTTTTAATATCAAGGCTTTGATAATCTACACCGGTTAGTAACGTATGTTTTGCGCCGCCAGTGTTAAACTTATAGATAAAGCGGTTATCAATGTTGAAAGCATTAGAATGGCCATCTGCCGTAGAGACTCCTCTAACAATGTCGCTTCTGGCACCAGTGGGATCCAGTAACGGACCAACGCGGGGCACGTCTGCAGAATAGGCCGCAAAGTACATTTGGCGTAGGTTGATATCCATATGGCTAAAACGAGCTGACTGCTTGAATGAGGCATTATCGCTAAAGGCGTGCTCTAATTCATAGCCAACAGAGGTTTGTTCGCGTTGAAAGGTTTCCCAACCAGAGTTGCCTAAGGCGGTATCGTAGCCGATTATACCATTGGGGTTGCTGGTGAGTGTTCCTTCTTCAGGCAGGAACTGTAAGTAAGGATCTGAATCGTCTTTTTGATAGCTAGCCAGCACGGTTAACTTGGTCGCATCATTCATTTGCCACGCTAAAGATGGGGCTAATAAGGTACGATGTGCTTCTACTCCATCGACTTTAGTACCATTTTTGCGTTTTAGGGCCACCATGCGAAAAGCTAGCTTATCGTTGATGGCCTTATTGACGTCCAAGTTGATTTCTTTGCGGTCATAAGACCCGACACTGGCGGAGACTGAACCAAAATCTTCATTCAATTGGGCGCGTTTGCTAATCAGATTGATAACGCCGCCGGGAGGTGTTTGACCATCCAATGAAGACGCTGGGCCTCGTAAAACCTCTATACGTTCTAACATGAAAGGATCGATTTGCCAGCTATAAAAACCAAAGGAATAGAGTCGAGTTCCATCTTGGTATAGGCCATTATTCGCTTGTTTAAAGCCGCGAATAACGAACCAATCCTGCTTATTATCTTCACCGTAGAAATTGGTCTGAATACTGGGAGTGTATTGCAGCGCATCCGATACGCTGATGGTCGCACGATCATCCATTTGCTCCCGAGTAACAACGGAAACCGCACGAGGGATTTTTACGATCTTTTCATCTGTCTTGGTGGCCGTCTGTGCCACTTTACTGACATAAGAAAAATTATTGGTTGTGGAGCTTTGATGTGTATCGCCTTCTACAACGAGCGTGCCGAGATCCTCAGCGTGTCCGACACTTGACGTTAATGCAATGGCAACCGCAAGTGATAGAGGATTTAGACAGAATAATCGACTCATTTATAATATCCTTAAGTTGATGATGTTGATTATGATAATCATTATTATTTATCTTTGCGTATTTTAACCATATTCTTTAATAAATGAAAAGATTTAGTTGATTATCATTCTCAATTTAGTGTTCGATAAATTCGCTTATAGACGCTCTCACTGCTTTGTGATGACGACGTATCCTATCTGTCGTTTGGCTAAGTGATTGTTTTAAATCATTAATAACCGCTTGGTGCTGGACGATACCAAGGTGATCTGTGTCGTAAACACGGTGATCCGCAAGAGAGTTTATCTTGCTCAGCTCTGTGGCTAGCCAAGAAGCACGTTTATCAGGCTGTCCTGCCCAGAAAGTATGCACAGGGGTTGTGATAGATGGCAGTTGATAGCCTGAGCATAATGCTCTCATATGCTGCTCTACCGCCCAGCTATATAAGACTTGCCGCGCATTTTGCGCATCATGAAGTGAAAACTGATTCTCCGTTAGCCATTCGTCAAATAATGCTGGCCAGTGATTGGGAGGGGACTGGTCAAACTTGAGCAGACAAGAGGCTTGCTGTGTGTCTGATAGTGTCCCTAGTAGCAACTCTAGGTGAGAAATAAGCTTGTGTTTGGCATGGGGGGACTGCCATTGATCATCTGCTATTTCCGTGCCTGGAACATAGCAATCTAATAAGCCGATAAACTCTATGGACTCTCCTTCCTGTTCGAGTCGCATGGCGATTTCTTGGCATAAAGCTCCGCCCAGTGACCAACCGATTAAGCTGTAGGGGCCTTGGGGTTGCCGTGCTCTAATGGTCGCCACGTAAACATCTGCCATATGTGAAAACGAGCGGTCAAAAAGGCCTGGATAAGCAAAGCTCTGAGACTGGATACCATAGACAGTTCGATGGCCTTCCAGAGCAATAGCCAATTTCTGATAACCAACGACTCGTCCAGTAACCGGGTGAATGCAAAAAACAGGTGGCTTCGAGTCCGTATTAAGTCTTTCTATTAAGCTTTGATCAGCCTGCACTGGCACAGGGGATTGCGCCAACTGTTTTATGTGTTGGTGAAGTTGATGGCGCCACTGATTCGCGAATCGCTGAACATCGGACTCATGGTAATGGGGTGTGGCGTATTCCCAAGTAGAGGACAGCCTGCCAGAGACAATCTGAGTGTTAATGACTAATGGGGTGAGCATGGTATTTTGCTCAGATTGAGCGGGTCCGCCGCCTTCAAATGGCTGGCACCAATGGGCAAAATCCTGATGAGAATATTGTCCCAAATAGTTGAACGTCAGCAAGGCATTGGGAGACGGTTGGTCAGGTTCTAGATAGCGTGCGCCAAAACTGATGCCGCCATCTTCGCGTATTGTGCTGAGTTGCTGTTCAATGGCTTCGCTGTCTTGATTAGCATGAAGAATCATCGGGTACAAACTGGTCATCCAGCCAACAAGGCGGCTTAAGTCTAACTCACCAAAGACCGATGCCTCTCGACCGTGGCCTTCTAAATAAAGCGGTAACGCTGTTTGGTTATTGGTGAGCGAGGCGACAGGTAAGGCTGCCAATAGGGTGCTGATAATGTCTTTCGTTGAGGTGAGTAATGCTGCTGTGTCTTGCTCGCTGAGTGAAATGGTAAGGCTGTGTTTGTCGGCATAACGTGCCGGTGGCGTCGTTGGCAGAAGGGCGTGGGATGCGTCGACAACCGTTTGCCAATAGGCTTGTTTTTGCTGATAGTTGACGGAAGCCCGCCACTCATGGAGTTTGGCAACGGCCATGTCCAAGCTGGCATAATTAGTGGGTAAGACAACGGCTTGATCACTCACGATTTGTTGGTAAGCCGTCCATAAATCGTCGAGCAGAATACGCCAGGAAACCCCATCTACGGCCATATGATGAATGACCACAATAAGCCTTTTACTTGTATCCGACAGAGTGACAAGCCCCGCTTGCAGTAATTTTCCGGACGCTAAATTGAGGCTGGTTTGTAGACGGTGGGCGATGTCAGTAAATTCGGCTTCGTCGGCCGCTTGGGCTTGCCAGAGCAGATTGCTTGAAACAAAGGGTTGGTAGGCTTGTTGGTAGCCCCTCTCCGTCTTAGAAAAAGCCAAACGAAGGCTAGGGTGATGTTCGACTAAGGCATTGAGCGCGAGATTTAGGGCGTTTGTGTCCATTTTCTGTTTCAAGGTGACGCAGACATGTTGGTTCCAGTGGTTAGGTTGGGCAAAGTCTTGGGCTAAAAAATGGGCCTGTATGGGCATCAAACCAAAGGCATGCTGGGGTAGTGCTCTCTCTTGCGCTTGCTGAACGCGGGTCATTGTCTTGGCCAGATCACATAATACCGGGTTGGCAAAGATGTCCTTTGGCGTCAGGCTAAATCCGCTTAATTTCAGTTTGCTGACCAGTTGCAAACAGAGGATAGAATCGCCCCCGAGGGCAAAAAAATGGCTTGTTCGACAGACCTTCTCGATGCCCAGTAGCTCTTGCCAGAGAGTCGTTAGTAAGGTTTCTTGGGGCGTGATGGGGGCCGTATAGTATGTCTCTAGGGATATGTGGCTGGGAGCAGGCAGTGCTTGGCGGTCTATTTTCCCTGCTGGTGTGAGAGGCAGATGATCCAGTACCATGAGTTGTGCAGGCAGCATATAATCTGGAACCTGTTGCGCCAGTTTTGCTAGCAGCGCCTGTTGGTCACATTGTGTGGCGTGCCGCCCATGAAGGTAACCAATAAGTTGATTTTGCCATAGGGCAACCAAGCAGGTTTCGACACCGGATAATTGCTGTAAGCGGCTCTCGATTTCGCCTAATTCAATTCTAAAACCACGGATTTTTACCTGCTGGTCGAGGCGTCCTAGGTATTCCATTACCCCATCATCACGCCAGCGTACTAAATCCCCCGTGCGATACATACGCTCCCCGTTAGCAGTAAATGGGTCCGGCAAGAAACGTTCGCTGGTTTGTTCTGGTTGATGTAAATAACCGCGGGCTAAACCCGTTTCATCGCCAATATAGAGTTCCCCCGCTTCGCCTAGTGGCACAGGGTTTAACTGCTCATCCAGAACGTACAAACGGCGGGAGCCAACTGGCTCTCCGATGGGCGCATAGGCCGTGGGAAAGGAATCTCCTGGGTAGGCGCGCCAGATCAAAGGGGTAACCACGGTTTCCGTGGGCCCATAACCATTGATGATACGTGGTGGGCGAACTAAGGTTTGCAGTCTCGCATAGGTTTCACGGGTAAACGCCTCTCCGCCTAATGTCCAAGAGCGCACGGCCAATGTTGGCTGGGTGGCTTCTATCCAATCCAATAATGGGGCCACATAGCTTGGTGGGAAGCAAGCGATGGTGACGCCTTCTTCTTGCAGCACACGACATGTTTTTTCCGCACTCCATAGGGCTTGATCGCGGATGATTAATTTGGCGCCAAAGGCCAGTGGAACCGTCCAGCGTTCTACTGCGCCATCAAAGCTGATGGAAGCAAAGTGCAGCTCGATATCATCTGGAGTCATCCCATATTGTTTGCCGATGGTTTGTACATGCATGCTTAAGCCATCATGGGCAATGGCAACGCCTTTGGGTTTGCCCGTTGAGCCGGAGGTATAAATAATATACGCCAGTTGCTCAGGATAAAGTGTCAGGGCGGGAGCGACGGTATTTTGTTGACTCAGGTCCAGTTCATCAATCGCTAACAACTGGACCGTTTGCTGAGTAATAGCGCGGTTTATTTGGTGCCAGCGAGTGGTGAGCGTTTGATGTGAAAGCAGGTACTTGGCACCTGAATCTTCGATCATGTAAGCCAGTCGTTCCGTGGGGTAGTCTGGATCTAGGGGTAAAAAAGCGCCGCCCGCTTTCATAATAGCGATCATGGCGATAATCATATTACCGCCACGCTCAAATAAAACCCCCACGGGTTCATCTTGGCGGATGCCCAGCCCGATTAAATAGTGAGCCAGTTGGTTGGACTGAGATTCCAGCTCGGCGAAGGTGTATTGTGCCCCAGATTGTTTTAGCGCAATCGCATTCGGACGCACTACTGCCTGTTTAGCGATCAAGCTCGTAATGGGGGCAAACTGCCATGAGCCATTCGGTTGAGCCAGTGTATTGAGACGTTTGATGTCTCCCTCGCTCAGTAGATTGATTCGCGCCAAGGGGAGCGGTAGGTTCTCTTCTAGGGTGTCAGTGAGACGCTCTAGCATCGGGAATAGCTGTGTCATGGCTTGCTGGGCAATACGGTCTTTGGCATAGGTGAGAATGACACGGGTATGGTCAGCGTGTTCACGAATGTCTAAGGCCACATCGAACAAGGCAAAGAGACCTGACTGGTGGATGGGTTTTATGGTCACCTCTGGTGATAGCTGTGCGCTGGTTTGGGCCACCATTTGATGGTTAAACAGTACCTGAAAGAAAGGGGTTTCCCCTGGTGCGCGTTCGGTTAATAAAGATGCGACAATCTGATCGAACGGTACTAATTGATGGTCCTGTGCTTGTAGCACTTTTTGATGGGCGGTTTGGATGCTATCCATCAAGGGGCTGCTTGGGGCGATGGTTTGCTTAATGACTAAGGTATTGACGAAAAAGCCAATGACATTAGCGACTTCGGCCCGTTGTCGATTTGCTAGAGGGATACCAATGGAGATAGTTTGCTGTTTTGAAGCCTTGGCTAGGGCACTTTGCCACAGACCTAACCAGAGACTGGACGTGGTGACAGACAACTGGCGCGCTATCTGCTTAAGGGCCTGATGCTGTCGAGAAGAGACTGTCAACTGGAGACTGTCTGCCAAACGGCGTTGATTGGGCGTTACTTCTCCCTGCCAAGCAAACAACTTTTCTGGCTGATGGGTGCCGATCTCTTGACGCCAAAAGTCCAAATGTTCTTGATCTTTTCCTGCCTTTAATAGGGCCGTTTGCCAAATGGCATAATCTGCGTATTGGATATCCAGTGGGGTGAGCGTGATGGCCTGATAAGCCTTGATCAGGTCGCCCATAAATATGTCCACAGACCAGCCATCGGACACAAGGTGGTGCATCACCAGGTGTAATTGGTAGCGCTTTTCTTCGAGGCGGATGCTCTGAGCACGGATGGGTAAGCCGCGATAAAGGTCAAATGGCTTGCTTAAAAAGGCCTCGTTGGCTTGTTGTAAAGTGTGTTCATCTGCGTCTTGTTGATCCCAGCTCTCTATGCTGATAACTGGCTGGTTTTCAATAAATTGAAAGGTTTCTCCAGCTTCATCCTGAACAAATCGCGTACGCAGAGTATGATGTTTTTCCATCATCTTTAGCAACGCACTCTGCAGTTGCTTAAGATCCAGTGGCCCTGAAACCTCAAAACAGCCTCCCATATGGTAGGCGCTGTTGCCTGTATCTAACTGATAGATGTCCCACATCCGCTTTTGCGCGGGAGACAAAGGGATCAGTTTGGGCCTCTCGCCGGCTACAATGGGCAGTGTTTCAAAGTTTAAGCCCTTGCCATCAAGAAGACGGATAAACTTGATTTGTTCTTGCTCACCAAGTTGTAAAAAGCGTTTCGCTAAGGCTGTTTTGTCATTTTTCGCAGTCATAAGTTATCCAAGTCGTCCATCAATGCCGCCATGACATCGAGTTCGTCCTGCTCCGATTGGTGTTGTGTTTGGTAGTGAGGCTCAAGGCTGTCGGTGAGTGCCTGTAAAGACGTGGCGGCAAAAAAGTCTTTTAAGGTCAGGGTGAGTCCCAGTTCTTGTTGCGTCAAAGCCACCACTTTGGTGGCCAATAGAGAGTGTCCGCCAAGGGCAAAAAAGTTGTCATCGAGCCCTACTTGCTCAACGCCCAGAATGGTTTGCCAGGTTTGGGCGAACCATTTTTCTAGTGCGGATTCTGGAGCGCGATAGCGTACTTGATTCCACTCTGGAGAAGGCAATGCCTTACGATCACGCTTGCCGCTTGGGGATAACGGCATCGCATCGAGGCCAATAAAGATGGCAGGCACCATGTAATCGGGTAAATGTTCATAAAGATGACGTTTTACCTCCACTTCATGGTCCGCCGTCCAATCTTTGCACACCAAGTAAGCGACCAGTTGGGTATGGCCCTTATCCTGTTGCGAGCCAATTTGATAGTGGTAGGCGATTACGGCGGATTCATCGATTAGTTTATGTTGATTAAGTACCGCTTCTATTTCTTCCAATTCGATACGCAACCCGCGAATTTTGACCTGATGATCCAGTCGATCAAGATATTCCAAGCGACCGTCAGGCATGCGCAAGACTTTATCGCCAGTGCGGTACATGCGAGAACCGGCTGCTCCCCAAGGGTTAGGGACAAAGCGCTCGGCGGTTAAATCAGCGCGGCCAAGGTATTCTCGTGCTAATCCATCGCCAGCCAAATAGAGTTCCCCTGGAATGCCGATTGGAAGGGGATTCCAGCAGTCATCCAGCACATGCAGTTGCGTATTGCTGATCGGATAGCCAATGGGCGTGCGTCTGCCAAGCGGTTGCTGGCATTGCCAATAACTGACATCAATGGCGGCTTCGGTGGGGCCATATAAGTTGTGAAGTTGACAGGTGGACAGAGTCGTCAGCACTTTATCGACAGACTCCACGGGCAACGCCTCCCCACTACAGATAATGCGTTTTAGGCTGCGGCAATGGGCCATGTCTGTTTCGTTGGCAAAGGCGTGTAACATGGATGGCACAAAGTGAATGGTGGTGACGTCTTGCTCAATGATGGTGTGATGCAAGCGCTCTGGCTGACGATGAGACTCAGGTGGGGCAATGGCAAGTCGGGCACCGACCATTAGGGGCCAGAAAAACTCCCAGACCGAGACATCAAAACTAAAGGGGGTTTTCTGTAAAACACAATCCTCTGCTGTTAGTGAGTATTCGCTTTGCATCCACTGTAGACGGTTTTGTAAGGCGGCTTGTGTGTTAACGACGCCTTTTGGTAACCCTGTGGAACCTGAGGTGAAAATGACATATAACGCCAGATCCTGTTGCCAGTGAACACGGGGGGGCGTCAGACTTTCGGACGACGTATCGAGGCTATCGATTGTGACATAACGGCAATGGGATGAGGCAGGCCACTGGCTGAGGGTTGGCTCATCTGTTAGCAGTAAGGAGACCTCGGCCGCGTCGAGAATATAGCTGAGGCGCTCCTTAGGGTAACTAGGATCCAAGGGAACATAGGCTCCCCCTGCGCGAGTAATGGCGTGTAGGCCGATGACTAAGTCAATAGAGCGTGGCAGGCCAAGTCCAACACGGGTTTCTTCTTTGACGCCTTGCTGGCGTAGCCAGTTGGCCAGTTGGGTAACTTGACGATCAAAGTCACGATAGTTGAGTGTTTGGTTGCCCATCGACAACGCGGTCGCATCGGGTGTGCGCTGGGCTTGTTGAATAATACTTAACGGTGGGGGTAACAGTTCCCCCCAATCTTTGTCCGTTGCATTGAATTGCTTAATGTATTGGGCCTGTGAGGCATCTACCAAGGTTAGCTCTGCCAGCGTTTTTGGCTGACCATTGGCGACGCTTTCCAGTAGCAGGAACCAGTGTTCAATTAAGGATTGAGCAAAGGCTTCATCAAAAATGGGTGAAGCGTAGTTAACAAAGCCTGTCCACTTCTCGTTGCCATCGATGGTGTCCGTGAACTGTTGGATATCGAGACTTAATTCAAGTTGAGCACCGACTACTCCAGGATCAAACAAGCTAATGTCTAAGTCATCGACATGCTGAAGAGCGGCTAGATCCATTTGTTGGAAGTTGAAGCTGGTCTGATAAAGGGGATGATGCTGTATATTACCCGCGACACCGAGCGCTTCCACAATGGCTTCAAAGGGAACATGCTGACGAGCCAGGGCCTGCTGGAAAAACCCAGTGACTTGCTTCACTAAGTCCGAGAAGGTATCGGTGGCTTTGATATTAGCGGGAATCGTGAGGCTGTTAATAAAGCAGCCTTGCATATCCAGTGTATCGGGTTGGTGTCGTCCCGCGACAGGAACCCCCACGCGAATGTCATGCTGACTTGTGTATTTGTGCATTAGTAAATGCCAAAGACTGAGCATCACGTTAAAGGTGGTTGTCTGATGAGCCGAGGCAAGTGAACGGATGTGTGTGACTTGTTGTTCACTCAATACAAAATGATAGCGTCTGCCATGTACTTGCTGTGGGTCTCTTGGCACTTCGCTGTGCAGGATGAGTGGATCAATATCGGTTTGCAGTGCCTGCGTCCACCACAGAAGATCTTGTTTAGCTTGCGGTGTTTGTAGCCAATCCCGTTGCCAATAAGCGTAATCAGCATAATCCAATGTCTTAAGGGAATCGATATTTGACTTAATACCTCTCGCTAGATCCTGATACAGGGTGAACCATTCCTTAATGAGCTGCTGTATGGAGAGGCCATCACTAATAATATGATGGAGGACCAAAAGCAGTTCGTGTTCGTTCGCATTGTGTTCGATAGCGTACACTCGCATAAGGGGCGCTTGGGCAAAATCAAATGGTTCGCTTATCCAGTTTTTTCGTTGTGGTTCAAGGGCGGTAAATTCGCAGGCTTGATGGTAGGTAATAGAGACTGGCACCTCTTGGTGGATGGTCTGCATCAGCTCGCCTTCCACTTGAACAAAAGTGGTACGAAAAATTTCATGTTTGTTTACTAAGGACTGCAGCGCGAGGGCTAAATGTGCGCGATCAAGCTGGCCTGTCAACTTGATGCCCAAAGGCATATGATAAGCTGAACTGTCGGGCATCAGCTCTTGAACAAACCATAAGCGCTTTTGTGCGGCACTGACTGGCATGTGGGATAACCGTGGGACCGCCTTCATAGCAAGGGCTTCGTTATGGGACTGACACTGTTTGGCCATTTCACTCAATACGGGCGCATCGAACACCGCTTGCAGTGGCAAGTGTATCTGATGATTTTGTTGCAAACGGCCGACCAATTGGGTCGCGAGCAGTGATTGACCACCAAGGGTAAAAAAGTCGTCGTGCCGGCTAATTTTGTCGAGTGTTAGCAGGTGCTGCCATTCGCTGGCGAGTAAGGTTTCTACATCACCTTGAGGGGCAACAAAATCTTGGTGCGATGTCTCTATCTCCGGCTCTGGTAGGCGCTTTTTATCCACTTTACTGGCGGGGGTGAGTGGCAAAGCATCCAACACCATCAGTTGAGAAGGCACCATATAATCCGGCAGCGCGTGCTTCATTTTCTGTAAAATGGCTTGGCTATCGAGAGAGGTGGCTTGGCTTTCGATATAGCCAACCAGCCGTTTTCCTGTCGGCCCATCAAAGGCCACAACGGCACTTCGGCGACTACCGCTAAGTTGCTGCAAGCGGGATTCAATTTCCCCTAATTCAATGCGGAACCCACGGATTTTGATTTGATCGTCTGCTCTCCCCAAATATTCCATGACGCCGTCTTCACGCCAGCGGACTAGGTCGCCAGTTCGATACATGCGTTCACCATATCGACTAAAAGGATTGGGCATAAAACGCTCGGCGGTGAGCTCCGGGCGAGCGAGGTAGCCCCGCGCTAACCCTGTTTCGTCACCAATGTAGAGTTCCCCACAGACACCAGAAGGCACGGGGCGTAAGTCTTTATCCAGCACGAACAGATCGCGGGCGCCGACGGCTGTCCCAATGGGGGCATAGGCACTGTCAAGTGGCGTATCCCTATAAGCTTGCCAGATTAACGGCGTAACAACGGTTTCTGTTGGACCGTAGCCATTAATAATACGTGGTGGTTGTAGAGTACGTTGCAAAGCAAAATAAGTATCGCGAGTAAACGCTTCGCCACCCAATGTCCATGAGCGAACATGGAGTTGGGGTTTGGGGTTAGCCGCTTGTATCCATTCCAGTAAAGGGCCTACATAGCTAGGAGGGAAGCAGGCAATGGTGATGTGCTCTCTTTCTAGTACCTCGCAGGTTTCTTGGGCACTCCAGAGGGATTGATCACGAATCACTAGGGTAGAGCCAAATGCTAAAGGGGTGGCCCAACGCTCAATGGCACCGTCAAAGCTGATGGAGGCAAAATGCAGTTCTCTGTCTGAGGGTTGCATACCATAGCGCTGTCCTATGGTTTGCACATGCATGCTTAACCCTAATTGGCTGATACAGACGCCTTTTGGTCTGCCAGTCGAGCCAGAGGTATAGATGACATAAGCCAACTGGTCGGGTAAAAGCACGGGGTTTTCACTTAAAGAAGCGGTCAAATCAATGGTATTGAAACTTATAAGAGGCGTTTTTTCGCCTATACGCTGTGCTAATGATAAGGACGATGGATCACTGATTAAGAGTGCCGTCCCACTGTCTTCGACCATATAGCGTAAACGGTCTTCTGGATAAGAGGGGTCGAGTGGTAGGAAGGCGGCTCCCGCCTTTAAAATGCCGATCATCGCGACCAACATTTCATTACTCCGTTGGAATAAGGCGCCAACAATACTGTCTTGATGAATACCTTGGGCAAGCAGTTCAGCCGCTACGGCGTCACTTTGTTGGTCTAGCGCTTGGTAGGTTAATACCGCGGCTTGTTTTCCGCCCGCTAGTAACGGATTGGCGACTAATGCTTGTTGGTTCGGCCGTTGCTCGGCTTGTTTGCGAAACAGCTCAGTAAATGGGATATAGTGCCAAGGCTCAGAGGGTTTTACATGTTTTTGTAAGATATTTTTTTGGGTGTTATCTAGCACATTAATGCTGTTAAGTGGTTGTGCTAAACCATGTACTAGCTGCTCAAGATAATGACTTGTTGTCGCCTGTAATGACGCTATTTGTGTGGTACTAAAGCAAGCGGAATCATAAGCAAAGACAATGTCTAATTGTTCACTAGGCAACACAGCCAACGTAAGAGGGTAGTGGGTGAACTCATAGCTGTCTGGTTCACCGATAGTGAGTTCCCCTTGTTGAAAGAGGCTTTGATCCAGTGGGTAGTTTTCGAATACCACCAAGGTGTCGAAAAGCGACTCTCCGGCAAGGGGAGAGTACTGTTGCACTTGGGACAAGGCCGTGTGGCTAAATTCGCGCTGACTGCTGGTTTGATTTTGTATGGCGTTTAGCCAGTCTCGAATGGTTTGTTGCCAACAAATTCTATGGGTCACAGGAAGCGTATTAATAAAGAGCCCGACCATGGTATCGCTATGGGCGAGGGTGGTGGGTCGGCCAGCTACTGTATTACCAAAAACGGGATTGTCTTGCCCTGTATAACGCTGCAAGGTCAGTAGCCAAGCGCCTTGAATTAAGGTGTTGAGCGTGAGACCTGAGTGCTTGAGATCCTGTTGCCAATTGGCCAGGGTGGTGGTGTCTATTCTGATGGTACTACGTACATGATCTTGTTGCGGCTGGGGCCGACCATACACATTCGCCAGCAAAGTGGGGGCCTCAATATGGCTTAAAAAATCACGCCAGTAAGGCTCAACTGACGCTGTATTTTGTTGGCGGATCCAGCTGAGATAGTCGGAAAAATCCTGTTGTACGGGGGGCAGAGTGTGACCGTGATACAGGCTAAAGAGTTCGGTTAATAGCACACCAGTACTCCAACCATCCATGAGTAGATGATGGATGGTAAACACGCATTGCAGTGTCTGATCTGTGGTTTGGATTAAATCGACCCGCCACAACGGTTGCGGTGTGCTAATGAGGTTTTGTTGTAAATCAAACCCCTGCTCAACAAGATGCTGTTGAATCTGTGTCAGGTGACATCCTTTTTGCTCTCGGGCATCTTGATAGGAACTTATCAGAGGCAGGCTTGACCAGACCAATAAGTGCGCTTGTCCCTCAACTTGGCTGATGGTCGAGCGCAGCATGGTGTGACGCTGCATAAGCTGTTGCCAGCAGGCTAATAGCTTATTCGGTTCTGCGCCATGAATCGGCAAGGTGATTTGGTTTACATAGGTGTGCTTGTCGTTAGCAAGTTGTGAATGGAAATAGAGCCCTTGCTGTAAAGTGGATAAAGGCAGGATCTTTTCCGGCAACTGACCATCGGGCTGTGACAGAATTGCTTGGCTGATGGTGGTGAGTGACGCTTGGTTTAGCACTGTGCCCAGCGCATCCTGTTGGGTCAAAATAGCCGAGTGTTGCTGGCAATGCTGAGTAATGGCTTTGGTTGCCTGATCGAGATGTTGAATAAAGCGTTCACTTTGTGACTCGTTAAATAACAGGTGATCCAGCTCTATATCAAATTCAATTCCTTGGTCTATTTCAGAAATATTGACAGCGATGGCTGCATCGCTGATACCGTTGTCTGGTCGCCATAAACCAAACTCCTTGAGAGGTAGGCCAGAGAGGTGATTTTGCGTTGCTCGACCAAGGTAGTTAAATAACACATCGATGCCGTCAGCATAGGACCATTCCCCTTGCAATATTCCAGCAGAATAACCAATGCCTCCCGCTGGTCGCGCTAAACTAAGGTCTTTAGTGTGGGCTAAGGTCGCGCTTAAATCGTCACTGATAAGGATTTTTTGCGGGAATAAAGCCGTATGCCAGTTAATGCTACGTGACAGATCAAGATGAAAGGCATCCGCGAAACGGCCATGACTTTCTTTATGGATTAGGAATGTTTTCTGTTGTTGATAGTGACCTAACGCATGGGCGACGACGCACAGTAAGCTGGTTTCCTTATCCAGTCTGGCGAACCGCTGAGTGCTGGCAAACAATCTTTGTGCCGAGCTGGAAGTGAGGTGCCATTGATGTTTGCGGATTGCTCCCCGCTGTGTCGGAAACACGGGAGGATGAACTTGTTCTGTCCAATAGCGGTGTTCTTGATCGGACCATGAATAGTTGTGCAGTGCTTGATACCAATCCCCTTGGTGGTGAGTTTTGGCGGGCAAATGGCTCGCTTTATTGTGTAAGCTCCCTTGATAGAGGCTCATCAAGTCCTCTAACAATATCGGCCACGACAACGCATCGATTACCAAGTGATGGATCGCCAGTAGAGTATCACCACTTTCCAGGTGGACACCTAAGGAGAGCAGCAACCCCGCGCTTGGGTCAATGGCTTGTTGTATGGCGTCGCTATCGAGTGGCTGGTTTTGTATTTGTAAGGCGAATCTTCTTTGATCAAGATAGGTGGCGGTTCGGCTGTCGTTGAATCTCAGTCGCAAGGCATCATGGTGTTCTAGCAACTTTGTCACTGCCGTATTCAGAGCTTCTTGATGAACGGGGGTCGGCAGTTGAAAACGCGCAAACTGATTGCACAATGTCAGTGAATACTGTTCGACAAAGCGCGATTGCATCGGCAGCAAGGCGACCTCTCCTCTAAGAGGATGTTGTTGCGCTGTTTTGGTTTGGTTATCAACAAGGCAATCGGCCATGTCTGATAACACAGGATGGTCAAACACCTGTTTGGGACTTAACATCAGTTGGTGCTGACGCAACTTGCCGACCAATTGTAAGGCACTAATGGAATCGCCACCGCAAGAGAAAAAGTGACTGTTAGCGCCAATAGCATGGGTATTTAATATGTCTCGCCATAGGTCAGCCAATAATGTTTGCCGAGGTGTGGTCAAGGGGCTGTTTGTGTCGTTCAGTTGTTCCCACTGAGGAGCGGGGAGCCTATTTCGGTCAATTTTACCCGCTGGCGTGATGGGGAATTGCTCTGCCATCATAATGTGAGAAGGCACCATGTAATCCGGTAACTGCTGAGCGAGTGCCGTTAACCATGGTGCCGAGTCTTGTTGGGTGTCATGCGTTTGCACATAGCCCACCAGCTTTTTCCCATTTGGCGAGTCGTGGGCGACAACGGCACACCATTTTGCTTGGGATACGGTTTGTAGGCAGGACTCAATCTCCCCTAACTCAATACGAAAACCGCGAATTTTGACCTGTTGATCTGCTCGACCAAAGTATTCAACAACGCCATTTTCATTAAAACGAACTAAGTCACCAGTGCGGTACATACGTTCGCCATTCGCTGCAAATGGATCAGGTAAAAAGCGCTCAGCGGTCAGGTCTGCTCGCTTCAAGTAGCCACGGGCAAGGCCCACCTCCATGCCAATGTAGAGTTCACCTATGACCCCAGCGGGTAAACGTTGTAATTGAGCGTCTAACACATACAGTTGACGAGCACCAACAGCGGAACCAATGGGAGCGTAAGCACTGGTTAAGGTATCCTGTGGATAGGCTCGCCATATTAATGGGGTAACAATGGTTTCGGTTGGGCCATAGCCATTAATGATTCTAGGTGGGGCGATAACTCGTTGAATGCGTTCAAAAGTTTCCCGAGTGAAAGCTTCTCCACCTAAGGTAATCGAGCGTAATGTTAATGAGGGTTGTGTCTCTTCTATCCAGTCTAATAAGGGGCCGACATAACTTGGTGGAAAACAGGCAATAGTTACTTTTTCGTTACATAAAATCTGTGTGGTTTGCTCTGGTGTCCATAGCGCTTGATCACGAATGATGAGTCGAGCACCAAAGGCAAGGGGAACTGTCCAGCGCTCAAGGGCACCATCAAAGCTGATGGAGGCAAAGTGCAACTCTGTGTCGTGTGGTGTCATACCATATTCTTGGCCAATGGTTTGCACATGCATGGTTAAGCCAAGATGATCGACGGCCACCCCTTTGGGCATACCCGTTGAGCCGGAAGTATAAATGACATAGGCCAAATGATGGGGGAGTAGGTTCGTGATGGGCGCTGTGTTGGCAAAGGCGTCTAAGGGGATGGACTCCAAGGCAATTACCGATTGCGTGGTAAGAGACCGAGCGCTTTCCATTAAAGACGTTTGCGTTAGCAGCAGCTGAGCGTCACTGTCTTCCAGCATAAAGCGCAAACGTTGTTCTGGGTAGTCAGGATCCAGCGGTAAAAAGGCGCCGCCCGCTTTGAGTATGCTGAGTAGGGTGACAAACAGAGTGAGGCCTCTTTCCATCATGACGCCAACCATGGTGTCGGGCACGACGCCTTCGTTGATTAAATAGTGGGCTAATTGGTTGGCTTGTTCGTCAAGTTGACGGTAGGTCAAGGTTCGGTCGCCATGCTTCAAGGCAATATGATTGGGTTGAGTGGATGCCTGGCGGGCAAACAGCTCATGAAACAGCGCCTTTTCCCACGGTGTGTCTGCTGTCGCTTGGGCATCGAACCAACGGTTTTCTTGCTTGCCCAGCGGGTTGAGACTGGCTTTTGGGTGGTCTGGCTGGAGGCAGATTTGCTGAAGAATATGTTGGTAGCTGTCGATAAAACGCTCAATAAATGCCCTAGAGAATTTTTCTTTGGCGTACACAAAACGCAAGGTCAGATCAGTATTGCTGATGGCATCCAATACCAGTTCAAAGGGCGTTTCTACTACCGGAAACTCTTCGAATAACAATTGATAATCCCCTTGTTTGACAACCATTCCTTCCCCGTGGGTGCGGAAGTTAAAGGCGTAACTGGGCAGGGCGTGTTGGCCACAGAGTTGTTCGGCCGAAAAGCTTGAAAAACCAAGGGATTGGGCCAATTTTTCGCGTACGTTTTGCGTGATCTCTCCCAGTGTGCTGGTGGCTTCTAAGGGTAGGCCAAGCAAGGCGTTATGAACGTAAAAGCCCACCGTACGTCGGTTTTGACTGTTTCGGTTTAGTGTGGGGATCACCAGCGAGGGATGGGGGTGATTGCCATACACAGACAGGGTCAAAAGCAGAGCGCTTGATAGCAGTTCAAAGCGTGTGACACCAAGGGATTTGGCGGCGTCATTGAGACTCCCTAGTTGCTCGTCGCTCAAACCTTGTGTCACATGGCCAGCACGATAACTGACATCGCTAATAGGGGCCATGTTGGGTAAGGTAAGCGGCTCATCCGATAACAGTGCTAATGACTGCCATGCCGTGCGGGTAGTGTCTATGTCATTGTCATGGCTGTTCTTTTCCACGAAGGATAAATAATCCTCGCCATTGCGCGCAAGGGAGTGATCGCCAGCAAGGTAGGATAAGACCGATTTACAACACAGGGGTAATGACCAAGCGTCCATAATCAGATGGTGTGCGGCAATTAATACGGCAAACTTATCCTGACGTACCTGATAGATATGAAAACGAGTCAGTCGGCGGTGGGTGAGTTGATAAGGTTCAAGGTATCTTTGTTCGGCGTCTTGTTTTAGCCAATCCATTGGGTCGTCATGCTGTGTTAAGTCTGTTACGTCTATTGGCAAGGAAGTGATTGGACCGTCAGCGTCACTATAGCACTGGCGCGGGGTTCCCGTACTGTCATCCAGAATCATCGTCAGGGCTGGGTGGTCTTTTATCATCTGGTGTAAGGCGTGTTTCAGCTTATCAATACTCAGGCGAGGATCATCAAACCAAAGTAACCCACCAAGATTGTAAGCGGCGCTGTTTGGTTTTAATTGATGAAACATCCATAGGCGCTGTTGAGAAGCGTAAAGAGAATGATATTGGCTGGATGTCGACGCGTTATAGAGATCGTCAGTTGGCATAATGACCACCTAATGGAGTAAAAAGAAAACACAATGGCATGGCGTTGGCTGTTTATTTATTTCTAGCTGGCTAAGGCATCTCTTAAACTTTTTGGTCGCATGTCTGTCCATGTTGCTTTGATGTGCGCAAGGCACTGCTCTTTGTTGCCGACCACGCCGACTTCTTTCCACCCCGCTGGTACCGCATGGTAGGTTGGCCAAATGCTGTATTGTTCTTGATCATTGATGACGACGGTGAATTCTGTGTTTGGGTTATCAATACTCATAAAGTCCTCTCTTTTGCTTTTGTCCAATTGATTAAGAAACGATGCTCGAAAGCGCTTCTTCTGTATGGCGTTGGTTGTTTGAGTTGAGTTCGCTAAGCTGACCTAAATCCATTTTGAAAACTCGGTCTGCCGCATCGAAATATTTGTCATCATGGGTAATGGCGATAATGGTTACACCACGCTCTTTTAAGAGGGGTAATAGTTCTCGGTAAAACGTTTTGCGAAATTTGGGATCTTGGTCGGCGGCCCATTCGTCCAGTAAGACACAGCCACGTTGTTCCAATACCGCCATCATTAAGGCGAGTCGCTTGCGTTGCCCTTGGGAGTATCGGGTGTCGGAAAGGTAACCATCCTGATGAGAGACCTTATGTGCCATTTCCAGACGCCTCATCCATTCATCAATCACTGTGTTGTCCACGTTGTCGCCATGTCCATCTGTGATCTGATGGAATAGATAGAAGTCGCTGTATACTGCAGAAAATTGCAAACGATATTCTGGCCATGTCTCCAGGGATACCGGCTGGTCGTTAAGGAAAACCTGCCCTGAGTGGGGCCGGTAGAGACCAGTCAATAAGTTGGCAAACGTGGATTTGCCACTGCCATTACCGCCAATGATAAAGATGAGTTCACCTTGTTTAATGGTGAAGTCGATCGGACCAACCTGAAACGGCTTCTCATCGCCGTCAGCTCGGTATTGATAAACTACTTGTTGTAAATGCAGCTGCTCAAAAGGGGCAGAAACCGGTTGCTGACTGATCAAGGTGTTATTTTGGCTTAATGACAAATCTTCCAATTTCTGCATTGAGATATTGGCTGTCACTAAAGTGGGTAGGGAGCCGACGGCCGACATCAGTGGTGTGCGCATAAATAAGATAATTAACGCAAACGATGAAGCAACTGGAAAGCTGGCCCAGCCAAGTCCTAACGCGAGATAGAAGTTTAAACCGATGAGTGCCAGAACAATGGTGTTGGCCATGTTGGCCGCAAAGCCATTAAGAATGTCAGCACGGGTTACCTGATCGCGATACTGTTTGGCGTGTGGATCAAACTCATCATTGAAATAGCGTTTAGCGCGTCCCGGGTTTAACGATAGCTCTTTGCGACCCTCAATAAAGGACTGGTAGTCTTGATACAGCTTGTCATCGAATTCTCGCACCTGTGTGATGTGGTAGGAGATTTTATTCACCAGACTAAAACCGAAGAGTCCTGTCAACGCTAAGAGTAAGACGCTGACGCCAAACAAAGGAAGAGATAAAAAAGCGAGATAAGCGAGGGCGATTAAGCAAAGCACCACCCCATAAATCAGCTCAGGCAGATGGACAAAGGCAAAGGTGACATTACGAATGTCGGTATTGAGTGACGCAAGCAAACGAGCGCTGCCGATGCTTTCTATTTGTTCGATATCAGTATTGATCAGTTTTTTGATAAGCTGACAGCGTTTTTTATAGACAAACTGATGCCCCAGTTTATGCAGTGCCACTTGGGCGACGGTAGCCGTTGCCAGCAAGACCGCCAACAGGAGGACAAATTGCCATAGAACCGAGGGAGTTAGGTCGTGCTGGCTGAGTAGTCGGTATTGAATAAAAGCAATTACCCCGACCGTCAGGAGCGCGCTGGCCATACTGAGTAAGATGACAAAAGCCAGAGGTTTGCCTTGTTTGTCTGCAAGCTGCATCAGTAACTTCATGTTAGACCCATAAATAAACAGTTTTGATTTGTATTATTATTCTCATTAATTGACTTTAACTCATTCCATGTTTTGCGAAGCAAGATACTAGTATGCTGGTAGAGCTATTCCCTAGAGCCGCCGTAAGCCCCACATCAGGTATAAGCCGCCGAGAATGGAGGCGACCATGCCTGCGGGTACTTCCTGTGGGTAGAGTAATTGTCGACCTAACCAGTCGGACAGTAACATCAGTAGTCCCCCTACCAATGATGAGGCGATCAGATGATCACGGGCACGACTAAAACCAAATAGCCGTGCTAAATGAGGCGCCATCAGCCCAACAAAACTTAATGGACCGACAACCAAGGTGGCAGCAACAGTTAGGCAAGCGGCTAACAGTAGCAGCAAGAGACGGGATCGGGAGACATTCATTCCCAATGATCGAGCTGTCGCTTGCCCTAGCGGTAAAACATCCAGCCATTTACTTAGCAAAAAGCCAATGCTGACCAATAACAACGTCGCTATCGCTAAAGGCAACAAGGTTTGGCTTTTAACGTAATAGGTGGAACCGGATAACCAAGCTAAAAAAGCATAGCTACGTGGATCGCCACCGGCGAGAATTAGACTTTGCACGGCATTCATCAGGGCCGTAATAGCGACCCCTGTCAACAATACCCGCTCCGGTTGAAATCCCGACTTATGATTGAGCAAGACAATTAATCCCATGACCACCAGGGCACCCACCAGACCACCGATATAGAGTCCAACAAGTCCTGATGCAAGACCACTATAGAGGGTGATAATCAGACCAATGGCGATGCCAGAACTGATACCAATCACCTCTGGGCTCGCCATTGGATTGCCGCTTAAGCGCTGAATGATGGTGCCTGCTACCGCGAGCATAATGCCAGCTAATAATGCCGCAACTAAGCGAGGTATCCGCCATTCCAACAAAGACCAATCGCCATTGAAGACTAGCCATTGCCAACCGTGGTTTTGAATAGACAAACTGGCAAACAAACAAAAACCCACCAGCAATGTCCCGCCGGTCCATACAATGGCGGATTTGCTGAGGTGATGTATTTGCTGATTATGTCGGGTTAATACGGTTTCCGCTTGGGTCTGATGACGAATGGCCAGTTTGGGGAGTAGCCATAACATAAGTGGTGCCCCCAGCGCTGCTGTGGCGGCTCCTGTCTGAACAACCATTGCCACCGTGTCTGGTAGTCGTTGAATCAATAAATCTGTCAGTGTTAGTAAGAGGGCGCCAAGTATCATGGACACTATTACTTTAGGTAGTAAACGACGGATGCCCATTAGCCGCGTAATAGCAGGGGCGGCGAGGCCAATAAAGCCAATCACGCCAACACTGGCGACCACCCAAGACGTCAGTAGTACCGCTAGACCAAGACAGACAAAACGGAGTTTAGTTAATGACACCCCTAAACTTTTGGCACCAGACTCGGTTAATTCTAATAAACTTAATGGCTTAAGGAATAAAAGCGCGACGAGCACTGCCGCAAGAATGCGAGGCCATAAATAGGTGACATTGCCCCAGCCCGTTTGTACTAGAGAGCCCGCTCCCCAAATCATTAAACCAGAGAGTTTTTCTTGATTGAGCATCAGCAATACGGTGCTGAAAGCACTGAAATAGAGATTAAGCACCAGACCCGCAATCACGACCACTGTGGGCGATAGAGCCCGTCGCCAAGACAACAGAAAGACCAGCCCCATGGTAATGAGCCCTCCTGTTAAGGCAACCAGACTTTGAGAAAACGCCATCAGCCAAGGTGCATACAGTGTTGCCAGCATCAGGCTAAAGCTAGCGCCGCTAGCAATCCCCAAAGTAGAGGGCGAGGCAATGGGGTTTCTAAGTACCTGTTGCAACAACACCCCTGCTACCGCTAATGCGGCACCACACAATAAGGTGGTAAACAGGCGTGGCCACCAAGTTAATGACAACTCGACCGAGCGGCTAGACTGCCAGTTTGTCTGGAATAAGCTAGCAAAAGCATGGTTAAGTCCACCGACGTTGTTTAGGTGAGTGCCTATTAACAAAGCGACCAGAACGGCAAGGAGCGCCATCAGCGTGAAAGGAAGCGTCCGCATCATTTGCTCTCCTGATGAATAGCTGTGGTTAATAGACGAGCAAAGCGTACCGTGGAAGGGATGGCGCCAAAGCTCCAAACGGGTGGGATTTTCAGCATCGGATGCCCAGTTTGTTTGACCAAGTATTGCCAGAAGGCATCCCGTCGTAGGTTCGCTTCCACACCTGCTGGTAATGGCTCGATGACGACAATTTGCCCTTTCACGCCAAGCAGTTTGTCAATACCAACCAGAGAAAAGCCCCACTTATTGGTCTGTCGGTGCCACGCACTTTGTAAACCGAGTTGCTGAGCAGCAATGCCATACAGGCTATTAGTGCCAAAGACTCGCACATGACGAGCATCCATAAACTGCATCATCAACAAGGGTGGCGTATGGGTGGGAACCTGTTTAGAAAGGGTCGCCAACGTCGCCTGAGCCGATTGAATCAGTGATTTAGCGGCCGCTTCTCGGTGGGTGTCTTTCGCAAGGGTTTGCGTATAGGTTTTGAAGGCTTGCCATGAAACATCGCCTTTTTTATATAAGGCAATGTTTGTTACGGGGGCAATGCGGGATAATTGTGGTGTCAGAGACTGAAACATCGGAGAGATAAAAATACGCTCTGGTTTTAGCTCCACCAATCGTTCCAAATTGGGTTGAGTGCGTAAGCCAAGATCGACGGTACGACTGGGAATGGCCGGGGATTTTACCCATGCGTTGTAGTCGGCTATCTGTGCCGCGCCAATGGGGTGAACGCCTAAGGCAAGCAGGGTTTCGACCTGCGTCCAATCTATGGCGGCCACTTTCATCTCACGCTCTTGTGCGACAGCGAAGTGGGTTGTAAACGTGATAGACAGCAGAAGCAAATAAGAAAAGGTACGTTTCATAACTTCCTACTTGGCTAGTAAGGCATGGCAACCGGATACCCTGCGGGGTGATCCGTAATGTGCATATTGATACCGTAGATGTCTTCTAGGGTTTGTGGTGTAAAGAGGCTCTCAATAGAGCCTGAGGCAATCATCTTTCCACTGTGCAGTGCGACGATATGATCGCAGAAGCGCGCTGCCATATTGATATCGTGGATAACAATAATCACACCAAGGGATAACTCGCGACTGAGCTTTTTGATCAGATTAAGCATGTCTACTTGATGGGCAATATCTAAAGCAGATAGCGGTTCATCAAGTAGCAAATATTGCGTGCGCTGAGCCAGTAACATGGCGAGCCAAAGGCGTTGGCGCTCACCACCGGATAGGGTGTCAACTAAACGGTCCTGATAAGAGAGGGTATCGGTTAGCGCCATGGCTTCGTCGATGTATGTTTGATCCTGACGATTTAAACGGCCCAGCAAACCGTGCCAAGGATAACGACCAAACCCAACTAGGTCTCTGCCCGATAAGCTGTCCGTTGCTGGGGTTTGCTGAGGAAGATAAGCCACTTGTTGGGCAAATTGTTTATGGGACCAAGAGTCGATAGCTTGACCATTTAGCAGAATATGACCACTGGTTGCTGTTTGTTGTTGGGCGAGCAGCTTAAGAAGAGTGGATTTTCCTGATCCATTATGACCGACCAAGGCGTAAATTTTTCCAGGCTCAAAGGTCATGGAAAAGTCGGCCAATAAGGCGCGGCCATTCACGTCAAATCCTAATGCTTTCGACTCTATCATTCCATTCACTCTCTGCATTACATGTGGTGTCGATGTCTGAGGGCAGTATTTTTATATAATAATGACGTTAATGCAAATCATTTTCATTTAAAGTGTAAATATTTAGTACGCTGAGACCTTTTCTCGATGTCACGAGCGACGCCAAGACGCGGCAAAAACAGACAAGAAAGCCGAGTTTATCCCGATAAATGAGCATTTTGAGTCTGTTTTTAACAAAGTATTGGCAAGCACAGTAATCGTGCCAAGGTCTCACATTTTATGCATGATTTGGCATAAATAAGGCAATAGCCCTATCTATTTGTTGGGCTATTGCTTGGTTCGCGGGGAAAATCAGATTTATTGAAAGGTCGCGATGAGCTTATTGTCAGTATATTGCAGACGAACTGGTAGAGGGGAAGAAATGGTTTCAAATTGACCTTGTAACTGGCGTCCCTCAATTAGCACGTAGCCTTTGCCTGCTTTAGGTTGAAAATGCGACAAATCTAAGGCCAATGTACCGCCAATGATAACCACGTTTCCTGAGGCTTGAATTTGGCTGGTGTCTTTATCCATGTCGATTTTAGTGGCCCCATTCAACTGAGTGTAGTTCGCGACCTTTAATGCACCTTTTGATGTCACATCCAAGATGCCATTTTTCAGATAGAGGTCGCCTTTACCCAAGGCATGGGCTGAGGCGGCTTCCAATACACCATTGTCGATAATCGTGCCACCATGATACTGACTGTTGCCCGTTAAAGTAAGAATTCCGCAGCCTTGCTTCGTTAGTTTTCCCTTGCCCGAAATAGAATTACGCCACCAATCGTGAGCATTAAAGGCGCCTTTATTGGCGTCCATATTGACCGTAACATCCCCATTAAAGGCACCGTATCCATCGGCGGCGGTAACTAAATCTAAACGCCCCCAACCATTTGATTGATCCAGAATAGGATAGCCAGAGGGCACTTCTGTGGTTGCTAGAACCGCACGGCGTTGTGCTGGGCTTAAGTAAGGCTGTCTGGTGGCCAGTAAGAGTTCAGCCCCTGCTGGTACAACGGGCCCTTGGTGTAACTTTCCTGTCTGACTAAAACCATAGGTCAGTCGTGATCGATAAAGGGCTTTCATCGCTTCGTGATTGGCAAACTTATTGTTATCAAATACATGGGTATTGACCTTATCGCCAAGTATTAAACCATGCGGGTGCAATACTTTGTTGTGAGCGAAATAATACAAGAATTGTCCGGCCGCGTAAGCTTGTTGACCAAAGTAGGATTGCGAGTCGTTATAGGCCCTTTGTGCATCCGCCTGAATGTGCCTTTGGGATAACGCGTAAGTTGCCACGGCTAAGGCGTGAATACGGCCACCGATCACATCTACGGGGGAATGCATGCCCGCTTGAATGCGGCTCTCGCCTAATTGCGACGCCCGAGTGAGCATCTCTGAATAACGCTGTGGCAAGGCGTAAGCATAGGCCATGACCGCTAAGTAACCAGCATTGGTGTGTCCACTTGGATAGGCGCCATCTTTACGGCGGTTTTCCTGATTATTGGCAACAACGCTGCTCTCATGATGACGACGTGAGCACATCAGTCCAGGCACGACCTTTACTTCGGATTGGTATTGATCAATCAGCCAGTCCGAATGCACGGTACCATTTTGCTGTACACAAGAATAAGGCGCGGTGCCTAGATAATGTATTCCGCCAGTTTTGTCCATACGCCATGGACGAGGGGTTGAATAAATATACTTTGAGGCACTCGTGGAAGCTGGGGCTACCTCGCGAAAATCGTAAACCAGCTGATACACACTACCTAATGGCGCGTTTCGTTTTCCGGCAAACTTGATGTCATCATTATTCTTGGCATAGTAATGGGCGTTGCTAACAATGTCTTTGACCGTCGGCTGATCAATGTCTGTATAGGCGCCAGAAGCCGTTACATAGGCTTGTGTCAGAGGGCCATAGCCGTCAATCACACTGTAGTTTTTGCTGCGCTGATCATCCAAATAGGCGGCAATGGCTTGTTTCTCTGTGCGCTGCTGGGTGGCCTTGATCACATAAGTAATGTTTTCTTGCCAGATTTTTGGGTTCACAATGGCTTGGTTGGCAAAACTGCTTGGTCCATTGCTATTGGCGTCGTTTTGCCACCCCTTCAGCCCATTCGTCCAAATTTGATTCATGCCGATTAGTAGCGTTGCGATGGGGTTTTGCTCAATATTGTATTTCAAATTCCCTTTACTGTTGTTCGCACCATTTTGAATCACGGGCAAAGGGTAACCTACTTTAGGAACTGGAACCGTTTGTTCAAAGCCCAGCCCGATAGGCGGTAATGGTGTTGGTATTGTCGAGTTGGCCTGGGTGACGGAGCTGATGAAAAGTGTTAACCATAACGAGCTCTTAATAGGAGAGAGTGTAAAGGGTGTTTTCATCATAAGTGGCTTCCTTGGACATCGAGCGAGAGTCGCGTTACTGTGAAAAGGTTAAGCTAAATGGGCAAGATGAAAGCTTAATGACAATGAAATATTTTGTTGTCATTACGGAAGTTCCTCTAGCCGCTCATCTTTCTAGATATATTATCGTGCTAACGTCAATACAAAGGGATGTGAACCTTCACCGAGGACTGGAAGCGTTAGAAGCACCTATCCATGATTACCTTCACAACCCTTTTTTATAAGGTCTTTTGTTATGTCATTGTTAAACATGCTTAGAAAACTGGGTAATCATATTGGTGCTTACAAAGTGCACCTTTGTCCTGAGGTGAAAGGGCAAATTACCGACCATGGTAAGCCCTTAGCGAATGTGAAAATCGAACGTACCCTTAGTTTCTCCGATGGTAAATATGTTGAAGATCATACCTTTACAGATGAAAATGGAGAATTCTATCTTCCAGAAGTGAATATTCGCTCCGGCCAGCCAGCCGTTCCCTTTGCTGAAATTTTTACTTCACAAGGGATATTTTTATTGCTTGAGCAGGAAAAGTATTGTTTGTGGGGGGCTATGCAGACATCATTTAAATTTCGAGAAGAGTTTGCTGCTAAATTGGCAACGTTAGATGCAGATATAAAAACGAAAAAGTTTTGTTCAAATTTAAAGATAGAAATAAAGAAGGATATAAGTTTGAAGCGGTTAGTATTTGTCGCTGGAATGATGATTTTGAGATTATAGATAAAGGCTCTTATTTTGATCTTTCCGGGATAAATAAAGATCAAAATGCCAATTGAGTTTAATAATATAAGGAAGTGTAAAGGTCTTTTGTTATGTCACCGTTAAACATGCTTAGAAAAATGGGTAATCATATTGGTGCTTACAAAGTGCACCTTTGCCCTGAGGTGAAAGGTCAAATTACCGACCATGGCAAGCCATTAGCGAATGTGAAAATAGAACGTACTCTTAGTTTCTCCGATGGTAAATATTTTGAAGATCATACCTTTACAGATGAAAAAGGTGCTTTCTCTCTTCCTGAGGTGAATATTCGCTCTGGTCAACCAGCCGTTCCCTTTGCTAAGGTTTTTACATCGCAAGCAATTTGTTTTTCTTATAAAAATAATGAGTATATTTTATGGGGGGCAAGGCTGTCGGGTATAAAGCAAAGTGAAGCATATGTTAAAAAACTAGGCTCTCTAATTGGTGATATATCTAACGATCAAACACTTTTTAATTTTAAAAGTGATAAGTCTGGGGAATATACGAATCGTGCTAATAGTATTTGTATATGGGAAAATGACTATAGAATAATGGATGTAGAGAAATATTTAGGACTTAATTCTACTAAAAAGATAATGGCTCGTAACTTATAAGGAGGTATATATGAATGTCTTAACTCCAGAGATTGATGCTGACTTTGCGGCAATTGCTTAGTTAGAGTAGAGAGTCGCTCTATAGTACACTAATGACACCCTGTTATCAGTACCCTAGCTAGTCGTTGCAATTTATATGGCTCTGGGTATCATTAGGTGACTAACGACAATACAAAGGGATGTGAACCTTCACCAAGGACTGGAAGTGTTAGAAGTACCTATCCATAATTACCTTCACACCCCTTTTTTATAAGGTTTCTTGCTATGTCATTGTTAAACATGCTTAGAAAACTGGGTAATCATATTGGGGCTTACAAAGTGCACCTTTGCCCTGAGGTGATAGGACAAATTACCGACCATGGTAAGCCCTTAGCGAATGTGAAAATTGAACGTACTCTTAGTTTTTCCGATGGTAAATATGTTGAAGATCATACCTTTACAGATGAAAATGGTGCTTTCTCTCTTCCTGAGGTAAATATTCGCTCTGGTCAACCCGCCGTTCCCTTTGCTGAGGTTTTTACATCACAAGCAATTTATTTTATGTATCAAGAAATAGAATACACTTTATGGATTTCTAGACTTTCATCGTATAAATTTCGAGAAGAGTATGCTAATAAATTAAAGGCATTGAAAGCTGATATAAAAGACGAAGAAGTATTGTTGAAATTTCAGAATATAAAAGTAGAAGGCTATAAACATGAAGCTTTTAGTATTTGTCGTTGGAAAGAAGATTTTGAGATTGTTGACAAGGATTCTTATTTATAGTCTTTTTAAATTAAGAGCTCTAACAGAATTAATTATAGTTAATATTATAAGGAAATAAAAATGAATGTTTTGACTCCAAATATAGCAGCTAATTTTCCTCTGTTGCCTATGACTCTTTGGATGGAGAAGATATTGTTCGTTCTTTATATTATAGAAGGATTAGCTCTTTTTTTTCCCTGGAACCTGATTTTATTAGTGGAGTAAGTGGATCTGTTCTAGAAAGACTATTTAATCACTCTACCAAATTTGGCTGTATTGCTAAGGGAAAAGGGATATATGAAGGTTAATATGTCTTAGCCTTGCGTGGAACTGCAAAAAATCGTGATGCTATTACGGATTTAAACTATGATCTTAGTACTTGTAGCAATAATCAACCTGTTCATGTGGGATTTAATCATACCTTTAATTCTTTTAAAGGTCAGCTTGAACGCTATTTTAGCCAGTATAGTCAAGGCGAGCTAAAAATGCATGTAGTTGGTCACAGTTTACTTCTTGACCTAATAATGAAAAAGGAGGGTAATGGAATTGGCTGTTTTATATAGGGAATATTTTAATGCTTAGTCTATTTAAAAAAGAAGCTTGTATGTGTCCTCAAATCAAGGGACGTGCTGTGCTTAATGGCAAGCCGTTGAGTAATGTTACTGTTACTCGTAGCCTAAATTACTATGGTATTGCTCTGTATCAGGACTATGCTGAGACGGATAATAATGGTGTATTTAGCTTTCCTAAATACAGTGTTTTTTCTTTTTTTGCGAACAACCCTTTTAGGAAGAACTCTGTTCATCAAGTTATTGCTATTGAAGAGTATGATGAAGATGATATTTATACCTTATGGGCAACAGTCCAGCCAGGAATAAATGAACTAGATTCTTTTAAAGAAAAGTTAGGAAGCTTAGATTGTGATATATCCAATAATATAGTTAAGGGAGAGTTTGATGATGCTTCTTTAAAAGAAAAATGTTGGGTGCTAACTCGGTGTTATTGGAGTGATAATTTTGATGTTGTCGAGTCTTTTGATGATAACTAGAGTGTTTTTATGAGAAAAACTTCAATTTTATAGGTTTTTTATGTTTAGTTTCTTAAAAAAAGAAAACGTTACTCTATGCCCTGAAGTGCATGGTAAACTACTTCTTAACGGGACGCCGTTGAATAATATTGAAATTATTAGGTCTTTGAATTATATAGGTGAACATGAATATACTGATAGTGTAATATCTGATAGTGATGGGAGTTTTTCATTTAATTCCTATAGCATAAAATCAAGGGTACCTAATAAATTATTTAATGAATCTAGAATTTTTCAATATATCTATGCAGATTATGATGGGAAGATTTATGTCATTTGGAAATCAAAACAACCTGGCTATAATGTAATATTTGCCTATGCGAAAAAATTAGAAAATATGTTATGTGAATTATCTAACCCTAAAGTCAGTTTTAAATTTTATGATAGGACTTCGTCTGAGAGGTCTTCACTATATGAGTATTCAGCACATAGTATTTGTCGCTGGGAAGATAATTTTGAAATTTCTAAAGTTTTTAATGACTAAATAAAAGGATTTTTATGAACATTTTAACTCCAAAAGTTGCATCTAAGCTAGCAGACTTGCCTTATGATTTTGTTCGTGGTGTACCTTCAGGATATGATGAATCTTATATAGATGAAGATATTACAGAATGTTTTGAAATTGATTTTAAAAAAGGTGGTGTGAAAGGTATAGCAGGAGGGTTAATATACCAGCTAATGGATAAACAAATCGGATTTGCTGTAATGGGTCGAGGTAAAGGTAAGGGATTTAAAGATCACCTTGTAATATCAACAAGGGGAACGAATACAGGTCGAGATTGGTTGACAAACATCAATGTAGGGATGGTAACAGGCCCAGGTGGGCAAATGGTTCATGCCGGATTTTATAAAATTTTTAGTAGTTTAAGAGAGAGCATCCAAAGCTATATACTTGCCCACAGACCAAAATATATTCACTGTGTAGGGCATAGTCTTGGTGGTGCTATAGCGACACTAATCGCGTCTTGGATAAAACATGAGTTAAATATCCCCGTTGCTGTATATACGTTTGGTGCGCCCAGAGTTGGTTGTGAATCTTATGTGAAACAAGCTAAGAGTTTTATTCCTACTTACAGGGTCACTCATGGTACTGATATCGTTCCTATGATTCCACTATGGCCTTTTATGCATGTGAATGATGAGTATCTTCTAACTGCCACTAGTGGTGCCCGTATGTCAATTAAGTCTCATGCTATGAATCTTCCTACTCCAGGCTATATTAATACTGCAAGTAAATACGATTCATATGAAGCTATGGCAAGTAGAAAAAACTCATTAACTGCCAGAAAGCGGATGAAGCTAGATTACAAACTGAGATTTGAGGCGAATTATTCTCAAAAAACATTACAAATAATCCATAATGCGATCGTATCTTTATTAATTGATTCTGGTTATGCTTTATCTACTATTGTTAATAACGCATTCTTATCCTCTGCAACAGCATATGATCTTTTAGCTAGAGCTATTAACGATATTGCTTTGATATCTAAGGGTAAACATGAAGATGTTAAAGGCATCTTAGGTTATATGGCTGTTTTTTGTAATCTTGCTATAGATATTACTGATATCACTTTAGCTTTAATTAAAAAACTGTTTTCCATGATGACTAGAGTGTTATATGGTATGGCAAAACAAGCTATCTCTATGTATTAATGGTTAATTATTTAGGAGACGTTATGACATTACAAAAGCTCAATGACAACGACGTTCAACAGGCCCTACATTCTCTTAATGAAAAATCCGATTCTAAATGGACATTGGAAGACGACAAGCTCAGTAAAACCTTCAAGTTTAAAGATTTTCAGCAAGCCTTTGGCTTTATGACCCTGTGCGCGATTTATGCGGAAAAGAAAGATCATCATCCTGAGTGGTTCAATGTCTACAACACCGTCAAAATACAACTGACAACTCATGATGTGGGTGGGCTTTCTGAGAAAGATTTTGATCTGGCAAGTAAAATGGAATACAACGCATCTTTCTTTACAAGGTAAAGTAGTTCAGACGACATCCTTGTCATAGGATAAGCTAACTATTTTTGGAAACCAGTAATCTTTCTAAGGTCTTGACGGAGTTGGGCAAGAGTCCAACTTTTAAGTCGAAGGGTTGGAACAGTTTGTTCACTATGTCCGCAGTGTAATTACCTTTATCGTTTTCGTTTTCAGAAAGGGTTTTGCGGGAAACGCCAACGAGAGTGGCGAAGTCTTCTTGTTTTAAACCGAGCACTTGAATGCGCAATATTTTCAGCGCTTCTCCTTGACTAATATCACCCATAATCAATTGTTTGATGATTCGTTGCATGGTCTTTTGTTTGTCATCGTCAACAAGAGGTTGCGAATTCTTAGAGGCTCGTGCAATGGGATTTTTTGTCTTGCCGTCGTCGGTTTCATCCAGCACGGCTGGGGAGTCATCAGTGACTGGAGTATGGCTTTTTTCTAAGGCTTGAATGGTTTCTTCGAGGGTTTCTTTTACGGCCTGTGTGGCTTCTTTTACGGGCGCAATGACCGATTCAACCTGTTCTAAAACTGTAGTGGGAGTAACGATGTCGGCCGATTTTTTTTTCTTACTCTTAGTTTTACCCTTTTGTTTGTCTTGGGCGGTTTTTTTAGACGCTTTTTTGCCCTTCTTTTTTGACTCTTTAGCTGGCGGGTAAACACTATCGATTTGGCCTTTCATTTTCATGCTACTACCTCATAAGTTCACTAATGATGACATGGATTGCGCTCTAATTTATAGCATAGTACGTTAATGTTACGTATGTGTTTCAAAGTAATTATCCATACAGGCTTTACCATGCCGTTTGTATAAAACCGTCAGTCCGAAGCCGTTAGGAAGTTACGTGTGGAGTGGCCTGTATCAATGACAAGATCGTCATTCGAGCGATCTTTAAGTTTCACGCCAGATAGCTTCAATTGTTTGGCTTCTTTTAATAAATAAAACGCCTTGCGAGCCGCTTCCTGATAATTCAGTCCGGCAGGGCGAATGTTTGAGATGCAATTGCGATACGCATCGGTATAGCCGACTTTGCCTCCCCAAGTAAGGTACAAGCCTAAACTGTCTGGTGAGCTTAATCCAGGACGTTCACCAATGAGTACCAACACGCATTTAGCGTTAAGGCGCTCACAAATATCATCGCCAATGGCGACGCGGCCTTGTTCTACTAGGCATAAAGGAGCGATTGTCCAAGAAGGCGACTGATTGCCTAATATGGAAAACAAGGCATTGAGAAAGGGCTGGGTATTTTGCTCAATGGCTAGAGAAGATAGCCCATCCACAACGGCAATTACCAGATCATACCCCTGTGGATAACTGGCTTGGTACTCATCTAAAAGTCGGGCGGATTCATCATTCAGTCGTCGACCATAATCAGGACGCTGCAAGTAAGTCGCACGATCCTCTGCTCGGCTGTGTAAAAACAAAGGCGCAGACTGAGGAGCCCAATCCTGTGCCATGAGTTGAGTCGCGAGTCCTTTGCTATCCAAATGGGTATGCACCGCGTCAATTGCCTGGGCATGAGCCAATTGAAAGGCTAATAAGTGCTTTGTCGGTACGCTAATACCGGAACGTCCCAGACCCACACGGGCATCCGTAAAGGCGTTGAGTTTGTGCCATATATTCTCTGTCACCGCTTCGTTTGATTCTAGATCGGAAGGCGGCGTTGAATCCATTCGATTTTTCGCATCGTCTGTGCCCATTATTGGCCTCCAATCAGACGGTTTAAGGGCTTATAAAAAGCATCGGGTAATTGCTGATTTAAAACAAACTGTTCGTTGTTCTTAAAAATCCCCATCTTGGCGAGCCAAGCATCGAACTCGGGGGCGGGTTTTAGCCCCAGTGCTCTTCGAGCATATAGGGCGTCGTGGAAGGAAGTTGTCTGGTAGTTGAGCATGATGTCGTCTGAACCAGGAATCCCCATCACGAAAGTACAGCCAGCGACGCCGAGCAACGTTAGTAAGTTGTCCATGTCGTTTTGATCGGCTTGAGCATGGTTGGTATAACACACATCACATCCCATAGGTAAGCCAAGTAGCTTGCCACAGAAGTGGTCTTCGAGCCCCGCTCGGGTAATTTCTTTGCCATCGTATAAATATTCAGGACCGATAAAACCGACAACCGTGTTAACCAGTAGCGGACTGAATTTGCGTGCCACAGCATAGGCTCGTGCCTCACAGGTCTGTTGATCCAAACCATGATTGGCGTTGGCTGATAACGCGCTACCCTGTCCTGTTTCGAAATACATGACGTTGTTGCCGACGGTGCCCCGCTTAAGTGATAAAGCGGCCGCTTGGGCTTCAGCTAAATTGGCAAGATTAAACCCAAAACTGTCATTAGTGGCTTGTGTACCGCCAATGGATTGGAACACCAAATCCACAGGGGCGCCTTGCTCGATGCATTCGAGGGTATTGGTGACATGGGTTAACACACAGGATTGGGTGGGAATCTCATAGTGCTGGATGACGTCGTCCATCATTTTGATTAAGCGCGTTGCTTGCTGCACATTGTCAGTCGCGGGATTAATACCGATGACGGCATCTCCGTTAGCGTATAACAGACCATCCAACATGCTCGCCGCGATACCCGTTAAATCGTCCGTCGGATGGTTTGGTTGTAAGCGAGTGGATAAATGACCAGGCAAGCCAATGGTATTGCGAAATGCCGTTTTTACATGACATTTTTTCGCCACGATAATGAGGTCTTGGTTACGCATTATTTTACTGACCGCTGCCGCCATTTCTGGTGTGACACCAGGGCGGATTTGCGTGAGCATCTCGCTAGTAGCCAAATCACTTAATAGCCAATCCCGAAAACCACCGACCGTCAGGTGAGATATAGGAGAAAAGGCCTGTTTGTCATGCTCATCAATGATTAACCGAGTAATTTCATCGTCTTCATAGGGAACCAAAAGTTCTTCAAGGAAAAGCTTAAGGGGGACGTCAGCTAGTGTCATCTGCGCGACAGCGCGTTCTTCAGCGTTTTGGGCGGCGACCCCTGCTAGCCGATCTCCCGAGCGAGCGGGAGTGGCTTTGGCCATTAAATCAGCAAGGTTAACAAAGCCAAAGGTGCGTTCACCAAGGGTATAGCGAAAGGAAAACTTGGAGTCTGAATGGTTCATCAGTCAGTTACGCCTCTTATTATTTCGACGTTAAGTATAAAACGGTGACCTGTTAACGGATAAAAGGTAGTACGTTGTTGAACGTACCACCTCTATGCTGACATGCAAAGTAGTTACCAGTTTAGATCGAGTTGGAACCACTTAACATGACATCACCCTGCGCGTTGTCCCGTTGGTGCTTGGTAAGAGAAAAATAAATAAAACCGATGACCATAAAGCCTAAGAAAATCAGTGCAATAACAAGGTTAAACCACACCATCGCAATCAAGCAGACGACAGCTAGGGTCAACGCAATTGCTGGTACGATAGGGTACCCTGGGGCACTGAAAGTACGCTCTAGATTAGGTTCTGTTTTACGCAGCTTGAACAGGCTTAACATGCTGATGATGTACATCACAATAGCGCCAAATACCGCCATGGTAATCATGGCTGCGGTTAAACTCATACCCTGTAGGTTGATAATGCCATCACTGTAAATGGCGGCAATACCGATGATTCCACCGGCGATAGTCGCACGGTGTGGTGTTTGAAAACGCGACAATTTAGCTAGACCCGCAGGTAAATAACCGGCGCGAGCCAAGGCAAAACCTTGGCGAGAATAACCCAGGATAATGCCGTGGAATGAAGCGACAAGGCCAAACAAGCCAACCCAGACCAGCATGTGTAACCAGCCAGAATGTTCACCGACAACCATTTTCATAGCCTGTGGAAGTGGATCATTGATGCCGGATAGTGTTTTCCAATCACCCGCGCCGCCAGCCATAATCATCACGCCCATGGCCAAGAAGACTAAGGTCAGAATGCCGCTAACATAGGCTTTGGGAATGGTACGTTTGGGGTCTTTCGCTTCTTCGGCTGCCATAGCGGCCCCTTCGATCGCTAAGAAAAACCAGATGGCAAAAGGAATAGCCGCAAAAATGCCAGACATGGATCCCAAGGAGAAGGTGTTAGAACCGCTCCAGCCATTAATAACAAAGTTGCTGAAGCTAAAACCTGGGGCGACGACGCCCATAAAAACAAGCAGTTCGATGACTGCCAGTACAGTTACAATCAGTTCAAAAGTGGCGGCAATTTTAACTCCCAGAATATTTAGCCCCATAAAAATAATATAGGCTCCAACGGCCGCTGTTTTCGGGTCTAATTCAGGGAATTGAACATTTAAATAAGCGCCAATGGCCAGCGCGATGGCGGGTGGTGCAAAGACAAATTCGATTAAGGTAGCAAGCCCCGCAACTAAACCACCTTTTTCGCCAAATGCCCGTCGACTATAGGCAAACGGTCCTCCCGCATGGGGAATGGCAGTGGTTAATTCGGTAAAGCTGAAGATAAAACACGTGTACATAATGGCGACAACAACGGCGGAGACCAAAAAACCTAACGTACCGGCGACTCCCCACCCATAGCTCCAACCAAAATACTCTCCAGAGATAACGAGCCCAACGGCGATGGCCCATAAGTGTATGGTGCCTAAGGTGGGTTTTAATGTTTGTGTTGTCATTGTGACCTCTCAACCTATGTTATTCGTCCTTTACAAACTCAGTTTGTAAAGATCCTGTTCCATTTGAGGGGGAGTTGCTCCCACTCACATAAAGTTCCGTTTACTTGAATACATGACTTATGCGACTAAAAAGCCTTCTGAGCGGCATAAGTTTTGCTGGTTACACAATAATAATTATGTCCGTCATTCTGTTAACGAATAATGGCAAAATCATAAATGTCTAATTATTTCAGTAGGTTATGGTTTAAAAGAGCGATTTTGGCAATATAAATAACCATGCTACAGGAAGAGTATATGCTGTTTGAATCCACTTTTGCACCGAATAAGGGCGTTCCGCTTCATGTATCCGACGCATATGATGCCGACCTGCATGCCAGCAACCTCACCAATTGGCAACAAGAATACGATCAAATTAGTCGAGGACGCTTTTATGGGCGCATTATTGAGCTGCCATTAAGCGGTCTACAAGTTTTTCGCGAACATACTAGTCAGGCACTGCAGCAGAAATGTGTGGTCTGGCCGGATTCCATTTGGTTAGGAATTCCTTTAGTGGGTCAAGAGGAAAGCCGCATTAACGGTTTGACGATTCGGCCGGACACCATTATGTGTCGGCCCGGTGATTGTGAATTTCAGCTAACGACGCCTGAGAATTACGACCTCTATGGGTTAGTAGTGGATCGTGAGTCTTTGGTAAACATGGCAAATATTCATGGAGTTGATCTGAATTGGCGAGAACTGACCGCCTACGGACGCCTTGGCGTCCCCAATAAAACCTTGGCCGATGTGCGTTTTTTGCTGGCTCGCTTATTATCCACTCACAATACCGCGACCCCGCCGCGTTTGCAGCACGACATTATCATGATGGCCTTGCTGGAAGTGCTGAAAGTGGAAACGCCTAAGCCCGCGAAAACGCAAAGTTATTTCCATCGAAAACGAGTGGTTGATGTGGCGCGTCAATTTTTAGATAACCATTTGGACGAGCCCGTTACCATCACGCAACTGTGTGAAGTCTGCAGCGTGAGCCGCCGAACCTTGCAGTACAGTTTTGAAAGTATTCTAGGTGTGAGTCCAATTCAATATCTACGTGCTAGTCGGCTTAATGGTGTACGCCGTTCATTACTTCATGCAACAAGCGGACAAACCGTCAGTGATATTGCTGCTCAATGGGGCTTTTGGCATCTAAGTCAATTCGCCAAAGATTACAAACAATTGTTTGGCGAGCCGCCTTCTAAAACTCTCTCTTGCCATGTAGCTGGAGTCGTCGAGGTTTTCTAACCTTGATGTTGTTAGGTCACTTCCGTCGAACATGGGATTTGTCATAAGTATATTTGCTATGTTATAACATAATTATCTTGACGTATTGAATTCCATCAAATCGTTAATCTTAGACCTATCAATCACCTTTCTTCATGTAGGGCATTATATGAATGAACATCCAATGAGTCGCTTTACGAATAAAAAACTGCCAGTCACTGTGTTGTCTGGTTTTCTTGGAGCAGGTAAAACGACCTTACTCAACCACATTTTAACCAATCGCGAAGGTCGACGGGTTGCCGTGATTGTGAATGATATGAGTGAGATCAATATTGATGCTGCGTTGATTCGAGAAGGAGGAGCAGAGCTTTCTCGTACCGATGAAAAAATGGTTGAAATGAGCAATGGCTGCATCTGCTGTACGTTAAGGGAAGACTTGCTTATTGAGGTAGAGCGACTTGCCAAGGAAGGAAAATTTAATCAGCTGGTGATTGAATCAACCGGTATTTCAGAGCCGTTACCCGTTGCGGAAACCTTTACTTTTGAAGGGGAAGATGGCCGTTGTCTGAATGAGGTGGCACAACTGGATACCATGGTGACCGTGGTAGACGCGTTTAATTTTCTTCGTGATTATAGCTCACAAGATGATTTACAGACTCGTGGGGAATCGTTAGGGGAGGAAGACGACCGAACAGTCGTTGATCTACTCATTGAACAAATCGAGTTTTGCGATGTGATGGTCATTAATAAAGTGGATTTGGTGAGCGAAGAAGATCGAGACCGATTGATAGCGATTCTACGTAGCTTGAATCCAAGAGCGAAAATTGAAATAGCTCAGTTTGGTAAGGTGCCATTAGACCGTGTTTTAAATACAGGGCTGTTTGATTTTGAACAAGCCTCTTTAGCGCCCGCTTGGCTACAAGAAATTCGTGGTACCCATGTACCAGAAACGGAAGAATATGGCATTAGTAGCTTTGTTTACAGCGCACGTAGGCCATTCCATCCAAGCCGTTTTTATCAGCTTGTTAACCAAGAGTGGCCGGGAGTCGTGCGTTCAAAAGGGTATTTTTGGTTAGCGTCAGATCCAACCAAAGCGGGGTCTTGGTCGCAAGCGGGAGCCGCAGCACGACACGGCCCTGCGGGATATTGGTGGGTCTCTGTGCCAAAAGATCGCTGGCCACAGGATGAAGAGTCTGTTGCTTGGATCCATGAAAAATGGCATGACGAGGTGGGCGATGCTCGTCAGGAGTTGGTTTTAATCGGCATGGATATGGATGAAGATGCCTTGCGAGCCAACTTGGACGCTTGCTTGCTAACCGATGAAGAAATGGCACAAGGGCCAAAAGTATGGGTGGGTTGGGAAAACCCTTTTTCAGAATGGGATTAAGCCTGTGGAGCACCTTATTTTTATAAGGCGTTCTTTCTAAGACATTGAAAATACCAATGATACGCTTCCGATGTCACGGTTGGTGAACTTACAGCAGATCAAATTGTTTACTACAGCAATGTAAAGCGTGGTAAAACAGGAGAATCGCTTCAGCCTAAGAGTATTGTCATTGGAGAGCAAAATGAGTGTGCAAATTCGCCCCGCTGTTATTGAGGATTTAGCGGCCTTAACCGATCTTTATAATCACTACATTGTAAATACCCCCACTACCTTTGATATAGAGCCATACACATTGGAAAGCAGAGCCGTTTGGTTTTCTCAGTTTGACACAACGGGTCGATACCGATTACTGGTCGTGGAGCAGGACGATGAAGTAATTGGCTACGCTTGCAGTAGCCGATTCAAACCCAAACGCGCCTATGAAACGTCTGTGGAAGTGAGTATTTATCTTGATCCCAATACCAAAGGTCGAGGGTTGGGAACCGCGTTATACCTTGAATTATTTGAATTGTTGGAAGCAGAAGACGTGCATCGTGCGTACGCTGGCATCACCTTACCGAATGAAGCATCACAAATTATCCATGAAAAATTTGGTTTTGAATCCGTTGGCGTCTACCGGGAAGTAGGTCGAAAGTTTGGCCAATACTGGGATGTGGAGTGGTTTGAGAAAACGATAGGTTGAGCTGGTGTGGAAAGCCTAGCCTTTTCGTGTCAGTTAGGCAAAGGTCTCTATTTATTTGCTTGAATGGGGAGATGCAACATGTGTTGTTCTTTTTCGCAGTAAAAACTTGTCACCGGTTTCTGCCAAAATCACACCTGCTAGAATGCTGAGGGCACCGATAGCACCTGATAGACCAAGCTTTTCACCCAGAATCAGCCAAGCTGTTAGGTAAGCAAATATGGGCTCTAGAGTGAATACTAAAGCGACTTTATAATCAGGTAATAATTTCTGACAGGCTGATTGTGCCCAATAGGCGTAAGCGGTCCCAAGTAAGCTTGCTATCAAAATAGTGCCTAAAACGATGGGAGAAAAAATGCATTCTTGCCAACTAAGTGGTGGATTCCCAGCTAGGTAAAACGCAGGGTTGGGGGAAACAAACGCGCTAATGGTACTGTAAACCCCCACCGCGAACAATTGAATGATAGTAAGTGGGATGATCGGCAGAGAGACGACAAAGCGTCCCGTTAAAAGCATATGAACGGCAAACGCAAATGCACAAATAAGGACGATATAGTCCCCTTTATTAAACGCTAATTTGTCCCCGACTGTGAGTAAATAGAGACCTATCGTTGCCAGTACAATCCCTAACCAAACAAAGCGATTCGCGCGAGTTTTAAAGAGTAAAAAGCCTAATATAGGGACTAATGGTGTCGCTAGACTGGTGATAAAACCGGCATTCGATACGCTGGTGTATTTGAGCCCTTCTGTTTGTGTATAAAAGGCAATAAATAGCACAAAACCAAGCGTGGCTCCTTTGCCAAATAAAGGAAGTATTTGTGCTCTTAACACTTTCTCTTTTGAGAGTAAAAGCAAAGGGATAAGTGATAAGCCTGCTAATGTAAAACGTACTGCATTAAAGGTATTAACCGGAATAACCTTCATTGCCAAATCAATTAAAGTGAATTCAGACCCCCATACGAAGGTCACCAATATAAGTGTGATCAGCGCTGTTCGTGGGGTTTTGATGACCATAACTACCTCATTCTTCCTATCGGCTTATCAGCGTCTATGAGAATTTTCCCTAGTGAAAAACGAGGAATTATTTCAGGTGCACGCTTATCGTAGGGGGTAGCATACGATAGTTCCTTCTCGATCTATATACCTATTATTGGTAAGGCTTCTGTAGTACATAATTGTTGTGATGGTGAGAACGCAGCTTCCATCATTAGGGCCTCGAAACATAATGACAGTCAAGGTAGGGTTTTATCCTTTCAAAAAGGTGGAAGGTGGCGTCTAGATTATTCGTGCCTTTTTAGTATATGCTCAGGTCACATGCCATATTGAACGGAAGCGAATGACGATGTAGATCGATTCTTAAAATATTTTTAAGTGTTATGAAATTAAAAATTTTTTTAAGGGTTTACTATGTCTAAAATTTTTCACTTAAGGCGAGTGGCGTCGCCGTATTTTAATCAATTTTCTGTTTTTACCTTTCTTTCTATTCTAGTGCATCAATCATTCATTGCGCTATCCGTCTATGCGTCTATAAAATTAATCCGCTCTATTAATGGATTTAAGATAGATGAGAATAATTTCAATTTTTGGTTAGTGGTCTATGTGGTATCAATGGTTCTTCCTCATGTTGCCGCTAGTTTATCCGATGTCTTTAATCAAAAATGGATTTGTGGCGTATTCAAGGTGTTTTGGCTCTCTTCTGTTGATCGATACAAAGCATCCACATCGCCCTTTATAAAAGGTGAACCACTTGGAGTGTTAAGCTCTCAAGGAAAAGAAATTATTTCTGACTTTATAGGTTATATTTCTTTTGGAACATCTGCTTTTCTGAATTTCTTTCTGAGTCTGATCGTTATATCGGTCTTTATTGACGCTCGTTTTATAATCAGTATCGCGATCAGCGCGATGCTTGTTGTTTTGATCAAGTACCTTGTTTCAAGAAAGCTTGAAGCATTCGCTTTGAGGGTATCCGAGTCTGGTTCAGGGCTTGTGTCTTTACTGTCGTTGACTCATGACAACACACATCATGGATCGCGGGTGAGTTACGCCTATTTTATTAAAAAACTAAAGAATAAAATTGATGTTTATCTGGCGAGCAGAGTAAAAGAAGAAGTCTTTCAATCCTCTGTAATGCTCATTATTGCTTTTGCCTCATTGATGCCAACGACCTTATTGGTTTTGTATATTTTGCTGAAAACAGGGGTTGGTGTTGGTATAAAATTAGCGATTGTTATTAATCTGACAAGAATCTATCAACTGCTCAATTCTGCAACAGAGATCGTATCGATTGTTATTTCGTTTTCTTCTTTCAAAGGTCGATTAAAAATGCTCTCGTGCTTTGCTAAAGAGATTGAAAAGCCTGCTTTTAGCTTTAATGACAATGTGCGCCTATATAAAGGTGAGAAGCTTTTTGACCAAAATGAGCTTACCCCTAAAGGGTTGGGACGATTTTCTCTAAAAGGGAAAAACGGCTCGGGTAAATCCAATTTCTTGAAAGCGTTTCGCGATAAGTACGATGCTATTTATTTCAATCCTTCTTTTAAGGTCATGTACCCTTGGGAAGAGACATCGTCTTCAAGCTTGTCCGATGGACAATACTCTAAGAAATGCATCTTATGGTTGTTATCCCATACGAAGGGGCCATTACTGCTGGATGAATGGGATGCTTTCCTTGATCAGGAAAACACCAAAACGGTCAATGCAGAAATCGAGAAAGCTGCAAAATCGAGACTGATTATGGAAGTAAGACAGTAAAACTTTTTCGCTAGGAGAATTGATACCTTGAGGAGCAAGTATCAATTCTCGTTGCTTTTACTAAGCCTCAAACAAAAGCGGCACAATTGTCGCGATGGTAAGAAAGCTAAGTCCATAGTTAAACAGGCGAATTTTGCTGGGGGTATTGAATAAACGGTTAGCGGCTTTGCCCATGCCAACCCAGCAGAAATTGGCGATCAACCCACAGCCAGTAAAGGCCATGATGATCCATAACACCGATAGCCAATAGTCTGATACCAAAGAGTAGGTAGCGACTAAAGACAAGCTGGCTGCCCATGCTTTGACATTGACCATTTGAAAGAGCGCCGCTTGTCGCCAATGAATAGGTTGATGAGCGTTTCCTTGCTGTAACACACTGTTTTTAAAGACCAGTTTTAAGGCCAAATAGCTCATATAGACAATGCCAATATATTTCAGCACGTCATGGAGAATGGGGTAACGTTCAATTAATGCCCCAATGCCGATAGCGCTTAACAACAGCAGGCCAATAATCCCGAGACGAATACCCGCCACATGGCCAAGGGTTCGACGAAAGCCAAATTGGGAGCCAGAACTGGCAAGCAGAAAGTTATTGGGGCCTGGTGTGACGGCCGCAACGAAGCTGAAGAGACACAGCGAAGGCAACAAACTCCATAACATAATGAATCCTTATCGTTTAGTGGTTTTATAGATGAGCGCTCTTATGTGCGAGTCGTCATACAATAGCCATTCTAAACAGAGTCTTATTCCTTTTAGTAAGACTTAAGTGTCACCATGACATTTAAATGATTTACCTGTCTCCCATCCTTGAATATGCTGGTTATTTTAACAAAGTGTCTCTATGACAAAGGTGACAATGTTTGTTCCAGATATAGTCGGTCGAGTTGGGCCTAAGTACAAAGTGCTTGCTGATGTGTTTGAAGAAGCGGTGATTCGCGGGGAGCTCAAGCCAAATACCAAACTGCCATCGCAACGAATTTTGTCTTATCAGCTGGGTGTAACCGTAGGAACGATTACCCGAGCTTATCAAGAGTTAGAACGGCGCGGTGTAACGGTTCCTGTTGTTGGTAGTGGTACTTATGTCAAAGATAAGGTGAAGACTCAAGAGGAGTATTATCATCCCATCGCCAGCCGAGGGGGGATGGATTTGTGTTTGTGCCGACCTTTGATTTTGGGACAGCAAAAGCGCTTGAGCGAGTCGTTAGAAGCTTTAGTTAGTGAGCCTAACGCTCAACGGGCGGTGTTGGATTATTTTATCTCAGATGGTTTACAAGGTCATAGTACAACATTGCAAACCTGGTTGAACGAGCGCTGGCAATGGGATCTGGATGCGTCACGGTTGTTATGGACCTATGGTGGGCAACATGCCTTAAGTGTGGTGCTACAAGCCTTAACGCGAAGCGGTGACAGTATTTTATTGGAAGGTTTATGTTACGGTGAGTTAATTAACACCTGTGCCCAACAGGAGCGTAAAGCGGTCCCCGTTGCGATGGATGAAGAGGGCTTGATTCCCGATGATTTAGCTCTGCAGTGTCAACGGCACCGTCCTCGACTTTTGTACCTCACCCCTTCCATTCAAAACCCAACGGGTGTCAGGTTAAGTGATTCGAGGCGGTTAAAAATTATTGAAATTTGCCGTCGCTTTGATGTGTTGATTATCGAAGATGATGTGATGTACTGCCAGCCTGATGAACGCTGCTCTCCCTTGGTTAGCATCGCACCGGATATCACCTTGTATATTGGCAGTTTTTCTAAGTATTTTGCTGGCGGTGTTCGAGTGGGGTATATGGTGCTGCCGAGTACTTTGCAACCTGCGATGAAGCAGGCGCTGCGAACCTCTTGTATGCATGTCAGTCCACTCTTGTTGGATTTAGTTTGTCGTTGGTTGAGCAATGGGGCAATGGAACAAGTGGAAGAGGAGATCGCCCGTGAACTGAAGGCGCGTTATCGGATTTTTTATAAAATGTTTCCTACTCACAAAAGGTTGGCTGTCTCAGGGTTTAATGTTTGGCTCTATTTACCAGAAAACTGCGATAGTCGGACCTTCAAAAACGAGCTGGCTGAGACGGGCGTGTTTGTCCGAGATGCGTATTTTTTCCGAGTAGGCTCTTACCCAGTGCCGAATGCGATTCGACTGTCTTTAACCGGGCCTGTTTCTCGCGATGAATTGAAAACAGGCTTGCAGTTTATTAAAGATAAAATCGCGGCTTGGCGTCGCTTGTGACAGTGTGTAAAGGTCTCTGAGGATAAAAAAGTGGGATTTCTTAACCTAGGTTAATTTCTTGGCGGCGAGGGTTCGATAGTGTTAACACACTAACAATGAATGATCCTTAAGGGAAAAGACCATGCCAAGAAAATACACCTTTTTTGTTCATATGAATGCCACCGCTGCGTGGCTGTCTTTGAGCCGTGAAGAGCGGAACCGTTATTTTACCGAAACAATAGGGGATATTTTTGCCCGTTACCCAGATGTGTCTGTCCGCTTGTATGACTGCGAAGCCTTTACCACTCGATGCAGTGATATAGCAGTCTATGAAACCGAGAATTTACAACACTATTATTTCTTAATCGAAGCCCTAAGAGACAGTCAAGTTTTTACTGTGCCGTATTTTGAGGTGGTGGATATTTTTCCCGCTCTAGAAAATGGCTTTGAAGAATACGAAGCAAGCCAGTTATCAAGCATTAAATAGCGACCTTGGCACGATTAATAACAAGACGAATCATTAGGGAGAAAAGTCATGTCATTTCCTTTAGCGTTAAATCAATATCTAGTCCGTCTTGATCTGACGGTGCCCGATTCGCTCAGTCTGGATTTTGTTTGCGAGCTACAGCGTCGACATGTGGCGGAGTTTAGTTTTAATAATTTGGCGGTTGTATTAGGGGACGATATTTCTCTGGACTTGGAAGACGTCAGCGAAAAAATTGTCACTCGCGGTTTAGGCGCTTATTGCTTTGAGCATAACAAACTGACGTTTGAGCTATTAAAAGCGTTAGGTTATGACGTGCAACTGAAATTGGCCCGTGTCCTTAATAATAATCTAGAAAGGGCGGTGGGAAGGACTCATCGTGTCACCTTGTTAACGCTAAACAATGAGATGTATTTGATCGACACTGGTTTTGGTGGCAATGGTCCTCTGTCGCCACTAAGTTTAAGCACTCAACAAGAACAGCAGTCTGGCTTTGAGCATTACCGAATGCTTCCTCTTGAAGGGGGGGAATGGGATGTACAGATCGTCAAAGACGGTGACTATTTCACATTGTATCGTTTTGATTTTGCTCACTATTCTGAGGCGGATTGCTCGGTAGGGCATTTTTATTCCCATCGACACCCTAACGCGGTGTTTGTGAATAACTTAATGGTCACGAATAAAGAGTTGGATAAAACCCGTTCGCTACTCAACTCGACGTTCAACATTAAAACAGAATCTGGCGAACAGAATCGTAAGGTGGGTTCACCGCGTGTATTGCAAAGCATTTTAGCAGAACATTTTCAGATCAAACTGGAGCTGGTTGTCGCAGAACATCTGTTTGAGCGCTTTGTTCAGTCTGAGTTGGATGATAGCCAGACAAGGAGCTAAGGATGAATGCCTTGTTACTGCTTTTTCTGTGGGCATGGCTGATGGCATCGTCGTTTATTGTGTCTGGTCATATGGTGCAGTATGCCAGTCCGTTAGCGACCTCTGCTGTTCGCTTTCTCTTATCTTTACTGATGATGCTGCCAGCTTTGATGGTCAATTGGCATCGGTCAGGACTCAATATTCTTGATCAGTTCCGTGCTTTGTTTCAGTCAAAAAGACGTTTACTCCATTACCTGATGATCAGTGGTGCGCTGGTTGGCTTCTTTGTTGGGTTGTTTACCGCGTTGGAGTTGACCACGCCTTTGCATACCTCCGTGCTTTATACCCTGATTCCATTAATGGGCGTATTGATTGCTTTTGTCTGGTTAAGAGAGTTGCCCTCTTGGTGGCGAGTATTGGGCTTTGTCTTAGGGTCAATGGGGTCGATGATTGTGCTGCTTGCCACTCATTCATCGGGGACGTTTGGCTGGAACAAAGGTGACAGCCTTTTCCTTGGTGCGTGTTTTTTGTTGGCTTTTCATGTGGTTTCGGTACAAAAATGGGGACGCACCTTAGGAGCATTGCCTGGGGCCTTTATGATTATGTTATTTGGCAGTGTGTGGTTATTGCCCATTGCCTTGATATGGGGAAATATTGAGCAAGTGCAGTGGCTATCGTTTGGTTTTTGGTCCACTATTTTGTACCTTACTATTTTTACTACCTTACTGACCTTTGTGCTACAGCAGCGCTTGGTGACAACGGTTGGCGCAAGTCGATTGTTGGCGTTCTCTTATACGGTGCCGATTTGGGTGGCGGTTTATACCGCGTTTTCTCAAGCAAGATGGTCAGATTTATTCGATTTTGGCTTTGTAACGGGTGTATCCATTGTTTTGCTGGCCTTGATATTGATTCGTGATAACAGAGGCGTTATCGCAGCAAAACAGGTGTAAGCCGAGTCATCATGTTTGGAGAACAGTTATGGATCAAGCAGTACTAGAAGCAAGTTTTCGAGCTTACTTTCTTGGTTTGGGTCATGATATTGATTGGCAGTATTTGTCTCTATCCATGATGCTGCATCCGGTGCGAAAGGGGGACTATCTTTTTCATCAAGGTGAGCTAGCGAATCAGTTGTATTTTTTGCATTCTGGTTTGGTGCGTTATGTTGGGGTGTCTGACGCTGGCAAAGAGTTCACTCAAACCTTTGTAAAAGGCCCAAGGGTTATCGGTTCGACACGCGCTATGGTGACAGGTATGCCAGTGCTTTTTGGTATTCAAGCGCTCAGCGATGTCATGGTGATTTCTTATCCGTGGGCAGAGTTTTTCCAGCAAATGTCACAAGATAAAGGCTTTCTAGCGTCTTATATGGCGTTTTTAGAGCAGATTTTTATTGCCAAAGAAGAGCGCGAAAGTGCGTTTGTGAAGCACTCCGCTGAGCGTCGCTATATGGACTTTTGTGCCGACTACCCTGAGCTGAAAGAGCAAGTACCTTTGCAGTATATCGCCTCCTATATAGGCATTACGCCAATAGCGTTGAGCCGAATCAGACAAAAATTAAAACTGAGCAATGGGTGATGTTATCTATTTTGGCGGTTTACTAGGATCTGTTTTTAATAGAAAGAGAGGCTTTAAATAATAAAACAGGGTGTGGCTATTCTTGTAGAAGCCTTAGGCTATGTGAATAGCTAAGCATTGTGTTTTAGTTTGAGGCTTTTGCACGACTACTGTGCTTGCCAATACTTTGTTAAAAACAGACTCAAAATGCTCATTGATCGCTCTTTTTCTTGTGTTTTTGCCGCGTCTTGGCGTCGCTCGTGACATCGTGCAAAGGTCTCAGTTTATTTAGAATTGTTAATTTCAGCTCTTCAATAAAAGCTTTGATAATGTCGGATTGCCGTTCGCGGTGTAATGTTATGCCAATGGTGCACTCAGGTTTGGGGAGCGCTATGGCGAGTTGCTTGAGTCGGGGATTAAGCTGTTTTATGTTCCAATCGTCATAAAACAGTAGGGCAATGGCGTCACTGTGAATGACGAGTTCTTCTGAAGAGGCAAAGGTCAGCATCTCCAATGCCTGAATGGGGGGGATGTTATTGATATTGCGGAATAAACTGTCGAAATAGTCTCGAATAGGGGTGCCGTGGCGTGCCACAATCCAGCGTTCATTGGTCAGGTCATTGAGTGTTTTAGCCTCCTTGTGTATAGGGTGGTCGGAACGAGCGATTAAGGCGTATTGGGCGTTTAATAATGGCAGTTCAACGAGCTCTGGATGAATCGGACCTTTTCTCATGAGCCCTAGAAAGCAATCTATTTCGCCTTGTCGTAAAGCATTGGCCAACATGTGATAGGGGCCTTGCATGGCTTGTAGTCGGATACCTGCGTGTTGTTTCAAGATTGAGGCAAAGGCAATGGGCACAATGTCTTGGCAGGAAAAGGACAGCATGCCGACGGACAGTCTCCCCGTTAATGCATGGGGCAGCGATTGCAGTCGATGAAGAAGAGACTGAGCGACTGGTGATATTCTCAGATAGAGCGAAGCAAGTTGCTTGGCGGCGGGTTGTGTTATCAAACCACGGCGGGCTCTTGAGAAAACTGGCTGTTGTACCATGTTTTCGACTTCCTTTAGGGTCTTACTGACGGCGGGTTGTGTGATGCCAAGTGTTTGCGCCGCCACAGAAGCACTGCCTACTTTTACGACCGCTTCAATGATCATCAAATGCCGCCACTCCACATAGTGTGTTAACTTAAGCGGACTGCTTACATGGTTTTGTAGTTGGCGTTCTGTCTCTGCAATCGCTTGTAACATGTTATTACAGGTTGAGATCACGACTTCCCCTACGGACGTCGGTTCCACGCCACTCCAGCCTCGCGTAAAGACCGTTACCTGCAAGGCTTGTTCTGCCTGGGAGAGCGCACGAGACACACTGGGTTGGCTAAGATTTAACGCCACACTGGCGTCTTTTTCCGTGCCCTTTTTCATGATTTCTGAAATGACACGACACTGTTTGAGCGTCAGAGGAAAGTGTGTATGGTCAATGTCCATCTTATGGTCCTGTCAAAAAATACCTTGTCGAAAAGCGCTTTGCCATGTCCTGTGGTTACAACGGTATCATGATATAACCAAATTTTAAGGTGTATTTTTAATTATGCATATGACACTCCTGTGTTTTCTGTTTACTTTGGGTAGAACAAGTTAATGTCTCTCATTGAGAGAAGGCAGAGTGTGAATGAATAATCAACAAAAGCCCTACGATAATATCCCCGGTACGACTGTCTTTGACGGTGATATGGCCAGAATAGGCTTCCATCTGAATCAATTTTGTATGTCGTTAATGCAAGAGTCTAATCGTGTTGCGTTTAAGCAAAATGAACGGGCATATCTTGATCAATGGCCCATGACGGAAGCGCAAAAAACCGCAGTACTTGAACGGAACTTTAGTCAGCTCATCGCTTTGGGTGGCAACATTTATTACCTTGTCAAAATCAGTTCGACGGATGGTTTGAGTGTGGCGGCAGCGGTTTCCACCATGACCGATTTATCTGTTGATGAATATATCGACATGATGCGCCGTGGTGGGCGTTCACCAGAGGGGAATCGTTTTACTGATCAGGGCGAGAGTAAACCGTCTGAGGAGTCGTTATGGCAAAAGTAACCTCTGGATTAGGGACATCCCATATCCCGTTATTAGGGTATCTAATGGACAAGGGGGAAAGTCACCTCGAAAAGTGGGCTCCCATTTTTAAGGGGTATGAGTTCACTAAAAAGTGGATTCGTGAACAGAAACCCGATGTAGTCATTTTGGTTTACAACGACCATGCGACGACATTTGATATGAAACTCATCCCAACGTTTGCTATTGGTTGTGGAGAAAGTTATCGCCCAGCGGATGAAGGCTATGGTGCGCGCCCAGTGCCCCTTGTAAAAGGGGCGCCCAAGCTGGCGTGGCATATTGCCGAGTCCGTTATATTGCAAGGATTTGATTTAACAATTGTCAATGAGATGACCGTCGACCATGGTCTGACGGTTCCCTTGTCGATGGTGTTTGGTGAGGTAGAGGAGTGGCCCTGTCAAGTGATCCCCTTGGCGGTTAACACGGTGGTTTATCCCGCCCCAACGGGTGAGCGCTGCTTAGCGTTAGGCAAGGCCATTCGTGCTGCAGTCGAGCAATTTCCCGACGATTTGACGGTTCAGGTGTGGGGCACAGGTGGCATGAGTCACCAATTGCTAGGAGAGCGAGCAGGCTTGATTAACCGTGAGTGGGATCTTGCTTTTATGGACGATCTAAAGAACGACTATGAGAAGCTGGCGAAAATTTCTCAAGTCGAATACATCCGCGAATCGGGCACCGAAGGGAGTGAAATGGTGATGTGGTTGATCATGCGTGGCGCACTTAATCATGAGGTTCAAGAAGTTCATCGACATTATCATGTGCCAGTTTCCAATACAGCGCTAGGCCATTTGATCTATGAAAATGCCAGCCAAGAGAGTGAGGAGGAGAAAACGTTATGACGTTATCCCCCACAAAGCCAACATTGGTTTGTTTATCTGGTTTATTGTGTGATCGACGGGTTTGGCAAAAGGTCGCATCCTACTTAGAACCAGAGGCCGATGTGCATATTATGAGCTTCGCCGGCTTTGATGATCTGACGGAGATGGCTAGGCATGTATTGTCTACCATCAAGGGTGAGTTTGCTGTGGCAGGCCACTCTATGGGAGGGCGAGTGGCATTGGAAATCTACCGCCTAGCGCCACAGAGAGTGACTCATCTGGCGCTGTTAAACACAGGTGTTCATCCGAAGTCAGACAAAGAAATACCTGGACGTATGCGGTTGATTGATGTGGCAAAACAGCAAGGTATGTCAGCTTTACCAACACAGTGGCTTGTTCCCATGATGTCTCCTAAAGGATTAAGCAGTGAGCATTTAATGGCGGACTTGACGAAGATGGTGGAGTCTTATTCCGTTGAGCACTTTGAGAAACAAATCCATGCGCTGATCCATCGTCCTAATGCGGAAGAGATGCTTGCGCAGATCTCGGTGCCCACCTTGCTACTTTCCGGTACGCAAGATACCTGGAGTCCTGTGTCTCAACACCAAGCAATGCAAGAGAAAATAGTAGGTAGTGAGCTGGTGGTGATCGAGGAGGCTGGGCACATGGCCCCAGCGGAAGCTCCTGATGAGATTGCACTGGCGCTGCAAACCTGGCTGAAGAGAGCGTAGAACCATTATGAATAATCAATCAATGGACAACTTATTAATCGAATGGCAATGCCAGAAGCTGGTTACTCGCTCGATTAATTTGCTCGATCAAGGGCGTTGGCAAGAGTTAGCAAACTGTTATACAGAAGAGGGTGAATTATATCGGCCAAGTGCCCCTACCGTAAAAATTGCAGGGCGCGATGCGATTCTCGCTTCTTTTACCGCACGCCCAGCGAAAGAAACCTGCCATGCACTGACCAATATGGAAGCCAATATTATCAATGACCACTCGGTTATTGTGACATCGCGAGTGGTGCTATTCTCTTCAGGTAAAAAGTCTGCTGATAAAAAGTCTTCGGATAAAAAGTCTGCGAATAAAAAAGTCGATGACATCGAAAGTATGGTACAGGCGAATGGCGATATCTTTATTGGTCGCTTTGTCGATGAGCTTAAAAAAATAAAGGGTGAGTGGTTAATCGCCAAGAGGAAGGGGTCAATCGAACTGCATTACACAGGCTCTTCAGATAAAACAGGTTAACTTTATCAAGCTTCATCCACCAATGGCCGTTACCGACACTCTCCACCATGCTTGCTGTTGATATCATTAGGAAGCATGGTGGGTGAAGGCGATTAAGCGGCTTTATTACTGCTGCGTTTTTTCTTTTTCAAGAATGTCTTCAATAGCCTGTTTAAAGTTCTCGGCGGGTTGGCCACCGGTAATGGCGTATTTATTATTAATGATAATAGTCGGCACTGAGGTAATGCCGTGTTGTTGCCAAAAAGCTTCTTTTTGACGAACGTCGTCTGCGTATTGACCGTTCTCTAAAATGCCTTTTGCCGCAGCGGAATTTAGGCCGACTGCAGCGGCAAGTTTGGCAAGCACATCATAATCACTCACATCCAGATTGTTGGTAAAGTGCGCCTTAAACAGGGCCATTTTTAGCTCAGCTTGTTTGCCTTCGTGCTCCGCCCAATGTAATAGGCGGTGAGCGTCAAAGGAGTTTCTCATGCGACTTTCATCATTAAAATTAAAATCAAAGTCGACTTCTTCTCCCCGTGCTTTTATTTGCAAACGGTTTTGATCTGATTGCTCTTTGGTAATGCCATATTTCTCCGTGATATGTTCTTGAAAAGCTTGTCCTTCGGCTGGCATATCAGGGTTTAGCTCAAAAGGCTGGAACGTTATCTCGGCATCAACGGTGTCCTCCAGTTGCGCCAAGGCGTTGTTTAAATTCCCCAAACCGACTACGCACCAAGGGCACATGATATCGGAGATAAATTGAATATTGAGTGAGTCTTTCATGATCTGCTCGCTGTTAACAGAGTAAATGGTTAAGTGTATTGCATAGATTTATTGGGCTTGAGGGCGTAATAAAAAGGATGGCTGACAACAAAGAGGGAATATTGCTGTTAATTTGCACAATAAGTGTGATTTAATTCGTTTAGGTATGACATTATACAAGATCGCTTGTCGTCACTGGTCGATGTGCTTCGCCCAGTAAAAAGGAATCTGTGAAATGACCAATGCAATCAATAAAACAGCCTATGTGTATGTTTCGAATGCAAAAGACGGCACGGTGTCGCGTTATTCTTTTGATAAAACCCCGTTGACGATGGTGCCATTGGGGGAGACGCCAGTGGGGCCGAATGTGATGCCGTTGACTGTTAGTCCTGATAAAACGTATTTATATGCAGCTGTTCGTTCAGAGCCCTATCGCGTTGTCTCGTATCGCATTGATCCTGAGTCGGGGGCGTTAACGGAAGAAGCCGTTGCGCCTTTACCAGACAGTATGGCGAATATCGACCTAGATTTAACCGGGCGTTTTCTATTCGCGGCCTCGTATGGTGGTCATAAAATCAGTGTGAGTGCAGTCAATAAGTTGGGTCATGTTGGTGATGTCATACAAGAGCTAGCAACGGGACGCAATGCTCACGCTATCCATCCCTCACCTGATAATGACTTTGTTTTTGCTACTAGCTTGGGGGATGACCATATTGGGCAGTATCGCTTCGATGAAGTGACAGGCAAACTGTCTAAAAACGTTGTGGGTACGGTCGCCTCAGGAAAAGGAGATGGACCACGTCATTTTGTCTTTTCCCCTAACGGTCAGTATGTGTATTGCTTAGGTGAGTTATCTGGTGTGGTGATTACCTATCAATACGATGGATCGACAGGGTTACTGTCTTATAAAAGCGCTGTACAAGCCGTGCCTTCCGATAAGCTAGGTTTGGTGAATGGGGTTCCACCGTCTAAAAGCGTACAAAACGATCATCCGCCAGTCTGGGCGGCCGATATTCATGTTACCTCCAATGGACAATTTTTATATGTGTCCGAACGAACTTGCAGTATTATTTGTTGTTTGCGGGTGGAGCCGAAAACAGGCCGTGTGCAATACCAAGGGCATGTTGAAGTAGAGAAGCAACCCCGTGGTTTTGCGTTGACCGAAGATGACCAGTATATGGTGGTGTCTGGTGAAGCGGCGGATCACCTTGGTGTGTACCAGTTAAATGATCAAACTGGCATGCCCGTGAAGGTGAGCGAAGTGCCAAGTGGACAAGGTGCGAACTGGGTTGAGATAGTCGAGTTTTAATGGCTATTTAAATAACGGTTTGGCTTATGATGTTGCGCAAAGCTCTCTAAGAGGCTCCTCCATATAAGGTATTCCCTTTTTTCCTAACCGAGAGTGGCTGATAAGGATGCATTCTTGTGCATGACATTTCCTATCTATTGTTGTTTGTTTTTATTGTTGCCAGCTATGTGCAAAGTCTCACTGGCTTTGCCTATGGCTTGATTGTCATGTGTGTTGCCGGATTATTCTCTCTTGCGCCAATCGATGTGGTGGCTTTCTCAGTGAGCGCATTAAGCTTAGTGAATGCAGCGACAGGGCTCTATGGCGGTGTCTGGCGACAGGTGAATGGAAAAAACTTAATTGTCTATTTTATTGCTTGTACTCCAGCCATTGCGCTTGGCGTGTATCTACTGAGCTATCTAGGTAACGGTGCGCTGCATTGGTTGCAACTTCTGCTGGGCCTAACCATTGTGATTGCGTGTTTGATGAGTTTGATCAAACCTAAAGTCGGTGCTGAACCTTCACGCCCTTGGGTATACTTTGTATTCGGTGGTATTTCCGGTGTACTTGGTGGGTTGTTTGCTACCTCAGGGCCACCAATTTCTTATTTGATGTACCGCCAGCCTGTGTCGATCAGTGTGATTCGTGCCACCTTATTGAGTGTCTTCTTTGTCTCCTCTCTGTTACGTATTGGCATTATGGGCGTTAGCGGACAGATTACCGCACCGATGATTTGGTTGAGCATCGTTGGCTTTCCCTGTGTCTTTATAACGTCGCTATTGGCAAAACGCTATCCGCCTACGATTTCACCACACATCATTAAACGCATTGCGCTGATTTTATTGCTGATGTCGGGGGTGAGCTTGTCCCTTAAAGCCTTGCTTTAATAATTAAGGGCCTTGGTGCGACGCTGCGAGCGAAGCTTTCACAATAAAAAAGCACCAGATTAGGTGCTTTTTTGAGTAGGTTCATGGTATCGAGAAGACGATATTATTCTTCTTCTGGGATAACGCCCAGTTCAATTAGACGTTCACGCAAATAGCTTTTTGCCGTATGACGGTTGGACAATACGACTTCTGGTTTTGGGTGCAAGAATAGCGGTAAGGAGATGCGTGATTTTGTTTTATCGGCACCTTCAGGGTTAATCACGCGGTGTGACGTGGAAGGGAAATAGCCACCAGACGCTTCCTGTAACATATCACCGATATTCACCACCAAGGTGCCGAAATCACAAGGTACATCCATCCAAGAGCCATCTTTGGCTTTGACTTGTAAACCTGGCTCATTAGCGGACGGTAGAATGGTCAATAAGTTAATGTCTTCGTGAGCGCCTGCGCGGATTGCTCCAAGCTCTTCGTCCCCTTTCAATGGTGGGTAATGTAAAATACGCAGTAACGTTTGTTGGCTGCCCTCAACCATACTGGAAAGAGGTTGGGAGTAATGCTTCGCTACGTCGTCTGGGGAATATTGCTCAACCCAAGCTAACAATTCTTCCGCCAAGCTAGTGGCCTCACCATAGTATTGGGCTAACAATGGTTTTTGTTTTTCAGGGCACTGACCCCAAGGATAGTAATGGAAGTACTCTTTAATATCGCGTTTAGTATGACCTTTTGCCGTCTCTGCCACTTTAGGAGAGAAGTAACCATCTTGTGGGCCAACGTTATAACGATAGTCATGCTTACTTTCGCTTGAGAAAAAGGCCTGCCAATCTTCATAAATAGCACTGACCAGTTCTTTTTTGATAGGGTGATTTTTCAGTACACCAAATCCTGTCTCACGAAGAGATCTGACAAAGTCTTCTGCGGCGGTTGGGCTAGTGTAATCTACGGCTTTTAGTTGCATTGTGTGTCCTATTAAATCTCTGTTTTTGATATTTTTGATCGTCAGTCCGCATCACTGTGGATGAATGATATGAAACAAAAAAGAGCGACCTAAGAAGACCAGCCACTATGAAAAAACATTTTCAGATCAATAGCCTCACCTAAGTAACCAGTGCCATTTTTCGTGTTTTTCGCCCCAATGACAGTGCAATACCCAACAGGCGCTGTTGTGATAGTGAACAGAGTTGGCAAGGATATAACAGACATTTCAATGTTCTCTTACTGTGTCGCAAAGAATTTGTAACCATGACGAGGAATAGGTTGAGTTCCTGTCACAATATGTAGTTTACTGTGTGAAACCTTTGTTTTGAAGTGAAACACGTATTAATTGTGTAGTTTGACTGGGTAAATCAAATACTTAACCTATAATATCCTGATCGGCGTCAATTTTTTACCGATACGAAATACCGTAAGGCAACAAAAAGTTCTACACACCTTGAGTTTTACGAGGTCACATCCGACGCGAGATCCCTGCGTCTTCACAAAGAAGAGGGCAAGTTAATATGAATACATTTTTCGATTCGTTCAAAAATCATTTTCTCATTTCTATGCCACATCTTGATGACCCACACTTTGAACATACTGTGGTTTATCTTTGCGAGCACACACCAGAAGGGGCCATAGGTCTTGTTATTAATCGCCCTTCTAGCATTGATTTCAGTGAGCTTGCAGAGCATTTGAAGATGACTATTTCCTCCCCTAAGTTAGCCTCTGATCCCATTTATCATGGTGGGCCGGTGGAATCTGAAAAGGGCTTTATTCTCCATACCTCAGAAAAAACTTGGAGTAATACGCTCAAAGTAAACGATGAGGTCTCTTTATCAGCCTCTCTAGAAGCATTAGAAGACATTGCGCGCGGCCAAGGTCCAGAGGCTTATCGTATTACACTTGGCTGTGCTGGTTGGGAAGCTGGACAGCTTGAAAAAGAAATTGCGAATAACGATTGGCTGGTGTGTGAGGCGGATTTAGACGTATTATTCCATACTCCAAGCGATATGCAATTCACCGCTGCCACTAAGGTGCTGGGAATTGATATGGCAAGATTATCACCGGATATAGGACATGCTTAATGACGGTTACTTCGTCTGAAAGTGTTAACGATAAGCCCAATACTGAGCAATCAGTATTGGGCTTTGATTTTGGTACCACACGAATGGGTGTAGCATTTGGCCAACGCGTATTAGGGACGGCGCGGCCACTTGCACCTTTAAAAGCTAAAGAGGGCATTCCTAATTGGGATGAGATTGCAAAATTGGTGGAAGAGTGGCAGCCGGACGCTTTTGTGGTGGGGCTACCGCTGGATATGGATGGTGCTGAAAATGAGATGTGTCAACGGGCGCGTAAATTTGCGAAACGTTTGCATGGACGTTTCAATCGTCCTTACCATATGATGGACGAACGGTTATCCTCTTTTGAGGCCAAAGGGCAGGTGATTGCCCGTGGGGGAAATCGCAATTTTAAAGAGAACTCTGTGGATGGATTAGCCGCGCAAATGATTGTAGAAACTTGGTTCGCTGAAACGAGCTAATTGCTTGGGGCATTTGAATCATAAGTACATTCATACCATACATTCGAGCCAGTTGATGGTAAGGCAAACAAAGGTTTAGACAGCGATGAAGTTAGATTTAGAGCGTTCTTTAGCGTCTATGAAAACGCAGTTAACGGCGTATTGTGCGAAAAAGAGCATAGAAAACCCCATAGTGGTCGGTATTCATACCGGTGGCGTTTGGGTTGCCGAGCAGTTGATGAGTGCGGTGATGACGGATGAGCCGTTGGCGACGCTGGATATCACTTTTTATCGTGATGATTTCACTCGCGCAGGGCTGAATCCGAAAGTGAATCAAACGTTGCTTCCCGCTCTTGAAGATCGACATGTGATTCTGGTCGACGATGTGCTCATGTCTGGCCGTACGATACGCGCTGCGATGAATGAGATTTTTGATTTTGGCCGTCCTGCTAGTATTACCTTGGCTATCTTATATGATTTGGGGCAGCATGAATTGCCAATTCAGGCGGATATCGTGGGGGAACGGCTGACGCTCAATCCTGATCAAAGGGTTAAGTTATCAGGCCCTGAACCTCTGATGGTTTCTGTACTAGAGGCGCATTAAAGTGTGTTTCTAGCTTTATTTTTGCGTTAACAAATACGACAATTAGCAGATGGATATGAATGACGTTAATTTAGTTGAAACAATGACCGCCATGTTGGCATTGGATAGTGCCGAATGGGGCGTCGATGAAAAGTATCGAAACAGCCTACGCCATGACTGCTGTGACAGTCTGTGTGCTTTGATTATTCATCCCATTAATTTTGTTAACGTTATTAATGCCCGGTTGTAGTGAGTCTACACCGGGCATTTTTCTATCAACACCCTATTTAGAACAGAGAAAGACGATACCGTCTTTGCAGTTTGAGGAAAGCAAACCATGATGCGATCCGAACCTCGGGCATTACAGTTAAATGAACACGGACAGCTTAAGCACTTTTTGACATTGGATGGTCTAGATAAAACCATTTTGACAGAAATTCTTGATCGAGCTGATTCCTTTCTATCCATGGGCGAGCAGTCGGTGAAAAAAGTGCCTCTGCTGCGTGGTAAAACCGTGGTAAACCTATTTTTCGAGAACTCTACTCGAACCCGAACGACCTTTGAATTGGCGGCCAAACGCCTCTCGGCGGACGTGATTAACCTTAATATTGAAACCTCCGCCACCTCCAAAGGCGAGTCGCTCCTTGATACGCTAAAAAACCTTGAAGCCATGCAGAGCGATATGTTTATTGTGCGTCATTCCGACAGTGGGGCTGCTCATTTTATTGCCGAGCACTGTACGCCTAATGTTGCCATTATCAACGCTGGGGATGGTCGTCATGCTCATCCGACTCAAGCCATGCTCGACATGTTGACAATCCGTCGTCATAAAGGGCGGTTTGATGGCCTGAAAGTCGCCATAGTGGGGGACATTCTGCACTCGCGAGTCGCGCGTTCGCAATTACAGGCGCTTACCACTCTTGGGGTAGAAGAGGTGCGTTTAGTCGGTCCGAAAACTTTAGTGCCTAAGTTTTTTGAGGAAATGGGGGCCACCATTTGTCATGACTTGGAAGCAGGCTTAAAAGATGTGGATGTGATTGTTATGTTGCGTCTACAAAAAGAGCGAATGAAGGGGGCATTGCTACCAAGTGAAGGGGAATTCTACCGCTTATATGGTTTAACAGAAGAGACCTTGGCGTGGGCGAAGCCGGATGCCATTGTCATGCACCCGGGGCCGATTAATCGTGGTGTTGAAATTTCCTCTGAGGTCGCCGATGGTGCACACTCTGTGATTTTAAATCAAGTAACAAACGGCATTGCTGTGCGTATGGCCGTGTTATCCATGGCGATGAGTGGGCAGTTACAACGGGATAGTGGCGAGGATGAGAAATAATATGAAACTACGCATTCAAAATGGTCGAGTGATTGACCCAAGCCAAGACCTTGATGCCGTGACTGATTTGTTTATTGATAATGAAAAGGTTGCGGCCATTGGTGAAGCACCTGATGGCTTTGAAAACGCAGAAATTATTGATGCCACAGGCAAATGGGTGTTACCCGGTTTGGTGGATCTTGCCGTGGCATTGCGTGAACCAGGGCAAACTCAAAAAGGCAATATTGCGACGGAAGGTCGAGCGGCTGTTTCTGGCGGGGTGACAACGCTGGTGTGTCCACCGGATACGAATCCGATAGTCGATACATCTTCTGTGGCCGCGTTGATTCAAGATAAAGCAGACGAAGCCGGCATGGCCAATGTTTTTCCTATTGGGGCGCTAACAAAAGGTCTTGCTGGGGAGCAATTGAGCAACATGATGGCGTTGACGGATGCTGGCTGTGTCGCCGTTTCTAATCATCGTTACCCCGTTGTGAACACCAAAGTGTTATCCAGAGCACTCGAATATGCGGCGACTCATGATTTACTGGTCGTGTTTCATCCCGATGAAGAGAGCCTATCAGAAGGCGGTTGTGCCCACGAAGGTCTGATGTCTACCATGCACGGTTTAGCTGGCATTCCAGAAGAAGCGGAAACCATCGCCTTAATGCGAGATTTGTTATTGGTCGAAAAAACAGGGGTTCGGGCGCATTTTGCTCGTCTATCTTGTGCAAAATCCGTTGAAATGTTGGCGGATGCAAAAGCATCAGGACTGGATGTTACCGCTGACGTCGCGGTACATAATTTATTGTTAACCGATCAAATACTCAGCCGTTTTGATGGTCAGTACCATGTGCTACCTCCATTACGCGGTGATGAAGATCGTTTGACCCTGATCGAAGGTATCAAGGCGGGCGTGATTACGGCGATTTGTTCTGATCATCAGCCACATGAAAAAATGGCTAAAATTGCGCCATTTGCGGCTACTGAGCCTGGCATGGCCAATGTCGAAGTGCTGCTCCCATTAGCGATGGAATTAATGGATGAAGGGGACTTAGATTTATCGACTTTGTTGTCTTGCTTAACTTGTGGCCCTGCTAATTGCTTCGGCTTAGAGGCGGGCAGTTTAAGTGTTGGAAGCTTTGCTGACCTTATTATCTTTGATAGTACGGCCCGCTGGCAGTGGACTCATCATAACCGTAAAACCAAAGGGCATAACTCGCCATACTTTGGAACGACACTGACAGGTCAAGTCATCGCTACCTTTATTTCTGGCCAGCAAGTTTATCGACTGGCATAAGGCCCTCATCAAACGTTAGTCTTGAGAGAATTAAGTGCCATTTAATCGGTAAAATTGATTCAGTAGATTGTAAACTTATTACTGTATAGGTTAGTCTCTTAATCTGGTTGTTAACATTAAACATTTTGGTAGTTTAAATGGTGCTCAATTCTTTTCAGTCCGATGATGTTCAAGCTCTTCATGCTCGTCTGCTTCAGGTGGAAAAAGAGCGTGACTTATTGAAAACATTCAATATGAGCAGTGCTCAGCGTTTACTGTCTGTGGCAAGCGGTAAGCCTGTGTCTTTCTTTTGGAGAGATATTCAAGCAAGTATTCAAACAATATTGCCAGATTGTTACGGCCTTTTATTAGTCCGCAGTAAAGGTAGCCAGAATTGGGCATTAGCCAGTCGTGATGAAAAAAACGCTGCTTTGCTTAATTCTGAAGGGCAATTAGGAGCATTACCTAGAGCCTTGATGACGTTTTCAGAAAGTCCATCTTGCCCAAAACGACGGGAGGTAAATATTCAACTCTCTGTGGATTGGGGGCTTTGGAAAGGCTTTTTAGAGCTAAATGACTTTTCAGATGTGGTCATGTTGAATGTTTCAACCAAACAATATGATGATTATTTGATGGTCTTTTTTCAATGTCAGTCTACTGATATCAGTGATGATGTCATCGATCTAGTATTTGATGAAAGTGTGAATTGTATGAAGGCCGTATCGCAACGTGAGTACTCCGATCGTTGCCTATTTGAAGATGGCCATCGTGATCCCAAAACAGCTCTGTTACGTCGCTACAGTTTTGAGAATAACTTTGCCATGGTGCTAAAAGATTCGCGTCGACATTTCCAACGTGTGGCGTTGATGTCTTTAAGATTGCATACTCGAATAAACCAAGAAGACGCTTTGGATCTCAAAGCGTTAGCAGATTTGATTCAGAGTACCGTCCGCGATAACGATTTAGTGGCTTATTACGATGACGGTGAGTTTGTCATGGGTATTCGAATTCGTCATATGGAAGATGCGGAAGTCGTCGCTAATAAGTTGATGAAAGCATTGCGAGATCCTACATTAGCGGCTAAAAAACTCATATCTGATGGTGTCTCTATCGGCATTTCCTTTTACCCTGAACATTCTAGCTTGGACGATCTTTATCGTGCGGCCTCTTTTGCTGAGAATTCTGTGAGCGAGTCGTTTGGGCATCGTTTGGAGTTTCACGGCCGGGTTTATTCATCAAGTAATGACTTTTATGTTTTCTAAGTGCTTTGTATTACCTTGCCTGCCTTTTGATAAGCATCGTTAGTAAACCATCGGTAATACACAAGACAAAGGAGATCTATTTCGTATTGGCTGTATGTCTAACCTCGTTATCTGATTTCTCTTCATTGCTTTTCAGCTTTTTTTTCACCCCTAAAAAAGTGCTAACATGCCGTTATGTGCTTTGTTGAATGGACAGTAGCGAGCAGTTTTCTTTGTTGTTTTTCGTTTAATGCCAGTTTATAAGCTTGCTGTTGGATTTGAACAGCCAAAAGTCCAAAAGAAACTAGGGTTTTTTATGAATATTGAAACGAATCTTTCTCTTGTTGGTGAACAAATCGCGCAATTAGAGCGTCAATATCAACGTAATGCTGGCAGTGTGCGTCTGCTGGCGGTGAGTAAAACCAAACCGCTAGAGGCCATTAGGGCGGCGTATCAGGCTGGTCAGCGCCTATTTGGTGAGAACTATGTTCAAGAGGCCGTAGAGAAACACAGTGCATTGACTGATCTTGTTGGTATTGAATGGCACTTTATCGGACCGATACAGTCCAATAAATCACGGGTCATTGCACAGACTATGGATTGGGTGCATACCATTGATCGTGAAAAAATTGCTCGTCGTTTAAGTGAGCAACGTCCAGATGATATGCCCAAGCTAAATGTATGTATACAGGTGAATATTAGTGGCGAAGAAAGCAAATCAGGGATTTCTTTAGAGAGCTTACCTGAGATGGTTTCATTGGTGAAAAGTTTGCCTAACTTACAGCTTCGAGGATTAATGGCGATTCCCGCACCACAAGAAGATGAAGCAAAACAAATGGCAGTTTACCGTCCATTATCTCAGGCTTACCTTGAATTGGCGTCATCAGATAGCATGATAGACACATTATCCATTGGTATGTCTGGTGATTTATCGGCTGCTATTGCTTCAGGCAGTACCATGGTAAGGGTTGGCACGGCCATTTTTGGGGCCCGTGATTATATCTAATTATGAAGTGTATTTAGATAAACGAGTGTCGTTGTTCGGCAGACAATGATAGCTTTATATTATCAGACAGAGACATAAAAACTAGGAATATAAATGAAACCAACAATAGCCTTTATTGGTATTGGAAACATGGCGGGCTCGATCATTGGCGGTCTTATTGCAAGTGGGTATCCAGCAAAGAAGATTCTTGGTACCTCTCGAACGCAAGCTAAGCGTGAGCGTTTTGAGCAAGAGTATGCAATGGTCACTCTAGCGGATAATCGTGAGGCCGTTAGCAAAGCGGATGTGGTGGTGCTTTGCGTAAAGCCCGCACAAATGCAAGAGGTGATTAGTGTCTTTGCCGATCTGGTGCGTGATGATCAAGTGTTTATTTCGGTGGCTGCTGGCTTAGAGCTTAGCGCCTTAACTCGCTGGTTGGGTAAAGACGTTTCTGTGGTACGTTGTATGCCGAATACGCCGTCTCAATTAGGTGCGGGGGTCTCTGGTTTAATCGCGAATGCCCATACCAGTGAGGATCAGAAGGAATGGGTATCTGGTGTGTTTGAAAGTATCGGCGTATCCGTCTGGGTGGAGGATGAATCACAAATGCATGCTGTGACAGCCCTGTCCGGTAGCTCTCCTGCCTATTTTTTTCAATTCTTGGAAGCAATGATTAAAACGGGTAAAGAGCAAGGCTTAAGTGAAGAAACGTGCCGTCGTTTGGCGGCGAATGCTATGCTAGGCGCGGCGCGTATGGCAACGGAGCTTGAGCAGCCAATTGATCAATTACGTAAAAATATTACCTCGCCAAAGGGCACTACTGAACAAGCCCTGTTGTCTTTTGAGGCGTCAGGTATTGATAATATAGTCAGAACGGCCATGCTTGCTTGTATGGATCGCTCCAAAGAAATGGCTCAACTATTTTCTGGTAACGCAGACTCATAAAGAAGGACTATCTGATGAATTCAGATCCATTGATTTTTTTATTTAAGACCATTGCCAATTTGTATCTGTTTATTGTGTTGCTACGTTTAGTGCTGCAATTAACGCGTGCGGATTTCTATAACCCTATTAGCCAAGGAATTGTCAGAGCAACCAGCCCTATTCTATTGCCTCTGCGTAAGGTGATTCCTTCCATTGGTCGTGTTGATATGGCCTGTGTTGTATTTGCCTTGCTAGTACAGTTTTTAACTGTTCTTGGAATTGTGTTTTTCCAAGGCACTGCATCCCTTACACCAGCTTCTCTATATGTGGTTTGGACGGTGGTAGGTGTTCTGTACCATTTACTGGATTTGTATTTCTGGGCGCTATTGATTTCGGTTATTTTAAGTTGGGTGGCACCAGGCGCGAGTCACCCAGGGGCCATGCTGGTCGCGCAGATCACCGAGCCCTTGTATCGTATGTGTCACCGTGTGATTCCAACATTAGGTGGTTTGGATCTCTCACCTATTTTCTTGTTTTTAGCTATTTCTGTCATTCAGCAGCTCTTAAGGGCAAATTTCTCTATTGTTTAGACATGACGGCAGATTGGTGTTCTTTTAAGCATGATTGGTTGAGAATGACAGCGTAGAATTGAGAACAGGGGCGTATTCCTATATGATTCGACCCCTGAATGGGAATCTGAGGGGGCACAGTGTCTTTTATTGGTCTCCCTTCCTTATAATCATTTTTTGGATGAAAGCTATGAGTACGATTGCGGTTTATCCGGGTACCTTTGACCCTATTACGAACGGCCATACAGATTTGGTCGAGCGTGCGTCAAAACTGTTTCAGCAGGTTATCGTTGCCGTCGCAGCGAGCCCTAAAAAACGTCCGGTACTGTCGCACGAAGTACGTATTGCTTTGGCGGAAAAAGTATTGGGCCATTTGCCAAATGTGGAGATTGTTGGCTTCGATAACTTATTGACTGAGTTTACGCGCTCAGTTAATGGCAAAGTGGTGGTGCGTGGTTTACGTGCGGTATCGGACTTCGAGTATGAGTTCCAGTTAGCCAATATGAATCGTGCTATTGCTCCTGATGTGGAAAGTATTTTTCTCACACCATCGGAAAAACACTCTTATATATCGTCAACTCTGGTACGCGAAATTGCTTCTTTAAATGGGGATTTCGGACAATTTGTTAACCCTGAGGTTGAGCGTGTTCTTAAGGAACATTATTTAACGGCGAAGCGATAGATTATCAATTTATTCGTCGCCTTAGATCGGCAAGTAAGTTGGTTGCTCTGTAGTGTAGAAAGCGGTGTATTTCCCCTTTCTCTGAGTTTTTGCCTTGTTTGGATTTATGGCTGGTTTATATCGGCTGATAGTTAGGAGAGAATCATGTCTCTGATCATTACTGATGAATGCATTAACTGTGATGTCTGTGAGCCTGAATGCCCAAATGAGGCTATTTCGCAAGGCGATGAGATTTATGTTATTGACCCTAAAAAATGTACAGAATGCGTGGGGCATTACGATGAACCTCAGTGTCAGCAAGTTTGTCCTGTTGACTGCATTCCATTAGATATCAATAACAAAGAAACCGAAGAGCAGCTGATGGAAAAGTATTTGCAACTGACCGGACAGCTCTAATCTGCTCCAGCATAAAAAAGCTCGATTTAGTTCGAGCTTTTTTATGCTTGTTTGATACCCGCTACCACCATAGGCTGTTAGTTTGTGGCTGGCCTTCTACGCCACGTTCTCAAAAAATGACAGTAATTGCTCTGGGGAGGGAGTCTTTAGCTCGTCTCCGACTAATAAAATTAATGAGCGGGCATGAATGCTCTCTGTTGTACTTGGGTGAGTGATGATTTGGCCGTGTTGATTTTCATAACCAAGCGCAGTACCGATGTTGTTCTGAATTAAACAAGTGACTATTTGCGCCCAAGTAAAGCCCTCTAAATTAACCTCCAAGCGAATTGTGTGGTCGCCTTCATAACGGAATAGGTTTTCAAGTACTTGCTCTGTACCTGGGGCAATCAAAGAGCGTACCAGCATCTCTGGATAAGCGCGCATAGGGCGAATCACCGCTTTTGCTCCAGCGTTCCTAAAGCGTTGACGGTTCGAATCATCAATGGCCTCTGCGAGGATAAACGCTGAGCAGCCTATTTCTTTTAAACGGTGCAATATATCAAAGGTTTGACTGTCGCAGTGGCCATCATGGGGATCTGAACAAAGCACAATCACATACTTGGCTTTATTGGCACCTGCGGATAGTAGTTTACCCTCTTTAGTGGCCTCGCCTGTATGGTGCACCACGCCGCGAGATCGTAAGCTCATTGGTAATCCATCGGGGTAGGCTTTCGTGAGGATCTGGATGGGGACTTCGCTCAGCTCTGGTGTATTGCACACCTGCGAAACAAGCAGTTTAAGGTAGCGTGAGGCATCGCTACTTGGGGTATTGATAATCAATAAATGATCCTGCATTTTATTCCACTCCATATGACCTTTAATACGCATTTCTTTTTTAGAGATTCTTAGCTCCACATAATCACTCGCGATTTGTGCCAATAGCGTAATGCCTATTCCATATATCAGTACTATCGTAGAGAATTGTCCCCAAAAGGTAGCTGGAGACAAATCGCCATAGCCCGTTGTGCTGGCAGACGTCATTGTTAGCCAAAATGCTTGCCACCAATTTAGGTGCTCAAAATGGTTCATGGCTAAGCTATGCAAGCCAATCACACAAGCGAATAGAATCAGTCTTTTTTGCATGTCCTTAGTGGCATGCAAATGAACCTTTTTGCGATACTGCCGCCGTGTATTGTTACGTCTAAGAAGTAGACCTAAGGTATTCATACTATCCTTTTATAATGCATTGGGACCTTTTTATAGAGGTTGTGCTCGCGACTCGATTATAGGTCTACCCATCGATTGACATGGCATAATCTAATTGGCGCCAAGATTCATAGACCATCACTGCAACCGTATTGGACAGATTAAGACTGCGTGAATTGGCTTGCATTGGCAAGCGTAAACGCTGGGCTGGTGGCAGGGCCTCAATGAACGCTGCTGGCAAACCTCTGGTTTCTGGGCCAAAGACTAAGACATCATTGGCTTTGAACTTGGCTTCACTATGCGTATGGCTGCCTTTTGTGGTCAGCGCATAGACTGTTCCTATGGTATTTTGTGATAGAAAATCATCAAAATTTGCGTAACGCTTCAAGTTCGCAAATTCATGGTAATCCAGTCCTGCACGGCGAAGCTTTTTGTCTTCAAGGTCGAACCCTAGCGGCTCGATTAAATGAAGTTGATAACCCGTATTGGCACACAGGCGGATCACATTGCCAGTGTTAGGTGGAATCTCTGGTTGATAGAGTACGATATGAAGCATGGTATTATCTCCTTGATATACCGAGATAATACCAGACCAGCGGGGAAAACTAAGTTTTTTTAATTTTTTTAGGAAAAACTATTGACCCTAAAGAAGGTTTCTCTATAATACGCCCCACTTGCCCAGATAGCTCAGTCGGTAGAGCAGAGGATTGAAAATCCTCGTGTCGGTGGTTCGATTCCGCCTCTGGGCACCACGATAAAGAAGGCCAGCTAAATTAGCTGGCTTTTTTTCGTCTTGGAGCCTTATTTTTTTACATCATTGGTTCCTGCCTGTTAAGCCCAGATAGCTCAGTCGGTAGAGCAGAGGATTGAAAATCCTCGTGTCGGTGGTTCGATTCCGCCTCTGGGCACCATTTCTAAGTGTTTCTTAATATCCCCCAATCCCTTATATATCAAGCCTTTCAGCGTTTTTGTGTTCATTTTAAAAAATACTTGAATCAATTAATCCGTGTGGCTGGTGTCCAGTAAGTGTCCTAAGAATTTTGAGAGGTTGGACACCAAGCCCTTTAGACTGGTGTCCAAGAGTGTCCTAAGCGGCAACGATCATGCCTGAGCGTTCCATGATGGCGATCGGGTTTTTGTGGATGGCGTCGGCCAAATAATCAGGGTGGAACTTCGCATAACGAAGGGTCATTTTTAGTGTTTTGTGACCAAGTATTTTCTGCAGATCAAAGATCGAACCTTTCTCTCTCATAAAGTGCACTGCGAATGTATGCCGCATAACGTGAGTCAGTTGGCCACGAGGTAAATAAATACCAGCATTTTGAATGCCAGTCCTAAGCGCTCGGCCGTTGAAGCCGAGATCGTCGTCAAAGTCCTGTGCCATTCGTGCCACGACAAAGAGCTGCACATCAACATGGAGACTTGGGAGCAATGCTTCATCGCCAGCGAACTCAACGATCGCGGCTGGCGGCAAGTCACCACCGAGGATGAACACATCGTCCAAACCTGCCCACAGTGTGTGGAGCAACTTGAGAAGGCATTTAAGGAGTAAAAGAAAGGGGGCGAAAGCCCCCTTGGTATTACGAGAGGATATTGATTTCGACATCTACCGTATGTACTTGAATGGTTCGCTTACACCCTAAATTTACCCATTCGGGCTTTGTTTAAATTGCTAGTGCTTGATATCCTATCAAGAGCTTGTTGGACCTTCTCTGCCAAATCCTCGTTGCTATTAGCAATTAGTAAAAAGACACGAATATAATCCTTTAAGTCTTTACCTTTAAATCCCATAAAAAGATTATACATTTCGTCGACTGTAAGTCTGGCTAATATTTCAGCTTCAGGAACGTTATAAGACTGAGTGCCACGCCTCAACTCCAATATCTCTTCGACTGTCGGCTCTGGCTTTAACTCTAAATATGATTCACGTAACCTTTCAGAAAAATGTGAATCCTTCACTTCAAATGGTGAATTATCAACATCAAGTGCTTCGGGATTCTCTTTATTAGATTCAATGAATAGCTCGGTCAACTCGTCCGCTATTTTGGCATATCCAATCTCTCGTAATAACTTTACCCCTTGGCTATATTGAGCAGCTGAAGCATTAGGCGCTATATCTTTCATTCCGGCTTCAAACGCTAAAGCAATTTCGTCTTCATTGTTACTAAAAGAATCGTGAAAAAGATTCCATGCATGATTCCAATTTTTACTAGTTCGCTGAATTTCTACCTCTTGTTGTTTTTGAGTACAAAGAGGGAGCAGCTTTTCCGCATCAAGAAAGCCTTGCTCTATACCGCGAGCAACAGCGGCATCTATTTCATCAGTATATCTGTAACCATATTGATTTAACGTCAAATTCCAACGCTCGGTGGTTTCTTCGTTCCAACCCAATTCATCGTTCTTTTCTCTTGATCCAAGTCGGTTTACAAATGCAAATTCCGGTATACGATTTTCATCTGCACCGTGGCAGTAGTAGCACCAACTGAGAACGATAGTCGAGTGTATGACTTGTTTTTTGATGCTTTCATCAAAGGTGGTCACGAGTGCCAAAAACTCCTTTGTATGTTCGACGATCTTTTTTATGACCCGCTTGTTTTTGATGTCTAAGCCAATACAGCAATCACGAATGAAGCCTTTGAGTTCGAAGTCGTCAGTAATCATTATATCGAAGCATTGTTCTGCTGTTGGCTCGAAATGGAGTTGTCGGTCTACGATTTTTTCTTTGTACTTTTTATAGTCTTCGAAGGTTTCATCACCCGCATCCTCGTTGAGCAACAATACAATCTTGCAATCCTTTTGCTCCTTAAAGAATGAAACCAACCCCATGAAGTCTTTGATGGTAATTCCCTTGCTATGACGCTCTAAATCATCGAAGCAAATGATGGTCTTGTTCATGGCTAGTTGAGAAACTGAGCTAATAATGCTGCTAGTGCCTCCCACATACTTGCCGATAAAAGGTATTTTTGTATCTCCTATTAAGCTCGCCAATTTTTTTGAGTAGCTTTTGATGTTAGGTGTGTCACCAATACTTTTGGTATCAATGGCATTTAGAAATGTCATTTGTTTTAATTCGGCAATAGAGTTAATTCCAAACAGTGAAACGTAGGAGTATGACTTTAATTTGCATTCGTCTTTGAGTGCTCTGATGTTTTCTTCCCAACTGTAAGTCTTACCCACCCCCCAACAGCCTTTGATGGCGAGCACTTCGGGATTATCGGTGGAAAGAAATTTTCGAATTTGCTCTTTAACTAAATCAACTGACATGTCTACAATTTCCCTACAGAATAGAATGCTCTGAAACAGATATTGATACTAAGCTCTAGAGCCGCTATTTGGCTATTATTTGTTACGCTTAGTGTGGGTGGCATCCCTCGTAGACAATTGAAAAGAAGCCCGTGTCCTTGGATGTGGGCTTAATTATGCTTGTTCGATCAGGTCTGACACGTTGAAATCGTCTACTAGCACTTGGCTAAGCTGTGGGCCCGCGAGCTGGACCAGGTAAGGTCGCACGCAGTCGTCTTGGATTAGTGCTTGTACGCTGAAAGATCGGGCCATTTGTTTGTGGATTTTGTACATCTCTTCGACTTTTTGCACTTCGTTCGATACTAGGCCAGTCACGCCTGCAATGCTGCTGGTTAGGTCTCCTGCAATACGATCCAATAAGGCTTCAAATGAGGGGCGCTCCATGTCCCCGGCATCGTAATCCGTTATGCCCTGGTCTAGTTCATCCAGTGCGCTTGAGGCAGCATTGAGATAGCGATCCGTTGCGCCTGCCAGTGTGCCAGCAATCGTTTTGATGTTGGTACAGCTTGGTGGGGCGTCATTGATGACGCTGTCGATCTCTTTTACTGCCGCTGCGACGTTCATATCGTCTAGGAAACTTTCTAAGCGCTGTTGCACGTGGGCGTTGAGCACATTGGCCCCTTGACCATAGTTATCCAGAGCGGTGATGCAGTTTTGTACTTTGGCCGCGTTAGGTCGTGTTGCAGCTAAAGCAGGGTCAATTGTTTCGCCTTCAGCAGGTAGGTATTTTTGCAAGCGTATTTTTAACTGTGCGGCTTGGGAGCCTGTGGCGGTGGCTTTGGTCGTTGTTGCGCTCTGTAGCCCGTGGCCTGCTTGAACAACAAACGATGCATAGCAATCAGGGTTATGGCAATGGCAGTACAGGTCTATAAGAAATAGACCGTCCATATCCTCCGATACTTCGTTATTGTGGGCAATCACACCAGTGCTTTTGCAATTGGGGCAGACAACACGAAGCGACATAAAATGACCATATTTGTGCATATTGTTTGCGATGCCTTTAAATACTCCGTGTGTTTGCATGTGAAATTTTGGTTTTTGTATGTAAATGATATTTAGGGTTATTGGGGTTATAGTCTTTTTTCTTGTGGGGTTGCTGGGGTTATAGGAATTGCTAATTGGTTTTTTATGGTTACTGGGGTTATAGTTTGCTTATCGTTTTATCGAGCCAAGGAAAAATATATGAAAAGCCGTGAGGTTATTCAAATGCTTGAAGACGATGGTTGGTACGAAGTTAGAAAGAAAGGTAGCCACTTACACTTTAAACACCCTAGTAAAAAGGGTTTAGTTACGGTTCCTCATCCTAAAACAGACATACCAGCAGGCACTCTGAAAAGCATTTTCAAACAAGCTCAGTTTAGCTGAGCTTGTTTGAAAACCTTAATGGCAAGTACGTAAAAATTATTAGGATAAGTCTAAGAATTTATGCGCTATCTATTCATGTTAATATGAATGAAATTACTTTAATAACGTGCATGCGCATTATTAAAGTAAAGTAAAGTATACAACAACCGAAAACAAAGTAGAGAAGATCAATATATTTTAATATTTATTGATCGTTGCTGAAACTAGACCACTTGGTCTGTGTCAGCATAGGGGGAAATATGAAATATCCTGTAGTATTGCATACCGATGATAATGAGTCTTACGGTGTTACTGTGCCTGACGTGCAAGGTTGCTTCTCTGCAGGCTCATCATTTGATGAAGCTCTTGATATGGTTGATGAAGCAATCTTCCTACATTTAGAGTTATTGTTAGAAGACGGTGAGGACATTCCTAAAGCCTCTTCTATCTCTGAATTAAAAGATAATCCTGATTATAGTGACGGTGTGTGGGCTATAGTAGATGTTGATATCACTCCGTTATTAGGTAAGAGTGAAAAAATCAATGTAACTCTCCCGCACCTTTTGATTACTAAAATCGATAAGGCGGTTTCCTCTAACCCAAAATATCGATCTCGTTCGGGCTTTTTAGCTGAAGTATCTAAAAAAGCGCTTGAACTTGCTTAGTTTTCTAACCACCTTGGCTCTTTGAAAGATACCCGCCCTCGTGCGGGTATTTTTTCGTTTAGAGCAGTCCAAACTCGCTGTATGGCGAGTATTTCGCTGTTGTAGTAAACCTCTCTTATATTTTGTAGATTCCCAACCCCCTTGCGTTTAATGGCATGATGTTAGCGAGCGGCGCCAGCACACGGTGCATGTTGAGGATGTCTTACATGGTGACGGGTTTGATCTTTTCGTATTCGTCTTTGTTGTTCAGCTCCCCGATTGAAATGAGTTGTAATCTGTCTCTGGTGTGTAGCGCTTCCCTTAGTGAGTTTTTGTTACCATTCAGTATTTTCTGTTCCTATATTTTTTGCTAGTGTGAAAAAGCTAATTTCTTTATCTCAAGCCCATTAAATTTGTCTCTATCAGTTGTAATGAATTGTATTTTTTCGGGGTGCTAGGGACGCTTTCAGTGGTCACTTTTGTGGCCATTTCATGGCTATAAAGTTGACTATCTCATTGATCTTTTCTTGCTAAGCTTATCTTTTTATTTGTTTTTATTCTTCCTGAAAGGTGTGATGAAATAGTGTGTTTCTGAGTGATCTTTACTGCTTTGTTACAAAAGCGTCATATACATTTTGTAACATGCTTCTTAAAAAAGAGGGGTGATTTTTCATCGCTCGATGTTGATCAATTGGAGAAGCATGTGAACATTAACAAAAAGATGTGGGTTCTTTCTGGTGCGACAGCCATCAGTATTATACTGGTTGGCGTCTTTGCAGCTTATATTCTCTCTTCTTTGAGGGTAGATTTTGGTCATTACAAGTCGCAAATCGCGACGTCTCAACAATTGTTTGAGATGAAGGCAACAGGGTTGTCTGTGGCAAAAGGGGATCCTATTCTGCCTTCAACTAAAACGGCTCTTGATGCGGCGAATGTTAAAATCAATGCATTGTTAAAGTCGATTGAAGCTTCTCATGTCATAGATAAGAAGAAATCGAAACTTTTAAAGCAAATTAAATCCCTGTGGGCGGAGTATTTTAAGCAGTTCAATAGTGCCATTAATATGGCTCAAGATAGCCCTCAAGATGCGCTGCAAATACCGGATTCTATTTATGGTTTGTACTTGTTGCCAATGATTAATGATATCGATCAGCTGGTTAAGGAAAATCAAGGGCTTGAGTCTTCATCAGACGGTATCATTTCGAAACAGATGGCGATGATCTTGTGGTTGATTTTGACGCCTCTGGTTGCGGGCGGTTTGTTTGTTGTTGCCAGTCAGCGTCTGCTTGCTCGAGATCTGAGAAAGCGAGTGTTTCGTGTTTTAGATGTAGTGAAGTTTTTAGAACAAGGAGATCTAACCAAGCGCTTGCCGGTAGAGGGGCGGGATGAACTGTCTTCGATTGCGTCGTCTGTGAACGGGTTTGTTGATAAAACTCATTCGATTTTATGTCAGGTGCGTGAGAGTACAAGTGATGTTTCTAATGCAGCTTCTGAGTTGTTTGATGCGTCGGCACATGTGGCGAATAGTGCCAGTTCTCAGAATGAGGCAGCGTCTTCTGTTGCTGCGACGGTTCAACAACTGGCGGTGAGTATTGGCCAGGTAACGGAGCATGCTAAAAGTGCGCAGTCTTTTTCTGTGCAATCTGGCGAATTGTCAACGCAAGCGGGTGGGGTAGTCCTATCCGCGACCAACGAAATGAATAAAATCTCTGAATACTCTCGTGGTTCATCATCGTTGATTAAAGAGTTAGAGGACCGATCTAGTGATATTTCTAATATCATGCAGGTTATCAAGGACGTAGCGGATCAAACGAATTTATTGGCTCTTAATGCGGCGATAGAGGCAGCGAGAGCTGGCGAGCAAGGGCGAGGCTTTTCTGTGGTAGCAGATGAAATTCGTAATTTGGCAATGCGAACCACTCAGTCGACCAGTGAAATTGCGCAGATTGTCGGCCAGATACAAGAGGCAACAGAGGCGGTGTCGCTCAGTATGGAGTCTGGGCTTCAGCGGGTTGAGCAAGGTGTGTTGCTTGCGCAACAGGCCGGCCAATCTATGAATGATGTGACAGAGAGTACCGTAAAGGTAGAAGAGTCCATTGATTATATTTGTAATGCTTTGACTGAGCAGGACCATGCTAGTGATGATATTGCTAGAAAAATTGATCGTATCGCGATGATTATTCGCGAAGATGCGGAGTCTGCAAAAAATACGGTTGAAACAGCCAAAAAGTTAGATGGATTATCAGGGACTTTGAATACCGCAGTGAGTCAATTCCAGTTGTAACCATTCCTTCTCGCTTCCTTTTTGTAAAGGAGGCTTTCTTAAGCAAATGCTTATCTTGTGTTGTTGATGGATAAGCATTTCTTGCTTTTGTTATTCAATGCGTTGGCACTTGTCGATTATTATTTTCATTACATAACTTAACGATTATCAGGATCACGAGTACGATTCTTTGACTATTCTTAGCATAAGCACAGTAGATCCGTTTGACGCGATATAACCTCTCTATGCTTTTTTATTTAAAGGCTTCTTCTTGATAAATTGGTGCTCTATGCTTAAAGGAATAGTCGTTGTAGCTCTCACTGCGCTAATGTACTGGGTTCTGGGTGTTTTAGGCTTAATGGTTGCGATTCCGCCTGGTTATGCAACCATTATCTGGCCTGCTTCTGGTGTGGCTTTAGTTGCTGCGATGTTCTTTCCGCGGGTAGGACTGTATGGGGTCTTTCTCGGTTCTTTTCTCGTTAATATATTTGCTACTTGGTATAACTTTAATATATTTGTCGTGCTTTTACCTGCTGTCATTGCATGTGGGGCGACTCTACAAGCAGCTGTTGGGGCTTGGTTAGTGGACCGTTACGTGGGCCTTCCGTTCGCCTTCCATAGAGTGGATTTGGTATTACGTTTTGTTTTTCTAGCCTGCGTTTTGTCCACATTGATTGGCGCTACGGTCGGTTGCTTCTCTTTGTTATATTTTAAAGTCATGGAGTGGGACAGCTTTTGGGTTAACTGGCTTGGCTGGTGGGTTGGTGATTCCATCGGGGTACTGGTTGTCGTTCCTTGGTTTGCTGTGTTGCTTCCGCGCTATTTTGGTAATTATTTTCAACATCCACTCAGTCTAATATCCGGTCTGGCTTTTATTCTTATTGTGACGGCAGGGTTATCTCTTGGAGTGAGTGAATTTGAAGAGAATAAACAATCTAAGGAGTTTCGCGCGAATGCTGAGTTACTAGAGATTTCTTTAAATAATCGAATTAAAAACAGTGTAGATTTGCTTTATGGTATTGCAGGTTTTGTTCGCGGTAGTGAATCGATAACCGCAAAAGAGTTTGATCGTTATGCAATAAATGCCATGTCTCGAGATGACTCTTTTTTAGGGGTTTCACTCAATTATTCGGTGGATGGGGTGTCTATACCAGCCTTTGAACGAGAGATTCAAAAAAGTTATCCAAATTTAGAGTTTCGAGTCAAAGAGAGGAATTCGTCAGGTAAGTTGGTAAATGCGACTCCCCGAAAACGTCATATTGTGGTCACCTATGTGGTACCTAGAGAGAAAAACAAGGCAGCTATTGGCTATGATGTTTATTCTCAGGCAAGCAGACGAGAGGCAATTGATAAAGCGATCGAACTCAAACAAGCCTACCCAACTGAACCGATTAATTTGGTTCAGGGAGATAAAGGTGTGTTGTTGTTTTTGCCATTTTTCAACGAGGAGACTGGGGCTTTTTTAGGCGTAGCGACAGCGGTGATTGGTTTGGATGTATTGACTAAGGAGATTGTTAACCGAGGGTTATTGCCAAATACTGAGCTGTATCTGGTGGATATGAAAGGAGCAAATGGTACTCCCATATTAGTGACCCGCAGTGCGTCTGCCCATTTGCCTTTAGAGACTGTGATCTCGCGTTTCAACAAGGGGGACTTTGGACAGGCGGTTGCCTATGATGTGAAAGTCGGCGAGAAGCGTTGGCGCTTATTTCAAGTCAGTGAAAATCGTTTTTATAAGCAGCCTTGGGGTGTGCAGTTTGTTTTGGTATGTGGTTTCTTGGTGGCGGGTATTCTGGTTTGGTTTTTGCTGATGGTCAGTAGTCAGATGTCTGAAATTGAGAGCCTAGTACGTCGTCGCACACAGGATCTTTTAGAAGCAAACCGGTCACTTAGGGCGTCAGAGTTAGCGCATAGTAAAGCAAAGCATGAGGCTGAGGAAGCCAATCAAGCAAAGAGTCTGTTTTTAGCGAATATGAGCCATGAAATCCGCACACCGCTCAACGGCGTGATTGGCTGTTTGTCATTGATGCTGAACACCGAGTTACGTCCTGAGCAAAAAAATCTGGCAAATTTATCTCGTCAAAGTGCGGAAGCATTATTGGAGCTGATTAATGATATTTTGGATTTATCTAAAATCGAAAGTGGCAGCATTGTGTTGGATGAGGAGTTATTCGAGTTACGGGAACTGGTTGAGGAAGTGAGTCGGCTATTGGTTTTCAAGGCACAGGAGAAGGGGATCGAATTTAATGTACCAGCGATACTGATTCCTCGTGTGTCTATTTTTGCTGATCGGTTACGGATCAAGCAAGTGATTATGAACTTATTGGGTAACGCCATTAAATTTACTTCGCAAGGTGAAGTGAACCTATGTATCCACCTTGAGCCCCTAAATGAGGGAGCTTGTGAGTTAAGCGTTAAAGTGAGTGATACTGGTATTGGCATTAAGCAAGCTCTGAAAAAGAACTTATTCCAACGCTTTAAACAAGCGGATAATTCGACAACTCGAAAGTTTGGTGGGACGGGGTTAGGTCTAGCCATCAGTAAAAGCATTGTTGAGTTAATGGGAGGGAGTATTGGTGTTGATTCCCAAGAAGATAAAGGCTCTACCTTTTGGTTTAATGTGACTGTGCCGTTTGAGTCTCAAGCGGAGGAGAGTGGAAACGGTTTCCAAGATTGTGCGGCGACATTGGTTTATCGCAATGACATGGGGCGTGACTATGTTGCTTCTTTGCTTCAAGAAATAGGGGTAAGAGTGACAACGCTAAACGATATGGCGCCACTATTAGATGACGACTCTGAAGTGTCTAAGCAGACTGTGAAGGCGCAGTGCAATATTCTTTTATTAGACGATGACCTTTACAAAAAGGTTTCTAAAGTGGATCAAACCAAGCTTAAGAGACGGTGTGAGCAAGGAAATCTGACCAGTATTTTGTTGCAAGATTATTCTGACGAGAACACCGAACCGGATATGAAGGTGATTCATAAGCCAGTTTTCAATCGTGAGTTAAAGCAAATATTGACACAAATAGTGATTCTATCTTCGAAAACGCAAACGCATGAGTTTCAAATTGAGGAGTCTACTGAGCAGACGAATGACAAAACGCCGCGATTTAATGCGATGGTGCTGGTGGTTGAGGATAACTTTACGAATCAGGTTGTTGCTCGGGGCTTATTAGCGCGATTAGGTATTGAGGTTGAGATTGCTAATAATGGTGAAGAAGCACTGGCGAAGTTGCAGCAGACGCATTACGATTTGATATTTATGGATTGTCAAATGCCTGTTATGGATGGTTATGAAGCAACAGGGCGGATTCGCCAGCTAGAGACGGGTAAAACAGAAAAAAATGTCCCTATTGTTGCCTTAAGCGCCAATGCGATGAAAGGAGATAAGTTGGTTTGTCTTGATGCAGGAATGGATGATCATATGGCTAAGCCAATTGATCAACATGAGTTATTGGCCGTCTTGGAAAAGTGGATGCCATTTGCACTGGAAAAACACTAGGAGAATAGAAGTCATGGTAGAAACAGTAGGAGAATAGAAGTCATGGTAGAAACAGTAGGAGAATAGAAGTCATGGTAGAAACAGTAGTGTTTGATTTTAATGATTTTAAAAATCGCATGGCGAGTAGTAATGAATTGATGGCGTTAGTAGCCGCAGAGTTTTTAAGAGAGGCCGCTTATTTGGTTTCTCAATTGGATGAGAGTATTCAAGCCGAAGATTGGTTGCAGGTAGCGCAAGTTGCTCACCGTTTGAAGGGGGCTAGTGCTGAGGTATCTGGGCAAGCCATGACAGAAAGTGCTAGGGCGATTGAGTTTGCAGCTAAGGAAGGTGATTTTTCTGTTATAGCAGAGCTTTATGTGGCATTAAATAAGTATTATGTTGCTCTTAGGGATGAATTGTCCGAATTTTTGCTGGCGAAGTGAAATGAATACGTTACTGTTTTTTTATGCTTTGTAATCGTTTATTTTGACTTGCTTTATGGTTTTTTTACCGTGGTTTTACCTAGGTTGGTTTGTGAAATAAGAGTTTCTGTCATATAACGGAAATAATTTGTCTATATTTTATTTGCAAACTTTAAAAACTAATGGTGTGTGAGGAATCATGAAATGCGTAAATTAACGCTAGCAATGGCCGTTTTAGGTGGTCTGTCTCTTTCTGGTTCGAGCTTTGCTGCTACGGAAATTCAATGGTGGCATGCAATGGGTGGTGCTAATGGCCAAGAGCTAAATAGGATTGTCAAAGAATTTAACGATTCTCAAAATAAGTACAAAGTCGATCCTGTATTTAAAGGGACATACACTGAAACCATGACTTCTGCTATTGCGGCATTTCGTGCCCATAAGCAACCTGCCATTGTGCAAGTTTTTGAAGTAGGCACAGCCAGTATGATGGCGGCGAAAGGCGCTATCTACCCTGTCTACCAATTGATGAAAGACACCCGCGAACCGTTCAATCCAAAAGATTACCTCAGTTCCGTCACCGGTTATTATTCGGACCTAAAGGGCAATATGTTGTCGATGCCGTTTAATAGCTCAACACCGGTTCTTTACTACAATAAAGACATGTTTAAAAAAGCAGGTATTAGCTCACCACCAAAAACTTGGGAAGAAGTGGCTGCTGATTCTAAGAAGTTGTTAGCAAGTGGTGCTAAATGTGGTTTCACCACTGGCTGGCAGTCTTGGGTGCAGCTAGAAAACCTCAGTGCTCGACATAATGTTCCTTTTGCCTCAAACGACGATGGTTTTGCTGGCCTGAATACCAAGCTGTTATTCAATGGCCCTCTTCAAGTAATGCATATCACCAAAATGCACGAATGGCAAAAGAGCGGTATTTTCAGTTATGGTGGCCGTCGTAGTGATAGTGTACCTAAGTTCTATAGCCAGCAGTGTGCCATGTATACAGGCTCTTCTTCTGCTTACGGTGGCATGGTGAAAAATGCGAAGTTTGACTTTGGTGTATCGTCTTTACCTTATTGGGCAAGTGAAGTGAAAAAGCCGAGTAATACGATTATCGGCGGTGCGTCATTGTGGGTTCTTAGAGGCAAATCTAAAGAGCAGTACAAAGCAGTTGCTGCGTTTCTGCACTTCTTGTCAACGCCAAAAATTCAGGCAGAATGGCACCAGTTTACGGGCTACTTGCCCATTACTCATGCCGCTTATGAGTTAACCAAGAAAGAAGGCTTTTATAAAACTCACCCAGGTACAGACGTAGCAGTACTTCAGATGACTGCAAGCAAGCCAACGGTGAATTCTCGTGGATTGCGCTTGGGTAATTTTGTGCAAATTCGCGATGTAATCAACAGCGCTCTGGAAAGTGTCTGGAGTGGTCAAGCAACACCGCAAGCAGCACTGAATACTGCGGTAAAACGTGGTGATGCCTTGTTGCGTAGATTCGAAAGAGCGCATCAGTAAAATAATCCTTACTCTACTGGGTGTTTGTCATCCCCATCGGCGAAAGTCGGTGGGGATGTTGATGTTTGAATTTACCGAGCGATGCTATGTCCGTTTATTTTCCGCAAAAAAAGTTGCCTTATCTTCTTGTGTTACCCCAGCTCATCATTACGGCTATCTTCTTTCTATGGCCAGCAGGTCAAGCCTTTAAACAAGCGTTTTATCGAGAAGACGCGTTTGGTTTGAGCCAAACCTTTATTGGTTTTGGAAACTTTATCGATCTTTTTCAAGACCCGCTTTATTACAAGTCCATGGGGGTGACCATGGTGTTTAGTTTTTCCGTTGCGTTTTTCGGTATTGCTATCGCCCTGTGGTTAGCGGTGATGGCGGATCGTGTGATTCGTGGAAAAATGGCCTATCAAACCTTACTGGTTTGGCCCTATGCCGTGGCACCGGCTCTTGCTGGGGTGCTATGGTGGATTTTATTTGATCCCAATATTGGACCTATTGCGTTGTTTTTGGATCGTATTGGTATCCATTGGAATCACTTTTTAAATGGTGATCAGGCCATGATATTGGTGGTCATTGCGGCGACTTGGAAACAAATCAGTTACAACTTCTTATTTTTCCTAGCCGGTCTGCAAGCCATTCCGCGCTCTTTAATTGAAGCAGCTGCTATTGATGGAGCCGGTCCGTTTAAGCGGTTCTGGGATATCGTGTTTCCCTTGCTATCACCCACTACCTTCTTTTTGTTAGTCGTGAATCTGGTTTATGCCTTTTTTGATACGTTTGGTGTGATTGATACCACGACTCAAGGTGGGCCAGATGGCAGTACCAATACTTTGGTGTATAAAGTGTTCAAAGATGGCTTTATCGGTTTAGATAGTGGTGGCTCGGCGGCTCAATCGATTGTGTTAATGGCCATTGTCGGATTGATGACCGTGGTTCAGTTCCGTTTTATTGAGCGTAAGGTGCAATACTAATGATCGAAAATCGTCCTTGGCTCAAATTGTTTAGCCATTTTATTCTTATTGCTGGTGTGCTGATTGTAGCCTTGCCTGTATGGGTGGCGTTGGTGGGCTCAACCCAATCAGCAGGTAGCTTTGCTGACAGTGTGCCTCTGTGGTTTGGTGATCAAGGGGTTCAGAACTGGAGCCATGTGCTGTTTCATGCGGCAGGCAGTACCCTACAGATTCCTGTTTGGCACTTGTTGTTAAACTCGATGATTATGGCTCTGGGTATTACCTTTGGAAAAATCGCCATCTCGATGATTTCGGCTTATGCTATCGTGTTTTTTCGCTTTCCGTTTCGCTCACTGATTTTCTGGGTGATCTTTATTACTTTGATGTTACCAGTGGAAGTGAGGATTGTGCCGACCTATCAAGTCATTGCCAATCTTAATATGTTGAATTCATACAGTGGTTTGATTTTGCCCATGATTGCCAGTGCTACAGCGACATTCCTGTTTCGTCAATGTTTTATGTCCATGCCTGGTGAGTTAGTGGAGGCGGCTCGTATTGATGGTGCTGGCCCGATTCGTTTCTTTTTCGATATTTTATTGCCCATGTCTCGCACTAATATCGCTGCCATGTTTGTGATTATGTTTATTTATGGGTGGAATCAATATCTATGGCCATTGATTATTACCACAGACGATACTTATTACACCTTGGTGATGAGTATTAAGAATATGTTGTCTGTCCCAGATGGGGACATTGAGTGGAATAACGTGATGGTAACCACCCTATTGGCGATGATTCCCCCTGTGGCCGTGGTAGTTGGTATGCAAAAATTATTTGTAAAAGGCTTGGTTGACGCGGAGAAGTAAGTAATGACCGATTTAGTATTAAAAAACATTGGTAAAACCTACCCAAATGGTTACCAAGCGATTCCAAGTATCGATTTAAGCATTGAAGAAGGGGAGTTCATTGTATTGGTTGGGCCATCAGGTTGTGGCAAGTCTACCTTGCTGCGCATGGTGGCGGGGCTTGAAACCATTACCCAAGGGGATTTGCTGATTAAGGGAAATCGCGTCAATGAGAAAGAGCCAGCAGATCGTGATATCGCCATGGTATTTCAGAATTATGCTCTGTACCCCCACATGACCGTTCGGGCGAACATGGCCTATGGCCTTAAAAATCGAGGTGTCCCAAAAGAAGAGCGCGATACTAAGGTAGACAGTGTGGCAACCATGTTAGGGCTGGAAGAGTTGCTGGACCGTAAGCCAAATCAGCTGTCTGGTGGACAGCGTCAGCGTGTGGCGATGGGGCGCGCCATGGTGCGAGATCCTAAAGTCTTCTTGTTCGACGAGCCCTTATCTAACTTGGATGCGAAGCTTCGCGTACAAATGCGTGTTGAGATTCGTCAGTTACAACGCAAGCTGGCAACCACCACCTTGTATGTGACCCATGATCAGGTCGAGGCGATGACCTTGGCGGACCGTCTTGTCGTGCTAAATAAAGGGAAAGCTGAACAAATTGGCACGCCAATGGAGCTGTATAATAAGCCCACGTCGACCTTTGTTGCCGCTTTCATTGGGTCTCCGGCGATGAATTTATTAGACGCTGAGGTGACAGGTAAAGGTATTAAGCTGAATGAATCCATAGTGTTACCGTTCTCTCACGATTATCGAGGTAAAGTCATTTGGGGCATTCGACCTGAGCATTTAGTAGCGAGTGACGAGCAAAATGGTGATATCGCTTTGCAAGTACAGGCAGTAGAATCTCTCGGTGCAGAAACCTTGATTCACGGGGTGCTTGTGGGGAGTCAGCAAACTGATGGCTCAGCCGTGCCTTTGGTGGTGCGTTTGTCTGGCCCGCATTTGCCCGATATTGGGAGCCATCTTTGGTTCACTGTGCCAAGGGAAGATTGGCATCTATTTGATGCCAATACACAGCAACGACTATGATGCTTTCAGAGTGTCTTTAAGCGTCGTGCAATGAAGCCATTTTATCAGAGAGAGTCCAATGAAAAGCCCAAAAAAAGATATCATTAACGCGAAAGTGATGGGGCACCGTGGTGCCGCTCTATTGGCACCAGAAAATACCTTGGCGTCTATCCGTGCTGCCGCAGCGACCGGGGTGACTTGGGTAGAAATCGATGTGTATTTGATTGGTGAGGATGGTTTGATCATCTTTCATGATGATGAGTTGAGTCGTTGTACGAATGGTGTAGGGGTGACTCGTCAAGCATTGCCTGAATATGTTGCTGGATTGGATGCGGGTGGTTATTTCTCAGCGGAATTTGCCAGTGAAAAAGTGCCTACTCTGGTCGAAGCGTTAGAATGTATTCAGTCCCTTGGGTTAGGGTTGAACCTAGAGATTAAACACGATGAGTCCGATGTGGAGAACATTGTACCACCCGTCTTAGCCGCTTTAGATGCACATTGGAAAGATAACGATAAGTTGTTGATTTCCAGTTTTAACCATGGGGCTTTGCTGCTATGTCACCAACTGGATAAGACGCGTCATCTTGGTCAGTTGTATGGACCAATCCCAGAGGATTGGCAGACTCAACTTGAAGCCATACAGGCTTACAGTTTGAACTGTGACTATCGGGCATTAACACAAGAGAAGGCCCAAGCTATTAAAGGGGCAGGCTATCAATTGCTGTGCTATACCGCGAACGATATGGCATTGGTTGCCCAGCACTGGGAGTGGGGAATGGATACTATTATTACGGATGACCCAACCCGTTTTGCGCCTTTGTTGTGATTCATGGAGCAGGATTTGATTAAACCATTAGAAGCGCTGACGAAGAGCGATTGCCAAGCTGTTCGCTATATTCTCACCGATGTGGACGATACCTTGACCTGGGAAGGACGCTTGCCAACGGACAGTTTGGTTGCATTAGAGCAGTTAGCCTCTAGAGGCTTGACGGTTATTCCTGTTACAGGAGGGTGTGCCGGTTGGTCTGATATGATGGCACGAACTTGGCCCGTGGCTGGGGTGATTAGCGAAGGGGGTGGGGTCTTTATCCACAAAGAGAATTCAAGCTCATTAACCTATCAGTTCTGGCAGGATGAAGCTTTGATGACGACACAAAAAACAGAAATGCTTGCCATCGTGACGTTGGTTCTAGACCGTTTTCCTGCGCTACGCCTTGCTCGTGATCAAGCCTATCGCTTAACGGACGTCGCCATCGACTTTGCACAAGATGTGAGGCCACCAGCTATCGAAGCGAAAGAAGCCTGTTTATTGGCATTGAAAGAGCTTGGACTAAATGCGAAAGCCAGCTCTATTCATATTAATGTCAGTGGGGAAGGCTATGATAAATTTGCCATGGCCAAGCGCGTATTGAACCATGTTTATGGCTTGGGTGATGAGGGCTTTGCTGCTCAAGTTATGTATGTAGGAGATGCACCCAACGATGAAAGCATGTTCGAGCGTTTTCCCCTAAGTGTTGGGGTGGCGAATATTGCCGAACATCTTCCTAGCATGGCTTATGTTCCGCGTTTTCAAACGAATTTCCCCGGAGGATTCGGTTTTGCTGAGCTGACTCAGCATTTATTATCCTTGCGCTAGCGCTGTTTTTTCAAGGTGAATAGTCAGTTTGTTGTATGAAGCTTCAGCTTGTTGAAACGAAAAATCAAACATATGCGTTTCCTATATCTTAGAGTGATTCTTCATGTTATATAGTCGCCGCGTTTCGCGCATTTATAAAAGAATCATTTATGTGTATAGGGAGTTGCCATGCGTTTATATATACCTGTTGTTTTGGCTACATGTTGTCTTGTTATTCCACAAGTTTACGCACAAGATGCGCAACCTGCTGGAACAAAATCGACTCCTGAAGTCAAAAAAGAAACCATCCACAAGGCGGTTAGCTCTACATCAAAAGAGAAAACTGTTCATAAGCTGGTTGCTAAGAAACATCATAGCAAAGAAGTACTAGCTGCTCAAAAAGATCTGTTGACGTTGGGTTATAAAGAAGTTGGTCATGCAGATGGACTAATGGGCCGCAAAACAATGGCGGCTGTAAAACAGTTCCAAAAAGACCATCATTTAAAAATGACGGGCCATGTTAACAAGGCACTTGTGCACGAGTTAGCACACGCTGTTCATCTTAAAGCGAAAAAAGTAAGCTGATAAACGGATGCTCTAATCTGATGTTTGTCAATGTGCTTCCTCCTTACTAAAGGGGGAAGCTATGGCAATAGCCACCCCTCCTAATACCAAGCCGATAAAAATGTTAAACAAGACACCTAGGGTGCCAGTTAAAAAAGAAGAAGATAGTGCGTGGCTAGAGGAAATCGCATGTTCAATACCATGTAATAGAGGTAACCCGTGAACAAATATCCCCCCACCAACTAAAAACATTGCTACCGTTCCTACCACCGTTAATAATCTAATAAGCCAAGGGGCGCTTTGTAAAATCACATTTCCTGTGGTTTTAACAAGAGTGTGTTTGGATTTAAACAATGCGAGACCAATATCATCTAACCGCACAATTAGGCCCACCAAAGCGTAGACCCCAACCGTCACCACAAACGCAATAACGCTAACCACGAGTGCTTGAATTAAAATACTCTGATTTTCTACTGTGCCTAGCGCGATGACAATGATTTCTGCAGACAAGACAAAGTCTGTACGAATAGCTCCCTTTACTTTGATCTTTTCCTGTTTTTTTAGTGCTTCTTCGTCTAACTTGGGCTCGGTTTGTTTGATTTGTGCTGTAAGGCGACTCACGACGGATTGCTGGTGGGTTTTCTTGTGGTGGCGTTGTTTAATGCTGTGCAGCACTTTTTCTGCCCCTTCATAACACAGGTACAGTCCACCCAGCATGAGTATGGGCTGAATCAGCCAAGGTAGAAAAGCACTGACTGCTATAGCTAGAGGCACCAAGATGGCTTTGTTAACTAATGAGCCTTTTGCGACGGCCCACACCACAGGCAGTTCTCTGTCTGCGCTAAAGCCTGACACCTGCTCCGCATTGAGGGCGAGATCATCCCCTAATACTCCAACGGTTTTTTTTGCCGCCACCTTTGATAGCACAGCGATGTCGTCGAGTAACGTGGTGATGTCATCAAGTAGAGCCAGTAATCCTATCGACATAACAGATCATCCATCTGGTTTTGAATCTTGGCGTATTGTGCGTGAAAGCGCGAATAAAGCCAAACTCTGTGTCTTATTGTTCTGTGTTTTTGTATGTTCAGTCCCTCTTTTAAGTTGCGCTCGACTGTGCCTTGCGCGTTTTGGGCTGGACTTCGTCTATTTCTATGATGGCGCTGTGAAAGACGAGCTTCGCAGGGTAAACTTTGCGCAGTTTTTGTCGTTATGACGATAAGTTATGTTTCTAAAGTCTGTTTAGCAAAGGGGTTGTTATGTCTACTACTTGTCGTATTTGGCGTCGTTTGCAGGTGCCAGATCCGGTTCGCATACACCGTTATGAAAGCTTGCCGGAACAGGGACCAAAAGTCTTGTTTTTTAGTGGCGGCTCAGCGTTTAACAAAGCCAGTCGTGAGCTAAAGAAATTTACCCATCACTCCATTCACTTGGTAACACCATTTGATTCGGGTGGCAGTTCCGCTCGTTTGCGTGCTGAATTTGACATGCCTGCGGTGGGGGATTTACGCAGTCGTCTGATGGCGTTAGCGGATGAAACGGTGATGGGGCAGCCGGATGTGTATGCGCTATTTACCCATCGTTTTGCGCAAACGGATAGCCTTGACGTGTTAGCCGAGCAGTTACAACAATTGGTGGATGGTCATCATCCCTTGATTGAGCCGATTCCCAATCCCATGCGTGCTTTAATCCAGACGCAGCTAGCGGTTACGCAAGCGAAAATTAGCCCTGAGTTTGATTTGCGCGGGGCGAGTATTGGTAATCTGATTATTGCGGGTGGCTATCTGAATAATCAGCAACAGTTAGATCCTATCGTGTTTTTATTCTCACGAATTGTAAAAACCTTAGGAGAAGTGAAAACCATCTTAGATTCTCCCTTTCACCTTGGAGTGGAGCTAGAAGATGGCAGTGTCATTTTAGGGCAACACAAGATAACGGGTAAGGAACATGCCCATTTGGCCAGTCCGATTAAACATATTTGGTTAAATAAAGGCTTGCGAGGAGTGGTGCCGATTAATCGTCAAATTGCTGATGATCGACGTAATATGATCGCCACAGCGGATCTAATTTGTTATCCACCGGGTAGTTTTTACAGTAGTTTGTTGGCAAATTTATTACCAAAAGGGGTCGGACTTTCCATCTACGGTAACCCCAATCCTAAGGTATACATTCCCAATTTAGGCGTTGATCCAGAGCAAATAGGTTTGTCTTTAATGGGGCAAGTGGAGCGTTTAATGTCTGTGATTCAGCAAGATTGCGATGCCGAGTCTGCCGGCAATGGGTTTTCTGTTTTAGATTACCTTCTGCTTGATGATAACTATTATTATGGGACTCTTGATATTGAAAAACTATCCGAACTTGGTATTCAGGTAATCAAAACCCCTTTGATTCGACATAAGATGGACCGCTATGACGAGGTACTCATCGTGAAGGCGCTCCTGTCATTAACTTGATCTTATTAACATAACTCCACTATATTCGCGTGCCGATTGAGCTAAAATTATAAGTCATGTATTGATAGGTCGTTAATTTAATATCAAACAAGTATGGATTATCTACGTTGTGAAGATTGCTTTATAAGATTGTTTTTATACTTGAATGATATGGACTTCCAGGAAGAATGTATTAATGAGTACCCGTGTACTGATATGTGATGACTCAAGCATCGCAAGACGACAACTTGCTAAGGCCTTACCCGTTGATTGGGATATCCAGGTAGACTACGCAGAGAATGGACAGGAAGCACTGGATATTATCGCTTCAAGACCCATTGATGTGCTTTTTCTCGATTTGAATATGCCGGTCAAAGATGGCTATCAAACCCTTGAAGCTCTGCAGCATGTGCCTCAAGCTCCTCATGTCTTTGTTGTGTCTGGTGATGTACAGCCAAAGGCCGTGCAAAGAGTCAAAGAGTTAGGGGCAAGTGAATTCCATAAAAAGCCCATTAGGCCTGAAGTCATGCGTCAGTCTTTATTGGCGCTAAACCTAATGGTCAGTGACGAAACAGCTGCACGGCACTCTATCCCTAGCGACTTTGATTTAGATAACTTTTCTGTTTCGGACTGTCTGCAAGAAGTGTCAAATGTAGCAATGGGGCGTGCGGCGAGTGTGTTGGCGGATATGCTTAATGTTTTTATCAAGTTACCCGTTCCTTCTGTTCACATTCTCGAAGTTAGCGAGTTGCAGATGGCACTTGATTATACTAACCGAGGAGCGAGTTTTTCTGCGGTATCACAAGGCTTTGTTGGGGCTGGTGTGGCGCTGGAAGCTTTGTTGATTTTTAACGATGCCAGTTTTTCGGACATGGCAAAGTTGCTTGGTGCTTCCGGTAACCTTGAGAATACAAAAGAAATTGAGCTTCTAATGGACGTCGCGTCAGTGTTGGTCGGGCCCTATATGGATGCGCTGGGTAAGCAGATGGACATCGACTTTAGTTATGGGCATCCCTCTTTACTTGGTCAGCATGTTAAAATGGATAGCTTGATTAGCGCAAAAAAAGCCCAGTGGAAGCGTACGTTAACAGTAGAAATTGTCTACGAAGTGGAGAATTACAATATTTGCTGTGACTTGCTGTTGCTATTTACCGAAGACTCGGTACCGGTTTTAGAAAAACGTTTGTCTTATTTGGTTGAGGATTGAGTGAGTATGCAACGTCATGCAGAAGAGATAATGGAGCTGCACTGGTTATTTGATATGCTCAATCACATTGATCTTGGTCTTGTTGTGATCAATAAGCAATATCAAATAACACTGTGGAACAGCTTTATGGAAAACCATAGTGGAAAAAGTTCTACCGCCGCTAAGGGACAGGATTTTTTTGAACTCTTTCCTTCCATCGATAAAGCGTGGTTGAAACGTAAAATCGATAACGTATTTGGCTTGCGCACGTCTGTTTTTATCTCTTGGGAACAATGTCCGCATTTGTTTCCTTTTAAAAGCTACCGTCCTATTACTGGGCTGGCTGAAAAAATGTACCAAAATATCACGTTACGCCCGTTAACGAATGCAGATGGTACATTAGAACATGCGTGTATTGCGGTTTATGATGTGACGGATGCGGCGAGTAATAGAGTGGCGCTGTCGTCTGCGAACCGTCAGTTGGAGCTGCTAAGTAAGATTGATCCATTAACTGAGTTAAACAATCGCAGTGGCTTGGAAAAGGCGCTGGAACTGACCTTTAGTTCATTCTTGAAAAAAGGCACGGGGCCACACTCTTTGGTAATGATCGATTTGGATCGCTTTAAGGATGTTAATGATCAGCATGGGCACTTGGTAGGTGACCAAGTTCTTAAGGAGATTGCCGCCGAAATGATTGCCTCCACACGACGGGGGGATTTTGTGGCACGCTATGGTGGCGAAGAGTTTATCATGCTGCTGCCCAATACCGACCAACAGAGTGCCAAGTCCTTTTGTGAGAAATTACGTGAACGAATCGCTACGCGAGTGTTTGAAACCAAATCGGCAAGCCTTAAGGTCACAATTAGTTTGGGAATTGCTGAGCTGAATGAAAAAGATGGTAGCGCTTTTGCTTGGCTAAATCGGGCGGATCAGGCTTTGTATCAATCCAAAAAAGCGGGTCGCAACCAGTCCACAATATCCGCTTGATGTGTGCCTTTGCCTACATAGAGCTTGTATTGGCCTAAAATAGAATTTCAATTTCACTCTAAGTGTTTACAGAAAATCTTGTGCCCATCAAGCTGTTTGATGGGCACCGTGTTTACTCGCTGGTGATGCGCAACTGCTTTTCGATTGCCATGATCATCTTGACGGCAATGTCTTCGTTAGCCGCTGTTTCGATACCTTGCAGGCCTGGAGAAGAATTGACTTCTAGTACTAAGGGGCCTTTGTTTGAACGAATGAGGTCGACGCCCGCTACCTTTAAATCCATGGCTTTGGCCGCTTTAATGGCTAGGCGCTTTTCTTCTGCTGTAACTTTAATGAGCTCGGCTCGCCCACCTAGATGAATATTGGCACGAAACTCGCCAACAGCGGCGATACGTTGAATGGAGGCCACCACTTTGCCATCAATCACAAAACAGCGTAAGTCTTTTCCGCTGGCTTCCTTGATAAACTCCTGAACCAAAATGTTGGCATTGAGGCTCTTAAACGCATTGATGACGCTGTCGGCAGCTTTGCGGGTTTCTGCTAGAACAACACCTTTGCCTTGTGTTCCCTCCAGTAATTTGACGATTAACGGGGCTCCGCCGACCATATTGATTAGGTCGTCAGTATCGAGTGGCGAGTTAGCAAAGCCTGTAGTGGGGATCTGTATACCGTTGTCCAGCAATAATTGTAGAGAGCGTAGCTTGTCACGGGACTTTGTAATTGCCATGGAGGTATTTAAGCAATACACACCGAGTGATTCGAACTGGCGTAATAAGGTACATGCGTAGAAGGTTTTGCTAGGGCGAATGCGTGGGATGATGGCGTCTAAATCATTTAATAGACGACCACCACGGTAATGAATTTCCGGTGTGGTGGCATCGAGCTTCATATAACAATTTTTAATGTTTAAAAATTGAATTTCGTGACCACGAGATTCGGCCGCTTCAATAATGCGGCGGTTGCTGTACAAGTCTGGATTGCTTGCCAGTAAGCCAATTTTTAATCCCTCAGTACGCATTTCAGGGGCTTTATATAAGTTCGCTAAATCGTTTTGACAGCAGTCACCTAATAAGCAAGAACCTTCAGGGTCGACTAGAATTCGGCCGTTCATAGCCTCACGTCCCAACAGCATACGATAGCCCATGCTGTCGCGATCGGTGAGCGTGACTTCGATTGTCCAAGATTTTTCACCAATGGCTAAAGGGACTCGGATAACAGGACGTTTTTCCTTGTCGCCACTGGAACTTTTAACGACACGATGGTCGATAATTGGCGCTTCACACTGCACGGTAATTTTGCGGTTTTCCTGTAGAGGGTGCACTTCAAAGCTGGCCCATTGGACGCCGTCGCGAGTGAAAAAATGAATGTTGATCGCGTGAAGAGACGAGGTTTTTGCTCCAGAATCGATACGGGCTTTTACCGCAGGGATATTGATAGATGGAAAGGCGCACCATTCCTCACTACCGATGACCATTTTGGGTTCATTAAATTGATTCATTAATAAAACTCTTCATCGATTAACCGATTAGACCAAAAAATTAGGCGTTTTTTCGTCATAAAAAACGCCTATCGTTAGGCTGGTTTATAGCTTAAAACGGCCTTGAGGTTAAGTCTTAATTCCATAAACTTTTACAAGCAAAATAGTCGCCATAAGTGTAGGCTATTGTAATCGTCTACTGTCAGGATACTATGTGCATACTGGATTATCTAATGGAGTCATGAATGAATGGCCAACTAATACAAGAGTTGGAAGCGCTGGGTGGGGATTTATTGCCCGCAAGCCTTAGAGAGTGTGATGAAATTGTTATCGATCAGCCTGAATACCATGCTCGAATTGCGTTGTGGGGCGGTCATTTAGTGAGTTTTGTGCCAACTGGCCAGAAGGATCTTTTGTTTCAGTCTGCTAATCAGGGAGATCAAACGCGTTTCGGCCGCCGTCATTTTGGGGTGCCTGTTTGTTGGCCATGGTTTGGGGCCAATGAAAAACAACTGGATTACCCTGCCCATGGCTTGGCTCGTTACTTTCGCTGGCAATTTTCTGAAGCCGGACGCTTCAAAAATGGCGATGTGAAAATTGTACTACGTCTTGCTTCTGAGGATCATCCTTTGCTAGAAGAAATGTGGCCTCAGGCATTTGAACTGCGTCAGGTCTTCCGCTTTACTGGCGATGGGTTCAGTATCAACTTCTCTGCGGCTAATTTATCGGATAAGTCAATGGCAGTGACAGAGGCGTTACATACCTATTTTCATGTGGGAGACAATCGCCAAGTTCAGGTTCAAGGGTTAGATGGCGTGTCGTTTATCGATAAGCTCGACAACGGTGCTCGTAAAAAGCAGAGCGGTGTTATCACGCCATTTGAATGTCTGGACAGTGTGTATATTGATTCGCCTGATGAGTGTGTTATTGAGGATGTCAGCTTCGCTCGTAAGATTACCCTTCGTACAGAAGGCAGCCAAAGTACTGTGCTGTGGAATCCAGGCCCTGAACTGGCTAAAAAACGCGCGGATATGGAAGACGAGGATTATCGTCACTTTGTCTGTGTGGAAACTGCCAATGCATTAAACAATGGTTATGAGATCGCCTCTGGTGAAATGCATCAGCTTAGGCTATCTGTCACTGTTGAGGCACTCAGCTAATGGGGAACAAATAAATAAAGGTGGCTTAATGCTGCTCTTTGTATGTTGTTAAGGCGTATTGTCCCATTAAAGCCCGTGGTCACCTTGTACCGCGGGCTTTTTACTTTTTAGCGACGAGTTTTATGGAAGTGAAAACGAGTCAGATCAGTCGATATCGTATTCCATAATTAATGGCGCGTGATCGGAGAAACGCTGTCCTTTGTAGACGCTGCCTCCTTGGATAATATTGCGTAGCCCTGGTGTGGTGATCTGGTAGTCAAGTCGACCGCCTTCATCCAATTTCCAAGCGCGCTCATAATCAGGCCACCAAGTGTACTGTTTATCTTGTTTGTTTACCTGGCGGAAGGCATCAATGTATTCATGTTCATTGAATATTTCGTTGATCCATTTACGCTCTTCTGGCAAAAAGCCAGAGTTACGTTGATTGACAAACCAGCTACTGACATCGATTGGGGAGCGCGCAACATTGGCTGTCCCGCAAAAAATAAATTCGCGTCGCTTACGGCGTGTTTTTATCAAGTGGTTTTTAAAGCCTTCCATAAAGCGATATTTATGTTCTTGTAGTGCATCTTCATGGTTTGATCCATGAGGGGTTAAGAACGTACCAATACTCACTTTATCAAAGTCTGCTTGAATAAAGCGGCCTTCAAAGTCACATTCAGGAAAGCCCATGCCGGTCATAATGGCCTTAGGCATGGTTTTGCAATAAATCGCAACACCTGCTTGATCTGGATTCTCGATGGAATCAAAGAAGTAAGTATTAAATTCTGGAGGAAAGAAAACGCTGTCATTGAGACTTCGTTCATCTGCCTGCACATCTTGCAGGCAAACAACGTCAGGATTCTGACGAACCATCCATTCAAAAAAGCCGCGGTCGGCTGCTTGTCTTATACCGTTTACATTAAGGCTGATGACCTTCATTTCTGGTCCCTACAATTCCTAGCCGTGTGTTATATTAGCACCTATCCAAAGTTGGCATGGCTTCGCTCGTTCTTGGCGGCGCTTTGTTATGTATTCAATCAATCTGGAGTCGGTATGAAACCTTACCAAAGAGACTTTATTGAATTCGCCATTGAGCAAAATGTTTTGCGCTTTGGCGAGTTTACCCTTAAATCTGGCCGCGTTAGTCCTTACTTTTTTAATGCAGGCTTGTTTGACTCTGGTCAAGCGCTGGCTAAGTTAGGACGCTTCTACGCTGCCGCGTTAATGGAAGCTAATGTTCCATTTGATGTTCTATTTGGGCCCGCTTACAAAGGGATTCCCCTCGCGACAACCACGGCAGTGGCTCTGTATGACCATCATAATGTGGACACACCATACGTCTTCAACCGTAAAGAAGCAAAAGATCACGGTGAAGGTGGTTCACTTGTTGGCGCTGAACTTGCTGGTAATGTCATGATTATCGATGACGTTATTACTGCCGGAACAGCTATTCGCGAAGTGATGACCATCATTAAAGAAGCCAATGCAACGCCTGCCGGTGTTCTGATTGCTTTAGATCGTCAAGAGCGTGGTCAAGGCGAGCTATCCGCAATCCAAGAAGTCGAACGGGACTTCCAAATGCCTGTTATCAGTATCGTGTCGCTTAATGACATCATGACATATCTAGCAGAGCAGGATTCCCCAAGCTTTACTAAACACCTTGATGCGGTCAAAGCGTACCGAGATCAATACGGTATCTAACCATCAATGAGGATCTTGTTTGTAAGATCCTCTCCTTTTACTTTAGCGATGCCCTTTATTTTAGCGATTTAGCATCAAATTTTGTGCCAATGTGGACCACTGTTCCGTCCATACGTTGGTTGGTTTAACTTTAAAGTCGCTGCGTACATAGTGGCGGATCTTGCCTTCTATTATGGCGATCAAAAGATCGGCACAGGGTGCGACGCCCATGGCTGGGCGTAGACCTTGTTTTAAGTCCGCTTCGCGCATCACTTGCTTTAGCTGCGTTTCGATGCGTTCAAATAATTGTGCGATGCGAATACGCAGGCGATCCGTTTCGCCAGCGAGTACGTCAGCCGTTAACAGGCGGCACATGCCAGGGTTATGTTCTGCAAAGCCAAGCGTCAGTGTCAGTATCATCTCGATACGAGTTAATACATCAGCTTCTCCTTGAACAATGCGGTGTATACGAGTAAACAATGATTCTTCAATGAACTCGATCAAACCCTCAAACATTTTGGCTTTACTAGGAAAGTGGCGATAGAGCGCTGCTTCCGAGACTCCAACTTGTTTTGCCAAGGCTGCAGTAGTTATGCGGGCACCTGGGCTACTTTCAAGCATCTGTGCCAGAGCTTGAAGTATTTGCGTGCGTCGATCACTTTTTTTTGTGCTCATCTGACCGTCCAGTATCAAACCCATTATTGTCGTTGAGTGCCTCTAATTGGGAAGGGTTAACTTGTACGTTGCTTACTCTTCGTCTTTCTTCACATTAGAGATCAGTGTACCTACCCCTCTGTCTGTGAGTATTTCTAACAGTACAGCATGAGGGACGCGACCATCATTGATGATCGCGCTGGTAACGCCTGCATTGACTGCAGACAAGGCGCAACTGATCTTAGGCAACATACCACCGTAGATTGTTCCATCGGCAATGAGAGCATCAACTTGAGCGGTACTTAGGCCCGTGAGTACATTGCCGTTCTTGTCTTGTACACCAGAGATGTTGGTCAGCAGCATAAGTTTCTCTGCACCAACTGCTTCTGCGACTTTCCCTGCCACTAAATCGGCATTGATGTTGTAAGAGTTGCCTTCAGCATCCACACCAATTGGTGCGATAACCGGAATCAGGTCACTGTTTTCCAGAACTTTTAACACACTGATATCAATGCTGGCGACTTCACCGACATGACCAATGTCGATCGGTTCTGGTGCGCTCATCCCTTCGGCTTGATGTTTTACAAACAGTTTTTTCGCCTTAATAAAGTGGCTGTCCTTACCGGTTAAGCCGATGGCTTTTCCACCTGCTTGAGAGATCATACTGACAATGTCTTTATTGACTTGTCCGCCTAATACCATTTCAACCACATCCATAGTGGCCGAATCGGTGACACGCATACCATTGATGAATTTTGATTCGATATTAAGTTTTTGCAGCATCTCACCAATTTGTGGGCCACCGCCATGAACCACAATTGGATTAATACCGATGGCTTTCATTAATACAATATCACGAGCGAAGCCGGCTTTGAGCTTTTCATCTGTCATGGCATTGCCACCGTATTTTATAACGAGGGTTTTGCCTGCAAAACGCTGAATATAAGGCAGTGATTCACTTAGTATATTAGCGACGTCTAAAGCGGATTCTCGCGAAAAAGCCACGTGTAACTTACTCCTGTCAGAAAAAGAGCCTAAGGCTCTTACGATCATCAAAATAGGGCGTGTATTTGTAAAGTGATTTGCTCCTTAAGGCTCAAGGTGAGTGTAAGCAACCACTTATGCGTAAAATAATAACGTGAACTTGACAGATTAACTATAGATTTTATCGGAAAATAATCCGCAAAATGACTTATGAAACTAATTTTCACAATAGGGGGAGGGAGATAGGTGAAGGAAAATGTCTAGATAAGACATATAGATGAATTTTGTTCACCCATATGTCTCTTTTCGATTAACAGGACTGATGTTGTAGCGGCTTATTTGGTACCTGTATGACCAAAGCCGCCTTCGCCTCGTTCGGTTTTTTCGAATTCAGTGACAATGTTAAATTCTGCTTGAACAACGGGTAATAACACCATTTGGGCAACTCGTTCACCAGGTTCAATCGTAAAGGTAGTATTACCCCGATTCCAGCAAGAGACCATCAATTCACCTTGGTAGTCAGAGTCGATCAAGCCGACTAAATTACCCAGCACAATGCCATGTTTATGGCCAAGACCAGAGCGAGGTAGAATGGTTGCGGCGAGGTTTGGATCCTGAATGTAAATAGATAACCCTGTTGGAAGCAATGTTGTTTCACCAGGAGCAAGCTCGACTGCTTTGTCTAGGCAAGCGCGAAGGTCAAGACCTGCAGAACCTTCAGTGGCGTAGGTTGGCATAGGGATATCTTTGCCAATTTTGTCGCTCAGAATTTTTAATTGAATAGGGTGTTTCATAAAAGTTCACTTACTGTTTAAAAGAATGGTTAACAAGTTTTGTGGTAATGACTACCTATGTAATCTACCAGAGAGACGGCTAAATCCGCTTTTGCGGCCTTTTCTGGCTGCCATGTTGTGTCTTTGGTAATCACGGTGACTTGGTTTTCGTCACTGTTAAAGCCTATATCTGTGCGAGACACATCATTGGCGATGATCATGTCTAATCCCTTGCGAGCCAGTTTGTCTTTAGCGTAATCCATGACATTTTGTGTTTCTGCTGCGAAGCCAATAATGCAGCGAGCAAGCTGTTTGCTGGCGAGAGTAGCAATAATGTCTGGATTTTTGACCAGAGTGAGAGTTAATTCATCACTGTTGGTTTGTTTTTTCATTTTCTGATCACAGGCGGCTTTCATTTTAAAGTCCGCTACGGCGGCAGCGCCAATAAAGACATCAGCCTGTAGTGTCATGACTGTCTCACAGGCAGCAAGCATCTCATCGGCACTTTTTACCGGTATGATATGCACGTCATTAGGTACGCTGATTTTTACTGGGCCGCTTATCAAAGTGACGTTTGCGCCACGGGCCTGTGCGGCGGCGGCTAGAGCATAGCCCATTTTACCTGAGCTGTGGTTGCTAATATAGCGAACAGGGTCAATGGCCTCCATGGTGGGGCCTGCCGTAATCACCCAATGCTGTCCTGCTAAGTCTTGAAGCATATTTGTGTTTTCAAAATGACTGATAACGGCCTGGGCAATATCCTGTGGTTCACTCATGCGGCCAGGGCCAATATCACCACATGCCTGTGTCCCCTCGGCTGGACCAATACTGAGTACACCGCGCTCAGCTAATAAAGAGGCGTTGGCTTGGGTGGCAGGATGACGCCACATGGCTTGGTTCATGGCTGGGGCTAATAAAACAGGCGCTTGTGTTGCTAGACAGAGTGTAGTCAGTAAATCGTTTGCCATGCCCTGTGCGTAGCGAGCCATAAAGTCGGCTGATGCTGGAGCAATGATAATAAGGTCAGCCCATTTTGCGAGCTCAATATGTCCCATGCCCGCTTCGGCATTGGGGTCTAAGAGGGTGCTACGAACAGGGTTTCCCGATACCGCTTGTAATGTCATCTCGGTAACGAAGGCTTTAGCGCCCTCGGTCAGCACTACTTGAACATCCGCACCCGCTTTACTAAGCAAACGTATAAGTTCGATGCTCTTATAAGCAGCAATGCCGCCAGTGATACCCAGTAGAATGCGTTTTTGATGGATAGACGACATAAAAAACTTCTCAATTTAAGCCATGGCCGATAAGGTAATAATAAGGTGAGGCATCGTAATTGAGGTTGGTTATTTTATTTGACCAACCTAGTACAGAGTAAACCTCAGCCTTTCTAGTATAATCGCAGTAGCGCAAGATTATCATGGATCAAGGAGGAGATCATGAGTATTAAGCATTGGCCTGAGCAAGAAAGACCTAGAGAAAAACTGATTCATCAAGGTGCGGGCGCATTGAGTGATTCCGAGTTGTTGGCAATTTTTCTGCGTACAGGTACGCAAGGTTTGAGTGCCGTAGAGTTGGCTCGGCAAGTATTGAGTCACTTTGGTGGGTTACGTTCGTTGATGTCGGCCAGTCGCGAGGAATTCTGTAAAGGGCTAGGGTTGGGTGATGCAAAATTCACTCAGTTACAAGCAGTACTAGAAATGTCGAAGCGACATTTGCACGAGCAACTTGTGCGTGAAACCGTGTTTACCAGTGCAGAGCATGTTCGTACCTACTTGTCTTCTCAACTGCGTTATTCCCAGCGGGAAGTCTTCGCGGTGCTATTTTTAGACTCACAGCATCGTTTAATCCGTTATCAAGAGCTTTTTATGGGCACTATTGATGCCGCTGCTGTGTACCCACGGGAAGTGGTCAAGGCCGCTCTGCAATATAACGCCGCTGCTGTTATCCTCGCCCATAATCATCCAAGTGGTGTGGCAGAGCCTAGTCAAGCTGATATTAATATAACGGGGCGAATCAAACGGGCATTAGAGCTTGTTGATGTGCGTATGTTAGATCACTTTGTGGTGGGAGACAGTGCACCTGTATCACTAGCTGAGAGAGGGCTTTTGTAGATTCATGGTAAAAATGATAAGAGCGTCCTAGATCGTGATCTAGGGCGCTCTTTAACTATATTGTACTTAATATTCCAGCTTTCATTATCTAGACAGCGAGGCTAAGATGAAAGTTCGAACTATTTTTTTTAGTTGGTTGATGTTGTTGTTTGGAGGATCTTCTGCTTGGGCTGATGGTTATGTTGGTGTGCAAAGTCTGGACATATTTTCATCATTAAGAGGGAAAAATTTAGCGGTAACTATCTGGTATCCAAGTGGTAAAAATGGACAGCAGGTTCAGGTTGGTAACACTCAAATTTTTAAAGGGGTACCTGCCATTGAGAAAGCGTTACCTATTAAAGGAAGTCATCCGCTTGTTGTTCTATCTCATGGTTCAGGATCCAACATTCAAAGTATGGCTTGGCTGGCAACAAGTCTCGCGAAAGCGGGATTTATTGTCGCTGGCCCCAATCATCCAAGGACAACAACAGGCGATTCAACCCCTGAAGATACGCCCAAATTGTGGGAGCGTACTCATGACCTTTCGACATTGATAAGTTTCCTTACTTCAGATGACAGGTGGCGTGAGTATGTCGATGTGAATCGCATTGGAGTCATTGGTTTTTCATTAGGAGGGGCGGCGGCTATGGAAATAGCTGGGGCAAGGGCAGATCTTGATGACTACGTGCATTATTGTGAAAAATTTCCAACTATGGCGGATTGCCATTGGTTTGTTTCTGGTCAGGCTTATATTGATGGACGACCTGTGAAAGTTGATGCTTTTGACTTAAGACTGGTTAATCGTGCGCTGTTTGAGCAGTCAAACCGAGATGCACGTATAAAATCGGCAGTGCTTGTAGATCCTTCTGTTGCTCAGGCTTTTAATAAACAGAGTATAGAAGGTATCCACATTCCTATGACGTTTATTAATCTGGGTCGTCCAGAGACTGTACCTGTCTCAGTTGCTGCCAAGGCTCTTGCTAAAGAGGCGCCTCAAGGAACAATCGTAAATGTGAATGATGCCGTGCATTTTAGCTTTTTACCTGAATGTCAAAATAACGCTAAGGCATTTTTAAAGAAAATAGGAGAAGTCGATCCCCTTTGTGAGGACGGTGGGGCCCGTACGCGCTCAGATATTCATGCAGAGCTCAAGAGGTTAATAGAAAAGGCTCTTGTTCAAACGTTGCAGTAAAGGTGTGCTATACGGCAATTGATCATTTTTTTAACAAAAAAGAATTGCTCAATGGCGCCGCTTATGGGAAAATGCGCGCCGCTATATCCTCGGTACGGGATTTTTTTGATTCATAAGGAATCATGCTCCGCCTGAGGAAGTGAAAGCACACTTCCAATAATTTTCTGGATAGCAAAAGGTATTTAATTATGTCTCGCGTATGTCAAGTTACTGGGAAACGTCCTGTTACAGGTAATAACGTTTCTCACTCAAAGCGTCGTACTAAGCGTCGTTTTCTTCCAAACCTTCACTGGCACCGTTTTTGGGTCGAAGGTGAGAACCGCTACATCCGTTTACGTGTCTCTTCTAAAGGTATGCGTATTATCGATAAAAAAGGCATCGAATCAGTTCTTGCTGACCTTCGTGCTAACGGCGAAAAAGTATAAGGATCTGAATCATGGCTTCTAAAGGCGCTCGCGATCTTATTCGCATGGTATCTTCCGCTGGTACTGGTCACTTTTACACAACTGACAAGAACAAGCGTAATACTCCAGACAAACTAGAAATGAAAAAGTTTGATCCTGTTGTACGTAAGCATGTTATGTACAAAGAAGCGAAAATTAAATAATTTTCGATCTTTGTCAAAAGGAACCGACTCAGCGAGTCGGTTTTTTTGTATTCGATGTTCGGTATTGAAAAATTCTTTCCTAAAATAAAGAGTTTTGTCTAAAGGGTTAGTATAATCGCTTCTTTTTAATCGTTTGTGGGATTTTATTCATGCCTGAGTTGCCAGAGGTAGAAACAACGCTACGAGGCATCGAACCGCATCTTGTTAATCAGACAGTGGCTAAGATTGATATTCGTCAGCCAAAGCTGCGCTGGCCAATCACGCCTGAATTAACGGAGCAAATGCAAGGCCAAACCATAACCCACTTGTCTAGGCGAGGAAAATACATTGGCATTCATACCGCCAAGGGAACCTTAATTATTCATTTGGGCATGTCTGGTAGCTTGTATTTTGTGCCAGCCAATACCCCACCCTTGTTTCATGATCATGTGGATTTTTGTTTTGAGGGGGAGGCGAATTGGCTGCGTTATACCGATCCTCGACGTTTTGGCGCCATCTTGTGGACGGCAAATGATTGGCTACAGCATGAACTGTTGAGCCATTTAGGACCAGAGCCTCTGTCACCAGACTTTCACGTGGATTATCTACATGAAAAGGCAAAGGGCCGTAAAGTCGCCATTAAAACCTTCATTATGGACAGTAAAGTGGTCGTGGGAGTTGGCAATATTTACGCTAACGAAGCCCTGTTTATGGCGGGCATTCGTCCTACTCGTATGGCGAGCAAAATCAGTAAAGCTCGCTTAGCTTATTTCGTTGAGTGCATTAAAATGGTGCTTGCCTCGGCAATTAAGCAAGGTGGTACCACATTGCGAGACTTTGTCGGTGGTGATGGTAAGCCAGGCTACTTTAAGCAGGATTTGGCTGTGTATGGTCGAGCCGGTAAGCCTTGTCGTCAATGTGGTGGTGAGTTGAAAGAAATTCGTCAAGGCCAGCGCAGTACCGTGTATTGCCCAGGTTGCCAAACCTGACTAAATAGATAAGATCGGCATGTTTATTGCTCGCTTTAGTCGATTTTATTCGTCTATAGTATTTGATTAATGAATAAAAAATGTAGTGCTAAGAAAAGTCGATCAAAAAACAGTCTGCTTTGATTGTTTTTTGATTGCGATGTGAGTTGAATCAGTTTATTTTTGACCGGCTAGACAGTTTAAGTCTGTTACGAAAAAGTCCTCTTGTCTCAGCATGTGGATAAAAGCTTGTTAATTGAGGCAAGCATCGAATGTGAATGGTGAAATCTATTGACGAGATGCTTAACAAAGTACGAGCTTTTATATCATGCTCTAAAGGGCTTGCAGAGAAAAAATGACTCTGGATTGTGATGTTTCAAAGGTACTTATGTTCCTTCAGCGTCGCGTCTTAATGGAAAGTTTCTCTGAAAGCCTAGGATGACTTGCTCGTATCTTCCTTAAATGTCGATGCTACAATTAAAAAACCATAAGAGGAATTGGAATGAAAGGTGTCTTTCTTGCGTCTGTAACCGCATTGGCAATGTCTGCAACGTTAGCTCATGCCGCAACTGATAAGCCGGCGGTTGTTTACGATCAAGCTGGTAAATACGATAAGTCTTTCAATGAAGGTGTTTACAACGGCGTTCTAAAATACGAGAAAGACACGGGCCAGAAAATACGTGAGTTTGAGCCGAAAAACGAAGCGCAAGTTGAACAAGGTTTGCGTCGTTTGGCACAACGTGGTTACTCTCCAATTATTGCCGTAGGCTACAGTATGTCTGCTGCGACAGAAAAAGTGGCCAAAGACTTTCCTAATATCCACTTTAGCATCATTGATAGCGTGATTAAGCTGCCAAATGTGCAATCGATCGTTTTTAAAGAGCAAGAAGGCTCTTTCTTAGTCGGTGCATTGGCTGCGATGAAGTCTAAAACGAATACGGTTGGCTTTATTGGTGCGATTGATGTTCCGCTGATTCGTAAGTTTAGCTGTGGCTACAAACAGGGTGTGAAATACATTGCGCCAAAAGATAAAGTGATTGTTAACTTTGTTGGTTCCACGGGAGCGGCTTTTAGTAACCCAACTCAAGGTTCTGAGTTAGCCAAAAGTCAATTTTCCCAAGGTGCGGACGTGATCTTTGCCGCCGCCGGTGGTACCGGTATTGGTGTTTACCAAGCCGCTGCTGACGCTGGTAAGTATGCAATTGGTGTAGATTCAGACCAAAACTACCTTCATCCAGGTGTAATGCTGACTTCTATGGTTAAACGTGTTGATCAGGCGGCTTATAATGTATACAAAAGTGCAGCAGCTGGCGGCTGGAAGCCAGGCGTGGTTACCCTTGGACTTGCGGATAACGGTGTGACTTGGGCATTAGACAAGTACAACCAAAAACTGATTACTCCTGAGATGAAAGCGAAAATGAAAGCGATCCGTAAGGACATCATTGATGGTAAAATCAAAGTACATGACTACTCTGTAGACAACAGCTGTAATATGTAAGAGACACACAATCAAACAGCGACTTATTGGTATGAGTCGCTGTTTTTTTGTATTTGATGTTTTTTTGTTTTTGCTCTTTTGATCAATAGATTTGTCTAGGATCTATTTTACATGAATGGTCATCCTTTCGATTACCCGTATGCGGTATGAGAGGGAGAGTACGAACAAGTGTTCTTGTCTCGATAATGGCACCTGCATTTCCTTAATAGTCTGATTGATGCAGGACGCCGTGTATGAATAAAACATGCTTCCTAATCCGCTGGGTTAGGTGGGTTGATGCATTTGATTTTTCTCATATTGAAGAGGAGTTGAATGTATTTGCTGCCCCAATACAACATAGACGAATCATTATTTAGTTATGATAAATACAACTATTCCATACGCAATAGAATTGCGTGATATAAGCAAGCGCTTTGGTGCTGTTCAGGCCAATAAAGACATTTGCTTGCAAGTACCTAAGGGAAGTATTCACGGTATCATCGGTGAAAATGGGGCAGGAAAATCCACTTTGATGAGTATCATTTATGGCTTTTATGAGGCAGATACAGGCCATATTGAAGTGGATGGCGAAATCGTCAACATTCGCACTTCTCAAGATGCGATAAAAGCGGGCATCGGTATGGTTCACCAACACTTTATGCTAGTGGAAAATTTTACCGTACTGGAAAACGTCATGTTAGGTGCCGAAGGAGGTGCCTTATTACGAAAAGGGGTCAGTAAAGCGCGTACTGAGTTAAAGCGATTGGCCTCCCAGTATAGTTTGGATATTGATGTCGATGCGATAGTGGAAGAGCTTCCCGTTGGCCTACAACAACGCGTGGAAATTTTGAAAGCCCTATATCGTGGCGCGCGAATTTTGATCCTCGATGAACCTACAGGGGTACTGACCCCCCAGGAAGCTGATCATCTGTTTCGTATTTTGCACTCGTTGAAAGAAAAGGGTGTGACTGTTTTATTGATCACCCATAAGTTACGCGAAATTTTGGCCTCGACTGACAATGTTTCTGTTATGCGTCAAGGCGAAATGGTTGCTCATCGAGAAACATCGAAAACTAATAAAGAAGAACTGGCTGAATTGATGGTCGGTAAAAAAGTTCGTTTGACGGTTAATAAAGAGGAAGCTGAGCCGGGTAAGGTTGTGTTATCGGCTAAACATCTTTCTCAGTTTGACAGCCAAGGCGTAAAGCGCTTGAAAGATGTCAGCTTAGAGTTGCGTGCTGGTGAGATTCTGGGGATTGCGGGCGTCTCTGGAAACGGTCAGAGTGAGCTCTTGAATGTGTTGTCCGGTATTACGGTTATGAGCGAAGGCGAAATTCATTTCGCAGGTGATGTCATATCTGCCACTGTACCAAAAACGGCGGCACAAGTGCGCGATATGGGAATGGCTCATGTGCCAGAAGATCGTCATAAGATGGGGTTGGTAACAGGGTTTGAGGCCTATGAGTCAGCTGTATTAGGCTACCATAATTCGCCTGTTTACAATGGTAAGTTTCTTATGAATCGCAAGGTCATGTTGGATGAATGCAGTACGCGCATGGCGGCATGGGATGTTCGTCCACCCAATCCATACCTGAAAACGGCTAATTTTTCAGGTGGTAATCAGCAAAAGATTGTGATTGCCCGTGAAGTAGAACAAAACCCAGATGTGTTGCTGATTGGTCAGCCAACACGCGGCGTTGACATTGGTGCAATTGAAAATATTCATGAGCAAATTGTTAGTTTAAGAGACGCAGGTAAAGCGATTTTATTAGTCTCGGTAGAGTTGGATGAAATTATGGCATTGAGTGATCGCATCCTCGTGATGTTTGATGGTGCGGTGGTTGGCGAGCTGGATGCAAAAGATGCTAACGAACGCGTTCTTGGTTTGATGATGGCAAATTCTTATAGTGATGACCCACGAGGAGAGCCAGCATGAATCAGGCAAAAGTCCCAGTGTGGGTCAACATTGCATTGATCCCATTGTTAAACATTACCTTGGCATTTGTGATTTCCGGTTTGGTGATTTATGCCATTGGTCAAAATCCAATTGAAGCCGCTGGCTACATGATTTACGGTGCTTTTGGTTACAGTGAAGGGATTGGCTACACCTTATATTACGCAACAAACTTTATTTTTACTGGGTTGGCTGTATGCGTGGCCTTTAAAGCTGGGTTGTTTAATATCGGTGGTGAAGGTCAAGCCTATATTGGTGGCTTAGGCGTTGGTTTAGTGTGTCTTGCATTGGATCACACTATGCCATTTATTGTGATTGCGCCCCTAGCGATTATTGGAGCAGCGGTATTTGGGGCCGCTTGGGCCTATGTGCCTGCTTATCTCCAAGCTCGTCGTGGTAGCCATATTGTTATTACTACGATCATGTTCAACTTTATTGCGTCGTCTTTGATGGTTTATCTCATGGTGAACTGGTTAAAAGGGACGCAAAATATGTCTTTAAACAGTCGCACGTTTGAGCACAGTGCTTGGATGCCTTATTTGCATACGCTGTTGAGCCCATTGGGAATTGATATTGGTGACTCTCCGGTCAACCTTTCGTTTTTTTGGGCCTTGTTGTGCTGTTTTGGGGTATGGCTATTAGTTTGGCATACTCGCTGGGGATATCAGTTGCGTACCTTAGGAACAAATCCTACCGCTGCAAAATACGCTGGTATTGATACCGCAAAAGTCACGATTTGGGTAATGATGGTATCGGGCGCGCTAGCAGGGTTTGTTGGTTTAAATGAAATAATGGGGGTCAACCACAGTTTGCTGCTGAATTTTGCGGCGGGTTATGGCTTTACTGGGATTGCGGTCGCATTGATGGGACGTAATCACCCTATTGGTATTTTCCTTGCGGCGATCTTGTTCGGCGCTTTATATCAAGGTGGCGCAGAGGTGTCGTTTGATATGCCGCAAATTACGCCGGACATTGTCGTAGTGGTTCAAGGTTTGGTTATTTTGTTTTCTGGTGCTTTGGAGCACATGTTTAAAGATCGCATAGAAGGCTTCTTTATTCGCAGAGCCGCAGCAGCACAGGAGAAATAAAATGTACGATACGCTTATTCAAATGTTGGACGCTACTGTGCGTGTTTCTGCACCACTCATTTTGGCGGCTTTGGCGGGGCTTTTTTCTGAGCGAGCAGGGATTGTTGATATCAGCTTGGAAGGGAAAATCCTCGGTAGTGCATTCGCGGCGGCGGCGGCTTCTGCCGTGTTTGGTTCTGCTTGGATTGGTTTGGTTTTTGGTATCATCGCATCCGTTGCTTTGGCTTTGATACACGGTTTTGCCTGTATTACCCATCGTGGTGATCATATTGTCTCGGGGGTGGCGATTAACACGATTGTTGCTGGGATGACGGTAACCCTTGGTTTGCATTGGTTTCATTTGGGAGGGCAAACACCTGCTCTGTCAGGTGATCAGCGCTTCTTAGCTATTACCTTGCCATTCGCTCATGCGATGCAGGATGTCCCTGTTATTGGGCAGATATATTCGAACCTGATTAGTGGTCATAATATTTTAGTGTATTTGGCTTTCATCATGGTGCCGGTGACGTATTGGATTGTCTATAAAACGCGATTTGGGTTACGTCTTCGTGCTGTTGGGGAAAACCCCCACGCGGTTGATACGGCAGGTATTTCGGTAACTTGGTTACGCTATCGAGCAGTGATGGTGTGTGGTGTTTTGTGTGGAGTAGCCGGTGCGTATTTGTCGACAGCGCACAATGCGGGTTTCTTGAAAAATATGAGTGCAGGCCAGGGATATATGGCACTGGCGGCATTGATATTTGGTAAATGGCGACCTGTTCCTGTGATGTTTGCTTGTTTGCTATTTGGCTTTTTGAATGCGGTGGCAGTACGTTTACAAGGTGTGATTATTCCTGGTCTTGGAGAAGTGCCAGTACAGGCAATTGAATCGCTACCTTATGTATTAACCATATTGCTATTGGCGGGTTTTATCGGGAAAGCTGTTGGGCCAAAAGCGGTGGGTCGTCCTTATGTTAAAGAGCGAGCCTAACGGCGGGATGGGAACGATGGAAAATTCAGAGCTTTTTGAGCTAGCAAAAAAATCGATGGATAAGGCTTATGTGCCTTACTCCCATTTCCATGTTGGTGCGGCAATTTTGACCATGAGTGGTAAGTATTACTCAGGTTGCAATGTAGAGAATGCAGCTTATCCAGAGGGAACCTGTGCCGAAGCAGGAGCTATTGCGGCCATGGTTCGTGGTGGTGATACTCAAATTAAAGACATTTATATAATGGGGAAAGGAGACATGTTAGTGACTCCTTGTGGTGGTTGTCGGCAGAAAATTCGTGAGTTTGCTACTGAGCAAACGAGAATCCATGTTTGTAACCCAACACAAGTACAGAAAACCCTTACTATGGATGAGTTACTGCCTTTGTCATTTGGTCCAGAGAACCTTGCCAAATAATAAGGGTGACTGATTCGGTCTTTAGTTTGTCTCTGTTAAATAAAAAAACCACGCTTAAAAGCGTGGTTTTTTTTATGCTCTGAAGACGTTTATAGCGCGGTTTCATTTGGGCGCTTGGCGGACAACCAGCGAGCAAGTAAAGGTCCAATAATCAATACTAAGAGGAAGCGTAAAATTTGCATTGTCATGACGAAGGCGACATCGGCATTGGTGGCGGCGGCAATAATAGCGACGGAATCGGCTCCACCTGGGCTAGTAGCCAGAAAAGCTGTGAGCGGATCTATATCGGCAAAATACACCAATAAAACAGCAAAGCAGCCATTGAGAAATAATAACGCTAATATAGAGCCTAATACATAGGGAAAGACTTTAGCGGCATGGCGCACGACTTCTGGTGAAAATCGAAAGCCAATCCCCCAGCCCAATATGCCATAGCTAATGGTGAGATACCAAGTGGGTAATACAATGGTTAGTAGCCCGGTCGCTTTCAGTAATACACCTAAAGCAATCGAAATGAGTAAAGGGCCACCAGGCAAGCGCAGCTTCACTCCGATATAAGAGGCAATGCCAATGAGTAACAAGGTGAGCCCAAAGCCTTGCCATGAGCTGACTAAGAGCCAATTGCTGGCTGCATGATTGGACGTTGAGCTGACATTATAGATATGTGCGACAACGGATGCTGCAACTACACAACAGGCCACTCGTAAATATTGCATCATGGCAACCAATCGAATATCGGCACCATACGCCTCACACATGAGGGTCATCGCCCCAGCGGCACCGGGAGAAGAGCCCCAGATAGCCGTGGTGCCGGGCAGTAATCCGGTGCGGCTTAGTAGCCAGCCGAGAAAACTCGATGCGACAACAGTGGATAAGGTGCCAAGTAAAAAAACAGGCCAGTCTTTGGCAACTTCAGTGTAGAGGTTTAGAGGTAGATGAGAGGCAATCATGACGCCTAGTGAACCTTGCGCCAATAGGAAGAAAGGTCTATAGAGCTTTAACCTTGCTCCTCTTATGGTGATGATAATCGCGGCGATCATTGGGCCAAGTAGCAGCGCGGCAGGTAAGTGGAACCATTCTAAGAAGCCACCGATGACGCTGGAAAGGGCAAATAACAGAATAAAAGACTGATATTTGGGTTTGTTTTCTGGCTCGCAGTGTGGTTTGTTGGTCGTCATGAGGCTGATTTTTCGGTCCATGAATAAGAGGGTTTTCAGAACATTGATTCTGGAGCATACCTGAAATATTGGCGAAAAATGATATTAAAAAGTAAACTGTCTTAAAATATTCGCATTTTATAATTGCTCATATTAAGTCTTCATTAAATGGAACCTCTATGTTAAAGATTACTGTCGTTAGTTGGATTGTGTTGCCTTTTTTATTATCTGCTTGTGCTAGTGCCCCAATGACACATTCTGAATCGCGAGGCTTTGTCGAGTATGGTAAAGCCAGCTACTATGCGGCTAAATATCAAGGTCGAAAAACTGCCAGCGGAGAGCGCTTTAATCAACATGCCTTAACCGCTGCACATAAGCGTTTGGCATTTGGGTCTAAGGTTAAGGTGATTAATCTAGCAAATGGTAAGAGTGTGGTGGTGAGGATAAATGATAGAGGGCCTTATAGCAGTGGTCGTATTATCGATTTGAGTAAGGCTGCTTTTAAACGGATTGCTAGTGTTCATAAAGGTGTTATTAATGTGAAAATCATTGTGTTATCTTCAAAATAGTCTCTTAAGGGCGCTAATGGCTTTTTGGGGGATTTATGTGAGAAAATTTGGATGATGTATTTCAAGGTAGTTTTCTAGTTTATCTGTTGTCATTGGGTGGGCAAAAAGCCAGCCCTGCCCCATCGCATCGGTTGATAAAGAGGTGAGGTAGGTTAATTGTTCTTGTGTTTCTATTCCCTCGAAAACTACCGTAACATCGAGCTTTTGAAGCATAAAAAAAATCGCGTTGAGCATATTTTGATTGATGGACTCCGTACCGATAGACTGAGTAAAAATTTTATCCACTTTAATTTCATTAGGTCGTATCTTGCTTAGCCAAGACAAATTCGCATAACCTGTACCAAAGTCATCTAACGAGATTTTATAGCCGGCTTTAGTGAACTCAGCGACAGACTTTTCAATTAAATCAACCCCATCATTTGTTCGTTCGGTGACTTCGAAAATGACTCTATCATGGGCAATATGATAGAGTTCAGCTTGTTTATTAATAAAACATAAAATTTGACCTTGCGATATGTCCTTCATTGATAGGTTAATGCTTAGGCTTATGTCTGGGTATTTCTTCATGATAGGCGACATGTCTTGAAAGGCACGATGAACCACCAGATGGCTTAATTTTTCCATGAGATCGTGTTTTTCGGCTAAATCGATAAAGACATCAGGAGAGACTCTTCCAAAGGTTTTATCGTGCCAGCGAGCGAGTGCTTCTACTCCTGTTATCTCATGTGTTACAAGGCAGAGTTTGGGTTGGTATTCTAGGTAAATATCACCATTATTAATGGCTCTTTTTAAATGTTGTAATTGCGACCTATGCCTTGTGCTAGATAGAAATAAGATATAACTTAAAGTTAGCCCAGAGATAGTACTCACTATAATGGCGATTAATAAATTACTATCTGATGTGCCTAATAACCCCATTTTATTATTTTTAATAATAATGCATTGATCTTTATTTGCACAGGATTTTTTTGTCATGCTCGTTAAAGTGGTGCCCGTTTTTGCCTTTATTAAGGTCTCAGGTGATATGTTACCATAATGTCTAAAAATATAGTTAAATGTTTTCAGTTCAAAGGCGACATTGTTATTTTTATTTAATTTGTAATAATATTTATTAAATAAATCTTTTTTTATTAAAATTAATGTGTGGCCAATGCTAAGCATGTTAATGATAGTGTTTTTTGTAATTGGATCAGGTGTATTTTTCCAGTGTTTAAAGTTTTTTGAAAATATTTTTGACTCTTTTTGTAGAGAAATTGGATTTTTTAGTGTTCCCCAGCTAGCAGAGCAGATAATTTGATTTTTTTTAATGTGAGCAATATCTTTAATGTACTTGTCTCTCCATAAAGCTCGTCTCATTTTATTAAGGTTTTCTTGTGAGCAAAGAGGGCTATTGTCTGATTTTGCACTAGATAAAGCGGACATTATCTCGCTATTTAGTATTCGGCTTTCTAATCCCATTTTATCTAAGTCAGAGTTGAGGTTTTTTTTATCTTCATTGAATAAAAGGAAATGAATAAGTGTCAGCGTAATTAAAAAACCCAAAATGGCAGGAATCACCAAGAATAATAATCGATAGATTTTTTTTCGTTTTATACCAAGTGAGAGGAGGTGGGGCTGGGTCATCCGTTTTTGGGCCTATGAGAGAATATCTATTTTTTTTGTGATTGTAAGAAAGTGTATCTATTTTAAATATATTTTTGTTTATTTGATCGTTTTTTTACAAAAAATTACATTTTTTTCAAAATCCTTCTGCTTTGGCCTAACTATGTCGTTTACGATAAGTGGTTCTTTTTCGCTAATGAAAGTTAAGAAGTTGTCCAATGCAATTGACTGTCGATAGTGTTTTAACTCTGGAGATGGGCCAGAATAGACGTCTATTTGACGAGTTAGCTAGTACGCAGTAAGTGCTTCTTTGCTAAAGCTCGAACAGAATCTGCTCAATATTTGTTCTTTTTTAGTGTTTTTTGTTGATTGAGTCGCCTTTATTTCTAGCAGTTATGTCTGACTTTAAGGGATAATAGTCAAGCTTACTGTATTGATAATTATTATTATGTTCATTTTTTGGGGGCGGAAATGGTTTTGTCGGAGTTAACAAGGGGTCAAGAAGCAACTATTCATCATGTGTCTCACCCGCGTGATGATATGCAAATACAACTCAACGCATTGGGTTTTGATCCTGGTGAAACGATAAAACTATTAATGAAAGCCCCCTTAGGAAACCCCCTTCAAGTGAAAGTTGGTGCTACTTTGATTGCTATCCATACGGACGATGCTCAGCATGTACATTTGTGTGATGGGGATTGCGAGGGACACGACGAATGAGCCGACATATTACGCTAGTCGGTAATCCGAACACAGGTAAAACCACATTATTTAACAAGCTTGCTGGTACACGACAAAAGGTGGGTAACTGGGCAGGTGTGACCGTTGATTGTAAAACGGGCTTTTTTTCTTCTGATCAACAGCGTGTCGACATGACAGACTTGCCTGGCATTTACAGTTTTGCAACCGAATCCGGTGGTATTGACGAAGCGGTGGCGCGCCGCTTTTTGAATGCGGGGGATTACGATGTCATTATCAATGTGGTAGATGCCACCAATTTAAAGCGTAATCTCAAGCTAACAAAAGAGTTGATTGCCTTGGGTCGTCCAATGATTGTCGTCCTGACAATGACGGATTTAGCTCGCAAAATGCGTATTATGCCCGACATTGCGAGTTTAGAGGCCAATATGGGGGTCCCCATTATTGATGGTTACGAATTATCGGTGAATGACCTCCAATATCATGTTTGCCATTTAGTAAACGAGTTAAAAGGCAAACCGATAAACGCAGAGCCAAAGCCAATCAAAGATTGGTTGTCCGGTGTGATGAAGCAGCAGGCAAGGGCACAAAATACCACTGAATTGGTTGACCGTATTGTGCTTCATCCGTGGTTGGGGATTCCTATCTTTTTACTCGCCATGTATGCCATGTTTGCCTTTGCGATTGGTGTGGGTAACTTATTTGTTGATCCAATTGATTCTCTTGCTGGTTATTGGTTTGTGGCGTTTCCCAGTCATTGGATGGCGCAAGTGGGCATCCCTCATTGGCTGATTATCGTCATCGCGGATGGTATTGGCGGTGGGGTGCAGTTGGTGTCTACCTTTGTACCCGTGATCGGTTGTTTATACATTTGTCTGAGCATTCTTGAAGACAGTGGCTATATGGCGCGAGCGGCCTTTATTATTGACCGAGTGATGCTGTCGATTGGTTTGCCGGGACAAGCCTTTATCCCCCTGCTATTGGGCTTTGGTTGTAATGTGACTTCCATTATGTCTACTCGCAGTTTATCGAATCCCAAACAGCGTATGCTCACCATGGCCATGGCACCCTTTATGTCCTGTAGTGCTCGTTTAGCGGTTTATGTCATGTTCGTTTCTGTTTTCTTTCGGGAGCACGGCGGTTCTTTGGTATTTGGTTTGTATTTACTGGGTATTGCTATGGCTGTCGGTACGGCATGGATTTTCCGCAAACAGCTTTTTAAAGACGTGCAAGCTAGCTCCTTTATGGAAATGCCTCACTATCATCGTCCTCGTTGGGGGAATGTTGGCTTGTCTAGTTGGCACAAAGTTCGAGGCTTTGTGATCCGTGCAGGTAAGACAATTGTGGTTGTTTCTGCCATCTTAACAATATTAAACTCAGTGCCTTCGTGGCGCTCTGTTGCAGACGGTGGAAAACCATCGGCCTTGGCAGAGGTAGGACAAGTCATTACCCCCGTTTTCTCTCCGATTGGTATGGGAGATGGCAACTGGCCTGCTGCTGTCGGTGTTTTTACTGGTGTGCTAGCAAAAGAAGCGGTAGTGGGTACCATGGATGCGTTATATACCAATGCGGCAGGGGGCAGTGTAGGAGGAGATTATGTGTCTCCACTGGTAAACCTAAAAGAAGCGGGCTCAATTTTATGGGCAAACCTTAGCGGTGTAGTGAGTACATTGATCGACCCATTAGGCTTGTCTGCTGTGTCTGAAGCGCAAACCGAAACCACCTTATCGCCAGGACACCAGCGCATGGTGTCGTTATTTGATGGCTGGCAGGGCGCCTTCGCCTACCTTGTTTTTGTCTTGCTTTATACGCCATGTGCAGCGGCGATTGGTGCGTTGGTTAAAGAGGGCGGGTTATTGTGGACGGGGGTCGTTGTTGGTTGGAGCACATCCGTTGCATACGTGGGCGCGGTATACAGTTTCCAGGTACTGACCTTTGCTGACCACCCGATGGAGTCCTTGCTTTATATCGCCCTTGCCAGTGTATGGATTGTGCTTTTTGTGCTGGGCTTGAAATCGTGGATCAAACCTAAGATGGATAAAAGTATCATAGCGATTGGCTAAAATTCGTTTCGAGTTTGAAAAGCGATCTAAGTTATAGGTCGCTTTTCCATTTTGGTTTTATACTAGCGACTTCATACATAGGTCTCTAATAGGATTATTTTTGCAAGCATATCAGGCACGTTATCAATCTTTTCAGCCAACGTTAACGAAGGCGGGGCAAGAGCAATTTGGATTAAAGTTACAAATCCATAAACCCTGTTTCGTCTTGTCGGATGACGTGTATGCTTTTGTTGAAGTAAATACCGACTATCCCACTCGGTATCCCATCGTACCTGATGGTACTAATATTTTGTTTTTCTCTGCGTGTAGAGAGCTATTTGGAGGAACTCAATCTTCCATTTTAGATGTACCTTTAAATGCATTGGATGGACCCTATTTTGGTATCTGGTTTCAGCCTGGAAAATTGCGAAGTTTTTTTAATGTAGATGTCTCTGAGGTCACTGATCAGCTCGTCCCATTGGATTTTTTAGACAGCAAAGTGTTCTTATCTTTGCAAGAAGGCTTATATGAGAAAGCATCTTTTAATGATCGTGTTAACTACTGTGAAAATATACTGATAAAGCATACTCGATCGATATCTTTTCCTGATAAATTAAAACGCGCTCAGAATATTATCTATCAAGAATGTGGCAATATCAGTATGGCGTACTTATCGAGCCAAGTCGGTTGGAGTCATCGTCAGTTGAATCGACAATTCCTATTGCATACAGGGCTGACTAGCAAGGCATTTGCTCAGACCATTCGTATTAATCATTTTTTAAAGCGTTGCTCGCAAGGTGATGCTCCGTATCTTCATCATGGATTAGATCTTGGCTTTTATGACCAATCGCATCTTCTAAGAACCACGGCTCAGCACAATGTAATGTCGCTTTCTCCTGTTTCCCAGCAATTCATGTCCAATTTTTACAAGCCTCGCTCCTAGGCAACTTCCATACTCAACGCAACGGGTTCTAAAAAAAGCATGAGGTGAATATGAGGTTTTCTAACACGGATATTATTGCTATGTCAGAAGGGGATTTCTTTGGTGAGGGCAACGCACAATTGCCTAGTGATGAGATGTTAATGATGGATGAAATTTCACATATTGACGATTTTGGTGGCCAATACAATAAAGGCCTATTGATCGCGAACTTAGCCATTCGTCCTGATCATTGGTTCTTTGCCTGCCATTTTAAAGGAGACCCTGTCATGCCGGGATGTTTAGGCTTGGATGCACTTTGGCAATTATTGGGCGTGTTTTTGGGTTGGTCTGGTTTACCCGGTAAAGGCCGTGCATTAGGCGTAGCGAAAGTACGCTTCTCAGGGCAAATTTATCCAGACGCTAAAAGCATTGAATACCAAATTCATATTAAACGTATTATCAAAAAGCCCTTAGGAATGGGGATTGCTGACGGTTTTGTCTTGCTCAATGGTGACGTGATCTACGAAGCAACGGATCTGAAGGTGGGATTGATAAAAGGCTAGGGCAGAGATCAAAGATATTTGGCATTGAGGTTTTTAAGTGTTACGTGACAAACACTCTTTTTGGCGTTCAATGCATTGCTAATACCAAGCATCGTAGAATACTAGAACCCTGCTTAAAAATAATAAGTTAGGAATTTGAGACAAGAGGCCTAACATTGCCTTCATTATTACTTTTCTATGAATGATTATTCACTTCTTGAAAGCCTTTATAAAGTAGCTCTGTAGCGGCTTATGAGACTATCTGTTTCTGGTCTTTGTTTATTAGAGAATTATAGGCTTTGTATTTTCATGTAACAGCACCTCGCTATTACGAATCTCTGTTCTACAGTTTAAGGATCTCATTTCACATCATCAATATCAAGGTGGCGGGTATACCATGAAAAAAGCTCTATTATTTACTACTCTTATTTCTATTCCTTCTATCCTTTTTGCTAATGAATTTGAAGGTCAGCTAACTGAATTAGCTAATACTCAAGTACGAGAACTGGTCTCGTCTCCTAAAGTTATAGAAGCGGTTGAAGTGCAGAATCAGCGCAATGCGCCTCTATCACAAAGCGATATTGATAATTTAGACCAACAATGGCGTGCAGAAGTAAGTTCTGCTGATCAGCCTCTCATATCTAAAGTGCTTGGTAATCCGCTATCTGCTTATTTGATGTCTGCCCAGGAAAAAAGTGATGGGCTTTATACTGAGATATTCATTATGGATAACAAAGGCCTTAACGTTGGTCAGAGTTCCGTTACGTCTGATTACTGGCAAGGAGACGAAGCGAAGTGGCAACAAACGTTTCTCAAAGGGTCTGGCGCCATATATGTTGGTGATGTAGAGGAAGATGAATCAACGCAAACTTTCCAATCTCAGATTAGCTATACCATTAGTGATCCCAAAACTGGCGAAGCTATCGGGGCAATTACGGTCGGAGTCAATATAGACCAAATGTAGAAACTGGTCATATTGATAGAGGAATGGTATGAGTATTCGTTATATATTGATTCTAAGCTCTTTTCTGGTTGTAACACTGGCAATGGTCATTATGACCGCCATTATGTGGCAAAGCAGTACAGATGCTTTGAGACAGGCAAGCATAAATAGCCACTATAGAACGTCCAATACGATTGCTGATCAGATTGCGACATCTGTGCGTTTTAAGAAAGAGAGTTCGGTTAGTAAAAAGGTTGGGCCATATCTGGAAGAATCAAAAAATGATTTAAAAGAAGTCAGTGTGTTTCTCGCTGATGGAGAGTTACTTTACAGCTCCTTGGATGGGAAAGTCGCTCCTATTGCCGTCGACGACATGGCATTTAATGATGGAACAGAGATTGCGCAGCAAACGGGAGCCGAGTTATCTCTAGTTACACGTCTAACCTCAGGCAAAAGCGATAGTGTGGTGGGTTATGTTCGCTCAAATTGGCGTTACAGCTCTGTCATTGCGTTAGAAGAGTCATTATTGACAAAAGCACTGCTGATTGGCGGTGGTATTCTAGTTGTGACTTTACTCGGTTTGTTTTTAATGATTCGTCAGGTTCTAGAAAAGCCTATCAAGCGTTTTACCTACTTAACAGGGGAGCTATCTTCGGGTAACGGTGACCTATCACAGCGTATTCATTACGATAGTTCTAATGAGTTTGGACAGTTGGCACATCATATCAATACTTTTATCGAGAAATTGGAAGGATCGTTTACCGGGCTACAGGGCAGTGCGGAGAAAGTTTCAAATGTGTCTATTAGTCTTGAGCGCAATGTTGAGCAGCTAGAAGAGAAGATCCGTCTAAGACGTGAAGATATCAAAGAGACTTTAGCTTTGGGCAATGAGCTACAGCACTCTGTAGATTCTGTTAAAGAAAGAATCGAAACCGCCTCGGAGTCTTTAGAGCAGGCTGTTGAAGCAGCGCAACAAGGTCAAAGTAAATTGCAGGAGGCGGTTGAAAGAAATAGGCAACTAGCGAAAAGTACCAAATCGGCCTTCGATATTGCTGATACTCTCAATAAACAAGCTGGTGAAGTCTCCGGCATTCTAGAAATCATCCGCGATATTGCAGACCAGACGAATTTATTAGCGCTAAATGCTGCGATTGAGGCGGCTAGAGCAGGCGAAACAGGTCGAGGGTTTGCTGTGGTAGCTGATGAAGTACGTTCTTTGGCGGAGAAAACGTCCAATTCAACCGATCAAGTAGAGGACATTCTGACGCAACTTTTGAATTACGCCACTGACCTTGTTGGCTCCATGGAGCAAGGGTTGGATAACTCTACGGTTTGTGTTGAAGCAACAGAAGAAGCATCTTCTTATATAGAAGATATTATTGAAAAGGTAAGCAACTCTAATCGCTTGAACTTAGATGTCGTACAAACGAATCAGCAACAGCATAAATCTATGGAGCATATGTCAAACAGACTGATTGATTTAGATCGGCAAATGGATGACTTGTTTCATGATAGTCAGCAAATGACGGAACATAGTAAAGACCTTCTGGAAAATGCAGAGTCTACTAAAGATAGCTTGTCTTCCTTCAGTACGCGCTAATCGCTTCTTCGAAGAGTACCGAGACAAAGCTAGATTGAAGGAAGAGTTAGAGCATATTTTCGAAAATTAGTTTTAGTTCCCACAGAAAAGCACCGCCAGTCGGTGTTTTTTTGTGTCTGTTCCTCTTGCTTCCCTATCTCAAAATCTATAACGTACTAGTACGCGAATACAAAGTTCTTTTGAAAGAATTACAAAGAGTGCAGCCTATGCAGGACTTGATCCAGTTTTTATCCGAAGTCGATGATGAAGTGGTGTTGGAGAAGCGTTTAAAAGTACTACTGACACCGAGTGAAATTAGTGAAATGGTGAGCCGTTTGAAGATCATTGCGTTGTTAGACGAAGGCGTGCCACAGAGAGACATTGCGAAACAATTAGGCGTAGGTATTGCTACTGTGACCCGTGGTTCCCGAGCATTGAAGGAATTAAAAGAGATATGAGTCAATCTAATAAAAAGCCGGAGCGTATCACGCTACCGCGCAAACCTAAGTACATCACTATCAGTTCAGATTGTGATTTTTTTGATTTATTTAAAAAGGTTGAGAAGCGTTTCGACAACTGTTTTATGTTGGAATCTCTTGGTGAAGAGAGCTTTATTTCCCGCCATTCTATTATTGGTTTTGATCCTGAAAAATTGATCTGGGCACAAGACAAGCAGCTGTTTATTCAAGAGCGCGATGGCTCGACAGAAGCTTACGAGTCTGACAATCCATACTATTTGCTGCGTGATATCGTGCCTCAGAATATTTTGTCACGAGGCTTTGCAGGTGGGTTAACCGGTTATCTTGGTTACGACAGCATGAATTACTTCGAGCCTACACTGGATCTGCAATCGAGCGACATGTTTGATGCGTTCCGCTTTGGTTTGTTTAAGGATGGCTTGATCTACGACAAAATGACGGGTGAGCTATTCTACTTTTATTACGATGACAATCGAGTAGAACTGGTGAACCACATGATGTCAGAACCAACGCCCGAGAATGGGGCTTTTGTGGTCACGCCGGCGGGGGAGTCCATGAGTAAAAGTGACCACGCCGATGCCGTCGCCAAAGTCAAAAAAGACATTATTGATGGCAAAATCTTCCAATGCGAAGTGGGCTTTAAAATGTGGTTCGACATGGAAGGCGATACCATTAACTTGTACGAGCAATTGCGAGAAGTGAACCCCTCGCCACAAATGTATTACATCAAGTTTGGCGAGCAAAAAGTCATTGGTGCCAGCCCCGAGTTACTATTCCGTGTACGCCAGGGGGAAATGGAAACCTTTCCACTAGCGGGTACAGCAAAACGTGGCGTGGACGAAAAAGAAGATGTGGCTTTGGCTCGTGCTTTGTTGAACGACCCCAAAGAAATTGCTGAGCACAATATGATTGTCGATTTACATCGTAATGATATTGGCCGTGTGGCGCGTTTTGGTACGGTGAAAGTGCGTAGCTTGATGGACATTAAACGTTTCAGTCACGTTCAGCATATTTCCAGTGAGATTGTCGGCATTATGGCAGAAGATCACGATATGTTCTCGGCCTTAGCGAGTAATTTTCCGGCGGGGACCTTGACGGGGGCGCCGAAAATCGAAGCCATGAAAATCATCGACGATTTGGAAAATGACGGCCGAGGCCCTTACGGTGGCGCGGTTGGCCAGTTCTCTTTTAATGGCGATTGTATGTTCGCGATTCCCATTCGTACCGTGTTTGCTAAGGGTAACAAAGCCTATGTGCAAACCTGTGGTGGTAATGTATATGACTCAAACGCCGAAGACGAGTATGAAGAAATTCAACGTAAGTTTGCTGGTACCCGCCGTGTACTGGAAAGCTTTGCGCCAGCGAACCATCAAGCTAAGGTTTAAGGGAAGGTAACATGAAAGTTTATATTATCGACAACTACGATTCCTTTACTTACAACCTATATCAGTTTATTGGTGAAGTGTTGGAAACCGAAAAAAGTCGTGGCGATATCAGCGCCTTCGAAGTGATCGTGAAGCGTAATGATGAAGTGACCTTAGACGACATTCGCGATGCGGCGCCCGATCGCATTATTATTTCTCCAGGGCCGGGTTCACCAGACGATAAAGCATATTTTGGTGTGTGTGCCGATGTGATTTTAGAATTTGGCAAAACCATTCCCTTAATGGGGGTTTGCTTGGGGATGCAGGGTATTTGTCATGTATTCGGTGGTAAGGTTGTGAAAGCGCCCTTACCAATGCATGGGAAGACTAGTCCGATTACCCATAATGGACAAGGTATCTTCCATGACATTCCAGACCAACTAGAAGTAATGCGTTACCATTCTTTAATTGCCGAAGCGGAAAGCTTTCCTGAGGTGTTAGAAGTCACCGCGTCGGTTGGCGACTTGCAACTAGCGGATTTTAATAATCTAGCAAGGATCCATCAAGGCGGGCAATTCGAGCTGATGGGTGTGCGCCATAAGGAATACCCGATCCAAGGGATTCAATTCCATCCAGAATCCTTTGCGACAGAAGGCGGTAAGGATTTGATTAAGAATTTCTTATTTCAGGTTTGATAGGAAAGACATAGTCTTTGATACGATAAAAAGCAGCGTTCGGTTATAGGCACTGCTTTTTTTTTGAATTGAAAATATAGTCTTAAAGCTATATAGTTTAAAGGCTATTATTTTATGTAAAAGGGAATTTATGTGGAGTATAGAAACAACGGATGTGTTCGATGAATGGTTTGAAGCTCTGGACGATATTGATAAAGAAAACGTGTTGGCAACATTGCTTTTGCTACAGCAAAAAGGACCGCAATTATCTAGGCCTTATGCAGATGCTGTGAATGGCTCAAAGTTCGCTAATATGAAAGAGCTAAGGACGCAAAGTAAGGGGAACCCTATACGCTCGTTCTATGCATTCAATCCAAGCAGAACTGGTATTTTATTGTGTGCTGGAGAGAAAACAGGGAAAGATAAGCGATTTTATGAACAGATGATTCCAGTTGCTGATAAAGAATTTGAAAAGCATCTACTGGATCTAAAAAGTCGAGGTGAGTAATGGCTAGAACACTTGATAAATTAATTTCAGATCAGAAGCCTGAAATAGTAAAAAATGCTCGTAAAAAGGCGGATGATATGTTGCTTGGTATTCATCTCGCCCAGTTGCGTGAACGCATGCAAATTACTCAAGAGGATATGGCAAACACCCTAGGCGTGAAGCAGCCAACGATTGCTGGCATGGAACGCAAAGGCCGAGATGTTAAATTATCTACTTTGAAGCGCTATGTTGAAGGCGCTGGTGGTAAACTAACCGTGGATGTTGAATTGCCCGATGGCAGCCATTATGGGTTTAACTTATAAAATTGAGTGTGCGCTCAGGCGCTTACTTGAAAGGATGCAGTTAATGAAAATGACTTTTGGTTTCACAAATATATATTTCCTAGGTGATGAGCATTTCGAACAGCAAAATTGGAATAAAATTAGTTTGATCTTGGCGGCTATGAAAATGAGTTAGTGTGTAATATTTATAAATCTGCTTTGGCAAATGTTAGTACAAACAGTATTGCTTAACAAATTCTACTGCACTGATGCTCTTAGCTATTCGTTCCCGCTATAAACGCTAAATCACGCCTCAGATCAATCAAAGGGCTTTTATCTCTGGTAAAAATACTCCGATGGGTCTATTTGATAAGAAGAGCTGACGGTTATGGGCGTGTTGTCTATGACTGTGAATAGGTTTGGTTGCTAAGAAGGAGAAGATTATGAATCTTAAATCATTGTTGGCAAGTGGGGTTGTTGTATTGTTAATGTCCAGTTTGCCGATTGCTGCTTTTGGTGAAAGTTATGGCGCGGCGGGAGCGAAAAGTCTGTCTGATAAATCGTTTACTCTAGAGCAAATGTTGCGTTTTGCGATTGAGGATGAATATCTCGCAAGAGGAGAGTATCAAAAGATTATCGAGACGTATGGCAGTCGTAAACCTTATAGCAATATAGTAAAAGCGGAGGAGCGTCATATTTCTTGGTTAGAGCCCCTGTTCACAAAGTACGGCTTTGCTTTACCGGCGGATAAAGGAATGGAAAGTGCGGTATTGCCAGCTACTTACCAGGAAACCTTCCCCATTGGTGTTACCGCTGAAGTCAATAATATTGCTATGTATGAACGCTTTTTAAAACAGGATTTACCGAGTGATGTTAAGGATGTGTTTATACGTTTGCGTGATGCCTCAAAAAATCATCTAGCGGCGTTCCAAAAGTTTCAAACTAGGTTTCAGTAAGTTATGGAGAGGCTAGCGGAGGTTAGCCTCTCTTGATTTCAGATTTGTCTAATTTCTTAATTTCTTAATTTCTTATTTCCCCTTTTATCCATTGCCAGGCCCGACCAATCCATTCATAAAAGGCTCGCTCACTTTTGTGCGCGGCAGTGGCGTTAATTTGCCAATCGCTTTGTTCTGATCCTAAAAACATAGCGGGGGCAGGGAAGACCTTAATTCCTGCTCGATGGAAAAAGATCACCGCCCGTTTTAAATGGGATGCTTCTGTGACTAAGGCGACACGTTTGTCCTTTAAGTGCGGTGCCATCATGTTGGCTTCGTCTTCGGTGTCTTTTGCTAAAGGGAATATGGTGATGCGATCTGCGCTAACCCCTAATTCTATTGCGGCTTCTCGCATCAGCTCCGCATGGGATTTGCCAATCCCACCAGAATATCCCGAAACAAATAATTGCGCGGCGGGATTAGCTTTTAAAATGCGTATTCCTTCTTCAAGTCGAAATAAGGCACTGTTTCCCAGTTCCATTACTACTGGCGTGTTGGTGAGGCGTTTATGGGCACTGCCAAGCACGACCACTACATCCACAGGTTGCTGAATATTAAAGACGGGGTAATCGTGTTCCACAGTGGCAATAAGGCGATTGGCGACGGGACTCCAGCTGGTCAAGCCTAATAATAGTATCGCGCAGCATAACAAGAGTTTGGCGATTCTAGGTCGCTTATTGATCAGAAAAAAAGCAAGGCTCATGATCACCAAGGTGAGCGGAATGGGCATCAACATCATGCCGATGAATTTTTTACAATAGAAAAGAATAAGGCTCATGTTGTTTGTCTTGATGGAAAACGCCATTCTACAAAAGACGAATAGTAAAATCAGTATGATCTCTTATAAGATGAGACCTTTGCACGATATGTTAGAGGCCATTTACTAAGGAAACACCATGTATGCCATTCACCAAGCCGTTTTACCAAGGGATAACGAAAAAGTACTGTCTATCTTCCGTGAATACATTGCTGCGGCGCCAGTCAACTTGGATTACCAGCAGAATGAACAAGAGTTTGAACATTTGGCAGACAAATACGCGTTGCCTGATGGGACCGTTTTACTGATTAAAAAGCAGGATGAAGTTGTGGGCTGTGGTGCTTTTCGTCGAGTGGATGAGACTGTCTGTGAGATGAAACGCGTCTATGTACGTCCTAGTGAACGCGGCCATCAATTAGGTGAGAAGCTGGTAACTCAGTTAATACAATACGCAAAGGAAAGTGGCTACCAGCGCATGTGCCTTGACGTATTAGAAAAGTTTGAGTCAGCGAGGCGTTTATATGGTCAGTTGGGTTTTAAGCCATGCGACCCTGTGAGTTACAACCCCATTCCAGGGACACATTTTTTAGGACGCAATCTATGATAAATGAGCGTGACTTATTAGCCTTAACGCCAGTGCCTCAAGAAGTCGATTGGTGGGCGCCTCGTCATGAACAAAAGCTGGCAGAAAAAGCCGCAATGGGTAAAGTGGATTTGGTGTTTCTTGGTGACTCCATTACTCAAGCATGGGAAGAGGAGGGGGCGGATGTTTGGGAAAAATTTTACCGTCCACGAAATACATTGAATCTTGGCTTTAATGGCGATAAAACAGAAAATGTTTTGTGGCGTCTTGAATACGGAGAAGTTGATAATATTCAGCCTAAACTCTTGGTCTTGCTGGTGGGAACGAACAACACTGGTCATCGCCAAGATGCGCCCGAACAGACAGCATTAGGTATTAAGACAATCCTTCAGGTGTTGGCTAACAAGCTCCCAAACACGAATATTTTACTGTTGGCTATTTTTCCGCGTAGTGCCAAATCCACGCAAAAACTGCGTCTTCTTAACGATAGTGTTAATGCCTTGATTCAGGGCTATCAGGATAATGAGCGTGTTTTCTACCTTGATATTAATCAACACTTTTTAGATGACAAAGGGCACTTGAGTCGTGACATAATGAGTGATTTTCTACACCCTAATGCCAGTCAGTATGCCGTTTGGGCAGATGCAATCGAGCCTTATGTTGATAAGCTGATGACGGATGTTAAAAGAGATGATGGTTAAGGAGAAGTTATTTGGAGTTTCGTAAGTATCACGCCCTTGGCAATGTGTATTTAGTGGTGTCACCAGAGTCGTTTCTAGATGAGCCCTCTGCTTTAATAATTAAGAATATGTGCCATAAGCATTACGGAGTGGCTTCTGATGGTGTATTGATTGGCCCACTTCCTTCTAAGGTCGCGAATTTTGGGTTGCGTATTTTTAACCCTGATGCCAGTGAAGCAGAAAAAAGTGGTAATGGTTTACGGATTTTTTGTCGCTCCTTGTGGGATCTAGGTCTTGTCAAAGACAAGCCGTTTACCGTTGAAACCAAAGGCGGTGTGGTAAAAGCACAAGTGTTGGAGGAGGGGCGTCGAGTCAATGTCGAAATGGGCAAGGTGTCTTTTATGAGCCGAGACATTCCAGTATGGGGTGAGCCCCGAGAAGTCTTACTGGAAAATTTAAATGTCATGGGGTTGAACCATGTGTTCAGTGCGGTGACGATTGGTAATCCCCATTGTGTGATCCTGAGCGAAGCACCCACCGAGACCATGGCAAAAGAGTTTGGTCCATTGATCGAACACCATCCTGATTTTCCGAATCGAACGAATGTGCAGTTTATGCAAGTGATTGACCGCAATCATATTGTGATTGAGATCTGGGAGCGTGGCGCAGGCTATACGCTGGCCTCTGGTAGTAGTAGCTGTGCGGCGGCGGCCGTGGCATACAAGTTAGGGTTATGTGATTCGTCGATTAAAGTGATGATGCCAGGAGGGCAAATAGACATAGACATTGCTGCGGACATGACTGTCTCGATGAGCGGGAGTGTTACGTCAGTATGTCATGGTCAGATTGATGGTGAGTGTTTATCTCAAGTGTTCCATTAGCAACGCTGGCAATATCGTGAAATGGTCTCTATAAACTATTTCCCCTTATTTATCTGCATAACGCCTCATAAGAGAGTAAAGTAAAGGTACGACAATCATGTTGTGGGCTTTTGAGCCTTGCTGGAAATAGGGAATCCAAAATGCGCGCTTTACTTATTTCAATAACGACCTTGCTTTGCAGTGTTCCCTCGCTTTATGCCGCTGAGAATTGGTATAAACCACCTGTGTCTGCAACATGGCAATGGCAGTTAGATGGGGTCGTTAACGAAGGCTACAATGTGGATCTATATGATATTGATTTATTTGATTCCCCCGTTGCGCTGATTCAACGCTTGCACGCGTCAGGTAAAAAGGTGATTTGTTACTTTTCGGCGGGTTCTTATGAAGATTGGCGACCTGATGCGGCTGAGTTTGCCAAACAGGACTTGGGGAAAACGCTAAAAGGTTGGAATGATGAGCGCTGGTTAGATATTCGATCTGAAAACGTACGAAGCATCATGCTAAAACGTTTAGATCTTGCCGTAAAAAAAGGCTGTGATGGGGTGGAGCCTGATAATGTGGACAGCTATCGAACGAATACGGGCTTTTCATTTCGCCAATATGATCAATTAGCTTTTAATCGCTTTTTAGCAAAGCAGGCCCATGAAAGAGGGCTGGCAATAGGGTTGAAGAATGACCCTGATCAGGTTCGGGCATTAGTTAGCGATTTTGATTTTGCCGTTAACGAGCAATGTTTTGCTTTTTCAGAATGCCGCTCTTTTACTGCTTTTATTAAACAAGGAAAACCTGTACTGAATGCGGAATACCGAACCAGCTATGTGAATAATGCTGAAGATAGAGCGGCCATGTGTAAGGAATCTTTGGCTATGCAGTTTAGTACGTTAATTTTGCCAGTTAAACTTGATGATTCTTTTCGTATAAGTTGTCAGCCCTAAAGTGAAAAGAGTCTGAGATATTTTTGTTGGAGGTAAGCTGAATATGACACCGACTACCCATCCTATTTTCTGGCGAGATGCTGCTTTGCCTTATATTGAGTTACGCCAAGTTCTGGAGGGGGAAAGGGTACGTTATTCTCCTCATACCCATCAAGAGTGGTCGATCGGTGCCGTTCTTGATGGGCAAAGCGAGTTCTTTTCTGATGGCAGGCTTCATCAAGTAAAAGCAGGTAGCTTGGTGTTTATGAATCCGAATGTGGTGCATGCTTGTAACCCCCGTCAAGATTCCCCTTGGGCCTATTATATGATGCATATAGAGCCAAGTTGGCTGGCGAATGTGCTTTATCTGCATGGTTTAAGGTCTGTGGGCGATTGGCAAAATACTCGTCTGGATACTTTGACGATACCGTCTTTTTATCAAGACTTTGTTGCTTTATGCCAAGCTATTATGTCCCATCAGTTGACCGTTATGGAAAAAGAAGGCCTACTCATTGACTACTTTGTCGCCTTATTTCGTTATCTGGATACCCGCGATGGCGGAGAGGAAACCTTGTTACCACCGAATCGACTGTATCTTGTGGCGAGCTATTTAGATCAGCACTGCTTAGAAGAGATGTCGTTGGACCTTATTAGCGAGAAATTTGGCTATAGTACAAGTTACTTAGTTCGTGCTTTTAAGCGTCATTTTAATATGACACCCCATGCCTATCGTTTGAATCGACGGGTTCAACTGGGAAAACAAGCTCTTAAACAAGGTCAGGCGATTTCTTCCGTGGCGCAGACGGTGGGATTTAGTGACCAAGCGCATTTTCAGCGTGTCTTTAAACAGCGAGTGGCTGCAACACCGGATCAATATCGCCGTTCCATGTCATCTTAAGTCTTATTAATCTCAGAGGATTAGACCACGAGTAACAAGCAGCTAGCCGCCAATAGAACGGCAAGTGTTTTGTTCATCAAACGCATTTTTTCGGGGCTTTGAAAGTATTGTCCAAGCACGATGCCGATCCAAACCCACACTCCTAAAGATAACCAGCAAATAGGCAGATATAAGCCAGCAAAGGTGACAACTTCGAATGCTTTTGCACTGGGAATGTAAGCGGCGATGCCTGAGAGGGAAGCCAACCAGGCTTTTGGATTCAGCCACTGCATGACAGCGCCCGTCATAAAGGTAGGCGCGTTTTTATGACCATCAGCGTCTAATCGCCCATCATCTATGAATAATTGATAACTTAGATAAAGCAAAAACATGATGCCTAGCCATTGTAATACTTGAGTAATCCAAGTCAGCTGACTGATCAAATAATGTAGACCAAAACCAATTACTAAAAATAAAGCGACAAAGCCCAGTGTCGCGCCAGTAATAAATCGTAATCCTGTTTTAGTACCGTAGCGGGCACTGCCACTTAGTGAGACAAGGTTAACTGGACCAGGAGATAAAGATGCCGCTAAGGCGAACAATGACATAGAGGTGATTAGAGATAAGGTCATAGCGTATTCCAAAAGAGTAAAAGTCGATGACGACTATCCCTTTTGTTATCTTTCGAGTATTGAACAAAATTGACCTTGAGATTGGTTTGGAAGGATTTATAGCGACAAAGCTTATGTGTTAATTTTTCTGAAAAGACGGTGTACAGGTGCTCTGGAAAGGTGCAATCTAGCCATGATGAATCGTTTGGTTCCTGTACAGGAGGAATAGAAATGTCATTTCGAGTGATTAAAGGATCTTTTCATATTGTCGGTTATTCGCCAGATGGCGACTCTGTTCGCTTCAAAGCGGATGACTTAGCGCAGTGGAATTTGTTAGAAGGAAGTAAGGTTCGCTTAAATAAGCATGATCATGCTCAACTGCGAATTGAAGCCATCGATACCTTAGAAACCCATTATAAAAGTGAGCATCAGCCTGCTGAGTGGGCGGATTCTGCCACGCAATATTTATTGAAGTTACTAGGAATTAAAAATACTCAGTGGAATGACTCTCGAAGTCGAGTGGTGTCCGCAGACGATGGTGTCCCAGGTTATATTATTACGCGCATGGCCGAGCGTTATGGACGCCCTGTGGCATTTGTGTTTGCTGGCGAAACAGAATACGAAGACGGACAGGCTATCTTTCTGGATAACCGCATAGCAAAAACCTCGATAAACTTTAAAATGTTAGCAAAAGGGTTTGCTTATCCGACGTTTTATGATGGGCTTTTCTATGATTTAAGAGCACGTTTTGCCAAAGTGGCGATTAAAGCAAGGGCAGCTAAAAAAGGCGTATGGAGTGAGGATAAAACCAACAGTTCTATTAAAATAGAGTCGCTAAGCGACCTGACGGATGAATACGTGATTTTGCCTAAGTTGTTTCGTCGACTCGTCACTTATATGAAAGCCCATGATAGCTTTGATGCCCACGCCTTTATTGAGTCCTTGAAGGAGAAACAAGAAAAAGTATTGGTGTTGAGTGATTTGCATTTTACTCATTTCGATAACTTGATAGAAATCGATGAAAAAGGCCGCATTAAATTAGCACAAGCGCCAGAAAACTTAGTTTTCTTGAGTTAGCCCATATATTAATAGTCAGTAAATTTATGAACGATAGGAGTTCAGTTTTATGATTCGTCATGTGCTATTTATAAAGTTTAAAGACAGTGCCACCCATGAAGATATTTCGATTTGCTTCGGCAATTTTGAGGCAATTCAAACCAAGGTTGACGGAATTGAATCGGTTGAATGGGGCGAAAACTCCAGTGTGGAAGATCGTAATAAAGGTTATTCCCATTGTGTATTGATGACGTTTGTTGATCAAGGTTCCCTTGATCATTACCTGCCACATCCAGAGCATATGGCGTTAAAGGCGCAGCTGGGACCCATTATGGAAGATATTATTGTGTTTGATTACGAGCTGTCATAATGGTCGCGTTATTCGCTAAAAAACCAGACGTATGTCTGGTTTTTTTGTATTGAAAGCCCCCTATTAGGCAGCATAAAGCCAGTAATAAGCGGCACTAGCGATTAATATAACGGCCATGTGTTCTTTCTCCCGATGGTCAATACGTTATCAGTTTTCACTATGTGTTTAGTATACGTAGTGGGAATATGACGTGCTATAGAATGGCATTTGAATCAATAATTGATCCAAATGTTTGAATAGAATCTGCCAAATTTTTGTCATAAATGGGATTAATTGTAAAATTGGCAAAGAGATGGACTCTTTCGTCTTAGCGCTTAGCTTTGCCCCTGTGACAGTCAAATAGGGATGTGTTTCAAAGCTAAGTCCGACAGGAGCTTTGGTTGTATGCAAAGGCCAGTATCAAAAAGCCCGTCACTCAATGAGATTTTGAGGACGGGCTTTTTAGTTGGATAAATAAACCAATCCGCTATTGGTTTATTTTTTTAGCGATCGAGTCAATTCACTATTTTGCTAGTTGAGCCAGTAATTTTTCTGCTACAAGCTCAGAGCTCGCTGGGTTTTGACCTGTAATCATTAAGCCATCTTGCACGGCAAAAGGTGTCCAGCTGTCTGCATTTTGGTAGTCTGCTCCGCGCTTTTTCATCTCGTCTTCAAGCAAGAAGGGCACCACATCGGTAAGCTGTACCGCTGCTTCTTCGCTATTGGTAAAGCCTGTGACAACTTTGCCTTTAATGAAGTAGTCACCTTTACTGTCTTTAATGTTTAAAAACGCACTTGGGGCGTGGCAAACAGAAGAAATTGGTTTGTTTGCTTGGATAAAGCTTTCAATGAGTGCAATAGACTCTTCGTTATTGGTTAAATCCCATAGTGGGCCGTGACCACCTGGGTAGAAAATGGCATCAAAATCATCTTGTTTCATATCGCTCAATTTATGTGTGTTGGCGATGACATCTTGCGCTATTTTGTCTTCATAAAAGCGTTTGGTGGCCTCTGTTTGGGCATCCGGTGCTTCACTGTTTGGGTCAATGGGCGCTTGGCCGCCTTTCGGCGTTGCAACCGTCACTTCGGCAGCAGCATCAACAAAGGCGTAGTAAGGTGCGGCGAACTCTTCTACCCAAAATCCTGTTTTGTGCCCTGTATTGCCCATTTCTGAGTGAGAAGTGAGAACCACTAAAATTTTATTCGTACTCATCATTATGACTCCTTGTTGGTGTCGTGAGACTTTTGCACGACTACTGCGCTTGCCAATACTTTGTTAAAAACAGACTCAAAATGCTCATTTATAAGTATAAACTCCGTTTTTTCGTCTTTTTTTTCCATGTCTTGGCGTCGCTCATGACATCGTGCAAAGGTCTCGTCGTATTGACTATTAAGTTGTGATCAGTATAGAGGGCGTTTAGTGATTTGAATACAGGGATAAAGTTGACTTCATTGATCTAATAATTGATACAATTGGTAGGTCAATTTCAGTCAAGGGGCATGTGTGGACATTTCGTTCGAGCAGTTAAAAAGTATGGTGGTGTTTGCTCAAGTGGTAGAGCAAGGCAGTTTAACTTCGGCCGCGAAAGCGATGGGAATTTCTCGCGGCGTGGTGAGCTATCATTTGAAGAAGTTAGAAGATCAGCTTGGGGTTGTGTTACTTAATCGTACCACTCGTAGTTTGTCGCTAACCGATACGGGAGAGGCTTATTATCAGCGTTGTCGTACCATTGCTTTTCAGGCTCATGAAGCCAACCTACAAATAGAACGATCAAAACAAGAGGCCGTAGGTAAGTTAAAAATCACCTGCCCGGTGAATTTAGGATTGCAAGTTGTGGTACCTGCCTTGAATGAGTTCCGTCGTTTGTATCCTTTGATTGAACTGGATGTATCATTAAGTGATGAGGTCGTTAATATCATTAAAGACGGAGTAGATCTTGCTATCCGTGGTGCGCCATTGGCCGACTCTGGATTACAAGCTAGTATACTGGCCTCGTTTGAAACCTATTTATGTGGCTCGCCTGAGTACTTTCGGAAGCGAGGAACACCTGTTCAACCTCAGGATTTGTATGATCATGATTGGGTTGTGTATAAGCAGGCAGCGAATTCCGTCCATCTGAGTCAAGGATCACGTTCTTATAGTTTATCAGTAATGGGCAAGGTCAGTACCAATAATGCAGCGGCTAGGACGATGTTTTTGGAAGGGGGAAATGGTATAGGGCGAATTCCTGTTTACGATGCCAAGCCTCGTATTCAAAAAGGTCTGTTAAAGCGTATTTTACCAGACTTTCGCTGTACTGATATTGATGTATACGCCGTGTTTCCACCAGGCTCTTCCAGTGCAAAAAAACTGCGTTTGCTGGTGGATTTTTTAAAAATAGAATTCGAGCGTATTACACGTGCTTTGTGAAGGGGAAAAGTAGTAGGGGAGCAAAACGGTGAGAAAGGCAAAGCGCCCATCATGGATGGGCGCAGATAAGACAAGCCTTTTCTAGTTAACCGCGACTGCTTATTGGGCGGCTATAGTGGCGACTTTAAGTTCATCTTTCACTTGTTTTACATCCGTTGTGTTACGCGCTATCTGCACCGCTAGCTGTTTTTCTGCATCGCTTTTTACATCCCCTGTGAGAGTGACGATGCCTTTATCAACATCAATGTGTATTTTGGTTCCTTCTATGTTTTGGTTCCATAAATAGCGGGTTTTTAATACGGTCGCAATTTTTGTATCGATCAAGGTACTTTTAGCTTGATCTGTCATGTCGCTTTTATCGGCACCCTTTGGTGAGTTTGCGGGTGTATCAGCAATAGTGATGTTGTTTTTAACTTCTTTAACACCCTGCAAACCTTGGACAAGTTCGCCTGCAAGGTCCTTATCGGTACTGTTATCTGTGGTGCCCGTTAAGGTCACGACACCATCTTTTACGCTGGTCTTGATGTGAAAGGCATTAACGTGCTGATTGAATAGTAAAGTAGCTTCCGCTTTGCCATCAATCCATGCGTCTTTCGCCCGGTCAGTCCAATGATCATTTGTCTGGGCGTGCGCGGCACCGGCAGTGAGTGCTGATACGAAAAGGATGGACATGATTGTATTCTTCATAGTGCTCTCCTTATTTTTAAAATGGCCATAGCGTGACTGAAGTTGTTTTCTGTCTCATGACCTTTTATTTGCTGTGAAGAGGATAATGCGATGATCGTGCCAAAACATAAGCTTATGAAATTAAAGGAATTTGTTTTTATTCGCTCATAGGAGCTTATTACCTTTTTACAAAACGAATTGTAAAAAGGATGTGCCCCAACTTAGTTATTGCAAAAAATTGGCGTCTTCTGATGGTTTGCCCTGGTTGCGTGCGTAAACTTTTGCTTACTTTTAGGTGTGATTCGCTGCTATGGTTGTGGGTACTCCGTTTTTGATTGTTATCACTAGGGTCTTTCATGTTGCAAAAAATCGCACTGTGCTTGTTCGTTGGCTGTTTTGTTCATTTGGCGTGGGCTGATCAAGAAGTGAAAAAAGCCGAGTCTAAGAATCATACCTCTGCTAAAACCGCTGTTGTGAAGAAGGCTGAATTAGCGAAAAAGACCGATGTTGCAAAAAAAACAGTGGTTAAGAGCAAAAGCAAGGCGCTAACAAAAGATTCGATGAAGACGGTCTTTGAACTTGAGCGTAGTGTGGCCATTTTACAGGTGTCCAGTGCCTCTTTGGATGATGTGCAAGATCTGCAAAAACAAATCGACAAACTGAAACATCACTTTGCTATAACCTCATCCATTATCGATAGAATGAACTTGCTATCGGTGGTTATTGTCTTGCTTTTTATAGTGATTTTAGCCTTGGGTTGGTATATACGGAAATTGTCTAAACGTTTGTCTTTATATTCTAGTACGCCCTTTTCTGTGAACGAAAAAACAGTGAAAGAACAAGGAGACAACAATGGTTAGTCAGACAGCATTGCTCATTATTGATATGCAAAATGGTATGGCTTGGTCGCAAGCGGGAGAGCGTAATAACCCAGGTGCGGAACGAGAGATTGCGGAGCTGTTATCCCATTGGCGTTTGAACAATGCACCTATTGTGCATATTCATCACTTGTCGCAGGAAGAAGACTCTTTATTTTGGCCAGAGCAGGAAGGGGTCATGGTTCAAGAAGCCTTTATACCCTTATCGGGGGAAAAAGTTATTGAGAAATACGTGCCCGATGCTTTTACTCACTCGGATTTGCAATCATGGCTGGAAGGGCAGCAGATTGGTCGGTTAGTGGTGGTGGGAGTCAGTACTAATCACTCGATTGAGTCGACCGTTCGGACCGCTGGGAACATCGGCTTTACCACCTATGTTGTTAGTAGTGCTTGTTTCGCTTTTTCTACACTGGATTTTGATGGGCGTGAGCGAAGTGCAGAAGAGGTTCACGCCATGTCACTAGCCAATCTCCATGGTGCGTATGCTACTGTAATTTCTCAAGCGGATGCGTTCGAACTTCTGGAAACTTAAGTTTGTTCGGTGGCATACGATTAGTCACTAAATGGGCTGTCTAGTTCAGTTGATCTCTGTCTCATGCGCTAAAGTATTTTCTCCTAACCATGTTCAAATAAAATTGTACTTTTTTAAAATTGTTTTGAATTCAAAACAATTTTAAAAAAAGCTTTTTCTCTCGTATTGACTACTCTTATTTAGCGAAAATCTAAAAAAACATATCAAAAATAGCCTTTTATAAGCAATAAATCTCATTTTCTGAATAATGTTCCTTCGTGGTCAAAGCTTTTTGTTTTCGCTACACTAGTCATACGTATGTGAAAAAGTGCAATTAAGGAAGCTTTTATGACTGAAAAAAATCAGGATACTGGGATTAGTCGTCCGGGTCTGCTGCTTGCCCTGACTCCTGTCGTCTTAACACTTATGGTATTAGGGGTACAGATTTTTTATTTTGGCGACTTCACTCCGCACATTCCGCTTGCTATCGGTCTTGCACTTACCTCACTCGTTGGTATAAAACTTGGTTTTAAATGGAAAGATATAGAAGAAGGGATCTTTCACGTTATCCATATTGCGTTACCCTCGGTTTCGGTGCTGATTTGTGTTGGTATGATTATCGGCGTCTGGATCGCGAGTGGTACCGTACCGACTCTCATTTATTACGGTTTAACCATTCTGTCTCCGCAGATCTTTCTGGTTGCTGCCATGCTGCTGTGTTCTGTTGTATCTGTGTCGCTTGGGACATCTTGGGGGACAGTCGGGACTGTAGGTCTTGCCCTAATGGGCATTGGCGCAGGGTTTGATGTGCCTGTGTACTGGACGGCGGGTGCTGTTGTTTCCGGTGCCTTTTTTGGGGATAAAATTTCCCCACTGTCAGATACCACTAACTTGGCCCCAGCGGTAACGGGAACCAATGTGTTCTCTCACATTAAAAATATGATGCCAACGACATTGCCAGCTATGATAGCCGCCGTAATTATTTACTTAGCTGCTGGCTTTATGCTGGTGCATGATGGCGAGGTGTCTTTTGCTAAGATTAATAGCATTACGACGGAGCTACAAAAGCATTTTGTTATCTCTCCTTGGTTATTGCTACCGGCATTGTTGGTCATTGTCTTAGCCGTTAAACGTATTGCACCTATTCCTTCTCTATTTGCTGGTGTCGTAGCCGGCGCAATAACCGCCATGATTGCGCAAGGCAATGGCATTCACGAAGTGGTGACCTTTGCTAACAGTGGCTACACTATTAATACCGACGTGACGGCCATTAATACTCTGCTGAACCGTGGTGGTATTCAATCCATGATGTGGACTATTTCTCTTGTTCTGATTGCTTTAGGGTTTGGTGGTGCGTTGGAGAGAACGGGTTGCTTGGAAACCATCATACTGGCTATTTTGACTAAGATTCATAAGTTTAAAGACATTCAAACCGCAGCCGTTTGTACTTCCATTTCGACTAACTTAGTCGCAGGCGACCCTTACTTATCCATCGCCTTGCCTGGCCGTATGTACTCTCCTGTTTATCGTGGTATGAAGTACTCTACTTTGAACTTATCCCGAGCGCTTGAAGAAGGGGGAACCTTAGTATCGCCACTTATTCCTTGGAATGCGGGTGGTGCTTTTGTGATTAGTGCGTTGGGGCTGGGGATCTCAGACGGCAATTTTGAAAACCTTCTGTATATTCCTTTAGCGTTTGCTTGTTGGTTGTCGCCAGTATTGGGAATTTTTTATGCTCAGCTTGGTTTCTTTTCGCCAAAAGCCTCTGCAGAAGAATTGGCGCAGTGGAAAGAGCAGGGTGAGGATTCACTAACGCCTGAAGAAGCACGCGAGAATGCCGAGGAAACATTAGCGTCACAGCAAACCTAACGCTTGCTTAGGTGATTCTGATTAAGGCCTCTGTCTTATTGACTGGGGCCTTTTCGTTCTGGAGTCACCTCTTGGCGATGGTATCGCTTTGCTTATTTATCTTCAACGATGCACATCGGGGTGTTGGCGATAGGATCACGATGAATTTGTGCGTTGAGATCAAAAACAGTCCGTAGCATGTCCTTTGTTAATACCGCTTCCGGCGTTCCCTGTGTATTGATTTGACCCTGCTTCATGACAATCAAGTGATCGCAATAACGCGCCGCCTGGTTGATATCGTGCAGGACCGTCACGATGGTCTTTCCGGATAGGTTGAGTTGACGAAGTAGATGCATCAGCTCCACTTGATGGTTTAAGTCCATGTAAGTGGTTGGTTCATCAAGGAGTAAGTAGGGCGTGTCTTGGGCAAGTGTCATGGCGAGCCAGACACGCTGACGCTGACCTCCTGATAACTCGCTCACTAACTGCTCTGCTAAACTAGTGACTCCCGTTTCTTGCATCACTTTATCAACAATGGTGTGATCGTCTTTCGTTAATTTCCCCCAAAAACCTGTATAAGGACTGCGCCCATAAGAGATAAGGTCCTTCACCTTGATGCCTTCAGGAATGGGTTGAGTTTGTGGCAATAACGCCAGTTGTTTTGCTAAGGCTTTGGAAGGCATTTGGTGAAGGTTTTTTCCGCACCAATGTACTTCACCTGTGATCGGAGCCAGAATGCGCGCCATGGCTTTCAGCAAAGTCGATTTACCGCAGCCATTTGGCCCAAGTAAAGCAACCATTTTTCCGTCTGGTATGGCCAGTGAGACTTGGCTGACAATGGTTTTGCCATGATAGCCAATACAGACATTATGAGTACTAAGAGACATAAATCATTTTGTCCTGATAAGTAACCAAAGAAAATAAGGGGCACCAAGTACTGCCGTCATGATCCCCGCTGGTAATTCAATCGGTGGATCGATTGTGCGTGCCACTAAATCGGCCATCAGCAGTAAGACGGCGCCCACTAACATAGTGGCTGGCAGCAGAGCTTGGTGACGACCACCAAATAATTTGCGCGCAAGATGGGGAGCGACTAAGCCTAAGAAACTAATAGGGCCACAAATTGACACAGCCGCGGCAGTTAGTGCCACCGCAACGGCCAAGGCGATGAGCCGAAGTAAGTTGACTCTTGCGCCAAGACTAACGGCACTGTCTTCGCCAAGATGAAGGAGGTTCAAGGGCTTTGCCAAGTACAGCGCACATGGAATGAGCACAAGCCAAGGGAGTAGCATGGTAATTTGCGGCCAACTACGGCCCCATAAGCTGCCTGTTAACCAAAGCAACGCGTTATTGATTTCTAATGGCTTGATCAACATTAAAAAATCGACTGTACTGGCATAAAAGGTTGCCAGAGCTACCCCAGTAATCGCCAGTTTTATCGTGCTGCTGCGATGACCACATAACCACCATAAAATCAGTGCTGCGCACAGGCCGCCAGCTAAGGCCACCGCCGGAAGCCAAGAGATGCTCGAATGTGGAAAATAGATCATATACACCACGGCGGCAAGGCCCGCTCCGTGGCTGACGCCGAGAATGTCCGGTGATGCTAAGGGGTTACGAATCACCCCTTGAACGAGAGCCCCGGCAAGAGCGAGCATGGCGCCCACTAGTATTGCCAGTAGGGTACGAGGTAAACGGTATTCGTGGATGGTGAAGTAGCTATCACTGCCCGGTTGAAATCCGCGCAAAACATCATGTAATGACAGTGAGATGGCACCGAATAGCAAATTCGCTATGACTAATGAGATCAACAACACACTAATAATGAAAAAAGGAATATATCGGCTCATAGAGTGCGTTGCCTAACCAGATAGATAAAAAACGGTGCGCCTATTAATGCTAAAACTGCCCCTGCCGGAGTTTCCATAGGAAAGATAATAGAGCGACTGATGATGTCTGAGAGGACGACCAGCATGGCGCCTAATAGCATAGCGAGAGGTAAAAAACGCCGGTGATCTTGTCCACCAATCATTTTGGCCATGTGTGGGACGAGTAAGCCAACAAAGCCAATGGAACCCACTGAGCTGATAGCGCTGGCAACCAGTAGTAATACTAAGAAGCTTCCAGCCAGCTTGGTGAGAATAAGTGACGCACCTAAGTTGCGGGCATTCTCTTCCCCCAGTTGCAGGATATTTAACGTTGGCGAGAGCATAAGACTACCCAATAAACCGAATAAAGAGATAGGCCATAGGTGATCAAAGGTAGCCCATCGGGCGTTTGCTAAACTGCCAGCTAGCCAGGTCAAGACACCTGAGGCCTGATCTTCTGCCATAATGATGGAGGCTTTAGTGAGTGCCGCACAAAGCGCCGAAATGGCCACTCCCGCCAACACTAAACGACTGGAATCGTTGCCTCCTTTCCATGCCCTTCCCAGTACCATAACCAAAGTCCAAGTCATCCCGCCACCAATAATGGCGGCAACAGAGGTACCTAATAGACCAAACCAAGGGGCGATGGTCGAGACTGTCGCCATGCCAAGCGCGGCACCAGCATTGACTCCAAGCACGGAGGGTGAAGCCAGCGGGTTTTGTGTTAGGCCTTGCATCACCACGCCGGCTGCGGCCAAAGAAGCACCGACGAGTATACCCATCAAGGTGCGAGGTAAGCGCAAATCTTGCACAATATGTTGAGGGATACTGGTATTGTCCATATTAAACAAGGCGTTCACGGCATCCACCGGTGTAATTGGTACCGCAGACCAGCTAAATAAACTGATCCAAGCGATGACCAATAAGCTTGCTCCTAATAAAAGGCACTGCCAGGCAAAGGGAAGTCGCGTTTGTATCATTGTTGCGGTGCGATTTGATTGGGATGAAATAAATTGACTAAGTCTTGCCCCATCCGTTCCGCCGCCATGATGCCTCGACAGCGTGACCAAACATTGGGATTCACGTAAAGGATGTGATGTTCACGAGCGGCTTTTAATACCGACCACAGTGGTTCTTTTTCCCACTTATCCACAATGCTGGGATGGGTGTAGTTGCCAATAATCAAGTAATCAGGGTTAATGCTAAGCAGCTGTTCCAAGCTGGTTTGGCGAGACGCTGAATCGTTTTTTCCGGTATGCGCGTTGGCTAAGCCAAGGGCTCGAATAACACCGCCAGCATAAGAGTCGGCAGTATGTAAAAAGAGAGTGTCGTCTCGGGCAACCCCAAATTGAACCACCACGCCTTTTGGTAATTGCTTAGCATAGGCGGCCATAATTTTCTGATGCTTTGCTAGACGCGCTTGCATTTCTTTGTTTTTACCAATCACTTTGCCAATGATCGCAGCCGCTTTGAGACTGTCCTGATAGGTTTCGCGGCGTGATGGCAAAATAAGGGTTGGCGCGATTTTTTGTAGATCCGCATAGACTCCTTCATGGCGAGAGATATCGGCAATAATGAGGTCGGGTTTTAATGCTGCTATGGTTTCTAAGCTAGGCTGTGAACGTGTGCCGACCGATGTCCAAGGTTTGATGATCTTACGGACGGCCGGTAATACACGGCTTGGGTCTTTATCGTCCGCGATACCAATGGGACTGACTCCGACAGATGCTAGCGCATCGGCAAAGGAAAACTCTAATACCACTATGCGCTTAGGTCGATAATCGATTGTGAAAGTCCCTTTGCTATCCTGGACTGTTATTGGCTTATCTAAGGTGTTTGCCGAGTGGGAGCCATGACTTGAAGCTGCTTGGCTCAACGCAGAGAAAAGAAGCGTCGAGGCACAAGTCAGCGCCATGATTAGGAAGTGTCTCATTGAATCTTGGTTCTTTGCTGATGAAGAATTTAATGATAACACTTCTCAATAGTATTTATCTATTGTTATGGCGCTTGATTTGCTAGCTCTTGAAGTGTCGGACGTTTCTTTTTCATTTAGGTGCAACTATTTCGTCGTCTTGTTACTTGTACCATTATCATAGCTTGAGTCGCCCGAGCACTGCAAAAAATGGATGATTGCGATTCTGTTGAGGGCTGATTTATTGCTTTATATAGGCTAGTGCTTGTTGAAACACAGAGTCAGCATCTTGGCTAATATCAAGGCTAAAAGCTTCGCTTTGTGAGGGTTCTATAAGGGTGGCAAACTGACTTTTTAACATATCTTGGCCTTTAAAATAGTGCCCGTTGCGTTTTTGATGACGTTGCCAAATGGTATCGAAATCCCCCTTAAGGTACAGCATGGAGACATCATCAAGATCTTTTTTCAGCATGTCTCGGTATTCCGGTTTAAGGCCAGAGCAAGCGACGACAGCGCATTCATGATTTTTTAATAAGGCATTTAACGTGGACAACCATCCAAAACGGTCTTGATCGGATAATGGAATACCTTTGCTCATTTTCTCGATGTTCGACGAGTTGTGATAATCGTCGCCATCAAAAAAGGGATAGCCTAATGCGTCGGCTAGACGTTTACCTATCAATGATTTACCGGATCCTGAGACACCCAGAACGACAATCTTTTTTCCCATGAATGAAGCCTCTTACTTAATAAGCCTATAATGTGTTGCTGTGCGACGAGTGATGAATCATCACGCAACGCCTTCCTGTATAAATGTTAACAATGATACATGTATTACTTCCACCAAAACGCTAGCTATGGGAATTTAGGTCGTTTGTTACCGGTAACTTTTTGGTGTCGTCAAGCTTTTGTTAGTCTCTTCTTTGATTCTTATTTTAATGTTTTGAAATTTTTAGTGATTTTTTGATATTGGTCTTGGTAAAACGCAAATTTATGATGGGGTAGTCGATTAAAAAAATAACCTATAGTAGGATCGTTATCATTCAATATTTCTATATTATGGTATATGAACATAGGTTGTTTTTTTATTATTTAGGCTGTGGTTTTATCATTGATGTCAGAAATTTTTCTTAAATTACTAAATAGACCTAAGCAAGCTTGTATTTTTGTATTTATAACCACGCTATTGATTTGTGGGTATGTTGCATTTGTGTTTTATAAACTAGAAGTACAAGATGAAAAAGACATGGCTATGGCGCTAGCGAAAAGTCATGCGTCGACTTTAATGAATACGTTGAGTAAAAGTACGTCGGCTAATTATGCATTTGCTGCCATGATACAAAAATCCCAAGGAGATCCCGACGGTTTTTCGTATTTTGCAGACTCGTTGAAGCCCTTGTACCCTGATGTTACCTTGTTCTCACTGGCTCCCCAAGGCGTGATTCAGTATATCTATCCATTAAAAAAGCATGAAAAAGCTCTACACAAACACCTGCCGATTAGTAACGAAGAAAAGCATCATAATATAAGTGGTCAGGCGCGTCGATCCGTTACATTCCAAGGGCCAGTACATCTTTTCTCGGATAAGCAAGAGGTCGTTGCCTCCTTCCCTATCTATTTGCCCAATGAGCAAGGACACGCGGCTTTTTGGGGATTGAGTATTACCACAATTGATCTTACTGACTTGATTCGTCGATTAGATTTTCAGAGCGTGATTAATCGACATTTAGATTACCAGTTGACCAGTATTGCTCTGTCGCCAAACGCGAAAGAACAGACACTATCGGCTTCCCAAAATATTGCTTCTAATCAGCATGCTATTCATCTTGATATCCCAGTCCAAGGGATGATGTGGCGTCTATATCTTGCACCTGAGGGGGCGTGGATTCCTGCATGGATGACTTGGTTAGGCGTGTTACTGGTTATATTTGTCAGTTTATTGGCCTCATGCTTTGTCTATTGGTGCCTAAAGAATCGACTCATTAATCATGATCTTGAAAGCTTAGTGAATAAGAGAGTTGGTGCATTAAAGACCTCTAATAAGCGTTTAAAGACATTATTGAATGCGATGCCGGATTCGGTTTATGAGGTAGGAGTAGACGGTTGCATTATTGCCTATCATTCACCACGTATCGAGCAGGACTATCGTTTTCTTGGTTCACCTTTGGGAGTGGACTATAGAGCGTTTTTTCCAATTAGCGTGGGGGCGGTATTTGAAGAGGCGATACATTGTGCAAAAGAGTATGGAATAACCAAAGGCCATGAGTGCTATTTAGAGACTGAATTAGGGCGTCGATGGTATGAAGTGTCAGCAACCTATTCCCAGTCGGATGATGAAATAGACGGCTTTTTTGTTGTGATTACCCGTGAAGTGACCTTTCGAAAATCTGTGGAGTCGGAACTTCGTATTGCCGCCACGGCTTTTCGAACGCAAGACGGTATTTTAATTACTGATACGCAAAATCGCATTGTACGAGTGAATGCTGCTTTTGAGAAGATAACGGGTTATACAGAGAAAGAAGTTATAGGCAAAACCCCCGCTATTATCAGCTCTGGTCGCCATTCCAAAGCGTTCTTCCGTGATATGTATGAACATATTGAAAAGTGTGAAGGATGGGAGGGAGAAATCTGGAACCGTCGAAAGGACGGTGAAATATTCCCTGAATGGCTGAGTATTTCTGTGGTAAAAGATGAGCGTGGCGTATTAACTCATTACGTGGCGACGTTCAAAGACATAACTGAAACCAAAGATAATGAACGTCGTATTAACCAGTTGAATTATTACGACAGCTTAACGCGTTTGGCTAATCGTCGTTTGATCACCAAAGATCTTGATCATATTTTGGAAAGTGGCATTTTAACGTTTCGTCGCAGTGCATTGTTGTTTGTTGATATAGACCATTTTAAAGATGTGAATGATCTTAGAGGGCATTTGGTTGGGGATGCGCTATTGCAACAAATTGCATCGCGTTTGATGGATTCGACACGCTCGGGGGATATTGTGTCTCGCTTTGGTGGCGATGAGTTTCTGATTATGTTGGAAGATGTGGATGTCTCTGTTTCAGAAGATAGAATTGCTTATCGCGCTAAGCATGTTGCTGAAAAAATCATGACGGCGCTGAGTGTGCCGTTTGAGCTGGGTGGCGCGCCTTATCATCTCTCCGCTAGTATTGGTATTGCTCTATTTGGCAAAGAAACAAGCAATAGTGAAGAAATTATAAAGCAGGCTGAGCTTGCTTTGTATGAAGCCAAAGGACGCGGTCGTAACCAAGTATGCTTTTACGCTCCTCAAATGCACGAAAAAGTATTAGAACGTGTGACGTTAGACAGTGATTTTAGGCGGGCCTTAGCTGAAGAACAATTTGTTTTATATTACCAGCCACAATGGACGGCAAACAAAGAAATGAAGGGGGTAGAAGCTCTAGTTCGGTGGCGGCACCCGGAAAAAGGCATGATCTCCCCAGTGTATTTTATCCCGTTTGCTGAAGAGTCAAAATTAATTCTACCCTTGGGAGATTGGGTGTTGAGAACAGCGTTGAAACAATTGGCTGACTGGCAACAGGATCCAGCGTTAAAGCATTTGATCATGTCTGTGAATGTTAGCGCGTTGCAGTTTTCCCAAGAAGGCTTTGTGTCACAAGTAAAAGAGGTGATTTATCAAACGGGTATCCCACCAGCACAATTACAAATTGAGCTCACTGAGAGTATGTTGGTGCATGATCAATTCGATATCATTCAAAAGATGCAGTCTCTCAAACAGTTAGGCGTCCTGATTTCGTTAGACGATTTTGGGACTGGCTATTCCTCGTTATCGTATCTTCAACAACTGCCTATCGATCAACTTAAAATTGACCAGTCATTTATTCGAGCGATACAAGAAAGTGATAAACAAGCTTCTCTTGCCGCTTCTATTATCGGCTTAGGACATAACCTTCATATGGAAGTGATTGCTGAGGGGGTGGAAACACAAGCTCAATTTGATTGGTTAAAGCAGCACGAATGTGATTTGTTTCAGGGGTTTTTACTGGCTCGTCCCATGTCGATAGATACATTTTGTTACTAATAATGATTGTGTGTACATAATCTTACTGTTTCTCATTTACATCAAAAGGTACGCTTATGGTACGGTGGGGTTTACGTGGTAAGTCGTTGTTTGTACTAGCGAGTACGAGCGTTTTTGCTTTATTAATGGTGGCAATGATTGGCTGGTATTTTGTTCAAAAAGGGCAAGAGTATTCGGCTGAAAATTATGCGAATAGTTTTACCGAGTTAAATTATCAGAGAATGTTGACACCTATTTCTCGAGAATTGGCTTTAGCGCAGCAATTTGCGCATTCTCCCATTGTCAAAGCGTGGATTAGGAAGCCAGATGACCCTATGTTGAAGAGGCAATGGTTACAAGAAACGCAGAGTTATCTCAACGCCTTTCAAAGCCATAATATGTTCTTGATAAATGACGCGACAAAACAATACTTCTTCGCTGACCCAAAAAGTCCATTGTCAATGACGCCCAAATATACTTTAGATGTCAGTAAGCCTGCTGACAATTGGTATTTTTTAGCTCGTCAACAGCATGTGCCATTTATTATTAATGTAAATTACGACTCAGTATTAAAGGTGATAAAAGTCTGGATTGATGTCCATATTGTTGACCATGGACAGTTCTTGGGGATGACTGGGACAGGGCTGTCTTTAGACCATTTCATTAAACAGTTTGCTGATAACGCCGTTCCTGGGGTAACTCCCTTTGTTATCAATGCCAATGGTAGTATCGAAATTCATCATGACGAAAGTCTGATTGCCTATAGCTCGATGAATGGTAAGGACAAAAAACATTCTATTTATGCATTATTGGATAGTGATGAGTCCAAAGCAAAAGTGAAAGAAGCTTTAAAAGAAGCTCGCCATAACAAGGGAAAGGTCGTCACTATTAAGGTGGAACAAGGTGGACGCAAGCAATTAATGGCGTTTGTGTATTTTCCATTGTTAGATTGGTATGTAGTGACCAATATCGATTTAAACAAGGTCAGTTTGTTTCATTCTAATCTTATTTTGCCGACGCTTGGTGTATTTGTACTATTGCTGATTTTGCTTTTAAGTTTTTTTGGACTGGTGATTGAGCGTTTATTGATTACCCCCATTAGAGAACTGCAACAATCGGCAAAAAGCATTGCTAGCGGTTCTTATGATGTGTCTTTAGTCTCCCGTGGTAACGATGAAATCGGTGATTTAAGTAAGACGTTTAATACCATGGCTCAACAGGTTCGAAACCATACTCAAGAGTTAGAGGAACAAGTTCAAAAACGTACTGCTGAGTTGGAAGAGGCACACCAAAAAGTGGTGGATGCGCATCGTAAAATAGGCGCCTCTATCGATTATGCCAGTTTGATTCAAAAGTCGATTTTACCGGATCGGCAAATGTATCAGTTTTTAGGTGATCAGCACAGTGTTATTTGGCGACCAAGAGATGTGGTTGGAGGTGACTTTTATGTGTTCCATAAAACGGACGAGGGGTGTTTATTAGGTATCGTCGATTGTGCAGGGCATGGCGTTCCTGGTGCACTGATGACGATGTTGATGCGTGCTGCCATTGATTATGCGATAGGCCATGTAGGTATTCAAAATCCAGCGGCTTTGCTCAGTTCAATCGATACCACCTTGCGATCTATGTTGAATGAAGAACTCAGTGCCAACAAGGTAGCTACCAATGCCGATGTCGGGTTAGTTTATGTGCCTAATCAGGGGGACTTTATTCGCTTTTCTGGTGCTAAAATTACGCTTTATGGCAGTAATGGTGATGACATCATCAAGCAAAAATCAGGACGAAGAGCATTGGGGGATAGACGAGTAGGCGAGTATAACAATACCGAATTACCTATGTCTGGCTGGACTTATTATATGACGACTGACGGTTTTTTAGACCAGGCGGGGGGCGAGAAGAACTTTGGTTTTGGTAATCAACGTTTTGAAGGGTTAATAAAGGATAACGCCGCTTTACCTCTTAAGGATCAAGCGGACTTTTTTGAAGCTGCTCTAGATGAATATATGGGTGATCAACCTCAGCGAGACGATATCACTTTGCTGTCTTTCCGGTTTGATTCAAAAAATGCACAATAATGAGGTTTGATGGAATGTCCGCACCAAATTTATATGATTTGAGGGAGCGTTTTGAAAAAGACAGGATTCTACTTTGTTTTAATGGTCCTATTTCTCGTAGTCTAATTGAGGAAATAGGTAATGCTCTGAAAAACTATTTGAAATCGGAGCAGATGTCACCGGCTTGTGCATTGGATGTGTTTGCTGCCTATATAGAGCTCACGCAAAATATTCGTCATTATGCGGCATCTTCCCAATTGCCTGGTGTTGAAGTTGCAACGGTGATTGTGAGTTACGATGAAGGCTACTATCGAGTTTCAGCAGGTAATATTGTTAAAGCCAAAGATGGTGAGGCGTTAGTGGCGCGTATTGAAGCATTAGCGAAGTTGGATAAAACCGACTTAAAAGCCCTGTATAAAACTCAGCTGCGCAAACCTCGCGATGAGAATGCCGTTACTGGTGCTGGACTAGGGTTGATTGATATGGCTCGAAAATCGTCAAAACCGATGGAAGCGAGTTTGCAAATGATCGATGGCGAGACCGCTTACTTTAGCTTAAGCATAGAGATTTGAGAGAAAACAATGAAAGATTTGAGAATAGATGGGACCATTTCTTCGCCAACGGTGATAGCTTCTTGGCAAGAAGGTGTTTTATACATGGAAGGTGACTCTTACCCTGAAAACTCCTATGAGTTGTATGCTGAAATGGTGGCCTGGGTCAGTCAATATTTAGCGCAATCGACTTCACCACTGACACTTGAGTTGTCGTTACTGTATTTGAATACCAGTAGTATTAAAGTCATGATGGACATCTTTGATGAAATGGAAGAGTACTTTCAACAAGGTCGTCAGGTCTCGGTGAATTGGTATTTTGATGTAGACAATGAGCGTGTTGCTGAGTTGGCTGAAGAATTCAAAGAAGACTGTCATTTTCCTTTTCAGATTATAGGTAAATAGATGAAGATCAACTTCTCTGAGCTTGAAAAGGAGATTCAAACGATACTCAATACCCCTCAATATAATGACCACCCAGCAAGCCGGGCTTTGCGTCAGTTATGGGAGGTGAATCAAGAGCAGTGGAATAGAATGGATCGGCTAACACGATTATCTGATTCCTATCAGGATATGATGATGCGGCGTGAGAAAAGCTTAAGTGAGCGTTTTGATAAGCACTTGCGACAGCTAGAGAAGATTACTCGAATCTCGGATCGTTATCAGCGTAATTTACGCCAGTTAAACCTTGAATTAGAGAGAACGTCATTAATTGACCCGCTGACGGAGTTGCCCAATCGGCGCTTTATCATGAAGCGTTTATCTTATGCTGTTGAGCATCGAGACGATGCGTTGTCAGAGGGCTTGGTTGTCGCGATGATCGACATTGATTACTTTAAAAAAGTAAATGATCAATTTGGTCATCAGGTGGGGGATGATGTTTTAGTGTCCTTAGGCAAATTAATGAATGACATCATTCATCATTATGGCTCATTAGGTCGATGGGGCGGTGAAGAGTTCCTTGTCATACTGCCTCAACATTCTCAAGAAAAGGCGATTGCTTTGATGGAAAAAGTACGCGATGGGGTGGCCTCTTATCATCTTTCTATTGATCATAAATCCGTTTCGACCAGCATCAGTGTTGGTATTAGCTGTTTTCGCGCAGAAGATTCAATGGACACGCTTCTCTCAAGAGCAGACGATGCCTTATACTTAGCCAAATCCAAAGGCCGTAATTGTCTCATCGTTGGTTCATAAATAGGCTAATGACTGCTGTGACAGACAAAAACAGATATTGCCGCATAAAAAAGGAAAAAGGGCTTCTCATTCTGAGAGGCCCTTTTTTAAAACAACCATTTTGCTCATAAAATAGATCGATCTAGGTTAGTGAGCAAAAGTAGTCGTTTATACATTAACGGCTAAGGTAACATCAATGTTGTTACGAGTGGCGTTGGAATATGGGCAAACTTGATGCGCATCATTCACTAGCTTTTCTGCTTGCGCTTTGTCCATTCCTGTTAGGTTAACTGTTAGTTTCGCGGCAATACCAAAACCCTGATCGATCGGTCCAATGCTGATGGCCGCATCAATTGTGCTGTCTGCTGGCAGTTTTGCTTGCTGCTGAGAAGCCACTAATTGTAGTGCACCCATGAAACATGCTGAGTAGCCTGCTGCGAATAGTTGCTCAGGATTAGTCCCTTCTCCGCCATTACCCCCTAGTTCTTTTGGGGTGCTAAGAGTGACAGATAATTTACCATCGTCGGATTTTGCTTCACCAGTGCGGCCACCTTTAGATGTTGCGTGGGCAGTGTATAGTACTTGGTTTAATGCTGTCATATCTGACTCCTGTTTTTGTCATGGTTTAAACGGGTTGTTACAAGGGGTTATAAAGTAACTGCCCCTGTTGGTTAGTGGCTATTGTTGTAATGCACGAGATTTTGTCTCAGTGCATCCACAACATGTTTGGTCCTGCCAATGTCTTCTAGCGACAGTTGAGACGCACACATAGCCTCTTGAAAAACATTCTCTACTTGGCTTTCTAATGCTTGGCCTTGCTCGGTTAACTCAATAATTACATGTCGTTCATCTTGTTTATCCCGACGACGTGTCAGTAAATTGGCACTTTCCATCCTTTTTAATAAGGGAGTCAGCGTCGCTGAATCTAAGAACAAATCTTCACCAATGTTTGACATGGGATAAGACTTATGATGCCAAAGTAGAATTAACACCAGATATTGCGGGTAAGTGATGCCCAGTGGCTTTAGGAGTTTTCGATACAACTTATTCATCGCCAGAGACGTTGAATAGAGCGAAAAACATAAAAGCTCATTTAATTTGGGAGTATCTTGCATGGCTGACTTACCTTGTTCTTTTATCTGGATGTGTTTCATGATAAATAGTGCACTATTTAATGTCAAGAAATTAAGTAGTGCACTATTTTGTTTTGGTGGATGAGAGTGGTCGAGGAAATCTAATTAGGCTGGCGGCTTAGCGGATTGTCTTGCCATTGCTCATCTTGAGGCTCTGTTGCAAGGTGCTTAGGTTGTTCTGACCAGTGAAGGAGGTTGAGCTCACCTGTTTTTGATTCGGTGAGAGCGGTACAATGTTCAACCCAGTCGCCATCATTGCAATACAATGTCCCCTCTTTTAAAAGAAACGAGGCAAAGTGAATATGACCACAAATATAACCATCAAGGTGCTTGCTTTTAGCGGATTTGAGGGCCGCTGTTTCAAATCGATGGATGAATTCCTTAGCTTTGCCGATATGGCTTTTTAGGTAGCCAGCGAGGGACCAGTAGGGGAGCCTAATAAAACGCCGCACACCATTAATCCACTGGTTTAGTGACAACATAGCTCCATGTGCACGATCACCAATGGCAAGCATCAATGGGCTGATTTTAACCATTTGATCGAACTCGTCACCGTGGCTTACATGGAAATGTCGGCCATCAGCTGTGGTATGGCGAGCGTTAAGACGAATCTCGATGCCCGAGAGTGTTTGTCCTGTGAATTGTCGGAAGAAGGCGTCATGATTACCTGGAATATAAATGACCTGAGTGCCATTTTTTGCCATATACAAAATACGTTCAACAATTCGGTAGTGGAGGTCGATAAAATGTGCTTTACGACGCATTTCTTGGAGATCAATAATATCGCCTACTAGATATAAGGTGTCCGTTTCTATCGTGGTGAGGAAATCCAGTAAATGGGCGGCCTGACATGCCTTAGTCCCTAAGTGCACATCGGATATAAATACCGTTCGAAAAGTCGTTTGCATTGTTTCATCCTATCGATAACGCTATGGCTTTAAGGTTAGATTAAGGATAAAACATGACAAGTCTGAGACAGTGTCGTGACAGTTTGAGGACGCTGACACCCTTTAAAAAAGTATATGGTAAGTGGCTTTATTTTATAGTTGCTCTTGTAAAACAGGGCGAGAGTACGCACTTTGGTAGGGTTGAATATAAAGGTGGTTGCCACCTTTTTGCTTTGCCGACTTTTTCGCTAATGCCGCTAACTCCGCCACTTGATGGTGGTTTAATCCTTGATCTGCTCGTAAATCGACAACGCCCACGGATAAGCTTAGTACAGGATGAAAAACCTTTTCGCCTTGTCGGTTGCTCCCCCATACACCACCGACTTGCAGGGTTTCTTGGGTGTAAAACTGGCGCACTTGATGGGCAAATTGATCGAGCACCGCCTGACACTGTTCTTGCCAATGATCATCCGAAAAAATAACGATAAAATCGTCACCACCCACATGGCCAATAAAGTTACGCGTCGGCTCGATGATATTTTTAATTAGATTACTGACCAGCTGAATTACTTCATCCCCCATGGAATAGCCAAAATAATCATTGAAGGGTTTGAAGTCGTTGAGATCAAAATACGCCACATGAAAATTTTCATGATTGGATAAGCGTCGCATGACCTCTTGGTTGATGGGAACGTTCCCTGGCAGGAGAGTAAGTGGATTGGAGTAGGTCGCATTTTGGATTTTCAGTTCTGTAATGCGTCTTAGCAGATCTCTTAGGGAGCCTGTACCAAGGAATTTACCATTATGCACAATGACTATTTCATTGTTCAAGGTATCGGCTTCCTGGTTGGTTACTAGTGTGGATACTGTCGATAGGCTGACATTACTTTCGACTACAATAATGTCTTCACTGAGTAATAGCGCGGCCGATTTATGCTCGTAAAGCGCTCGCCCATAAGGGGTAGAAAATAATTCGTGAAGCTGATGACGCCTTATAACACCAACTGGTTTTTCGTCTTTTAACACCGGAATAGAATGCACATCCTGGTTTTCTTTAAACAGGTTAGAAACTTCATCCAAGTGGCTATCAATTTGAACTGTTGGCGTCACTCGCGACAAGGAGCGTACTGTTTCTGAATGGTCCACTTCAAATATGGATCGCCTTAGTGCTTGTTTCTTTAAATAAGGATGAGTGGTAAATGCTGGTTTGTCCGTTGGATGACCTAAAAAATAGCCCTGTCCAAATTCAATGCCAAGGTCGATTAGTTGATCAAGCTCTTGTTGTGTTTCGATCCCCTCCGCAATCAATGTGCATTTTAACCGCTGTGAAATACTCAAAATGGAGCGCACAAACTCGCGTTTAATTTCGTCTTTATCGATGTTATGGATAAAGTGTTTGTCTATTTTGACAATCTCAGGTTGCAATTCTGACCAAAGACGTAGCCCTGAGTAGCCGACGCCTAAATCATCAATGGCCACATGAAATCCCATGTCTCGATAATGTTTTACACTGAGTCTTGATAGACCATTGTGATCATATTGATGTTGTTCTGATAGCTCGATGACGATGCGCTTTTGGTCCAAGCCTAAATTATTCAGAATTTCCAGCGTCATACCTTTTTGGTGCAAAGGAGAGCTAAGCAAAGAAGCACTTACATTTAAAAATAAACGTCCTTCTAATGCTAATTTAGAAAAGCGAGATAAGGCTCGTTCTCGGCACAAAAGCTCTAACTCATGAAGCAGGCCTTTTTGTGTCGCAAGAGAAAATAGCGCATCGGGATTAAACAGGGCACTGTTTTTGGGTCCACGTGATAATGCTTCATGACCATAGATAGCCCCATTAGACAAATCATATATGGGCTGGAATACTGGTGTAATTAGGCCGTTTTGGATGATTTTATTTAATAGTTTTAGTTCATCTACTTGGCTCATTGTCTTCATCCAAATGTTATCGATTATCCATCCCTGCCACTGCAATTAATTTTATGTCTAAATTATGACGTTTTCATGACAAATGGCTTTTGGCGGCGTCCTGATGCTTATCAGATGTATAAAAAAAGATGATTAAAAACGGATAGTAGCCTTGATTTGAAAAGAGAAAATAGTGGGAGGATGAGAAAAGCGATGTTCTAAAAGGAGAGCTGCAGCCAGATCGATATTATTCTTGTTACACTTCGATCGGTTACAGAAAGCTCTTAGTTATTGCGGCGGCGGTTTGTTTATAATGCTCGCCAACTAAGTCTATTTCACTGCTTGTTGAGTGAAATGTTATGAAGAAAAATTAGTTTGCTGTATGGCCCTGTGAATGGCGTGACGCTGCGAAACCAGAGAAAATATTTTTTACGCTGGTAAAGGCTTTTTTAACCAAAAGAGCAAAGTACTCGCGACGCATTTCATAGGCTTTTTCAACGTAGTAGTCAGTATCTAAATTACCCAAACTATCGTATCTGTAATCGTTTTTCATGGTGTTTCTCCTGTCTGTGGAAGTAGTCTTTGTCGACAGGGTTAATGATAAGAGTGAGCGGAAATTTGTACAAACGATCAATTTTCAGCAAAGAGGTTAGAAAAATTCACCCTTCATTATGAAGCCCTTATAAATAAAGGGCTTCATGGTGAAATGGCCTGGTCGAGGAAGCCTGAATGTATCCTAATTAGCCTGTTGGCTGATTAGCAAGAGTGCGAAATCGTCCTGGTGGAACACCGCTGGCCTTCTTGAAGAAACGTGAAAAATAACCTGGATCTTTAAAGCCTAAATCATAGGCAATTTCCTCTACAGATCGAGCCGTATAAATAAGATTACGCTTGGCCTCCAGGAGCAGTCGGTCACAAATTAAATCATGAACACTGTGATTCAACATGGCTTTACTTAGTCGGTTTAAACGGCTAACAGAGGTTCCTAGCGCGTTGGCATACTCTTCACTGCTCCAATGTTGCTTGTAGTGTTTTTCTATGAGTTCTTTTAGTTCGTGAGTTTGCTGACTTTGAAGGGTAATGTCGGTATTTAATATACCTGATGAGATCTGTTGTCGACGCAATAATAACAAGATTGCTTTGATCAGATATTCACTCATCAAGACACGACCTTTACGGGTTTGTTCTGACTCTTTTTCTAATTGTGACAGTAAGGGCCATAATTCAGAAAATGTCGACTGATAACCGTTAAAGTTGATGTAGCTAGGTTGGCTTACAAGAGGCTTAACGAAGCGCGCTGCTTTTTCTCGGTAGATATCTTCTAGCATTGGCTCGGCAATGGTGATGACCCTGCCGTCAGTATCTGGCGCAAATCGGAAGCCGTGAACAACCCCCGCTGGCACAATGATGGCCCAACTACCGACCAATTTTTGTTGTTTCTCATCCATCTGAACCATAGCTCCACCCGCTTTTAAAATGAGTACCTGAAAGAGCTGAGCGTGACGATGAGCATTGATTTTCCAGTCAAGATTTTCGCTGCGGGAAACAATGTCTTCGATATGAAAAAATTCCGGATCATCAACCCAACTTGATTCACCGTACAGGCCAAAATGAGGGATGTTATTTGTATGTTTCACCATTTTATTCTTCTGTAATATTCGAAAGATGCAATACTCTATTGGATTTAGTGTTAGAGAAAATAACTAATTAAGACAAAATAAAATATTAAGTTCTTGTTTTTATTTAATTAATTTCAATTTTCTTGATGCTTTTATACACACCACATCTGATTAAATTAAGTTATCTTGATCAAAAAGTACAATTTTTTGATCAGAAATGACATAACGTTCAGTGTTTCTATCCCTCACTATGAAGACACTTTCGGGCGTCTTAAGTCTTGTTTTAAAGTATCGCCCTCTCGAATTAACAGCATGTGCATGGTGGCTGTTGAACTGGAACAACAAAAACAATAGGTGAGAGAACATGAAAACAAAAGTAGCGATTATAGGTGCCGGTCCATCAGGTCTATTGCTAGGACAATTATTGGCTAAACAGGGCATCGATAATGTGATTATTGAGCGTGTGTCTGGTGACTATATTCTAGGTCGTATTCGTGCCGGTGTATTAGAGCAAGGCATGGTGGACTTACTTCGCGAAGCGGGCGTGGGTGAGCGAATGGACCGAGAGGGTCAAGTGCACACTGGCGTCGAGCTGGCATTTAACAATAAGCGTGTCAAAATCGAGTTGGAAAAACTGACTGGTGGCAGCACGGTGATGGTATATGGGCAAACTGAAGTGACCCGTGACCTAATGGACGCTCGTTCTGCGGCAGGCTTAACAACCTATTATGAATCAAGCAATGTCGAACTGCATGACGTAAAAACCGATACACCGTATGTGACATTCGAGCATGGGGGTGAACGTTACCGTCTTGACTGTGACTATATTGCCGGTTGTGATGGTTTTCACGGGGTATCTCGGCCAACGATTCCAGCTTCATCACGCAAAGAATATGAGCGTGTCTATCCATTCGGTTGGTTAGGGGTACTTTCCGATACGCCGCCGGTGAATGATGAATTAATCTATTGTAAAACCGATCGTGGCTTTGCCATGACCAGTATGCGTTCTGCCACTCGCTCCCGTTATTATCTTCAGGTTCCTTTGACCGATAAGGTCGAAGATTGGAGTGATGAAGCATTTTGGACAGAACTTAAAAATCGCTTGCCAAACGATGTTGCGGAGAAGTTGGTTACTGGACCAAGCATTGAAAAAAGCATCGCGCCATTACGTTCTTTTGTGTGTGAACCGATGCAATATGGTCATTTATTCCTTGTCGGTGATGCTGCTCATATCGTCCCACCTACGGGGGCGAAAGGCTTAAACTTAGCCGCGTCTGATGTGGCGACATTATACAAAGTGCTGACTCAAGTATACAAAGAAGGTGATAAGGACTGTATTAGCCAATATTCAGATATTTGTCTACGTCGGGTTTGGAATGGCGAACGCTTTTCTTGGTGGATGACCAATATGCTGCATGATTTTACTGGTGAAAATGATTTAGAAACAGAGACTCACGCTAAATTTATGGAGTCTGAATTGAATTTTTATACAGATAACGAAGCCGGGCGCCGTGTGATTGCTATGCAATATGTCGGTTTGCCTTACGAAGACTTGGTGTAATCTATTATTTTCTTCTGATAAAAACCCCATAGAAACCGGTTTCTATGGGGTTTTTTATTGCTGTCCGGTTAACCAATGAAACATCGCTTGAATGGCTTCACTAGACCAGTCGGCTTGGGCCTGTTGTATGGCACTGTCTTTGTTTGTTGAGATACCACGGCCGTTGGCTGTCCATGTGCCAAGTTGATTGCCTGTAGAGTCCAATAAACTTAACGTCCCCTCTTCAAAGACATAAAATCGCCCGTCTTGTGTTTGACTGTGTTGGCGGGTTTGACTGGTAAGTTGAAAGGTAGAGTGCACTTTGGGCGTGAGGCCAAAGGTCGACAGCGCACTATTCAGTGCCTGTGGAAACGATGTGTTTGTGGTATTAAATCCAAATTCAGATAGTGCCTTGTTGGTTTGTGTCTCTAGCGAGGATATGGCTGGGTCTGAATGAAGAAAAGAGCCCACGTGTTGATCATAGAGGGCTAATTTATCATGTGTCGTTTTACGCTTGGCGAACAAAGGGATAAGCCGCATATAAGTACGCCAGTCCTGTTCTCTTGGTGCTGCACCAGGCTTGCTGGAGAGTCGGCTGGCTTGCTGCTGAATGGCCTCGTCAATATCCTGCATAGTGAGCTTTAGTTTCGCTACAATACGATCGCGATTAAGGGATTGCAGGGCGTAGACAACATCTTTGCCAGCAAAGCGGGCTTCATTGACGGTTTGCTCTAGCTCAATCGGCGGCGTTTTGACTTGAGTATAAGCGCTTTGTATACGGGTTACTTGCTCCGGTTGTCCGGTGGCGTTCGAGACTTGCGTATTTTGTGTATTGATTTGACTCACTTGGGTACGCAGTTGTTGTGCGATCTGAGCATTACCATTTTGTTCTGCTTGGGCAAAAGACAAGGCAATATTGTCGATACGTGGGGCACTGCCCACACCGTAAAGGTGTGAGCTGTCTTGAGGGGGAGAGAGGATCCAATGGGGGAGTTTATCCGTCGCTGGTGTCACCAAGTTGGGCGTCACGGCCATGGTAGTATCGTCTTTTACGTTTGTCTCCATGCACCCGCTCAGTAACAGGGTGACGCTTGTGATGGCCAGACAATACGACCAATGCCATTTGGGTCCTGTCTTCCTCATTAGAAAAAGCCTTTTTTCGACAATTTCTTAATTTGTTTTTGACCGTTCCAGACTTCTTCGTTGGTGGTCATATTAATAAGCTTAAGGTCGACCTGATAGAATTTCACGCGCTCGTCGCCGTTGGAATCGACAATTGAGCTGATGGTGCCTGAAAGCGCAAAGTTGGCCCCTTGCTCTAAACCGAATTTCGCAGCAGTGCCAGGGGCGGCATTGAGAGCCTGATCTTCACGTTCTTTACGAATATCACTGCGTTCACTACCAGAGACCACAAAGTTCACATTTCCGGCACGAAGTAGGCTGCGTTTGATGTCGTTGATAAAGGTATCCACCGGAATGTGCTCATCACTTTTATTTCGAATGTCTTGGATGATAATGGTTGGCTTTCTCTTATGGGTGAAATCGTAGTTTTGGTACCAAGGGAAGCTTAACATATCATTAATCATGGCATCGGCGACCAATTTCGAGTCGATGTTATTCCAGCGATCAGACAGGGCGACCTCTTGATCTGGGTTGATGCGCTGAACGGTGGTCGAACAGGCCGTCAGCATCAAGGCAAAGAGTATAAGTATAAAATGTTTCCAATGAGCCGTTTGCATTATTTAAATCCTTGTTGATCTTCTTCAATGGCTAATAAGGGTTACGCAAATTCCACAATGTTATGTTATCGGGTTTTATCACAATTTTGTCATGCGAAAAATCTTTATTATTGATCCTATACTGGGGTGTGTAATCACCTGGGTGCAACGGAATCCGTGTTAGCCGGATTTGTGCCGGTAGGGTGAGCCAGTTTCGGGTGTCCGCCGCAGAGCTGGTAAAAACAGCCACTTGTCCTACTAAGCTTAGTATTAATTTTGCTGTATCGTCGTGGACACTGTTGGCAATGCGAAACGCCAGCCAACTGCGCAATAATTCTCTCACCAAGCTTTCATAGATGTCCCGTTGCGCATTGGATAGTTGCTCCTGCAAGGCGATATCTGATAAGGAGCTCATACGAATGCTAGTGGTCTGGATATCTGAGCCATTTAACGAGATCTGCGGGGTATGGTGGTCTAAGGTGAAACGCGGATAATAGGGCACGGTAATACGAATAAATTGCTGTGTTAATAAGGTATCCAGATGGGCTCGTTTAAGTTGTTTCCATACGGCAGGGCCTAGAATGACCCGTTTGGTAAACACACCACCAAACGCTCCCCATGGCCCTCCTGCTTTGTAGTTGGCGATTAAGTTAAGCGGATTAACGTCAGCATACACCATGGTAAACCAGCGAAAGGCATCGTTTTGTTGGTTGTCACCATTGGCCAAAAGTGGCGCGAGCACTAATGAGTATGCGTTGGGATCGGCGTAGAGTTGCAATGACAGCTCGCTTTTGGCTGGAACAAACCCTTCGTTTTCTAAGACAATGAGCTCCCCATCGCCTTTTTGATAATCTTTAAGTGTTTTTTGCATTTCCGGCGATAATTTTTGTCGGATCAATCTATTGATGTCATCTTGGCTCCAATCTCCGCCTTTACGCATCATACGAATGGTATCTAACCAAGCGCGTTCCGCCGTAATATTAGACAGACCATATTGTTTGGCATAACCAGATTCATACAGTTTAGCGGCTTGCTGATAGCTAATACGGGCATCATCATAGTCTTTGCTTTGCTCGTATTGGATCCCTTCTAGGTAGCGTGCCCACGCATCGTCTCGATACAGATATTTGTCATTATGTCCACGGGTATAAAAACCGCTTAACCAGTCTAGGGCTTTGAGGTAAAACGCTTGGTTTTCTTTGGCATCTAATTCTTTGTAGCTGGGTTCTTGCGCTTGGATTTCATTGAGTTTGTTATCAATGCGGCGAGCCTCGACGAGAGCAGCATCTTGTAATTGACGCTTCTTAATCGGCTGTGTTGCTTGTTGGGCTAAGGCCAGATAATTAAGAGATTTAAGATAGCTGATATAGACACGCTCGAAACCGTTGCCTCGGTAATCGCCCTGCCTTGGATTGCTTAGCAAGGCCCAAGCGCGATTTTTAAAGTTTTCTTGGAAAAAAGTATCACTGAGTATGTCTGCTTTCGCTAGTAGTTGGTTACTGCGTTTATAATCCCCTTGATTCTGGGCTAGGGCGCCCGCTTCCAAGTAGTAAAGGAGTTTATCCTGAGGTTTGTCCAGCGCGCTTTTAAATTGGCTCTCAGCGTCTTTCCAATCACCATGATGGGCAAGCGATAAACCTTTATGGACCTCTTGCTGATAGGTCGCGCAGCCCGATAATAGGGTAATGATTAAGCCGATCAGCAGGTATTTAATAACGACTATGGGACGCGCCATGATTTGACGAGGTAATATTGTTGTCTGTTTATCCATCGACAACATTACTGACCAGTTCCAAAAAATTTATTGGCAACCAAGAGTGCCACCATTGCAATGCAGCCAAAATAGAGCAAAAACCAACGCATTTTTAGGCAATAAGGGCAGGGCTTTTTTTTCTTCTTAGGCATGCTCTTCTTAAACATAGAAATGTCGGCTCATTAACAAGATAAAAAATGTATTATTAAGGTTAGTACTATGCCATAAAAAAAGAGACCCAAGGCCTCTTTTTTAACAAAACACTTGATCTGTTATTACTGAGTAGTGTCTGTCTCAGCTTGTTGGCTTTGTAAGCTTTCTACGTACAACGCATCAAAGTTAATCGGTGCTAGCATAATAGCAGGGAAGCTGCCTTTTACCACGATAGAGTCGACGTTTTCCCGAGCGTATGGGAACAAGGTCGCCGGACAGAAAGCACCAAGAGCGTGATGAAGTTGCTGATCATCCAGACCAGAGATGACAAACAAACCACCTTGCTGTACTTGAACCAAATAAGCAGGCTCATCGCTGTTTTTAACGTTTACTGTGAGGTCTAGAACGACTTCATAAACACTTTCGCCAACTTGACGGCTGCGCGTGTTGAGTTCTAAGCCCACTTCTGGGTTCCACTCTTCTTGGAAGACCATTGGAGAGCGTGGAGACTCAAAAGAAATGTCTTTCAAAAAGACGCGTTGCATAGAAAGCTGTGGGCCTTGCTCTTCGGTTTCGGTCGCTGCAGTGTTTTCAGCCATGGTTACTCTTTCCTTTGTAGGGTTATTATTATCGCTGCATCAGAGCAGCGCCTGCCATAATAAGGCATCTGTATGTTAAGACGACTCCAAGCTTATTTAGCCAGTAGAGCGTCTAACTTTTGTTCACGTTCAAGGGCGAAGAGTTCATCACAGCCCCCGACGTGTAATTCATCTATCCAGATTTGTGGAACCGTATGGCGGCCACTTTTTTCCATCATTTCTTGGCGGCGCTCACGCTGACCGTCTACGTTAATCTCGTTAAAATCGACGCTTTTGCTGGTTAGTAGCTGCTTTGCACGGATGCAAAAAGGGCAGTAATCGCTAGAGTAGATGGTGACATTGGCCATGGTTGCCTCACTTAGTTTTTACCAGTGGTAAGTTGGATGTTTGCCATTCCGTTATACCACCTTTCAGTTTAAAGACTTTTGTAACCCCTGCTTTATTTAATTCTTTGGCAGTGGCATTTGAATTCATGCCTGTTTTACACGCCACGATAATGGCCTTGTCTTTGTGCTTTTCAAGCTTGTTTAGGCTGCTTTTAATTTTGTCTGAAGGAATGTTGATTGCGCCAGTAATGTGTCCAGTTTTGAACTCTTTTTCTGGGCGAATATCTAGAACAATAGCTTCGTCATTGTTCATCATGGTGGTCGCTGTGCTTGTAGACACGCCTTTAGGGCCGCCTTTGGTTTCATTGAAGATCAATGTAATCAAAATCGCGACGAAGACCGCGACCAGTTCCCAGTGGTTGGTTGCAAATGTAATAAGTTGGTTGATCATAATCTCGTAGGCCTATTTAAAAACTGCCAGCATTATACACGGCCTGTGGAATCGGTACATACTCTGTGATGATCAGTGGTAACGAATATGGAAGGGGACGTACTTGATATGGGGTAAATAACCATCAATAGCAAGCCGTTTAAGACCTGCTATTTTAATGGTTTTTTTATGCTAAGTCGCCAAGAATAACCGCTGATTTGCGCTATTTTGTGTTGGTGGAGTCGAAAATTTTATCAGCATTGCCTTCGATAAAACTGTCGAACAGTGTTCCATCAGGTTGTACATGGCGACGGGCAAACTCATAAAAACAACTTGGAATGGTTTTTTCTTCGCCATCAGCAAAGGTGTAGTTTATTTTGTCGGCCATGGTAGAAGATTGCTCCAGAAAAAGCTCAGGAGAGCCTTTTACTAATCCACCCACTTGGTTCAATACATAACCCTCGTTTTGAAGCAGTTGATTGACTTCTTCAATGCTGGTGAAGGTGTCTAGTTTATTGATACTTACGGTGAAATGGTTCGCTTGTAATCCCATGGTGGCTAACCAAGCCGCGTATTCACTGTGCTCGGCAAGGGTATCGTAATCCTTCAGGGTGATGGTTTCCCAGAGGCGGCCTGACCAGAAAATTTCAGGGGTTTGTACGGCATCTTTTGGGATCTGTTTAATCAAGCCCTGGATAATGTGTTGACAGTTTTCTGGTAGTTCTTCAACCAGTAACTCAGATAAGAATATTTTAGGCAAAGAGGAGTCACTGTGTTTGTAACAACGGGCCACAAGGTGTTTGTTTTCAAAACGAAATGCACCATAGGCTTTATAGCCCATGCTTTCGAGCTGCGGTTCTAGCTTTGCCAAGGCAATCGGTGAGTTGGCGAATGTGCGAAAGGCAACATGGTCATTAAGAACCTCTTCGCCATGGCTTTTAAACAAAGTTTGTATACGATCGGCTTGCGGTGTCACTTTGACATAGCTTTGCCATAGGGAGTCAAAGAACGTGGATGGCTGCATAGTAACCTCGATTTCATTGTTGTATTTGCTCAACTGTACTGGATTATTAGCGGAAGATACAAAGGGTAAAAAAGCACTGGTTGATGCGTTTTGATCATGCGACAGGGAGTTCCATATGCCAAACGTCCGTTACTGTCGGTCTGTATTTAAAGAGGGATTGAGTGTCCCATGCGTTTTAGTACTGACGATGTTAGCTTTGGCCGATAAAATCGCTTGGATCAAATGGGCAGGAAAACTGTGTTGTTTGTGATGGGCTAACCCCACCATACGTTTTAGATTGATGTCGTTTAATGGTCGAATGTATATGTCGGTTCTGCCTCGTGCTGAGTGCTCTGGGATTAAAGAAATACCTAATCCTGCAGCCACTAGGTCTAGAGCATACTCTTCTGTTTTGACTGTCGCACGCACGTCCATTGATAAGCCACTTTTTTGCACCAGATAATCCCATGACTCTAAGATGTCGCAAGGCGTACGCGAAATAAAGGGCTGTCGGTCTATTTGCTTGATGGATAAATTGGCGAAGTCAGATAACCAATGATCGGTAGGCATGGCGATGACGTATTCGTCTTCCCATAAGGGATAGAATACATCGTCATCTTGTTTGTAGCGGCTGCATGTGAAGCGTAAATCAGCACTCTCGGTATCATCAACCAAGCTAAGTTTCAGTTCAGGCACTTCTTCTAACATGGTTTTGATGACTTTGCCTATCAAAGCACCGGATAAAAAAGGCATCAATGAAATCGATAGGTCGAGTGATTCGGCCGGTTGAGAAAATAGCTCTCGCATGGCGTTCATTTCACTGACCATTCTACAGGCATGAGGGTAGAGCTGGGTGCCACTGTCGGTTGGTGTAACGCCTTTGGAGTGGCGTACAAATAAGTTGGTGCCTAGATCGTCCTCCAGTTGCGCTAGGGTGGCAGAAATAGAGGGCTGGGCGACAAAGCAGCGTTTGGCGGCGGCGCTCAAACTACGTTCTTCAAACACCGCAATAAAATAGCGTAATGATCGGATGTCCATGTCTAACTCAGCGTCATTGATGAATAGTTTAATCGGTAATGGGAACAGTATGGCGTAGGCTATAGGTAAAAACTAGACCAGAGGCAGGAAATCAGTATTTCTCAATTCAGTCAAAGGCAGTATATGGTGAAGACATTAGAGGTAACGCGGTTTGGCGTCGCCTAGCTCCTTGAATTTAACTAAAGAGGTTCCCCATGACATTAGCTTGTTTAGACACGCTCGATATCAATACGCTCAAACAGGGCGAGACGTTTTTCAGCGTATTAACGGGTAATACACAAGTATTGGGCAGTGGTAGTTCGTTTTCTGTTCGTAGCCCAATTGATGGCGCGGTACTTTCCACTTTTCAAAATGCTACGCCAAGCCAGCTGGATAAGGTGAATGATGAGCTAAAAGACGCCTTTAAAGCGCTGCGTCTTGTACCAGCACCACGCCGTGGTGAATTGGTTCGTCGTATTGGCGAAGAAGCCCGTAAGTATAAACACGAACTGGCCCAAGTGATTTCCCTCGAAGCTGGTAAAATCCTCCCAGAAGCCCTGGGTGAAGTGCAAGAGTGGATTGATGTCTGTGACTTCGCGGTGGGACAATCGCGTATGCTGCATGGCTTGTCGATCGTTTCAGAACGCCCAGGTCACCGAATGATGGAACAATGGCAACCATTGGGGCCTGTAGCTGTGATTACTGCATTCAATTTCCCTATGGCGGTTTGGTCTTGGAACACCATGCTTGGTTTAGTGTGTGGCGATCCTGTCTTGCTGAAGCCATCTGAAAAAGCACCTTTATGTGCGTTGGCCATGTACCAAATAGCGCAAAATGTCATCGCCGACATGCCGGATATTCCGAAAGCATCGGTCAGTGTGATGATTGGCGATCGTGAGCTTGGTGAAGCCATTTCGGCAAGCGATACTTTCCCGCTTGTCTCTGCAACTGGGTCGACTGCTATGGGACGGGCTGTTGCCAAAACCGTCGCGGGTCGTCTTGGTCGTTCCTTGCTGGAGCTCGGTGGAAACAATGCCATGATTGTATCCCAAACAGCGGATTTGGATTTGGCACTGCGCGCGATTGTGTTTTCGGCAGCCGGAACCGCAGGCCAGCGCTGTACCACATTGCGTCGTTTGATTGCCCATGAATCGATTGTCGATGGTTTGGTAGAGCGTTTGACAAAATCTTATGGTTCGCTGCGTATTGGTAACCCATTATCAGATGGTAACTTGGTTGGGCCACTGATTGATGAAGGCAGCTTTGCCCGTATGCAAGCGGCTCTTGAAGCAGCAAAACAACAAGGTGGAACCATTGTTTGTGGTGGCGATCGAGTAACCGAAGGGGTTCCCGAAGGGGGATTTTATGTGCGTCCAGCGATCGTTCGTATCGCCCCTGATGCGCCCATTGTCCACGAAGAAACCTTTGCTCCGATTCTTTATGTATTGACCTACTCGTCATTTGACGAAGCCATTGAGATCCAAAACGAAGTACCGCAAGGTCTGTCTTCAGCGGTTTTCACTGAGAGTATGCGTGAGGCGGAATTATTTATGTCTCCAGCTGGATCCGATTGTGGCATTGCGAACGTGAATATTGGTACCTCTGGCGCAGAAATTGGCGGCGCTTTCGGTGGTGAAAAAGACACAGGGGGCGGTCGTGAGTCTGGCTCTGATGCGTGGCGAAACTATATGCGTCGCACGACGAATACTGTTAACTACGGTGGCGACTTACCTTTGGCTCAGGGAATTGTTTTTGAGTAAGGGAGATCTCAAGCCTTACGATTAGCGTCTATAGCATGAAAGCAAAGGTGAGCAGACGCTCGCCTTTGTTGTTTTTACCTTGTTCTCATTTACTTTGAGGTTTGATTATGTCTGATGCAGTATGCGATTCATTATGGCGGGCAACTGCGCCAGCAGGTCCCGAACTCACGCCTTTAACGGGGTCACAGGATGTGAGTGTGGTGATCGTCGGTGGCGGTTTTACAGGATTATCGGCGGCTTTGCATTTGGCTAGATTAGGCGTCAGTGTAGCAGTGGTGGAGGCTCAAGAAATCGGTTTCGGTGGCTCAGGTCGTAATGTGGGTCTAGCCAATGCGGGGGTTTGGTTAGAGCCTGACCAGCTAGATCAAGCTCTTGGCCCTGAAGCGGGTAGGGTGATGTATGACGCTTTGGCTGCTGCGCCAGATTATGTCTATGGCTTGATTGATGAATATAAAATTGAGTGCGAAGCGGTACGTCATGGCACTTTACATGCGGGCGTCGGAAAAGCAGGACTGGCACAACTGCAACGTCGCTATGAACAAATGAAGAAGCGTGGTGCACCAGTAGAGCTTTTAGGCGCTTCCGAAGCGCAATTACGTATTGGGTCGAGCAAATTTAATTCGGCTTTATTTGATCCTCGTGCAGGGACCATTCAGCCCCTAGCGTATGCCCGAGGCCTAGCCCATGCCGCGATTAAAGAGGGTGCAAAGCTTTATGATTACTCGCCAGTAGACAGCATTTTACCCTGTGAAAATGGTTGGCAAGTGAAAACCAATCAAGGAGAAGTGCGCGCTGAAAAAGTCATTTTGGCGACCAATGCCTACAGTGAACATGGAGTGAGAGTACAAGCGCGCAAGTTCGTCCCCATCTTTTACAGCCAACTGGCGACTAAACCGCTCAATAGCGAGCAGTTGGCGAAAATTTTGCCAAATAAAGAAGGTGTTTGGGACACTTGCACGGTCATGAGTTCGTTTCGTATGGACAAGCAAGGTCGCTTGGTGTTTGGAGGTATGGGCGGTGAAGGTCGTGTGTTATCGAACTGGGCGACCCAACGAGTCACGGAAATATTCCCTGTTTTAAATAAGATCGAATGGGATTATTGCTGGACTGGCAAAATTGCTTACAGTGAAGATCACCTCCCCCACTGCCAACAGCTACAGCAGGGATTATACAGTGTCGCAGGCTATAGTGGTCGAGGCATTGGACCGGGAACCATTATGGGTAAAGAACTCGCTGAATGGTTTACTGATCAGCGCGACTCGCTCTCGGTACCCACTACCTTGTTGCGTAATATCCCTTTGCGTGAACTGAAACGGATGTTTTATGAAGTAGGGGCTCATACTTATCATTATGGACAAAAGGCACATGCGTTAGAGTAGCGTCACAGATGAGTGCTCGGTCCCGCTTTTTGGTCCTGGTCTCATTCACATCATGACATGTGCTAGTTGAACGGTATGGAATGAAATGAGTGCGCAATAATAGTGCATTCGTATCATTCAATGTTTGGGAAACTGTATCGAATACGTTACAGTTAACCTCTCTAATTTTAATAAGTAATGGCTACCACATGCGGCGTTATATTCCGTCGTCAACCGCGCTCAAGTGTTTTGAAGCATCGGTTAGACATCTTAGTTTTACTCGTGCTGCTCAAGAACTGCATCTTACGCAGAGTGCAGTGAGTCGTCAGATTCGTAATCTGGAAGAATTTTTGTCACGGGATTTATTTATTCGTTTGAATAAGCGGCTTGTGTTAACTAGTACCGGAGCGGCGTACTACAAGGAGGTGGTGCCGCTTTTAGATGGTATGGAAATCGCCAGCTTAAAAATGCTCCATCGGGAAGATGAAAAAACGACACTAACAATTTCAGCCCTCCCCACTTTTTCCTCTTACTGGCTGATGCCGCGTTTGGCTCTGTTCCAGCAGGCTCACCCTGAATTTCAAATTAAGCTTCGTTCATTAGATGATGCGGCAAAGATTGATGCAGATAGCATCGACATCATTTTGCATTATGGTGGCGATCATTGGCCCCGAGCGGTTTCTCATCGGCTTATCTCAGAAAAAGTGATTGCGGTGTGCTCACCTCGGCTTTTGCGCCAATTTGATGACACCAAAGCCTTGGCTGATTGGCAGTGCCATGATGTGATCCAGTTTCCTTTGTTACATCTGTCATCGCGAATGAATGCGTGGCCTGATTGGCTGGTGGCTAAAGGGTTAGAAAGTGGTTCGTTTGCGGGCACGTCTTTTGCTCATTTTCATATGTTGTTAGAAGCCGCGAAAAATAACATGGGCATTGCTATTATGCCGACTATTTTGACTGAACAGGCGTTAGAGACTAAAGAGCTTGTTGCCCCTTTTGGCGAAGAAGTCAGAACGCCCAATGAGTATTTGTTATCCTATCCGGCAGACAAAGCGGATTTAGAACAAGTGGTTGCGTTTCGAGATTGGCTATTAGCGAATATTGGCAGTGAATAGAGAAGATTAATGGTTAGAATAGAAAGCAGAGCCTGTAACAAAATTACATGTCTGTGATAGTATCGAAGCAAATGTACCGAAACATCATTATGACCAACTTACGGATGGATCACCATGAATAAGAAAACTACAGCACTCTTTATTCTTGACGGGTGGGGCTACAGTGACACGTCAAAATCCAATGCAATTGCCGTAGCCAATACGCCAAACTGGGATGCTCTATGGGAAAACCAAGCTCATTCTTTTATCAAAACATCGGGTCTTGCGGTTGGCTTACCAGAAGGGCAAATGGGCAACTCAGAAGTGGGCCATATGAACCTTGGCGCGGGTCGTGTGGTGTACCAGAATTTCACTCGAATCGGCAAAGCCATTGAAGACGGCAGTTTTTTTGAAAATGACGTGCTGGTTAGCGCGGTCGACAAAGCTGTTAAAGCCGGCAAAGCGGTTCATATCATGGGGTTATTGTCGGATGGTGGGGTTCATAGCCACTATGAACAAATCATCGCGATGTGTGAGTTGGCAGCAAAACGTGGTGCGAAAGCGGTTTATGTTCATGGTTTCACCGATGGCCGGGATACCCCTCCACGCTCGGCAAAAACCCCCATTGTGACGTTAGAGGAGAAGCTAAAAGCATTAGGTGTTGGCAAGATTGCTACCTTAACTGGCCGTTATTTTGCAATGGATCGTGATAATCGTTGGGATCGTGTCCAAACGGCTTATGATGCCATTGTTATGGGCAAAGGCCTGTTTCAAGCAGAGACGGCAGAAGAGGCCATTCAAGCGGCGTATGATCGTGATGAAAATGATGAGTTTGTGAAAGCCTCTGTGATTGGTGAGCCCGTTTCCGTACAGGATGGTGATACGATTGTCTTTGCCAACTTTAGACCGGACCGCGCTCGTCAGTTGACTCGAGCGTTCACTGATCCAAATTTTGAAGGTTTCAAACGAGAAGCTCACCCTGACTATGCGGCCTTCGTCACATTCACTGAGTTTGCGGCGGATATTGAGGCTGATGTCGCTTTCCCTCCTGTTGCATTAAGCAATACATTAGGGGAAATCTTGTCCAAAGCAGGTAAAAAACAGTTACGTATTGCGGAAACAGAAAAATACGCACATGTGACTTTCTTTTTTAACGGTGGGGAAGAGGCCGTCTTTGAGGGAGAAGAGCGCGAGTTGATTCCTTCTCCTAATGTGGCAACGTATGATTTGAAACCAGAAATGAGTGCACCAGAGGTGACAGATAAACTCGTCGAAGTGATCAAAGCAGGTAAGTACGACACGATTATTTGTAACTTTGCTAATGGCGATATGGTAGGGCACAGTGGTATTTTTGACGCGGCGGTGAAAGCGGTTGAAGCCGTGGATGCCTGCCTTGGTCGCATTGTGGAGGCATTGCAAGAGAATGGCGGTCAATGTTTGATTACGGCAGATCACGGCAATGTTGAGCAAATGTTGAGTGATGATGGTTCTCAGCCTTTAACATCGCATACCAATGGGCCTGTGCCTTTGGTTTTGTTTGCCCCAAATGGCGATCAACATCTAGGGCTGAGAGATGGGGCGTTATCAGACATCGCACCCACTTTGCTGGAGATGATGGGTATGGACAAGCCAGAAGAAATGAGTGGCACCAGTCTACTCACGCATTCGTGAGGTAACAGATGGCAGTTTTTTGTCGTCATGTGCTGTGTTGGTTTTTTCTGTTGCTGTCCAGTGTGAGTTGGGCAGCAACAGCATCAAACTCTGCTCCACAAACGCCTGAGCAAGCAAAGCAGCAAATTGAAGCATTAAAGAAAGATCTACAAAAGCTCAATCGTTGGATGCGGGAAGTGAAATCGCAACGGTCTGATGTGGAAAATCAATTGGAGAGCAAGGAAAAAGCCATCCAAAATCTGATGAAGCAAATTGATCAGCTAAAAGAGAGCTTAAAAAAGGGAGAAAAACAGCTCTCGAAGCTGAAGATTCAGCAGGGCGACCTGCAGCTCAGTATTCAACAACAAAACTCACAAATAGCCGCCCAATTGAGGGCGGTTTATCGTTCTGGCAAACAAGAAGCCATTAAATTTTTGCTGAATGGCTCGGGCAAAGATGTTGATCGATTAGTTCATTACAATCGTTATGTATCCGATGCCCGTCAATCCCTTATTAATGGTTATGCCAGCCAAGTGAATGATCTCAACTTGGTGGAAAAAAGTATCCGTAGCAAGCGTGCACAACAAGCACAAGAACAAGCATCTTTGCTTACTCAGCGTGACAAGTTAAAGAAAGAAAAACAAAGTCGTCGTCAGCTATTGGCGAAGCTTGATCAAGACTTAAAGAAAGGCAGTCAACGCTCCGAGCAGATAAAAAAGAACCAGAAGCAATTAGAAAGTGTATTAAAACAGCTTGAAGAAGCACTGGCTGATATAAAACTACCAGATCAGGATGTGCCTTTTTCATCACAAAAAGGTAAGTTAGTGTCACCACTGAGACCCTTGGTTAAACTGCCTTCAGATGGAAGCATCAATTTGGGTGGGGTGACGTTAAAAGGTAAAGAAGGCGAGCCGGTTCATGCTATTTTCAATGGACGTGTGGTGTTTGCCGACTGGTTAAGAGGGTTTGGCTTTTTACTTATTATTGACCATGGTAATGGTTATATGTCTTTGTATGGTTACAACCAAAGTTTGCTTAAAGAGGTCGGAGAATGGGTCAATGCGAATGACGTTATTGCCACCGTTGGTAGCTCGGGTGGTCGTTCTGAACCCGCATTGTTTTTTGCTATTCGCCATGATGGCACGCCACTTAAGCCACTTGCGTGGATAAGGCGGCGTTAGTGGAGGGCGGCTCATCTCCATAATGAGTCACCAAAGATAACAACAGGAAAAAATATGATGAAGTTCTTAAGTCGAGGAATGGTGTGTTTGTTGGTGGCGTTTTCTATGCAGCCAAGTTTTGCAGCAGATACCTCTAGTGCCAAGAAGGGCGTAGCAGTCAGCGATAAAGGAGTAGAGAACTCGACATTACCGTTGTCGCAAATACAAGCTTTTGTGGAAACCTTTGAAACGATCCGTGACACCTACGTACATCCCATGTCGGATCAACAAATTCTCAATAAAGCGCTCAAAGGCATGGTGTCTGGCTTGGATCCCCATTCTGAGTATCTGACGAAGGAGGAAGTGAAAGATTTTGATCAACTAACGACAGGGGAGTACGCTGGTGTTGGGGTCGAAGTGGAGCTGAAAAATAATAAGCTGGTAATTGTGTCCCCTATCGATGGTTCTCCCGCCGCTAAAGCTGGCATCTTACCTGGAGACGTTATTGTGAAGGTCGGTAATACGGTGGTTACCGATATGGGCTTTGAAGATGTCATGAACCTGATGCGAGGCGATGCAGGCACGACGCTGTCGCTTGATATTGAGCGTCATGGAAAGATCAAGCATTTTAGCCTTAAACGTCAGATGATTGCCGATAATAGTGTCTCAACAAAATGGCTAGGCAATAACATTGCCTATTTGCGCATCAGCCAGTTCCAAGGTGACACGGCCCAAGAGTTTTATAAAGCGATTAAGAAACTGAAAGGGCAAAAGCCAATTAAGGGCGTTGTGTTAGACCTTAGAAACAACCCAGGTGGGGTGTTACAAGCGGCGGTGGGCGTGGTAGATGCCTTTATTAATAAAGGCATGATTGTTTATACCAAAGGCCGAGACGATGTGTCGAAGAGTCAATTTAGAGCGACATCGAAAAACACTCTGTTACCAAACGTGCCTTTAGTCGTGCTCGTCAACCAGGGCTCTGCATCTGCCTCTGAGATTGTTTCAGGAGCTTTGCAAGATCATCATCGCGGCTTGATTGTTGGGACAAATACCTTTGGTAAGGGCTCTGTTCAAACCTTGATCCCTTTGTCGAATGGTGCTGCTGTGAAGTTGACGACTGCGTTGTATTACACACCTAATGGGCGCTCTATTCAAGCTCAAGGCATTACTCCTGATCTTGTTGTTCCCCAAGCTACTTTAAGTTTGGCTAAGGAGCCATTCATCGTGAAAGAGTCTGAATTGAACGGCCATCTAAGTAATGGAACAGGTGGGGCGGATCGTTTTGATACGCAAGGTGCTAAATTAAGTTCGTTAGCGAAAAAAGATTTTCAGTTGTTTCAAGCGGTGACCATTTTGAAAACACTGCCTAAGTTTGGTCACCGTTCTTGAGAGAGTTTATTGTGAAAGTTGTTCTCATTAAGCGAATGATGCGCTTGTTTGTCATGCTATATCTAGGCCTGATCACATGTGTGTCTTTTGCTCATGAAAGTCATCCAGTGTCTTATCATGCGCAGGCTTCGAAAGAGTCTGCGAGTTTTTTGGCCTTAACCTCTTGGCTATCCTCCTTGCCGGGGCCACTGAAGAGTATGCCAGTGTCGTCTGTGGAAGAATCAGGGTTTATGATGTTTGATGCTTTAAACCCTGAGCAGCAAGATGATAATCGTCCGTTGATGCTGCAAACCATTGATGATCGTGTGGTCGATAGACAAAAGTCTAAATCACCAACTAATGGTCCGTCGTTACTTGGTAGAAAAGTGAGGATTGCGATTTTGATTGATGACCTTGGTTATAATCGCAGAGGGATGCTGGGGGCTTTACAACTGCCTAAAGAGGTGGCACTAGCCATCCTACCAATGACGCCATTTGCCCATCAAACGGCGGTGCGCTCTAAAGAGCAAGGACGATTAACCATGCTACATGCGCCAATGGAGAATGAAAGGGAATTAAAACTAGGACCTGGCGGACTGTATGCGCGGATGTCGGAAAAGGAGCTGAAAGCTGCGTTGACAAAAGATATTGATAGCCTGCCAGGAATTCAAGGCGTGAATAATCACATGGGAAGTTTGCTGACCGCCAACCAAAAGTCAATGAATTGGGTGATGCAGACCTTGAAACAGCATCATTTGTTTTTTATAGACAGTTTAACGTCTTCTCATAGTGTGGCGGGAAAAACAGCGAAAAAATATGGGCTAAAAACCACCACGCGGGATGTTTTTTTGGATAACATTCGCACAGAAAAAGCCATAGATCGTCAGTTTTCCCATTTGATTAAGGTCGCAAAACATCGAGGTGAGGCGATGGCAATTGGTCATCCTTATCCAGAAACCTTGTCCTATTTGAAGAAGCGTTTAACGCAACTCAATAAAGATGGTGTTGTACTGGTTCCTTTATCGCAAATACTCAGTCATAACGCTCCTTCTTTATAGTCATCTTGGTCATTCCTGAGGCTGCTTTTGAGCAGCTTCAGACGAGAGTTTTCTTGTTGCCCTATTCTAAGGGCTTGCCTCTCGGTCTTTTTGAAAGGCTGTCGTAGCACTTTTGTAAAAAGACAATTTCCGGAGTTTTTTGATAGAAAAAACGGATTTTTTGACAAACTTTTCTGTTCTTTTTGTCTATATTTAAGGGGTGATGAGCACTTCTCATAAATAACTTGCTAAGCCTTGTTATCCACATTCTTAATGGCGTCGATTATTGCTTTTTTTCGGTGCGATGTTCTTTGCTGTCCCAAATATAATCCTTAAAATGTTTAATTTATAGTTTTTTGTGCTTTCCATTTATCTATATCCGCTATTTTATTTCAAAGATTTGCTTTTTTGATATTGACCAATTTTTGTGCACGGATTAATCTTGTGTGTGAAAAATGTGCACATTTTTTATAAAAAAAATAAATAGTTCCATTTTTATCATCATTTCTTTGGTTTTAATTTTCTGGAACGCTTCTTGCTATTTAATAAAAACGATAAATAAAAAAGTGGGAGCTCTAAACATGTCAAATGCAACTTTAAGAAAAACGTTACTTTCCATTGCGGTAGCAGGTGCTGCGACCTTAGCGCAAGCTGATGTGAATATCGGTGTGGCGGGTCCATTTACCGGTGCCAATGCAGCATTTGGTAAGCAGTTGTGGGAAGGGGCCAAAAAAGCGGCAGCCGACATTAATGCTGCAGGCGGTATTGATGGTGAAAAGATTAACTTGATTAAAGCGGATGATGCTTGTGAGCCAAAACAAGCCTTGTCTGTTGCAAACCGATTAGTGGACTCTGATGATGTTGTGGCGGTGGTCGGTCACTTCTGCTCCTCTTCTAGTATTCCTGCATCAAACGTTTACGCTGACGCTGGCGTGTTGATGGTTAACCCCGCTTCTACTAGCCCTATCTTAACTGATCGTGGACTACCCAATGTATTCCGTGTTTGTGGCCGTGATGATCAGCAAGGTGACGTCGCTGCAAGCTATATCGTGGATACATTAAAAGCCAAACGTGTTGCTATCATTAATGATAAAACCACTTATGGTAAAGGCTTGGCAGACGCCATGAAGAAAACGCTAAATGGCTATGGTGTTAAAGAAGTGATGTATGAAGGTTTGACTCGTGGTGAGAAAGACTTTAATGCTTTGGTAACGAAAATTCGTTCAGTAAACGCCGACTTGGTTTACTTCGGTGGTCTTCATTCTGAAGCGGGCCCATTGGTTCGTCAGCTCCGTGATCAAGGTTCAAAGGCCATCTTTATGTCTGGTGACGGTATCGTGTCCGATGAGTTTGTAACAGTGGCAGGTGGTGCGAAATACGTCAATGGCGTCTACATGACCTTTGGTGCTAATCCAACTAGCTACCCTGCAGGTAAAGCGGTTGTTAAAGAATTCCGTGATAGTGGTTATGAGCCAGAAGGTTACACACTTTACGCCTACACCGCGATGCAAGTAGTCGCTGAATCCCTTGCCAAAACTAATCTAGATCCTGTGGAAGCTGCGACTTGGCTGCATTCTCACTCAGTCAATACTGTTATGGGTAAGAAAACCTTTGATAAAAAAGGGGATCTAACCGTATCCGACTATGTCATGTATAAGTGGGATGACAAAGGTAAATACCATCAACTTGACTAATTGCCCTAATTAGTTGGTTTACTTGCTCATTGGTATATAGATACCAATGAGCCTGTCTTTAGTTTATTCCCCCCCATGAGGTTTTACGATGGATATCGTTCTCCAGCAGCTGGTTAATGGGTTAACACTTGGTTCTGTTTATGGACTTATTGCGATCGGTTATACAATGGTATATGGCATTATTGGGATGATTAACTTCGCCCATGGCGATGTTTACATGGTCTCGGCTTATCTCACCGCTATCGCGATTGCATTACTTACTTTTTTTGGCGTGCAATCTTTTCCTTTCATACTGATTGGCACGTTGATTTTTACAATTATTGTCACGGGGGCGTATGGTTGGGTGATCGAGCGGGTGGCATATCGTCCACTGCGCAATTCAAGCCGTCTTTCTGTTCTGATTTCTGCAATTGGTATGTCGTTAATTTTACAAAACTATGTGCAATTGAGTCAGGGCCCTAATCAACAGGGTGTACCAACGTTATTGTCTGGAGCCATTCGTTTTCATGTTGGTGATGGCTTTGTTCAAATTACTTATATGAAAATATTGATTTTGTTGATTGCCTTTGCCGGCATGGGGGTTTTGACTTACATCATTCAGAAAACCAAGTTGGGGCGCATGTGTCGTGCGACGCAACAAGATAGAAAAATGGCGTCGATTTTAGGGATTGATACTGACAAAGTGATTTCTTCCGTGTTCGTCATTGGCTCTTCTATGGCCGCCTTAGCCGGTGTTTTGGTGACCTTGGATTATGGTTCGTTTGATTTCTATATCGGCTTTATTATGGGGATCAAAGCCTTTACTGCTGCGGTACTTGGTGGCATTGGATCATTACCTGGCGCCATGCTTGGGGGCATAATTCTTGGGTTGTCCGAATCCTTATTTGCAGGCTTAATCAGCTCTGACTATAAGGATGTGTTTTCTTTCTCTCTACTTGTGCTTATTTTGATTATTCGCCCAAGTGGTCTTCTTGGTAAACCTGCCGTGGAGAAAGTGTAAATGACTCAGACTGATATTAGTTACAAAAAAAGTGGGACTGATGCCATTATCGCAGCGTTGATGGCACTGGTGGTTTTCGGACCCATCATGGGGATCGTTCTCAATGGTTACCAATTTAAGCTGAGCTTTGATCGAGTATTCGTGATTGTTGCGATTGTGTTTGTTGGGCGTTTTTTGATGTCGACTTTCTTTCAAACGCATCGTGGCAAGATGATGGCATTTCGTTATACCAATAATAACGATGGTGTGACTGTCTTACCCCCAAATCATAAATCCCAAATGGTTTGGATTATTCCACTAGTGATGGTCATTGGCCTTTTAGTGCCCTTCATTGCTTCCAAGTATGTGCTCACGATTGTTATTTTGGGGTTGATTTATGTCTTACTGGGGCTGGGTCTTAATATCGTTGTGGGGCTGGCAGGTTTATTGGACTTAGGCTTCGTGGGGTTCTATGCCATTGGCGCCTATGGTTTGGCGCTAGGGTATAATCATCTCGGCTTGGGATTTTGGTCTATGTTGCCAATTGCAGCGATTTTAGCTGCGTGTGCTGGGGCAATTTTGGGTTTCCCTGTGCTTCGAATGCACGGTGATTATCTTGCGATTGTTACGCTTGGTTTCGGTGAGATTATTCGTCTTGTACTCACCAACTGGCAGTCATTTACCCATGGGCCAAATGGTATCACAGCCCCTGCGCCGACTTTATTTGGTTTGGAATTTAAGCGGCGTTCTGCCCATGGCGAAACCTTTCATGAGTTCTTTAATGTACCTTATGATTCTGCTCATAAGTACATGTTTGTCTATTTAGTCTTGTTTGTCGTTGTGTGGGCGGTGTTGTTTATCAAACATCGTTTAGTCAAGATGCCCATTGGCCGAGCTTGGGAAGCCTTGCGTGAAGATGAGATTGCTTGTCGTTCGCTAGGCCTTAATCATGTGTTAGTGAAATTGTCTGCGTTTATGATGGGGGCTGCGATAGCCGGTATTGCTGGTGTGTTCTTTGCAACTTATCAAGGCTTTATTAACCCCACTTCATTTACCTTCTTCGAATCTGCTCTGATTCTTGCCATCGTCGTTCTTGGCGGGATGGGGTCAACGGTAGGTGTGGTGATTGCTGCGTTCTGTTTAACGGTATTGCCTGAGCTACTAAGGGAAGTGGCGCAATATCGTATTTTGTTATTCGGAATTTTGATGGTCGTCATGATGATTTGGAAACCTCGTGGTCTTGTTCGTGTCACTCGACGTGGCTTTGCTCGAAAAGAAGGGGTGGTGAAATGAGCCAAGAGAACATCTTAACTGTAGAAAACTTGGTCATGCACTTTGGTGGCATCAAGGCCCTTAATGATGTGACGTTTAATATAAAACGTGGTTCGGTATCGGCTTTAATTGGGCCAAATGGTGCTGGGAAAACAACAGTGTTCAATTGTCTGACTGGCTTTTATAAAGCAACGGGTGGACACATTATGTTGTCAGCAAATAGCAAAGACACCAGTGTCATTAAAGTGTTGGGCGAGCCATTTAAGGTAACTGACTTTATCTCCCCTGTCGCTTTTTATCAGCGTTTAAAATATAAAATGTTTGGTGGTTCGCATTTGGTGAACCGTGCCGGATTGTCACGGACTTTCCAGAATATTCGCTTATTTAAAGAAATGTCCGTGGTAGAAAACCTATTAGTTGCTCAGCATATGCGAGCGAATCGAAACCTTTTAGCTGGTATTTTCAATACCTCTTCTTATAAAAGATCAGAAGATGAAGCGTTAGAGCGAGCTTTTTATTGGTTGGGTGTAGTGGATTTGACCGAGTTTGCTAATCGCTTGGCGGGTGAGTTGTCTTATGGTCAGCAGCGCCGTTTAGAAATTGCGCGTGCGATGTGTACCAATCCAGAAATTATTTGTTTGGATGAGCCCGCAGCGGGGTTGAACCCTTCAGAAACAGAGGCGTTGACCAAAATGATACGCGTACTGCGCGATCAGCATAATACGACAGTGTTACTGATTGAGCATGATATGGGTATGGTCATGGATATCTCGGACTATATTGTGGTACTGGATCATGGTGAAGTGATTGCTAAAGGGAATCCAGATGACATTAAGAATAATCCTAAAGTCATTGCGGCGTATCTTGGCGCAGAAGAAGGTGAGGAGGTGACCCTATGACAACCTTGATGGAGTTTAAAGAGGTTGATGTCCATTACGGTCCAATCCAAGCATTAAAGAAAGTGTCGCTAACGGTGACGGAAGGGGAAATTGTCACCTTAATTGGTGCCAACGGAGCAGGTAAGTCAACTTTATTAATGTCTATTTTCGGCCAACCTCGCATTTCATCAGGAGAAATTGTCTATCGAGGTGAGGATATTTCGCAGAAAAGCGCGCACTATGTGGCGTCTCATGGATTGGCCCAGTCTCCGGAAGGACGTCGCATTTTTCCTGGCATGTCGGTAGAAGAGAACCTGTTAATGGGGACGATTCCCATTGGCATGGAGCACGCGGAGAAAGATATGCAGCATATGTTTGAGCTGTTTCCTCGACTGAAAGAGCGTCGCAACCAGCGGGCGTCAACCATGTCGGGTGGTGAACAGCAAATGCTGGCTATTGCTCGTGCCCTGATGAGTCGTCCTAAGCTGCTATTATTAGATGAACCAAGTTTGGGACTCGCGCCGATTATTGTTAAGCAAATTTTTAAAATTTTGGAAGATGTTGCCAGCACTGGGATGACTATCTTTCTTGTTGAGCAAAATGCGAACCATGCTTTAAAACTTGCTGACCGCGGTTATGTAATGGTAAATGGAGAAATTCGTTTAACTGGTACAGGCCAAGAGTTGCTAGTGAACCCAGAAGTACGTGAGGCTTACTTAGGCGGCCATTGATCCATTATGTAAGGGTCTAACGTTGGTTATCAACAAAAACAGTGGGCTTATTGTATAAGTCCACTGTTTTTTCTATCGATGTTCTCAGGTAAAGCTGGGTTAAGAAGTTTGGCGTTTATTAAAGATAAGCCCTCGTATTCCCATATTGGTTATTTCGCTATGAAATGCTTCTGAACAATATGTGTGTAACCCAGCATCTTTTACGTGGCATAGACCTGCCTCATTTATCACATCTGATTTTAACACAAGTTTTTTAAATTTTTTTGTTCTATTCACTTTACCATTAGCTCTTAGATTAAAAATAGTTTGCTCTCGATCTATAGCATCAACAGTCTTTAGAGTGTGTATTGCAAACCAATTAGCCTCCCCTACTTTCAAAGGGAGAAATTCACATGAGTTCTTCGTTATTTTTTTTATTATTGGCAGTATTTCTTCTGAGCAGGCGTATTCTCCTGCTCTCCATAAAGCAATATCCGGGAGGCCGTTCTCTAAATTCTGATCGTCATAAAACCATTTCAAATTGAGAGGTGTCCACTTCTTACTAAGAGGTTTTCCATGTAAGTCGAGTAGGTCGCCGGATGTCGCTTGTATCGTTAATTCAAGGCTTACTTCCTCCAGAATAGGAAAGCTCTCAATATCGTATGTGATGCTAAATACTGTAGTGTTGTTATTCATCTTTGATTAGCTCGTGGAGTGGGAATTCGTTGTTTTGTAAGTCTTCTCCGATATCTCTAAGAGTTTCAATGATACCTTGTCTGCCAAGACCTTCAGCTATTGTTTCATTAAGCATAAACTCTACATTTAGGTAGTAAATGTTAGTATGGATTTTTTTATGGGACTTGGCGAGAGGGAACTTTTCATGTGGTATAAATCGAGATGATTTTGGGAGCCAGACCCCATTTGCCTCGTGGTCTATGTCGATTCCCCATGCCGCTAGTCTTAGTCTAGAGCGCTGGGCAGCACCGGATTTTGAAACAGCATTCCAAGGTACTAATATGGTGCGCTTCTACATGGTTAGGCCTTGGTCCACGATTGGCTTTTAGCATATTGCTAGCTAATTTTTCGCTGTGTTTATCATAACTCGTCCAACGAATATTACGAGATAGTTGTAAGTCATCTTGTGAAATCAACCCCTTTTTATATCTTACAGCGTCAATTATCTCCCCTCGGTAATGAATAGCGAAGGAGTAAGCTTGCTTTCTCGCAAAGTCCCTATTACCTGTTTCTTCTAAAATATCTTGTTCAAGCTCTGTTAACTCAACTATATGTTGCTCCGTTTTCATTGCATTCCCTGCTTACTCTGCTGAAAGACAAAGAGTACTTAATTATAAATCAGTTTAAAAGCTTAGAGCGATAGGTCTTGTTCTTATCTGTGTGTAAAAATAACGTTACCCACATACTTGTACCCTATTTAAGGGTAAATTGGCTTTTTTTAATCTTAAGCGCGAAACAGTTTGCCTGTTAATATGTCTTTTACTTGTGAGGGCTGAGTGGCATTCCCAAGGGGGGCATCGTAAATGGCATCAATTCGATTGCCGAAATAATTGTCTACTTCGATGGCACTTATGGCTGGCTCAAGCCCTGCGGGGTTAGCAGATGTAGATACGATAACCCCATTAAAAGCGTCACAAAGAGCCTGTACAGGTTGATGTCGGCAAAGACGAATGGCGACACTTTGATGTTCGCCTCTCACAAACGCAGGAGCAATGCTGGTATCAGGCACAACCCAAGACGTTGGAGTTTCCGTTTGGCTGATGAGACGTTCTGCTGCTTTTTGTTCTAGGGTGTCAGTCCATGGCTTTAAGTGATTGGCGTGCCCACCCACTAGGATCAGTCCTTTTTCCATGGGTCTAGATTTGAGGGTTAAAATCCGCTTGACGGCTTGTTCATTAAATGGGTCGCAGCCGAGTCCCCACACCCCCTCGGTTGGGTAGGCAATGACACCGCCTTGACGAATGATTAAGGCTAAATCTTTTGGTGATGAAATTAACAACATGAAGCGATCACTTACTTTCAATAGGAGTGGTATGACGGTGATGATTCTAGCGGGATTTGACAGCCTAAGCCAGTAACGGGCTCATAACAACGAGCCCGCCATGCTATTCTTTAAGGACAAGCGAATGAAAATGTTTCTTGAGCCGTCTTATTTCAATGCATTGATCTTGTGCTTGATCTCTGAAATTTTGTTCTGCATGACTTTTTCTAAGTGCTCAATCTCGTTAATCAGTTCTTCTCTGGTGACTTTCTCTTCTTTCTGCTTGCCGACAATTTGTTCTAGCTCTTCCATGGCTCTTACGACGATCAGGGAGGGCTCTTGAACTTGTCGGTAGGTTTGCTGACCTCCATCGGCTAAAACGGTTTTGGTAGAGCGACCAAATTTGAACTTTTTACTTTTCGGTAATAAAGAGCCTTTTTCTCGACGATAATAGACTTTTAGTACATCTTGGCTATTCTCGTAGCGCAAAGTAAATTTCTCAATATTCTCCGTACTGCTAATGCCCATGGATTTGAGTGTTGGATAGCTGCTGCTCATCATTGATTCCTTGTGTATGTTTCTTGCTTACCTCAATTAGTATGGGATTGTTTAAGGAAAAGCAAGGTCTAGCCGTGAGAAAGTTGAGCTGACGCAGGGAATCTAACATTCCCTGCGTCTTGTGGTGACTAAGATGGGCAGCGCAGCAATCTTTGCTGATGAGAGTTTCGTCTCTTAATCTTCTTGTTCAGAGTGATCAATGCCTAATTCTTTAATTTTACGGGTCAGGGTGTTGCGCCCCCAACCTAATAATAAAGAGGCATCACGACGGCGGCCTGCAGTATGTGCTAGGGCTGTTTCGATCATAATACGTTCGAACTTTGGTACAATGTCATCTAAAATGCCTTTTTGTCCACTGGCTAAGGCGCTGTCGACAAAATTTTTCAGAGCGTCTTCCCAGGAACCAAACGGCTGTTCACTTGGGATAGAGGCCAAAAGCTCGGGCGGCAGATCTTCTACCAGCACTTCTCTACCTGAAGCCATGACAATGATCCAGCGACAGGTGTTTTCTAGTTGTCGAACATTACCGGGCCACTCTAATCGAGTGAGATAGTTCTCTGTTTCTTTAGAGAGAAACTTCGGTTCGACAGCCAGTTCTTCAGCAGCGCGATTTAAGAAGTGACGAGCCAGTTTTGGAATGTCCTCACGACGCTCTGCTAATTTGGGTAAGTGAACGCGAATAACATTGAGACGATGAAATAAGTCCTCTCGGAATGAGCCTTTTGTGACTAAGCCCTCAAGGTTTTGGTGTGTCGCAGCAATGATACGTACGTCTACTTTGACAGGCGTATGACCACCAACGCGATAGAATTCACCGTCTGCTAACACCCGCAATAAGCGAGTTTGCGTTTCTGCTGGCATGTCGCCAATTTCATCTAAGAAAAGGGTGCCGCCATTGGCCTGCTCGAAGCGTCCACGTCGTTGAGTATTTGCACCAGTAAAGGCCCCTTTTTCATGACCAAATAACTCGGACTCGATTAAATCGTGAGGAATGGCTGCCATGTTTAGGGCGATAAAAGGATTAGCGGCGCGTGGGCTATGACGATGTAAGGCTTGAGCGACCAATTCTTTACCCGTACCAGATTCCCCATTAATCAAGACGGTGATATTGGAATTTGCTAGGCGACCAATGGCCCTGAAGACTTCCTGCATGGCCGGTGCTTCACCGATGATCTCTTTATCGACTTGTGCTTCGATTTCAGCGACTTCTGTTTCATCTAAGCTGGGCATCGATTTACGATGGTGTAAGATAGCGCGTTTAACAAGACTAACTGCTTCTTCTACATCAAAGGGCTTGGGAAGGTACTCAAAGGCGCCACCTTGATAAGACGCCACCGCACTTTCTAAATCTGAATGCGCTGTCATGATGATAACAGGTAAGTAAGGGTGTTCTTTTTGTAATTTCTCCAGCAGTGCTAATCCATCCATACCTGGCATTCGGATATCACTGATGATAGCGCTAGGCTGCTCTTGGCTAAGCATTTTGACAAGATTGTCGGCGGAGTCGAAAAGTTGACATTGGATGCCTTCTTGTTCAAGTGTCTTCTCTAAGACCCAGCGTATGGATCTGTCATCGTCAACAATCCATACCGTCTCTTGTTGTGTCATGGGTTCGTCTCCTTATCTTGAGATGATGTCTCGATAGGTATCAAGACATTAAATTCTGTTCTTTGTGGCTGGCTGTTGCATTCGATGATGCCGTTATGTTGATGAATGACCGACTGGGAAATCGAAAGCCCAAGCCCCGTTCCGTCGGCTCGTCCGCTAACCATGGGGTAAAAAAGTGTTTTCATAATGTGCTCAGGGATACCTGGTCCATTATCAATAATGCTCACTTTACAGACGAGGCGATGACGGTTGGCCCCTATAGTAAATTGGCGAAGAGCTCGAGTGACTATTTTAATCTCCTTATGCAAGTTGTCTTCTTGCTCTAAAAGAACTTGCATAGCGTTACGAGAGACATTGAGCATGGCTTGAATCAGTTGAGATTCATCACCGATGATATCGGGAATGCTTGGGTCATAGTCACGAACCAGTTCAATCTGGCCATCCGATTCCACCAAAATGAGTTGTTTAATTCGCTCTAGTACTCGGTGAATATTCAATGGTGCTTTTTGGGGAAGCTGGCGTGGTCCGAGCAAACGATCCACTAAATCCCTAAGTCGGTCAGATTCTTCAATAATGACTTGTGTATAGTCTTTAAGTGCTTCGTCAGTAAAGGCTCGGCTGATCAATTGTGCGGCGCCACGAATACCGCCGAGTGGATTTTTTATTTCATGGGCTAAGCCGCGAACCAATTCTTTGCTTGATTGGTGGTTCGCAATTAGTTCATCTTCTTGGGAGATACGCTTCATGCGGTCACGGGGATAAAACTCAATCAACAAGCTGTCTGTGGTATTCATGGTGCCAGTAATAGGTGTCACCGTATAATCACAGAATAGTTTTTTTCCGTTAGCACGCTCGACTTCGGCATCCCGTTTAGTAAAAGGATGACCTGATTCAATGGCAGCATACAAAGAAGCGATGCTTTCTTCGTTTTCATGAAAAGCCGCTCCGATATCTTGGCCGTATATACGTCGACGACTAACCGCCAGTAACATTTCAGCTGCCGGGTTTAAATATTCAATACCTAGCTCGCGGTTAACTTGAACCACGGCGGTCGATAAGTGGTCTATTAATAAACTATACACTTGGGTGCCTCTCTATTGAATCTTATTATGTGCAAAATACGAACCAACATTGGGCAAATAAATAAAGCCAGTTTATATAGGCTTTGCTTGCATGAGTTCAGTTAGCTGCACCATTTTAGTGCCAAGCGAGTTGTCTGGTTTATTTTAGCGCAAAAAAAAGCCCCGATATAAGGCGGGGCTTTTTTATTAAAAACTTGCTGAGTTTTTATTGGCTACAATGCTTATACACTGTAGTAAAGTTCGAACTCAACTGGGTGCGTTGTCATTGATACGCGAAGAGCTTCCTCTGTCTTAAGATCGATGTATGCATCGATCATATCGTCAGAGAATACGCCACCTTGAGTTAGGAACTCACGATCTTCATCTAGGCACTTAAGTGCTTCTTCTAGACTGCCTGCCACTTGTGGGATAGCCAATGCTTCTTCAGCAGGAAGATCATATAAATCTTTGTCTGCTGCATCGCCAGGGTGAATTTTGTTTTTCACACCGTCAAGGCCTGCCATCAACATAGCAGCGAAGGCTAGGTATGGGTTAGCGGTTGGATCAGGGAAGCGTGCTTCAATACGCTTACCTTTAGGGCTTGCCACATACGGGATACGGATAGAAGCTGAACGGTTACGAGCGGAGTAAGCAAGCATAACAGGTGCTTCAAAGCCAGGAACAAGACGCTTGTAAGAGTTAGTAGATGCGTTGGTAAACGCATTCAATGCTTTAGCGTGCTTGATGATACCGCCAATGTAATAAAGAGCGGTTTCAGATAGACCTGCATATTGGTCACCAGCGAATTGGTTAACGCCATCTTTCCAGAAAGATTGGTGAACGTGCATACCAGAGCCGTTGTCGCCAACGATTGGTTTAGGCATGAACGTTGCTGTTTTGCCGTATGCATGGGCAACGTTGTGTACGCAGTACTTAAGGATTTGTACTTCGTCTGCCTTTTTAACCATGGTGTTGAATTTTACACCAATTTCGTTTTGGCCAGCTGTCGCTACTTCGTGGTGATGAACTTCAATGGCTAGGCCCATAGATTCCATCGCGCCGCACATTGCCGCACGTAGGTCATGATGGGAGTCAACAGGTGGAACAGGGAAGTAGCCGCCTTTTACACTCGGGCGGTGGCCCATGTTGCCGCCTTCGAATTTTTTATTAGACGCCCAAGCGGCTTCTTCTGCATTGATTTCAACAGAACAGCCAGACATATCTGCTTTCCAGCGAACATCGTCAAATACAAAGAATTCTGGCTCAGGACCAAAGAAAGCGGTATCACCAAGGCCAGTAGATTTTAGGAATTCTTCGGCACGAAGTGCAACAGAACGAGGGTCACGATCATAGCCTTGCATGGTAGAAGGTTCGATAATGTTACAACGAACAATGATAGTTGCTTCTTCAGTAAAAGGATCGATTAGAGCCGTATCATCTTGTGGCATCATGATCATGTCTGATTCGTTAATGCCTTTCCAGCCAGCAATGGATGAACCATCAAACATTTGACCGTTTTCAAAAAACTCTTCGTCGATCGAAGGTGCTGGAATAGACACATGCTGCTCTTTACCGCGGAAATCAGTAAAGCGAAGGTCAACCCACTTCGCGTCGTGCTCAGCAATCAAATCAAGGGTCTTGTTTGACATAGTTGTTCTCCAATTTAATTTAAACAATAAAGTATTCGACTTTGCGAAAAAGCGTGCTAGCCGTAAAGCACAATGTCCCAATATAAAGCATAACTTATGCCAGAATGTTGGGCATTGTAAAAAAGTCTTTTAAAACATTATCTTAAAAATATTTCTACAAAAAATGCACACTTCTGTAGCCGACAAAAAGACAATACAGTAAATAAACGAACCAATACAGTGCGTAAAAAAGTATTTTTGCTTTATTGTGGTGCGAAAATGTCGGTTTTCGTTGTCGGTATCTTTTATTATACTGTGCGCCTTTTTTAACCATCTGGTATGCGTTGCAATTCCTATGAAATTTATTGTTAAGTTCTTTCCTGAAATCACTATAAAAAGTCGTCCAGTGAGAAAGGCGTTTGTTAAACAACTTCGTCACAATATGAGGTTGGTTCTGAAAAAGCATGATGCTGATGTCGTTGTGGCGGGTAATTGGGATTTCATCGAAGTGCTTTCTGAAAAGGATGAGCTGCGAGAGGACTTTACCGTTGCTCTGTCGAATATAGCAGGTATTGCGCATTTTCAGTTTGTTCGTGAGTTTTCATTTACTGATTTAGATGGCATTGTTGAAGAGGCTATGGTGTCTTACGGTGAAATGTTAAAAGATGCTGTTTTTGCCGTTCGTGTTAAACGGGTTGGTCATCATGATTTCACTTCAGTAGAAGCCGAACGTTACATTGGTGGCTGTCTAAAAGCCCGCAGTGGTGCTTTAGCGGTGCGTTTGAAAAACCCTGAAGTGCTGGTGCCTATTGATATTCGCGATCAACGCGTGTGGATGATTGAGCAGCGTGTAGAGGGCTTGGGAGGGTACCCACTGGGTTCCCAAGACTCAGTATTGTCTCTTATGTCTGGGGGATATGACTCCACTGTCAGTTCTTTTATGACAATGAGTCGAGGCCTAAAAACCCACTTTTGTTTTTTCAACCTAGGTGGCGATGCCCACGAAATTGGTGTGAAGCAAGTCTCCAACTTTATTTGGGAAAAGTACGGCTCAGGCCTGAATGTTAAATTTGTTACAGTCCCTTTTGAAGCGGTGGTGGGGGAAATACTGACTAAAGTGGATAATGCTGAGATGGGGGTTATTCTTAAGCGTATGATGCTCAGGGCTGCTTCTAAAGTCATGGAAGGCGTCGGGGCGAAGGCACTAGTAACCGGTGAGAGCGTTGCGCAAGTCTCTAGTCAGACCTTGATTAACTTGAAAGTCATTGATCAAGTGACAGAAGAGTTGGTGATACGTCCGTTGATTACCACCAATAAGCAAGTAATTATTGATAAAGCCATTGAAATTGGCACTGCGCCCTTTGCTGCCAGTATGCCTGAATTCTGTGGTGTGATTTCCGTCAACCCGACCACTCGAGCCCGTATGCACCGAGTCGAACGAGAAGAAAGTAAGTTTGATTTTGCTGTGCTGGATAAAGCGGTGGAAGAGGCTCAAGTTATGTCTATCCAAAATGTAATGGATGACGTGGCAAAGCAGTATCAAGGTGAGGTTCCTGTCGTACGTATGCCTGTTGGTGATGAAGTAATTGTGGATATTCGTCATCCGGATGAAGCGGCGAAGCGTCCTCTGAAAGTCAGCGGCCGTCCAGTTAAGGTGATCCCTTTCTTTGCGTTAGACTCTAGCTGGCATGAATTAGACCAAGAAACAATGCATCTGCTTTATTGTGGTAAAGGCGTCATGAGCCGTATTCATGCTTCCTATTTATTAGGCAAAGGTCGAACTAACGTAGGGATTTATTTACCTTAATCCCAGAGTCTGAATATAAAATTAGCCTTGCAGTTGGAGGGCTTTGTACAAATGCAAAGCCTTCGATGTGATTGTCCTGCTGATTTTATGAATGGCAGTAGTTTGAATAAACAGTCATTACACTGACATAAAATTGATGCAAGATGGTCACAATAGGTTTGAGATAGAGTCGCTTTTTATTTCAGATGGATTGTGTCTAAGGCACAAATATTTTATTGCGCACAGATTGGCCTTGATTAATTATTGTGACTTTTTTTGTCTCTTTAATGGGATATTGATCAATATAAGGGTACAATTGCGCGAATTTTACCCCGCACCAAGATCCGACGCGCTTGAATAGCATAATAGCCCAAGCCAAGCGGCGGTGTATCTTCTTGCTTACGCTTAATGCAGAGAACTATAAATGTCTAATGATATCAAAAAGTTACGTAACGTAGCTATTATCGCCCACGTTGACCATGGTAAAACGACTTTGGTTGATCAACTTCTAAGCCAATCTGGTACGCTTGATCGTAAAGACCTTGGTTCAGAACGAATTATGGACTCCAACGACCAAGAGAAAGAACGTGGTATTACCATTTTGGCGAAAAATACGTCAATTATGTGGAACGATTATCGTATCAATATTGTGGATACACCTGGACACGCTGACTTCGGTGGTGAAGTAGAGCGTGTATTGTCCATGGTAGACTCTGTGTTGTTGTTGGTTGATGCGGTTGATGGCCCTATGCCACAAACTCGCTTTGTAACCTCTAAAGCGTTTGAGCGTGGTCTTCGCCCTATCGTTGTTATCAACAAAATTGACCGTCCTGGTGCGCGTCCTGATTGGGTTATGGATCAAGTGTTTGACTTGTTCGATAGCCTTGGCGCTTCAGAAGAACAACTTGATTTCCCTGTTATCTATGCGTCTGCTATCAATGGTATCTCTGGTAACGACCCAGAAAGCATGGCAGAAGATATGACGCCGCTTTACCAAATGATCGTCGATAGTGTGCCTGTTCCTGATGTTGATCCAGAAGGCATGTTCCAAATGCAAGTTTCTGCATTGGATTACGATGCTTATGTTGGTGTTATCGGTGTTGGCCGTATTACTCGCGGTAGCTTGTCACCTAACCAGCAAGTTATTGTTAAATCAGCGGATGGCAAAGAGCGTAAAGGTAAGGTTCTAAACGTGAAGGGCTACCATGGTCTTGCGCGCGTAGACACAGACAAGGCATCTGCTGGTGATATTGTGTGTATCACAGGTATCGATGGCCTAAGTATCTCTGACACTCTATGTAATCCAGAGTGTGTTGAGGCGCTTCCTGCATTAACTGTTGATGAGCCAACGGTTAGCATGACTTTCATGGTGAACGATTCGCCGTTTGCAGGTAAAGAAGGTAAATTTGTTACCTCTCGAAACATTAAAGATCGTCTAGATCAGGAGCTGATCCACAACGTGGCATTGCGTGTTCGTCAAGGTGACACACCAGATAAGTTTATCGTGTCTGGTCGTGGTGAGTTGCACTTATCTGTATTGATCGAGAACATGCGTCGTGAAGGTTTTGAGCTGGGTGTGTCTCGTCCCGAAGTCGTTCAAAAAGAAGTGGATGGTAAAATCCAAGAGCCTTACGAACAAGTGGTCATTGACGTAGAAGAGCAGCATCAAGGTGCGGTGATGGAAGAGCTTGGCTTGCGTAAAGCTGAGTTAACAAACATGGAGCCCGATGGTAAAGGTCGTGTACGTCTTGAGTTCATGACACCTTCTCGTGGCTTGATTGGTTTCCGTGGCTTGTTCCTAACGCTAACGTCTGGTTCTGGTATTATGACGAGTGTTTTCGACCATTACGGTCCTGTGAAGGATGGTGACGTTCGTGGCCGTCAAAATGGTGTGTTGATCAGTATGTTGACTGGTAAAACAGCGGCTTATGCACTGTTTAACTTGCAAAGCCGTGGTCGTATGTTCTTGGGCCATGCGGTTGAAATTTACGAAGGCCAAGTTATCGGAATTCACTCTCGTGACAACGATCTATCTGTTAACCCTGTTAAGGGTAAGCAGTTGACCAACGTACGTGCATCTGGTACGGATGAAGCCTTGACCTTGACACCACCTATTCGTCATACACTTGAGCAGGCGCTTGAGTTTATCGAAGACGATGAGTTGGTCGAAGTAACACCAGAAAGCATTCGTATTCGTAAGAAGTTCCTAACGGAAAACGAGCGTAAACGTGCTGGTCGTAAGTAATAGCGGTTATTGAGTGGCGTATTGCGTCGCTTTATAGAGCAGCAGCAAATGGGTTTATGCAAATAAATCTGTGAGCGAGCAGAAGCGCCTTCGGGCGCTTTTGTTTTTTCTAGACTTTGTTAAAGTCATACGACTCATTTAGTGGGGGGAGCGAGGAAAGAAAGCATGAAAGTATTAGTGCAAAGGGCGTTAAATGCCAAAGTGGTGATTGAGGGGGAAGTGGTAGGTGCCATTGATCACGGACAGCTCGTATTGGTAGGAATTGAAAAAGGCGATACAGAAGCTGATACTCAAAGGTTGGCTGATAAACTGTTGAAATATCGTATGTTTAGCGATGGTGATGGCAAGATGAATCTGAATGTTCAGCAAGTGGGTGGTGGCGTATTGCTGGTGTCACAATTTACTTTAGCAGCTGAAACTAAGAAGGGATTGCGGCCAGGTTTTTCCACAGCCGCTGTGCCTACAGAAGGGGAGCGTTTGTTTAATGATTTTGTGGAAAAAGTGCGTGCTCAGTATGACTGTGTTGAAACAGGGCGCTTTGGTGCGGATATGAAAGTGTCTTTTACCAATGACGGCCCCGTCACTTTTTTATTGAATTAAGTGTTTATGCTCGATTAAGGGCGTTGAGAATTAGTTGTTCAGCGTCTGATACACATGATAAGCACTGGCAACATCGGCGAGCGCCGTGCCAACAGACTTAAATAAGGTAATTTGGCTATTACTCTTTCGCCCTTGTACTTTACCTGAACAGAGTTCAGCCAACTCGCCCTTTATGTGCGATTCATCGATACTGCCTTCTTTGAGTGGAATTAAAATCTCTCCTGCCTCGTTTAAGACGTTTAATCGACTGTCAACAATGACGTGGGACATCTTTATGGTGGCCGTATCGCATTCTCGACAGTGCGTGTGATGATTTCCCACCAAATCAATGTGTGTGCCTGCAGCCAGACTAACGCTCTTAAATAGCGGGGTAGGGCTGCCTGTGGCGCAACTGATGATATCCGCTTGAGTGATAACATCTTCAACATTATCGCAGATGTCAACGTTAAGGTCGGGGCGCGCGGTTTGAATAAGGGCTTGAACCTTGCTGCTCTTTTCTTCTGAGCGCCCATGGATGAAAATATGCTGGATGGGGCGAACGCTGGCATGTGCTAACGCCATATAAGGTGCGAGTTCACCTGTTCCGAAGAGTAAAAGTGTGCTGGCATCTTTGCGAGCCAGTAGGCTGGAGGCTAATGCGGAGACCGCAGCGGTTCGCCAATACGTTAAGCTGGTGCCATCGACAAGAGCGATAGGGCTCCCTGTCTTTCTGTCGAATAACAGTACCTGAGCCGCCACGGTTAAACGGCCTTGATTGGGGTTGTCGGGGTAATGGGTAAAAGACTTAACGCCAACCACATCCTTTGTCCACGCTGGTAAAACAGCAAAGGTGTCGTGTTTTTCGGCTGTGCCGTCAGGAAGCGAGTACACTTGTCGTTGTGGCATGCCAAATTCACTGCGAAAGGCGAGTGCCAGAGCGGGGATCAATTCTTCGAACGATAATGTTTGTTGAACCTCTTCGGCCCCAATGGTTTTCATGTCGCTTCCTTCTTTTGACTGCGTAAAGTACAGGGTAAAGAAGAGTTTGCTAAAGGTCTAGATTCTTCGAGCAAAGAGTTGGCAGGATGCCGGCAAGCACCCTGTTTCATTACCTTGATAGGAGATTCAAGGCTTAATTGGTTTCCGTTGCTTCTTCTGCTTCATTGTCAACAACGACTTTGACCGTTCGACCAGCTAATAATCCCATTTCAAATAGCATCCACATTGGTACCGCTAATAGTGTTTGGGAGAAAATGTCAGGCGGTGTCAGTAACATGCCAATCACAAAGCAGCCAAGAATGATATAAGGGCGTTTTTTGGAGAGCTTTTCAACCGTTGTTATCCCTGCTTTGATGAGCAAATAGGTTGCAACAGGAATCTCAAAGGTGATACCAAAGGCAAAAAAGAGCTTCAAAACAAAGTTAAGGTAGTTGTTAATGTCTGTCATGACTCGAACATCGCTCGGCCCTACGCTGGTAAAGAAACCAAAAATTAAGGGTAATACCACGTAGTAGGCAAAGAGAACGCCCGCGTAAAATAAGATGACGCTAGAAATCAGCAGTGGAATCGCAACGGTTTTTTCATTCTTGTAAAGCGCGGGAGCAATAAAAGACCACGCCTGGTATAGAGTAAAAGGGATGGAAATTAACACGGAAATGGCAAAGGTCAGTTTCAGTGGTGCGAGAAAAGGAGAAGCCACCTCGGTCGCAATCAGTGTACTTCCTTTGGGGAGTAGCATACGTAGCGGTTCAGATACGATTAAGTACAGGTCATTGGCGAAGTAATAAAGTCCAAGGAAAATAACCAATATTACTATGATGGATTTAAGTAGGCGATTACGTAGCTCAATTAAATGAGCGACCAGCGGTGCTTGATCGTGAGAATCTGTGCTCATAAAGGGTATACAATCCGCAAGTTAATTAAGAACGAGTTGACTCTGTAGTACTGGCTTTTTCTTTTGTATTGGCTGTTGAAGAATGAGCCTCTTTTAATATTGAATCACCTTGCTGTTCTTCGGCTGTTGACGGAGAGGCAGCTGACGTCGCAGAGGCTGGGTCGTTGAAGCCCGTTTGTAGCTCTGCCAAGGTTTCTTTTGTTTTGGCTTCAATATTTTGCTCAGCCACGACGATTCCTTCTTGAGGAGGGAGTTTGTTCTCCTCTGACATGACGGATGCTTTCGAGGAGGAGTCCTCTTCCTCTATAGGCAATTTATCACCAGAAAGAATGGCGTTTTGGACGTCCTCACCCTCTTTTTTAATGCGCTGATTGGTTTGTTCTATCTTGCGGGCGAGTTCTTCCTGATCAAGTTGGGCATTAATCTCGCGCTGTACAGCGTTAATGCTGCGTCGAATTTTGCGAATCCACAAGCCAGCCGTCTTTGCTGCAATAGGCAATCGTTCAGGGCCAAGAACAATCAAGGCCACGACGAATACCACCAGTAATTCAGAAAAACCAATGTCGAACAAAGTTAGGCGCTCTTATCGTCTTTTTTCGCTTCGGATTCAATGACTTTGCTTTGTGTTTGCTTGTCGCTTTCATCCTCTTCTTTGTTAACAGCTTCTTTAAAGCCCTTAACGGCGCTACCTAGATCTGAGCCTAGATTTTTCAGTTTTTTAGTACCAAAGATCAGTACTAAAATCGCTAAGACAATCAGTAATTGCCAAATACTAACACCACCTAACATTTCGTTCTCCTAATTGCGATTGGCCTTTTCTTCTAAGCCGGATAAATCAAAGCGTCGTGCAAGCTCATCTAATATGGCGTCCGGCCCTAAATCCAAGTGAGATAACATGACAAGGGTATGAAACCATAGATCGGCCGTTTCATAGATAAGGTCGCTTTTATCTCCTGAAAGGACAGCATCTTTTGCTGCGATAATGGTTTCTGTGCTTTCTTCACCCACCTTCTCAAGGATTTTATTTAACCCTTTGGAGTGAAGGCTGGCAACATAAGATGAGTCCGCGTTAGCAGATTTTCGCTGCTCTAGTGTTGCTGCAAGTTCTGCCAGTACGTTGGTGTGCATTATAACCTCTCGAATGTTACGGCTTTAATACTAGTAAGTATAACCCCGCAGCAAACAGTAACATACTGAATATATCCGCGGTTTGTAATCTTTGCAATGATTCTGGGTCAGATATAAACCAAGCGGCTCCTAAGCTGACCAGTCCTAGTAGCTTGAATGGTAGGCCACGATTGGCTTGGTTTACTTCTTTTGTGAGAGCTTCTATCGCATGGGTTTGTTGTGTCATGAGTTCTTCCTGCTTCGAAATTTGTGTTAAAGCAGAAAAAATAAGGTTTGGTAACTTTGGAAATTGGCCAGCCCATTCTGGGGCCTGTTTACGAACTTCTTCTATCATACGTTTAGGGCCCATTTGTTGGCGCATCCAGCGCTCCAAAAACGGCTTGGCCGTCACCCAAAGGTCTAAGTCTGGATAGAGTTGTCGGCCTAATCCTTCAATATTGAGTAGGGTTTTCTCCAATAGAACCAACTGAGGTTGGACTTCCATATTAAAGCGGCGAGCCGTCTGAAATAAACCAATGAGTACTTGTCCAAAAGAAATATCTTTAAGAGGTTTGGCAAACATGGGTTCACAGACGCTGCGAATGGCCGACTCAAAGGCGTGTACCGGTGTTTCTTTTGGAACCCAACCACTTTCAACGTGTAACTGGGCTACCATGCGGTAATCTCGTTGGAAGAAGGCTAATAAGTTACGTGCCAAATAGTTTTTGTCTGCATCATCCAAACTGCCCATAATAGCGCAGTCAATGGCGATATACTTAGGCTGCAATGGGTTGGTAGCGTCGACAAAAATATTACCGGGGTGCATGTCCGCGTGAAAAAAACTGTGTGAAAAAACTTGTGTGAAGAAAATCTCGACACCCCGCTCAGCAAGCGATTTCATATCGACCTCTGCAGCATTGAGGGCGTCAATATCTGCCACGGGAATACCGGAAATACGCTCCATGACCATGACATTTTTATGGCAATAATCCCAGTAAACTTGGGGTACATAAAGTAAATCTGAGTCTGTGAAGTTACGCTGTAACAAACCCGTATTGGCGGCTTCTTTTGCAAGGTCTAACTCATCTAAAATGGTGTACTCGTAATCAGTAACCACTTCAACTGGGCGTAAACGACGCCCATCTGAACTGCTTTTCGCGATAAAGTGAGCAAGTGAATAAAGCAATCTAATGTCTTGGCGAATGGTTTTTTCAATGCCAGGGCGGATAACTTTAACAACGACGTCTTCACCAGAATGAAGTTTGGCAGTATGTACTTGCGCGATGGAGGCGGATGCTAAGGGGGCCGCCGAGAATTCAGCAAACAGTTCGCTAACAGGGGCTTTTAAGTCTCTTTCTATGATGCTTTGGGCCAGCTGGCCAGAAAATGCAGGGACTTTATCCTGTAATCGTGCCAACTCATCGGCTAAATCATCGTCGAGTAAATCACGTCGAGTCGACAGGATTTGCCCAAATTTAACAAAAATTGGGCCTAAAGACTCCAAGGCAAGACGCAGGCGTTCTCCACGATTTCTGATGGCGCGTTGGCGTCCCAAGGAAAAAAAAGGGCCAACGGTATAGCGAAGATACCAAGGCAGCTTATCGAATGGGATAAGGGCGTCAAGGCGGAAGCGCAGCACAGTGAAAATGATGCGAGTTAAACGAAAGGCGCTTCTGAACATATTAGAATTTAAATCCTTTGTGTAAGGCGACAATGCCACCGGTCAGGTTTTGGTAGCTGGTTCGCTCAAAGCCTACCTCGTCCATCATGCCTTTTAGCGTTTCTTGATCAGGGTGCATACGAATAGACTCCGCCAAATAGCGATAGCTTTCAGAATCATTGGCAATGACTTTGCCCATGAGGGGGAGAAGGCGGAAAGAGTATTGATCATAGATTGCCGATAAAGATTGTGATTCTGGTTTTGAAAACTCTAATACTAACAAGCGGCCACCAGGCTTCAGCACACGGTACATAGAGGCCAATGCTTTGGATTTGTCTGTCACATTACGAAGACCAAAAGCAATGGTGATGCAATCAAAGGTATCATCGGGAAAAGGCAGCTCTTCGGCATTGGCTTGGACAAACTGTACATTACCAACAACGCCCTTATTAACGAGCTTATCGCGACCAACTTTTAACATAGAATCGTTAATGTCGGCAAGAATGACTTGCCCTTGGCTTCCTACCAAACGAGAAAATTGTAAGGTTAAATCGCCTGTGCCACCTGCGATGTCTAGTACTTTATTGCCAGCGCGTACACCTGATTGGCTGATGGTGTGACGTTTCCAAATGCGATGAATGCCACCAGACATCAAATCATTCATAATGTCGTATTTTGCGGCGACGGAGTGAAATACATTGGCGACGGCTTTTACTTTTTCATCTTTGGGGATTTCTTTAAAGCCAAAGTCGGTGGTTTTTTGTTGATCGTCTTGCATAAATTACTTCATCCTAGAGGCGACATATTGCGCCAATCTATTTATCTACTGCTGCGTTGTTAACTATTGTAACTGTGTGCGGCGACCTCTGGTACTGGTTTATTCTTTTGTTTGATCAACTTTTACAATATTGCGGCCAGCTTGTTTGGCAATATAGAGTTGTTTGTCTGCCCTTTCAAACAGTGAATCGTGATCTTCGGTTACTCGGTGACATGCCATGCCTATCGATATGGTAATGGTGATAGGCGCTCCATTCACGTTAAAAGGTGCGCTTTCGACAGCTGCACGTATTGTTTCGGCTTTATGGATGGCTTCTTGTTCATTCGAATTGACAAATAAGGCAACAAACTCCTCCCCACCGTAGCGGAATATCATGTCTTTATTGGACAGTGAGTTGAGCAGTTGTCTAGTCACTAAACGTAAGACTTTGTCTCCAGCTTGATGACCCCAAGTGTCGTTGACTTGTTTAAAGTGGTCAATATCACAGACGGCTAAGAAGAGTTTTTTTCCACTTTTCTTTGACGATTGAACCAGAGGCAAGATGGAATCTTGGTAAGCGGCACGGTTGGGTAAATTGGTAAGTGCATCAGTCATCGCCTGAGCCAGTTTCTCTTGCAGTTTAGTGCGCATGGAAGAGGCTTCTTTTTCCATCTGATCTACTTTGCTTTTTAATGAGATAATGGACTGATGGGTTTCTTTTTCCAGTAGCATCATTTGTTGTTTGTAATCGACCATGGTGGTTGTCATGGCTTTCATGCGTGTGTCGATGAGCTCTTTTAGTTCATTTAGATCGGTGGCGCTTTGGGTGGCAAGGTTGGTGTCACTCACCTGCTTTTCTAACTTCACGTTTAATCCATCTCGGTTTTCGATCAACGTTTTTTGGCTTTTATAGTGGCTAACAATGGAAGTGTTCATACTGGCCAACTGCTGATTGAGTTCATTTAAATAGTTGGTTAGTCCTTCCTGAGTTTTACCCGTACTGATGATAATTAGGTTGATAACTTCATCAAGTAAATCTGGCAACTGCTGTAAGTCATTGCTGTTGGCCAATACTTCTCGTAAGGCAATAATTTGTTCGTCATACTCATGACTTAAGGATAAGTTGGTCAGCAAGCTGGATAGGGTATGGCTAATTTGAGCCATGATTTCCTGACTGTTCTGGGTGTCTTGTTGCTTCTTTGTACGATGAAACAATCGTTTAATAAGGGATTGTTTACTGCTTTCTTCCGTTGTTTCTAAACTCAGTGTTGTTTTAGCAAGTGCTAGGTAACTACTAAAAAGATAAGGCCAAGATGGTGGTGATTGCCAATGTAAGCGAATAAGTGACTCAAGTGCTTTTTTCTCGCTGCTGGGGAGTCTTTTTTTATGATTTACTTCGAGTAAGTCAATTAAATCATGGAGTGTTTCTCTAACTTGTTTTGCTCGGTTTAGGTGTGTTTCTTCACTGTTTAATAAGTGTGGTTCGGCGGCGCTGAGCATGGCTTGTATTTTGTCAGCATCCGCTCCTTTAGTAATGTTTTGACGTATTTGACGAATGACAGAATCTACTTCAGGGTCATTGCCTTCGGCTAGTAGGCTGATTCTTGATATCGCCTTGCGCAATGCACCTATTAATTTGTCCTGAGCAGATTCTGTCATATTCCCTCACTAAACGAGAAACAATCTAAGTAGACTGTTATTGCATTTTATCGTGTTCTTTTTCTATCAAGTAATTGACTACTTTGTAGATGTTATCGTTACCGCCGGCCGTTTCAGCATCGACTAAATATTTGCCGTTTACTACAAGAGTAGGAGTTCCTTGAACACCATAGCCGCGAATACGTGCATCGGCCTGAGCAAGACGACTTTGAACGGCAAACGAGTTAAATTGCTTTTTAAATTCTGCTTCACTGACACCGTAGTGTGTGAAGAATTTTGCTAGAGAGTCTTCTGTATTGAGTCGTCTGTGATCGACATGGATCGCATTGTATAAGTCTGAGTGTAATTTATTTTCGATGCCTAGCAACTTGGCAACGTAAAATGCTTTGGCATGGTTAAGCCAACCACGACCAAAGACAGCGGGTAAGTACTGAAAATCCACATAGTTTGGAATGGTTTTTTTCCACTCTTGGGTGTAGGGCTCTAAACGAAAACAGTGTGGACAACCAAACCAAAAAACCTCTACGACTTGTACTTTGTGAGGGTCGTTAGTGGGAACCGGATTAGCGATGGTGGTATAGCCATGGCCGTCGCTATAATCTTGAGCCAAAGCCGTTAGAGGAAATAGCAAGCAGAAAAGAAGGGCTGAGAACAGCTTTTTCATTGATAACTCCTAGTGGTAATGTTTGATAGCGTTGTGATAATGCACAAATTGTCGATATTATTCGATATGTTTCCTATCACTAAGTTCGATCATTCCAGCAAGTTTACAGAAAACTTACAAGCATAAAACCTAATAAAAGGCTGTTTTCTTCTCTTTTGATTCAACACAAGGTTTATCTGGCTTTGAGTCCTGCTAAGTAGCTGGAAACCGCATCGATTTGTCGATTGTTGAGTTTCTGGGCGATGGACTGCATTTCATTATTAGGGTCGTTGTGTCGCAAACCTTGTTGGAAAGCGCGTAGCTGACTGGCGGTATACGTTGCAAATTGGCCGTTTAGAGCAGGGTAGCGAGCAGAATTAATGCCGCGTCCAGCCGGGCCATGGCATGCAGAACAAGCGGGAATGGCTCTGCTGGGGTCGCCAAAGCGGAAGAGTTGCTCGCCTTGTTCAACTAAGTCTGGTTTGGCTTTACCTATCTTTATGGTTTGATGAGCAAAGTACGCCGCAATATCGGAAAGATCTTGTTGAGTTAGGGCGTTGAGCTGGCCAGTCATTTGGGGGACAACTCGTTTTCCCGACTGAATATCTTGCAGCTGTTTTAATAAATAGTTTTCTTGCTGGCCTGCCAGTTTAGGAAAGAGGTTAATGGTGCTGTTTCCGTCCTGTCCGTGGCAAGCTGCACAGGTAGTGGTGAGAGATTTGCCTGCAATGGGGTCGCCTTGGGCGAGAACCAGTGGGGAAATGACAAAAAGTAATAAGCTGGTGAATAGAGCTTTGATCATGTAGCAACCTTTTTGGGTAGTAGCTCTTAAATAATTAAATAGTGTCTGTTTAGTAGTAGCCTAATAATCGTTGCTCTGATAAAGAGAGATCTGACTGTTTTCTTCGCTTGCTAACTTCTACAGTCTTCTAACTAACCCTCAGTGCCCACTAAAAAAGTGTAATTTGTTAGAATAAGCTGACTAAACGTGGTAAACCGAGCGATTCACAGGCATTATATACAACCGACGAATAAACGTGAACGCTAAATTCTACTGACGAATACCAACTTATGACCCCTTTTGACTCTATTTTCCAATCCGCTCACTTTATTAAGAGTGCCGAGAAACTTTCACAGTGCCCATTAGATCAAGGGATTGAAGTTGCGTTTGCTGGTCGCTCTAATGCGGGGAAGTCCACCGCTTTGAATACGTTGACGAATCAAAAAAAGTTGGCACGTACATCCAAAACTCCCGGTCGAACTCAGTTGATTAACTGTTTTGGTTTGAACCTAGAAGATCGCCGTTTGATTGATTTGCCAGGTTATGGTTTTGCGAAAGTGCCAATTGAAATGAAAAAAGTTTGGCAAGCGCACATGCAAGATTATTTGATGAATCGTCGTTCTTTGGCGGGGGTCATCTTAGTGATGGATATCCGACATCCCCTAAAAGAATTTGATGAAATGATGTTGAATTGGGCGAAGGCAAATAATATGCGAGTGCATGTGCTGCTCACTAAATCAGACAAGCTTAAACGAGGCCCAGCAAAATCAGCTAAGTTGCAAGTGGAAAGAACCCTAAAAGAGCGTGGTGTTGATGGTAGTGCGCAAACCTTTTCGGCATTAAGCGGGGATGGTGTTGATGATCTGCGGATAAAACTAGCAGACTGGTTGGTGTTTGATAATCTGGACGATATTCCTATCTCCCCAAATGCGTAACCGAACACTTTAATTCGCAGATGATTTCTTGTGGGTTATTGTTTTTGAGAAGCGCTTATCTCGAAGAATGAAAACGAAAAAAAACGCCCCGAGAGGCGTTTTTTTTCGGACTTAATGACGTTTATTGCTGCTGCAAATATGCGGTAAGGAATGTATCAAAGTCCACTTCATCACTCTCTTCAATCTGTTTTTGTTCCATTAGAGAGTCAGAGGCTTGCTGCGCAAAGCGTTGCGATAACTCATGGCTAAGTGGCGTCTTTAACCAAGTTGATTGTTGTTGGTTCGCTAATGAAAGCATTGCAGACTGGTATCCCTTATGCTCTTCACATTGTTGAATCAGTTTTTGAGAGGGAAGTTGAGAGAGGTTGCTGAGCTTGCTGAGCTGTACTTCAATGGCAGACATATAGGCATCATTACCTGTGTTCTCAGATAAGAAAGTCGCGACATGACGAAGCTCTTCTAACAGGGTGCGGATTTTTTCTTTTAGCAATACAGGGCCTTGGCCAAAATCAAACAGATGTTCGGCATCTCTCCCATGTACCGCGATATCTTGCTGAGCAAGGCGAAGGGCATGGCATTCTTCTGCATTGAGTTGCTCGTCGTTGTTCAACATACAGTACAGCAAAAAAGTATCAAGGAAATATAGCGTCGAGGCTTGCATGCCAATGCTGGAGTTAGGGTCAATATCCATGATACGAACTTCTATGTACTCAACCCCTCGGGCCTGTAACGCCTCGCTAGGGTGCTCCCCAGGTTGTGTCACCCGTTTGGGTCGAATGTCACTGTAGTATTCATTTTCAATTTGTAGCAAGTTGCTATTAAGTTGTTTGTATGTTCCCTCTACTTTTACACCAATCTCTTCATAGCGTTGATAGGGGGTTTTTAGGGCTTTTTTGATGGTGCTGATGTAGGTGCTAACTTCGTTATAACACACATATAAGTCGGCTTGTGCTTTATTCTGGTAGCCTAGGTCACTCATACGTAGAGACGTGGCTTTGGGGCCAATCCAAGTCTTTGGATCTAATAGAGACAGACTGTTAGGCTTACTTGGTAAGAAGCTGGTATCGATAGCGGGAGAAGCGCCAAATAACCAAGAAAGAATCCAAGAATTACGTCGGAAATTACGAATCAGTGTGAAGTATTGGTCGGACTGGAATTCCTGGTGTTGTTCTGGCGTTAAGTTAGTCTTGCCTTTGTAGTGTTCCAAGAAACGCCAAAATCCCTTATCGAAAGAGAAGTTGTAGTGCATACCTGCGATGCATTGCATGATGCGACCATAGCGATTGGATAACCCTTCACGGTAAATACGCTTGAGTTTGCCTGTGTTAGACTCGCCAAAATAGGCGATGGGAACATCTTCATTGCTCTCTAAGTAACAGGGCATGCTCGCAGGCCAAAGGAACTCGTTATGAGTGTTGAGCTCTTGATTAACAACATGGTGAATGTCTTCTAGTTCGCTGATGACGCCCTCAACGCTCGGGTGAACTTGTGTAATAAATTCCATTAACGCTTCGGAATAGTCCGTCGTAATTGAGGGGTGAGTGAGGGCTGAGCCCAATGCAACGGGATGTGGTTTATGAGAAATCCGCCCTGATGCACGGTCAACACGGAGGGCTTCTCTTTCGACTCCACGATGAAATGTCAGGGCTGAAGAGTCTGCCTGCTGACAGTGTTTCGCCAGCGCATTAAGGGCATTTTTTAGGGTGGTCAAGCAGTCTTCCTTCTAATCAATCGGCAAGCCGTATTTATTGTTGACAGAGCTAGGGATCTTACCCTGTGTCTGTTTTTAAAGATTGTACTCGGCACTGCACATTGACGGCAAGTAACGCGTTTTTTCTGCTCTAAAATTGCAGAATCACTCCTCACTCTGATGCTAGAGGTTCTGATTTTAGCGCTGTAAACTTAGTCCCATGATGAAATTAAATATCGCTAAGCAAAACACCATGAGTACAGTAAGGTTGAGGCAAGTCTTTTATTGGGGTGCGCTCTTACTTCTTATTGTGCTTGCCTTGACCTGGGGGATGGATCGTATTCTGCCGCAGCAGCCTTATGTGGCCGTTGTTCAGTGCAGCAAAAATATGAAAACCTGCACCGCTCCGCTCAATGGTCTCGATAAGACTGCTACTTTGGTATTTGATAATGGTATTCATGCCAATGAGCCCATGCAGCTATCTTTACAACTTCCCAAAAAGCTGGCGAGTAATGTGGATTCGATTCAATTTACACTACAGGGTAAGGATCACTATATGGGGGTTAGCTCCATGGAGTTGACACAGCGTCCTGTTCAAAATAAATGGCAGGCAAACATATTGTTACCAGGGTCTGATAACAATACGATTACTTGGCAGCTAGACGTCACGATGACGCAAGAGGATGGTAGTCATCGATCGGTGTTGTTTGAGTTTGCTGTGCCGCCTAAAAATGATAAAAAGGCCGTTACCCCAAGTTCTGATATACAACAATCCTACGCTCTTGATTAGGTGTTATAAAAATGGAGTAGTTATTAAACAGGCTACCCGATTAAAGTAGAGTATGCCCTTTTCGTTCCATGCAGCTCGCTTTGTCCTGCTTTGAAAGCGGATCATAAGGCGTTGTCTATTATGACATGCGCATTTCTATACCAGCTGCCATCATGCGTTCTTTCGCTTCTTGAATGCTGTATTCAGCGAAGTGAAAGATACTAGCTGCTAGTACGGCATCCGCTTTGCCCTCAAGTACGCCATCGACAAGATGATCTAAATTGCCCACACCGCCAGAAGCAATCACAGGTACATGTACCGCTTCACTGATAGCACATGTTAAGCCTAGGTCGAAGCCGTTTTTTGTGCCGTCACGATCCATACTGGTTAGTAGTATTTCTCCAGCACCATACTCGACCATTTTTTTCGCCCACTCAATCGCATCCAGTCCTGTCGGTTTGCGACCTCCGTGAGTAAAAATCTCCCATCTATCAGATTCCCCTTTGTCGCTAACTTTCTTCGCGTCAATGGCAACCACGATACATTGGGAACCAAAACGCTGTGCGGCTTCACGGACAAATTCCGGATTAAACACTGCCGCCGTATTGATACCCACTTTGTCGGCGCCCGCGTTTAACATACGGCGAATATCTTCGCAGGTACGGATGCCGCCACCGACGGTAAGTGGAATAAAAACCTGACTGGCAATGGCTTCGACCATATGAACCGTGGTTTCGCGGTCATCAGAGCTGGCCGTTATGTCCAAAAACGTAATTTCGTCTGCGCCTTGTTCATTATAGCGTTTAGCGACTTCGACTGGGTCGCCTGCATCACGGATATCCAAGAACTGAACACCCTTTACAACACGGCCATTGTCTACATCAAGACAAGGGATGATTCGTTTTGCTAAGCCCATAGTTGGCTCCTAATCTTTAAGTCACAGTACCTTTCAATCAAAGTGATGGTTTGCCATCCCAGTTAAGGAAATTTTTATATAGTTGCAAACCGTCTTTATGGCTTTTTTCTGGGTGGAATTGGACGGCAAATACATTATCGCGGGCCAAGGCGACACAAAACTCTAAACCGTAATCGCAAGTACCCGCTACTTCGTCCTTGTTTTCAGGCACCACGTAGAAGCTATGCACGAAATAAAAACGGGCTTGGTCAGGAATGTCTTCCCATAAAGGATGTTTGATTGTTTGCTTAACTTGGTTCCACCCCATATGAGGCACTTTTAGTTTGCTGCCATCGTGGTCTTTATGTTGGTTGCCAAAAAACAAAGCATTGCCCTTAAAGTGATCGAGGCACGCTACACCTTCATTTTCTTCACTGTGGGACATGAGAGACTGAATGCCCACACAAATGGCGAGAAAAGGCTTATCTGCCATGGCTTTTCGGATACTTGGAACAAGGCCTGTTCGATGCATTTCCCCAATGCAGTCACGAATTGCCCCAACACCTGGCAGCAAGACACGATCCGCAGAGTCAATGATTTGAGGGTCGCTGGTTACAATCACCTCGGTGTTTTCATCCGCTACATGCTCAAGGGCTTTGGCAACTGAGTGTAAATTCCCCATACCGTAATCAATGACTGCGACAACGGATTTTTTTACAACATTTTTTCTATCGTTCTTTACATTCGTCATAAAAGCTTCCTACAAACAGCCCTTTGTCGACGGCATTTGGCCAGCCATTCGTTCGTCCACTTCTAATGCCATACGTAAAGCGCGCCCAAATGCCTTGAAAATGGTTTCCGCTTGGTGGTGGGTGTTTTTGCCACGAAGATTGTCTAGGTGTAACGTGACTTTTGCATGATTAACAAAACCGTGGAAAAACTCGGAAAAAAGGTCCACATCAAAGCCGCCAACGGAAGCACGGGTAAAGGGAACATGCATTTCTAAGCCAGGACGACCCGAAAAATCGATGACCACACGAGATAATGCTTCATCCAAAGGTACGTAAGCATGACCATAACGTTTGATGCCTTTCTTGTCTCCAATGGCCTTATCAAAGGCTTGCCCCATGGTAATACCAAGGTCTTCCACTGTATGGTGAGCGTCAATGTGTAAATCACCAACGGCATGAATATCTAGGTCAATTAGACCGTGACGAGCCACTTGATCCAGCATATGGTCAAGAAATGGGACGCCTGTTTCACAGTTGAATTTTCCGGTACCGTCTAGGTTAATAGACACTTTGATTTGCGTTTCAAGCGTATTACGCTCGACACTGGCGATCCGATCGGACATTGAAGCTTCTCCATAGTGAGTTGCTATGATTTGACATCATGTTATAAAAATTAGGCTTGTATTATAGAGTCTGGCGTCGTTGGCTTCTATCCCTTCCTTTGTCCTTTTTGATGACTTGTTGCTATTAAGTCGATAAAGGCGTTATTGAGGGAGATAAAGTATCTTATCGGATGTTATGATGACGATCATTGGATCAGCTTAATTTGTATGAGTGATGACTTAATAAGTTGCAGTCGAAGAGGATTTAAGGGGTGTAACATGGTGTGGATAAAAAGGTTAGCGATCTTAATCGGTGTTCTCTTGGTATTGATGGTCGCCCTGGTAGCGTACGTCATGATCTTTGTGAATCCCAATGACTTTAAAAAGGAGATTCAAAAGGTAGCGCTTGAAAAAGCTGATGTACGTTTGCGAATGGATGGCGATATTCATTGGTCTTTTTTCCCTCATTTTGGGCTCTCCTTGAGTCATATTGGCGTGGCGTTAGGGAAAGATCCTGAGATATTGCAGTTTGATCGAGCAGAGTTTGGGCTGGCGGTATTACCTCTTTTAAAACGCAACATTGATGTGGATACGGTAGAGTTGGTGAACTTAAAAGCCAATTTGTCAGTAGATAAACAAGGTCATGCTAATTGGCAGCGTAATGTAGATGGGGCGAAGGCAAAAGTTCAAGGTAAGACTCAGGCGAGCAAAACCAATAACGCCCAATCTAGTCAAGCCAGTTCGAGTAATCAGGCTGATTATGCAACATCGGCAAGTGATCCGTTTAAACGCGCTTTACCAAATCTACATTTGGACAAACTGATTATCAAAAATGCCGATATCACTTACACCAATGCGGTGAATAAGCAAAAAGTAAACGCTGTCATGAACGTAGAATTGAGTGATGTGCAGTGGAATAAGGCGTGGCCATTGGCGATGAACCTGATGGTTAAGCAAAGCGATTTGCAAGGCAAGCATCCCATTAATGCTGAGGTAAAACTGGATGCTGACCTGACATTTTTTCCGGAACGTGAAGCGTTTTCTTTGAATAATGTGGACCTTTCTACCACTGCGTCGGGGGATAAGCTGCCTACAAGTCCATTCAAGGCCAGCTTGCAAGCTTCCCAAGTAGACATGGATGTGCCGCAGGAAACCTTATCGGCGCAGGGGTTAGTGTTAAAAACATTGGGTATGACGGCGAATGCAAGCGTACAGGCTTTTCAAGTGTTAAGTGATCCTGAATATAATGGCAAGCTTGCTATTGCACCCTTTAATCCTAGGGAAGTCATGAAAAAGCTGAAAATGACGCCGCCTAATATGTCGGATAGCAAGGCATTAACCGAAGCTCAACTGGCTATCACCTTGCACGGTGATAAAGATACTCTCCTAGTTCAGCCGATGTCTTTACTCCTAGATGGTAGTAAGATCAACGCCAGTGCAGGTATCGATTTTTCGCCGTTACGTTGGGATATTAATATTGCAGGGGGTGGGTTGGATTTGGATCGCTACTTACCTCCTGAAACGCTACCTTCGGAGAAAACAGCTTCAAGCAGTGCCTCTCAGACGCCAGCTGCTGGTAATAAGAAGGAAGCAAATCAAGGTCATAATCAAACGCCTCAAACTGGTGTTGCCGAGTCGAGTAAAGACCTTATTCCAGTGGACCTAATTCGTTCTTTAGAAGGGCATTTAGGTGTTTCATTGAAGAATGTCATCTTCAAAAAAATGCAGCTTGATAAGGTGGCGCTGGACGCGACAGTGGGGAACGGTGTTGTACGGGTATCACCGGCTTTAATTCACTTATACCAGGGGCAAGCAGAAGTGAAAGCCACTCTTGATGTGAGTGGTAATACGCCTAGGATGAGACTGGAGCCAAAAGTATCCGGTGTGCAGATTCAGCCTTTATTACACGATTACATGAAGATGGATAAGTTACGCGGTACTACGTTCGTGGATGGTGAACTGTCCGCTCAAGGGAATCACCTCGCGGATATGATGTCCTCTTTACAGGGGGACTTATTGGTTCATATTAAGAAAGGTGCGTTGGTGGGAATGAATATCACTCGAACTGTGTGTAAAGGCATAGCCGCTGTTCGCAAAGAGTCTATCAATGACAAAGACTTTGGTAATGATACGCCATTTGAAAATATGACTTTTCCAGCACGCATTGTAAATGGACAAATTTCGACTCCAGGCCTGGTCTTGACATCGGCAGGCATTCGGGTGACTGGAGACGGTATTATTTCTTTGCCTAAACAGGCGCTGGACTATCAAGCCAATGTGGCACTTAGTGGCAGCAGTCTTGATCATGCTTGTCGAGTCAATGATAAAATCACTAAACTGGCGTTCCCTATTGTTTGTAAGGGGCATTTTTCGGATGATCCTGCTGGTTTATGTCGGCCTGATTTGAAGAAGTTTGGAGCTTTGTTTGCGGATTTAGCAAAACAAGAACTAAAGGATAAAGTCGCAGCTGAGAAGGAAAAACTGAAAGAGAAACTTAAAGCAAGACGCCAAGAAGAAGAGAAAAAGCTTAGAGATAAGCTAAAAGATAAACTAAAGAGTTTATTTTAATGTGAATAAGTTGATGGGGAAGAGGGCGCTCAATTGACCTCTTCCCTAGACGCTGTTCGATGTATGTCGCTGAGTAAGACAATCGTGAGACAGTAATGCAACCAGTTGAAAATTTTGCGCCTCGCGTACTGGCGTGGTTTGATAAGTACGGACGTAAAAACCTACCTTGGCAAGTGAATAAAACTCCCTATCGTGTTTGGATTTCCGAGATCATGTTGCAGCAAACGCAAGTGGCCACTGTTATTCCCTATTATCAGAAGTTTATGTTGGCGTTTCCGACGGTTGAAGCGCTGGCGGAGGCGGATCAGGAGGAGGTGTTAGCCCATTGGAGTGGTTTGGGCTATTACGCTCGTGCACGAAACATGCATAAGGCCGCTAAAGTTTTAGTGGATGATTGGGATTCTCAGTTTCCAGATTCTGTTGAAGGTGTCTGTGAATTACCTGGTATTGGGCGTTCTACCGCATCGGCAATTCTATCGATTTCTCGTGGTGTGCAGGCTGCGATTTTAGATGGTAATGTGAAACGCGTGCTAGCACGGTTTCATGCGGTTCCCACTTGGCCAGGTGAGAAGAAAACAGAAAATATTATGTGGGAATTGGCTGAGCATTATATGCCGAGCGAGCGCTGTGGTGATTATACTCAAGCTATGATGGATCTTGGGGCAACCTTATGTACCCGTTCTAAACCTCAGTGTTTGTTGTGCCCACTTGAAGCCGACTGTCTAGCTCGTCAAACTCAGGATCCAACACAATTTCCGGTTCGTAAGCCCAAGAAAGCGCTTAAGCCAGAAAAGCGTTTGCAGTTCTTAGTGATATCAAATGACGATAACCAAGTGTTGATGGAAAAGCGTCCTCAAACAGGCATTTGGGGCGGGTTGTGGAGTTTGCCTGAGCTTGCCAGCGACGAAAGTGTGGTCATGCATGTTGAGCAGCGTTTTCAAACTAATATTCATAATATCACTGCTCTGACAGCGTTCCGGCACACCTTTAGTCATTATCATTTGGATATCGAACCCAGTCATGTCCGAATTGGAGAGGTCAACGCAGTGATGGAGGAGGGGAAGTATCAATGGTTTGCTCTCAGTGACGTGATGACTTTGGGCTTACCTGCTCCAGTACGTACTTTATTGAGTGAGGTCGTCTCTATTGAATGAAATAGCTGACTGAGAAACGCTTGATTTCTATGTCCACAACACCATAAATAGTTGAAAAAGATTAAACGGTCATAATAGACCGCACAGATTGAACCCACTAGATAGCGAGCACATCATGTCAAATACCGTATTCTGTAAGAAATATCAAAAAGAGATGGAAGCTCTGGATCGTGCACCACTACCTGGGGCGCGAGGTCAAGATATTCTCTCAACCATATCTAAACAAGCGTGGCAAGAGTGGCAAGTGCTGCAAACTATGATGATCAATGAAAAGCAGTTAAATTTAATGAAGCCGGATGCCCGCAAATACATTATGGAGCAGATGGATAAATTTTTTAATAATGAACCTGTTGATAAAGTAGCGGGTTATGTGAGCCCAGACGATATTAAAGAACTATAAACTGTTGCTTAACTGGGGGGAGGGTAGAAGACTGCATTGATCGGATGCTTGTTGCTCACAGTCATTCCCTTCCCTTTTTTAACCTAAGCCGTTATTGCGTTAAAAAACTGCCAAATAGCACACTTTTCACAGGTTCTTTTCCGGTCTCCTCTTTAAGAACCTTATTTAAATCCTTAGCCGCCTCAATGCGTGTTTTTTCTCTTGCCTGTGCACCAGTCACTTGGTCGCTGGTTCTAGAGCTTAGAAACATCACTAGAGCATCTTTGACCAGTGGCATGTTCTCTTCAATTAACGCTTTATCTCCTGCGTCGGTTTGCAGTGTAATACTGGTTTTTATATACCTAAGCCTTGCGGTGTTACTTTCAAAGTTAACGACAAATTGCGGTCTGATTTCGATGTAAACGGGTGGCGTTTTTCCTGCATCCTCCTCAGCATGGGCTGTTACCGTCAACAGGCTGAATAGAAAAATGGGAAGAGCGAAAAGGCGAATAATTGCTAAGGGAGCCGTTCTGAACATGGTGATGTCTCGTATTTATGGCAATAGACAGTATACTAACTGCGATTAAATGTGTATGTCAGTAGTAATTTGGAACTTTTCTCGTTTGTTTATGTCCATTTTTGCTCAATGTAACTCTATGGAATATAAGGAATCTCTATGCTCTTGTCTATGATTAAGAGAATGTCGTCTCGTCGCTTCCATGGCGTGGTTGGTTTAGCGGCATTTGTTTTATTAGGTGTGGCTTTTTATATGGAATATCAAATGGGGCTTGAACCGTGCCCATTATGTATGCTGCAGCGTATTGTGTTTTTCTTTATTGGTCTAGTGTCGATTTTTTCAGCGTTAACAGCGAATGAGAAACGCCGGCAGTGGTTTTCTGTCACAGTGGTGGTTTTATCATTAATGGGGGCGGCATTATCTATCCGCCACTTGTATTTGCAACACCTTCCCGTGGATGATTTGCCGGCTTGTATGCCAGGATTAAGTTATATGATTAGTGCCTTCCCATGGCAAAGTGTCGCGCGAGCAATGATAATGGGAACGGGCGATTGTGGTGAAGTAGTATGGACTTTCCTTGGTGTCAGTATTCCCGGTTGGACCCTAGTTATGTTCGCTTTAATGGCCATCGTTAATGTCTGGATTGCTTTTCGCTCAGGAAAACAAGACGTTAAACATTAATGATTGGAATGTTTAGATTCAGCGGTTTGCTAATGGCGTTTTCACTTAGTCACCTAGCCTAACTGAAACGTTACAAATTACCCTTTGTCCTTCTCTTGCGGGGGATATCGCTTCGGAATATGCTCTTATTTAACTGAGTAAGAAAATTCGAAATTTATAATTAAGCGAGGCGTGTTTTTACTATCGTCGTGCGGATGGAGATATTCTATGTTAGAGAGATGTAAAACAGCACAAGAGCGCTGGGGTGGTGTTCATGACATTATTGACCGTTGGCTTAAGCAGAGACAGCATTTAATAGAGAGTTGGGTGACATTGCGCGACCTTGAAGAATATACCCAAATGGATACACCGAAAATTCAACACTTATGTGAATTACTGGTGGATTATGTATCTGTGGGGCACTTTAATGTGTATGAGCAACTGGCTCTAGAAGCTCAAGAGTTTAAGGATGATTCAGCTTTAAAACTGTTAAATGAGTTGATGCCCGAAATCGATGAGAGCACGGAAGTAGCTCTTGAATTTAACGATAAGTATGACACTCAAAAGCACGTCAGTGCACAGTTGGAGGCGCTTCCGTGCTCCATGAAAACCCTTGCAGTGGTAATGGCAGAACGTTTTCAGTTAGAAGATAGATTAATTGAGGAGCTTCATGAGGCCCACAGCGAAAAAAGCGCGTAATCTTTCTCTATTTATTATCAGCACTTTGGTGTTGTCTGCTTGTTCCGAAAAAGCGCCAATAAGGGTAGAAGAGTTTGCTGTACAAGGGCTTTATTCCGCCGCCCTGAGTGAGGACGGCAACGCCGCTGTGGTCGGCTCAATTGAACACGGTGGTAGCTATTGGCAGACTGCCCTTAATGATAGACGGTATAATTGGAATCATGCTAAAGGTGAGTATACGTCCATTATTAGTGCAGATATTGATCCGACGGGTGAATTTGCCGCGACAGGGTCTGCTCGGACCTTGGTATTGTGGCGTACATCAGATGGTCACTCTGTCGGTTTTTGGGACACTCCAGGCAATATCCAGTCATTAAAATTGACGGATAACGGCGATTTTGCTCTCGTGGGTTTAGATGATCAAACGGCCCGTTATTTTGATGTTAAAAATGGAGGAATAAAGCAAACCTTTCGTACCGGCGCTATAGTTCGGGCTGTAGACGTGTCACCTGATGGTCGTTTGGCTCTCACAGGGGATGACAAATACCATGTTACCTTGTGGGATATCCAGACAGGTAAAAAGAAATTTGAGTGGACGCTAAGTAATCAAATTGCGGCAGTAGCCTTGTCTGATGATGGTAAATATGCCTTTGGTTCTGCACAGCTAGGAACGGCCAAAGTGTGGTCAACACAAACTGGCCAAGAAATCACTACTATCTATACAGGGTCCTTAACGTCTCGTAAGAGAACCATTAGCAGTGCGGTATTTTCGAGAAACGATCAGCAACTTTTAATTGGAGGGGTTGATCATCAAGTCTCTTTGGTGGATATGTTGACCGGACAAGAGTTAAAGAAGTGGGATCTTCATCTCAGAGACACGTTGCAACCTACAGGTGCGAGTGTACTTGCCCTGTCTTTTTCAAATGATGGCCATTACTTTGCTATTGGGAGTAATGGTTTTCTAAATGTATTGGAATAATTTATGTCAAAAACGTCTGCTTTTCCGGCTAAATTAGCCTGTTTTGCGGCTATACAAGGTTTTGTATCTGTTGCCGCTGGAGCATTTGGAGCCCATGCCCTGACTAAAATGGTAAGTGAAAGAGCCTTATCCTGGTGGCATACGGGGAGCCAATATTTAATGTATCATGCATTGGCATCCCTTATTGTCGCCGCTTTGTTTTCCTATACTCCTGCCGTTAGAAAAATCATTGTATGCTTTCTCGTTGGTAATGTTTTTTTTGCTGGTAGCCTTTATGTGATGACTTTCACTGGTGTACTTTGGTTCGGGGCGATTACGCCTATTGGTGGTGTCTTATATTTGCTTGCTTGGTTTCTTTTGGCAAAAAATCTGTGGCAAGGTCAGTTTAAGGTCAATTGATTGTTGAAAATAGTAATAGGTAGGGGACAAAAAATGCTCTTTTCGGTAATATACCCGACCATTATATTGGTGAGCCTATTAACAGCCATTCACTAGATACTATTCACTTACTTGATATAGAGATAATGCAAGACACTATGATAGACAATCAGGAGCCTATTAAGAAACGCACCATTCGCAGTTTTGTTGTGCGAGGTGGTCGGATGACCGAAGGTCAACAGAAAAACTACGATGCTAATTGGGCATTTTATGGTCTCGAATTAGAGAGTGGCCGAATTGATTATCAAGAAGTGTTTGGTCGTCAATCCGATGTGATCATTGAAGTCGGTTTTGGAATGGGCGCCTCTCTCGCCGAAATGGCAAAAAATGCTCCAGAGAAAGATTTTATCGGTATTGAAGTACATCCCCCCGGTGTAGCAAAGCTGATGATGCTGGCAAAAGAGTCTGGTATCACGAATTTACGGGTCTATTGTGATGACGCTATCGAAGTGATGGCGAATTGTCTGCCGGAAAAGGCAGCCAGTGGTTTTCAATTATTCTTTCCTGATCCTTGGCATAAAAAGAAACATAACAAACGTCGCATTGTTCAGCCGTTATTTGCACAACAAGTGGCAAATGTTTTAAAAACAGATGGCTATTTTCATATGGCAACAGACTGGCAGCCCTATGCCGAGCATATGATGGAGGTTATGGAAGCGCAGACCATCTATGAAAATGCCGCTGGTAAGGGGCAATATTATCCGCGACCAGAATCACGTCCATTGACTAAATTTGAACAGCGTGGCGAAAAGCTAGGTCACGGTGTGTGGGATTTGATTTATAAAAAAATTACTCTATAGTTCGTATTATTTGCTTGTTGTAGTTGAGCCTTTTTTTGTGCCGCTATCTCGCTATTATTAATTGTTATTGACATAAGAAAAGGAAACATTGTGGAGCAAACCCGCCAATTGCAGGAGCCTTCTGTATCTAGAACCCCCTTTCAAAGTGATGATGAAATAGATCTAAAAGAATTATTGCTAGCCCTCTGGAAGGGGAAATGGATCATTATCATAGCAACGATTATCTGTACTGTAGGTGCTGTAACCTATGCCTTGTTGGCAAAGCAGGTATGGACAACAGAGGCTATTGTTACCATTCCGCAAATCAGTGATTTTTCCAATTATCGTAAGGTGGTAGGGGATTTACAGCCTGCTTTTGATATCTACCAAGAAGATGGCACCGTTTTGGTGAGTAACAAGCTGGATCAGTTTACTTTACCCGCTACCCTGTTTGATATTTTTATACAACAATTTGAGTCGCGGGCGAATAAGAAAGCCTATATTTCAACTGCGTCAGACTTTAAAGAGGAGCTAAATAAGCTAGCTTTAGAGAAGCCGGATGATAAGAAACAATTAGAAGATAGCCAAGCAATATTATATGCTAAGTGGTATCAAAAATTGTCAGCATTGCCACTAAAATCGGGCAATCAAGAAGCTGAATCATATACATTAAAGGGTGAGCAAAACACTTCAAATAAAAGTCTTCGTTTTTTAAATGGCTATATCAATTATGTTGCAGAAAAAGCACGCGCTGTTGCACTTGCTAATATTCAATCTGTATTGCAAGCAAAGCAAAGTGAGCTAGAGCATAAGCAGTCACTGATTAGTGATCAGGCAATGGCAAAGTTAATCAATGAGCGTCAGAGAGCTCAGTATGCCTTAGATATTGCAAAAGCTGCAGGGATTAATAAACCGCAACAGAACCTAGGCAATGATGAGATATTTCCGATTAATATTGGAGCAAGTGCTCTAGCTGCCAAGGTTAAAGTATTGGATGCACTAAGTCAGAAGCAATTAACGATTATTGAGCCTCGTTTGCAGCAAATTCAAGCTAAGCTGTCGCTGCTTGCTGCTAGTAAAATAGATAACAATCTTGCTTTTTCTACCTATCAATTTATTGAAAGTCCTGAGGCGCCGCTAAGTAGAACCTCACCAAAACGACCATTGATTGCTATTTTAGGAGTGCTGTTAGGTGGCATGTTGGGCTGTGCAATAGTGCTTATTAGGCATGCTTTTAGAGAAAAATAGAAATATCGCTGTGTACTGTGCTGCTTTTTGATCCGCAGTGCAGATAATGATAAAAAATAAGATAAAAAGAATAGACAATAAAAAAGCGACTTAAGTCGCTTTTTTATTGTCTATTCTTTTTAGCGGTGAAATTATTTGATTTCAACACTCTCACGGCTATTGCCAGCATCAAAGTATTCTTGGAATACTTTTGGTGTACGACCACGGCCTGTCCACTCATGTGTCTTGCCGTCAATGGTAAGACGGTATTTAGGCTCAACGGTTTTGCCTTTGTTAGCGCTAGACTTTGGTGAGCTTAATAGGGCTACCTCTTCCATGGTAAGGCCGCTTTTCGCAATCAGTGTCGCGATTTCTTCAGCGCGAGCCGCTTTCTCTGCCTCTTCAGCTTGACGAGCTTGCTCTTCTTCTTTGACTTTTTCTAACGCATTTGTGAAGCCAGCAATAAGGTTTTCAAGTTGAGCGACCGTTAGTTCTTTCGCTGCAGCACGTGCTTTGGCTTTATTGCCAGCTAATTCAAGTAATAAACTCATAAGTTTCCCCTAATATATCTGTTAAGAACGGATGGTTTTATGTTCTACACCGAAAAAGAGATTCATCCTTAGACTCAAGTAAGTGTCGAAATGATACTGACAGAAGACGAGTGATTGCCTTTTTGTCAGCGGACATGCGAATAAACAATATTCGCAGATGACTCAGTTGCTGTAAAATGATCCAATAGATTGTTCTATAGTTTGACTCATATTCTAACTATTTCAAGTTTGTTTGCCGATTCTAATAAAAAAAATCCAAAGATGCGACACAAATAAAACAGTCTAATGATTGAAAAGTGTAAAAAACGGGGTAAAAAATGAGGCAGATAGCAAATACCTTGAGTAATGAGTTTTCTTTAACAAATAAAATGAGTGAAAGTATTATTTGTTTATTCGAAGAAGGCGTCAGTGTTCCTTTTATTGCTCGCTATCGTAAGGATATGACGGGAGGAATGAGCGATGTGAATCTACGACGCTTTCATGATCGCTGGTTATATCTTGTTGAGCTATATAAGCGCCAGCATAGTATTCTGGAAAGTTTGAAATCTATTACGCCTTATCCACTAGAAGTGGCGGATAAAATAAAACGGGCTGAAACGAAAACAGAGTTAGAAGATCTCTATGCACCGTTTAAAAAAACGCGTAAAACAAATGCAGACTTGGCGAGAGGGCTGGGCTTAGGATCTTTAGCAGAGCGTTTGTGGGCTCAGTCTGGAGACGATGAGCGGGCACTCGTGGCAATATGGCTTAAGTCTAACCATGATGTATCTATGCCTCTTGAGGATGCGCTAAAAGGCGCCCAAGAGATCATCATGGAAGCGCTGTCTATGAATAGTGATCTGTTAAAAAAAGGCCGGGCTGTACTATTGGAGAAAGGGGAGCTAGTCAGTAAGGTTATTCGGGGGAAGCAAGAAATAGGAGATAAATATAAAGATTATTTTGATTATCAGGAGCCGATTAAAAAAGTGCCGCCCCATCGTTTATTAGCACTTTTTCGTGGTAAAAAGGAGTCGATGTTAAAATTGGGGGTTCGATATTCAGAAGTAGGGTTAGAAAAAGAGGCTCCTTCATGGCTGAACATTCCTACATTAAATAATCTCTTTTCTGCAACCGTGCTCTCTTCTTCTCCTTTAACAAAGCGTCAGTATGACTATTTATCGCTTGTTTGGCAAAGCAGGTTATTCTTAAAGCTAGAATCGGATGTCTTGTCTGAATTAAAGGAGCGCGCTGAAGAGGGTGCAATAAAGGTATTTTCCGATAACCTCAAGGATTTATTAATGTCAGCGCCGGCGGGGGGGTGCCGTGTATTAGGGGTAGATCCAGGTTTTCGTAATGGTGTGAAGCTGGCGGTCATTGATGAGTTGGCTCAGGTAAAAGCATCGACTGTGATTTACCCTTTTTCACCAGATAAACAAGCGCAGGCAGCCAGAAACACTTTACGGTCGTTACTGAAAACACATCAGATAAATTGGTTGGCGATCGGTAATGGAACCGCATCTAGAGAAACGGAGGCTTTTTGTACTGATTTAATTAGATCAAAAAAACTAGACTGTAAAACAGTGGTTGTGAGTGAAGCGGGGGCGTCGGTTTACTCGGCGTCTGAAGTGGCAATAGCCGAGTTCCCGGATTTAGATGTGACGATCCGAGGAGCTATCTCCATAGCCAGGCGTTTTCAAGACCCTTTGGCAGAATTGGTTAAGATTGAGCCTCAGGCGATAGGAGTGGGTCAGTATCAACATGATGTAAAGCCCAGCCAGCTAGTGAAGTCGCTGAGCGCAGTGGTAGAGGATTGTGTTAATAAAGTGGGGGTCGACGTGAATCTGGCTTCAGCCTCCTTGCTGTCTTATGTCTCTGGTTTAAGCGCTCGATTGGCGCAAAATATCGTTGACTATCGTGCCCAAAAGGGTCGTATTGAATCCCGTCATGAGTTATTAAGCATCAAAGGAATTGGTGAGAAATGTTTTGAGCAGTGCGCAGGATTTATCAGAGTGTTGAATGGCAAAGAGCCATTGGATGCATCCGCGGTGCATCCAGAGTCGTATTGTGTGGTGAGGCAAATGGCTACTCGGCTTGGAGTGAAAGCCTGCGAGCTAATGAGAAATAGCGCATTGCTAAATCAGCTGAAAAGCGAACCAGACTTTGCGACTCAAGTGGGAAGTTATACCTTTACAGATATTCTGGATGAACTGTCAAAGCCTGGGCGAGATCCTCGGCCTGAGTTTCGCTATGCGGCCTTTGATCATAGTGTTCAGAGCATGAATGACTTACATGAGGGGATGACGCTTGAGGGGGTTGTGACCAACGTGGCGGCATTTGGTGCGTTTGTAGATATTGGAGTGCATCAAGATGGCCTAGTGCATATATCTCAACTGGCGAATCGTTTTGTCAAAGACCCAAGGGAGGTGGTTCGCGTGGGAGATGTGATAAAAGTGGTGGTTTTAGGGGTGGATGTGCCGAGAAAACGCATCAGTCTGAAAGCGCAAGGAATATGAGACCCCCACTTTCCTGAGTCCCTCAAGGAAAATGAAAAAGCCCATAATAACAGTATTGTCATTATGGGCTTTGTTTAATAAAGGAGTGTTATATACAGAGTGACAATTATACCGCTTCAGCAATATTAGCTTTTGCTTTATTAAAGGCTTCTTCACCTGGCTCGCCAAGTGCTTGGCCGCCAGCAACAAAGGTGTTTTTCACATTCAAGCCGATAAAACCTAAGAAAGTTTGGATATGAGGAACTTGGTGGTCGGCAGGTGTGTCTGCTAAAAAGCTACCACTTGCAGCAAAAACATAAGCGTCTTTGTTAACAAGTCCAACAGGGCCAGTTTCTGTGTATTCAAAAGTGCGACCAGCGCGTGCAATGTAGTCAAAATAAGCTTTCAAAGTAGATGGAATGCCGAAGTTGTACATTGGTGCAGAAACGATCACGATATCGGCGGCTTCTAGTTCTTCAATTAACTCGTCACCAATAGCAGCAATGGCTTTTTGCTCTGGGCTGCGATCTGCTTCTGGCGTGAAAAGAGCGCCAAGTGTTTCACCCGTAAAGTGTGGCAAAGGGTTGGCAGTTACATCGCGAGATACAACTTTTCCTTCAGGTTTTTTTGCTAACCACTTTTCAACGAATTCGTTGGCCAGTTGGCGAGATTTTGAGTTGTCACCAGAAGCGCTAGAGTCAATACGTAATAAAGTCGGCATTATTTACTCTCCAATTATCATTAATGGGATTATTTTGTCCCGTGAGTTTCTTAATAGGGTTATAATAAAGACAGTTTATTCGATAATAAAGCGCACTATTTAGCGGATAGTGATCGAAAAATACGATAAGTTAATAAGCTTATTTGTCTAATAATGCTTCTGGTAAGTCATAAAGAGAGAGCAATATTGAAAGCCCCAAGAGTGACATTAGAGCAATGGCGTGTTTTGCAAGCGGTTGTCGATAAAGGCGGCTTTGCGCAAGCGGCTGAAGCTTTGCACAAAAGCCAATCATCAGTGAGTTATACGGTGGCTCGTCTTCAGGAGCAGCTTGGTTACCCTTTACTGATTATCGAAGGCCGTAAAGCAAAATTAACCGAGCGGGGTGAGGTCTTATTACGACGATCGCGACACTTAATTCAAGAAGCGGTGGACTTGGAGGAGCTAGCGAAAACCTTAGGACAAGGTTGGGAACCAGAATTAGAGGTGGTTGTCGATCAAGTCTTTCCGACCCCCGCATTATTAAGAGCATTGCGAGCGTTCGAGCCACAAAGTCAAGGGACTCTAGTGCAATTGAAAGAAGTGGTGTTAAGTGGTGGTATAGAGGCACTTAAGCTGGGGCATCCTGACTTGGTGCTAAGTAGTATTGTACCCAAAGGCTACCTTGCTGACCCAATTGTAGAAGTGGAGTTGATGGCGGTTGTGGCGTCGGATCACCCTTTAGGTCAAGAAACGCTCCCTATTAATAATGAACGGCTCAGTCAAGAGTTGCAGTTGGTTATTCGTGATTCTGCCGTGGAAAGTTCTGTGGATGTGGGCTGGCTGGGAACCGATCGTCGTTGGACGGTTTCCAGTGTGCAGTCAGCATTGGAAATTGTGTCTAGTGGCGTCGGCTTTGCTTGGTTGCCAAAAGCAGATATTAGCGATGCGTTGCAAAGTGGCAAATTAAAACGGCTAAACCTTGTTTCTGGGAGTGAACGTACTTTTTATGTGTATGCTATTTTTGGTAAAGGAGAGCGCACTGGCCCCGCAGCAAGATTGTTCGTTGAGCTTCTTCAGAAGGAATGTAATCGTTGTCCAAGTGTAAAATAACATGCCACCTCTTTTAGGTGGCATCTAGGTGTGCTTGGAACATTTACTTTGAAGGCTTCTTATTGATAACCGTTTGGATTTTTGCTTTGCCAATTCCATGCGTCATGGCACATTTGTTCTAAAGACAATTCTACCTGCCAATTTAATTCGTTTTTGGCTTTTGTTGAATCGGCATAAAATTCAGCAATATCGCCCTCGCGTCTTGGAGCAATCTGGTAGCATATCTTTTTAGCTGCGGCCTTTTCAAACGCTTTTACGACATCTAAAACACTATAACCCTTTCCTGCACCAAGATTATAGGCTTCAACGCTTGGTGTTTTGTTGAGTGCTAGCTTTTTGAGGGCTTTAATGTGGCCTAATGCTAAATCAACTACATGAATATAATCACGTACCCCTGTACCGTCATGGGTCGGGTAATCGCCCCCAAATATATTTAATTTGTCGCGTTTGCCTATCGCAACTTGAGTGATAAACGGCATTAGATTGTTTGGGATGCCGTTAGGATCTTCACCCATTAACCCGCTAGGATGAGCACCAACAGGATTGAAATAACGTAACAATGAAATATTCCATCTAGAATCCGCTTTAAAGGCATCTTGAAGGAACTGCTCTATCATTACTTTTGTCCGGCCATATGGGCTGGTTGAGCTTAAAGGAAAATGTTCGATATAGGGAATTGGGTTGTTTTCCCCATAAACAGTTGCTGATGAACTAAATACCAAATTAAAGACATGATGCTTTTGCATTATGTCGAGAAGAACTAGCGTTCCAGTGAGGTTGTTATGATAGTAGCTCAGGGGGGTTTTTGTTGACTCACCAACGGCCTTTAATCCTGCAAAATGGATAACCGCGTCGATAGGATGTTTTTGAAAAACGTTTTCTAGGTTTGGCTTATCTAGCAAGTCCAGTTTATAAAAAGTGGCTTTCTTGCTAGTGATTTGAGCGATCCGTTCCAAAACGAGTGGACTAGAGTTGCAAAGGTTGTCGACGACTACGACATCGTAATCTTGCTTTAATAACTCAATACAGGTATGGCTTCCAATAAATCCTGTGCCACCAGTCACTAAGATTGTTTTCACATTAAATCCTTGTCTTCTTCCATGAAAGGGGGGTACATAGATTGGTATAGTAATGCTATTGATCTAAGTTGTAATAGCTTTGTTAATAATGTGTTGTTTTTAATGATTGTCATAAAAAAAATGACAATTTAGCTTGAGCAAAAAAGAGAGTCGCGGTCTAATGGTCACAATTCTTTCATCTACTCATACTTTTTACTAAAAAACGCCAATAAATAAGGACGCTTGATGACGCTTGATGTTGCTATTTTAGCTGCCGGTAAAGGCAGCCGAATGAAGTCTAACCTACCAAAAGTACTGCATAAAATAGCGGGCACTCCTATGGTTCAGCATGTTTTGAATACAGCCAAAGAGCTACCAGGGGCCAAATTGCATCTTATTGTTGGGCATGAAGGAGAAAAAGTTTCTGCTGAATGTCAAAATTTTTCGGCCAATATTGTTTGGCAAGATAATCCGCAAGGCACGGGGGATGCATTGCGTCGAGTAGCTCCTCATTTGCAAGTCCACGGATCGACTTTGACCCTATACGGTGATGTACCCTTAATACAGGCAAGCACACTAAACGCCATGACGGCGTTGTCTTCTCCTAATTCATTAGTTTTACTCACGATAAAACTTGAAAACCCAATGGGCTATGGTCGAATTGTTCGCAACGATCAAGGGCAGGTAATTGCCATTACTGAGCAAAAAGACGCTTCTGCTAAAGAGTTGCTAATTAATGAAGTGAATACAGGGATCTTATTGGCGCCTAATAAACATCTACAAAAATGGCTAGCAGCGTTGAGCAACAATAATGCCCAAGGAGAGTATTATCTAACTGATATTATTGCCATGGCAGCGCAAGATGGCGTAGAGATTGTTACTGTTCATCCCGAAAACGAAGCAGAGGTTTCTGGTGTCAATGATAGAATTCAGCTAGCAGCCCTTGAGCGAGAATGGCAACAGCAGCAAGCAAGAGTGTTGATGGAAAATGGTGCCAGCTTGTTAGATCCAACGCGAATTGATATTCGTGGCGAACTCAGCACGGGGCAGGATGTGGTTATCGACATCAACTGTATTTTCGAAGGCAAAGTCGTCTTGGGTGACAATGTAGAGATCGGTGCTAACTGCCATCTAAAAGATTGTCAAATTGGTGATGGCACGATTCTAAAAAGTCATACGTTAATTGAAGACAGCGTTATTGGCAAACACTGCGATATTGGTCCTTTTGCTCGACTGCGCCCCGGTACTCAGCTTGCCGACAAAGCTAAAATCGGTAACTTTGTCGAAACCAAAAAAGCCATCATTGGTGAAGGAAGCAAGGTTAACCATTTAAGTTATATTGGTGATACGCGCATGGGGGCTGGGGTAAATGTGGGAGCAGGAACCATCACATGTAATTATGATGGCATGCATAAACATTTGACCCAAGTAGCTGATAATGTCTTTATTGGTTCCAATTCGTCGTTAGTGGCGCCCGTAAGGATAGGTGAAGGAGCCACCGTGGCGGCAGGCTCAACGGTCACACGGGATGTTGAAGCGAATCAGCTAGTGCTAGCCAGAAGCCGACAAACACAAAAAGACAACTGGGTTCGCGCTGCTAAAAAGTCTTAACAAAAGTGGATCTTGTCTAAAGTATTTTAACTGTAACAGCCAAGTCTGTAAGCTTGACTGTTAATCTCTATTGAATAATATCAAGCTCTTCTTTAAAAGTAGCTTGATAAGTCGTTGAAAGGATTTATCCATGTGTGGAATTGTTGGCGCGATTGCTCGCCGTAATGTATCAAAAATTTTAATCGAAGGGTTAAGCCGACTAGAATACCGTGGCTATGACTCCTCAGGTATCGCTATTAACAATGGTAATGGTGTATTTGCACACCGAGCAGTAGGCAAGGTGCAAGCCCTCAAGGATAAATTTTCTATCGAGCCTCTGGATGGTAAATTGGGCATTGCTCATACACGTTGGGCAACCCACGGTAAACCCACAGAAGCGAATGCTCATCCACATTTCTCGGGAGATCATCTAGCTTTAGTACACAACGGTATTATTGAAAACCACGAGCCACTGCGCCGTGACCTCAAGGCCAAAGGCTATCAGTTTAAATCTGAAACGGATACAGAAGTCATTGTACATCTTATTGATGACGCTTTAAAAACAGAACCTGACTTGCTTAGAGCTGTGCAAAAGACTCTTGCGAAGCTGGAAGGTGCGTTTGCTATTGCAGTGGTAAGCAGCAGCGACGAAGAGCGTTTTATTGCTGCTCGCAAAGGTAGTCCACTGGTTGTTGGCGTGGGAATCGAAGAAAATTTTGTGGCATCTGATCAGTTAGCTTTATTGCATGTGACCGACCAGTTTATTTTTCTAGAAGAAGGGGATGTGGTTGAGGTAGCACGTGATGCGGTGACCATTTATGATCAAAGTGGTGCAGTGCAAGATCGCCCTATCAGTGTCTTTAATCATAATGTTGATGCCACCGATAAAGGGGAATTTCGTCATTATATGATGAAAGAGATCTATGAACAGCCCAAAGTGATTGCGGCTTGCTTAGAAGGTCGAATTAGTGAGTCAAAGGTCCTCACCAGTTGCTTTGGTGCCGACTCTGGCTTTTTGAAAGAGGTAGAAAATGTTCATATAGTCGCTTGTGGCACTAGCTACCATGCCGGATTAGTTGCCAAATATTGGCTTGAGGACTTAGCGGGTGTGCCTTGCAGTGTGGAGGTTGCTAGCGAATATCGCTATCGCAAAGTGGCGGTGCCTAAAAATACGCTGTTTTTAACCTTGTCTCAATCCGGTGAAACGGCCGATACGTTGGCGGCATTACGCATGGCAAAAACACTTGCTTATTTAACGACTCTAGCAATTTGTAATGTGCCTTCTAGTACGCTGGTGCGTGAATCGGCCCTCACATTGCTAACCAATGCTGGCGCTGAAATTGGGGTGGCATCAACCAAGGCCTTCACCACACAATTAACAGCACTGTTGATTACTAGTGTGGCAATAGCTGTGGAAAATGGTTTGTCTGCAGAAAAAGAAAAAGCTTTAGTGCAAGCTATGCGCTCGTTGCCTAGCTATGTGAATGCGGCGTTACAAGAAGATGCCCATATCAAAAAGATAGCCGATCGTTTTGCTAATAAACATCATGCTTTATTTCTTGGGCGTGGTGCTATGTTTCCTATAGCTCTTGAGGGATCCTTAAAGCTAAAAGAAATCTCTTATATTCATGCGGAAGCCTACCCTGCTGGGGAGTTGAAGCACGGTCCATTGGCGCTGGTTGATGAGAATATGCCCATCATAACCATGGTGCCCCATAACGATATGTTGGATAAGCTAAAATCTAACCTGCAAGAAGTGGCTGCCCGAGGTGGCGAGCTTTACGTCTTTGCGGACAAAGATACAGAGCTTAATAATGAAAAAAATATTACCTTTACGGAAGTGCCTAAGGTAGAACGTATCCTAGAGCCGATAGTCCATACCATTCCTCTGCAGCTATTGTCTTACCATGTGGCGGTTGTAAAAGGTACCGATGTAGATCAACCAAGAAATTTGGCAAAATCCGTAACTGTTGAATAATTATCGCTTGTTGTAGGTCGACATACATTGTTGGAAGTGATCCCGACAATTTATCTGATAGAAATGGTTAGACTAGCGTCTGGCCTATAACCATTGCACGGTAGGGATTCATCCCGAGGATGATTAAGCTTGGCACAGTGGGTATTTGTCAGGCTTAATCCAGCTGCAGTCACTGAAACTGCTTACTATCACTGCACAATAATTTAAAATTTTCAATCTCTTTTCTATCACACTGTTTGCATATTTTAATGTTTTCCACTAACATCGTTCAGCTGATGAACGCTGCCTCAAGTCAAACTATAATACGTATAGGCTAATGTCTTAATGTTGAGTAAAGGGTAGTTTTTTACATGCTAACAGATGAATACCGCTACAAAATTTTAAAAGAACTACAGTTAGATCCGAATGTGAGTCAGCGAGAACTGGCGAAGCGCTTGGGTATTAGCTTAGGTAAAGTGAATTTTTGTTTAAAGGCCTTAATTGAAAAAGGTTTAATAAAAGTAGAGAACTTTAGGAGTAATACAAAAAAAGTAGGTTACCTTTACTTTCTTACCCCTAAGGGGATAGAAGTAAAAGTATCATTGACTCAAAAATTTTTGAAACGAAAAATTGAAGAGTACGATGCTCTGGAAAAAGAAATAGAACGGCTTCGTTTGGATGTTAAAAAGAATTAGTGTTGGTTTATATTATTAAAAATGGAAACAATAAAACTATGAAATTTCTGGTGACGGGAGCCGCAGGCTTTATTGGAATGTATACGTGTAAACGCCTTTTGGAAGCAGGACATGATGTAGTTGGGTTGGATAGTTTAAATGCTTACTATACTCCTAAGTTAAAACAACATCGTTTAGAGAAGATATTATCTTATTCTAACTTTCGATTTATCAGAATGGATCTTTCTGATCGAGAGGCTATATCTCGGTTGTTTGCAGATGAGCATTTCCAACGTGTGGTTCATTTAGCAGCTCAGGCTGGTGTACGTTATTCTTTAGAAGCTCCGTTTGATTATGTAGATAGCAATTTGGTTGGTATGATGACTATTTTAGAGGGATGTCGTCATAATAATATTGAGCACCTTGTTTATGCATCATCCAGTTCTGTTTACGGTATGAGCACTAAGGTTCCTTTTAATGAGTTAGATGCAGTTGATCATCCTGTATCACTTTATGCTGCGACGAAAAAAGCTAATGAGTTGATGGCCCACTCTTATTCACACCTTTATAATATTCCAACGACAGGGTTGCGCTTTTTTACAGTCTATGGGCCCGGTGGTCGCCCTGATATGGCTCCATGGTTATTTACTGAAGCAATACTGAAAGATCAGCCGATTAAAGTCTTTAATCACGGTGAGATGATGCGAGATTTCACGTACATCGATGATATTGTCGAAGGTGTCATTCGCATTCAAAATGTCATTCCGAAAGGTAAGAACACCTCAGCCCCTTACGCTATTTACAATATTGGTAATAACCAACCGATCCAGCTGTCCGAGTTTATCGAAGCTATTGAGACTGCATGTGGAAAACAAGCCGAGAAAGTTTATATGGATATGCAGCCAGGTGATGTGCAACAAACTTACGCTGACACAGAGCAGCTTGAGATCGCTGTAGGATATAAACCCTCCACGACTATACAAGAAGGCATGATTAAGTTTGTCGACTGGTATAAAACCTTTAAACATGAATTAAACGGATTATAAAAATGAAAATCGCCATTGCTGGAACGGGTTATGTAGGGTTATCTAATGCAATGCTGTTAGCACAAAATAACAATGTGGTTGCAATCGATATTGTTCCTGAAAAAGTAGCAATGTTAAATAATAAGCAGTCTCCTATTGTTGATGCCGAGATAGAATACTTTTTGTCAAACAAATTGCTTAGCTTTGCAGCGACAATGGATAAGATGGAAGCCTATAAAGATGCAGATTTTGTTATAATTGCAACTCCAACTGATTATGATCCGAATACAAATTACTTCAATACTAAGTCAGTTGAAAGTGTTATTCAAGATGTGTTAGCTATAAATCCAAATGCTGTTATGGTTATTAAATCTACGGTGCCAGTAGGGTACACCGAGAGTGTGAATAAAAAATTTAATATCAAAAATATTTTCTTCTCGCCGGAGTTTTTGCGTGAAGGTAAAGCACTTTATGACAATTTATATCCTTCTCGTATTATAGTAGGTGAACGCTCTTCAAGGGCTGAAGTTTTTGCTGGTTTGCTTAAACAGGGGGCTATAAAAAAGAATATAGAAATACTTTTTACCGATAGTACAGAGGCTGAAGCGGTTAAACTCTTTTCGAATACTTATTTAGCACTTCGCGTTGCTTACTTTAATGAACTAGATACTTATTGTGAATCTCACGGACTAGATACCAAGCAAATTATTGATGGGGTTTCGCTAGACCCTCGTATTGGCAATCACTATAATAACCCAAGCTTCGGTTATGGGGGGTATTGTTTGCCAAAAGATACTAAACAGTTGCTAGCAAACTATCAGGATGTTCCAAATAATTTAATTAGAGCTATTGTTGATTCTAATTCAACACGTAAAGACTTTATTGCGGACTCTATTATTAAACGTAATCCTAAAGTCGTTGGGATATACAGACTTGTTATGAAAACAGATAGTGATAATTTTAGAGCATCGGCAATTCAAGGTGTCATGAAACGGATAAAAGCGAAAGGAATTGAAGTGATTATTTATGAGCCTGCATTAACTAAAAGTGAATTCTTTAACTCAAAAGTGTTTTTAAGTTTAAGTGATTTTAAAAAAGAATCAGACTTGATTATTACAAATAGAAGAGACTCTCTGTTAGATGATGTTGTTAGTAAGGTATATACAAGAGATATTTTTAAAGAAGATTAATCTAGTAATATTTTTAAATAGAGTGTTTGTTGGAAGAAAATTGTGAAAAAAATAGAAATTGAGTTAAGTGGTGGGTTAGGTAATCAGCTTTTTCAATATGCTAAATTTATAGATATGAAAGATAACTTGTCAAAAAACGAATTTGAAGTCTTTTTAGTCGAAAAAAAATTATCTCTAGAGTTTAAAGCGCGTTGTAGGTGTCGTCTAAGTGAATTATTGGAATTAGGTTCTGGTTTTTTTGTTAAAAAAAGTTTTTTTAGAGATTTTTTGTTTTTTTTAAATAAAAAAAATATTTTGAAAAAATATGCTCTTTATGAAGATGATTGGTGGAAAGTCAAAGGTGAATTTGGTCTTGAAAGTTTAAATTTTAAATCTGATGTGAGAGTGAGGAGTTTATTTCAGAAAAAGCCATCTCTTAAAAGTCTCAACATAATAAAAAAAGAATATCTTAGTAAAGAAAAAAATAAAGAGTGTTTGTTTAACTTGGATGAGGCTTATTCCGTTATTCACATTAGACTAGGGGATTATTTGACAAGTAGGGTTGCTATTGAAGAAATAGGGGTTTTACCAGAGAAATATTTTAAAGTTGCGTATGAAAAAATTTTAGAGAAAAGTAAAAATTTATATATTGTTACAAATGGCTCAGTTGGAGAAGTTAAAAAAATATTTGGAGAAGAGTTTCCTGAAGAGAGAGTTGTAAATAATCTTAATGATATTGATTCTTTTTGTTTTATTTCAGGTGCTGAGTTTATTGCAATTGCAAACAGCACTTTCTCTTTGTGGGCTGCATATTTATCTGATGCTCGTAAAGTGTATTGTCCAAGTAAATGGATGATAAGTAAAGATATAAAAAAAGATTTCAAGGGTCTATATTTTGATGATTGGGAAATTATTTCTTATTAGAGTTTTTTTAGAGGGATTACCTCAAGCAATATATTTTATATCTATGATATTGGGAGGGTATTATTCTACTCCTCTTTTATGGGGTAAAATAATAGCGTGCAATGCGATTATTACTATTGCCAATGCATTTGACTTCGGTAGAATTCAAATGATATTGTCAAATACATCAAGTAAGACTCTATCTTTTTTTAGGTATTTTTTGTCTTTTTTTGCTCTTGTTTTATTCGCTTATTTTCTAAATAAAAGTATAGATGTTAAGTATATTTTGTTGGCTTCATTTCTTGGTTTTTTAACTGTTTATAAGCAACATGAAATGGCTTTAATTTCTGTTTCTGGAAATGATGTATTTTATCAAAAGACAAATTTTATTATTTCACTGATTAAATCTTTTGCTATTGTTTTTGCTGGTTTTTTTGGGGATTTACTTTATTTTTTAATTATTTATTTAATTGGTATGTTAGTACTAGTCTACCCTATAAAAATTGATTTTGATAATTCCCGGCTCCTTAGAAATAAGTTGCAAAAAAATGAGTTGTATATTGGGGTAATGAGTTTCTTGGGCCTGTTAACTCATACAATTGATAAAATGTCTCTTTATCAATATGTAGAGCATGAAAATATAAAGCTATATTCTTTTATTTCCGTTTTTTCTGTTGGTTTGATGTTTCTATCTGCGCTATGGTTTAGAAACACTTCCAAAGGGAAGGCTTTTTTTTGGAGTATAATTATACTATATTGCCTTTTGTTTTTATTTTTTACTTTTGTTTTGTACATGTATTCACCTGTTTCGTTTAACATGAGAGTGATTTTTTATTGCCTTATAATGTTTATCTGGGGAGGGGTGAACATTAGCCTTCAAAATGTATATAAAAAGGACTTTCTAAATGGAACTTTTTTATCTAGAATAATAATGGGTGTTATCCCAATTATTGTATTGCTTTTATTGTTGCTCTTGAAGTCGAGTTTGTCTTTGCAAATTTATTGGGGGGCAATGGTTTTAGCTCAACTTATTTACCTATCAACTCGATTAAAGTGTTTTAGTCTTTTTTCTTAAATTAAGTGGTTAATATAATGTGTGGTATATCAGGTTTTGTTGATTTTAAACGAAGAGGGAATGAGATTTTAACAGATATGATAGCTTCTATAAATCATAGAGGGCCTGATGATCAAGGATGTTATTTCTTCTCATCTGAACAATATTCTGGTGGTCTTGCTCATGCTCGCTTATCTATTTTGGACTTGAGTAAAAATGGTCATCAGCCTATGTGTTTCGAGAGCTTAGTGATGATTTATAATGGAGAGGTATATAATTTCAAAGAAATTCGGCTGGAACTAGAAGGTAAGGGCTACAGTTTTGACTCTAATTCAGATACTGAAGTATTGCTAAAATCGTATCATTGTTGGGGAGCCGAAGCTGTTAATAAATTTAATGGTATGTTTGCTATTGTAATCTTTGATAAAGCTTTAAATAAAATTATTATGTTTAGAGATAGATCGGGAGTAAAACCTTTATACTGGTTTAAAAAAGATGATCTTTTTATGTTTTCTAGTGAGCTTAAAAGTTTTCATCAACATCCTGGATTCTCTAAAGAGCTTAACAATGACTCATTATCTTTATACTTACAACATGGCTATATTCCACAGCCCCATACAATTTTCAGAAATACATATAAGTTAGAAGCAGGGCATTTTTTAGAATTGGATTTGCGTAATTTTAAATGTAAAACTAATAAATATTGGGATGTTATTGATTTTTATAATAAACCAAAGATAAAAATTAGCGAAGAGGAGGCTTTATGTGAAACAGAAACTCTTTTAAAATCTGCTTGTGAATACCGTATGGTTTCTGATGTTCCTGTGGGGGTGTTCTTAAGTGGTGGGTATGACTCTTCTGCTGTTACAGCATTATTACAATCAACTAGAACTGAAAAGCTTAAAACATTTTCCATTGGATTTAATGAAGAGCGTTTTAATGAGGCTCATTATGCCAAAAAAGTCGCAAATTATTTAGGTACTGAACATACTGAATATTATTGTACTCAAAAAGATGCGTTGAATATTATCCCTAATTTACCCAATATTTGGGATGAACCATTTGGTGATGTTTCTGCAATTCCAACAACTTTGGTGAGTCAGCTTGCAAGGAAAAATGTTACCGTTAGTCTTAGTGCCGATGGCGGAGATGAAATATTTGCTGGCTATGATAAGTATCAACAAATATTAAAGTTACAAGGTATTTTTACCCCTATTCCTTGCAAAAAAACAATATCAAATATTCTTGATTTTGCTTATCCTCATATAACTAAATTTTATAAAAAAAATGAAAATTTTAATCGTAGGTATAATAAAGCAGCTTTAATGCTTGCTACGACTAATGAGTCTGAAAAGCTAAAATTAATTAGCTGTTATTTTACACCAAAGGAAATAAATGAGCTGTTAAATACTGAATTTGGGGTTGTTAATACTTGTTTTGACGATATTGAAAACCTAAATAGCAATTTGGGCTCTTTAGATAAAATGTTAGCGATTGATTATAAAACATATCAATCGGATGATATTTTAACGAAAGTTGATAGAGCTACAATGTCTGTTGGTCTTGAAGGGAGGGAACCTCTTTTAGACTATCGTTTGATTGAATTCATTGCACAATTAGACCCTTCTCTTAAAATTAAGTCTGGTGAGAAAAAATACTTATTAAAAACTATAGTCCATAAGTATATTCCCAAAGAAATTATGGATAGACCAAAGATGGGTTTTGGTGTACCAATAAGTGATTGGTTTAAAGATGAGTTAAAAGAATTGCTAATGTTTTATTTAGAGGAGGGTAGACTTCTACAGTCTAAAATTTTTAATGTCTCTAAAGTTATATCCATTCGTGATAGTTATTTACTAGGAAATGATGCGAATGTCAATAAAGTTTGGTGTTTGTTAATGTTTGAACTTTGGAGAGAAAAATGGATGTGACAAAAAAGATAACTATTGTAATTGGTAATCTTTTTGGAGGGGGAACTGAAAGAGTAGCACTTAATTTAGCTAAATTTTTAGCTCATAAAGGGATTGAGATTGACTTAGTTACTTTTTCTAGTAATGAGAACATAACTTTCTTAAAAGAAAATAATTTACGCTTAAATATAATTTTAATGAATGCTAAAAGCGCTAAGACTGCAGTTTTTGATCTTTTTTTATATTTTTTTAAAAATAAACAAGCACAGATACTAGTCTTTACATATGAACTATCTGTGTTGTGTGTGCTGCTTAAAATTTTTTTTAGAAAAATATATGTCGTTTCAAGAAATAATAATACTTTTTCAAAAGAAATTGATAGCAGTAATAGTTTTTATCGTAGTGTCATAAAAAAAGTCATTAAAATTTTTTATAAAAAAGTTGATTTTGTTATAAATCAATGTGAAGGTATGCAAATTGATTTGTTAAATAATTTTCCAGATTTAGCTTGTTGTTGTAAAGTGATAAATAATCCAGTTTTTTTAGATGATATTTTAGGTGAATATGATAATAGGGATATTCCTAAAAAATTTATATTATGCGTTGGTCGTTTAGAAAAGCAAAAAGGTTTTGATAAGGCAATTGAGGCTTTTAGTTTTTTATCTAAAAAAAATGATATTGATTTATTAATAATAGGTAAAGGTAAAGAAGAAAATGAGTTGAAAAAACTTGCTAATAAATTTGGATTAAAAGAAAGAGTTAAGTTTTTAGGGTTCCAGAAAGATATACATTTTTTTTATGAGAAAGCATTATTAACACTTCTGACATCTCAGTATGAAGGATTCCCAAACGTATTGTTGGAGTCAATATCCTTAGGGACTCCAGTTGTAAGTTTTGATTGTCCTAATGGACCTAACGAAATTATTCTCAATGGAGTAAATGGGTACTTAGTTGATATCGGGAATACTTTGATGTTATCAGAAAAAATTGAAAAGATACTAAATTATCCGCTTGATAAAGATAGTATTATTGCAACATCTCAAAAATACACTATTGAAGTTATAGCGGAAGAGTTTTTGGCGGTTTTTTCAAATAAAGAAAAGAGTTCAACTACGTGATTCTAATTTTATTTTATTCTACTATTTCTTTTTTATGTTTTAGTATATATATGAAACGTAATAACTATATGTTTCTTTTTTATACTATAGGCCTTGGTATGATTTTTTTATCAGGAATGAGGTCAATTGGCTTTGGTGCTGATGATTTAAATTATGCCAACCTTTTTTTAAATATAGATAATATTTTGCCAAGTTTTGTAGGTGGTTATAATTTTTCTCACGTAAATATGTCCCCTTTTTTGGTATATTTTGCAAAAATAATCCATTTGTTTTTCGATGATTCAAGTGTATTTTTTTTATGTGTTGCTTTTCTATCTATATGGCTGAAGCTTTATTCCATTTCAAGGCTCTCTTTGTTTCCATTTATTAGTTTATTGCTTTATTTTTCAAACTTATATTTTCAAATGGATTTAAATCAAATTAGAGCGGGGTTATCTCTTGGTTTTTTGTTTTTATCTTTTTTATTTTTGATACAAAATAGATTTATTTTTTCTTTGCTTTTTTCCTTTTTTGCAATTTTAACTCACATATCTGCATTGGTTTTTTTGCCATGTTACTTTTTTGTGCAAAAAGAGTTTAGAAGAAATTTTTATTTTTTTATTTTGATTGTTGCATATCTAGTATCAATTTATGGATTGGGGCATGCTTTGTCAATAACCACATCAAGCATTCCTTTTTTAGGTGAGAAAATTTCTTATTATCTTGAAATTTCTAAATATAATAATGCGCTAAGCTTTTTTGATATTGTTAATGTAAAGAATAGTTTTATTGTTATTTTTGCATTAATATTTTTTTCTAGGTTGAAAGCTAAAAGTATCTATTTTTTACCAATATTTAATGTCTTCTTTTATAGTGTCGTCTTAAGGTATATTTTGGGGGATTTTTCTGTTTTAGCTGCAAGGTCTTCTATTATGTTGAATTTTTCTGAATGGTTGTTAGTTCCTATTTTTTTTACTATTTTTAAAAATAAACTAATACCTCTTATTCTGGTTTTGATTTATTGTTTTGTTGAGTTCTATATTCTTCTTTTAGCTCATAACTGGGCTGGGGATTTAGGTGTTATGTATTTAAAGGGAGATGTAAATGATTTGTTTTTTGGTGCCATCTTTAAAAGATAGTAGTCCAATAAGAGCTGCTATTGACTTAGCTCTAAATGTTAAGGAGAGTAAAGTTTTGGTCTTTGTTTTAGATGATTTTTCTATAGATGATTTAAATTATATTAAAATCAATAAAGCAGGTATTAATGTTTTTTCTGCTCACTGGCAAGGTTGGTCAGATATTTTCCGTGTATTGAATAAAATAAATGAAGTTTTAAAATATGATAATGGAGTGATTGTTTCTTTTTTATTTAGAGCTGATGTGGTTTTGTCTCTATTAAAAACACACTTTAAAAAAGTAAGCTCATTGCGGAATTCTTTTTGGGAAGAGTATGTGTCTGACTACGGCTTAATAAAAGGTAAAATGTATTCTTTTTTTCATCTTAAAGCACTCAAAGAAATGGATAAGGTTGTTGTTATGACCCCCGAAGTTGTGTCTTCTATGAGAAAATTTGGTGTCAAAAAGCATTGTTTGGTCCAAATAGAAAATTATTTAGATATTGATAGACTGAATTTAATTAAAGATGTAACTGTTGATTTTGGTTTTGATAATGTTAATCCTGTTTTTGTTTCTGTTTCTTCTTTTACTCCGAGGAAAAGAATTCCTGAATTGGTTGAGTCCTTTTTTAAATATTTGGAGTCTGGCGGGCAAGCCAATCTCGCTTTATTAGGAGAGGGACCTGATTTTCAAAAAGTAAAAAATATAGTTGATTCGAAAAAAAATCTTTCAAGTAGTGTAAAATTTTTAGGACAAGTTAAGGATGCCGTGCCTTATATTAAAGCTGCAGATGTGTTTGTTTTATCGTCATCTTCTGAGGGGATTTCTAGAGCTTTTATGGAAGCATTATATTTTCATAAAAAATGTTTGGTTAGCAGAATTTCAAGTAATGAATATATAGGAAGAGGTGAAGGGGTCTTTTTCTTCGATGACTTTGATGGCTTATGTGATGGATTTAGCCTAGTTTTAAATTATGACGGTTTGCCAAGTAAGTTAACTGATTGTTTTCTGCCATGTACTGGTAGGAAAAGATATATAGATACTTTCTTATCACTTAATAAAAATTAGGCCTATTTATGAAAATTTTAGTTACCGGTGGTGCTGGATTTATTGGTAGTGCTGTAGTTCGATATCTGTTATCTAAAACTGAGTATACAGTTATAAATATAGATAAACTTACCTATGCAGGTAATACTGAGTCAATACCTAATTCGATACATTCAGATCGCTATAGTTTTGAAAAAATAGATATTTGTGACAGTTTTGAAGTTAACCGAATTTTTAATAAATATCAGCCTGACTTAGTAATGCATCTTGCAGCAGAAAGTCATGTTGATAGATCAATTGATGATCCTAGAGATTTTATTCAAACTAATATTATTGGAACATACAATTTATTGGAGGCTTCGAGATCATATTGGAGTTCTCTTAATGCCGATTTTAGGTCAACCTTTCGCTTCCATCATATTTCAACCGATGAGGTTTATGGGGATCTAGCTCATCCAGACGAAAATTCTGCAAGTTCACAGCTTTTATTTACTGAGACAACTCCTTACGCGCCAAGTTCGCCATACTCTGCTAGCAAAGCTGGGTCAGATCACTTAGTGCGGGCATGGCAACGAACGTACGGTTTGCCAACATTAATCACTAATTGCTCCAACAATTATGGACCATATCATTTCCCCGAAAAACTTGTTCCGCATATTATATTAAATGCATTATCTGGCAAGGCTCTTCCTGTTTACGGAAATGGTTCTCAAATTAGGGATTGGCTTTATGTTGAGGATCATGCTCGTGCATTAGTAAAAGTTGCCACTCAGGGGTTAGTGGGAGAAACTTACAATATTGGTGGATATAATGAAAAAAGAAATATTGAAGTTGTTCATATTTTATGTGACTTGCTTGAAGAACTGGTTCCTGAAAAACCTGAAGGTGTTGGAGCTTATCGAGATTTGATTGTTTTTGTAAAAGATCGTCCAGGTCATGATGTACGTTATGCAATTGATGCAAGTAAAATAACTCGTGAGCTAGGTTGGAGGCCAAAAGAAACTTTTGAATCAGGAATGAGAAAAACTGTTCAATGGTACTTAGATAATAGAGTCTGGTGGGAACGTGTTTTAAATGGCGATTATAAGTTAGATCGATTAGGTCAATAACGGTCAGGGCATATTATGAAAAATCGAAAAGGTATTATTTTAGCTGGGGGGAGTGGCTCACGTTTACATCCTTTAACTTTAGCAACTTCTAAACAATTAATGCCGATATATGATAAACCAATGATCTATTACCCATTATCTGTTTTGATGTTAGCAGGCATTAAAGAAATTTTAATTATTACAACCCCCGATGATTTAGTTAGTTTTAAACGTTTATTGGGTGATGGTAGTTTATTTGGTATAAATATTGAGTATAAAGTACAAAAAAAACCTGATGGTTTAGCTCAAGCATTTTTAATAGGAGAGGATTTTATTGGAAGTGATGATGTTGCACTTGTATTGGGCGACAATATTTTTTTTGGCCAGCACTTCTCCAAAAAATTACAAGAAGCTACGGCTAAAGAGTCAGGTGCAACTATATTTGGTTATCATGTTAATGACCCTGAGCGTTTTGGGGTTGTAGAATTTGATGATAATGGTAAAGCGATTAGTATTGAGGAAAAACCATCTACTCCTAAATCTCCTTATGCAGTTACAGGTTTATATTTCTATGATAATGATGTTATTAGTATTGCAAAAGAAATTAATCCATCTCTTCGCGGTGAGCTTGAAATTACTGATGTTAATCTTGCTTATCTTAGAAGAGGAGATTTGAATGTTAGTGTATTAGGTCGTGGCTTTGCATGGTTAGACACTGGAACTCATGACTCTCTACTAGAAGCTGGCCAATTTGTACAAACAGTTGAACATAGACAAGGTTTGAAAATTGCCTGCTTAGAAGAAATTGCTTATCGACAGGGGTGGATAGATCAAGGTCATCTTGTTGATCGTGGTAGAATTTTAAAAAAAACAGGATATGGACAATATTTGTTAAAATTAGTTAGCGGTTATAAATAGTTTAAGTCAGATTTTTATGAGTAAAGAATTAATGTTTTTAAGGTAAAATGTAGTATGAATGTAGTAAAAACTAGCCTGGAAGGTGTTGTAATTATCGAGCCGAAATTGTTTAAAGATGATCGAGGTTTTTTTTTAGAAACTTTTCAGTTAAAACGCTATAAAGAGTTTGCTGGTATTGAGTTGAGTTTTGTGCAAGATAATTATTCCCGCTCTAGTAAAAATGTATTGCGAGGCTTACACTTTCAAAAAAGGCGTCCTCAAGGTAAACTTGTCCGTGTTGTGCGTGGTCAGGTCTTTGATGTTGCCGTAGATATCCGCAAAGAATCGCCTACTTATGGGCAATGGGAAGGAGTCATTCTGTCGGAGGATAATCAACGTCAGTTATGGGTCCCACCAGGTTTAGCTCATGGCTTTGTAGTGCTTTCTGACTTAGCTGACTTTGAGTATAAATGCACCGATTATTATGATCCAAGTGATGAAGGGTGTTTAATGTGGGATGATCCAAGTATTAATATAGTATGGCCAAAAGGTATTGAGCCAATTTTGTCTGCTAAAGATAAAACTGCTTTAACTATAGATGATCTTTAATAGGGAAATAGAGTATGCGTATTTTATTGACGGGTAAAAATGGTCAGCTTGGTCTTTGCTTTCAAGATGTTACTTATGATAGTGATCATCAGTTATTTGCTTATGATTCTTCAGAATTAGATATTACTAACGTTGATAAAATGAGAGAAATTCTAGAGGATGTTTCACCTGATATAATAGTTAATGCAGCTGCTTATACTGCTGTGGATAAAGCGGAAGATGAAAGCAATTTAGCTTATTCTGTTAATGAACTTGGTCCATTTTTGCTTGCTGGTTTTGCCGCTAAACTTAATATTCCGTTGATTCATATTTCAACTGATTATGTTTTTGATGGTAAAGCAGTTGATCCATACTCTCCTCAAGATATGGCAAACCCTAAAAATATTTATGGAGCTTCGAAGTATTCAGGAGAGTTAGCTTTGAAATCGGTGCTTAACAAATATATTATCTTACGAACTTCCTGGGTTTTTAGCGAATATGGAAATAATTTTTTAATGAAAATTCTACGTCTTGCTAATGAAAGAAAAACTATTTCGGTTGTTGCTGATCAATATGGCTGCCCAACTTATGCGGGAGATTTAGCAGAGGCTATTTTAAAGTTGTGTGACTCATATGACAAGCTAAAATCTTTAAGGTGGGGGGTTTTTCATTATTGTGGTATAGGGACAACAAGTTGGCATGGCTTTGCTCGTACAATATGTACAAAAGCTGCAGACTATCAACTTATTACTAATAGACCAAAATTAATTGCTGTTGGATCAGATTTTTATACTATGAAAGCTAAGCGACCTGAATTTTCTGTTTTGGATACATCTAAGCTTTGTGATATTGACATTAAACCGAAGTCGTGGATTAAGTCAATTGACAAAGTGATTTATAAAATTAAAGAAATGTCCGTATAATTTTTTGGAGTATATCTTTGTGTAAAAAAAATAAAGTTGCTGTATTACTTGCTGCTTATAATGGTAGTAAATGGATTGAGGAGCAAATTAACAGTATACTCATTCAAAAAGAAGTTGAGTTACATATTTTTATAAGTGTAGATAAGAGTAGTGACAATACTTTAGATATAGTTCGTGATTTTTCACATAAATTTAATAATATTACACTCTTGAGTTATGGTGATATGTTTGGTGGTGCCGGACCTAACTTTTATAGATTATTTAGAGATGTATGTTTCGATGAGTTTGATTATGTTAGTTTGTCTGATCAGGATGATATCTGGAACTCTAATAAGCTAATTGAGTCAATATCTATAGTTGAAAATACTAATTCTGATGCTTTTTCTTCTGATGTGGTTGCGTTTTGGGAAGACGGAAGAAAGAAATATATAAAAAAATCATATAATCAAAAAAAATATGATTATATGTTTGAGGCTGCTGGCCCTGGCTGTACATATCTTTTAAAAAAGAAGCTAGCTGTTTCATTTGCTGAATTTTTAATTGAGAAAAATAAAAAAAAGATGATGTTACCTGACTTGCATGATTGGTTGATTTATGCATTCTCTCGATCAAGAGGTTTTCGATGGTTTATATATGACTCTCCCACTATGTTGTACAGACAGCATAGTCTAAATCAAGTAGGTGTTAATTCAGGTTTTAAAGCTATAAATAAACGAATTGATTTAATTAAATGTGGTTGGTATGGCAATCAAATTAATCAAATGTGTTTTTTGCTTGAGATTAAATCTCCTACCATAACTAAGAGTTTTATTTTTTTTAATTTTCTCAATCTTAGACGACGATTTATTGATTCTTTAGTTGTTTTGTTTTTTGGCGTTTTGGGTTTTTTAACTTTTAATATGTGATTGTATTTTAGGTTATTCAATAGGGTATTTGAAATGCATATTATTCCAGTCATTCTATCCGGTGGTGTGGGCAGTCGTCTTTGGCCTTTGTCTCGTGAACACTTTCCTAAGCAGTGCCTCTCTCTGACAGGCACTCAATACAGCCTTCTACAACAGACCGCCAAAAGAGTGACTTCCTTAGATGTAAGTATGCCAATTGTTGTTTGTAATGAAGAGCATCGCTTTTTAATTGCCCAGCAATTACAAGAAATCGGTATAAAAAACGCAAGTATTGTGCTAGAACCTAATGGTCGTAATACCGCTCCAGCTATAGCCCTTTCGGCCTTAGAAGCCAAGCACAAAGCCTTAGATGATGCCTTATTATTAGTGTTACCTGCAGACCATGTTATCAGAGATACCCAAGCCTTCGAAAAGTCCATATTACAAGCGGCCGAATTAGCGCAGGGAAGTGCACTTGTTACCTTTGGTGTGAAGCCAACACGCCCTGAGACCGGCTATGGTTATATTCGCTCTGGAGATAATTTTGCTGTTGCTGAGTTTGTAGAGAAGCCAGACATTGGGACTGCGCAGGCTTATTTGGATTCTGGTGATTACCTATGGAACAGCGGTATGTTCCTTTTTAAAGCTAAATCCTACCTAGATGAGCTGGCTATTCATAGGAGTGATATTTTCCAGGCGGTGAGTCATGCCTATGAAAAACGCAGTGAAGATATGTACTTTGTACGTATTGATGCAGATGCTTTTGCCTCTTGCCCTGAAGAGTCTATAGATTACGCGGTAATGGAGCAAACTCAAAAAGCTAAAGTAGTGACTTACGAAGGAGATTGGAGTGATATCGGTGCATGGGATGCGTTATATGATTATGCAGAAAAAGACTTCGATCAAAATGTATTACTGGGCGATGTCATGTCGGAAGGTACGTCTAACTGCCTAGTGCGTTCCGAATCTCGCTTGGTCGCTGCTGTGGGTGTAAAAGATTTGGTAATAGTAGAAACGGCTGATGCCGTTTTAGTTATGGATAAGAATAACGCCCAAGATGTAAAGAAAATTGTTAAGCGCATTCAAAAAGAAGGGCGCGAAGAGCATATGTTTCATACTACGGTGCACCGTCCATGGGGAACTTACCAAACGGTGGATTTGGGCGAGCGTCATCAAGTAAAACGTATTATGGTAAAACCAGGTGAAAAACTCAGTGTGCAAATGCACCATCATCGTGCTGAACACTGGGTGGTGGTCTCTGGGACAGCGAAAGTACAAAATGGTGATAAAGAAATTCTACTGACGGAAAATGAATCCACCTATATCCCTGTTGGTGTAGTTCATGCTTTAGAAAACCCAGGTAAAATTCCACTGGAATTAGTGGAAGTACAATCAGGAAGTTATCTTGGAGAAGACGACATAGTACGTTTTAGTGATCGTTATGGCCGTTAAAAAAGTAGTTGTTAAGAAAATGGCTGCTAATTCAGAGTCTAAACTCGTTAATGTCGATAAGTTAAGTCAGCAACTTGGCGTGGCGTTTGGAACGAGTGGTGTACGTGGCCTTGTGAAGGATCTGACTCCAGAACTTTGCTTTGCTTACACTGCTTCGTTTTTGCAAGCTATCTGCCCGACGGCTAAATGTGTGGCAATAGGAATGGATCTACGCCCTAGTAGCCCAGAAATTGCCAAAGCCTGCATTATAGCGGCGAAAGCTGCAGATATAGAAGTGATCAATTGCGGTACTTTACCCACCCCAGCCCTAGCCTATTATGCCATGCAAAACAATATTCCTGGCGTGATGATCACGGGGAGCCATATTCCCTTTGATCGTAATGGTATTAAATTTTATCGGCCAGATGGTGAAATTAGTAAAGCGGATGAAGCTAGTATTATGGCGGGTCAAGTTTCTATATCTGAAACCTTGTTGGCACAAGTTGTACAGAGTGAACTTCCTCAGGTCAATGAGCAAGCAATTGCCTTGTTTAAGCAACGTTATATAGATTTATTTCCTGCTAGCATGCTTACGGGCAAACGCATTGGTGTATATGAGCATTCCAGTGTCGCACGAGATGTTATCAAAGAGTTGCTAGTGCATTTTGGTGCCGAAGTTATTTCTTTAGAACGAACCGACACCTTTGTGCCGATTGATACGGAAGCGGTATCAGTAGAAGATAAGCAAAAAGGTCTCGATTGGGCTAAAACACATAATCTAGATGCCATTATATCAACCGATGGTGATGGTGATCGACCGCTTATTGCAAACGAGCAGGGGGAATGGCTGCGTGGCGATATCCTCGGTGTGCTTTGTGCTGGTTATTTAAACGCAACACATGTAGCAGCGCCTATCAACATCAATACCATGCTTGAATTACAAAATCCAGATAGAAAAACATTACGAACCAAGATTGGCTCTCCTTACGTTATTGAGGGTATGGAAGCACTTTTAAAAGACTCGCCTGATGCCCGGGTGGTTGGCTACGAGGCTAATGGTGGTTTCTTAGTGGGTGGCGACTTTATGGTAAATGGCCAAACACTTAATGCTTTGCCAACTCGAGATTCCATTCTCCCAGCTCTGATAGTGCTTGCCATGTCGTATGAACAAAAGCGTCCTATAAGCCAACTAACGGCAGGATTCCCTAAGCGCTATACCGCAAGTGATCGAATTAAAAATATTCCCACAAGCGTGAGTAAGCAGTTGATTACAGATTTTAAAGCAAGCAAAGAGAAACAAGCTGAATTACTTGATGTGATTGCAGACGAAGGCGAAGTACTAGAGATGGTTTTAACAGATGAAACCGATGGCTTTCGTATGACGTTGAGTAATGGAAATATTATCCATTTTCGCCCTTCGGGAAATGCTCCTGAGTTAAGAGTTTATGTTGAGACTGGTGTTGATGTTAATTCATTGATAAAAGATATATTAGTATATATACAAAGAGTAATGGAAGTATGATTAAGAAAAAAGCATTAATAACAGGTGTAACGGGCCAAGACGGCTCATATCTAGCAGAGTTTTTGTTAGGAAAAGGCTATGAAGTGCATGGTATCAAGCGTCGTGCCTCTTCTTTTAATACTCAGCGTGTTGATCATATTTTCCAAGATCCACATGTTGATAATGCAAATTTTATTCTTCATTATGGTGATTTGACGGACTCTTCTAATTTGACGCGTATTCTGCAGGAAGTGAAACCTGATGAAGTATACAATTTAGGTGCTCAATCACATGTTGCGGTGTCGTTTGAATCCCCAGAATATACGGCGGATGTGGATGCTATGGGAACCTTGCGTTTGCTGGAAGCTATTCGATTATTAGGTTTAGAAAAAAACACTAGGTTCTATCAAGCTTCGACGTCTGAGCTTTATGGATTGGTACAAGAGACTCCGCAAAAAGAAACCACTCCATTTTATCCTCGATCTCCATATGCAGTGGCGAAGATGTACGCTTATTGGATCGTCGTAAACTATCGTGAGTCATATGGTATGTACGCGTGTAATGGTATTTTGTTTAACCACGAATCGCCGCGTCGTGGCGAAACTTTTGTAACTCGTAAGATTACCCGTGGGTTGGCGAACATTGCTCAAGGTTTGGAAAAATGCTTGTACATGGGCAACATGGATGCGCTTCGCGACTGGGGACATGCTCAGGACTATGTGCGTATGCAGTGGATGATGTTGCAACAAGATCAAGCAGAAGATTTTGTTATTGCTACTGGCGTTCAGTATTCCGTACGTCAGTTTATCGAATGGTCTGCTAAAGAGTTGGGTATTAGCTTGAAATTTGAAGGCCAAGGAGTTGATGAAAAAGCCATAGTAACTGCAATTGACAAGGATAAAGCTCCTGCACTAACGGTAGGTGATGTCGTAGTTCAGGTAGACCCACGTTACTTCCGCCCCGCAGAAGTGGAAACATTATTAGGTGATCCAACTAAAGCAAAAGAAAAGCTTGGGTGGATGCCAGAAATCACGGTACAAGAAATGTGTGCTGAAATGGTAGCTGAGGACCTAAAAGTCGCCCAGCGCTATGCGTTATTAAAGTTACATGGACATGATATACCAGTATCTCAAGAGTAAAAGTATGAAGATTTTGTTGACCGGAGCGCGAGGCATGGTAGGGCAAAATATTTTGTCTTTAGCTGCTCAATATGATTATGAATTTCTGACTCCGACTAGCACTCAGCTGGATCTGCTAGATAGTAGAGCTGTTAATGATTATATTGGTGCAAATAACCCCGATTTGATTATTCATGCGGCAGGTATAGTCGGTGGTATTCAAGCTAACATGGCTCAGCCAGTTAAGTTCTTGGTGGATAACATGCAGATGGGGTTGAATATTTTGACTGCATCCAATGCTAATGGCGTAGCGCAATTTCTTAATTTAAGTAGTTCTTGTATGTATCCGAGAGATGCATGTAATCCTTTATCAGAAGATTTAATTCTAAAGGGAGAGCTTGAACCAACCAATGAAGGTTATGCTCTGGCTAAAGTGACAAGTACACGTTTATGTGAATACATAAGCAGAGAAAACTCTAGCAGGCAGTACAAAACCATCATTCCATGCAATTTATATGGTCGATTTGACAAGTTTGACCCAAATCACGCGCATATGATTCCTGCAGTTATCCGAAAAATACATGAAGCTAAAAAAGCTAATCTTGAAGAAATTGATATATGGGGTGATGGAGAGGCTCGACGTGAGTTCATGTATGCAGAGGATTTTGCTGCGTTTGTATTTTATGCGATAGATCATTTCAAACAGATGCCGCAAAACCTTAACGTTGGGTTAGGGGCTGATTATACTATCAATGAGTATTATCAAGCCGTTGCGAGGGTTATAGGTTATACGGGGCATTTCAAGCATGATTTGACTAAACCCGTTGGTATGAGACAAAAGCTCATTGATGATACAAGGTTAAAATCGTTCGGCTGGTCTCATAATACCAGTTTGGAGGCTGGTATCGAAAAAACATATCAATTTTATTTAAACGAGTACTGTAATGATTAATTATTCTTTAGCGAGTAGCACCTGGGATCAAAATGAATACTCTGCAATTCAGAGAGTCATTGAGTCTGATATGTTTACCATGGGGAAAGAGGTTGCACATTATGAAAAAGACTTTGCTGACTTTTTTGGTGCTAAATACGCTATCATGGTGAGCTCTGGTTCGACAGCAAATTTGCTGATGATCGCATCACTTTTTTTTACGAAGAATGTTAAAAATAAATTGAAACGTGGTGATGAAGTGATTGTCCCTGCCGTATCATGGTCGACAACTTATTTTCCGTTACAGCAGTATGGGTTAAAGGTGAAGTTTGTAGACATCGATAGTCAAACTCTAAATATGGATTTAGATAAGCTAGAAGGTGCGATTACTGATAAGACGAAAGCGATTTTGTTTGTCAATTTGTTGGGTAACCCAAACGATTTTGCAAGAGTTAGTGATATAATTGCTGGCCGCGATATTTTTATATTAGAAGATAATTGTGAGTCGATGGGGGCAACAATTAATGGTAAGCAGGCGGGTACCTTTGGTTTGATGGGGACTTTTAGCTCATTTTTCTCACATCACATCGCGACAATGGAAGGAGGCTGTGTTGTCACAGATGACGAAGAGCTTTATCATATCTTGTTGTGCATCCGAGCACATGGTTGGACTCGTAATTTACCAAAGTTCAATAAAGTCACGGGAGAGAAAAGCGAAGATGCATTCGAGGAATCATTTAAGTTTGTGTTGCCAGGTTATAATGTAAGACCTTTAGAAATGAGTGGTGCATTAGGTGTTGAGCAGCTTAAAAAACTACCAAGTTTTATAGAAATAAGACGTGAAAATGCGAAGCTGTTCCAATCATTATTTGCCAACCATCCATTTATTGATATTCAGCAAGAAATAGGCTCAAGTAGTTGGTTTGGTTTTGCGTTGATTCTTAATGAGAAAGCACCTTATACCCGTGCTGAACTTGTTAAGTTATTAACAAAAAATGGAATTGAGTGTCGTCCAATTGTTACAGGTAATTTTCTTAAAAACTCTTCGGTCCTTGAGTATTTTGATTATGAAGTGTTTGGTAATGTCAATAATGCTGAGTATTTAGATCAAAATGGCCTTTTTGTTGGTAATCACCAAGTAGATATAAAAGCTAACATTGTAGCTCTTCATGATTTAATAAAAAATTTGTAGTAAAAAATAGAGTGTGGTAGGACTATTTAGTTAATTCTTCCCTGAATAATGGCGTTTCAGACAAGAAGCGCCATGCTATTTTTAGGTCTTTTAATGTGAGAATTTTTTTTAGCTATAATCGCCTTAAAAATAGTCCAAAATATGGGGAGCGATAAAGCCACTTCAGTAGCTTACGCAGGTTCTGGTCACAGGCTCTCAAGAGAACATTCAACGCATCACCGAGTTTTTCATTGAATTTCAAATAACCAATGATCGGCTCTACGCTATTCTTACGTATCATCCAACGCTCTTTCTTCTCGGGGATACCGCGTTTTTGATAAGCAATTAATACTTAGTCATCCCTGAATAATTCTCAACCTATTGAAATGCAATGTATTTTGTATAATGCTAAGGACTAAAATCTCGCCAATAATGGCGCTTTAGTCCCAAAAAGTTGCAGAATCAGTGAGTTTTTATGAAGCCTCGTCAAACAAAGCAAGATCCGCAGAAGGATTTATTCCGGCCTCAGCTAATCGATATTATTAACCCCAACCATACACTCGTTCGGTTGGCTAAAGTGCTGGATTGGGATCGGTTGGATACCGAATAGGGGACACATTTCGCGACGGTTGGCGCAGCGGCTCTGCCGACTCGCTTGATGGTAGGGCTACTGTATTTACAGCATTTGTATAATTTGTCTGATGAAATGTAAGCGTCACTAAATCAGCCTCTAGTTTTCGTGCTTAGTCCCTTCCACACTGTGCTTCGTCCCAATAATCGACGGAGTAATCAATATGAGCACAAATACAGTATTAAACCAAACTTGGGCTGCCCATATCGAAAAATGGCGGTCATCTGGGTTATCCGCCAAAGCGTTCTGTGAACAAGAAGACTTGGTGTATCACCAGTTCGGCTATTGGCGGCAGAAATTTTCTCCTGCCGATGACTCGCCAACCGAATCAAAATTAGTGCCGGTAACACTGGCAATGCCTTCTCAGCACACCAGCGATCTAGAAATCCTGCTCCCCAATGGCGTGCTCATACGTGGCATTGATTCGAGTAATATTCCATTGGTGACTAGCTTGGTCGCCGCTTTATGAAACCCCGTTATCTGCGTCCTGCTTTAAATTTACCCCAGATATTTTTGTACCGAGACCCGGTGGATTTTAGAAAACAAGCCCATGGGCTGGCGGTACTGATCGAGCAAGAACTTGGACACAACCCATTTTCTGGAGCCTTGTACGCCTTTACCAACCGGCATCGCAATAAAATCAAATGCGTCATGTGGGAAGACAATGGCTTCGTGCTTTATTACAAAGGTTTAGCAGAAGAAAAGTTTAAGTGGCCCAAAGCCTCAGACGAATTGGTATCCCTCACCGGCGAGCAGATTAATTGGCTGTTAGATGGCTACGATCTTGGCGTAATGAAAGGCCATAAAACCTTGCATTATGAGGCACTTTGCTGAGGATTTTTGTGGTGATTTTTGCTATCATAGCGCCATGAAAATCGCTCCCAAATCTCACTCCCAAAAGCCAGATTACAGTCAATTATCGCAAGCTGAGCTGGTGTCTTTGCTGTTGCAAAAAGACGCATCTTTAGCTCAGCGTGATGCCTACATCGAGCGTCTTGAAGAGATCAACCGTCTGCAAAAAGTACAACGCTTCGCCGCCAAGAGTGAGAAGCAGCCGTTTCAGATCACCCTGTTTGATGAGGTAGAACTGGAAAGTGCGATTGACGATCTGATTGATGAGATTCCAGAAGACTCGTTGAGCCAAGAGCTGGCACAAACCAAGAAAAGTCGTCAGCGTCAACGGGGCTTCTCGGCTTCATTAAACCGAATCCGTCGTGAGATCTGCCTGAGTGACGACGAGAAAGCCGGTGCAACGAAAACCTTCTTCACTAAGGTGAAAGAAGAACTGGAGTTCATCCCCGCTCAGCTTAACGTGATCGAGATCTGGCAAGAAAAAGCGGTGTTCGAATCCTCGACTGGCGAGGAAATCATAGCGGCAAAGCGCCCAACCCATCCTCTGGGTAAATGCGTCGCCACCACCTCCTTATTGGCGTACATCATCACATCAAAATATGCTGATGGTTTACCTCTGTATCGCTTAGATGGCATGTTAGCGCGCCTTGGTCATGAAATTGGTCGTAATAACATGGCGAACTGGATCATCCGTCTCGATGACGTGTTCAAACCCTTGATCAACCTGATGCGGGAACAACAAAACCTCGGTCGTTACATCCAAGCGGATGAAACTCGCATCCAAGTGTTGAAAGAAACGGGGAAAACTGCTCAAAGTGATAAATGGATGTGGGTTACACGGGGCGGTCCACCGGATAAACCTTCTGTATTGTTCGACTATGATCCGACCCGAGCGGGTCACGTACCGGCACGCCTATTGGAAGGGTTTAGTGGCGTATTACAAGTGGACGGCTACAGCGGCTATGGCAAAGTCTGCCGAGAACTTGATATCACTCGCATTGGCTGTTGGGATCATGCGCGACGCAAGTTTGTTGAAGCCGCACGCGGTGCGGCTCCTCAGAAAAGAAAAGGAAAAAGCAACAAGGTCAAACCATCTAAAACCGATGTCGCCATCGGTAAAATCCGCAAGCTCTATGCCATCGAAAGCAAAATAGAAGGCTTAAGCGAGTCGGAAAAATACACCGTCCGTCAAGAATTGGCCTTGCCAGTGCTGCAAGACCTCAAAGCATGGTTAGAAACCAACCACCCTAAGGTTCCCAAAGACTCGCTGACCTTCAAAGCGATCCAATATGCCCTCAATCAGTGGGAATCCTTGGTGGCCTACTGCGACTATGGCTTCGTCCACATCAGCAACGCCTTAGCAGAAAATGCCATCCGCCCGTTCGCAGTGGGCAGGCGCAACTGGCTGTTTGCTGATTCGTCACGTGGAGCGAACGCCAGTGCCACCTGCTACTCACTGATAGAAACCGCCAAAGCCAATGGTCTAGAGCCATCAAGCTGCATCCACTATCTGCTCGACCACATCGCCGACGCTGACACCTTAGAAAAACTTGAAGCGCTGTTGCCCTGGAACATGCCGAAAATAGGCTAGATTAGCAGATCTGGCCAAATCGTTTTAGGAGTGGATATAAGAGCGCTTACGATGAAATGGTCTTAGAACAATGGCTTGAATCGCCTTACTACCAATACTTTTGCGGCGAAACCTTTTTTCAACATGACTTCCCGTGCCATCCAACCAGTCTTGTTAAATGGCGCAAACGGTTAGGAGAAGAAGGCTGTGAATGGCTGCTTACTCAGACGATACAAGCAGGGCTAAAGCTAAAAGTGATCAAGTCTGCGAGTCTAAAGCGTGTGATTGTCGATACCACGGTACAAGAAAAAAACATCACCTTCCCAACCGATGCCAAACTCTACAACAAGGCACGACAGCAACTCACTCAAGTGGCAAAAGACCTCGCTATCACACTAAGACAAACCTATGACAAAGCCTGCCATGAGTTAATGCCAAAGATTGGACGCTATGGGCATGCCAAACAATACAAACGAATGAGAAAGGCGATTAAGCAAGTCAAAGGCTTCTTAGGGCGGGTATTACGGGACCTTGATAGACAAGTAAAACGACAAGGATTAACGCTCACCCAAAAGCAAGAAGACACTCTCAACCAAGCTTATCGATTACTAAAACAAACGCGTCAGAGTAAAAACAAACTCTACAGCCTGCATGAACCCAATGTGGACTGTATCTCTAAAGGCAAAGCACATAAACGCTATGAGTTTGGTGTGAAAGCCAGTATCGCGGTGACGGCTAAAGAATCCTTTATTGTGGGCGCAAGAAGCTATCCAGGTAATCCTTATGATGGCCATACCTTGAAAGATCAACTTCAACAAGTGGAAACCCTGACAGGGAAAAAACCGGAAACCTGTTTTGTTGACCGAGGGTATAAAGGATCGGGCGTGGAAGACATTAAAGTCTTGGTTACAGGTCAAAAACGCGGTGTGCCCAAGAAAGAGAAACGCTGGATGGGAAGACGAAACAGTGTAGAACCCATCATCGGGCATCTCAAATCCGATGGAAAACTCAGACGATGCTTCTTAAAAGGCATACTAGGCGATGCGATGAACGTGATCTTAAGCGCCTGTGGCCAGAACTTACGTAAGCTACTAAAGTGGCTTTATTGCGCCCCATATTTTGGAGTCTTTTTAAGGAGATTATGGCTGAAAATAATTTTTCCAACGGAAAATTCTAAAAATAGCATGGCGCTTCTTGCTTGAAACGCCATTATTCAGGGGCGACTACTGATTCGAACTTGTTATAAACAGATAGGGTTGGATTAGTACTTACTAAAATTTATTTCAGATCTATAACCCCTTTTTACCTAGTACAACACCAACAGTCCGTATTAATGCTTCTATTTCTAACCAAATACTCCAGTGTTTTATATAGTATAGGTCATACATAAGTTTTTGGCGTGAATCTTCCGTGTTGGCGCCGTAAGGATATAGCACTTGGGCCCATCCCGATATGCCAGGTCTAACAAGATGACGTTCATGGTAATAGGGTATTTCTTTTTCATAGTTTTCGACTAAAATATCCCACTCTGTTCTCGGCCCTAGTAAATGCATATCCCCTTTGACAACATTCCATAACTGAGGTAGCTCATCTATACGAGCTTTTCTCATAAAGTTACCATAAGGATATATTCTAGGGTCTTCTTTTTGTGTATAGGGGTTAAACTTTGCATTCTCATGCATACTACGAAACTTAATGGCCATAAAGTTTTTACCTTTTAAGCCAACTCTACTTTGACAAAAAAATAGTTTTCCAGGAGATTCTTTTTTTATTTTATACATTGAGAAAAGTATAATTGGGATGCTTATAGCGCCAAGCAATAAGACAACAAGCCAATCTATTATTCGCTTTAAAATATAATCAGAGAGTGAATAGCTTCTAATTTTTTCTAAATAGCTTAGGTCTTTTTTATCATATGGTATATAACATTTTCTTAAAAAAACTTCCATGAAGTTATGTAGGGCTATCAACTTTATACCATCTACATCTAAATGGGTTAACTCTTTTATTAAATCTGAGCTAGCCGGTTTTTCTAAGTTAAGCAATAAATAGTCTGGTGAAGATTCTAGTGTTTTTTGTTTTACTCTTTCTGCTTCTAATATCTTTATATAACTAAGTTGTATATTTTGTGATTTAAGCATATTTAGCTCAAATTCATTAAATGAATAATGATTTCCAAGTATTAAAACATTAATCTTTGCTTTTGATAATTTTCTATTAAAATAGCTAATTAATGATTTTAAAGTGATAACAAAAAGTGGTGTTAAGATGACCCAGCTAGACATTATTAAACGATCAAACTTAAGTGTTGCTAAGTAGAAGTAAGTTATTACCAATAAAAAAAGAACATTAATAAACCATGTTTTGAATGTAATCTCTAATTTTTTAGAGATAGACCTCTCATTATATCGGCTATATCCTCTTTGTATTGCTGTTGCTAAGAAGAAAAAAATACCACTTAGAATTGCCATTGTAGTGTAAGCTCGTCCCCATCCTGTCAACCCTATGATTGTGTGTATGATATACAGTAGACAACCTGGAATAATTAGGTCAATTAAGGCATATAAAGTGGGGGCCTTTCTATCATGGTACCGTTGAAATGACGTTTCTGTCATTTTACATTCCTTTTCTAACCTTTAAGAAAACATACTTATCTTTTAGTAAGTCTACGATGAGTATTGTTACCAGATGTCAGTCCCAAAAGAGAGGGCTGAGCTAACAGTAAGTTATAACTAATATTATAAAGGAGTTATATAGATAGGGCTATAGGAATTAATTCAGTTTACTAGATGGGAAAGAAACATTTCGGTGTAGGGTGCATAGAATAGGGGTATAATTTTTAGTGGGTGATCATAAATATAGCAGGAGACAAGAGAATAAGAACATTGGTTCTTATTCTCTTGTTAAAAGTGATATTACTTCGCTTTACTGTCTTCGCCTTTTTTCTCTTTATTTTTCACTATGCTATGAAGTTCAACCACAAATTTAAGAGCTGCATTAGGTGGGATTGGACCCGTACCACCTGGACCATAAGCAAGGTCTGCTGGGATGTACAGCTCGTATTTGGAACCGACTCTCATAAGCTGTAGGCCTTCTGTCCAGCCAGGGATAACTTGGTTAAGAGGGAATGTGATTGGTTCGCCGCGTTTGTAGGAGCTATCAAAGACTTTGCCATTCATTAAGCTGCCTTCGTAATCCACTTTGACGGTGTCGGTGGCTGTTGGATGTGGACCTTTTCCTTCTTTGATGACTTTATAAAGTAAGCCGTCTTTGGTTTTTTTCACACCCTTCTCTTTAGCAATTTTTTTCAACCAAGCTTCTGATTTCGCTTTGTCTTCGGCGGCTACTTTTTCTTTCTCTTTCTGTGCTTTTTCCATCTGCTCTTTCTGGAAATTTTGGATGGTGGCAGCAATTTCCTCTTTGGTCATCTGTCCTTTTCTACCATCGTAACCGTCTTTGAAGCCTTGGAAAAAGGCCTTCATGTCTAGATCTTTAAAATCTTGGGTCATTCGGCTACCAAACATATTGCCTATGCTGTAACCCAGTTTCTGTTCTTTTGTCGTAATAGTGGTTGCGTTATTGTCTGCGTACGCGAAAGAAACAGAAGACATAACCAGCGCCGCAATGAGTGTTTTTTTCATAAAAAAGCGTTCCATTTAATTGTTTGTTTATCACTTGCTTCTAAAGCTTGGGTGATGTTTGACCTAGCCACGGATTAGATTTGCATGTCGCTTTATCGAGCATTGACTTTTTAGCATAGATTGACTTAGTAGCATAGCAAGAAGGCAAAACCAAGTGTGAATAATGCGCCTTGTGCTTTGTCAGTCCAGATCCGATAGTACGTTTCTAACATAACCATGGGGTGTAACGCCAATGTTAAGCTAGAATCGTTCCCAAAGCGACCCCTTCACCTGTACACCTTGTTTTGCTAAAAGATAATTGAATCAACAAAACACAAAACGTGTTTCGAGAATAATCTGCCCATGTCTTGTACGACAATGGATTTTACAAAAGCATGACGCTGTTTGCTTATCATGTTGACTTTACAATTGATACTGACAATAAATTGACATTTTCTAACTCTCTGTTGCTTTAGCGCGAGATTTTCGGCTGTTGTCTTATCGTTAGGTTGAGCAGTGTTTGCTTTTTTAATGGAAAATACAAAGTTGGGGTGGGCCTATTACAGGCAGGAGCTAGCTGCCTATAAAAATGGGAATAAGTATGGGAACAAGGACGCTCATGATAAAGCCACTGGCGATACAAACAGGAATGATTTGCGAGCCATGGAATTTTCCTAACATGGGTAGGGTAAAGTCCATAGCGGTGGCGCCAGAATAGCCAACGGATAAGTGGCTGTTCCATTTGGCTAGAAAGGGAATCAACATTAACGCTAGGATTTCTCGGCTTAGGTCTAATAAAAATGCAGTCGTACCCAATACGGGGTCGCCAAGCCCTGTGATAAGAATGCCTGATAAGCTGTACCAACCAAACCCTGAGACAACAGCCAGTCCTTGGTGCCAATTAATATGAAGTAGCAGGGCGCTAACCCAGCCAGCAAGCAGTGTGCTTGTGATGGTGACACTTGCAATGATTAGCCCCTGGCGATTAAGGAAAAGTTTTCTTAAGCGGTAGTTTCCTTGACGAAGCTGACAACCGATTAGAAATAGTAAAATATAAAGAAGAGCCGTGACGAGTTTATCAACACCTGTGAACCATTGTTTTCCTATAAAACCCGCTGCAATTCCAGCAAAGACCCATGTTAACGTGATGATGGCGTCTTTTATGGCCTGCCATTTACTTGCTTGAAGGAGGGGGCCGCTATTGTTTTCATAGTGAGAATCAAGCTTTAGGCCGCTGAAATACAAAGCAATCAAGTTAAAACTAGAGACTAAAATAACTAAGATAAAGGCTTGATAACCTGCAATCAGAAGCTTTTCTGTTAAGTTGTCTAACGCACCAATGCTAAAGCCAATAAGTCCTAATATTAGGTAGACGAGTTGATTGAGACCTTTTGCCACTCGTTTTGCGTTGAAAAATCTAATATCTATCCAATAGCCGATCAGCAAAGCTGCTAATAAGGGTAATAAGGTTGTCAGAATGGCCATGAGGTATCGTCCTAAATAGGCTTTAAAAAAACAAGATGTTGATTTTAAACGGGGTATTTTGTCGCGCTTAGTTGTTAAGAGCAAGGAGAAACGGTTATTGCTGGTCTTTGTTGGATGAATCTGAACCTATTCTTTTGTCGGAATGAATTCCGACCTACAAGGGCAGGCGTTTTTTGTAGGTTGGACTTTAGTCTAACAGGTGTATTAGGTGGTTTGTCGGGATGAATCCCGACCTACAAGGCGGTCGTTTTTGTAGGTTAGGCTTTAGTCTAGCGGGTGTTTTTAGACGGTTTGTCGGGATGAATCCCGACCTACAAGGGCGGTCGTTTTTTGTAGGTTAGATTTTAGTCTAACAGGTGTATTGGATGGTTTGTCGGGATGAATCCCGACCTACAAGGCAGTCGTTTTTTGTAGGTTAGGCTTTAGTCTAGCGGGTGTTTTTAGATGGTTTGTCGGGATGAATCCCGACCTACAAGGGGGGGGCGTTTTTTGTAGGTTGGACTTTAGTCTAACCGGTGTATTGGATGATTTGTTGGGATGAATCGCGGCGTACAATGGGGACGTTTTTTTGTAGGTTAGACTTTACTCTAACAGGTGTATTGGATGGTTTGTCGGGATGAATCGCGGCGTAAAAGGGAGCTGTTTTTTTGTAGGTAAGACTTTAGTCTACCAGGTGTATTAGATGGTTTGTCGGGATGAATCGCGGCGTAAAAGGGGTGTTGTTTTTGTAGGTTAGGCTTTAGTCTAGCGGGTGTATTGGATGGTTTGTCGGAATGAATCGTGGCGTAAAAGGGAGCTTTTTTTTTGTAGGTTAGATTTTAATCTAACAGGTGTATTGGATGGTTTGTCGGGATGAATTCCGACCTACAGGGATAAACTTCGATCCGCAACGATGCAATACTTGTGGCTTAATGTTAGATTAGCGCCTTTGTTTTTGGCTAAGTCAAAATAGGCCTGTAGGGTGTTCTTATAAGCGCCTTAATGATAATCGGCGGTGATCTGTGGTTAAGCGTTTTCCCGTGTTAAAAGAAATTTTGCATTTATTATTTCCCATGGTGCTCACCATGACATTAGAGCTTTCCATTAGTGTGGTGGATACGGTGATGCTTGGGCATTATAGTGCATCGCACCTTGCTGCTGTTGGGCTTGCCTCAAGCCTATGGCTACCTGTTGGTTGCTTTTTGATTGGCGTGACTTTTGGTATTACCCCCTTGGTGACGAGACATCTGCATGGTCGTCAACCTAAGTTAGTGAACTTGTATATGTCACAAGCTGTTGGCCTGTCGGTCTGTTTAGGGGTTATTGCGAGTTTGATTACCGTATTTTTTTTGCCTCATTTAGCGGGAATGATGGCTCCTCCTGGGGAAACTCGTGAGGTATCAATGGCCTATCTACGTCTTTTTGCTCCCGCCTTGCCCATGCTAGCCTTGATGACATCTTATAAAAATTTATTTGAAGCGGCTGGGCGTCCTGTCTTGCCACTGCTGATTGCTAGTATTGGTTTGATTCTGAATGTGTTTTTTAACTATGTACTTATTTTTGGTCATTTAGGTTTTCCAGCCATGGGGGCTAGAGGGGCAGCTATTGCTTCTTGCTTGTCCTTGTATTTATCCGTCCTAAGCTTTGTGGTTTACGACCTTTTTTTGAATAAACGTCCTTTATTTACTCGTTTGGTTTGGCGTTATACCCGTCAGTTTTCTATCTTGCTGGGGGTTGGGGTGCCCGCTGGGTTGGCGTTTGCATTTGAAGTGGGTCTGTTTTCCTCAATGACTTGGCTGATTGCTTCTTTTGGCGAGGTGGCGCTTGGCGCGGGTCAAGTTGTTATGTCTTATACTTCTTTCTTATTTACCCCTATGATGGCCATGAGCGCCGTCACCGCGATTGTTGTGGCCAAAGCGATGTCGAAAGAAGGCGTTGCTGGAGTAAATCGTCGTATGAGAGTGATTGTGACGCTGGGGGTAGGTTATGTGGGTCTCTGTTTTGTATTGACCCAAACATTCCACACTGTTATCCCGTATCTATATACGAACAATCAGGATGTTGTGGTATTAGCGTCCAGTATTTTGCTGATTTCTTCCTGCTACCAATTACCAGATATGCTGCAGACGGTGTTTACTGGGGCGTTAAGAGGTTTTCGTGATACGCGCTCTTCAATGATTGCTTTTGGTGTGTCCTTATTTGGCTTGAGCATGCCGTTAGGGTATTGGCTGTCCCATTATAGCCCTTGGGCAAAGGTATTAACCGTGCGCGGTTTCTATCTTGGACTAGCTGCTGGGCTAAGTCTTTTAGCAGTAATTTTGATCTGGCGTTTCCGTGTTGTATTAAAGCGTTACCAAGGTAAGCGTATTGCTTCTCCAAGGGAGGTGGCTTAAGCAATAATTCTTTGGCTGGTTGTTAGAAAAACTATGAAAACCAAAGAGTGTTGCTTTTTAATTTTTTAAGCAGCACTCTTTTGTGTTGATGGTGTACGGGTGTTAAGTTTACGAGGGTTGTTTGGCTTCGTTGTCTTTGTTTTCTAGTATTTGTGCATGCCATATCAGTGCAAGTAGGCCACCGAAAATCACTTGCAAGCAAAAGACGCCAGTCCAGAAGAAGAGGTAGGATTCGAATAAATTTGCAATGCTCCAAAAGGCTAGACTCGTCAATGTAAAATAGCCAATATCCCGATTTAAAAAGCCTTTTGATACTGCTTTGAGAACACTTTTTAGTATCCAGCCAAACCAGAGAAAGTAAAACACGAGGCCAATAAAACCATAGTCAGTCAGAATGGATAAATAAGAGTTATGGAGGTGTCCAAAATCCAGTTTGATATACTCTGGCATCCAGTTATTCTTATCGATAGCGATTGATTGGCCTCTATTGCTCCAGCCCAGTAATGGTCGTTCTTTAATTTTGGTTAAAGCGGCTTCCCATAAATGGATGCGAATACCTACACTTGTGTAAGGAATGTCTTTTAGGTTTCCTGACAGTACCTGTTCGATTACGGACGATTCAGTGGTAGATCTATGCTCGACGACGCCTCCCATTGTTTTATAGGTGACGGCTGCCACAAGAAATATTATTGCAGACAGCATTACTACCTTTTTTTTATTGACTTTGCTTCTGTTTTTTCGGGATAGGAAAAAGTAGCATAGTGAGGCAGCAATGCTGGCAATAAGGGCGAGCCAAGCAGCCCTTGTTTGTGCGGCGATCATGGTAAAAAGGCAAAATAACACGCAAGGCGTCCACAGAATTAAAGAGTATTTTGTCCAATGATATAACCTAGAGACGAAGCAAATTAATCCAATTAAAATGAAACCAAAGAATAAGCTGGTGTGTCCTGCATTTCTAAGATGAAAGTCGATTCTTGCCCCGTGCCAACCTCTGATGATTTCGTTCCAGCCGCCGCCGCCGATCCACGGCGAGGCGAGTACTGCCAAGCTGGCCAAGCTCCACAATAAAAACACTCGCTTTGGTGAGTCTTTGAGCCACCAAGCAATGGGAAGAAAAAGAAAAATACGAGAGAGCCTGTCTAACCTAGGATAAGGGTCTACCCACTTAGGGTGGGCAAGATGAGCAAAGTACCAACTTATTAAAGGAATAACGACCGAGGCGAACAAAAGTAATATGGGGATTTTGACACTTAGATCTTTGCCGTATCGATAAATAGCAAAAAAGCCAAGTAACACCATAGGTAAACCAACGGCATTTGATAATGTGTCTGGGGAGTGAATTTTGGTTAGGGCATATAGACATGTAAAGGTAAAACCGATGATGGCAAGGCGGCTTCCTTGCTGTGTATGGTCAAGTCGAATCATTTATTGCTTTATTCCATCTGTAAGTGTCAGCGTTACTGTGCTTTCAAAAAGCACGGATCATAGCGCAAAACATTCTCCCTTGCATTATTCTTCAGTGATTATATCTTGTATAGGCAGTTTTCATTATCTGAAGTGCTTGCATCTTTCAATCAGGGCGTTTAAATCCAGTTGAGATTCTGTGTTGTTTGCTAACCGATTTATTTGCGTATTACGATAATGATCATAGTGAAAGGTATTCGTTGGATTTAACCCAGCCCACATCAATAGCCTATTGAGTGCTTCTGGGTGATCGAAAATGCCATGCAGATAGGTACCAATGATGGCTTTGTCGGGGGATATAAAGCCGTCGAACTGTCCATTTTCTAGCTCGATCAGTGAGGTTATAGGGTGATGAAATTGCGAAATGCCACAATGGATTTCGTACCCTGTAACGGTCGTTTTTTCATCTAGAGCGATTAATTTTCCTATTTGTTGTGTTAGCTGTTTTTCTTTTTCGAGTGTGGTTGTCATGGGAATATAGCCCAATCCAGCGGATTTGGTGCCTTTTTGATCATTTTCTAGGCCATGATGATCGTATATTGTCTCTCCCAGCATTTGAAACCCTCCACAAATTCCCATGAGCTTGCCATCATAGCGCAGGTGTTTTTGTAAATACCCTTGCCAGCCTTGTTGTCGTAAAAAGGCGAGGTCGCTTTGAACACTTTTGCTACCAGGAAGAATCACCAAGTCGGCGGGAGGGATGGAGCTGTTTTCTTTGACCAATGTGACTTGTACTTCTGGATGAAGTTTTAATGCATCCCAATCCGTATGGTTGCTGGTGCGTGGCATAATGGGGATCACAACGTTTAGCTTGGTGGCGTGATGTTCTTTTATTGGGCTATGAGCCACTGCGTCTTCCGATTCCAAATAAAAACCTTTTAGGTAAGGCAATACACCCAGTACGGGTTTGCCTGTTCGTTGTTCCAGCCAGTCCAGACCGGGTTGCAGTAAGCTAAGGTCTCCTCGAAAGCGATTAATCACAAAACCGATGACTCTATCCTGCTCACTTTGGCTTAATAGATCTAGGGTACCCACAAGATGAGCAAATACCCCACCTTTATCAATATCCGCAATGATGATCACAGGACAGTCGATGGCTTCGGCAAACCCCATATTGGCTATGTCGCGATCGCGAAGGTTGATTTCTGCAGGGCTGCCAGCCCCTTCAATGATGATGGCGTCGTACTGTTCGGCGAGGCGGTAGTAGGAGTCTAAGGCGGCTTGTTTGGCGATATGCTTGTATTGGTGATAGCCCACCGCATTCATATTACCAATGGCTTTACCGTGAATGATTACCTGAGCACCCGTATCTGTATTGGGTTTGAGTAAGATTGGGTTCATATCCACATGAGGTTCAATGCCAGCCGCATAAGCCTGAACGGCTTGGGCACGACCAATTTCGTGGCCTTCTCGGGTCACTGCACTGTTTAATGCCATATTTTGCGGTTTGAAGGGGGCAACAGATAGGCCTCGTCGGGCCAACAAGCGGCATAATGCCGTGACAAGGGTGCTTTTACCTGCGTCGGAAGTGGTGCCTTGTACCATTAAATGGAAATTTGCCATGGAAATGATCACGCTTAAAATCAATAAGATGCTAGAATTCTACTGGATTAGCGTTGTTTTTACTCTTACCTTTTTCCAGGACGCACTTGTTTAATATGAAATTTTTTAACATAGAATGATACATGATGACTTCCTTTTTATTCTCTGTGTTTGATTTATTGGCATCCACATCGGGCATGCTGGTGGCGGCGTTGTTGCTTGATCGCTTAGTGGGAGAGCCCAAAAAATGGCATCCCTTGGTTGTCTTTGGGCGCTGGGTCGATATTTGCCGCAGAGGGTTACAGTTGTCTTTAACGGACACCACTACTCGTCAACGTCAGGCAGGCGCGGTAGCTTGGTGTTGTGCGATATTTCCTTTGCTGTTCGGACTTGTGATCTTGATGTTTATTTTACCCGATTGGTTGACCGCCTTATTGTCCATTATAGTGTTGTATTTCTCCATCGGTTGGCAGAGTTTACGTGAGCATGCTCTGGCGATCGTAGAACCTCTAATCAGAGGAGATTTGCTTCAAGCTCGCCATGGAGTGAGTCGCATAGTCAGCCGTGATACCAATCAGTTAGACGAGACGCAAGTGGCTAAGGCAAGTATTGAGTCCGTCTTGGAGAATGGTAGCGACGCGGTTTTTGCGCCTATTTTTTGGTTCTTGGTGCTGGGTGTGCCAGGTGCGTTACTCTATCGTCTGGCCAATACCTTGGATGCTATGTGGGGGTATAAAACCGATACTCTTTTGCATTTTGGCTGGTTTGCTGCACGCTTCGACGATGTGATGAATTATATCCCTGCACGATTGGTTGTATTGACTTACGGTCTTTGTGGGCAGTTTGGTTCCGCATGGCGCTGTTACCAAGAACAGTCTAGCTCTTGGAAAAGTCCTAATGCGGGCCCAGTGATGGCGGCTGGTGCCGGGGCGTTAGGGATTAAACTGGGTGGGGCGGCTCCTTATTTTGGTAAGCTTGAGTCGCGGTCAGAGTTGGGAGAGGGGCGAGACCCAGTTGCGACGGATTTGAATAAAGCCATTCGCTTGGTTGATAAAGGGGTGTATTTGTGGGTGTTGGTTGTATGTTTGATGATGTGAAGCCCGTGCAGTTGAGTCAAGAGCAATTAGGTCAAGCGCAATTGGATCAAGTCCCCCCACACCACGGTGGAGACTTGCAGCATTGGCAGCGAAAGGTAGGAAATGACGCTCTTGACTGGTTGGATTTATCTTCCGCCTGTAATCGCGAGCCACGGCCAGTACCTGAAGTTGATCCTATTTTATGGCAGGAGCTACCAGATCAAACCGCTTTACTCAATCAAGCAGCTCATTTTTATGGTATCAGGCCAATCGCCATTGGGGCTGGTTCTCAGCATATTATTGAGTCTTTACCTTTATTTTTGTCTTATCAACATGCGAAAAAACGGGCCTGTGTGCCTCGTATTGGTTATCAAGAGCATGCTTTCGCTTGGCAAAAGTGGGGGTATGAGTTGGTATTTTATGATGCAGTTAACGAGCTACTTGAGATGGAGTGGTCTGTCGCGGTGGTTATACAGCCCAATAATCCGACAGGGGCTATGGCAGAGGCTGTTTTGATAAAAGCGCTTGTTGTTCGAGCTGAGCTGCTTGAGGGGCACCTTGTGATAGATGAGGCCTTTATTGATCCAATGCCGCATTTGAGTGTGCTGAATGAATTAGAAAGGCTGGTGAAGAGCGAGTCATTATTTGTTTTGCGATCTGTTGGCAAATTTTTTGGATTGGCGGGTGCGAGAGTCGGTTTTGTGTTTTGTGCAACCTCTTGGCAAAGTACATTGCGAAATTTATTGGGCCCTTGGCCCGTGGCGACGCCCAGTTTATGGCTGGTGGAGCAGGCTTTAAAGGATGTTTCATGGCAAGAGAAAGCGCTATTGTCTTTAGCGGATCGACAGAAAGTGTTTATTGATCGAATCATGCCAAAGTTTCATACGGTATTTGACTCCCAAGAGTGTGTGATTACGCCGCTATTTTTTACTTGGAGGCTAGAGAGCAAAGAGGCCGCTGAGTTTGCTTTTAGTATGCTTCATCAGGTAGGGGTTCATACGCGATTAGGTGACGGTTGGATTCGTGTAGCCTTGCCCGCTATGCATGAGATGGCCCCGTTAAATCATGCTTTGGTAGGGCTATTAAAAAAAGCTGGGGGGAGAGAGCTCGCATGAAGCACTTAGTCCTAGGAGGTGTTCGTAGCGGGAAAAGTGCCTTTGCCCAACAGCAAGTCGCACAATCTGGCGATCCGGTTTGTTATATTGCCACATCGCAGATTAAGGATGAGGAAATGGCCGCTCGCGTATTAGCTCATCAACAGAACCGACCCAGTGACTGGCAGTTGATTGAAGAGCCGATTGCCTTGGCAAGCTCATTGGCCTCGTTGAACAAGTCTGGTCAGTCGGTGATTGTGGAATGTATAACACTGTGGCTAACAAACTTATTGTGTCTTGAAGACGAAGAGCGCTTTGAGCAAGAGACGACGGCTTTTCTTCGCGCAGTGGCTGCTTTTCAAGGAGAGCTTGTGATTGTTTCTAGTGAAGTCGGTTTGGGGATTATGCCAATAAACGTAATGGCACGTCGTTTTGCTGATGAAGCAGGCGTTCTCAACCAAAAACTTGCAAAACTAACCGACCGGGTAACTTTAGTTGCAGCAGGGTTAGCAATGCCGCTAAAATCCTCGCTCTAACTTAATTATTAGGAGCTTAATCGGCCATGATCCCGTATTCAAAAGATTTCCCTGTTTCTTGGGAAGAGCTTCACCGTAATGCACGAGCCTTGTCATGGCGTTTGTTAGAACAAGGGCCATGGAAAGGCATTATTGCGATTACTCGAGGTGGGCTGGTGCCTGCCGCCATTTTATGTCGTGAAATGGACATCCGTTTGATTGATACTATTTGCATTATTAGTTACCAATCCGAAAAGGGAGGGGCGGCAATGGAACAAGGTGAGCTTCAAGTACTTAAAGGCGTGGAAGGCGATGGAGAAGGTTACATTTTAGTCGATGACTTGGTGGATACGGGGCGAACAGCGGCAAAGGTCCGCGAGATGTTGCCTAAGGCGCATTTTGCAACCATTTACGCCAAGCCTGCCGGTAAACCCCTAGTGGATACTTTTATCACAGAAGTGAGCCAAGATACTTGGATTCGCTTTCCTTGGGATATGGAATATACCTTTTCAACTCCCTTGGCTGATCGCCAAAGTTAATAAAATTTTCACGCTTCAATGTGTTTATTTATCTAGTCGATTGGGAGTAAATGTCTTCACCTGTATTATTGCGAGTAAGCGTTTGAGTTCTGGTGAGTAGGGGTTTTGATTCTTTGGAATTGTAAATATTATAAAAAGTTTTGTTTATTATTGCGTTATTTGGTTAGATTTATTGGATAAGAAGTGAGCGAGGTTACAAAAAACGACGGAAGTCTCACTGCTTTTAATCGGCTCATTATCTAATCTAATTCTGTTGCTATTTCCCTGAAAACGATGTGTCTAGAAGCGCAGTTGTTTTCGCTTTGATCGATAAGGACGCATTATGTTACGCGTTTTAAATAATGTTTTATTAACAAGTCTTTTTGTCTTCTCCATGACGGCTTCTGCATCGACTGAACCTGCACCAGCATCGACTGCAGGTGAGGTAGCTCGGGCTGTTTTCGCGAGCGATGTGATTGATCGTGAGCCAATTGATAATATTGGCAATACGGTAAAGGTTGACTATAGCGGCATTCAAAAAGTGTATTTTTTTACAGATTTACGCGGTATGGATGGTAGTACGGTTAGCCATCGCTGGTTGCTTGATGGACAGGTGATGGCGGATATTCCATTTGACATTGGAGGCGACCGTTGGCGAGTTTGGTCGAGTAAACGTTTACTACCTGGCTTTGAAGGCACATGGACGGTTCAGGTTGTTAAGGATGGCAAAGTGCTCACCTCTCGATCTTTTCAGTATGTAGATGACGATACAGACAAGCAAGCTGATAATACTGAGAATAATAGTGCAGGGAAATAGTACAGATAGAGTGTTAGCCTCATCATCACATAGTGCGTGAATGAATAAGGAGAATAGAAGAAGATGCCACATATTCGTGTCAGAGGGCTGCCGCTTGATGAGTTGGAATCAATTGCTGATATATTGATTGAAAGCTTGTCAGAAATAACCGATACGCCTAACTCCCATTTTACCTTAGAGTATCAAGCGGTGACTTACTTAGTGGCAGGTGGTGCTTCCCCTTCTTATCCCTTTTTTGAAATCCTATGGTTTGATCGTGGAGATCAGGTTAAAGCGAAAGTGGCTCTGTTTATTGAAGATCTAGTACGTTCATTAGTTGACAGTGGTCAAGATATTGCCGTGCTATTTCATGATTTAAATGGTAACGATTATTACGAGAACGGTGAGCACTTCTGATTATCCTTTTGGGATGAGTAGAAATGTTTCATGTGCTCACCGTACTCCTGTTTCTCTTAGTCCTTCCCTATATTATTCGCTCTTGCCTATACTGCTTGGTCGCCCGAACCAAGGAGAGACAGGGTCAGTAATATTAAATAGACTGTAGCGTTTGGCTAGCATCTGGCCACCATCACGAGTCAGCGGTTGCCATGGCAAGGTTCCTCTTTCTGTTGTTGGGTGAATAGACATTAAGTCAAACGGAATGGATATATAGAATCCTTTGGTAAAACTTCCTTCGCCATAGTCTTTTGCTGACATGGTTGTTTTAGCGGCGAAAGCTCCTACAATAATACCTGTTTTAAATTGTCTGGAGATATCCACCCTCGTACCAAAATCCTGCGCTAAGAACTGGCCTACATCAACACGAAAAAGTAGGTTGTCCATGGCTTTCCAGCGAGGTTCATAATACACGGAAAGGTGCCCAGTTGGTTTTTTTACCAATACTTTTGTGTTCTGTCCATAACCATGGATATTATTGTAAATACCGAATGTGGTGTTAGGGTCGCGCTGAGAGACAAGGTTCAAGTCAGCGCCAATCGCCCAGTTGGCATTTGGTTGACGGTATAATACTTCGCTACCTACCCCAGCAAACATGGTTTCAAGATAGCCTGCGTAAACTTGTTGGTACCAGTTGGAGTGGTATTTTTCAAACCAAGTGAGCTGAAGGTTACTGATAGAAGTGTCTTTATCCATATAAGCACGAACTAAACTTCGGACTCGGTAATTGTTCGTCCCATCGTTGAGCTTTAAAAAGTTAAATTTATCGTAATTGTTTAGCACATGGAAACTGAGTGAGCTAGACAGCTGTAGATGGGGATTAAACCAGTAAGAAGCGTAGCCATCTAAATCTAAACTGTATAAATAAAAGGTCTCTGGGCTACCAAAAGATTGCTCCAAATGAGGCCCAAAGCCATATTGAAAAGTGGATTGCCCATCGTATATGGGCTTGGTATTCAGTGTAGCCTTGTTGATTTTTGTTGGTTGGGTGGCGTCTTTTATATTGGCATTGATATAACTAACATTGGCAACTTTTTTATACTTATCTGCATTGATTTGCGTGTTAGTTAGAGGGATGCGCTGATCTTGCTCGATGACATCGTATTGTTTAATTTTCGTTGGCAAAGCATTGGCGAGTACGGCTGCCGCCCGCTCATGGGCCAGATTGCGGTCTCGATATTGTGTTTGATGGGCTACAACGGTGACCGTGTCACCATGATGATAAAATTCGCTATTCTGATAACCAGCAATTTTGGATAAGTCGTCGTCTAGTTTTTTCCAATTGACATCAGTAAGCTTAATTGGATGATTATTAGTGAGAGCAGGGACTGGAGTGGCTTTCCATATTGATGGCTGGTCATTAAAATTTGCGTGTAGATTAATTCCTAGCGTCAAGGTATTGCCGCGTTCATAGCTTAACTTGAGATTGGTAAAGTCGTTTACTGCGTAAACCGCACCGATATTCCAAGGAGTGCTTGGTGTCAGATTGGCATTGCCGTGCGTTTCTGCGTAATCTTGACGGTAGTTATTGCTATCGTATTCGAGTTTTAACCGAAGAGGCTCATAAGGGGTTTGGTACTCTATACCGCCAAACAGAGCTGTATCGCCATGGAAAAAACGCTTGTAGTCGATTTCTCCGCCATTTCCGCTATATTGATTGCTGCGTTGGCAGAGTCGATTGGATAGGGTGCAAAAAGGGTTTTTGATATTATTTCTTCTTCCCAAATATCCCCAACCTAGGCCAAGGGTAAAGTCGAATTGCCCGAAGCGATTGGTTGATAAGCGTTTAGTAGCGGCAATAAATTCGCCATCAAACAAGCCTGTACCGCCTATATCGCGAAACCCCAAAGAGGTTTCGGGTAGATATTGGCTTTCTTTTAGCAGTCTTAACTTAAGGTCGATGCCTTTATCTGTGTACTTTGTATTACCGCTAAATTGTGGGTCATTACTGTAAAGTGCATCGGATACTTGGGTGTAACGAATGGTGCTTTCTAGCCAAGGCATTAACTGTATTGACAAAGTGTAGAAGTTGTAGTTGTCATTATGTGAATAGCCTGCATTAAACTCACCATCCTTTGCCATTCGTCCGGTGGGCATTTGCATCAACCCCACGCCCCCAAAATCCATCTGGGTTGGTTTAAACGGTGGAAGCACGAAGGGGGGAGATAGTAGTGGTTGTTCCTCGTTACTGGCATGAACAAGGCTGGAACAAGCGATGAGAGAGATGAGGATAAATCGTGGGTACAACATTACTTCTCCAGGCGATTTTGCAAAAGGGTCACAATGTTTTGGTTAAGTTGTTCGGGGATTTCATTCGATGCTATGTAGATAATGGCCCCGGGGGCGAGATACGTTGGTTGCTTTTGTTGATGGATGTTTTGAATTTGATCAATGGTTTGATCCGGTTCGATGATCCAAATAGTTGTATTCATCGCGACATTATAAAAAGGGATGTCAGGTAAGTAGGCTTGCAAAGATGAGCCGTCTTGTAGTGCTAAGTTAATAGGGGTGGTGCTTTGAATCGCTCCATACACCTTAATATCATGGGGGCTTTCTGGGAGGTAGAGCCTAAACTGGCCCTTTAATAAAGGGTTTTTTTGGGGGAAGACTCTGACAATATCGTAGTCTAAAGAGAGTGTTTCCTTCTTGGCAAATGCAGTGTGCTTTAATTGAGAACGCATTTTTTCGGTCGAAAAGGTTTTAGCCATTGCAAGTTGATCCATTACGTTTTGTTTAAAACGCATAAAGTCTTGCTGCTGAGTTTCGTCTACTAATGCTGCCCCTAAGTAATAGGGATTGTAAGTTAGGGTGTGTAGGGCCTCGGCTAATACCATGGATAAACGTGGTGGTGTAGTATAGCGAAATGTTGTTGCTGTCTCCATCAAGGTGACTTGGTTGTTGCTTTTGGGGCTTTCCTCTTGGCTTTGATCTGCAAAAACGAAAGACGATAAGGTCAGTGCTAAGGCAAGGATAGAAAGTTTTACGGTATTTATAGTCGTTCGCAATTTGTCCACGGGCTAAGTCCCTTTTTTGTTTTTAAGGCTTAATCTTAATGTTGGTAAGGTTTGAGAAAGGTGATCTCTAGCTTGTTCATGTTAGGGCCAAGATATTGGATAGTTTTCACCACTTTATTGTGTTTATTTACCCAAAACTCGTTTTTAAATGAGACATTAAGTTTTGGGATGGTGACTGTTTCTTCAATATGGTGTGTTTTTTCTTGCCATAGCGGGGTGGTTAGTGTTTCGTAGCCTAGGTCTTTTTGTGTCACTTGGGCGATAAAGTTGTACCGAAAATTGGGTTGCCAATCGTAGGTTGCGTTCCATTCTTTTGGGGTAGTGTTGTAGGATAATTTTTCGGTGTTAGGCGTGTTGATGCTAAGACTGGCTAAGTTGTCTTTTTTGAACCCCAAGGTCTTAACAATACGTCCCTTCTCTGTGGTGATCATGACATTGTCTGTTGAAAGCCATGTTAATTGAGTATTATGACTTTTTTTATTCGTATCAGCAAAAGCGGCGACAACGAATGCCCTAGGGCCATTGTTCACTCTGAGGAAAATGCTTGCATAGGAGAGTTTTCGAATCTGTTCACTCGAGATTTGCGCATTAGTATTGGCATCCCAAGCGGCTTTCACGGTTGCTATATTGTCTCGAAATGCCTGGGCGCAACCAGTTAATAATAGGGGCAACACTAATAGCGTAGGTAATAGGTAGGCGATACTACGGTGGCTTGACCTATATCGATTCATATAAAGAGTAACTTCCTAGTCAATAAAAAAGACCTCACTGTTTAAGTCCGGTGCGCAAACTGCGAGGTCTATGGTTTCAGTGGAACACTATTAAAACGGGGTAGAAGCTATTGCCACTATGCCCTTAGTTCACTGTTCCAACTGTGCCTGATGTACCTGATGTGCCTGATGTTGCGTTATTGTTGTTGGTAGTTGTGGAAATGGCCACACCCAGAGTCGCCGCAGCGGCAATGCCACCGACAGTAGCTGCAGTTCCAATTCCAAGTGCCCCAGCAGTTGTGCCTGCTACACCACCGCCAACAGCACCGCCTGCGCCACCAACAGCACCGCCTGCGCCACCAGCAGCACCGCCTGCGCCACCACTACTAACTGAACCAGTGGCTGAGCCACCAGCATCTTGTGCGAACACTTGCCCCGTTGCACTCAGAGCAATGATCATTGCTAAAGTAAGTTTTTTCATAGGATTTCCTTATTAACTAACATCGATGTTGATATCTGCTTAAGTAAGCAAAATATCAAGAACCATTTTAGGGGAGATTTGATTACATTGTAAGCATCTAGCGTTATGTTCTTGGTAAAATTTTCTATTTTCGCTTTGCTTCTATTTGATTTGAGCGTTGCGTAATGTTTAAAGAGTATGGATAATACTGCGCGTTATGTACTTTATTTGCGCGTTGTATGCTTTATTTTCAGTGGGCCTAATTTCTAAATTGCTATGAGCAATATGGTCTTTCTCAGTGGACGATTGAATGAGTAAATGTTGAAGTATGGTCCTGAAAAAAATTCTATTAGTCGCCTTGCTGCCGATTGTCTTAACGGGTTGTGCTGTCCCTGGTTCCCAGCTTAGTGTCAGTGATAAGCATATTGTTAATGAAAACGGCGTTAAAACATCTGATAACTTGTCCGATTTAGTCAGTGTGTACCCTTTAACGGCACAAAGCATTGCTAAATTTCAACCCGTGTTACCCAAAGCCGAAGCTAACCCCATGCTGGGTTTAGCGCTCGCTAAATACGAGTACAAAGTCGGGCCAGGGGATGTACTGAATGTGACCGTTTGGAACCATCCTGAGCTAACGATTCCTGCAGGTTCCTACCGTAGTTCTGCCGAGTCCGGGAACTCAGTTCATTCGGATGGCTCCATTTTTTACCCTTTTATTGGTAAGGTTTTCGTTCAAGGTAAGACCGTCAGAGAAATTCGCCAAGAAATTACTCACAGACTGGCTAAATATATTGAAAAACCACAAGTCGACGTAAGAGTAGCGGCCTTTCGCTCTCAAAAAGTTTACGTCACTGGGGCAATAGACAAACCTAGTCAGCAACCTATAACTAATATCCCCCTAACCCTACTAGATGCGATTAACAATGCCGGTGGCTTGTCTAAAGATGCAGATTGGCGCCATGTGACCATTACCCATGATGGTAAAGAAGAAGCGGTGTCTCTTTACGCGCTAATGCAGCGTGGTGATCTTATGCAGAATCACTTGTTGCGTGCTGGGGATATTGTTCACGTGCCACGTAATGATTCGCAAAAAGTCTTTGTTATGGGAGATGTAAAAGACCCTAAGTTGTTGAAGATTGATCGTGCGGGGATGAGCTTAACCGAAGCCTTAAGTAGTGTGGGTGGCATTAATGAACTATCTGCTGATGCGACGGGAGTGTTTGTCATTCGTAGTACCAAGGGGAAATCAAAGGGCATTGCTGATATTTATCAGTTGAATATTAAAGATGCCGCTGCGCTAGTGATTGGGACTGAGTTTGAATTAAAACCCTATGATATCGTTTATGTCACGGCAGCTCCGATTGCTCGATGGAACCGTGTTATCAGTTTATTATTACCGACAATCAACGGCTATAATAGTGTGCCTTAACATATCTTTGATGCTTAATAAAAGGGTATAGCGCGTGTTTGATAAAATATTAGTGGTTTGTGTTGGGAATATCTGTCGTTCGCCCACTGGCGAGGCACTATTAAAACAGTTGATGCCAGACAAACTCATTTCTTCGGCGGGATTAGCTGTTGAAAAAAATGGTTTATCAGGCCATTCGGCGGACTCTATGGCACTGAGTGTGGCGAAAAAGCATGACTTGCTGTTCAGCGAACATAAAGCGAGACAGCTGACCCCATCTTTATGTCTAGAATCTGATTTAATTTTGGTAATGGAAAAACAGCATTTAGAGTGGTTGACTCAGTTATCTCCTGAGTCGCGGGGTAAGGCGATGTTATTTAGCCAATGGCTGGATCAGTCTGATATTGCTGACCCCTATCACAAAAGTGAAGTTTTTTTTGAGGAGACCTTTAAGGCTTTGTCTTTGTCTGCTAAAGCTTGGGCAAGAAAACTGTCCTCTTAACTTGCTGAGTATTTTTTATTAAACATTCATAACGTTCATTTTTCTGATAGCGCGTTATTAAAGAAAAGGTCTTCATTAATGAGTCTGCAGTCTATTTCGGGTACGACAAACAAAGAAAACGATGAGATTGATTTAACTAAGCTGCTTGGTTCTTTACTGGATGCCCGTTGGTTTATCCTCTTGATCACCTGCTTGTTTGTATCGGGTGGTGTGGCATTCGCTCTATTGTCTACACCCATTTATAAAGCCGATGCGTTGATTCAAGTTGAGAAAAAAGACTCTGGCGTGTCTTCTTTGCTGGGAGATTTGGGTGGACTAGCGGGATCATTAGATCGTGGTGACAAAGCTGAGGCAGAGATTGCCATTATTAAATCTCGAACCATTTTGAAGAAGACGGTTGAGAAACTGCATTTAAATATAGTAATGCACCCGATTTATTTTCCTATCGTTGGTAAAGGCATTGCACGACTTTCTCATCAACAGATTGAAGGAGAGGTGAGTCGCTTTGAAGTGCCATCAGATAAAGTTGGGGAGGCTTTTGAATTATCGGTACTTGATCCTGCTGGACGGACCTATGCCTTATCTTTCGATGGCAAGGTGATTTTATCTGGAGCTGTGGGTCAGCTGGTAAAACAGGGGCCGTATACAATCCGAGTGGATGCGTTGGATGCCCATAAGGGGGATCGCTTCACATTAACCAAAATCACTGACTTTTCTGCGATCGAGTCACTTGCGAGAGTGTTGTCTGTTAGTGAACGGGGGCAAAAAACGGGTATCTTGACCTTATCAATATCAGGTGAAAATAAAGCTCAACTGACTGATATTTTAAATGATATAAGCCAAAACTATTTTTTACAAAATGTCGATAGAAACTCCGAAGAGGCTGAGCAGAGTTTAGTGTTTTTGCGCAAACACTTACCAACGGTCAGAAAAAAACTTGATAATGCTGAAAATAAACTAAACGATTATCGCGAAAAGAATGATTCAATCGATTTAAGCTTAGAAGCGAAAGGTACCCTGCACTCTATGGTGGAGCTTGAATCGAAGCTTAATGACTTAACCTTTAAAGAAAATGAGATGAGTAAGCTGTATACAAAAGACTATCCAGCCTATAAATCTTTGCTACAAAATCGCGAAACCTTGCTAAAGGAAAAAGCCAAGTTAAATGATAAAATTCAGAAGATGCCACAAACACAGCGTGTGATTTTGAATATGAAACGTGATGTAGAGATCAATCAAGAAATCTATATTCGTCTATTAAATAAAATCCAAGAGTTGAGTGTGGTGAAGGCGGGCACCGTTGGCAATGTACGCATTCTAGATACGGCTCAAGCTTATCCTAATCCTATAAAACCTAAAAAATCTTTGATTGTTGTAGTGTCAATGATGCTGGGCTTGATGTTGTCTGTTGGTACCGTTTTAGTTCGCATGGCGTTGCATAAAGGGATACAAAGTGCTGAAGAAATTGAGACCTTAGGTTTGCCTGTGTATGCCAGTGTTCCTAAGTCTGAGGCGCAAGAGAAGTTATCTGATAAGCTTTTGTTTAAGCAGCAAAGAAAGCGCCTGACGAGCAAAGGGCTTCATGTGAAAGACATACTACTGGCTGAAGCGAACCCGACAGATTTATCAGTGGAAGCATTACGAGGTTTACGGACCAGTCTTCACTTTGCCATGCTGGAAGCGAAAAATAATATTGTCATGATTACAGGGCCTGCACCGAGTATCGGTAAGTCATTCATTTCTTCTAACTTTGCCGCTGTTGCGGCAAAAACAGGTCAAAAGGTCTTGCTTGTTGATGCGGATATGCGTAAGGGCTATTTGCATAAACAGTTTGGACTTACCAGTGAAAATGGATTATCGGACTTTTTAAGTGGTAAAAAGCAAGAACATGACGTGATTCGTGATACCGAAATAGAGAATTTGCATCTTGTTGTGAAAGGTCAAGTTCCACCTAACCCTTCGGAATTACTAATGCACCAGCGATTTAGGACATTTTGTGAATGGGCTTCAGCAAACTATGACCTTGTACTGATCGATACGCCGCCGATTCTTGCGGTAACCGATGCCAGTATTATAGGAGCTTTTGCCGGCACCACCTTAATGGTTGGCCGTTTTAACCAAAATACCTTGAAAGAAATTGAAGTATCTTATCGACGCTTTGAACAGGTTGGTGTGGATGTGAAAGGCTTTATTCTCAACGCGGTAGAGAAGAAAGCGGGTAATGGTTACGGTTACTATAATTACGAGTATAAGAGTGATAAAAGCTAGTATTGTATGTCGCGACTTTATGCCGACATTGTCGGGCTAAAGTCGCGACATACAAGCTTTCAATGGCTAAAGCCACCTACTAGTACTAGCGCTGGAAGTCATAAACCGAGCCCAGTTCTAGTATCTTCGTTAACTCATCCAGCGCGGTTCTGCTTTCGATCAGAAGTTGTGGATCTGCTAGGTCTTTTTCATTCAGTTCGTCTCGATAGTGTTTGTCTACCCAATTGTTTAATGTTTCAAACAATGTGCTTGTCATTAGGGTTGCGGGGTTTATTGCGTTTTGCTCTGCTTGGGTTAAGGCAATTCGTAGACGCAAGCACGCAGGGCCTCCGCCGTTGCTCATGCTTTGTTTTAAATCAAAGACTTTGACTTCTTTGATTGGTGATTGGTGACTACTTACTAATTCATTAAGATAAGCCCATACGGCCGAGTTGCTTTCACACTCTCCTGGGACAACTAATACCATGTCGTTTTCGTCATGGCTGAGTAATTGGCTGTTGAATAGATAGGATTGAATGCAGTCTTCTACCGAGACGGCGCTACTCGGTACTTCAATCAAATGAAATTTTGAGGCCCGATCTCCCCACGCGCTTAATAAATCCTGTTTCATTTTGGCGCTATCAAGAAAAGCTTCTTGGTGATAAAAGTGCGCGTTACGATTTCCTACAGCAATCACGTCGTTATGAAAAACCCCTGCATCTATCACATCTGGGTTTTGTTGGGCATAGACGACCTGGCTTGTGGTTAACCCGTTTTTATGCAAACCGTGCAGGCGAGCAATGGCTTGAGAGGCTTCTAAGGTATGGCGAGCAGGAAACTTAGCGGGTTTAGGTGCCGCCTGGTTAAAAGCTTCCATACCATAAACAAAAAACTCTATTCCTTGTTCGCCATAGTCATGGCAAAAACGAGTGTGGTTGGCGGCCCCTTCGTCGCCAAAATGATCCACACTTGGCAGAGCGGGGTGATGGACGAAATGTTGTTCGTTGTTAAAGGTGGCTTGTAAAATCGCCCCGGTGGTTTCGTGTTCGATAGACCGATGGAATTTATTCACTAAATTAGCTGGCGTAAAATGTACTTTTCCATCTTGTGTGTCGCCACTTGGGGAGACTGTCGCGGCATTGGCGGTCCACATACAGGACGCTGAGCTAACGGCAGCCAGTAGTTTAGGCACTTGTTTAGCGGCTTTTTCTAAAATAGCCGCATCGCTTCCGGTAAAGCCAAGCTTTCGCAAGGTGGAGATATGGGGGCGCTCATGGGGAGCGAGGACGCCCTGTAGGAAGCCCATATCCGCCAAGGCTTTCATTTTGATTAAACCCTGCTTTGCGGCGGCTTTTGGGTTGGATGGTTTGGCTGAATTGTTAAATGAGGCGATATTGCCAAAAGACAGGCCGCTGTAATTGTGGGTTGGGCCCACTAAACCATCAAAATTTGCTTCTGTCGCCTTATTCATCATGACCTCAAAAAAGTCGTTATTAGCGGTGTTGAATGATTACGGGGTGTCATCATTCATTGTTTAAAAACCTATTATTTAGAGAACCCTTGTTTTAAAGGGTGATACCAAAAGCGAGTTTTTCCGGCATCGCTAGACTATCTGCCTCTATGCTCGCAACAGGGTACGCGCAATAGTCTGCTGCGTAGTAAGCACTTGCTCTGTGGTTGCCACTGGCACCTGTTCCACCAAATGGGGCATTACTGGATGCGCCGGTGGTTTGGCGATTCCAATTGATGATGCCTGCTCGACTATGTTGTAGGAACCACTCATATTCGCTTTTATCATCAGACAAAATGCCAGCAGACAAGCCAAATTGTGTGTTATTGGCAATAACCATGGCGTCGTCTAATGAGTCATAACGGATGACCGTGAGTAACGGACCAAAGTATTCTTGATCCGGTAGCGTGTCTTGTATGTTGGTGGCGTCAATAATACCCGGTGTGACAAACCCTGTGTGGCTATCTCCTCGTGTCATGTCAAGCAAGGATACGGCCCCGAGCTTGATTAACTGGTTATAGGCTTGCATCAAATCATCCGCCGCTTGTGCCGAGACAATGGGGCCCATAAAGGGTTGCTGTTCTGCATCGTAACGGTCGATCAGTAGGGCTTTGGTGGCAGTGATCAATTGTTCAAGAATGGCATCGCCAGTGTTACCTTTTGGTAGTAAAAGTCGTCGCGCACAGGTGCAGCGTTGTCCCGCTGAAATAAAGGCGGATTGGAGTATTTCATGCACCGCAGCACGTTGGTCGCTGATTTTGTCTGAAACAAGTAGGGAGTTATTGCCACCCATCTCAAGGGCTAATATTTTTCCCGGATGACCCGCAAAGCCTTTATGAAGAATATGGCCGACTTGTGGGCTACCTGTGAAAAATAAACCATCGATCCCTGAATGATTGGCTAATGCTACCCCTGTATCACGTTCCCCTTGGACAAGGTTGAGAACTCCTGCTGGTAAGCCGGCTTTTTCCCAGAGCTGAACAATCAGATCCGATGTGGCTGGTGCTTGTTCGCTCGGCTTGAAAACGATGGTATTACCGGCAATGAGGGCAGGGACAATGTGACCATTAGGTAGGTGCCCTGGAAAGTTGTAAGGACCAAATACTGCGACCACACCATGGGGGCGATGCCGCAAACGGGCCGTCGCTCCTGGCATGGAGGTGGTTTTCTCGCCAGTACGTTCCTCATAAGCTTGCTTAGAGATAGCCACTTTACCGACCATTGCTGCAGCTTCGGTTCGGGTTTCCCAAATGGGTTTGCCCGTTTCACGGCTAATCAACGTCGCGATGTCTTCACTGTGTGTTTTTACCAGACTGGCAAACGTATCGATGATGGCTAGACGTTCACTTATAGGACGATTTGCCCAAGCAGGGAATACGTGACGAGCCGCCTTGATGGCATCATTAATCTGGTTGGTTGTTGCGCTATGGGCTTCCCATACGAGGCTCGCATCGGCGGGGTCAATTGAGCGTAATAAAGCCCCTTCGCCTTTCGTCCATTGTCCGTTGATGTAATGTGCTTGTTTCATAGGAGTGGCTCCTTGATGTAAAAAATGTCTCATTGTATTGTTATTGGTCAATTTGTTTTTGCAGTGGCTAATAGCCGCCATGTGGTGATAACTCAACCACGCGGACTGGATCTTTTGGTTCGACCAATAAATGCTTTGCTTCCTCTTCGGTTAATACGATACCGCCATGGGGTGGTGTGGGGCGCTGGATTAAAATGCAGCGGTAGTCTGCTAACTTGACATTGGCAACCAAGTAATACGTGCCCGTTCCTGCTTCTTTTACCTCGCCAATGGTTGCAAGATACAAACGGCTATCACGTACGGCACGAATATCACGAACTCGGGCCTCCAATGTTGGGCCACCATCAAAAATATCCACATAGTTTTCGTAGCGAAAACCTTCTTGTTCGAGTAAATGACGAGCGGGCACGGTATTTTTATGGACTTTACCCAGTACGTTACGGGCTTCTGGTGTGAGCAAGTTCACATAGACTGGGTTGTTTGGCATCAGCTCAGCAATAAATTGCTTGCTGCCAAGAGCGGTGAGTTCGTCAGCCCGCTCAAAATCGATAGAGAAAAAATGACGGCCAAGGCTTTCCCACAGAGGTGACACCCCATTTTCATCGCAAATGCCACGCATCTCAGCGAAAATTTTGTCAGTAAAGCGTTCCGAAAATTGGGCCAAGAACATAAATCGAGACTTAGACAGCAGCTGACCATTTTTGGAATGTCGATAGTCTTCTTCTAAAAATAAGGTACAGATTTCGCTAAATCCGGTGAAATCATTATTGAGAACTAAGGTTGGCATAATGTTATGCACTCCCAGTTCTCTCGACGAATGTGTAATGGTGCCTAAGTGATAACTGTAGAAAGGTTCGTCTAAGCCTACCGCGCCTAATAACCCCGTCGTTCCCACAATGTCACCTGTGTCCGTGTCTTCGAGCACCATGAGGTAGTCTTCATCATTTGGTTTATCAATGACGTCTTTGTTGAATGAGCCTGTTGCTTTGTCAATTTTACGCTGCAAACTTTCTTCATCAGCAATTAATGAGGTAAATCCTATGCCTGTTTTTTCGGCTAAACGATAGAGTGACTTTAGGTCATCTTGATGAATGGGACGTATCACCATCATAATAGAAAATCCTCTGAAATAGTGTGTCTTAGTTGTGACTTGCTAGGCTTTTGGTCTAATAAATTTGTATGGATCATTTCTCAATCATTCTGTTAATTTTTACAATGCAACCCATTGAATGCGGCTGCCTGACGAAATGCTGAGCCTTTCTTGTGTCTTTTTATCAATAGCAAGCCCTGCTACTTGCGGCTCAGCGGCTGCAATAGTGACTCGGAAGTCTTCTAGATGTCCTGCGCTGATTAAATACAAGTCGCCTTTTAGTGTATTTGGCTGGGTCAATGCTTTGCCCATACGCTGTTGACTAATGGTGGTTAGGTTTTCAGTTCGCGCCTCTAGTGTTGGACCTGCGTCAAAAATATCCACATATCCTCGGAAGGCAAAGCCTTCTTCTAACAAAACATCCGTGCTTTTTTCTGACTCTTCATGTAACACACCGATGACTTCTTGTGCACTTTCAGGCAAGGTCGGTACATAAATAGGGTAGCGAGGCATTAAATCGGCAATAAAATGTTTGTTGCTTACTCCTGAAAGATAGTCGGCTTTTTTAAAGTCCATGGTGAAGAAATGTTTCCCAAGGGCATCCCAAAAAGGCGAATAGCCATTGCGGTCGCTTTCGCCCCGCAGTTCGACGAAGAGTCGTTTGGTAAAACGCTCTGGATGCCGGGCTAAAAAGAGTAGGCGAGAGCGAGATAAAAGAGACAGTGCTTCACGGTTTTGGTGGGCTTTATCAACAATCAGAGACATTAAACGACTGGTGCCACTGTAATCGTGACAAAGAAATAATGCCGAAATACGATTATGAATTTGTAACTGTGGGGAGGCGTGTACTACTTCGTCTATACGATAACTATAAAAAGGGGTCTCGATGCCGACCATCGCTTCCATACCACAGGTACCCACAATCTCATCCGTGGTGGTGTCGATCAGTACAAATAAATAGGACTCATCCCCCGGCTGTACCACATCTGTTTGTAAGGAACGACGTGATGAGGCGATTTTGTCGTTGAGGCGTTCGCGATTGGCCGGAAAATTTGTCATGCCAATGCCGGCTTCTGTTGCCATGCGTTCTAAGGCGGGAAGGTCTCCAAAATCGACAGGACGAACAAGATACATACAACACCTTCTGATACAGCAGCACTAGATTACTTTATGTTAAGGTCTAGCAAAGATTAAACGAGAGAGAGTTATTATTCCTTATGTTAGATAAGTTAAATAGATATAAAGTTTTTAAATAGCGACATGATGTTGTGGTAAATGGTATTTTTAGGTCGATATTTAATAATAAATGGGAGATAGGTGTATGAAGTTTGGTGTCTGTCGTCACTACAAAGGGGCGGAATATTGGGTCGAGCGGGTGGTAAAACACAGCGAAACAGAAGAAGAGTTGGTTGTCTATCAGGCCTTATATGGCGAGTTTGGTTGGTGGGCCCGTCCGTTGAGTATGTTTGTAGAAAGCGTGGAAATTAATGGCGAAAGCATTCCACGTTTTGAATGGCTTCGTGCTGAGCGATAACAAAGCGCGTTTCCCTTTGGCATGGCAAAAAAGCGTGTGATGCATTTGCTATTCTCGGTGCATCCAAGGTGAGTTTCGCATCAGTTCAATGATCTTTTCTCGCAGCCAGCGATGAGCTAGGTCGTTATGAAAGTGCTCATGCCAAAAAATATGGATTGGGTGCCGCCCTTTAAACTCATCCAGTTCAAGTATTTTCTCTGGTATTGGTAAGAGTCTGATGGGATGAAAATGTTTATTGGCGTTCATAAGGTTTAGGCATAATTCGCCGACTGAACGCGTTGTGACCAGAGCCATGCCTTGTTTTACGGCACGTAAAGCAGCCATTAAACTATCTGTTTCTAGGTGCGTTTTAACGTTGTAACCCTGCTGTCTGAGTTTTGGTTCGATGCTTTCATATGAGTGGCCTTTATAGGGTTTCATATGATGGGTGACGACTCTATGCTGGATTAGATCGTCGAATGTTGGTTGATCCACCCTATATAAAGGATGTCCATCGCTGATGATGATGCAAGTTTCCATGTAGCCGACGAGTTTGCTTCGTACGGAACTGGGCGTGTGTTTAATGTGCATGATGCCTAAATCGACTTTACCATCAATAATGGGTTCCAAATAAGAGTCGTTCCAAGCGTTGATACTCATTTGAATCTCAGGGGCTTCTTGTTGAAGGTAGCTCAGCAGAGGTTCGATGAATATCTCTAAGTCCCCTTCGTCAATCATTAACCTAAAGCGTCGATCCAGTTTCGATAAGTCAAGCTGGGATGGCAGTATGAGCTCTTGGAGCGAGCGAATGATAGGGTATATCAAGTCTGCCAGCTCATTTGCTCGTGCAGTTGGCATTAAGCCATAGGCTTGGCGAATAAACAGTTGGTCGTGGAAAATATCCCGAAGGCGTTGCAGATTTTTACTGAGAGCCGGTTGAGTCATATTGAGCTCTTCTGCTGCTTTAGATACGCTGCCTTTTTCTAAAATGGTGACAAACGCGATAAGGAGTTTGATGTCGAGTTTTGCTATTTCTGATGTGTTCATAATTTTCTTACTCTTAATGGTCAGAGCTGAGTTGCCCTGACCATATGTATGACTTGTATTTTTGTCGTGCTTATTTATGTTATTCCTTGCTTCCCTCGAATTCGCTACGTTTACGATAGGTTACTTTAAACATTAGTGAATAAAAAATAGGTACCGCAATCAAGGTCAATACGGTGGCAAAGCCAAGGCCAAAGGAGATGACCACCGCCATACTTTTAAAGAAGTCATCGAATAACAGAGGCACCATTCCAAGTATCGTTGTAACTGCCGCCATACAAACTGGACGAACACGGCTGACAGCCGAGATGAAGATAGATTCATATAATTCAGTGCCTTGGTTTATTTCGTAATTGATTTGATCGGCTAACACAATACCATTTTTGACGACCATGCCAGACAAGCTTAAGAAACCAAGCAGGGCCATGAAGCTAAAAGGCGCGTTCATCACTAATAAGCCTGTCGATACTCCGATTAGTGCTAAAGGAACGCAGAACCAGATGGTTAATGGCACTCGTACGGAATTAAACAGCAAGACGGTTATAATAAACATAAAGAGATATCCCATGGGAAGTGCTTTAAAGATGTTCTTTTGGGCGTCTCGACTACTTTCATACTCGCCACCCCAGTCTAGGGAATAGCCAGTGGGTAATTTTAGGGCTTCCACTGGACCTCGGATACGAGAGAAGATAGACATGGCTGTTTCGCCACCTAAAATATTAGGGTCGGCCATCACGGTAATGGTTCTTTTACGGTTACGACGCTCGATAATGGGGTCTTCCCATACGGTTTCAAAGCCCGAAACGACCGTTGACAGGGTGACATAGGCACCGGATGACGGGCTGTAAATTTGCAGATCCCGTATCTGATCAATGGAACGTCGCTCATTTTTAGGCGCTTTTTGCATAATGGGCAGCAAATCTGTGCCCTCTCGATACAAGCCAATCCGCGAACCAGAAAAGTTAGTGAGTAGTACTTTATCCAAATCGTTTTTGGAAATCCCTAAACGACGAGCTTGTGCGTTATCAAAAATAGGGCGTAATACTTTTACTGGTTGGCGCCAGTCATCTTTAATGCTCTCTAGCCCTCCATCTTTACGGTAAATATTTTTGATTTTTTCGCTGATCTGACGTAGTACCTTAGGATCTGGTCCACTGATGCGAGCTTCAATTTTTGCCTCCTTCGAGGGAGCTAACTGGAGTCGTTGCAGTTTGACTTCTAACTCTGGGTATTCATCATGCATTTTTTTATGCAACTCGGCTAATAATGCCGGGATGTCTTCCCGTGTTTTAGTACGAATAATAAATTGCGCATAGCTACTATTTTCTTGTTTAGCCGTATAGGTCAGCATAAATCGTAAGGCACCTTGACCTGTAGTGGTTGCCACATAATCAATGCGTTTATCCTTTCTTAAGGAGGCCTCTATTTCCCGTACTTTGGCATAGGTATTATCAATATGTGTCCCTTCTGGCATTTGAATATCCATAAAGAACATAGGGGTTGTGGAGGGAGGAAAAAAGGACTGTTTAACAAACTGGAATGCCCAGCCTGCTACTAATAGAAAGAGAACTAACGTAATCACTGCCACCCAGCGAAAATGCATGGCTTTATCCAATAGCCATTTATAAGCATCGAAGATGATGCCTTTGTATGGATCTTCTGCTGCAGCGTCGGTTCCTGCTGTGCGACTTTCTGTGAAGAAGAGGTCGCAAAAGAATGGAGTTAGGGTAATGGCAGTGATCCAGCTTAGTAGCAGAGATATTAGTAATACATAGAACAAAGAACCGACAAATTCACCGACTGCGTCTGGCGACAAGCCGATCGGTGCAAAGGCTGTAATGGCGATCACAGTAGCGCCCAGTAGGGGCCATTTTGTTTGCTTGACTACCGCACTGGCGGCTTCAAGTTTCGTCATTCCTCGCTTGAGTCCAATGAGCACGCCTTCGGTTACGACGATGGCGTTATCTACCAGCATTCCTAGTGCAATAATTAACCCACCTAGAGAGATCCTCTGTAAGTTGATTTTGAAATAGTCCATGACAATAAAGGTGCCAAGGATGGTTAGGAGTAGAATGAGGCCGATTAAAATACCAGAGCGAACGCCCATAAAAATCAATAGAACCAGAATAACGATAGCGACGGCTTCTACGAGGTTAAGTAAAAAGTTAGAAACTGAGTGCTTCACTTCTTTCGACTGAAAGTAGATAGGGTCCAAATGGATTCCCACTGGTTGTTGGTATTTTAATTCATCGAGACGTTTTTCTAACCGTTCACCTACATCCACAACATTCACGTTCGCCGCGAATGAAATACCGAGTAGCAAAGACGGTGCCCCATTGAAGTCAACAATTTGCTTCTTAGGAGTAACGTATTCCCGTTTAATGGTCGCGATGTCACTCAAGCGGATCAGTTTGCCATCAATTGGTTTGCCAACAATCAGGTTTTCAAGTTCACTAATGTCCTTGAATTCCCCCGTTGGGCTAATGCGGATATATTCACTGCCTACTTTGACACGGCCAGCATTAGAGACGATATTTTGATTGGTCAAGAGGTTTTCAAGTTGGCTTGGGGCAATGCCCATGTTTGCCATTTTGGCTCGTGATATTTCAATGGTGACTTGTTCCTTTTGATCACCAGCGATGGTCACTTTCGCGACGCCATCCACAAGCACTAATTCACGCTTGATATAATCAACATAATTTTTCAGGTCTTTATAGTTATAGCCGCTGCCATGAACGGCTAGCATCACGCCGTATACGTCACCAAAATCGTCTAACACCATTGGTGAACTGACCCCCTTGGGAAAGCTTCCTGAGAGATCGCGAATTTTTTTACGTACTTCGTCCCAAATTTGTTTGAGCTCTTTGGCACGATACTGATCTTTTATGGTTAATTGAACCTTGGAATAACCTGCCTTAGAAGTAGAGGTGATTTTATCCACATAAGGTAGTGTCTGCAGTTCTTGCTCAATGGGATAGGTAACTTCTTCTTCCACTTGTTCTGGTGAGGCACCAGGGTAGGTGGTGATAATTAAGGCGTCCTTGATAGTAAATTCAGGGTCTTCTAATTGTCCAAGATTAGTGAATGCAATGGTGCCACCAATCAACAGGATGAGCGTCACCATCCAGCTAGTGACTTTTTTCTCTATGAAGTAGGCTGCAATGTTCATTATAGACCTCGCTCACGGACCAAAGGTCTGACTTTCATATCGGGTGTTAGGTCATTCACTCCAGCGACTACGATTTGTTCTTTTGGCTTTAATCCGGAAGTGATTTCTATTTTGTTGCCTTGTAATTTGCCTAATGTCACTTTTCTCGCTTCGAGAGATTGCTTATCTTGGTGATAAACCCAAACGATACTGTCTGCGTTACCTGTTTGAGTATTTTCATGGCGTAGCACGGCTTCGACGGGGACGACAATGTGACTGACTGTGCCGTTTAGTTTGTTAAGATCCAATTCCACATTAGCCGTCATACCGGGTAATAGGGTCTGTGAATTGTTGCCATTGCGTAATAAATGCAAGGTGACATCGTAAGCCATGGTGGAGGTGTCTGGTTGAGTTTTATGCTCTTTGTAGGCTCCTTTAAACACGGTATGAGGGGGCGTATCTAAAATAACCGTTGGCTGATAGCCTGTTCGTGTGGATTTAATACCAGTGACTAAATTTTCAGGTACTTGAAATTGCACATCTAAATTGTCGATATTTTGGATGTGTAAGATGGTTTGTGTGGCATTCACATACTGAAAGTTTTTGGTTGAAGTTGAACTAATGACACCATCAAATGGCGCATACAATTTAGTGTAACTTAATTGGTTTTTCGCCGTTTCCAGCGCGTTGTTAGCTTGTGCAAGATTTGCTTTGATTTCATCAAATTGAGATTTGCTGGTGGCATTGCGTTTAAGCATGGTTTGAATACGGTTAAACTGGACTTGCGCCAATTGTTGATTAGCTTTGGCTAATTCTACTTTTAGCTTATAGTCTTTGGGGTCTAATGCGGCCAGTAATTCGCCTTTTTTAACTCGTTGACCTGCAACTACATTGATGGAGGTGAGCTGTCCCCCAACCCGAAAAGCTAAGTTTGCTTCTTCACTTGCTTTTAACTCAGCGGGAAAGCGGCGAATATTCACCACTTGGCTTGAATCGATCGTCATAAGTTTGACAGGCTGAATAACGTTCTGCGTCATTGATTCTTGATCTTTTTGATCAGAGCAAGCGGTTAATATAACCGTCGTGGCCAGCAGGATGCTAAGAACGCATAGTTTATTGCGTTGGTGCGTCATACATTTCTCCGTAAAGACATAATAAGATCTAAGCGCATTATTGCTAATAATTAAGGTCAATCGCCAAGATATTGTAATAAATAAGGTTGTTAGATGCTTGTATTTTATATCTCTTGTCTATCATTATGAATTTTTAAATATATATTAAAGATATGCCAAAATGAGTATATCTGGTGGGGTGGATGCAAAAATGGACTGTTGACTCAGTCAATAAGATACATAGATGGGCCTTTGGAGCTAAAGAAGAGCATTAACGTGTTTTATCTAATTCTTCTAAAAAAGTTTCTAGCACTAGGTTAGCACGGGCCCCTTTACGGGTAATGGCAGAGAAGCGCGTCACGTATTGACACGCTTGAGGTAAGATGGCTCTCATGCGGCCGTCGATACGTTCATTGCCGGTCCAACGCTCTGCTACATGATCTGGTAAGAAGCCAATGTAGCGGCCAGTCAGAATCAAAAAAGCAATGCCTTCTCGGTCGGTCGCGGTCGCGCTGGCTTTTAGAGGCTGGTGTTGGGTTTTAATCTCTGGTGTTTGGGCATAGGCAGGCAATACGGCATCGTACTCTTTCAGCACATCGACACTGATATCACGGTCTGCTTGCTTAAATAGTGGATGGGTATTACTGCAATAAAGTTGGGAGGTTTCTTCGTATAAATCCCGATAGTCTAATCCACTTAGAATTTTTAAATTAGGGACAATGCCGACATGCAGCTTACCATCGAGCACACCGCGTTCCACATCGGTCGGTGGGATCATGCGAATATTAATGGCTACCTGTGGGCCTTTATCTTTCAATGCGGCAAGCGAGTGAGTAATTCGAGTATAGGGGAGTGTGACTAGGTTGTCGGTAATGCCAATATTAAGTTCACCTTGCAAATGCTGGTGGAGGGCGTTGATCTGAGTACGAAAATTCTCTAAAGAAGATAAGAGTTGTAGGGTGTGCTCATAGACTTGGCTGCCTTCATTAGTTAATGAAAATCCAGAGCGTCCGCGTTGACATAGGCGAAAGCCAAGCCGTGTCTCTAAATCCGACATGGCAATACTAATGGCTGCTCGACTGATATTTAAATCGACCTCTGCCGCTGAGAAACCACCACATTCCACCACTGTTTTAAAGATCCGCAAAATACGTAAGTCGGCGTCACTTACTTGTCCTTGCAGTTTACTCATGGTGGCGAAGGCCTCAGGTTAGTTAAGTAAAGCCTTATCTAAGGGGCGATAAGTTCAATTTTTTAATCTAAGTCTCTTGGTATAGTAATGTCAATATTAGGGCGGCTTATCTTTATTTATCCGTCGTTGTGACATCCATATGAGACGAACTATTTGGAGTATTCCTGGAAACCATAGGGCTTTTGATTGGAGGCAAGCCATCTCAGGAATCCTCCTGAATCGGTTTATCTATGATCCCGCATTTAAAATGGTCGTGCATTTGTCGCGGCCATTTTTTTATGTTTGATATAGGATGGAGAGAGGAATTCTACTATTCAAAAAATCGGTGGTATAGTGCCTAGAGGAACGCTTATTTTCAGCTAAAAGCGTTGTCTGTAAAAGTAGGCTATTAAAAGAGCTGGTTGAGTGACTATGGATAAGAATAATCAGACCCCTTTTGTGGTACTGGCGAGAACCCTCATACTGTGTGCGGCTTTTTTATTGACCAGCTGTGCCTCTGTGTCTCCGCATGCCGATGAGGTTGCCGCTAAGGATCCCTTACGAATTTATGTGAGTGGTAACAAAGCCTATTTATCCGGTATTCTTGGCAGAGACCTAACCAGTCAACTAAAAAATATGATACGCAAGCACCCCAATGTGACGGACTTGGTTCTGGTCGATGTCCCTGGTACGGATGACGAAGAAGCCGTCATCGAAAGTGCCCGCCTGATTCGCTCCATTGGTTTAAACACTCATATTGCTCGAACTGGTTATGTGCTCTCCGGTGGTGTGGATTTGTTTTTAGGTGGGGTAAAAAGAACCATTGGAGCAGGTGCTGGTGTGGGGGTGCATACGTGGATTGATGAATCGGGTAAATTGCCTAAAAATAACGATGTGAGTGATTCCATCAATGCGACCTACATCAATTTTTACTTGTCCATGGGAGTTCCCGAACGTTTTTATTGGTTTTCTCTAAAAGCGGCACCAGCGGATCGGGTGTATTTTCTATCCCCAGAAGAAATGTACGATTACAAACTGATTACCGAATAAGCTATGCTTTCTTACGATAGAAGTTGATTTTTGATAAACATAGATGGAGGGGAGATGGAACAGATTGAGCTTTTTACCATTGATAGCCCCTGCCGTGGTATTTGTGTGAACAGTGCTAAAGGATTTTGTAAGGGCTGTTTGCGTAGCCGTGAAGAACGCTTTGAATGGTTTTCTTTATCGAATGAGGCACGATATATTATTTTGGAACGCTGTAAACAGCGTCGTCAGCGTTTACTTCGAGCCCGAGAAGAGCGGCTTAATCAGCATTCTGAAAAAGCCTTACCCTATGGAATGGACGAAGAGGTCATTGTGGATCAGGAGAGTGAAAGTCTAGCCGAAGCTGAGTTATTTGAGTTAACGCAAGAGTCTTTTTATTAACTCCGTTTTTTGCTTAACCTACCCTTAGCGATCAAAAATCGCATCAAGTGCCTCCGATAGCCGGTCTACGCCAATTACCTTCATCCCTTCAATGGGTTTCTTAGGACAGTTAGCCCGAGGAACAACCGCTTTGGTAAAGCCATGTTTGGCCGCTTCACTGATACGCTCTTGCCCTGACGGAACGGGACGAATTTCACCGGACAAGCCTACTTCACCAAGAACGACCAAATCATGGGGTAATATCTGATCTCGAAAGCTTGATACCACGGCTGCAATGGCTGCTAAGTCGGCACTGGTTTCTAATACCTTAACGCCGCCGACGACGTTTAAATAGACATCTTGATCAGCCGTCAGTAATCCTCCATGTTTGTGGAGGACGGCCAGTAGCATCGCCAGACGATTATGATCAAACCCTACAGTGACGCGTCGAGGATTACCCAGAGCAGAGTCATCCACTAAGGCTTGCAGCTCAACGAGTAATGGACGAGTGCCTTCCCAAACGACCATCACCAGACTACCTGCAGCGGGGTGGTTGCTGCGATTTAAGAAGATAGAGCTTGGATTTTTGACTTCTCGTAAGCCGTTTTCCAGCATGGCAAATACACCGAGTTCATTAATTGCGCCAAAGCGGTTTTTCATGCCTCGTAAGGTGCGAAAGCGAGAGTCTTCTGACCCTTCTAATAAAACAGAACAATCTACCATATGCTCAAGCACTTTTGGGCCGGCCAATGAGCCATCTTTAGTAACGTGTCCAACGAGTAATACCGCTGTTTGGGTTTGTTTGGCAAATCGGGTGAGTACGGCGGCACTTTCACGTACTTGGGAGACGCTGCCTGGAGCAGATTCCACGCCATCCAAATGCATGACTTGAATGGAGTCAATGACTATGACTTTAGGTTTAACTTGTTGTGCGATGGTTAGGATGCTTTCAACATTGGTTTCAGAAAGCATTTTTAGGTTTTTGGTTGGCAAACCTAGCCGCTGAGCACGCATAGCTACTTGCTGTAAGGATTCTTCCCCCGTGATATAAAGGGCGCTTTGTTGTTGTGCCAGCCAACACATGGTTTGTAGTAACAGGGTACTTTTCCCAGCGCCTGGATGACCGCCAATTAGTACTACACCACCAGGAACGAGCCCACCGCCGAGTACCCGATCAAACTCGCTTGCCCCTGAGCTAAAGCGAGGTACATCCCCTAAATCGACCTCGGATAGATCTTGAATGCCCGTAATAGATCCGGCATACCCTTGATAGCGAGGGTCTTGACTGGCAGAAACACGGGCAGATGTCTTGCCAGAGGTGAGTTTGATTTCTGACAAGGAATTCCACGCGCCGCAGGCTTGGCATTGTCCCTGCCATTTTGCGTAGTCTGCGCCACATTCGTTACATACAAAGGCTGTTTTTGCTTTGGCCATAATGGGTCTTCTGTCTTAAAAAATATCATGGCCTTAAAAAGGCCATGATCGAGGGATGACATATTTAGTTTACTTTGGGTAATAGCCTATACTAGCCCAAATCTAAATCCTTATTCCCTTTCCATTGAATGGAGTACAGATCCAAACGTCGATCTTTCAGGTTGTTTACTGACCCTTCGCTGCGGGTTTGTTTGAGTTTGTCCAAGTCCAAATCAGAGAACATCAGCATTTCGGTATTCGGGGTGGTTTCCGCCATGACCGCATCGTGTGGATAGGAGAAGTCGGATGGGGAAAAAACCGCCCCTTGGGAGTATTGCACATCCAGATTTTCGACTTGTGGCAAATTGCCGCAGCTACCGCAAATCACCACATAACATTCGTTTTCAATGGCACGGGCTTGAGCACAATTACGCACACGTAGATAACCGTTTTTGGTATCCGTCCAAAAGGGCACAAACAAAATATCCATGTCTTGCTCAGCCAGTAAGCGGCCCAATTCTGGGAACTCCACATCATAACAAATCAAAATGCCGATACGTCCTGCATCGGTTTCAAATACGCGTAGTTCGTTGTCTCCTTGGATGACCCAATCGCGGCGCTCGTGAGGCGTAATGTGGATTTTACCTTGTTCTTCAATGGTGCCATCTCGACGGCACAAGTAGCTCACATTGTATAAATCATCCTCTTCAACCACTGGCATGGAGCCGGTGATGATATTGATGTTGTAGCTGACCGCCATTTGCGACATTTCTGTGACAAACAGCTCGGTAAAGCTTGCCAGAAAGCGTACCGCTTCGGTCTGATTGGTTTGATCTGGACTTAACCCCATTAATGGCGCATTGAAAAACTCGGGGAAAAGGGCGAAATCACTTTTATAGCTCGACAACGCATCGATGAAATACTCTACTTGTTTGAGTAGCTCTTCAACATTTGCTACTTCACGCATTTGCCATTGTACCGCGCCAATACGAACTTGGGTTTTGCGAGAGTTAATGACGGTTGTTTCTGGTTCGTAGAAGATGTTTTTCCATTCGAGTAGTGTTGCATACCCTTCCGATTTCTCATCTTCAGGCAGGTAACTTTTTAATAAACGCGTTACCTGAAAATCGTTGGAGAGTTGGAAGGATAAAATCGGGTCGTAAATTTTACGATCACTGACCGCTTCCAAATATTCAGCGGGGGTCATTTCATCAGAATGTTCGTGATAGGTCGGGATACGACCACCAGCAAGGATCGCACGTAAATTATGTTGGCGGCACAGCTCTTTACGTGCCTCGTATAAACGACGTCCTAGTCGGAAGCCACGATACTCTGGGTGAATTAACACATCCAAACCGTACATGGCATCGCCGTTACGGTCATTGAGAATAGTCTCTTTTTTACCGATAAGGTCTTCATAGGTATGGGGGTTACTAAAACGCTGATAGCTGACTTGAACTGAAAGCGCGATACCAACGATATCCCCATGGTCTTCAAGACAAATTTGTCCTTCTGGGAAGTCGTTAATGAGTTTGCTAATGGTGTGCTCAGACCAAGCGCCCCCAATGTCGTTATAGACTTGGTCCATCAATTCTTTTACTTGTTGGTAATCCGTGTGTTCTATATTACGGATTTTTAAATGCATATCTTCAAGCATAATGACCTCTATGGTGTCTTTTGGACAAGTCTTACTGTTATGTGGGTGAATGTCACTTTATAAAGCGTCAATTCTGCTTTTATTCCCCAAAAAAGAAAACCCCGCTAAGGCGAGGTTTTGTATGATCAGTAACAAATCAGCTAAAAGAGTACATGGCAGAGTGTGTTAATTTTTGGCGAATTCAGGGTAAGCTTCCATACCACATTCTGACAAATCAACACCTTCGTATTCTTCTTCTTCAGAGACGCGAACTCCCATGACGGCTTTGATAATCAGCCATACAATCAAACTAGTGACAAACACCCAGACAAAGATTGTCACCGCACCTGCGATTTGACCAAAGAAAGTTGTGCCAGTGTTTGTTAGCGGTACAGCTAATAGACCCCAAAGACCCACTACACCGTGAACAGAGATGGCGCCCACTGGGTCGTCTATTTTCAGTTTGTCTAGTGTCAGGATGGCAATAACGACTAACAGACCGCCGACAACACCGATAAGTGTGGCACCAATAGCGGAAGGTGTTGAAGGCTCAGCCGTGATGGCTACCAAGCCAGCTAATGCGCCGTTTAGCAACATTGTCAAATCCGCTTTTCCAAACAAAATACGAGCAAGCAGTAAAGCGGCAACAGCACCACCTGCGGCAGCAGCATTGGTATTTAAGAATACCATAGCGACGGAGTTAGCGCTGGCGATATCACCTAGCTTCAGAACAGAACCGCCATTGAAACCGAACCAGCCCATCCAAAGGATAAAGGTGCCTAATGTTGCCAGTGGTAGATTGGCACCAGGGATGGCACGAACTTCGCCATTTGGACCGTATTTTCCTTTACGAGAGCCCAGCACAAGCACACCAGCCAGTGCTGCAGAGGCGCCCGCTAAATGGACGATACCAGAGCCTGCAAAGTCAGAGAAACCAAGATCACCGAGGCTATACATACCGAATACAGAGCCTCCACCCCATGTCCAGTTACCTTCCATTGGGTAGATAAAGCCTGTCATTACAACAGCAAATACGAGGAAAGACCAAAGCTTCATACGTTCTGCAACGGCACCAGATACAATGGACATAGCGGTGGCCACAAACACAACTTGGAAGAAAAAGTCAGACGCGTTGGCATAGACTGAGCTACCATCAAAGCCCGCTTTGGCGGATTCAGCAAGAACAGTACTGACCAATGTATCGGCGCTGCTGGCGCCATCTAACTGAATGCCAGATAAGAACCAAGTACCATCGTACATAATAGCGTAACCACAGATCATATACATGATACAGGCAATGGCGTATAAGGCGACGTTTTTGGTAAGGATTTCTGTGGTGTTTTTAGAGCGGACAAGGCCCGCTTCTAGCATGGCAAACCCCGCTGCCATCCACATAACCAAAGCACCCATTACAAGGAAGTAAAAGGTATCCATGGCATATTGTAATTCGAAAATATTGTTTTGCATGTTTCGCCCCCCTAAAGGCTTATAAGAGTCGATCGTGGATCAGACTGCGTCTTCGCCAGTCTCGCCTGTACGAATACGTACGGCCTGTTCAAGGTTAACGATAAAGATTTTACCGTCGCCGATTTTGCCGGTATTGGCAGCATTTGAAATGGCTTCTACTACTTGGTCTTTCATGTCGTCGGCTATGGCAAGCTCGATTTTTACTTTCGGTAGAAAGTCCACAACATACTCTGCACCACGATAAAGTTCGGTGTGGCCTTTTTGACGTCCGAACCCTTTTACTTCTGTCACGGTGATACCTTGTACTCCGATTTCAGAAAGGGCTTCTCGAACATCATCGAGTTTGAATGGCTTGATGATGGCAGTGATAAGCTTCATGTCCACATATCTCCTTTAAAAAGTCTGGCTTTGTGTCGTCTAGCAGGTAAGTCTCTCTATTCAATATGCGTGCCATAAATGGAATTAGTTAGAATGGTCAAGGATTTGTCGAGATTGTAAATAAAATAAGTAAGCAAATACGTGTTTATCGCCCTTTTTTGGTGCGTTTTTGGGGGCGGTGGCACGGTGTTTGTGCTTTTTGGTGGTGCACTAGTTTAATTGGTTCAGAATCTATTTTAGAAGGTTTTGGCTATCTCCTTGCTCCCAATAGTGAATATCCCTAATGGTTTGAGTCTGATGAAAGCGCTTTTCGCAATTGCCATTCATTTGTGACTTAAAAGAGGGAGTGAAGTTGCACAAAAATTAGGCATACGGACTCGGCTGTTTTTTGTTGCTTGTAAGCTTCATGTGTCATAACAGGGTTTCTTTGAGACAGCCTGTCTTATGATCTTTATACTAGTAAGCAGAAAAGAGGCCGTTATGGTGAGATGATTGGGATGAGTAAGACGTGATTTTCTTGGTGGCTTCTTAAAGAATGTCATTAAGTCATGTTATTGTTAAGTCATCTTAATATTACTTACTCATACTTTATACGCAGCAGACAAAAGGGGAAATGGTGAGATGATTGATCAATTTATTAAGCAACTGGGTAATGGGCTTGAGCAAGCGGCGGAAACCTTAGGGAAACTTCCCAAAGAAGAGATTCGTGCGCAGTTAGATCAAGTGGCGCGTAACACATTGAAAAAAATGGATTTAGTGACCCGTGAAGACTTTGAACTACAGTCCGCCATGTTGGCTAAATATCGAGAGCGCTTAGTCGCATTAGAGTCGCGCATTGAAGAGTTGGAAAAGGCCGGAAACGCGCCTGCGAAAAAAGAGCCAGCAAAAAGAACACCTACGAAAAGAGCACCCGCGAAAAAGGCCGCTCCTAAAACTGAGACGGCTCAAGAGGAATCCACAGATAAGGCCGATACAAACAAAGCCGATACGGATAAGACAGACACAAAAGACGTGTAACGTGCCGATGAGGTTATTGCCAACCTTGTTTCCAATGGGCAGGTGACTTGAGATCCTGCCATGGAATTGTGTACTGTGTATGAGTGAGGACGGCCTCGATGACGCATTGCGTGATGATCTCTTGGTCGTCCCTTATAAGTTCTGTGACAATAAAATGCTTTTCTTTTTTCTGTGGCGATGTGGATGTCCACTTTGATAAAAGTAGCTTTTTGGGATTAATTTGATTCATAGATGCTTGCATGCCTTCCTTATTGTCTCGTACTCTCTTTGATACGCAGGAGAGCGAAATTCGGATGGTTATCGTGACAAAAAAGAGGCTGATTTTACATAAAAAATAATGAGATCAAGGAGTGATCGTGAGTTTAGCCACTATATATGGCCGCGCCCGTGTTGGTGTTGCCTCCCCTCTTGTTACTGTAGAAACCCATATTTCCAATGGACTACCTTCTCTAAACATTGTTGGCTTACCAGAAGCCGCCGTCCGTGAAGCGAAAGACCGTGTGCGTAGTGCCATCATTAACAGTCATTTCGAATGGCCGACACGGCGCGTCACCATTAATCTTGCACCGGCTGATTTGCCTAAAGAAGGCGGGCGATATGATCTTGCCATTGCGATTAGTGTGTTAGCTGCGTCGGGTCAGTTGGAAGAAGTCAATTGTCGTGGTTACGAATTTATTGGCGAATTGGCTTTATCCGGTGAGTTAAGGGGAGTATCAGGATTATTGCCTTCTGCCATTGCATGCCATCAGGCAAACCGACAATTAGTGTTGCCCTCAGAAAATCAGCAAGAGGCGGCTTTGGTAGAAGGGGATGCGGTTCATGCCAATCATCTCACACAAGTGACCGCTCACTTGCTAAAACATGCCCGTTTACCCGATTGTGTACCTGCACCGCCAGAACCTACTGCTTTAGATCATAAAGATATGAAGGATGTAAAAGGCCAATATCAAGCTCGCCGAGCCTTGGAAGTGGCCGCAGCAGGACGCCACAATTTACTGTTTATTGGGCCGCCTGGGACGGGTAAAACCATGTTGGCGTCCCGCTTACCTGGCATTATGCCAGCAATGATTGAAGAAGAAGCATTGGCGGTTGCTTCGGTACAATCGGTTGCAGGGCGAAAAATGGGGGCTGAATGGCATTGGGGGGAGCGTCCCTTTCGGTCTCCTCATCATTCTAGTTCTGCCGCCGCGCTGGTTGGAGGAGGGTCAATACCGAAACCGGGGGAGGCGTCGTTGGCACATTGTGGCGTATTATTTCTTGATGAGCTGCCAGAGTTTGACCGAAAAGTGCTTGAGGTGCTTCGTGAGCCATTAGAAAACGGGGAAGTGCATATTTCCCGTGCCCGTGGTCAAGTAACCTACCCCGCACGTTTTCAGTTGGTGGCCGCCATGAACGCGAGTAACGAAGCCTACAGCGGTGAGCAAAACTATTATCAGTCTAGTGCCAGTCAAAAGTATTTGAAGAAACTGTCAGCTCCGTTTTTAGATCGAATTGATTTGCATGTGGAAGTGCCGCCTTTGCCATCGGGGATTTTGGTCAACGCACAAGAAGAAGGGGAGAGTAGCGAAAGTGTTCGACAGCGAGTAGAAAGAGCCGTCGCTAGACAACGGGAGAGACAAGGCGTGCAAAATGCCTTGTTGAGTGGCCGACAGCTAGAAGCCATCTGCGCTTTGAGTGACGAGGATAAACAGTTTATGCAACAAGCGTTGGAAACGTTAAAGCTCTCAGCTCGTGCCTATCATCGTGTTTTAAAGGTGGCACTGACGTTAGCGGATCTGAGTGATTCACCTGTCACCCGTGCCCACTTAATGGAGTCGCTGAGTTATCGAAAAATGGAGAAAACTCTGAGTAATGTGGTGTCTTCATAGCCTGTGCTAGGGCCGAGTTGTAGTAAGAAAGACATTTTTTATTGCTATAGGTTAATTTTTAGTCGGAGTTATTATCATTTCGTTACAATTCGTGTTCTTATATGACTCTTGTAAATGCATGGCAATGTCGAGTGTCTTTATTATCTGGCGTCAAAGCAAATATCGTTTTGTATGGAGAGATAGATAGTGTTTCTGCGGCTTTTTCCTGTATGGGCTGTGCTGCTCAGTGTGGTGGCATTTTACCAACCCTCTTGGTTTATCGGGTTTGAAAACGAGATTGTCTCTTTATTAACCTTAGTTATGTTGGCAATGGGACTAACACTGACTCTTGAAGACTTTAAAAAAGTATTAAAAAGTCGAGAGGCTTTGATGGTTGGTGTGTTACTACAATTTTTGATTATGCCATTTGCTGCCTTTTTAGCGGCCTACTTCTTTGGCTTTGGTCAAGATCTTACTATCGGCATGTTGCTAGTGGGCAGTGTGGCTGGTGGAACCTCTTCGGCTGTGATGTGCTATCTAGCAAAAGGGGATGTGGCCTTGTCCATCTCTATGACGGCCATTACCACCTTGTTGAGTGTTGTATTAACGCCACTTTTGATGTCATTTATGGTTGATCAAAGTGTCCACATCCCAACGGTTTCGAATTTTCTTTATGTATTAAAAATCATCTTGTTGCCTGTTGCGGCGGGGGTATTGATTAATACTTTGTTTTATAAAGCAGTGCGTAAGGCGGAGCCACTTCTTCCTTATGCCTCTATGATTGCGATTATATTAATCATAGCTATTGTGGTATCAGCAAGTGTGTCTCGTTTGTCCTTAGTAGGCCCTAGTGTCATTGCCGCTGTGATCTTGCATAATGGTATAGGGCTCGGGCTGGGCTATTGGGTTGCTTATCTGCTTGGCTTTGATAAGCGGGTATGCCGTACGATAGCCTTTGGCGTTGGTTTACAAAACTCTGCTTTGGCGGTAACGCTTGCGTTTAAGTTTTTTACACCGCTTGCTGCGCTTCCTGGCACCATTTTTAGTATTTGGCATAATATTTCTGGTTCATTGTTAGCCAGTTATTGGGGGCGATCTGATGTGGATAGCGATACTTGTCCTAAGGCCGCTTCCGTGGATCAGGCTGTGGATGTGCTTTCAATAAGAAGACGTACAAAATAGCGATAGGAAGCTTGTGCGAGAATCGTCAGAGTCAGGTACACTTAGCACTGAAATTTTAACGCCGTTAAGCCAGAGTGTGTCATGAGTGAGCCCCTTCCATCCATAGCCCAGCGTTTGAGAAATCTGAACGAGCGACAGCTAGATGCCGTAAAAATGATCGATGGCCCTTTGTTGGTGCTGGCTGGTGCTGGTTCCGGTAAAACGAGTGTTATCACGACGAAAATTGCCTACCTGATTCAAACCTGTGGTTTTAAAGCCAATAGTATTGTTGCTGTCACCTTTACGAATAAAGCCGCCCGTGAAATGAAAGAGCGTGTTGTGGGGATGTTGTCCAAACAAGAAAGCCGAGGTTTAAGTATTTCGACATTCCATACACTTGGTTTGAACATTCTTCGTAAAGAGTATCGCAAGGCAGGACTCAAAGAAGGCTTCACACTATTTGATGCGCAAGACTCTTTAAGCTTGATCAAGGAGATTCTTGATAAAGAGTTTAATGGTCAAACCGACTCCGCCGCTTATTGTCAAAGTACAGTCTCGAATTGGAAAAATGACTTAACCACCCCGCAAGAGGCCATCACGAATGCGGACACGGAAGAGTTTCTGCTCGCAGCACAGGTGTATGCACAATATCAACGCTACCTGCGAGCCTACAATGCAGTGGATTTTGATGATTTGATTCTGCTCCCTGTGAGTTTACTGATGGCAGATGAAGCATTACGGGACAAATGGCAAAAGAAAGTGCGTTATTTGCTGGTGGACGAGTGTCAAGATACCAATGCCAGTCAGTATGAATTGATTCGTTTATTAGCCGGATTTCGTCGCTGTTTCACCTTAGTGGGAGACGATGATCAATCCATTTACGCTTGGCGGGGCGCACGACCAGAAAATCTTGAGCGTCTGTCAACCGACTACCCAAACTTGAAACTGGTTAAGCTTGAGCAAAATTATCGTTCAACTAAGACCATTCTAAAAGCCGCTAATACCCTGATTGCCAATAATCCTCACATTTATGATAAGGCCCTCTGGAGTGATTTGGGAGAGGGCGATCCTATTCGCGTGATGGTCACACGAAACGAAGACGCGGAAGCGGAACGGGTGGCGGCCGAAATTCAGTCTCGTCACCTACGTCATGAGATCCCTTATCGAGATTTTGCCATTTTGTATCGAGGAAACCATCAGGCTCGTTTAATTGAGATTAAACTTCAAGCTTATCGTATCCCTTATAAAATGAACGGTGGCACCTCATTCTTCTCCCGTGCTGAGATCAAAGATTTGATGGGCTATCTACGCTTATTGGTGAACCCCGATGACGATAACGCTTTTTTACGCATTGTAAACTTACCACGTCGTGAGATTGGGCCTGCTACTTTAGAAAAAGTGGGCAACTTGGCCGCTCAGCGTAATATCAGCTTATTTGAAGCATCGAGTTACCGCGAACTTGAAGAGTCTGTATCTGGTCGTCCGCTAAAAAGCCTACAGGATTTCCACCATTGGATGTCGACCTTACGCCAGCGTCTTGAGGGAGCGTCCCCCGTACCCATTATCGAACAAATGATCTTCGATATGGACTATTACAGTTGGATTCAAGAGCAATCCAGCTCCACCAAAATGGCGGAGCGGCGTATTGAGAACGTCCGTTTCTTGCTCGAGTCTATTCAAAGAATGATGGAGTCCGCGTGGGAAGAAGACGAAACAGCTGGGTTAGATCAAGCCATAAGTAAACTGTTATTGATTGATATGCTGGAGCGACAAGAAGAGGAAGAAGACGAAGATAAAGTACAGCTTCTTACACTTCATGCCTCCAAAGGGCTAGAATATCCACACGTCTTTTTGATTGGTTGCGAAGAAGAGCTATTACCGCATCGCAATAGCATTGAAAACGATGATATCGAAGAAGAGCGTCGCTTAGCTTATGTGGGCATCACCCGGGCAAAACGCACCTTGTGTATTACTCTGGCAGCGAAACGTCGTCAATATGGTGAAGAGATTGACTGTTTGCCCAGTCGATTCCTAGACGAACTTCCAGAAGAAGACTTAGTCTGGGAAGGGCGTGGCGATGAAGCGGATAGCGTTAAAAAAGAGCGTGGGAAAGCTTCTCTATCTGCTCTTAAAGCGATGTTGAACTCTTAAGCGAATATTGATTCTGCCCTAAAAGTCGATTACTTCACTAATATTTACTGGATTAAAAAGAGAGATGCTAACGAGCGTCTCTCTTTTTAGAATAGATTGTTGTAAACGTTACTATTGGCTCTGATTGATCATATACTGAATGGTATGTTTTAGCTCTTCGTCAGTGCAGTCGGAGCAAATACCCTTCGGCGGCATAGCGCCGATGCCATGAATGACATTTTTTAGCATGGTGTCCATACCTTTGGCGATATGAGGTTGCCATTCTTTGGCATTACCAAGGCGTGGGGCACCAGCCGCGCCTGAAGCATGGCAAGCAATGCAATAACGATTATAAATGTTTTGGGGGGCGCGTCCGCTATAGGCGGCCTCCGCTTCTGCTTCTGCTTTGACAGAAGGTGTGCTGGTTTTATTATCTGCAACGGTGATGGCTTTTGTCTGCTCAGCACCGCAAACTTGTCCTTCTATACACACAACGCCCACAGGTTCGATTCTTTGCGCGATCTCGTCTAATTGTTTAGTGGTGATTGCGCTCGCTTGGGAAGCCATCATCAGAGCGAAACAAGTGACGCTAAGAGCAAAGCAGCGTTTTATATAGGTAGCGATAGAAAAAGTCACAATGAATCCTTATCAAATCAGTCTTAAACACGTTACATTTATTAAAACATAAAGCAGAGCTGATACTCGCGCCTTTTTTGATTGGCTGTGCTGTATGTCTTTATTTTTTGACTAGAGACACTTTGTAAAGTGCCACAATGAAGTGTGATGACTCTTCAAAGGGCTCTACTTAAGACAAGGAAACAAACATGACTTCTGAACTCGTTCTCGTTGCTAATATTACAGCTCACTCAGGTAAAGGGGAGGAGTTAAAAAAAGCGCTAGAAGCGCTCCTTAAACCGACCCGAGCAGAGGACGGTTGCTTGCAATATGACCTTCATCAAAGCAACACAAACCCAGATGGTTTTGTCTATTTCGAACGCTGGGCTAATCGTGATGTTTGGTTAGAACATATGAAAACCGACCACATCAAGACCTTTTTAGAAGTCACCAAAACGATCATTGCACAATTTGATGTGACAGAATTGCATAAAATCGGTTAGTGGCAGTGTGGATCTAACGGTTACCTAGGTAGCCATGCGGTAATAAAGCAATAAAAAACAGCGAATCTCTGTGGTTTATTGCTTTAAGTACTGGAAAATTGAGCATTTTCCTTTAGAATAGCCACTCAAGATTACATCGCGGCTACTCTCTTTTTCAGGGATCACAAGCCCACGCAATGCGCCCGTAGCTCAGCTGGATAGAGCGTCGCCCTCCGGAGGCGAAGGTCGGAGGTTCAAATCCTCTCGGGCGTACCATCTTTTGATAGCTAACCTATTGATTTTAAAATTTTTTCCAATGACTTTTCCATTATTGATTTTCACGCCTACAGAATATCTACAGTCTCTTATATACCTAAGCTTAGTATAAAGGTGCAATTAGTGAGCCTCGACTAAATTTATTATCAAAAATTGTGATCATCCAACGGGAGTTGACTATTACAGAGCCCTATCTATGCAACTTATGTAAAGGTTATACAGAGAGGCTCATTTTTAAAGTCTATGAAGTCTCATTTTACTGCTTAACATTATTCGAATGATAATAAATTAAGGAAAAAATAGTTCATACTTTTTTTTAGTGAGCATGAATATAGTTGATATTATCATTTTTTATATTCATCTTATTGAAATAATTAATAAAAATTTCAGAAAAGTAGTTGCCTTTCAATGTTTAATATATGTTTACATATATTTACCTTTATTTGCATTTTTTGTAAAAAAGTGTATATTTCAAACAAAATCTTTTCGTTGTTACGTTATTGTTTTCTGTAAATGGATGTTTATAAGCTGATGGATCGTTGCTGTGAGAGCCGCAGAGGCTGTTTTACTTCTCTAGTTTTATGCTGCTTGGGTATGCTCGCCTCTGGTATGGTTAGAGGCATAGAACTGCCCGCCTCGACGAATTCAACCGATTGGAAATTGCGTGACCAACAAGCGCTCAAGACTCTTGAACAAAAATCCCAATCCAATTCTCCTCCTATCCAGTTACCTAAAGCACCGTCAATAGGACATTTGCCTAAAGAGCACGTCTGTTTTCTGATCAAAAAAGTACAAGTGGAGGGGTTTTACGCGCGATGGGCAATGTCGAAAGCTCATAAACTTATTGGGCGTTGTCTAGGGCAAAAGGGGATCAAGTCATACATTCGTCTGATTAACCAGAAGCTGTTGCACGATGGTTATGTGACATCAAGGGCTACTTTACCCGAACAAAATATCGCCACTGGTGTTCTCCATATAAAAGTGACGAAGGGGGTGATAGAAAAGATAGTCTTTCCTGAGGAGTATCGTTTTTATTGGCAAAATGCGCTGCCTTTTCAGGTTGGTGATGTCTTGAACCTGCGGGATATAGAGCAAGGTTTAGAGCAAATTAACCGTCTTCAGTCACAAGATGTTAAGTTCAAAATTGAACCAGGAAGCTATGAGGGGGCGAGTATTCTTGTAGCAAAAGTGGTGCAATCTAAACCCTGGACGGTGAACCTGTCTGTCGATGACAGTGGCAGTGACACAACGGGCAAGTACCCCCTTTCTGCAGGCGTATCAGTCGATAACTTTCTAGGTGTTGAAGATATTTTTAACTATTCCGCCTCGTATGCCAGACAAGGTTCTTTTGGCGAGTCAAACAGTCAAAGTGTGTCATGGGATATTCCGTTAGGTTTTAACACGATCTCGTTCAGCCATAGTCAGTTTGATTATCAACAACAGGCCATCGGCAGTGTAAGAAATTTTATTTTAAGTGGTAATGGGCAGAATGATTCGCTTCGGCTGAATCACGTATTATTTAGAAACAATGTCATTAAAATGGGCTGGTTTGGTGCCGTCAAGGGGCGTCAACGAAAAAGCTTTATTGATGATACCGAGATTAAAATCCAACGGCATAACCTGATGGAGTTGGATCTCGGTAGTACTTATCGACAATATATTCACGCAGCGGTGCTGGATCTAACTCTCGGTGTTCATCAAGGGGTCACTTGGTTTCACTCTGACGGGGTAGATCCTAGGGCGGCATCGGGAAGTACGCAACCTGACTATCGTTTTTATAGCCTCAGTGCTTCACTGACGGTCCCCGTTATGCTTGCCCAGAAACACCTCCATTATACGAGCCAGTTTTGGTGGCAATACGCAGCAACGCCACTGTATTCCATGGATTGGTTCAATAACGGTGGCCGCTATACCGTACGCGGTTTTTCTTCTAGTGAATCCTTAAGCGCCGAAAATGGTTGGCGCTCAAGAAATGAATTATTACTTCCCGTCTCCTTATTGGGCTCTTCCTCCGCGGGTTACTTAGGACTGGATGTGGGTCAGGTCTCTGGCAGAGGAAGTGACGATATTTCCAGTAAAACCCTGATGGGGCTCAGCATTGGGATTAAGGGGCAGGTGGGCCATCTGTCTTACGATGCGTTTATATCGAATCCTTTCTTAGCTCACGGCCCTTATGCCACATCAAACGATTTTAAAGTGAATGGCTCACTGTCGATGAATTTTTAGTTTAAGTGCTTCTAAGTTTAGGTGCTTTTATTTTTGGTAGATAGATTAGCCTATTAGGCGACATGGATGGAAAAATGTTAAACAACATAACACGCTTATTGTTTGTTTTGGCTTCACGATGGAGGCCGACTCGAAAAGATAGGGGGCTTTCTAAAGGCCAGACATCACGTCGCTCGACCGCCTTGTCCGTCTCCTTACTCTCGCCTTGCCGTCGTTATCGAAAGCCTATTGCTCTCATCATGATATCGTCGTACCTCTCCATGCCTGGGGTATTATTAGCACAAGGACTCTCGGCTGCAAATACGACTCATGCTCCTTCCTTTGATACCGCTGCCAATGGCGTCCCCATTGTAAACATCAATGCGCCTTCTGCCGCTGGGGTCTCTCGTAACGAATATAATGAGCTAAACGTCGAGAAAAAAGGGGTGATCTTTAATAACTCCACCAAAATTGTGTCGACCCAATTGGCAGGCTATGTGGATGGTAACAGTCACCTCAATGGAAAAAACGCCAACATTATTCTCAATGAAGTCTTGGGTCATAACAAAAGCGATCTCAATGGTTTTATGGAAATCGCGGGGAAATCCGCCGAATTAATCATTGCCAACCAAAACGGTATTTCGTGTAATGGCTGTGGCTTTATTAATACCACCCGTGGCACCTTGACAACGGGTAAATCTGTTTTTGATTCAACTGGTAAATTAAAGGGATTTGATGTCGCCGAAGGCCATATCGACATTACGGGCGATGGACTGAATGCCAGCAACATGGATGAAGTGGATCTGCTTGCTCGGAGCGTCAGCCTAAACAGCAAGTTATGGGCTAAAAAACTGGCTATTGTCACCGGCGCCAATCACGTTAACTACCAAGATAATACTCCCTCCGCGCTACCTAGCAGTACTAAAACTTCAAAGACGCCAACCTTTGCGCTTGATGTGGCAGCCATTGGGGGGATGTACGCCAACCGTATTTTATTGATCGGCACAGACAAAGGCTTAGGGGTGAACTTGCAGGGCGAAGTGTCCGCCACGCAATCCATGGTGCTCAATACGAAGGGCGACTTGGTTAACCAAAACAAACTCAGTGCAAAAACACTGACCGTCTCGTCGGCTCAAACCCTCACCAACACCGGTAGTGTGTTAGGTGATGCCATCACTTTGCAAGCCAATGCCATAAATAACCGCACCAACAACGCCTCGATTCAAGCGACTAATACCCTTGGAATTCAAACACAAGGTGACCTTAATAACCTAGATGGGGCTAAGATCTTGTCCCAAAACGGTCAAGTGGGTGTACAAGCGGCGAATGTGATCAACCAGAGTTCGATCGCTGCGAACCGCCTCAATATTCAAGCCGACACCGTGCAAAACAGCACAAAAAACGGCGCCCTATACGGTATCGATAACCTAACCCTGAATGTCACTGGGCAGACCCAAAACACCGACAAGGCTCTCCTTCACTCCGATAACGAACTGACGATCCATAGCCAAGCATTAACCAATAGTGCCGACATAGAGTCCGTGAACGATGCTCTTATTAACGGTCAGCACCTAGTCAACACCGGTACCCTTCATGCGCAAAAGGGAACCCTAACGCTCCACGAAAACCAAGTAGACAACCAAGCCTTGGTCGTAGGAAATGGGATAACGCTGACCGCCAACACACTACATAACAGTACTGCGAATGGTCAGATCTTTTCAACGGATAAAGCGGATCTTAGCCTAACTGGCAATGTAATCAATACGGATGGCGCGCTGATTCATGCGGATAAAGACCTAACCTTGAATGCGGCAGGCGATTTAACCAATACTGCTTCCACGCTAGAAGCTGTTAACGCTGCGGATATTACGAGTCAAAACCTAGCCAACAGTGGCACCGTGTTAGCAAAAAATGGTTTCTTAACAGTCAATACTAACGAAGCCGATAACCAAGGTACCATAGCTGGCCATGGCATCACCCTAAATGCCAACGCCCTTAATAACCGCTTGACGGCGGGTCAAATTATCTCAACGGATAAAGTGGACGTCACTATCGCTGGCGATGTAAGCAATAGCGATGGGGCGCTAATCCATGCGGATAAAGATCTGACACTGAACGCCACAGGTGACTTAACCAATACCGCTTCCACACTAGAAGCCGTTAACGCAGAGACTATTAATAGTCAAAATGTCACTAACTCTGGCACCATACTTGCCCAAAATGGCGCATTGACGATTCAGACCAACAAAGTCGATAACCAAGGAACTTTAGAGGGCAATGGCATCGCCCTAAATGCCAACGTGCTTAATAACAGCACTGACAGTGGCAAGTTTTTCTCAACAGACGAGGTTAATTTAACCATCGCAGGAAACGTAACCAATACCGATGGGGCACTGATTCATGCGGATAAAGATCTAGTGCTGAACGCCACGGGTGATTTAACCAATACCAGCTCAGCCATCGAAGCGTTGAATGGGGTTGATGCAAAGAGTCAAAATCTGACCAACAGCGGTACGGTGTTAGCTCAAAATGGTGCCTTAACCATCAAGACTCATAAAGTGGATACCCAAGGCACTATGGCGGGCACCGGCATCGCCATCACTGCGACTCAACTAAACAATAGCACGGCGAACGGAAAAATCACCTCAACCGATCAAGCGACCTTCACTATCTCGGGCGATGTGACCAATATGATTGGGGCGCTCATCCATGCAGATAAAGACCTGACCCTGAACACTACTGGAAACATCACGAATACCGCTTCGACAATAGAGGCAAAAGAATTAGTTGATCTTAGCGCTCAAAACCTCACCAACTCAGGGACGCTTCAAGCAAAAAATGATGCACTCATAATCGATTCAGCCATGTTGACCAACCAAGGTGCATTAACCGGAAACGATATTAAAGTAACGGCTAACAACCTTAGCAATATGACGGATAAAGGGCGTATTGTTTCGAAAAACGCTCTGCTACTAACGACAGATAAAGATATTGTTAATAGCAAAGGAGCGATCATCCATGCCACAACCGATCTGACGTTAGAGGGTAAGGGGAATATAACGAATGCTAATGCCACTATCGAAGTCATCGGAAGTGCAGACTTAACAACTCACACGCTCACTAACTCTGGAGAGATCCTTGCACAACATGGCAAATTAACGGCGAATACGACCTCAGTGGATAACCGCGGTTTGCTAACTGGAAAGGGGATGACCCTTAACGCTAATCAGCTGAATAATACAACAAAGCAAGGCCAAATCGTCTCAGCGGACAACGCTGACTTAACCATTGAGGGGAGCGTGACCAATACCAATGGGGCATTGATTCATGCGGATAAAGACCTGACGCTGAATGCGACAGGCGACTTAATCAATAGAGCTTCTACACTGGAAGCCGTTAATGCAACGGTTGTTAAGAGCCAAAACCTGACGAACACGGGGTCTGTCTTAGCTCAAAATGGCAGTATGATGGTTAATACTGGCCAAGTGGATAACCAAGGTGTGCTTGCGGGTAACGGTATCACCATCCATGCTGATCAACTGAATAATCATTCTGAGAACGGTAAAATTATCTCAACAGGTGACTTGGCTCTCACGATTGCCGGTACCGTGAGTAACCTGTATCACTCACTGATTCATGCTGCCAATAACCTGACTTTAAAAAGTCAAGGGGATCTAACCAACACTACGGCGACGATCAAAGCTGCTGGCACCAATCAAATCCATAGCCAGAATGTCACCAATACAGGAGCCTTACTCTCTCAAAATGGTGACTTAACCATTAATACCAACACCCTAGATAACCAAGGGACCTTAGCCGGTCATGGTATTACCCTAAATGTCAATGTGCTCAATAACAGCACGGCAGCGGGGCAAATTGTCTCAACCGATAAAGCGGATGTCACCATTGCTGGTGATGTAAGCAATACCGATGGGGCATTAATCCATGCGGATAAAGATCTTACTCTAGACGTCACAGGGGATTTAACCAACACAGCTTCCACCATCGAAGCTATAAATGGGCTTGATGTTCAAAGTCAGAACCTGACCAACAGTGGTACTGTTCTAGCGCAAAATGGCGCGTTAACCGTTCAAACCAGTAACGTGAATAACCAAGGAGCTTTGGCGGGGAACGGCATCACGATCAATGCGGACGAGCTAAACAATAGCACGGCGAACGGTAAGATTTTCTCAATGGACAAGGCGGATGTAACCATTTCGGGTGCAGTGACCAATATTGGTGGAGCGCTCATCCATACGGATCAAGACCTGACATTGAATGCCGCAGGAGAGTTAACCAATACCGCTTCTACCATTGAGGCTGCTGGCACTAATCAAATTACCAGCCAGAATATGACAAATAGCGGAACCTTACTCGCTAAAAGTGGTGCATTGACGATTCAGACCAACAAAGTTGATAACCAAGGCACCTTAGCGGGTAACGGTATTGCTTTAAATGCCAACACGCTAAATAACAGCACAGCGAACGGTCAAATTGTCTCAACGGATAAAGCGGACGTCACCATCGCTGGTGATGTAAGCAATACCGATGGGG
>NZ_FLOB01000019.1 GCF_900089775.1 Marinomonas spartinae
GTCCATTCTTAGAAACTTTGGATCACAGAGTGGTTGAAATGTGGGAAAACGCAGAGTGGAAAACATTCTGTGAAATGCTGCCTGAATACGCGGCAAAAGGTCACGGTGAAGGGTTTATGCATGATACCGCCATGCTATTGGGGGCATTAGGTTGGTCGGATTATGATCAAAAAGTAGAAGTGGTGACGCCATACTTTGGGAGTTCTGGTACGGGGCAGATCAATGCTATTTTTCCTGTTTCACCACAAACGGGAGAGGCGGTTCCTGGTCCACAAGCCTCTGTGGAAAATGGCTCGTTTGTTTATGGTAAAAGTCGCTTGTAATGTTGACGCTTGGCAAGATGTTACCAGTTGATCAGAGGGCATGATCTTAGGGATAATCCGGCTGATTATCCCTAAGTGTGTTTGTGATCATCATAGCTACTGATGACTTGTTTTTTAATCTGCTTACCTAAAGATAGGGCAATTAATAAGGCAAGTAATGCGCTGGTTGATAGAGTTAACCAAGAGGGCAGCAACGCCTCTTCTTGACCCAGTTGTGGCATCACTTGAATGTTGAACTGTGTGACCGCTAGGTCAACCAAGTAACCGAAGAAGAGTGCACCACCCAATACGCCAGTTAAATACCCCATTAGGGCTCGTTTACCGAGCTCTTTGCTGACAACGCCAAGTGTTGCGATGTTTGTGGCAGGCCCTGCCATCATGAAAACCAACACGGCCCCAGGTGAAACCCCAGCCAAGAGAAGTCCTGCCGCGATGGGGGTGGAAGCAGTCGCGCAGATATACATTGGTATAGATACGATTACCATCACCAGCATAGCAAGTAATCCGTTACCCCATTGAGCTAAAAAACCATCAGGTAAATAAGCTTGCACTAACGCTGCGAAGCCAAGGCCAATTAATAGCCAAAGAGCGGTATCATCGAGTAATTCTGTCGCTGAGTAAACCAGCCCTGAACGTATTTTACCGACAATGCTGCTGGGTTCTTGTTTCCCATCATGGCCTTGACCGCAACAAGAAGAAGTTGCTTGTGTTTTCGACGAGCAACCGTTTGTATTGACCTCCTGTTTTTGCCCCGCACAGCAGGTTTTAGGTATTGATAGGGTCTGTCTGTCTTTGACTTCGCCTTCGTCTTTACCGACTAGTACCCCTGCAATAATGGCACTGCAAACTGCAGCAATAGGGCGCACAATGGCCATAAAAGGCCCAAGTAATACATAAGACACCGAAATGGAGTCCACTCCCGTTTCAGGCGTCGACACGAGAAAGGAGGTGGTGGCCGCTTTTGATGCCCCCGCACGACGTAAGCCAACTGCCGCAGGAATAACCCCACAAGAACACAGTGGCAGTGGAGCGCCGAATAAGGCGGCTTTTATGGTGGTTTTTAAGTCATGTCCTCCAAGTTGAGTCGTCATCCAAGACATGGAAACAAACATCTTTAACATGCCTGCAAGGACAAGGCCGATGAGTAGCCAAGGGGCAGACTCTAAAAAAAGGACGTAGAAATGCTCTAAGAAAATCATGCTAGGATGCCTCATGATGGTGATGTTCATGGCGAACTTGGCTGGTATCAGACTCCAGAGCCGCTAAAATCGTACAGTGCTCAGCGCTTTCTTCGCCGCCACAGCAAGCCTCAGATAAACGTGTTAGGGAGGTCTGAAAGCGTGTTAATTCGGCGAGTTTCTGCTCCACATCAAGCAGCTTTGCATCCACTAATTCTTTAACATCCGCGCAGGCGTTATTGGCTTTATCCACTTCAATGGACAATAACTCACGTATCTCCGCCAAACTAAACCCCACCCCTTTTGCGCGGAGAATGAACTGTAGTATTTCCTTGTCTTTTTCCGAATAAAGACGGTAGCCTGAATCAGAACGGTCAGATGGTCTCAGTAAGCCGTTCTTTTCGTAAAAACGCAGTGTGTCATTATTGATTTTGCAGGCCTTTGCCAATTCGCCAATTCGATACATAGTAATGACCCCTTCATGAGCGATGACATTAAGTAGTGAATGATCAGTATAAACCTTTGAGTTAAGTCACAGGTCAAGGCATTTTTTATCGAATGGTTTTTTTTCACGACATCTGTCCATGCGCAACAAAATAAGACAAACAAATGGAACAGAATCGACTAGATTTATAGAACGATCTATTAAATGTAACCATTTGCAGTAAATGTGATGAGTTTGTCGGGGTGGAATAGGGTGTCTGTATGAAAAAGATGTCGACTGTTTTAATTGTGGATGATGTTCCTGAGAATTTACGGGTGCTAAGTGACGTCATCGCCAGTGAAGAATGTCAGGTCATGGTTGCCAATTCTGGTGAGCGAGCATTAGAACTGTTAGAACGAAATAAGCCGAGTTTGGTGTTGTTGGATGTCATGATGGGCGGAATTGATGGCTTTGAAACTTGTCGTCAGATCCGTGCGAACCCCATGCTAGTGGATTTACCTGTTATTTTTGTCACGGCTTTAGTTGATGACATTACTAAGGGGTTTGCTGCGGGGGGGAATGATTACATAACCAAGCCTATTCGAGTCGATGAAGTACGGACCCGCGTTGAACATCAACTGGAACGCTTCTATTTACTGCAACAGCTTAAAGAGTTAAATAACACGCTTGAAGAGCGAGTGCGCGAACGAACTCACGATCTCAATGCTGTTAATCGCAGTTTGCAAAAAGAGGTCAGCGAGCGGCGCTATATGCAAGATCGTTTAAACTATCTTGCCCAGCATGATTTTGTCACCAAACTCTATAATCGAGATGCCTTAGAAGAACATGTGACCCACCTTATTTCAGGTGTTCAGCATAAGTCGAATGTGAGTGTACCTTACTTTCTCCTTATCGATATTAATGAGTTCCGTTTGATTAATGATGCTTGCGGCTGTGTGGCGGGCGATAGCTTATTGTTTCAAGTCGCACAGATTATCAATCATGTAGCCGATCCTAAAAAATATTATTGCGCGCGCCTTACCGGAGATAAATTTGCTATCGCCGTTGGCAGAAGCAGCGCACAGGATATCGAAGCCTTTTTTGAACAACTCAATACAGAAATCGAGAATTTTGTTTTTAGCTGGGATGGCCGAAACTTTACGACATCCATAACTCAAATCGCCATTCCTATTACCCTAGATATGGTGACCTTTGATCAAGTCATTATGATTGCGGATGAGGTGAGTTACGCTTCCAAACAATCCGGTTCTCATCAACGGGTTGTAGTTGATGAGTCAGAGTTGGCTCTTGATGAACGCCGTAGTAACTTAAATTGGGGGTTAACCATTATCGATGGGTTGGAGAAAAATTTATTTGAAGTGCATTTTCAACAGGTCTTTTCTCTTGATGACGACAATGATGATAAGAAAAAACGTATCGAGATATTAGTACGGCTACGAGATGACAAAACAGGAACGCTTATTTATCCGAATGATTTTATTCGTTCAGCTGAGCGCTTTGGGATCGTCTCCAAAATAGATCGTTGGGTTATCCAGCATACTATGATGCAATTGTCTGAACGTCCTGAACTTTGGAACAGCATTGACCAAGTGGCTCTGAATGTGTCTGCTTTATCAGTGAGGGAGCCGAACTTTGCTCCGTTTATATTGGAAAATTTACAGAAATATCAGTTAGATGGAAGTAAGTTTTGCTTTGAAATCACAGAAACAGAAGCCCTCAATAACTTCACGGAAACACGATATTTTATGTCTTTACTGCATGAGTCTGGCTGCACTATTGCTCTGGATGATTTTGGAACAGGGTTTTCGTCTTTCTCTTACCTAACAGACTTACCCTTTGATGTGATCAAGATAGATGGCGAGTTTGTCCGAGATATGCATGTGAATAGCATTCATCACGGTATGGTCGATTCCATTGTTAAATTGGCTAAGTTACTAAATAAGCCCGTTGTCGCTGAGTTTATTGAACATCAAGAAATTGTGGTGGCCTTACGGGAGTTGGGTGTGGAATGGGGGCAAGGGTACCACTTTCATCGACCTGAAAAATTATAACGGAGGCGCGTGGAATGCCTGACTTTGAGTTGTTTGATTGGGTGTTGTTTTTGTTTGTTGTGGTCTTCTTTATTGGTTCGTTGTTATTGGCTAGACAATGGCGGGCCTTGTCATTAGAAAAAGAGCGGCACTATAGAGCCATTCATAATGCTCAGTTTGGGCTATGGCAATGGTTTATTAAACCTGATCGCTTTGAATTGTCTTTGGATTTTATTGAAGGCTTTGATGAACACCACCTACAAGTTCAAACAAAAGACGATTGGCTAGAGCACTTAAGTGAGTACGATAAAGAAGCCTTTATTGACTGGCTGATGGCAATAAAAGAAGGGAGTTCAGAGCCCGGTCTACGACTAAGCATGAGCTCTGAGCATGGCGTTGCTCACTGGATAGAGATGCGTGGTAGTGTGGTCGAAAGTGATGGGGATAATCAGCCGACCTGCATTGCAGGCACCGTTCATTGCATTTATCACCTTGTGGCGCTGCAAGAGTCATTCTTAAAAGAGACAACACGTAAAAATAAGAAAATGACCACTGAAGAAGCACTTTATTACTTGGGTGAAAATGCAGACGTTTTAGATGGTGTGGAGGTATTTGGGGACGAAGTACTTCAGGAGGAAGCGCCTCATCGTACTTCTCCTGCGTTGGCTGCAAAAGAGCAAAATTCACGTATATCAGGCATTAATGAGCTACATATTGATCCCGCTTTACAAAAAGAGGCTCAGCAACAGCAAAGTCAAAGTTACTTCCTAGCAAATATGAGTCATGAAATTCGTACGCCGTTAAACGCCATCATTGGCTACGCGCAACTATTGAGTGAAGATACGCACTTTGAGGGCGTTGCTCATACAAGGTTTCAAGCGATTATTGCCGCAGGCGAGCGCCTATTAAATATGCTCAATGATATTATTGATATTGCGCGTATTGAGGCAGGCCGTTTGGATCTGCAGGGTCACAAAATCAAACTTCATAAGGAAATTAACCAAGCGATTGATGTGATTAGTCAAACAGTTGAAGACAAAGGGCTTGATCTTAGAGTGAACAATCAAGTGAGTGAAGGTCTGTGTGTTTTGGGGGACTCTGTTAAGTTACAACGTATCTTCCATAATATTCTAACCAATGCCGCGAAGTTTACGCATCATGGATATGTTTCTGTCAGTGCCTTATATGAAAATGAAATCTTACGCCTTACGATTCAGGATACGGGCGTTGGTATGGATGATCAGTTAATTGAGCACTTGTTTACGCCATTTGTTCAAGAACGAAATGGCTGTGCTGAAAAGAGCTCTGGGCTAGGGCTGGCGTTAACAAATACCTTAGTGAAGTTGATGGAAGGGCAGTTAAACATTGACAGTATTTTAGAGGAAGGGACGAAAGTAACCATCCTGTTGCCTCTTAAAGAGGAGGTGGAAGACATTATGCCGATATTATCTGGTGAAGATATGAGTCATTTACACTTGAATCGAGGTATTCAAGTGTTGGTGGCGGATGATGATGATTGGTCTCGAGATATTCTTATTACGCTACTCGAAAAAGCGGGGTGTCAGGTTTGGGAAGCAGAGAACGGAGAAGAGGCTTTAGCCTTGTTTAAGAAGCACTCTCCTGATCTGGTGTTGACCGATATTCGCATGCCCAAAATGGATGGACGTGAGTTGCTGCAAGCAATTAGGGGGCTTCCTCAAGCTGAGCCTATTCCCATTATTGCCGTAACGGCTTCGACACTGATTCAAGAGCATCAAGCCTTGATTGATGTCGGCTTTTGGGAAGTAATATCCAAACCTTACAAAGTGGCGGAGCTTTATCAAAGTTTGGTTAACCATATTGAGGATCTGTCCTTTGTTTATGATAAAGAGGTTCCAGAGACAGGTGAAGGAAAGGAAAGTCATCACCCTGAGAGCGATGACGATATGAAAGCCACTCCACAGGTGACGAGTTTAACTGCTGAAGATTGGCGACCACTTCTATTTGCTGCCAAGGAAGGGGATATACAGCAAGCGGAAAAGTGCTTCCATTCTATCTTTCACAGTATGCCAAGTCAGCAGCGCCATGCGATCAGGCAGGCGTTGGAGCAGTTTGATTTAGGGTTGGTGGAGCAGCATGTGAAACAGTATTGTCCAGAAGCGATCAAACAGGACTTAGGGGATGTGTGAACCAAAAATTAGACGGTCATGTGCCATGTCATAAGACCAAGGTTTAGCTCAGAGCTTTGTGTTTGACTTAAAATAAGGCCTGTCCTAGTGTCTCCACAAGACAAACCGCATGAAAACCGCCTACAATAGGGCGGTTTTTTTTACATGTCACTTATTGAGTGCTTGATTGGGTTTATGCCACTCTTTTTGATTATATGAAACAGGTAACGCCAGCATGAGCAGTTTAGCCTATTGTAATTTTCCCTTTACCGCCGTTGCGGGGCAAGAGTCCTTGAAGCTTGCCCTTATTTTGGTAGCGATTAATCCGAAAATCGGTGGCGTGCTCATTAGTGGGCCGCGTGGCTCTGCGAAATCGACCCTAGCTCGTGGGTTATCTGGTGTTATGCCGACGCTGAGTGACGGGGCATTTGTGCCATTTGCTACGTTACCTTTAGGTGCCAGTGAAGATCGTCTCTTAGGGGCATTAGATTTAGAACAGGTTTTGCAAGACAAAGAGGTGGTGTTCAAACCTGGGTTGTTAAGCCGTGCCCATGGCGGTGTTTTGTATGTGGATGAAGTCAATTTGTTGGCGGATCATTTGGTTGATCAATTGTTGGATGTGTCTGCCAGCGGCGTAAACCGTGTAGAGCGTGATGGTATTAGCCATGAACACGAGGCGAAGTTCTTGCTGATTGGTACGATGAATCCAGATGAAGGGGAATTGCGTCCGCAGCTACAAGACCGTTTCGGTTTGATGGTGTCTTTGAGTAACCAATACAGTTTAGAAGAACGAATACAAATTGTGCGATTGCGTGATGAGTACGATCAAGACCCTAAAGGGTTTTGTGACGCGTTCAAATACAAGCAACGCAATCTTAGGCACAGTGTGAAGGCGGCCCGCGAGTTACTGACAGAAGTACGCTGCGCTGATGCCTTGCGTATGGACATTGCCACCCGTTGCTATGAAGCCAATGTGGATGGGGTGCGAGCCGATATCGTGTGGGTACGAGCGGCCATGGCGCATGCCGCCTGGCGTGGCGCACAGAGGGTCTCGATTGATGATATTCAAGCGGTTGAAGCGTTTGTCTTGGACCACCGTCGACAACCTCATCAGCAAGTCCCTCCTTCTAGTGTGCCGCCATCGCGTAGTGTGCCGCCATCGCGCCGTCCTGCTGATTCTTTTAAAGATCCAAAAATGCCGCCTTCACAAGCGCCAGACAACACTCGTAGCGAGCAGAAAGAGGGTCCAACCTCACAAGGAGAATGGGGCAGTATGATGCCAGAAAGTGCAGATAGTCATGGTCGAATAGCGCTTTCCGCAAGTGATATTCCCTCTCGCTCCGCATCGTCTAGTTCATCGATCAGTGAGGTGACGCCGGGAAAGCGCCGAGGTAAGCATCAAGGTGGCTATCGCCCTGATGCTTCAACAAGTAGTACGAGTGTGGATTGGTTTCGAAGTCTGACAAAAAATCCGCAAACCTGGCCACCAGAAAGCCTAACATCCAAAATGGCTAACACTGGTCAGCCAGTTTTGCACTTAGTCTTATTGGACTCGTCTGCTTCTACGTTGGGTCAGGGGAGTTTTGCAAAAGCCAAAGGGGTGATTATTGATATTGCGAAGCGCGCCTATCTTGCTCGAGAACACATGGCTATTTTAGGCTTTGGTCAGGACGGGGTCTCATCGGTTTTGCCCAGAGTACGTGCGCCAAAAGAGATCACCGAGTTATTAGATCAGTTAAGCGCAGGTGGCGGCACACCGTTTCGCCTGGTTATCGATAAGGCTTGTCAATACTTAAACCAGCAACGTAAGCGCCAAGCGGGTTTATTAAGTCGTACCTATATTTTGACTGATGGCCGTACCCAAGCGGATTTGTCAGACTTTTCAGGGTCTTCTGACAAAGGGGATTTATTGGGTGATTGCGTGCTGATCGATACCGAAAGCGCGGCCATTAAACGTGGTCGTGGACAAGACATCGCCCAACAATTAGGGGCGCAATACATATTATTGAATTCGATTTTAGGGACATCCTCATGACCAAGTCAATTGCTGCGCTGTGTCCGGCACTTTTTTTAACCGCACCGGCTTCTAATCAGGGGAAAACGACCATTACAGCGGCCTTGGCGCGGTATTTTACGAAGCAGGGTAAGGTGGTGCGTGTGTTTAAAACCGGGCCCGATTATTTGGATCCACAAATTCTGGCCCAGGCGTCTCAGCAACCTGTAGAACAGTTAGATATTTGGATGGCTGGAGACGATTACTGCCAAGATAGACTCTATCGTGCTGCCCAAGAAGCGGACTTGATTCTTGTTGAAGGGGCGATGGGCATGTTTGACGGCGAACCCTCCAGTGCTGATTTAGCGGCTCGTTTTGATATCCCCATGGCAATTGTGATGGACGTAAAGGGCATGGCACAAACCGCAGCGGCGGTTGCCTCCGGCCTAGCGAACTTTCGTCATGATGTTGAAATTGCGGGTTTGATCGCAAATCGCTGTGGCAGTGAGCGCCATGCTCAACTGATTCGTGATGCATTGCCAGATAATTTGCCCTTACTAGTAACGCTCAAGCGTGATGAAGAGGTGACGTTGCCAGAGCGCCATCTAGGGTTAGTGCAAGCCGAGGAAGTCAAAGATGAATTAGAATTGCGTTTTGAAGCCGCTGTCGATTGGTTGCAACAAAGTGCGGATAAAGGCTTATTAGCGCTGCCTAAAGTCGTGTCTTTTCAACCCGCGAAAAAACCAGTAAACACTATAAAGACTGAGCCATTACTGCAGGGAAAAACCATAGCCGTTGCCAACGATGCAGCCTTTAGCTTTATCTACGACGCCAATGTAAATGTGTTAACAGATCTAGGGGCGAAGGTGGTCTTTTTCTCGCCATTAAATGATGCAGAGGTGCCCGAAGCTGATGCTTTATGGTTGCCAGGTGGTTACCCAGAATTGCATGCCAAGGCGTTGTCAGAAAACGTCAGTATGCGCACGTCCATTCAGGCATTTTACCAATCCGGTCAGCCGATTTTAGCCGAGTGTGGTGGCATGCTTTATAGTTTAGAAACCTTGACGGATTTAGAGGAAAGCGAGTACCGCATGTTAGGTATTCTGGAGGGACAAGGCGCGATGCGGGGGAAGCGTGGTTGTCAAGGTATGCAAACGGCTGTTATGCCAGAAGGTGACATTCGTGGACATGCCCATCATCGGTCCCGTAGCGCCAATACCCCCACTCCTGTGGGTTATGGTCGCCGTCAGCGTCATCCTGCACCGGGGGAGCCAATTTATCAGCAAAAAGCGTTAACGGCGAGCTATCTACATTTGTTCTTTCCCTCTAATGTGGAAGCGACTGCAAAGTTATTTTTAAAGCAAGCTTCGTCCTTAGCGAGCGAGTAAGGCTAGGTAATTATGTGGCCAGAAAGTGCTGACGAGCCTGCTCCCCTTCGCACAGGGTTGACCACAGGAACCTGTGCAACAGCCTGTTGTGTGGCCGCGGCACAAGCGCTTTTAGGTGGTCATCAAACCTCACAGGTGAGTGTGACTTTACCTAAGGGGCAAACGGTTGAACTGACCATTGAGTCCTATCAAGCGTTGGACTTAACCTTGGAAAAGGGTATTAGAACATCAACGGTTAAGGATGCAGGAGATGATCCAGACGCGACCCATGGCGCAACGGTGTTCGTTGAGCTGCGTTTGACAGCCGAGCAAGGGGTTCAATTTTTTGCGGCTCAAGGGGTCGGTACGGTAACCCGAACGGGCCTTGTATTAGCCGTTGGTGAGCCTGCCATTAATCCCGTGCCTAGAAACATGATGGTGAGCCATTTGACCGAGTTCGCTAAACGTTATGATTATAACGGCGGCTTTGCTGTTTCTGTTGGCGTAGTCAATGGTGAGCAAATTGCCCTGAAAACCATGAACCCTCGTTTGGGCATTGTGGGAGGGCTATCTATTCTTGGCACCACGGGAATTGTGCGGCCTTTTTCTTGCGCTGCTTACATCGCCTCGATCCATCAAGGGATTGATGTGGCCCGAGCCAATGGTCTGACACATATTGCGGCCACGACGGGCAATGCCAGTGAAGTGGCAATAAAACAGCATTATGGCTTAACAGACATGGCTTTGATTGAAATGGGTGACTTTGTCGGCGCCGTGTTAAAGCATATTCGAAAAGTGGAGCACGCTGCCTCGATTCAATTAAGCAAACTCAGTATTTGTGGTGGCTTTGGTAAAATCAGTAAACTGGCCCAACAGCATATGGATTTAAACAGTCGAGTCTCGAGTATTAATTTAGAGGCCTTGGCGGATCTTGCGGCCACTCTGGGTGCCAATGAATCACTTCAAACGCGTATGCGAGGGGCCAATACCAGTGTGGAAGCCTTGGCGTTGTTTAAGCAACATGCTAATGGCAACCAAGAAAATTTGGCGGATGCTGTGTGCCAGCAGGCGCTGTTGTTTGCTCGCCGCTATATTCCTGATCATATGGCATTGGAAGTGTGGTCGATTGATCGCAAAGGCCAGTTTGTAGGCTTTGCCACCGATACAAAGATTGAATAGAGGGGATGATGGCGTTGGATGCAAAAGAGCGAACAAAAAAGCTGCTGCTACTTGGTGGAACGGCGGATGCCAGACGGCTGGCGGATGCGCTGCATCAAGCGGGCATCCGCGTGATATACAGTTTGGCTGGCTTGGTGCGCGTCCCTAAAGTGGATTGTGAATTAGTGGTCGGTGGCTTTACGCAATTTGGTGGGTTAGCCAACTATCTAACCGAACAGAATGTTGCTGCTATTTTGGATGTCACCCACCCTTATGCGCAAACCATGAGCAGCAAAGCGGTTGAGGCCGCTAGGGAGGTTGGTATCCCTTGTTGGCGTTTCCATCGCCCCGCGTGGCAAGCTGTCGCGGGAGATCAATGGCGTTATTATGACGACGATGAAGCACTTATTTTGCAATTAGCTCATTTTAAGCGTCCATTACTGAGCGCGGGTCAAGTGAACGAAGACTCGTTGCAACGCATTTTACAGCTGCCAAGTATTGAATATGTAGTGTTGCGAACGGCAGTGGCGCCTGCATTTGATCTGCCTAGGGCAGTACATTGGGTAAAAGCCATTGGGCCTTTTCACCTGGAAGAAGAACAGCATTTATTGCAGGCTCAACAAGTGGATGTCATTGTCAGCAAAAGCAGTGGAGGCAGCGCCACCTATGCTAAGTTGGAAGCGGCCCGAGCGTTATCTATCCCTGTTTTGCTACACACAAGGCCACGCTTGCCGGAAGCGGATCAAGAATTCAGCGACACAGATAAGTGCCTGCAAGCGTGTTTAGCGGCTTGGGGGAACATCATTCCGACTTTTAAAAATCAACAAAAAGACAACCAACAGTGACTCAAGATACTTTTTTTCAACAGGTTTCCGACAACGCTTATCAATATGAGAACAACCCTCAGGCGATTGAGCAGGAGAGCTTTCGGCAAATTCGCGAATTGACCGATCTATCGGCTTTTACTCAAGATCAACAACAAGTAGTGATGCGAGTGGTGCATAGTTTGGGCTTTCCTGATGTGTCGACCCAAATGCGTTTTAGCCAACATGCCACCCAAGCAGGGCGCGAGGCGTTAGCAAAACATTGTGCCATTTTGTGTGATGTGGAGATGGTCAAGCAAGGTGTGACCAAACGCATGATAGAACGTGAACCCTTGTGTTTTCTAAACGATCCTCGTACTGCTGAACTGGCAAAAAACAAAGGGGAAACTCGATCTATGGCAGCCTTGAGTTTATGGCAAGACACTCTAGCGGGCAGTGTGGTGCTTATTGGGAATGCACCGACGGCGCTGTTTCGTTTATTGGAGATGATCGCACAAGGGGCGCCCAAGCCCGCTTTAATTATAGGAATGCCAGTGGGGTTTGTGGGGGCGGCTGAGTCGAAAGAGGCGTTGTGGCAAGTCCATGAAAGGCTTGGTATCGAATGCATGACGTTGCTTGGTCGCATGGGGGGCAGTGCAGTGACTTCCGCCAGTTGTAACGCTTTATTGCGTTGTAATATTCAAGAGTATTATTAGTGGAAGTGGGCGGTAAAGATAATTGATGGAAAAAATACCGATGAAAATACATGTTGTTGGCCTTGGGGTCGCGGAACAGGCGATACTCTCGGAAGAAGCGCAATTACTGCTTGCGAATTTATCTGCCAAGGACATTGTCTTGGGGGCCTCTCGCCAACATGACACCATTGCTCACTATTCTCATCAAGCCCAGAGACAGGCGTTACCTAAGCTAACACAATTGGCAGAGTTGTTTGGTCAGTGGCAAACCCAAGGGGCTGAGCAGGTGGTGGTCTTAGCGTCGGGGGATCCTCTCTATTATGGCATTGGGGCTTGGTTAGTACGTACTTTTCCGTTTGAAGCCTTGTGTTTTTATCCCAATGTGTCCAGCGTGCAAGTGGCTTGTCATCGCCTTGGTTTGTCTTTGCAAAACGTTCAGGTCGTGAGTTTGCATGGCCGTCCACTGGCCAGTTTACGTCGCCATTTGCAGTCAAACAAAACCTTGGTGTTACTGACCGACCAATACAGTCAACCGAAACAGATCGCTCAAGAATGCATCATGGCTGGGATGGATCACAGTGAAATAACGGTGTGTGAGGCGCTAGGCTATGCCCATGAAAAAGTACGAACCTTTGTGGCCAAAGAGGGGCTTGAGAATGACGCTGTGTTTGATCCATTGAATGTGATCGTGGTGAAAACCAGTCAACAAACGTCAATTTACCCAAGTGCTCCAGGTATTCCAGATGTGTCTTTTATTACCGATAAAGGTGAAGGGAAAGGCATGATAACCAAGCGGGAAGTACGTCTGGCGGTTTTGTCTTATATGAATATCAATCAGGATGACACTGTTTGGGATATTGGTGCAGGTTGTGGTGGCGTCAGTGTGGAGTTGGCCTATTGGCATCCTCATAGTCGGATCATTGCCATTGAGCATCATGCCGAGCGTTTGGCATGTTTAAGGGCCAATCAAGAGCGCTTTGGTGTTGTACAGAATTTGTCTATTGTGGCGGGTCGGGCTCCTGATGCGCTGGTGGATTTACCCTTACCGAATAAAGTTTTTATTGGCGGCAGTGATGGGGAGCTCTGCGTTTTACTTGAGAGTGTTTGGTCGATTTTACCGCTTGGTGGCACGTTGACAGTGAGTGCTGTGACCGAAGAGACTAAATACCAAGTAATGCAATTTGTTCAGCAACGTGATCTAAAGCAAGACGCAAACGAACAGAGTGTGCAATTGTCTATCAGTAAGGGGGAGCGACTAGCAGGGCAACGCGTGTTTCGCCCAAATTTGCCCGTGAGCCTTTTTCATTTTTCTAAGCTTAGTGGTAAAGTCGCGCCCCATTATCATTATGTTCTCAAAGAAAGCACGAATGCCTTTAAGGAAAACGCCTAATGAATGGCATGGACACAGAAGAAAAACAGGGTCGATTTATTGGTGTCGGTGTCGGACCCGGCGACCCAGAGTTAATTACCCTAAAAGCCTTACGTTTAATTCAATCCGCCGATGTGATCAGTTATCTTGCGAATGCCGAAGGAGGCTCTCAAGCGAAAAGCATTGCCTGTGAAGCGTTTGTTGGTGTGGCTCATAAACAGCATGAAATAGCCATCGTGATGCCCATGTCTACCGACCGTCAGCTGGCTAACGACGCTTATGATCGCGGTGCTAAGGCTATTGCCCATGAATTATCACAAGGTAAGGATGTGGTATTTTTATGTGAGGGGGATCCCTTGTTTTTTGGTTCCTTTGCCTATTTACTAGAGCGCTTAGAAGGACGCTTTGCATGCCAGGTAATACCTGGAGTGTCGTCCATCAATGCGGCATCGTCAGCCCTGAATCACCCGTTAACGGTCTTAAAAGAATCGTTAGCTGTAGTGAGTGGGCGTCATTCGCCAGAGCAAATTGATAGTGCACTTGAGCAACATGATAGTGTCGTCATTATGAAAGCAGGGCGAGCGCGTCCGCGTATTTTAATGGCCTTGCGTAAGACCAATCGAATACAGGATGCGAAATATCTAGAATATATCGGTCGCGACAATGAACGTATTGTTCATGATGTATCGACCTTGGAAAATGGTGCTGGGCCGTACTTTTCACTTTTTGTCGTGACCAAATCGGAGCGAGGCACCCGATGATTCGAGTGATTGCGTTAACGCCAGCCGGAAAAGAACTGGCCCAGCGCTTACGGACTTTTTGGCCCGACAGTGCCCTAGACTATAAACCAAAGCCGTTCGCCGAGCAGGTGCAAAGGGCATTTGAACAGGGGGAGTCGCTGATTTTTATCTGTGCCACTGGCATTGTTATGAGAACGCTTGCTCCTGTGATCCAAAACAAGCGTCAAGATCCTCCAGTGTTGGTATTGGATGAAGAAGGCAAGTTTGTCATCCCGCTTTTGTCTGGTCACGAGGGGGGAGCCAATGAGTGGGGGTCACAAGTGGCACAAACACTTGGCGCCCAATTGGTAGTGACGACGGCAAAGCCTTATCTGAATCCGGTTTACACTCTTGGTATGGGGTGTGAGCGTGGGTGTCCGTTGGCGTTTCTTGAAAGCTTAATGCTCGAAGCGTTAGATCAAAACGACTTAACCCCAAGTGATATTAATTCACTCAGTAGCATTGATATTAAAGCGGATGAAGTGAATCTTATCGCGTTAGCGGAAAAATACGATTGGGTCTTTCATACTTTTTCAGCCGATCAACTCTCTACCATGGAAGCTTTCCTTAGTTCTCGCTCTGAATACGTTTATAACACCGTTGGCGTCTACGGTGTGGCGGAATCCGCCGCTTTGTTCGCTGCCCACAATGTGACGGGCTCAGAGCCAGAGCTAATGCTTAATAAAATAAAAAATGCCAAAGCGACTTGTGCTATAGGGCGTTCCTTTCCATAAAGCTGATGACGTTTAGTCATCCCCAATCGTCGGCATTTTTCTGAAAAATGGCGCTGTGTTATCGGCGTACTTTTGTGCTGGTTTTTCATTGTAAAGACTGGATGAGTACAAGGTGATGCTTGATAAAAGCGACATGCTATTGATGTCGTGACAGCAAAGTTGTAGAAATGTGTACTTTTGTCAATAAAAAGTAAAAAAATTAAGACTGGGGGATAGGAAGAATGCCCTCATTAAGGTACTCTTCTAGCAAATTAGCTATGGAAGCGTCTTCTAAACGGATTTTTATTCTGAGTGTTTTACCACTCACTCCTTGTGAAAAAAAAATTATAAATCATAAGGTTGAATTCTCTTATAAAAATGTTTTTTCAGTGTGCTGTCTTTTACTTCTATTTTATATGTAGTTAACTGATTTTATTATTTTTTTGAGAGGTTCGAATAGAAAGTATGTCTTCTATATTTTTTGTATTGGTCATTTTAATGGTGTAACTAATAACGGCCTCGTTGATAAGGGACATAACTATGCAAATCTCCTTAAAAAATAGAATTCTATTTTTTACTCTTTTTCTCATTTTGATTATTTCATGTATTTTAACTTGGAACGGTTATTACCGGTTCAGTTCATTTAATACAAAGTCTGCTCTAGACAATCAAAAGGTTGAAACCAGTCTTGTTGCAGAGGCCCTTGATGAAAAAATAAATGGCTACTTCAAGGCTTTAAATAGTTTTTCGGTGAGTTTTAACGACGATTTAAACTTTTCAGATCAACAGCAGGTGATTAAGGCTCTAGATAAATTGAAAAAAACAGACCCTCATATTCTGGCGGCGTTTGTGGGACTGAAAAATGGTAAGTCTTTTGAAGGAGGCCGATTTTACCCTGGTTTTAACGCAAAAGAGTTAAATAAAGAATGGTATGTTCGCGCCTTTTCTGGTGAGAAAAATATCATTACTAAAGCGTATTTTGGCGAGGGAGAGCAAGCTGATGTGTTTGCATTGGCTTCACCTATTTATCATGATGGTAATGTGGTCGCTGTGGTTTGTATTACATTAAAAGTGGCTGAGCTCACGGACTATATTAAAACCTTAGTGCCTAAAAATAATGTGTTTGTATATGATGACTCTGGGTATGTCGTCTCAGCCCCTAGTAAAGAATTGTTGGGTAAAAATATTTACGATATTCGACCAGACTACAAAAAATTTTCTTCAAGTCATCCTGTTCTTGACTATTCGATCGATGGTCGTGGTGTGAAAGCCTTTGCAGGAAAGTTAAAAGATCGTAATTGGACGGTTGTTTCTTTCACCTGGGATGATGTGGTTTCCAAGCCAAGTCAGGACATGTTAATTGGTTCCATCATTATTTTTGCTGTTTTGATTATTCTATCCCTATGTATTGTTTATATAGGTGTAGTAAATTTGGTTTACAAACCCATTGGCGGGGAACCAAAAGAAATCTCTCTGATCATTTCTCGAATTGCCAAAGGGGATTTATCCCAACCCTTAAAACAAAACGGTGATGAAACAGGAATTTATTCCTCAATTATTGCTTTGAATAATAAATTATCAGACATTATCAAAGGTAGTCTGTCGATTTCTGACAGTGTGTCATCGGCTTCCGAGGAATTAACCTTGGTGATGAAGAGCACGGCGGAGAACGCGCAAGAAGAACTTAAAGAGGTTGAGTCGATTGCCAATGCGGTGAATGAGTTGTCTAATGCGTCAGAAGAAGTCAGCGCGAACGCTGTTCAGGCAGAAGACCAAGCGAATAAGGCCATAGAGAGTGTAACGAAAGGACACCAAGGGTTAGAAAAGTCGATTAACTTAACCCGCTCTATTAATACGACGTTTAATCAAACCGCAGAGATGATTGCCAAGTTACGTGAAGAAACGCTCAATATTGGTGAAGTCACTAATGTCATCAGCTCCATTTCTGAGCAGACAAATTTATTGGCACTCAATGCCGCCATTGAGGCCGCGCGTGCAGGCGAACAAGGTAGAGGCTTTGCAGTGGTCGCCGATGAAGTTCGAAGTCTTGCTGCGAAGACCCAAGAATCAACATCAACCATTCAAGCAATTATTAATACATTGCAAGATCAGTCCAAAAAAGCCAATGACAATATGATCGAGAATGTGAGATCAATTGAGGAGTCCGTAGAGCTGGCTGAAAATGTGAAAGTGTCTTTTGATGAATTAACGACATACGTTCGCACGCTTTCTGACATAAATACTCTCGTCGCTGCAGCGTCTCAAGAGCAGTTTAATGTCACGGCAGACATTAATAAAAATACCGCGACAACGGTGGATTTAGTGAATCAAAATGTGTCAGCGGTTGAACAGACTCAGCAGGCGGCAAAAGAGTTGGCACAGTTAGCGTTGAAGCAAAAGGACACATTGGATTTCTTTAAGCATTAGGAGCCTTGCCAGACTCAGAAAGATTGGTTCTATCGTTAAAAAAGGAGTTGTTGTATATGAAAAGGGACAAACAGGCCTGTTTGGCTGTATCTGAGATGTCTTATTCTCGTCGTGATGTATTAAAAAAGACTTTAGCTTGGTCTGGTGTGGCGCTAGGCGGTGCTGTTTTATCGGGTAAGTTATTAGCGCAGCCTTTAAGCCTCAACTACCCTGATGAGCATGTCAAAATATTGGATGAGAGCTTTGCCAAGTATCGTTTATTTAATGCCAGCGTTGAACGCCTCGCGACCGGAATGCGCTGGGTAGAAGGTCCTGTTTGGAGTGGTGATGGACGTTATTTATTGGTCAGTGACATTGCGAATAATCGTATTATGCGTTGGGACGAACTTACGGATGAGTTGAGTGTTTACCGTTATAAATCGAATCATTCTAATGGTCTTTGTCGCGATCTTGAAGGACGTCTTATTGCTTGTGAGGGTTCAACGACGGATGTAGAAGGACGTCGTGTAACAAGAACCGAGCACAATGGTACGATTACGGTATTGGCTGATAATTTTGAAGGTAAACGCTTTAACTCTCCTAATGATGTTATTGTAAAACGTGATGGCTCAATTTGGTTTACGGATCCGCCGTTCCAAGCTGGCAGCATGTATGAAGGTAATATTGTGAAAACTGAATTGCCGGATGCTGTCTATCGAATAGATGGACAAACCGGAAAGTTAACGCAAGTGATCACAGAGATTGCTGGCCCTAATGGTTTGTGCTTTTCGCCAGATGAATCCATTTTATATGTTGTTGATTGTTTGACTGGGCCGAATCGCAAAGTGTGGGCCTACGATGTGGCGTCCGACGGTACACTAGGGGCTCGTAAAGCATTTATTTCCAACATTAAGCATGCAGCTTTTGATGGGATTAAATGTGACCAAGATGGCAATCTTTGGTGTGGTTGGGGCAGTGACGGCTCTAAAGGGCAGGATTCTAAGGCGTTAAATGGAGTGATGGTCTTTAACAAACATGGAAAAGCAATAGGTCACATCTCATTGCCCGAATACTGTGCCAATATTTGTTTTGGAGGCACCAAAGGGAATCGACTCTTTATGGCGGCTTCCCACTCTATCTATTCGCTCTATGTGAACACTCGAGGGGCAACCTTCGTTTAGTGCGAGTATCTTGATTGACGATAAGTGCAGCCACTTCAGGTTGTTCGCTTTCTGTCAGCATATCAAGATAAATGAGCGCCCATTCTAGGGCGCTTTTTTAACTCGAAAAGTATCCATCGATTACAGCGGATGGGTGGCCTAATGCTCAATCGAACTGACGGTTGAGGATGTCACGATCATGTAACTTTCTTAGTTTATACATTTGTTATGGTTGCTTAATCGGGATCTTTCCCCCATGCTTTTAATACGATTGATTTTTATTTATCAGTCATTGGTCACGTATTTTGGGGTTACAGCATTAAGAAAGGGAGCTTATATGAGAGTAGCCATGTGATCCGTTGCTCAGGTAAGTGAGTGCACTTACGCAATGAGAAAAAAATTATGGAGAAAGCAAGTTATGTCGACAGCAGTTTCTAATTCTAATCGAGGGCAATCTTTAGGCGAAGAGATTGCCAACAGCATCAGCCATGGGCTAGGGCTGGTTGCAGCGATTGTCGGTACGCCGTTTTTAATTATTAGCGCAGTAAAATACGCTGATGTGAGCTTTGTGGTTGGCGTGAGTATTTTCTCTGCCACCATGATAATCTTGTATTTAGCATCTACCTTATATCATGCTATGCCAGCTGGCTGGCAACGAGTCAAAGAGATTTTTCGGGTCATTGACCATGCGGCGGTCTATTTATTGATCGCAGGAACCTATACTCCCTTTATGCTGGGTGTATTAAAAGGGGCGTGGGGGTGGTCTTTACTCGGCGCTGTTTGGGGGTTGGCGCTGACTGGAGTGGCCTTAAAGGCTTTTGGTCGAGTGTCTCACCCAGCTATTTCAACGGGTTTGTACGTTCTATTAGGTTGGCTGATTTTGGTCGCTATCAATCCATTGATTGAACGTATGCAAACCGAAGGCTTGTATTTATTGGTGCTAGGTGGCGTACTTTACACCATTGGTGTACTGTTTTTTGTATTTGACTCACGAATTAAATACAGCCATTTGATCTGGCATTTGTTTGTTCTATCCGGAACGGTAAGCCACTTTTTTGCTATTATGTGGTATGGCGCTTAGCGCCCAGACCTCTTTTTTCGTCGATTCTAAAGCCCTAGCATGTTCGTGCTAGGGCTTTTTTATACTAAAGGCACAAGTTATTACGCTATATTATCTCTTTTCATTGGGTGTCTGTATAACAAGGAAATGATTAAGGTATTTGTTTAGTGAAGCGTTTACTGTGTAAGGCTTTGAGAGTGAGTTTAATCGCTAGTGTCAGCTAGGTTAACGAGAAAGTCAGCAGGGAATCTGTATTATGACGACAATTCTAGCCAAGTAATTCAACCAGTCAAACAAATACGCTGGGTACTAAAATAGGTGAGATAAAAGCGGGAGCTATACTTTAATATCGATCAATGAACCAATGGTCTTGTTCGACGCATCGATGACTTTAGCATTGGCTTTAGATTCTAGCTCGCTTTGTTTGGCTTCAATTAATCCATCCTGAATCGGTGAGCCGTATCGAGCATTGTTAGTGGTTGCTTCGTTTTGATTCACATTTCTCTGATTGACGGTTTGAGTCGATGCTTGAGCGACTTTTTGGCTCGCTTGGTCCAGTCTATTTTGACTACCTTGCAGACCATTTTGACCGTATAAGAATGAAGAACCTTGTATATTCATGCTGCTGACCTTGATTTCATAAATCTAGTTTAATGCTAAATCAAATACAGTGTAATGCAAATTGAAGCGCTTGTCTGTGATATGGCTGGGTTATTTTGTAACCAAGATGGTAGCGGATGTGTTTATCGTCAGGTCGCTATTGAAGAGGATGTAGTCCTGAATAGGTCGTTTTCGTCAGTTTTTGGTAAAAAAATGTCCGTAGCTAATGGTTATCTGCTTGATTTTACATTATAAGAAGGTATTGGCATCAAGATTGCCTATTTTTTGACAAATTCACAAGTTGTTGCGAATTTGTTTACAAAATGATTATCCTATCGGAATGAAATTGTTGTTTGACTTGAATTGTGCTCCAAAAAGGTGCTTTGTCAATGAGTGAGAATGTTTCTTTTTGGTGCGTTTTTTTGTCTTTTTAGCAATACAGGGTGATTAAGTCGAATTTTCTTTTTATAAGCCACTTTGTGTTTACTGTAAGTTGGCAATAATAGTACTCAAGCAAGAGAGAGACAGGTATGAAGAAACTAGTTGCAGCGGTTGTAATGTTATTTTATGTGGGTGTTGCATCCGCATCTGATAACGCTCTATGGGAAAAGTCCACTCTTAATCAAATCGTTAAGCGTGGTTCACTGGAAGTGTGTTTGGAAGCAGGCTATATGCCGTTCGAAATGCGCGATAAGGGCGGTCGTATAGTCGGCTTTGATGTTGATATGGCGAAAACAATGGCGCATGCCATGGGCGTTAAATTGTCTCTTCGTAACACTGCTTGGGACGGTATCATCCCGGCGTTGCTAACATCTAAATGTGACATCATCATGTCTGGTATGACCATTACGGCTCAGCGTAACCTGAAAGTGAATTTTGCTAACCCCTACATTGTGATTGGTCAAACGATCCTAATTAACCCTAAGTTAAAAGGCATCGTTAAAAGCTATAAGGATTTGAACAACCCTAAATACACCATCGCGACAAAATTAGGCGTAACGGGTGAAATTGCGACCAAGAAACTGATGAGCAAAGCTAAGCTGCAATTGTTTGAAACAGAATCTGAAGCGGCGCTACAAGTTGTCAATGGTAAAGCCGATGCGTTTGTTTACGATTTGCCATACAATGCGATTTATGCGGCTCAAAACGAAGGGAAGGTGGACCTTCTTGATAAGCCATTTACCTATGAACCATTGGCATGGGCGATCCGCAAAGGTGACCCTGATTTCCTGAATTTTCTTAATAATTACTTAGCTCAAGTAAAAGGTGATGGTACTTACGATAAAATTTATCATAAGTGGTTCAAAACCAAAGAGTGGTTAAGCACCGTTCAATAATTTCAATCACGCCTTATAGGCGAGGCAAGGTTGCCTCGCCTCTTATTCGCAAGATAGCGCCTTCTATTCTTTACTTTGTTGGTATTCGATCATTGTTATTCACACTCTATCGCCGCTACGACAAAGTAAAATGCAACATACGGGGAATGCTTCACCGATGAAAAAGCAACAAAATCTGCTTTTATGGAAAATGTTATATGTCCTTATCATGATTGGAATTGGATATGGGGTATATGCATCGAGTAAAAGCCTTAGTTATAACTGGCGTTGGGAGCGTATTCCCCAGTACCTTATTAGCTTCCAACCTACTGATATTAAAGCACCTTTTGATGGGTCTATCGAATCAGTAGATCCGAAAGAACATAAAATTGTGGTGCAATCTGACTCTGGTCAAACCTTTGTGGTCACAAAATACGATAAAGCCATCGCTCATACGGGGGATCTGGTTTTTGAAGGTGATACGGTCGCGACGATAAAAGGCTGGCATTTGGGCTCTATTTCTTGGGGCCTAGTCATGACGCTGAAAATTTCTGCGGTGGCATTGGTTTTTGCAATGATCATAGGATTATTTACTGGGCTTGCACGTATTTCTCATAATCCCGTGTTGCGTTATCTGTCGGTGACTTACATTGAGGTGATTCGTGGGACGCCGCTATTGGTGCAGATCTTTATCTTCTATTTCTTTATTGGCACCGTGCTGAATTTGGATAGATTTACGGCAGGTGTGGCCGCGCTTTCTGTTTTTACAGGTGCCTACATTGCTGAAATTATTCGAGCGGGGATTCAGTCTATTCATCCAGGTCAAATGGAAGCGGCCCGCAGTCTAGGAATGAATTATATTAAGGCAATGGTCTATGTTATTTTGCCACAAGCTTTTAAACGTACTTTGCCTCCTTTAGCCGGGCAGTTTATTAACTTGATTAAAGACTCTTCCTTGGTGTCGGTCATTTCGATTACGGATTTAACAAAAGCAGGTCGTGAGGTCGTGAGCTCAACGTTTGCTCCATTTGAGGTATGGTTTACAGTGGCGATCTTGTATTTGGTACTTACTGGAAGCCTATCTTGGGTCATTCAAAAGTTAGAGAAGAGGTTATCAGCCAGTGACTAATCCCATTTTGAAAGACAGTATTATTGTCGCTGACAGCGTGGACAAAATTTACCCAAATGGGTGCCACGCCCTTAAAAAAGTATCGCTTAATATCAAAAAAGGCGAGGTTGTGGTGATTATTGGGCCAAGTGGTTCGGGTAAATCGACATTTTTGCGGACCTTGAATCAGCTAGAGACTATATCGGATGGGACGATTCATATTGATGATATCAACTTGACCCATAAAGAGACCAATATCAACAAAGTGCGAGAAGAAGTGGGGATGGTTTTTCAGTCCTTTAATCTGTTTCCACACAAAACCGCATTGGGTAATGTGATGTTGTCCCCCATGAAGGTGCTTAAAAAGTCCGCCAAAGAGGCAGAAGCAGAAGCAAAAGACTTAATGGCTAAAGTGGGGTTGGCGGATCGGATGAATAACTACCCGTCACACCTTTCTGGAGGACAACAACAGCGTGTCGCCATTGCTAGAGCTTTAGCAATGAGCCCCAAAATTATGCTATTTGATGAGCCAACCAGTGCGCTTGACCCAGAAATGGTAGGGGAAGTATTGGATGTCATGAAGAGTCTTGCTGGTGGTGGTATGACCATGGTGGTTGTCACACATGAAATGGGCTTTGCTAGAGAAGTGGCGGATCGAGTGGTGTTCATGGAGGATGGTGAATTGGTGTTTGAAGAAACGCCAGATCGATTCTTTGAATCCGATAACCAGCGCTTACAGCGCTTTCTTGGTCAAGTGCTTTAACCTTCTATTTTCAGATGTGGTATAAAGGAGCCTTGGCAGGGTGCACCTGCCAAGGCTTTTTTGAGCGTTCTTCATATCCATGACATGCAATAGAGTGAGCAATAATGAGTTCAAAAGAGATTTTGTTGATTTATGATAGGGACTGTCCTGCTTGCCATTATTATTGCCAAATTGTCCGTATTCGTGACAGTGTGGGAACCTTAGTCCTTATCGATGCTCGCGAAAACAATGCCGTAATGAAAGAGGTTACGGATCTCGGTTTGGATATTGATCAAGGCATGGTGCTGAAAATGCACGATCAGTTTTATTATGGTGCAGATGCTATTCATGCTTTGTCCTTGCTTAGCAGTCGATCAGGAGTGTTTAACCGTTTTAACTTTTGGTTATTTCGCTCGAAAAAGCTTGCTTCAGTGCTTTACCCTGTGCTGCGCTCTTGCCGCAACCTATTGTTAAAAATACTGAGGAAAACAAAGGTCAATAATTTGGACTTGCCTAATAATGACCATTTCTAGCCAAGTAAGGTAGGAATAAACCGTCTAATTCTCTGCTTTTCAGGGGGCCCCTTAATAAAGGGGGAACGCTGGTGGAATGTCGATTCCTTCCCTAGTATCTGTGCTGATAGGCTAAATCAATCGTATTTTATTTTTCCATGATTTACACTAGCGCCTTAATATTGAGCAGGGCCATGTGTTGCCTATCAATAGAGTGTCAAATTTTTATTAAGAAAATTATCATGAAAACATTAAAAGACATGACTTTCTTTGAGCGCTTTGAGGCCGATATTCTATGTGGCAAAAAAGTCATTACGATTCGCGATGAATCCGAAAGCCATTATCAAGTTGGCTCGGTGGTGGATGTGTCGACTTTTGAAACGGGTCGTTATTTTTGTCAGTTACGTATTTTATCGGTAGAACCTATAGCTTTCTCGTCGCTTGATGAGGACCATGCAAAACAAGAAAATATGACACTACCAGAGTTAAAAAGTGTTATTCAAAATATCTACCCAGGAATTGAAAGGCTTTTTGTTATTACCTATGAACGATTAGCATAGTCAAATATTTAGCCAAAATATAGTATAGCATTTTAGTCAATGTTTCTTTTTTATAAGATTTTGATAATAGAATAATTTCTTGTGGACATTCTTACTAATAGGCCTTTTGTTTTAATAAAGTGATCATTGCTCTCGATATAATGGGCTCTACAATTTATTTTTTATTTGTCGCTATCATTTATGGGTTAAGTGGTAGTTTTTTGTCGGCATATTTATAAAACAGTTTTAGCTGTTAGAGCTTCTTTAGTGAAGTGAGGAAAAGTTATGAGTGATCTGGTTGGTATTGGTATATTAATCATGGCCAGTGCATTTTTTGCTATGTCTGAAATTGGTCTGGCGGCCGCGCGAAAAATAAAATTGCGAGTCATGTCGGAAGAAGGTAACAGCAAAGCAGATGCGGTGATCGCATTACAAGCAAACCCCGGTGCCTTTTTTGCTATGATACAGATTGCTCTCAATGCGATTTCTATACTAGGAGGGATTATTGGTGAGCAGGCCTTAACGCCGTATATCAAGGAGGCAGTTGGATTAGTGTATGAGGGGGCGTTGCTCGATCACATCAGTTTTATGCTCTCTTTTTTATGTGTCACCTCTTTGTTTATTTTATTTGCTGACCTTTTACCTAAGCGCTTAGCGATTATTATGCCGGAAGCCATTGCAATACGCATGGTTACACCGATGCGCTGGATTACGTTTTTATTAATGCCCGCCGTGTTTTTATTTAATGGACTGACGAACATCGTTTTGAGACTTTTTAACATTCCGACCCAACGTGAAGATATGGTTACCACAGAAGACATTGTTGCCATGATGGAAGCGGGAGCGGAATCGGGGAGTTTGCAAAAACAGGAATATCAATTAATTGGTAACGTATTCGAGTTGGATTCGTTAACAATTGGCAGCGCCATGACGACACGAGATCAAATTATTTATTTCGATATTCAAGAAAGCAGTGAAGATATTAGTAATAAAATTATCGATCATCCGCACAACGATTTTTTGGTATGTGATGGTAGTTTGGATAAACTCATTGGTATTATTGAGTCAAAAGAAATTCTGCGAATGGTGCTAAAGGGAGAGCCAGCTAAGATTTATCCGGAGCGTATTGATAAAGATATTTTCTACTTGCCGGAAACACTGACTCTGTCTGAATCGTTAAATGCCTTCAAAGTAGCGCCTCAGCCTTTTGCGGTGGTGGTGAATGAATATGGCACAATTGTTGGTATTGTAACCATGAAGGATTTGTTGAGTAGCTTTATGGGGGAATTGATTACCCCTCAGGATGAAGAACAGATTGTGCAGCGTGATGCGGATTCTTGGTTAATTGAGGGGTTAACCCCCATTATTGATGTGATGCGCAGCTTAGGTATCGAGGATTTCCCCGATCGAAGTCAGTATGAAACCATTGCGGGGTTTATGATCTACACCTTAAAGCGCGTACCTAAAAAAACAGATTTTTTTATCCATCAGGGCTATAAATTTGAAGTGTTAGATTTAGATGGGGTGCGTGTTGAGCAACTTCTTGTAACACGAGTAAAACCCTAAAGGCGACAATGTGAGTCTTTTTTGACTATTATGTTATAATGAAATACTAAAAAGCTATTAAAGGCTTTTTCTCAAAAAAATTAAACTATAACTGTGTAACTATTGTGCCAATCAAACCTGTTTACTTTTCCTTATTTTCACTCTCGCTTAAAATAAGCGTAATTAATTCTCTAGGAATATGAAATCATGAAAAAATTATTAGCAACCAGTCTGTTGCTATGTCTGAGTAGTTTCTCTGTGTTGGCAGCCACCCCACCTAATGCGCTAGTGGTTGCTCAGTCCTTAGATGATGTGACCAGTTTGGATCCTGCTCAAGGTTTTGAATTAACCTCAGTGCAAACCTTTACCAATGTGTATCAACGTTTGGTTCAGTCAAATCCAAAGAAACCAACTGAGTTAGAGCCAACCTTGGCGGTAAGTTGGGTGTCTACACCAAAGAGTTTGACCATTACCTTACGTAAAGGAGCTGAGTTTGCCAGTGGTAACCCAGTGCGCCCTGAAGATGTGGCTTTTTCCCTTGCCCGTGTGGTGAAGTTGAACTTGGCGCCGTCTTTTATTTTGACGCAATTGGGGTGGAATAAAGATAATGTGGACAGTCACATTCAAAAAGTGGCAGATAACAAAGTAAAAATTACTTGGGATGTTAATGTCGGTCCATCGTTCGTTTTGAGTCTTTTATCTGCACCAGTGTCTTCGATTGTTGATGAAAAAACTGTGATGGCTCATGCGAAAAATGGTGACTTTGGCCATGCTTGGTTGAATGATCATTCGGCAGGCAGTGGGCCATTCCAAATCAGACAATACACACCCCATGAAGCCTTGGTGTTAACGGCGAATAAAACCTCTCCTGGTGGCGCGCCAAAATTGGGCATGATTTTGATGAAAAACGTGCCAGATGCGGCAACCCGTCAGTTATTGATCGAACAAGGCGATGCGGATATTGCGCGTAACTTAGGGGCAGATCAGTTCCAATCTTTAAAAGATAAGCCCGGTGTGAAAACACTGGCGTTGCCTTATGCGTCTTTGTACTACATTTTGTTTAATACCAAAGCGAAAAACAATCCCGATTTAGCAAACCCTGCGTTCTGGAAAGCGGCACATTGGGCATTTGACTATAAAGGCATTGCTGTGGACTTGATGCGTGGTCAATTCCAAGTTCAACAGTCTTTTTTACCGCAAGGTTTTAAAGGTGCTTTAAAGGATCAGCCGTACCATTATGATCCAGAGAAAGCCAAAGCCATCTTGAAAAAGGCGGGCATTAAGAATCCACACTTTAAGTTGATCGTGAGTAATCAGCCTCCATACTTGGATGTCGCACAGGCGCTGCAAGCCAGTTTTGCCCGTGCAGGGATTAAAGTCGAGCTCATCCCAGGTGTGAGCAGCCAAGTATCAAGCGAAGTCAATACTCACCATTTCGAGGCTACCGTATCAGCTTGGGGGCCAGATTATTTTGATCCAAATACCAACGCGTCAGCGTTTGCTTATAACCCAGAAAATGGCTCAAAAACCCTTGCATGGCGTGCAAACTGGCAGATACCTGAATTGAGTAAAATGACGCTTGCGGCTCGTGCTGAGACGAATGAAGCGAAACGGACTCAAATGTATGAAACGCTACAGCGTAAAGTACGAGAAAACTCACCGATTGTGGTGGGCTTGCAAAACAAAAAACTGGTTGCCATTCGTAGCGATCTAAAAGGTTATGTGCAAGGCATCATGCCTGATATGGTTTATTACAAGAACGTTTCTAAATAATGAGCACTTCAACCTACTCAGTCGGCGCTAAGCGCCGACTTTGGATAGGCCGCAGCCGACAGTTGGTGAGCGGCCTTATTTCATTGGCGCTGACCTTGTTTGGTTTGCTGATATTTACTTTTATTTTGTCACGAGCGGCACCGGTTGACCCTGTGTTACAGCTAGTGGGGGATCATGCCAGCCAAGCGACATACGATCAAGCGCGTCACGAACTAGGTCTAGACCAACCCTTGCCGATGCAGTTTTTGCATTATCTGGGGCGTTTGAGCCATGGGGATTTAGGCGTCTCTCAACTGACGCAGCAGCCAGTTATTAATGACTTGATGCGTACTTTTCCTGCAACCATTGAGCTGGCAACTTGCGCAATGATCTTTGGAGCCTTGTTCGGCATCTTACTCGCGGCCATGGCGGTATTTAAGCCAGGCAGCTGGATGGATCACCTCGCGCGTTTTATCTCCTTATTAGGCTATTCGGTACCTGTGTTTTGGTTAGGTTTGTTAGGTCTCTTATTGTTTTATGCCACATTGCATTGGTCTGCAGGGCCAGGGCGATTAGACGACATTTATACCTATACCATGACGCAACATAGTGGTTTTGTCTTGTTAGATGCCCTTCGCAGCGGTGATCCAGCAATATTGAAAAATGCCATTGCCCATTTATGGTTGCCTGTTGCCGTTCTGGCATTACTTTCTATGGCGTCGATCACTCGCTTATTACGCGCCGTGATGCTGGAAGAAAGTAATAAAGAATATGTGATCTTGGCGCAAGCCAAAGGAGCGAGTCGGCTGCGTATTATCCTTGTGCATATATTTCCGAATGTATTAGGTACTCTAATTACCATCCTCGCGCTTTCCTACGCCAGCTTACTGGAAGGGGCTGTGTTGACCGAAACGGTATTTGCTTGGCCAGGACTGGGGCGGTATTTGACCAGTGCGCTGTTTGCATCGGATATTTCTGCTGTATTAGGGGCAACCTTGTTAATAGGTACCTGTTTTATTCTGCTGAACGCGTTTGCAGACGCACTGACAAAATGGGTGGACCCGAGAACACGATGATAAATTCTAGGCTTCAAAAAGACCCTTTAGAAAAGAGTACGAAGAGAATCGCCAGCGGACTTCATTTACCACATTGGCTAAATACCTTTAATGTGGGTTTGGTGATGGTGGTGGTTCTGCTTGGACTGGCGTTATTGGCGCCGCTTCTTTCCCCCTTTGACCCAAATCTTCAGAACATTCAAGATCGATTGTTAGCGCCTGATGCACAGCATTGGTTTGGTACAGACCGTTTTGGTCGAGATTTATTCTCACGCGTATTGTACGGAGCACGTCCAACACTCATTCTGGTAAGTTTAGTGGTTATTCTCACCGTGCCTATTGGTTTAATCGTGGGGATTTGCGCTGGCTATTTTGGTGGCTGGACTGAGCGTGTATTAATGCGTATGACGGACATTGTTATGTCGTTGCCAAGCTTGGTCATTGCGCTGGCGTTGGTGTCGATTTTAGGGCCGGGTTTGATGAATGGCGCTTTGGCGCTCGCCTTTACCAGTTGGCCGTCTTTTGCTCGCCAAGCGCGCACGGAAACCTTATCCATTCGTCGTAGTGATTATCTGTCTGCGGCAAAAATGCAGGGCGTAACTGGCTGGCGTTTGATTGTTGGTCATATTTTGCCTTTGGTGTTGCCTAGCGCGATTGTTCGGGCCGCTTTAAACCTAGGAGGGATTATTCTTGCGGCAGCAGGTTTGGGCTTCTTAGGTATGGGAATTCAGCCACCAACGGCAGAGTGGGGGTCGATGGTGTCTAGTGGTAGCCGGGTGATCTTTGATCAATGGTGGGTGGCCGCTGTACCTGGCTTTGCTATTTTGTTTGCTAGCCTTGCATTTAATCTGCTTGGTGATGGATTAAGAGATAAAATGGACCCTCGTCATGACAAATAATAGCAGTTTGATACAGGTCGAGAACCTACATATTAGTCTAGAAGACAGCACCGAATTGGTTAAAGGTATCGATTTTGCCATGGGGCGTGAGCGTGTTGCTTTGGTGGGGGAGTCCGGCTCCGGTAAGTCACTGACTGCGCGCTCTTTAATGGGCTTGTTGCCAGCATCACTGCATGTTCAGGCTAACCGTTTTGAGTTGCTTGGTGAAGCGGTGTTGGCATACAGCCAGCGTCAGTGGCTTCAATTGCGTGGTAAACAGGTGTCTATGGTATTACAAGACCCAAAATACGCTTTGAACCCATCGCAAAACATTGGCAGACAAGTAGAAGAACCTTTGGTGCTTCATCAATCTCTGGCCAAAAAAACACGAGTTGAAAAAGTCGAACATATGTTGGATGCGGTCGGCTTGCCTAACCCTGCTAAACTTCGCAAGCTTTATCCTCACCAACTATCTGGCGGTATGGGACAGCGTGTCATGCTTGCCATCGCGTTGATTAATGATCCGCAATTTTTGATTGCTGATGAACCCACTTCCGCCCTGGATCATGCTGTACGCGACCAAGTGCTAGAGCTGATTGCGTCTTTAGTTGAGGAACGGAATATGGGGCTGCTGCTGATCAGTCACGATTTACAGCAGGTAGCCGATTATTGCGAACGTGTATTGGTGATGTATCAAGGTCAACTGATCGATCAGTTACCTGCTTCCCAGCTGTCTAATGCGACACATCCCTATACGCAAACCTTGTGGTCTTGTCGACCCAATATTGATAAGCGAGGGCAAACGCTTCCGGTGCTGGATCGTGGAGCATTAGCGACCTTAACCGAAGGAGCAGCCAAATGAGTGTGCTTGAATTAAAAGACGTGAGCATCAGTCATGTACAAGGCTTGGAAAAAAACACGGTCGTTCATGATGTGAATGTATCGATAAAAGCGGGTGAATGTTTTGGTTTGGTGGGTCCTTCGGGTTGTGGCAAATCCACCTTGCTTTGGGTATTGGCGGGGTTGAACCCACATTGGAGTGGCGGTATACGGTTACTTGATCAGCCATTAACGCCAGGCAAAGTCTTTAGCGGTGAATTACGCCGTCGTGTACAAATGGTGTTTCAAGACCCGTATGCCTCGTTGCATCCAAAACATCGTTTGCGCCGAGCCTTGTCTGAACCACTAAAGTTGCTTGGCTATCAAGACATCGATGATCGACTCAGCGAAGGTTTCAAACTTGTGGGGCTGTCAGAGAATATGATTGACCGCTATCCCCATCAGCTGTCAGGAGGGCAACGTCAACGTGTCGCTATTATCCGAGCCTTGCTGCTGGAACCTAAGCTTCTTCTACTGGACGAACCCACATCTGCACTGGATATGTCGGTTCAGGCGGAAATACTCAACCTGTTAAACGAGTTAAAAGCCAAGCGTGATTTGACGATGATAATGGTCAGTCATGATCCTGAAGTGGTGGATTACATGTGTGATCATGCCGTTACCATGAAAGCTGGGCGGATTGATAAGGAAACTTTCTACGATTAGGCTCAAAGCCTATTGAATGGCAGACATTGAGCTCCTTGTAAATATCAATGGGTAAAAGCCCAAGGGAGCTTTTACCCGCGTTTTTCAGGTTTGCGTAGGATGTCTTCAAAGCGCAGTAAGCGACCAGTATTCACCAATACTAACAAGGTGCTTAAATTATGGAGAACGGCGGCAATAAGGGCGCCAGCCACACCCAGCATGCCAAATGCTGCCGCAGCCATGATGGCAATGGTCCAGCTTAATCCGATAATGACGTTCATATGTAAAGTGCGGCGGCAGCGTCGACTCAAGCGTACGCATGTGGCTAGACGGCGCAGGTCGCTGCCAATTAAGACAATATCCGCGGAGGCTAGGGCGATGTCCGCGCCCCCCGCACCCATGGCGACGCCCACCACACCTGCTTTCAGAGCCAGTGAGTCGTTGATGCCATCACCCACTACAAGGGGTTTAAAGCCCGTTTGAATCTCATGGCTGACGCGATGCAGTTTGTCTTCAGGTAAGGCTTGAGCAACGACATCATGAATACCGACTTCTTTGGCGAGTTTGTCCGCCACGGATTGACGGTCGCCGGTGAGTAACACTTGGCGACCGAGACCCAGTTCTCGTAAATCAGCCAACGCTTGGGCGGCTTCAGGGCGAACTTGATCGGCTAATAACATCCAACTTAAGAATTGACCATTGAGTGATAGTCCCGCAATAGGGCCGTCGTGCTGTGGTATATCTGGAAGCTTGATGCCTAATTGAGTGAACAGCTCAGGTCTGCCCAGCGCCGCTTCTCCTTGTTCGGTTTGTGCTACGACACCTAATCCTTGTCGTTCGCGAATATCTTGTAGAGGCAGGTAAACATCGCTAGAAGCGAGGCTAGACATGGCACGACTGACCGGGTGGCTGCTAGAGGCTCCCAAACTGGCCGCTAAAATACGTATCGCTTGCTCGCTTATGTTGGTGCCTTCAGCTGCTTTCAGCTTTTGCAGACTTAATGAGCCAAAGGTTAGTGTGCCTGTTTTATCGACCACTAAAGAGCTGAGTTCCGTGAATTCTTCTAAAAACGCCGAGCTGCGGATCAGTATGCCATGCCGTGCGGCCACGGCAATACCTGCAATGGCGGCAGCGGGGGCTGACAGAACCAAAGCACATGGACAAGCGGCCACCAATACTGCAAGCATTGCTTGAGCATCATAGGTGACGAACCAAGTGATGGCGGCCACCATGAGCACTAATAGCATGTACTGTCCTGCATAGCGCTCTAATAAACGAGTAATGGGTGGCTTAGCTTGTTCTGCTTGCTGCATTAGGGCAATCACTTTGCCTAATGTGGAATCATCACCGGTGCGAGTCACTTGAATGCGTAAGAGACCATCGAGGTTAATAGCGCCGCCAAATACCTCATCGCCTATTTTGGCATCTTGTGGAACGGACTCCCCGGTAATAGGCGCTGTATCAAGGCTTGCCATACCACTGATAACAATGCCATCAGCAGGGATTCTATCGCCAGCGCGTACCTCAACCTGATCGTCTTTGATCAGTTGTTGATTATCTATCTCGCTGATGTTGCCATCATGATCGATTTTTCTGGCTTTGCTTTGAGTGAGGTGACTTAAGGCTTCGATGGCCTCTTGTGAGCCAATCATGCTTCGTTCTTCTAGAATATGACCAAAAATCATAATAATAGGGAGCAACGCAGCGGTCATTAAGTCGCCTGTGGCCCAAGCGCCCAGCATCGCTAATGCGATAAGCTGATCGGTGATGCCATGCAAACTGGGGTGTTTTAAGCTATGCCAAGAGGATTTGATAACAGGAAAGGCGACTAGGATCGAAGCGATTCCTAGCAACATTTGACTCACACTTTGTTGTAAGGGAAAAAGCCAATGCCAAGCTAACCCAAGGGCTAATAAGCCTAATGACACCATGGCTAATGTCAGTTGCTTCGCGGCGGCTTTTTGCTCGCTCCTGCTTAGTGAGCCTGAACTAAAATGAATATGGCCGTGATCATGTCCATGGTGGTCGTGTCCATGGTGGTTGTGTCCATGGTGGTTGTGTCCATTGTGATGGCTGGTGTGAGAATGGGAAGGCTGTGTCATGGTTGCTTGCCTTGTAAAATCAATTTGGCATCGTCTTTAGGATCGACTGTCGAAACGGAGCCGGCTTGGGACAATAAAGTGGTAATGCGCTGGCGATAAAGGCGCCACAATAAGCCGGGGTCTGCGTTAACCTGCTGCACTTTGGCAAGTTTGAGTATGCTTGCTGTATTGGCTTGTGCATTAGCGATACGTTCACTGGCGTTCGCATTGGCTTCTTGTAAAATACGATCGGCTTCTTGGTTTGCTGCTTGTAAGGTGGATGCCGCTTTATTATTCGCTTTTGCAATGGCTTGTTTGGCAAGCTGACTGGCGGTTAATACCGCATTGAAGGCATCAACCGTTTCTACAGGAAGCTTGGGTTGAATGTCTACACGAGCCACTTTTATACCCAGACTGGCATGTTCTTGTGTCAGTTGAGCAAGGCGAAGATTGATTTGTTTCACCAAGTCTTCGCGCAGTTTTTCCCTTTCTTCTGCGGCTTTGGTGCTGGAACCCACCAGTTCAGGACGTGCTACCAATATAGTGTCTAAATCCCGTGATGCTGAAATCACTACAGCACTGCGTTCGACCAACCGATCTAACGCGAAATTCACATGTTTGCCTTGCAGCACATAGGCATATGGGTCGGTCACTTTATAATAAAGGTGGACACCGAGTTGCACGATGCCAGAGTCGCCTGTTAGTAAGTAACCCTCGCCAGCGGTTGCATCGGTAAGTATGCCGGAATCCAAGCCACTATAATCTATGGATTTTGGTCGAATAAGCGCTTTTACTGTGCGATCCACGACGCGATCGGCCGAGGGAATAATAACCACTTTTTCAAAAGGTTGAGGCCAAGCGAGCAGTAATCCAGAGTTCTGTTCACGATCAATGGCTCCAAAGCGTAAGACAACTGCACGGCTTTCTGGACCAATTTCCCGAATATTGCTGACTAACCAACTGATGGCGGTGACACTGGTTAATATGTACAGAGCAATAAAGGCTAAACGCCCAGCTTGAAACCAATGTCCTTGAGACTTACCTGGTGAGGTGCCAGGTTGCCCATTTCTTTTACTGGCGGACAAGAGGCTCATGGCTGGACTGTTCCTTGTTTCTTAATAGAGCGGTTCTGTAACATAACAGGACCGTCTTTGATATTAGCAGGACCGTCGATGAGGGCTTTAAAGGGCGCGGCGTCAGTACGAAGAACCAAATGAGTATTGCCGTTGATAATGCTACTTAATGTATCCAAAGAACGGAGCAAATCATACAGTTGAGGTGCTTCTTTATGGGCTTGTCCGTAAATATCCGCGGCCTGTACGATCAACTTCGCTTCAATATCCGCTGCTTTTACTTTCGCATTTGCGGTAATGATGCGGGCCTCTTTTTGTGCTGTGGAGACGATTTGTGCCGCTTGTCGTTTGCCTTCTGCCGTGCGTTGTGTGGCGATGGTTTCTCGTTCTGCACGCATACGATCTACTGTGGCGGTGAGGGTGACAACTGGAAGTGTTAGGCGCTCTATACCGACTTGCACAACCCGTACGCCGTAGGTGTTGAGTAAGGAACCTTCTATTTGAGCGCGGAGTTTGTTTTCAAAATCGTTAATTTGCACTTTGCTGCCATCCGTATTAACCAAGCTGGATAAGTTATAACTACTGGCGGTAGCTTCGAGAGCTGAACCAACAAAAGTGCGCAGTTGACGGGCTGCTTCAGAGGGCTTGTTTTGTACGGCGCGCATAAAGCGTTTGACGTCTTCTTTATCGGATTTCACCTGCCAAACCACATAGGCTTGCACGATAATACGTAAGCCGTCTTTGGTGCCCACATCTTGTAAGCCACTTGATGTGGTACGAAGTCGTAAATCAACGGGAGTGGAGAGTTCAATAGGAGTGGGTAAATGCCAGGCCAAGCCAGGAGTTAATATCACTCGAACTGGATCACCAAAGCGGGTAATCACCTCTGCTTCCCCAGATCGCACTTGTACTAAGCAGGCCGCTGCAAGCGCGAACAAAACCAGCAAAAGAGCAAAGGTCATGCGTCGCCAAGTGGCGCTCTTTTTTTCATGATGAGTTTCATTGTCCAGTTGGTCATGCTCATGGTCATGATGGTGGTGATGTGGCTGGCTCAATGTGTCTCTCCTGATTGAGTACTAGTGTTGGTCTTAGGGTCAACAGGGGGAACGAAACTTCTAAAGTCAATCGTTGGTGCGCCTGTTCCTTGAATGCGGCTGTCTATAATAAGACTATTGGCATTTTTCATGCTCTTGGCGAGTTGTTGGTAATATTGTTCTCGAATAAAGGTTTTACCAGCGGAGTCATAAGCATGCTTGTCAGCGGTAAATAGTGTTTTAGCGATGTTTGCTTGGCTAATATTTTGATGGGCCTTCGCACTGGCATCGTCTTCGAGTAGGCTTGCTTTTTGCTCGGCTTGGTTTAGATCCACCGCCGCTTTGCCTTTTTCTCTGGCTATTAAAGCTTGAACTTCGATTTGTGCGGATTGTACTTTGTGATAGGCGTTGGCAGCTTTCGCTGGTGGATGAATGGCTTCAATTGCCGTTGCAAGCAAGGTGACGCCTGAATTCAGGCGATTTAATTCACTTTGTACGGCTTTGTCTACGTCAGCCGCAAGTTGATTGCGCTGTTCGCTAAGAAGGTCATCTAAGGTGCGTCCAGCAAAATCATGAACTAATACGCGGCTTGCTGTGCGACGAATCAACATAGGCAGATTGTCTGTATTGTAGGTGGCTTTGAGTGCGTCTTCGTCAGTTAGGCCGATGCGGTAGATAAAGCGCACATCCATGTCGACAATCTGAAAACTTTGCTTGCCATCGCTACTGCTGGCGATGATCTGAGACTTTTCACTGCGATGCGTCACATCCCACAGGCGGTTCGCCGTGTATGGTGCTGGCCCTTCCGTTGGATCCGCTTGGTTGGGTATGGCTGGGGCCGTGGAGTTGTCATCGGTGCTGGCCGCTAATTCGTGTACGACACCATATTCGACATTAATAATGCGCCCAAAAGGCCATGGCAAGCTAACGTGGAGACCTGGCTTGAGTACGGCAACAGGCTTACCAAAACGCTCATAAATGCCTCGACCATTCATAGGGATTTCATGTAATCCAGACAAGAGCCAACCCGCCAATAGAATGAACAGAAGGATCGGTAGAAAAGCGCGACGTATAAATCCAAAGGCCCAAACTTGGCGTAAATCAATGCCAAAGCGTTGATGAAGGCTTGCTTGAAAAAGTTGCATTGGCTTAGGGGGCCAACGCATCATTTCCGCAAAAAAGCTGGTGGTAAAAAGTGCGGGTTCCAACGAGTCTCGGCGTGGTGTAAAAATGACCAGAATAGCTCGAATAATCAATTCCAACCCAAGAAGGCAAGGTAATAAGCCAACCAATACGGCCAAGCGAAGTGGCCAAATACGCTCCGCGTTAGCATAGAAAAGGCAGATCGCGGATAGCACAAACACAACAATGGCCACTCGAAGTTGTACAGCCAAGGGCAATGCTTCAGGCCATTCTTGTTTGTGTGCAGCAAGGTAGCGTTCAACGACCAGTAACGCAAAGGCTACTAATAACGCTAAACCGCCAAATAGGTAGGCATTGGCTCCCAGTGCTTTTGGTGTGGCGGATAGGTTCCAACCACTGTCAATTAAAAGAAAGGCAAAAAGTATCAGCAAGACGACCCAGGTCACGTCGATACCAATAGCGGATAATATCGGCTTAATTCGACTTTCTTTGATTCTGTCTGATAGCTGTTTGATGGGGTTGATTGTTTTTAAAACAGTTTTTCCCGTTTGCTCGGTATCGGGCTGAGGGTGAGTTGCTTCTTTTTCTGTTGAAAGTTCTTCTGGTGTAAGTTCCTCTGGAGCAATAATACGGGCGCGCCAAACCGCAATGCGCCATGCTGACTGAAAGGAGGCAAGTAGTATCAGTAAGGTTGCGGCGGCGTTGAGTTGTATCGGTATCCAGATAGAGGTTGGGGCAAACATATCGACGATAAGCCACATCAACAAAATGGCGAAAGCCAAACCTGCAAAGGCTATACAAGTACTAAAGAGTTGACGGGCATGGTTAGTGGCGAGCTGGAAGCGAGGGATAGCGGCTAATTCTTCGTCATCTGTTTTTAAGTCAACTCTCATTAACGCTCCAAGGGTGAGTTGTTTGGCATCGGGCAGGGCAAAATTACTCCTCATTCTATAATAAAATAATAAGATTGCACCCAACTCTTACGGTTATGTCTACTTTATGGATAAGTTTCCCTTTTTATTCACTGAATGTAAGGATTTTGCATATTTGTTTGTAAAAAGTGGGTCTCAGGGTTAAAAATCATCTATGCTAGGGTTAACTTATTGTATTAACTGATTATTTTAGAGGCGTTTATACTATGGCCGATACACAAATTCCTCGTTACCAATGGGTGCTATTAGCCGGATTGCTTTTGTGTTTTATTGCCTTGGCTGTCATCGCCAATACAGCTCACATTCCGGAGTTTGATCGGCGCATATTTTTAGCGCTTCGTGACCCAATGGACAGTACAAAAGAATGGGGGCCGACTTGGTTAGCCGAATTGATGAGGGATATTACTGCCCTAGGGAGTAATTGGATTTTGCTGTTTTTCTGCTTTGTTTATGCCGTCTTTTTATGCTTGATTCAAAGGCCATATTTAGCAAAATATTTGTTGCTGACTGTGATTGTGGGGATGCTCGTAAGTTTATTGTTGAAATTAGGGTTTGATCGTCCTCGTCCTTCTATCATCCCCCATGGGGTTCGGGTTTATACCAGCAGTTTTCCTTCTGGTCATGGTATGTCGTCGTCCTTTGTCTGGTTAACCTTGGCACTGGTGGCGACTTGGCATACAGATAACGTTAAGGCTAAGCGGTTTCTAGTCGGAGTGGCTTTGTTGACGACTCTTATGGTGTCGTTCAGTCGCGTCTATCTTGGTGTTCATTGGCCAACCGATGTGTTGGCTGGAATGGCGGTTGGGTTATTTTGGGCATTACTTTGTTATCGTTTAGCGCGTTATGGTCAGGCGCATTACTGTCAAGATAAGTCGCAGTTTTAGTGCGAGCGATGCATATTTAGTTGATAGTTGCATCTGTCTTGGCTTTTTCTCTTGCTATGAAGATAACTCGTCAAGATCTCAGACTATCTTATGGCTAATGGGGAAAGAGACTTTCTTTAGCTTTGGCTGACATATCCTTGCGGTTTTCAGTGCTAGCATGAAATCTCTTAATTCATTATAGCAGCAAGGAAAATTGTGATGGCTCGTTTAATTAGAAAACTAGTAAATGCACACTTTTTTAACCGTCATTCTAATCAAACCCCAGAAAAATCGATCGTGGTTTTTGATATGGATGAATATGAGTGGAAGGGCTGGGATGCCTGGGTTGAAGTCAAATAATAAAGTTTAATGTCCGGAAAAATTGTATAGGAGGGCATGGCCTTTACGGAGTGTTCGTGGCATTGACTCAGGTACAGTTGTTCTTTCAGGAGTGGATGCGTAGCGTAGTAGGAGTGAGTATGGCGTTATTTCAAAAAGGCGAAAACAGAGAAATCAGTGTTTTCGCCTTTTTTGTTTCTGCTTTTTCTTGTCGACATCCCTGTTTATGGGACGACTTTTTTCAGTCGGTAAGCCAACTGCGCTCTTGTTAAACCAAGGGAGCGTGCCGCCGCAGCCATATTGCCATGCGCGGTATCCATCGCTTCATGTAGCAGCCGCTCTTCCAGTTTGTTAATAGAAAACTGCTCATCCTCATTGCTTTGTTTTAGTTGCTCTAGGAGCGAGTCGGAGGCATCTGAGCTGTCTTGCTGTACCTTGGAGGTCAGTTCTCCTTGCTGATTGATCCAAAATGTTGATTGTTTAGTGAGATTTTCAGTTCTAAAAAAGTGGTGTGTTTCGATCTTTTCGTGGTCATTTGCTCCAATAACACCGCGTTCAACCAAATTCTGCAGTTCTCGAATATTCCCAGGGAAGTCATAATTGTAGAGTGCCTGTAGGGCTTTTATACTGATGCCTTGGAGTTCCCGCCCATGTAATTGGCAATAATGTTCGTAATAGTGGTTGACCAATAAAGGAATATCGTCGCGGCGTTCACGTAGTGGGGGTAGGGGAATAGGGTAGACATTTAGGCGATAATAAAGGTCTTCACGAAACTCACCTTTGGCAACTTTGTCTTTTAGGTTATCGTTGGTGGCGGCCACAATTCTCACATCAACTTTGATGGCTTTAGTGCCCCCCACGCGCTCGATTTCTTTTTCCTGTAGTGCCCGTAATAATTTGCTTTGTCCGACAAGACTGAGAGTTCCAATTTCATCTAGGAAAATAGTACCACCCTGAGCGCGTTCAAATCGGCCGGGGCGACTGTGAGATGCTCCTGTATAGGCCCCACGTTCGACACCAAATAATTCTGATTCCAATAGGTTTTCAGGAATAGCCGCACAGTTAAAGGCGATAAAGGGGCTATTTTCTCGTGGACTTAATTGGTGAAGAAGTGAGGCGAATAGCTCTTTGCCCACACCTGATTCCCCAGTTAATAACACCGTAGCAGATGTTTTAGCGACTCTGGTAATGGCTTGAGTGGCTGCTTTAAATGCAGAAGAGGCACCAATCGTAATAGGGCGATTAGTTTGGTCGGTTTGTTTCTTTGGTGTGGCATCTTGATTTTGGTTATGGTTGGCAGGTAAAGGACATACTTGTTTTGCAAGGTAATAAAGATCCTCTGAGGCGTCAGGCCAGAGATCCGCTGTTTTCGCAACGACTTTGCATGCTGCATGGCCCATGGATCGACATTCTACTTCGCGAAAAATGACCATATTACCAACAAGAGTGCTGACGTAGCCCATGGCATAGCCCAATTCTAGCCAACAAGCAGGGTCGGCGCCTACACCATAGGCGTTAATATGAGCATCATCTTCGCTGCTGTGGTGCCAAAGAAACTCGCCTTCATAACGACCTGTTTCTATATCAAATTCAAAATAAATGGTTTCGACTTTAACGATGCCTTCTAGAGCATGAAGCTGAATGCCTGCTCCAAAAATAGAGGTGATTTCAGCATCTGGCCAGCGTGATTTCACTAGATTAGCATCGCGCTTTCCTGATTCAAAGCCTGTTCGAGTTAATACGCCTCGTGCTCCCTCTAGACCTAGGGAATCGATAAGCTCTCTTCTTAATGTGGCAAGGGAAGCATTATGGATGAGTAGCATGCGCTCGTCGTTTAGCCAGATTCGACCATCCCCAGGGGAAAAACAAAGGCACTCGGTTAGTTCTTCTAATGTAGGAGATTCTTGCTTATTAAGCTGAGATGAATCGCCTTTGAGTAATACGTTAGCGTTGATGCGTGACATATCGGCTAGAGAAATACGGTGAGGCATTGTCATTATTATTTTCCTCATTGGTCGTTTAGTTATCTGCTTTATTGTTATACATCCAAACTATTTATTTGATCAACTGATCTGTTATCTTTTTTTATAAAATTGATCATTTGAGCAATCTAAATGAATGGCTTTTTCACCTGAGGCGGTAAGGGAAAAAATACAATGAAATGAAAAGTCTATAAAAATCATTTTGTTATGAGGTTTTTTTATCTTTAGGGAGACGGTGAAAGAAAAGTGGTACGTTCTATGCAATTTTTATGAACAGTTAATGACAGGAGACTAATAATGATAAGAAACTCTCTTTCTCTTGGCTTTCTTTGTTTGCGGTTTGGTCAATCCATCTCTATCTCAGAGCACCCTAATGAGGTTCTGGAAGAAAGGGGAGTAGAACGAAGAGGGCGCATTGTTTTCTTACATTGTTTTATGTTTCTTCTAGTCGAGGCGGTTAATCCGTCTCTAAATAGTTTTTCAGGTTTACGTCCATTATCGTTTTTTCGATGTTTTGTTCTGGGCCTTTCCCTCCCTGAGAGCAAGCTCTAAAAGGCTATTTTGGACGTATTTTGTTTTTCATATAACAACAATAATAGAAGCGAGAAAAAAATGAGACTGTTAGGTAAGACCTTAGTGGTTACAGGTGTTTCGTCAGGAATCGGGGCGGATGTTGCTCGTCTTGCGAGTTTCCATGGTGCGAAAGTGATTGGTATTGACCGAAATGAGCCAAGCCTCACCTTAGATGGTTTTATTCAATTGGATTTAACAGATATACATGCAATCGACAAAGCCGTCACGTCTTTACCTGTTGGTATTGATGGCTTGTGTAATATTGCAGGAGTGCCTGGAACCGCTTCTATAGAGTTGGTGAGTCGAGTGAATTATTTAGGACTACGCCATTTGAGTCAGTCAATATTGCCCAAAATGAATGATGGTGCCGCCATTGTTAATGTGTCATCAATTTTAGGGCGCGATTGGCCAGAGCGGTTAGAGGCACACAAAGCGCTGGCGTCTCAAGCGACTTTTCAAGACGGTGTCAACTGGTTAGAGGCACACCCTGTACCACAAGAAACCTGTTATCAGTACTTTAAAGAAGCATTAATTGTCTGGAGCACAGAAAAGGCCTTCGCTTGGTTTCGAGATCATGGCGTGCGCTTAAATTGTGTGGCACCAGGTCCTGTCTTTACCCCGATTCTAGGGGACTTTGTCAGTATGTTGGGTGAAGAGCGAGTACAAGAAGACGCTGCGCGTATGAAACGCCCTGCCTATTCCGATGAAGTCGCAGAAGTCATCGCTTTCTTATGTTCAGATGCCGCACGTTGGGTATGTGGTGCCAATATTCCTGTCGATGGAGGATTGGAGTCTACTTATTTATAAAGACGGTGAGGCCAGATCACAGGCTCAATGAGAGCTAGTTTGGGATGGTCTTATTTTTAATAATCTTGTATCAAAAATAAAAATAAAAGGTGGTAATAAAATGGCACTTAAAAAAACAGGACTTGCCTGTGGTATCGCGTTGGCTTCTTTTTCTGCAATGGCTTACGATCTGCCTGGGGGGAATATGGGGGACTCTAGCTTTTACGATGGTGCACCTGCGCCAAATGGCCCAGGTTGGTATTTTTTAGAGTACTTACAATCGATTCGTGCAGATACCTTAAAAGGTAATAATGGGAAAGATTTGCCCGTAGCGAATCCAAAAACCGATATGTTTGTTCCCCTTTCTCAGATTATTTATGTATCTCATAAAAAGTGGGGGAATATTACTCCAGGTTGGACAGCCTTACTGCCATGGATTGCTAAAGCTGACAATGGATCATCCCCATCACAAACAGGTATTGGTGATCTGACGTTGGGCGGTTTCTTACAATTTGATCCTATTATGGGAGAAAATGGGCCTAAGTTCTCGCAACGTGTTGAATTGGATATTACCGGACCGACCGGTCAATATGATAAAGATAAAATTGTCAATCCAGGTAGCCATGCTTGGAGTGTTGAACCTTATTACGCTTTTACTTATTGGGTCACCCCAAAATGGACCACTTCTGCTCGTTTTATGTATTTGTGGAATAGCAAAAATAATGATCCAAATTTTTCTACTGGTGCCAGTAGTAGCATTCAGGCAGGTCAGGCGTTTCACATGAACTTTGCGACGGCTTATGCCGTTAGTAAAACGGTGAGCATCGGGATTAATGGCTATATGTTAAAGCAGGTAACAAATACCAAAATAGATGGTCGTAGTGTGTCGGGCCGTAAAGAAAAAGTTTGGGCGATTGGTCCTGGCGCTTTGTTCTCGATAGGTAAAGATGACTCCATTACAGCCAACGTTTACTTTGAACAAGATGCCCATAACCGTGCGGAGGGAAATCGCTATATATTGCGCTACGCCCATTACTTCTAATCGCTGCTAAGCCCAATAGGCAAGGGCTTTGTTAAAGCATCACTCAAAATAAAAAACGGTTCTATACTAGTAGGGCCGTTTTTTATGCTCGCAATGTGAGGGGGGAGGACTCAGAAAATGACAATAAGATTGTCAACAAAAAGAAAAAATGATTAGAGAACAAAGTATATTCGCATCTTCTTAAAATATGCGCTAGTCTGTAAGCACGATTTACCTCTATCGCTATGACATGGTATTGAATCGTTAGTGGCGTTGAATATTAGTATCATTTCTGAATCCAAAGGAGAGTATAGAATGGCTACAACAACCAAAAGTACGACCCAATCCAAAGCACATGAGAAAGTGGATGAAGCAGCAGAGGCAGCGCATAAAGGGGTAGACAGTGCTGCGCAAGCGAAAGAACAGAGCCAAGAACGAATCGAAGAGGTTGCTCAGCAAATTAGTGAGCAAGCCCATAAAATTGCGGATACCGCGAAAAATCAATCTGAAAAAGTTACTTCTGCCATTGGTGAATACGCCAAAGAGCATCCCGTTAAGACCATAGGCATTGCTTTTTTAGCGGGTGCCTTAGCCGCAAGCTTCTTATGTAAGCGTAAATAGCACCAGAGTTTATCACAAGGGCGACGACTATAAATGGAGACATCATCGCACTCAGATTCAGACAAAGAGACTGCGGACTTATCCGTCGTCCTGAATGATCACAAACATTGGTTCAAGAGTGTGTTAGGGCTGGGAGCCTTGGAGGCCAAGTTGTGGGTGGCTTCCGGTGCTCAGCTCCTTGCTCTAATGTGTGGTGTGATTTTCTTATTATTGACAACCTGGTTGTTAATCATCGCGACGAGCGCCGTGATTGCTTGGAGTTATGGTTTTTCTTTGGTTGGCATTTTGGCAACCGCTACATTGGTAACCTTTGTCAGTGCGATGGTTTTGTTGTATTTGGTAAGACGTACGTTAAAAAACATGGGTTTTACACGTACTTTAGATGCCATTATTCCATCTCAAGAGGAGTAAATCATGTTTGGTCTTAAGAAAATGCAACGTGAGCGTGATCGTCTCTTCGAGAAAACTCAGCAGTTGGAAAAGCAGGCGACGACCTCTCGCAACAAAGCCAAAGACAGCATTTTAGCCATGGCTGTGAGTCCGACAGGATTGTTGGCGAGTTTTGTGCTCGGTGCGACAACGCAATGTGACATTAGCAAAAAAGCCAGACAAAACCTTCTCAATGGGGCAACGAAAGAAGTGTTGGGCTTTTTGTCGAGTCAAGTCATGGCGTATATGTCGGCTGATTCACAAAAAACACCTGCGTCAGAAGAAGAGGAAGCGCCGTCACAAACGGATCGGTTTTCTCAAGATTCCCCAGCAAGTCCTTCAAAAGGCCCTTCTACGACTGTTTAACTGTCTTTATCGACAAATAGGATCAAGTACTGAGTTTGTCGTTAGCGATATTTGTGCAAAAACGATACTTAAGCCTCGACTTTAATGGCTTAAATCTCTATATTCGCCCCTCTTTCTGTTTGTCTTTTGATCCCATTGTGGTCGGTATAAACGTTTTTCTTTTCTCTTTATTTAGGGCTTTTTCCTTTGATCTCCACGGCTAATATCACCATGCAATTCGGCGCAACGCCATTGTTTGAAAACATCTCGGCAAAATTTGGTAATGGCAATCGTTATGGTTTAATCGGTGCAAATGGATGTGGCAAATCCACCTTCATGAAAATTCTCAGTGGTGCGCTAACGCCAACCTCCGGCAATGTGTCCATCACTCCAGGGGAAAAAGTCGGTACGCTAAGCCAAGATCAATTCGCTTTTGAAGAGTACTCGGTGGTTGATGCAGTGATCATGGGCGATGTGGAACTATGGAAAGTGAAGCAAGAACGCGATGCTATTTATGCTAAGCCGGAAATGAGTGAAGAAGATGGCATGCGTGCTGGTGAGCTAGAAGCCGAGTTTGCTGAAATGGATGGCTACAGTGCGGAAAGTCGTGCTGGTGATATTTTATTAGAAGCGGGCATTGATGAATCCTATCATTTTGGTCTTATGAGCCAAGTGGCACCCGGTTGGAAATTACGTGTCTTATTAGCCCAAGCACTATTTGCAGACCCTGATATTTTGCTGCTTGATGAGCCGACAAACAACTTGGACATTCACACTATCAACTGGTTGGCCGGTATATTAAACCAGCGTAAATGCACTATGATTATTATTTCCCATGATCGTCACTTTCTGAATTCTGTGTGTACGCACATGGCAGACATTGATTTTGGTGAGTTACGTATTTATCCCGGCAACTACGAATATTTTATGGAAGCTTCGTCTTTGATTCGTGAGCAACTGTTGACAGAAAATGCGAAGAAAAGTGCTGAAATGGACGACTTACAAGCGTTTGTAAATCGCTTCTCTGCTAACGCTTCAAAAGCAAAGCAGGCGAGTTCCCGAGCGAAAAAACTGGAAAAAATTGAACTGGCGGAAGTGAAACAGTCTAGCCGAATGACGCCGTCGCTGTCTTTCAAACAGGACAAGAAACTGCACCGACATGCTTTGATTCTAGAAGACCTTGGTCACGGCTACGATGAGTTGCTGTTTACGGGGGGGAATATCATTTTAGAAGCGGGCTCAAGGCTGGCGGTTATTGGTGAAAATGGAGTGGGGAAAACTACCTTTCTGCGCTGCTTGATGAAAGAGTTAGAGGCGCAGCAAGGTAAAATCAAATGGGCGGAAAACGCTGTTGTTGGCTACTGTCCACAAGACACTACCGACGATTTTGATTGTGACCTGACCTTGTTCGATTGGATGTCTAAATGGCGTACGGTTAAGCATGATGATCTAAAAGTTCGCGCGATGTTGGGTCGTTTGCTGTTTACGGCGGATGATTTCAATAAGAAAGTGCGAGTGTGTTCTGGTGGCGAGAAAAACCGCCTCATGTTTGGTAAGTTAATGATGATGGACTTAAATGTCCTGGTAATGGACGAGCCAACCAACCATATGGATATGGAAGCCATCGAAGCGCTCAACAATGCCTTGTTAGACTTTGACGGCACACTGATTTTTGTCAGCCACGATAGGGCATTTGTTTCTTCCTTGGCGAACCGTGTTATCGAAATCAAAGGGCAAAAAGTCGTAGATTTCCAAGGTACTTATGACGAGTATCTTGCAAACCAGTTGATGTGATAATGGGCTGATTGTTTTGTTTGCTATGTGGTTGTCGAAGAGAACTTGCTCGCGGTAGCCAGATCTATGGATGAAATTGAAGGGATTATTTATTCATAACTCTGTTGAACAAGTAACGAGATAACAATCCGCTATTTATTATAGTTTGTATATGTAGTTGATTTGCAGCAATCAAAAGAAGACACCTAAATATATGTTTGTATGCACATATATTTAGGTGGTGGTTTTCCCCCTGTGTCAGGATAGTTGTCGCCTCATTTGATATTATAAATAGACAGGGGGCGGTAAGTTAAAACCAGTGGATTACCAAAGACATTCAAGAGCCTTTAAAGAAGCCATCTTACAGAAACTCAG
>NZ_FLOB01000029.1 GCF_900089775.1 Marinomonas spartinae
GTAAGCGTTCATTCTAGGGAGTCATTGACAGCCACTGACTCAGAGCAATGGCGATTTCAACGGCTTGTCTGCGAACAGGTGCTTCCAGCGCCTTGGAGTTAAGTCGGCCACGTCTTTTGCAGGGTGTTGACTGACTCGTTGCAAGACATCCGTTAGGTAGACGTTCGGGTCGATGTCGTGCAGCTTGCAGGTGCTGATCAAGCTTTGGATGATGCCGACATGTTCGGCGCCCAGTTCTGTCCAACAGAAGAGCCAATTCTTCTTACCCATTGGGATGGGTCTTATCTCTCGCTCTAGGTGGTTGGTGTCCATGGCAACGTTTGGATTTTCCAAAAAGACCATCAGTTGGCGTTTGCGCTTTAAGGTGTAGTTCAACGCTTTCATCCAGGTATCGTCTGGTAATAGGTCAGCCCGTTGGGTTTGTTCTTCGCAGAAGGCAAAAAATTGATCCACTAAGGGCTTACTGTGTTGCACTCGGTAATCTTGTTTTTTCTCATCTGACCAACCTTTCTGTTTGATATGGCTTTCGTACTGGTACAAGGCGGCAATCAGGTTCAGCGCGTGGGTGACGGCCTCGGTTTCTTCCATTTCGGCTTTCAGTAGCTGACGACGCATGTGCACCCAACACTGAGCATGAGTGACCTCCGGTGAGGTGGCTTCGTAACGACTGTAAGCGGCATAACCATCGGTCAGTAAGGTACCCTGCCAAACATGATCCAGTAAGTCTTGGATGTGTTTCATGCCACGGCTTTGGGAGAAGGTAAACACCACTTCGTCCTGCTCGCCATAGATGGGCCAAAAATACGCTTGCTTCATTTTGCAGGGTTGGTTGCCTACCCCAGGCTGGCGGGTGGCTTTTATCGGTGTCTCATCCATGGCCAGTACCTTGCTGTCCAGCACACTAATCAGTTGCTCTACCACAATGGGTCGTAACAGTTCGATCCCGCGTTTGGTGAGGTTTGTGAGCGTTGCACGACTGAGGGTGATGCCGGAAGCGCTAAGCTGTTGGTGTTGACGATAAAGGGGTAAGTGATACAAGAACTTATTAACCAGTAAGCCAACGATAAAACTCACATCCGCGAGGGAACTGTCAAAAATCAGATCCGGCTGTGGCGCGGTAATGAGCTGTTTACTGGTTTTGTGCTTCACCACCTGACGTTTGGTGATGACGACTTCATAGGCACTGGTTTTTTGTACGATGCGGCTGACGTCTTTGAAGCCGACTTCTTCGTATTCGTGCGCATTGGGGCCTTGTAATTCGTCCGCTAAGATAACCTTTTCACGAACCGGTATAGACTCATCAAAACGCAATCCGGTGATGTTAATTTCATTGCCTTTACGAAACTTGGGCGCTTTGCCACGAACATTGGCAGACTCAGGTTTGTCCTTCTCAACGATAGACTCTTCTTCTACGCGGGTTGGTTCGGCTGACATCGGACCCACGATATCAGCGAGGGCTTGTTGATCTGGTGTGAGTAAGGTACGACGTTCGCTTTTCGGCCCAAATAACTCACGCTTTAGCATGTGCACTTCCGCTTCGTATTGGCGGATTCTTGAAGACATAGCTTCGTTTTCAGCACGCAGTTTTTCGACCTCATTCGTGTGAAGCAAGTCGATGTTTTTGAAGGGTAAAATAGGTCGGTAAGTGGCGTCATTCATGGGGTTGGATTATACCATCCAACTTGTCATGATGCTCGCTTGTAGCGTTTAAATTGACGATATTTTTCGACTTTTATGCCCGCTAAGAGGTGCTGCAATTCAATCACACTTAGGGCGTGTTTAGCGTTTTCTGATGACGCATAATTGAACTGCCCCTGCGACAGTCGTTTACACCAAATGCAATAACCAGAGGTGTCAAAATAGAGGATTTTCATCTGGGTTTTGCGCCGGTTAATGAAGACAAAATACCCGATGAGTGGGTTTTCTTTGAGGTGTTGTTTGATCAGCCCTAATAAGCCACGATAGGATTTACGCATATCTGTGGGTTGGGTATGCAGCCAAATTTTAGCATTGGGATCGGGCAGGAACATCAGTCACGACTCAATCGAAGCTCAACACCATCACCTAAACACAAGGTAATGTTCCAACGTCCAGTACCTGAGAGAGTGGGCACCTGACTGAGATCGATAAAGTCTGAGTGACTAGAATCTGGCGAGGCTTTAGTTCCCGAAAAATGCTGACGCCATTTACTAAAACTGGCGTAACTCACCTGATGTTGTTCGCAGTATTGAGGGGCGGATAAGCCAGACTCGGCTTGACCGTCAATGATTTGTTGCCATTCAGAAGAAGAACGACGGGTATAGGGTTTGGTCATGGGTTGGACTCCGTTATCGGTGATGAGATGAAAACGGAGTCCAGTTTAGAGTGCGAAAAGATGGGATGAAATAACGGCGTAGAATGAACGCTTAC
>NZ_FLOB01000023.1 GCF_900089775.1 Marinomonas spartinae
GAACGCCCTGAGCGTTGGTCAAAAGCAGAAAGAAACTGGCAGCCAATAGGTGATGTGGAATTAAATCCAGAGCAACACAAAGACGCTGCCTAATTATTTTAGGCGACAACTACCTTGAAAAACGCCGTTATCTTTTGATAATCGAATGCTTATTATTTTGTATCCGGTGGTGCTATTTTTAGTATGAATTGTATGGGATAAAAGGGTTTTGTAGGCTTTTTCTGACATACCTGTAGGACATGTCTATAAATGGCGTCATATGGACGGATAATAGTCCTCAGATTTTATCTAGTCATTTGTTTTATAAGACTTTATTTTATTTTCCTTGTTTGTTTCGTGATTTGCTTCTTTTTTGTGAAGTGGTAAAGTTAACTCATCCACAGGGAACAGTGGAGAACACAAGGAATGTGGCGCATGACAGGAAGTTATGTTGACTAAATGGATTAGACATAGGATGTCTTTATTTCAGGGTTGAAACGGCAGGATGTCGAACTCAAAGGACGAGAAGCTGATAGGATGTCGGCGATAATAGGGTGGCTTTGCCACCCTTTTTTTGTCTTTTTTTCTTTTTCTAAACAAGTTTGTACTGTTACACAGTGGTCATGCTAATACAGCACATGGTGTCTGGTAAGTCTGAGTACATGGCACAAAAAAGCGACCGAAGCCGCTTTTACGTTCTTAAACTTATCACTACCTTACCTTGTTGCTCTTTTGCAGTTGCCATTATTCATGTAGGTAAGTGCGAAGGCTTTTAGCGCGTTAGATGTTAGCGTTCTAAATGCTCTAGTTTGTCTTCAACACCGTCCCATTCTGCAGCATCGGGTAAAGCTTCTTTTTTCTCCGTGATGTTAGGCCAGATTTGCGATAAGTCTTGGTTTAGCTCAACAAACACTTCTTGGTCTTCTGGCAATTCATCTTCAGAGAAAATGGCGTTAGCAGGACATTCTGGCTCACATAGGGCACAGTCGATACATTCGTCTGGGTTGATTGCCAAAAAGTTAGGACCTTCATAGAAGCAGTCAACAGGGCAAACTTCTACACAGTCTGTATATTTGCAGCGAATGCAATTATCGGTAACGATGAAAGCCATCCGACTTCTCCTTACAAGCTTATAAAATTTAATTGCGCATATTTTAGAGGTATAAACCACTAGCGGGCAAGTAACAATTGTCTTAGTAATAAACCTATCTGGTATTAGCTTATGCGCCTTGCGGCGCATGTTGCCGATTTTCTGCTTTTTTGTTTTAGCGTTAAAGACTATTTTTTAATTCATGTAATGCATTCATGGCTTGAAGTGGCGTCATATTATCCAGATCCAATGCCTTTAAAGCCTCCTTCAATGCATTGTGATCCGCCAATTCAAATAGGTCCGGTTGTTGTGGTACATAAGAGGCATTGTTCTGTTTCTTTTTGTTTGTTATCGGTTCGGGTGTTGGCTTATTGATGGGTTGGAAAGTGTCTGGATCATCAAGTTCAATCCCCGTCACTACTTCTAATTCCGCCAGTTTATGTTTAGCGTGGCCAATAACGTTACGTGGGACACCTGCTAGCTGTGCGACTTGCAAACCATAGGATTGACTGGCAGGCCCTGGATGGACTTTGTGCAAGAAGACGATTTCGTCATCGTATTCGGTAGCAGTTAAATGCACGTTGGCGGCATTATCTAACTGATCCGCCAGCGTGGTGAGTTCGAAATAATGGGTGGCAAATAAAACATAGCACTTAAGATGATTGGCAAGATAGTCCACTGCAGCCCAAGCAAGAGATAAGCCATCAAAGGTACTCGTTCCGCGTCCGACTTCGTCCATCAATACCAAACTTTGCTGGGTGGCGTTGTTCAGAATATTGGCCGTTTCTGTCATTTCCACCATGAAGGTAGAGCGTCCACCAGCTAGGTCATCCGAGGAACCCATGCGAGTAAAGATACGATCGACCACCGAAATAGAGGCGGCTTCAGCAGGGACAAAACACCCTGTATGAGCCAACAGGGCGATGAGCGCAATTTGCCGCATATAGGTCGATTTACCCCCCATATTGGGACCTGTGATCATCAACAGTGAACGTTTATCGTGCATGTCTAAATCGTTCGGGATAAAGGGATCGGAAATCACCGACTCGACCACAGGATGACGTCCTCCTTGGATTTGAATGCCGCCACGGTTGTGTAGTTCTGGCCGCGCGAACATCAGCGCATCGGCCCGTTCTGCGAAAGTATGAATGACGTCGAGTTGTGCTACCGCTTGGCTGGTGGTTTGTAATTCTCTCAGAAGCTGGTTTAGTCGATCCAGTAATAATTCATACAGCTCTTTCTCTCGAGCAAGGGCTTTGGATTTAGCGCTTAACGCTTTGTCTTCAAATGCTTTGAGTTCTGGTGTAATAAAGCGTTCCGCATTTTTAAGGGTTTGTCGACGAATGTATTCTGCTGGCGCTTGGTCAGAATGCAAACGGCTAATTTCAATATAGTAACCATGAACACGGTTAAAGCCGACTTTAAGCGAGCTAATCCCAGTGCGTTCTTTCTCGCTGCGCTCCATTTCTGCCAAATAATCGGTGGCATTCGTGGAGAGAGACAGTAGTTCATCCAGTTCAGTGTCATAGCCTTTCGCAAAGATGCCGCCATCGCGAACGACGGAGGGTGGATTTTCTACCAAGGCGGTGGCTAATGTTTCTGTTAACTCAGGTTGAGCGATCATGCGCCCATTCAAATCTTGTAGACGGGAAGTTTGCGTGGCAGTCAATATTTGATTGATCTCAGGAATTGCTTCCAGTGCAAAACGAAGGCGTAATAAATCGCGGGGTCTGGCTGAGCGAAGCGCCACGCGAGATAAAATGCGCTCCAAATCGCCGACTTTTTTCAATGGGGTGTCTAACATGTCGTAGAGACGTTCGTCTTTTAGTTCTGCTACAACATCCTGACGCGATTGGATTTCGTTAATATCGCGAATGGGGGTATGTAACCAGCGTTTTAACAGACGGCTGCCCATTGGTGTGGCGCAAGTATCCAAAACACTGACGAGTGTGTTGCTGTTGCTGCCCGATAAATTCACATCAATTTCTAGGTTACGTCGTGTCGCCCCATCTATTAATACCGAGTCATCTTTATGTTCCACGGTAATGGATTGAATGTGAGGGAGCGCACTGCGTTGCGTGTCTTTGGCGTATTGAAGTAAAGCACCTGCTGACGCAATGGCAGCGGTGAGGGATTCACAACCAAATCCCGAGAGATCTTTGGTATTAAACTGTTGGATCAATTGCCGGTAGCTGGATTCATAATCAAAGTGCCAAGGGCCTAACTCAGATACCCCTTTTTCTAAGGTGACTCGATCCCGTGCAGGGAAGTCTTCAGAAATCAGAATTTCTCTGGGAGTCAGACGTTGCAATTCACTGCTAAGGGCATCCATTCCATCGACTTCAAATACACAAAAGCGACCACTGGCCATATCAAGATAGGAAAAGCCAAATACATCCAAGCCTTTTCGAGACTGATAAGCGAGAGATAACAGCAAGTTTTCGCGCTTTTCTTCTAAATAGGCTTCGTCACTAATGGTTCCAGGAGTCACGATGCGGGCAATCTGACGCTCAACAGGGCCTTTGCTGGTAGCTGGATCACCGACTTGCTCGGCGACGACGACTGATTCTCCCATGCGCACCAAGCGTGCAATGTAATTCTCGGCAGCGTGAAATGGAATGCCTGCCATAGGAATCGGTTGACCGCCAGAGTGTCCTCGTGCTGTTAGAGTAATATCGAGCAATTGAGCGGCGCGTTTGGCATCGTCGTAAAAAAGTTCGTAAAAATCGCCCATGCGATAAAACAGCAATTGGTGCGGATGCTGGGACTTTAAACCAAAATATTGGCGCATCATCGGGGTGTGGTTGTCTGTAGACGTTTTACTCATGCGACTGACTCGATTGTGATCCATAAATTAGAGCGCTATTCTACGGGAAATTTCAGCAGTATTTAAGGTGAGAAGACAATGAGTTTTAAACAGGAAATGACCCTGACCGCTGGGAGTGTTTCTCAGTTACTACTAAGAAAAAACTGGCAGTTAGTGACAGCTGAGTCGTGTACGGGAGGTTTAATTGGTGCAGTATGTACCGACTTATCCGGTAGTTCCGCTTGGTTTTTTGGTGGGGTGATCAGTTACGCAAACGAAGCCAAAGAGCGTGGCTTGGGTGTTAACCCCGACACACTGAAAACCTATGGCGCGGTTTCTGAACAGACCGTTGAGCAAATGTGTGCTGGTGCATTGCGTCTGGGTGGGGATGTCGCCATTGCCGTTAGTGGTGTGGCGGGCCCAAGTGGCGGAACCCAAGATAAACCTGTTGGATGTGTCTATATTGGTTGGCAGGTGAAAGGAAAATCGCCACAAGTGCAGCGCTTTCAATTTGCAGGTAACCGAGAAGCCATTCGTGAAGCCACGGTATTAGCCGCCTTGGATGGACTCATTGAGCGGCTCACTGCAGATGAAAAATAATACTGTTTTTATATACAGTATTTCTTGAGATTGGTGATAAAACACGATAAAGTTACTCCAACGAAAACATTCACAAGGGTTTTACTATGTCATCTACGGTAGACAACAAGAAAAAAGCACTCGACGCAGCACTGTCGCAAATTGAACGCCAGTTTGGTAAAGGCGCCATCATGAAAATGGGGGAAGGTGCGAAACTGGACATTGATACGGTTTCAACGGGTTCTTTGGGCTTAGACATTGCGTTGGGCGCGGGTGGTTTACCGTATGGTCGTATTTGTGAAATCTATGGACCTGAGTCTTCCGGTAAAACAACACTGACTTTGAGTGTCATCGCAGAAGCACAAAAGCAAGGTAAAACCTGTGCTTTCGTGGACGCGGAGCATGCTCTTGACCCGCAGTACGCTGAGAAATTGGGTGTCGATATTGCAGAGTTGTTAGTGTCGCAACCGGATACTGGTGAACAGGCCCTTGAAATTGTAGACATGTTGGTTCGTTCAAACAGTGTTGATGTCATCATTGTCGACTCGGTTGCTGCATTGGTACCTAAGTCTGAAATCGAAGGGGAAATGGGCGATTCTTCTGTTGGTGTGCAAGCGCGTTTGTTGTCTCAAGCAATGCGTAAACTCACCGGTTCTATCAAGCATGCAAATTGCTTGGTTGTCTTTATTAACCAGATTCGTATGAAAATTGGCGTAATGTTTGGTTCACCCGAAACCACAACCGGCGGTAACGCGTTGAAATTCTACTCTTCTGTGCGTTTGGATATTCGCCGCATTGGCTCGGTTAAGCAGGGGGATGAAGTCATTGGTAACGAAACCCGTGTGAAAGTCGTGAAAAATAAAGTAGCGCCTCCGTTTAAACAAGCAGAATTCCAAATTCACTACGGTGCAGGGATTTACCGTATGGGCGAGATTATTGATCTAGGTGTCAAACAGAACATTGTTGATAAGTCTGGTGCTTGGTACGCCTACAATGGCAACAAAATTGGACAAGGTAAGGCCAATGCAGCGCAGTTTTTAGCAGATAATCCTGAAATTGCCCAAGAGATTGAAGCGAAAGTGCGTGAAGATCTATTGCCAAGTAAGGAAAAAATTGAAGCAGCGAAAGCGGCCAAGGCCGCTGAAAAAGAAGGCAAAGCATCAAAGACTGATGGAAGTACAGATGCGACCGATGAGTTGGCCTTTTAATTCAAGTATGAAGTGACCGAATACTTTCGGACAAATAGATGTTTTCGAAAAGAGCAGACCTTGAGTCTGCTTTTTTCGTTTTGATTCCTGTTGTTACTCTAATAAAAATTGGTGTGTAAACAAAAATGTTCAGCGTTTGCTAAACGTGTTGTCCACCATTAACCTGTACTTCTGTACCATTAATGTAGGAGGCGCCATTAGAGCACAGGAAATAAATCAACGAGGCAACCTCTTCTGGTTTACCGAGACGTTTCATGGGGACTTCGCTTTCAACGAGGGCGTCAGTTCCTGGTGAGAGTATCGATGTGGCGATTTCTCCTGGAGCAATAGAATTGACCCGAATACCGTGAGGTCCAAACTCGGCCGCAAGCTCTCTGGTTAGGGCTGATAAAGCCGCTTTGGAGCAAGCATAAGCCGCACCAGCAAACGGATGAACTCGAGTGCCAACAATTGAGGTGACATTTAGAATACTGCCACGAGATTGACGCAGTTCTTCAAATAGCCCTTTAGCGAGTAATGCGGTGGAGAAAAGGTTTACATTAAAGACATTAAGCCAAGTGTCATAATCTGTATCCAATACGCCGACCCTGCTACCCCCTGGCCCCTTTGGAGAAATGGCGGCATTATTGACGAGAGCATGAAGTTTACCATTTGGTAACTTCGCTTTGATCGCGGCGATGCTGTGTTCAATGCCATTGATATCAGATAAATCAAGATCAATGTGATTGTCTTCGCCTTCAGACCAAGGGCATTCACCTTCTTTACTCCACTCTTGACGAGAGGCGGTAATGACTCGCCATCCTGCAGCGTTAAAATGTTTTACTGTAGAGTGGCCAATACCGCGACTGGCCCCAGTTAGTAATAATGTTTTTACGTCTTTCATTTTTTCGCCTGCTAGATTTACATCGGAATCCATCATAAGTGATCAAAAGAAATACCGTCAACGAGTTTTAAGGAAGCAGATGTTAAAAAAACGTGAAATACTTCATGGTGTTTTCCTTAATCCTGTAAAAGTACCTTAATTTTCTAAATGATTGAGGCTATTATGCTTTTATCGTTAAATATGGATCGGCTTGCTGTTTTTTTGACAGTATGCTAGTAATTAGTAATAACATCCCAGGAAGGGACGGGCGCAGTATGACTTTGTTAAGTAAAGGACAACTTACTTTCTATTTGGTGACGAGTACCATCTTGGGGGTGTTCGTCGCCGGTTACATTTTTGCTTCTCAAGCGCTTGCTAATAGCACTCGTCAAGTTTCTTTACCTGACATTCTTCCTATTAATTCATCGCACCCCATTCATTCTTCCAACATGATTTCTGGTGAGCTTTTTGGTACTTCGCCCAGCTCTGATCAAGCATTAGCGGTCACAAACTTGAATTTGACGTTGAAGGGGACACTCCCTGTTACTCAAATGTCTCAAAGTAAAGGTATCGCAATTATTATGATCGGCTCAAATAAAGATAAAGTGGTCTATCAAGGAGAATCTATTCAACGGGGGGTTACGCTAGATAACGTCTACGAACATTACGTCGTTTTGAGTCGTGGTACTAAAAAAGAAATACTGAAATTTCCTAAGAGCGACGATAAGTATTTAGTAGAAAATATGGCTGATCATGGAATGAAGAAAAGATCTCCTCCAGTCGTTCAAAAATGATGGTCGCTGTTTAACAAGGTTTTCAAGGATGAAAATGAAATTAACCCGAAAGATAATGGTTCTTGCCTTTATTATGCTCCCTTGCATGCTCTATGCACAATCGTGGAAAGTGAACTTGAAAAATGCCGATATTGGTGTTTTCTTGAATCAAGTATCTGAAATCACAGGTAAAAACTTTATATTAGACCCTAGGGTCAAGGGTAAAGTTACGGTTATTTCTAATATGGATTTGGATAAAAAAGGGGTTTTGCGACTATTATTCTCTGTTTTAAGTGTCCATGGTTATGCCGCTATTCAGACTAGCAGTGGTATTAAGGTTGTCCCAGAAAGCAATGCCAAACAAAGTGGTCTTAGCTTTGATGAAAATGGTGCAGCGATTGGCGACACGCTAGTCACACAGGTCATTCCTATCAAGCATGAAATAGCCACAGAGTTAGTGCCTATTATCCGTCCGCTTATTCCTCCTTTTGGTCATTTGGCCGCGGCAAGAGAAGCCAATGCATTGATTGTCAGCGATAGGGCTGAAAATATTAGTGAACTAATTGCTTTAATTAATCGGTTAGATCAAGGAGCAGCGAAAACCATCCGTGTTGTAAGCTTAAAGCATGCTTGGGCTGGTGATTTGTTAGCTCTGCTTAAAAATCTAGATAGTGTCCCCGCGCTAGAGCATGGTGCACCTCAAAACCAAGGGGGGACAACGCGTGTAATAGCGGATGAAAGTACCAACAGGTTGATTATTAAGGGCAGCAAAGAGGCGACGGAGCAATTGGAAGTGTTGATTCATCAACTGGATAAGCCAGCACAACGCTCTAATCGTTTACATGTCGTGCCTTTGCGTTATGCCGATGCGAAGGATACGGCTGAGCTTATTACTAGTTTATTAGGTGCAGATAAAAAGGAGAAAGACAAAGCGGATCATGGTGGATCAATTATCAAATCAGATGTTGGAATGAATCGTCTAGTGATCAGTGCCGAACCGAGTGTTATGGCCGACCTGATGCCCATTATTCAAGAGCTAGATATTCCGCGAGCACAGGTACTGGTTGAAGCCGTCATTGTCGAAGTGAGTATGGATAACAATAATGCATTGGGCTTTCAGTGGTTGTTAGGAGATACCAGTGGTACTTCGACGCCTGTATTCGGTAGTAACTTTAATAATGTTGGGACGAGTATTTCGGATATTGCAAACAATATCCTTGACGACAAGCCGTCTTTATCAACTGGTGCAACTGCAGGGATCCTAACTCGTAGGGGCGGGCTCAGTCTTGCTGGTATATTACAAGCCATCAATAGCAATTCAAACGCCAACTTATTGTCTACTCCGAAGATCATGACGCTAGACAATCAAAAGTCGAAGATTCTGGTGGGTGAAACTCGGCCTTTTCAAACTGGTGGTTATTCTCGGGACAGTGATAGTGCTTTTATAACGACGGAACGAAAGGATATCGGCTTAACGCTAGAAGTAACGCCACATATTAATGCGGGCGATGAAGTGAAAATGGATGTCAGCCAAATAGTCGAAGCGGCTTCTTCAGAAAAAAGTAATTTAGGTACTATCACTACAAAACGTGAAATCAACACAACGGTTATTGCTGGTAACAATGAGACCATTGTATTAGGTGGGTTGATGCAAGATAACATTACAGAGGTCCATCAAAAAGTCCCTGTCTTTGGTGACTTGCCTGTACTTGGAGCGTTGTTTAGAAGTAGCTCATTGAAAAAAACCAAACGTAATTTGTTGGTATTTATTAGGCCCACAATATTGCGAGACAAAAAGCATGTTAATGCCATTACTCAAGATCATTATCGAGTCTTCAAATCCATTGAGCTGACCATGCCTAATGGATCGGTTCGTCCTGCGACCATTGATTCCATACTTAACTAAAGGAGTCTTTGCATGCTGAGCTTACCTTTTAATTTTGTCGAAGAGAATGGTGTTTTATTGTTGGAAGATGAACAAGGCTGTTGCTTGGCTCATAAAGAGCGCGCTAGTTTGTCCGCACTGTCTGAGGCGTACCGACTATGTTTGAAAACACCTAGAGTTGAGTGTCTTTCTGATGGCGAATTTAATGCCAGAATGGTGACCTTCTATCAAAATGAAAGCAGTGATGTTCTCACGCAAGGCTTGAGTGACGAGCTGGATCTAACCTCCGCAGTGGACGCGATTGAAGAAAATACAGACTTACTAGAAAGCGAAGGGGATGCACCGATTATTCGCCTCACTAATGCTATTTTAAGCGAAGCGATTAAAGAAAATGCCTCTGATATACATATCGAAACCTTTGAAAAAAGTATGCGGGTTCGCTTTCGGGTCGATGGGGTTTTAAAAGAAGTTGTTCAGCCTAAGCGTGCACTTGCACCCACCTTGGTATCTCGAATCAAAGTTATGGCGAAGTTAGATATTGCCGAAAAGCGTGTCCCACAAGACGGACGTCTTGAGCTGCGTTTATCAGGGCAAGAGATCGATGTTCGTGTGTCGACCATTCCTTCTACTTATGGTGAGCGGGTCGTCATGCGTTTGCTACAAAAAGAAACCAGTCAGCTTGGTTTAGAGCGTTTAGGAATGCGTACCGAAGAGCTTGCTACCCTTCGCAAGTTAATCAATAAACCCAATGGTATTTTGTTGGTAACTGGGCCGACGGGCTCAGGTAAAACCACTACGCTATATTCTGCACTTTATCAATTGAACGATGGGAAACGTAACATCATGACGGTGGAGGATCCTGTTGAATATCATATTGATGGAATTGGCCAAACCCAAGTAAATGAAAAGGCTAAGATGACATTTGCTGCAGGATTGCGTGCCATTCTTCGTCAAGATCCTGATGTGGTAATGGTGGGAGAGGTTCGCGATAAAGAGACTGCTGATATTTCAATTCAAGCGTCATTAACTGGGCACTTAGTATTATCCACGTTGCATACCAACAGCGCGGCAGGGGCGATTACCCGCCTGCAAGACATGGGCGTTGAACCTTTTCTTATTTCATCTTCTCTTGTTGGGGTGATTGCCCAGCGCTTGGTTAGACGGCTTTGTCCACATTGTAAAACGCCTGTTAACGCCGACAGTGAAACGAAAAAGTTGCTTGGTATGTCTGATGAGGAAGAGGTTGTTCATTATCAGCCTCAAGGGTGCGCTAAATGTTTTCAGCAAGGTTACCGAGGTCGCCTGGCTTTCTATGAAATCATCGAAGTGGATAACCCTCTCAAAACGTTAATTCACCAAAAAGCCAGTGAAGCGGATATTGAAAAATATACTCGTAAAAAACATGCGAGCCTACAAGAAAGTGGCTTATCGCAAGTCTTATCGGGTGTAACAAGTATCAAAGAAGTGTTGCGTGTTGAACAATCGATGCAAGCTGAGGAGTGATCTATGGCGGCTTATGAGTACTTTGCCATTAACCAGATAGGCAAAAAGCAAAAAGGCGTTTTAGAGGCAGAGAGCGAGCGCCATTTACGCAAAAAGCTCAGCGATAAACAGCTGACCTTGATTCGTTGTAAGCAGGGGAAAGAGTCCCACGCGGCTGACTGGTTTAGCCCGAAAATCAGCATTAAAGAACGTGCATTGTTAACCAGACAATTAGCCACTTTGATAGAGGCTGGGTTACCCATTGAAGAAGCCATCGCAGGTGTCGCAAGGCAAAGTAAAAAGAAAAAGCTGGTTAGTATGCTAATAGCCATTCGTTCCAAGGTGCTGGAGGGTAATTCTTTAGCCTCTTCGCTGGCGAGTTACCCAAGGGCATTTCCTGCGATTTTTAGGGCGAGTATTAAAGCTGGTGAGGAATCCGGATTCCTTTCTTCTGTATTGGTGGAATTAGCAAACTTTAGTGAGCGAACACGCAATAACCAGCAAAAATTACGCATGGCGATGTTATATCCCGTGATTCTCACCTTGGTGGCGATTGCGATTGTAATTTTTCTATTGGGCTCTGTGATGCCTGATATTGTGATGGCGTTTCAAAGACAAAATGCGGAGTTGCCTGGTATTACTTTGTTTATGCTGCAATTGAGTCATTTGATTACAGGGTATGGTAAAGCCTTTTTAGTGTGTTTGGTCATCACCATTGCGGGTTATAAATTGGCCATGAAAAGGCCATCTTTTCGTATAGCGAGAGACGTCCTTATGTTACGGCTGCCTGTTTTACGAAGTGCAGTGAAAATCATACAAATTACTCGCTATATTAGTACGTTAGCTATGTTGGTGCATAGCGGGGTGTCGTTAGTTGACGCAATGAATATCGCGGCCCAAGTGACAGAAAACCATTTGATAAAAACACGTTTAAGTGAAGCCAGACAGAAAGTAAAAGAAGGGGTGGCGTTGGGCACAGCTTTGGAGGCAACCGACCTGATGCCACCGATGATGCTACAGCTAGTAATAAGTGGGGAGCAAAGTGGCGAGTTGGACGCGATGTTGCTCAAAGCATCTAAGCAGCAGGAAGACGATACCAATAGCTTGATCAGTACGGCCGTCGGATTGTTTGAGCCCGCTATGTTGCTAGTGATGGGGGCTGTGGTGATGTTAATTGTGTGTGCCATTTTGCTGCCTATTATGAATCTAAATCAATTGTTAGGGTGAACAGGGAAGAACCTATGAAAAGACAGTTAAGAGTAAGAGCACGTTCTGGCGTAATGGCAAAGCGACAGCAGTCGGGTTTTACGCTATTAGAGATGATGATTGTACTGGTTATTTTGGGCTTTCTGATTGGTATGATCGCGCCGAATTTGTTGAGCCGAGCGGATGAGGCAAAAGTCACTGTGAGTAAAGCGCAATTGCGAGATGTGGTCACCGCGTTGAATCTCTATAAATTGGATAACAACCATTATCCTTCTACTGCACAAGGGTTAAATGCGTTGATTGAGAAGCCATCAGGCTTGCCAGAGGCGAAAAACTGGAAGCGAGGTGGTTATTTGCCAAAAAAACCAGTGGATGCTTGGGGTAATGACTATGTGTATATCAGTCCAGGATCAAAAGGTGACTTTGACCTGATTTCCTTAGGGTCCGATGGAGTAGAAGGCGGTGAGGGGGATGCCGCAGATTTATCGGCGGCGAACCTTTAATGACGACCACGACAGCATTCACTCAGCGAGGTTTTACTTTGCTGGAGTTGTTGGTCGTTCTCGTTATTTTAGCGGCATTAGTTGGTATGGTGACGCCTTATTTGGCAGTGAACACGGACAGGGATTCTCTATCCAAGACGAGTCAAGCGTTGCGCTTTGCCCTGCAAGATATGGCGGACCAAAGTTGGATTGAAGGAAGCAATAGTGTGTTATCCCAGGATGGCGCTAATCACCTTGATTTATGGCAGCGCAAAGAGGGTAAGTGGCACAAACTACGCACAGTTTATCAGATCCCAAGTAATATTTTATTGACAGCGAAGTCGGATAAAGAGCCGCTGAGAAAAGGGCTTGATGCACTTGGCTTTGAAAAAAAGGGTGTGGTTATTTTTTTATCAAATGGAGAATATACGCCTTTTAAGATTAAGTTAACGTTAAACGATAGCAATATGAGCTTGATAGGGGACGGAGTAAATGAAATCCGTATCCAATAACCTTAGTCATCGCACTTCGCAAAATGGTTTTTCTTTACTTGAAGTGCTCATTGCGGTGGTTATCTTATCGACCGTGAGCGTTATGGCTATGCGTGCAATGTCTACTGCCCTCGATCAAACGGTGTATCTTGATCAAAAGTTGATGGCCAGTTGGGTGGCTGAAAATCGCTTGAATGAATTGCTGTTAGCTTTGCACCTTGATGAAACCCCTAAGCTTAGTCAGCTAGCTGTTGAGCAAGGAGGGCGTAATTGGGTGACAACTATGACTCTAGGTAAACAAACACAGAGCATTACTCAAGTCGAAGTCAGTGTGTTTGTTGATAAAAAAGAAGGTGATCCTGTTTATCGTTTGCAATCTTTTGTTCCTACCTACTTGTTAGGGGCGTCAAAATGAGGTCATCAACGGAAGATAACTGGCAAGCAGATAAAGTCTGTCGACAGAAGTGCTGTGACAGTGAAGCATCTTATTCGTTCCTCGCTCCCAGACGAATTCAAAATAGGGCACATCAAGCAGGCTTTACACTAATTGAACTTTTGATAACGCTGGCGATTACGGCTTTTATTGGCTTGTTAGCTTCACAGTTGATAAGTACAGGTTTTAAGACTCAAGTCGGTGTGAAAGACAGTGCACGACAGTTGGAAAACAATGTGCGAATTTGGCTAACAATTGAAAATGATATGAGCCAAGTGATTCAGAGGTCGGTTCGTAATGAAAAAGGTGATCACGAACCGACGTTCCTGTTAAACAATAATGTGTTGACTTTTACCCGTTCAGGCTGGAGTAACCCTTTAAAAGAGAGTCGTTCGACATTTCAGAGGATCGAATATCGCTTTAAAGCTGCACCATCAAGCCGTGCTATAAAAAACGCTTCGTTGGATCAGTCTACACAGGGGAAGTTGATTCGTCGTTTTTGGTTTGCGCTTGATCGTACGCCGGATAGCAAACCGATCGATCAGGTGTTTTCTCATGTAAGTGAGTTTTCGATAAGTGTTTTAGCAAGTGATGGTCGTTGGGTAACTCGTTGGCCTCCATCGTCCGACCTCCAAGGAATGTCTGCTTTACCACTGGCAATTAAGGTGACCTTGGGGGTGAATAATAAGCCTGCTTTTGAGCGTTTGTTCGAGCTGATACCTCTAAAGCCACAGAGTCAGGAGTTGTCTCCTGAGGCTTCATCATCGCCTTCATCTGAAAAGACATCGGATAAGTCTGATCATATGCGTCAGTCTGAGGGAAGAAACGATGCAAGGCAATAAACAATCTGGCTCCGCTTTGCTACTTTCTTTGATGGTGTTGGCTTTGATCAGCGGTATTGCTACCAGTATTTTATTGGCTGTGCAAAATGAACAGTCAGTAGTGAAAAGAATTCAAAACAATGCGCTGGTTCGCCAGCAACTTTTGGGAGGAGAGGCTTGGGCTTGGGCTTGGTTTAAAGGGGAAGGAGTACTAGCTCAGGAGAACCGTAAGGGAACCTCTTTAGAGCAACGATCCTTGATGCCTGGATTGATTATACGTCGTACTTTCGATACGGACGTTGGTCAGTTAGACGTCCGTATTTACGATCTCCAAGCGTGCCTTAATGTTAATGCACTTTCCGATGATGCTAATTCTGAAATTACTCGACAACGTTTGGTGCGTTTGTCTAAGCAATTAGGTGTGGATGTTGGTTGGATCGATGTCGTAAAAGATTGGATAGATAAAGATCAAGCATTATCGTCTGGGCAAGGTCGAGAAGATGCTTATTATCAATCTAAAGAAGAGGGTTATCGGACAGCCAGTGCTAAGTTGTTTTCTATGAGCGAATTTGTCTTGTTGGATATCCCTCAAGCAACCTTCGCGCGTTTAGCGCCTTATTTATGTGCTTTGCCGAATGAGACGACTAAGATCAATATTAATACTGTGTCTAAGACTGTCTTGAAAAGTATGCTGCCGACGCTTTCTGTTGATCAGCTAACGGCCTTGGATAAGACGCTACAGAGTAAAGTATTTAGTACGGCCGATGAATTTTTGAAGAGCAATGTGCTAAAAGGAGTGGAGCTTAAAGCAGAGGATTGGAGCGCCCACTCTGATTTTGTGTCGGCTTATATAAAGTTAACGATGGACGGACGAGTCTATTGGCTGCATTCACTGTTGCGGAAAAATAAACAAAGTAGCATATGGATTTATTCGCGCTCTTTTGCACCTTTGGACGAGGCTGCCATATTGAAACTTAGGGATGATAAATGACATGGATAATGGAGTCAGTAAGATGAGGGAGGCGATATTTTGTCAACACTAATCGCCCAGCTTGTTGAGCCAAACAATACTGACGATGTCTACAAAGCCAATGTTTGGTTGTTGGCAGATGATAGTACAGTAGCGGCTCATACCAGTGGGTTAGAAATTGCCCAAATCTCACCGTGGGTCAAAGGCTTTAGCTGGCAAAGCAAAGTAAAAGCAGCGGCAATGTCGAAATTAGCTTTAATCATATTGCCTCCGGCTCACCGTGTGCATGTACACTTGCTTAAAGTAAATAAAGGGCAAGCTAAATATTTGGCCGAGACCATCCCTGTCTTGATGGAGTCAAAGCTTGGACAGTCTATAGAAAACACACACTTTGTTAGTAAGTTAATTGCAGAGCATCAAGTGCTGGTCAGTGCGGTCAGTCGTGATCAGATGTCTATCTGGCAAGCGTTGACTGCTGATATTGACGCCTTTAAAAAAAGCATGATCGCACCCCAAGTGTTTTTACATACTCTATTCGATGAAGAAACTGGGTCAATATTATTTTTAAATGAGATTTATCGTTGCGAAAAGGGCCATATTTTCTCCGTACCTTCTGTTTTGCAGCAGGCTGGTGGGGAAATATCAAAAACACTTCATGTGGACTTTTTGGTAGATACGCTGAGCAAATGGAAATCGTGGCAAGGCGTCACGCTTTTGAGTGCTGGCTTTGCGGTGGCTTCTTCTCGTCAGATGTCTTCTCGTTTTTTTAAATTCACGGCATTGGCGTTGGTTGCGAGTTTGCTATTGGTATGTGCGGGCTTGAGTTATCAAACATCGGTGAATAGAGCGCAAGCGGCTTATATTGAGAAAAAAGGCAAAACGGCCTTTTTGGCACTGGCGCCAGAAGAAGGTCGAGTGATTAGTTTGCGTCGACAAATAGAAGGGCGTTTACGCAGTTTGGCAGCGACAAAATCGTCAAATAGCATCATGTATTCACCCTATAGGGTATTGAGTAAAATCGAAGAAGCCAAGAAAAATACCCCCGGAGAGCATTCTCCAGAGCTGATTGCTTACCGCGATGGTGTGTATATTTTAGAGTGGGTCGCAAAGGATCAAGAGACGCTTGATCGGTTAAGACAAAATCTGAAACAGGTAAAGCTAGACGCTTATCTTGATCAAGTTATTTTGAAAGATAAACGGTATGTTGGTTCTTACCGAATTCAGGGGGCGCTATGAAAGCATGGCTTACATCTCAGATAGAAAGTAGTCCTTCTATTCAGTCTATTCTTGCCGCATTTCAGAGGCTACCGCTACAAAAACAACGGCTGCTTTCTTTGGTATTGGCCGTCGCGTTCTTATTGCTAATAGTGAAGTTGTTGGTCATGCCGATTTATCAAGAGTATCAATTCTCAGTGAGTCGATTGGCCGCAGCAAAAGCCGATTATGCTTTGCTGGTTAAGCATGCGAGTGAGTTATCGTCTTCGACAAAATCTAAAGAAACTTTTCTGGATAGGAGTTCTACTCAATTACGCTCTTTGGTTAACGATAGCTTGAAGAAGGCAAAGTTATCACCTGATGTGATCAGTCGAGAAGGGAAAAGCCAATTGCGCGTAGGGGTGTCAGATGTACCATTTCAGTCGGTAGCGGATTGGCTGAATAGCTTAGCTAAGCAGAAAGTGAAAATTGACAGTTTGCAGTTGCAAGCGCTTTCTCCAGGGATGGTGAGTTTAAGTGTATCGCTTGATTAACTTTACGCGCTCGTCGGTTCGTTTGCTACTGAGGGTCAGCTTATTGGCACTGTTTAGTGTGCAAGTTTACGCGAAAGAGGTATATCAAGACGCGCAGGGCTCTTTCTTTATAGAGTTATCTGGAGGCTCGCAAGCCTATCAATCTGAGATTGCGTTTGGGTTGGAACCATCTAATATGCCTGGCAGCTTTGGTGGGTTGTATTTAGGCGCATCATCTTTAACGCATTCGGGGAGCGTGCGTGAACTGGGTGTGAAAGCGTTTAATTTTTCTGAATTAACCAGTAAGTCTTATGGTGCAACCATGCACATTTCTTTGAGTCGAACCCGTTTAGGGAGCTATCGGCGTCGAGGTTTTGAAGTGGGAGCGACTGTGTATGGTGTGATCTATGGCTCTTTTACTTGGCTGGCTGGTAGCACGGTTCGCCCACGTGAACTATCTTGGGATTGGCATGATGGGGCGATAACCGAGATGCGTTCCCAAGTAGGTTTGAACTATCGACTGTCCCTTGGAGGGGCCGTATTTGTGCTTTATCAGTATGATAACTTTATCGACTCATCTTGGAGACTGGATAAGATTAATGGCACGACGATGTTAGGAATAAATTGGTTGCTTTGACATATAGTTAATCTTGATTCGGCTCTAATGCATATTTTATGTGCTCGAAGCCAAACCCTCTATACTGCAAGTAGCGAGTCTGTTTTGCTCTTTCTTTAAAGTCTTTTGTGACTTCTTCGCCAAATTTTCGTTGTTTTAGCTCTCTTGCGAGCTCAAACCAATCTGCGTCGCTTTCTTCAAATACTTGCGAGATGACATCGTCTTTAATGCCTTTTTGTTTTAACTCTTGTTTGATGCGCTGTGGCCCTAGCGGTTTATTGGCACGGCTTCGTGTATACGACTCAGCAAAACGCCTATCGTTTAGATAATTTACCTCCAACAGTGAAGCGATTGCCTTAGCAATACTTTCTTCTTCATGTCCTTTGATTTTTAGCTTATGTGCCATTTCTTTGGTGGAGTGATCGCGACTAGCAAGAATGGTCATGGCATGATCCATGGTGGATAAGCTGGGTTTTATCATAAGGCATCTCTATTGCAAGGTTGTCACCATGGTAGCATTTTACAGCAAGTGGAGACATAAAATGACTTTGATATTCAAGGTTAAAGTCTGCGAACTGGTTAGGGGGCTTGTTTTGTCACATGTATTTTTATTATTTTGCTCACGTTGCTCCTGTCGTGGGCGGTCTTTCCTTTTGATTAATCTATATAGCATTCATTCTAGGGCGGTTTTGTGTTTTAGTCACAGTCGTTTTCTATTAAGCAATGAACCTGCAGATTGACTCGCAGAGCTGATTTCTGCACAAAATAAAAAGCCTATCTCTATTTGTCAAATAAACTGAAAAATCGAATTTTAATAGTTCATATAACTTATAAAATTATAAAAATAAGATGATAAAACTGCTTTTACTGTGTGAAAATAGTTTAAATAACTTTATATCTCTCTAGGTGGTGTCTATGCGTGTTTGTGTATTAGGTGCGGGTGTTGTTGGTTTAACCTCGGCGTATTATTTGGCGAAAAAAGGCTTTGAGGTGACGGTGGTTGATCGTCAAGAAGGCGTTGCCTTAGAAACCAGCTTTGCCAATGCGGGGCAAATTTCCCCCGGTTACTCAGCGCCGTGGGCTGCACCTGGCATTCCGCTCAAAGCGATTAAATGGTTGATGCAAAAACATGCGCCATTAAAAGTCAGTGCCGAACCAGAACTAAAAAAAGTGGTCTGGATGGGTAAGATGCTTGCCAACTGTACCGAAAAAGCTTACGACGTGAACAAATCTCGTATGGTGGCGTTGGCTGAATACAGCCGAGATCAATTTATTGCCATGCGCAAAGAGATTGGTATTCAGTACGATGATGGGCAAGGTGGTCTGACTCAGCTATTTCGTAAAGATGAGCAAGTTGAGGCGTCTGAAAAAGACATCAAGGTACTTAAAGCGCTGAATGTGCCGCATCAAGTATTAACACCGACACAAATTTTAGAAGTAGAGCCAGGGTTGGCGCCAGTCATTGATAAATTTAAAGGCGGATTGCGTCTAGTTGGTGATGAAACAGGCGACTGCTTTATTTTCTGTCAGGAGTTGAAAAAACATTGTGATGAATTAGGGGTAACCTTTAAATTTAACACGAGCATTGATCGCTTGGTGGTAGAAGGTGGTAAAATTCGCGCGATTAAAACCAGTCAAGGTGATCTTGATGTGGATAATGTCTTGGTTTGCATGGGAAGTTTCTCTAAGGAAATGCTGCAAGCAATTGATATTTCCATTCCTATTTATCCAGTGAAAGGCTATTCCCTAACCGTGCCCATCACCGACACCCAGTTCGCGCCTACGTCAACGGTGATGGATGAAACCTATAAAGTAGCAGTGACACGCCTAGGGGGACGTATTCGTGCTGCGGGGACCGCAGAGCTCAATGGATATAATTTAGATTTGCCGAAAGTGCGTACTGAAACCATTACGCACGTAGTGAAAGACTTGTTTAATCAAGGTTGCGACTTGTCACAAGCAGATTATTGGACTGGGCTTCGTCCAATGACACCAGATGGTACGCCAGTGGTTGGGCGTAGTGGCGTAGATGGTCTGTATTTGAACACTGGTCACGGTACGCTGGGATGGACGATGAGTTGTGGTTCCGCTGCTGTTATTGCTGACATTATGTCGGGTGATCAAACTGAGATTGACTCTCAAGACCTTTCTGTTCAACGTTATCAGTAATAAGGGGTAAACATGGCAAGGCCACTCACCGCAACGATCGATTTAGAGGCCATTCTCTATAATTATCGTTATGCGAAAAAGTTACAGCCGACTTGTAAGGCGTTTGCTGTGGTAAAAAGCAATGCCTATGGGCATGGTGCAATTGAAGTATCGCGATATTTGGATGATGAGGTGGATGCCTTTGCGGTCGCTGCCATCGAAGAAGCAATGTCATTGCGAGAAGCGGGGGTAAAGTCCCCCATATTGTTGTTAGAGGGAGTGTTTGAAGAGGACGAATGGCATCTTTGTGAAAAGCATGGCTTTTGGTCGGCGCTAGAAAATGCTCAGCAACTAGAGGCATTGACTCATAGCAAAGTCAGTATAGAAAAAGTATTTTTGAAACTAGATTCTGGTATGCATCGCCTTGGTGTGGATAAAGACACAGCACCACCTTTTGTCACAGCATTAAAAAACAGTGGTCAAGTGGGCGAAGTTGTATTGATGACACACTTTGCCTGTGCCGACGATTTGTCCGATTCCGCAACGCTGGATCAGCTTGCTTACTTTGAACGAACCCGACAGAGTCTAGGGGAGCCGATTGAAGCCAGTGTTGCTAATTCGGCTGCCATTATGAAGTGGCAAGTGCCTGAAGGGGGGTGGATTCGCCCAGGCATCATGCTGTACGGTATTTCTCCGTTTTCTGAAGTTAGTGGCCGTTCTATTGGGCTGCGCCCTGCCATGACTTTATCTTCCAAAGTGATTTCAACAAGGTCTTTGCGAAAAGGGGATCATGTTGGCTATGGACTGGGATATGTTGCACCGGAAGATCATGTTTTGGCGACGGTGGCCGTTGGTTATGGCGATGGCTACCCGCGCCATGCTGAAAATGGCACCCCTTTACAGATTAAGGGGCACTTAGCCAGCTTGGCTGGTCGGGTCTCCATGGACATGATTACGGTTCGGACTGAGGAGGGGGATGTGCCGCAAATGGGTGATGAGGTGGTTCTCTGGGGCGGGGAGGTTCCTGTGGAGGACGTTGCCCGCCATGCGGGGACCATAGGTTATGAATTAGTCACTCGTATGACAGCACGGCCACATTATCGTTACCTCTTTGGTGAGGAAAACGCTTAGTATTCTTCAAAAAACAGTAGGCAAAAGTCGGTTTCCTAAGAGAAATCGTACTTTTGCTTAAGTTTTGTGCAAAATAAGCTTAAAATCCCCTCGGTTTCTTTTGAAAATACCTATCCTTTGCGTGTACTATTTTGTGCTTTTCATTGCACAGAGTTGGCATCTTTATAGGCCATTCGCGCAGTTCAATTCGCCAAACTAATTAAGAGATAGAGACTCATCCAATTATGAAGAGTTCTGAGTTACGCCAGTCATTTTTATCCTTCTTCGAAAGTAAGCAGCATCAGATTGTTGAATCCAGCTCTTTGATTCCTGGAAACGATCCTACTTTGCTGTTTACTAATGCAGGTATGGTTCAATTTAAAGACGTCTTTCTTGGGGAAGACATCCGTCCTTATAAGCGAGCGACAACCGCGCAGCGCTGTGTCCGTGCTGGTGGTAAGCATAATGATTTGGAGAACGTGGGCTACACAGCTCGTCACCATACTTTCTTTGAAATGCTTGGTAACTTTAGTTTTGGTGATTACTTCAAAAAAGAAGCCATTGCTTACGCATGGGAGTTTCTAACAGAAATACTAAAACTGCCAAAAGACAAGTTGCTCGTCACTGTCTACGCGGAAGACGATGACGCCTTCGATATTTGGCATAAAAATATCGGTTTACCAGCCGAGAAAATTATTCGCATTGGCGATAATAAGGGTGGCCGTTATCAGTCTGATAATTTCTGGGCGATGGGCGACACTGGGCCTTGTGGACCTTGTACAGAAGTTTTCTATGACCACGGTGAGCACATTTGGGGTGGGCCTCCAGGCTCTCCAGAAGAAGACGGTGACCGTTTCATCGAAATCTGGAACGTGGTCTTCATGCAATTTAATCGCTCGGCTGATGGGACCATGGCACCGTTACCAAAACCTTCTGTTGATACCGGGATGGGATTAGAGCGCATCGCGGCGATTCTTCAAGGTGTTCACAGCAACTACGAAATCGATTTATTCCAAAACTTAATTGCCGCGTCTGCTAAAGCGGTAGGGACAAGTGATTTATCTTCTCAATCGCTACGCGTGATTGCAGACCATATTCGCTCTTGTTCATTTATGATCGTTGATGGTGTGGTGCCTTCTAACGAAGGCCGTGGCTATGTCTTACGTCGTATCATCCGTCGCGCGGTTCGCCATGGTAATAAACTGGGGCAAAAAGGCACATTCTTCTATACGCTGGTCGACGCATTAGATATTGAAATGGGTGAGGCTTACCCAGAGCTTCGCAAACTAAAAGATCGTGTCGCGTCTATTTTATTGAAAGAAGAAGAGCAGTTCGCAAAAACCCTGGATCAAGGAATGAAAATTCTTGAAGAAGCGATTGCGAACCTAGGCGATAAAACGGTGATCCCTGGCGACATCATTTTCAAACTCTATGACACCTTTGGCTTTCCATACGATTTAACTCAGGATGTTGCCCGTGAGAGTGGCCTTGAGATGGATGTGGCGGGTTTTGATGAAGCCATGGAAGCACAGCGTAATCGTGCCCGATCAGCAAGCAACTTTGCGATGGATATGTCTGGTGGTGTGCGTATTGAGTCAATTACAAACTTTACTGGATACGACCACCTAGAGGGGGCGTGTGAAGTTGAGATGATTCTTGTTGATGGTAACGCTGTCGAAGCAATCGAAGCGGGTCAATCGGCCGTAGTGGTATTGAAATCGACACCTTTCTATGGTGAATCCGGCGGTCAGGTAGGCGATCAAGGTTGGTTGCGTGGTGCGGGTGCCTTTAAAGTCACTAACACGACAAAACAAGGTAAGGCTCATTTGCATCATGGCGAGTTAAAAGAAGGTCGTTTGGCCGTAGGGGATGAGGTTACTGGTCAGGTAGATCGTTCTCTGCGTATGGCAACCACATTGAATCACTCAGCTACGCACTTAATGCACGAAGCATTACGACGTGTGCTAGGCGACCATGTGATGCAAAAAGGCTCTTTGGTTGACTCTGAGCGTTTGCGCTTCGACTTTTCTCATTTTGAAGGGGTAACCGCAGCGGAGATCGAGCAAATTGAAGACATGGTGAATGAGCAAGTTCGTTTAAACCGTCCTGTTGAGACAGAGATCATGGATATTGAAGCGGCGAAGGCGAAAGGTGCCATGGCGCTGTTTGGTGAAAAATACGATAGCCAGGTGCGTGTACTGACAATGGGGGCGGATTATTCCATTGAGCTTTGTGGTGGTACGCATGTTAAACGTACCGGTGATATCGGCTTGTTCAAGATTCTTTTTGAGAACGGTATTGCAGCAGGGGTTCGTCGTATTGAAGCGGTCACAGGTAAGGCAGCAATTGATGCTACGCGCCAAACCGAAGCGGCTCTTAATAATATTGCTAGCTTGGTAAAAGGCAATAAAGACTCGGCGCTAGATAAAGTTGTGGCACTAAATGATCACGCTCGCGCCTTACAAAAAGAGTTGGATGTGCTGAAAGGGAAAATGGCGGCACTGGCTGGAGCGGATCTGGCTTCTCAGGCCGTTGATATTAATGGTGGTAAGTTGCTGGTGGCACAAGTGGAAGTAAGTGACCCTAAAGCGTTACGTGATTTGCTGGATGAGCTAAAGAGTAAGCTTGAATCAGCGGTTGTGTTATTAGCCGCAGTAAATGATGGCAAGGTCAGTTTGATTGCTGGCGTAACGAAAGAGCTAACCAAACAAATAAAAGCCGGTGATTTGATAAAAATGGTCGCACCCTTTGTGGATGGTAAAGGGGGTGGTCGTCCTGATATGGCACAAGCTGGCGGTAACAATCCAGCCGGGTTGGCAGAAGCATTAGCGGCGGTACCCGATTGGGTTGCCGAGCGCGTTTAAATCGATTCGCTCATCTTTGAGCATTTTTTGTGAGTAGAAGAAAGCTATGGCGTTGTTAGTTCAAAAATACGGCGGTACGTCGGTGGGTACGGTTGAGCGTATCGAAGCCGTTGCCGACCGAGTGCTTAAGCACAAGCGACAGGGTGATGATATTGTGGTAGTGGTTTCCGCCATGAGTGGCGAAACCAATCGGCTAATTGAGTTGGCGAAAAATATTCAAGCGGCCCCCGATACTCGTGAAATGGACGTCTTGTTATCCACTGGCGAGCAAGTGACCATTGCTTTGTTGTCGATGGCACTACTGAAGCGAGGTTTAGATGCTCGCTCATATACGGGCTCTCAGGTTCGTATTACGACTGACAACGCTCATGGTAAAGCTCGAATCCAAAAGATAGACACAGAAGCCATGCGTGCCGATATTGATGCTGGCCGCGTTATTGTGGTAGCAGGATTCCAGGGGGCCGACGAACTGGGGAATATTACAACGCTTGGTCGTGGTGGTTCCGATACCACCGGCGTGGCCTTGGCCGCAGCGCTAAAAGCCGATGAGTGTCAAATTTATACCGACGTCGATGGGGTTTATACAACGGACCCTCGTGTTGTAGACAGTGCCCGTCGCATGGATAAAATCACATTTGAAGAAATGTTGGAAATGGCGAGCTTGGGCTCAAAAGTGTTGCAAATTCGTGCTGTTGAATTTGCGGGTAAATACCAAGTCCCGTTAAGGGTTCTATCAAGTTTTTCAGAAGGTGAAGGCACTTTGATTACTACAGAGGAGAATGAAAACATGGAGCAGCCAGCTGTTTCAGGTATTGCGTTTAACCGTAATGAAGCCAAACTAACCCTTAAAGGGGTGCCTGATACACCAGGTATTGCTGCACGTATTCTTGGTCCTATCAGTGATGCGAACATTGAAGTGGATATGATTGTTCAGAACGTCTCTGCTGATGGCACAACGGATTTTACCTTTACTGTCGATCGAAATGATCATGATAAAGCACTGTCTATTCTTAAGGGGATTGAGGGAGAGCTTGGGGCTCGTACGGTAATGTCCGATGCGAAGATTGCCAAGGTATCCATTGTTGGAGTCGGTATGCGTTCGCATGCGGGGGTTGCCAGCAGCATGTTTAGGGCTCTGGCGAAAGAGTCTATTAATATTCAGCTCATTTCGACATCAGAGATTAAAGTGTCTGTGATCATTGGTGAGAAGTACTTAGAATTGGCTGTACGTGCTTTGCATTCGGCCTTTAAGTTGAGTGATAGTGCTGCCGGTGTGAGTGAGGAGTAACACCTTCTCACACAATGGACACAAAAAAGTGACAACTTGGTCACAATATAACCACAAAATTGAGTTGGCTAATTATTTCTCTTAGCGTTACAATTCCTTTTGTAGGAATCGCCCTACAATAACTGTAGGGCGATTCGCGATTATTGAATAAAGGAATTCTAGGGAGAAATATTATGCTTATTCTTACTCGTCGTGTTGGTGAAGCGTTGATGGTTGGTGACGAAGTGTCTGTAACCGTATTAGGTGTTAAAGGTAACCAAGTGCGTATTGGTATTAATGCGCCAAAAGATGTATCTGTTCACCGTGAAGAGATTTACCTTCGCATTCAAAAAGAACAGAACGGCGAAAAAACTGAAGAATAACTTTTTTTTAAAAAAGGGGTTTACAAGGCAGGTGTGTCGTATATAATGCGCACCACTTGTTACGGAGAGTTGGCCGAGTGGCTGAAGGCGCGCCCCTGCTAAGGGTGTATGGGTTAACACTCATCGAGGGTTCGAATCCCTCACTCTCCGCCATCCAAGTTCATTTTTTAGATCCAATCTTTGATTATCTAAAGTATGATGAAAAGTTTGAAAATTTTGCATCCGTAGCTCAGCTGGATAGAGTACTCGGCTACGAACCGAGCGGTCAGAGGTTCGAATCCTCTCGGATGCACCATTTCAAATTTATCTTTTAGAGACTATCCTCTCTTTTTGTAAAAGATCTTAATTGATCAAAAGGTCGTTGGATAATTGTTGTGCATCCGTAGCTCAGCTGGATAGAGTACTCGGCTACGAACCGAGCGGTCAGAGGTTCGAATCCTCTCGGATGCACCATTCCCAATCTGTCTTTTAGAGATCGATTACCTCATCTTTTATTAAAGATAACAGTGTCGAAAGACAATCAGTTATTGTTGTGCATCCGTAGCTCAGCTGGATAGAGTACTCGGCTACGAACCGAGCGGTCAGAGGTTCGAATCCTCTCGGATGCACCATTACTGAATATTTTATCTCCCTTCTGGCTTTCCTGCCTATTTTCATTCAAACCTATTTTTTCTTATGGCATCCTTGCCGTTGTTTTCTTTGCTGCATATTGTCGCGCTGCGCGTATTTATTTAAAGAATGGTATTCGGCTTAAGCGAGAGTTGATGTTTTCTCTAGTGCGATGCTATTAAAGGTCTGTATAAGTTCGTCTACCGTTTGGCAGCGGCGAAGTGATTGCAAGTTGTCTTTTATATCTGTAAAACCAAAGCGGAGATGGCCACACCACTGTTTTAATCGCCCTAAAGTCGCCACGTTGTCATAATGTTGTTGTAGCGCTTTGGCGTAATCACGAAATATGATGGCGAGACTGCTGATAGGGGGTTGCGACGTTTTGCCATTAAGTTGATCCCGAATTACCTGAAAGGTGAAAGGATTTTTGAGTGCTCCTCGGCCAATCATAAAATGCTGGCAGCCAGTAATAGATTGGCAGCGCAGTAGGGAGTCAGTGTCAATAATGTCACCATTTGCAACCACAACCATGTTTGTTCTATCTTGTATCCTGCCAATTTTTTCCCAGCGAGCGGGTGGTTTGTAGCCATCTTTTTTGGTGCGCCCATGAATCGTTAGAGTTCCTACTCCAGCAGCCTCGATGGCCGCAACATTATCGAAGAGTAATGCTTCATCATTAAATCCCAAACGAATCTTTGCGGATAAGGGTGTCTGCTTAGGGAGAGCTAGACGGATGGTGTTCATGATGTCATACAGCATAGAAGGATCTTGCAGCAATACAGACCCACCACCATGGCCATTGACCCGTTTCGCTGGGCAGCCAAAATTTATATCAATATGTGAGGCGCCAGCATTCACTGCATTAAGAGCGCTTTCTGCCATTAATTCGGCATGGCTTCCTAACAGCTGTGTATGGACAGGGTGATGAAAAAAAGTTTGTGAATTATTCGCGTTTTCAGGTATCAGCCGCTTAAATGAAGAAGTAGGAATAGGGTATTGAGTGACGCGTACAAACTCAGACACTAGATAATCCATACCGCCTATTTTTGACAATAAATGACGCATTGTATGATCCATGACACCTTCCATGGGGGCAACGGCAAGTATTATGTCTTTAAATTGTTTTTTTCTTTCAATAAATAAGGATGTTTTTTTTGAATTGTTCACGAATTATGTCAAACTATTGCGGTTAAAAATATAAAACTGTTCTGAATTGTAATTAAAAATAATCAACTTGGTCAGAAGCAGCCCGAGAAGGGTGCATATGATCACAATCAATGAAGACACACAAGATACTTATGTTAAGGGCACTGATGCTATGAATGGATTACTTGAGAATGGCTTGGGGTTAATGATACTAGGGATGGGTTTTGTTTTCTTATTCTTAGTTGTATTGATTTATGCAACAGGCTTTATGTCAACTTTTATTCATCGCTTTTTTCCCGACCTACCAGACAAACTCGAATCGCCCGCTATTAAGCAAAGTAACTCTAGGCAAGTTGCGAGTTCTCATTCGACTATGGATTCAAAAGTGGTGGTAGCGATTACTGCTGCTATTCATCAGCATAGAAATAAATAACCCACCTTTATTATTAATGATTTTTGTCAGAGGCTGAAATATGACAGCAGTAACACAACCCCTTGGGATTACCGATGTCGTTCTGCGTGATGCTCATCAATCCTTATTTGCTACTCGTATGCGTATTGACGATATGTTGCCCATTGCTGAGGCGTTAGATCAAATAGGCTTTTGGTCATTAGAATCTTGGGGTGGGGCAACATTTGATGCTTGTATTCGTTATCTTGGTGAGGACCCTTGGGATCGCATCCGTGAGCTAAAAAAGGCTATGCCAAAAACGCCACAGCAAATGCTGCTACGAGGGCAGAATCTATTAGGTTATAGGCATTATGCCGATGATGTTGTTGAAAAGTTTGTTGAGCGTGCTGCGATCAACGGGGTGGATGTCTTTCGCATTTTTGATGCGATGAATGACCCTCGCAACCTAGCAACGACCATTAAAGCAGTTAAACAGCAGAACAAACACGCACAAGGCACGATCTCGTACACCAAAAGCCCAGTGCACTCCACTAAAAATTGGGTGGATTATGCGAAAACCTTGGAAGATATGGGGGCAGATTCCATCGCAATCAAAGACATGTCTGGTATCTTGACGCCCTATGATGCTTTTGAATTGGTGAGCTTGTTGAAAGAGCAAACGGATTTAGAAGTACAGCTTCATGCTCATGCAACCTCTGGCTTATCAGATATGACTATTCTAAAGGCCATTGAAGCGGGTATAGATCGTGTGGATACGGCCATTTCATCTATGTCAATGACATACGGACACACTTCCACTGAGGCGGTTGTCGCCGCTTTGCAGGGAACTGAGCGTGACACGGGCTTAGATCTAGCGCGTCTAGAGGAGATTGCGACCTATTTTAGAGAGGTTCGTAAAAAATATGCGACGTTTGAGGGGTCATTACGGGGTACTGATTCTCGTATCCTGATAGCGCAAGTTCCTGGTGGTATGCTCACCAATATGGAGAGTCAGCTCAAAGAACAGGGTGCATCCGATAAATTTGACGATGTATTGGCTGAAATTCCTAGAGTGCGAAAAGATTTAGGCTTCATTCCATTGGTAACGCCAACATCTCAAATAGTCGGCACTCAAGCCGTATTGAATGTGCTAACCGGTGAGCGTTATAAATCCATCTCTAAAGAAACTGCAGGGGTATTAAAGGGGGAGTATGGCGCTGCTCCTGCTCCGTTTAATAAAGCTTTGCAAGAAAAAGTGTTAAATGGTGCGGAGCCGATTACCTGTCGTCCTGCCGATCTGCTTTCTCCTGAAATAGATAAATTAACAGAAGAGTTAATGGCTTTGTCAACGGAGAAAGGTTTTCAATTGTCGGATGATCAAATTGATGATGTGCTGACTTATGCCCTATTTCCTCAGGTGGGCTTGAAATTTCTGGAAAACCGTCTGAATCCAAGTGCTTTTGAGCCCGCTCCTAGTGCTCTTAAGGGAGAAGACACTCAGAATGTCAGTACGAAAGTCCAAGCCAGTACCACCCCATCAGGAGACAGTGTCTATACCGTCACGGTATCAGGTGAGCAATTTGTTGTTCAAGTATCCGAAGGCGGAGAAATTGGCGCAATCCAACCTAAACCGAGCTCTCAACCTGTAGAGACAGCAAAAGCGCCTGCCACGGCTTCAAGTGAGCCTGTTCCTTCGCCTTTATCGGGCAATATTTTTAAAGTCTTAGTGTCGGTAGGTCAACAAGTTGAAGAAGGTGACGTCATTATGATTCTTGAAGCAATGAAAATGGAAACGGAAATATCCGCTCCACAATCGGGAGTCGTGGCGTCTATTAATGTCAAAGAGGGTGACTCTGTTCAGGTGGGGCAAACGCTCTTAGTTCTATAGTATTCACCTTATTCAGAAGGTTATTGATAACAATGGAAGATAAATTACTGACTCTTTACCATGATACTGGCATTTACCAATTGGAATTTGGGCAATTTGTCATGATCTGTATTGGGTTGCTGCTTGTGTACTTGGCAATAAAAAAAGGCTTTGAGCCTTTATTGTTGTTACCTATCGGTATCGGGGCGGTATTAGTCAATATCCCTGGAGCAGGGTTTATGGCCGCACCTGTTTATGATGCACAGGGCCACATGACAACTCCAGGTGGGTTGCAATACTATATTTATCATGGGGGAATCGAGACAGGTTTATTTCCTTTGATTATTTTCATGGGAGTCGGGGCTATGACAGACTTTGGCCCTATGCTGGCGAACCCTAAAACCTTATTGCTTGGCGCGGCAGCCCAGTTTGGGATTTTTGCGACAGTTATTGGGGCTGTTTTATTAGGGACTTCTGGGTTAATGGACTTCTCCTTAGCTGATGCTGCCGCGATTGGTATTATTGGTGGTGCGGATGGACCGACCGCGATATTTGTGGCGAGCCGTTTGGCACCAGAACTGCTTGGGGCTATTGCGGTGGCGGCTTATTCTTATATGGCATTAGTACCTCTGATTCAGCCTCCAATTATGCGTGCTCTGACCAGCAAAGAAGAGCGCTCTATTAAAATGGAGCAACTGCGGCCAGTTTCGAAAAAAGAAAAAATTATTTTTCCAATTGTCGTCACTTTACTGGTGGCTATGTTTTTGCCTTCGGCCGCTCCTTTGTTGGGCATGTTCTGCTTTGGCAATTTGATGCGAGAGTGTGGGGTTGTAGAGAGGTTAAGTGATACTGCGCAAAATGCATTGATCAATATCGTTACTATCTTCCTTGGGTTAGGGGTTGGTTCAAAACTGAGTTCAGAAGCCTTCTTGAATATTGAAACCTTAGGAATTTTAAGTCTAGGGCTGATTGCTTTTTCCATTGGGACGGCGTCGGGTGTATTGATGGCGAAGTTAATGAATAAAATGTCGTCTCATCCAATTAATCCACTCATCGGTGCGGCGGGAGTGTCCGCTGTGCCGATGGCGGCTCGTGTAGCGAATAAAGTCGGTTTAGAAGCAAACAAGCACAATTTCCTACTCATGCATGCCATGGGGCCTAACGTGGCTGGAGTGATTGGTTCAGCTGTGGCTGCTGGGGTGATGTTGAGCTACGTTGGTAGTTAAGTACGTAAATAAAAAAATATAAGAGAAAATGCAAAAAGTACTTGCGCTCAAAATTCTAGGATGTATTATACGCACCCACTGACACGGACGGCAACGCAAACAACGCTTTGCCACTTAGCTGAAACAACAAGCTAAGCAAGCCGAACGACAACACGTCAGACGCTCTTTAAAATAGATAATCAGATAATTTGTGTGGGCGCTCGCTGAGACCTTCAGAAGATCGACAGGGTTTTGCTTAGTTTACTGAGTAGGGCACTGAGCGATCAAAAAAATTGAAGTCTTACGAGAGTCAAACACGTCAATTCGCTTTATGTTGATTTGTGATCTTAGATGATGAATCGATTAAGTTATTGTTAGTGTAAGAATTTGAGTGAGCAAGCTTTTAAACTGAAGAGTTTGATCATGGCTCAGATTGAACGCTGGCGGCAGGCTTAACACATGCAAGTCGAGCGGTAACAGGGGAGCTTGCTCCTGCTGACGAGCGGCGGACGGGTGAGTAACGCGTA
>NZ_FLOB01000003.1 GCF_900089775.1 Marinomonas spartinae
GAAGAAGAACGACGGGTATAGGGTTTGGTCATGGGTTGGACTCCGTTATCGGTGATGAGATGAAAACGGAGTCCAGTTTAGAGTGCGAAAAGATGGGATGAAATAACGGCGTAGAATGAACGCTTACCTTTTCAGTTAGATCTGAGACAAAGCCCCATCAAAATCCGTGATAATATCTTCGATGTCTTCCAAACCTACCGATACGCGAATCAAACCTTCCACAATGCCCGCTTTGGCTTTTTCCTCATCGGTTAACCGACCGTGTGTAGTGGTAGCAGGATGCGTCACCAAGGTTTTGGTATCACCTAAATTACCCGTGATAGACACCAGATTGGCACTATTAATTACTTGCCATGCCGCCTCACGACCTCCTTCCACTTCGAACGACAACAGCCCACCAAAATCTTTTTGCTGCCTCTTGGCAAGCTCGTGATATTTATGGCTTGGTAAACCACCATAGTTCACTTTTTTGACCTTCGGGTGAGCCTCTAAAAACTGTGCCAATTTAAGCGCATTCGCTGAATGTGCGGTCATCCGTAGCGCCAAGGTTTCTAAACCATTAACTAAGACCCATGCGTTAAATGGGCTCATGCATGGCCCCGCACTACGCATAAAGGCCGTAAACACTTCCACTATTTCTTTGCTAGAGATCAGCGCCCCACCCAGAGTACGGCCTTGTCCATCAATGAACTTCGTCGCCGATTGCATCACGATATCCGCCCCCTGCGTTAAAGGGTTCTGAAGGGCTGGTGTTGCTAATACTGTATCGACACACAGTAATGCCCCTTTCTCATGTGCAAGGTCTGCCACTCGTTGTACATCCACTACTTCATACAATGGGTTAGACGGCGTTTCAAAATAACAAAGCTTGGTCTTTTCATCGATGGCATCCTCCCAAGCTTGATAATCCGTCGCATCTACATACACCACTTCCACACCAAATTTGGTTGTGTAGGTACTAAAAAATTTAACCGTAGAACCAAAGATGTTACGAGAGCATACAACCTTATCGCCAGCACTCAATAGGCTGTACGCCATGGTCATCAAGGCCGCCATACCAGAACTGGTTGCAATCGCCGCTTCACCTTTTTCTAGTGTGGCTAAACGCTTTTCAAACAATTCGACGGTCGGATTAGTAAAACGAGAATACACATTACCATTCTCTTCTCCAGAAAACTTACTCGCTGCTTCTTCAGCACTGGAGTAAGCGAAGCTAGAGGTTGCAAAAATCGCTTCACTATTTTCTTGCTCCTGCGTCTGACGAACACCAGAGTGAATGGCATTCGTCGCATCTTTATAATCAGGCATTCCTGTCTCTCCAACTTGGTTACTACTTATAACCCTACACATAATAATTTTATAAAAGGTCTATGACCTTTTATAAAGACGTTTTCCAGCTCGTCGGCATTAACCCCATAACTCCCACACAACCTAAAATGTATGGAGACTGATTCAAAAGCTAGAGGCTAAAAAGTTACAAGCTAAAAACAATAAAGCCAGGCTATGACCTGGCTTTATGATTGCGAAAGAACATGTCGCTAATGAAAACTAGCGCTCACCTTCCCAACTCTACATTTACCATAGATAGCTTATTTTGCTACATGGGATACATCATGTCACTGCTAGAACTCACTGCACTAGACGTTTTTTTAGAATCATTGCGGGCTTCTTGCAAACGCTCCAAATACGCGTCATCGATATCGCCTGTAATATATTGACCATCAAAGACCGAGGTATCAAATTCACGGACTTCGGAGTGTTTTTCATCGATACAAGCCTCAATCAAATCGTCCAAATCTTGGAAGATTAGCTTATCCGCTCCAATCAACTCACAAATTTCATCAACATTACGACCATGTGCAATCAATTCCGTTACCGCTGGCATATCGATACCATAAACGTTCGGATAACGTACTTCTGGAGCAGCAGAGGCAATGTAAACTTTTTTTGCACCCGCTTCGCGAGCCATCTCGATAATTTCTTTACTGGTGGTGCCACGTACAATAGAGTCATCAACCAATAAAACCGTTTTGTCTTTGAACTCAAAAGGCACAGGGTTAAGTTTTTGACGTACCGACTTTTTACGAACAGCCTGACCTGGCATGATAAACGTACGGCCAATATAGCGATTTTTTACCAAGCCTTCACGAAATGGAATATTTAATGTCTGTGCAATTTGCAATGCTGCCGTACGACTCGTGTCCGGAATGGGGATAACCACGTCGATATCATGATCTTGCCACTCTCGCTGAATTTTCGCCGCTAAGCGATCACCCATATTGATACGCGCCTTATATACAGAAATGTTGTCAATCACCGTATCAGGGCGTGCAAAATATACATATTCAAACAAACAAGGACGAGGCACCTTCTTCGGTGTGCACTGACGAACATGAACCTTATGGTTCACATCGAAGAAAATCGCCTCGCCTGGCTGAATATCTCGCTCAATAGTAAAACCTGCGGCATCTAAGGCGACACTTTCAGAGGCCACCATATACTCAATGCCACCGCTTTCACTCATTTTTGAGCCGTAAATCAGTGGGCGAATACCATCAGGATCACGAAAAGCTAAAATCCCGTAGCCCGTAATAAGAGCCACAACCGCGTATCCACCCTCGATGCGCTTATAAACACGCTCTAACGCATTAAAGATATCATCAGGTGTTGGAATCAACTTGTTTTCTGAACTCATTTCATGGGCCAAGACATTCAATAGAACCTCTGAATCAGACGTTGTATTGATGTGGCGCAAGTCGGACTCAAATACTTCTTGTTTAAGCTTAGCGGTGTTGGTTAAATTACCGTTATGAGCCAGTGAAATACCGTAAGGTGAGTTAACGTAAAAAGGCTGCGCTTCTGCAGAACTAGAAGTGCCTGCGGTGGGGTAACGAGCATGCCCAATGCCAATGTTACCATGTAGTTTTTTCATATGACGTGTACGAAATACTTCGCTCACAGGTCCATTGTCTTTGCGTAAGCATAATAGTCCATTATGACTTGTCACCATCCCGGCTGCATCTTGACCTCGATGTTGCAGGACAGTCAAAGCATCAAAAATAGTTTGGTTAACCATGGACGTGCCAACGACACCAACGATACCACACATGTATTAGATCCTCGTTTTGGGGAAATTACGTAAAATACGCAAAAAGGTTCTTCTTTGGGTGGTTACTCAATATAAGCAACCCGTTAACTGCTAAGAACACGATTTATGAGAGACGGATTGATTTCATCCGAGCTCTTGCCTAACATATCTCGCGTCCAGTCTTTTAATAACACCAATTGAGGGATCAGAGTCGAGTTTTTCCACATCTGAGTTTTTTCAATTGATGGGCTTAAACTTAGTAAAGATACAAATGCCACGACCACTAAAGCGCCTCGAGCAAAGCCAAACACCATACCTAATACACGGTCGGTACTCGACAGCCCCGTGACTTGTATTAATGAGCCTATTAAGTAACTCACCAATGCACAGATTATTAAAGTGGCAACAAATAAAGCGATAAAGGCCACTATATAACGAACTTGATCACTCTGAATTTGCTGAACCAATAAAGTCTGCATATTATCTGAAAACTTAACAGCCACAACAAACGCTACAACCCAAGTCACCAGAGACAATACTTCTTTAACAAAGCCTCTCTTCAAGCTCAACAAAGTCGATACAAGAACAACGGCAATAATAAGCCAATCTATTGTAGTAATAGAGTTTACTGTGTTCATAATGGTCTCCATAAAATCGCGAGGATTCTAACAGAAGCGAATCGCTAATTCTCCGAAAACTTCGTCACAATTCCTTTTAGACCAAATTTCTTTTTAATGTCATTCATGGTTTTCTCAGAGGCACTTCTTTCAAACTCCGGTCCAACATAGACTTTGTTAAGAGAACTACTGGTGATGCTGTATGCCGAGTAATTTGCCTTTTTCAACTTAGCCACCAAACGTTTTGCATTCGCTTCATTCGCAAAGGTGGCAATTTGTACCGTCCAACGAACAGCCATTTGTGGTTTAGGTCGGTTTTCGCTAGTTTGCTTGTCTGTTGATGCTTTTGCGGTACGAGACGAAGACGAATCGTTTTGCGCTGATTGCTTTGATGAAGAGTCTTCTTTGTTAACAGAAGTCTTATCTGTAGGTACAAGCGTAATATCTTGAGGCTGTTTTAGTGGAATGGCTGAAGTGGAATGTTTGTTCGTAACAGAGACATGGGTGACATCATTTTTAGACGACCTATCCGGCAAACTGCTTACGGGCTGTGTCGCGGCTATTTTTGCTTCTGGAAAAACGGGCGCTTTACTCACCTCTACCTGAACCCCCAGCTCAGGGGGACGCTGACCATCTAAAACTTGCGGTAGAATAATCGCCGCAGCGACAATCATAATGCCCGCACCGATTAATCTATGAGTCAAAGTTTTATCTAACATGGAACACCTTTTTCTCGATCATGCTGCAAATGGCGAGCATGTTCTAAATAGTCTGTAACCGTTACAAAAGAGCCAAATACAACCACGGCCTTTGACTCCTCAACGGCCTTGGAGACTGCTGTATCATATGCTTGTGCTACCGATGGGAAAGACTGTTTATGCGAATGATCCAGCTTTATATAAAGCTCATCAGCCTTTGCTCCTCGCACTCCCTCTAAATCCGCAAAATACCATGACGAGAATCGCGAAGCTAAAATAGCCATGACATTATCAATGTCTTTATCTTTTAACATACCACAAACAGCAATGGGAGCTGACTCAAAATCAGCAATCCGCTTGGCTAATTCGGTCGCCGCCTCAGGGTTATGGGCAACATCAATGTACACCAACGGCTCACTAGACACTTTTTGAAAACGCCCGGTTAGTTGAGCATGACGAAATAAGGATACCAAAGCCTCTTTTGTTGGAGACAATCCCATATAACTCAACACAGCGACAACTGTAGCCGCATTCTCAATTGGCAAGTTGGGGATAGGCAAGCCATCAAAGAGAAGCCCGTTACCAGACCAAGACCACACGTTTCCTGACCTGAAGTAGGAAAAATCCGTGCCTTTTTGACGCAATATGGCTCCAATAGCATTAGCTGTATTCGCTAACGATGCAGGGGGATTCACAACCCCACTGACAAGCAGCTTTCCTACTCGGGCAATGCCCGTCTTTTCCTGAGCAATCACCTCGAGAGAGTCACCGAGCCAATCGGTATGATCCAGCGCAATAGACGTCACCACAGCCACATCAGTATCGACCATATTCACAGAATCCAGTCGACCACCAAGACCCACTTCCAACACCCAATAATCCAAATTCGCTTCAGAGAAAACCCATAAGGCTGCCAAGGTGCTAAATTCAAAATAAGTCAGTGGTATGTCACCACGAGCCAACTCAATCGCCTTAAAAGCCTGACAGATTAGATCGTCTTCACATGGCTGATCATTGATTGCGATGCGCTCATTGAAATCGATAAAATGGGGGGAAGTATAGGTACCAACAGAATAGCCTTGTGAACACAGATACTGGGTCAACATGGCGCAAGTCGAACCTTTACCGTTGGTGCCCGCTACTGTAATGATTTTTGCGTTAGGCCTGACGATATTAAGCTTAGCTAAAACCGACGCCCCTCGTTCTAGGCCTAATTCAATTTCAGAAGGATGCTGGCTCTCGATATACGAAAGCCAGTCATCCAGAGACTTACACACAGTCGACGACTTGGATGTCATTCAATTAAGCCGCTCTATTCGTCAACATCGATAAAATATTGTAGAGGCGATCACGCATCTCGTTACGCTTGATAATCATATCCAATGCGCCCTTTTCCATCAGGAATTCACTGCGCTGAAAACCTTCAGGCAATTTCTCACGAACCGTTTGTTCAATAACACGAGGGCCCGCAAAACCGATCAGCGCATTTGGCTCTGCAACGTTTAAATCCCCTAACATGGCCAATGAAGCAGATACCCCACCAAATACAGGATCCGTCATCACCGAAATGTATGGAATGCCTTCTTGTTTCATGCGTTCAAGACCTGCACTGGTTTTCGCCATTTGCATTAAAGAAATCAACGCCTCTTGCATACGTGCCCCACCAGAGGCAGAGAAGCAAATCAAAGGAATACGTTTTTCAAGACATACATTCACTGCTTGAATAAAACGTTCCCCGACGATTGCTCCCATAGAGCCTCCGAGGAAGCTAAACTCAAACGCTACGGCAACCACAGGCATACCATTTAATGCCCCTTCCATTGCGACTAAGGCATCTTTCTCACCAGTGGTTTTTTGCGCTGCTACCAATCGATCTTTGTAGCGCTTAGAATCTTTAAACTTCAATTTATCCTCAGGCTCTAAGTGCTCACCAATCTCGTAACGCCCCTCATGATCCAAAAAGATATCTAGACGACGACGCGCACTAACACGCAAATGATGCTGACATTTTGGACAAACATCGAGATTTTTGTCTAACTCAGGGCGGTATAATACACTGTCGCATTTCGGGCACTTTTTCCAAAGCCCCTCAGGCACAGAACCCGAACCACGCTTTGATTCACTGCGCACAATTGAAGGTAAAAATTTATCTAACCAGCTACTCATTTGTTTCTCCAAATCCTTATTTACTAACTGCCGCTTTGCTCAGCATCCATCTGTGCACGCATTGGTGCAAGAATAGACTGTAAAGCGTCAGCGATATATTCTTTTGTTTGATTTTGATTCTCTGCGATGGCATCAACCAATACACTGCCAACAATCACGCCATCCGCACACTGACTCACCGCTGCTGCTGTTTTGGCATCTCGAATACCAAAACCTACCCCTATTGGTAAGCGGGTAACTTCCCGCAATGAATCAACGTGTTGCTTCACACTATCAACATCTAACGCTGTCGAACCCGTCACGCCTTTCACAGATACGTAATAAACATAACCGGAAGCAAGCGCACAAATTTTCTTCGCTCGAGCAGGTGTTGTCGTAGGCGATAATAGATAAATGAGATCAATATCATTTTCGCGGAAGCATTCTACTACATCTGTCGCCTCTTCTGGAGTCAGATCCACTAATAAAATGCCATCTACCCCCGCTTCTTTAGCGGAATGGGCAAATTCTTGGTAGCCAAAAAACTCAATGGGGTTTAAATATCCCATAAGAACAACAGGCGTGTCAGTATTCTGCTCTCGGAACTGACGGATAATATCTAATACTTTACGTACACTTGTCCCAGCGGCCAGACTCCGTTCACACGCCAGTTGGATAACCGGGCCATCAGCCATAGGATCAGAAAAAGGCATACCAACCTCAATAACATCCGCTCCCGCCGCAACCAAACCATTCATAATGGTTACCGTGTGCTCTGGTGTTGGGTCGCCTGCTGTAATATAAGGAATCAGGGCTTTTTTACCTGAAGCCGCTAAATTGTCAAAACATGCATTTATACGGCTCATACCTCAATCCCATCCAATTCTGCAACGGTTAAAATATCTTTATCACCACGACCCGATAAATTGATTACAATAATTTGATCTTTGCTCATAGTAGCGGCAAGCTTCATACCATAGGCAACTGCATGACTGGACTCCAAGGCTGGCATAATCCCCTCAAGACGAGTAAGGTCACGGAACCCTTCCATTGCCTCATCGTCATTGATGGCCACATATTTTGCGCGCCCAATATCTTTCAACCAAGAGTGTTCAGGCCCTACGCCGGGATAATCTAAACCAGCAGATATAGAATGAGTACCGATAATTTGACCATCTTCGTCGGCCATTACATAGGTACGATTACCGTGTAACACACCTGGACGACCTGCCGATAAAGGCGCCGCATGACGGCCCGTTTCGACGCCATCACCACCTGCTTCAACGCCATACATCGCCACACCTTTATCGCCGATAAACGGATGAAACAAGCCAATCGCGTTAGAGCCGCCACCAACACAAGCAACAAGCGCATCGGGTAAACGACCCTCCTGTTCCATACACTGAACTTTCGTCTCACGGCCAATCACAGCTTGAAAATCACGCACTAATTTAGGATAAGGATGTGGACCCGCTGCCGTCCCGATAATGTAAAAAGTATCATCGACGTTGCTCACCCAGTAACGCATAGCTTCATTCAAAGCGTCTTTTAACGTCTTTGTACCAGACTCAACAGGAACAACTTCCGCCCCCAACAGCTTCATACGGTACACATTTAAGGACTGACGCTTGATATCTTCTGCGCCCATGAAAACCTTACATTTCAGCCCCAAGCGAGCTGCCACAGTCGCAGACGCCACGCCATGTTGGCCCGCTCCCGTTTCAGCGATGATGTTTGGTTTGCCCATATGTTTGGCAAGCAAGGCCTGTCCAATGGTGTTATTGATTTTATGGGCCCCCGTATGATTTAGGTCTTCACGCTTCAGATAAATTTTCGCCCCACCTGCTTTTGCAGTTAAACGCTCGGCAAAATACAAAGGCGACGGACGCCCGACATAATGCGCTAGGTCTTTATCAAACGCCGCCTGGAACTCTGCACTTTGAGATAACTCTTCGTACATTTTGGTCAAATCATCAAGTGCAGACATCAAGGTTTCAGATACAAATGTTCCACCAAACTGCCCAAAACGCCCTTGCGCATCGGGTAGGTTTAAATCAATTGGACTATCACTCACATTTCGCTCCAATAATAAATTCTTGAATACGCGACTCACTTTTGAGCCCTTTGGATCGTTCAACACCACCACTCACATCCACTGCATAAGGAGCCACTTGCTCAACCGCCGCACGAACATTTTGAGGCGTTAACCCCCCCGCCAATATCACGCTAAAAGGTGCGTCCTTCGGAATCAACTGCCAGTCAAATGATTCGCCAGTGCCTCCCGGAACCCCTTCTTTATAGGCATCTAGCAGAATGGCACTAGCCGAGGAATAAGCTTGCCCAAGCGCTAAAATATCGCCCCCTTCTCTTACCCTTAGGGCCTTTATATAGGGACGATTATACTGCAAACAAGTTGATTCAGTTTCATCACCATGAAACTGAATCGTCCAACGAGCACTTCCCGTGATTACACGCTTAATCAAAGCGGATTCTGCATTAACAAATAACGCCACAGGCACCACAAAAGGAGGCAACTGAGCCACTATCTCATTGGCTGCTTGAGGGTCAATATACCGAGAGCTTTTTTCATAAAAAACAAATCCCAGCGCATCCGCCCCATGACGACAAGCAATCAATGCATCTTCAAGGTTCGTTATGCCACAAATTTTAACTCGACAGCTCATAAGACAACTCGATTATCAGTCGAAAGTATTTTTTGATCAGACGAAGCAGAACAAGCCGCCTCGTCCGTCCTGTGGTATGGCTTAGAAGTACAAGCCGACTCATCAACAACGGGAAGAAAATGCGGACCTAAAGTAGGCTTGGGTATATTGAAATGCTCTGGGTATTCTGCATCAACAAAATACAAACCAGAAGGTGATGCGGTCACCCCCCCTTTCGTTCTGTCTTTTGCCTCAAGTATATGCTTCGCCCATTCAACTGGTTGTTCACCTGCCCCAATGGCAATCAATACCCCTGCAAAATTACGAATCATATGATGTAAAAATGCATTAGCCCTGACGTCAAGTACAACATATTGACCAAGTTGCTGAACGGAAAAATTTAAAATAGTACGTATTGGACTTTTCGCCTGACAACCTACAGCACGAAAAGAAGAGAAGTCGTGCTCACCAACAAACGAATTAGCCGCTTCTTGCATAGCTTGAACATTAAGCTTCTTATACGTCCAAGTCACACCGCCTATTAAAATGGCAGGACGTAACTCAGATTGGTAAATAACATAGCGGTAACGACGGCTCAAAGCACTAAAACGTGCATGAAAATCCATATCCACATAACGAGCCGCAACAATAGATATATCAGGAGGGAGATGTGTGTTTACCCCCAACGTCCAAGATCGCTCATTTCGGACAGCCTCTGTCTCAAAATGAACGACTTGTGCGCTGGCATGAACACCCGTGTCCGTCCTACCAGCACAAATAATACTGACAGGATGGTTTGCAATAATACTGACTGCTTTTTCTACCTCTTCTTGAACCGTCGGCACATCGTATTTTTGCGCCTGCCAGCCCTTATAGGCAGTGCCGTTATACTCAACGACAAGAACTACTTTCTTTTTAGTCACTTGGGAACATTCGCTCTATCATACTTTTTGCTTCGGCAATTTGTTGTTCATTGCCGGATGAAACTACGTCCTCAAGTATAACACGAGCACCTTCATCGTCGCCCATATCCATGTAAGCTCTTGCAAGATCCAATTTCGTTGCCGCTTCATCACCACTGGCATCGAAGAAATCAAACTCTTCTTCTTCATCATCAACCGCTTCACCATCAGCTGCCTCGGCCTCACCAAATGATGGCACTTCAATATCGGCCTCGTCTTCTTGCGCTTCAGCTAAGGTATCCTCAATGCTCGACGCTAACGACTCATTCGGCTCTTGATCAAATATTGCTGACTCATCAGGGCCTTCTTCATCCGCTCCATCACTATCCTCAAGAAGATTGGAGACAAATGATTCTTCCTCAGAAAAATCAGCTTCTGAGTCTGATGGCTGCTCAGCCCTCGCTTCCTCATCAACCACTTCCTCATCGACAGGCTCAACGGTTGGAATATCCTCTTCTGGAGTATCTTCCTCTGCCGTCTCATCTTCTGGAATCGCCTCCAACTCATCATCAAGAGAGTCAAATTCTTCAGTAGCGCCATCTAACTCATCCAATTCATTCAGATCGTCCATCTGAGAGTCTAAAGAAGCAAATGGATCATCATCCTCTTCCTCATCAACTACTGACTCATCCGCAAAGGCTAAGTCATCAGGTAACTCAAAACTCTCCTCAGCCGTTTCATCTTCTGGTTGAGCTGGCTCTTCTAAATTATCGAATTCGCTAAATTCATCCTCGCCCTCTTCTGATTCGCCAAAATCAAAAGCGAAAGGATCTTCTTCTTCGATTTCTTCCTCTGGCTTAGCTTCTTCTGTTGCCACAGCAGCTACGGCGGCACCTGTCGCGGCAGCTGCACCAGCAGTGGCAGCTAATGGCGTAGCAGCAGCTAAATCAAACTCATCACCATCGTTTTTCGTTTTATCAGGTTTTTTCTTGCCCATACGACGCATCAACAAACCGATCAAGAAGCCCAGCATGAGTAGAACAACGGCTCCCACAGACACAATAATAGGGTTGCCAAAGATCTTATGCTGCCAAGAGTTAGCTTCCGCTTTCTCCTTATCAGTACGCTGCTGAATGGTCTCTAACAGCTGATCCACGGTATTTTTTTGTTCTTGCATGGACTGTTTCGCACTGGCAAGCTGTTTTTGAAGCTCTGCCATTTGCTGATCTTTTAAGCTGATCAATTTTTGTAACGTTTGAAGCTGCTTGTTTAGATCACCTAACTGATTAGAGAGATCCTGTTTTTCACGCTTCTCTTTGTCTAACATCTCCTCAGTCGCGGAAAGCTTACTTTCTAACTGAGAGGACTCATTACCACTACCCTCATTAGAGCTGGCATTCTTCTGAGAAAGCGCGCTTTGACCCGACGCTAACGTTAATCGGTCGGAATCAGAAATGGGCTGCTTAGACGCGCCTTTGCCCTTTGCTTGTGTATTTAGCTGCTCACGGGCAATAGGGGAATGTTTAGAGGACGCGGATTTAATGGTTTGCCAGATTCGAACTTGTCGCTCAAACTCTTCTTTCGACATAGAACGATTGAACAACGCAATCTGCTGCTCTGTCGGAATACGCAGTACGACGTTTTGCTTAAGAAGGTTGATATTATTCGAGTAAAATGCATCTTTATTTAATGCTTGAATCGCGATCATCGTTTGATAGATAGTAAACTTACTTGATGGTCGATTCTTTTCAGCAATACGCCACAAGGTATTACCCGCTTGGGTGAACGCATTGCCTTTTACTGGTAACTTGTTTGCCGCTTGAGATTCTTTTTGAAAAACACTACGACCATTATTGGTGGCCGAATTAGTAGCGACTTTCTGCTTTGAGGCTCGTGAGGTAACCGTTGGTGACTGAATCACCTCTTTTTGAGATTTATCGACCAAAGCCGACTGAGTCAACGGAACATCGTACTCTCTTACAACTTGTCCACTGGGCCAGCGCGCTGCCAGTACAAAATGCAGATCTTTGGATTTGAGAACTTTTTTCGACACCACATCAATGATTAAGCCTTTGCCATTGCTACCTCGCGCAACATCAAAGGATAAGTCATCTAACTCAGGAGAAGGCGAAAAACCCGCTTGACGGAACTCACCACTACTCCCCAACCGCACTAATATATCTTGAGGGGTCAATGAGCCAACATCTGATAACTCAATTTGCCCTCGAAAAGGTTCATCTATGCTCGATTTTAAAGTCAATTCACCCAGTTCCAGCGCATAACCGCTTACCGAATACACCGCACCAGCAATGGCTAAACTAACGAGGGTTTTCCTGAGCATAAGCTTCCCTTTCTATTCAAAAAATGGCTTTTATTACGTACCAAGTATCTTACACAGGTCGCTATTTATCAATAGCTTTAGAATCAATGGTTTGGACTATCGGCTTAAGAATAGAACAATGATCAATGTCTCACCATTTTAATCTATAAAAAACAACAAAACTCGCCCTTTAAACGGAAAAGTCTATTTCAAAAAAAAGCCCCGCTAAACAGCGAGGCTTTCTATTAAGCTAAGTAGCCTAGGGGATGATATGTCGGGTAAGAGAAGCTCATTACTGAGCCTCCCTCCCCTAAGAACTGTACGTGCGAGTTTCCCCGCATACAGCTCAAGCCTTTAGAAGTCTAGCGAGCTAGACCAACAGCTACTTTGGAGATGGTACAACACTGTAGCCAAGTCCTGCGTCACCTTTAACTGGTTCAAGTTTATAAGATCTATTGCCGACAAGAATTTCGTTTTCACCTCTTCTCGACACTTCAACCTCGTCCATTAAGGATCCATTCTCGATAAAGAATTTAATTCTTTGGTAATCTTTTTCCATGATACTTTCCTCAAATCAGCTTTAAACCAAATTATAATACACCCTTAAGGTGAAGTTTCCGATGACAATTGGGATGTAACAACACCAAGTTATCCAACTTGTCACTTCCGCCCTTATGACGCTCTACCACATGATGAGTGTTCCCATCCTGTTTCGGGCGTTATCAGTTGGTTGCAACTCGGACAACGGCGCTGTTGTCGTTTCCACAATGTAAAGGCTTTCTCCCCCCCCTACCCGCTAACTACACAAACAAAAAAGCCCCGCTAAACAGCGAGGCTTTCTATTAAGCTAAGTAGCTTAGGGGATGATATTACATCATGCCGCCCATGCCACCCATTCCGCCCATGCCACCCATATCAGGCATAGCAGGAGCATCGTCCTTAGGAAGATCAGCAATCATCGCTTCAGTGGTAATCATTAGACCTGCAACAGAAGCGGCTGCTTGTAGTGCAGAACGAGTTACTTTTGCTGGGTCAAGGATACCCATTTCCAGCATATCACCGTATTCACCCGTTGCAGCATTGTAACCGTAGTTACCTTCGCCTTGCTTCACTTTATCAACAACAACAGAGGCTTCAGCACCAGCATTGGTAACGATTTGACGCATTGGCGCTTCCATCGCACGAAGAGCAAGTGTAATACCTACGTTTTGATCTTCGTTGTCACCTTTAAGGTCAACTACTTTAGTTAGCGCGCGAACAAGAGCAACACCACCACCAGCAACAACACCCTCTTCAACCGCTGCGCGAGTCGCATGAAGAGCATCATCTACACGAGCTTTCTTCTCTTTCATTGCCACTTCAGTTGCTGCACCAATCTTGATCACAGCGACACCGCCGGCCAATTTCGCAACACGCTCTTGAAGTTTTTCTTTATCATAGTCAGAAGAAGAATTCGCGATTTCTGCACGAATTTGCTCAACGCGGCTTGTAATATTAGCCGCTTGACCAGCACCATCGACAATCGTTGTGCTTTCTTTCGTCAAAGTAACGCGTTTAGCCGTACCTAGCTGCTCTAAAGTAGCGCCTTCTAGCGTCATGCCAACTTCTTCAGAAATCACTGTCGCACCCGTTAGGATAGCGATATCTTCTAACATCGCTTTACGACGATCACCAAAGCCTGGCGCTTTAGCAGCAGCAACTTTAACAATACCGCGCATAGTGTTTACAACCAAAGTCGCTAACGCTTCACCTTCCACATCTTCTGCGATGATCAATAGTGGACGAGACGCTTTGGCTACGCCTTCCAATACTGGTAGCAAATCGCGAATGTTGGAAATTTTCTTATCAACAAGAAGGATGAATGGGTTTTCAAGTTCCGCACTCATAGTATCTTGATTGTTGATGAAGTAAGGCGACAAATAACCGCGGTCAAACTGCATACCTTCAACCACTGCAAGCTCATCTTCAAAACCAGAGCCTTCTTCTACAGTGATCACACCTTCTTTACCGACACGATCCATTGCTTCAGCAATGATCTTACCGACAGATGCATCAGAGTTAGCAGAGATAGTACCTACTTGCTCAACAGCACGATTGTCTTTGCAAGGCGTAGAAAGTGCTGCAATTTCTTTTACTACTGCACCCGCAGCTTGGTCAATACCACGCTTAAGATCCATTGGGTTACGACCAGCGGCAACGGCTTTAAGACCTTCAGCAACAATCGCTTGCGCAAGAACGGTTGCGGTTGTTGTACCGTCACCTGCCACGTCATTGGCTTGGGAAGCAACTTCCTTAACCATTTGAGCGCCCATATTTTCGAACTTGTTATCCAGTTCAATTTCTTTGGCCACTGTTACACCATCTTTTGTAACAAGAGGCGCACCAAAAGATTTCTCAATAACAACGTTACGACCCTTAGGCCCTAAGGTTACTTTCACTGCATCTGCAAGAACGTTCACACCTTTCAGCATTTGCTGACGAGCGCCATCTCCAAATTTAACTTCTTTAGCTGCCATTTTTTTATACCTTAACTGTTGTAAATGCTATGAATCGTAATAAAACTGCAGGACGACTTAGGCTTCAATAATGCCGTAGATTTCGTCTTCCTTCATGATAAGCAGTTCTTCGCCCTCGATCTTAACCGTTTGACCTGAGTATTGGCCAAACAAAACAGTATCACCGACTTTAACAGCCAGAGCGCGCACATCACCATTTGATTGAATACGGCCAGTGCCAACAGCCAAAACCTCGCCTTGAGTAGGCTTTTCTGTCGCAGATCCAGGTAGAACGATACCAGATGCAGTTGTTGTTTCTTCTTCTTTACGTCGAACAACGACACGATCGTGCAAAGGACGAATATTCATTGATCAATCTCTCCAATTAAAAACAATACCAGGACTCCCCTGGCTGGATAACCCTACCGCACACCGAGTAGGAATCTTTAACAAAGTCCTATATACGGCTATGCAAACCGATTTCAACCCTTACAGTAAATTATTTTTTATCAATTAAGTCCTTGTCATCTTTGGATTCTTTCGAATACTCACCGTCAATTGTCTCTCCTTGACCGTGGTACTCATAACGACTGTAAGAGGTCCATCTGGACCCTTTTTTTACCATAGAAGCAATAAAGTTGACGACCAACCCCGCTGCAAACAGGCGGCGCAGTGGCGGAATCAACAACAAACCACCAATAGCATCTGTAATAAACCCTGGCATCATCAAACAAAGACCAGCGAAGATCAGCATAATACCCTCTGCAACCTCAGAAGCGGGCAATTCACCACGCGCCATTTTTTCCTGTGCTTTAAGAGCAGTTTCAAGGCCTTGATTACGGATAATGGTCACACCTAAAATAGCCGTTAGAAGCACCAAACCAATGGTTGCTAACGCACCGATGTGACTACCCACTTTGATTAAAACAGTCATTTCAATAATGGGCACGAGAATAAAGAGCAAAAGTGCAAATCTCATATCTACCTTCTTAAATATTATTGCTATACCTCATATCTAAGGACTAAACGTGACGAATCAACCAATAGATAGATTTAAATCTCAAGTCTTGCTTATATTAAGCGAAATTCCCAAGGGGGAATGCATTGCTTACGGAGAATTAGCAAAACTTGCTGGCTTCCCAGGCTATGCACGACAAGTTGGCCAGTTAATGAAAAACTTACCCAAGGATACTAAGCTGCCTTGGCACAGAGTGGTTAATGCTCAGCGTCGCATCAGTTTTGCAGAAAACACCGACGGCTATCTAAGACAAAAAGAGAGGTTAGAACAAGAGGGCTGGCTTATAGTCGGCACAAGGCTAACCAATCACACCCCCCCATCAAGACAAAAGCCCGAACAAAGCCAGTAAAGAAAAGAGTGTCAGCAAGCCCCGATTTTTAGGTACTTGCCGACGATTCAGCTTGTCTACAATAGACCAGCTCAAACTAGTCACGGAAGTTAGTAAACTGCACGGGTTGATTCAAATCCGCACCACGCAATAGCGCCATCACCTGCTGTAGGTCATCACGTTTTTTACCCGTCACACGTAATTGATCACCTTGAATCTGTGCTTGAACTTTGATTTTGCTCTCTTTGATCATTTTAACAATTTTCTTCGCTTCGTCGGTTTCCAAGCCTTCTTTCATTTTAACAGCTTGAGACACACGTAAATTCCCTTTGACTACGTCCTCTTTTTCCAAGCTTTTCAAATCAATACCACGATTAACCAGCTTTTGATTCAAAATATCCGCCATTTGACGGAGCTGAGGCTCAGCTTCAGTCTCCATCACAACACTGCTTTTATCTTTTATCTCATAGCTTGCTTTTACGCCTTTAAAATCATAGCGTGTGGTTATCTCTCTGTTTGCTTGGTCAACGGCATTGGTCACTTCGTGCCAATCCAGCTCGGAAACAACATCAAATGATGGCATTTTTATGCTCCTTAGCATTTTCAATGATAAACTTTGGCGCGATAATAACAGGGATTGAAATAAAACACCTAATGGAACGATGACTATGAAAACGACTCCTTGGCTTGTAGTTGGCGCTGGCGCCATTGGTATGCTAGTGACATGCAAACTAAAACGCTTAGATCAGACAGTCCATTTAGTTTACCGATCTGAAAAAACGGGTAATGCCATTACCCTTGATGATCAGGTGGATCCAGAGCACCCAAATGGCAAAATTGTCGACTACAAAATAAAATCTTTTTCTCCTGACAACCTTACCAAACAATATGACAAAGTTATTTTTTGCACCAAAGCCTTTGACCTTGTTTCGGCCTATCAACAGGTACAAGACCATTTAACTGACGACGCGGATATTTGCTGCTTATGCAATGGCATGGGAGCCCAACAAGAACTGGCTGCGCAAATAAAAAGCACGCAAACATTATGGGCAGGCACAACCAGCGAGGGAGCACTAAAACTCAGCAGCAATAAAGTGAAGCACACAGGAAAAGGCGATACCTTTTTTGGTTTATGGGATCAACAAACTGATAAAAAAAGCTTCCATCTTGAAGAACTTAGCGCGGCCAACATTCATCAAAGATTACTGGAGAAGCTGGCAATCAATGCGGTGATCAACCCTATTACCGCCTTATTTTCCATCCAAAATGGTGATGTTTTAAACGACGAATATTCACCACTTTTAAAAGCAACAATCAAAGAGCTTTCTGATTTTTTCACCGACCCAAAATTCGAATATTACCAACACAGTCAACACCTCACTCATACCAATATGACGAATCGTGTCACCACGGTCGCCAAACTCACTCATTTAAATCGCTCTTCTATGCACGAGGACATTCGACTAAATCGACCAACAGAAAACGATTATATTTCTGGCTATCTCGCCACAACAAGTAACCATTCCCTTCCTATCCAGGAAATGCTTTATCAAGCGATTAACAATCCAGAACAACGGGAAGAGACGAAAAAAAAGCTCCTAAGCATTACTTAGGAGCTTTTCAATGGGCCTATACCTCATTTCAACCGACTATTTTTTGGTGACCTTTTCTTTACTGAGCAGAATTTTCTGATCTTTATAAAGCGCACCAAGTGCTTTTTTATAAGTGGCTTTACTCACTTTAAAAACAGCATAGATGGCTTCTGGAGAGGCTTTATCTGTTAAGGCCATCTCACCACCTTGCGACTCCAAGTAGTCCATAATATCGTCTAAGATATTACGGACTTTCTTATAGCCCACTTCTTGCAAGCTCAAATCGATTTTGCCATCTTCACGAACACGCTTGATAAAGGCCATGGTTTTCTCACCTTTACGCAATTGGCGAAAAGCATCTTGAAAAAACAAGACCCCCCAAAAGCGGTTATCAATAATGCACTTAAAACCGATATTGGTTTTATCACCAATAATAATAGACACCTGATCACCTGCACGATAAGGCGCTTCTTCACGATTTAATAAAGCATCTACTTTGGTGGTCGCAACAATACGATTTGTCAATTGATCTAGATAAACAAACAATAGGTGCGTTTCGCCTTCTTCCACACGATTTTTTTGTTGGCTAAATGGCACCAATAAATCTTTTGGCAACCCCCAATCAAAGAAGGCACCCACCTGATTGACTGCAACACAGGTTAGCGCGGCAAACTCACCCACTTGAACCTTAGGCGTTTCAGTCGTCGCAATAAGCTCATCGTCAGAGTCAAGGTAAACCAATACCTCAACCTCTTCGCCCACTTTCAACCCTTTGGGAATATAACGCTTGGGCAATAAGATTTCCCCCAACTGATCGGCGTCTAAATACATTCCAAACTCTTTTTCTTTAATCACTTTTAACGTATTTAAACGCCCTACTTGTGTCGTCATATTTTTTCCTATCATTCATTTTGCACACTACCATTGATTATCTATCAACAAAGGGCAGGGCTAATCGCCAGCAGTCATGCTAGCGGATAAAATAGCTTCCAGCCTGTCTTTACCAAGCTCGTCCATCTTTTCTATATTCTGTTCAGGGATCACATCCGTATCCCCATAAAAGGCGATGGCCTTATCAACACTCGCCTCACGTAACAAGTGAAGCATTGGATAGGGGGAGCGATTTGTATAGTTCGACACATCGTTTGGTTCTGTGCCGGAAAAACAATAATCAGGATGAAAAGTCGCTAATTGATACACCCCTTCACATTCCTGCTCAAACATTAGGTTTTCAGCCATATCGACAAAGTCTAGGTAACGATAAAAATCACTGAACAGTGTAGGAAATACCAGCAAAGTGGTTTCCGTTTCAGGATGTTCATCCAACCATTGCACTTCAGCCATCAGCTCCTCGAGAGCTACTTGCATTTTCTTGGAACGTAGCACCACAACACGAACGGACTCTCGTTCCACTTCTCGTTTGGCGAAAGGGCAAATATTAAAACCAACAATGAAATCTTTTACCCACTTCATGGTCTGGGTAGTGACCAATTCATCAGACAGCTGCATACCACTCTTATTTCTTTCTAATGTTTTCTTCATTCTAGAGCAAACACTCCAGAGGGTATAGACAATCCCAACATGTTTCGATTTCGAAAGCCTATAAAACAAGGTATGATTGAGTGATTGTGTGCAAATAGAATGAGCTGCGCACCTTTTTTCCTCGCAACAGAGAATTTACATGTCATTTGCTGAATTAGATCTTGATTTCACCATAGAGCAAGCCATTAGCGACTTGGGGTTCGAGTCCCCCACTCCAATACAAGAACAAGCCATACCCATTGCGTTAGATGGATCCGATCTATTAGCAACGGCACCAACGGGAACAGGAAAAACCATTGCGTTTTGCGCCCCTGCCGTTCAACACATCCTTGACCGTGATGAACAATCAACCACCGCACCAAAGGTGCTAATTCTCGCACCAAGCCGAGAACTGGCTCGACAAATTTTCAATGTTGTTCAACAACTAACACAACACACTCGCATAACCTCACAATTAATTATTGGCGGCACCCCTTATGGCATGCAGCAGCAGCAACTAAGTGAAACTTGTGACGTTTTAGTAGCAACACCAGGTCGACTGGTTGAATTAGACGAAAAGCAATGGCTTGATTTAAGCGACGTCTCTTATTTTGTCATCGACGAAGCAGATCGAATGTTAGACATGGGGTTTGTTGATGCTATTAACCGCATTGCGAAAGAGCTACCAAAAGAACATCAGACCTTAATGTTTTCCGCCACATTAGAAGGCGAAAAAATGGGACGCTTTGCCAGCGCCCTACTCGACGATGACACTCAACAGTTGCGTTTGGGGGAGTCCGCTCGCACCGTCCCCACGCAAATTCGTCAAATTGCTTATCGTGTCGATGATGACACCCACAAAGAAGCGGTTCTAAAACATTTGTTAACCCAAGAGCGTGTAAAACAAGCAGTTGTCTTTGTTGCCAACCGCGAACATGTTGATGTTTGGGTACAACGCATTCGCAACATGGGCTTCATGTGTGATGGTTTACATGGCGAGATGAAACAAGGGGATCGTAGTGAACACTTAAAGCAGATGAAACGTGGCCGATTACAGATCTTGGTTGCAACCGACGTGGCCTCACGGGGGATAGACCTTCCAGAAATCAACACAGTCATTAATTTAAGATTAGCGCGCAAAGCGGATTCCTATATTCATCGCGCTGGACGAGCATCACGGGAAGGTGCCCCTGGAGAATGCTACTCCCTGATCGACATAAACGATCTTCCGATGATTGAAAAAATTCAGCGTTTTATGCAAGCCAACATTAAATTTGGCCGCATTGAAGGTTTAGAACCCAAAACTAAAACCCGCTCACTTAGCAACAAGAAGAAAAAGAAAAAAACGACTGCGAAAAAGTAAAGCTACCAACCTTATCAACAATCAGCCCTTCATATATAGTGTAGCTAGGCGGAACACCCGACTAGCTAACTGACACGTCAAACGTTCTCTCCCCCTTTTCACTAAATGCCAACCTAGGCCCTAGGCCAACACTCATCAATCAAACTTAAGGGTATGATGTTTGCGCTTTGCTTTCGTTTCTAAATACTGGCGATTATGTTGATTCATATGCACTTTTGTCGGAACCAACTCAGCCACGTCAATACCGTGCTCCATCAATTGCTTTGCTTTATCTGGGTTATTTGTTAATAAGCGCAATTGAGTCACGCCAACCGCTTTCAACATCTCCGCCGCAATACCGAAGTCTCGACCATCCTCGGGGAGGTGAAGCATTTCGTTGGCTTGATAGGTGTCATAACCTTGATCCTGCAACGCATATGCATCAAGCTTTGAATAAAGCCCAATACCGCGCCCTTCTTGGCGTAAATATAAAATGTAGCCCCCTTCCTGATTGATGCGATCAATGGCTTCATCAAGCTGCTCACCACAATCACAACGGCCCGACCCAAACACATCCCCTGTCAAACACTCGGAATGTAAGCGCACTAATGGAATGTCGTTCTTTTCACTGTTTGTTCCTTCAAAGAAAATCCCTATATGCTCTTTACCAGAGTCATCACCATCAAATGAGATGAACTCAGCCATCACATCACCTGCACGGACAGGAATGACAACTCGCCTCTTCTCCGTCAATTTACTCATAATCTTTCTCTACTAGGGATTTTTAACTTCATTAATTATAACGTCCATTAATTTGGTCAAAAGCATAAATATCAACACTAAATAAGGAAATACCCTGCTAAATGATATGATTCAATGGCAAGGCCGTGCTCTCTTTTACACTACGCAATAAAAAACTTGACTGCACACCCGTCACACCTGGAATGCGTGTTAGCTTGCCTAATAAAAAATCATGGTACTTTTCCATGTCTTCCACCACGACCTCTAACAAGTAATCACAATTTTGCCCAGTCACCAAATTGCAATTTTTTACTTCTGAAAAAAGATCCACCTGCTCTTCAAATACACTGAATCGATCTGGCGTATGTCGATCCATGCTAATCTGTAGAAAAGCCGTTAATTTTAAGCCTAGACTTGATCGTTTTAACAAAGTCACTTTGCGATCTATGACGCCACTCTCTTCAAGTGCCTTTACTCGCCGCAAGCACGGAGAAGCTGATAAGCCAACACGGTCTGCCAACTCTTGGTTGGTTAAGCTAGAATCTTGCTGTAACTCTCGCAAAATACTCAAATCAATTTTATCAAATCGCATTCTATACCCACCTTTTGCTTCGTTTTCGTTAATTTTAGCAATATAATGCTAAAATTATTATTTTTCCTAGTGAAAAACGCAATCTTTTACTCAAGTTTTTTCGTTATGATATAGCCATACTGAGAAAACAAATACGAACACCACAAAGCAAGCGCCTATACAAGACGCATTAATAATAAACGAGGTTTACCGACCTCCCATTAATAAGGACAAGATCATGTCGTCTTTTGACCATTCAACGTTTAACCACAGAAAATACAAACCGTTTGCACCGGTTGCCATTGAAAACCGCACTTGGCCGGATCAAGTGATTACCAAGGCCCCAATTTGGTCGAGCGTGGACCTGCGTGATGGCAACCAAGCGTTGGTTGAACCTATGACGGTGGAACAAAAGAAACAGTTCTTTGCCCTACTTGTTGATGTGGGTTTTAAAGAAATTGAAGTAGGCTTTCCAGCAGCCTCTCAACTGGATTTTGACTTCGTTCGTTGGTTGATCGAAGAGGATCAAGTGCCAGATGATGTCTACATTCAAGTGCTAACACAGGCCCGCCCAGAGCTAATTGCTCGCACCTACGAATCTCTAAAAGGGGCCAAAAAAGCCATTGTTCATGTATACAACTCGACGTCCACAACACAACGTGAACAAGTATTCCGCATGGATATGGAAGGCATTAAGCAAATCGCTGTCAATGGAGCGAAATGTGTTAAGGAACACGCCGAAAAATACCCTGAAACAGAGTGGGTGTTTCAATATTCCCCTGAGAGTTTCACAGGCACAGAAATTGACTATGCGGTAGAAGTCGTTGATGCGGTTACCGAAGTATGGCAACCCACGCCAGAGCGTAAAATTATCATCAACCTTCCTGCGACAGTAGAGGTATCCACACCAAATCGTTACGCCGATCAAATTGAGTACTTCTGTCGTCACGTGAAAAAACGTGACTGCATGATCGTTAGTCTACACACACACAATGACCGAGGCTGTGGCGTGGCCGCTGCCGAGCTTGGTGTCATGGCAGGGGCAGATCGTATAGAAGGCACCTTGCTAGGCAATGGCGAGCGTACGGGTAATATGGATATCGTCACCATGGCGATGAACATCTACAGCCAAGGGGTTGACCCTGAGTTAGCACTTGGCGACATGGATCGCATCATCAGTGTGGTTCAAGCCTGCACCTTACTACAGGTACACCCTCGTCACCCTTATGCAGGCGAATTAGTGTTCACCGCGTTTTCTGGCTCTCACCAAGATGCCATCAAAAAATGCTTGGCTAACCAAACTGATAACAAACCTTGGGATGTGGCTTATCTACCTATTGATCCTCGTGATGTGGGCCGTAGCTACCAAGAAGTTATTCGCGTAAATAGCCAATCAGGTAAAGGTGGTGTGGCTTATACCTTAGAACAAGAATATGGCCTAGCTTTGCCGCGCTGGTTACAGGTAGAGTTCAGCCCAATTATTCAACAATATGCAGAGCAAGATGGCGGCGTAGTAGATGCTGAATCCATGAAAAGCTTGTTCGAAACACACTTTATGACAGGGACAACGCCGTATAAGCTAGGCAAGTATGATCATAGCAAAGACGAAGTGGACACCATCCATGCCGAACTTATCGGTGCTGGAAGTAAAATAAACATATCAGGTAAAGGCAATGGTGCACTATCAGCCTTCGCCGAAGCCTTGAGTAAACACTTTAATGTTCGAGTTGATATTATCCAATATCAAGAGCATGCCTTGACAGTCGGCAGTGACTCACAGGCCATTGCCTACGTACAAACCAATATTGATGGAGATCGCTTTAATGGTGTTGCCATCGATAACGACATTGTATCCGCTTCTATCCAAGCATTAATTGCGACAGTCAACCAAAAGTCGACTCAAAGCAAGCAAGAAGCCGTGGCTTAACTTACCCAGTTAACCCTTTCTTCTTTGATAAAAAAACCGAAAGCCACGTCTGTTACTTTCGGTTTTTTTATTCTCTTGAGAGCATCGCTCGTCAAGAATCTATAGCAGTTTGCTCTGACAATTTAGCATCTAGCGCTATTAGCCTTCGACGTATATCGGCAATACGCTGCATGGTAAGCGTTTTGGCCAATAAGACTTTCTGCTGAATAGGTTTGATTAAATAATCATCACCTCCCACCGAAATGCTTTTTTCCATATCTTCCATTTCGGCACTCGCACTCAGAAAAATGACAGGTACCCATTCGAGAACTCGCTCTTGCTCAATTTGGCGAATTCTCTTCACAGCTTCAAAGCCATTTAATTGTGGCATCTGCGCATCCATTAATATCAAATCAATATCATTTTCATGAAGGACATATTGCTCTATCGCTTCCATGCCATTGGAGGCTTCAATGCTATGATGACCCAATTTCGATAAATACAGCTTGAGCAGCAATCGATCTGTATTGGTATCATCCGCTATCAATACTTTCATCACACACCAACCAGCTTTTTTAACTCAGAACAAAACGCATTGTACTCTGTTTCTATAAGGTCCATTAGCTCACTAGTCTTATCACTCCCCCCTCGCTTCGAATCTACTTCTAAGCGAGCGGCTAGGCCTGACAACCGCTTTGCCCCCACATTCATGGCAATGGATTTCATGCTATGACTGGCGGAATAAATAGTATCCAAATCTGGTGATAGACGGTGCTTCTTTAGTACATTGACAATGGAAAGAGAGTCCTCGTAAAAGGTATCAATTAGAATTTGCAAATCTTCCCCCAAAGCACTCTTTAGTTCCATGAGCATATCCACATCAATACGCGGTGCTAAAATTAAATGATCGAGCGGTTCTTTCTCCGCCTCTGCTGACACAACTGATATAGGTTTAGCCAATAAATGCTTTAACAAAACAACTTCTAAATCGGCTTGCTTGAAAGGCTTCGCAATTAAACCATCACCACCGGCCCGATTCACTTCACTGACCCTTTCCGTCATCGCATCCGCTGTCAAAGCGTATATAGGTACGCGCTTAACCATCAACCCTTTTTCAGCTTGTCGAATCGCTCGCATAGCCGATAGACCATCCATTACGGGCATATGCAAATCCATCAAAATTAAGTCCGGCTGCTCAGAGTCCCATTTTTGAACACCCAATTCCCCATTTTCTGCCTCGATGATCTCGACACCCAACTTCTTGAGCATACTTCTCGCAACAACTCTATTGGCCGCCATATCTTCCACAATTAATATTCGACCGACATACTCGTTTGAGGCTGCTGACATCAATGCTTTGTTACTAGAAAAATCCCAATAGGAAAATTGCCTCCCTAAAACCGTACTGTTTAGCGCTAAGTTAAGCCCTTCACATAACACTCTAGCATTGAGCGGTTTTGCCAAGCACACATTCACCCCCGCTTCAGTCAAGTCATTCTGACTAAACCGACCCGCTGAAGTAGATATTAATATCGCAGGAGAATGCAATTGATTGGTACGCTTTCTGATCAATCGACATAAGTCCAGTCCATCCAAATCGGGCATTTGATAATCTAAAATAATGACATCGTAAGGCCGCGCCCCTTCATAAGCGTCGAGCCATTTATCAAATGCCAAACTGGCATTTTGCTCCACATCGCACATCATACCTAATTCTCTTAGCTGATTAGATAAAATGGTTAAATTGGAAGCACTATCGTCAACAAGCAATATCCTGCTCTGCCCCATCAAAGACAAAGGAAGCCCTCCTTCTTCTACTTTATATAGAGCGTAATTTTCCTGCAAAGGTACATGCACCACAAAAGTAGAGCCAACCCCTTCACTGCTCTCCAACTCTATCGCCCCATCCATCAGCTCAACCAGTTGCTTGGTGATAGCCAACCCTAAGCCAGTTCCACCAAAACGGCGCGTTGTTGAGGTATCCGCTTGAGTGAACGCCTTAAATAAAGAGGCTTGAGCTCTATCTGGAATACCAATCCCTGTATCTCGCACCTCAATAGAGACGTTCACATTGCCCTGCTGACTCGACTCGCAAGAAACACGCACCACCACCTGGCCTTCATGGGTAAATTTCACCGCATTACTAATCAAGTTTATTAGGATTTGACGCATGCGAAATGAGTCACCAATAAAATGCCTTGGCATCTGTACCGGGTACTCAACCAGAAGGTCAACCCCCTTTTCTTCCGCTTTGATCAGCAACAAACTAATGACACTAAAAATTTTCTTCTCTAAATCAAATTCTACCTTCTCCATGGTCAGCTGGCCGGATTCTATTTTAGAGAAATCCAATATGTCATTGATAAGCCTTAGCAAACTTTCCCCAGACTCCCGAAGAATATCCACTTGCATACGTTGTTCATCTGTTAAATAGGAGGACTTCAATAGTTCTGCAACACCAAGAATGCCATTTAATGGGGTCCTGATCTCATGGCTCATTGTCGCAAGAAAATCACTTTTCGCCTGATTAGCCATTTGTGCTTGCCGGCTCGCTTTCTTTAATACTTCTTCTGCCTCTTTTCGAGAAGTAATATCAAAGTTCACACCTGTTATTCGAGAAATAATACCCTTTTTATCACATTCAATGATGCCAGTCGCCTTAATATAGCGGACTTGGCCATCGGGCCGAATAATACGAAAATCCGCATCTAAATTTTCTTTTTTTCTATAGGACTCACCAATTGATTGATAAAGTAACGGTGCATCATCTGGATGCATTGAATTCAGCCAACCTAGAAAGGGATCAATATCATCGTTTTTATTAAAACCAAATATTTTCCACATCCAATCATCCCAGATCACTTCATTAGTACGTGTGTCCCAAGACCAAACACCAATACCTGCAGAATTAGCGGCCAGAGAAAACCTTTGATTTACCGTCAATATCTCTTTCTCAACCTGAAGCCTTTCAGTAATATCGTTAATATGAACAATATAACCTTTTAAACTACCGTCTGTATTTTCAAGAAAGCTTCCAAAGGTTTCAGAGGAAAAAATACGACCATATTTATCTTTATAATCCAAGTAAACTTTAGATAGTTCATAAGTTCTTATATAGTATTGTGCAAGACGAACAAAATCCTCTTCTTTTGCATAAAGCAACCGTGTTGAACAACCAACAACTTCTTCTTCGGAGTAGCCAAACAAGCGTAAAAAGGCAGGATTTACCATCCTAATGGTTCTTGTATTATCGTAGAATGCAATCGCCGTTGGAGCATCCATAAATAAAGACTCAAAAAGTAGCTTCTGTTCTAAAATAACAATTTCCGACTCTATTTGCTTTGTCTTGTCTTGGAAAGTAATCACCGCACCGTCAACTTCATGATCATTTCTTTTTAAGGAAACACAGCTGAACTCAACAGCAAAAGCCCCCTGCTTACCCCAAATAAATTCATTGTCTGAATGGGAGCTTACCCCTGTTTCTAAGGTATTTCGAACGGAACAATCTTCTACTAAATTGGGCGTCCCATCGGGAGCGGTATGATGCAAAAAGGCATGGTGGTGTTGGCCCAACAACTCATGTTGACTATACTGAGTTAAGCGGCAGGCTGCAGCATTAGCAAAAGAGATATGACCATCAGAGTCTAACCCCAGCACCCCTTCTTGGAGAGAATCCAACAATAGACGATTGCGGCATTCTGAGTCTTTTAGACTTTCAAGCGCTCGACTTCTGTAGATTTCATAGCCTATCCATTGGCCTAATAATTTAATGAGTTCGATCTCATCCTCTTCATAGGGTGCATCTTTGGGGTAGGAACTAGAAAAGCTTAACGTCCCCCATACCTCGCCACCTACCTTAATAACAATACCTATATAGGATTCTAAAGCGAAATATCGATAACATGAGGGGGATTTAATATGGCTTTCATCAGCATTATGAAAGTATGTTGGTTCCTCACTATAGAGTGTATATGCGCAATAGGTTTCTTGTAAGTCAAACACCATACCTGTCGACAGCTCGTTATTAGGAGATTGGCAATACTGTATAGTATACTTATCCCCTTCTACATGACTCACAATACCAAGAGGCAAATTATACTGCTCACCTCCTATAGCCAGCATTTTCTGTATTTTTTCGTCCGTAGACAACGACTCATTATTCGTAACACTGTGCAATGCCCTAAGTGTTGTCTGTGTGCGCCTTAATACTGTAATATTTTGAGAGAATAAATAAAAACCATCCTGTTTATTTTTTATATAGCGAGGCACTATTTTAACTTTAATAGTGACCTTTTCTTTATTAAAACCATGATAGGAACTATATTCAAAATTCGATTCATTACCCTCCATAACATCCGATATTCTCCCTTCAATAAACTGGTAACAACCCTCCCCCATCAACTCTTTAACAGTTAGACCGACAACATCAAAACTTCGTTTTTTAAAAACTCTTTCATGGGCTTTATTAGCATATACACACTTTAGATCGTTATCATAAGCAGCGAGGAAATCAGGAGACATATTGCATAAAGTGATATAGTCATGCTCATTATGAGCCAGAGAAATATCGCCTTGATCTTTTTTTTCGAGCAAAGGGGTAGGCTTGTCTACAGGTTTATTGTTCAGCAAGCCTGTTAAAATACTCAGAATAGGAGAAAGAGAATCGAAAAACGTTTGATCGAATGAAAGAGAAGCATCCAGACTCACAATACATAATAGCGCGTCTACCTGATTGTCTACACAAACCCGCTCTATCAGCAAAGAGCTATGGGTTAAAAAATGTATTAACGATGCTTTTTGTAGAAAATCAGGCAAGCTCTCTTTTTCAACGATTTTTTCGATGGCTAAACGATCCACCATGAAGTGATGACGAATTTGCTGAGCGAGCAACAAAAAGTCCTCTTTGTTTTGCTCATTCGACAGTAGGCAATCATCCTGAAAAATTAATCCAGCAGAAGAGTAAGAGTACAACCTATCAATAACAGAAAGTGTTGCTATCAAAGGTTGTTTGACACTATCCATTTGCTGTAATGCAGTCAAAGAACCTAACATAAATAAAATTCCCTTCTCATAATGTGGCCTTACAACAAATCAGTATAGAGTAAGCTCACTGTCCCTTAACAACCTGCTCATTAGGGCAGTAGCTTATCCAACAAGGCACAATCCCCCATCTTGTCACGATTCGCTTTCACCTTATCTAAAATTTTCTTAGCAACCTCTTTTTGCCTTTCAGATACATATTGAGAATTCACTGTGTCGTGAATACCTTTCAAGTATAGGTTTAATTTCGGGGTGCAGTAATCTTTCGAGGCAAACACACTGGAAGAGGAAAAAACAAGGGTTGTAGCCACTACAATAAGAGGTAATTTCAAAGACATAATTCCTGCTTAGTCAAAGATAATAAAATATACTAAAATTAGACCATACCCCTACCTATAAAGAAAACACATACGTCTTTTTTAGCTATTGCAAAGAGCAGTATCTATTGATTCCAAAACTTACCAACCAGTGGGGCTTTCTATTTTCCCTTTGCACAAGAACGATTCAGAGTAAATCTTTATGTCCATAAATACACTTAACCTATTGAAAATAAAAAGAATTTAAAAACCTTCTTCGACACTAGCTTGGTGCAAAGAAACATCATAATGACCCATTTAGGTGCACACATTTCCTTCATTAAAAATCCATTGTAATCAAAAAAAAATCATGTAATATTCGCATTTCAGTCATAATACTGACTAATTGGTCATATTTTAAACACCGCTTACTTATTGCATCCACGGAGACGCTAATGCGTAAATTACTTTTAGGATTAGGGTTAGCTGCCGCAGCTACTACAACTCTTGCCGCCGATTACTCTGATAATATTCATAAAAATGACTACTCTTGGAAGCAGTTCAACCTGATGTATGCATCAAAAGAGCTACCAGGCAAAAACAGCCATGACTACATGGAAATGGAATTTGGTGGACGTTCAGGCATTGTTGACCTTTACGGGTATATTGATGTATTCAACCTAACTAATAGCACAAGCAGCGACAAATACGGTAAAGATAAAATCTTTTTGAAAATTGCGCCACGCTTCTCTTTGGATGCCATTACAGGCAAAGACCTATCTTTTGGCCCTGTAAAAGAGCTTTATATAGCCACTCTATTCAGTATGGATGGTGGTACTGGCAAGTTTGCCACGAATAACAACTTCATTGGTTTAGGGTCCGATATCGACATTCCATGGCTAGGTAAGACAGGAGTCAATCTATATGCCCTATACGACAGCACGGACCATCGCCAAGACTGGAATGGTTACCAATTGTCGGCTAACTGGTTCAAACCCCTAATGACGTTTGATAACGACTCTTTCATCGCTTACCAAGGTTACTTTGATTACCAATTCGGTATGAAAACAGATAAAGGCTATGCAACCTCTAGTACAGGGTTTGATAACTTCAACGGTATTTACTGGCATTCTAAACGTTATGCAGTGGGCTACGGCTTGAAATACTTCAATAACGTTTATGGCATTAAAAACTCTGATGCCCTTAAGTCTACCGGTTTTGGTCAATATATAGACGTATCTTATAAATTCTAAGACGCCGTTTTATTAGTTTACACATAAAAATCCCCGCCTTATGCGGGGATTTTTTTGCAACGAAGTCAGCCCATTCACTAAGACAAGGCAATTACCTGATCACAAGTGTGTCGAATCATATCAGGATCATGACTCACTAATAGCACACTACAGTCTTGCTCCCTTGCTAATTCCACTAACAACATGGTCACTTCTTTTGCGGTAATCGGATCCAGTCGTGACGTTGGCTCATCCGCAAATAAAAAGACAGGGTCTAGCAACAAAGCTCGTAGAATCGCAAAGCGCTGTAACTCCCCTCCTGATACCTCAAGACAAGTACGTTCTAGTATTTCTTGCGACAGGCTCAGTCGAGCCATGAGCGGTCCTATACGAGATCGGTCTACCCCATGCAAACCAATCAAGTCATCTAATAACGTCGCCAACGAAACACTTCCTGAAAAGGCTGATGGAGGATCTTGATACAACTTCAACCATTGATGTGGCTTTGCTTTTTTGTCAAAACGCTCAATAGATCCAGCCTCTAATGGCAGCAGCCCAAGCAACGCATCACCTAATGAGCTCTTACCGCAGCCACTGTCCCCTACCACGCCCACCACTTCACCTTTTGAGATTGTAAACGACAAACCCTCAATAATCGTCTTACCGCCACGTGCTAGGCGAAGCGCCTCTGCCTGCATTACCCTATCGGACTTAGCAAAATAACTCGGGTCACGATCTACTATAGGCCACTCACTCGGCTGAGCCTGCAACAACAATTTTGTGTATTCAGCTTGTGGATGAGAAAGCACCTGCTCGACGGTACCCGACTCCACCAGCTGCCCTTCTTTGATCACCATGATGTCACCACCCAGTTGCTTAGCAACATGAACATCATGGGTGATTGTTAATAAACCGCCCCCTTGTGATTTATCCTGTAGAAGACGAATGACCTCTTCCCGGCGACTAACGTCCAACCCTTTAGTCGGTTCGTCTGCTAGGATCAATGAAGCACCACCCGCTGTCGCAGCAACAATCGCTAGGCGCTGAGCCATACCACCCGATAATTCACCTGGCAGTTTATCCGCGCTCTTTTCTAAACCAAGAGAAGTCAAAGCCTCCATCGCACTGCTATTTGCGATGTGTTTTGATTGTCCCACAACCCAGTGATATACATCACAGACCTGTTTCTGACTGGTCATTAATGGATCAAGGGCATGCCATGGTTCTTGGGGTAGCATCACTAATTCTTTTCCCCACATAGCACGGCATTCTTGTTTCGTCAGGGCCTTTGCAAAAATACTCACTGTACCTTTAAGTGTGAGTGAATCCGGCAAAAGCCCCATGATTGCCTGAGCCAGCAAACTTTTTCCAGACCCCGTTTGTCCAAGAATCGTCAAAGGGCGGTCTTGGTGTAAGTTAAAAGTTAACGGAGAAACTAAACAGCTCGCCTTTGAGTAGACACTTAATTGATCCACTGAAATAAGAGGATTCATGATGATTTCCTTCCTAACAAATGAAAACCCAGCACCAACAAAGCGATAGCAATAAGCGGTTCAGCGAGCAACCAAGGTGCATCAGAGTAATAAGGGAACAACTCCACCATCATCAATCCCAACTCCGCTAAAGGCGGCTGCATACCAACATACACAAAACCCAGAGACGCCATGGTTAAAATGGCCGTGGCACAACCAAAGGTCGCTAGCGTGAATACAGAAGGGGCGATAGCAGGCCAAATGTGTCGTTTAAACAGATACCAACGACCAAAGCCCATCATCTGTGACGATTGCATAGCAGGTGAATCTACAGTCATTTTCGTAATGGCTCGCACGACACGCAAATACTCAACCCATTGAACCAGTGAAATAGCCAAATACAGGACAAAAAACGACCCAGGGACAATCGCAGCAAGCAGCAAGACAATCACAAGCCCAGGCAAGGCCAGTATAATATTCACAAAAACATTAAGCACCGCATCAACTTTTTTCCCAGACCAGGCAGCCCAGACACCAAGAGATACGCCAATAATCGAAGACGTTGCGACACACAGTACCCCTAGCATAAAGGATAAACGAATCGCATCCGCCATTCGCGCGACCATGCTGCGACCAAAGTGATCTGTTCCTAACCAATGAGTCCCGCTAGGAGGCGCTAGAATGGCATCCAGATCTTGATAAGCACCATCGTTGGGCGCTAGAGCATTCCCAAATAGAGCAAAAACCAACAGCACAAGTAAGAGAAGCCCACCACATTTTTGACCTAGTGTGGCATGTTTTAACAATGACACCATCATGCTTTCCCCCTCGCTCGCGGATCTAATCGATAACAAACAAGATCAACAAGGGTATTCAACACCACAAACAAAATCCCCATTAACAAAGCGGCACCTTGGATTACCGGAATATCACGGGCAAAAATCGCATGAGCCAAACCGTGACCAATTCCGGGCCAAGAAAACAAGGACTCAATCATCACAATCCCTTCGATCATCCCCACCAGTTGGATGCCTAAAAAGGCCACCACAGGCAAGGCAATATGACGCGTACCATGACGCAAAAAGGTCCGGCCTGACGACAAACCTTTGATCTGAGCAAAGCGATAAAAAGGCGCATGAAAAGCCTTAATGGCTGCGTTTCTCACAACACGATTAGAGATAGCGGCCAAGGTAAAAGCCAGACTTAACGCAGGCAATACGATATGTTCTGGTGAGCCAAACCCTGCCACAGGCAACCAATTCCAATGAATAGAAAACACCAGAATAAAAATTAACCCCACCACAAACACTGGCATAGCCCTTATTGTCGTCGAAAATACCACGATACCCTGATCGACCTTTTTACCAAAAGCCGCCCCCAGCAAGCCTAAGGGAATGGCAATAAAGAAGGACAAGAGCAGCGACACTGAAGCCAACATCAAAGAGTGTCCTAGCATATGCTGCAATATTTGCCACACCGGCTCATCACTGACTAAAGAGCTCCCCAAATTACCTTGCAGTAATTCTTTCAGCCAAGAAAAATAGGCAACAAAGGCTCCTTGATCCAAATTTAGTTCCTGACGAACCAAATCAGCAGCGTCACTGCTCACATTATCTTGCCCATAGCGACTAGCGGCGATCCGGTAGGCCATATCACCTGGTAAAGCCCGCATCAAGATAAAAGTCAGCGTTCCTACCCCCCAAATCACGGACAATAATTGAAACAGTCGAGGAAAGAATATTTTTTTCATCGTGCAACAAACACCATGTCATTTAAGTAAAAAGTACGCTCGAAAGGATCAAAGTGAAAACCTTTTACCCGACTATTTACCGCTGTATGTTGCTTATAAAATGTCACAGGAATCACTGGCCGATCTTGGTAAATGACCTGAGCAACATGCTGTGCTAATTGGTGGCGGACTTTCTTATCCGTTACTGATTGCAATGTTGCAAGGTCTCGATCAACCGATTCGTCATTCCAATTCATCGCGCCCCAATCGCTGCCAGTGCGGCCATAATCACTTAACATCACCCCTAACGGATCAGGAACAAAACCATAGTTACGCGCCATCAAGGCGACTTGCAAAGATCCATCTTGATGACCAGCAGGGATCGCACTAGAGTTACTCATATTCACCTTTAACTTGACGCCAATTTTCGCCCACTGAGCTTGAATGGCGGTGGCAACAGTGATCAACTCTGGGCGATCCGCATAAGTAATTAACGTCAACTCAAAAGGCTTACCATCGCGCTCTAAAACACCATCTTGATTAAGATGCCAGCCTAATGATGCCAACAGCTTTTGCGCTTTCACTACTGGCTGTTCAGGTACTTTGACATTGGGTAAATGCCAGTCGGCAAATGAGGCGGGTAATAATTGTTCGGTTTGTGATCCAGGAGAACGAAGCACTGCATTCGCAATGCCGCGACGATTAATAGCCAAACTCAGAGCTTGTCGAGCACGAACATCATTAAGAGATGGATAGCCACTATTCAGCTTTAAAACAATTGTCCGTGGCAGAGCGTCATCAAATACAGACACATTAGGAAAACGCTGCAGCATAGGAATACTTGCCGGATCGACACCAAACACAATGTCTGCCTGACCACTTCGAGCTTGCAGCACACGGCTTTCTGCGCGATGCCCCGTCAAATAGCTCGCAAAAGGAATGCTCGCCTTCTTCCCCCAATAACCAGCAAACTGTTTCACCACCAGCTTATGGGGCGGCGCGTATTGGAAAAGCTCATAAGGCCCAGTACCTGACATAGCTAAGACATTACCCTTCTTCCCATAACTATCTGGCAACAGAATGCTATTAGCGTAATTTGCTAACACAGCCCCTAATAAGGTGTAAGGTCGAGTAAGCTGTATCTCAACTTCGTCCTCGCTCAAAGCATGAATGTTACTTATAGGTGCCTTTGCTAGAGTGCCATGCTTCCCCATGGCGATCGATAAACTCTTCACGACGGCATTCGCATCTAGAGGCTGCCCACCATGAAAAACCACTCCCTTTCTTAGCTTAAAACGCCACGCTAGGCCATCATCACTCACCTGCCATTGGGTAGCTAATTCCGGAATCAAATGACCTTGATTATCGACACCTAACAAGGTTTCTAACACTTGCATACGAGTGTAGATGTAGCCATTTTTGGAGGGATCTAGACTCGTAAACTCAAATGGGCCACTGATAGAAAGAGTATTTTGTGAGGTTGGTTTTGGGTTGTCGGCGGCTACCGCAGAAGCGGTCATTGTGATGAGGAGATTTAACAGTAAAAAAAACCTTGTCGGTCGCCCAAAAAAAGACGCAGAAAACTTTGCATTATTTATCATCCTTACTATAAATATAGGTATTACATCGCCCGGAGCAGGCAATGAGTCCTTTAGAAGTATTTTAAAAACGTTATGATATATCATAACTAAAATATGCATCAACCATTCAATGCAATCTAATTACACAATATTTATAAAAACTATACCTTAGAGAAACGTGTTGTTCATCAAACCGCACGTAAATGATGATATAAAAAGATCCCCAGTCATTGGATGGTCCAATGACTGGGGATCTCTTCAGAATACCTAGTGGTTTTTTGTTTTACACATCAGACAAGAACTAATTTTGCACTTTAAACACACGCTCTCTGACTCGCTCCAAACGTTTCAAAATCGAATCAAGACGATTTGGCTCCATCATAAACTCTTGAAACCCTTTCATACCTTCTCGAGCCATCGCCGGATCGGTATCACGGTCATAAAACTGTGAGGTGCCAGAAGCCGCTTTGAGCATTTTCTCCCCTTCATTTAAGAATACATCATTAGGTGCATGGGCATCTTTATTGGTAGGAATCTGTAGTAACGCAGCATTAACCAGTGTCTGTGTGCTGGCACGCGCCATAAACTCTAAAAATTTCCGAGCGTCTTTTTTGTTTTTCGCTTTACTCGGTATATTAACAGTATCCATTGGCGCTTCTTCCGCGTCAGGTACTTTAGGATTAATGGTTGGGAACGGGAAGAAGCCCATTTTATTTTCAAGATTTTTTGGGAAGTTGGGCGTAATAAAATTCCCAATCAAATACATTGCCGCTTTACCGTTATACAAGAACGGCTGTGCCTCTTGCCATGAGTAAGCAGCATTATTCTTCAAGAAGTAACCCGGTTTTACTAACTGATCCCAGTACTCAAATACTTTTCTCACGCGCGGATCTGTATAGGCAATTTTGCCATCCATCAAATCCATATGAAATTTCAAGCCATTAATACGCAAATCGAGATAGTCAAACCAACCAGCTGCAGGCCACAAGTACTTGGTTCCTATAGTAATTGGTGTAATATCATTGGCTTTCAATTTAGCATTGACGGCTAAAAATTCTTTCCAAGTCTTAGGGACTTTTAAGCCTAATTTCGCAAAAATATCTTTTCGATAATAAATCCCCCATTGATAATAAGTGTAAGGAATACCATACTGTTTATTATTGACCGTCATAGCGCTGACGGCAGAGGGCATCAATTTTTTAAGTCCTTCTTTTTTCCACATGCCACTGACATCTTCAAACAAACCCTTCTTCACAAAGGTCTTCATTCGGTTACCAGCATACCAAAACACCACATCTGGCGGACTGGTCACCAACCAGTTACGAATAGCGGTTTTATAACCCTCTTTATCATAGAGATTATACTGGACCTTAATATCGGGATTTTCCGCTTCAAACTTTTTAATCACTTCCGCAAAGGCTTTTTTCGGCGCAGGATCCGCCTGATCCGAGTTAATCACCAAGGTCCCTGCATGGGATAAAGACGCCGCGACAGACGCCAACGCCCCTATACAAAACAAAGATAGTTTTTTCATATGATACATCCTCTTTTTGTTGTTATTGATGGAAACCAGTCTTATTGATTATCCGTTAAGTCACGTCGCCAAATAGCGACCCCTGCAGGTGGTAACGATTCACTGCCAATCAGAATCTGTGCATCATCGGGTTGATAATGGGCGGAGTGTTGTCCGTAGTTAAAAGCAAAGAGTAAAGGACCGCGCTCACGAATACGGACCCCTGTTGGTAAGTACTCTGTCGAGAGGCCAGCCTTTTCACTTAACTTCACAAGACAAGCTTTCAAAAGTGACTTATCTATACAGGAACCAAGATAGAAATGCTTATCACAACCTACTAAAACAGGTTGGCCAGTATGATCTTTTAACAGACAAGGTAAATCCGTGGAAATTTGTTCATGCCAATAACACAACGAGCCCTCCCCCCAAAGACCAAAGACTGATGGCTTAGTGTGCTCTGGTAGCGCATCAACACGCTCAACCGTCAACGGCAATAGATTGGCCAGTGGACCTGGCGCTAAGTTATCTGGAATTTGATAGGTAGCGGTTTTGCTACCTGTGCGGGGACCAGCCAATAACACCCCTTGATAGCTATTTAATCTTGCTTGCAGGTCTTTAGAAATGTGCGCCTGAGCAGGAAGTACGAGTAATGGATAGGTATCTAAAGCTGCTTGGTTAGAAACAATATCAACCGACAAACCTAACTCACGTAGCGCTTCATAAACACGATAACACCAAGAAAGATAACGATAAGCACGGGATTGCGGCTGAATATCCAATGACCAACAAGCATCATAATCGAACATCAAGGCAACATTACCTGATTTAGGTAACACCATTAATTCCTCGGCATTCAACCCTAGCACCTGTGATAAATCACACACCTCTTGCGCTACTTGAGCCGCTTCTTTGGCTGCTTCTGCCCCTTGACCATCGGGCCGTAGCAAACCTGCATGCATTTGCTCTTGACCAAATGGCGCTTGTCGCCAACGAAAATAAGAGACCAGTTCAGCGCCATGAGAAAACGCTTCCCATGTCCATAGCCGCACTGCGCCTTCCGCTGGGGTCGGGTTATGAGGTGCCCAATTTACTGGGCCTGGTTGCTGCTCCATGATCCATAAACGCCCTTTGCCACAGCCACGATATAGATCATGGTGAAAAGCGCCAAAATCTGGGTGTCCTACTCGTAAGTAAGTCTGCTTTTCTTCTTGGCTATAGATGGCCTCTTGATCCAGAAAGCCCAATGGATAAGTATCCCAACTGGCCACATCCAAATCTTGACCGACTTTATGATGATCAAAAGCCGTAAAAAAGCCCATGTAGTTATGCACTAAATCACGGCCTTTTGAATACTGACGTAGAATGTCTACCTGTAACTTATTAAACGCAACCACTTGATCAGAACAACAACGCTGAAAATCCAAACGATGGGAGGGGTTGGCTTCTGTCACCGTCAAATTTGGTAAATCAACCTCTTCAAACGAACGGTAATCCATACTCCAAAAGACATTTCCCCAAGCAGTATTTAAGCGATCGATGGTGCCATATTTGTCTTTTAACCAGAGACGAAACGCCATTAAATCCGCTTCTGCGTAACTCAGCACCGTATCATGACAACCATATTCATTATCCGTCTGCCAAGACACCACCGCAGGATGTTGGCCGTAACGTTCAGCCATTAAGGTTACCATTCGCCGACATTCGTCCCGATAATCAAGGCTGGCAAAGGTATAATGACGACGCGATCCGAAATGACGAATCCTGCCTTGCTCGTCTTTTGCCAACATAGACGGGTGGCGATCCACCAGCCATTTCGGCGGGGTTGCCGTTGGTGTCCCTAGAATCACCTTCAAACCATGCTCATGAAGAATATCTAATGCCTCATCCAACCATTCCCAATGTAACTCGCCAGGTTCTGGCTCAATAGTACTCCAGCTAAATTCCCCAATACGCACATACTCAAGGCCAATTTCGCGCATCTCTTGAGCATCTTGCTGCCAGCGACTTTTTGGCCAATGTTCTGGGTAATAACACACACCTAACTTCATGATTAAACTCCCGCGAATGGCTGACTGGGCGCACCCGCCACATCCATTTCAATCGCTATCACATGACCTGACAGTGGTTGATTTGCCAATTGCTCAGCGGAGGTATCCACGCTAGCGGATGTGATAAACAAGGTTTTTCCTTCTGGCCCACCAAACACACACGAGGTCGGCTTGGCAAAAGGCAATTCAATGGTCTGCAACATCTCCCCTTCTGGGCTATAGCGCACAATACGAGCGCCATTCCAGTTTGCATTCCAGAGACACCCTTCAAGATCAATACAAGAACCATCGTTTCCAACCCCTTCTTTCACTTCGACAAAGGGCTTTTGTAGGCGAACATCATAAAACTCAGGGTAAGGATAAGCGTGAATTCGACGTGTCATTGTGTCGCCAAAGTAAAAGCGCCCACGCCCCTCATCCCAAGCGAACGTATTACTGATACCAAGATTCTCCAGCATTAACGCTTTTTTGCCTTCAGGCGTAATTTTCCATAACCGCCCTGTCATTTGTTGCTCTAAATCATCCATCGTTCCTACCCACAACACACCGTCAGGGTCGCACTTAGCATCATTGCTACGATTGCTAGGGAGATCACTGTCTAAATCACACAAGTAATCCAGCGTTGTGGTGGTTTTATCCAAATAAGCAATACCATCGGCCATTGCCACTAACAGCCGGTCACTTTGTGTGGTGAAAACCGCAGATACTTTCTTTGGCAAGGTCCAATGCTCGTATCGATTATCCTCTTGATGCCAACACCATACTTGGCAGGCAGGAATGTCGACCCAATACAAAGCTTGCTCCGCTTCACTCCAAAAAGGCCCTTCTGCCAATTGATGACGCTGGGTACTAATCTGTTTCATTATTATTCTCCTTGTTATGACCTTTTCTTCTCTGGTCACTTACACAGATGTTTGTCTATAATCGTTCCAAGCTGCCACAAAGGCATCGGCATTGACTTTGGTCACCTCAACAGACTGACCTTTTTTGTATAAAGCCGACCCCAGACCAAACCCTTTTGCACCAACAGCAAAATAGTCCGGCACGTTATCTGGCGTCACACCGCCAACAGGACATAACCAGACATCCTGTGGAATAACTGCCCCCAGAGCCTTCACAACATTTATGTTGGGTAAAACTTCGGCAGGAAATAATTTAACGGCATCCGCCCCCGCATGAAGTGCGGCAAAAGCTTCACTCGCCGTAAAAAAACCAGGCATGGCGTACATGCCTGCGACTTTCGCAGCCTTAATCAATTCCACATCCGTATGGGGGCAGACCATCAACTTAGCGCCCGTAGCCACCAGTTCTGTCAATTGCGCCATGGTTAAAACTGTACCCGCACCAATCAAAGCCTGCTGACCAAAAGTGCGTTGCAATAAGCGAATGCTGGTAAAGGCATCCGGTGAATTCAGTGGCACTTCGATCAATCGAAAACCAGAATCAATTAACACTTGAGTATGCTCAACCACCTCCTCTGGTTTAATACCTCGTAAAATGGCAACCATAGGAAACTCAGCCATTAACTCATTAAAAGATGTGTTCATTACTTCTTTTCTCCTATTTGTTGCTCCTGACGCACTTGCTGGCGAGCCAAGCGTGTTAAACCACGAATACTCGCTTCACTGGCGTCCAAACATTGAGAAGCTACCTGATGAAACGACAGGGCGACTTGATATCGTTCGCAGAGATGTTCACTACCAACAATCAACACGCTGCTGATAGGTTGCGGTTGCGCAGCCAGCATATCGTTCACATCGTGCCCGATAACAATTCCAGAGAGATAATCTCGCACCTGCTCTTCCGGTAAACGTCCACAAACAGAGTCACTGCGAACACTAAACAGATGGTGCAATAAGCCACCCGCTTGCTGACTGGCTAATAGACCTTGTTGAAAGCCTTCTTTATTCAGGGAATCCTGCTTAGGTAGCCCCTTCACCAAGCTGGATTCATTGCTCAATCGCGCAAACATTTCCCCCGAAAAACTGGTCGAAAACTGAGTTACCTCCCCTTTCAACAGGGGGACCCATTTACTATGGGTGCCAGGTAAACAACACAACACAGCTTGATCCGCTTGACCTTGTTCATACAGCCAATCCATCGCCCCTAACAGCTGGGTTTCCTCACCGCGCATCACATCGAAATGCCCACTGATACCAATCCCTTGAAGCCCTGGTACAATGGCTACCTCACAAGGCAAATGACTATCAAGCCAACACAAGTGCTCAGCAAGTGTGTCGAGTTGCATCGGACAAACTTGGTAAGGCACCTCTTGCCAGCCTCCACGACTGCCCACCATGCCTGCCATATAAATAGGCACATCAGGGTGCAACCAATCGCCTAAAAAATCCTGTAGAACAGATTCAAACTCATCGCTATTGAGGGTTAGCATGCCTCGATCACTGCTTCTCTTGGCGCGGATATGTCCAGTTTGACCCATTAGAAAAGCACGTAAATTGGTCGTTCCCCAATCCACAGCGATACACAAAGGCACAAAAGGATCTGAGTCAAACACTGGACGAGTCTGTGTCATCACAAACGCCCTCCGTCGACAACAAGACTTTGTCCTGAAATCATGCGACTGTTGTCAGACCCCAAAAACAACACTAGATCTGCCACATCTTCTGGCTCAATTTTTTCCTTAAGAGCTTGCTGAATCATCAGTTCTGCTTCCGCTTCTGGAGTCAGCCAAAGATGCTTTTGTTTTTCCGTCATCACCCACCCCGGCAAGACCGTATTAACCCGAATTTTTTGCCCGCCAAGTTCTCGAGCCAAGCCTTTGGTTAAACCAGAAATCCCAGCTTTGGCCGTGACATAACCTAGGTAACCAGACAAGCCCAACATCCAAGAGTTAGAACTCATATTAATAATGCTACCGCCCCCAGCTTCAGCCATAGCAGGAGCAACCACTTGAGCCGTGAAGAAGTGAGGCTTTAAATTGACTGACATACATTGATCAAACTGCTCTGAACTAAAATCTTGCAGACTGTGGCGCTGATCGTTGGCGGCGTTGTTGACAAGGAGACGAATGGCTCCCCAATCGGCTATCCGCTCTATAATCGTACTTTTCAGTGTCTCAATGTCCGTTAAATCCACTCTGCTAAAATGTGTTTTCAGCCCTTTGCCGTTTAGCTCTTCCGACAAGGTTTTGCCTGCGATTTGATCAATATCAAAAAAGCTCACCAAGCAACCTTGTTGCGCCAACGCTCGAACCAATGCCTCACCTATCCCCGATGCGCCCCCTGTCACCAAAGCATGACGCCCCGACAAACTGGGGTACTGAGGATAAGCTTGAGTCGAATTCAGATGGTTCTGGTTATTATTTTTATTGTTTGACATTAATGCGACTCCCTACTCACTTTTGAGCCACTATTACCGACTAAGAAATCCAAGTCAGCACCTTCATCCGCTTGCATTACGTACTCAGCTAATTCACGAAGGTGGGCATTACAAGGCGTCAACTCACTCCAAGAATTGCAAATGCCAATCACAGGACGACCATCAAAACTGTGGTCTGGCAAACCTTGATTTTTCATCCAGCTGCGATGAATAAAACCGTCCTTATCTAACTTGCCATACCATTGTTGGCTACGGAGTGGTTTTTTCTCGCCATTGACTGGTTGGCTATCCTTTTTGTCTTTCGTAGAATCGGTCATTTACTGAGCCTCCAAACGGGATATAGCGCGAATAGACAGCATTAATAAGGATTCTGGATCCAATATCGGTAATTGCAGTCCTAATTGACTTAACGTCGCGCCATTTAAAATAAGGTCGTTTTTCCACCACGCAGGTAAAGCTTTCATCAAGTGCCCAGGTAATGGACTGTGTTCCAATACACTGATTTGATAGTTCTGTTCTGCCTCTAGCCCGGGTAAACGAACGGGTAAGGTTTGCGCCTGCTTCGGCATCGTCAATTGGCTATAAACCAACAGCCCCTCTTGACCATCCTCACTCAACGCCCATTGGGCTTGTGCTCGACCATCAGCACTGGGTAAACGCCAATTACGACCTGAATGCAGCACTGAACGATAGGTTTTATAATGAGAGATCCAACGGGCAATGATCGCTTTTTGCTCGGCATTAGCATCCAACAAATTCCACTCAATGCCTAAATGCCCCAACATGGCGGTACCTGCACGAAACGCTACGTCGTGAATGCGATTTGTGGTATGACTTTGATCCGGCCCGATATGTGAGCCCATCACTTCAGGCGGGAAAAAATAACTAAAACCTCGCTGAATACTGTGGCGCTCAAAAGCATCATTACAGTCAGATGCCCAGAAACGCTTAGTAAAGTTCAAAATCCCGAAATCCACGCGAGCGCCACCGGATGAGCAACTTTCAATTTCTAAGTCCGGAAACGCAGTATTTAATTCGCCAAGCAGACGATACAAAGCAACAACCTGTTCATAGGCTTGGGGGCAGATCTCACCACCAGGCTGGGTGTAATCTCGGTTCATATCCCATTTAATGTAATCAATTGGATAGCCCTTTAATAAGCTAAACAGGCGTTCTCGTAGGTAGTCATATACTTCTGGTTTGGCTAAGTTCAATACCAGTTGATGGCGAGCGAGAACCGCATCGTATTGTGGCAGTTGCAAAACCCACTCTGGATGGGAGCGATAAAGGTCGGAATCGGGATTCACCATTTCTGGCTCAAACCACAAACCAAACTCCATGCCCAGTCCTTTCACATGATCGATTAACGGCGTCAGACCGTTAGGGTATTTTTCCTGATCAACAAACCAATCCCCTAGTGCTGCTTGATCATTACTGCGCCCTCGAAACCATCCATCGTCTAAGATATAGCGCTCAACACCAACATGAGCAGCAGTATCGGCGAGGGCCTTTAAACGCGTTATGTCATGGTCAAAATAAAAAGCTTCCCACGTATTAATATGCACCGGACGGGGCTTGCTTAGTACGAGTCGCTCTCTAGCATGCTGATGAAATACTTGACTCACCATATTGAGTCCCGCTCGACTGTAACTGGCTAATAACTCTGGGGTACTGATCGATTGACTGGAACTTAGCACGATCTCATCAGGTAAATAGAGAGCCTCCGCTTGCAAATACCGATGGCCTTCCATGGTGTAATCTGCTTTAAGCCGATGGTTGCCACTCCACGCTAAGTGTGAGCCAATCAGCTCCCCTTGCTCTTCACTAAAACCCTGCTCGCCAAGAATCACACTCGGAAAATTAGCATGAGAGTTACGACCATGACGGTTCTCTTGCAACCAGGTACTTTGCCACTCACTCCGTTGTTGTTGAAATTCTTGGCACCAACGGCCATAAAAACTCAGCATCTGAGTGAAATGTGGCGGCATTGGCAGGGTGCAGGCAAGACGATGAACGGTAATATCTCCTTGTCCCTGATTCGTCAGTGTCAGCTGTTGCCGTAACAGCCCAGATGGCTGCAAGCCAATAGACAATGCCACAGCAAGCTGAGCCCGAGTATCTTCCAGCTCAATCAAAAAGCCATCCGCTTGCTGATGAACGTTTGACAGTGACCAACACATTGCCCAAGCAGGCCGATCTACTGCGCTGGCTTCTACTCCAGGAGATTGCAACCAACCCTGGCCTGCTTCAGGAATCAAACTCATTGGAGCGGGTACGTCCAATGATGCCTGCTGAGTTGCTTGCTGCTGAGACCAATAAAGACTGTTTAAGTGAGTATCTTTTGGTAAAGCTCGTCCAAAGTAGAGCAATTCTGGCGCGCCATCTTGTGGGCAAGCAATCACCAACGTTTGATTCTGTCTATCCTGACGATACAGAGCAATATCGTGTGTATTTTTCATCACCATTACCCCTTCGTTGCACCGAGCGTTAGACCCGCAATAAAGTGCCGTTGCATGGCAAAAAACAACATCACCGGAGGCAATGCAGCAACAATGGAGCCAGCCGAAATTAACTGCCAGGATGCCATCCACTGACCTTTCAAGGCTGCGATACCGGCGGTAATCGGGCGTACATCATCGCTTTGCACCAAGACCAAGGCCCAAAAATAATCATTCCAAACAAAGGTAAAAATAAGCACAGCCAAAGCTGCTAGCGCAGGCCTGACCAAGGGTAAGACGATATGGCGGAAAATCTTCCACTCACTCACCCCTTCCACCCTTGCCGCTTCGATCAATTCATCAGGCAAGCCCACGATGAAGTTGCGCATAAACAAGGTACAAAACCCTGTTTGGAAGGCAATATGGAATAAAATCAAACCACTAGCGGTATCATATAAGCCCATATGAATGGTTAAATCTCGTACGGGTATCATTAAAATTTGAAAGGGAACAAAATTCCCGGCGATAAAAGCTGCAAATAACCCCATACGCCCACGAAATTTAAACTTTGCCAGTGAATATCCAGCTAATGTCGACAAGGACACCGCGCCAATAACAGCTGGCACTGTAATAATGATGGAGTTTAATAAATAACGCAGCATGGGGGTTTGCGTAAAGACTTGCTCATAATTCTGAACAAGCATCCACTGGGAGGGAATCCCCCAGTAATTTCCCGCATTTAAATCCGCCGTAGAACGCGCTGAGGTTAATAACACCGCAATCAAAGGTAAGAGCCATAAAATTAAGGCAATCCAAACCGCGACACGGTAACTAATATTAAAAGGTAATGATCTTTTTTCGATTGGGGTAGGAAACATTAGGCTTTCTCACTCTTCAGCATGCGCCATAGAAAGTAGGCAATGTAGATATCCATCATCAGGAACAAGACCGTGGCAATAGCAGCGCCATAGCCCACGCGATAATTGAAAATCGACTGTTCGTACATGAAGTAAGCCAGCACACTGGAGCTACCAAATGGTCCACCAGAGGTCATGGTCGCCACTAAATCGAAACTTCGTAAAGCACCGATGACAGTAACTACAATAGCAATAAACGTCGCTGGCTTTAGCTGAGGAAGAATTACATGACGCAGCATTTTCCAGCCATAAGCGCCATCTAATCGGGCGGCTTCAATTTGATCCGGGTTGAGATTGTTTAACCCTGTGAGATACAAAATCATGCAATAGGCAATTTGCGGCCATAACCCAGCGGCAATAATGCCAAAGGTAACCACATTTGGATCCGACAAGACCGCAATCGGCTGAAAGCCAAACAGTTCAATGAATTTATTGAACAGACCAAAGCTCGGATCGTAAAACCAGGAAAAGACTAAGCCAACCACCACTTGAGAGATAACGAAAGGAAAGAAGAACATGGCTTTAACAAAGCGAATGCCCATCATTTTTTGGTTTAAAAACAACGCTAGCAATAACCCAATAGGTGGCGCCAACATGAAAAAAATCAACCAGTAAATATTATTGACAAATGCGGTCCAGAACTGACCATCCTGAAACAACTCAATATAATTACCAAAGCCAACAAAGGTTTTTTCACCAAGCCCATCCCATTGATAGAAGCTTAACCAAACACTCTGAACAATGGGGAAGATAACGTACACTGAAAACAAAATGACGGCCGGCGCAAGAAAGGCAATCGGCATCCATTGTTGTTGTTTGCGATGCAATTTCTGCATGCTAACCCACCTCTTATTTTTATTACTATTTTTGTTAGAGTTATAACTATTTTTGTTAGAGTTATAACTATTTTTGTTAGAGTTATAACTATTTTTATTAAAATAAAGGGTCATCATTCTTGACAGACAACTCACCTAAAAAAAATAATGGAATAAAGTTCCATTTTTTGCAACACTTAATAAAAAATAATGGAACCGAGTTCCATATATAGATATAAAGATTATTAAGCTTACTTTTTGGAGAACTACCATGACAAAATCGGAGACCAAAAGCGGAGGCTCCTCTCTGGATAAAGCGCTAAGCTTGCTCCAGAAGGTGTGCATGTCTGAGATACCTCTAAGATTCGCCGAGATTGTTGAAAGCGCAGATTTACCTAAAGCAACAGCCCATCGCATTTTGCTCTCACTTGTCGATAAAGGTTTATTACGCTTCGATGAAGACGCCCAAACCTACCATCCAGGGTATGGTTTATTAGAGTTAGCTCATCAGTCTTGGTCGAAAATTGATGTGAGAGACATCGCTGCAGATCAAATGAAGCATCTATGGAAGGAAACCGGTGAAACCATTCACTTAGCCGTGTTAGACCGTGGAGATGTCATTTACATTGACAAACTGGAAAGCCAAAAAAGCTTACGCTTATTCTCGGCTGTTGGTAAAAAAGGCCCCGGTTATTGTACTGGCGTAGGAAAAGCCATGATGGCATTTCTAAAGGAGGAACAGCTAGAAGAAGCGATAAAAGCGCAATCCTTTATTCGTCATACACCAACCACTATTACCAATGCGGACGACCTAAAAGCCAGATTGGCCGACATTCGTAAGAGCAAGATTTCACTGGATTTAGAAGAGCATGAAGAAGGCATTCAATGTGCCGCATCGGTCATCTTTAACCATTTAAACGAACCCATCGCAGCGCTTAGTATCACCGCCCCGAAATTTCGAGTCGATGACGCGCGTTTCCAAAACTTTCAAACACTGGTTAAAGAAGCTTGTTTGAAGGTCTCCTCTCGTATGGGGGCCATCGCCTCCGACAAGCAGTAAGGTAATTTCATGGCAACAATAACTTTAAAAAACGTCATCAAACGCTTTAATGACATCGAAACCATTCATGGAGTCAATCTAGACCTAGAGGATGGCGAATTTGTCGTCTTTGTTGGTCCATCTGGTTGTGGTAAATCAACGCTACTGCGTTTAATTGCTGGTTTAGAAGACATCACCGAAGGCTCTCTAGAGATCAATGAACAAAACATGAACCATGTTGCTCCGGCCGATCGAGGTGTAGCCATGGTATTCCAGTCCTATGCCTTGTATCCGCATATGACTGTCGAGGAAAACATGAGTTTTGGCTTGCGCATGACTGGAGGCGACCCTGAGCAAATCAAAAAGCAAGTGGCCAATGCCGCCAGCATACTGCAACTGGAGCCACTTCTTAAACGCAAACCCAAGCAGCTGTCCGGAGGCCAACGTCAAAGGGTTGCCATTGGTCGCGCCATTGTGCGCCAACCGGATGTGTTTCTTTTTGACGAACCCTTATCTAACTTGGATGCAGAGCTTCGCGTCGACATGCGCATTCAAATAGCTAAGCTACATAACCGCTTAAAGTCATCGATGATTTACGTCACCCACGATCAAGTCGAAGCCATGACCTTAGCCGACAAAATTGTCGTACTACGCGACGGAAGAGTCGAACAGGTTGGTTCGCCACTCGAACTTTACCATAACCCAGCCAATGATTTTATCGCAGGTTTTATTGGCTCGCCAAAAATGAACTTTTTAGATGCAAAAGTATTGGAAATCGATGGCAACGACCTTGCCACCATTGATGTTGCAGGACAAATCATTCAATTAGATGTGGATGGCATCAAGGTCGCGAAAAACGACCATGTAAAACTTGGTCTGAGACCTGAACATGTCAGTGAAACCACACAAAACGCGGACTTTACGTTGAGTGTTAAAGTCGATGTTGCAGAGCATTTAGGTGGCACCACTTTCCTATATGGTGAACATAAGGGCCACAAACTAACTATCGAAGCCAGTGGCCAAAACTTAACTAAGAATGGTGAATCTGTTGAGGTCGGTATCAATAAACAAGACTGCTACCTTTTTAACCAAAAAGGAGAGGCGCTAATTGATCGGCCAGTGCCAGTGCGTGGTTAACAGAATAGAAGCAAAGTAAAACAATAAAAGAGCAACACCATACAAAAATGCCCTCAAGTGAGGGCATTTAATCGTATTATTTAGAATAGAAGCCGTTTAATTAGGCTTAAAACTCACTCAAAAAATACTCTAGATAATGGTAGCCACGCTTAGCAACCGTTGGGTTGTACATACTACCATGGTCTGGATTGTTCGCACTTGGCAGCATAAAAGAATGCATCGTATTACCAAAATCCATAAATTGGAAATCAATGCCTAGCTCTGTCCAGTAGTGCTTCGCTGACTGTGAATCTTCATCGCTAACTAAGTGATCATCATAACCATTGAGTACCATAATTTTCACATCCTGGTTGACATCTTCCTTGGCAGCGCGATAGAAACTCATCAGCCCATGAAAACTTACTGCCCCTTTACTACCAGTCAAATGAAGCCCAGCTTCCAGAGACAAACGCCCCCCTAAGCAAAACCCAACATGAACAATGGTTTTACCGGATGCATTTGGGCAAGCCGCTTCTACTAGTGAACGTTGCAAATCATGTAATGGCGACTCTTCAGAAAGTAAGACCCCCATTATTGAGCGCTTATCTTCCATGCTTTCAGGAGTATTCGTACCATAGAGATCCAAAGCCGTTGCAGAGTACCCGAAGGCTGCGATTTGGTCTGCAATGCCTTTTTCAAACTGTGTCAGGCCAGAAAAAGTTGGCCATATAACGACCTGTATATGTGACTTTTCCGTTGTAGCTGGATCCGCTTGATAATGCTGACGAGACACATTATCAACAAAAAGGGATTGAAATGAACCGTTCATAAATTCCTCCAAAGCAATGACTTAGCTTAAATGCTAATTACATTATGTTTTAGAGAGTTTACCTAGTCGATTTTAATTCACAAACTTACTTCGATAAATGTCGATGTATTTACGCATTTCACCAACTCGTTTTCTGATACATGACACGAATAGATAAACTGAGCCAACGACCTGAACCATCAAGCTGTCTCTGACACACGTGTAAATGACAGAAAGATATAATCACCAAAGATATTAGAGTGCCGCATTGTCATCGTTAGGCCACTGATACCATCATCAATCTCACTGCTCGCCTGAACCTGATGAGATCCTTCTTCAGTGCCGATTTGCATCACTTTGCTTGCTAAAGATGCCGGAATAATATCAACCAATTGCACTGTATTTGGTGCAGACTCTTCCTGATCGCTATCACGAAAGTACAAACATTGCCAATCAGATGACCAAAAGGAAATTACCATTGCAGAGTGCTTTACCATATCTTCCAATTGATTTTTATAAAATACGGCTTGCCTATCAAGTGACTTGATTCGTAATAAGTTCATGACCCTCATTTTTAAAATAGCAGGGACGATGGGCTTAATAATAAAGTCTGCAGCCCCAAGCTCCAAAGCCTTTTCTTCTATCTCACTACCAGTATGACCGGTAATAAACATAATAGGAGGTAGATCGGACAACTCGTAGATAGCCTTAAGTTGTTCGATGAAATTCCAGCCCGTTTCTCCTTGTAGCTCAATATCTAACAACACCAGATCGACTTCAGTCTTTATCAAAAGCTCATGAGCCTTACTAAGATGAGAAGCATAAAGCAACTCACAATAGCCTTCTAAAATCTTTTTTACAATAAAAGCAACCGAAGGCTGGTCATCAACTAGAAGAACGGTAGGGGTATGATCAAATTCTTGAGTAATCAATTTCATCCTATGGCCTTGTCCAATCCTTAAATAGCACCTATTTTTACCATGAGTATAGTGAAGAATCCCTATGCTGCCATTAATAATGGATAGAAAGATGAATGAAAATATCAGAACCCTAAACAAGCTCTTTTGCTATAAGCCTCTAGGTGTTTATAGTACTCCTCTGATCGTACCATGTCTCTTGTTTACACTTAGCAAACAACTCATTGAAAAGCTTGATTTATCAAATAGTTAAAGGGGCAATAAAATGGATACCGAATACAGACAAAAACTGAATTTTCTCAATTACTTCAAAAACAATGGATTTGATATTAGCAACGCAACATTCGATCTTGCCCTATCTCGGTTCTTAGACTCATTTGACACCTATAAAATGGCCTTATTCGCTTTTCAAAAGGAAGTCATGACCGCAGTAACCTATCTTGAAGAAATAAATGATCAGACAGTAAAAGGATTGCATATTTTAAAAGGTGGGTTCGCCACATTTGCCTTCATGTCGCTGTCGACACGCGCAAATAACTTAGAAACACGCTTAAAAAGCCTTCCCTCTCCAATACCTTCTGATTTGATTGAGGAAATTACTGAAATAAAACGAATATGTTATGCCTTTAACCACACTATTTCTTGCTATTTTGAACAAAACGAAGGAGAAAGTAATGACCCAACAGCGCCCACTTCTTTTCAAACAGCCCCCCATGCAAACAAAATTTCTCTTACCACGCAAGTGCCGTCAGATAACACCTCTTCACCACTCTCTCAGCTGGCCCAGACAGAAGAAATGGATTTAGATGAAGAGTTGGTGTTTCTACTAAACTTGGTTGAGAGCTGCAACTTACGCTCTTTAGACCACTATCAATACCTTGAAAAGAAATTAGGAATGTTTGATTTTCCCGAAGTGGACGCACTTAGGAGTGCTATGCAATCCATTGATTTTGAAAGTGCCAAAAAGGAACTTAATTCACTGATTGGAAAAGAGTTTACATATTGAAACGTATTTCTACCAAGATTTTTGGCTTTTTGATTTTTTTTTACTAGTCTTAGGATAAAGCATTTAGCATCAATTTTTTATCGTAGACAAAACCAAGAAAAACTTACACTGTTTTGAAAGACTGCAAAAATACAACTGAACCATTATTAGGATAGGATGCTTATATCATGTTTAAAAACTGGTTTTCAACACCTATAGATGATAACAAAGTCGTTGTTGATAAGGAGGAGCTAGTTAATATACGAGGTCAATTAGCTGCTATATCTCTCTCACAGGCAATCATAGAGTTTGATTTAAAAGGAAACATCCTCTTTGCTAATGAAAACTTTTTAAACACCCTTGGTTATAGATTAGAAGAGATACAGGGTAAGCATCACGGTATTTTTGTTGATCCCCAATATCGTACCAGTGAAGACTATAAACACTTTTGGGACACTATAGGAAAAGGCGAGTTCAAAACAGGTGAATTTTGTCGTTACACGAAAGAAGGCAAGCCTATTTGGATTGAAGCAAGTTACAATCCTATTTTTGACGATAATGGAAAACCGTATAAAGTCGTTAAGTATGCCACAGACATCACTGATAAAAAGAATCAAAATGCCGATTATGAAAGTCAGTTAGCGGCAATTTCTGCTTCGCAAGCCGTCATAGCATTCAAATTGGATGGCACTATTCTGGATGCAAATAAAAATTTCCTAGACACATTAGGCTACTCGATCAACGAAATCCGAGGCCAGCATCACAGTTTATTTGTGGACTCTCACTACAGAAAAAGCGACGAATACAAAAAGTTTTGGCAGGATCTCTCTCAAGGCAAGCATTTTGTTGGACGTTTTCCTCGGATGCATAAAAATGGCAGTGTCGTTTGGATTCAAGCAAACTACAGCCCTATTCGTGACTCTTCCGGCAAACCATACAAAGTCGTTAAGTTTGCCACTGATATCACAAATGAAGTACTTGCTGAACAACAATTGCAAGAAACCATCAAAGAAGTTAACTCTGCAATTGAAGCCGCTTCAGGCAAGGATTTAAGAAAGAGAATTCCCACTGAGGGTAAATTTGAAGGAACATTAGCGATATCTCAAGGGGTTAACTCACTTTTCGATACCATGACACAGATTATTGTGCAAATACGCCAAGCTTCTGAAACTGTTCATGTGAGTGCTCGTGAAATTTCCACAGGTAATAGCGACTTGTCTGTTCGTACCGAACAACAGGCTGCCAGTTTAGAAGAAACCTCCTCCACCATGGAAGAAATGACCAGTACAGTTTCACAGAATGCTAAGAACGCAAAACGAGCCAATGAATTAACTTCAAACGCGGTTTCTATCGCAACAAAAGGAGGAGAATTAATAGAGCAAGTGGTGAATACCATGTCTTCAATTAATAACTCATCACAAAAAATATCGGATATCATTGGCATGATCGATGGGATAGCATTTCAGACAAATATTTTGGCGTTAAACGCTGCCGTTGAGGCTGCTCGAGCTGGAGAACAAGGGCGTGGATTTGCGGTGGTTGCCTCAGAAGTCAGATCTTTAGCGCAACGTTCTGCCAATGCCGCCAAAGAAATTAAAGATTTAATCTCTGAGTCAGCCCATAACATTGATAGCGGCAATGAGCTAGTGAGTGAATCAGGTGAGACGATGAAAAACATTGTCAATGCTATCAAACAAGTGAACGACATCATGACCGAAATCGCTGATGCCTCATCGGAACAATCCATCGCACTGAATGAAGTGAGTAAGACCGTTAGCAATATGGATGAAATGACACAGCAAAATGCTGCGTTGGTAGAGGAAGCTGCGGCGGCCTCTGAAAGTTTGCTCGCTCAGGCGGATCAATTAGCTTCTGATGTGAATGAATACCAACTAAATGATAACGAGAATGACTCTCACAGTCATTTAAAGAAAATTGCTAACTTGTAATTGAACCTGAACTCGGTTCGTTTATCAGCTTGCTTGACTAAAAAAACCAACTTGTTTTCTTTCAAGTTGGTTTTTTCGTCTATGGAATAATTTGTAAAGGGCTTGTCGTTGTGACAATAAGCCGACCGATTGCCTTATTTTTTTTCACCTTTATCTTTATTGGTATCCGCTGCCGACGTATTTGAGTCGATCATCACCGCTAGCCAGTGCATGCGAGGATTCGCCTCAAAAGCTAATTTCACAATAATGGTCAGCGGGATCGACAACAACATACCAACAGGACCAAATACCCATCCCCAAAGTAATAATGACAGAAACACAACTAGCGTGGATAAGCCCAGCCCTTTTCCCATATAACGAGGCTCAATTACATTACCAATCACTAAATTCACAACAGCAAAGCCCGCCGCTGTTAAGCCTGCTGAAAATGCTCCTAGCTGAACAAAAGCCAACATCACAGCAGGCACCGCCGCAATGATAGAACCAATATTCGGGACAAAGTTCAGCAAAAAGGCACACACACCCCATAGAATTGGAAAATCCACCCCTATCACCCACAGCCAAATAGCAATCATTACTCCCGTAAGAATACTAACAAGAGTTTTAATAACCAAATAACGATTGACCGACTCAACAAAAGAACGAACGCCACTTAAGGATTTTTCTGCATCGGACACGGCTAAAGTTAATTTTTTGGGTAATTCAACCACTTCAAATAGGATAAAAACAACGGTCATAATCACCAAAATAATATTGGTTAAAGCACTACCTAGGCCAGTTAACGCCTTAGTGAAGAGCTTCATAAGAGAAGAAGGGTCAAGATACTCTTGCACACGACTATCAGAAATATGAATACCAATACCATTGAGGCTAGAAAAAAGCGCCTCCATTTGCTTCGCAAAGTTCTGCTTATAGGTTGGTAATTGATCGGACAAATTATCCATTGAAGAGCCCACCAAGGCAGCCAAACTTCCAATACCAACTAATACTATCAACACCACAATCAAAATTGACAACCATGTTGGTAAACCATATCGTCGCAGTGTGGCCATAAAAGGCGCACAAATGATGGCAATAAATACTGACAACATAAACGGCACCACTATCTGCGATGCACTTTTTAATCCAGCGATAATAATCACAAAAGCCGCTAAACCAACCAGCCAATGCGTCCCTCTACGTTGTTCACTCATGATTTAACCCTACTTACCCAATGGGATAGATACCTTGTGCGTAGTCCGCAAGGTCCTGCAACATAATCTGTTTCGCCGGAGCGAGATCACCAGTTTGTGCAAGGCTATTCAAACGCTCAAAAAAGGACATCATAGTAATCGAGCCCCCTCCATCACTTTCCGTTAAACGAATCATACGATATTCTTCCCATTGTTCACGCTGTTGCTCGTTCAAATATTCAGGATAATTGCGACCAATATAGCGCATTAACATTTCAGGTAAACGACGATCATCAAACGACATTTCCAACTCATTCAACGCCTCAGGCGGTGTTGAGCGTATGGTTTCCATTCGTGCCTTATCATCCCTCGAGAAAAAGCCCCCTGAATACAACATTAAATCTGGGTCATTGGGTATCGCTCGCTCTTCTTGCATAAATACATCGCGTATTTTTGCCGCCACATAAGCATGCTGTTTGAGTAACGCCAAATTACGACGACAAATATCACCATCCAACTCTAAACGTTCAACAACTGCTTTGTCTTTCAGAAAAGTCGCTGGTGCCACCGCTGGTGATTTATTGTAATGAATCACTTTAAGCGGTAAGCGCTCTACCTCACCAAGCGCCTCTTTGGATGTGAACACTCGGTGACGAATCTCTTCTACTGACAAATCCACCAGCGGCTGTGCATCGGACATTAAATCATAAACAATCACACCATTTTTATTAGTTGGATGCGCGGCAAGTGGCACCACAAAGGCTGCATATTTACGTGCCTGACCAAACATTCCAGAAATATGCAAAAAAGGTTTCATCCGAACCGGGTCAATGAACTGCTGCAGTTCGTGTTTCTGGCGCATTTTCAAATAGTAATGAAATAATTTCGGTTGCTTGTCTCGTATCAACTTTGCCATCTCTATCGTGCCATATACATCTGACAAAGCATCGTGGGCCTGGTCATGGGCGATGTTATTGGCTTTCGTTAAAGCTTCCAGTTTCATGGACACCTGACCCTCTTCGTCTTTAGGCCAAACAATGCCATCTGGACGCATTGCATATGCCATGCGTACCAAATCAATAATATCCCAACGTGAGCAGTTGTTTTGCCATTCACGAGCATAAGGATCAATAAAGTTACGATAAAAACCATACCTCACCACTTCATCATCAAATCGAATGGTGTTATAGCCTAAGGCACAGGTACCTGGTTGAGACAACTCTGCTTCAATAGCCTGCATAAATTCGGCTTCGCACAAACCTTCACGGTTTGCATCCTGCGGGGTAATCCCAGTGAGTAAACAGGCTTCTGGCTGTGGCAAGACATCTTCTGAAAGGCGGCAATACAACATGATTGGCTCGCCAATGGGTTGAAAGTTTAAGTCCGTCCGAATGCCTGCAAATTGCATCGGCCTGTCTCGTGCGGGGTCTGTTCCTGTGGTTTCAAAATCAAACCAGAAAAATGAAGTGGGTCCCGATGAGGTCACAAATAATTCCTGTTAGCCATTAAATAAAGCGGTATTATACGCATCTTATTGACTATTTGGCGATGTAAGGTGATCGATCAATGACACTCCCAACTCTTTGCCCTTGTGGCAGTACAACCCCCTACTCTGAATGCTGTGGTCTTTATCACAGCGGGGCGGCTAGCGTTCCCACCGCAGAAGCTCTTATGCGTTCCCGTTACTCTGCATTTGCTATGAATAAAATGGATTATATCCTTGCTACTCAGCGGCTAGAGAAAGGCCAAGTGAATGAGGATGAAGTAGAAGCCTTAGATAACAGTAATGCCTTAACCAACTGGACTCGGCTTGAGATTTTAGCAACGGAACAAGGTCAAACCAGCGACAATACTGGCACAGTAACCTTTCGTGCTTACTTTAAAGAAGGCATGCACCAAGGTGAACTAAATGAAAAGTCTTGGTTTAGAAAAGAAGAGGGTCAGTGGCTATATATTGGAGGGGAACATGACATCAAAACAGCACCACTTACCAAAACCACAATCCCTAAACAAAATGTTGGCCGGAACGATCCTTGTTCCTGCGGATCAGGGAAGAAATTCAAAAAATGCTGCGGCTAGCTAGCAAAGTTCATTCAACAATGATGCTTTCTACTTGAGACAGAGACCGATTTTGTAGAACAGTTGTATCTAACCCAGGTATTTTCTCAACTGGGTAAAGGAGAAACAACGGACCTTTTTCTCGACTATCAACGGGCTTACCGTTCATGTCCATTGCCAATAATAAGCTGTAATTGTAAGCATCGCTAATCGGCAAAATAGTACTGTGCTTCTTACGCCACTGTACTCGCATAGTGGAGCCCTTTGCCCCAACGTATTCTAATACTTGGCGAAGCAATGGACCGGTATAGTTCTCTTCTTTTTTCGCCCATGGCGTCGAGGTAGTGCTTTCCACAATACCAATATCCGATAACATTTGACGGTCTAACCGAACGGTCTTGCCATCCTTTCCAGTATTGGTAATCTTGCCGCCAATCACTAAAATCACCTTACCCTGAGGATCGGGTAGCGTGATCGCTTGTGTTGCGGATACAAATAACAACATACAGCCAATGAGTACTGCTCTATAAACCTTACGCACAATCTCTTACCCCAGAAATAAAATAGCTGACGGACTATTGTAGCAAAAAATGTGCAAGTTAAATCTTTTTTTTTGGTTATTTTAATTATTTATATTAGGCATATGTAATAGAACACCTAATAGAAGTCTATTGCATAAATCAGAAAGGAGTAAACTCAACAATGAACTGCAAGCTAGTGAAGAGCCAACCGCTCTCCACAATCAGGCTTTGCTATGGAACAGGATGACCTTGCGACGTAATCCAAATCTTAAACCAATCATCATCACTTAAGACAATATTAGCGGCTTGGCAAACCGACGCCAAACGTTCAATCTTACCTGAGCCCATTACAGGGCAAATGCCCGATGGATGACGTAACAACCAAGCAATCACTACTTGATCAAAGTTTACCTTCATCGATTTTGCGATATCTGACACCACTTCTTTCACTCGAACAATGCGATCCCCATTTCCACGAAACAATTCGCCTCCCGCTAAAGGAGACCAAGCCATAGGCGTAACCGCGTGCTGCTGTAAATGATCCAAAGTACCGTCTTCAAAAGGTGCTAGAGAAAGAGGCGACAGCTCAATTTGATTCACAATCAAAGGAGCATCTAAGCGTGATTGCAGTAAATCAAATTGCGCAGGCGTAAAATTAGACACACCAAAATGCTTGACCTTGCCAAGCGTAAACAACAGATCAAACGCCTGAGCGACCTCGTCCGCATCCATTAATGGACTAGGACGATGCAATAATAGAGTATCGATATAGTCACACTGAAGATTAGCCAAAGAACGATCCACACTTTCGTGTATGTGTTTAGCACGGTAATCATAACGATGTACTGATATATCGGGGCGGCTCTCAGACGGTAGCAAAATCCCGCATTTAGTGACGATTTCCATCTTATCGCGCATCGCTGGTTTTTTCGCTAAGGCCTCGCCAAATAAACCTTCACAACGATAATCACCATAAATGTCTGCATGATCAAACGTGGTTACCCCTAAATCCAAACAGGACAGAATAAAGTCCAAACGTTCCGAAACAGACATATCCCATTCATGACAACGCCAAAAACCCTGAGCAATTCGAGACCCTTCAAACCCAAGAGGATGATATTGATGACGCATAAAAGTGCCCTTATTTGTTTGAGTATCCCCTCATTCTAAACCATCACACTCAACTAACAAGTTTTGTTCAATGGTCATGACTTGCTCATCGGAAAAGAAAAACTCATCACAATTGTGTCCTTCACCAATGCGATCCACGACTAAAAAGTCTGACGTCGCCTGCAAAGCCAATAACGGATGATGCCAAGTTCCTGATCGATAATTCACGCCTTGCTCGGCGGTTGCATAAAAGAGTCGAATTTGAGAGAGATTGGGCGCATCATTCTCGCCGTTTGGTGCTACCACCACTAAATAGGGACGACCTTGTAAAGGCATAAACGCCTGAGACCCTTTTGGATGTCGCTCCAACATGCGAATCACAATGGGAAACTCACGGGCTTGCCCACGAAAAATACTAATGCCCCCACGAGCGTCACCATCCACCTCAACTGCAGCAAGATCGTGAAAACGCTCTGTGGTTCCACCGTTAATCTCAAAGGAATGGGCAGACTCCGTCGCAGCGATCACCTCCCCAAAGGGGGCAAACGCCTCGGTCGTTAATGGCTCTAACACAAAAGGCATAGCGAATCCTTCTCTAAATAGATGTACACAATGTTTTTTATACGACCCAAAACGATGACCAATCAGATAACAGGTTTACCGATCACTCGAATACGACTGATCCCACCATCTGGATAAATATTCACTCTTAAGTGCGTCACAGGGCCGACCTCTTTCAATATATCTGCAAACAAATGCTCTTGGTCTGCACTCAATTCAGATTTTGGCAATAACTCTTTCCAGTATAGACTTTGCGCAGGTAAAGTACTGTCTGGTAGATCATGAATATCGGCAACCTGAATAGAGCAAGCGGCGGCGTAATTGCCTTTAAAAAAGGCAGTATCAATGACGACTTGATCAATTTCACCACGATGACCAAGGGCTAAAATCACCCAATCATTGCCTGGCTCTCGACGGCGGCGGGTTTCCCAGCCATCTCCCATATTAATGCCTTTACCAGGCAAATTCAGATTATGCATTGTGCCAAAGTGTTCATCATTAGTAGCAATGGCACGGCCACCCACTTCTAGAGCCAATAGGTCTACTGAACGATTTGCCAATGTGCTCCAGTCGACCTCAGGTTGACCAAACACGCGTAAACGTGCAATTCCACCATCGGGATAAATGTTTAAACGAATATGACTAAATACCTCATCATGCTCGATATCCACCAATTTTTGGTCATTACCAGCTAATGCTATTGTGTCTGTAATTGGCCACCAAACAGTGTCAACACTCGGTTCTGTGGTACTAAAGCACGCCTCCACCAAAGCAGCAGGGGCATAATTTCCCGTAAAATGGCGCGTATCTAATTCAATTTTATTCAAACGTCCAGGTACGGCTAACTTCACAATACAATAATCATAACCTTCACCACGCTTGCGTCGTGTTTCCCAGCCATCCATCCACTTTCCGTTGTCATCGTATTTTCCCGGTATAAAAACAGGATCACTGTCTTGTAACATGCGCTCCTTAGGGGCAAAAAAATCATCATTAGCAAACAACGCTTTTGCTCCTAAACGTTCAGAAGCAAGGTTAACGCCATACCATGGCTTTTGACTGAGAGACATAACAACTCCTTATGGCTTTGCCGATTCCATAAACAAAGCAAATTCAAAATTTTAAAATGAAAAACGGCTCCAGCATGATCAATGCACCATGCCCCCCTGAACAAGGTAGGACAAGCGAACAGGGTATATGCGAGCATCGGTTTTCTAGAGTTCACGACTTTTAGCGGTCAGTTTTATCATGCAGCGTAAACCAATATAATACATTTGTTTCAGTATATACAAAAATAAAATTAATGAACCTATTTAATTTCTTTCCTATTTCAATAAACGCCCCCTTTTCATTCGTCTATTATGAACAGAAACGCTAGAAAGGCTTCCCTGACGCCCTGTTTTCCTTCATTATTTGCTTACTCGCGAACTAACACGATCTAAATAATGTCTGATAAATCGATAGAACACAGAATCAAGCAAATATACGACCAACTTTCACCGACTCAGCAAAAGCTAGCCGCCTGCATTTTGAACCATCAAGGTGACATTGCGACCTACTCTGCAACAGAGCTCGCAAAATTGGCAGATGTGTCCAAGTCAGCTGTCACTCGTCTATTGCAGCGTCTTGGCTATAAGGATTTCACGGAAGTCAAAAAGCAAGTGCGCGCTGCACGTCGCTGGGGCGCACCGATTGCCGATAAACAACCTGATAATCAACTGTTATCGAACCTGTTTCAGGATTATGTTAGTTGTGATCAGAACAATATCCGCCGAACCTTGGAATCCATTAATACGACACATTACCAAACCGCCATTCGTTGGATATCACGGGCCAGCAAGGTCTACATCATTGGTTATCGAAATAACCATGCCCTTGCCTTACACTTGCGTCAGCAACTGATTCAATGCCGCCCCGATGTGCAACTCCTACCCTTACCTGGACAAACCCTTGGTGAAGAGATTGTCGGCTTTTCCAAAGAGGATATCGTTATCATTATGGGGGTAAGGAGAAGGCCTGCTTGGTTAAAAAATCACATGATTACTTTACGCCAAAATGGTTGTCGACTGATTTACATTACTGATCATGCGGACGTTAACCCACAACAAGTTAGCGACCTGCATTTCTCTTGTGTGGTTCGAGGTGTGTCTGCCTTCGACTCTTATGCCAGCGTGATGAACTTAATCAGCATGATCGCCAGTAGCGTCTATCAAGAAAACTACGATCAAGCCAACGAGCGTATTGAAGACATCGAAAATACCTATCAAGCACTCAATGAATTAGACATGGCGGCTTTAAATAACGGTGCCATTATTGACGACTTTGATGACGACGCTTAATCCTCTTAAACAAGTCGTAACCAACGAACAATACTGACTATATAACGGACATAAAAATGAACTCAATCACACTTGGCCCCCTTTCCAAAGCCAACGGCGACATCCAGATCCCTGGCTCAAAAAGCCTTTCTAACCGTATTCTACTGTTGGCGACTTTAGCAAAAGGCACCACACGCATTACGAATTTGCTCGACAGTGACGATATCCGTCGCATGCTAGAAAGCCTAGCAAAACTTGGCGTCATCTATTCTCTAGAAGATAATGGCACCACTTGTGTTCTGGAAGGTCTTGGCGGTCCAATCCAAGCCGAGTTTGGCGACTTATTCCTAGGCAATGCTGGCACCGCTATGCGCCCACTAACAGCGGCATTGTGCCTAGGTAAAGGCGAATTCCACCTGCATGGCGAACCTCGCATGCATGAACGCCCTATTGGCGATCTTGTCGATGCTTTACAAGCATTAGGTGTTGATATTACTTATGAAGGCGAGAAAAACTACCCACCACTTTGCATTAAAGCAAACGGTTTATCTGGCGGTGAAGTATCCATCAAGGGCAATATCTCTAGCCAGTTCCTAACCGCTATTCTAATGAGCGCACCGATGGCGAAAGACGACCTCACCATAAAAGTGGACGGGGAGCTCGTTTCCAAACCTTACATCGACATCACCTTAGATGCCATGAAACAATTTGGCGTGGAAGTGGAAAACCAAAACTACCAAGCTTTCGCTGTAAAAGGTCAACAAGTTTACCAAAGCCCTGGCGAAATCATGGTCGAAGGTGATGCGTCATCTGCATCTTACTTCTTAGCTGCCGCAGCGATAGCGGGTGGAAAAATCAAAGTTCACGGTGTCGGGTCAGACAGTGTACAAGGCGACGTTAAATTCGCTGATGTACTGGCGAAAATGGGGGCCAACATTACCTACGGTCCAACCTGGATTGAAGCAGAACGTAACGAGCTAAATGGCATTGATATGGACATGAACCACATTCCGGATGCAGCCATGACCATCGCCACCACCGCTCTGTTCGCGAAAGGCCCAACCACCATTCGCAACATCTATAACTGGCGTGTCAAAGAAACTGACCGTCTATACGCCATGGCGACTGAACTGAAAAAACTTGGTGCCGATGTCGTCGAAGGGGAAGACTTCATCACGGTTACACCAGTTAAGCAACTACAACATGCCGCCATCGACACCTACAACGACCACCGCATTGCGATGTGTTTCTCTTTGGTGGCCTTTTCAGATACTCCCGTCACCATCAACGACCCAGGTTGTACGTCGAAAACCTTCCCGACGTATTTTGAATTATTTAACTCGATAGCAAGCTAAAGATAAACTGGCGTCTTTCTCTTTCACATCAGAGAAAGGCGCCATTAATGAGAAGAGACAATAGAAGGCGTTAAAGATTATCCTTTTTGCAGACAGACTGTCATTTCCAGCCGTACGCCTTTTTTCAGACCGTATTTTTTAAAGCCTCCTTCGCCGAGTTCCAGTACGGTTTTAGCCGGTTGCACGGATTTGTGAAGCGTATCGGTATTAGGCTTCATATGAGCAAGGTTAATAATCACGCCATTGGCATCTAAAAAGCCAGCTGTTAATGGGATCAGTGTGTTATGCATCCAAAATTCGCGAGGCGCCGCTTCTGGGTAGACAAATAACATCCCAGCCCCTGCATTTTTTCTATTAGAAAGACCTTTCCGTCGTTGTGCATTAGTTTCGGCAGTAGGAACGGCTTCCAATCTGACGCCATTAGAAAAGTACAAGTCACAGTGTTTTGTTATTTCTGTTCCTTGCGAGAATGGAGCATTGATAAGCAGAAAAATACAGACTGACAATATCGCTTTTTTAGGCACAGACCAGCGTTTCTGAGGATAAAAGCGTTTCCTGAGCATTACAAAATTCCACCATAAAATAGAAACGTGATTGTAAACAAGCCACAAAACAACTAGCAAAGTATGAGTCAATTTTAGAGGAAAACGCTAGGTAAGGCATTCGCTTTTCCGGAGCATAAAAAAGCCCCAGCTTTTTGACGGCTGGGGCAACACTCTCAACGACAATCGTTTAAGGACGATCACTCCTTTATTTTGCTGCGGATTTTGACATACCGCCGTGCTCTAACTTTTCTATCTGCTTAGGTGTTAGCAGAGAATATAACTCAGCACGACTCTTCGCGTATTTGATGGTCAACTGCTTGGTAAGATCTGCACTTTGATCTGCCAAAGCGTCCACTTTTTTCATATAACCCTTTTTAGTTGGGTTTAATGAATTTAATTCTCGACGTTTTTCGTTCAGCTTCATTTGAAGACTCTGAATCTGTTTACCATCCGTACTAAATAGCTTAGATAGTTTATCTCTAGTGGCATCACTCAAACCGAGCTGTTTTGCCATTGTTTCAGCAATTTGATCGCTGGTTGGGGCCGCACTGACTTGACCTTGAGTTGCTGGCTCTTTAGGGCTAGCAACGGCGTTTGTTGCTATACCTGTCATAAGAGCTGCACTCAACCCAATGACTGTTAGCATTCCCGCTTTTCTACGTTTCATCATAATGGCTCCTTAAGCTATCTCTTTCCTGTTTTGTTGGAATCCATTATGTCTAAATTTGCGTCAGACAGCATCAAAGAGAGTGGAACGAGATGCACAACTTGTCATGAGAATGTAAGGAAAAATGCGCATTCTCGGATTTTTCCTAATAACCAAGCACACTTAGACATATTCTTAGAATTGGAAAGGAGTGGCTTGACGCTCTGTCCTCTTTTTACACATGAGAAAGGGCTGGATCCCAATTTTTCCAGACCACTTCCCGCCCCTGACTGCGTATCATAGCGATGATCTCAGCCACTGGCCGCTCGTCACTGATTTCAAATTGCTCAAGGGCTGCTTGAGCGTCATCAGCATAACCACCTGGTTGGGTTTTGGACTCTGCGCTCATGGTGGTAAACCCCATTCTCACCGCATGGTGACGAAATTCTGGCGACTCACGCGTTGACAAACTCATCTCCACATCCCAATCAAACAAACGCCATGCAGCAATCAATTGCACTAATTGTCGATCAGTAATAATTGACTTAGGAACAATACCCCCTTCACAAGGACGAATACGCGGAAACGCCACACTAAAACGACTGCGCCAATAACGTTTTTGCAAGTGTCGTAGATGGTGCGCCATCATCACCGAATCCGTACGCCAGTCTTCTAACCCAAGCAAGACACCCAAACCGATTTTATGAATACCCGCTTGACCAATACGATCTGGCGCGTCCAATCGGTAATTGAAATTGGATTTATTACCACGCAAATGGTGTTCAAGATACGTCTTGCGACGATAGGTTTCTTGATACACCAACACACCATCCAGACCAATAGTTTGTAGTCGCTTGTACTCCTCTGAGTTAAGTGGCTGCACTTCCATGGAAAGCTGGCTAAAATGCGATTTAATAAGAGGAAGCATGCGCTCAAAATACGGCATAGACACCTTATTGGTTTCCCCAGTCACCAAAAGGATATGATCAAAGCCTTTGTCCTTAATCGCCGCGATTTCTTTTTCTACTTGAGATTCATTCAACGTCAGGCGCTTAATGGCATTACTCATAGAAAAACCACAGTAAGTGCATTCGTTCGCACACGTATTAGACAAATACAAAGGCGCGAATAAGCTTAAGGTTTTGCCAAAACGCTGCAAAGTAAGCTGTTCGCTTTTTGCCGCCATTTCCAGTAAATAAGGCTCTGCTGCTGGAGAAATTAAAGCCGCAAAATCCTCCACATTCAGTTTGCTCTTGCTCAAGGCTCGCAACACATCTTGCTCGGTTTTCTCTTGATGGGATTGCGTCATGGCATGCCAGTCTGTACTTTCCACAAAATGACTAAACTGACCTTCTACTGCGGGACTTTGTTCTAATAAGCGAATTTTATGACTGGCGACATCTATCATGACAAGGCTCCGATAAAATCCGTCAATGGGCTAGTCGCTTGCGCTTGTATCCGTCGCTCACCTAACCCCGATTCATAGGCCATACGTCCTGCTTCCACGGCGAGACGAAAGGCGTTAGCCATTTTGCTAGGCTGATTAGCAGCGGCCATGGCGGTATTAACCAACACCGCATCCGCTCCGATTTCCATAGCCAACGCCGCATCCGATGGCGCGCCAATGCCGGCATCGACAATCACTGGCACTCTACTTTGCTCAATAATGATTTCCAAAAATGGACGGCTTGCTAAGCCCATATTAGAACCAATGGGCGAACCCAATGGCATCACACACTGGCAGCCTATTTCTTCTAACCGTTTACACAATACGGGGTCAGCATGAACATAAGGCATTACTACAAAGCCTTTTTTGATCAACGCTTCTGCCGCCAATAATGTCTCCATACCATCTGGCATTAAATAACGTGGATCAGGATGAATTTCTAACTTTACCCAGTTAGTTTCTAATGCCTCTCTGGCCAATTCGGCCGCAAAAATCGCTTCTTTTGCGGTGCGTGCACCAGAGGTATTGGGTAACAGTTTGATTCCCTTCTTTTGCAAGGGTTGGAGAATATTGTCCGTTTGATGTTTTAAATCCATACGGCGCAAGGACAAGGTCACCAGCTCACTCTCACTGGCGGTAATCGAGTCCATCATAGCATTGGCACTGGCGTACTTGCCTGTGCCAGTAAAAAGTCGAGATTGAAATTCGTGTCCGGCAATCAGTAAAGACGGCATATTAACCCCCTGCAATGGATTCAAAAATAAACACAAGGCTCTGTTCATCAAGCCCTGTGCTGCACCACAAGCTTTTTGGTATCACTTGCTGATTAAGTGCAATGGCAATGCCTTGTTGACTCTTATCCAACTCAATGACTAAGTCTTCGAGAGTTTTCCCAGTAAACTCATAAGGTGCGTCGTTCAACATAATCTTCATTGCTCACCTCTAGTACTTTGCTCAAACAAGGTTATGAGTGACTGAGCGGCGACTTCCGGTTCCGCAGCTTGGGTAATGGCCGTCACTAAGGCGACACTGTTCACTCCTGTTTGGGCAACCGCAGGCAAACGCTCTGCATTAATGCCACCAATCGCCACAGTAGGAAACACGCCTTTTAATAAGCTCGCGTAATGACCTAATCGGGTTAAGCCTTGCGGCTGGGAGGGCATGTCTTTGGTTTGTGTGGGAAAAATATGGCCCAAAGCGATGTAGCTTGGCTGAATAGATTGTGCTCGTGCTATTTCATAGTAGCCATGGGTGCTGATACCAAGTCGCATACCTGCCACTTGGATTTGCGCCAAATCCGCCTGCTCTAGGTCTTCTTGACCAAGATGAACTCCATAGGCGCCATAAGTAATCGCCTGTTGCCAATAATCATTGATAAAGACTTGAGCGTCGTATTCTTTTCCTAAGGCAACCGCCTGTTGGATTTTATGTTCTAGGTCAGCATCATCAGGGTTTTTGATACGCAGCTGAGCGATTTTCACCCCTTGCTTAAGAACTAATGCTAACCAAGCAATCGAATCTACCACTGGGTATAAACCCATTTTTTTAAGATCCATCGCGGCAAAAGGCAGACTGATAGGCATCACTGGTTTATGCGGCGTGACAAGCCTCGGCAAATAGTCAATTTGTAATGGCCAACCAGGGCGACCGAGTGGTCCAGCGCCTTCGCCAATTTGCACACCGTTTTTTAACGCCCCCGTTATGTAGGCTTTTGCCATCGTCATGGCATCCAGAAAGTCATAACCATGGGCGATAAAACTCGCCAGCGCCGTCGATAAGGTACAACCCGTGCCACGCGTATTGTGTGCAGAGAGCCTTTCGCACCCAAAACCGACGATAGTATCGCGACCCACCAGCCAGTCGGTTGCTTGGTCTTCTTTCTGCTTGTTAAGTTCACCGACATGCCCCCCTTTCAACAACCAACGACTTTTAGAAGCAGCAAAATACACTGCCATGTCAGCTTGCAAATCCTTAGGGGCAAGCTCAGCAGACAAACCTGTCAGTGCCGAGAATTCCATCCGATTTGGCGTTATCACATCCGCATAAGGTAGGATATGATCCAGTAAACTAGCCCCCGCATCCGTTTGTTGTAGTTGATTCCCCGACTCACTGCTCGCGGCCATCACAGGGTCAAAGACGACCTGAATGCTAGGAAAGTCCGTTTTTATGCGTTTTAGCCATGTGGAGCACGCTTTCACAATATCAATGGAAGGTAACAAACTCACTTTAATGGCATCTGGCAGCACATCGTCGAGTAAGGTTTGCCACTGCTCATCAAACATTGCTAGCGGAACTGGCTCAACAGCACGCACCTCTTTGGAGTTTTGCGCCGTAATGCAAGTGACAATGGTTTGCACGTGGCAGCCTAGATCTTGCCCTGTACGCAAATCCGCTTGAAGTCCAGCGTGGGCGGACGAATCCGACCCGCCTACACACCAGACTACAGGAGGTTTTATCGACATAAATCCCCCTTTCACTTACAGTGATTTTTCTTTTGATTTATTATCTATTAGCTTGTCTGTGGTTAACTTATCCGTGGTTAAATAGACATCACTGCCCAGCTCACGGAATTGTTCCGACATTTTTTGCATACCCGCTTCAGCATCACTGACTTCTAAAGCACTGACATCTATCGTCTGTGAATCTTCTAAAGCTTTTTCGCTCTCTAACCCTTTTGCATAGTCACGAACTTCTTGGGTGATTTTCATGGAGCAAAATTTCGGGCCACACATAGAGCAGAAGTGCGCCACCTTGCCAGAAGCTTGCGGCAACGTTTCATCATGGTATGAACGAGCGGTTTCAGGATCTAATGACAGATTGAACTGATCTTCCCAACGAAATTCAAAACGCGCTTTTGACAAAGCGTTATCGCGAATTTGCGCCCCTGGATGCCCCTTCGCCAAATCCGCCGCATGGGCAGCAATTTTGTAAGTGATTAACCCTTCTTTCACATCTTCTTTATTTGGTAAACCAAGGTGTTCTTTTGGTGTGACGTAGCACAGCATGGCACAGCCGTACCAACCAATTTGCGCAGCCCCTATCCCAGAAGTGAAGTGATCATAGCCAGGTGCAATGTCTTGGGTTAATGGTCCTAAGGTGTAAAACGGTGCTTCATGACAATGTTCTAATTGCTCAGTCATATTCTCTTTAATAAGTTGCATTGGAACGTGCCCTGGCCCTTCGATCATTACTTGTACATCGTATTCCCAAGCTATTTTCGTCAGTTCTCCTAAGGTGCGCAGCTCCGACATTTGCGCCTCATCATTGGCGTCCATGATCGACCCAGGACGCAAGCCATCCCCCAGTGACAACGCCACATCATAGGCGGCACACAACTCACAAATCTCACGGAAGCGTTCGTACAAGAAGCTCTCTTTATGGTGCGCCAAGCACCATTTCGCCATGATGGAACCTCCACGAGACACGATGCCTGTCAGACGTTTCGCGGTCATGGGCACATAGCGTAATAAAACACCTGCATGAATCGTAAAGTAATCCACCCCCTGCTCCGCTTGCTCGATCAAAGTATCGCGAAACACATTCCAGTTCAGATCTTCTGCTACACCGTCGACTTTTTCTAGGGCTTGATAAATAGGGACAGTACCGATTGGCACAGGGGAGTTACGCAAAATCCATTCACGTGTTTCATGAATGTTTTTGCCCGTCGACAAATCCATCACGGTATCCGACCCCCAACGTGTCGACCAGACCAGCTTTTCTACTTCTTCTTCAATCGAAGACGTCACCGCCGAATTGCCAATATTGGCGTTCACTTTTACTAAGAAGTTACGACCAATAATCATCGGCTCGGATTCAGGGTGATTAATGTTATTAGGAATAATCGCGTGACCTCTTGCCACCTCGTCACGGACAAATTCTGGTGTGATCCGTTTTTGTAAATTAGCACCAAAGCTTTGCCCTGGATGCTGCTTTAATAACAACTCGCTTTTGATGGCATCAATATTTTGATTTTCACGCAAGGCAATGTATTCCATCTCTGACGTGATGATGCCTTGTCGAGCGTAATGCATTTGCGTCACACATTTACCTTGGCGAGCTTTGCGTACTTTAGGCAATTTTTTAAAACGCAGTTCATCCAGCGCAGCATTTTCTAAACGCGATTGAGCAAACTCAGATGACACACTGGGCAAAAACTCTGTGTCATTACGTTTTTCAATCCAAGACGCACGCATAGGCGTTAAACCTTTATACACATCGATATTTTCTTGCGGGTCAGCGTATGGACCGGAGCAGTCGTAGACGTAAATCGCCTCATTGGGTTCAAACGTTAGATTATTTGGATCAGAGCCAATCGGCGTATCGGTTAGATTGATCTTGCGCATTGGAACACGGATCGAAGCGTCTGATCCCGTAAGATAGATTCGCTCTGAGGCTGGAAAAGGCTTTGCTTGCAATGACTCGATAAAAGACTTCGCCGCTTGACGAGATTCTTCACGAGACTGCTTTTTAGACAGATTCGTTGGCTTCTTGTGTGATTCATTAGTCGTCGACATGAGCACTTCCCTTATTTCAAAAAATGGAGAATTGCTTGTCTGGGGTGCTGTTTTACAGGCAAACGCACTACGGGCGTTAATTGCAAAACATGAATCCTGAGTTTTATTAAAAAAGGATACTTTAGGTGATATGACCGCATCGATTCCATAAAAATCAGGAGTTCATTCGATGCAGAAAAGAAAAATGGTGACTTTCTTGTTTCCTACGCGGGTATTAGCCCGATCAGGTTCTGCGGATCCCGCACTTAATTATGCGATCTCAGCCAAATGGCACTCCGACAAGTGATTTTCAGTATACCCCTAGACAATGGATCTTGTAAACGCAAAGGCAATATCCACCCGAACTTCGTTTTTCAGAGCAAAACCCAATGAGATAAGCGTTTTTTCTTCAATCTTTCGATGATTTCCTATTGACAATAAAAATTTAATGTCCTTATATAGCCAAAGATTGTAATGAAAAAAATTTTCGCATTCCGAAAAAAAGTGAGTTTTATGACTGTCGATTCTAAAAATAAAGTGGGCTCCCTCGCAAAAGGTTTCAAAGTACTGGAATCTTTTACACATGCTTTTGAAGCCCTAACGTTAAGCGAAGTTTGCTCGCGCTCCGGACTGGATTCAGGAACGGTTTTCCGCATTCTTAATACATTGGTCGATCTGGGATATATAGAAAAGTTAGAAGAAACAAAGCAATTTCATCTAACACTTAAAGTCGCCAATCTCGGTTTTAATGCGATCGGGCGCAGCGATATTCGTGACTTAGCATTACCTATTTTACGTTCATTAGCTAAACGCATTGGAGAAACCGTCAGTTTTGCCACTCTTGAAGGGGCAAACATGGTCTATCTAGAACGGGTACGTGTTGGCTTAGCTCGCTTGGGAGTTGATATTCGTGTCGGATCAGTGATCCCCGCATACTGCAGCGCGATTGGACAAGCACTTTTAGCTTTTCTGCCTGAGGAAGAACTAGAACATGTGTTAAACCTTGAGCCAGATTTTCGTGAAGTTGTTCCGATGGATAAAGACGAAATACCAGTCATGGAGCAATTAAAATCTATTAAAGCAAAAGGTTATATTTTAAAACGCTCCAGTTTCAACTCCTCCTTAACCGTATTGGCACTACCTGTCTTTGACCGAGACCGTTATCCAATTGGGGCAATTAGTGTTGTCGTCCCGAGTATTAGAATATCTGAAGATGAACTCTTCATTAAAGCCTTTGATAGCATGACTGAAACGTCTGAAAAATTATCAAGGGCAATTAATGTTAGCGGCAGTGCAACATCTGCTATTTAACTAAAAACCAAAAATAATAAGGAAAATTATCATGAATAATATTGATTTAAGAGGTTTAGTACCTGCTCCAGTCACACCTTTCACTCGCGATGGATAGGTTGATCATAAAGCAATACATAAACTAGGCGCTTGGCTGGGGAGCTTTGATGGCGTGAAAGGGCTAGTAGTGCTTGGTCACGCAGGTGAAGGCACATTTATGACTTCTGAAGAACAAATGTCTGTTATTAGAAGTTTTGTTGAATCTACTGATGGACGCCTTCCTGTTATTGCTGGTATCACAGGTGAAGGAACCAAAGTGGCTGTAGAGGAAACCAAACGCGCTATATCAGCGGGTGCATCAGCGGGTCTTGTTTATCCATCTCACGGCTGGTTGCGCTTTGGGTTTCAGGACGGTGCTCCTCAGGATAGATACAAAACGCTCCACGAAGAAACCGGACTACCCTTAATCCTTTTTCAATACCCAGATGTGACCAAAGCGAGCTACAACCTAGATACCTTATTGGAAATCGCTGCTCAGCCTGGTGTTTTTGCTATGAAAAATGGCGTTCGTAATATGCGTCGTTGGGATACAGAAATCCCAATCATTCGTCGTGAAAATCCAGACCTACAAGTACTAACATGCCATGACGAATATCTACTACACACTATGTTTGATGTGGATGGCGCACTAGTGGGTTACGGTGGTCTCACTCCTGAACCACTAATTGAATTGATTGCGGCGGGTAAACGTCAGGATTACAAAGCAGCACGAGCCATTCACGATCGTCTGTTCCCTGTCACCCAAAACGTTTACCACCGCGGCTCCCATATGGAAGGCACGGTTGCTTTAAAAGAAGGCCTCGTTGCACGTGGTATCTTGGAGCACGCAACAGTAAGAAGTCCACTATTACCTCTTCAAGAAGGCGCAAGCGAGGAAATCAAAAAAGCACTTCAATCTGCTGGCTTAATTTAATAAGCAAACAGTTTTCGTACGATCACCAAAATAGCGATGCTGAGCGGGCAAACTTACATCGCTATTCTACTACTCAATAAAAATAATAGTGTGGTATCCCATGAAAATTGAAAACCGTACCCCAAAAGACGTTTTGGAACCCTATCATAATAGCAAAAATACAGCCAATAAGTACAAAATACTCTTACTTATGGGACCTGCGTTTGTCGCAGGAGCATGGCGCTTTGGTCCTGGAGCACTTACATCAGCCGTTCAGGCAGGTAGCCTGTATGGCTATCAACTACTTTAGGTCATCGTTTTATCGGGCATTCTAATGTTCTTTTTTAACGACATGGCCGTTCGAATAGGTCTATCAACAAAAGGCATCTCGTTAGTTGATACAATAAAAAGCAAAATTGGTCATACTGTCGGTATTTTGGCAGGCTTTGGCGTTTTTTTTATCACCTTATGCTTCTCTGTCGGGAATGCAATTGGTTCAGGAATAGCTCTGCAACTACTCTTCGGAGGATCTGTAATAGCTTGGGTGTTAGCATCCACCGTGGCAGTAGCTATCTTGATTGCCTTAAGAAATGCGTATAGAGCCCTCGAAAAGCTCCTTATCGCATTGATCGCAATTATGTCAATTGGCTTTTTAGGATCGGCAGTTATTAGTGATCCGTCATGGGTAGATGTCTCCCGTGGCTTCATACCAAGTATCCCAGACTCCGCCGGCTTTTTGCTGATCGCTTTAATTGGAACAAACTTTTCTATTAACTCTGCTCTTTATAGTGGTTATTCCATTCACGAAAGAGGATTAAAGCCTGAACAATATAAACGTTTGACACTAATCGATACGATCCCAGGAAATATTGCCACCGCCGCTATGACGATGCTTGTCATTATTGTTGCCGCTGGGGTATTTAGCGCCACGGGAGAAAGCGTTAAAAACTTTACTCAGTTAACCAAAGTTCTTGAGCCCGTATCTGGAAAAATGAGTTCCATTATTTTCAGTATTGGTTTTTTTGCAGCTGCATTCTCATCAATGGCCGCCAATGCTTCTGCTGGCGGCACACTCTTATGCGATGCGCTTGGCTGGGGAAACAAATTATCCTCGATGAAAGTGAAATTTTTCACATACGCTATTTTAATTTTTGGCGCCTCTGTAGCTATATTTAACAGCGGCTCTCCAATAAGGATAATTATTATCGCTCAGGCTCTGACTGTATTAGTAGCCCCATTTTTAGGAGTGATCATTTTCATACTGTCTTCACGCAAGGATATTATGGGAGAGCTAGTGAATAAAACTTATCATAAAATAATAGGTATTATTGGTCTTATTGCTATATTTTCACTTTCTTTTAGATTGATAGTGAACCTATCAAGCTAATATAGCTAGAGAACAATCAAAGCAACATAATGCAATTTGTATAACAGAAGCAATGATATTATTGCCTAATAGTTTTTAGGGAAGGTACGAGCAAGCCCTCTTGCCAGCATTGACCTTCCCTAGCAATAATATCATTTTTTAAAAGCGGCATACCCAATAAATACTTTATTGGGCAATCCCCCAACGTTGAGCTAAAGTAGAGGCTTCACTCCCATGAAGCCAATTATTAACCTTTTTAAGTAAGTGGTTATTGTCTTTTTTCATCATATAGACTTTAACACTAGAGGTACCTGCTAGGACTTTCTTAGAAGATACACAAAAGACGCCTTTTTCATGTACTTGATAATAATGCCCTTCAATTAGATCCGTAATCATTGCATCAGCTGAGCGATCACGAATCCCCTGTAAATTAGCAAAGTTATTTTTTGTCAGAATGATATCGGCATGCTTTATATGCTTATTCACATAGGCTTGGTTGGTTCCACCTGGGTTAACGATCACTTTCACACTAGGCTTATCAATGTCTGTCAAGATACTCAATGGCTTCTTGTTATGACAGTTACTTAGAATAATTTTGCCATTTTTTGCCACAGAATCCGATAACAAAAACTGCTCAGCACGTTTTTTGGTGCGGGTAACACCACCAGCTGCAAGATCAAATTTATCATCCGCGAGGTCCTGAGACAGGCTAGGCCAAGTGGTTTTGACATATTGAACTTTTAGGTGCAAGGATTTCGCTAGCGCAGAGGTCATATCCACAGCAAACCCTACTAGTTTTCCCGATTGAGTGCGGAAAGACATAGGGGCATAATCCTCTGTCAGGCCAACCTTTAAAACACCACTTTGTTGAATTTCCTGCCATGTTCTAGCCTGTACCTGTTGTGTATTTAACGCAACTAACGCGAACATAGCAAACGATACAAGTTTTAACCTGTCTTTATTGTTGTTCTTAAGCATATTTTAACCTTCGTTCTTTCAAGAGGAAATGGCTCATGCACTTTGCATGTCCAGTGCCATTTTATATAAGGTGTTTTTCTTTTCACCAGTTAACTTAGCCGCCATCGCAGCTGCTTGTTTAACCGGTAAATCTTCCAATAGTATGCTCAAAATGCGTTTTGCTTCTAGCTCTGCTTCATTACCACTCTCTTGTGTAAAACTCAACATGACCACAAATTCGCCCCGCATTTGGTTTGCATCGGTATCGAACACAGCAAGAACCTCCGAGGCTGTTCCTGATAAAAAGGTTTCGAAGGTTTTGGTCACTTCCCGAGCCAATACCAATTGCGCATCGTCACCATAAACTTTATGCACATCACCGATTGAGTCATAAATACGGTGCGTGGACTCATAAAATACCACCGTACCCGTCTGCTTTTTCCATGACTCAAAAAGATCACAACGACCTTTGGATTTTGCTGGTACAAAACCTGCGAAAAAGAACTGATCCGTTGGTAATCCAGAGGCACATAAAGCCGCCACCAAAGCACATGAACCAGGGATAGGCACCACTTTATGACCCTGTTCACGAAGAGCATGAACAACATGGTAGCCGGGGTCTGAAATGAGTGGTGTGCCTGCATCTGAAACCAACGCAACACTCTTACCTTCATCCAGTAAACTGGCAACGTAATTAGCCTTATCTTTTTCATTATGATCATGAATGGAAAAGAGTTTTGCCTCGATGCCAAAATGGTTCAACAAACGGCGAGTATGTCGCGTATCTTCCGCTGCTATATAATCTACATCTCGCAGAGTTTGCTCTGCTCTTTTGCTAAAATCGTCTAGATTGCCTATTGGAGTCGCAACTATGTACAGTGACCCTCTCGCATCGTCGGAACTATGTGATACCATGTTGCCTCTTTTATCTGTCATTTATAAGCTTATGAGCCTGATTAATTACCGCATCATATCATTAACTGTTTGTACTTTTCTGCTAAGTGCTTGTAGTTCAGTCAATTTAAATACGCAACCGGGCTACTACTCACCTGATGGCTACTCACAAAAAGGGGAGACAAAAGGTGATGAGTTGCCTCCTAGCATTTATCACCCATTACCCACTAAAGCCCCCAAGGAATTAGCCGATTCCTACAACAAAGCCCTACAACTCTATCGTGATGGACAATTCTTGCTGGCAAGAGACGCTCTGACTGACAAACTACTTAATACTCAGTCTATTATTCGCTTTAAGGCACATTTATTAGCAGCGGCGATTGCCTCAGAATTAGATGATCCAAGCAAAGCAATGGACATGTTGCAGCAGGCATCGAACCTACCTGCGGCGGACTCACCAGACAACCAAAACCTATTGAATAAAACCAAAGCCACTATTCTAGAGCACACAAACAATTGGCCAGAGGTTGTAAAAGTACGCTTAGATCTACTTGAGCACCTGCCAAAAGGTGAAGGGCAGGAAAACGAAGCCAAATTATGGCGCGCCGTACAAAACCTAACCGAAGCTGAAATGACTGAAATGAGTCAAACTGACTCACCCGTTCTCAAGGGCTTCTTAACCATTAGTCGTATTCTAAGAAATCAGACACTGTCTATAGAACAACAGTTAAAAGCCTTTAAAACATGGCAGCAAGCCCATCCGGATCACCCAGCAGCCATTGATGTGCCGCAAGATTTTAGGGTTATTGCCAATCTAAAGGATATGGCGCCCAAGAAAATTGTCTTAATGCTCCCCATGACTGGCAAGCTTGAAAGTGCTTCTCAGGCGATTGTAAATGGCTTCTTTAGCGCCTATTACCACCAGAAGCTTCCCAGAGCACAAATCGCTGTGGTTAATACGGACAATTATAAAAGCATTGAAGACGCCCTTAAAGCGGCTGATGCGCAGAATCCGGATGTCATTATTGGACCACTTAAAAAGTCGAACGTGACCGAAATTAATCGTTTGTCTCCTCAGCACCCCGTAATAGCCTTGAATCAGGTAACTGACAATCAGCGGATACCTAATATTTATCACTTTTCTTTAAATGCAGAAGACGATATTAATGAACTGATCTCTTTCGCTAAACAAGCAGGTGCCACCAGAGCCGCTATTTTAAGCTCTCAAGATACATGGGCATTAAGACAAAGTGACGAGTTTCGTCAAGCTGCAAAGAAAGCCAATGTGACCATCACTGGCGACTTGTCTTATAAAGACACCTCCAGAGGTCGTCAGCAAGCGGTTCAAAAGCTTTTACTAGTGAACGAAAGTAAATCTCGTATTTACACTATCCAAAAGTGGATTGGCGAGAAGGTCGACACAGAAGTACGCCCTCGTCAGGACCTAAACTATATTTATTATGCAGGCAAGTTAAGCGATGCGAAGCAAATTCGTCCTCTTTTGGATTTTTATTTTGCAAGCGATGTCCCTATGTTAGCCAGTAGCACGCTGAATGATTCACCACCAGAACAAGGCATTAACTATAACGATATTGAGCGCATTTTATTTGCTGAAATACCGGCAATTGTCAATAAAGACAGTGCACTCAAAGATGTATCATCTGGACGTGATTCCAATATTTTACGACGGTTACAAGCGCTAGGTGCAGACGCTTACTTGTTAGCAAATCGCTATCCTTTATTTGTACAGCTACCAACCACGCACTTATCGGCAAACACGGGCATAATTACGATGGATCAATATGGTACATTCCATAGACGCCCAGAAATCATGACTTACCGAAATGGACATTTGGTACATGCAGTTAGCACGCAGTTTTTTCCGAAAAAAGAAGAAACCGAACAATAACGGCGAAAAAGCAGAACAATGTGCTGAGGCCTTTCTAAGCAAAAAAGGCCTCAAATTTATCGCTCGTAACTACCATTGCCGTGGTGGCGAAATTGATCTGATCTTTTTAGACAAAGCAACTTATGTGTTTGTTGAAGTACGCTATCGGGCAAACTCAGCCCACGGTACGGCAGCAGAAAGCCTGAGCGAAGCCAAACTCAGAAAAGTAAGATTGGCCGCGTCCTATTGGCTACATAAACACCATCAAGATACCAGCAGTTGTCGCTTTGATGCGGTACTATTTGATGAAACAATTGACTATCAACATTTAACCTGGCTAAGAGCAGCATTTTAATTACTATGGATTTTCAAGAAGCAATTTATACTCAATTTGCCCAAAGTTTCGAAGCTCAGCAGCAAGCACTAGAAAGCTTGCCTCCTTATATTGAGCACGCTGCTCGCGTTATTTTTGCTAGCATTGCTGGCGGTGGTAAAGTCGTGTGTGTGGGCAACAGCACTGGTGCCCACCTTGCCCAATACTTTAGCACTCTCATGCTAGACAGAATGGATAGAGAACGTCCGGGCCTACCCGCAATCAATCTAAGTGGTGATGCCGCCGCCTTAATGTCGATCTCTCATAACGACAGCTATCATGATGTGTACTCTAAGCCGATTACTGCTATTGGCAACCCTGGTGATGTGCTATTTGTCGTCGCTAATAAGGGTAACACCTCCCCTATTATCCAAGCCATTCAAGCCGCCCATGAGCGCAAGATGAGCATTGTTGCACTCACTAGCCCTGAGGCGAAAAATATTTCCTCCTTAACCTCCAGAGACGATACAGAAATCAAAGTCAACCTGTTAGGTACCGCTCGCGTCCATGAATGCCAAATCACGGTTGTTCATACTCTCATTGACCTGATTGAACGCCAACTTTTTGGTTACGACGAATAAGGACGCTTGTCTGAAAATATAGATAACAGTTTGCGGTTCAAGGCAAGCCGCAAATCTGACAGACGATTAACGAGATATTTAATCGTCCCTGAGTAATCGCATTTTTGGTTTAAAACACCACTGTCCAGGGAATAATTATCTATACATATTATTTAGGCTTCAAATAAAGACAGCCAAGTCATTTATTAGTTTAAGTGAACTATATTATCTGTATGGTTAATGATGTCTGTACGATGAGTTATGGCAATGACTGACACTTCTTTAGCAATATTTCTAATATATTGCATAACATCGTTTTGTGTTGCCTCATCAAGACTAGAGCTTGCTTCATCCAAAAATAAAAATTGTGGCCTACTATAAAGCGCACGAGCAATAGCAATACGTTGACGCTCCCCTCCAGATAAGTTGAGCCCACGCTCACCAACCTGTGTTGAGAAACCATCTGGAAGCGATGCTATTTTTGTAAGAATCGCAGCCTTTGCTGCAACACTTTCTAACCAGTTTTTATCAATCGGCCTTCCTAGGGTAATGTTTGCTTCTAACGTATCGTTCAATAAAATAATTTCCTGGGGCACCACGCCGATACAGCTATACCAATCTTTTCGATTAATTTGATGTAAGGCTTGGTCATCAACATAAATAGATCCACTAGAGGGCTCAGCATACTTCAAAGCAAGCTTAAGAAGCGTTGATTTCCCTTTGCCAGTCTCACCCGTAATAAAGGTAATGCCTCCCCTTTTAGCAGTAAAACTAATTCCCGATACTCCCCGACCATTTTTATAAAAAAAGCTCACATTGTTAAATGTCAAAATACCTTTTACCATTTCTTTATCTAAGTACGATGTCTGGACGCTTAATTCTATTTCTTCAGGAATAGCCCACATCTTTGCAAAAGGTTTGAACTCAGTCAAAGCCCGCATAGCCCCTTCAATCGCAAGGCCAGCCATTTCAAACGGACGGTTTAGCTGCAGCAACAACATATTAAACAACACGATATCACCGACAGAAAGCTCACCATTATGATAACGAGGCAAAAAGATGGTAAAAGTAATGATAAATTGGAGGCAGAGCACGACACCATAAACCACTGAAAACTGAACTTTTCTCAGAGAATAACGTCGCCAGTTATGCAATATTTCTTTAGCGCCATGATGAAAACGTCGACTCATCCAATCTGTTGCATCAAAATAGCGCAGGGTTTCCATCAGTGTTACTGCATTACCAACCAATTGAGCGTTGCTTTGTCCTTTTTGAGTTGCTTCTTGAAGATACTTTCTTGTGATTTTATTAGAGAAATAGGTAAGTGACATATAAATTACGCCATAAGCTATAACAATCAATACAACTCTCATATCAATTGTTAATCCTAAAACTAGCAGAGTGAACACAAGTTGAGCTAGGCCAGGTAGGATGACCATGAACATTAGCTGAATAAGAATATTAACCGCTTGTGCACCTTGTCGTTGCACCGCATGAATTTCAGCTGGATTATGCTCAATAAAGAAGTGGGGGGGCTTTTTAACTAGTCATTCAAAGAAACTCGTCGCTGCAATAAAATTAAGGCTTTCTGCGAGCATCGAGGATAAATAATTTACAGCACTATGAAGCGTCAGCGATAAACCTATCAATAAGGCATAGAACAGTATTAAAACAGTCGCCCTCTCCTGCCATTGATTTCCTGTCATGCTATCAATCATCTTTGAGAAAACATATGGAGCTAATACAGAGGTAGCAGCGGAAACTAAAATCACCAAAGAGACAATTAATAGAAATAAGCGGGAGGCCTTGACAAATTTACGAATAATTTGAAAAAAAGGCCCAATGACTTTTTGAGAATCTATTTTTTCTTCCATAACCAAAAGACCTCACATATTACTTTTAACCCTTGCTAAAAATAATGGCACTGCCGTAGATACAGAAAAAGGCTTCCGAGGAAGCCTTTTTCTGTATCTAAAACCATTGGCTATTTGCCGTTTGCACTCATCAAAAAAGGCATTATTTAACCACTTTTAAGGTAAAACCCTTCTTAGGCGGTGTTGGTGGAGTTGGCTCTGGCGCTTCTTCTGGAAACTCTTCATCAGGAAAAACAAAGCCATCGCCATTTTCCTGCGCATATAATGCTAATGCAGCCTGAATAGGTACATACACTTCCATGGGCTTACCACCAAAACGTGCACCAAAAGACACACCACTTTTATCCATTATCAAGTTACGAACTGCCGACATGCTAATATCCAGCACAATCTGACCATCTTTTACAAATTCTCGCGGAATAATCGTACCAGCCTGATCCGCATCCACCAAAAGATAGGGTGTCATGTCATTATCGGCAATCCAGCTATAAGCCGCGTTCAATAAATATGATCTTTTTGGTAACATTTTTACTCCTACAACCATCTAGCTTAACGCTTGATCGAATGAAAATGGTTTATGTTATTCACGTCTTCCCCAATCAAGTAGCCCCTTTCACATCAGCACAGCCTTCATGATGGAAAACTTAAGAAAATTGATAACTGATGGTAACACATGGCATTGACTCATGTTACTCAGCACAAAGACGACAAATGGAAAATTGCACCAATAAAAGTCATCAAAGTGTAAAATCGCTCATTTAAGGTATAAAAAAAGAGCCATTGTGAAGTGACTCTCTTTTTTATACTGGCTATGACCTATAGATAACAATAAATGCGTTGATCAGTTAATCTAAACGCATCTCTTGCTCTGCCTCAGACAGGCTTTCTTTGAAAGAGTCGCGCTCAAACACCAGATCCATATATTTATATAAAGCACTCGCCTGCTCTTTAGGAATATCGATTCCCAAAGAAGGTAAACGCCATAGGATAGGTGCCAAACAGCAATCAACGATGGTGAACTCATCGCTCATAAAATAAGGCTTCTCTGAGAAAATGGGAGAAACACTAATCAAACCTTCGCGTAACTCTTTTTGCGCTTGAGCGACAGCCTCTTTGTCCTTGCTAGAAAGAATCAAATCAACCAGTTTCGCCCAGTCACGCTGAATACGGTACATGTACAAACGACTTTCTGCACGAGCAACCGGATAAACAGGCAACAAAGGCGGATGAGGAAAACGCTCATCAAGATATTCCATCATGACATTAGGCTCATACAGAACCAGGTCACGATCTACTAGCGCAGGCAACTCATTGTATGGATTCACATCAGCCAACTCTTCTGGCTTATTGAATGGGTCCACATCAATGATGTCCACAGTAACAGCTTTTTCTGCCAATACAATACGAACTCGATGGCTGTAATGATCTTCACCATCGGAGAAGAACGTCATTGAAGAGCGCTTAGCAATAACACCCATGTATAACCCCTTTCTTAAAAACAACACACACCCATGATGGGCAAACTTAAAATTGACCAGCTAAATCCATTATTGAGGGATAGGACTGGACGATAACTTATCTAACATCACGCCAAAATTCTTTTTTCAACAAATAAGCAAACACACTAAACAAAGCAACAAACAGCAAAACTTTTAGCCCTAAAGATTCTCGTTCAAAACGCGAGGGATCCGCTGTATAAGCTAAAAAGTTCGCGGTATCGTATGCGATTTGCTTAAAATCTTGTTCCGAAATCCTTCCTTTTATCTCCCCGGCCACCGTACGGCAACCGTGACCAGCCTTAAATGCTGTCTCTCCTTGCTTACATTGCAGCAACCTTTGACCTTGCAAATGCTCAAGCACGTTGGGCATTGCCACATTCTTAAGCAACAGGTTATTCACCCCTAGAGGACGTGATTTATCTTGATAAAAGCTTTGCAAATAATGATATATCCAATTAGGACTTCGCCGTTTTGCCTCAAGCGTTAAATCAGGCGCTTTTGCACCAAACCAACGTTTTGCATCAGCTGGCGTCATAGCCGCTGTAATTTGATCGCCTATTCTAGCATATTTTGGTAATAAATTTTCCTCAAATAATGCATTAGGAATACCTAAATCAATAGAAATTTCCTTATAACGCATATAACTAAGCTGATGACAGCCAGAGCAATAATTTGAATAAATCTTTAACCCCCGCTGCAAAGAGGCTCGGTCATTAAAATCAGGTGTCATTATCCCCTGATCACTCACAGCCGCGACAGCAGAAAGGCTGAAAAAGCAGGAAAGCAGCGCAATAAAGATAGCTCTATTCATCACAGGGATACCCTTTCCGGCACAGGCTTAGTCGTTTCAAAACGAGAATACCAAGGCATCAATAAAAAATAAGAAAAATACCCCAAGGTAGCGAACTGTGAAATCCAAGTCGTCGCCTTACTAACAGGCAAGCTTCCCATCACTGCCAGCACCAGAAAACTCACCACAAAGAGGCCTAAAAAGCATTTACTTAAATACCCTTTATAGCGAATGGATCGAACAGGGCTTTTATCCAGCCAAGGCACAAAAAACACGATAAGCACCGACGACATCATGACGACCATACCCAAGAATTTCGCATCAAGCCCGAACAGCGAAAAAGTAATGGCACGTAACATGGCATAAAAAGGCGAAAAATACCAAGCCGCCTCTATATGCTCAGGCGTGATTAAAGGATTAGCAGGCTCAAAATTCGATTTTTCTAAAATAAACCCAAAACCATCAGGGAAGAAGAAAATCACCACACAAAAAAGAAAAAGAAAAACAGCAATGGCTAAAATGTCTTTAGTAATAAAATAAGGAGAAAAAGGAATGCTATCCAAAGGCACGCCTTTTTTATTCACGTGCTTTTTAATATCAACGCCTTGAGGATTGTTTGAACCAACATGGCGCAGTGTCGACAAGTGTAAATACACCAAGAACACCATCAATATAGGGAACGCAATAATATGCAATGCATAGAATCGCCCCAACGTGACACCAGACACAAGGTAATCGCCTCGAACCCACTGCTCTAAGCCTTTGCCAATCACGGGAATACTTCCAAATAGTGAGGTAATAACCTGAGCGCCCCAATAAGACATTTGCCCCCATGGCAGCAAATACCCCATAAAGGCTTCGATCATAATGATAAAATATAGAGTCATTCCCAATAACCATACCAACTCCCTAGGACGCTGATAGGAACCGTACATCAAACCTCGTAACAAATGAATATACAGTACGATAAACAAAGCCGAAGCACCGGTTGTATGCATATAACGAATCAACCAACCGTAGGGCACATCTCGCATAATATATTGAATAGAAGCAAAAGCATTAGCTGCGGTAGGCGTATAGCTCATTGCCAACCAAATGCCTGTGATCAGCTGATTAAATAACAGCAACATCGCCAGAACACCAAATACATACATGGCATTCAAATTTTTGGGAACGTAGTACTCAGAGAACTGTTTTTTATAAAATGCCTTAATTGGGAAACGCTCATCCAACCAATTAATCACCCTAGAGAAAAAAACCACTACGCATCTCCTTCAGCATTTTGGCCAATACCGATGACGATAACTCGATTGTTTTTAAAGTGATAAGGCGGAACAACAAGGTTGGTTGGCGCCGGGTAATGTTTATAGACTCGTCCTGCCAAATCGAAACGCGAACCATGACAAGGACAAACATATCCCCCATACCACTGCGCATCGCCATCAGACGCTGAAGTTGGTTGATAGGTTGGAGAACAACCGAGGTGGGTACAGATACCCACTAAGACTAAATATTCTGGTTTAATGGAACGATAAAGGTTATCGGCATAGGCAGGCTGTTGATCAACAGAAGACAAAGGATCCACCAACTGCTCGTTTAGCTTTGGCAAATCGTTAATGGTTTGAGCCGTACGTCGCACTATCCAAACGGGCTTTCCTTGCCAAGCAATCGTCATTTGCTGACCTTCCTCAAGCTTACTTACATCAACTTGAACAGGGGCACCAGATGCTCTTGCCGCATCACTAGGCTGCCAAGAACACAAAAAAGGCACGGCGACACCGACACCCCCGACCACTCCCAAAGCGGTGGTCGAGCCAACCAAAAATCGACGACGACTTTTATTGATTTTTTCTTCCAAGCAGCTCGCACTCCATTGAACAATAACAAAACAATATTCTATTGAATAAACACAATTAACTCTATGTTCTGCCTAAAAAATACAATTCAACAAATCGCAAAACAAAAAAAACGCCTGGTGAAAAACACCAAGCGCTTTGATAGTAATCCGAAAACGAAAATTAACGTTTTGAGAACTGAGGACGACGACGAGCTTTGCGTAGACCCACTTTTTTACGCTCAACTTCACGAGAGTCACGAGTAACGTAACCAGCAGAACGTAAAGTACGACGTAGAGTCTCATCGTATTGCATCAACGCACGAGTGATACCATGACGGATTGCACCGGCTTGACCAGAGATACCACCACCTTTAACAGTGATGTATACATCAAATTTTTCAGTTGCTTCTACTAGCTCAAGAGGCTGACGAACAACCATGCGAGCCGTTTCGCGACCGAAGTACTGGTCAATTGAACGGTTATTGATAACTAAGTTACCAGAACCGGCTTTAAGGAACACACGAGCGGTAGACGTTTTACGACGACCTGTACCGTAGTATTGAGTAGCTGACATAATGATCTTCCGTATTAAATGTTAAGTTCTTGAGGCTGTTGCGCAGCATGTGGATGCTCTGCACCAGCATACACTTTCATTTTCTTGTGCATTGCACGGCCCAAAGGACCTTTTGGCAACATACCTTTAACGGCGATTTCAAGAACGCGCTCAGGAGCGTGATCAATCAACTTCTCGAAATTCATAGAACGCAAGCCGCCTGGGTAACCAGTGTGGCGGTAGTATTGTTTCGCAGCTGCTTTGTTACCAGTAACGTGAATTTTCTCAGCGTTGATAACAACGATGTAATCACCAGTATCAACGTGTGGAGTGTATTCCGCTTTATGCTTACCGCGTAAACGGCGAGCGATTTCAGTAGCCAAACGGCCTAGAGTTTTGCCTTCAGCATCAACCACGAACCAGTCGCGGCGTACTTCAGCAGGCTTAGCTGTAAAAGTTTTCATCAAAAAACCCTTTCAATACGCGTGCTTAACGCACGCTATACCTATTATTATTGGTTGACCAAACACTTACATGTTTGAGCAACGTACACATACCTCTAAAAAGGCGAGCGAAGTATACATGAGTCTATATAAATAATAAAGCCGAATTACGGTTATGGACGGTGCTCCAGAGAAAGGTATTCCTCAGACTGCATCTCCAGCAAACGACTCACCGTACGATCATACTCAAAAGCTAAGCGGTCACCCTTATAAATGTCAGGAATATCAACATCTGCTGTGATGATGACCTTTACATGGCGATCATAAAACTCATCAATCAGGTTAATAAAACGCCGCGCTAGATCATCTCGGGTCGCATCCATTTGCGGCAGATTGGAGATCAGTATCGTTGAGTAGAGTTTCGCAATCTCAATGTAATCCACCTGACTACGAGGTCCATCACATAAAGCATAAATATCAAACCAAGCCATGTCATCACAGCTTTTCACCAATGGTATTTGACGACCCTCTATCTCGACCGCCCCACCCGCTTGAATGTGTGATGCATCAGAAATCAAACTCATAAAACGATCTTCCAGTATCTGGTCTGACTTCTCCGTAAGAGGAAAATGATATAACTTTGCCTGCTTCAAGGTACGCAAGCGATAATCAATACCACCATCAACATTCATCACTCTAGTATGCTTATTTACAAGGTCAATCGCAGGCAAGAAACGTGCTCGCTGCAAACCATTTTTGTATAAACCATCCGGCTCAATGTTCGATGTCGCCACCAGCGTGGTGCCATTCTTGAATAGCACGTCCAACAAGCCAGCTAATATCATGGCATCGGTTATGTCTGTCACAAAAAATTCATCAAAGCAAAGCACTTGAGCCTTTTCAGCAATGTCCTTACCAACAATCTCTAGTGGATTTTTAACATGTTCATGCTTGCGCATTTCTTTATGAACCATCTGCATAAAGCGATGAAAGTGCAGACGCATTTTTTTATCGGTTGGTAGACATTCGTAAAACGTATCCATCAAATAGGTTTTTCCGCGACCTACGCCCCCCCAGAAATACAGGCCTTTCTCTACATCGACACCTTTCTTTTTACGAAAAATCCCGAACAAGCCATTAGACTCAGGTTCATTTTGGCGCGCTACCAGACGATCGAATAAATCTTGAAGAGCCAGTACTGCTTCTTCTTGCGCTGGGTCATAATGAAAATCTTCTCTTTCTAAATCTTGCTTATACCGAGTAATAGGTGTCATTGTTGCTCATTCATTCGATTAAATTAGTGAAGACATTCTAACAAATAGATACTTAAACAACACCTACCATGGTGTCATCGTTTGAGGATTTCAGGCTATAATGCTTTATTGATTTTTAGGAGTAAGCCATGATCTTAGAAGAATTCAACATTATTGTTTTTATTACTGGCGTAGTCGCAGGGGTCGCGGTCGCCCTTATTTTAAAGAGCATCACTACCAAAAACACAAAGAAAAACACGGTTTCAAACACTAATGCCATTACCATTAAGTCATTACAGGAAGAACTAGACAAAAAACAAGTCATTATCGATAATTTTTTCTCAGACAACAGCGATCACTTATTAGCCTTAGAAAAACGTCTTGCCGAGTTAAGAAGCAGCCTGTCAAATGGCGCAAACCAGTTAAGCCACATTCAAATAGAGCCAGCTTCTCCCTCAACACTACAGCAAGAGCTGGCAAATGAGGACAGTTTAGCTGAGCCTCCAAGAGACTATGCACCGAAAAGTGATGATGGACAAGGCATGTTAAGTGAGAAATTTGGACTCAAAAAGCAAGCCGAATTTACCGAACCAAAGCGTACCATTTAAAAGCAAACTCGCGTCATACAATGACAGTCACCAGCACCTAATCCAAAGCGGCACACAAGCCGCTTTTTTGTTATTAAAACCAGTGATTATGCGGGACTATCTATGTCAACAAACACCGCATCAAGACCATGCTCGTTAGACAAGAACTCCGCTATAGCTTTCGCGCCAAAACGTTCCGTCGCATGGTGCCCTGCAGCAACAAAGTGAATCCCCATTTCTCGGGCAATATGGATTGTTTGCTCAGAGACTTCGCCAGTAATATAGACATCCGCCCCAAGCTTGGCTGCCTGCTCAATATAACCTTGTGCGCCCCCTGTACATAGGGCCACCTTTTGAATAGCCTTATCATTGACTACTTCAAACAGAATGTCTCGCTGAACCGCTTGTTCAACCAAGACCTTAAACGCATCCGCTTCAATAGGCTTACCTAAACGACCTACTAAACCAATCGATTGCTCTAAAGGAAGAGAAGGCTGCAAAGGCGAACGATCCGTTAAACCTATGGCATCCGCCAAACCTGCATTGTTACCAAATACAGGATGGGCATCTAACGGCAAATGGTAACCATATAAATTGATGTCATTTTTGATCAAAGCGGAAACTCGTCGATACTTCATTCCCACAATTTGTGGCGCCTCATTTTTCCAAAAATACCCATGATGCACAAAAATGGCGTCGGCTTGGTAATCAATCGCCGCCTCAATTAACGCCTGACAGGCTGTTACACCGGTAACAACACGCTTAATCTCGGCTTTTCCTTCCACCTGCAAGCCATTAGGGGCATAATCCTTAAACAAGTTTGGGCTCAATGTTCGGTCTAATAACCATTCAAATTCACTACGTAGCAAAACAACCTCGACATTTATGACACATAAAAAACAGTGGATGCCTCTCATTATCGCCATTCTACTTGGCACTTGTATAGGATTAGGCACCCTTCTTATTCAAGAAAAAAACAAATTAGCAGAAACGAGCTACGCCTCTTCCGTCAAAAAAGCCGCCCCTTCCGTTGTCAATATATATACTCAAACAGAATCTCCCAAGCGTATCTTAGAACATAACAATGACCCTCGCACAATCAACCTTGGCTCCGGTGTCATCATGTCTAAAAAAGGCTATATCTTAACCAATTATCATGTTGTGCAAAATGCCAGCCACATTGTGATTGGTCTCCATGATGACAGACAAGCAGAAGCTAGGTTAATAGGTTCTGATCCAGCGACGGATTTAGCGGTGCTGAAAATAGATTTGCCCAACCTCACTCCAATAGAGCTGGGAAATAGCCAGACAATTCAAGTGGGAGACAAAATCCTTGCCATCGGCAATCCTTTCGGCATTGGACAAACGGTGACAGCTGGCATCATCAGCGCCAAAGCCAGAAATAGTATTGGCCTCCATTCCCATGAGAATTTTTTACAAACCGATGCGGCGATCAACCCAGGCAACTCTGGCGGTGCACTGGTTAATTTAAAAGGCCAACTAATTGGAATAAGCTCTGCCATTTACTCCAGCACGGGGGGCTCTCAGGGGATAGGCTTTGCCACACCCGTGAATGATGCCCTTAAAATCATGACTCAGTTAATTAAATACGGCAAGGTAACACGCTCATACCTTGGTATGGACACTAGAAAGATCAATCAACAGTTAGCCAAGAGCCTAGACTTACCTGTTGATCATGGTTTGCTTGTCAGCAACGTTATCCAACAAAGCCCCGCAGACAAAGCAGGTATCGAAGTGGGCGATATTATCGTTAAAATCGACAACATCCCAAGCACCAACCCCTTTGAAACCAGACAAAGAATCGCCAATATGAAACCAGGATCAGTCATTTCTCTACTTGGTGTCAGAGGACAACAATCCTATCAAGCTAATATCAAACTAGAAAAACAACCGATAATGCAACATTCAATCAATTAGCCCTGATTGATTGAAATAAAAGCGAAGAGAAATAAAAAGCGCCATAAAAATGGCTTATAGAAAAAAACAAACCTGCACAACACTAAAGTAGGCCTTACTGACCTACTTTTGTTTCAACAATGTCTTTCAAACGATCCAGACTTCTTTCAAAGTTACTACCAGCAATGCGATTAGCAAGTAAAGCCACATAGGGGCTAAGCAAACCAGCTCGAAGCTTACCTTGAATCAACCAATCAACCTTGGTTTTGCCACCAATAGACTGCAAACGAATCACATTACGAACTACATCGACCTCAGGCTTAGGCTTGACATCAAAAGTAAGTTGATTGTTTCCGATGCTAGTAATCGTAAGACTGCCGACCTTATCGGTTTTATTATAATGAATCGTAGCAGAGCGCCCTTTGGTATAAACACCATTAAAGGCTTCCACTCGACCATCACTAATATACATCCAGTTTGGCAAGGCATTCCCATCCAACAACACAGTCATTACGGTTTGCTTGGATGAGTCTATTGTTACAGACCGCTCTACTTTATAATTCGTTGGCAGCAACAATCCCACGATTACCACCGCCAAAATGACAAAAGCAGAAATACGCGTAACAGTGCGCAATTTATAAAGCGCTTTTGGGTGCTCAGACGCCTTTGACTTCTTACTCGCCATGTTGCCCTGCTGTTTGTTCATCGATAATACGATATTCAGCAGACATAGCATGCGCCTCTAAAGATTCGCCACGAGCCAGCGGAGAAGCTATTTTAGCCAGCGCACTTGCCCCTTCTGATGAACAGTTAATCAAAGAGCTACGCTTTTGAAAGTCATAAACGCCAAGCGGAGAAGAAAAACGCGCTGTACCAGATGTCGGCAACACATGGTTCGGCCCCGCACAATAATCACCCAATGCTTCAGGTGTATGTCGGCCCATAAAAATGGCACCAGCGTGACGAATCTTCTCAGCCCACTTTTCAGGCTCATCGACCGATAACTCCAAGTGTTCTGCCGCCACAATATTCGCAATATCCATGGCTTCATCCATGTCTTTAACATGCACAAACGCACCACGATTTTCCAAGGACACTTTAATAATATCACGGCGACTCTGCGTTTCGATTAAACGCTCCATAGACGCTTTAACATCATGGATGAATTGCTTGTCAGGTGAAATTAAAATGGCTTGAGCATCTTCATCATGTTCTGCTTGAGAAAATAGATCCATGGCAATCCAGTCTGGATTTGTTTTGCCATCGCAAACCACAAGTATTTCAGATGGGCCAGCAATCATATCAATACCAACCGCACCAAATACCATACGCTTAGCTGTTGCAACAAAGATATTACCAGGACCAACGATCTTATCTACCTTAGGAATGGAGTCTGTACCGTATGCCAAGGCTGCCACTGCCTGTGCACCGCCGATCGTAAATACACGATCTACGCCAGCAATGTATGCAGCCGCTAAAACGATGTCATTCACAAAACCATCAGGTGTCGGTACCACCATGATAATTTCACCAACACCGGCCACTTTTGCAGGCATTACGTTCATTAATACAGAAGAAGGGTAAGCGGCCTTACCGCCAGGCACATATACCCCGACACGATCCAAAGGCGTTACCTTTTGACCAAGGATCGTTCCATCCGCTTCTTGATACTGCCAAGAAGGCTGTTTTTGACGTTCATGATAATCATGAACACGCTTAGCAGCCGCTTCTAAACTGGCAGTTAGCTCATCACTCACTCGCAATTTGGCAGCAGCCATTTCTTCACGGGAGATCTCAAGCTCAGCAGCAGACGTCACCTGACGACGATCAAACTTATTGGTAAATTCAATAACCGAGGCATCACCATGTTGGCGTACCTGATTCACAATATTGGTTACCGCATCCTGAACTGATAAATCAGATACAGAATCCCATGCTAATAGGCTCTCTAATTCTGTTAAAAAACCATCAGAACCAGTGGAGAATTCTCTAATATTTAAATTCACTACTTATCCTCATTATTGTCAACTGCACGACGAAGCATCTCAATAATTGGCTCAATCTGGGCATATTTTGTTTTATAAGCCGCCTTGTTAACCACCAAACGCGAACTAATGTCGGCAATGAAATCCCGAGGCTCCAGACCGTTCGCTTTTAAGGTATTGCCAGTATCGACAATATCCACGATCAAATCAGCTAACCCCATGATAGGAGCCAATTCCATCGCACCATAAAGCTTAATCACATCAGCCTGAATACCCTGCTCAGCGAAATAAGCTTTAGCAGTCTTAGTAAACTTAGAGGCAACTTTCAAACGGCGAGCTGGCAGAGCCTCCCCCACCACACCAGCGGTCATCAGACGGCACTTTGCAATTTTTAAATCCACCAACTCATACAAGTTTTTGGTTGAAGCTTCCATTAATACATCTTTACCCGCGACACCGAAGTCCGCTACACCATGCTCCACGTATGTTGCCACATCCGTGGCTCGCAAAACCACTAACTTAATATTGTCATGGTTAGTATCAAAAATTAATTTACGGCTTTTATGAATATCTTCCGCAGGAATAATATTGGCTTTTTCTAATAGCGGTAAAGTTTCATCAAAAATTCGCCCTTTAGACAGGGCAATCGTCAAAGTATTACTCATATCAATCTACTACTCGTGAAATTTTCGCGCCCAAAGAGCCAAATTTTTCTTCGATACATTCATAACCGCGATCAATGTGATAAATACGATCAATCTTTGTATCTCCCTCTGCCACTAAGGCTGATAGCACCAAGCTGGCTGACGCACGCAAGTCCGTCGCCATAACCGGGGCTCCTTTTAGTTTTTCGCAACCGCGAACGATGGCGGTATTACCATTAATCTCGATATCGGCTCCCATACGAACCATCTCGTTCACATGCATAAAGCGATTTTCGAAAATATTTTCTACAACACTGCCAACCCCTGTCGCAACAGAGTTAAGTGCGACAAACTGAGCCTGCATATCCGTAGGAAAAGCTGGGTAAGGCGCGGTGCTAATATTAACCGCTTTGGGACGCTTACCCTCCATATCCAACTCAATCCAATCATCGCCACAAGTCACCTTCGCGCCAGACTCTTCCAATTTTGCCAATACGGCTTCCAATGACTGCACATCGGTATCAATGACACGCACCTTGCCACCAGTGATGGCAGCCGCCACCAAAAATGTGCCCGTTTCAATACGGTCTGGCATAACGGGATAGGTAGTGCCATGGAGAGTCTCTACCCCTTCAATGGTAATAGTATCTGTCCCATGCCCTGTTATTTTAGCCCCCATCGCAATTAGACATTCAGCGAGGTCCACCACTTCTGGTTCTTTGGCCGCATTCTCTAAAATGGTTTTGCCTTCTGCTAACGTCGCAGCCATTAACAAGTTCTCTGTTCCGGTGACAGTAACTTTATCAAAGAATATTCGCGCCCCTTTTAGACGACCATCAACGCTAGCAACAATATCTCCCCCTTCAACTTCGATCTTTGCTCCCATCGCTTCCAAACCGCGAAGGTGCAAATCTACAGGTCGGCTGCCTATAGCACACCCACCAGGTAAAGAAACGGTTGCTTTACCAAAGTGACTGACCAATGGCCCCAAAACCAAGATAGAGGCACGCATTGTTTTTACCAGTTCATAAGGTGCTTCTGAATTGTCTAATGTCGAGACATCCAATTGAACGCTCATTTTCTCATCGACTACCACACCACAACCCATGGAGCCTAGAAGCTCTAACATGGTTGTAATATCATGTAGATGGGGTAAGTTTTTAATTGTGATTAATTCTTTTGTTAGTAAAGTGGCAGCCAAAATAGGTAAAGCTGCATTTTTAGCACCTGACGCACGTACAACACCATTAAGTTTAACACCACCGGAAATCAGTAGTTTATCCATATATTCCACTCTCTTTATAATTTATTGTGCACTGTATTGCTGTGGCGTCAGTGTTTTCATGGTGACGGCATGAATCGCGCCGCTAGAGATGGCATCTTGAAGATGAGAATAAACAAGCTGCTGCCTTTTTACGGTAGACATACCTTCAAACTCCGAAGAGATAACAACAATACTAAAATTACAACCTTCACCTTCGGCAATGACCTTGCAATCGTTGATAGTGGATTCTAACAGTGCTTTAACTTCACTTGCGTTCACAATCACTCCAGTTTTTAAATATTTACAGATAAAGACATTCTACCTTAGTCTTGCCAACTTCTTAACACCCATCCTTACAACTCAGCGTAAAAAAGCCGTCTGTTTTCGCAAGTAATCTTTGATCAAGCAGTCAAAAACAAAAAAATCCGAATTCAGCTAGTGAATTCGGATTTTTTATTTGAAATCAGTGAGCAAGAACATTCTGGATCTTGCTGGTTTCCACCCAAACTAGGACTGTTTTTTAGACAACGAATCCTTCCAAGCAGTGATGGCATCATCAATATTATTTCTATTTTGCTGCATCATTACGCCAAACTGTTTGCGGAAAGTCAGTCCAAAATTGATGTTGCTAACCACCACATTACTTAATTTCCAGTTATTATTACCATAGTCTTCCATAAAGAAGTTAATATCAATCAACTTACCCGTTTCTCGCTGAAAGGTAACATCCACTCGAACTTCATCACTACGATTTTGGGGCCCCAATGGCAACACTTTAATCTTGTTAGGATCTAAATCCAACAAGGAGCCGCCATAGGTTTTCAACAGAGTTTCCTTAGTCACGGTAGCAAAACGAATTCGCTGCTCAGGAGTCGCCCGACGATAGTACTTACCCATCACTTTCTTCGCAAAATCATCAAAATTCACCACTGGCGTGAGAATTTTATCTACTTTTTTGGACAATAATGCAGGGTTATTTTTAAGCTCAGCTTTATCCGCCACAATCTGAGTGCGAAACTCGTTAACAACCTTAACGACGGTATCACGAGCGCCTTCCTGATTATCCGCCCAAACCAGGGACGAAAATAGCGCCCCTACTAAAAACATCGCGTTTATTACCTTTGACATGGTCTACTCCAATTCATTACTTTTTCGAGTCAGATTGACTGGTTTTATTAAACAAGAACTGACTAATCAAATTCTCTAACACTAAAGCAGATTGCGTATCATATATCTGACTGCCGTTTTTCAGCACTTTTTCATCAGCACCGATCGTAATACCGAGGTATTTCTCACCCAGCAAGCCACTTGTCAGGATAGCAATAGAACTATCTACTGGAATATTATTGACATCCGAATCAATTGCCATCGTCACTTTGGCCATGTAAAGCTTTTTATCATAGCTAATAGAAACAACATGACCCACCGTCACACCAGCAATCGTTACTTTGGAGCGATCCGTTAAACCGCCGATATCATCGAACTCTGCAACAACCTGATATGTATCTTTTTTACCAGTAAATGCTAGCCCGCTTACCTGTATAGCAAGATAAACAAAAGCCACTACCCCCAGAACAATAAAACAACCCACTAATAACTCAACGCGCTTACTTCTCATCCTAAAAATCTCCAAACATCGCAGCGGTTAAAATAAAATCTAATGCCAAAATAGCCAATGACCCCAAAACGACGGTTCGAGTAGTCGCTTTCCCAATTCCTTCTGATGTTGGAACACATTCATAACCTTGATAGACAGCAATCCAAGTCACCACAACAGCAAATACAACAGCTTTGATTAATCCATTGATAACATCCGTATCAAAGTTAACGGATTGCTGCATGAGAGACCAAAAAGAGCCATCACTCACACCAAGCCAACCAACAGAGACAAGCATACCGCCGATGATTCCCGCAGCTGAAAACACAAAACTAAGCAGAGGCAAGGAAATCACACCAGCAATAAAGCGCGGAGCAATCACACGACGTAAAGGATCCACCCCCATCATTTCATAACTGGAGAGCTGCTCTGTTGCCTTCATCAAACCTATTTCGGCTGTAAGTGATGACCCAGCTCGACCAGCGAACAACAACGCCGTCACCACTGGCCCCAATTCACGCAACAAAGACAAGGCTAACAATTGACCAACAGATCCTGATGAGCCAAATTTTGCCAATATGCTATAACCCTGCAGGGATAACACCATTCCAATGAAAGTACCGGACACGATGATAATAACCAGAGATAACACACCCACGGAATACAACTGGCGAATCAAAAGGTTAATGGATTCCCCTAACCTAACGGGTAAACGAACGAGACTTTGAACAATAAATATTCCCGCTCTTCCAACCGCCTCCAGCCAATCTAGAAAACCAGCCCCCAAAGAAATCAAACTATTCATCATCTTTGACTCCTCTGTTCATCAACAACACTTTCCGGATAATGAAATGGAACTGGACCATCAGGTTCCCCATTTAAGAACTGTTTTACTTGAGCATCGTCAGAGGCACGGATATCACTGGGTGCCCCTTGAGCAATGACGTGGCCACCTGACAAAATACAGACATGATCCGCGATGGATAACGACTCTTCAACATCATGAGATACCACGATTGAAGTGATACCGGACCCATCATTTAATTGACGAATGAGTTCAACTAGAACCCCTTTAGAAATGGGATCTTGACCCGTAAAAGGCTCGTCAAACATAACCAACTCGGGATCTAACGCAATTGCCCTTGCCAGTGCTACACGTCTAGCCATCCCCCCAGACAATTCAGAGGGAAGTAACTTTGCGGCACCACGCAACCCAACGCTGTGTAATTTTTCAAGCACAATACGCTCGATTTTACTGGCATCAAATTTGGTGTGTTCTTGCAAAGGAAAAGCCACATTTTCAAAAACAGACATATCACTGAATAAAGCACCACTTTGAAAAAGCATGCCTATCTTCTCTCTTACTTTATATAAATCTGAACGTGACAAGGAATGAATATCCTGCCCATCAACAAAAATATGACCACTATCTGGATAAAGCTGCGCAGCAATTAGCTTTAAGAGAGTCGTTTTTCCCGTTCCACTTGGCCCCATCACAGCAGTGATTTTACCGCGAGGAATGTCCAGTGACACATCTTCATATATCACTCTCTCCCCTCTTGAAAAGCGAAGATTCTGTACTTTTATATACCTATCCAGCACGGACTCACCTATCCTTTTCTAATATAATAATTGCTGATACTAACACCCGCCCTTAGAAAATAGAATCGCGCAATAAACGGAATCGAAATTGTTTCAAAGATCAAGTCTTGAATTTACACAGCAAACCTCATTAAATGGGACATCTTTTTGATCTGAGAGTAAATAAAAGGTTATGCTGCTGTTTTCCGCTGCTCTAATTGCAGGCTTAGTCTTGCTGGTTATTAGTTCTGATAAATTCATTGAACATGCGGCACTCGTTGCCGAAAAACTAGAGGTAAGCCCCATTGTTATTGGAGTAATATTGGTGGGACTAGGAACCTCTGCGCCCGAGATGGTCGTGTCTGCAATTGCATCATTTGATCATGCGCCTGGCATTGCTATCGGTAACGTATTAGGCTCCAATATTGCCAATATCGCACTGGTTTTCGGTGCTACTCTGTTGTTCTCCGCGGTTCCAGTTACGAAAGATTTGATGCGCAAGGAAGTCCCCCTTGTTTTAATCATCACTTTGGTTACTGGCTGGCTACTTCATGATGGCACATTAAGCTTTTCAGATGGGATCGTATTGGTTTGCATGTTTATTATCATGATGATCGTCATGCTAAAAGGCAGCAAAAACCTTGAAGAACAACTTTCCAGTGAGCTACCAGAGGATGATGGCAGCCCTGTCGGCAAATCCCTATGCATTTCACTTGTCAGCTTAGTTATCCTGATAGGCAGCTCTAAACTGCTTGTTTGGGGAGCCATTGGCATTGCTTCAGCTCTTGGTGTCAGCGACATGGTAATTGGTTTGACCATTGTAGCCGTCGGTACCAGCCTACCAGAGCTAGCCGCCTCCATCAGCAGCGTGCGCAAAGGTCACCACGATATCGCTATTGGTAACATATTAGGTTCCAATATGTTCAACTTGGCAACAGTTTTACCACTACCAGCGTTAATCGCACCAGGCGTGATTGATCAAACTACATCGGGAAGAGATTTCTATTGGGTTCTAGGATTAACTGTTGCATTATCCTTGCTCATCTACGGTTTTGCCAAAACCAAAAATCAAAGCATTCCGCGCTGGATAGCAATCCCTCTTCTAGTCTCATACGCTGTCTATATTTTCTTCGTTAGCACAGGGGATTCTGTCTAATGATAAAAACAAGCCATAAAAAACTACTACTGGGAGCTGGCGGCATTATTGTTGTCGCTCTTTGTTTCTGGGCAGGCTCATCTGATAACAAAAATCTACTGCAAACTGACAACCTGAGTAGCACTCCAGATTATTTTATTACAAAAATACACGCTACAGAATTTGGTCAAGATGGCAAACTGATAGAAACCTTAACTGCCGATAAAGGTCTACATTACAACAAAGGCGCAAGGACACTTCTCGAAAACCCAAAGGTAAAAAGAGTAGAAAAAACGGGGAACTGGGAAGCACAAGGAAAAAAAGGGATAATTGAAGACGGCAGTAGTGATATCCTACTAACAGATGATGCATCAGCCATAAAACATTATGTAGACTCACCTGACATAACACTAAAAGCGGACAATATTCGCTATTTAGATAAAAAACAGTCACTTACGAGTACAGGAAATGCAAGAATATACTCGACACAAGGCGAAACAACTGCCGATGTCATTGTCACTTATATCAACACAGAAGAAGTTAAAATGACAGGATCTGTAAGAGGACAGTATGAAGCAACACATTAAGGTCTGTACTTTCTTGGCCAGCTTATTCGTAAGCCAATGGGTACTAGCGCTCCCAGACGACACAAGCAAACCATTGCATATACAGTCCAATCAAGCCCATTTTGATCAAAAAACAGGTGAAGCGATTTACACTGGCGACGTATTTGTAAAGCAAGGTACAATTGAAATCCAAGCGCAGTATCTTAAAGTCATCACCAACCCCAAGACACGTAAATTCACTGAACTTATAGCGACAGGCCATCCTGCTAAATTCAGCCAGCAAATCGATTGGCAAGGCAATATGATGATTAGCCGAGGCAACAAAGTCGTCTACAAAACCGCTCAGTCCAAAGTGGAAATTTTTGGGGACGGTTACCTAAACAGAATGGATGACAAAATCACCGCTGACCACATTGTCTACTACATCAACAATGGTACCTTCAGCGCTGAGAAAAAAGGGGCTGGACGAGTCTCTATGACGCTACAACCGCAAACTGAAAAGAAACAAGCAACCTCACAGAAAAAAGAGAACTAAATGGCCGTTTTAGAAGCAAAAAATCTCGCAAAAAGTTACAAAAAACGCCAAGTGGTTAAAGATGTTTCCCTCTCTGTCGAGTCAGGCCAAGCGGTTGGCTTGCTAGGGCCTAATGGTGCGGGTAAAACAACCTGTTTCTATATGATCGTAGGTATGGTCACCAACGATGCTGGTGGCATCTTTATCGACGGTCAAGACATCACCAAGTATGCCATGCATACTCGGGCCCAAAAAGGCATAGGTTATCTGCCCCAAGAAGCGTCCATTTTTAGAAAAATGTCAGTAGAAGACAATATTTACGCCATTCTTGAAACAAGAAAAGAGCTTAATAAAGCCCAAAGAAAAGAACGATTAGAAAGTTTATTAAAAGAATTTCATGTCACTCACATTCGCTCTAACTTGGGTATGGCGTTATCTGGAGGCGAACGTCGCCGAGTGGAAATTGCCCGGGCGCTTGCAATGAACCCCAAGTTCATATTACTTGACGAGCCATTCGCTGGTGTGGATCCTATTTCAGTGGGCGATATAAAGCTCATTATTAGGCATTTACAAGAAAGTGGTATTGGTGTGTTAATCACCGACCACAACGTCAGAGAAACCCTAGACATTTGTGATAAAGCCTACATTGTGGGTAATGGGCACATCATAGCATCTGGGGATGCAGATACCGTTATCAACAACGAACAAGTGAAAAAAGTCTATTTAGGTGACGACTTCCGCTTATAACCTCTTATTTTTGCAACTCAAAGGGAGTAACATGCATAACTTGTTCCATATTTCTTACTTTCAACTTAACAATAAAAGAGTTGCTCTATGAAGCAGTCTTTGCAATTAAAACTCGGTCAACAACTGACCATGACACCACAGCTGCAGCAAGCCATTCGTTTACTGCAGCTTTCAACGTTGGATCTTAAACAGGAGATCCATGAATTTTTAGAGTCTAATCCGCTACTGGAAATTGATGATGAGGAATACACCTCCAGTGATACCCCATTAACATTGCGAGAACGCGATAGCGATGACACACACTCGGCTGAGAAAAAGGTTGAGTCAAATAGCAGTGAAGAAGCGAAAGTAGAATCAGAGTGGACGGATAGCATTCCAGAAGAGCTATCCATTGACAGTGATTGGGACGACACCTACCAAAATTCAGCGTCCGTCAGCCATTCCAACAACTACGAAAATGATGGAGATTTTGAAAGCCGCAACGCACCAGAAGAAAGCATTCAAGATCATTTAATTTGGCAGCTCAATCTCACACACATGTCTGATCGAGATATTGAGATTGCTTACGCCATCATTGAATGCGTTCAGTCCGACGGATACTTGAGTATTTCCCCTGATGAAATTTGGGAATCATTGACCACAGAGCTTGAAGATCTTGAGCTTGATGAAGTCATTGCAGTTCAACACCGTTTGCAGCGCTTTGATCCCGTTGGTGTATGCTCGATTGACCTACGCGATTGTTTATTAGTTCAATTAGAACCGTTCCGGGAGCACCCTTTATATAAAAGCACCTACAATTTAGTAGATAATTATCTGCCTTTGCTTGGTAATCGTGACTTCAGCCAATTAAGTCGAAAGACAAAACTGAAGGAAGAATCACTCAAAGAAGTGATTGAACTCATCCAACAACTTAACCCTCGTCCAGGCTCCATCATTGACGCAGATGATACGGATTATGTCATCCCCGATGTGTCTGTTAGAAAGCGCAATAACGTCTGGCAGGTTGAACTAAACAACGATGCACTACCGCCAGTTAAGATAAACGAAACCTATTCAGCCATGGCATCAACAGCTTCCACATCCGAAGATGTCACTTACATCAAAAACTCATTGCAAGAAGCAAAGTGGTTTATGAAAAGCTTGCAAAGCCGTAATGAAACCTTGCTAAAAGTCACTAGCTGTATTGTAAATCGACAGATCGATTTCTTCGAACTCGGTGAAGAAGCCATGAAACCTATGGTGCTTCATGATGTTGCTGAAGAGGTCGGCATGCATGAGTCCACTATTTCTCGAGTGACAACACAGAAATACATGCACACTCCCAAAGGTATTTTTGAGTTGAAATACTTTTTCTCAAGCCATGTCAATACCGCTTCCGGAGGGGAATGTTCTTCAACCGCTATTCGAGCTATGATTAAGAAGCTCGTTAGCGAAGAACCAGCCAAAAAACCGCTTAGTGACAATAAGCTAGCCAGTATTTTAGCGGAACAAGGCATTCAGGTTGCTAGACGAACAGTAGCAAAATATCGTGAGGCGATGAATATTCCGCCTTCAAATGAACGTAAACGACTCATCTAATACGGATACATTTCTTTATGCCTTTGAAATCTATATTAAAAGCTGAACTCGTTATCGCCAAACAAGATATTATCAGCAAGAAACGTGTACTCGAAAGCATTGCAGAAGTCGCGTCAAACCGGTTACATTGCGACAACGAAGCAGTTTATGAAGCATTACTAGGACGTGAAAAGCTTGGCAGTACAGGTATTGGTAATGGCATTGCCATCCCCCATTGCCGCTTGGAAAGCGCTAACCACACAGCCCTAGTCGTGATGTCTCTGCAATCCGCCATTAATTTCGATTCCGTGGATAAGAAAAATGTGGATTTAATTTTTGCTTTAATTGTACCGCCCAGTGAGTGCGACAACCACTTATCAACTTTATCTGAAATTGCTGAGTTAGCGCAGTCTACCAAAACACTCAACAAATTAAGAGCGGCTGAGACCAATCAAGCCCTGCTTGCTGAGTTAGAATCACTATTAAATTAGATTTAATCTTAATTAAGGAAAAAGGTATGTTGGAAGAGTCTGTCACCATTATTAACAAACTTGGCCTTCATGCTCGAGCCGCAGGAAAATTGGTCGAAACCACTTCTCGCTTTTCTTGCGATGTTACCATCGAGAAAGACGGGCGTAACGTTGACGGTAAAAGCATTATGGCCATGATGATGCTGGCGGCTGGCAAGGGCACAGACATTACCATTAAAACCAATGGAGAGGATGAAGAAGATGCTATCAAAGCCATTATTGCATTAATCAATGAACGCTTTGGGGAAGATGAATAAGGACAACAATGCCAGATAAAAATACACTCGCCCACCTACAAACGGTCACAGAGTCTTTAGAGTCTGGCGCCACATTACAAACGCGCTATTTATTAAATGGCGCTTTACCCGCACAAGATGTTGCTAGCCTTTTAGAATCCTCCCCTCCAAAAGAACGCAAGCTACTTTGGGAACTCATTGAAGACAAAAACCAAGGCGAAGTTCTTCAGTACTTAAACGAAGATATACGCCTACAGTTTCTAGAGAATATGAGCACCCAGCGGGTGGTTGCGGTATCTGAACACTTTGAAAGCGATGATTTAGCCGACTTACTGCAACACCTGCCAGACAAAGTGGTAAGCGAAGTTCTCTTATCCATGCCTCCTCAGGACAGGCTAAGAGTTGAAGCCTTATTAAGCTACTCGGAAGACTCCGCCGGCGGCTTAATGAACACGGACACCATTACCATTCGCCCCAACATCACCCTAGACAGAGTATTTCGCTACCTTAGACAATATAAAAAAATTCCTGACATGACAGACAACCTATTAGTTGTCAGCCGCTCAAACCGCCTATTGGGAACACTCCCCTTAGCAAAACTCCTCATCTGTGACACAAAAACAACTGTACGAGACATAATGGAGACGGACCACACCGCCATCCATTCGGACACATCCGTGAGCGAAGTCGCCCAAGTATTTGAAAAAATGGACTTGGTCTCCGCTCCCGTTATTGATCGCAGTACAGGGAAGCTACTTGGGCGCATTACTATTGATGACGTGGTCGATGTCATTCGAGATGAAGCCGAGCACTCCATGCTCAGCATGGCCGGTTTGGATGATGACGAAGACACTTTCTCCCCAATCATGAAAACCACACGCCGTCGTGCTGTTTGGCTAGGCATTAACTTAATTACTGCCTTTATTGCCTCTTATGTCATTGGCCTTTTTCAACACACACTTAACCAAGTCGTTGCACTGGCCGTTTTGATGCCCATTGTTGCCAGTATGGGAGGCATTGCCGGTTCTCAAGTTCTCACCTTGGTCATACGCGGGATTGCCTTGGATCAGATTGGATCTGCCAATATGCGTTGGCTACTAAACAGGGAACTGATTGTCGGCTTACTCAATGGCCTCCTTTGGTCAACTGTTATTGCCATACTGACAGCAGTTTGGTTTGACAACATCAAGATTGCCTATATCATTGCGGGGGCGACAATCATTAACCTTTTGATTGCTGCGCTCACTGGAACTCTTTTACCAATTTTCTTAAAAAAGCTTGGTATCGATCCCGCCTTAGCGGCCAGTGTTATTTTGACTACCGTGACCGATGTGGTTGGCTTTTTAGCCTTCCTTGGTCTCGCCACCATTTTTTTAGTATAGGTTCCCATGACTGATTTTGATCAATTTAATGAAGACGACATCCCTAAGAGTAAAACGCAGATCAAACGCGAAATGGAAGCCTTGCAAGAAGTCGGTAAGAAGCTGTTGGCACTGAGCAAAAGTCAGCAAAAAAAAGTTGTGATGTCAGAAACGCTCAGGGATGCCCTTGCCGAAGCCGACCGTATCAAGCAACGCGAAGCGATGAGAAGGCACCTACAATACATAGGCAAGGTAATGCGTACGGAAGATCACGAAGCAATTGCCAAACAAGTCGCCATGTTTGACACAACTTCAGCAGCCTATAATAAATTATTCCACCAACTAGAAATAAAACGTGACGAGTTGATCGGTGAGAATAGCAAAGAAGTGCTATCACAATACCTAGAAGATCACCCAGGATTAGAAGACATTCAACTACTGAGACAACTAATTCGCCAATCTCAAAAAGAAGTTTCCGAAGGTGGCAACACCACCAACCGAAAAAAACTATTCCGCTTTATTCGTGATATTGAGGAAAAGAAACTCGGATTGAAAGACTAACCTCCTCTAAACTTACTTTATTGGTCTGATCATACTCTAAGCAAGCCTTACCACAACAAAGTAAAGGCTCAAGAGGTAACTCTTAAGCCTTTACTCATTCTCATTAACAAACAAGCAAAACCAAAGTATCATTCCTTAGTTTATAAAACGCCGATGCTCTAAACAGGGCATTTTAGTACGACACGTCTGTAGACTAGTTTTGCTTATCTCCCCCACAAAATACCCAGGCTCTTCTTGCAATTGTTTCAACATCTCCCCATTTGGAGAATATAAAACACTGTGCCCATAGGTTTGACGTGTCTGCGTGTGCCAACCACATTGATTCACACCCATAACGAAACATTGATTTTCTATAGCTCTAGCCGCTAACAAAGTATTCCAATGCGCTTTACCAGTCACATAGGTAAAAGCAGCTGGAACAAGTATAAGCTCTGCCCCTTCTTTAGATAGCCGTCTAAAAAGCTCAGGGAAGCGCACGTCATAACAGATAGTCAGCCCCACTTTAAAACCATCAACTTCAAATATTTTGACTTCCAAATCTCCAGGCTCAATATAATTGGACTCACGGTAAGACCCTGCTTTATCGTCCACAGACACATCAAAAAGATGAATCTTATCGTAGCGCTGCACCAATTCACCATTGGGGTCGAAGACCATACAAGACTGACGTACACGCTGATTAGCAACAAGCTCACCTCCTTCATTCACAAGACTAGGATGAGAGCCAACCACTAAATAGACCTTATAGTGGCAAGCCAAATCGGCCACCTCTCTCAACAGCAAGCCTTGATCATCGGATTCTGCAAGTGCACGCATACCTTTACCATTAAACAAAAAAACGTTCTCAGGCAGCACGATAACCTGTGCGCCATCAGCAGCCGCTTTGGCAACCCATGTTTTTACTTCTTGCAAATTTTCTTTAAAATTTGCGCCACTGGTCAACTGAATCGCAGCAATACGAAGAGTGTTCGTCATCTATTCGACCTTTTTTTAAGTTTGTGGACAATCGGTGTAAGGGTAGGATTACTAAACGACCCCTGAACCTTATACTGAACACTGGTCACTTTGGAGATCTGATCACCTATTAATTTATCGGTTAAATATAGTAACCCAGCAATCTGAGGTGTTGCCCAAATCAAGCCAGCCAATGGCAATGTGCCACTAATCGGCAAAGTTGCAGTTAACACCTCATCTAAAGTCTCATTTACGATATCAGCCTTACCCTCAATGGATAAGTCCGCCGATGGAGAAATAATTGATAAGGGTGTTGTCGTTTTTATAATACCGTTCTTAACAACAAAATCTCCTTTAGTACTATCGTAAGTCAAGCCAGGCTGGAAGAGATCAGAAAAGTCCAGCGACAATCGGCGTGTCAATGATTCAACATTAAATATGCCAAAGACTTTAAGGAAAACAGGCATATCATCGACTTTTGATGCGTTACCATCAAACGCGGAAAAAGAGATACGTCCAGAGAGCGTCTTTCTATCAAATTCAAACGGATTCCCCTTCCAAACCAACGAAACATTAATATCGTATTTTTTCGATGTGACAAACGCAGTTTTAGCGAATTTCTTGGTCAATTCTGCTAAATCCTTCCCCTTAATAGCCATTGCCAATTCAACTTTAGAACGTGAGCCATCATCAACCCATAACAAGCGCCCATCAAAACTCCCTTTCTTTAAAGCAGAGGACAAAGGATCAATTCGCAACTCATTACCGTCACTCTCAATTGTAAGATTCCAGTCCCCATAGGGCCTCTGGTTAATAAACAACTTATTAATGGATAAATACATACTAGGAATCTCATTGGCATGTATCGGCGGTTCACTTATCGCACTTTTCTGACTGACTACTTGGTCTTTCTTATCCCCAACACCTTTTTTATCCGCAGCGCTGGGCGCTGTTGTCCAATTCAAATAACCAATGCGCAATCTGGGTTTATTCTTATAAGTATCAAACATGAAGTTCACCTCATCTGAGGCAACCTTTAGAGCCTTATCTCCATCACCATAAGTTATTTTCATGTTATGAAAGGTGTTCTGAGGATTAACCACTACTTGATCAATAATAAAGTTCACTTGGCGAAGCCATTTAGGCACAACCAAAGAAGTGGATAAATCCGCCAGATTCTTGCCACCACCCGGCTTGCTATCGTTAGCAGAAAAAGAGCTAACGTCAGGAGAAAAGAGTGCCTTCTTCCACGTATCCACATCCACTTTTTTCATCTGCCCATCAACAGATAATCCTTTATAAAGAGTCTGATCCAGTGGTTTTTTACTGTTTACCAGAACTTGTCCACCAACAAACTTAGCCGACTTAAACAATAGTTTAGAACGAATTTTTTCCCCATATTGCCCCTGAAGAACAAGGTCATGTTGATGGGACATAATCTTCAGAGAAAGCGGCTCAGATACATTTGCTTGCTTATTGAAGGGCTTAGGTAGATCAATACGTACACCTAAAAGATTACTATTAACAGTTAAATCAACCTGCCCAGCTTGAGACTGATTGACACTAAGAAGTGCGGAATACGTCATTTCTCCAGATAGGTGAGGTAGCAATAATTGCGGCGCTTTTTGCCATTTCGCAATATCCTCCACCTGAGCCGTGCCCGTCATATCCGCCTGAATAACCATACCACCGTCGGCTTTATTCTTAGAGGACAGGGAAATAGTAGTATCACCAGACAATGCCTGAACATCGAAACGAGTATTGTAAAAACCTTTGCTCGAATCAAAGTGTAATTGACCTTGCTTCACCCTTGTATTTAAGTCAGCATCACCAATATACAAAGGGTTATTTTGAAACCGCAAATTAAGGCCAATTTTTGGATCAGGGTTCTTGTTGGTTAAAGGAATATCGACAGAAAAGTCCCCTTTCACTGGCCCTGAGATACGCCATTGGTCAAAAGCAGACAAAACAGAATCTTTCAATGGCGTTGTACGAAGCATGGCTAAAACAGACGCTGAATCCTGATCTAAAGCACCATGGACATTTACCCAGTCAACCTTATTTTTCTCAATTGGCAAATCAATAAAAACATTTTTAACAGTAAGACCCGACAAAGAACCAGACTTCACCGCTACATGCAAACCCGACTTATCCAGATCAACATCACCATCTACCTGTTTTGCCACCGGCCAGCCCTTAGCAAAATCAACGTCCGCCCCCTTCACATTCATTTTCATGCGAACATCGGCATCATCACCTTTTCTGAGTCCTGCCTGGACAACAAGGCTCATGTTATTAATCGTTCCTTTGCCTGATTTGAAGGCTTGGTTCAACCAATTTAGCGTTGATGGATCTAGCACTCCTTTAGGAATGTAATCATTGCGATCTTTGACAGGAACATGGTCAATTCCCAAGCTAAGCGACAACCAATCTGACTCATTTGGACGTGACTCCAACCTAAAGCCACCAACAACTTGAGCATTATGGCGAACTAGATACAAATTCTTGCCAGACACAATAAAAGTGCCTTGGTTTTCCCGCCATGTCACCTGCCCAGACATTTGATTAACATTCCAACCGTTGTCATAAACAGTTGGAAATTCAAGGTAGCCGTTCTTACCCTTAAACTGAACCACCCCTCCTTCATCCGTTAAGTTAAAAGTACCGTTTAGATGGGTTGCCTTAGGAATACCATTAAATCCGTCGATGGAAGCATCCTGAAAATTACTTAAGTAATGATAAGAAGGATCCTTGCTATGCAAATCAAGTAATAGCGATCCATTACTTGCGACTCCCTTGGGATTAAGGCCTTTCAGCAATGATGCAATATGCCATTTAGGCTGCAAAAAGTTAGTAGCAATCCTATTAACTATGCCTAAATCTATCTGATCAAATTTAACAAAAGAACGATCACTAGCACCAGACCAGTCATAAACCAAATTAGTGGTATCGGCAATATGACCTGTCTCATCCTCAATGGAAAGATCATTCACACTCAGGGATAAACTAGGAAAACGCTGACTAAAACGAAGTTTGAAATTAGGATGAGTTTGATAGGCTTGGCCATTCTTTAGCGCAACAGCAAAAGTGGTACTTTGCCCCTGCAAATCAATAGAATGACCCACTCGATAATTCAGCCAAAATTTACCGCCAAACTGAACACTTTTAAAAGGTTTAGCCCACGAAAACGCACTGTCAGCCAAAGACAGTTTAATATTGGGCACATTGATATTAGCTTGAACATGATAGTCGCCTATCACCCCCAATAATTGTGATACTTTGGCATTGATAGTAAATGGGTCAGATTTACCGTCCAAATATGCATTTACCTTAATCCAAGAGCTCAAGTCACTTTGAAATACATACGCTTTTGGAATCAATAACTCGTGAGCCCCCAATTGATCGCTATCCAGAATAATCTTGGCATCTAGCATTGAGAAACGCTTTTGCGCCATCAAGTAACCGAGAATTCTCTCGATTCCCACATCATTCTGAACATCATGGCTTGCCTTGGCCCCTTTTAGCAGCCACTTACCTTGTCGCTCTTGAAGCGCCACAGAAGGTTTGGTAAATCGAAGGTAAGTAAATTGGGGGCTAAAAGTTAAAAGAGATTTAATGGTATTGAGACGTATGCGAACTTCTGACACTGAAACAGCAGACTGACCATCAATATCCAGATTCACATTAGACGCATAGATAGTTGGATCAATTCCTTCTAACCCTCCTCCTATTTTTCCCAGAGAAATATGATAGCCCGAGATTTGACTCAAATTTCGTTCTATCTGCGGACGATACTCATTCAAAAGCGGTAACAGCAGCTTTGCAGCAACCACAGCAAGCGCTAAAAAAGCAGCAATGAAGACTAAAATCCACCAAATAATACTAATCGCGCGCTGCAGCGGTTTAGCCATCCAATGCTTCTCCGTTTATCTTAGGACGACATCATACTGATCTTGTGTATACACAGGATCAACCTGAAAACGAATGGTTTTACCAATAAATGCCTCTAATTCCGCAACACCTGCACTTTCTTCGTCAAGAAAACGATCTACCACAGAACTGGCAGCCAATACAGTATAAGTTTGAGAATCATATGCCCTATCGGCTCTTAAAATCTCTCTAAACACTTCATAACAGACAGTTTCAGGCGTTTTGACCAAACCACTACCTCGACAAGACCGACATGGCTCACATAATGTTTGACCAAGGCTTTCACGCGTGCGCTTGCGTGTCATTTCCACTAACCCCAAATCTGATACACCCGTAATTTTGGTTTTAGCGTGATCAAGATCTAGTGTTTTATCCAGCATTCGCAGCACTTGCCGCTTGTGCTCATCATCTTCCATATCGATAAAGTCAATAATGATGATGCCACCCAGATTACGCAGACGCAATTGACGACCGATCGCTGTGGCTGCTTCAAGGTTGGTTTTATATATCGTCTCTTCTAAATTTCGACTTCCAACAAATGCCCCCGTATTGACATCGATGGTTGTCATCGATTCAGTTTGCTCTACCAAAAGGTAACCGCCAGACTTCAATTGCACCTTACGATCTAGTGCCTTTTGAATCTCATCTTCCACACTGTAAAGATCAAAAATGGGACGCTCACCGGGATAATACTCAATACGATCCCTGAGTTCCGGAATAAAATCTTCCGCAAAAGAGCGCAACTTATTGTAGTTTTCACGTGAGTCAATTCGGATTTTCTCTGTCGTCAAACTCACCAAATCTCTCATGGTTCGCAAATGCAAAGGCAAATCCTCATAGATGACAGAAGGGGATCTAGCACTTTTGATACGCTTTTTAACAGATTGCCATAAGCGTGTTAAAAACTTGATATCCGATAAAATTTCTTCTTCACCTGCTCGTTCGGCTGCAGTGCGAAGAATATAGCCATTGGACTCATCCGCTTCTGTTAAGGCTGTTGACACCAGAGACTTTAGACGCTCGCGCTCAGCTTCATCTTCAATACGTTGACTGACACCTACATGAGACTGATCCGGCATATAAACAAGATAGCGAGACGGGATAGATAAATGCGTGGTCAAACGAGCACCTTTGGTACTAATAGGGTCTTTGGTTACTTGAACCACCAGAGATTGCCCTTCACGCAAATAATCACCAATTTGATCACTTGGGTTAACAGCGTCTCGATCTACCACCTCAGAAACATGGATAAAAGCCGCGCGCTCTAAACCTATATCAACGAAGGCAGCCTGCATCCCTGGTAACACACGAACCACTTTACCTTGGTATATGTTGCCGACAATTCCCTTACGGCTAGAGCGCTCTATATAGACTTCTTGAAGGACGCCATTCTCCACCAAGGCCACTCGAACCTCCATCGGAGTGACGTTAATTAATACATCTTCACTCATGAGATATCTCCTCAAGGGAATGAATCCCATACAATGCTAAAAGCTGCGACGTTTCGTAGAGAGGCAGACCCACCACTGCAGAATAGGAACCAGAAAGATGAGAAACAAATACTGCACCCAACCCTTGAATAGCATAGGCTCCAGCCTTATCTTGGGGCTCACCAGTACGCCAATATTGGGCAATTTCAACATCAGAAATAGACCTAAATGACACGTCCGTTACCACGTTCGTTAGCTGCACATGCTCACCGTCCACATCGCATAAACACAAAGACGTCATCACCTGATGAGATCGGCCAGATAATAGCCTGAGCATACGTTTAGCGTCATCAAAAGAGACTGGCTTACCTAACACCTCTTCATCAACAACCACACTTGTATCAGACGCCAAAATAACACAGCGCTCACGTTTAAAAGTGAGATTTTGATCAGAGTGAGCACCAGTTTTCTGACGATACTGTTCAGCAACTGCTTGCGCTTTTTCGAGCGCCATTCGAGTCACATAATCATGGGCAGCTTCCGCCTCATGAGGGGTTTCATCAATGTCTGCAGGACAAACAGCAAACTCCTTCACCAATGTCCCTAATAGTTCTTTCCTTCTTGGCGATGCAGAGGCCAAAACAAGCATAAACCTTTCCCAATCAAAAATTGCCCAACAACACCTTATGTTATTGATCTAACGAATTGCGTAAATACGACGTATGCTGCGCAAAACTATAAATGACCAAGGCCACAGCAGTCCTGTCACAATAGCAGGCATGAAGATCATCAATGTCGGTTTAGCGTCGCCAAAATAATGATCAATCCAAAAATCAACCAGCTGATTCACACTCACCAGCAAGCACACAAACAAACCTTGCTGCCAACGGTGATACATCCGTAGACGCTTATAAAACACTCCACAAGTATAGGCGATGATGACATAGGTTAACGAGTGCTGACCAATAATGCCGCCCTGAAGCAAGTCGACCAATAAACCTAAAAACCAAGCCAGTCCCACACCAACACGAAATGGCAAAGCTATTACCCAATATAAGATCACCAACAAAACCCATTCAGGTCGATACCAAATCAAAGACTCAGGCAGAGGCATAGCCTCCAACATTAAGGCCGCAATTAACGTCACCATGAAAACAAAGAAAGCTCTCATTTATCACGCTCCGATTTGGGTCTATCAATTAACATGACATGGCGACTACGCCCAAGCTGGGCCAATGGCACCACATCCACATCAGCATAAGGCTGCCCTGGAATATGCTTAACCTCACGCACAACACCGACAGGGTATCCTGCTGGAAAGCGTTTGCCTAAACCCGATGTCGTCAATATATCACCTTTTCTAATATCAGCAGACTGCGGCACACTCATCAATTTCATATGCTTCAAATCCCCAATACCTCGCAACACCCCTCTGAACCCAGTTCGAGCAAGCTGCACCGGTAAAAAGTGACTCGCATCAGCAATCAACAAGACACGACTGGTGTAAGCAGAGGTTTCGACGATTTGGCCGAAGACTCCAGTTGCGTCCAAAACAGGCTCACCTACATAAGCACCGGACGAAAACCCCTTGTTAATCAAAACTTTTTGACTATATGCATTTTGATCAAATCCAATCACTTCAGCCAAGACAACTTTTTCATCTACCCGTTGGGAAGCATCCAGCAACTCGCGCAACCTCACATTTTCTGCCTGTAAGGAGGCAAACTGCTGTAAACGACTACGCAACAATAACAATTCTTGGTTAAGCTTTTGATTCTCTTTCACTAAATCTTCACGACTTTGCAAGTGATCATTAGCCCAAAAGAGTATTTGCTGAGGTGTATTTACCACAACTTGAATAGGGGCAACAAGCCAAGTAAGGTAGGGTCGAATGGGGGCAAAAATAGAATAGCGGACATCGCCCACTATCATAGCAACAGATAAGATAACCAGCACAATAAAACGTGCGCTGGATATCTTGCCATTAAAATAAATCGAATTATTAATGGTGAGCTCCTACCTTTTACTCGTTTTCAGCAGTAAAAAGCTCGGCAGCGTGCTTATCCATCATTTCCAGAGCCATACCACCGCCTCTGGCAACGCAGGTTAGAGGGTCGTCAGCGATGATAACTGGAAGGCCTGTTTCTTCACTGATTAAGCGGTCAATTTCACGCAACAACGCTCCACCACCAGTCAATACAAGACCCGTTTCACCAATATCCGCCGCCAATTCTGGAGGGGATTGCTCAAGAACACCTTTGATCGCTTGCACGATTTGCGCGAGGGGTTCTTGAAGCGCATCAAGAATTTCTGTACTGCTCAATGTAAATGAGCGGGGAATACCTTCTGCCAAGTTACGGCCACGTACATCTATCTGCAACTCTTCGCCAGTGTGGTAAGCCATACCGATTTCTGTTTTGATGCGCTCAGCAGTGGCATCACCAATCAAGCTACCATATTGACGACGAACATAAGTCGTAATCGCTTCATCAAAGCGGTCACCGCCCACCCGAATGGACTCTGATGTTACAATACCATTCAATGAGATAATGGCAATTTCAGTCGTACCGCCACCGATATCAATCACCATAGAGCCAGAGGCTTCTGCAACAGGCAAGCCCGCCCCAATTGCCGCTGCCATAGGTTCCTCAATGATATAAACCTCACGGGCCCCTGCCCCCAAGGCGGATTCTTTAATCGCACGACGCTCAACTTGTGTGGATTTACACGGTACACAGACCAACACTCGTGGACTTGGTTTTAGAAAGCTATTTTCATGGACTTTAGAGATAAAATATTGAAGCATTTTTTCGGTGACATGAAAGTCGGCAATCACACCATCTTTCATTGGTCGAATTGCCGTAATATTACCAGGCGTACGACCTAACATTCGCTTGGCATCGGTACCCACTGACGCTACTGTTTTTTGATTTCCATTGTGACGAATGGCAACAACAGATGGCTCATCAAGAACGATCCCCTGCTCGCGTACATAGATAAGGGTATTAGCTGTTCCTAAGTCAATTGACAAGTCGCTTGAGAACATTCCCCTAATTTTTTTAAACATGAATTTCCACACCCTGATGAATACGATACGAATAACGTCAAAATGTAACAATCGCTTGCAAATTGGGCAAGCCGATTCAGCGCAAAATAGTAAAAAGTCTTTAGGTATTTCATTGTTTGTACAAAAAATTTTGATTTCGACGAAAAGAATCCGCTTTTTCACTCCAGTTACTTTCTAGCGTAGGCTCTAAGCGATACAATGGTAACTATTTTCGACAATTAAATATCAGGTGGAACATGTCCATAGACAAACAAGACGTGCTAAAAATTGCACACTTGGCTCGCCTCGCCCTCAATGAGGAAGATGCCGTCCAGTACCAACATTCATTGTCCAGTGTTTTATCGCTTGTAGAACAAATGCAATCGGTTAATACCGATGGTGTAGAACCGCTTTCCAATCCGCTTGAAATGACACAACGATTAAGAGAAGACGTGGTGACAGAAAGCAACCGCAGAGAAGAGTTTCTTGCCAACGCGCCGCAAACCGAAGCGGGTCTTTTCCTTGTACCGAAAGTGATCGACTAACGAGAGCAAACCATGTTCGAACAAAGCATTTCCATTTTAGCGCAAAAACTGCGCAATAAAGATTTTTCCAGCGTTGAGTTAACACGCACATTTTTAGATCGTATTGCAAAGCTTGACCCACAACTTAATAGTTATATTAGCATCAGCGAAGACCTTGCATTAAAACAAGCAAAAGCCGCCGATGAGCTACTTGCAAACGGTCAAGGTTCTAGCCTAACTGGCATCCCAGTGGCTCATAAAGACTTATTTTGTACCCAAGGCACACTAACGACTTGCGGTTCAAAAATGCTCCACAACTTCGTTCCACCCTATGAGTCCACCGTGACGCAACGCATCAAAGAAGCGGGTGCCGTCATGTTAGGCAAGACAAACATGGACGAATTCGCCATGGGCTCTTCTAACGAAAACAGCTTTTACGGAGCCGTTAAAAATCCTTGGAATCTAGACACGGTTCCAGGTGGTTCATCTGGCGGCTCTGCTGCCGTTGTTGCCGCTGGCCTTGCTGTTGCAGCCACAGGTACAGACACAGGCGGCTCTATCCGCCAACCCGCTTCTTTTTGTGGTATTACAGGCCTTAAGCCAACTTATGGCCGTGTTTCTCGCTTTGGCATGATTGCTTTCGCCTCCAGCCTAGACCAAGGCGGCCCAATGGCAAAAAGCGCCGAAGATTGTGCCCATTTACTACAAACCATGGCTGGCTTCGATGAAAAGGATTCTACCTCCTCGGAAACAGAGACGGAAGATTACTTAACCAACCTAAACACACCATTAACGGGCTTAAAAATAGGCCTTCCAAAAGAATACTTTGGAGATGGCTTGGACTCGCAAGTGGCTGAGACCATCATGACGGCAGTAAAGGAATTCGAAAAGCTGGGCGCAACAGTGAAAGAGATCTCACTTCCAAACCTGCAACTAAGCATTCCATCTTACTACGTCATTGCACCATCTGAGGCCTCTTCTAATTTGTCGCGTTTTGACGGCGTACGCTTTGGGCATCGCTGCGAAGACCCAAAAGACTTGCTTGATATGTATATGCGCACTCGCGCAGAAGGGTTTGGAGGCGAAGTCCAAAAACGTATTATGGTAGGCACTTATGCCCTATCAGAAGGCTACTACGACGCCTACTACTTGAAAGCACAAAAAATTCGCCGCCTTATCAAAAACGACTTTGTTGCTGCCCTGTCTGAAGTCGACGTTATTATGGGACCAGTTGCACCAACCACTGCCTTTGCCATTGGCAGCAAAACAGATGATCCTGTGGCCATGTACCTAGAAGACATCTACACCTTATCGGTTAACCTTGCTGGCATTCCAGCAATGTCTATTCCAGCAGGCTTTGTCGGCGACATGCCTGTTGGCCTGCAAATCATGGGCAACTACTTTGCCGAAGCCAAACTATTAAATGTTGCCCATCAATTCCAGCAACACACAGATTGGCACCTACAAACTCCAACAATGGCAAAAGGAGCATAAGCATGAATTGGGAAGTTGTTATCGGCCTAGAGATTCATACCCAGCTCTCTACCAAATCAAAATTATTTTCTGGTGCCGCCGTTGGTTTTGGCGCAGAGCCAAACACGCAAACTACATTAGTAGATTTAGGCATGCCCGGCGCATTACCCGTGCTAAACAAAGAAGCGCTACGCATGGCGGTTATGTTTGGTCACGCCATTAATGCAGAAATTGGCATGCACTCAGTTTTTGCCCGTAAAAACTATTTCTATCCTGACCTACCAAAAGGCTACCAAACCAGCCAGATGGACCACCCTATCGTAGGAAAAGGTTATCTTGATGTAATGCTTGATGATGGCTCTACGTCACGCATTGGCATCACCCGAGCGCACCTTGAAGAAGATGCGGGCAAATCACTGCACGAAGACTTCCAAGGCATGACTGGTATCGACCTAAACCGCTCCAGCACCCCTCTACTAGAAATCGTCTCAGAACCCGACATTCGCTCTGCCAAAGAAGCCGTTGCCTATGTTAAAATGATTCACTCTATCGTGACCTACTTAGGCATTTGTGACGGTAACATGGCAGAAGGCTCCATGCGTTGTGACATCAACTTGTCATTACGACCAAAAGGCCAAGAAGAGTACGGCACCCGAACTGAAATCAAAAACGTCAACTCGTTCCGCTTTATCGAAAAAGCTATCTATACAGAGATTGAGCGTCAAGCCGACATTCTTGAAGACGGCGGCCGAATCATTCAAGAAACGCGCCTGTATGATCCAGATAAAAACGAAACACGCAGCATGCGCTCCAAAGAAGACGCAAATGATTACCGCTATTTCCCCTGCCCAGACCTTCTACCAATTGAACTGACTCAGGAATACGTGGATCAAATCAAAGCCAATCTTCCAGAGCTACCGAATCAAAAAGCAGCTCGCTTTCAGGAAGAATACAAACTGAGCGAATACGATGCTGGCGTCTTATCCGCTTCACGCGCGATGGCAGATTACTTTGAGCAAGCCAATGAGTCAGTAAAGGATGCTAAACTGACTGCCAACTGGGTAATGGGTGAACTAAGCAAGCTACTTAACCAAGAGCAACTTGAAATAACACAATCTCCAGTTAATGCCAAAGCATTTGGTGAGCTACTCAGCCGGGTACAAGACAACACTATCAATGGCAAAACCGCCAAAGACGTTTTGCAAGCCATGTGGAATGATGAAGGCTCTGCGGATGAGATCATTGAGGCCAAAGGCCTGAAACAAGTCACAGATACCGGCGCCATTGAAGCCATGATTCAGGAAATTCTGGACGCTAATGCCACTCAAGTTGAGCAGTACCGTTCCGCCGATCCAGACAAACAGAAAAAAATGATTGGTTTTTTTGTTGGGCAAGTCATGAAAGCCTCTCAAGGCAAGGCCAACCCAGGAATTGTTAACCCAATTCTGGCCAAGATGCTAAAAGGCTAAAATAAACCTCATCATAAAAAGCGACTTTTTTTCATTTCGAACTAAAGGTCGCTTTTTTTTGCAACACCAATCTGACCAAGCCTGTCATCAGACAAATAAAAAGGCACCATAAGAATTTATGATGCCTTTTTAAACATGTGATGTACCACTTGTTATTTAAGCAAGCTCTCGACAATAACCCGATTCGCTTCAGGGAAAGCATAATTCACCAAATCCCCCAAAGGAACCCAGCACACCTCTTGTCCTTCTCGCCCATGTGGCTCACCGCTAAACTTCGTCACAGTGAAAAATACCAATTCAACCTGCTTATCACCATAATCGTGCGCAACAGTTTGAAAGTGTGAAGCCTCAAGCACTTCAACACCACACTCTTCATTCAATTCTCTAGCAAGAGCAGAAAGGGAAACTTCACCTTCTTCACATTTACCACCCGGAAACTCCCACAAACCACCTTGATGTTTATCAGAAGAGCGCAAGGCAATGAATACCTGACCCTCACGCAAAATAATGCCTGCCGCCACCCGAACCAACATTAGGTACGATACTCCGCATTAATGGTCACGTATTCATGGGAAAAATCCGTTGTCCAAACCGTATCGGATGCCTCTCCAGCCCCTAGATCAATCACGATATGGATCTCTTCAGGGGACATCGCCTCTTGACCATGTTCTTCTATATAGCCAGGCGAACGACCACCATCGCGAACAATTTCAAACCCATTGATGTGCAGTTGAACTTTATCAACATCCAACTCTTCAACACCCGAACGACCAACCACAGCCAAAATGCGCCCCCAGTTAGGATCAGAAGCAAATAAAGCCGTTTTTACCAGAGGAGAATGCGCCACTTCAAACGCCGTTTTCGTCGCATCAGACAGCTTAGCAGCACCAACCACCTCTACAGTTACAAACTTCGTTGCCCCTTCTCCATCACGCACAATGGCGTGCGCCAACTCTTGCATGACCTCAGTGAAGGCCGACACAAAAGCTTTAGCAAGTGGAGAATCCACAGATGTAATCAACTCGTTTCCTGCCTTACCGGTCGCCACAGCAATACAAGAATCATTAGTAGACGTATCACCATCAATGGTAATTCGATTAAAGCTCTTGTTAACCACTTCTTTTAAAACAGCGTGAAGGACAGATTTTTCAATAGCAATATCACTAAAAACGTAACCCAGCATGGTCGCCATATTGGGACGAATCATACCCGCCCCTTTCGAGATACCACCAACCGTAAAAGTCTGGCCTTCAAACTCGAAAGTACGAAAAGAGCCTTTTGGCAAGGTATCTGTCGTCATAATACCCACACCAGCAGATTGCCAGTCGTCAGCCGAAAGATCATCCAATGCCGACGGAATGGCTGCAACAATTTTATCAACTGGCAGAGGCTCACCAATGACTCCCGTTGAAAACGGCAATATAGCCTCAACAGGAACACCCGCTTGATCAGCAAGAACTCGACACGTTTCTAAAGCATTCATCACACCAGATTTACCCGTTCCCGCATTAGCATTACCTGTATTGATTAACAAATAACGCGCATCCGTTAGAGCCAAATGTTTCTGACACAAACGAACTGGTGCAGCGCAAAACACGTTTTGGGTGAAAACGCCCACAACAGAGGCCCCCTCACACAGCTCAAAAACCACAACATCTTTTTTATTTGGTCTTTTTATACCTGCTTCGGCAACACCAATTTTTACCCCATCAATTTCAGGAATATTCGGGAACGCTTTCAATCCAACTGCCATTTAGCTTTTCCTTATTTAAACCAGACGACCGTGACACTGTTTATATTTTTTACCAGAACCACATGGACAAGGCTCATTACGACCTACTTTAGGGTAGTCCTGAGCACTAGAACGGCCATCATCTAGAGACGACATCTCTTCGTGATTCATACTTAAATGCGTTTTTGCCTCTAAAGCTCGACGCTCTTCTTCTATTTTCTCTACCTCTTCAGGAGTCTGAACCTGAACACGAGAAACGATCTGAATGACTTCATACTTAATCTGCTCCATCAACCCTTGGAACAACTCAAACGCTTCACGCTTATACTCTTGTTTAGGGTTCTTCTGAGCATAACCCCGCAAATGAATCCCCTGACGCAACATATCCATTGTCTGCAAATGCTCTTTCCACAAAGTATCAAGAACTTGCAACAACACTTGCTTTTCAAAGGATCTTAGTGGCTCACCACCAACAATGCTTTCTTTACTCTCATAATCGACAACAAAGGCATCCAGAATTTTCTGACGTAGAGGCTCTTCGAAAAGCTTACTATCCTCTTCCACCCATTTAACAACAGGTATCTCCAAACCAAATTCATTACGAATTTTCTCTTCAAGCCCTGTTAGATCCCATTGATCATAGACACTTTGAGGCGGAATAAATTCATCAATCAGGCTGGCAACAACGTCTTCACGCATCGCAGTAATTGCTTCGGAGAGATCCTCCGAAACCATCATATCAAAACGCTGACGGTAAATAACCTGACGCTGATCGTTAGCCACATCATCATACTCTAGCAACTGCTTACGAATGTCGAAGTTGCGACCTTCTACTTTGCGCTGTGCTTTTTCAATGGCATTCGAGACCATCTTATGCTCGATTGCTTCACCTTTCTCCATCCCCAGCGCGACCATCATTTTCTTGATGCGATCAGACATAAAAATACGCATTAGACTGTCTTCAAGCGACAAATAGAAGCGTGATGACCCTACATCTCCCTGACGACCAGCACGACCACGCAGCTGGTTATCAATACGACGTGATTCGTGACGTTCTGTCCCTATAATGTGCAAACCGCCCGCTGCCAATACAGCCTCATGACGCTCTTTCCATTGCTCTTTGAGCGCATCGATTTCTTCTTGAGAAGCCTTCTCTCCAAGTTGCTCAATTTCAACCTGAACATTCCCGCCGAGCACAATATCCGTACCACGACCCGCCATATTAGTCGCAATGGTCACAGCACCAGGACGGCCAGCCTCAGCAATAATTTGGGCTTCACGCTCGTGCTGTTTGGCATTCAATACATTATGTTGAATCTTTTGTTTATTAAGGTAGTCAGATAACAGTTCAGAATATTCGATAGAAGCAGTACCTACTAGAACAGGCCTTCCACGCTCTACATTATCAACAATATCAGTCACAATAGCTTCAAACTTGTCTTGAGTTGACATATAGATCAAATCATTAAAATCTTTACGCTGCACTGGACGATTAGTCGGAATAACAACAACTGGTAATTCATAAATCTGTTGAAATTCAAAGGCTTCTGTATCTGCCGTTCCAGTCATACCAGACAGTTTTTCATATAAGCGAAAGTAGTTCTGAAAGGTTGTGGATGCCAAGGTTTGACTTTCTGCTTGAATGGTCACCCCTTCTTTTGCTTCAACAGCCTGATGGATACCTTCTGACCAACGTCGTCCCTGCATAGTACGACCAGTATGCTCATCAACGATCACTACTTCATCGCCTTGAACGACGTAGTCAATATTCTTATGGAAAATAACATGCGCTTTTAGACAAGCGTGAACATGATGCAATAACGAAAGGTTACTGGCAGAATACAGACTCTCCCCTTCATTCAGCATCCCTTGTTCTACCAACCAAGTCTCCACAAAGTGGTGACCTTCTTCTGTCAACTCAATACTTTTCTGGGACTCATCAAAAATATAATGACCCACAATATCCTCAGGGGACTCACCTTCAGTCACTTCATGACGAGACAATAAAGGCGGCAAGTAATTAATTTTACGGTACTGCTCAGAACTGTCTTCAACAGACCCAGAAATGATCAACGGCGTACGCGCCTCATCAATCAAGATGGAGTCAACTTCATCCACCACCGCAAAATTTAAATCTCGCTGCACGCGATCTTCGAAGCGGAATACCATATTGTCGCGAAGATAATCAAAACCGAACTCGTTATTGGTACCATAGGTGATATCACACAAGTAAGCCGCGCGTTTTTCTTCTTTATCTTGTCCTGAGAAAACTACGCCCACACTCATATCTAGGTATTCATAAAGAGGTCGCATCCAATTGGCATCACGCTTCGCCAAGTAATCGTTGACTGTGACGACATGAACCCCTTTAGAGGAAATCGCATTTAGATAGACTGCTAATGTCGCAACGAGGGTTTTACCTTCCCCTGTACGCATCTCCGCTATCTTCCCTTCATGCAACACCATACCGCCAATAAGCTGCACATCAAAGTGCCTCATCCCCATAATTCGCTTACTGGCTTCCCTTACCACTGCAAATGCTTCAGGCAATATGGAATCTAAAGATTTCCCACTGCTAACCCGCTCTCTAAATTCATTCGTCTTACTTGATAAATCACTGTCTGACAGGTTAGTAAAAGATTCTTCAAATTTATTAATTTGTGTAACTATTTTTTTAAATCGCTTAACTTCTCGGTCATTCTTTGTACCGATGACTTTCTTAATTACGCTTCCTAACATCTTGAATACATCGCAGCCAATTAGTAATGAAAAGATTCTATCACTTTAATGTGGGACAAAACATGAATTATCAATGACCTAAGCACAAAAAAGCCAGACAAAGTGTCTGGCTTTTTTGTGTAGGAGGAGAATTTGCTTAAATTTTAAGCACCCACCAAAGCGGGATCAACAAAAGAGATAGGATTCTCTTGTGTTTCATTTTCAAAGACAACGTATTCCCATGCCTCTTGATTCTCAAGAAGAGCAATCAATAATTTATTATTTAGTGCATGACCAGATTTAAAGGCCTTATACTCACCAATCAAGCTATGACCTAGCAAATACAAGTCGCCAATCGCATCAAGCACCTTGTGACGAACCAACTCGTCACGATAACGTAAACCCTCATCGTTCAATACACGGTAGTCATCTAATACGATGGCATTCTCCATGTTAGCACCACGAGCAAGGTTATTGTTTTTGAAGTATTCAAGATCCTTCATGAAACCAAAGGTGCGCGCACGGCTGATTTCCTTAACAAACGTCGTTGCTGAGAAATCAAAAGAAGTATGCTGAACATCCTCACCAATCGCTGGGTGCTGAAAGTCAATAGTAAATGACAAACGAAAACCTGAATACGGCTCCAAAGTGGCGTATTTATCACCCTCTTCAACACGGATAGGTTTCTTAATGCGAATAAACTTCTTCGGAGCACTCTGCGCTTCCAATCCGGCAGATTGCAACAAAAACACAAAAGGGCTCGCACTACCGTCCATCAATGGAATTTCACTCGCACTGACTTCAACGTAGGCATTATCTACACCTAACCCTGCCATTGCAGAAAGTAGATGTTCTACGGTACTAATCGTCACATCACCCTTACATAGAGCAGTAGCGAAGTTTGTTGAGCCGACTGCTCGTGCATCGCCATGAATTTCGACCGCAGGCTCTAAGTCTGTGCGAACAAAAACGATGCCTGTATTCACAGGAGCAGGTTTTAATGTCAAATACACCTTCTCACCAGAGTGGAGTCCCACCCCTGTAGCTCGAATAATGTTTTTTAATGTGTGTTGACGTACCATTAGATTCCTACACTTTAATGACAAGATATATTTCAATTGAGAAATAATATCAATATCGTAATTTTTATACAATTCACCGCTTCAATATTGCTTCTTTTTTTCGCAAATTAAACAAATTAATTAATCAGCTTGTCGACGCAAAAAAGCGGGAATGTCCAAATACGATAATTTATCGCTACTCGAAGAAGACGAAGAGCCATTCAATTCTCCCTTATCCACTTCCGAGCTTTTCTCAACCCCATCATCCTTCTTAACAGCAGAAGGCGTTAATACTGGCTTAGGTGCAGCGGCTGGTTGAGCAGAAATTTTCTCTTCAACCACCGATTCAACCTTTACCGTTTCTGGCTGAGAAACAACCGAATCACCTACTGCGCTTTGTACTTCTTCAGCGCTAATCCGACCCTCTAAGCCAGTCGCAACAACTGTTACTCGCATTTCATCACCAACACTTGGATCAATTGCACAGCCAATAACAACCGTTGCATCCTCAGATGCATATTCTTCAATAATGCCACCAACCTCGGTGAACTCTGATAAACCAACTTCCTCGTTGGCCGTAATGTTAACTAGTACACCACGCGCACCACGCAAGTTAATATCTTCTAAAAGCGGGTTGTGAATAGCCGCTTCCGCCGCCACTCTCGCTCTATCATCGCCTGACGCAGATCCTGTCCCCATCATAGCCATACCCATTTCAGACATCACCGTCCTAACATCAGCAAAGTCGACGTTGATCAAACCTGGGCGCATAATAAGGTCAGTAATACCTTGCACAGCGTTAAACAAAACATTGTTCGCTTCACCAAAGGCCTTAAGTAGAGAAATGTTTTTACCTAATACTGGCAACAATCTCTCATTTGGCACTGTAATTAATGAATCGACATTATCTCGTAATTCTTTAACACCTTCTTCCGCTACTTTTGCACGACGCTTACCTTCAAATGGAAATGGCTTAGTCACCACTGCCACAGTTAATATGCCTAATTCACGTGCAACCTTAGCGATAACAGGCGCGGCTCCAGTCCCAGTACCACCACCCATTCCTGCGGTGATAAATACCATATCGGCACCTGTTAGCAATTGTGTAATTTTTTCTTGATCTTCTAACGCAGAGTCTCTACCAACAGAAGGATTCGCACCTGCTCCTAACCCTTTTGTTATCGTTGAGCCTAATTGCAGAGACACTCCGGTATCAAAACCAATCAAAGCCTTAGAGTCGGTATTGGCACAGATAAACTCTACCCCTTCCAATTGACTCTCAAGCATGTGACGAACAGCGTTACCGCCGCCGCCGCCAACACCGACAACCTTAATAACAGCGTTATCGGATAAATTATCATCGGCTAAATCAAAGACGTTCATGGGCTTATCGCTCCTTTATTAATTCAATACCCTTATTGACTACATATAACTCTGAAACCAGTGCTTTAAATTGTGCCATACCTTCGTTGGACTGAAGGAAGACCTAGCTTCTTTTTTTGCTGTCAATACTGATAAATCACGTTTATTTTGCGTCTTAGACATAGTCTGCGCAGATGGCTCAGTCATTTCGGCCTCTTTGCTTCCATAAGCCAATAATCCAACACTCGTTGAATATATAGGGTTATCGACAATGTCTGACATTCCTTTAATACAATCTGGCACGGAAAGACGAACTGGCATGTCAAATACCTTCTCAGCCAATTCAGCAGCCCCTTCCATAAGAGACGTACCACCAGTAATTACAATGCCTGCAGGAATTCTCTCTGCATAACCACTGCGTCTTAGCTCATCTTGAACCAAGCTATAAATTTCTTCATATCTTGCTTCAACTACTTCGGCAAGCGCATCGCGAGAAATCGTTCTAGGTTGACGATCTCCCACACTTGGAACCTGAATAGCCTGATCACCACTTGCCATAGACGACATAGCGCAAGCATATTTTATCTTAATTTCTTCAGCATGTTGCGTTGGCGTTCTTAATGCCATGGAAATATCATTGGTCACCTGATCTCCAGCAACAGGCACAACCGCCGTATGGTGTAATGCACCATCTAACCAGACAGCAATATCTGATGTACCCGCTCCGATGTCGACCAAGCAAACACCAAGCTCCTTTTCATCTTCACTTAATGAAGAATCGCTAGAAGCCAATTGCGACAGAATCACACCATCCACACCAAGACCACAACGTTTAATGCATTTTTCAACGTTCATCACCGCATTCGCTGCACCAGAAATCATATGCACATTGGCTTCTAAGCGAACACCAGACATCCCCAAAGGATCTTTAATCCCTTCCTGAGAGTCGATGTGATATTCTTGGGGCAGAATGTGCAACACACGCTGATCAGAGGAAATTGGCACAGCCTGTGCTGCATCGATTACTCGATCGATATCTTCCTGCTGAACTTCGCCATTTTTTACTGCCACAATACCATGGGAGTTCAAACTACGAACATGACTACCCGCAACACTCACATACACTGAGTGAATGTTACATCCTGCCATTAACTCTGCTTCTTCAACGGCACGCTGGATAGATTGAACAGTCGATTCTATGTTTATAACTACACCGCGCTTCATCCCCTTCGCGCTGTGAGAGCCAATACCGACAATTTCCAAACTACCGTCAGCCAGAACTTCCCCGACTAAACAAATAACTTTTGATGTGCCTACATCTAAACCGACTATCATTTAACCTTCCCAGCACTTAACGCTGTTATAACCATCTCCATCCATTGCTCAAAATAGCAACAAATAGGCCAAGTTTTCATTGTTTTTTCCAAGCAACCGCTACACCATGAGGATATCTTGCATCCACAGAACTAATCTGATCTATTCTACCCGATAAATCGGTTTTATACACCGCTATAAAACGTTGTAATCTCTCTAAAATATCCTCACGGCCCAATTTTACCTTAATTCCATTTTTAAAAACGATTACCCACGCTCCTCGCGGCTTTAATTGCAAACTATCAATACGCAATGAGGTTAAAGATAATACCTGACTAATCAAACCAAACTGTTTTAATACCACATCACTCGAATCTTCCGGCCCTAATAATTTAGGAAGCGGCAAATTAGGGATGCTTTTAGGCGATATAATCACCGCCCCTGTGGTAATGACTTGCCCATCGTTCCAGTATGCTAGCGGCTCATGTTCGTGCACAACCACCTGCAAGGTATTTGGCCAAACTTTACGAACCTCTACGCTTTGCACCCATTGCGGTGACAAAGCCACCGCTTTTATCTGCGAAATAGAAGTGGTTAGCAAGCTTTTACCCAGCAAACTAGTGTAATCTTTTTGTAATTGATCACGAGAGCTATATTTGAGCTGCCCTTTAATCTCAATAGCATGAATAGCAAACCAACTTTCCGGCGATTCTTTACCCTGAAAAACGGCTATCACAATCAATAAAATAGCACCAATAAGCGCAGCTATTCTCATCCTTTAATCACACCCATGTTGCAACCAAGCATTTTGTGCAATTTTTTCAACCAATGAGGCATAATCCAAACCAACATACGCTGCTGCCATAGGCACTAAACTATGGGAAGTCATACCTGGCGAAGTATTTACTTCCAACACCCAAAATTTTCCCGCTTTATCACGCATCACATCAACACGCCCCCAACCTCGACAACCAAGAGACTGATAAGCTTCTAACGCTAGGTTTTGCAATTCATGTTCATCGTCTTCACTTAAGCCACATGGCAATAAATACTCTGTATCATCAGCAATATACTTAGCTTCATAATCATACAACTCATGGCTTGCTGAGGCTTTGAGCCCAATAGCGGGATAGGCTACGTCATCAATAACACTTACCGTAAACTCAGGGCCCTCAACAAACTCTTCAATTAAAATATCAGAATCGAATTCGAGCGCGTTCTGCAAAGCCACTTCCAGTTGCTGGCGATTATTGGCTTTATTAATACCGAAAGTCGAACCTTCTCTCGATGGTTTAATAATCATAGGGTAGGATAACTCGCTCTCTATGACAGCAACATCGGCTTCATACTCGAACGATAGATACATCGGCGTCGCTAGCCCAATTCCCTGCCAAAAGCGTTTCGTCATGACTTTATCCATCGCCAACCCGCATGCCAAAGGCGAACTTCCCGTGTAAGGTTTACCGAGCATATCTAGTAAAGCCTGTATATGGCCATCTTCGCCTTCACCACCATGCAATGCAATAAATGCCATATCGAAATGTGTTTCTTGTAACTGCTTTATAGGATCAAGTAATCCTTCTGGGCCGTAAAGATCGAGTGTTACTACCCGATAGCCTTTTTCTTGCAATCCATTCGCCACAAGCGGTCCACTTTGTAAAGACACCTCACGCTCTGCAGAACGTCCGCCATAAATGACAGCGATGGTCGCTTCTTCCAGTAATATAGACATAGAGCTAAATTCCACTATTCGCTAATGCTTTTGAGATCAAACCGATATCTCCCGCCCCTTGGGTAATCATCAAGTCCCCATTCTTAAGTACATTAGACAATATCGAGCGTAGATCAGATGCATTAGCCACATGAATAGGATCGACGGTACCTCGCTGACGAATACTGCCACACAAAGAGCGACTATCAGCCCCATTAATAGGCGTCTCACCTGCTGGGTACACATCCAACAACAGAAGGACATCCACTTGTGACAAAACTCTCACAAAATCTTCGTACAGATCACGGGTCCTTGAAAAACGGTGTGGCTGGTACACCATCACCAATCGCTTCTCAGGCCAACCTGCTCGAATTGCCTTAATTGTCGCTTCCACCTCACTTGGATGGTGACCATAATCATCTACAAACATCACCTGCGAGCCATCTTCTAGTTCCAACGGTGTCTGCTCTTGGAAACGGCGACCTACTCCCTCAAAGCCCATCAATCCAGATTGAATAGCCGCAGGATCTACACCAAGATCAGAAGCTACCGCAATGGTTGCCAACGCATTAAGAACATTATGACGCCCTGGCATTGGCAAACGTATTTTGAGTGGTTGCTCTTGATCAGGACAATGCGCCAAAAACTCACAATAGCGACCTGTTTGCATGATATCGGTCGCATAGAAATCGGCCTCAACATCGATACCATAAGTCAAAACTGGACGACTCAGCGAGGGCAATATTTCCCTAACATTCACATCGTCAACACATACCACAGCCAAACCATAGAAAGGCAAATTGTGTACAAACTCGACAAAGGTTTGTTTTACCTTTTCAAAATCACCTTGGTAAGTATCCATGTGGTCTTCGTCGATATTAGTAATAATCACCGTTTGAGGCTGCAAATGCAGAAACGATGCATCGCTTTCATCCGCTTCCGCTACTAAGTAGGCACTGCTACCTAACTGGGCATTTGCGCCCGCGCTCGTTAAACGGCCACCAATGACAAATGTGGGGGCCTCACCTGTCGCCGCCAGAACAGACGCCATTAAACTGGTCGTGGTTGTTTTTCCATGAGTTCCGGCAATGGCAATACCATGACGGTAACGCATTAATTCCGCCAACATCTCGGCCCGACGAACGATAGGAATACGATGCTCTTTCCCCCACTGAATTTCAGGGTTTTGAAGATTAATAGCGGTCGATACGACAATCACATGCGCATCATGGACATTACTCTCTTGATGACCAAGATAAATGGTAATACCTAACTCAGCTAAACGATCGGTAACCGCAGACGACTTTAAGTCAGATCCTGACACCTGATACCCTTGATTATGTAACACTTCTGCAATGCCACACATCCCGACACCACCAATACCGACAAAATGAATATTTTGAATGCGTCGCATTGTGGGGATATCGTACTGAAACTTGTTTCCTATCATTTTATTAACCTTAAACAATTTGCAACTACATCATGAGTCGCATTAGGATGGGCAACTTGTTGTGCCTGCTCTCCCATTTCTACTAATATGGATTCGTTCTCTAGCAAAGGAGCCAATAGCTCAATCACCTTGTCACTTGTTAACTCAGGTTGCGGCAACAAAAACGCCGCCCCCACACGCTCTAAATGGCGCGCATTTTCTGTCTGATGATCGTCAATGGCATAAGGATACGGCACTAAAATAGAAGGCAGTCCAGCTACCGCTAGCTCACTTACCGTCATGGCCCCCGCACGACATAGTACAATGTCGGCCCAATAATAGGCTTGATTCATGTTATCCAGATAAGCTTCTACACGCGCTGAAACATTCGCCTTTTTATACAGCCCTAGAACATCATCAAAGTTTCGTTTTCCAGTCTGATGCCACACATCTAGGCGCTGAGAAAAGGGCCATTTTGATAACACCTCAGGCATAATATCGTTAATGGCTTTTGCCCCTAAACTCCCCCCAACAACCAAAAGCTTTAATGGACGAACCTTTGTATCACGTGGGGCACGAATATCTTGCTTCAAAATATCAGCGCGCACAGGATTACCGACGAGAATCCCCTTTGGCAACGCCCTATCAAACGCCTGCAAACTAACATTAGCAACTTTAGCAAGCAACTTATTCGTGGTTCCCGCTATGGCATTCTGTTCATGAATTACCAAAGGGATTCCCAATAATTTTGCGGCCACCCCACCAGGTCCAGCGACAAAACCGCCCATCCCTAAAACAACGGAGGGTTTCTCTTTTTGTAAAAAAGCAAATGCTTGGCCAATTGCATGCAAAACCCGAAAAGGCGCCGCCAATAGCCCAAATATTCCTTTCCCCCTCACACCTTTAATGGAAACGGTATAAATCGTAATATCATGCTGAGGAACTAGGCTTTCTTCCATGCCGCCTTTAGAGCCTAACCAAAAAACCTCAAAGCCTTTTTCTTTAAATTGTTGCGCACAAGCCAGTGCAGGATATATATGCCCACCGGTACCACCAGCCATAATGACAACGCGCTTAATATCAGTCATTACTCGTCTCAATATTGGTTAATTTGTTTTGTTTTGGGGTTGGTTTATCTTTTTCTACCTGAGCAGACTCTATACGTTTATTTTCAATATCCACCCGCGCAATAACAAACAAACTGGCCAAGGTAATAATTAAACTACTGCCACCATAACTTATTAAAGGCAGTGTTAAACCTTTCGTTGGTAAAAAGCCGGTATTCACCCCAATATTAATAATCACTTGAGCCAAAATCAGGATAGAAAAACCAAAACAGACATAACCAGCAAATGGACGCGATAGAGCCATCGCTTTATTACCTATTTTGAAGGCACGACTTACCATTACGCCAAATAGCAAAATCAAAACAATGCCACCAAGTAGTCCCGTCTCTTCTACCCAAATAGAAAAAACAAAGTCAGTATGTGCCTCAGGTAAATAGGACAGTTTCTGCACGCTATTCCCCAAACCAAGACCAAACCACTCACCTCGACCATAAGCAATTAATGCTTGGCTTAATTGGTAACCTTCATTAAATGGATCAGCCCACGGGTCAATAAAATTCATTAAACGCTTCATACGATAGCTTTCTGATATGGCCACCACCCCAAGCATCAAAACAGCACCCGCCAACAACAGAAGAAACTGATAAAGCGGCGCCCCTCCAAGAAACAGCAAAGCCATTACGGTACCCAAAAGCACCACAGAAGCGCCAAAGTCGGGTTCAAACAATAGGAAAAGCAGGAAAATACTACATAGGCATAAAGGCAGGAAAAAGCCTACCCAACCGCTTCGCACTCGCTCAGCCCGACGCACAAGATAACCGGACACATACACAACCATACAAACCTTTGCGACTTCAGAGGCCTGTAAATTAAACACCACCAAATTAATCCAGCGACGACTACCGTTTACTGTTTTACCTATCCCTGGCAGCAACACCATAATTAGCAACGCCAGAGAGATAGCCATGAGCAGTATGCCCCACTTTTGCAACTGTTCAGTTGGAAGCGACAACATCACCCACCCCAGAGCGACTCCCATTCCTAAATACAAAATCTGGCGCCACATGAAAAAGGTATAATCGTTATGCTGATCCACTGATATAGAAATAGAGGCACTGGATACCATCACAATTCCCAGCGCCAACAAAGACACAACAGAAGCAATAAAAATAGAATCTACTTGGCTAAACTCACGCCAAGAGACGCGGTCAAAAAAGCGCAGCCAATTCATAACGCGGTAACCAAGCGAGCAAAATGCTCACCACGAACTTCATAGTTTTTGTACATATCCAAACTCGCACAGGCAGGTGAAAGCAACACAATATCGCCCTCTTGCGCTTCCTGCTGAACCATCTCAATAATCTCATCCAACGTGTTAAAAAAAGCATATTCAGACGTGTCTGGTAAGGCATTGGCAATAATATGCGCATCCTTACCGAATAAATATGTTTTACGAACAAACTCAGCGACTGGTCTCGCCAAAGGGGAAAAGTCAGCCCCTTTGCCTTCTCCTCCAGCAATCAGCAAAATATTTTTTTGTGAGGCTTGTCCCAAACCTTGTAGCGCCGCTAACGTCGCCCCGACATTTGTCCCTTTAGAATCATTAATATAAGTAACACCTTGATGCACTCTGACATTTTCACAGCGATGAGTTAGGCCTCGAAAGGTTCTTAATGCCTCTGCGATTCTTTCATCCTGAACATCAAGCCCTAATAGCTCAATCATGGCGAGAGCGGCTAAAACATTGGCATGATTATGAGAGCCTTGTAGAGCAATATTGGAAGTGTGATATAGACGCTGAACCCCTCGGCAAAGCCAAGCCCCATTATCATCGTCGGCCAACATGCCATACTCATTTAAATCTGGGCTTTTAGTGGTGAATGCACGCACAGGTACCCCTTCAGGCAACAATGGCGCTGTCAGAATATCCTGCTTATTACAAACCGCCGACTTGCATCCGCGATAAACTCGTTGCTTAGCTCTTTGATATTCATACAAATCCTCATAGCGATCCATATGATCTTCTGACACATTCAGAATACAAGCTAAATCGGCCTTTAATGCTACCGTGGTTTCAAGCTGAAAACTCGACAACTCAAGTACATAAAAATCGACACCTGCACTTAGCAAATCCAAAGCAGGTACACCAAGATTGCCACCTGCAATGGCCTTTTTGCCACAGGCCTCCAACAGAAAAGCAACCAGTGTCGTCACCGTGCTTTTTGCATTTGACCCAGTAATAGCTATATAAGGCGCATTGGCGTAATCACAAAACAGATCAATATCACCACGCATAGCCACCCCTTTTTTCGCCAGCGCAGCCAATTCAGTGGTCTTTAATGATATACCTGGGCTTACATACAGCTCCGTCACAGGCAATGTCTCAAGCACAGACAAACCACCAGTAAAAATTCGTTCAGCAGGACATAATAACTTAGCTTGCTCTAACCCTGGTGGATTCTCTCGCGAATCCACTATGTAAAAATCGATGTTTTGGCTCGCTAAAAAACGTACACAAGACAGCCCTGTCGCCCCTAAACCAACGACCGCTCTAATTCGATCCGATCCAATTAACGACATATCAGCTCCTAATCAGCGAACTTTTAGTGTGGCCAAACCAATTAAGACAAGGCAAACCGTAATAATCCAAAAGCGTACAATGACTTTTGGTTCTGCCCATCCTTTTAATTCAAAATGGTGATGTATTGGGGCCATTCTAAAAATACGACGTTTGGTCAATTTATAAGAAGCCACTTGCAAAATAACCGACACGGTTTCCATAACAAACACCCCCCCCATAACAAACAGCACCAGTTCTTGGCGAACCACGACAGCAATCGTCCCCAGAGCCGCTCCCAAAGCCAAAGAGCCAACATCCCCCATAAAAACTTGAGCGGGATAAGTGTTGAACCATAAGAAACCAAGACCCGCCCCAACCATAGCAGAACAGAAAACAAGCAACTCTCCAGAACCATGCACGTATGGGATCAGTAGATAATCGGCAAACTTCACGTTACCCGTAAGATACGCAAACACACCTAAAGCCGCTCCAACCAAGATCGTTGGAACAATTGCCAAACCATCCAAACCATCCGTCAAATTAACAGCATTACTGGTTCCCACAATCACAAAATACGTCAAAACAATAAAGAATATGCCTAAGGGTAAGGCTAAGTTTTTAAAGATAGGAATTAAGAGCGAAGTTTCGGCAGGCGTTGTCGCAATGGAATATAAATAACAAGCTGCACCAATGGCAATCAAGCTCTGCCAAAAATATTTCCAGCGCGCAGGTAGACCTTTCGAGTTTTTCTCCACTACCTTACGATAATCATCCACCCAACCGACAACACCAAATGCCAGCATCACTATCAACACCAACCAAACATAATGGTTACGTAAGTCACCCCACAATAAGGTACTGACACTGATTGAAAAAATAATTAAAGCCCCACCCATTGTTGGTGTGCCGGCCTTACTTAAGTGAGATTGAGGACCATCACTACGCACCGCTTGACCAATTTGTAAGCGCTGCAATAGTGAAATAACTCGATTACCGATTAACAAAGAAATCGCTAAGGCAGTTAATACTCCCAAAATAGCGCGTAGAGACAAGTAGTTAAATACAGAGAAAAAAGTATGGTATTTGCTCAAGTAGTCAGTTAACAAGAGTAGCATGAGAGGATTTATTCCTAATTCATTATAATATCAATCACATTTTCCATCTGAGAAGAGCGCGACCCCTTAATCAAAATGGCATGTGCTTCATTAAGCGGCTGAATCACAGCCGCCGCTTCACTATGGTCTTGGCACATAACGACCTCACCACCTGCGGCTTTAAACGCCTCAGCAGCAATCGCAGCAATGGGCCCAACACTCACTAAACACGATACATTTTTTGCATTTGCATACCGCCCTAGCGAGGCATGTATTTCATCTCTTTGACTACCTAACTCTCCCAAAGCACCTAACACTAGCCATGTTTTCTCAACTGGTTGCATCGTTAACACATCAATTGCCGCCTCTACTGATTTTGGGCTGGCATTGTAACAATCATTAATTAACAAGGCGTTATTTTTTGTTGCTAACCGCTCTAATCGGCCTTTTACTTGAACGGGCACTCGTAGCACCTTAACCGCATCAACAAATACCACCCCCGTCGCCATCAATGCCAACACCACCGCCATACCATTAGCAATCTGATGCTTACCTGCACAACCTATTTCAACGTTAACCTCTTGACCTTGATAACAAAATACAGCCCGACTGGATTGCGCATTTAACTGAATATCTTTGGCATATAGCTGGGCTTTAGGTGAAAACCCAAAAGACATAACCTGCCGACCTGCCGCCAAACCATACCAATAATCAAAAAAGCCATCATCTGCATTCAAAATCACTGTTGCCGTCTCTTTCGCTCCGGTAATCAGTTCGCCCTTTTCTATCGCGATTCCCTCTAAGCTACCAAACCCCTCAAAATGACTACCGCTTGCATTGGTCAAAATCACCACATCAGCATAAATACTGTAGGATAACTTTTTGATTTCACCGGGAAAACTTGTTCCAGCCTCAATAACAGCAACATCGTGCTGAGGCATTAATTCTAATAAAGTCTGAGGGACACCAATTTGGTTATTTAAGTTGGCGCGAGTTTTTAGCACACTTTTTCCTGTAAAAGATTGAGCCAACCAATCTTTTACAGTTGTTTTACCATTACTTCCCGTTATTGAAATAATGCTGCCATGAAATGTGTCCCGAATATGTCGAGCGACTCTCCCATAGGCATCCACTGTATTGGCCACTTTCACATAAGGAAGATTGGGCAGATCACGATCAGACAAAACAGCAACAGCACCTTGATTAATCGCATCCTGAGCAAAATCATGCCCATCAAAACGCTCTCCTTTGATCGCCACAAATAAAGCCCCCTTTGCGACTTTTCTCGTGTCGGTTACAACATCCGTAAAAAGCAGATCATCTGCCATCAACTGTCCGTCACATATTTTAGCAAGGAGAGAAAGAGTCATATCGATTAACATAGTGCCAACCCCCTTAACGCTTCTTCTTTATCATCAAAGTGATGTTTAACACCTTGAATATCCTGATAAGTTTCATGCCCCTTACCAGCGATCAACACAATGTCCTGGTCAGAAGCGCTGGTAATCGCCCTTACTATCGCAACTCGGCGATCCACTTCAACCTGAAAGAAAGCATGCTCTGATACCCCCTCAACTGCATCGCGAATAATCCGCTCAGGGTCTTCTGTTCTCGGATTATCAGAGGTTAACCAAACATCATCAGCGTACTGTAAAGCCGTACTAAGCATGATGGGACGCTTACCACGGTCTCTATCTCCTCCACACCCAAATACACAAATCACACGTCCTGAAGAATGCTCTTTCAACGCTTCAAGAGCCACTTTTAATGCGTCAGGAGTATGCGCATAATCCACCACAACCGTTGGTCTATTACTGGCACTTGAAAGACTCTCTGCCGATACTTTCTCCATCCGACCAGGCGCGCCTTTTAACTCTTTTAGCGCAGAAATAAGCAATGCTTTATTTGTAGAAAATGACCATAGACTCGCCAAGGCAGCAAGGGCATTTTGGACATTGAAACGCCCCAGTAAAGGTAAAATTACCGACGTTTTACCCTGAGGATGACACAGGGTAAACTCACAGCCTGCCGAGTGAAACTGCAAATCCGTCACATAGAAATCCGCTTTTTCATTAGACTCACTGTAGTAAAGGGTATTTGCTTTATCTCTCACAACCTCCGCCATAAAGAAAGCCTGAGGATCATCTAAACACAAAACCGCTTGTTCAACGGTTGGAAAAGAAAAAAGACGACGTTTTGCCAACGCATAAGCTTCCATTGTTCCGTGATAATCCAAATGATCTCGGGACAAATTTGAAAATACGGCTGTTTGGAAAGGAACACCGTATAAACGCCCTTGATCAAGAGCGTGTGATGACGCCTCAAAGGCAACAAAATCAACCCCTTGCCCTGCCATTTTGCTCAATAATTGATGCATAGACAACAAGTCAGGAGTCGTTTGTTTCGCCTCTTGAAGTTGGTCCAACGGTCCCACGCCAAATGTACCAATCAGCCCACTAACAAATCCGGTGGCTTGCGCCATTTGGGTAAGATAAAAGCAGATCGACGACTTCCCATTTGTCCCAGTCACCGCCACTAGGTGCTTAGGAGGAAGACCAACCATGTAGTATAAACACTTAATTAAAACACTAGCTGGCTCTTCAACATGGATAAGTTCTAAAACCGGATGAGACAAATTGAGATGACGAGGCACAACCGCCACACGGCCGCCCAGTGAAGCCACTTTATCCAAATAATCCCAACCATGACTTGTCACCCCCGGAAGGGCAAAAAAGACGCCCGAAGCGTCTATTTTGCGACTATCTGTTTCTAAATGGGTATAGAAACAATCAGTCCTACTGCCTACTTGCTTAACAGCTGAAAAACTGAGCAATTGGGCATGCGTTAAATTTTCCATTTAATTACCCTGCGCCACTCTAAAGGGAATTTTTTTGCTATCAAGTTTCACTTCTCGTAACCCATCAGGCATATCAGGTGGAATATTTAATGTTCGCAGCGCCCCACGCATGACCCGAGAAAAAACTGGTGCAGCCACCTCTCCACCATAATAATTACGACCTTTCGGGTTATGAATCATCACTACCATAACTAAACGAGGATCCGAGGCAGGAGCAATGCCCGCAAAAATGGAGTTGTATTCATCATACTGGTAACCATCGTTACCCACGACGTGAACCGTCCCCGTTTTACCAGCGATTTGATAACCAGGCACCTGTGCCCGCTTACCCGAACCATGCAGCACCACCCCCTCTAGCATTTTAACAACACTTTTTGCCACCTTTCGCGGAATGACTTGCTTACCTTTTGGTGGAGCATCTTGTTTAAAAATAGTCACTGGAACACGATAACCGCCATTAGCTAGTGTCATATAGGCTTGGGCAAGCTGCAATGTCGAAACAGATAAGCCATAACCATAAGATAGGGTCGCAAGCTCTGCAGGACGCCATCTAGCATGTGTTGGCAGAATCCCAGATACTTCACCAGGAAAACCAATCCCAACTGGAGAACCAAAGCCTAGTGAATGGTCCACATTCCAAATACTGTCCGGAGGCAAAGAAAAAGCAATTTTTGACGCCCCAACGTTACTGGACTTTTCCAATAGTTTCTCTAGGTTGATTTTACCATAGTTACCATCATCACGGATGGTAAATCGCCCAACTCGTAAATAACCTGGTGACGTATTAATAATGGATTCCGTATTATACTGACCAGACATCAAGGCCGCTGACACAGTAAAAGGCTTCATCGTAGAACCAGGCTCAAACAAATCAATTACCGCACGGTTACGCAACTCATCATAATCTAATGTCGAACGGTCATTAGGATTGTAAGATGGTTGATTCACCATGGCCAAGATCTCGCCTGTTTTGACGTTTAAAATAACCGCAGAAGCTGATGTAGCCCGGTTCTCCGTTACTGCCGCCTTAAGCTCTCGATAAGCCAAATACTGCAAACGCATATCAATACTAAGCTGGATATTTTCCCCTGGACGTGCTGGAACCTCTTGCCCAATTGGACGAATGGCATTTCCTGAAAGATCCTTAATATAACTACGTTTTCCGGGCGAACCTTTTAATTCAGAGTTATATTCCAGCTCTAACCCTTCTTGGCCTTTATCATCAATACTGGTAAAGCCAACCACTTGTGCTGCCATTTCACCAGCCGGATAAAAGCGCTTATACTCTTTGCGCTTTGTGACACCTATGACATGGGCTGCCATTATCTCATCTGCCTCATGAGGAGATATCTGACGCTTTAAGTACATAAAAGAGCGTGTTTTATTCGCTTCAAACCTGTTTGTTAACCACGAGTGACCAACGCCCATCACGTCCGCTAAGCGATTAATCTCCTGCTCAGGCGTCTCGCCCTTTTGAGGATTTTGATCCATATTCCACAGCTTTTTAGGGTTTGCAACCAAGGTCCACGTCGGCGCACTCACTGCCAACGGCTCTCCGCGACGATCTAAAATCATTCCTCGCGTGGCAGGAATTGTTTCCGTCCTAACGGCACGCATTTCGCCCTGATTCTGCAAAAAATCCTTATCAATGACAGTCAAATAAAATAGGCGTCCAGCAACGACAGCAAACAAGATAAATGCGATGCCGTATACAAACCTAAAACGCCATTTGTCGGGACGGTGATTACCGTTTTCAATACTCATGGTTTGACGATTACTATTTCATCTTTAGTGGGTGCATGCATATGCAAGCGGTTCACCGCCGCTTGCTCTAAACGACTTGGCTGAGTCAATGCGCTTTGTTCTAATAACAATTGTCCCCATGTCACCTCGTAGTTGGCTTCATTTTGTTTCAATGATTGAAGATGTGAGTAATCCATTCTGAAACTGTAAACCTGTTCTACCACCAAAATCGAAACAATGGACAACAGCACAACACCAACCGAATAAGGCCATGGGGAAAATTGAAATCTAGTCACTGACTCGCTCCAAAACACGCAATACAGCACTTCTAGAACGGACATTATCGCTCACTTCCGTTTTAGATGGCTTAATTGCTTTACCAATGGTTTTAAACTTGATATCTAAATGAGCATTCTGAATGGGTAAATGTCGAGGCAGCTCTGGCCCTTTAGACTTCAATTTCATAAAGCGTTTTACGATTCGATCTTCTAAAGAGTGAAAGCTGATGACCACCAAACGCCCACCTACTTTCAATGCCTCAGACGCAGCCTCAAGCCCTACTTCCAAATCACCTAGTTCGTTATTAATAAAAATACGAATACCTTGAAAAGCTCGAGTTGCCGGATTTTTACCTTTTTCCCAGGCAGGGTTTGCCTCTGCCACTATTTTGGCTAACTGTAGAGTACTCACAATTGGCGTATGAGCACGGTACTCACAAATGGCTTTTGCAATGCGTCGTGAAAAACGCTCCTCACCAAACTGATACATCACATCGGCAATATCCTTTTCTGGAGCATGGGCAATCCATTGTGCAGCGCTTTCTCCTTTATTTGGGTTCATGCGCATGTCCAAAGGGCCGTCATTCATAAAACTAAAGCCTCGCTCCGCATCGTCTAACTGTGGCGAAGAAACACCCAAATCCATCATCACACCGTCCACTTTATCGCCACCAAAGAAGGTTACGATATGGTCGGTCATATTAGCGAAGCTATCTTGGACAATAGAAAAGCGCTCATCTTCCTCTTGCAAAGCTTTACCAAAATCAATCGCCACTGGATCTTTATCAAATCCTAATAAACGACCTTGCTTTAAACGGTCCAGCACCAAACGCGTGTGACCTCCACGACCAAAAGTGCCGTCAACATAAAGCCCATCCACATTGGTGACCAACATATCAACGGATTCGTTCAGCATGACACTGATATGTTCTGGCACGGTGTCTGTCATAAAGAGATATCCATCATGGTTTCAAGTTGTAAGTTATCTATGGAATCCTGAGATAAGTAATCGTCTCGCTGCGCATCCCACTCTTCCTGACTCCATATTTCAATTTTTTTACCTTGCCCCAAGAGAGTCACTTTTCGGTCAAGGTTAGCGAAGTCTCGCAACGGAGCAGGTAACAAAATACGGCCCGCTTTATCTACATCTAAATCCGTTGCATGACCTACAAGCAAACGCTGTAAACGACGCGCTTGCGGCTGAAAGCTTGGTAATTTATCTAACTTCTCCTGGATCTGCTCCCATTCAATTAACGGATAAAGCAGCAAACACTTAGAAGCCGGATCAATAGTGACAACAACGCCTTCGTCTTCATATTGGGCAAGTTCATCGCGCAAGCGCGTAGGCAAGGACATACGTCCTTTCGCATCAACACTCACATGATGAATCCCACGAAACATTGCCATATCCCACTTATCGACACTTTATCCCACAATTTAACACTATTTCTTCAAAAGAGTAAAAAAAAACCAACCAAATAGGCAAAAATAGACGAAATGATTTTGTAAAGACGAGCAATCAGGAGAGGAAGACAGAGAAAAAACAGAAAAAACCCACAAAACGACACTTTATGAGCAAAAAGAAGCCCACCCACGGTAAAAAGTGGGAACAAGATAATTAGAGAAACAAAAAATGAAAAAGAAGTGCCAAGAAACCTAAAACGGCACCCATCAAACAGAATAAACGAGGAGAAAAAACACAAGTTGGCCGATAAGCCGGGTTCTGTCGTGGACAGTCATTCATCTAATACGTACATCACTGCACGTCTTTAGCAACCTACCCGAACTCAGCGCGGGTCACGCCAAAGAGTTCCTATTTGGTCTTGCTTCAAGTGGGGTTTACCTTGCCACGAACTGTTGCCAGTCGCGCGGTGCGCTCTTACCGCACCATTTCAACCTTACCGGCAGTAAACTGCTTAGGCGGTATATTTTCTGCTGCACTTTCCGTAGGCTCACGCCCCCCAGGCGTTACCTGGCACTTTACCCTGCGAAGCCCGGACTTTCCTCCCCCCAATAAATTGAGCGGCGACTGCCTAGCCAACTTGCGACGCGCATCTTACTTACCAAAGAGAAAAATGACAAGGACTTTCTCGACGCCGAGCAAAATACTCGACATCAAGAAAAATTAAACATCATACCAGTGGAATCTTAAAGCACACTTCCAGACCGCCTTCTGGTCTATTTTTGGCCTCTATCTGCCCCTTATGAGCACGAATAATGCGCTTAGAGATGGTCAAGCCTACGCCAAATCCACCACTGTTTGCTTCGCGAGCCTCAGAAGAGCGATAAAAAGCATGAAATATCTTTTCTAACTTTTCATCCGGCACACCTGGCCCGTTATCACGAATATAAATAAACGCATGACCATCCTTCTCTTCCGTGGAAACCTCAATCAGCCCACCTTTACCCGCATAAAAACAAGCATTACGCAGCACATTTTCTATCGCATGACGCAATTGAAGCGGATCTCCTAACAAAGTTTTGGGATTCGTCCCCGACTTAGTCACTGAAATTCCTTTTAACTGACTCTCAAAACTAACATCTTCGACAATCTCTTCAAGCCAACGCTGTAGATCCATCGTTTGCTTACTTAGCGCCGCCGCTTCAAGACGACTTAAAGTTAACACTTGACCAATTAACTCGTCTAACTCATGCAACTCGGTTCGAATGCGTGCCAAATAACTTTTTTGCAACTCCATGCCATATTTATCTTCAGCTATGGTTAAAGCTACTTCAATTCTAGCAAGAGGGGTGCGCAATTCATGGGAAACATCTCGCATTAGACGCTCCTTAGAAGAGAGTAAAGTATCGATGCGCACAGCCATTTGGTTAAATTCTCGAGACAACTTACCGATCGCATCACTTCGCCTCACCAGCTTATCTTCTACTCGAGCCGTCATATCACCCTGACCAAACAAACGAGCAACGCGCTGAAGTTTTAGCAATGGACCTAATAACCAATAAGCCAACACACCACTTGAAACAAGCAACCCTAATAAAGAAAAACCGATAACAAGCTCTGGTGCTAAAGAATTAATTTCAGGGTTGGGTTTAAATATCAACAAGTACTGGACATTATTCGCCCCAATAACTTGAATAAATTGACTATGTAAAAAATCGGCGGATGGGCGTCCATCAACCCTTGCCAAATCCCCACTAGAATCGGAGGGAGAATCCGTCGTTGCAGTATTACTATCTCGGAAGTTTTTAGGCAATGGTTTTAGTAAAGGACGCCCATTCTCTTGGTATAAATAAATACTACCTGAAAGGCGTTTTTCAGCCTTTCTAGCCTCTTCCTTGAGAGACTCAAGTCCAAATTTCTCATACCCAGCAACCAATTGCACACCAATATCACCCAATAAGTCAGCTGACACTTGGTTATGTTTCTGGACAAATTGAACAATTGTTAAACCAATACTCACCACAACTGTATTGGACAACAAAACCACCAGAAACACTCGCAAAAAGGTATTTTTCATAACGTATTAAGCACCCTGCTCATTGGCAACAAAAATATAACCCACACCACGAACAGTTTTAATACGAGGATCTCCCGTTTCTAAATTACCAATCTTCTTACGAAGATTACTAATATGCATATCCAAACTACGATCGTACATAGTTAACTTACGACCAAGGGCTTTTTCTGAAAGCTCTTGCTTAGTCAAAACCTGACCTGGCGCCATCAACATACACTCTAACAACGTATATTCAGAGGTCGTCAACTCAACTAGTTCACCTTCCAAAAATACGCTGCGATCTTTACGACGCAACAAAACACCTGACAATTCGATGTCTGCGGTAGGATCATCTTCCTTCTCTTGACTAGCACGACGCAAAATAGCCTTAATACGAGCCAATAACTCACGAGGATTAAACGGCTTAGATAAGTAATCATCCGCCCCCATTTCCAAACCAAGAATACGGTCAATATCATCGCCTTTTGCCGTCAGCATAATGACAGGCACAGAGCTTTTATTTCGAATTTGTTTTAGTGTTTCAAATCCGTCCAACTCCGGCATCATGACATCTAGAATAACGATGTCAGGCATTTCCTCTGCCATTAATTCAAGAGCCTCACGACCGTTCCAAGCATGTGCAACGTCATAACCTTCTCCATCAAAATACTCTTTGATCAAGTCCGATAAACGCGCATCATCATCTGCAAGCAATATCTTCATCATATTCAGGATCTCTCTTCCAGTAAGTTTATTATTTTACAGCTTTATTCTTGCGCTGTAATGTCAATTGTAAATACTACCCTAGAGTTCAAAAAAGACCGCCCCCCTTTTTCACTCTATTTACAATTAATGCTAATAAAATGAACCTTGCGGTCAAAACAGAACAAAAAAGCCGCAATTGCGGCTTTTTTGTAACAAAAGTATATTCAAATTATCGCTTAAAAGGGTCGCGCAAAACAATAGTTTCTAAGCGATCAGGGCCTGTAGAGATAATATCAACGGGCACACCCACATGCTCTTCCAAAAAGCGAATATAGTCCTGTGCATTTTTAGGCAACGCCTCAAAACTTTCTGCACCAACGGTCGATTCTTCCCAACCCGGCAACTCAACATAAACCGGACAAGCTTGCTCATAACCTTCACTGTCAACCAAACAGCCAGCAACAGGATTACCCTTATCATCAGTGTAGGAGACACACACTTTAATAACAGAAGACCCATCCAGTACATCCAGCTTAGTCAGACACATACCTGAAACTGAGTTAATCTGTACAGCATGACGCAGCGCCACAGCATCAAACCAACCACAGCGACGTGAACGCCCTGTTGTTGCACCAAATTCGTGACCACGAGTACCTAAGCGTTCACCATCTTCATCAAACAACTCGGTAGGGAAAGGGCCTGACCCTACACGGGTCGTATAGGCTTTTGTAATACCCAGAACGTAATCAAGATATAAAGGCCCAAACCCCGTTCCCGCCGGCGCACCACCAGCCGTGGTATTAGAAGAGGTAACATAAGGATAGGTACCATGATCCACATCCAATAGAGACCCTTGAGCCCCTTCAAACATAATATTGGCACCCGACTTTCTCAAGTTATGCAATAAAGAAATTGTATCGGTTACCATTGGGCGCAGGAACTCAGCCATTTCCAAACCTTCTGCGTATACCTCAGAGTAGGAAATCGGCTCAACTTTATGATAGTTAGTTAAAATAAAGTTGTAGTACTCAAGCACCTCTTTTAACTTACTTGCAAAGCGCTCAGGATCCAACAGATCACCAACACGAATAGCACGCCGCGCCACTTTATCTTCGTAAGCAGGTCCAATACCACGGCCCGTTGTACCAATCTTCTTCTCACCCTTGGCAAGCTCTCGAGCTTGATCCATTGCAATGTGATAAGGAAGAATCAAAGGACAGGCTGCACTAATCTTCAAACGGTCAATGGCAGGCACCCCTTGCTCCTGAAGCTCAAGCACTTCATGCTTTAGCGCGGCAGGCGACAAAACCACGCCATTACCAATAACACATTGCACACCTTCACGCAGGATACCAGAAGGAATCAAATGCAAAACTGTTTTTTTACCATCGATTACCAGCGTATGGCCTGCATTATGGCCACCTTGAAATCGAACAACCGCTGCAACATCTTCCGTCAGCAAATCAACAACTTTACCTTTACCTTCGTCACCCCATTGGGTGCCCAAAATAACGACATTTTTACCCATAATATCAGGTCTCATTCAAAATAATTCTTAGGATGATCTATTTCTCTGCGGGCACTAACTGCCAAATATCATCAACAAGCTTCAGCACAAAATCAACATGACCCGCCCAAGCATCGTCCAGCGCCTCAACAACACGATAACCTTCTAATCGCAAAGCTTTTACAGCCTTCCACACTCCATCATTGGCACAAATAGGTGCAAGCACCGTTTTGGGCGTCACCACCTCAAAATCCACCAAAGCAACCAAAGCCTTAACATCGGTACTAAAACCTGTCGCAGGTCGTGAGCGACCAAACACTTCGCCAATATTGTTATAACGACCACCCCGAGCGATAGCATTACCATGCCCAGGAACATAAGCCGCGAAAAGCAGACCAGTGTGATAGCTGTACGATACCAAGTCACTTAAATCAAAATGCAGCCCTACATCAGGATAACGACGAGAAATAAGCGCGCTTACTTCACCAAGTAAGGCAATCGCATCCAAAACAGAACCTCCTACACCAGATAAACCTGCTGCAGCACGATCCAGTACATCCGCACCACCGCACAACCGAGGTAACAAAACAAGCCAACCGGCCTGCTCTTCAGTCACATCCAGTTCTGAAACATAAGCGTCCAACTCAGGCAAGTCTTTGGCCTTATAAAATTCGGTCAATCTTGCTTCTTGGTCTTTAGATAGACGACAGGCGCCAAGCACACCACGAACGACATCCACATGCCCCAAGTCCAACACTAGATTATTTAAACCTGCAACATTGAGAGTTTCCAGCATCAAAGACAAGACTTCAATGTCACTTTCCACCCCGCCGTGGCCGTAAAGTTCAGCCCCTAGTTGAATAGGACTTCGTGTACCATCTAGCCCAGCAGGCATAGTACGCAACACACTGCCACAATAGCTTAGGCGCTGAACACCTTCACCTTTTAGACAATGCGCATCTATACGGGACACTTGGGAAGTAAAATCTGCACGAATACCAAGCAAACGACCGGATAATTGATCAATAACCTTAAAGGTTTCGATTTCTAGATCAGAACCAGCCCCTGTGAGAAGAGAGTCTAGATACTCTAAAAGAGGCGGAATTACTAAGCGATATCCCCAGCTTTCATGGAGATTCAGCAGGGCCCTTCGAAGGTGTTCAATTTGCGCCGCCTTTTTAGGCAACGCTTCATCAACCCCTTCAGGAAGTAACCAACGATCTGCTAATGTCATTAATCTATTTCCTCTTAGCTTCGGGTCAGTAAAAGGAGCGTTAATCCAAGAAACATACTAACCGCGCCCAGAATGCGTAAATTCAGATCCGAACCTGCGAGCGCTCTCACCATGATTTCTCGCCACAAGTTAGGCGCTAAAAAAGGCAAAATCCCCTCGGCGATCAATAACAGGCTGACGCCAATAAGCAGCGACTGCAACAATTCCTGCATAGACTCTCTTTATTTTGACCATTAAAAAACCGGGCATAACCCGGTTTGTAGAATAATACCATGTTTCCTATTTTAACAAATAGGTCTCATAGCCCAATATTTTTGAATATTACCATTCTATTTGACTGTTTCTTTCTTGCCATTGGAGTTATTCAAGTATTTAAAGAACTCCCCATCAGGCTGAATAACAAACAGATCTTTATTTCCTTCAAAGCTATCACGATAAGCCTGAAGACTCCGATAAAAGTCATAGAACTTCGGATCCTGCTTATACACTTTAGAGTATATCGCTGCTGCTTTAGCATCGCCATCACCACGAATCATTTCAGCATCACGCTGTGCATCCGCCTCAATAACAACACGCTGACGATCAGCATCGGCTCGAATGCCTTCCGCAAGCTCTAAACCTTTCGATCTGTGCTCACGAGCCTCGCGCTCACGCTCTGTTCGCATACGCTGATAAACAGACTCACTCACGTCTGGCGGAAGATCAATACGCTTCACACGGATATCAATAATTTTGATACCCAACTCAGATTGAGCCACTTTATCTAATTTGTCACGAAGCTCTGTCATCAATTGATCACGCTGACCAGACACAACCTCATGCATGGTACGCTCACCGAACTGATTACGAAGCCCCGTATCAACACGAGAAGACAACACTCGGTTCGCGACGAACACATCACCAGACGTTGCTTGATAGAACTTAGCAACAGACTCAATCCGCCATTTAACATAAGAGTCCACGATTACCGCTTTTTTCTCTAACGTTAAGTAGCGCTGAGGACGTGAGTCCATTGTCTGAATACGCGCATCAAACTTCTTCACTTCATTCACAATCGGAATTTTAAAGTGAAGACCCGGCTTAACATCAGCATCAACAATCTCACCAAATCGTAAGACGACAGCACGCTGCGTTTCGTTAACCACATACATCGACTGAGACGCAATTAGAATCGCAACCAAAGCAGCAAATAAAATTGCAAAAGAAGTTCCTTTCATTAGTTTCTCCCCTGCCTAGTTGCCGATGCTCCCTGACGCTTACGGATCTCATTAATCACCTGATCTGTTAGCGAACTCACACCATCAGGATCAAGCTTATTCACATCAAGCTTTTTCGATGATGCTTGATTTTTCATCAGCTGATCAAGCGGCAAATACATCATGTTGTTACCACCTTCCGTATCAATAACCACTTTATTAGTGTTTTTATACAGATTTTCCATTGTTTCAAGATAGAGACGGCGACGAGTCACTTCTGGCGCTTTCACGTATTCACGATACAGACGTTCGAAACGATCCGCTTGACCACTGGCACGAGCAACAATTTCAGAGCGATACGCTTCTGCCTCTTCACGAATACGCTGAGCATTACCTCGAGCCTGAGGAATAATACCGTTAGCGTAAGACTCCGCCTCATTACGTACACGCAATTCATCTTCTTTCGCCTTGATAACATCATCAAAGGCAGCCTGCACTTGATTAGGTGCCTGAGTATTTTCAACGTTAACTTTAGAAATCAACAAACCCGTTCCGTAAGAATTCATATAATCTTGCAAACGCGCTTTCACCTCTGTCGCAAGTAACTCACGACCCTCCGTCAAAATCTGATCCATTTCAGAACTACCAACAACATGGCGCAAAGCACTCTCGGTTGCCTGAGCAAGAGACTCTTCTGGATTTTTCACATTTAGTAGGAAATCTTTAGGGTTTTGTATCGAATATTGCACAGATACACTCACCTCAACAATGTTATCATCTACCGTAAGCATTAACGCTTTATGGTCAAGGGAACGTACTTTTGTCACGTTCACCTTAGTAACATTGTCGATCAATGGTGGATTCCAATGCAAACCAGGCTTAACCGTCTCATAGTATTTACCCAAGCGAAGAACGACACCACGTTCTTGCTGGTCAATTTGATAAATACCTGTCGACGCCCAGAGCACAAACAAGCCAACCACCAAGATAGCAATCAGACTACGATTAAATTTGCCAGAAAATCCCGAACCATTACCGCCACCGGATCCACCCTTACGCGATTTTTTCACGCCAAGCATATCCATAAGTTTGCGAAACGCTTCATCCAAATCTGGAGGCCCTTGCTCTTTCCCACCCGTTGGACGACCCCATGGGTCACTGTTTCCGGTCTCCTTATCTTTACCGTCAGGGCGATCACCACTGTTACGGCTCTTATCAGGATTCCACGGGTCCTTGTCGTTATTACCCGGTTCATTCCAGGCCATACTACATCTCCACTTTTCTAATGATAATTCTGTCGTGTCTTATGCCGCTTCGACTTCAATCTGATCTTCAGACATACCTGCGCGCGATAAAATCTGTAAGTAATCCTTTCTAGGCAACCGTACTTCCAACACCGATCGCCCAAAATCATCATAGCACTCAGAGCGAACCGCCCCCTGCTCAAATAGCATAGCCCTTAATCGACCTAATTCACTTGGTAAAATAAGTGTCTCATCCAAGACATCTACCGCCAAGATTTCTGCAATCGCTTGTTGCAACAAATCAATACCAACACCATCACGCGCTGAAAGCCAGACTCTAACAGGCATTCCATTCTCATCGCGATCAATTCGTGGCTCGGCCGCCGGCAAAGCATCTATTTTATTAAACACTTTTAATGTAGGAACTTCATTAGCACCAATTTCTTCTAACACACTATCTACTTCTACCATATTCTCTTCTCGAGAATGATCAGCAGCGTCCACCACATGTAAAAGCAAATCCGCTTCAGAAGACTCTTTAAGCGTCGCCTGAAAGGCTTTTACTAAGCGGTGAGGAAGCTGGCGAATAAACCCTACTGTGTCAGCAAGAACAATCGTGCCGATTTGCTCCAAATCCAAACGCCTTAACGTTGGATCCAAAGTGGCAAATAACTGGTCAGCTGCATATACCTCAGCCCCTGTCGCACGATTAAATAAAGTCGACTTACCCGCGTTCGTATACCCTACCAAAGAAACCGTCGGCACTGATGACCGAGCCCTTGAACGACGACTTTGATCTCGCTGGGAATCCACTTTAGCCAATCGCTTCTGAATGGACTTAATACGTTCACGCAGCAAACGTCGGTCAGTCTCGAGCTGGGTTTCACCTGGCCCACGCATACCGATTCCGCCCTTTTGGCGCTCTAAGTGAGTCCAGCCGCGAATCAACCGTGTTGACATATGTTGGAGCTGAGCTAATTCAACTTGCAACTTACCCTCATGGGTACGTGCACGCTGAGCAAAGATATCCAAAATAAGCCCCGTGCGATCAAGCACACGACACATTAGAACCGCTTCAAGGTTACGCTCTTGGGAAGGAGATAATGCATGATCAAAAAGAACGACTTGAGCGCCCTCTTGATCAACAATATTTTTTATTTCATCAAGTTTGCCGGAACCGACAAAATATTTGGAATCAGGTCGCTGACGTGACCCTGTTACCACAGCAACAGGATCCGCACCAGCGGAAATCGCCAGCTCAACAAACTCTTCAGGTCCATAAGATTCACCTTGATCATGAAAATCAATATGAACCAATACCGCAATTTCACCACTATCGGGGCGTTCAAAAAACAAATTAATATTCCTCAGTTTGCCCTATAACGGCAAACTATTCAGCGACATCTTCCGACTGATCAGTCGTCGGGATGCGTATAGTTCGAGAAGGCACAACAGTTGAAATAGCGTGTTTGTACACCATTTGGCTGACTGTATTTTTCAAAAGAATCACAAACTGATCAAATGACTCGATTTGGCCTTGTAGCTTGATGCCATTCACAAGAAAGATAGAAACAGGAATCCTTTCTTTGCGAAGGACGTTTAAGTAAGGGTCTTGTAATGATTGCCCTTTTGACATTGGAATCTCCTTAATTAGGGTAAAAATAAAAATTAATCTTGTTAAAACAATACGCTAGATAATACACCAAATCTTTTTGTATTTCCCCTATATAATCCTGCTTTCTATGTATTTCAAGGCCTCTGGCACAAGTTCTTTTGACAAACTATCGAAAATCATCAGATCTTCCCAACCTCGCAGCCAAGTTAACTGCCGCTTCGCCAGCTGACGAGTGGCAACCACCCCTTTAAAGATAGCATCTTCGAGCAAATCGTCACCATTTAAATAACTCCATAATTGACGATAGCCCACGCAACGGATAGATGGTAGCTCAATAGATAAGTCACCGCGCTGGTACAACCCCTCAACTTCGGCCAAAAAACCCTGATCCATCATTTCATAAAAGCGTTGCTCTATACGCTGATGCAAGACACTACGTTCTTTAGGCATTACAGCCAAATTCACCATCTCAAATGGCAAAGATACTGGTTCTTGTTCCGCCCACCACTGCGTCATGGAGACACCCGTCACTCGAAAAACCTCCAAGGCTCTCTGCAAACGCTGAGGGTCATTTGGATGAATACGTTGAGCAGATTCAGGATCAACACGAGACAATTCTTCATGCAAGGCCGCCCAACCCTTAACACTTGCTTCATGCTCAATTTCTTTACGCACCGCCTCATCTGCTTGCGGCAAAGGCGCTAAACCTTTTTGCAATGCGTTAAAATACATCATCGTCCCTCCTACCATAAGAGGGATTTTACCTTTGGAAGAAATATCTTTTGCATGCTCAACGGCATCTTCAACAAAGTCTGCAGCAGAATAAGACTCCAAGGGATCAATAATATCTATCAAGCGGTGCGGCGCTTTTTTTAACATGGCTGCATCCGGTTTCGCTGTACCGATATCCATGCCTTTGTAGACAAGCGCAGAATCCACACTAATAATCTCGTAACCATGATTCTGAGCCAGTTCAACAGCTAGCCCCGTCTTACCAGAAGCGGTTGGCCCCATTAAACACACCACACTAGGTTTGAGCATCTTAACGTCCCCTCAAAAAGAGCTTATCCAAGTCCGACATTGTCATCTGCGTCCAAGTTGGTCGCCCATGATTACATTGTCCGCTTCTCTCAGTAATTTCCATGTCTCTCAAAAGACTATTCATTTCTGCAATAGTCAGCTTTCGGTTTGCTCGAACAGCACCATGACACGACATAGTAGCCATTAACTCATTGGCGCGAGCCTCAATCAAATCCGATACACCGTTGGCTGCAAGGTCACTCACCACATCGCGCACAAGATTTTCCACATCGGCTTTAATCAAGATAATCGGCACTTCTCGCACCATCACACTTTCTAATCCAGTACGCTCAACCTTAAAACCAAATGCCAAAAACACATCGCCATTTTCTTCAACTAAATCGGCCTCACTTTGGGACACAGACACATTAATCGGCACCAATAAAGGTTGAGAGGCTATCGTCTTATCGTAGAAGGACTGCTTCATGCGCTCATAGACTATGCGCTCATGGGCTGCATGCATATCAACCAATATCATGCCACTTTCACTTTCCGACAAAATATAAACACCGTGTAACTGAGCGACAGCAAATCCCAACGGCGGAATAGCTTGATAACCCCCTTCTCTCACTTCAAACGATGTATCCGAACGAGTCTTCACACCAAAAGAGGCGTCATTCTCAAATGACACATCACCTTCTACAATACGTACTTCACCCGTTTCTGGATCGACTTCTTCATACTGATTCTCAGTATAATGTTGCGCATAATCCGATAACTGGCGCATACCATTGAGTTGACTGGTAATTTGTGCGGAATCAACCGCTCGCGAGGGTTTCATCCAATCAGAGCCTGCAGACGGCCGTTGACTCATCAAAGGCAACGCCTCTTGTTCAGCAATAACAGGCTCTTGAGACTCTGCATCAGAGGGAAGCCATGCACTTGCATTAGAACGCTCGCCTTCTGCTTCAGGACGAACATCGGCAATAGCCTTATGAATACGACTAAATAGAAAGTCATGCACCAACCTCCCATCTCGGAAGCGTACTTCATGCTTCGTAGGATGCACGTTCACATCCACTGTGGCTGGATCAAGCTCAAGATACAACACAAAAGTAGGATGACGCCCATTGTACAAAACATCTCGATAGGCTTGTCGTACAGCATGGCCGACCAACTTATCCTTTACCACTCTGCCATTAACAAAAAAGTACTGCAGATCCGCCTGAGAACGGGAAAACGTTGGTAAACCGATCCAGCCCCACAAACGAAGACCTGCAGCTTCAACATCAATCGTCAGGGAGTTTTCAATGAACTTTTTACCTAAGAGGCTTGCCAAACGATGCTCAGCATGGAGCTGATCCGTCACAGGACGCAAGTCATATACCTGCTTACTATTATGACTTAAACGAAAACCCACATCATAACGGCTTAACGCCAAGCGCTTAACCACCTCCTCAAGGTGACTAAACTCTGTTTTTTCTGTGCGCAAGAATTTACGGCGAGCAGGGGTATTAAAAAACAAATCTCGCACATCAATGGTAGTACCTTGCGGATGAGAAGCCGGCCGAATCGCCGTATTCATTTCTTTACCTTCTGCCTCGACTCGCCAAGCCTCCGCCTCATCTTGCGCCAACGATGTTAAATGCATCCGCGAGACAGAGCTAATACTGGCCAGAGCCTCACCACGAAAGCCTAAGGTTCGAACAGCTTCAAGGTCATCCAAGGTGACAATTTTACTGGTTGCATGACGACTTAACGCTAATGATAAATCCTCTTTAACAATCCCAGTTCCATTGTCACGAATTTTAATACGACGAACCCCACCCTGCTCAACCTCTATATCCAGTTGTGTTGCCCCTGCATCCAAACTATTCTCAAGCAACTCTTTAACAACAGAAGCAGGACGCTCAACCACTTCACCCGCAGCGATCTGGTTTGCTAAGCGAGGGGATAAAAGATTAATTCTTTGCATGAATTGCCTTTAGTCAGAAAGAAGCACCCATAAAAAGATGCGCTTTTTTTAGAAATCAACTTGCGGGAATAAGCAACTTTTGCCCAACCCAAATCACATCATTTTTCAACGTATTCGCCTCTCTAAGAGACTTCACCGACACTCGATTACGGCGTGCAATATCCGATAAGGTATCGCCTTTAGTGACCGTATAGGTTTCACCATTACGATGGGTTTGCTGCCACGCGATCAACGTCCCCTTAGGCGCATTCTGTGTAAAATAAGAAATAACACCAGAAGCGATCGCTCTTGCCAATTGGTAGCGATAAGTCTTGCTAGCAAGATTTTTGGCTTCAGTACTGTTAGATACAAACCCTGTCTCCACCAAAATAGAGGGAATATCTGGCGATTTTAACACAACAAAACCCGCTTGCTGAACCGAGCTTTTATGTAATTTAGCCACGTTATCTAAATCATCCAGCACGCTCTCCCCAACATTCAGACTCATCTGAATCGTCGAGTTCATAGACATATCAAGCAATACTTCTGCCAAGACTTGATCTTTATCATCCAAAGAAATACCGCCAACCAAATCCGCTGCATTTTCCTGCTGAGCCAACCAACGCCCCATTTCAGAGCTTTTGCCACTTAGTGACAGCGCCCAAACCGATGCACCACGGGCGCTGGATTTAGTAAACGAGTCTGCGTGAATGGAGATCAATAAATCGGCGTTGGCCTCACGCGCAATGCGTGAACGCTCCCGCAACTTAATAAACTTATCAGTAGAGCGGGTTAATACCGCCTTATATCCCTCTACTCGATTAATTCGGCGTGCCAACTCCTTGCCGATCGATAGCACCACGTCTTTTTCCCTGACGCGGTACTTACCCAACGCCCCAGGATCTTTACCACCATGACCAGGATCGATAGCAATCACAATATCGCGCTTACCACCAGACAACTTGGCTAAATTTTTGACAGAGGAAATGGTTTTAGTAGAGCCAGACTCTAATTCCACTAAAATTCTTGGACCATACTTCCCAGAAGCAGGGAGCACGGTACTTTTTGCCCTCACTTTTTTAGAGAGGTCCAGCACAAAGCGCACACCATCCTGACGTCGAGCATAGCGAACACGCATCAGAACATCTGAAGACAACGCTGACAAGCTATTCACCACATCTTGGCTCAACGTTACGTTACTCATATCGAGCACAACGCGATCTGGGTTAGAAAGAGGAAACAAACGATGCTCAGCGGGTTTGGACAACTCAAACACAATACGAGTGACGCCTTTTTGCTGAGCGACACGAATATCTCGTATTTCGCCAGCTGAAGCTCGCATTGAAACAAACAATAAAACAAAACAACTAACAACAAATAGAAGATTACGAAATTTATTATGCATATCAGACAGCTAGCCAGTATATTGTTACACTATAACTGGTGATAGGCGGGATCTCAATCTCAGCAAGAACAAAGACTTCGCCAGATAATGTATAAATAACTTACTTCCCCCGCTATTTCCTAAAACAATTGATAGCAATAAGAAAATATTTTCTCATCCCCATCAAGCGACTCACTCCTGCAAACCAACCAACAAAGCTTCCCCATGAGCCGAATTGGCTTTAATTTCCACAGAGCGACCTTGCCTTATCAACCCCAAGCGAACAACTATGTCGGCCTTAGGCAACACACCAACCCCTAATTCGGCCCACTCAATTAAGCTCAAGCTATCGGTAGCAAAATAGTCGCGAATCCCCATATATTCCAACTCTTCAGGATCACCCAATCGATATAAATCAAAGTGAAAGACTTCTAATCCCGCTACTTCATAGGGCTCAACAAGGGTATAGGTGGGACTTTTCACAGGACCAACATACCCAAGACCTTGCAACAGCCCCCTCACCAAAGTGGTCTTACCCATCCCTAAATCCCCTTCCAAGTAAACAACAGCACCTTTTTTGAAGGACGCAGCCAAACTCTGACCAAGAGCCACCATTGCCTCTTCACCAAATACCTCTCGCTCAACCTGCATTATACAGCCACCTTCTCCAGTATTTTTTATTACATCATAAATCTAAAATTCACTAACCAAATAGACACAAATCTTATCTGTCAATATAATCCAACAAATCGCACGGCTGCGCTCTATGTTCACCTAGCGCCCTTGCCGATAATCCAGCTGCATGATTATGCCAAGCGACAGCTAAAACGGAAGCCGTTAGCGAGCTTGAATAATAGGCTAAACAAGCTCCCAACATACCACTCAACACATCTCCAGAGCCGCCTTTTGCTAACATAGGCTCAGGCCTACCCGCCACATATACAGAACCAAACTCATCTGACACAATGGTCGTCGTTCCTTTCAGCACGACGGTGCAGCTGTATCGTTTCGCCAGCGTCAAACTGGCAACAACGGGATCTTTTAGAATATCATCAACGGGGCACCCTAATAAGCGCCCAGCTTCACCAAGATGCGGTGTTAGGACAGAGCCACTCGGCAGCACAACCTCTTCCGTTTGAGCTAGCCAAAACAAACCATCGGCATCGAGAACAACCGGACACTCATTTGTCACAGCGAGAGCCAACCAATTCTCGAACAATGCCTTACCCCATGACGCTCGACCTAATCCAGGACCAATAACCAAAGTGGAGTGATTACGTAACAGGCGCTGCTCACAAGATTCCGTCCCTGAGGCCAGCGCCATCACATTCGGGTTTCTTGAAAGGGAAGCCGATAAATGCTCACCTCGCGTTAGCAGTCCAACCGTCCCAGCTCCCGCCTTAGCAGCCGCCTCACTAGCCATAATAGCCGCACCACCAAAACCATAATCCCCGCCAATCACCGTCACATGACCAAACATCCCTTTGTGGCTGTCTTTTTGCCGAGGGCAAGGCGACCTATAATCTAAACGCTCAACCTCAAGCCAGTAAGCGGTTGGCTCAGGAAGCATAGACGATGAACCAAGGGATTCAAGCACTAATTCTCCAGAGGCAATCCCTCCTTTACCCAGTACATTCCCCAACTTAAGTTGAAGCATAGAAACAGTAAGGTCCGCCATCACTACATTCTGTTCAGCATACCCCGTATCAGAATCAACACCTGTCGCTATATCAACCGCAACCAGATGAGCGCCGCACGCATGTGCATCGTTCATCCATTGAACCGATTTAACTACCTCTTCACTCAGCGGCAACCTCGCCCCAATCCCTAATAACGCATCAACGACAACGATGTTATCAAACTCGTTATCAGCATACTGAACCACGCCATCGGCAAAGCGCTGACATACAACCCCTTTACTTAAAGCCAACTCATACGCTTTTTGGGCATCGCCTTGTCTAGCTTTTAAGGCACAATCCAATACACGAACGCTGTATCCAGCTTCTTGCAATAAGCCAGCAAACAACAGACCATCACCACCATTATTACCACCACCGACCACAACGATAAAACGCTGCACTTGCGGCCAACGCTGAAAAATCCGCTTATACAAAGCATTCGCGGCCTGTGCCATCACCTCAAAACTGTCAAATATCCCAAAAAGCTGCTGCTCAATCGTTCGTATGGTCTTCACATCGAATAAAGCACGAACAGGATAGCCTCCAACACTCTCACCCATACCCTTCTCCTTTTAACATTCGACGGAAAATCATCACTCAAAAAGTAACTCTAAACAATCAACGAAGCAGACAAACACATCGTTAAAGTATCAACGGGATATGCCCCCTATTCCCCCAAACCAAATACTGTTTTTCGGTAATGAGCCAACTCGCCAATCGACTCTAAAATATCATCTAAGGCCAAATGAGCCCCCTGTTTGCTAAAGCCTTCTAATGCCTCGGGCTTCCAACGCTTCGCCAATTCTTTAATGGTACTCACATCAATATAACGATAATGAAAAAAGGCTTCTAACTTAGGCATATAGCGATACAAAAAGCGACGATCCTGCCCTACACTATTACCACAAATGGGCGACGCGCCAGCTGGCAGATATTGTTCTAAAAACGCAATTGTTTCCGCTTCGGCCTGTTGCATACTGATGTCGGATGACAGCACTCGCGCCGTCAATCCTGAGTCACCATGATGCTTGGTGCACCACTCATCCATTGCATCCATCACTGCCCTTTCTTGATGAATGGCCAAGTTAGGCCCCTTCGCCAAGATATTTAAATGCTTATCGGTTACGACGGTAGCAATCTCAATAATTGTCTCTTTTTCAGGATCCAATCCAGTCATTTCCAGATCAATCCACACTAAATTTTCATTACTAAAGCTCATCTGCTGCCAAATCCTTTATTATCAATGCTAAGCATTATACTCTATGCGCCTTACTTTATGACCAGCTGAATAGAATGTCGAAGAGAAAACTTACAAAACAGCAAACTTGGCGCATCGAACGCATCCAAAAAGAACGTGTTGAACGTACTAAAAAACGCGATGAGCGAGCCCAAGAAACACTACAATCCTCCGACCTTGGCCCCGAAACGGAGGGAGTAATCCTGTCCCACTTTGGCACTCAAGTCGAAGTTGAAGGCACTCAAGCGCCTTTTCTAGGCGTCGCAACACGTTGCAATATGCGCGCAAACTTAGGACAACTCGTCACTGGTGATAGAGTCGTATGGCGACCAAAACAGAATGAAGGCGGTGTTGTGGTCGCCACTACCCCACGCACAACATCCCTATCGCGCCCCGATATGCACGGACGACTCAAACCCGTTGCCGCCAATATCGACCATATCGTTATCGTTATTGCCGTAGAACCCGTCGCACATGCCAACTTGATTGACCGCTACTTAGTGGCAGCAGAAACAGTCGGCATTCCTCCTGTCATTTTGCTCAATAAAAGCGATCTGATTAATGAGTCCAACAAAGCAGAACTAGATGCACTGATGAGCACCTATGAATCTCTCGGCTATCCCATCATTCGCACATCCATTGCCCATCAAGCTGGTATGGAATCTCTCTATGATTTTCTAAGTGATAAGACCAGCGTTTTTGTCGGACAGTCTGGCGTAGGCAAATCTTCACTCATTGGCACTTTATTGCCTGATATCGATATCAGCGTGGGCGAACTGTCTCAGAAACGCAAAAAAGGTACACATACCACCACAACCGCTCGCTTATTTCATATGCCTAAAGGCGGAGATTTGATCGACTCACCAGGTATTCGAGAGTTCGGACTGTGGCATATATCAGAAGAAGAGCTATTGAATGGCTTTATCGAGTTTCGACCGCACATTGGCTACTGCCGCTTTCGCGATTGCGCCCACGAAAAAGAGCCAGGCTGTGCAATTTTGGCAGCATTAGAAGCAGGCAAAATCTCCACGCAGCGCTTCGAAAGCTATATCCGCATCAAACAATCCATTCGAGATAACAACGCTACTTTTTAGATATCTCTGCCCTTTAAAAGCAAAAACCATTAAGAACACGTCTTAATGGTTTTTTTGCACTTCCCTAAATATAGCGAATTTGCTTAAAAAACATTTTGTGGTTTTAAATCGTATTCGGATTGCTTAGCAGAAGGGCCATAATTGAGACGATTACGCTCTAATAAAGCCTTATAAGCCTTATCTGTTAACAAGGTTATACTGATGCGCCGATTTTGCGGACTGTCTGGGTTAAAACGATTGTAAGGTACCGTATCCGATAAACCAATCACTTGGGCAATGCGACCATCTTTCACACCTCCTTCCTCCAATATCCGGCGCGCCGCATTGGCTCGCATGGAGGATAAATCCCAATTATCCAGCCTACTCTTATCATTATAACGTGTTGCGTCCGTATGCCCTGTAATAACAAGCGGATTACTCACCTTATTGAAAAAGCGCGACATAGACAGCAGCGTATTTACCATATCCGGCATCATACGTGCGCTACCCCGTTCAAACATGGGGTCTCTAGGGTCATCCAATAGGGTTATACGCACCCCCATTGGGGTGATATCAATCTTAATATTGTCCTTATTCGCCTGGATAATATCCATGCTCTCCAGTTTCTTAGCAAGCTCCTCTTTCTGTTGCTCACTTTGATCCTCACTCTTCACACCACCGCCAATATCTCGCTTTAACTCTTTAGTAGGCTTGGCGGTACTTCCAGGCTCAGGCAACTGAAGATCAAGCTTTTTCTGATTGCTCTTAGCAGGACTTCCACCAAGGTCAATAGGGCTTGCACTGTACCCTGCCGTTGAAGGCCCCATTGGATCATTAAAATAACCTTGGATGGCCGCTAATTGTTGCGGAGAAGACACATTAATCACCCAAAGCACCAAGAAAAAGGCCATCATTGCCAAGGCAAAATCAGCTAAGGCAATCTTCCAAGCGCCGCCATGATGCCCCCCTTTTTTTACCTTCTTGACACGACGAATGACAAGACCATCACGCTCCATATACGCTCCTCATCAACCCAACCATACGTCTATCATCTGTACTGTTTCAACTCGTCAGACAGCTCAATGAAGCTGGGACGCATATTAGGAGGCAATAACTTACGCCCCGTTTCTGCGGCAACAGGAGGCGCATAACCCGACACAACGGAAATCAAACATGATTTAATACATAAGTAAGCTTTAAGCTCATGAGCCCCCAAACTCTCCAGATGAGCCGAGGCAGGCCCAATAAAACCGTAAGCAAAGAAAATACCTAAAAAAGTTCCAACCAACGCCGCAGCTACATGAGTACCAATGGTTTCCATCGGACCACCGATGGAGCCCATTGTTATCACAATCCCCAACACTGCCGCCACAATACCAAACCCAGGCAAAGCTTCTGCCACACGATTTAGCGCATGACTTGGTGCCAACAACTCTTCTGCAATCTGTTCAATTTCTGAGTCCATAATGGCTTCAAGCTCATACGCTGGCAAACCGGTTAATGTATATACCCGATAATTATCCGTTAAAAAATTCACCACCTCATGATCCATCATTACATCAGGAAATCGGTTAAACAGCTCACTCGTAAAGGGCGATTCAATATCCTCCTCTATGGATAAAAAACCATTCTGACGACTTTTTTGTAACAGAGAATAAACCAAGCCTAGTAGCTGCAAATAAAACACTTTATTATGGCGACTACCTTTTATAATTTGAGGCAACATAAAGAGAACTTTCTTTTGCAGCGAAAACGGGTTCGCCATCATGAAAGCCCCAAGCGCAGCACCACAAATAATCAGCACCTCATAGGGCTGCCATAAAACTAAAAGATTACCATGGGATGCAAGATAACCTGTCACAACACTAATAATGACAATTAGAATGCCCGCTAGCGCAAACATATTTTTTTCCTTAGTACAGTCAAAGTATGCTCATTTCTAAATATACAGTATGATTAATAATATAAAGCATTTAAGAGTCTTTAAAATAAACAACTATGGATAAAAAGCCCCCTTTTGGCCTCAATGAATGGCTAGACTTTCTCAAAAAACAAAAATTCCCTGTTAGGAAAGGCAATTTAGCGCGCCTAAAAAACCAGACCAAGACACCGGATGAGGCTCTTGATCGCCTACAAACAAATATAGCATCTGAGCCATTTATTGCTTTCGCTCTTTTAAATGAAGCCAATAAAGTAGTACCAAACAAGCGAAGCGATATAAAAACACCTCATCACGCCGCCGCAATGATTGGCATGAATGGCATCACCGCCGTGCTAAAGAATTTGATACCTTATGAGCATTTAGCAAAGGATCCAGCCCATGCCGCTATGGTAAGAGAGGTTCAATCCAGCTACGAGGCTGCAACCATAGCAAAACACTGGGCAATTGAAAAACGTGCGAGTCATGAAGAAGATATTTTTTGGACAACTTTTTTTCGCGATACGCCACGCTGGCTAATGTGGTTCTACTGCTACCCGACCATGCGCACATTGCAAAAAAGAATTCTTGAAGGCGAAAAAGCTAACCAAGCCGAGAGTGATGTTTTAGGATGTCGAATGGATGAAATCACGGTACATATTAGCAAATATTGGGGCACACCAATCAACATTATCCATTCTTTTATTACCAAATTCATCCCCACAACCAAAGAACTTCAAGAACTTGCTCAGCTCACTCACAACCCTGAAGAGCTTCCCAAGTATACGGAAGACAAACGCTTAACACTACTTGCCAACAATCCGCTTATTTTTTCCTATTGTGCGAGCAAAGTCGCCCATGAAGCGGCCACTTACGGCTGGCAGGCAAAAACATTACCTTTTTACTATCGAGTTATCTCGACGGTTATTCATTGCCACCTAGGGCGCACTATTCAACTCACTCATTATGCCAGTGTAGAGGCCGCCAACCTTCATCCTAACAGAGGAAAAATCCCCCTAGCATGTCAATTACTATCACCTACTCTGTACACCAAAGATGAAACATTCGGCACCCAACTAAAAACAGGCAAAAAGAAACCATCCGCCCTAAACGCCCTGAAGGTACTTTGTCAGAATAATGACATACAGGCCAAGCACAAGGCTATAGCCGCCCTAAAAGCGTTAAACGAAGTCATTAAAAAAGATCAGCGCACCATCATACTAAAATACAGCAAAGGAAAAATAAGCCCACTTTTTCAACAAGGCTATGAGACAGATAAAATAAAAGCAGTAACATGGAACAGCCCTTCTAGTGTATTTAGCAAGCTATCGCAAAAACGATCCGCCATTCAACTTAATGGCGACAAACTGGCACGCTTTGTTAGCGAATTCCCCATCAATGCCAACAAGCTTTTAAGCAAGAATGAACATTTAATGCTTGCCTCTACTACCGTCACAGAAGGCGAAGTTCACATTCTATGGCTGGCATCTATCTCACCGTTCACTGAAAACGACTACAACCACTTAAAGCAGGTAGTACAATTAATAAGCCACCTCGCAAAATAAACACCAATACTAGGACATATACACCGTGACAAAAGATCAAATGTTTGCCTTTGCGCAGCACATCACCCCACAAAAAACCCTATCCAGACTGATCGGGAAAATCGCTGAATGCGAAACAAGCTGGGTAAAAAATACGTTCATCAGCCAGTTCATTAAAAAATATCAAGTCGACATGTCTGAGGCCATCAACAGCGACGCTTTATCCTATCGCAATTTTAATGACTTTTTCACTCGCGCTATTCGTCCAGAATTACGCCCAATCTGCGACGACGACAATAGCATTGCTTGCCCTGCAGACGGCGCTGTCAGCCAAATTGGAAACATCGAATACGGTACACTTTATCAAGCAAAAGGTCACACTTATAGCCTTACCAGCCTACTGGGTGGAGATGCCTCATTATCAGACAGGTTCTTAGGCGGCTCTTTTGCCACCGTCTATCTATCACCTCGGGATTACCACAGAGTGCATATGCCATTAACAGGCAAACTCACTAAGATGATTCACATTCCTGGCAAACTCTTCTCCGTTAATAAAGTAACAGCCGAGCAAATTCCAAGCGTATTCGCACGCAACGAGCGCACCGTTTGTCTATTTGATACTGAAGCAGGCCCAATGGCTGTGATACTGGTTGGTGCAATGATTGTAGCAAGCATTGAAACCATCTGGGCAGGCCAAGTTACGCCATTTAACAAAAACGTGGCAACTTGGGATTACCAAGAGCTTAGCAACATTGAAATCCAAAAAGGAGAGGAAATGGGCCGCTTTAAACTAGGATCAACAGCTATTGTCTTATTCGGTAAAGACGCCGTTAAATGGGAAGAAAGCATTCAGGCTGACAGCAAAACTAAAATGGGCATGAAGTTCGGCACTGTTAACAAATAATCTAATACCTCCTTTCATCCGCCCCTCTTTTACAGAAGAGACCATCATCAAGCTATAAAAAAGGCCTGTAACGATCGTTACAGGCCTTTCTAATTAACATTAAGCAAGTTTGTTAAACCAACTCATCGCCTTGGCAAACAAGCTAAACATTTTCTAACAATGCACCACCTTATGGCAGCTCATCCTCAAACTCAGGTTTTGGTGCTGGCACCAAATCCTCACGAGAGACTTTCATGGTCAACAATAAGTTTGCCGCCACAAAAATAGAAGAGTAAGTACCAATGGTAATACCTACGATCAGAGCCAAAGAGAAGTTATGAATCGACTCGCCACCCCAGATAAACAACACAATAACCGTAAACACTGTTGTCAAAGAGGTTACGATAGTACGACTCAACGTCTGGTTAATGGACACGTTAATCAAATCATGGGGCGTTATATCCCGCATGATACGAAAGTTTTCACGAATACGGTCACAGACTACTATCGTATCATTCAAGGAATAACCAATCAGCGCCAACACAGCCGCCAATACTGTTAAATCAAACTCGTAGCCGAAAACGGAGAAAAAACCCAAGGTAATAATCACATCATGAACCAAGGCCACAACAGACGCTACAGAGAACTTAAACTGGAAACGAATCGCCACGTAGACCATGACGACAAGCAAAGCCAGTAGCATCCCTAAGCCACCCTGCTCCCGCAGCTGCTGACCTACTTGAGCCCCTACATACTCCGAACGAACCAAAGAGACGGAAACCTTTCCATCATCCTGCAATGCCTTCAACACTTGGCCACCCAATTCAGGGGTATACTTATTCGCCATACGAACAACAAGATCCGTTGGTGAGCCAAAGTTTTGCACAACAACATCTTTATAGCCGCCCGTATCCAGCAGCCGACGAACTTGATCTAACTTAGGAGCCTCTTTATAGGTCACCTCAATCAAGGTTCCCCCAGTGAAATCCAAGCCGAACTTAATTCCCTTTGTTGCAAGAGAAACAATGGAGATCAAGATCAACGCAAGCGAAAAACAAGCCACGATCTTGCGCATCTCCATAAATGGAATTTTTGTCACTTTCATGGCATTCCCCTAAATATACAATTTCTTGTTCTTACTACCACCGTACACCAGATTAATTTGGGCACGCGTTACAACGATCGCTGTAAACATAGAGGTAAGAATACCGAGAGATAATGTGACCGCGAAACCTTTTACAGAGCCAGTTCCGACAGCAAACAAGATAACTGCCACTAACAAAGTGGTTAAGTTCGAGTCGAGAATGGTGGTAAACGCACGATTAAAGCCAGAATAAATGGCTTGATGGCTTGGCATACCATTAGCAAATTCCTCCCTTATCCTCGAGAAAATAAGCACATTGGCATCCACCGCCATCCCCATCGTCAATACAATACCGGCTATACCTGGCAAAGTTAACGTAGCACCCAATACAGACATGCAAGCTAATAGCAATATCACGTTCAAAACCAACGAAATATTCGCAAACAAACCAAACAAACGGTAATAAGCCAACATAAATAGCATAACAACAAGCAAGCCAATTTTTGCTGACTGCATGCCCAAATGGATATTTTGCGCCCCTAAGCTTGGCCCAATAGTACGCTCACCCACAAAATAAATAGGAGCCGCTAACGCACCTGCACGAAGCAATAGCGCTAACTCAGACGCCTCACGCGGACTATCCAATCCCGTAATACGGAACGAGTTGCCCAACGTTGTCTGAATCGTCGCAAGAGAAATAATGCTCTTTTCATCATACGACTTACGTACTTCAGTCAACTTACCGTCTTTCTTCACGTATAAATTACGTGTTTTATGCTCAATGAAGACCACCGCCATATTACGACCAATGGCAGAACGTGTCACACGCGCCATTTTCTTACCACCAATGGAGTCCAAACTAATATTAACCTGTGGACGGCCATTTTGATCAAAAGACGAAGACGCATCAGAGACATTGTCGCCAGTGACAATAATATCGCGATCTAATCGAGCAGTTCGGCTACTGTTATTTCTAAATGGCAAGGTTTCAACATCAGCACCATCTTGATCTAACCCTGCTTCCAAATGAAACTCAAGGTTCGCCGTGGCGCCGATAATACGCTTGGCTGCCGCCGTGTCTTGTACACCTGGTAATTCAACCACTATGCGATCACTACCTTGACGCTGAACCAATGGCTCCGCTACACCTAACTCATTCACACGATTACGTAAAGTCGTTAAGTTTTGTTGAATCGCATAAGACTCAATTTCTTTTCGCGCTGCTTCTGTGTATTTCGCATCTAGGTAAAAATCTTTACCACTATCACGCTCAGTATAAACATACTGATTAAACTTATCTTTCAGCAGAGACTCAGCTAATGTACGGTCTTCTTTCTTAAGGAATCGAATAGACAAGACACCATTATTGTTAATGGACACACTGCGATAACGAATACGCTCTTGACGCATATCTGTTTTCATTTCGCTCGAAGCCACTTCCATTTTCTGCTTCAAGGCAGCAGGCATGTCAACCTGCAATAAAAAATGTACACCACCACGTAAATCTAGTCCCAGTTTCGCCGGGCCGGCACCAATATCTCTCAACCAAGTGGGTGTTGTCGGCACAAGGTTTAACGCCGTGACATAACCGTCCCCTAAGGTTTCAGCTACAATGGGTTTGGCAGCTAATTGATCCTCGCCATTATTAAAACGCAAGGTAGCACCAGTAGAGGTCAATTCTGCCTTTTTCAAAGTAATATGCGCCTTAGCTAGGGCTGCCTCTACTTTTTGCAATGTAGTTTCGTTTACGACGGTCGTTGCTTTTTGAGTGGAAATTTGCAAAGCGGGATCATCTGGATACAAGTTCGGCAAGGCATAGACTATCCCCACCGCCAAAACGAAAAGTATTGCGAGATACTTCCACAAGGGATACTTGTTGAGCATGAAAAATCCTTTACACCTAAAATAATAATACGAATGAAAGAAGAAAAGCGCCTAAACAAGGCGCTTTTCTAAAAAGGTTAGATGGATTTCAGTGTTCCTTTCGGTAGCACAGCCGCTACAGAAGACTTTTGGAATTTCATCTCAATGTTTTCAGAAACTTCAAGTGTTACGTAATTGTCTTCGACTTTTGTCACTTTCCCCAACAAGCCACCACCCGTTACCACTTCAGTGCCCTTCGCCAGAGAAGCAAGCAAATTTTTATGCTCTTTAGTACGCTTCGCCTGTGGACGCCACATAAGGAAGTAAAAGATAACGACAAAACCAGCAAGCAGTACTAGGTTAAAGATACCTGCACTAGCTGGTGCAGCATCAGCTGCGTATGCGGATGAGATCAATGAGATCATGTTATTAACTCTCCAATGGTTTAAAAAACTGTTATCAACTTAATTAAAAACTGACATAAATCTTGCTAATTGATTACTAATCGCTCAAAGGGGGCGTTTCTAACCCACGTTTCGCGTAAAACTCATCAACAAAGGCGTCAAATCTACCTTCATCGAGCGCTAGACGCAATCCCGCCATCAAGGTTTGATAGTATCTTAAGTTATGAATGGTGTTTAATTGCGCTCCTACCATTTCTTGACACTTATCCAAGTGATGTAAATAAGACCGAGAAAAGTTTTTACAAGTGTAGCAATCACATTCTTTGTCCAGTGGGGACGTATCATGGCGGTTCGTTGCGTTGCGAATACGCACGACACCGTCAGAGGTAAATAAATGTCCGTTACGAGCATTACGCGTGGGCATCACGCAATCGAACATATCCACACCACGACGCACCCCTTCCACCAAATCTTCCGGCTTACCCACCCCCATTAGATAACGTGGCTTGTTTTCAGGCATTTTGGGTGTCACATAATCTAACACCTTCATCATTTCTTCTTTGGGCTCACCGACAGACAAGCCACCAATAGCATAGCCGTCGAAGCCAATGTCCGTTAAGCCTTCAAGGGACTCATCCCGAAGATGCTCATACATGCTACCCTGAATAATACCAAATAGCGCTGACGGACTATCGCCATGCTCATCTTTTGAACGTTTCGCCCAACGCAGACTCATGCGCATGGAAGCCGCCGCGCGCTCTGGCGTAGCCGGATATGGTGTACATTCATCAAAAATCATCACAATATCTGAGCCCAAATCTTTTTGTACCTGCATCGAGATCTCAGGACTCAAAAACACTTTAGAACCATTGATGGGTGAACGAAAACTCACCCCCTCTTCTGTGATTTTACGCATTTCACCGAGTGAAAACACTTGAAAACCACCAGAATCCGTCAAAATTGGCTTCTTCCATTGCGTGAAGTCATGCAAATCACCATGGGCTTTAATGACTTCTGTACCAGGTCGCAACCAAAGATGGAAGGTATTACCAAGAATAATATCCGCACCGATTTCTTCGATATCTTTGGTTAGCATCCCCTTAACAGAGCCATAAGTACCTACAGGCATAAAAGCAGGCGTTTCAACTTTACCACGAGGAAACGTTAATGTGGCACGACGCGCCTTACCTGACGTGTTGTGTAACTCGAAGTCCATAAAACATTCTGGACGCTTATCTGACATACGTCTTATTCCTTACTCTGCGGGCCTTTAGCCTGCGCATTACGTGTTATAAACATGGCATCGCCATAACTAAAAAATCGATAGTCATTTTCCACTGCAGATTTATAGGCACTCATCACCTGATCATACCCAGCAAACGCACTAATCAGCATAATCAGTGTCGATTCGGGCAAATGAAAATTTGTCACCAAACAATCAACGGTTTTAAATTTATAGCCTGGATAAATAAAAATGCTGGTATCGTCTTTCATTGGCGCGATTTCGCCGCTTTGACTGGCCGATTCTAGGCTACGTACACTGGTTGTACCTACAGCAATGACTCGACCTCCTCGGGCTTTCGTTGCTTTTACTTGCTCAACCACCGTTTCTTCGACTTCCACATACTCGGCATGCATGATGTGATCTTTTACATGATCTACTTTAACTGGCTGAAACGTTCCCGCTCCCACATGGAGGGTAACAAAGGCAAGATCTACCCCTTTCGCTTGGATCTTATCAAGCAAGCCTTCATCAAAATGCAAACCTGCAGTCGGTGCTGCCACCGCCCCTGGTTTTTGATTATAGACCGTTTGATAACGCTCTTGGTCGCTGTCTTCATCAGGTCGCTCTATGTACGGTGGCAATGGCATATGACCCACTCGTGAGAGCACTTGCAAAACGGGCTCACCAAAAGCTAAGCAGAACAAAGCACCTGAGCGCTCCACCATCGTCACTTCAATCGACTCGCTCTTATCCTGACCTAGAAAAAGTTTGCTACCAGGCTTAGGCGACTTACTCGCACGAATATGAGCCAACGCCTCAGTCTCACTTGTGATGCGCTCAATCAAAATTTCGATTTTACCACCAGACTCTTTTTCACCAAACACACGAGCAGGAATTACTCGCGTATTGTTAAACACCATCAGATCACCAGGCTGAACTAAGTCCAATACATTAGAAAACTGCAAATGCGTCAGCTCACCAGTGGGCCCATCAAGCTTTAACAAACGACTTGAGGTTCGATCTGGAGCAGGATAAGTAGCAATAAGAGAGTCGGGCAAATCAAAGTGATAATCAGAAACACGCATACGAAGAAAACGACCTAGAAAAATGACCCAGTATTTTAGCGAATTTTTCTCCAAAAAGGTACGCTCCATGTGTATCGGATAAGAGAAAAGCACCACACCAGAAAAGAAAAGTTAAAAAATTTAGCGTGAGCATTGACAACGCAATCAAAACCCATAGAATACGCAACACCTTTTTCAAGGCCAGTGTGGTGGAATTGGTAGACACGACGGATTCAAAATCCGTTGCCTTCGGGTGTGGCGGTTCGAGTCCGCCTACTGGTACCAACGTAAGAAAGCCCTAATCGTTGATTAGGGCTTTTTTTTGCTTTTTAAAAGGCCTTATCAATAGAAACATCTAAGATCGCAGACTACCAACCAAACTTTTTACCGCCTTATCTCGGACACAGCATGAACCGTCGTAAAAAAATCAAAGCCATTCTAACCAAGCGCAGCAAACAGGCAAATCGCAAAGCCAATCCACCAAAAACGAAACCTAAATATCTATCCAAAGCAGAACGAGCACACCTCGAAGCTGAAGCAACCACAAATCAAGCACCTTCCATTGACGAAGCAAGCGCCCCCCAAACGACAGATCGACAACAAAATTAGCACTTAAAAGCGTGCCCTAAAGTGCCACTCACTCGACTCCATTGCATTAGTAATCGCCTGACGAATGCTCATATCAATTTGCTCACTATCCACATCATACAAGCCACACAGGGCAAGCGCTTCACGTTTATTAACTTGCTTACCCAAATGCTCGTAAACCACTCTTGCACAACAGGGCATACGCTCACCACTGCCCGACACCCCTAATTTCAAACCAGTCAATCGATCAATACGATTCTTAAATGACGGAAATAAAATCGTTTGCGTCACCTCATGACCCGTTAGGGTTTCGTAGTCCATCAGAAAGATTCGATCCGCTAAAAAATACGCTATCCCTTTATAAATCCCATGAAAAGGTTTAGCTCGCCCCTCTTCTCGCAACCGCTCCGTTCTCTGAAAGTACATTTTTCCGTCGCGTAACTCAATACACACCAAAGTCCTTAAAATTTTTCCAGGACATGCCATGGATATATAGTATTCGAAATAATAGCCAAGATATTTATCCTGACCAGTCAAACTGATGTGCTGCAAATTATCACAGTGCCGCTGCTCTAAAGAGACAGTTGATGAATTGACTTTATGAGCGGGACGCACTTGCACCAAGCACTGAAACTGGGCATGCGGTAACGTTATTTCACCTTCCTCAACCCCAAAGAACTCACAAAAACGTCGCATTGTGTTAGCTGATGGTCGATTGGTACCATTTAAGTAGCGGTTAAACTGAGGCCGATTAATACCAAGGCGACGACACACCTCGGAGGTGGATTTGTAATAGCTACAAAGTAACCGTAAATTTTCTTTAAAATTATCAGGCACAGTGATATCACTCTCAAGATATAAGTAAAGCGATGACACAACAACACACCACTCACTCAAATACTGTTGTTTTGCTTATGGTAAATCACTCATGTACAAAACCACAATTAAAATTGATGCGAGTTGATGCTGTTATAGCATCAACTCACATCAAAAAAGACAAAGTTACAAACTTCTAAGCCCTACCCCTCCTCTTGTTCAATACCCACTCTACCTTCCTACAAAAAATATAAAATCGGTTAATACCGAAAAGGAGTTCTGTTAAATGTTATCTATTCTTAGCGACCTACTCTGGAGTAAAGTGCTGATTGCCGTCTTAATTGGACTGGGTGTCTGGTTTACTGTGTCATCGCGATTTGTACAATTTCGTTATTTTGGCAAAATGTTTGGCATTCTCACCGCCCGTCATCATGAAAGCGATGGCCATTTAAGCTCATTCCAAGCATTAATCCTATCAGTTGCCGGACGAGTCGGTGGTGGCAACATTGCTGGTGTCGCCGTTGCCATTGCACTTGGCGGCCCTGGTGCGATTTTTTGGATGTGGGTGGTTGGCTTGATGGGCATGGCAACCAGCTTCATCGAATGCACACTCGCACAAGTGTATAAAACGGCAGAGCCAGATGGCACTTACCGTGGCGGCCCTGCCTACTATATAGCCAAAGGCCTTGGCTCAAAATGGAAATGGCTTTCTGTGCTCTACTCCCTGTTATTATTAGCGACCTTTGGTATTGCCTTTACGGCATTACAGTCCTACGCCGTTGCCAACTCTCTACAAGACGCGTTTGGTATTCCCTTGTCCTACAGTGGCATCGCTCTCGCTTTAATCGTTGGTTTGATCATATTTGGTGGCGTGCGACGCATCGCCAAAGTCGCAGAAGTATTAGTCCCTATTATGGCAGGTGGATACCTACTCATTGCCATCGTCGTATTAGCCCTACACATTAGCGCCATACCAGACACCTTGATGCTAATCGTTAAAAGTGCCTTCGGCCTTGGACCTGCTATCGGAGGCGGAATTGGCGCCGCAATATTAATGGGCGTAAAACGTGGCTTGTTCTCAAATGAAGCAGGCTTAGGCAGCGCCCCCAACGTGGCCGCCGTCGCATTCGTTCCTCACCCAGCAAACCAAGGTGTGGTACAGGCTTTTTCAGTCTTTATCGATACGATAGTGTTATGCACTTGTACTGCCTTAATCATTCTATTGGGAACAGCTTACGATCCAAACAGTGCCAGCGTAGCCGATGGGGTAGCATTAACACAGGCTTCTCTGGCCACTCATATTGGTGAATCTGGCCGTATATTTGTCAGCATAGCCTTACTATTATTCGGTTTTAGTACCATTTTGTATAACTATTATTTAGGTGAAAACAGCTTAAGCTACCTAACGAAAAGTCGTAACAATGAATTCTTAATGAACGGCTTTCGTGTCGCGATCGTTTGTCTTTGCTGCTTGGGTGCCGTGTTGGATTTAGGCACTGTGTTTGCGTTTGCAGATTTAACCATGGGACTGCTAGCACTGGTAAATCTATTCGCCCTTGCCCTTTTGTTCAAAATAAGCCGACGGGTCATCAAAGATTATGACGATCAAATACAAGCAGGCGTAGCACAACCGGTTTTTAACGTTACTCAGTTCCCAGATTTGGATTTGGATAAAGCAGCATGGCCAACCCCAATAAAGCAAGATCAGCAGGCAAGCACTGCTGACTTAACCGCAGAAATCATTAACCAGTAACCCCAAGCACGTTTTACTCCCTATAACGCTTCAATTGGGAAGCCAAATGGTAAAACGTGCTCTCTTTAATTGACAGGATAAACAAACATGAATACGCGTTCTGAATACGATTTGCTTGGTAATATGGACGTTCCTTCTGAAGCTTTTTATGGCATTCAAACCCTTCGCGCAGCGCAAAATTTTTCCATCACTGGCGTCCCCATTTCTCATTTTCCTGAGCTCATCAAGGCCTTGGCCATGGTGAAAGCGGCCGCAGCTCGCACGAATCAGGACATGAATCTACTTAGTAAAGAGAAAGCAGACGCCATTGTTCTGGCTTGTCAGGATTTGATCCTTGGCAAGTATCATGATCAATTCATTGTCGACGTCATTCAAGGTGGGGCAGGCACCTCTACGAATATGAACGCGAATGAAGTAATCGCCAACATCGCCCTGGAAAAACTTGGGCATGAAAAAGGTGAATACAAATATTTACACCCAAACGACGATGTAAACCGCTCTCAATCGACTAATGATGCCTACCCAACGGCTGCCTGTCTCGGCATCCAATTTGCTGCGGACAATTTCGTACCAAGCCTCGCTTCCCTTAAGAAATCACTGGAAATGAAAGGCAAAGAATTTGCGCACATTGTCAAAATGGGCCGCACTCAACTACAAGATGCGGTTCCCATGACACTGGGCCAAGAATTCGAAGCGTTTGCTGTCACATTAGGTGAGGATATCGACCGTATTAGCGAAGCCTGCGCCTTATTATGTGAAGTCAACCTAGGGGGGACTGCCATTGGTACTGGCATCAACACGTCAGAAGGCTACGCCAAATCAGTCGTGGAAAAATTAGCGACCATTTCGACTAAACCCTTAGTGCCTGCTTCTAATCTCGTAGAAGCCACTTCCGATATGGGGGCATTTGTCTTTTTCTCTGGCATTCTGAAGCGCCTTGCCATCAAACTCAGCAAAATGAGCAACGATTTGCGCCTACTTTCTAGTGGTCCTCGCACTGGTCTTGGTGAAATCAACCTACCACCAATGCAACCTGGCTCTTCCATCATGCCAGGCAAAGTCAACCCTGTTATACCAGAAGCCATGAACCAAACCGCCTATCAGGTGATTGCATCGGATCTGGCGGTTACCTTGGCTGCCGAAGCGGGTCAGCTACAGCTTAATGCCATGGAACCCATGATCATTTACAACCTACTCAACTCACTCAAAATGCTTAAAGAAGCCTGTCAGATGCTTGAAAAGCGCTGCATCAATGGCATTACTGCCAATGAATCAAAATGTGCTGATCATGTTGAAAACAGTATCGGCATTATCACCGCACTTGTTCCTCACATTGGCTACTCCAATGCCTCACGTATTGCCAATACCGCCCTACATACTGGCAACACCGTTAAAGCATTGGTCATTGAAGAAAACTTACTTACAGAAGAACAAGTTAACTTGTTGCTCAGCCCAGAATCCATGCTTTCTCCCAGCAAAATAACACTCTCTTCAGCAGAAAAAGCCTCTTCCGATACTCAAGCCCCTGCAAAAAAGAAAGCCGCTTCTGATAAAAAAGTGACGGCCAAAAAGGACAAGTTATGAGTTCAGATATTCTTATCCTTTATACAGGCGGCACCATTGGCATGGTTCAATCAGAGCAGGGCTTAGCCCCTGCCTCTGGCTTGCAAGAGCGCATTGAATTAGCAATGGGAGCCAGTCTTGAATCTCTACCGAGCTTTGAAGTACTGGAACTCAACCCATTAATAGACAGCGCTAATATTGCCCCAACCAACTGGACCAAATTGGTTCGCGTATTGGCAACCCATTGGCAAGATTACCAAGGCTTTGTTATTTTGCACGGCACGGATACCATGGCCTATACGACATCCGCTTTGTCTTTCATGCTAGGCGCTTGCACAAAAAATGTCCTGCTGACTGGCTCGCAAATTCCCATCGGCATGAGCCGCAGCGATGCCACGGCCAATCTTCAAGCGGCGCTCTCGCTAGCCGCCAATCACAAGATCCCCGATGTTTGCTTAGTGTTCGACGGAAAATTAATGCGTGGCAATAGAGTAAAAAAAGTCAGTAGTGGCCGCTTTGAAGCTTTTCAAACACCAAACGATGATTTATTGGGTGAACTGGCCATTGAGATGCAAATCTATGCAAAACGCATGATAAAGCCAGTTAAACAGAATACGGTTGAGCCAATAGAAAATGCCATCATCCGCTTTCGAGAAGGTGCAGTCGCCGTATTAACCCTGCACCCAAGCCAGCCTATTTCGATGTATCAAAGCTTATTAGATGATGAGAACTGTCAAGCCATCGTAATGATGACTTACGGGGCCGGAAATGTACCCGATAGAAACGAGCAATTTATGAATTTCTTAACCGAGGCCATGCTACGCAAGAAAAATATTGTTAATTTGACTCAATGTCTTCACGGTGGCGTATCACAAGGCACCTATGCTGCAGGCTCAATGCTGTCTTCTATGAAAGTTTTAAGTAGTTACGATATGACCTTAGAAGCCGCCTTTTGCAAACTTCATTTTTTACTTGCCAAGGGCGAAGATTACTACTCCATTATTGAAAAATGGCACAACAACCTTTGTGGGGAATTCAGCATATCGCAATCCTGATACATATAGACAAAACGTAGGCCACAAAAGAACAGTGGCCTTCTGTCTATTTTTCTCGTGTCATCTTTACCAGTTAACGTCCCCACACAGCCCATTCATTACCGCACGGATCTAAAAAGTGAAAACGTCGACCACCTGGAAACTCAAAAATCTCCTGCTCTATAATACCACCAGCAAACGCGACCTTATCTCGCGCCGCTTCTAAAGCATCACTAAAGAGTATAACTAATGCAGCCCCATTTTGGGGTCGAGAACAAAAATCGGCCCGAAAGAATCCACCGTCTAACCCTGCGTTCTCAAAAGCCGTATAGTCAGGGCCGTAGTCCTTAAACCCCCAACCGAATACTTGACGAAAAAAGGCTTTATTCAATGCCAAATCACGAGCAGGCAATTCAACATAATTAATTTTATTCGTTTGCATAAATGCTCCTATAACCCAATAAAGTGGCACCTTGAGCCTATTTAGCGGTCACAACCAATATCACACTGATCATAATCATGGCACCTCCTACCCATTGCTGCTTGCTAATTTGCTCCTCAAAGCGCCGCTTTGAATAATATAAGGTACCAATAACTTCTAATTGGCCTAATGTTTTCACCAACGCTGGATTTACCAGCGCAAATCCAGTAAACCAGCCAATTGACCCTAGAGAACTCAACGCCCCGACCTTTAAACTTAATGAAAAGTTAGAACGAAAAGGCGCGAATATGTCTCGTCTCTTGGTTATTTGAATGCCACATAAAATAATCGACTGCAGCAACAGAACATACCATAAGGTCACCCCTGCACAAGTAATAATGGAGCCATTCAATGCATGGCTTGCCATCGAGGCTGACACAGAAGTAATCGCAAAACAAAGCCCACTTCCCAAACCAAATACCAGCGAAGTATCTTTATGAACCAATTTAATATTTTTCCATTTAACGCTCATCACCAACGCTCCTAGCACCCCAATCACAACACCAAGCCAAGCCAATACACTCAACGAATTGTGCAGTATTGGTATCCCAATCAGCGCTGCCAACACCGCCTCTGTTTTCGCTAGCAAGGTTCCCAGTGCAAAACTACCAGACTGAAACACCCGTAACATAAGATAAGTTGCCATAATTTGTGCCAGTGCACATAGTGTCGCGGCAGCCCAAAACATCGACCCCGCTGGTAGTGTCACCCAGCCAAGCCATAAACCACACACCAACACATAAACCGACACCAAAGGTAGGCCGTAAAGTGAACGAGACATAGTGGCATGCAAAAAACCCGACTCACGAGCCAAGGTGTTTTGATAAGCGGTACGAACAGATTGGCAAGCCGCGGCAAAAAGTGTGATGAAGACCCACATACTGGAATTCTTTCCTTAAGAAGCAAAATGAAAGTCCAAGCATGAAGCCTGACCATATATTTGTAAAAGGAATAAAACTCATTCATTGGATTCCCTAAAAGAATAGAAAAACACAGTTAACGACTTTTCTCATGGGCAGTAAAATCGAAAAATCTACTGAATTCTCCTTTTTGGTCACATTTTCTCTACATTGGAAGAGCAATTCCAAGACATTGATATAAAAATAATTTATTACCATCTCAACGAGAAAAAAAGAGGTCTATCATAAAAAACAAATACAAACCTGATACAAATCACTTAATTAACTTACAAATTAATTATTTCCTATATTGTAAATAAATGTTACGTTTATAAACAGCTTTAAGAAATAATCATTGAAATTTTATGGACAACTACTTTTTGCAGGAGCAGAAAAATGATTGAGCTAACCCAGCATCAAGCTGAATTGAAAAAAGCTGCGCTATGCTTACAACACAAACTACCGCTATCAACAGCGCAAAGAGGTCAATGGATCGCCCAAAAACTCAATGATGAAAATGCAGCATTTAATATTGCGGAATATCTGGACATCATTGGCAACCTCAATCCCAACTCATTCTCATTAGCTATCAAGCAACTGATTAGGGAAGCGGACTGCATACGTAGCCGCATTATTGAAGAAGATGACCAAACCTTACAGATCATTCTTGATGATGATAGAGGCTATCATTCCCTATTGGACTTTAGCATTTCAGCTAACCCTCATGCCGCCGCAATAAGCTGGATGCATAAAGACATGCAGCAACCTCTCAACCAGAGTCATGAACCCCTGTGGTGCAGTGCCCTGATTAAAGTAGGAGAAGAACATCATTACTGGTATCACCGTTGCCACCATGTCGCACTAGACGGCTATGCTGGAAACCTGCTAACACAACGATTATCTGAAATTTATAACGCCATAGAAACTAGCCAAGATACAGGGCCCAATCCATTTGGCTCTTTGGTTGACTTAATCAATATTGAAACAGAGTACAAACACTCTAGCCGCTTCAAAAAAGACCGTAAATACTGGCTGGAAAACCTTGTCCATATTCCAGATGCCGTCTCTTTATCCAAACGAATTGCACCTTCGAATAAAAGCTTACTACGCAAAGCGATTCAGCTTCCTCAAGCATTAAAAGACGAACTATCTATAATGAGCAAACATCTTCAGGCCAGCCTTCCCCAAGCACTAATTGCTCTGGTTGCAGCCTATTTTTACCGTATGACAGGGGCAGAGGATTTGGTGTTTGCCATGCCTGTTACCGCAAGAACAAGTCGTCTACACCGCAGCACTCCGGGCATGATGGCAAATGCAGTTCCGATTCGACTTAATATTGACACCAATACGAATTTTGAAAGCCTAATTAAGCAGGTATCAAAAGTGGTCCTTAAAGCTCTTAGGCACCAACAATACCGATACGAAGACCTAAAACGTGACCTAGGGCTGATGTCAAACGGACAGCAAATTGCCTCTTTAGGGGTCAATATTGAGCCCTTTGATTACAATCTTACTTTTGGCAACTGCAGTACATCTCTCCATAATCTATCCAATGCCGTCATTGATGACTTAACAGTGTTTATTTTCGACAGACACGACAACAGTGGACTAAAAATAGAATTTGATGTGAACCCAAACCGCTACACTGAGCAAGATTTAACCAACCATTCAGAACAATTCAAGCGCATGGTGAAAGATCTAGTCATGGATCCTAGCCAGCCAATCAGCAAAGCCAGTTTATTGAGTGACGGTGAACGAAATAAAATATTAAAACACTGGAATGATACTTCTAAACCCATTCCTAAGCTTTCTGTGGTCGACCTCTTCGACGCCCAAGTAATGCGAACGCCTTCGGCCATTGCCGTCACCGATAAACAAGAGTCTCTCACCTACTTTGAGCTAAATTGCCGTGCCAATGCTTGGGCCCGTAGACTACAACAAGAAACAGTAGGAACTCATGACCTAGTCGCTATCGCACTAACTCGAAATACCGATATGTTGGTGGCTTTGTTAGCCACACTAAAAACGGGAGCGGCCTATTTACCATTAGATCCAGACTTTCCTGAGGAGCGTCTTCTACAAATCTTAGAAGATGCCCAACCCAAAATAGTCCTAAGCTGCCAAGCCGCAGTCAATAAACTCCCAAACACAAATACTCAGACCCTGTTTCTTGATAAGCCCGATTTTAACATCCATCAAGCCGAGGCTCATCAGCACTTAGACAATATCGCTATTACCGGAGACTCACCCGCCTATGTGATTTATACATCTGGGTCCACTGGACGACCGAAAGGTGTTGAAATCCCTCATAAAGCACTTATCAACTTTCTATATGCTATGCAAAATGTCTTAGCACTGACACCAAAAGATCGATTTCTCGCCGTTACCACCATTTCATTTGACATTTCCATACTGGAATTATTTTTGCCTATTACCGTGGGTGCGTCTGTCTTAATCGCAGAACGAAGCTGCGTGCGTGACCCAGAATTACTCACTCGTTTTGCCGTTGATCACAATGCTACCCTAATGCAGGCAACCCCCTCCTTGTGGCAAGCTATTTTACCCACCTACTCAGAGCAGTGGTATGGCATCAGACCTTTGGTTGGCGGCGAAGCCCTGCAAGGCCAATTGGCGAATCATATGGCAAAGCTTGGGCATCCTGTCCTTAACCTGTTTGGCCCCACAGAAACCACCATCTGGTCTACCATCATGTTTCTGGACAACCCTACTGATCTTAACCACCCACCAATAGGACGCCCCATTTTCAACACTCAAGTCTACGTGTTAGATAAGGCAATGGAACCAGTTCCCGTAGATGTCACTGGCGATCTATATATTGCAGGGGAAGGATTGGCATTAGGCTATTACAAACGCCCCGATTTAACGCAAGAACGCTTTACACCCAACCCATTTGAGAGCGGCACACGCCTATACGCAACAGGTGACAAAGCCAGATGGCGTCAAGATGGTGTACTTGAATACTTAGGCCGTGAAGACAATCAGGTAAAAATACGCGGTTTCCGTATTGAAACGGGCGATATAGAAACAAGCTTGCTGTCCTGTCGTGAAGTCCAGCAAGCGGTTGTTGTTGCACAAGCCTCCAACACAGATGAAATGCAGCTTGTAGCCTATATTATTCCAGTCGATGAAACACTGGACAGCCAAACCATTCGCAGCCAACTGATTGCCAGCTTACCGGATTATATGGTGCCTAACTATTACGTCATGCTAAAAGAAATGCCACTCACACCAAACGGTAAAATTAATCGTAAAGCCTTACCCAAACCCAACTGGACTGATTCAAGTCATTATGTGGCCCCACGCAATAAAACAGAAGCCGCTCTGGCCACACTATGGGAAGACGTGCTCGGAGTTCGCAGAGTGGGTATTCACGATAACTTTTTCGCCATTGGTGGAGATTCAATATCGGCCACAAAAATGATTAACCTAGTAAAAAAGCAGCTATTGATTGAGATTCCTCTGGGCGTACTCTTTAAAACATCCACTATATCAGACCTTGCAGAAATGCTAGACAGCGATCATCATCACGACCCACTCGCCCATGTCCTACCACTAAAAACCGATGGGGACGAAGCACCTCTATTCTGCATTCACCCGGCTCTTGGGCTGTCCCTAAGCTACACTAATTTATTACGCTATCTTCCTAAATCAACACCATTATATGCCTTGCAAGCCGATGGGTTAAATCATACCTCACGCTTACCCATGTCTGTAGAAGAAATGGCTGAAGATTATATTATCCGCATTAAAAGAATCCAACCAAAAGGCCCTTATCGATTACTGGGCTGGTCGTTTGGTGGACTGGTCTCTCACGCCATCGCTGAAAAACTCCAAGCTCTGGGTGAAGATATTTCCTTTCTATGCATGCTGGATAGCTACCCCTATCAATTGAGTGTAGCAAAACCAAAAGATGAGGCGGGCATGATCCAGTCATCCCTTTTATTCCTTGGTTATGACCTTGATAACATCCCCTCCCCTCCAAAAAACAAAGCTGAACTCGCGGCTTTTTTATGGCAAGAGTTTGATGACTCATCCCTAGCAGTCGTCGCGGAAATTCAAAAGCAACATAGCAATATTTTGGATCATATTGAACGGGTAATAACCAACAATCTCACCATTGCCAGCCACTTTACCCCCCGCCAAGTCGATGCCAATTTACTATTTTTTGTTGCCGAAGGCAGCATGAACGGTTCAATGGGGGAGATATTAGAGCACCAGGCGCAAGCATGGCGTTCAAGAGTGACAGGCAAGCTAGATATCCACGATATCAAATGTCGTCATCAGGAAATATTAGATCCCCACTACATGGATCAAATAGGGCCTATTATTAAAGCCCACTTAATTGAATCCAACACAAACACTTAAAACGTGTTTATTGAAACAAAAAGGCCCGATCAAATGATCGAACCTTTTTGTTTTGTCTATTGCATCGATGTGACAAATTATCTATGCAACCCCCTATGTCAAAATGCCACCCTCTAGGCAGAAAAGTGTTCGTAGCGGCCAATAAAGCGTTTTGGAAAAGGCAAACCATATTGGCCTGTTTTAGCCACACCGATCTTCAATCGCCCCAAAGACTCCGCTAGGGTCACTGCGGCTTTAACTCCATCAATCACTGGCACCTGTAACTCACGGGTTAACCTATCTTCCCAGTCTGCCATCCCCGCACAACCTAAAACAATCGCTTCGGCCCCGTCACTTAGCGCTTTGATTGCGTCTTTTCGAATCTGAAGAAAACTTACTTCAGGATTTGACTCGCAGTCGGCAACCGCCAAATCACTCGCATAGATACCAGAACACTGATGTTCATGGCCATAACGCACTAACAAGTTTTTGGCAAAATGCACAGTACGCTTACGGGTTGTCACCACCGCAAAACGATGACAAACTAAACTCGCTATTTGAAACGCCGCACCCGCAATACCAATCACAGGCACACTCGACAATTCCCGTGCAGCATCCAAGGCAGGATCACCAAAACACGCGATAACATGGGCATCAACATGATCCTGCTCTCCTTGACGGATAAGATCCAACACACCCGCGCTTGCCAACACCTCATCAACCGCACATTCAATTGTCTCTGGCCCATGCGCCACATTACGAGCAATAATGCATGTGTCATCGTGCGCCACACTCTGAGCAGCTGAACGAATCTTTTCCGTTATCTCTTTATTGGCATTAGGGTTAATAATGTGCACATGCATGGTTGGATACTCCACTCTTAGATCGTTGAAAAAAGGTCCTTAAAATTAATACTTTTGGGTTTATCGATAGTAAATTGTAAAGATGCTTTAATGGCCTCTAAGTGTCGTTTCATCCAAACTTTAGCGGATTCAGCTTCCCCCCTATCCAGCATGTCTACTAAATCATGGTGATGACCACAATCACATCCGACACTCTGTTTCGAACCAAATACAGCAATCACCAAAGAAGAACGCAAGGTAAGCTGATTCACAAATTCCGCCATAACCAAATTCCCAGAAAGTGTCGCAAGCTCCGTATGAAATGACGCAGACAACTGAATCATATCTTTGAGATTATTATTCTGCTCCGCGACTTTCTCTTGTTTTACAATGTCATATAAACGCGTTTTGCTCGATTCACTCCAATGTGCAACGACTCCGTCGATCAACACAGGCTCAATCAAAATACGACTATCCAGCACTTGCTCGGCCTCTTCCGCTGTCGGCTTGGCCACATGCGCCCCTTTATTCGGCGTAATAGTGACAAACCTCTCCAAAGCCAATCGATGCAAAACCTTCCTGATGCCAGTACGACTGACTTGAAAGGCCTCGGCTAATTGGTCTTCAGGCAATCTGACATCAGGTAACAGGTGATGCTCGACAATTGCCTTGAGCATTTGCTGATAAATAAACTCGTCTTTTCTCATATACTCACAAACCTATCACCATTTAATTGTATACAATATAAAAATACAACACTTATTTCATAAAAAAATTTGAGACTTGGTCGCACTAAAAAAACCATTCCGCACCAAAAAAAGACATCAAATTGTTTTTCCATTGCAAATAAACGGCGCCTAATTATTAAAATTCCTTATTTTTCCTTAGTCTAAACATTTTGGCATTAAAATTGTACTAACCATTGTATACAATTAACGATGGAGAATAATTCAATGAAAACGCCCCCTTCAACAAGCCACAACCTGACCAACGATGACCTTGCCCCTGACACAAAACAGGAATGGGGTTGGTACAGTATTTTTGCCTTTTGGATGTCTGATGTTCACAGTGTTGGCGGTTATGTATTCGCTGCCAGTTTATTTGCCCTCGGCCTCGCTGTCTGGCAAGTATTTATTTGTCTGCTCATAGGCATCATGATTGTATACTTTTTTGCTAACTTAATGGGAACACCCGGACAAAAAGCAGGTGTCCCTTTCCCTGTTGTGTGTCGTATGTCATTCGGGGTAAAGGGTGCGAACATACCTGCCATTATTCGTGGTCTCATTGCGGTAGTATGGTACGGCATACAAACCTTCCTTGCTTCCAGCTCCTTTATCATTCTAATCTTATATTTCTTTCCTGAAATGGCTTCCCTACAAAAAACAACATTCTTAGGACTTTCGACGCTTGGCTGGATTGGCTTTATGTCCATGTGGGTGATTCAGGCATTCGTCTTTATGTTCGGCATGAGCATGATCCGTAAAGTAATCGACTGGTCTGGCCCCGCTATATACATCGCCATGTTTGCTTTGTGTGCTTACATGCTCACACAAACAGGCTGGAGTGCAATCAACTTTGACTTATCGTCAAAGTCTCTCACTGGTTGGCAAGCATTCAATATGATGATTGTGGCTACCGCATTGGTCGCTGGCTACTTTGCAGGCCCAACATTAAACTTTAGTGACTTTGCACGTTATTGCAGCAGCCATAAGAACATGAAGTTTGGCAATCTATTGGGGCTTCCACTCAACTTTATGGTGTTTTCGATTTTCAGTGTGGTGATTGTTGCAGCGTCTATTCCTTTATTCGGCAAAATGATTACCGACCCCATTGAAACAGTAAAGCAGCTTGATTCTGGAATGATTACGGTACTGGGCGCACTGACGTTTATTCTGGCAACCATTGGTATTAATATTGTCGCCAACTTCGTTGCTCCTGCTTTTGATTTCTCTAACGTCTCCCCGAGTAAAATCAGCTTTAAAACGGGTGGCTTTATTGCTGCATTTGGTTCCGTCCTGCTCACACCATGGAACCTATTCAACAATCCAGAAATGATTCATTACACCGTCGATTTACTGGCCGCTCTTATTGGTCCACTATACGGGATTATCTTGATGGATTACTTCATCGTTCGAAAACAGCAAATTGATGTGGATGCTCTGTATACCGAGGACACCGACCAAGCCTATTGGTATGACAATGGCCTCAATAAAAAAGCGGTTTATGCCCTAATCATTGCCGGTGTTGCTTCGATCATCACATCGTTTGTCCTGACTGATTTAGCGAATTTTTCACTGTTTATTAGTGGTGGAATTGCCGCGATCGCTTACAAACAACTAATGTGCAAAGAAGCCATTATACACTCTGAAAAATTAAAATTAGCGAAAAGCGTTTAAAAACACAGCCGCTTAAGCCTAAGTTTATTTGGCCTAAGCGGCTTCATTGGGTATATGAACGAGCAAATCTGTCACACCTATGTCGATACCTGCTTGATAAAGCAGTGTCGACGCTTGGCCTCGGTGGTGCGTTTGATGGTTAAAAAAGTGCAGTAACAAAAGGCCAAAATTTTTAGCAAAAACATCGCCTTTAGTATTTTGATACTGCAAAGTCGATGATAGAGCTTGATCTGTCAATTCATTAACAAACGCAACAATACAGGCATCAAGCGTTGAACGAGCTTCGTGTAATACATCAATCCGTGAATATAATCGCTCGTTTAATGTCTTTGGCGAATCTAACCTTCGCACATAATCAAGCGCCACAAATGAATCAGGGTGACCCGCAAAACGCTTCAACCATATTGTGTCTGCTACCAAGAGATGATTTAGCGTACCAATAATAGAATCAAAAAATGCCCCTCGACTTTGCGAAAGTTCAGTTTCTGTTAGTTTTCCAGCGCCCTTGTAGAGATTATGATTCATCCACTGGTTGTAATCCGCCATCAACACAAAATGGGATTTGACCTTCATATATTGTCCTCGTCATCAATGCAATACTGTATTCACATTAACTTTTCCTATACTTATGACTCATTGTCAACTAAAAATAAATAATCTATGTCGTATATACATTAGGGAAAATCAATGCAAAATAATCTCACTACGGCAACAAGACTCTGGCTCTTTGCCGCTATAACCATACTAGGTATCATCGTTGTTGGGCTCAGTGGAACATTCAGTATTTCATCAATAGGTCATACAACGCATGAAAATATTCAATCCATCAAACACAAAAGTCATCAACTGCTTACGGTAGAAAATGCTAAAATGGCGTTTGCGCTTCAAGTGAAAGCGTTTAAAGATGTATTGATTCGTGGCAACAATCCGCAGAACTATACAAAGTACAAAGCTGAATTTAAGCAGCATAGAAGTGAGGTAACACAACTTCTATCTAAGACTCAGTCTCTTATGCAACAAGATAAAATGAATACAACGGAAGTTGTTAATCTTATCAATCTTCACCAAGAATTAAGCAACGCTTATCAGCAAGCGTTAGATCAATTCGATACAAACAATCCTAATGCAGGCAAAGAGACAGACTTACTGGTAAAAGGCATAGATCGCCCCGCCCTAGTCGCCATGGATAGTCTCGTCGCTAGATTAGAACATGACTTTAGTAATCAATTAGAACAGCAGCTCGTCTTTCTTGATCAAACGAATCAAGAGGCCAAAATTCAGTCCATTATCATTTGTCTGTTAATTATGTGCGTCATTACTACCCTAGCTATCTGGATAAATCGCAATGTACTGCGCCAATTAGGAGGTGACCCCGCTTATGCGGCAGGCATAGTGAAAAGAATTGCCGAAGGCAATCTTACTAATCATATCAACATAAAAGTAAACGATGAAAGCAGCTTACTCGCACAGATGTATAAAATGCAATCATCATTAAAAGTTGTCATTGAACAAATTCGAGATGCCAGTCACGCTCTAGTAGGCTCTTCGCAACAACTGGCAGCCTCATCCCATCAAGTTGCCACAAGCAGTACCCAACAAAGTGATGCTTCGACGGCGATAGCGGCTTCGATCGAAGAGCTTACCTATGGAATAAGTGAGGTATCTAATAGTGCCAACGCCGCTCATGAACTGTCTAGTAACGCACGAGAGGCATCTCTCATTGGTGCCAAACAGCTGAAAAGCAATATTAATGATATTAAGCAAATAGCCAAGTCCATTAAAGAAGCCACCGATGCTATCCATAAACTCGGCTCGCAATCGGATAAAATTTACAACGTGATTGCTGTGATTCAAGAAATTGCTGACCAAACAAACCTTCTTGCCCTAAACGCCGCCATAGAAGCAGCCAGAGCAGGGGAAACAGGAAGAGGCTTTGCCGTCGTGGCAGATGAAGTACGTAGCCTAGCCGAAAAAACGGGCCAATCAACCGCTGAAATATCCGAGACAATCAGTAGTATCCAACGGGATACCAAAACAACGATTGATGTCATGGAGAACAGCGCCAATCAAATGCAACCCGTTATTGATGGCGCGAACGCCACCGACAATGCCATGAAAGAAATCGAAAACAGCAGCAAACAAGTATTAGACTCACTCGACCAAATCACCAGCATACTGGAAGAGCAAAGCAAAGCCAGTAACGAAGTTGCGCAAAGCGTTGAAGAAAGTGCCCAACTCAATAAAAACAACACCCAAGCGGTACACGAGGTATCGGCGGCAGCAAATCATCTAAAAGAAATAGCACAAAGCTTGATTATTAGTGTACAAAAATTCTCGATCTAGTCGGCGTAAACAAGCCGACAGATACGGCCCAATATTTTCATTCACATAGGATATTGCTTATCAAACGGGATGATTCGATTCATCTAGGATCTAATTTCATTTTCTCGATCTTCCAAAAAAGCAGGTAATTTTTCGTCAATCACACACCAATTCGCTTTGTATTTTGTAAAAATATGCGCGTCTATCTGAACAGGAATGTCTTGGTCAAACGTTGCTATAGCAATCTCCATGTCTTCGGGTCGCCTATCTTTGCTTCTAAAACCTAAACTCGAACCACACTGACGACAAAACGTTCGTACTGTGCCATTAGGTGCCGTAAACTCTTCGAGATAATCTTGACCCGATATCCACTTTAAACCAATGGTACCAACAAGAGAGCCAAAAGCAGCACCATGAAATTTTCGACACATACTGCAATGACAATTTGCCGCTTGCTCACAAAATCCCTCCACAGAAAACCGAACTTCACCACATAAACAACTTCCTTTATAAATGCTAGTCATCTTAGAGCCGTCCTTATGTTAAGAGCAATATAGACATTCAAAACAGAGTAAGACCAAAAGCGTGTTTGACGCGATGCAACACCGCACTCGCTTCAGTCTGAGATTTGTCACTCCCCTCTCGAATAATATCAATAAGTTGTGCTTTATCAGAAGCAAATAGGTGACGCCGCTCTCTAATCGGCTTTATCACTTCTTGAAGACAATCTTCCAGAATTTTTTTGATGGCACCGTCCCCTAACCCACCTCGTCGATATTGCGATTTTAATGTTTCAACATAGGCCACATCTGAACAAAATGCCTCTAAATAGGTAAAAACCACATTCCCCTCAACACGACCTGGATCGTCGACTTTCAAATGGTTCGGATCGGTATACATAGACTTGACCGCTTGCGATATGTCTTTTTCTGAGGCGTCTAATAAAATACAGTTCCCTAGCGATTTAGACATTTTGCTTTTCCCGTCGGTACTAGGTAAGCGCGGAACATGACTCAGCAGAGGGCGACATTCAAGCAAAATGTCCTCTTTTGCAATTCGATTGAGCTTTCTTACGATTTCATTTGTTTGCTCGATCATCGGCAGTTGATCATCCCCGACAGGAACCAATGTGCCATTAAAGGCTGTAATATCCGCTGCCTGACTAATTGGGTAAGTTAAAAACCCAGCAGGAATAGAGAGACCAAAAGATTTAGTCGCAATCTCATTTTTCACCGTTGGATTTCGCTGCAGCCTCGCGACAGAAACTAGATTCGAATAATACATGGTCAACTCAGACAGAGCAGGAATAGCGGATTGCAAACTAATGGTTGTTTTAGACGGGTCTATACCAACCGCAAGATAATCTGCAAGCACATTTAAAATATTAGTCGAAACTTTGTGAGGATTATGCCCATTATCGGTTAGACCTTGTAAATCAGCGATTAAAATCGTCTGCTGATGACTCTCTTGGAGTACAACACGTTGCTGGAGAGACCCGACAAAATGACCAAGATGCAACTGACCTGTTGGTCTATCACCTGTAAGAATTTTTTCTTGATAGCTTTCCTGAAAAGTGTTTTTAGTAAAGAAAGCAGTATTAGAATGGTTAGATGTATTACTGTGCATAGTATGTCTCCTATTGTATACCCCATCGGAGACATCACTTGTCGATTCAAAAACAGTCAGTCTACCGACGGCTTTTGAATAAATGTGATTCAACGCCGCTCTAAAAAATAGAGCGCCACCAAAAAATAGCGATAATGCGTAACTTAGAATACGTTGTCATACTGTTAACTTATCAATTTAGGTCAGGCAAAACAAGCATTTAGTAATGATCGTTTTTAACAAAACTCGCTAGACATTTCAGGAAGTCAAAAGAGCAAAACGCTATGTCCAAGAATGTATTAAGCGATGACATTGAAAACTTTATACACGTTCAAGGGGCAAATGTGGCTTTGGCGGCAATATGACCTCAATAGCATCCTGTAACGTTACTACCCCACCTCGAACCACCACGGTCATAATGCCAGCCTTTCGAATGAGTTCGCCTTTTTCATTTCGGTCCAGAACCGCTTTAGTCAACCCTTCCTGGTAATTATCTAGCTGGGCGCAAGGATTTCTTAATCCAGTCACTCTTAACTCAACGTCTTTGCCAATTTTTAATAGCGTATTTTGAGGAAGGCTAAGAAGGTCGATCCCTTCTGTGAGGATGTTCTCTCCCATCGTCCCCGCTGTTACATCAAACCCTTTGCCCTGCAATTCATCAAGTAATTCAGAGTGGATTAAATGCACTTGCCTGAGGTTAGATTGCGTTGGATCAACAGCCACCCTAGAACGATGCTTCACCGTTTTACCACAATGCGCATCCCCTTCGACCCCTAACCCTTCCAGTATGGATAGACTATCAACCACTTTTTTAGAAAATTGATGCACTTTATCTTTGCTTAACGATACCACTCTACCCACTCCATCCTCCTTTGCTTCTTGATGTTTAGCTGTCTTCTTGTACCACTTACGTTATGGCGTTCAAGGTACTCTCACTGTCCAATCATTTTTGCTTTTCATCATCATAAAAGCAAAGCTCCATCAGTAAAATAATCAATTTGCCATAAAAAAACCAGCCATGTGGCTGGTTCTTATTTAAGCGAATACAAGCCTGTTGAAAGGCTACACTTTCGAGAGAATATCTTGAATGGATTGTTTAACAGAGGCGTCGACGATCTCACCGTCTTTCATCGCATCATAGAAATTTGGCACGCTCAAACTACCTACCACATTACCCTTGAAAAAGGGCATGCTATTAACAGCTTGGGCTAATACACTGCTTGCCCCACCTGGGCCTGGAGACGTAGAAAGCGCGACGATTGGCTTGTCTTGATACACGGCTTTTTCGATACGTGATGCCCAGTCAAACACATTCTTATAAGCCGCACTGTAAGAACCATTGTGCTCTGAAAATGATGCGATAATTAAGTCTGCTTGCGCAATCGCATCGACGAAAGCTTGCGCTTCGTTTGGAATACCAAACTCTTTTTCTTTGTCTTCACTGAAGATGGGCATATCAAAATCATTGAGATCTAATACCGTCACCTCTGCACCATCTATCAAACTTGCAGTATAGCTTGCAAGCGCTTTATTAATGGATTGACGGCTAGAACTCGCTCCAAAAGCAATAATTTTCATATAACATTCCTTATCTTAAAGTGTAAATTTAAACGATTAACTGTCTTTTCATGATGAGTAGACTTTGCCAACAGCCAGTTAAAATACACTGAAAATACTCAGTTGTAATCCATTAAACCGGATTCCCTCCTATTTAACTTGACCGACCACACTATAAAAAAGACCTCCATAGTAGAGGCCTTTCTATGATCAAGCCGGGCGCTCGTCCAACTTATCTGCATGATGCGCAAATCGACCTTTTGTTTTGTCGTGCACTTGGTCGTTGCGTGGCCAAGGCCAACCTCCAAACTGAGTTCGTTGATAGTCATGGAAGGCCTTTTGCAACTCCTGTCTTGTATTCATCACAAATGGACCATGCTGCTCGACATGCTCACCAATGGGCTTACCTTGCAACAACAAGAAACGAGCTTTTTTACCTGTATTTTGAATGCTAAGAGCTTCGTCACTTTTAAGCACAAACGCCTCGTTAACGCTAACCTCTACGCCATCTATGACCGCACTGCCACCTTCAAAGAAGTACAAGGTACGATTCAAACCAGACTGAGCTTTTGGCATGATCCATAACCCAGTTTCAGGCACATCGATCAACCAGATAGCAACATCATTGTTTTTATCCGCCGCCCAAGAGTCAGGTGGACAATCCAATGCAGTCACTGAGCCCAACTCGCCTGCGATGATTTTAACAGACGTTTCAGCACCATTAGCATCTTGATGTTTAACGATAGGCGTGTCTTCATTCCATAACATACCAAAATGCGGCGGCACCATCTTGTTTTTTGCGGGCAAATTTAACCAAACCTGGAACAATTCAAGCGGGTTTTCATTTTCCTCATCCAATAATGGAAACATTTCAGAATGCTGAACCCCACTACCAGCGGTCATCCATTGCGTGTCGCCCTGTCCATAACGTCCAGCCGCACCAATAGAATCCGCATGATCGACAAAGCCTTGGTTGACAATGGTGACCGTTTCAAAACCGCGATGCGGATGAACGGGAAAACCAGGCACTTTGCGGCCGTGATACATACGCCAGCCATCGATACCGTGAAAATCTTGCCCCAACGGCCTACCTTGTAACGATGCAGCGGGTTCCATCTCAGCCGTCGCCTTTGGATAACGATCCTTATGAAAAGCACAAAATAAAAACGGGTCAAATGTTGGCCAGAACATCTGAAGGGGTAAACGCTTTAGGATAGCAGAACTCATTTTTACCTCCTGAATAAACTACGAATACCCTTATGATACCACTGACAAGCGTCACTAATTCATGCTGATATTCAATCCTACCCATCTAATTATTGAATCTGTTCTCCCATTTTACCACTCGAGTCATTCGGGAAAGATTACTTTGGCAGTACAACCCTGCACTTCGTTATCCTTTAAGCTGAATTCACAATGGTATTTCTGACAAATATCTCGAACAATCATTAAGCCAAGACCATAGCTTTCACCACTTGGCTTACCTTGTAAACCACACCCAGGATCAACCACCTTGATCTCTTGATCAGACATGATCAGATCAATCTGGCCCTGCTCTGTACAAGCAATGGCATTTTTGACCAAATTACCGATAAGAATATGCAACGTCGGCATCGGTAACTTAGTTTTGACAGCACCATGACGGTGTTGCACCACTTCAACTGGTTTTCCTGAATTATACTCGGTATGGGCACGCACTATTGCTTGCAGTTCATTATCATCAACCTCTCGGAGCAACATGGCATCGATATCATCTTCTCGTGTCAAAGAGAGTAGCGTAGTGATGTAATCTTCCATTTCTTGACAAGCGCTACTCATTCGCACTCGTTGACGCTCTAAAAAGACTTTAGAATCGGATTTTCCTAGTAGCGTCAACGCCCCTTTCATCACCATCAGTGGGGTTCTCAATTCATGACTTGCATAGCGATTAAAGGCACGCTCCCTGTGTAACAAAGCTTGGATTTGATTTTGATAGCTGTTTAACTGACTAACCAGTTGGTGAATTTCTCTAGTTGCTGCACCATCAGGCACTGGTATAGGTGTACTATCTTGGGCATTACGCCCTTCAAGCTCTTGACTTAAACGAGCAAGTGGATTGGTTAAACGTGCAGAAATACGCATCACAACCCATAGACTAATCACCAACAACAACACAGACATGATGGTTTGCGTCGTCTGGGTTTTGAACATTTGTGATTCACTTTCTTCATAAATTTCATCGTAATGAATCAAATAAATGTTCTGCATTTTACCATTCAGCATAACCCGTTTTTTCATAGAGAAATATTCTAAGTCAGTGTCTGAACTGGGGGCTAAATGATAAGGTTTGTCATCTGACACATCAGGTTCCAGAACAACCCAAGGTGGTAAGCTTTTCTCTCCCACATAGGCATCAGAAAAGGGTGGTATAGCCACGTGGGTAAGATGGGTTCCTTGTAATAAATGTATGGCTGTGTTTAGATCTTTATGCATCCTATTTTGCGCATAAATTGTTTCCATACTCTCCAACATCGTATCAAACATGGTGAAGTGAAACGTAATAATGGCGAAGGCAACAATCGAAAAGTAAGTAAAAGTCAGCTGTTTAGCACTTTTTATCCGTTTCATTCTTCTCCTTCTGCGACCAACCGATACCCTACCTTCGAAATGGTTCTAAGATAGGCATGCTTGAAAGGCCGATCAATCAAACTTCTTAACTGATAAATATGACTACGTAGCACCTTACTATCTGGCTCTTCATCTCCCCACAACGCATCACCAATTTCTTCTTTAGTCACTACTTCCGGAGCTCGATTCATTAGACATTTCAGTATTTTATATTGTGATGGATTCAAGGAATAACGACTACCTTCTCGCTCTAACACACGGGTATTCATATCTAAGGATAACGCACCAAACGTTAAAACACGGTTAGCCATACTACCACTACGGCGACGCACCAACGTCCGCAAGCGAATATCCAAGATATCTAAATCAAAAGGTTTTACTAGATAATCATCCGCCGCATGATCAAATCCTGCCAATATATCCTCTTTTGTATCTCGCGCAGTCAACATCAAAATGGGGGTATCAATGCCACTTTCTCGCAATGATTGACACACAGTAAGCCCATCCATTTTAGGTAGCATAACATCTAAAATAATAACATCATAATGCTCACTTTTAGCCAGTTCGTAGCCTTGCAAACCATTGCTGGCGTAGTCTAATACATCCCCTTTAATCTCAAAATAATCAAAAATAATACCCGCTATGTCTTTGTGATCTTCCACCAGCAATAATTTCATGCCTGCTTCTCCCAATATAAAATTAGACACTCATTCGTTATTGTCTCTGTCTTTAAATGAAAAAAAGGTGAATCACTTTTTTACGACATCCCACCACTTAAAATAGCAATAATTTCTCTAATCGCCCTCATCCATGTAGATATTTAGAGCTTTTAGAGAAAAAGTTGCATATATCAATAGCTCTTTTCACGACATAAAGGAACTAGGAACAGCCTAAAACGGGATTATAAACCAACTCACTGTTTGATAAGCATAGAAAAAGAACATTCGGTCATATAGAACATCTTTCACAGGATATGCCTCAAAATCATAATGAAAATCGCGAAAATCTCATTTAGTAAAAAAGCTTTACATTCGCTTGGCACTGCAAGCTTGGCGGCTTTTTACAAGATCGTTACTATACATCACTGTTTTTGTCGTGCTGCTTCGAAAGCTCTGCATCTACCTGCATCTAAGTAAGACTTACTATGTTAAACCATAAGTCCGACCTCTTGTTTGCTTTAGAACAGCCATTCCTTTTTACCTTCAAGGAAGAGAAAACAACATTCATTCTTCTGGAAGCAAATTATGCCTCATCCATATAACAAGCTCCCTTCTATAAAGGGACTTCTATTTTTGCTGATCGGCAGCGTGGTTGTACGCTTCTTGTCACTTTCAATGTACCCTATTTTAGACTCAACAGAGGCAAGATACGCGGAAGTTGCTCGCTTTATGGCTGCAACGCATAACTGGGTTATCCCAATGCTTAGCCCACATATGCCATATATGGGAAATCCTCCTATGTTCGCTTGGATGAGCGCTATAGGCTTTTCACTTTTTGGTATGAACAGTGTCGCGGCGCGTCTCCCACACCTAATAGCAGGTATCGGCACCTTAGTCCTAGTGTATTATTTTGCTAAACATTACTTTAAATCAGCAAACATGGGGTGTATCGCAAGCGCCATTTTAGCGACAACCAGCGTATTCTTAATCCTCATTGGGGCCGTCTCTCCCGAAACATCGATGACTTTTGGCATCACTCTCACCATGGTGAGCTTCTGGTTTGCTTGGAATAACAAAAACACACTATGGGGCTATGGATTTTTTATCGGCCTCGCCATTAGCCTACTATCAAAAGGGCCAATCGCCCTTCTATTAATCTGTTTAAGCTTAACATTCTGGTTATTGTCCAATGGCCGTTGGCTGCATCTCAAAAAGCGACTGCCTTGGGGTTATGGCTCACTGCTCTTTCTACTTTTGACCCTCCCTTGGATTGTATTAGCAGAGCATAGAATGCCAGGAGTTCTGCACTATTATATCAGCAGTGAGTACATCCAATGGTTTTTCCTAGGCAACTCTCAAGGGGAGTTTTACGCTTCAATTCATCATCACGTACGCGGCATGATTTGGGTTTTTGCTTTGATCGCCATGCTGCCTTGGACGCCGCTACTCATTATTCAATGGGTACGTATTCTGAAAAAAGGGGGCGATACAGAAGGAAGCAGTGACGGTGTTGGCAGCTATTTGCTTTTATGGCTATTCACTCCGCTAGTGCTATACACCTTCACAGGAAATATCCTCATCAGCTTTGTTATGCCATCATTACCAGCCATGGCCATGCTGATTGCTTACTACCAAGCCAATTATCCACTGCCAAAGTGGGTCTATAGTCTTGGTATTGCTACTCCTGTATTTTTGATGATGTTAGTGGGAGGCATTCACTTCCATTTGACAAAAAACTATTCGCAAATGGCCATCATCTCAGATTGGAAACTACAAGCGGAAACAAAAACAGCGGACCTTTTCTATCTTCACAAACGCCCTTTTTCTGCCTTGTTTTATTCTTCAGGAAAAGCCGAAGCCCGCTCTGGTGACAGATCTAAATGGTTAAGCAGTCAAACTAAGCCATTTTTTATTATTCAGAAAAGTAAATACAGCACACATTACCCAAATTGGTCATGTGAAGAACGAGCCGAAGAGGCCGACGAAAAACTCATCTATTGCAAACCTTCTCCAACTAAGGTTGCAGCAGATACTTTAACAAATAAGAAAGACGCTTTAACAGAAAAACCTCAATCAGAGGATAAGGCACTAGAAAATATAACTCAGTAAAAAGATCAGTTTCTTTAATACTAATGAGTGATTTCTAGTGCTTCTTCCCAACTTTTTATAAAGCGATACTGCTTTGCAAAATCGCGTCCAACTAAAAGTTGCTGATCAAGCTCCACTACTCGCTGCGGACCAGACTTACCCAGTATATTTAGGGTATTTTTGGTCATCACATCGGGCTTTATAGGAAACATCAATGTCTCAACTTGCATGCGCTTTTGCACCGAATTTGTCAGTAAGTAATCCAAAAATAGCCCAGCATCATGGGCATTAGGTGCTTTCTTAGGAATCAATCCAACTCGCATCACCATTAAGCTGTAATCCTTTGGTAGGATCATTTTCAAGTGCGTGTCTTCTTTTACCCGTTGAGCTACATAAGAACCTAATAGGTTATAACCAAGTACTAATTTACCACTGGCGACCTTATCAATAATCTCGTGCGTACAACAGTAAGTTTTGACTTGGTGGCTACCAAAAGCTTCAAGTAATCGCCCCCATGTAGTATCCGCTTGTCGAGCATCTTGACTGGCAAGCAAATAGCCCACACCACTTTTACGAATATCATAAGTACCAATGCGGCCCTTCATAAAATTTGAATATTGACGAATCGTTTGTAATATGTCTTGGCGGTCTTTTGGTAGTGGTCCGGGGTAACGATCTTTATTCACTAACATCACCACAGGCTCCAAAGAAAATGCAAACACCTGATGACGCCACTGGGCATAATTGGGTAGTTGATCTGTCAAAAATGAGTGATAGGTTTGTGCATAGCCATCGTTCACCAGTTTGATTTGCAAATCCATCGCACTACTGATAACCAAACTAGCCTGAGGGGACCGACTGTCGTGAATCGTTTGGTTATACATTTCTAAAGTATTAATATCTTTATAAGAGACTCTAATATTGGGATAACGCTGAACAAAACCTTCAATGAGTGGCCCAAAAGAAGCCAAGTCGATAGATGAGTGAATACGAAGTACACGGGGGGCATCCTTTTGACCAAACTCAACACTTCTTTGCTCTGGATCCGCTAAAACAAACTGGCTCCCCCCCATGAAGAACACACTTAGCAAGATAATAAACCACTTCATAGCATGAAATCCTCTGCACCATGAGCCGTCTGATACTTGGCAATGTCAATTTGAAAGGTAGTGCCATTGGGCTGAGTATCAAGAATAATAATATTCGCAGTATGATGATCAATAATGTCTTTGACCATCGCCAGGCCAACTCCACTGCCAGCTGTATCGTAGCGACCACGGTAAAACCGCTCGAAGACGCGCTTTTTTTCTTCCTTAGGAATCCCCGCACCGTAGTCAATGACGTTAATTCGATAATAGTTAGAAAATTCTTCTACCCTGACAACCACTTCCGTAGCTTGATCTGCGCCAAGACTGCTGTAGCGTACCGCATTTTCGATAAGATTCTGCATCATCTGCTGCAAAGCAAATGCATCACCAAATACCATCGCTCGTTTTACATTTGCCTCTAACGACAAACTCACCCCTTTATGTAACGCCGTAATAGCCTGTTCTCGGCACGATGCAGTAACTGGTATCAGCAAATCCACAGGCTCTTTTGGATTGGTTTGCATACGATGGGACACTACCGCTTGATTCAGTAATAACGTGACCGTTTGACTGAGTGAATCACATTGCGTCACGATATTTTCAAGGGCTTCTTGCTGCCGTTCTGGGGAGGTTTTATCGCGAGCATTTTCGGCTAAAGCACGTAAGCTAGCAAGAGGAGTACGCAATTGATGGGCGGCGTCTGCGGTATAATTTTCTAATTGCTCTAGGTTGGTTTGCAAACGCGCCATAAAATGATTAATCACCATTTTTAAATGATGCGTTTCTTTTGGTGTTTTAATATTAATCGGCGTCAAATCCCCTGGCTGACGTTCTTCCAGCACCCGACTGATTCTATGCAGAGGTCTAAGCACCAACTGACTACCAATAACAATCAGCGCCACAGCCACCAATGCAATCATTAACACGACCTCAACGGCTCGCTCCGTCACAGACGAAGACAGCTCTTCTCGAGACAAACGCGTCTGACCAATAATGATACGTACCGTACCTGTCGACTCAGACTCTGTTAGATGGCGTTCCAACCAAGCAAAACGCACCATTTCGCCTGAATATTCGCGATCAAAGAATTGTATTTTGTCCAATTGTGGTGGCTTCGGTGGCGTAATATTTAAGTCGCGATAACCCGTAATAAACCCTTGAGATGAACTCACAACTTTATAAAACACCCTATCGTCATTTGCTTGGGCAAGGGTGGCAAACGCTGACCATGGAATATCAATAGTCACTTTGTTATGTACTAAGCCAATATTTTCATCCATTTGTAACAAAGCACTACGAAGCAAACGATCATAAGAAATATCCGCCAATCGTTGGCTATATTCAAAAACAAAGTTGATAGCAAGCGCAGCAATAACACTAATGATGCTAATGCCGCCGATGATAAATCGTCGGCGCAAAGAAGGCGTACTCTCTGACACCAGCTCCCCTTTATTAGGCTTTTGGCGACACAGAAACTTCTGCCACATAACCAATTCCCCTGAGAGTTGTGATGGTAAAATCACTGGCAACAAGCTTTTTACGAAGACGTCCTACATACAACTCAATGGCATTCGGGCTAGGGGTTTCATCAAAATTAAACAGATGATCAGTAATGTCATCTTTACTGAGCACACGACCAAGATGACCTAAAAAAATTTCCAGCAACCGAAACTCACGATTAGTAATCGCCGTGAGTTCGCCACTAATAAAGACTTGTCGGCTATCACGGTTGACCAACAAATTACCGTGTTCACTAACATTTGCCGCATACCCCTGCTTACGACGTAACAGAGCACGGCAACGGGCTTCCAACTCACCAAAATCAAAAGGTTTAGTCAAATAATCATCTGCGCCTTCATCCAGCAAACGAATACGATCTTCAATTTGATCTCTTGCAGTTAAAATCAAAACGGGCGTCCCGTCCTCTTTCTGACGAAGTTTTTGCAGCAACTGCAAACCAGACAAACCTGGTAAATTTAAATCCAACAAAATCAAATCAAACGATTGATACTTAAGCAAATCATGAGCGCGTTTACCATCATCAATCAGATCTACACCATGTCCCAAACTGGTAAGTCGCTCTAAAATGGCCTGCCCAAGTACTTGAGTATCCTCTACCACCAAAATTCGCATAAAAAAATTCAACTACATTCACAGTATGTTTATAAAGCAGATGCAACAAAGTTCGAGCTGCCTCTGCAACTCGAACTTCCATTACTAACGCAATGCTTGCTTTAATTCCGAACATCAGCATACCTCACACCGATGCGGAAAGTATAAGCATTTAATCCACTTATACTTCTTTAGATTTAGACATTTTAGAGCGGATAATTGGCCCGACTACAATCGGTAAAACAAGCCCCAACACTGAAATCGTCCATAGAGTAATACTTAAACCACTGTTGAAAAGAACACTCCAGTCGCCATCGGACAACACTAAAGCATGACGTAGATTTTTTTCCATTTCAGGGCCAAGCAACATACCCAATATAACGGGCACTAATGGGATATCCACTTTACGTAAAATGTAGCCCAATACACCGAACGCAACCATAAAGTATAAATCAATCGCACTATGACTCACCGCATAAATACCAACAGAAGCAATTAAAGTCACTACGGGCATAAGATACTTAGGCGGAATACTTAATAGCTTAACGAAAATACCTATCATCGGAATGTTGAGTAGTAATAGCACGAGGTTACCTACAAACATCGCTGCAATAACCCCCCACACTAGGTCAGCGTTTTGCTGGAAGAGCATCGGGCCTGGCGAAATATTCAAAGAAATCAGCATCGCTAATAACACAGCAGTGGTACCACTACCTGGCACCCCCAAGGTCAGCATTGGAACCAGCGCCCCCGATGCGGCACCATTATTACCCGATTCTGGTGCAGCAACCCCGCGAGGATCCCCTTTACCAAACTCGCCTTTATCGGAAATTTTCTTTTCCAACGAGTAACTGATAAACGACCCCAAGGAAGCACCAGCGCCTGGCAAGACGCCTGCAACAAAACCCAGTAATCCACCACGAACGGAGGCTGGCAAGACTCTGATAATGTCGGCTGCCGTTAATTTGAGTTTATTGATAGCTACTTGTTTTAGACCATCGCCAGCATGACGCTCGATAAAGAAAAACAACTCACTGATCGCAAATAAGCCTACAATGGCAATAATAAAATCAACACCTTCAAATAACTCAAGCATGTTGAAAGTATAGCGTTGCACACCTGTTGAAATATCGATTCCTACCGTGGCAATCATCAAGCCAAGGGCCGCTGCCATAATGGTTTTAAATTGATTTTTCCCTGTTACTCCGCCTAATGTCGCAAACGCCAGGACAAACAGAGCAAAGTATTCAGACGGGCCAAATTTAAGGGCAAATTTAGCAAGAATCGGCGCTAAAATAACCAGGCCGACAGTCGCAATAAAGCTACCAATAAAAGACGCAATAGCAGAAATAGCCAGCGCCTCTGCCGCCTTACCTTTTAGCGCCATCGGATAACCATCCAAACAGGTCATCATGGCAGGCTCGTCACCTGGAATATTCAACAAAATGGAAGAGATACGTCCGCCATACATGGCACCAGCATAAACAGACGTTAATAAAATCAAAGAAGAAGTGGCCGATAAACCTAAACTAAACGCCAAAGGAATCAATATTGCCACACCATTGGCAGGCCCAAGACCTGGTAAAGCGCCAATCAGCGTACCAAGTATGGCACCGATAATGGCAAACATAATGCTTTCTGGGGTTAAGGCCACCGCGAAGCCATGCATCAATAAAGTCATTGTTTCCATGGTTACAGCTCCAAAATACCAAGAGGTAATGCCAATTCAAGCACATAGTTGAACAAGAAGAAGATAACAATGGAGCTAACAATGCCAGTCATCACACTATGCTTCACTGTTGCTCCCATGCGCCAGCTAATAAAACTCACCACAAGAGCAGCAGATGGTATAAAACCAACAGGTTCAATCGCCCAAGCAAAAATCAACAATGCAACGGCCACGCTTAGAAGCTGGAGCAACATGGGGACAGGTGCCCATTTCTCGTCTGGATCAGGCTTTACAATCAAGTAAATTGAACTAATAGCCAATATAATGGACAACATAATAGGGAAAGTTTCTGGACCAACACTTTCATTTCCACCAAAAGGAATGGGAAATTGTGTTGCCTCCCAACCGTAAGCAACGGCGAGAATCAGCATCAGCATGCCGAACACACGATCATTAATACGCATGTCTCTGCTCCGAGTAAGTTAAATCATTAAAATATAGAAATAGGTACACCCACACAGAAGAGAAGCCTCCCCTCCTGTGTGGATGTCTGTATTTAGTGACCGTTATCGAATCAAACCAATTTCTTTCGACAAGGTATTGATATCTTTTGTTTGTTTGTTAACAAACGCAGTGAACTCTGCACCAGATTTATGGAATGGCATTAAACCATTTTTCGCCATAATGTCTTTCCATTCCTGTGTCTTATATAATTCATCCATGGTTTTTACCCACCAAGCATAAGAAGCGGGATCCGCTTTACCTGGAACGTAAAATCCGCGCCAGTTTGGAGCAATCGCATCAATGCCCTGCTCTTTGGCAGTAGGAATGTTGTTAAACGGAGCAGGTAAACGCTTTTCAGACATAACAGCTAATACTCGAAGATCACCAGATTCCATGAATCCCTTAACTTCAGAAATGTCACCAGTAAAAGCATCAATGTGACCACCAACTACTTGAACCAAAGCCTCAGAACCACCGCTAAAAGCTAAATAACGAATTTTAGGTAGGTTTGTAACGTGTGCTTCCTTGGCCGCAATAAGTACTTTTAAATGATCCCAACCACCAGAGGCACTACCACCAGCAAACTTAACGGCACCAGGATTTTTCTTTAGAGCATCCATCATTTGAGTTAATGATGTGTATTTGGAATTTTTCCCTACCGCAATAACGCCATAATCCGCACCAAGGGTACCGACCCATTTTACTTGGCTTGCATTTAATCCGGGGAATTGGCCTTGAGCAAGGCGAGTAGTGGTTGCTGTGCTGGCAGCCACGATAAGATTGTCATCTTTTGAGCGTTTACTAACGGTGTGAGCAAAGGCTACACCGCCACCTGCACCACTCATGTTAACCGTTTGAACATTACCTTTGATATATTTCTGATCAACCAGTACTTTACCGACGCTACGACAGGTAAAGTCCCAACCACCACCAGGGTTTGCGGGGGCAATACATTCTGCACTACGAGCGGGTTCGTAAGCGTAGGCCTGTCCGGCAAGTGTTAGTGCAACTGCACCTGAAATAAGAACAGACTTGATAGATATCTTGTTAAGCATGGTATTCTCCTGCTTGTTATTTTTGTTGTTTTTGATCTGGTATCAGAGTGTTATTTTTCTATTGTCAAAATAGCCAGTTCGCACACCTTACTACGCAAACCTGTCACCAACCTGTCAGCGTTCTTAATTCATGAAAATTAAATGCACTTTGTTTGGAGTAAGCCAACAATCCATTGATTGAATATAGAGAGGGTTCGGCATGTAAATTGTTTATAAAAAGCGGGAATTAGTTGTTATTATTGAAGAATAAAATACGATACGTTTTTATAAATTAATGCGTAAACATTCCTCACGTGATACGAGCCCAAAAAGATAGAGAGCGGAAAAGAGACACGAATGAATAAACAGGCGACGGGCATTGGCTTTATTGCGATTTTTTTATGGAGTTCTTTGGCCTTATTCACATCACAAATAGGTTCCGTACCACCTATGCTGACGATAGCCATTACCTTTAGCATGGCAAGTGTGTTTTTAACCATTGTTTACTTTGTGCGTGGTGAACTTGTTCAATCGTGGAAGGATACGCCACTTAAGTCTATGTTACTAAGCGGTGCCAGCTATTTTTTCTATCACTTTTTTTATTTTTATGCATTACAGCACTCGCCAACGCTATTAGCGGGGATATTAGCTTATTCATGGCCATTGCTTATCATCATGTGTTTGTCCTCACGTAAGCTCAGTACTTTTAATTGGTCACATTTTATCGGAGGGATCATTGCCTTAATGGGAACAGGGTTAATGATTCATTCAAGCACCCAAATGAGCACCATATTGGATACAACCTCTAACCACAATACGAGCACCTCACCCACCATACTAGGCTACTTCTCAGCCTTTATCGCCAGCCTTATTTGGGGCAGCTATTCTCTTGCTAATAGACGACACTCAAGTGTTCCCTCATCCTGCGTACTTTGGAATTGTATCGTGGCGGCTTTGTTTTCAGTTAGTTTTCATCTTGTCCTAGAACCCCATGTGTACAATTTTTCTCAAGATACATGGATCGCTATTTTAGGCTTGGGGTTTGGACCAATAGGTGTAGCTTTTTTATGTTGGGATATCGGAACAAAGCGAGGGGACCTATCTCTCTTGGGTGTTTTATCTTATACAGCCCCAGCTCTGTCTATTTTATGGACCGCCCTCTTTGGCGAGCAAACGATTGTTAACGAACAAATAATTGCAGGTGCCATAGTCGTCATTGGCGTATTAATCGCCTTTTACCGACCGACAAAAAGGCAACTGAGAGATGATCACAGCTAGTGCTCTTTTCGCAAGCCTAATGCCCACCAAACGAAAAACATCACTCAGACAAAAGCCATAACAACAACCCCCATATCCAAATGGAGCATGGGGGTTGTTGCAAAAAAAGGCTAAGGCCAATTCGCTGTTTCTAAGCCACTTGAGACAACGTCCGAGGAATACGCTGTAAACAGGCTTCCATTTCTGCCATACCATTAGGCTGGTCTACCTTAACACCTAAATCTCGCATGGTACTACCCAAGGCATGCAAGGTTCGAAATAAGTTATGCTCACGACATTGCTCACCCATCTGGCCAATACGCACAATCGGCTGCCCAAAAGAGCCAGCAATTTCCACTCGGTACACCTCAGAAATATGGCGGCATATTTGCCCTGCAGTTAAGTCTTCAGGTAACTGAATACCGACTACCGAGTTCAAACGGGACGACTCAGGAATAAACAAATTCAATCCCAAACCTTCTATACCCGCTTGCAACGCTGTAGAGCAGCGCAAATGTCTTGCAAATCGTTGCTCTAAAGATTCATCGCACACCAGTTTCAGAGCCTCATGCAGAGCCATGATACCCGAAACAGGAGCGGTATAATGGTAGCCATCATTGTGCCAAAAGTTTTCCGCAAGCTGCGCATCAAAACACCATTGCACAACCGGCTTTTTGCGATTTTTGACCGTTTTCCATGACTCATCAGAAAAGACTAACAATGACACCCCTGGAATAGACGACAAGCCTTTTTGACCACCAGTAATCACCACGTCCACTTGCCACTCATCCATTTTTAACGGCATGGTACTCAACGTACAAACCGCATCAACAACCACTAAACAGCCATAAGACTTAGCGATCTTAGCAATGTCTTCTAAAGCATGATTGAAAACCGTATTGGAGGTTTCCCCCTGAACTAGAGTCAACACTTTCGGCCGCACTGTCTCAATGGCTTTACGCACACGTTCAGGATCTGCCGCTTCCAATACTGGAACATGCAACTCGTGAACATCCGCGCCAATGCGTGTTGCCATCTCGGCCATACGATGACTAAAAAAGCCATTGTTAATACACAGAATCGGTTCCCCTGGCTCCATTAAGTTAGACACAGCCATTTCCATCGCCGCCGACGCCGGTCCCGCCACACCCAATACCCATTTAGATTCCGTCTGAAATACGTAGCGTGCCATACTTTTTACTTGATTGATGACTTGCGCCATGACACTGCCAAGGTGGTTGATTACCACCGAGTTCGCTCGGGCAACACATTCAGGAATAGGAACTGGGCCTGCGCCCATCATTAAAAGAGGTTCAGCAGGAAGGATTTCATCTAGCGATTTCACCTGGGGACGAGAAATCCCCTTGGGCGATGAAGCAGTCATGGTAGGTAGCCTTATGGTTAGTTAAAAAATAGGAAACCTCTAACAAAAATAGAATGAGTTTTGTGAGGAGATATCCCAACAATTGAAAATAAGAAGGCACGAATGAATCGCAATTTTTTTGACATTTATCAGGATAAAATATCGTGCAATTCATATTTTCAAAATAATATTCCAAAATAATAGCGTATTCTTCTGTAAAATAAGAGTCATGACACACAAAAGAGTACGATCTACCACAGTGATTCTATTTTGCATTACATATGACGTGTGTTGAATTCGCAAAGCAGTGTTTTTTACTCTGCTCGCTCTCCTCGAAGTGTGACATAATGCGCGAAATTCCCTTATACAGGATCCTATATGATTACTTGTGGTATCGAGATTAAAAGCAACGAAATCATTCTTTGCTTACTTTCTAAGCAGGATGGTCTTTTTCAGATAGCCGATTGTCGCCAAGTGCGTCACACGTTGAACCACCCAAATGATTGTGAAAGTGTTCGCAAATTTCAGCTGATACTGAAAAAACTGTTTGAAGATTACAAAGTAACCCGTGCGGTGATTAAAGAGCGCCCAACAAAAGGGAAGTTTGCTGGTAGTGCCATCGGATTTAAAATTGAAGCAGCCATTCAACTAATCGATACCATTCAGGTAGATTTGTTTAGCGGTGCGACGGTGAAAGACATTCTAAAAAAACATCCTATGCCAATTCCATTCAAGGCAACGGGATTAAGAGCCTTTCAAGAAGGCGCATTCACAGTAGGTTATGTCGCACTTTGTGAAGAATAAGCTAGCTCACTCACCATTGCATTTCGCTCTAGTCAAAAAATACGGTTAATCACTAAGAAAGAAAAGTCTGTCTTTTCTTTCTTCCACCTGCCCCTCTTTTTAATCTTAGCCGATCATAGGCACATTCTAGCTCAGGCCAGAAATCGCACCAAAACAGAACACTTTCATAAAACACCTTGCTTTGTTATGCACCTTTTTAGGGAATAGCGACCAGGAAGTCGATTAAACTCCTCCCTAAAAGCTAGGCAAAAAGACCAAGGTAACAACAGTTTTCTTGCTCAAAAACAGAGCGAAGCGATAGAAGTATGCAAGCCGCATTCACACAAAAAAGTATGGAAGCAATGACCTCCTGCAGCCGTTGTAAGATAGGGGTTAACAGCATTCTAGTTGTGTGAGTAAAGGGAAAAAATATGTGTTTTAGGAAGGTTGTCATTAATTTGTTCATAAAAGCAGCTAAGCTAAAAAACGCATAGAAACAGTCATCAGGGAAGGCACGAACACTTTCAAATACTGGCATTGGATTTGCTATAAGCAATAAACCTTTACCATTTTTTGAGCGCCGTTCCTTAATTTGGTAACAAGCAACAAGGAGTCTGAACTTTCCCAGCTGTTGCATGACGAAGGAGGATATAGATCGACTTTTCGGTAGCAGACGCACTCTATCCGACTAAGATCTTAAAAAATATGACACAATTACTCGTATTCACTGATTTAGATGGCACTTTGTTGGACCATCATACATACAGTTTTCAACCCGCTCTTTCTACATTCCAAGCGCTTCAAACTTTTACTATCCCTTGTATTTTAAACACTAGCAAAACTTTTGCAGAGCTGGGTGAACTACGTCAATCACTACACCACAAAGACCCGTTTATCATCGAAAATGGTGCGGCCATCTATATTCCAAAAGAGTTAAGACTTATACGTGATGAAGACCATGATCAGTATGCCTTAGAAGACCACGGTCATTATTGGCTGAAAGCATTTGGCCCACATAGACAAACTTTGATAGACATCACTGCTTCTTTAAGCAACCGCTTTCAATTTAAACGCTTTAGCGATATGACATGGCAAGATGTGGCTGAGCTAACAGGCTTAACGGAAGAAAGTGCAAAGCTGGCCATGCAGCGTGAGTTTACAGAGCCTATGGTATGGAAAGATTCAGCCAATGCCCTGAACCTTTTTAGAGACACGCTAAAAGACACGGACATTCAAGTACAGAAAGGCGGCCGCTTTACTCACCTTATGGGCAAATCCTGCGATAAAGCCCGAGCTATGTTATGGCTGAGTGAACGGTATGCTGATTTCTATCAAAGCACTGTAACCAATATGGCCCTTGGGGATGGGGAAAACGATATTGGCATGTTAAGCAAAGCCGATATTCCCGTTGTCGTACGATCACCCGTTCATGCACCACCAGAAATACCAGGACGCTACGATGCATGGCTAACTGACGCCTATGGACCAGAAGGATGGGCACAAGCTGTCAACAAAGCCCTCGCTTCACGAGGCATTTTATAACAAGAAAAATACGCACTATGTGAATAGACGATTCGCGGCCTGCAATCGGCAAAACAATTTAACACTCTAGGAGACATAATAATGGGCGACTTTCACCAGAACGGCATTATCACAACGCTTCATAACTTAGCCAACCGTCCGCTTGAAGACATGGAGAGAGAACTGTGCGAATTTGCCAAAACTCGGCCAATGTCGCTTATTCTCCCTTGTTTATATTCCGAACTGGCCACAGACGCCATGCCAAACATCATCGAACACCTCAAACAAGTTCCGTACCTTGATGAAATCGTCATTGGTTTAGACAGAGCAACTGAAGCAGAATATCGCCATGCTTTGGAGTTTTTTAGTGTTCTACCACAAAAACATAAAGTTCTCTGGAATGACGGCCCTCGCCTCCGAGCCATCGACAGTGTATTAAAAGGGGAACAGCTCTCACCAAATGACCCAGGGAAAGGTCGGAACGTATGGTTCTGCATGGGTTACAACTTAGCAGCAGGCAAAGCAGAATCCATAGCAATGCACGATTGCGATATTGTCACTTATGATCGCGAGCTGCTCGCTCGTTTGATTTACCCTGTCGCGAACCCCAATTTCAACTACGAGTTCTGTAAAGGCTTCTATGCGCGTACTGCAAATGGCAAGATGAATGGACGCGTTAGCCGTCTACTGGTCACACCTTTGCTTTATTCTCTCAAGAAAGTCTTTGGAAACTTAGAATACTTAGATTATCTAGACAGCTACCGTTACCCTCTTGCCGGGGAGTTCTCATTCCGTCGTGATGTAATGACAGATTTGCGCATTCCAAGCGACTGGGGATTAGAAATTGGTGTTCTAAGCGAGATGAAACGCAACTATTCGAATAACCGCTTGTGCCAAGTTGACATCGCTGATGTTTATGATCATAAACATCAAGACCTCTCAGCCGATAACGATGACGGTGGCTTATCGAAGATGTCCATTGATATCACTAAAGCTATTTTCCGCAAACTGGCAACCAATGGTACTATTTTTAATCAAGAAACCTTCCGCACCATTAAAGCGACCTACTATCGAGCAGCATTGGACTTTATTGAAACCTATCGCAATGATGCAGAAATTAATGGATTAAAATTAGATGTACACCAAGAGGAGCAAGCCGTTGAACTGTTCGCCAGTAATGTCATGAAGGCAGGAAATATGTATCTTGATAATCCAATGGAAGCTCCCTTTATTCCAAGCTGGAACCGTGTTGTCAGTGCATTTCCTGGTGTCATGAAACAACTGGCCCTTGCTGTCGAACAAGACATGCAGGAATTTGGCCCAGACAAATAAATCGGTGTCCATATCCTCTGGTTAAGTTGATGAGACGGATGGAGGCCACCACTTCATCTTCACTATTTTCAGATATTTTTACAGGTAGACAGCTATGGAAAATACAGCGCCATCACAATTAGAACAACGACTCATCGGTCACCTTCAGGTTCTATACCCTAACCGCGACGCCACCGAACTTGCCCGTAACTGTCTGGCTACCTTTAATTTAGATCCGAAAACAGAATCCCCACGCCCCCACAGAAATTTATGGGACCAGTCCGATATTATGCTGATTACCTATGCGGACACCCTCAGAGCTGAGAATGAAGCACCATTAGAAACTCTGCAAAAGTTCGTTAAAACCAAGTTAATCAACAGCATTTCTGCTGTTCATCTACTGCCTTTTTTTCCTTACAGCTCAGACGATGGCTTTAGCGTCATGGATTACACAAGTGTTAATCCCGCATCCGGAAGATGGCACCATATTTCGGAAATATCGAAAGACTTCAAGGTCATGGGCGATTTAGTCATCAATCACTGTTCTAGCCGTAGTATGTGGTTTGAAAACTATAAAGCGGGTGTCGATCCAGGGGCAAAATATTTTTATGAAGCAGACCCTAACGCCGATCTAAGCGCCGTCGTGAGACCACGAACGTCCCCTCTATTACGTGAAGTACAAACCAAAAATGGCACAAAATACGTTTGGTGTACTTTTAGTCATGATCAAATAGATTTAAATTTCGAGAATCCAGACATTTTATTAGAGTTTCTCCGCATTATTCGTTTGTATCTGGAAAAAGGGATTCGCTGGTTTCGTCTTGATGCGGTCGCCTTCCTTTGGAAAATCCCAGGCTCACCAAGTATTAACTTACCACAAACCCATGAGATGATCCGCCTGTTACGTCTCGTCATCGAGCACTACGCGCCCGAATCCGTCATCATCACTGAAACCAATATTCCTAACCAAGAGAATTTAACCTACTTTGGTAATGCCAACGAAGCCCATCTTATTTACAATTTTTCACTGCCACCATTGTTGATCAACAGCTTGGTCACAGGTAACTGCAAACATCTAAAACAATGGTTAATGAGCATGCCACCCGCTCAACAGGGCACCACCTACCTGAACTTCATTGCCTCCCATGATGGTATTGGCTTGCGTCCAACGGAAGGCTTACTCACAGATTGGGAGCTAGAAACCTTAATCAATACCATGAAACGCTTTGGAGGACGCATTAGCTCTCGCACCACACCTGACGGCGAAGCCAAGCCGTATGAAATAAACATCAGTTTGTGGAACGCCTTAGCTGGCTCGGTACAACAGGGTCCTGATCAATGGCAATTTGCTCGATTCTATTGTGCTGCGGCAGTGATGATGTCCCTCGAGGGTGTTCCAGCGTTTTATATACACAGCTTTTTTGGCACAGAAAACGACGTGGATCGCGTGGATAATACGGGGCAATTTCGTTCTATTAATCGTCATATTTGGAAGATGGACGATTTAGAGCACGTTCTTAACACCCCTACACATCATCAAAAAGTATTCAACGCCATCACTAATTTAGCTCAGATACGAAGAGCACAGACTGCGTTTCACCCCAACGCTACCCAGTACATCTTACACATGGGAGATCATCTATTTGCTTTCTGGCGCCAAAGTTTGGATCGTCGCCAAAGCTTATTTGCGATTTTCAATATAACGGATCAACCTCAAAGCTTTAACTTATCAGAACTAAACCTTATCGCTACAGACGACTGGACCGATTTAGTCACGGACACAGTATATGAGGACCACTTAGCGAAAGTCACTTTAATGCCCTACCAATTTTTATGGCTGGCAAACAAGAAAGGTAAGGTAAAACTCGTAGGATAGTAGACCGTTATCGCTGCACTCTTAAAAATGGTGGGTATCATACACACCATTTTTAAGAGCCTCCAAGCGAATCAGTGACTAACTGTTTTAGAAAATAGATTGATGATCACCACACCAATCACTATCAAACTCATCCCTAGCCACGCAGCAAGATCCAATTTTTCACCGGCAAACAGGTAGCCAAACAAAGATATCAACACAATCCCTAGCCCTGCCCAAATCGCATAGGTAATTCCAGTAGGGAGTGTTCTCATCACCACACTAAGCAAATAAAAGGATACACAATAACCTATCAGAGCCATGGCCGTTGGCCCTAATTTAGAAAAGGAATCGGACGCTTTTAACGACGTTGTCGCGAACACTTCACACACAATCGCTAAACATAAAATTATGTATGTCATTCTATTCCCCTCTTATATCAATGGACTAGATTATTCTACTTACAGGACCCGCTCTACTATCCGACAGTTTTTTCAAACATTGTTAATAAACTGCCTCTTCAACAATATCTTCCCCTAAAAAGCCGCCCGTCTGGTGTGCCCATAGTTTGGCATAAATGCCACCGTGTTGAATCAACTCATCATGAGACCCCTGCTCCACGACATTACCTTGATCCAATACAATAAGCGTATCCATGGCTGCGATAGTAGACAAACGATGTGCGATAGCAATCACCGTTTTCCCTTCCATCAAACGATACAAACTTTCTTGAATGGCCGCTTCTACTTCTGAATCCAACGCGGATGTGGCCTCATCTAAGACTAACAATGGCGCATCTTTTAAAAGCACTCGAGCAATCGCAATTCGTTGGCGCTGTCCACCCGAAAGCTTTATCCCTCGTTCCCCCACCATTGCATCGTAGCCTGTATTGCCATAAGGGTCAGTCAACTGCAGGATAAAATCATGAGCTTCTGCTTTTTTTGCCGCTGAGATCATCTCTTCTTCTGTTGCATCGGGACGACCATATAATAGGTTCTCACGAACGCTACGATGCAATAGAGAGGTATCTTGCGTTACTAGGCCAATGTGAGAACGTAATGAATCTTGCTTCACTTTACTGACGTCTTGCCCATCAATAAGAATTCGACCTGACTCAGAGTCATGAAAGCGCATCAACAAGTTGACGATGGTCGATTTACCTGCACCAGATCGACCGACCAACCCCACCTTTTCCCCCCGTTTGACCATAAAATTGAGGTCTTCGATGACTTTTCGATGTTTTTTTCCATAATGAAAATGAACATGCTCAAAGCAAATTTCACCTTTCGTGATATTCAATGGTTTTGCATCCTCGTCATCTTGAATCGACAAGGGTTTAGACATGGTTTTCATGCCATCCACAACCGTACCGATGTTTTCAAATAATGAACTGACTTCCCACATAATCCACTGGGACATACCGTTTAAACGCAATGCTAAACTCACCGCAATAGCAATAGCTCCCACACTAATAATACTTTCCTTCCATAACCAAATAGACAAGCCAGCTACAGAAAAAGCCAATAGATAGTTACAAACTTGCACCCCTACATTCAGCCCTGTCACGAGGCGCATTTGCTTGTATACCGTTTGCAAAAAAAGATCCATACTGTCTTTCGCATAGCCAGCTTCACGCTGCGTATGTGAAAACAATTTGACGGTCGAAATATTGGTGTAACTATCAACAATACGCCCTGACATACTGGAGCGAGCATCAGCTTGCTCAGAGGAGATTTTTTTCAGTTTAGGGATAAAATAAAATTGCAAAATCAGGTACAGCACCATCCAAATAAGAATAGGTATAACCAATCGAAAGTCCGCTTTGGCTATTAAAAACAACATGGAGAAAAAGTACACGATGATGTATACCGACACATCCATCAGCTTCATGACACTTTCCCGAACAGCTAACGAGGTTTGCATTACTTTCGTCGCGACACGGCCAGCAAAATCATCCTGAAAAAATGTCATACTTTGTTTCAGCACATAACGGTGAAACATCCAACGTATGCGCATAGGGTAATTCCCCAACAAAGTCTGATGCAGAACCGCCGAATGTAAAAATGACACTAACGGCATCGCCACCAGCACCACAACCCCCATAGTAATAAGATGAGCACTTTCATCTTTTAAAAAGGTGTCGGGATTTTTCTTGACTAACCAATTGACCAATTGGCCCATGAAGCTGAACATCGTCACTTCCAAAACCGCTATAGTGGCGGTTAATAGCGACATAACGAGAAGAGGGATTTCGACCCCCTTTGAATAGTACCGACAAAAAGCGAACAACGTATTAGGTGCTTCACGAACTTCTATTTCAGGGTAAGGATTTACCCACTTTTCAAAAAAACGTAACATATGCTTCCTTGTTCATTAATCTCTGACGCCGTAGCAAGAATTAGTGCTAAGATCTATGATAGAGATCGAAACCATTGGGAAAATTCGACTAGTTTACTACTAAAGTGATGGCAAAACAGGGTCAAATCTTGTCTAACAAACAATCGACCACAATACTTACACCTTTCAAAGGAATGATATTGATTAGAACCCTCTTATAATAGCCGACCCAGTGTCAGACAAAAACCTGAATTCAGATCTGATACTCTATTTCTCTATATTGATATGCAGCCAACTTTATGAAATTAACCTTACCTGTCTTTTTAGTTCTTGGTCTTTTAGCTGGCATTACGCCGCTAGCGATCGATACCTATTTACCCAGCATTCCCACCATTGCGGTGAGCTTGAATGTCCCCGTTCATTTGGTACAAATGACGCTCAGCATGTACTTAATTGTTTTTGCTGTGCTACAAATTTTATTTGGCCCCATTTCCGATGCCATTGGGCGCCGAAAAGTCGTCGTTGCAGGTCTCTCTTTTTTCATCGTTGGCAGTCTTTTTTGTGCGTTTTCAAATAGCTTCAATACCCTAATTATTGGCCGTGCGATACAAGCTATTGGTGGCGCAGCAGTGGCGGTTAGCATTCCAGCATTAGTCAAAGATAGCCTTTCAACAGATCAATTTGCCAAAGCCATGTCAATGATCATCTTAGTGATGTCCATTGCACCTTTAGTTGCTCCTATTGTAGGAGGAGCGATTTTAACCCTATTTAACTGGCACTTTATTTTTATTTTCTTAGCTCTCATTGCAGCCACAGCCATCTGGCTCTTTTTAAAGACTATTCCGGAAACATTACATAAGGATAATCGCTCACCATTATCCTTTAAGTCTGCGTTAAGCAATTATGGTGTTATTCTGAGAAAGCCTGCCGTGGTGGGTTACATTCTAGCGGGATCTTTTCAGTTTGCAGGCTTGATGTGCTTTGTAACAGGCTCATCATTCGTCTATATTGAACTCTACGGAGTAGAACCATCCCATTTCGGCTTTCTATTTGGTCTCAATATCATAACCATGATGATTGCTACCACAATTAATAATCGCTTTGTCGAAAAAGTCGGCATTGAATACCTAGTTAAATACACCGTCAGAGTATTGTTCAGTGCCACTGTCGCGATCATTATCTTAACCTTCTTTAAACACCCACCTCTTGCAGCACTCGTCATCAGCTGTATGCTCTTTACCGGATGCATTGGCATCTTAGGTAGCGGCTTCATGGCGGGCGCATTAAAACATTCCGGCAAGCATAACGGTAGCGTCGCAGCGTTAGCAGGCACCTTACGCTTTTCTTCCGGTGCACTGAGCGGTGTGATCGTCAGCTTACTCGACAACGGCACCTTTATCCCCATGCTTGGCACCATGGCAGCATGCGGTATTTTATGCGTAATCACTTATCAAATTGTCATCAGATACTTCGACTCCCCAGAGCAAGAAGAGGCAGCATAAATCTGCTAATAACTTTTCAATCGGTTAGAATGTAATGGTCGTGCAAATATTTAGTATTCCGTTTTATAATTCCCTAAGCCGTAACTGGCTTTAGCGAAAGATGAGAATAAACACTGCTCGGTTATTATTCCGGCATGGCCGTTCTTTGAACTGGCAATGCCAATTTGCTGATAATCCGAGAGGCCAAACTTATTCCTCTCTTCTTTCAGTCGTTATAGAATGGAGAACTCATGCTAACAACCGACTCAATATTAGAACAAGTTAAGAGCACGCCAGATCAAGTACAGTTTAAAGAAGTGATTAGCGTCATTGAAAACGAATACAATTTCACGGCTACCTCATTCACCAATGGCCAGTTAGTCAATGGACTAAATGAAAACAATGGTTCATGTAAAATTTTTTACTTTGCCCAATTACATCAGCTTTCACCTGAAGAAACCTTACCCTTATTTGGCCACTTCTATCGCATCGATGTGCTAGAGAACCCAGAAGGGACAGATCATCAAAACATTCGCCAATTTATGCAACATGGCTGGGATGGCATCGCCTTTGATGGGGTTGCGTTAAGCAAAAAAGCCGAATAATTAATTGTTCGGCCCGAACAAGCCAGTGTTCAACTCTATACTGGCTTGTTAACACAACTGTGCTATCGATAGTGTCTTTCCCTATGAGTAGCCCTATAAACGTGAGGTAGAGATGGATTTATTAGCATTTGATTTGGATGGTACCTTATTAAATCAAGGGCAGCGTCTATCAGACTATACGTGCGACACACTAGAACGATTAAAAGCCGCCGGAATAGCATATACAGTGGCCACTGGACGCACGCATTTTGCTGCAAAACCCTGCATCGCAGGTCATGACTTTCCTCTCTGGCAAATTTTCAAAAATGGTGTGGAATGGTGGAACCCAAGTAGCCAAACCTATCGACATCGCAATTTTTTAACTCCCGAATTAATTTCCCAAACACTCTTATCTTTCGAAATGCATGAGATCACGCCATTCGTGTTTTGTTTGGACGAAAATGGCGCACATAAAGTCTACCACCCAGCACTAAAAGGTCGCTTGAGTGATCACATTGCCAATGAATTAGGGAGCCACGACCAACTGAGTCTACACCCTATAGAAGAGCTCGACCCTAATGCTGTCATCACGAACATCAGTGCATTAGGTCGACCCGAATTAATTGAGCGCATTGTGATAGACAGCCGTGAGCACAAGCACATCACCGCTTATTCCGGTGGCGGCATCTATAATAAAGACGCTTACTGGCTAGATATACACCATAGCGATGCATGCAAAGGCTCTTCCTTGATGGAATTGAAAGAGGAGATAGGAGCACAACGCATTATCGCATTCGGTGATGGCGATAACGACCTAACCATGTTTGCCATGGCAGATGAAGCATACGCCACAGACAATGCCTTAGAACATATAAAAAAGGCAGCGGGTAATGTTATCGGCCATCATGATGAAGATGGTGTTGCGCGATATTTACGTGAACGATACAGTCTTTAACCGTTTTTCCAGCTAGTATATGCATACCAACGTGATTTGGTGGAAAAGGCAGGCTTATTAGCCTTTTTGGCAAATCGCCAACTAAGGCAATAGACGGTTCAAAGTGGCTAAAAATGTGATCGTTGTTTAAACAGGGTTGTTATTGCCTTTAGCATCCCCATTTACTTAATTACAACAAAACAGGCTTTACGCAATCGTGATTATGACTCATGATTGTATTAATAAAGATATTTTTGGAGAGACACGATGTTTGAATTTATAATGTTCGTAGCTGCTTGCGCTGCCATTGCATTTTTTGCAGTGACTATTCAGAGACAAGTTTCTCAGCCCAAAAAAACCATGCAGCCGATTAAAATTGAGACTGAGAAAAAATCACCAAAGCGCATGCCACACCGCCGCTACTACTAGTACTTAACCAAACGGTGTTAGATAGGATTCAGGTTTAAATAGATAAGAGCTATCATGAAACTGTCTGCTAACCTACTAAAAAATCAAGTACAGTAAGAAGCTATTTATCCTCGATGAATGGCTTTTTTATCACTTCCTCCCTACTCGCCTTTAACCGCTAATATTGTATTCTTTTAATTTATTGGCGATCGCACTATGGCTTAAACCTACCGCTTTCGCCAGACGCCGAGTACTCGGATACTGTGGGTACAATTGCCTAAGTAGTTGTGATTCCAATAATTTCAGCGTTTTATCTAAAGAACCATCCACAAGCTCAAGCGATACTCCTTCGTTAGAGCCATCGATTAAGGCAAGGTCATCAGCATCCCATTGACTTTTACCCAAACCAAGTGACTGTAAGCACACATTCTCTAATTCTTTGATATTGCCAGGCCATGAATACAACGACATCTTCACTAAGGCCGCTTTAGTCAAGCTTGGCATAGGCACAGTGTAACGCTCACATAACCGTTGAAGTGTCTGCTGAACTAGCCCTTTAAGATCATCTGTACGCTCTTGTAGAGAAGGAACGCGCAATTGCAAGCAAGATAACGCAAAATACAAAGTCGAATGGATTTGTTCGCTAATCAGTTGCGCTTTCGGCAAGGAAGTCAAGCCAATTAACCTTACTTTCCCTTGTTCACTAATCGAATGCTCTGGTTGACGTAATAACCAATTCGCTAAATCTACCTGCAGTTCTGGCGCTAAATATTCCAATTCTTCAATGGCAAACCAGCCAGAAGCATGATCCAGTTTAGCAATGTCCTCAGCGCTCATCTCGCGAGCATGACGAAGCATCAGGGCACCACCGTCCGCTTGCAGCTCTACCCAATACTGATATAAAGCCCGCAGCAACTCCTTTTTACCCGTCCCTACACCCCCATACAACAATAAGGGTTCTGACATGATAGAAAACGCTTTGGCTTTTTGTAGCATGTCGCACATGGCCGCACTTTGAATCACATCCTTCTGAAAATAAGTTTCAAGATGCTTCTCAATATCCGGCGCCCGTTTAAAATGCTCTGTTTGCCGGTTCAACCTTGCTTGGGACTTCAAATGAATAACTGCACCGGCTAGATTAGCATGCTCCTCTCCATCAGGAACAAAAATGGGCTTCATTTCTAAAAGAACTGATTTATTTTGCAGACGAATGCGCTTACTGATTCCCTCTGCCATATCTTCCCAAGCCATTCTGGAGAAATTCACTCCTTTGATAAACTGCTGTAAAGGCTTTCCCACTAATACGCCAATCGGCACTCCCAGATCGGCCGCGGCCAACTCGGTGGCCATGGTGATATAGCCTTTTAAATCCACCGCAACAACACCATCTGGTAAGGCTTCAAGCAACGTATTCAAGGCATTATATTCACGCTCCGAGGGCGTAAACATAACGGTTTTAACGTCCTCAACCCCATCAAGACGACGAATATCGGCTAACAAAGACTGCAAGTCAGCAAAAGGGATATCAGGAAAGCCACAATATAAACACCGACGCTTTGAGTCCGTTTCAATCAAACGAATATCAATTTGGTAAGGGATAAAAAAATCAAGAATTCCCCTTATCATGCCAATTCTATCTTCACACTGGATCTCTAAACGCATGGCCTTCTCTGTCGTAAACGATAGTATGTTAATAACATCACTATTTCAGTGATCAAGCGCAACCCACAAATTCACCGTGATACTCGTTCGTATAGATATCGATTACTTGGCGTATTGCGTATTTAACAACAAAACATCACGTTGAGGAGCAAATGTTTCATAAAGAGGCAGAACTGCCGCCCCTAAGGTAACCCCTGTGGCCGTATGCTGAGCAACACTAATTGTTGGCACGGGCAAAACGCTTTGTTGATTGAGTAACCGAGTCATATGACAAATCAACTGATCAACGACAACAATGGGTAAACGACCTCCAATCATAATCATCTGTGGATCATGCAATGCAATCACCGCGCTGAGGGCCGGTTGTATTTCTTCAGCGACCTCACAACTCCATCTATCAATTAAACCCACAACAACCGGTGCTTGCCAAGCCTCATGCGACTGTGGATATTCATGAAGGTGATGGGCAAAAAACCGCTTTAATGAGGAAAGAGATAACGCTTCAAGAATCCAACGACCATGCTTACCCGATAAAGTAGGAATTAACCCAAAACTACCGGCTTTACCATGAGCCCCAAGATAACACTCACCGTCCGCAACGATACTCCCTCCGCAGGCAATACTGACAAACAAATAGAAAAAGTGCCTAACTTGATTCCCTTGAGTGAATAATAATTCACTGGTTGCTGCCGCAACAGCGTCGTTTTCTTTATAACACATTAAGCCCGTTTCGCTGGCTAACCAAGTCTCAAACGCATCGGATTGCCAATAGGTTAATTCTGCCTGTAAGCGAGCTAAATCCACTCGCAACTCGCTATCGGTCACTAACGAGTCTAGCCAAGCATCCATATAATCCGGCTTCGCAAAACCAATCCCCTTCACTTTTACCCAATCGTCCTGCAGACGCGCTTTAACTTCACTGATCAACTCACTAGCAATATCTTTTGCAACTTGCTCCGTTGGAAACGGCACATCTCGCTCCAGTGATAAAACACAATGCCCACTAAAGTCCAGTAACACTGCACTAATATGATCACGGTCCACATTCATTCCCAGCCCATAGGCTCCTTGGGCATTAATGCTTAATTTAACCGATGGTTGGCCACGTTTGCCGCGTACTTTACCCGACACTTGCAGCAAACCATGCTCCAGCAAGGATGAGGTAATTACTGAAATAGTTTGCGTGCTAAGGCCTGTTTCTTCGGCAATCGTCACCCGAGAAATACCAGGACGCCGACGCACTAAGTGCAAAATAATTCGTTCGTTATAAATGCGACTTTGTTCAGACGTGCTGCCAAGGGATTTCATAAACATGACTCTTAAGTAAATAATAAAACGCTCTATAGTTGAACATTAGCCCATTATAATGAGATGACGAAAGAAGATAGATTTAAGGGACAAAAAAGCGCTAGTATTCAGTTATCTCTGACCATTACTATGTCTAAAAAAGAGTGTAAAAACAATCATAAAACCCATTAATGGCAATAAAAGGAAAACCATATGAGCACACCTCCCAACTTTCGTTCTGTGGGTTTTCTGCAGCAGCATATAGATTCCACGATGCATTTTTATCATCCTGCCTGTATCGATCCTAATGGTGGCTTTTTCCAGTTTTTTAAAGATAATGGCGACATTTATGATAAAGACACACGTCATTTAGTCAGCAGTACTCGATTTGTTTTTAACTACGCCAAAGCTTATCAGAGCCAACCGAAAGTTGAATACCTAGCCGCTGTTCGACATGGGATACATTATTTAAGAGAGAGACATAAACGCGACAATGGCGGGTATGTCTGGCTGCTTAATAAAGACACCAATCTTGATGAAACCAACCATTGTTACGGCCTTGCTTTCGTCCTACTGGCTTACTCATGCGCTTATCAAGCTGGGCTAACCGAAGCCTATCCATGGATTCAAGAAACCGTCGATTTATTGGAAACGCACTTTTGGGATGAACAATATGGCCTGTATAAGGATGAAATTTCCGCAGACTGGCAGCAAGTTTCGCCTTATCGAGGGCAGAACGCCAATATGCATACTTGTGAAGCAATGCTAGCCGCTTATGATGCCACGGGAGAAACCGCTTATCTGGATAGAGCCGTTCTCCTTGCAAAAAACATTTGCCAACGACAAGCCAGTCTTGCTGGAGGAGAGATCTGGGAGCACTATACCCAAGATTGGCAGATTGACTGGGAATACAACAAAAACGACCCGAAACACTTGTTTCGCCCTTGGGGATTCCAACCTGGCCACCAAACCGAGTGGGCCAAACTGTTATTATTGATTCACCAACGAGTCAACCCAGAAAAACAGACTCAGAGTGGGTTCGTTGATAAAGCAATCTATCTCTTCGATCAAGCCTGGGAAAAAGCATGGGATGAGAAAAATAAAGGTCTTTGCTATGGCTACGATCCCGAAGGGAATATTTGTGATGGTGATAAATACTTCTGGGTTCAAGCGGAATCCTTTGCCGCCGCCGCCATGCTCGCTCAAGTGACGGGCAAAGACATCTACTGGCAGCGTTATCAGGCGATTTGGCAATACGCTTGGCAACATATGATTGATCATAAGTACGGCGCTTGGTTTCGTATTCTACAGCAAGACAACCAAGCCTATGATGATTGCAAAAGCCCTGCCGGAAAAACGGACTACCATACGATGGGTGCCTGTTATGAAGTCATCACTCAACTGACTCGAAAAAAGTAATTTGATACCATAATTCAGGGCTTATCGTTCTATTTGACACGTAAATACAGTATCATGAAGCGAGTGCAAATTGACATGAGCCCCTTATGCAGCTAGATAAAATCGATCTAAACCTACTTCGTTATTTAGACTCCCTGTTACGCGAACAAAATGTGACTCACGCTGCTAACCAGCTGGGTATTACTCAACCAGCTATGAGTAACGGCTTAAGACGTCTTAGAGATCTTTTCCATGATCCATTATTGGTTCGCACCAGTGATGGCATGATGCCAACAGCACTGTCTATTCAATTACAGCCCCGCGTGCAACGTATCCTGCAATCTGTAGATGAAGTGCTGCATCTTGGGCAAAACTTCGAGGCAGAATCCAGCTCACGCGTCTTTCGCATTATGGCAAGTGACTATGCGGAAGCCACCTTAATTCCCCCGTTAATGAAAAAGCTGCAAAGCGAAGCACCAAGTGTCATTTTAGACGTCATGAATCCGAGTGATGTTAGCTTTCATGATGTGGAAAAAGGCAAAGTTGACCTAGTGATTAACCGCTTCGATACATTACCACAGTCTTTTCATCAGAAATCCGTTTGGGTGGATCGCTTTTCCTGTTTATTGCCAGCTGATTCAGATATAGCAAAAAACTTTACGCTGGATGCCTATTTAGCAGCTTCTCACGTGTGGGTCAGCAAGACAGGGTTTGGTGTAGGGGTTGGCATTCAACCTGAAGAAGTACAAAAACTTGGCTGGGTAGATGGCAGCTTAGCCGACCTTGGTTTTAAGCGAAATATTCGCCTTTTCACACGTAACTATAACGTGGCTATGCGCTCTACGGAACAATTGGGCTTAATTGCTACATTACCCTCATTGGCAACCAAGCTGATGGAAGGCAACAAAAATGTTGTGGTCTTGCCGCCGCCCTTCGAGATTCCTCCCGTTGAATTAAAGATGCTTTGGAGCCCATTACTGCAGCACGATCCAGGCCACATCTGGTTGCGTTCGACCATCGCAGGGTGCGCAAGAGCCATTGCCGAAAACAATCATCTATAAGTATTATAAGGCAATCTTGCTTATTGACCGTTCAACATAAACCTGCGACACATTTTTATGTTGAACGGCATGTAAAAATTGCAGTCCTTCAAGATTGCCTTATAGAAGGCATCCCCTACTATCAGTACCCTTTATTTAATTGATCTTGTGCTTCTTGAGCGTTCGTCACAGACACTTGTAGATCCTTAATGCGACCATTATTAATGCTGTAACACCATCCATGTACATGCAACTCCTGACCAATACGCCACGCATTCTGCACAATACTACTCTGACTCACATTGGCAACCTGCTCTATAACGTTCAATTCACACATGCGATCAAAGCGCTCACAATCATCAGCAATGGCATCTACTTCAGCCTTGTGCAAACGATAGACATCTTTAATATGACGCAACCAGTTATCGATCAGGCCATGCTCTCGGGAATCCATTGCGGCTTTAATACCACCACAACCATAATGACCAACCACCATAATGTGTTTCACCTTTAGCACGTCCACCGCAAATTGAATCACGGATAAGCAATTCAAATCGGTATGAACCACCACATTGGCAATATTACGGTGCACAAACACTTCACCAGGCAGCAAGTCAACAATCTGATTGGCTGGCACGCGACTATCTGCGCAACCAATCCACAGGTATTCAGGACGCTGCTGCTGGGATAATGTGGAAAAAAATTCAGGATCTTCCGCTGTGACCTTTTCAGACCAAGCTTTATTCCTCTCAAAAAGCGTATCCAAACTATTAGGCATGTTTTATAACTTCATCCTTTTGATACCAACGAAAATAAATATTAGCAGTCAACGCCAGATTGCTAAGTTGTTTGACGGCTTCCTTGCCGCCATAAGAGGCTTTATGTATATGTGGCGTCATACAAAGTAATTGCTGAATTTCCTCCTGAGATGCCAAAGAAAACGGATAGCTCAAACTGCTTTCTTGAATAAGCCGGAAACCATCAATCCCTTCTGTATAGGGCGCTTTGTACTCATGAATTGATGGATACAAAATCTGACGTAGTTCGATTAAGTGGTCGGGACCCGCATCAACTAATAATAATACACCATCATCCGACAAAACACGCTGAAACTCGGAAAAAGCAGGGAAACCAAACAAGCATAAAATAGCATCAAAACGCCCAGCAGGAGTGGGTAAACTAGCATTGCTACCCACTATCCAAGACATCAACTTATCCCGTTTACTCGCGGCGGCAACCGCCCACTTAGAAATGTCTAGCCCAACGCATTCTGTCATCACTGACAAGTCAGCCAAACGTTGCGCTAAATGCTGCAGGTAATAGCCTTCACCACACCCAGCGTCCAATATGCGAACAGGAAGCTTCGTGTTTAAAGCCGCAGGCCAAGTACGAGTAATTTCTTCAACGATAGGAAAATAATGACCCAGCTCTAAAAAGGCTTGGCGCGCTTGCACCATCTCTTTACTGTCACCAGGCTGTTTAGAGCGCTTATTTTGGACTGGAAGCAAATTAACATAACCAGATTTAGCCAGGTCAAAAGTATGACCATTTGAACAGCGTAAGCTTCTCTCTTGTTGACTTAGGGGTAATTGATCGATAGGACACGAAAGGCTTTCCAACGTTGACACAGTGCTTCCAAAATTTATAAATTTCGCCTAGTTTATGGGCATCATTGCCGATAAACAAGTCAAGAAAGTGACTTGCTCCACTAAAATAGAACATCCGCCATCATGCCCTTCCAATATTGGTTAAATAGTAGATGTCACAGAGCTCAAAACGTCACTAACATTGACCATTTTTTGAGTCTTCATATAATGAACGAAGTCTTTATTACTCATAGGCTTAGCAAAAAGATATCCCTGAACTTCTTGACACTGAAAACCATTAAGAACATCTATTTGGGAACGGTTTTCCACCCCTTCGGCAATCACTTTGAGATTTAAACTCTTTGCCATGGCAATGGTGGCTTTAACAATCGCATCATCTCCACCACTAATACCAAGATCATTCACAAAAGAGCGGTCTATTTTTAGAGTTTGAATGGGGAATTTTTTCAGGTAGGCCAAAGACGAGTAACCTGTCCCAAAGTCATCAATCGACAAGGTCACACCCAATTTACGAAATGCATGCAGCTTCTCTATGGTTTGTTGAGCATCCGCCATTAACATACTTTCCGTTAGCTCAAGTTCTAAGTACTGAGAGTCGACCCCTGTCTCTTCAAGTACTTGTGCAACCATTTCGACTAAATCTGTCTGCATAAACTGACGACCAGATAAGTTTACCGACACACTAATGGGGGGAATGCCTTGATCCTGCCAAGTTTTAATTTGTTTACATGCCGTGCGTATAACCCACTCACCAAGAGGTAAGATCATCCCACTTTCTTCCGCCATAGGAATAAATTGATCGGGACTAATAAGCCCCAGCTCAGGATGAAACCAGCGAATCAAAGCTTCAGCACCCACCGTTACTTCGTCTGACAAGCGCACTTTAGGTTGATAAAACAGTTCGAACTCTTCTTCTTCAATGGCCTTACGTAAACCGCCACCTAACGTTAAATGCGCTCGAATGGTATCGATCATATCCACATCAAAGACAAAGGAGGTATTATGACCAATCGATTTTGCACGATACATCGCTGCGTCGGCATTTTTTAGTAGATGGTCGACATTATCACCATGCTCAGGGTAACAAGCGATACCGATACTGGCCGTTACCATCATTTCCATATTGGCAATAAAATATGTATTCAGCGCATTTCTAGTAATGAGGTTCGCAACTTCTTGTAAACTCTCCACACCCAATATATTGGTCAACAAAATAACAAACTCGTCACCACCTAAACGATATAACTCCGCATTGTTCGGAATCACACTTTGAATTCTCAAAGCAACTTGCTGAATCAACTCATCACCAACGCGGTGATCAAAAGTATCATTAACAATTTTAAAATTATCTAAATCCAGATAGAGAATACCCCAATGTTCAAAACGTTTATTACCGCTTTCTAGGATATTCTCTAATGTTTGATATAAATGGTAGCGATTCGGCAAGCCTGTCAAAACATCAAAATGATGTAAGCGAAAAATTTCGTTCTCTCGACCTCTCTCTTGCTGAATATCATTCGCCATTAAGAGCACTTTACCCTCTGGATGAAATACCACCTCCAGCTGATGCCAGTGCACGCTATTAAGGGTGGAGAGTCGAATTTCTTGGGTAAAAGGCTGGCCAAGAGACAGCTTACTCATAAATGCACAGGTGTTGCTGTTCGTGACAAACAAATCACTCATCGACGAGACAGTACCAAAACGAGAGGCAAACACATCACTCACTTCAAGAAAGCCGCCATCATAATCGAGCATAGCCACAGATAAACTACCAAGCTGTTTAATCAGCCCAATTTCGGCATCCAAAGGAGAACTATTTGAAAAGAGTGCTTGAACAGACAAACCACGGCGCTCACCACCCAATGAAATAATGGTGCTAACGCATTCTATAATATCGTCCTTACCTAGGGGCGTTGGCCAGTCAAAGGTGACTTGCTCACCAATATCGTAAGCTACGGTCATCAATCTTAGCGTGGCTAGAAAGTCATCATCAAAGAAGAACTCCCTATCAAAATTGGCAGCCGAACTATTCTGCCGCAACAAAGTTTTAGCATGACAGTTACTCCAAGCAATGCTAGCTCGATCAGTATCAACAACCCACAACGCAATGCACAGAGCATTACTCATTTTATTCGCAGTCTGACTCATGAAAAATTCATTCTACATAAGGAAAAGCTGAATATTAAAAGCGCCTTCACTTTTAAAGCGTTACCAATTGTCTGGCACGATAAAAACAAAGTGACAGGACATACGACCTTCCAACTCCCTCAACAACATAATATGTTTTGGGCGAACATCCTCTTGGAATGATTTTCTCCATTCATTCTTACATTGTGCTTCAAAGAAGCATAAATCGCGAGAACTATTTGAAAACGTCAGCCAATGAGGCTTGCTCAAAGGCATATAGTATGAAAAGAAAGGCAGCAAAAGATCGACTTGGGATACTCTGATCCACCCGCCAAAATGAGAATTATCACAAAACGAAATCACTTTTTCAGGACTAGATAAAGCCAAATACAAACGACCAAAAATGAGTAGTTTTGCCTGAAAGTTAGAGTCTTTAGTAACAGACTGTAACAACTGCTTTCCATCTGTCGTTTTCAATATTTGTAGCTGATGACCACGAGCCCGATCTACTTTCTTTTTCAAACTGTCATTTTTATTGGGACCAATCCAATGATGCGGGTATAAATCGGTACGCTCCAAATAAAATTTGATAGCCACTTCAAACTGAATACACTCTCCTGTTAGGGCTTCCACCAGCATATCTATTTCACCTAACGTTTTTTTGTCCTTATCCATAATCTGAATATGCTCAAAAAGGACGTTAAAACTGGATAAATGCTGAATAGCAAATGAAAACAAGGTTTCGAAATAGCTGCCTAAGAAATGGGACTTACAGGCACGAACCGCATTTCCCAATGGCTCAGGATTCAAAGCCAATGCTGCTAACCTCTCATTCTTATTTGACACCCAAAACTTAGACACATCCATATCGCTTTCAATGAGGTTAGTAGTGGGGGAGCAACTGAACTCCCCTTGTTCACTACCGACCACCCAAGCCAAATCAGCGAGATATTGGTTGATCTCGGCTGTCATCATGACACTGAATTATCCGACAAGGTTTGACTACTCAAATGTTGATCAATTTTATCAAGACGCTTCACAAGATTCTTAAGCACCGTTGGATCCATCTCCTTAAACGCTTCGACAGCCATGGGAGAAACATGACATTGCTTTGGCAATGGTGCGCCATGTTCAATCAAGACTTTAAACTTTTCTACCATAATGTAACGCAACCATTGAGCGAAGCTCATTGTATCAACACAAAAAGGAACATTGCTTTGCATGGCCTGTTCACTCGGTGGCTCACATTCCCAAAGGCCGCCCTCACGCATCACCATTTCTACATTGATTAAGAGCTCGGCTAGTCGGGAATGCATTGGATAAGCTGTATTCAACCTGATTTCTCCTGTAAAAAACGGTAACATAAGGAAAATTTTAACCCTTTGATAGGCATCTAATTTATCATGAAAAACATTGAATCGCTTGGCGATCTTTTTGAGATGGTAGGATGTGAGGCAAGCTTTTTTGATATTGGTCGCCGCATCACGAAAATCACACCACAACAAGCCATCCAATTTGATAAAAAACAGCAGGCTTACCCATACCCATTCCGCCAACATGCTTGGCTCGCTTGCTTACTGAAAACGAAAGATACCAATAAAGCAAAGGCAGCAGACCATGCTGTTATCTGGTTTATCAAGCTACCATTAGACGAATCAGGCGCATTGAACTTGGGAACTCGTGACCATTTTATCAAAACCATCGTTGATAAAATATTACACAAAGGGGAAGAGGCAGGACTAGCAGAAGCGTTAGAAGATAGCCCCTATGCATTTAAACCAGACCAAGAACGAATGGCAAATTTCCACGCCATCTTAGCAAAACAACTCGGCACCCCCACCTCTCATTATTATGAAGGCGTCTTGGATTACGTCACGAATAGACTAAACGAAAGTCTAGCTGATCAACAGGACGACTCATGGCAAGCTCTTGGCCTTCAAGGGATTGCTGAATTAGCCGTGCAAGTCGAGAGCACAACATACAGCCCCCTGATCAACAAGGCACTGAAGCACGCTCCAAATCCTTTTGTTAGTGCACTTTGTCATTCTTTAGAACATCACAGGCTACCCGCAGATATTGAAAAAACGTTAATTGATAAATTACTTGCTGAACAAAATCCACTGATGCAAGCAAGCTATATCCGAGCACTTTCCAATACACCACTGAACAACAACCTATTATTGCCGTTGTTTGCTATGTTAGGCAATTTAACAGAATGTTCCGATGAGCAAACTCATCCGATTACCGCATTAGCAGCAAAATGCCCTCATTGGCTAGCCAGTAACCCCCAACTATTAAGAATCATCATGGAAAAACTAGCACATAGAGACGATGCTTTTATTGCCTTTAAACAAATTGCTATTGAGCTAAGCCAACACCCTGAAACACGACAACCACTTTGGGTCCTACTTAGACAAGAGCACATTAGCGCAACTATGGCACAAGCAGTAAGTCACCTATTTACCCAGGCACCCAATACTCTGCAGTAGATAGCCTCACAATCTGGGCAATAGCACAATACCTAATAAAAAAAACCAATCGTTTCGTGCGATTGGTTTTTTTCTTGGCAATGAATGTACTCGACGATAAATCAAGCGCAGTGAAAATTAATGTCGAGTATGTTTTCTATGCACAGGAGAGCGCATTTTTTTTCTGTGCTCGACAAACTCATCACTCAATTCATAGTCCCCTTGCGAGGTGTATTTTAAGGCCCCACGGTTGACCAGTGCCTCCAGCGTTTTTGGCAACACCTTCTGACGCTTATCACCTTTTACAAAGAAAAACTGCTCTTCCATCTGCACGATTTCAAAACCTGATTCCAAAAAACCGACGCATAAGTTTTGAGTTGGTGTTAGCTTAAGCTTCATAACGTTCCCCTCATAAGCTGTCTATTCTCGAACCACTTGAACTTAACTATAGACAATATTTTACAGAACAAAAAGTGAACAACAATAAACTACATTTATCCTTGAGTGCTTATACAAAAAAAGAAGGCACTTGGCCTTCTTTTTAAGGAACATCTAATAAATAGGATTAGTCAGCAAACACAATGGTTTTATTACCATGCACTATCACTCGATCTTCCAAGTGGTATCGTAGACCTCGAGACAATACAAGCTTCTCAATATCTTTACCTAAGCGTACCATATCCGTTGCTGTATGACTGTGGCGAACACGAATTACATCTTGCTCAATAATTGGGCCAGCATCTAGATCTGCGGTGACATAATGGCAGGTTGCCCCAATCAGTTTCACGCCACGAACTGCCGCTTGATGATAAGGCTTCGCACCGATAAAAGAAGGTAAGAAACTATGATGGATATTGATGACTTTATGCTGATATTTCTGACACAAAAACTCAGGGAATATCTGCATATAACGCGCCAACACAATGGTATCAGCCTGTGCATCATCAATACATTTTTCAATCTGATGAAAGGCTGGCATCTTATCTTCTTTCGGCACGGAGATGTAGTGATAAGGAATGTTATACCATTCCACCATAGAACGCAGCGATTCATGATTAGCAATCACCCCAACAATCTCACAATTCAACTCTCCAGTATGCCAACGATGCATAATATCGTTTAAACAGTGGGACTCTTTGGTGGCTAATAACATGACTTTAGGAAGTACTTCACTGTCTTTGACATACCATTTCATATCAAATTCTTCAGCGATCGGCGCAAATTGTTCGCGAAAGGTTGCCACATCAACCGACAAGGACTCCGCATCAATTTCGTGACGCATAAAAAACCATTTAGACTCTTGATCCGTATGGTGACTGGCTTCTGTTATCGACCCCTTACGTTCATTCAAGAACTGAGACACGGCCGCAACAATCCCGATACGATCGGGACAACTAATAACAAGACGAAATGTTTTTTTCATACTAAAACTTATAAAACCTTTAAATACACATCATTAGGGCTCGTTACAGCCCATCACTTTAATGGGCAAAATGATACCCCCTTTACCCATCGAAGGCACAGCTTAGCCTTCAGAACGATGACGAAGAATCCAACATTGATGAATTTTCGTATTTCGTTCGAAATCTGGGTCCATACTCAACTTGGTAATATTCTGCACAGAAAATTCCTCTTCAATATCCTTATCCAAGACAAAACGACGATAGTTATTTGAAAAAATCAACTCACCATCTTTCGATAAACGTGCCATTGATAAACGCAGTAATTCCCCATGATCACGTTGAATATCTAGGATCTCAGACATTTTCTTCGAGTTAGAAAAAGTAGGGGGATCCATAAAAATTAAATCAAACTCATCTGTACTATGGCGCAGCCATTCTATGCAGTCGGCCCGTTCAACCTTATGATCACGTTCAGAGAATTCGTTTAGCTCGATATTACGCCGCGCCCACTCGGTATAAGTGTTAGACATGTCGACACTTAAACTACTGCGAGCCCCCCCTTCACCCGCATGGACTGAAGCCGATGCGGTATAGCAAAACAAATTCAAAAATCGTTTACCATTAGCGCGATCTTGTATCAATTTCCGTACAGGGCGATGATCCAAGAATAAACCCGTATCCAAATAATCTTTCAAGTTAACGATAAACTCACAACCGTACTCCTTGACGATTATCTCATGATTAGACTGATCTAGCTTTTCATATTGCGCTTTGCCTGTTTGTTTTTGGCGGTGCTTGACGATCACATTAGCTTCAGCAATATTGAGCGCCGTTGGAATAGACGACACCACTTCAAACAATCGCTGCTTCGCTTTTTCCGGGTCAACACTTTTGGGCGCTTTATACTCTTGAACATGTGCCCAGTCCTGATAAACATCAATGGCAACCGCATACTCAGGCATATCGGCATCGTAAACTCGGTAACACTCAATGTTGTTCTTTTCGACCCATTTTTTCAATTTCTTGGCATTCTTCTGCAAACGGTTGGCAAACATTTGAGCACCAGGGGTCATAATAGATTGAGCCACGGCATCTTCTTTAATATGACCGTCCAACAACGGGAATCGATAGGCACGGCACTCTAAACCACCATTGATCACTCGGGTACTTTTCTCAGGACGAACCGGAATCTGACGGGCTAAATGTTCGTTGCTGGTTAGCATCATAAACTGCCAACCACGCACATGCGTTACAACCCATTCCCCCAATTGGCGATACAAAGCAATTAACGCCATTTCATCTCCCAAACGCTCACCGTAAGGAGGGTTACAAATCACTAATCCAGGCTTTTCTTGGTCAATGACAAAATCATGCTGCTGGAAAGACGCCATGGACACATCAATCACGCCCACCAGCCCAGCACGCTTAATGTTCTCCCGGGACGCGGCAATAGCACGTTGCTCTCGATCCGTACCTTGGAAACGAATACCTAACTCAGCCGGATCTTTCTTGCGGTTTTTGGCAAAATCCATCAGTTGCTGCCATAAACGATGATCGTGCTGCTTCCAACCTTTGAACCCCCAGTAGCCTCGGCGTAAACCGGGCGCCATATCGAGTGACATCATCGCCGCTTCGACTAAGAAGGTTCCAGACCCACACATGGGATCAATCAGCTGTGTTAAGCCACAATCACGGTTCCAACCCGCTCGGAGCAGCAATCCTGCGGCAAGATTTTCTTTAAGCGGCGCCATAGAGCCTTGTTGACGATAACCACGACGGTGCATGCTGTCACCCGACAGATCGATACTCACGGTCACAATATCACGCTTAATACGAATGGAAATTCGCACATCCGGTTGTACCTTTTCCACATTAGGACGCTCGCCGGAAAGTGCCACAAAGTAATCAGCAATCGCATCTTTCGCACGGACCGAGCCAAATTGCGTATTACGAATATGATGGTTTGTTCCATGACAATCAATGGCAATGGTATTCGCTGCCGTCATATGATCAGACCACACAATAGCCTTTACACCTTCATAAAGGTCATCGGCTGACTCCATCTTAAAGTTGGCAACTGGCAACATAACCCTAGTCGCAACTCGAGACCAAAGACAGGCCTTGTACATACCTTCTAAATCGGTCGTTAATTTTACCTGCGCCTCACCTAAACGAGTATCCATTAGGCCTTCGCTGTGCAACTCTTGTTCAAGCACATTCTCTAATCCTAGTGGGCAGGTAATCTCTAAGTGATACATCTGACCAACTGTATCCACTGTTTCTACTGGTGTGTTCATTTTTAATTACTTTTTTAAACGTTCTATAAATGTGTTAGAGCAAAGAGTTTTTAGACAATCCATCAGTTCTCGACTAATTTCAAAGTTCAACATGGAACAGAATAAGAGGAAAAACTAATGAAGAAGCAAAAAAGAGATCTTCATCATCGCGCTTACATCCGTGGCTACCGCGCAGGGATGGCAGGCAAAACAAAAGGCCTTTCAATGCAATACCATGAAAATACCCGCCCGCATTGGCTCGCTGGATGGCGCGAAGGACGTGAAGATATGTGGAATGGCTTAACACCCGTCGAAGGCACCCACAAAACATTCAGCATGGTTCATTAATTTTCCCGCTATTCTGATGTCGTATCACGATGAGCGAATCAGAAAAACTCTTATAAAAAGCAGGCGGGACTATCCCGCCTGCTTTTGTAACTCTACTTATATCAAAGGTGTTTATCCGCCATAATGAGCGAACAACACTCTCTATTTATCTAATCGTAACTCTCGGTAGTATGCATCCGTACTGGCGACCACCTCTTTAATTAACTCAGGCCCTTGATAAATGAATGCGGAGTAGATCTGCACGAGTTGAGCCCCTGCTTGAAGCTTCTCTATTGCATCATCACCACTTGAAATTCCCCCTACACCAATAATAGGTAAGGCGCCTTTAAGGCGCTCCGCCAAAACATGGACCACATGAGTAGAAGCCTCACGAACAGGGACACCGCTTAAACCGCCCGCTTCATTTGCGAATCGATGACCTTGAACCGCATCACGAGATAAAGTGGTATTGGTTGCTATAATGCCGTCCACGCCCTGCTCTACTAGAGTATCCGCCACCAACTTAATCTCATCATCTGTCATATCTGGGGCAATTTTCACTGCCAAAGGAACGCGTTTGCCATGTTGATCTTGATAACGGTCTCTAGCCCGAACCAGTGGGTTAATTAATTGTGCCAAACTGTCACCAAATTGCAGGCTACGCAGCCCAGGCGTATTCGGCGAGCTGATATTGGCTGTAATGTAATCGGCATAAGGCACCACCTGCTCAAAACAAGTCAAATAATCTGCTGCTGCCTCTTCTACTGACGTGGTTAAGTTTTTACCAATATTCACCCCAAGAACGCCTGGGTAACGATGAGACTTAATTCGCGCAACCATATGGTCAACACCTTTATTATTAAATCCCATACGATTAATAATGGCGTCGTATTCAGGTAAACGAAACAGGCGTGGTTTGGGATTTCCAGACTGACCTTTTGGCGTCACCGTGCCCACTTCAACAAAACCAAAACCCAATGCACCAAGTGCTTCAAACGCATCGGCATTTTTATCTAATCCAGCGGCTAACCCTACCGCATTCGGGAAACGCAACCCCATTACATCAACGGGCTGAGAAGAAGGCAAACCATCAAAAAACCTCGTTAGCCCCAACCGACTACTCGCCGTCAAAAGATCCAATGATAATTCATGAGACACTTCAGGATCTAATTTGAAAAGTAGTGCTCGAGCAAGGTGATACATAGACAAGGCTCCTAACCGTGTTAAGTATAAAATGGGCGTACTAACGTATTCGCGTTATCGCCACTAACTTATGTTTATCATCAAATTCTACGTCAAAAATTCCATCAATGCCTCCATGGGTAACAAAGCGCCGAAAAGCAGATAGAGGCAACTGAACTTTACGCCCATCTAGACTGTATGCCACAACGTTTTTGGCTTGCCCTGAATACAAAGTCTGGTATTGTGATGCACTCAGTGTCACTTCTACGACAATTTTTGCCAATTTTCTTTCCTATGCTTACGCGACTCTTACAACTAACGCCTTGTATGTAAAGTTTTGAATCCGATAAGATGGTACGCATTATATTGTGTTGACACCTTTTTTGACAGATGCATGAGGTCCTTAGCTTCGATGGAATCAGTAATTGAAAGATTAAAAGATCACCTTAATCACGCCGTTATCGGCCAGCCTGACTTAACCCAAGAGCTACTGATTGCACTCATTGCAAACGGCCATGTATTGCTTGAAGGGCCACCGGGTATCGCCAAAACCACCGCAGCTAAAGCCCTTGCAGGCGCCATTGACTGTCGTTTTCAACGCATCCAGTTCACCCCGGACCTCTTACCTGGCGATGTCACAGGCTCAGATATTTATCAGCAGGAAACGGGGCAATTTACATTTGTTGCTGGCCCTATCATGAATGAAGTCGTCCTAGCCGATGAAATCAACCGAGCCCCTGCAAAAGTACAATCCGCCTTACTTGAAGCCATGGGAGAGAACCAAGTCACAGTTGGCAACCACAGCTACCAACTACCTCCTCTGTTCTTTGTGATAGCCACACAAAACCCCATTGAACAAGAGGGAACCTACCCTCTACCAGAAGCTCAACTTGACCGCTTCCTACTAAAAATAAAGTTAGGTTATCCCAGCACAGAAAGCGAATTAGAAGTACTTCGACTCGTCCGTCAGCAAGATCAACACAAAACACTTGCCGCGACTACTGCCGCTATTTGTACACCGACAGACATCCTAGCATTACAACAACAAGCCTTGTCACTTTACATGTCGGAATCCGTCGAACATTATATTGTACAACTGGTTATGGCGACTCGCCATCCTGAGCACTACCTAGGGCTGAGTCCAAACGGCGAAAGTTTAATTGACTATGGTGCAAGCCCACGCGCCACTCTCGCATTAGATCGTTGTGCTCGAGCAAACGCCTTACTAAATGGTCGTGACTTTGTCACACCCGACGATGTAAGAGTAGTCGCCTTGCCCGTTCTACGTCACCGTGTTATCACGTCATTTGAGGCACAGGCAAGCGGTATTTCAACGGACGAATTACTCACACGGTTAATTAACCATGTACCTGCTTTATAAGCCTTACCATGAACCCACTATTATCACCTGATTCACCAGAACTTGCAGAAACAGATTTTGCGCTATTAGCCCATTATGCAAAACACCTAGGGCGCGCCAACAAAGCAACACGCTTTACGCTTAAGAACGGTGAACGCCGCTCTAATCAAAAAGGGCACGGCATGGAAATGCTGGAACTGCGGCAATATCAGCCTAGCGATGATTTAAGACACATCGACTGGCGCGTCACCGCTCGAACAGGTCACGCACACACCCGCGTCTATAGTCAGGAAAATGATCATCAACGTTTATTATTTTTAGGATTATCGCAGACGGCGTATTTTAGCACTCGCCATACATTTATTTCGACTCGGTTGAGCCAACTAGCTGGTATTATTGCTTGGCGTAGTGAACAACAAGGCGACAAACTGTCTTATCGCTTTGTATTTGGCAACGAAAGCCACGAACAAAACAACAAACAATCCATTCACCAGCTACTCTCACACTTGACCACTGCCACCCAAGTCAAAAACCGCCAACATGAACCAAGTACTGCTTGCTGGCATCGCTCGGCCATCACCAACAAGGCTCACAATAGAGATGTCATTATTTTAACAGACAAGCAAAGCTGGAGCGAACAAGAGCAGCTCTCTTTGTGGCAATTAGCCAAACATAATCGAGTCCATTGGGTACAAGTTTTCGATTATCATGCGTTTGAACTGCCTCCGGGGGAATACCGCTTTGCCGATGCCAATGGCTCCAAAACCCTTCAAGTAACAAAAAAAAGCACCGAACAAGCCAAAAAAGACTTCTTCGAAGACAATGCTAGATTGCGAAAAAAACTGGCCACCATAGGTATTCATCATCAACTGTTTGATATTAACGAATCCCCTGAAAAAATTGCTAAATACCTGCTTGATCAAGGAGCATTGCGCTAATGACACCGACAAGCACCCCCCTCGAGCTACCCCATAAAGGATACTTACTGCCCGAAGCCATCCCCATGTGGCCACCTGCATGGTGGACGTGGCTAGTGGTTGCTTTCGTGGTTATCGCCCTCTTCAGCCTTATTTTACTGTTATATAAAAGACGCAATAAGCGTAAATATCGTCGCGAAGCCCTAGTGGCACTCAAAAATAATAGAGATAATTTGAGCGATAAAGAGCTCATTATTACCTGCCATGAGCTAATTCGTCGCTGTCTAATAAGTGAAAACAAAATCAGCCAAGCAGCTCTCCCTTCACACGCTTTGATAGCACAATTAGACAGTGCCCTACCTAAAAAACGACGTTTTGATCAACTGGGAGACGATTTCATTAACGGTCAGTATCGTGCTGATGTGTCGTTAGCAGCTGAACAAAAAACAACCATGATCCGTTTAACTTGTTATTGGATAAGGAAGCACCGTGTTTGAATTGACTTGGCCCTGGTTTCTTTGCCTTCTTCCTGTCCCAGTTTTATTTCATTTTTTGCCCACAGTGGCTAGGAAAGATCAGTCTATTTGGTTTCCAAATGCGCAATATCTACAAAACCATGAAGAAAAGCGCCCCAGTAAACATGCCATTCGCTTGCCATTAATATTTTTATTACTCGCATGGATCTGTCTTGTAGTTGGCATTGCTAGGCCCGTATGGCGCGGCGCCCCTACCCAAGTAATACCATCTGGAAGAGATATCATGATTGCCCTGGATCTATCGGGCAGTATGCAAGTTAAAGACATGAAGCTAAACAACCAACCTGTAGACAGATTAACGGCTGAAAAATGGGTGCTATCTAACTTTATCAAAAAACGCCGTGGTGACCGTATTGGGTTAATCGTCTTTGGCACTAAAGCCTACTTAGAAGCACCTTTTAGCTTCGACACAAAAACCATTAACCAGTTAGTACAGGAAACTCAAATTGGCTTTGCTGGACAACAAACAGCCATAGGCGATGCCATAGGTTTGGCTATTCAACGTATGGAAAACAAACCGGATGACAAAAAAGTCCTCATCCTTATGACAGATGGTGCCAACACCGCCGGACAAGTCAACCCAGAACAAGCGGCTGACTTCGCTGCGTCACAACATCTAAAAATCTATACGATCGGCATCGGTGCCGATCGTATGGTCGTACAAGGTTTCTTCGGACCACAAACCATCAACCCATCCAGCGACCTAGATGAAAAACTATTGAAAAGCATTGCTCATAAAACGGGTGGCCAGTTTTTCCGAGCCAGAAACACCCAAGATTTAAAACGTATCTACGCGGATATCAATAAGCTTGAACCAACGAAAGCGCAACCCATCTGGCAGCGCCCCATTACCAGCTATTTTCACTGGCTAGGTCTGGCATCGCTCGTCTTTTTTGCCCTGACTCTGCTCACTAGCGGCAAACTTTCCCTCAGCCGATTTAAGTCCAGCATGAGGAAACGTCCATGAATATACTTTCTATGATTCATTTCGCACGCCCTTATTGGCTGCTTCTGTTACCATTAATCTGGCTACTGTTTTTCCTTATTCGCTATAAAAACACAGGGAGCAACACACTCAGTAAAGCCTTTGATCAAAACTTGCTTGTTCATCTAGAACAATCTGAGCAACCAAGCCATATAAATAAATGGCTAGGCTTACTCTCTATCTCTCTATGCGTGATCGGGCTGTCAGGCATAAGCTGGGTGAAAGCGCCTTCTATGATGTTTGAATCCAGTAGTAAAACCATTTTCGTGATTGATCAGTCTCTTTCCATGTATGCAAAAGATATTCAACCCAATCGCCAAACACTGTTAATACAAACGGTACGGGACATTTTAGGACAAAGTAAAGATGGCAATATCGCCCTCGTCGCGTTTGCTGGGGACGCTTATACCATTACCCCATTCAGCCAAGATAAAAATACCATCACACACTTTTTATTGGCACTAGAACCCATCATCATGCCCGTTTACGGAAGTAATCTGACCAGCGGTGTCAAAGATGCTCTTTCACTCATTCCCAATAAAAAAACATCCGCGCACCTCATCATTTTGACCGATAGCTTGGATGCAAAAGATAAAAAAGCCATTCCATCTCTTTTAGCGGATCACCATCTCCACACAGACCTAATCGCAATTGGTACAAAAAAAGGCGGCACCATTCTATTACCCAATGGACAAATACTGACATCAGATGGAAAAAATGTCGTTCCACACACGCCTGTTGAACAGTTAAAAACGTTTGCAAAAACAATCCATGCGCACTTTTATCACGGCCGCTTAACTTCCGCTCAATTAAATGCCATTACGCAAAACACCGATCAACACGCAAAAGATCAACAAGCGGATAATCGGAGCTTTCACTGGATCGATCAAGGTCATTGGTTCGCATTCCCTTTTCTTCTGTGGCTCGCCTTTCAGTTTCGACGCGGCATGCTATTAACGCTAATGCTGTCGGTCTTTTTGCTGCCATCCAACAAGGCCAGCGCTTCACCATTAGATTGGTTCAAAACCCCAGATCAACTAGGCCAAGAAGCGGCTAATCACGACCACTGGAAAAAAGCGAACCAATATTTTCAGCAGCCAGATTGGAAAGCAGCATCCGAATATGCCTTGGGGAAATACAGTCAAGCCGCCAATACACTCTCCAGCATCAGTAAAAGCGCCGCTGATTTTTACAATCTCGGCAATGCACTTGCCCTATCAGGCAAGCTGCAACCCGCAATCGATGCCTATAAAAGAGCGCTCGCCCTCGACCCCACCATGAAAGAAGCTCAAGACAATCTAAGATACTTGGAGAAGCAAAAAAAGCAGCAACAGTCAAAAAATGCTAATAAGAAAAAACAATCTAATAAAAAGTCTTCATCAAACAAAAATAGCTCATCTGATAAGAACAAGTCATCGGATAAAAATCATTCGAACAGTAAACAAAACCACTCACCCAAACAGACTCCTCCCTCTCATTCATCGGATAAAGCATCCCATGATTCAACAGCAAAAAAACAGAATAAAAGTCCTGAAAAACAAGACAAAAAGCCGTCGTCTGAGGATAATAAGCAAACGCCTGAAGAAAAACAGCAGCAATCAAAATCTGCCACTAACACTGACCTCAATAGAGAGCAGAAACAGGCATTAAAACAATGGCTCAGACAAATACAGGATAATCCTGGCACACTATTACAGCGCAAACTGTGGTATTTACATCAAGAAAAGAGCCACGAAAATTACACCAATCAAGAGGATGGGATTAACCCATGGTAATGAAGCAGTTTTATTCTTTCATGTTCGCCTTCAGTAGAAAAATACACTTTTCTCTGGCAACACTGCTTATTACGGGATTATTTTCTTTGGCGTTACCAGCTTATGCCGATAGCGTAACCGCCTCACTTGATAAAAATGTCGTAACCGAAAACGATATTGTTCAACTGACCATAAGAGCTGACTTCACCAACACAGGCAACGGTCCCGACCTCACTCCTTTGAAAAAAGACTTTGATATTGTTAGCCAAAGCCAAAGCAGTCAGTTTAGTTTTAATCTAGGCAGCAACACAGCTATGAGTTACTGGGTTATCTCGCTCATGCCCAAGTCTGTCGGAACCTTTACTATTCCCCCTATTAAAATTGGTCAATACGCTTCCCAACCTCTGACATTGACCGTCAAAAACGCGCCTGAAATGTTAGATAAAAACGGCAACCCACCAGTGATGCTGAAAACTCGAGTCTCGTCTGACTCTCCTTACTTGCAACAACAAGTCATTTTCACAATGAAGTTGTATACATCAGTATCGCTTAACAACGCTAACATCTCCGTACCGTCTAACCCTGATTTGATTTTTGAACAGCTTAAAGATGACCAAAGCGAATTTAAAGAAATCAACGGCACGCGCTACCAAGTACTCACTCGTAAGTACCTCGCTTTCCCACAAAAAAGTGGAAAAATCACCATCGCCCCACAAACCATGCAAGCCATGATGCAGATGGGATCAGGCCAACGTATTGTTAGAATTCAAAGCCAACCCATTAACTTACAGGTATTACCTATCCCTCCCAGCTATACAAACGATAACTGGCTACCAAGCGAAGGCGTTACCATCAACACCAAATTAGAGAAACCTAAGGGCACGGTACGCGTGGGGGATACACTCATTTGGACAATTAATATTGACGCGAAAGATTCACTGCCAGAACAAATCCCTCAGCTTACATTCAATAGCACCAAAGCCTACAAACTCTATCCAGAGCCAGCAACATTTAGCAGCCAAAAGAATGACAAGGGCATCATTGGTCATCAGACCATTAAAATTCAAGTTGTACCCACACAAAAAGGCACAATTAAATTACCGGATGTTTCTGTCACCTACTGGGACACCAACAAACGTGTTGAAAAAACCGTAACACAAAGCACGCCCGAATTGGCCATTGCGCCGTTACCAACAAGCTCGAGTGAAAAAACAAACAACGTCACACCAAAACCAAAGACGCTCGACAAACCATTGCCGCCACAATCACGCTCTGTTGCTCCAATTTCTTTAGCCAAGCAAGAAAAAGACCAGTCTAATCCATCAGACGACACTCCAAAACCTATTCACACTCACTTAGTGAAAGAGCAGAGTGACGTTAATTGGCGCCTATACAGCGTCATTGGCTTAGCCATTTTGACCGTACTACTATTACTCGTTTGCCTGTTACTGTTTTGGAAAAAGAAAAAATCAAAAGACGACGAGTCCAATGTACCAACACTGAAAGAATTTGCACCATTAACCAGCAGCGATGAAAAAAGCGCCTTTCAAAGCTTGATTGAATGCTGTCGACAAGACAATATTACAGAATTAAGATCGTACCTTTTGGAGTGGGCTCGACACCGCTGGGGCGACGAGCAAATCCACAGCATAGAAGACATTAAGCGTCTAGCAGGGTCTGTCACATTGACTCAGCTCTTAATGGAGGCGGAATTGATGCTGTACTCAAACCAGACAAGCCATCAATGGCAAGGGAGCTCACTCGCTGATGCACTAGAAGAGTATCAAACGGGACAACCTAAAAAAACTCAAGCCAGTCAGCTTAAGACACTCTATCCAAACTTTTAAGTCACTGGCTTTTATTACATATTCATGAAGAAAATAGACGGAGAAAGCGATAAATCATGACCCATACATTTCAGTCTGGCATCATTCCAGAAGCATCAAGTGATGCTTTATTTATCACCTTTGATGTCAAAAAAGAGCGCATTGCTGGCGCCAAAAAAGCCCTCTCAATGAGCCCGGCTATTATCAGAGAGCTGCAACAGCAATTCCCTGATGCAGACCTTTATGCCACTATCGGAATCAGTCATTCCGCATGGCGTTATTTTGATTTAAGTGCACATCCAGCAGAATTAGCCCCCTTTCCCCGTTTTTCCCATAACAATATTGAAGTTGGTGAGACAGAAGGAGAATTGGTATTTCATATCCGCTCAACGCGTAGGGACGCTTCTTATTTACTCGCCAATGCTCTATATCAAGCATTTGATAATAGCCTGACCATTATCGACGAAATCAGTTGCTTCAAATACTTAGACAATCGAGACCTAACAGGCTTTGTCGACGGTACAGAAAACCCTGAAGGCGAAGCAAGAAAAGCGGTAGCACTTGTTGGTGAGGAAGATATACACTTTAAAGATGGTTCCTATCTAAATCTTATGCGCTTTGAGCATGATCTAAACAAATGGGAACAGCTGGATCTTAAAACCCAAGAAGATACCTATGGACGTACTAAGTATGCAAATGAAGAGTACGTCTCCAAAGATAAGTCTGTTCATGCACACACTAAACGTACGTCCCTAAAAGACCACAATGGAAAATCACTGGAAATACTTCGTCACAGCATGCCATTCGCTTCATTAACCTGTAAAGGTCTGATGTTTGCCAGCTACAGCAAAACCCCCAGCATATTCAACCAAATGTTAAAAAGCATGGTAGAAGGTGATGAAAACGGCAACCAAGATCATTTGATGCGATACACCGCAGCCAAAACTGGTAATGCTTTCTTTGTCCCTTCCGTTACTTGGTTAGAAAGCATGGGGAATGGCAAGTAAAGCCATCTCTTTGTTTAACGGGATAAATGATGGCTGTGGCGCAATTAGCTTAGCAAAACAAATCACAACTCCAAAAACGAAAAAAGCCAGCGATTGCTGGCTTTTTCATTCTATTGCTTTGACAAATTTATCTAAGAACAGCTAGCTAGATCACAGGTTTGTTTCTATGTCTGCTTTGCTTTTTAACCACTCATTTTGTGATGTAAGATTCATCTTAGATTCCGTCTCACGAAGATATTGTCCATAAGCCTGCTCTTGGCGGTCAGAAGCTTTGTCAGATCCAGCCTGAACCTTGTTTAAGCGAATTAAAACAAGATCCCCATCGTCTAACTTCTTAATATCCATAACAGGTTTACCTTCAGGTTGCGCCATAGTAAAGGCTAAAGAAGCAATTTCATCCTGACCACGCTTCGCTAGCTTAACGGACGTCCACTTAGTGCTTGGAGCCGTCTCTGCCGCTTTCGCTTGAGCCATAATGGCGGCTTCTGCTTTAGATTGCACTAGCTTAGACGTAACTTCTTTTTTCGCCTGCTCAAAGGATTGGACAGACTCAGGCTTATGATCAGCCAAATGGATCACAACAACCTTATTGCCCCCCAAATCGATCAAGTCGCTATTTTGACCATCTTTAAGAACGGTATCACCAAACGCCGCACTGATAACTGACGCATTCGAAGTAATCGCATTATTACCGCCATCACGACTGAAGTAATTGCTAGTCTGAACCTTCACACCATACTCATTGGCAAGCGGTTTAAGCTGATCGCTGGCATAAGCTAAATCGGAGATGTTTTCATGAGCAGCAAACAGCGCCTCTTGTGCTTTCTTAGCAACTATTTGTTTTTCTAAAGCTGCTTTTTTATCAGCAAGAGAAGGGACTTTTGGATCTTTGATCGCTTCTAACTTGATTAAATGCCAGCCAAATTTTGTTTTTACCTCTTTAACTTGGCCTTTCTTCATGCTAAATAAAGCGTCTTCAAACGGTTTAACCATCGTCCCTTGAGTAATATAACCCAACTCACCGCCTTTTTTCTTAGAACCGATATCATCAGAGTACTCTTTAGCTAAGTCAGCAAAACTAACACCTTTCGCTAACTGGGCCTTGATCTTATCCAAGATCGCCTTTGCTTGTTTCTCCGTATGAGTATTATCAATCAGAATATGGGATGCTTTGCGCTCTTCTTTAGGAAGCCCTGCAACAAACGCCTTATACGCCTCTTGGAGATCTTCATTGGTTACTTTTACTTTGTTCGCAAAATCCGCAGCCGTTAGCTCAACATAATTGATTTTTACCTGTTCAGGCGTTTTGAATTCATTTTTATGCTCATCGTAATAGGCTTTTAGCTCTTTATCTGTCACGCGGGTTTTCTCAGACTGATCAGCCAAAGAGAACTTAACGTAATCAAAAGAACGCTCTTGAGATTGCAACTGAGCAATGCTATCAACTTGATAAGGAAGAACAAAATCAGAATTCACAACACCTCTTTCAAGCTGTTGCGATAAAATGCTTTCGCGCACACGATTTTTAAACGCTAAAGGAGTAAAACCCAATGTGCGAATAAAGTTTACATATTTGGTTTGGTCAAACTTACCATCAGTTTGAAATTGAGGGTTCTGCAGTAAATAAGAATTTACTTGACCATCCGACACGCCTAGCTTAAGTGACGCAATCTGGTTATCTATTAAAGCACCTTGAATCAACTCATTTAATGCATTCTTTTGCAACACATTCTCTTGCAGCATCGCTGGGTTGACGTGGCCATTAGACATAGCAATCAGCTGACGACGCTGAAGATCCGCTTGTTGCAACATCTGTGCACGAGTAATATCAGTGCCATCCACTTTAGCTACCTTGTCGGTTGAGGTAAAGCTTTTTACTAAGGCCTCGACGCCAAATAGAGCAAAAGTCACGACAATAAAACCAACAATGATCTTAACCACGATGCCTTGTGACTTATCTCTTATATCCTGGAGCATTATGCCTCCACATGAGTTAATGATGTTTCTAAATAAAAAAGGTGTATTCCGCACGGAATACACCTTTTTGTGTCTAGTGGCGGAACAGACGGGACTCGAACCCGCGACCCCCTGCGTGACAGGCAGGTATTCTAACCAACTGAACTACTGCTCCTGATCCCTTAGTTTACGGCGTCTTTAAGACCTTTACCTGCTTTGAAACCAGGAACTTTAGCCGCTTTAATTTGAATTTCCTCACCAGTTTGAGGATTGCGACCAGTACGTGCTGCACGCTCTTTCACTGCAAAAGTACCAAACCCTACCAAAGTCACTTGATCTCCTTTAGACAACGCTTCTTCTATTGCTTTTAACGTAGCATCCAACGCGTTACCAGCAGCAGCTTTAGAAAGATCAGCAGAAGCCGCAATAGCCTCAATCAGTTCAGATTTATTCACGTTTTACCCCTTCAGTATTTTAAGTAGATCCTTAGAATCATTTCGGCACTGTATTAAAATAATGCTCATAGATAAGGCCGAGCCAAAGTTATACAAGCCCTTCCTACCCCGTGTCAACACTGGGTTTGCCCTAATGATGACTCACAGCTTCTTGTTCATCAACAGTTTTTTCTTTAGAAGTTAAGGTTTCTTCCTTTTTTGGTGAAGGAATGTACTCTAAAGCAATATCCAACACCTCATCAATCCATTTAACCGGAATAACTTTCATATCGGCTTTAATATTGTCCGGGATTTCTTTTAGGTCCCGAGCATTCTCCTGCGGAATAACAACCGTTTTAATTCCTCCACGATGAGCCGCCAGCAACTTCTCTTTCAAGCCCCCAATCGGCAACACTTCACCACGTAGAGTGATCTCACCTGTCATGGCAACTGACGCCTTAACAGGAATCTTGGTCAGAACCGAGACAATCGCCGTACACATCGCAATACCCGCACTTGGACCATCTTTTGGAGTGGCACCTTCGGGTACATGTAAATGCAGATCAGTCTTTTCATGGAAGTCCGCATCGATACCTAAACCAACAGCGCGGCTTCTGACGACAGTGAGAGCCGCCTGAATCGATTCCTGCATCACGTCACCTAATGAACCCGTTTTAACGTGACGGCCTTTACCAGGCACACCAGCGGCCTCTATGGTCAACAGTTCACCACCGACCGACGTCCACGCTAACCCAGTCACCTGACCAATTTGGTTTTTCTCTTCTGCTTTTCCATAACTAAACTTATGTATTCCTGAGAAGTCTTCTAAATTATCAGAGCTGACCACAACCGTATCAGCACCTTTATTCAGTGTTTGCTGCTTGATAACGCGACGGCAAATCTTACTCAGCTCACGTTCTAAACCACGCACACCTGCTTCTTTGGTGTAATAACGGATAACATCCATTATTGCGTCGTCAGAGACGTCAATCTCTTTATCTTTCAAGCCCGCTAGCTTGATTTGCTTAGGCAATAGATAGCGCTTGGCAATATTTAGCTTTTCATCTTCGGTGTAACCAGGGATGCGAATAATTTCCATACGATCCAGCAAAGGACCTGGAATGTTCATACTATTTGACGTACAAATAAACATCACATCAGATAAATCATAGTCCACCTCAAGATAATGGTCGCTAAACGTGTGATTTTGCTCTGGATCTAACACTTCAAGTAGTGCCGATGCTGGATCTCCACGCTGATCCATTCCCATTTTATCGATCTCATCCAAGAGAAAGAGCGGGTTTTTTACCTTAATTTTAGCTAGCTTTTGTAGCAACTTACCCGGCATAGAACCAATGTAAGTGCGGCGGTGACCACGAATTTCAGCTTCGTCTCGCACCCCACCTAGCGACATACGCACATACTTACGATTAACCGCTTTAGCAATGGATTGACCCAGAGACGTTTTACCTACTCCTGGTGGCCCGACCAAACACAAGACAGGACCTTTAACCTTTTTAACTCGTTGTTGTACAGCTAAAAACTCCAAAATACGCTCTTTCACATCCTGTAAACCAAAGTGATCTTGGTTTAACACTTTTTCAGCGTAAGCCAAATCATTACGTACTTTACTGCGTTTTTTCCAAGGCAGTGAAATCAACCAGTCAATATAACCACGAACAACCGTTGCTTCTGCGGACATAGGCGACATCATACGAAGCTTTTTCAACTCTCCTTCCGCTTTCTCGGTCGCTTCTTTGCTCATACCCGATTCATCGATTTTTTCTTGAAGAACATCAAGTTCGTTGCCACCGTCTTCCATGTCACCTAGCTCTTTCTGAATGGCTTTCATTTGCTCATTCAGATAGTACTCACGCTGACTTTTTTCCATTTGCTTTTTGACACGGCTACGAATATTTTTCTCGAGATGAGCAATATCTAATTCACCATCCATCAAAGCCATTAAATATTCGCCACGCTCAGTTAATGAAGCGATCTCAAGCACTTGCTGCTTATCTTCTAGCTTCAGACTCATGTGGCCAGTAATACTGTCAATAAGCTTCGATAAATCATCGATGGACTTCACAGAGGTAACAACTTCGGCTGGAATGCGTTTGCTACCGGCAACATATTCATCAAGCTGCTTAAGAAGCGCTGTCCGAATCGCCGTATGCTCAGATCCTCCGTCATCTTCTGACGCTATCTCAGCAATGCGTCCTGAGATGAATTCTCCATCATCTTCGATACTATCTAAACGAGCACGACTGCCCCCCTCTACCAACACCTTTACGGTACCATCGGGAAGACGAAGCAATTGCATAACTTTAGCCGTTGTGCCTATCGCATATAAGTCATCCAATTGCGGATCATCTTTTGAGGCATCTTGCTGAGCAACCAAAAAAACATACTTATCATTTTCCATAGCAGCTTCAAGAGCAGCAATGGATTTAGGACGCCCAACAAATAACGGCAACACCATATGTGGGTATACGACCACGTCACGTAGAGGCAACATTGGCATTTTCAAAAATTTCGACATATTTTTTTCCAATCTGGGCGCAAAATACCGCGCACTTTCATTTCATTCTATGATTAGGAAAGAGATAAGGACAATAATAAAAAAAACAACCGTATCAGCATGTTGAATTAAGTGTACATGCTGCCTCTAAATCTCACACTAAAAAAAAGCCGACTATGAACACAAAGATTCATACTCGGCTTTTAACTATAGCTTAAAAATTCAAATTAGCCGTTTTTCGCCAATTCTTCCTTTTCAAGAACCATCAATGGCGCGGACTCACCTCGCATTGAAGCACCATCCATCACAACTTTCGCGACATCGCTACGCGTTGGTAAGTCGTACATGCAATCCAATAGTGCTGACTCTAAAATACTACGCAGGCCTCGAGCCCCAGTCTTCCGAATAAGAGCAAGTTTAGCCGCTTCTTTTAGAGACTCTGGTGTAAATTCAAGTTCAACTCCTTCTAGTTCAAAAAGGTGCTGATACTGCTTAGTTAGAGCATTCTTGGGCTCACTAAGAATAGTAACCAACGCCTCTTCATCCAACTCCGAAAGCGTTGCCACTACAGGCAATCGCCCAACAAACTCAGGAATCAGGCCGAACTTAACCAAGTCTTCCGTTTCTACTTTATGAACCGCTTCGGAAAAAGACCTTCCTTCATCCTTACTTTTCACTGTCGCAGCAAAACCAATACTACTTTTCTCAGTACGATCGCTAATGACTCGCTCAAGCCCTGCAAACGCACCACCACAGATAAATAAAATATTGGACGTATCTACTTGTAAAAACTCTTGCTGAGGATGCTTACGACCACCTTGAGGTGGCACAGAAGCAACCGTCCCCTCAATTAATTTCAAGAGTGCTTGCTGCACCCCTTCACCAGAGACATCACGAGTAATGGATGGGTTGTCAGACTTACGCGAAATTTTGTCAATCTCATCAATATAGACAATACCACGCTGAGCTTTATCAACATCGTAATCGCAATTTTGTAGCAACTTCTGGATGATGTTTTCAACATCCTCCCCTACATAACCGGCTTCGGTCAAAGTAGTCGCATCCGCAATGGTAAATGGCACATCCAAAACACGAGCTAGTGTTTGAGCCAATAAGGTTTTACCACTACCAGTCGGACCAATCAGCAAAATATTACTCTTGCCAAGTTCGACGTTATTATCCGTTTTTCCCTGATGACGTAAACGTTTGTAGTGGTTATAAACCGCAACCGCTAAAACTCGCTTGGCCTTATCTTGCCCGATAACATAATCATCAAGTGCCGCTCTTAGCTTAGATGGCGTAGGTAGCTCATCGCTCGCTTCACCCGATGAATCCCCTTGCAATAACTCTTGGGTAATAATGTTATTACACAGATCCACACACTCATTACAGATATAAACCGATGGCCCTGCAATCAGTTTTTTTACTTCATCTTGGCTCTTTCCACAGAAAGAACAATATAGTAGCCGATCAGAGTGGTCACCACGGCTGCTAAATTTATCATCCGACATTTACTCCACCCTTTTAAACAGTTCGTTTTTGTAAAATATCATCAATTAGACCGTATTCTTTCGCCATTTCTGGATTCATAAAGTTATCACGATCCGTATCTACGGCAACGTCCTCAATGGCCTTACCAGTATGAAACGAGATGATCTCATTAAGTCTGTGTTTAATACTTAAAATTTCACGCGTATGAATTTCAATATCAGAGGCCTGCCCCTGGTATCCACCCAATGGTTGGTGAATCATAACACGTGAGTTAGGCAAACAATAACGTTTACCAGCCGCACCTGCCGTAAGCAATAGAGCCCCCATACTAGCAGCCTGACCGATACACATAGTACTAACATCAGGTTTAATGAACTGCATAGTATCGTATATAGACATTCCAGCCGTGACCGAACCACCAGGAGAGTTAATATACAAGTGAATGTCTTTATCTGGGTTTTCAGACTCTAAAAACAACAACTGAGCAACAACGAGATTCGCCATGTGGTCTTCCACTTGGCCCACCAAAAAAATAACTCGCTCCTTGAGCAAACGCGAATAGATATCGAATGATCTTTCTCCACGAGCCGTCTGCTCAATAACCATTGGAACAAGACCATTGCTAGTAATTGCAACAGGACCAGTAGTTGGGTTTTTCAAATTCATATCGCATTCCTTAAGACAAAAAAGCCGGCATAACAAATGCTATGCCGGCCTTATTTAAAAAGATAAGAAGAGTATTATGCTTCTTCGCCTTCTTTTTCAACTTGGGCTTCTGGCTTGATAGCGTCTTCATAACCCAATGTTACATCAGTAATTTGGGCTGTTTCTAACAGTTTATCAACAACTTGCTCTTCAAGTACAGCAGATTGAACTTGTGAAAGCTGTTCTTTGTTCTTCAAGTAATAATCGATCACTTGTTGTGGCTCTTGATAAGCTTGAGCCATATCTTCAAGGAACGCATGAACACGATCGTCTTCCACTTTTAGCTCTTGCTGTTTAATTACTTCAGCAATCAACAAGCCTAGTTTAGCACGCTTAGAAGCTTCTTCTTGAAATAATTCAGCTGGTAGCTGAGATGCATCGAAGCCTTGACCACCAAACTGCTGAGCTGCTTGCTTACGCAATGCATCTACCTCTTGGTCGACCATAGCAGATGGCACTTGAACATCACCGTTAATAGATAATAGACCATCAAACAAGCTGTTTTTCAACTTCGCTTTAATCGCTTGATTCAATTCGCGCTCCATGTTCTTGCGAACTTCGGCACGCAAAGCATCAACGGTCGCTTCTTCAAGACCAAATTTCTCAACAAAGGCATCATTCAACTCAGGAATGATTTGCTCTGCGACTTCAGAAACTGTAATTTTGAAAGTCGCTTCTTTGCCTTTCAAGTTTTCTGCTTGATAGTCTTCTGGGAAAGTGACAGAGATAGTACGCTCTTCACCTGCTTTAGCACCCAAAATACCGTCTTCAAAGCCAGGAATCATAGTGTTTGAACCAAGAACCAATTTATGGTCTTGCGCTGCACCACCTTCAAACGCCTCATCACCAAGGTAACCAACAAAATCAATTGTTACCTGATCACCATCAGCAGCTTCTCGCTCTACAGCTGACCAATCAGCATTTTGCTTACGAAGTGTTTCAAGCATTGTATCAACATCGGCATCAGTCACTTCGGAATTAACACGATTAACATTGATCGCTGATGCATCAGCTAACGTAATTTCAGGATAAACTTCCACTTTTGCTACAAACTCAAGATCTGCGCCTTCAGCAACGTTTTTTGGCTCAATAGATGGCATGCCTGCAGGCTGAATAGATTCTTTTTGTAGAGCTTCCATGTAGGCATCGCGCATAATTTGCTCAATTGCCTCCATACGAATACCTTGACCATAACGTTTTTTAACAACACTTACAGGCACCTTGCCTTTACGGAAACCATCAATACGGATAGTTTTCGCAGTTTTAGCCACTTCAGAACTTACTTTTTCTTCGATTCGAGCAGCAGGAACGCTGATTGTAAGAGTGCGCTCGATTGGAGACGTTGTCTCTACAGAAACTTGCATAAAACTTCCTCTCGGGAATGTGCTTTAACTTGTTGATGTTGTCACGGTTAAACTTAATCACCAGTCGATAACAGCAACAAAACCTAAATTTAAACCTATTAAAGTAATGGACTGAAATGGTGCTCCGTACTGGATTCGAACCAGTGACCTACCGCTTAGAAGGCGGTTGCTCTATCCAACTGAGCTAACGGAACAAAGCTCATTACATTTCATTTGGTGGGCTATTATAGGGATGGAATATCAATCGTCAACTCAAAGACATAAAAAAGCCCAGTAAACTGGGCTAAAAAATGACTTTTCGTCACCAAGGAACCGAATCCAACTAAAAACTTAGCCTTCAACGGAACAAATATCACAAAAGGAACAGGGATAATATTACCTATAGCCAAGCCATAAAACAAGCCCGATGCCCCAATTTAACTCGGCTTGCACCATATTTGTGCTTTGTGCACATACTTTTACTTACCATAACCTTTTGCATGACAAATAGGAGATATACTTAAAAAAACCATTCATAATAAAATCACCCATTTAAGCCTAATTTATGAGGATTATCCGATGCAAGAGCGTTTCCGTTATCTCTATATCCTTAGCAAACGCTACACTCACCATACCTCAATGCGCTTTATACAAAGCAATTTGACACAAAGAGCGGCACAACTCACGCTATCAAGCCTACTGGCTGCCGTACCAATTATCACTATCGTGATCGGCATCCTTGGCCTAACACCTGCCCTTAAGGATATGCAAACCCAACTTTTTAATTTTCTCAGCACCCACTTAACACCAGGAACAACAGATACCATCTTCCCGTATTTGATGAAATTTTCTCAACAGGCAAAAAACCTTCCTGCCGCCGGTATTGTGACACTCCTTATTACCGCCCTGTTACTACTTAATACGTTTGAAGGCAGCGTACAATCCATTTGGAATATTAAAAAGCAAAGAAAAATTCGCGATAAACTACTAACTTACTGGGCTATTCTCACCCTTGGACCAATCATTTTTGCTGCATCATTGAGCTTATACGGCACATTACTGTCCTATGAAATTAGAGACATCCAAGCAAGCGAATCAATAAAATACTTAATCGACTTTGGTAGCTCTGCACTGTACTTTTTTATGCTATTCACCTTAAATTTTTTAACCCCTAACACCGATGTTTCAATTAAAATTTCCGCCCTCGCATCACTTATCGGCAGCATTGGACTGTTTTTATTGAACACTCTATTTAGTAGCTTTGCTCATTTTTTCAGCTCTTACCAAGTGGTTTATGGCGCATTTGCCGCCTTGCCTATCTTTTTGATCTGGCTACAGTTCACATGGATCATTATTTTGGCATCAACTTGCCTTTGTGCGAGCATTCATCACATTAAGAGCTTAGCATTCGAGCAAGATTAGGTTAAAATTGCCGAAATTTTTTAACAGAGTTAGTCATGATCAACAAAATTAACGATCTAAACACCATTTTAGAACAAGCCGACTGCCTAGTCAGTGAGAAACAAATCGATAGCGCCTTAGACAAAATGGGCGAGCAAATTACAAAAGACCTACAAGACACCTTTCCTTTGGTCATCTGCGTTATGAATGGCGGACTAATACCAACCGCAGGCATACTTGAGCGACTCTCTTTTCCGCTAGAACTTGATTACGTTCATGCAACTCGTTATGGGATGGAAACAGAAGGCACTTCTCTTAAATGGCTAAGCTACCCTCAAACGGATATAAAAGATCGTGACATTTTGATTATTGACGATATTTTTGATCAAGGGCATACATTAAAAGCCATCATCGAATGGTTCGAGCAGCAAGGAGCCAACAAAGTCTATACAGCAACGATTATCAACAAACTGCATAACCGCAAAATCAACCTAACACCAAATTATATTGGCGTAGAAGTCGAAGACCGCTTTTTGTTTGGCTACGGCATGGATTACAAAGGGGCTTTTCGTAATCTAAAAGGCATTTACGCTATTAAAGATAGCTAATTAAAAACCCTTTCTCCTGCCTTATACCCACAAAAAAGGCGCTAACTTGAGAAGCTAGCGCCTTTTAAACTTTTACTCTTCGAACAAACTATAGAGTTTCCAACACAAAGCAACCGTTTTAGAAGACACGGTTAAAACCATTCAATGCAGCCACACGATAAGCCTCTGCCATCGTAGGATAGTTAAAGGTCGTATTCAAAAAGTACTTCAAGGTATTTTGCTCACCGGGCTGCTTCATGACAGCTTGACCGATGTGAATAATTTCTGATGCTTGGTCACCGAAGCAATGAATCCCCAAAATTTCAAGCGTCTCGCGATGAAAAAGAATTTTCAACATACCAACCGCTTCCCCTGTGATCTGAGCACGAGCAGTATTCTTAAAGAACGCCCGCCCAACCTCATAAGGTATTTTCTCTGCGGTTAATTCTGCCTCAGTTTTACCTATCGAACTAATTTCGGGAATAGTATAGATGCCAGTTGGCACTTCACTAATAAAGTGCCCACCCTCTATTCCAAACATATTAGCAGCAACAGCACGACCTTGATCATAAGCAGCACTTGCTAAACTAGGCCAACCGATCACATCACCAGCAGCATAAACATTGTCTACCGTAGTTTGATACGCATGATTTACCGACAATTGTCCACGGCTATTTGGCTCTAAACCAATATTTTCAAGTCCTAAGGATTCTGTATTACCAGATCGGCCATTACAGAACAACAACGCATCCGCCCGCAGTTTTTTGCCAGATACCATATTCAACACTACATCGCGATCTGTCGTTTCAACTGACTCGAAGGTTTCATTATGACGAATTAGCACGCCACCATCACGCAAGTGGTAGCTCAACCCATCGGTGATTTCATCATCTAGGAAACTGAGCAATTTCTTGCCTGGGTTTATTAACTCAACACGCACCCCTAAACCACAAAAGATTGAAGCGTACTCACAACCAATAACCCCCGCACCATAAATAATCAAAGAACGAGGAGTATGACTCAAACTTAGGATTGTATCGGAGCAATAAATACGAGGGTGAGTAAAGTCAATGTTAGCAGGACGATAAGGACGAGAGCCTGTTGCAATCACAACATTCTTAGCAACCAGCTCTTCAGGGCCACGCTCATAGGTGTTCACCTCAATGGTATTCGCATCTTTGAATTTGCCACGACCAAAATAAATATCTATACGATTACGCGCATAATACTCGGTTCTTCCCATTACCTGTTTATCAATCACTTTATTCGCACGATCAAGCACTTTTGGAAATGAGAACCAACGAGGCTCACCAATATCACGAAACATAGGATTGGTATTAAAAGCGATAATCTCTTTCACCGCGTGACGCAGTGCTTTTGACGGAATCGTTCCAAGATGCGTACAACTACCACCCACCTGTGGGCTTGCTTCCACCACTGCCACTTTTTTTCCAGCTTTAGCCGCATTCATCGCAGCACCTTCACCGGCAGGACCTGTGCCTAATACTACGACATCATAATGTCTCGTCGTCATTTTATCCCCTTTCAAATACAATTACTTAGATGCATCGTAGAATGCTTCATCCGATACACTTTTTTGGATGGCTGATTTTTTAGACTCTTTTTCACACTTCCCTTTATCTCCACCACAAATATCACATGCGACTTCCATTCCAAGTGCACTCATTCCACCACAAGAACCCGCAATAGGCTTTCTTCCCATCATGACACCAACCGCCATTGCGGCAACAACAGCCAACATCAAAGCAAACACTAAAACTGCAGTTAACATAATTAATCCTCCTATCTGGAAACGCTCCACAAGCCCTTCCGAACCCAGGCAGTCAAGATGCTAGCCAAAGAATTAACAACCAACGCCTAGCATCACTCAACTGCTTATTCGAAAGCTGGCGAATTAGCCAGCCTCCGTTTCATTATCTGGCACCCATTATAAAGCTTTTTACATAAGGCGCGCACTCTACCCCATCTAAAAAGCCAATCAAATTAGGAGAAAATATGATAAGTTGTTGAAATCCAATCAAAACACCTCACACATAACCACCTGATTCCCTCTATACAAAAAGACCCGCCTATTGGGCGGGTCTTTTTTGGCTGCTAGCCACCAAAGTCATCAAGAAGAATATTTTCCTTCTCAACCCCAAGGTCCTCTAGCATCTTAATAACGGACGCATTCATCATTGGTGGTCCACACATGTAGAACTCACAATCTTCAGGCGCAGGATGATCCTTCAAATAATTTTCATATAATACATTATGAATAAAGCCCGTTTTACCTTCCCAGTTATCTTCTGGAAGCGGATCCGACAAGGCCAAATGCCATTCGAAGTTTTCATTTTCCTCTTGAAGCTTGTCGTACTCTTCAATATAAAATGCTTCTCGCATACTTCGAGCACCATACCAGAAAGAGATCTTTCTCTTAGAGTGCAAGCGTTTGAGTTGATCAAAAATATGAGAACGCATAGGCGCCATACCAGCACCACCACCGACAAAAACCATTTCAGCATCGGTATCTTTGGCAAAGAACTCACCAAACGGACCATATACTTTGATTTTATCACCAGGCTTCAAACTAAAAACGTAAGATGACATTTGACCAGGTGGCACGTCATCTTTTCCTGGTGGAGGCGAAGCAATACGAATATTAAACTTAACCAACCCTTTCTCTTCAGGATAGTTAGCCATCGAGTAAGCACGAATAACAGTTTCATCGACTTTAGAAGTAAACTTCCAAAGATTGTACTGATCCCAATCTCCACGATACTCTTCTTCGATATCGAAATCTTTGTAATGTACCGTGTGTGGTGGCGCCTCTAACTGAACATAACCACCAGCACGGAAATCAACGTTTTCGCCTTCTGGTAGCTTTAATGTCAGCTCTTTAATAAAGGTCGCTAAGTTAGGGTTAGACTCAACAGTACACTCCCAAGCTTTAACGCCAAACACTTCCTCCGGCACCTCAACTTCCATATCTTGCTTAACCGATACCTGACATGAAAGTCGATAGCCTTCTTTTTCATCTCGACGAGTAAAGTGAGACTGCTCAGTAGACAGCATAGAGCCACCACCACTTAACACCTTACATTTACACTGCGCGCAGGTTCCACCACCACCACAGGCAGAGGATAAAAAGATACCGCTATTTGCTAGGGTTTGGAGCAACTTGCCACCTGCAGGTGCAGTTACCTCCTTTTCACCATTGATGCTAATTGTGACGTCACCAGAGCTCACCAGCTTAGCTCGAGCAGCAAGAATAATTGCCACCAGAGCCAGCACGATTGCTGTGAACATCACTACACCTAGAATAATTTCTAAGTTCATGTTTGTTAAACCTTATTCTTGGTTGTCCATTTTATGCAATTAAAGCTGCACACCCGAAAATGACATAAAGCCTAAGCTCATCAGGCCGACAGTAATAAAGGTAATACCTAAACCACGCAGACCCGCTGGCACATCCGAATATTTGAGTTTTTCACGAATACCCGCCAACGCCACAATAGCCAACGCCCAACCGATACCAGCGCCTACACCGTAAACCACACTCTCACTGAAATTGTAATCGCGCTCAACCATGAACAGCGACGCCCCCATAATGGCACAGTTAACAGTAATCAGAGGTAAGAACACACCAAGTGCGTTGTACAGTGCTGGGACATACTTATCTAGCGTCATCTCCAAAATTTGAACCACGGCAGCAATAACACCAATGTAGCTCAATAACCCCAAGAAACTTAAGTCGACATTAGGTAAACCTGCCCACTCAAGCGCCCCGTCCTTCAATAAGTTCTGATATAGCAAATTGTTTAGGGGTACCGTGATAGCCAATACCACAATGACCGCCACACCAAGACCAAGAGCCGTTTCTACTTTCTTGGACAAAGCCAACAAAGTACACATCCCCAAGAAAAAGGCCAGAGCCATGTTCTCAACGAAAACAGCCTTAACAAACAAACTGATTAAATGTTCCATTTATAAAGCCTCCTGCGCACGTGAATTAGCCGCTATTTTGAATTCAGGCTCTTCCACTTGTTCTTTTTTCGCTGAACGTAACACCCAGATAATAAGACCAATGACAAAGAAGGCACTTGGAGGAAGAAGCATCAATCCATTAGGCTGATACCAACCACCGTTTTGGACGGTTTGAAAAACCACATGACCAAACAACTTACCCGCACCAAGCAGCTCACGGAAAAAGGCCACCACCATCAACATGGCACTGTACCCAAGGCCGTTGCCGATACCATCCAAGAAGCTCATCACAGGACCATTTTGCATAGCATAAGCCTCTGCACGCCCCATAACGATACAGTTTGTAATGATCAAGCCAACAAACACGGAAAGCTGTTTACTTATTTCAAAGGCAAACGCACGTAGCACTTGATCCACAACGATAACCAAAGAAGCAATAATGATCATCTGCACAATGATACGAATACTGCTAGGAATATGATTACGAATTATCGAAATAAAGAAGTTAGAAAAGGCGGTTACCAAGGTCAACGCAATCGCCATTACTAAACTCACACTCATGCTACTGGTCACCGCAAGAGCCGAACAGATCCCCAAGATCTGTAAAGCAATTGGGTTATTCGCTAAAATGGGTCCAAAAAGGACTTTTTTTACTTCAGACATCACTGAACTCCTTTGCTACGAAGCTTTGCCAAGAAAGGCCCAAAGCCATGTTTACCCATCCAGTATTGCACCAAATGCGTAACACCACGACTGGTCAAGGTCGCTCCAGATAAAGCATCTACTTCATGAATAGCATCAGGACTAGCATTGTTTACACCACCTTTCACCAAGCGAATAACAGGCTTGCCTTGGTTGTTATAAACTTCTTTACCTTTCCACAACGCTTTCCAGTTTGGATTATCTACTTCACCACCTAACCCAGGTGTTTCGCCTTGATCGTAAAAACCAAAACCAACAACAGTAGAGTAATCATTCTTAAGTGCTATAAACCCATACATTGTCGACCAAAGTCCGTAGCCGTGTACAGGCAGGACAATTTTATTAATTTTATCGCCAGACATCACCAAATAGACTGGCGCGTATTTGGCACGACGCTTAATGTCAGCCGGATCTTCATCAGCTGGTAAAGCGCGAGACAACTTTGGATTTTGAGCCGCTGCCTTTTGGTCGTATGTCTGAGGGTTTATCCCTGCTGCCTTTAGCTCCTCTGGAGTAGCAAATTCACCTGTATTCAAGTTAACAATACGCGTTTCAACACGTTTGAAAAGCTCGTCAACAGACTTACCAGGCTCTAACATCCCAGCCGCAGCCAAGATGTTTTGTTTCCGGTCTAGAGCTTTATTGGCTTTTTGGATCGGCTTTAAACCAACCGCAGCCGCTGCAACAAAGATAGAACACACCAAACATAGAGCAAGCGCAACCAGTATGGTCTTTTTAATACTTTCGTTACCGCTAGCCATTGCGTGCAATCCTCCGTTTAATGTTTGCCTGAACGATAAAATGGTCTATGAAAGGTGCAAACAAGTTAGCAAACAAAATTGCCAACATCATACCTTCTGGGTAAGCAGGGTTAACCACACGAATCAACACCACCATTACACCAATCAAAGCACCATAGAACCACTTACCACGTTGCGTCATAGAGGCAGACACCGGATCTGTCGCCATAAACATCATACCGAAAGCAAAACCACCTAACACTAGATGCCAGTACCAAGGTGTTGCAAACATTGGATTGGTATCTGAACCTATCCAATTAAATAGCAAAGATGTTGCAATCATACCGATCATCACACCGGCAACGATACGCCAAGCGGCAATACGCATCACCATTAGAATGGCACCACCAATAAAGATCGCCAAGGTTGAAGTTTCGCCCATTGAACCTTGAATAAAGCCAAAGAAGGCATCAGACCAAGTTGTAGTCAAACTCGTCACACCATTCGCTGCTATCTGACTTAATGGTGTTGCGCCAGAGAAACCATCAACCGCCGTCCAAACGGAATCACCTGACATAGAGGCTGGGTAAGCAAAGAACAAGAAGGCACGACCCGCTAATGCTGGGTTTAAGAAGTTTTTACCTGTGCCACCAAACACCTCTTTACCCAACACCACACCAAAGGTAATACCGAGTGCAACCTGCCAAAGTGGTACAGTGGGAGGCATAGTCAATGCAAACAGAATAGAAGTAACAAAGAAACCTTCGTTAATTTCATGCTTTCGAACGGTCGCAAACAAGACTTCCCAAAAACCACCTACCACAAAGGTAACAAGATAAACAGGCAAGAAATACGTTGCACCATAAATCATGTTATCCCAAATACTCGCCGGATTGTGACCGGCTAGCGCAGCCACAATGACCTGACGCCAAGAGTCGCCCGCACCGACATTCATAGAGGCAAGCGCGGTATTTGCTTGAAGCCCGATGTTGTACATGCCAAAAAACATGGCAGGGAAAGTACACAACCACACCAAAATCATGATGCGCTTCATATCAACAGCGTCACGTACATGAGAGCCGTTTTTCGTTACTGAGCTTGGGCGATAAAAAATCGTATCAACTGCTTCATAGAGCGCATACCATTTTTCATATTTACCACCTGCATGAAACTCAGGTTCCATTTTATCGAGTACTTTTCTAAGCCCCATAATAAATCAACCCTCTTTCTCTATCAGAGTGAGACAATCCCGAAGGATCGGGCCGTATTCAAACTTACCCGAACAACTGTAAGTGCACAGCGCTAAATCTTCCTCATCCAACTCTAGAGCGCCTAATTTCTGCGCCTGTTCTGTATCCCCTACCACTAGTGCTCGCAATAACTGCGTTGGCAAAATATCTAATGGCATTAAGCGTTCAAAATGACCAAGAGGCAACATAGTACGATCACTACCATTGGTCGTTGTCGTCATATCAAATGATGAACTCCCTGTGAGTTTAGACAAGAAAACATTCAATACAGAATGTTTTTTGGCACCCGCTCGCAAGTAATGCATCATTTCACGCTCTCGTCCTTCCTGAAGCACAGTAACCTGATTATGGTAGCGACCAAGATAAGCAAATGGACCAAACGCTTTACGACCTGTTAAAACAGAGCCTGAGATAATACGATTTTCACCATCCTTTAACTCGTCGGCAATCAACACATCAAGGTTTGCACCTAACTGGGTACGAACAAGACGTGGTTTTTTAACCTGAGGACCAGCAATGGCTATAACACGCTCAACAAATAACTCACCTGTCAGAAACAACTTACCGATTGCTACCACATCTTGATAATTGATGGACCAAACGGTTTTCTTTTCACTAACAGGATCCAAGAAATGAATATGAGTACCAGCCAAGCCAGCAGGATGAATACCCGCAAATTCCTCAACTTTAACATCCGACGTCGTTGGAATTTTCGCATCAGGCGCTTTACATACAAAAACGCTTCCTGATGTCAAACGTGTCAATATAGTCAAACCATCAGCAAAGGCTTCGCCTTGATCAGCCAAAACAACTTCAGGTGAGGCGGCCAATGGGTTGGTATCCATTGCTGTAACAAAGATGGAATGAGGCTCAGAGGCAATTTCAGGAACTTTAGAGTACGGGCGAGTACGAAAAGCTGTCCATAAGCCAGAATCGACGAGATTCTCAACCACTTTATCGCGGTCAAGACCTTTCAACTCTGTGCCTGCATATGAAGCAAAGGACTCGACTTCATTCCCTTCTACATCAATCACCACAGACTGAAACACACGTCGTTGACCGCGATGAATAGAAGAGATAACACCTGAGGCAGGAGCGGTGTATTTTACCCCTTCCGTTTTCTTATCCGTAAAGATGACCTGTCCTTTTTTGACCTTATCCCCTTCCTGAACCAGCATAGTAGGTTTCATACCATGGTAGTCAGGACCGATCACTGCAACGGATTTTACCGCTGCCACATTCTCAATCACCTGATTGGGAGCGCCGCTAATCGGAAGGTCTAGGCCTTTAGTAATTTTATACATATGTTCTGCCCAACAATAAATTGAACACAAAAGCGTTGTACGTTTTGCTCACGCCCCCCTCCGGGAAAGCATGCGAAAGCGAATAACAAGCATAGTGTTTGTTATAAAACGCAAATCACTTCACCAAAAAACCGAGGTATTATAGTGATCATTGTTGTTCTTGACTACTATTCCGCAGTTTCTTTCGGACTTATCCTTTACTGTTTTCGCAATATTCGTCCATATTAATACGCCAGCTGTACAAAAAACACACATTATGTGCGTTTTTTACTCTGTATATCCTTTTTTTAAGCAGTTCACTCACTGTTAATCACAAAAAAGTTCTTAAATGCGGCAGAAAATAGGCAAGCACAATGTGTATGACTTTAAGTTGCCATCATTCTGCGAAAACGACACAATAATACTGGCTGGCTATCTGGAACGGCTTTTTCAATCAACTTCACCAATATTCTATTAGGAAGATAAGACATTTATGAAGCAAGCTAATGCCCAAATACATATAGAAAATCTTCGACTGCGTACCTTTATCGGTTTTAACGAATCAGAAAAGAAAAACAAGCAAGATGTCGTGATAAACGCTTGGATTGACTATCCAGCAGTAGAAGCTAGCCAAACCGATGATGTAAATAAAGCGGTTAACTATCGCACCATCTGCAAAGAGATTATCCACCATGTCGAAACCAACAGCTTCTTATTACTTGAGAGGCTCACCTCCGATGTACTCACTCTTTGCATGAAACCTAGCAACGTTTGCTCAGTAAAAGTGAAAGTTGAAAAGCCCCATGCATTACGCTTTGCCGATTCTGTTTCCCTAACTCTTTCCGCAACAAAAGACACCGATTAAACACCATGCCAGATACTCTGTCGCTTAATTTAAAACCCGGTTACAAAAACCTCCTCCCAGGCATCGACGGTAGCCGCAGTGCCTTACAGCTACTGGCTATTGCCAAACAGGAAAAACGCCCTATTGTTTTCATCACGGATACCATATCCGAACTCAATGAACTAGAAGATGAACTCACCTTCTTAAGCGACCAAGAGCAAGAAATATTACGCTTTAGTGACTGGGAAACTCTCCCCTACGATGCTTTTTCGCCCCATCAGGACATTGTTTCCCAGCGCCTTGAAACCCTAGCGAAGTTGTCGGAGTCGTCAAATCCCATTATTTTAACGACCGTCGCGTCTTGCTTTATCAGGCTTTGTCCTCTCCAACACTTGAAAGCACAACGTTTTCATATCAAGGAAGGACAAACGTTACCATTAGAAAAGCTCGCTCAAAAACTGACGGATGCAGGTTATTTGAATGTTGATAATGTTCACGAGCATGGTCAGTTCGCGGTTCGTGGTGCTTTAATGGATGTGTTTCCAATGGGAGCCAACACCCCCATTCGAATTGACTGGTTCGATAACGATATTGAAACCATTCGCTTATTTGATACGGAAACTCAACGTAGCATCGAAAAAGTCGCTGAAATTAATATGCTACCCGCAAAAGAATTTCCCACTACCGCACAAGGCATACAGCACTTTCGCCAAGCGTTCCGAGAACGCTTTGATGTCGACCCACTGTCCAGCCCCATTTATCAAGACATTTCCAGTGGCATCATCCCATCAGGGATCGAATATTACTTACCCTTGTTTTTTGACCAGACCAGTCATTTTTTCGATTACCTCACCGATGAAGCACTGATTATTCGCACCGACAGTTTTAATGAACAAGTCGCCAGCGTTCAACTTGATTACAAAAGCCGCCATGAATCGCTCAACTATGATATCGAACGGCCTATTCTGACACCTGATGAAATTTGCCTAAGAGAAGATGAACTCTTTGCGGCCTTGAACCAATTCTCTAGCGTTATCTTTGCAAAAAACGGCAGAAACGATCATTACGCAACAATCAGTGATGTCAAAATTGACTCAAAATCCCCCAACCCTATTGGTAAATTAGAACGTTTCCTTAGCGAGACAAACACTCGCGTACTCATCGTCGCTGAAACCGCTGGCCGTCGCGAAGCCCTGTTAGAGCTGTTAAAAAAATACCAAATCAACCCTGACTACAGTGAAAGCTGGCACACTTTTGTCTCAGGAAAAAGCTCTCTTGCCATTAGCGAAGGAAGTATTTCCCGTGGTTTCCAAATACGGGACGAGATAACGCTCATCCCCGAAAGTGAGATCCTTGGGGAGCGTGTTTCCCAGCGACGCCGACGTAAGCACGGTGACGTCAATGAAGACGCCATCATTCGCAACTTAACCGAACTTCGTATCAACGCCCCTGTCGTTCATATTGATCATGGTGTAGGCCGTTATCTAGGACTTACCAATTTAGAAATAGATGGGCAAGAAACTGAACTATTAACCCTCGGCTATGCAAACGATGCCAAGCTTTATGTACCCGTTTCGTCACTGCAATTAATCTCTCGATACACTGGTGCCGACGAAGACAACGCCCCTCTCCATAAACTCGGCACAGATAAATGGAGCGTCGCCAAACAAAAAGCGGCGGAGAAAGCCCGTGATACCGCTGCCGAACTATTGGAAATTTATGCAAAACGTGAAGCTCGTGTTGGTCATGCTTTTAGTCGACCCGACGAACAGTATGAGCTATTTGCCGCTGGTTTCCCGTTCGAAGAAACGCCAGATCAACAACTGGCCATCGATGCTGTGGTCAAAGACATGCTTAATCCGAAACCTATGGATCGGTTGATTTGTGGTGATGTCGGGTTTGGTAAAACAGAGGTTGCTATGCGTGCTGCCTTTTTAGCCGTGGCTGGCGGTAAACAAGTTGCCGTGCTGGTCCCAACAACTTTGCTAGCACAACAGCATTACGAAAACTTTTGCGACCGTTTTGCTGACTGGCCCGTGCAAATAGAACTCCTATCCCGTTTTCGCTCAGGCAAACAAACCACTGATGCCGTAAAAAGGCTTGAAGAAGGCAAAGCCGACATTGTTGTTGGTACCCATAAGCTCATTCAAAGCAATATTCAATTCCAAAACCTTGGCTTAGTTATCATCGACGAAGAACATCGTTTTGGGGTGAAACAAAAAGATCAGTTCAAAGCCTTGCGTGCAGAAGTGGATATTCTAACCTTAACCGCTACGCCGATTCCTCGTACATTGAATATGTCTCTTTCTGGCATTCGCGATTTATCGATTATTGCCACACCGCCGGCAAAACGTTTGTCGGTCAAAACCTTTATCAAACAAAGAGACGAATACCAAATAAAAGAGGCCGTTCTGCGTGAGCTGCATCGTGGCGGCCAAGTCTACTTCCTACATAATGAAGTTCAAACTATCGAAAAAACCGCGCAAGAGCTAAGCGAACTCATACCTGAGGCTCGGGTACTGGTCGGGCATGGACAAATGCGCGAACGAGAACTCGAACAAGTGATGTCCGATTTCTATCACAAACGCGCCAATGTATTAGTATGTTCGACCATTATTGAAACAGGGATAGACATCCCTAACGCTAACACCATTATCATAGAACGGGCGGATAAATTTGGCTTGGCCCAACTTCATCAACTACGTGGTCGCGTTGGCCGTTCTCATCACCAAGCTTATGCCTATTTACTGACACCCAAAGACAGAAAACTCACCAAAGATGCAGAAAAACGTCTTGAAGCCATAACCATGGCCGACACCCTTGGTGCAGGCTTTACTCTAGCAACCCATGACCTAGAGATTCGCGGCACAGGGGAACTATTAGGCGAAGGGCAAAGCGGACACATTGAACACGTCGGCTTCTCTTTATTTATGGACATGCTTGACCGAGCCGTCAAATCCCTAAAAAATGGCGAATCCCCTGATGTGGATATTAGCTCTCCGGCACAAACCGATATCAACTTGCGTGTTCCAGCTTTGATACCAGAAGATTATTTAGGTGATGTGCATTCGCGCTTAATTCTGTATAAACGTATTGCCAGCGCCTCAAATGATGAGGAATTGAAAGAGCTACAAGTGGAAATGATAGACCGCTTCGGTCTATTGCCCGACCCGACTAAAAATTTGTTCCGTCAAGCGGACATCAAGCTCAAAGCTGAAAAGCTTGGCATCACCAAAATTGAAGCGAATCAAAAAGAAGGTAAAATATTCTTCAGTAGTAAAACCCCTGTTGATCCAATGAAACTGATCAAGCTCATACAAACAAAGCCAGACCAATATAAATTGGTTGGATCGGATACACTAAAATACATGGCAACAATGAGCAGCGCAGAAGAGCGCTTCCAACAAACCTACAAAACGCTGGAACAATTACATTGAAACGATATTACATACTCTTACTCACACTGATATCACTCAGTACCCCTCTATTCGCCGCAGGTAGTGACGATATCAATCCAGATACCGCTAGAGCGTACCAGGCTTATCTATTGACCTTTATGTGGCCTAGTTACGCCTCTAGCGAACAGATTACTTACCAAAAGGTCAAAGACCCGAGTGCGCTCCCTCAATACCCTGTAGACGCTAGTAACTCAGCAGATGGTTCATCCAAAGGGGCTGATATTGAACCCTTGTATGTACCCTTCGATGGTTTTAAAAATAAAATTGCGCCCCATGCTCCTGTCTTGATCAATAAAAAGTGGATTTTGATCTTTGATAAAAGAGGCGATGTGATCCATGAGTCGTTCCACAGTGACACCAATACCAATGGCTACCCTGAGCTCACTGGGACCATATCGATCCGCTATGCTCACTATTTAGAAACGGACATTAAATACCATCACTATCTCTTTACGCCACTACCTGAAGCCACATCGCCTGATGGCGCTAGCGATAACAACACAGACCTTCAGAGCAATAATCAAACTGTGGCTGGACAAGCAAATACTCAACCTCTTGGTCCTATGCCAACTCAAGTGTTAAATGTCGAGTTGAAAAATAAAACTGCCAGTAAAAAACTAAACTACCTTGACCATCCTCTCATAGGTACCCTACTTTACTTTGAACCAATGAAACTAGATGACGCCATTCAACAACGAAATTTAGATCGACTCAAAACACAAAGCTCGGATACCACAGGAACAGACACAACAACGGGAACAAACACTACAACAAACACCCCCTAATACAATTTATTCATAGTGATCGGTGATCTGGAATAAAATGATTAGAGGAAGGAATTCAATGCAAGGAAGCTCTTTCCAACTAACCTTTTAGACCAGATCCCTTAGCACTAACAACTTAAGGTTTGTCTCCATCAAGTAATGTGACCGATGGAAACTAAGTGCTACCCCCTTTTGTCTTTAATGTATCAATCATAAATTCAACTAACCATCTCTCACGATTGGCACTAAGAAGAAAACACACTCGACCTCTCTAAACGAACTAAAGTGTTCATATCAAAGACCTAACCAGAAAGCAGGTATTTAAATAATATTTCAGTTTAAAACCCACTTATTTCTTTACCCCCCTACATATGTAGGGTGTTTACCGATCAAAAATAGGGATAAGATCAATTTATAGTCAATTTTAGTATCGCTCAGACTGGAGTCGAAATGCCAAAATTAGATCACCATTTTACTTCCGAGGGCGCCATTATCGACGCTTTCAGTAGAACGCTACTTGAGGTCTATCGGTTGGCACGTGAAGAACCTCTGGAACGTTTTTTAGAAACGATGCTGGAATGTATCCAAGCAATGATTCCTTTTAAGTCGGCTTGGTGGGGCAGAGGCTCTGAGATCACTTTGGTATGGACCCACTTTTGTAGACATCTCATAGCTATATAATAATAGGTAAAAATGAGGTGAATTATGAGTGGAAAACGTTATACCGATGAGTTCAAAATTGAAGCCGTTAAACAAGTCACTGAGCGCGGCTACAAGATTGCAGAAGTGGCTGAGCGACTTGGCGTTAGCTACAAAAGTATGCATGATTGGATTGTCCGATACAGCAAGCCTGAAGCGAGCAGAAAAATGGAAGATTCAGCTCAGTCAGAGATCCAGCGGCTCAAAGCTGAACTTAAACGGGTGACCGAAGAGAGGGACATTCTAAAGGAGGCCGCCGTGTACTTTGCCGGGGAGTCAAAGAAAAGTACACGTTCATAAAATCACGGCTCCACGACTATTCTATTGCTGTCTTGTGTCGAACAATGCAAGTCCATAGGAGCGGTTTTTACGCTTGGCTGGACTGTCCAAAAAGTCGACGAGAGCAAGAAGATGATGAACTTGCTATCAACATGTCATGTAGCGACTCTTTTGGCGGTGTTTACCTACTGTCTTGGCATAGAAGAAACGCACCTGTAACGACTGTTCATTTTCATTTGGCAAATCCGTGAAATAAGCGTTTTTGGATGTCATACACATAACATGTGTCTCTATTAAGAGGGGGAGGCGACTGTCTAGTCAGCGAGCTAATGTTGAAAGGATTTCACCGTGACGCCACAGAACAAACCTTGTTTGGTTAACCTAGTACGGCTAAAAGATCGAGCGACTCAGTTAAATTACCGCGTTTCTGAGTCGCTCGATCTTTTTTATAGTTCCGTTGGCCAATCTATCGTCGTGGGGAACCCTTCTTGCTCTGTAATATCGCGCAGAGTTTGCGCGTACGTGTCCAAACTTTCTATAGAATCCGTTACATTAATACCAAGCCGCAGCTCACTAGCATGGCGTTCATAGCGCCACGATATTGCGCTTAGCCATGCGTTCCGTTTAGCACGTGCCGCGGCGGCCAGCTCTGTAACGGTTGGCGTAATAACTGGGGCTTCGAACAACGCGCCTTCTGGCACTTCTTCTCCTAATTCCTTAATTATGTGCTTTGTGCCGTCTTCATCCCAGTATTCAGTGCCGATATTGTCGACAACGTAATACCAAGCTTGATCGGCTTTTACAAAATAACGCTGAAAACCTGCTTTTTCAGGAATTAACTCTACATCCGTCGCATAAGCTGGAATCATCCATTCACCGCTTACAAAGTCTTTTTTCGCGTCGATTTTCTTTGTGAAAACAGGGTATTTATCCCCGATTTTGAATGCATTTAAATTCATTTTATAGACTCCTAAAGTCGGGTTTTTCCGTAGTAAGCGATAGAGCGAGGACGAGTTTCATTGCCACCTGTGAATGAGGTTGGCGCATTGTTATCAATTGGCTGCTCTACTCTTGCATTTCCTGAAGTATTGCCCAGTCTATTATTAGATGCTAAAGAGAAATTATGCGTATGACTCTTAAACTCATCAGCCTGCCAGCTACCAAATTCACGCCCGACATCAACACCACGGCCATCATCGAACATGCGGATAAATTCACCGCCAATCATGGGCAGTGTGACGGTAAACGAACCATCTAACTCAGCAACGAACCCCCAATAACCACCATATGTAATGGGGTCTGAATCTTTCGTTGCTTGATCGATACAGTTCGATGACGCTGATACAATCGCCCAGCCAAGTGGGTGGTTTCTGCTACTGAACTGTGCGCCGTCCAGCGCATATTCTCCGACTCCCAATACATCAACCGTATCGATGTAAAGTTTTGCTATATCTGAAACTCTAACTCCCGTCTGAGGGTTGACTTGATCGGCGACATAAAACACTCCATTGATATATCGCACTGTGAGCAATGCGGTTTCGAATATCTGCGTGGCGACTGGGCCAGCCAACGGCATGACCGCTAATTCGTCTATTTTGATTGTCATACCTGATGCCGTATTTGTAGCAGCAACGATAAACGAAAACTCGTCGTAGTTATTTAGGGTTGTGACAGGCTGCTTGCCGGCTGGTGTGGTCAGTAGGATCGCATTGGCGGTGCCGCTAACATCAAACAAGCGTTTTGATCTAAGCTGACTGCCAACCGATTGAGATACTTGCGCCAAATCATTAAAATCAGGGGCAAGACCACCTGCTGTAATAAGCGCTTTAAGCTCATCATAAATCGCGTTCATATGGTCTGCTGAGGCGATGCTGGCAGGTATGGCATTAAGTGGATCACCATCGGTAAATTTGCCGTTATAAAGGTCATTACTATCTGGGTAGTTCATTGACTGTCTCCTATTTTTGGTCATTACTCCAATAAGCGAGTCAGGCGCGGAAGGCGGCTGGAGCAAGGTATCGCTTATTGAGAGAAGAAAAAGAAAAGCGGTGAACTTAGTTTGACCAAAGTGCGCCGCTTTTCTTGGTATTTATAATGCAGGGAAAGCGCGATAGGTGCTGTCTGTCAGGGTTCAGTGTTAGCTTTTACAACGTGAATCACAGACACTAAAAAGCCCCGCTTAGACAAGATCTATGCGAGGCTTAAAGAAACACTATTGGTTTTTATAATCGGGTTTTAAAAAAGTAAGCAATGTTACGAGGACGCGAATCCCACTTGGAAAACCTTACATCCGATGGATTGCTATTAAAAGTTGATACTCCACCTACATTTACCTCACCCACACTAAAATTTTCTTTGACTAAATCTGTGATGTAATTATCAGTCCATGAACTTCCCCAAAAACCAGAGGGCCGACTAGCAATACCTATCTGAGTAGCAACCTGAAAACTACCAAACCCTCTTCCTGCATCCACACCACGTCCATTATCGTAGCCACGGATAAACTCTCCACCCAGTGTTGGAATGGTAAACGTTGTTTTCCCATCGCCTGTGCCGTAATAACCCGAGTAGGTTTGAGGGTCGGCGTCTTTTTGGGCTTGATCAATTAGGTTGGAGATGGTCTGTACTTTGGCCCAATAGATGGGGTGCTCGGCTCGGCTCAGTGTTGAGCCATCGAGCACGATTTCCCCAGGAGCCGTATGGTTGGTGGTATCGACGATGAGTTTGCCGATATCATTTACATCGTTGCCTGTTTTTGGATTAATCTGTTCGGTGAGCCAAAAGCGGCCTTCGAGGTAGGTGACGGTCACCAATGCACCTTGTAATAGCTGATTCGCGACAACTACATTGGACAGGGCAATAGGGGCCAGTCCATCGATAGTCAGAGTAACCTTGCTATCAAAGTTAGAGCCATTTACTCGAAAATAAATTTTGTCATAATCTTTTAGCGCTTGGACGGTTTGCTTACCAGTAGGTGAGGTCAATTGGATGTCATTCGCATTGCCACGAGTGGTCATAACGGACGTGCCACGTATTTGATTTTTCACCGATAAAGCAAGCTGGGATAAGGCGCCGACATTTTCGACCACATCCCCTTCTCGAATTAGATTAATCAGCTCGTCGTATACCGCATTCATTTGTTCGGCGAAATCTTGGCTAGCAGGAAGGCCTGTTAGTGGGTCGCCATCAGTAAATTTGCCTTGGTAAAGATCATTGCTATCTGGGTAGTTCATCGACTGTCTCCTTTGAATGTATTCGTTACCTATCCTTTTAGGGAGATAGGTTTGCAAAAAAGAGAGTGAAGCACTGTGTTTTATCCAACAGGGCAACACTCTCTTGCGAGGAATAATGATTCATAGAAGGGAAAAGTCCCCTCTGTTAGAGATCAGTGACAGAGCGACTTCTCAGTTTTAATTAGTCGCTTTTATTTTCCACTCCTATTTTCCAGTGAAAGCCGCTGGCTGTTTGCCCCAATCAATCTCTTGTGGGAAGCCTGCTTGTTCTGGCACATTTCGTAAGACGACACGATAGTCTCGCCATGCTTTGGCGTCTTTGCCCGCGTCTTCCAAGCGGTTAATTTCACGTGTCACTCGATCAACAAGCACATTTCGAGTTGCCCTGACATCAGCCGCTTTTTTTATATCAATATCGGCCTGAATATCTTCTGCAGACTTAATATTTTTAATCATCTTACGCCTCCTTCCAGACAATAGGACTAGGAACATCACCATTATTTACATCAAACGTGTAATCTGCCCAATCTGTTGACTGAGAGGGCTTAGCTTTTGATGAATCGTACTTGTATTGAATAGTAGCCTCTTCACGAGTCACTACGCCGATTAGCGGCAACTCCCCGTCAGCTTGCCCACCCTCAGGAATTTGAGATAGGTCTACATCAACGCCATCAATTGTCAAAACAAGGTCACTTACGGACACTTTGGTCGTTTTATTACTTGCTACCGGACTTAAAATAATCTTCATTATGACCACCAACCTATTGCAAAGGCGCTTAACGAAAACGCATTACTATTGTTACCAGAGAATACTCGGCAAGTAATATACGATTTAGTTGGACTACCGTGAGATACAAACGAATTGTTTCCATTGTCAATAGATGTAATACTCACATACGGAGGAGTATTACACTGATATGGATATGTGTATGTAAACAGATCCGAGCCATATAACACACCACTCGTGATTGAATTAGCGATACCAGAAGCAAAACCAACAGAAAACATCAAGACCAAGCCACCAGCTAACTTAATGTACGCTCCCGCAGCATTTTCACCATACTCAACAACATCGGAACCAACAAAACCACCAACAACATTTGTTGATTGAGGATCAGCTTGCTTAATGAGATAAAACACCCCAGAAATATGCCGAATTGTTGCTATGTTTCCCGCAATTAATTTACCCGCCATTACATTTGATATAGAACGAGGCACTAACTCATCGATGACCACTGTAATGACATCAGTATTCGTCGCTGTCACAATAAATGAAAATTCATCATAGTCATTCAACGCAGTAACTGGCTGCTTGCCTGCTGGCGTAGTTAATACAATTTCATTCTTACTACCTGATACATCAAACAAGCCTTTTGATCTAAGCTGGTGGCCTACAGATTTGGAAACTTGCTTTAAGTCTTCTGAATCAGGGGCTATTCCACCAGCCATGATCAGTGCTCGTAGTTCGTCATACACCGCATTCATTTGTTCAGCGCTGTCCCGACTGGCGAGAATATTGTGAGCCGGATCACCGTCGGTAAATCTTCCGTTTGGAAGGTCATCTCTTTTTGGATAGTCCATAATTATTTCTCTTCGATATATTTGAAAATAATGTGTGTATGGGCCTGTTTTAGGCGGTTGAACACACATTCGAGTCGTTGGTTGCTCCAGGTGCGATATCTATCCCCCCATGGATCGCCATAATGTCGTGTTTTTGGGCTGTATTGCGCCGCGTTAATTTGCCAAGTAAAGGCCCAATCTTCCCCCCCATACAAACTGCCGTAAGGCTGGCCGTAGCGAGCCGTTTGGTATTCGGTAATGGTGATCTGATACCCCATGATGGCAGCGATCTCGATCAGAAACTCTCGGCTCTGGCTGCCCTTCATACGATAGCTTTGCAGCAAAGCCGCCAACCGCTCCTGATAGGAGGGATCCACCCCGCTGCAAGGATCGGGTAAACCATACTCCGCCTCCCATTGAGCAAAGGTTTCATAGGCTTGGCTGGGGTGGGATTCTTTTAAGACATCCAACGCCCGCTGATCCACTCGTGCTAATTCTTCGCTAATGCCCGCCATCAGCTTACCTAACTGAGAATCTGGCACCTTGGCCCAGGCGTTCCCCCGAGGCAAGAGCGCAAGTAAAGCATGCTGGTATTCGCTGACTGGCTCGCTGAGCGCTTGCTTGGCTAAGGATTGATTCATCGCCGCTGTTTGATTCGTTAGCCTGCTGCCCATGAGATCTCTCCTAATACCAGAAACTCACCCTTGCCACAGGTGACATCCTGGGTTAAGTCAATCACGTGATTGTCTTCTCCCGCTGCCAGCGAAATCGCCTCCCGTATTTGGCTCAAAAACAAGGTACCACCAGGCTCGGCTTTACGACGCAGCAAGTCCTTTAACTCAGCGATGATGGCAGCTCGCACAGCAGCGGTGTTCGGCGCAACCGTGGTAAAACGAATGTCCAAAGGCTTCGCGATCACTGGCAAGACATAAAACTGTTTCATGCTGACGGGGCGCTTTTCATCGATATACGCCTTCACCGCGGCAAGATGTGCCTCACTGGCCACGGGCGACGGTAAATCCTCTGTGACAAAGCGCACCGTGACCGTTCCCAGCCCCAGTTCATGGGGATAACACCAGGCCCGTGTCACATCGTTATGGGCCGCTAAGGTCCAGGTGATGTAATCCGCCTTATTGCCTCCCATGCTGGGGTTTTTACGGCGTTCGGCTAGGCGCTTGCGCACTCGATCGATGGCCTCCATATCGCTACCGCCCGTCAGACTGATGACGGTGGCTTCCACGTCGATATCCAACTGGGTACTGACAAAGCGCAATGTACTGCCTGCCGGTAAGTTGCCCTCACTGCCCGCGTTGACCGCCGTCAAGGCAAGTACCGCTTGACCATCGGCAATGGTGGCCGCTTGGGTGACGCGATAGGTCGCCTCGTCGTCGGTTTGCAATAAGGTATCCACCAGCACGGTGGCGCCGTTATTGCCGGTGATCGTCGCCGTGCCCGACGCGCGGGAGGCATGGGTTCGATAGATCCCCATCTCAGCGGCGCGGCGCAGCAAGTTGTCATCGTCGCAAGTATCATCAAATAATTGGTCGACGTTGTATTGCAGGTGCCCATGCAAACCATGGGCTGCCCCGGCCACCGCCTGTGCCAATGGGTAATACACATCCCCTCGGCGAGTGGCTTTTTGGCCACTGTGTCGCTCTATGTCAGCGGCGACACGGGCTTGAATTGTTGTTCGTGTTGGGCGTGAAAAAGCCATCTTTTACTCTCCATTTGTTATGTCGTGTGCTCTAAAAACCGACACCCACTCGCCATTGTTTAGTTGGCAATCCAAGCGAAAATTCACTCGATTCGGATCCCCAACCCCTTGTTGTGTTGCCCTATCCCGCTCCACCTTGATATTGATCGCCTGCAAGTGCCCTTCGTCGATCAGCCACTGCACCGCTTGGGTGAGGTAATCGTGCATGGCGTTGAGCGTTTCTTGGGTAATCTTGCTACGGCTCAACAACCACAACTTGCTGCCCAAGCTTTGCTTATCGGGCAAATCCATATCGCCCCAGTAGCCGCGTTTGTCTTGGCTACCATCGGGCAAGAGATCATCGTCACTGGCTCGCGCATCGGTAAAGAGCGAGATGGAAATTGCATTGTCCAGCCAAGTCAGCGCGTCGTCGGTGGTGGGGACGATGTCCAAACCGCCCAAGGCATTGCTGTACGCTAAAGAAATCATCATTGCGGACCTCCTGTGTTGCTGCCGTTATTACCATTACTGTGAACATGACCCGTTAAGCTAATGCCGCTGGCGACCACCTCTTTCACCTGCATGGTGCCGTCTTTCCCCATACTTCCTGAGCCCGCGGCGTTGACAAAGCTGGCCCCTTGCACCACGCTCGCAGCGGTGATTTTGTCTTGCGAGGTGATATGCCCTTGGGCCTCGATCGTCTCAGCCACGGTCAACTTGCCTGTCATATGGGTGTGGGGCGTCACCAGTTCCACTTTAGTGGCCGCTTCCACGCTGATGGTGCGGTCTTTTTTCAGATGCACCTTGTCCCCATGGTGGTTGTAAATCGCCGCTTCCCCTTCGTCGATCACCAAGCGATAACGCTGGTCTCCCGCCATAATGGCGACGCTGTTGGAGCCATTGCCATTAAAGGCCAGCACCACAGTTTCCGCATTCGGCAAGGGATGCGAGGTAAAACCAAAGGGCTCCACATGCTCTACGTTATCCAGGGGCATACCGCCTTCTTGCTGAACTTGAAAGTAGCGAATCTTGTTGGCGTATCGCACTCGACGAATCAAGGCACGCCCCGCCAAACGGCGGATTTTCCGAACTAAACTGTTTACCATATCCATGCTTACTTCCCCTTAACGGGCTTAAGATCAAACGCCCCTTTTGGCAACAGATGAATCTCCGTCGTCGAGCCGCCTTCGTTGAGCATCAAACGGGTTTCCGTGATCAACAGCTCCCCATCCCAGCCCATCCAAGGGTCTTGTACCGAGACCAAGGCATTGGGTGCCCAAAGCGTGCCATTCGGTGTTTGTCGCCAGCCTTGCACGGTATAAGTCATGGTTTTGGCGCGGCTTTCATTCACATTTTTCTGCCACTTAGCCCGTGTTTCACAGGCAGCCACATCCGCTGGTCCATCGGCGCTCAAGGCAAACGGACGATAGCGCCCCGCTGCCGTTACCTTGGCCTGATTCTGGGTAATGGCTTTGGCATCCTGATTCGTCGATGGGGTTTTCATCTGTTGCCCTGTCACCGTGTATTCGCTGAACACCCCACGGGCACTGAAGTGGCCAGAAGCACTTTGAATGTTTTCTCCAAGTACCAAGGCCACCTCGGCCAAGTCCGCTCCCGCTCGGGTAATCTGCAAATTCCCTGACCAATCCGATACCAAGAGCACTGCTTTCAGACGCGCTAACCCTTCGAGAAACTCCCAAATGGATTGCCCAAGATCCAACATTTGATCACTCTTAAATACGTCGTTGGCGGCGTCTTTGGCACTGTCTGCCACGCTGACCTCAATTCCAAAGGGCGCACATAATTGACGAGCAATGCCCGCCAGAGTTTGTCCGACCTGAAATTGCTTACCCACGGTGGTGCAATCGATCAAGTCGCCGATTTTGCTGCGCCCCGTCACGTTCAGTTGATGGCTCTTACTGGAATACGAGACGTTCACATCGTCGATATAACCAGCAATGATGGGCTCATCGTTGACGTACACGGTGACGCTCATACCGGGTTGCACGGCACGGGCTGACGCGCTGTGGCCGCCTAGGCCAGTGGCCTCTAAACTGTCCGTCAGGGACAATTCAAACGAATGGGCTCCCCGCTCCATGGAGCGAGCAATGGCGGCTTGCGTCCAAAAGCGATGCACCTTGTTATCAATGCTCACCAACAATCGATCAGTGGCGCCCTCCTTGGCACCAAACACATGCTGTAATTCGTTCATTTCAGCACCTCCAGTTCCACTCCAGCGGGCACGCTACAAGGGTTGGGTAGTCCATTACGGCGGATAAACTCCAACTCACGACGGGCATCCCCATAGAGGTTGTAAGCCATCACCAACGCAGGGACGGATTGCTCTAATTGCGTTGTCGCTTCCGTCGCTAAGTTTGGCTCCAGCTCATCAATGCGTTTCATAATGGCGGTTTGCACATCTGCCCACGCCTCGTAGGCTTGATCCGTGCCCACTTCGATCAAATCGTCGATTTGCGCCAACACCAGATCCCGCGTTTTACGCGCCTCATTTAAGGTGGTAAACAAGCCCGTTTGCGTGACCATGGCCTGGGCCATGGACAAGGTCGCGTTGGCCGTAAACAGGGTATTCAACGCCGCTTTGTTCAAGGCTTCCTGTTGCCGATTAAAGGTCATGGTCACGGTATTCACTTGCTTGGTCAGATCCGTCGCGAAGGTGTCCAAGGTTTCTTGATAGCCAGACAACACGGCTTTCATGTCGTCCATGTCGTCAAACACCATGCTCACGACTTCGTTTACCCCTTTGGCCAGTGCTTCGGGGTTCGTCAGATAGTCGTCCAGCTTGCCGACAAAATCGTCGATCTTGCCCACTACCTTGCCCACTACCTTGCCCACTACCTTGCTCCCTACCTGCGACAACGGCGTCAGTAATCCCATCATTTGGCCGTTTAAATGACTCAGTAAGGTGGCACCTTGCTGCAGTAAATCCCGCGCCGCGTCTTCCACAAAAGACGCGTTTTTATCGACGCTAAAGGTCTTAGCAAAATCCGCTTGTACCGTTTGCGACGCTTGGTCAATCGCCTTGGCTAACACACTGGCGCTGCTGATTGATACAGGGAAAGATAAAGCCCCAGCCCGCACATATTGCACAGTAAATTGACAGTATCCGCCCCGTTGCGTACGGATGGTCCAGTCGTAATCCGTTACCTGAATCATCAAGGTGCCAAGATAGGGGTGCACCAACTTACCCGCCCCAGGCTTATTCAAGGCTTGCATCAATTGATTGCGCGCCAGGTCGTAATCCTGCCCTGCAACAAAGAGTGTCAAACGTTCAGACTCGGCTTTTTTGCCTAAATCTTCCGCAAAATACACGTCCTGTTGCGGGTACTCATGTACCGCCACCCGTCGACCGGCTTGGCCACTGGCCTGCTCGGTAAAAAAGCGCACGCCACGAAAGGTGCCTTGCTGTAATCGATCTCGCCACGTCATGGATGGCCTCCCATTGAACTTCCTGCGATGGACAAGTTCAGGTTATGGGCCGTCACCGACGACACCGTTACACGCTTGTCTTCCACGCTGATTTTGATTTCTCCATGCACTTTATCTAGCGCGGCGTCTGCCGCCCCCTGTGCGTTGGGCTTACTTGCTTTGCTAGGCGCCTTCTCCTCATCGTCACCGGTGAACCAGCTGGTTAAACGGCTGCCGAAGGATTCCCCAACGGCACCACCGCCCATGGAGCCCAAAACGCCACCGATCAGACCACCCACCGCCGTGCCAATCACTGGCACCACCGAGCCAATGGCGGCCCCTGCCGCTGCTCCGCCCCAAGTACCTAAGCCAGACCCGACGACCGAGCCCACCACGCCACCGGATTGTTTGACCTTCTCCTTCACGCTGGCATCGCCATTCCACACTTCCGCCAGCTCAGCGGAACCCACCAGGGCGTTGACAACACCATTGCCCTTAATGCCCTTTATCCATTTCGATGGCTGAAAACGCTTAGCAGGCACCGCAGGCTTGTCAAAATCCGCATCCACTTTGTCCACTAGATGCGGCAACAAACTCTGTGGTTTACCATGGGCTTTTGCGCCGCTGTTCTCGTTCCGGCCAGCGATATCACTCAAGTCCAACAGGGACTCGCCTTTTGTGCCGCCATTACGAAACTCTTTAATACCCTTGCCTAGATCCAACAGATCCTTGCCGATATCGACGGCGCTTTTGACCTTGTCTAGCCATGAAGGCTCGCTGGTGTTATTGGTTTGATCGCGCTGTACTGCGAACACCCCAGATTTCGGCATGTTGACCACAAAGACGCGCTGCACATTCGCCGCTGGCGTCGCCCCTTTGTTATTCGCCCCACCAGCAAGCCCATGTTCTGTTAACGCTGTTTCTGCGTTCGTTGCCAAGACGTCTTTGGATAAAGGGGAGGTGGAGACAGTCGGTTTCTGCGCCTCTTTACCTTTATCCAAAGCCTTGCCTGATAACGTGTCGACCACCGTTTGCACGGAGGTCACCACGTCTTTGCCTTCTTTGTATGCGTTGCTAACGCTTTTAAATACGCCGCTCCAGTATTCACTACTGGTTTTCGACTTGTTGCTGGTAATGGCTTGCCATGCCGATACCGATGCCGAAGAAAACTCGTTGACTTCACCTGCGGCGTTAGACACCCCATCGATCACCGTCGACGTTGTATCCACGGCGTGGGAAAGCTCATTCACGAGGCTTTCGGCTTGTTCCAGTACCTTATCTAGCGGGGAGTTTTCTGCCTTATCGCTCGCGTCCTGCCCTGTTTTGTCGTCTTGCTTTTTGGGCTCGCCCAGTTGCGCTTGTAAACGCTCAATAAAAGCCGATGCCTGCCCTAACGAGCTGCTAAAGGCACCCATTACCTGCTTGCCTCGCTGGCCCATTGCTGACACCGCATCCGCATACTGCTGGGCACGCTGTACAAAGTTCTCCGCTGTCCCCATCGCAAGAGATGCCTTTAGATCGCTCATAAATACCTACTTAATCCCTTTGAGATTGCTAGACAGGCGCACTAGCTGGCGCTCTGTCATGGAAAGAAAATCGCTACGAGTCCAAGGGAGTCGCGTTGAGAAAAGCACTAAGGCTCGCTCAATCGTCTGAGCCCGTAGCGACATCTCGCCCCCGTTCAACCATCGCCTTAGCGGTCGCCATGTCCATCGCTGTCACGCCCTTTTGCAGTAAGTCCAAATCGATATCCGACAACAGCTTGAACTGCTCGACTTCCAGTGGCCCTTGGATCTCCCCAAGGGAGGCCACTTGGCGACGCAGTGTGTTGACGCCCATTAAGGCATTGGACAGCAATAAAGTGGGCTCAAATTTGCCTTCCCCATTGGGGGCCATTATCACTCGCTCGGATTCCTCCATGGCGGCGATGATGTCCCCCGCCGATAACGGCCGCAAAGTGGCCTTAAGATGCTGCTTTTCTCCGACCATAAGGCCTTTTTCTAACGTGACTTGATGCATGATGATTTCCTCTAATCGATGGTCTCACGGGGCGCTTATGCCTAAGCGCCCACCCTTGCTATGTGTTGCTCTGCGCCAATGGCGATGAATCGGGCTTACTTCACCAAATCCGCACTGATGCCTTGCATTTTGCAGCTGTATTCACCGCCGGATAACACCGGTGGCTCGGTCATCCAAGCGCCGTTGATGACCCACACTTTGTTGTTGTCGTCTTGTACGGTGACATTCACATCCACCAAATTACGCAACAGGTTTTGATCGATATCGCTGGTATTAACGATTTTGAATTCACACGATGGGGCCACTGGCTCCTCGGTAAAACCTGCCACACCGGTGTCAGCCATCACGGCATCACGCTTGCTGCCGCCTGGGTTAAACGTTGCGCCAGACAGCGAGTTCACGCGTCCAATCGTTGGAATATCGAAATACAGTTTCTTTGCGACCTTAGCCATGTCTTTGCTCCTACTTGTTAAGCATTGTTTCAAGCGCTCTGTTAAACGCTCGGATTAAAAACGGTGAGCCCTTCCTTTGTAGAAAAGGCCCCGCTGAGTTAAATGATGAATTGTTGTTTGCCTGCACTCACACGCAATTGGTTCACCAGGTTCGGTGTATCTCGCCAGTTCAGACGGTTCGCATCGTCTGCATCGCGTTCCACAATGAGTTTTTCCGTGTAGGTATCAAAATCCTCAACCCAGCCCTTTTGCTCCATAGAGCGGTACAAAGACAGCAGCTGACCACGAATAATCTGCGGCGTAACAATCGCCTGACCCGCGCCGTATTGCGTGCCATCGCTCGCCAATTTATGACGTGGATAGTGTTGCGAAATCATCAAACGCTGTTCGTAACGAATACGCTCCAAGGTTTCTGGCGTACAGATGTCCAAATAGCTGGCATCGCTAAGGCCGCTGGCATTGTTTTGATACATGGTGATTTGACGCTCAATGCGACAGGTGCCATCGCTGCCCACGGTGAAGGTGGAAATACCATCGAACAACAACAAGTTGCGCTCGCTTTGGCTCCAACGCTGATGGCGACTTGGTGCCAACATACCTTTCAACACCAAGGTTTGCAGTGGTCGTGCTGGATCAATCGCCAAGGCTTTCGCCGCCACCGCCGCGTTAATCGCCGATACCAAATAAGTCGGCGTTGGGCTAGTGCCCGTTGCCATGCAGCTTACGTGCGGGCTATTGCGTTTTGAGCCAAACGTACCGGTTTCGCCATGAGTACCGGCAAAAGCAATAAAGGCACGACAACCAATCTGACGCATAGGGCCAAAGCGATCGCCCAATTCCGTCTCAAGAGACACTAGGTTGGCGGTATCCGTGAACGGACAGACCATCCAGTTAAACCACTCATCACCCATGGCATCCAGGGCCACGGACACATCTGGGTTACCCGCACCGCCAGATAGATTCGCAAACGAAAGCGTCAAACCAGACGGCATGGCTTCGTCGTAGAAGCTGGCGCGCAGATCCAATCCATTAAAGACTTCGCCCTTATGACGTGCCGTAACGGTCACTACCGCATCCGCAGCACTTGCTGTAACAGGCAGATCCAATGCCGCGTTGATTTGTGCCGCAATGGACGAGGCAACGGTTGCCACCGAATCACCGGCACTTACTCCCACACTTAAGCGTGTGCCACCCACATACAGGGCCACTGTGCCCGCACTAATCGGAGCGGTTGCGACGGTAATCGAGCCTGCGGCCGCTGTGCCGCTGGCGTTGTCGTCTAGGGCAATCGCCCACATTTCGGTGTCCGTATTGGCATTCAAAAACGCCGCACATTGACCCGCCAACATCGAGCCTTGACCAAATAAGGCCGTCGCTTGAGTCGGATCGGTTACACGCACCGGAATGCCCGCCGCTTGTGTGCCTGTATTCAAACGCTGACCGGCAATGGCCACTTTGAACATAGTGGACGACGCGCCTGCCAGCTCGTTATTGAACTCAATGTACGTCCCTGGATTGCGTAGCGTCGCGGGAATATTGTCAAAAGAAATAGCCATAATTATTTGTCTCCTAAAGATTGAATGGCGATAAGGTCGCCGTCGCTAATACGACGACGGTAATAGCTCGTTAGCACCACATCGATACCGTCCTTCGGTATGATCTGGCCGTTCTCTTTGCGTACCTGACGCCCTTTGGCAGGACGAACAGTCACGGCGGCTTTTGCTTGCATACTTGCTCCTTTGCTAAAATGTCTTTGGTAGGTAGAAAGTCCCACCTACAAGACCTTGGTGTCAGCGGCGATTAAGACCTGCTTGCCATCGAGCGTTGTCTCATCGGCGTGGTAGCGTAAAAAATCGTCCAGATCGTCAAGCGCCACCTGATCCGGCCATGGCATCAGCAAACTAAACTCAAGCTCATGGCATTGATAACCGGTTTGATCCTCCGCCAAATGCGCCAGATTCTTCACCGACTTAAACATCAGCCCATCCGCTTGCTCCAGCTCCAAGCCATGCAAAGCCTGCAGCAAACGCACTATCAAGGCATACGCGGACGACTGCTCATCGCCTGCGGGATACTGGGTGATCAAATACAGCGTCCAGCGGCTTTTTAGCTTGTTCTCGTCGAACAACTTGCCCTTAGTGAAACTGGTGTACACCGCTGGTGCACTCAGCAACATGCTGTTCACCACATCCTTGCTCCAATGACCCGGATGGCTCGCCACCTCTTTCACATGACTGCCCAAGGCCGTGGTAATCGCGGCTTTAAGCGCACTGTCTACTTGAGCAAACATCAAATAAAACCCTCATATTGAAAACTCATCTCACCCACTGGGTGAGCGCCGAAAAGCGTCTGCGTTTCGATAAGGCAAGATTAAAGGGAAGCCAACTTTCACGAACCGAGACACAGTTCAGCGTTAGAAGAAAAAAACAGAACCAGAAAAGGAAAGAATGAGCGAAGAGAGCTTGAGAAAAGACAACGAAAGAAGAGACAGCAAAAAGCATCCACAAAACCAACAAGACACACTTGAGTTCAGCGGAGCAAAAGAGAGTTCAGTGGAGCAAACAAGAGTTCAGTAGGAAAAAAGCAATGGACAAGACAGACTTATCAAGACGGCATAAACAAACCGCCCCGTAAACCCCGTTAGCCCCCCGTTAGAAACGCATTTCCCGAAAAACACAGGGCAATATAGTGGGTCGAGGGTTATGAGGCATGAGGGGGACGAGAGAAATGAGGTTAGAATAGGATTGTGGTATAAAGCTGACGCTATCGATATTCATCATCTAAAAAGGACATTCACATGACAATGTATCTCTACTCAAAATGGATAAACCCTCCTAAAAATCAGCCAAAAGAATTCTACAGTTAGCTGGACGCTGAGCGTTATGAAACCCGCAAGGTCGAAGTGTTTTCTGATGATGAGCTGAGTTACGCGGACGCCACCAAATCAACAGGTGAAACTAGATTAGGCGAGATTCCCGTTCCCCCCGCTAGTGAAATAATGGACGATCCAGAATTTGATACAAAGGAAATATCTAAAGAAATATTTGAAGAGGTTTGGACTAAGGCAAACGATAATTTTTATAGCGACCCCGTAAGAAAAAGACAAGCCATAAAATCGCTCCCTTTTTTAAAAGGAAGAAAAAAGAGGAGTTTTGAAAAAGCGGCTGATTCATTTATGGCTATAGCCAATAAGCTATTTTCAGTTATATCTTTATCAATTGTAGCTGTGCCGCTTTCTGCGATAGGAAAAAATATATTTAGTGACTCCCCAAAAATATCCATTTTTGACATCGACCAACTACAAGCTGCAATTGTTGCAAATGGGCCGATTTTGATAACTATATGCGGTGTAGCTACTTTTTTTGGCTGGCACTTTAGGAAAATAGCATTAAATATTTATGATCTACTTGAGAACTAAGAAAATTTGTGTGCATCAAACTATTATGTCTGTATAGCCCAATAGTTTGATGCAATACAAAACAAAGAAACACCTAAAAAGGAGTCAATAAATCACTATCAAAGCGTAAACCTGTTAAGCCATTCTCATCATAAAGCTGCTTAAAAGAGTCTGTTGCATACAACACACTACAGCCTTGCAATTGTGATTTAAATAAAAATCGAGGCTCAATATCGTCTTCATCAAAGTGAAGGGTTTCCAGCCCATCTTCAAAGCCATCAAGATATTTTTTGACGCATAGGGGCTCATTTTCTAGGCCAAAACTCAGGCAGTTAAAGACATGAAAAGTCGTATCTTCCACTTGAATAGGTAAGAACTCCCCCTCGGAGGATAATGGTTCTTTAAGGTAATGATACCCTTTTGGAGAAAGCACCAAGTACGTTCCCCGCCAGCATGATATATCTGGGATCATCGAACCTTTCCCAAGTACATCGCTAAACTGACCACGAACATTTTCTTTCCATATTGAGCTCAATGATTCATTCGTCGCAGGTTGCATTCTTAGTTGACGAGTCAACTTTTTGCTACCTAACTGTTCAGCTAGAGACATCACATTTAAAGTTAATGTTTTAAACTCATCGGGAATATCTTTTAACTGATATATGTTCATACCTTACCTGCCCAGTTTGTATCTTTTTTTTCAATTATCTGACTAGGATGATCCCCGTTAAGTAACTTACGTTTCACATTCTGTAGACGACTTACAAATGCCTGTTTAGGTAATAGTGGAGAGCTAAACGTACTAACAATCCAAGTTTCATAGTTAAAACTATGAATTTCTCGATGGGCAGGGGTATTTTTTCCAGCCCAATGTCCTTTATGTTTTTTGTTTCTCGGCAGCCATACGCCATTTAGCGGATCATTGATACCAATTCCATGTGCATGAAGAGCTAAGCGCGTCTCCATTAATCGAACTTGCTGATGTTGACCCTTTCCAGGAATAATATGATGTGGATCATGATCAGGGCTAGGCTTAGGCTCGCCAATAGCACTCAAATTCCTCGCGAGAAGACGAGTCGGGTGATGAGGCTCTTCAAACAGCTCATCTTCATCTTTTTGTAGGTTCTCTTTCCGATAGCTTTCCAAGTTTTTCTGAAGAATAACTTGCGTGACAATCTTTTTTCTTTCTAACTGCAGATGCTCCCAGTCTCTTTCTAACGACTCAATACGTTCTTTAAGCTCCGCTGGGGTCTCTTTTATAAGAGATGCATCAAGATTTTTTTTGTTATGGTAGTCTATCGCTAGACATTGGTATCTGTGGATGGCCATCTCTAAAACACTAGGGTTGCTTGGACGAATTGGCTTTGCTTTAGGCGTGTAAGAAAAGTTCACATGGATATCCTTATCTATCATTTACAATGACCGAATTTTATTCGGTTTCCTTATCCTAATCAAAACCGCTTATTCATACAAAGTATTTAACGAACCAGAGGGCACTTAGCCCCCTTCCTTCTTATTCAACAAATAGTCGTGTATTCGGTCTGTTGTCACCGTCAGACGGGTTAAGGTGCTTTTCAGCCCTTCCATCTCGGCGGTGAGTTTGGCGATGTCTTCGTGAGTGGCGGCTTTGTTTTCTAGCTGGGTAATGCGTTTGTCCAAGGTTTGTTGACTCATGGTCATCTCACGAATGGCATTGCTGTTTTTAGCACGACCTTTGTCAATAAACATCCAGCCCGATAACATCAGCATAATCCCCCACTGCCCTACATCAAACCAAAACTTCCATTGCCCCCAATCAGTTGTCATTGGCGTTTCTCCTCATCTTGCTGGCAATCGATACAGCGTGTGGTATGAGGTAATGCCGCCCGTCGTGGGGCGGGAATCACTTCATCACAGTCCACACAATGGGTCGTGAAGGTCGCCTCCCCTTGTTGTCTGTGTTGTTGAATCGAGGCCGCACGAAAGGCTTCTTCTAAATCCGCCGCCCAATCTAATAAATCCATAATCTTGTCCTATCCCATCCTTACTTAAGCAAGCTGGTTACTGGCTTAGAGCCCGTCGCCGCTTGCGTAAGCGGGGTCTGCGTTCCACGTTTTTCTATGGTTCGGCCGATCGACCAAGTCGCACAAATGCCTCCCCATGCCAACCAAAAATCCCCAGGCAAATCCGCCAACGGCGAGGCATCCATCATGACACCCGTGGCCGTCACTATGCGGGCAAGCAAAGGAAAAACCACATAATTGATCGCGATAAAAATCAGCCCAGCGTAAACCACCGTGGGGCGAGCCCGTTTGGTGTAGCTGTCTCCTTGGTTTAACTCCGCCACTAAGACGCGCTCTTTGGCTTCCAAGTTTTTGCGCAAACTCTGCTCGATCTCACTGTCTCGCTGCTGGATCAAGGTTTGCATTTGCAACTTGAAGGCGTTTTTATCGTCCGGCGATTCAATAAAGCGATCCGCCACCTCGCCAATGGACGACACCAAGGATCCCGCTCCCGACGTAAACAAATCGCTAAACCACCCCATGGAAGTCACCTTCTAAAATATGTTGATCCAGTGGTCGAAATTTACGGCTGATCCAAGCTGGAACATTAAAACCTGGACAGGTTTTCGGGCTAAATTGGTTATGGCCGTACACCGCCAGCGAAGTGGCTAACTTGTCATCCAAACTTTGAATAAGTTTGAGCAACTGCCGCCATTGCACCAAGGCAAATTTATCCATACCAATCAAGCAAATACCGATGCTTTTAGGGTTTTTCCCATAGGTGTGTGCCCCCACCTCTTCCAGAGGCCGACCGCGTTGAATCGTGCCGTCTAACTCAATCACATAGTGATAGCCAATGTGCTTTAACGGGCTATAACCCGGACAAATACTCATGTCTCGTTCGAAATGGCGCGCTTCATGCCATTGATCAATCTGTTCAGCCGTAAACACATGGCCATTAGGGGTTTCTGCATGATGAATAATCACACTATCGATCACACTTAACTGTCGACGGGCTCCCATCGTTTTCTCCTCTTCAAAATACACAACACACACGGCCAACTGCCGCGAGCTTTGCCTCACGTTACAAGACACAAGAGAAGGAACCTGACTGGATGGATTCAGTAATAGAGGGGGAATTTGTGCTGCTTGTTTCGTTGGATTAGCTTCATGACTTTATATTGGTGCATTCTGTTACGCTCTGCTGTATCAGACTTTCAGCGCCTTATTGTCGTGCAACGTCGTTGCATCGAAATCACCTTGTTGGAGCGAAGAGGTAATTGAGTTCATATCATTGAAATTCACCTTTTTTAAGGGGAAATAACAAAATCGCAGACATAAAAAAGGCCCGATCAGGGCCATGAAAGAGACAATGAGTTAGGCAAAGCCTTGGAATAAATCCGGTGTAGGGTCATCTGGCGGGGTGGTTTTCAGAATTTTCCAAATACGACGATCCGTGAGTTTATGCTCCATGGCTAACTGATTCACCGCACTGGTGGCGGTTTCTTTGGCACGAATACGCGCTTCAAATTCACTGATAATCACATTATCGCGAGCACGACGCAGAGCCGCTGAACAGCGGGGTACGTACAAGGGCGCGCCACCGTAATATTGGGCGAGTTTTTGTGTTACCTCATCGCCCATTTTCTCGGCTAAGAGCGCCAATGTTGCGCGACCAATGGCATTCACGCCAGATGGCATCGGCAACGTCGTCCCGCCAAAGGTATTAATAAGACGCGCCGTATCGGCCCATCCAATTACATGAATAAGCTGCTGCGCTGAGTCGGGCAATAAAGATTGCCAAGGTTCTAAAGTCATCATGCTAAGAAAAATAGCATGGTGATGCGTTAGTAAAAAATTCTAACGGTCAATGATTTTTAGCGGATCACTAGCAATAAAAAACCACCTCGATGGGTGGTTTTGTTTACAGCCAGTCACTCGTTGCATAACCCGATTAACTGATTCTAGAACTCTTCTTTGTAATTGTAGTCAGGAATCAATGTGAACTGAATGCCCGTCAGGTTATGGTCGTTAAACGCCTTAACAAACTCATGATTACAATAAATAAAAGCGCCACCCAACTTACTTTTAAAGAGGACTTTCTTATCCACATCCTCTTTTTTAAACATAATGTTTTTGTAGCCTGTTGGTACATTGTTAAAATATTGCCTTTCACTAAACACAAGGTCTTCTTCGCCAAATACCAAAGGGTTAAAGAGATAGTGTTGATCACCTTCTACTTCTATTTTTAGAAACTCCCCATATGAAGACAGCTGCCCTTGCATGGCATCAAACGCTCTGCCATTAAAAAAGATCAAGTTTCCGAGGATATTGATATCGACACTGTGCTTTTTATAACGACCAGAATATTTAAACGCCATCTGCTCAGGCCAATACTCCGAAAGTGTGTCGTTCTTTTGTCTCAGCTCAACGAGATACACGATGGGATCTATGTCATCAGGCATCTTTAATGCCAGCACTTCTGCCAACTTAAGCGAGTCCATATCAATGGCATCAGAAGTATTCTCAGTATTATGAACAGCGTAAATCATGATATTGCCACGGGACTCCTTTCGCTTATTGTACTTTGTCTATCAAAACTCACTTCTATCGATATAATCCTCTATTGGCGTGAAAGTCAGCCCCTTAAGCTGATGGCCTTTAAACGCCTCGACAAAAGCCTCATTGCAGTACAAACGCGATACAGCCAGTTTGCTTTTATAGAAAACCTTGTCGTCTACATCGTCCTTATTAAACGCGATACATTCATAATCAGTATGAACGTTATTAAAATAACCTTTTATACTAAGCGTAGGATCTTCTTTACCAAATACCTGAGGATTAAAAAGGTACTTTCTGTCCCCTTCCACATCGATTTTTAAGAACTCACCATATTCTGACAGCAGTGGCTGCAAGGCATCATGGGCTTTATCACTAAACACGATTAAGCCTTCTAAAATACTTACGTCATTGTTCTGCTTTTTACCCTTAGGAGTGTACTTAAACTCCATAGGGTCAGGCCAATACTCAGATAGAGGATTATTATCCTCATGCATATCCAATAAATACATGACTGGATGGATATCGCCTCCCATTCTCCCTTTTAGTCTCTCCGCAACTTCTAAAAAGTCGTACTCAATAACATCATATGAGTTTGTAATATTACGAACTGCGTACATCATGATAAGCCATCCCAAGATTCGTCTTTTTTCATCATCACTTTCTCAGGCATCATGCCATTCTTGATTTTGAATTTCACTTTTTGTAATCGGTTAATAAATCTTACTCTATCTAATCTTCCGCCAAGCGTTGTAGCTATCCATGTTTCATAGTTATATCGATGTATTCGACGGTGAGAAGTGGCTGCGGACGTTGCCCAATCAAACTCTTGCTTCCCCTTCTCAACACCATATAACCATACACCATTCATCGGATCATTAATTCCTATACCATTGACATGCAAACGAAGCCTTGCTCTCGCTATGGCAGGTTTTCGAAAGCGCCCTTTACCTGGAATAATATGATGGGCCTCATGCTTTATGGAGGGTTTAGGCTCTCCTGAGGCCGTTAAAAAGCTAGCTAATTTTTTTGTTGGATGATGCTCTTCCTCCAACAATCCTAACCCTTTAGTTTCTTTGCCGATGGCTTCACTATTTTCCCGATATTTCTCCAAAGCTTCCTGTATCACCGTAATATACTCCAACCTATTCCGCTCTTGCTCTAGGTGTTTATAGTCTTGGTTAAGTCGTTTGGTTACGTCCGCTTCTTTGGCGTCGCCAAGTCGCGCTTTTTTGTCATAAAAGGCTTTGGCTTTGAGTTCGTAGTTGTAGATCGCCATTTCGAGTGGCGTTGGATCAGACGGGCGTTCAGGTTGCGGGTAGTGTTTCAATGGCTGCATAATAATATCCTTATCACTATATTGACGCCGGACATTTTTTAGGCATTAGGATTTGTGGTCAACCCCTCTTACACTCTTATTACAACGCTTGTGGTTTATAAATAGAAAAACCACCTCGTTGGGTGGTTTTGTCGTTTTTCTTTTTGTGACAAGTATCGTGGCTGGCTAGTTTATAAGGCAGCAAGATCCAGCGGTACTGGGCGATACTGGTCCGTGTTGTCGATGCGTTCGTAGATTCGCACGTAGACGGCGGTGCCAATGGATTTGAGGGCATCCCGTAAAGCCTCCATGGCGCGGTTCCATTCGTCGTCTTCGATGGTTAAACGCATCAAATCAAGGATCTTGCCCGTTTTGATTTCGCCTTTGGTGTTGGTTCGAAAGGCTTGGCTAACCACAGCACGAATGTTGTCGTTGGCCCCTTCACTCCAGCGTGATAGACAAGAATCAATTAACCCTTTGGCGGCTTCGATCTCTTCAGTAAAGGCCAAGACTTCGCGAAACGCTCGCTGAATTTTATAACGGCCATCGTAGGTGGTTAAGCTGACGTTACCTTTTTTACCGCCCAGTTTGGCACCGTAACGCTCACCGGCGATTTGGATCAAGTCGTCGATGTCTTGCAAGGCCAGCTGTTTAAAGGCCTGCAAGGCGTTATGCAACTCAAGGGCTTTGGGCACCAAACTTTGCACCACTTGATCGCGCAATAAATCTTGCTCGCGAATGGCGCTTTCTGGTACCAAGTGGCCGCTGGCATTCTGGCGGTAGCCCATTGGAATGATAGACGATTGGCTCTCTTGCTGTGTGTGATTCATACTATTGCTCATCTTGTTGACTCCGGCGATTGGGGTTGTTTGGGCAGTTGGCGCAAGCGCGAAACTGGGCAATGGTTTGGTTATTGGTGTTCATAAAAGGACGAATCCGTGTGCGATGGCATTTCGCTGAGGTGATGTCCCCCAAGGTTGGGCAATTCACTCGCCCCAGGGCATCCACCACTTTTTGCTCGATTTTATTGGTGGTTTTGCTCGGGTAACGGTTCGACAATAAGGTCGATACTGCCGAACGGCTCACGCCAATTTGACGGGCTACGGTGGCGCGGCTGCTCAAGGCCACTGCATCGGCCAGTAAGCGGATAAAATGGGGAGGCTCTTCTCCCCAGGCGGATACATCCACTAAGGCTTGGGTATTCGATCTGTGCTGTGTCATAACAACCTCCTTTTTGGCGCATGGCCGGTATACAGTGGGCGATTGGCCCAGTTCGCTTGGTCGGCAATGGTCCAACCACAAGACAGTGCCACTTCGTGGATGCGCTCAAGGTTGACCACAATACGCCGAATGCTGCCTGCCGCATGGGCGATGAGCATGTCTAATAAGTCGTCGGCCACCTCGATGCTCGGTGCATAATGGCTCGCCAGCTGGCGCGCATCGTCTAAATCCACCAAACGGGCGGGCACCCAATCGAGGACTCGACCGTGAAAACGTTCGTACTTTTTCAACTTGTCTGGCAGGCGCTCTTCGCCGATTAATAGGATCACCGCTTGGCTGGATTCGTATAAATCTCGCACCAGCTCCACGGCGTTTTTGTCGATCAGGTGGTCCATCTCATCGATGATCAAAGGCCGATTCGACAACGCCAGTTCTTGGGCGGCGATCTCCAGCATTTCTGGCAAGGTTTTCACCGTGCTGATGCCCATTTCCCGCAAGATGGCTTGCAGGAAAAATTTCTTGGTCCAGACACTTTTCGCCTGCACGTAATAAGCACGACGGCGATTCGCCACAAAGCTTGCCGCGACGGATTTGCCGGTGCCGCTGGGGCCATATAGGCACACCATACCGGGCAGTGATTGGGTACGCGCTTGGGCGCGTTCGATGGCCATGTCGCACAGGGCGAGATTGGCGGTTTGCGCGATTCCTATCATGATGACGGCTCCTGTTTTTTGTTGATGTCGTCTCGTTCATGGGACGACTCATCTAATGAACGAAAATACTGATACTCTTTGGTTAATGGGTAGGTACCGAGCCAGCGTTGATGCTGCTGCGCCTGCTCTGGGTCACGCTGACACGCTTGGTACAAGGCATAGCGACCCGCAGGCGACAAGGGCTCATAAGGGTTGGCTGGTTGGCGCGCGTTGTCTGCTTGCTGAGCAACGGGGTCGGCAAGCGGCTCAGCCTGCTGTGTAGTGATTCGTTGCGCACTGGTGAGAGAAAACGCTCCTTGCCAGGCATCCAAACGGTTCTGCTCTTCTAGATAAAACGCGGAAGGCGATGCGTCTAGAATGCCGTTGCCTGTGCGCTCTGCTTCAATTTCGTCGACCTTTTTCATCGCCCGATTCAAACGGCCTTGAGCACGCTTTTCTCGCGCTTGGTTAAGCATGGAATCAGGGAAATATTTGCTCTCGTTGGCGTTCCAATCGGCTTGAGCAATCAATTCACCGGTTTCCATGTCGAACACCCACACGCGATTTGCGTCATGAATGTCATAGGCCACATGCACATTAAGGCCGTGAAACTCTTCAAGTTCAGGAGAAAAATAGCGATTGTTGAACAAACGCACTTCGCCACGCACCACGGTGCGTTCTTCACGGGGACGGAACACATGGGCGATCTCGTCGTTGCTAAGCTCCAACGGCTCCCAGCCAGTAGCGACCTTGTCCATCCAGACTTCCAATGGGGTTTGATGGCGCTTAGTGCCTTGGTCGTCTATCTTCGGCAAACTGCTATGGGGGCGCTTGTTGTACCAGTCCACCCGCCCATCGACCCATTTCATAAAGGCCTCCCAACTCATGGTGCTGATCGGGCCGTTCCCCTGTGCGCCTTTGCGTGAGGCGGTAAAATTGGCCAGTCTTGCTTGGCGATCCATGTCTTGGCCAACATAATTTGGCAGAGTCTTCGCGCCAGCCACCCATAAAGTTTGATGCACACGCTCGATGACCCCTCGCGCTTTCGAGTTGTACGGCAAGGAGTGCGTCATTTCAGACCCCAAGCGTGCAAGAATGCCTTTTGCTTCGTCCTTTAACATGTGGTTCACATAGCCCGAGCCGTTGTCCACATAAATAAGCGCTGGCACGCCGCACTTGCAGGCATCCATCAAGGCATCCAACACGGCAATGCCGGATTCTGCCAAGTTCACAGACACACCCACTACTCGGCGAGTGGCAATGTCGATAAAGGTCGTGATCTCTGGACGAAACGGACGACCGTGGAGCGGATGGGACACTTCCCCATCAAAAGTATGCCCATCGGCGCTGTAAATATCGCAGGGCAAAAGATGGTCGAAACGACGTCGAGCAAAGGGACGAATGTTCACCAAATCGTGGCTACCCATACGGCCTTTTTCCCGTTCGACTTTGCCCAACTTATTCAAGGCACGACGCACCGCGTAAATGCTTGGACACGGTTCTTCGCCCTGCCAGTTGTCACGAAATAGCTCGTAGGCACCGTTCACACTGGGCTTTTCTGGCACGTTATAGAATGTTCGAAACGCGGCAAACCAACTGGGCAAAGGGGCTTTTTCACGCTTTTTAGGGATCAAATCGCCCTGCTTTTTCACTTCGGCAAACCAACGCATAATGCTGCGTTTACTCGGATAAGAGCGCCCTGCTGTTTGTGAATCGCACGAATGAACGTAACGAGTATGCCCTCGGGCATCCACCGATTCGGCTAAGGCTTTTTCCAACACCGGATTGCTTTGCCCTAAGGTGCCCAACTGCGCTTGTGTCAAAATCGTCGCGATGGCGCTTTCTTGGCTAATGCCTTCATCGACCATGCCTTGGATAGCACGCAACACCATAGCGCGACTATTGGCCGTATCTCGCTGACGGATACTGGTGTTGTTCTTACTGCTTGGTGCGATTAACGCCCTATTGTTTTGCCCTGCGGTGGGTCGCAGGGTCATTTTTTTCAATACCGCTAGGCGATGCTGCTCTTGCAACGCCTCACGAGCGGCTTTTGATAAATTCGAAATGTGGAATTCATAGCGCAAACCGCCACTGGAAGCGGTGGTTTGGCATTCCCAATTATTCAGTTTTGCGTAACGCAGCACGCCACTTTTGCTTTCAGGTAGCCCTGGCAAACGCTGCTCGCTGATATCTTTTGCGGTTAACCATTGTTTCATGTGTGTCTCCGACCCTAAATTTTGGGCGCAACTTTCCTAGAACGATGCCTTGGAATCGCCTATCTATTTGATTTTTATGGGGTTGGCTTGTTACAAGACGCTATAGAGCGTATGTCTTAACGGATTCAATATGGTGCTTGCTGTGCATAACGGCATCCTTTGCTATAGTTAATCGTCCTAGTGACGATTTATTGACGCGGTTTTCGTTGCTTTGTTATTTATCTATTGGTTTACTAAAGTTAATTGGTTTTTACTTCTTTAAGTGCGTTAAACTGATGGATGTTTTAAAATCAATATCCGACTTTTGGTATCGGGATGGCCATATCTCACTGGGATGTGATTCCAAAAAGGCAGCGATAATACGCTCCACTTTTGGATAGGACATGTTAAAGACATTGTAGAGCGCCGCTGGGCTTTCATAGCCATGCTGGCGACCTAACTCGGCGAGTGTGGTTCCTTTTTTGCGAATCGCCGCCATAATGTCTTGGCGATGCCAGTCAGAGAGTGTTGTTGAGTGAGTACATTGCTTGCTCATTTTTTTGGCTTCCTTCTATGCAGTTTTATAGAACAACCCTATTGAGTTGCTCTGTTCATGATTTGCCTTTAATAAGATAGCACAATCATACGACCAATCAACACATTTGTGCGGTCACACGAGACAATAATTCGCCTTTTTGTGCGTTTATGAAAATAAGTTTATATAAATCAGAGACTTAAGAGCGATCTAAATGAAAGAAAAAATACCAAATAATGGGTCACACTTGGACGAATTAGGGTATGACTCGTTTCAGGATCGTATAAACATGCTGTCAGAGAAAGTGGGCGGCACCAGCGCGCTCGCACGTTTGTCAGGCGTGTCTGAATCTGTGGTTCGTAAATGGAAGCAAGGCGACTCAGAGCCCACCCTAACGCGTTTGCTGGCCCTCGCCGAAGCCGGCGGAGTGTCTGTCAACTGGCTCGTTACAGGAAAAACGGACAATGCTCCACAGACAGAAGCGCAACCGAAAGACGACATCACCAAAGAATTCGCCATGATCCCAGGCTACAAAATCCAAGTATCCGCAGGACCTGGCACCGCGCCCATGGAAGAAGAACCTACACGTTTTCTCGCTTTTCGCCACAAATGGCTGAAATATCGTGGCCTCAACGAGAAAGATCTCGTCCTTGTCTTCACCCGTGGTGACAGCATGGAGCCGACCATCAGTGATAACAACACCTTGATGATCGACACCAGCCAGCGCGACATGATCGACGGCAGCATCTACGTAATACGCACCGACAACCACCTCGTCGTCAAACGTGTGCAAAAACTCATCAATAAAGGCTTACTCTTGCTTAGCGACAATAAAGACTACAAAGAGCAAATGATCGAACCCAACGAAGCCAACGACCTAGAAGTCATCGGCCGCGTTGTCTGGATCGGTAAAGACGTCTAACGCCAGTGACAAAAGACACGCCATAAACATAAAAAAAGCGCATCACCTAAGTGACGCGCTTTTTTCTATTCAACTGACCTAAAAATATGCCAACGCCTAGTAAAACAGGCTTTAAACACAACTCAGCCAAATCCCCCCCTCAACCCTATTTCTCGACAATGACAAATAAAGCAGGAAGTGACACAGAGAAAAGAAAGATATGATATTTAAAATAAGTACGTATTAGATTTAGTTAGTACATAGTTTTCTTATCTTATGGTAATTGAGTCACTCCATAATCCGGTTGGATATGACGTAGAGTATGAACTTGCTTTAAACTGACCGGACTCCAGCCCCTGCCCACTAAAATCAAACGAATGCAACCACCCGGTTACTATCTCACCTGAGGAACATCTATGTAAGTCATAACCGCAGCGATACTCGGAGGAGGCTCTCTTAGACACTCCATTCATTGTTGCATCATATACATTTCCATACCCACGCTGCCAAACATAAACGACTAACTTAGCACCGCCATGATCCTGTATTGTCGAAGTCTGGTTAGGTGAAACTCCCTCAAAAGGGTATTTAGAAGATTCAATGCCTGCAATTTCGAAATAACTAATACCCTCAGCTGCTGCTTTAGGCGTTGCATTACCAAGTGGAGCTAATTCAGGTCGCACAGCAGATAATGCAGAAGGGTCAATTGACAAAAGATTAGACGGAAGGCTTATCGTTTGGCTTGGAGCCTTTTTCACAATACCACCCTCCACATCGGCCGCTATTGCACTCATTGAACATGCACCGCTCATCATCATACTAACCAACAAGGTTTTCTTGATCTTCATAATAAATTCCTTTTTATATAACAATAATATTAATAAGCAATACCCCTTATCCAAAGAGATACTACAAGAAATACTATAGCAACAATAACTCTCATTACGCTTACAGGATACAAAAGCTAACAAAAACAGGAATCACTTTAAACAACCTATTGAAAAATAATAAAGACACTAGATCAATCATTTAAAAAACATAGATTTAAAACAAAAAATGAAGACATTAAAAATGAACTGTCTTTGATTTTTATATCTGGTTAACATTAAGGAAACTGAGATAAGTCTTCAATCATCGTGTTTTTAAAGCCTGCAAAAAAAAGGTCTGATACACATGCTAAACGCAGTTTTTTTGGACATAATATAAATCGATACAATAAATAAAAACTCACCTTAGTGGAGTCAATTTAAACATACGCTAACATGCTTTTTAATATAAGAGTTAGATAAGGGCGTGATAATAAATATAGTTTGTAAGTTGCACACCAATTGGTATCAATAAGGCAATTTTATCACTAAAAATTAAGCATGAGCGGAGCTGTTGTCGATCAGGTTGTCTCTGTAGTCTTCATACCATTAAGCACAACACCTTTTTCGATAAGCAGTTCATCCTTTAGTCATAGCTTCTACAGACCTAATCATGGTCAACCTCACACAAAACTAGACTCGTCCAGTCGACAGAAGCACTATAGTAAAAGCCTCTACCCTCAATTCCATTATAAAATGATCTAGCGCTTGTCAGAATATTCCTCTTTCCTTTTCACTATCGAACAGACTTTCTTGTGAGACTTTAAAAGTTGTCAAAAAATGCCATTTTTTTGGCACTGATTGCCATGCAACAAATCAAGGCAAATGCGTTTAATGGGGAATCATAATAAAAGATTATAAAGAGGAACATGCAATGAAAGAGTTTGACTACATTATTGCAGGAGCAGGTTCAGCTGGCTGTGTGGTCGCAGCGCGTCTGATCGAAGCCAACGCCGGATCCGTCCTTCTGCTCGAAGCTGGCGAAAAAGACAGCAGTTTATTTCATAAAATTCCTGCCACCGTTGTTAAGGTTTTCCAACAAAAATCTTGGCCCTATATGACGCTTCCACAACCTGAGTGCGACAACCGCGAAATGTTAATCGCACAAGGTAAAGTGTTAGGTGGCGGCAGTTCAGTGAATGGCATGATCTATATTCGCGGGCAAAAACAAGATTACGATGATTGGAAGACTATCTGGGGATGTGAAGGTTGGGGCTATGAGAATGTATTACCCTTTTTCAAGCGTGCCGAAGCCAACGAAAGTCTTGGCGACACGTATCATGGTGAAGCGGGTGCCGTTCCTGTCAGTGAAAATAGATACCGTCACCCTTTAACACAAACCTGTATTCGTGCCTGCCAGCAAATGGGCTTACCTTACACCAATGATTTTAATGGCGCCTCACAAGAAGGTACGGGGTTTTACCAAACCACCACAAAAAATGGTGAGCGTGCCAGTACATCGCAAACCTACCTCAAATCCGTTATCAATAATCCAAACCTAACCGTTCAGACAGATGCCCTTGTTCATAAAGTGAATATTGAAGGCGATGTCGCCACGGGTGTTGTCTATTCAATAAAAGAGGGTGAAGCGATAACGGCAAAAGCGCGCAAAGAAGTCATCATCAGCTCAGGTGCATTTGGCAGCCCGAAAATTCTTATGCTGTCTGGTATTGGCCCTGCCGAGCATCTTAGTGCGGTGGGTATTGCTCCTAAGATAGACCTTCCCGTCGGCAAGAATTTTCACGATCACCAACATATGTCGATCAATGCCACCACCAAAGAAGACATCAGTATTTTCAATGAAGATAAAGGCTTATCGGCCATAAAACATATGATGCAGTGGATGACGACTCGCTCAGGCTTACTAACCAGTAATATTCTGGAAGGCGGAGCCTTTATCGACAGCGAAAATGTGGGCCGCCCAGACATTCAATTTCACTTCCTTCCTCTTCTCGATAATTTTGATAACACGCCTGGCGAAAAGCCCGAAGCAGAAGGCCATGGTGTTTCAATCAAAGTAGGTCATCTGCGCTCGAAATCCCGTGGAGAAATTCGCCTAAAATCGAATAATCCGAGTGATTTAGTTGAGATTGACGCTCAAATTTTGTCTCACCCTGATGATGTAAAAAGTCAAATTCGCGCCGTTCAAATGGGGCTAAAAGCCATGGAACAGCCCGCTTTAAAAAGCATTATTAAGAAAGTGGTCGAGCCAAATAACATTGCCATCGATGACACAGACGCGCTGGAGACCTTTGTGCGTCAAAACATCAAAACCGTCTATCACCCAGGCGGAACCTGCAAACTAGGTTCGTCTCGCAGTGACTCCGTCATTGATTTAGAACTTAAGGTTCACGGCACCAAAAACCTTCGCGTGGTGGATCTCTCTATTTGCCCACAAATACCGAGTGGTAACACCAACGCCGTTGCCATGATGATTGGTGAGCGTGGCGCGCACTTCACACTAAACTCTTCAAATTAAGGAGCGATAAGATTATGTCCGACATTCCATTATTAGACGCCACACAAGCTTTTTTGAAACAAGACCATGGCCAATTCATTAACGGTAAAACAAAAGCATCTGGCGATAGCACCTTCGATGTTATTAACCCTTCTACGGAAGCCGTTATTGCTAAAATCCACAGTGCAACCACTCAAGAGGTCGATGCCGCCATTGAGTCCTCTTATCAAGCCTTTAAAGGTGCTTGGGGGAAAACGTCACCTTATACTCGCGGTGTTGTCCTCAATAAATTGGCCGATTTAATTGAACAATATGGGGAAGAAATTGCTCAACTAGAAACCTTGTGCAGTGGCAAATCTATCCACCTTTCACGCATGTTTGAAGTGCAACAAAGTGCGATGTTTTTACGTTACTTCGCTGGCTGGAGCACCAAAATAAATGGTGAAACCATGACGCCATCTTTCCCTTCTATGCAAGGTGAAGAATACAGTGCCTTTACTCGCAGAGAAGCCATTGGCGTTGTTGCAGGTATTTTACCTTGGAATTTTTCCGTGATGATTGCCTGCTGGAAAATCGGTGCGGCATTATGTACAGGTTGTACCATTGTTCTTAAACCAAGTGAGTTCACACCGCTGACGATTCTGCGTATTGCGGCATTAGCCAAAGAAGCTGGCGTACCAGACGGTGTTCTTAACATAGTCAATGGCAAAGGCGATGTGGGTGGTCAGCTTATTCAGCATTCTAAAGTCCGTAAAGTCTCATTTACCGGCTCTGTCGCGACCGGCAAGAAAATTAGCGCAACAGCCTCCGCTGACTTAACTCGCTGCACCTTAGAATTAGGTGGTAAAAACACCGCTGCGGTTTTAAAAGATGCGGATATTGATCGTGTTGTTGGCGGGCTTTTTCAGTTAGGTTACATCCATCAAGGCCAAGTCTGTGCCGCACCAGAACGTGTTTATGTACACTCCTCTCGCATTGACGAATTGACCACTAAACTCGCACAAAAATTGAGTGAGGCCAAAATTGGCTCTCCACTTGATGAAAGCGTTTATTTCGGTCCGCTCTCTAACGAACCGCAATTCAACAAAGTTTGCGAATACTTAGAGGTTGCTCACCAAGAAAGCCGAGTGTTACACGGCGGTAAAGCCATTAAGGGCGAAGGTTTTTTTGTTGAGCCCACGATAGTGCAAGCATCCAGTGTGGATGAAACACTCATGCAAGAAGAGACATTTGGCCCAATTATCAGCTTTATGCCTTATGAAGACGAAGAAGAGTTAATCGATTTAATCAATAACACACCATTTGGCTTAAGCAGCAGTATCTGGACTAATAACTTATCTCAAGCCATGCGAATGATACCGCAAATTGAGTCTGGTACAGTTTGGGTCAACATGCACTCTATTCTTGATCCTTCTGTGCCATTTGGGGGCACGAAACAATCTGGTGTCGGCCGAGAGTTTGGTCGTGAGTTCATAAATGACTACACAGAAGTCAAATCCGTCATCATGTGCTACTAAAAACAGGGAGAAACCTACAAAAGATTAGATCTTGACATCATGTGAATTTAGTTGGAACAATACTTGCTAAAATAGTTTACATTTCAACTAAATTCGCATGACTCTTAGGCTCTTATCATCAACAAGTCGAGAACCAGAGAGCCCTGCATAATGGGAGAAAGAAATGCTCGACTTAGACCTCTGGGAACATTCTGTTCATTCTATTTGCGGCAATTTTGACACTCAACCACATCGCAACATCCCTTTTATCGGCAAGATGAGATTAGACAATCATAATGGTTTAGGCGTTGTTCACATCGAAACCAATGCAGAAAAGATAGTCCGTTCCAAGTCGACTAGCCAAGACGACAAAAACTATTTTGTCATCCTACAAAAGAAAGGCTCTATGGGGTTTTCTTGGTCAAACAACAATGATCTATTACTACCAGGGGAAATCGCCCTTATTGATTCGTCACTGCCTTACGACATGCACCCACAAGGCCTAATAGAGCAAATGTCAGTACACTTGCCAAAGTCTTACGTTGACCACTTATGCTCTACACATGCAAAAAATCGAATCACCAAAATTGCTCAAAATCGATCCAGTAGCCAAATGCTGTCCGCTATCTTACGTCAATTGGCAAATACCGATCACCAAGCCCCATCTCTTCAAGAAGATGGTGACGCACTGCAATGCGCTATCAGTGCATTAATCAAACCTTCCCTTGAGATTACCAATAATGATTCAGCTTCTTCTATGAAAGAGCGTGCTAAACAGCATATATTGCGCCTTTTAACAGAAGAAAGCCTAGGTCCAGAACGTATAGCAAAAGCAATGAATATGTCGAAAAGGTCCCTTTATCGACTTTTCTCAAAAGAGAACATCAGCGTCGCTCAATTTATTTTACAGATGCGCATCGAAAAATGCTGTGAAGACATGCGTACTGCGGACGCAATGAAACAACCATTATCAATAACGGAAGTTGCCTATCGTTGGGGTTTTTCAGACGCATCGCAACTATCTCGCGCCTTTAAGCGGGTAAAAGGGGTCTCTCCAAGTCAGTGGCGACAAAGCCAATTTTGACTGGGCTCGTTCAACCACGTTATCGCCAGCCAGATTAGCCTATCAGCCAAAACAATGAATCCTGCCTCATGCTCCAAAGAGACTTTTCGCATATGATAAATCAAGATGTAACTAAGGAAATAGCAAGCATTAAACGCTAGGTGGATTCTATCAAAATCTACCTTTTTGACAGGGTTATGTAAATCCGCCGATTCTTACAATACAAAGCCAGCTCCGTGTATTTCAATGGGGAAAAAAATAATAAGGAGCTGCTATGAACAGCATTCATAAAGAATTTAGCATTGCAAATATTCGGTCTAAACAACCTTGGTTTGTATTTTGCTCAGCTGGAGAGTACTCGGTCAAGGTTTCCAGCGTGCCATTTATTTCTCACTTCTACAGCTTTGAAGCACAAGCCTCTGTGGACGTAATCAATGCCATTCCCGATGGCTGTATTGATATTTTATTTGATTGTGATAGCTCAAAGCCCACTGCAATTGTTTGTGGAACAACACTAGAAGCACAAAGTGTTGACTTTATTAATCAGCATCGCTACTTTGGCGTCAGAATGTCTCCAGCCTCTATTCCTAGTTTTCTTGATATTTCTGCTTCAGAGCTAGTCAATCAAAGACCTAACTTTAATGAGACCACCCATAAAATAAGTGATTTATTTGAAAAGATAGTCAGCGAGACTTCTTTTACCAATCAAGTCAACATTTTTTCAGACTTCCTCATTAAGTTTGGCATAAGAAATCACTCTTCCCTCACCCAACAAGTCATCGCTCATATTTTCCATTCAAAAGGAAATGTGCAAATACAGAATCTTGAGTCGCTTACAGGCTATACGAGCCGAACCATTCAACGACAATTTATCAACGATACCGGGATAACCCCTAAAGCTTTCTGTCGTATCGTTCGTTGCCAATTCGCCCTTTACAACATCAACCTAAATACTGAAATAAAGCAATCTGATATAGCCTATAATCTAGGTTTTAATGACCAGTCTCACTTTTCACGTGAGTTCAAATCACTACTTAACACCACACCAAACAGCTATATCAACCACCTAAAAAACAACACTTACTTAGAAAAAATCCGTTTCCACTAAGGTTCGTCCATAGGAGGAAATAAATAATTATCAATGTCTGATTTTTGCAATACTTAAACATGACAATCAATTTAAATGAAACTATTATCGAGATGAATGTAATTTCAATAAGAATAAAAGCTACGCAATGGAGTTTAAAATGAAGAACTATCATTTGATCAATAATGGTAAAGCAATGTCCACTCTTGATTCATTCAAGGTATTTAACCCATCGACATCAGAGCTTATTGCAGAAGCTCCAAAAGCGACTTTAGACGAACTAAACACCATCATTCAAAGTGCACGCGATGCTTTCCCACAGTGGTCCTCTCTGGCCTACTCTGAACGTCAGAACTACATCAATAAAATTGCTGATGTGCTAGAGCAAAACAGTGAAGAAATCGCCACAATTATCACCAAAGAACAAGGCAAGCCAATCGGTGCAACGCTTGGCTCTATGTTTGAGATAGGTGGAGCAGTTGCCTGGACGCGCTACACAGCAACTCTAGAGATGCCTGTTAAAATACTACAAGAAGACGAAAACGGTCGCGTAGAACTGCATCGTCGTCCATTGGGTGTGGTGGCTTCAATAACCCCATGGAATTGGCCTGTGCTAATTGCTATTTGGCACATTATTCCTGCGCTACTATCAGGCAACACGGTTGTTTGTAAACCATCGCCTTATACACCTCTCTCGACTCTTCGTATGATCGAGCTGATGAACTCCGTATTACCAAAAGGTGTAATCAACAGTGTTACCGGTGGTGATGAGCTAGGCGCTGCATTATCCAATCACTCAGACATTAATAAAATTGTTTTCACTGGATCTACGGCAACGGGCAAAAAAGTCATGTCCTCTGCTGCTGATACTCTAAAACACCTAACACTTGAACTAGGTGGCAATGATGCTGGTATTGTATTACCAGATTGCGACCCAGAAGCCATTGCCCCAGGCTTGTTCTGGGGGGCATTCATCAACAATGGCCAAACTTGTGCCGCAATGAAGCGTCTATATGTTCATAGATCTATCTATGACCAAGTCTGCGAGTCATTAACTAACTTTGCAAAAAACATTAAAGTTGGCGACGGATTTGAAGAAGGTGCGGAACTTGGACCAGTTCAGAACAAGATGCAGTTTGATATCGTTAACCGCCTTGTTACGCAGTCTGTCGAGCAAGGAGGCAAAGTGCTACTTGGTGGCCCATTAGACAATCCAAAAGACCTGTTCTTCCCAATCACCTTGGTTGCCATCGAAGACAATCAAAACCCATTGGTTCAAAACGAGCAATTTGGCCCAGCTTTACCGATCATTCCTTACGACACCGTCGAGGAAGCGATTGCCATGGCGAATGACAACGATGCAGGCCTAGGTGGATCCGTGTGGTCAACAGACAAAGCCAAGGCATCAAGTGTTGCAGCAAGGATGGAATGTGGCAGTGTTTGGATTAATAAACACGGTGCAGTTCAACCTAACTCACCTTTTGGTGGCACTAAGTCATCTGGGCTTGGCGTTGAATTTGGTGAAGAAGGATTACTAGCCAACACCAACATTCAGTGCATACTCTCTTAAGCAATGAGCTGGTCGTCTAACACCGTTAGGCGACCAGCCTTCCACTCAATAAAGTGAACTGGCAATAGTGTTTCTTCTAATAACAACATTTGAAGTTTCTTTAATGAATTGCTTTGGTGTCATATCAGCAAAAAACTTCACTTCTTTTGATAGATGAGATTCATCATAATAAGAAGACGAAATCAGATCATTCAATGAAAGTAGTTTATGTCGCCCATCAAACAAAATGAGCTCAATCAAACTTTGAAAGCGAACAATCCTGCTATATTGCTTAGGCGACATGCCAACTGCGTTAGTAAACTTATCCCTAATTAGGCGCTCACTTGATCCAATATACTCGGCCAACGCGGATATCTTCATATTCCCTCTATCTTCCAATATTTTATTAATACTGTGATCAATGAAGTCCATTTTTTGGGGTTCAAAAAAGCCAAAAGCGGTCAACCATTGTTGAGTTAGTAAGATACGTTTTTTAAAGTTTTGGGCCAAAGCTATCTTCTCGGATAACTCTTTTCCAAAACAATTCAACCCGGATAATGAAACGCCTGTATTGATAAGCTCAGAATAATGAAAAAAGGACAACCTCCTACTTACCGAGGTAGATAACCTAATACCGTAATAGGTTTTTCCCGCGTTAAACTTGATATGCTGAGGAGTAAGAACAGATCCCCAGATCGTAGACGAAACATTGTCTTGATCGCAACAAAACTGAATATCCGCACAACCATCTGCAACCACCATAGTGTGATCAGAAGACGCATGAAACTGATAGTACAATACAGATATATTTTTGTAGTTCACAATGCATTCTTTATAATCTTCAAAATCAGAAGAAAAACAATACTGAATAGGTATAGAACGGTAGTTCATAAAAAAATCTTTTTTTATAACTTTTTCAGCCACATCCAACTGACATAAAAAATTAGAGCAAAGTTAGCTATCCGAGCACTTCTCCTACTATTCCCCTTAACTACCAGTATGAATAAGATTAAGACCTTATCGCAATATTGATCTCAACAAGGACACTAAAATAAGCATCTGCAATGATGAAAAGTAGCCATAAGTTTAGCGTCCCTATTCATTCGATAGCACAGAATCAGATAAACCACTCTTATTATCAGAACAAAGCAGCTCAATTTAACAATTCTTTGAGCCAGCTAGCAAGACTCAATAAGCCATCGTCTTCGCGCACTCTTCCGATAAGCTGCAATCCTAAAGGGATGCCATTTTCATCTTTCATACCCGATACGTTAATGACAGGAAGCCCCATAGCCTGCCAAGGACGACTCATGTGTGGTGCACCAGTGGCAGCATGACCTAGCGGTGCGATATCTGGTGCAGCAGGCGCTAAGATGGCATCAGCCTTTGGCACATAACGCCATAACCAATCTCGACACGCTTGCACCGCCTCCAATGACGCGACATAACTTGAACGATCCATAGTAAGACCTTGTTCCATCAAAGTGGCTAATGGGTCGCTTAGTTGGTTTGGCTGAAAGGATTCTATCACCAAGTTACGACACACTTCCCAGGCCATGATATTAATATGGTGGTTCACCATGTCTTTTATGCGATTACCAGCATCCAACTCAACCACTTTGACGCCTTGCGCCTTGAGCTTATCTACAGCCTTTTGTGTAGCACTTTCCATCGCTGGTGACGTCTCACCAACCGATTCTCCATGACAGACCAATACGCATTTTGGCGCTATTGATTCACTCGCTTTAATAGAAGCAGGCTGACGCAACAAGATCGCGCGCAGTAGCTGAATATCTTCAACATTACGCGCAAACAGCCCCAGTGAATCAAGCGACTGGGCCAATGGCTGGCCACCACGTAATGAAAATTCGCCACGACTTCCTACGTAACCAATGGCACCACAATAAGCAGCAGGACGAATCACCGACGCTGCAGTTTGAGAACCCAACGCCATTGGCACCATGTTGTCGGCAATGGCAGCAGCAGAACCACTAGACGATCCCCCAGGTGTACGTTCTAAATCGGCAGGATTTTTGGTTTTTCCCGGTTTGAAATAAGCAAATTCTGTCGTAACGGTTTTCCCTAACACTATGCCACCCGCAGCACGAATTAAGGCGACACAGGTTGCATCTTCAACTGGCTGTCGTCCAGCATGAATCGATGAACCCATTTCCGTAGGCATTTCCTCGGTGTCAATAATATCCTTCACACCCAATGGCAGTCCTTTTAACAAACTGGCATCAAAGAAGGCTTTATCAGCTTGATAATAAGCAAGATATTCATCACGAGTACGCTTCTTTTGCCAAGCACCTACCTCAGGCTCGCGGGCTTCTATGCGATCAAAACAAGCGTGAATGAGCGCTTCGGTAGTGCAATCCCCTTCTTCTATGGCGCGTAGCATTTGGCACAAGCCCATTTCATTTACATCAATGCTCTTATTCATAAATAAACTGCCTACTCGTGTTGTAAAAAAATTTTAAATCTCATTAGAGTAAATAAAGACGCTCGACCTAACATCACGCCCTGCGTGCCAAGATGACTTTCACTGCGTTGCTACTACAACGAAAGCCTCTGTCTTGCAATATGCCTATTTCACCATCCATCGCATAGATAATGGCAGGTGGAGCGCTGAAGGAAGACAAGACGCCATCAAGCTGACGATCCTTATGATTGCTCACTTAAAGCGGTCAATTGATAGTGAGCAATCACAGCCTCTCTATGGATTACTTTGTTTGAGCGACGGATTGCTCATTCAAACAGTGGTAAGCTCGGTTGAAATACACTAAGCCTTGACCATCCGTGCCAACTTTTGCGTCTTTCACACGACAATAAAAGACGTTATGAGAGCCAATTTCATGGCTTTCATGGATTTCGCAATCAAAACTAACTAAGGCTTCATCCAATGCAGGCGCGCCCGTTGTAAGCGTTGTCCATTGATGCTTAGCAAAGCGCTCTTCACTGGTTAAATCACGGTTGGCAAAATCCCAAGAAACATCTTGATGATGACTTTGCAATACGTTCACACACAATACCGCGTTCTTTTTAAAGTGAGGATTAGCGAATGAGTTACGATTCATACACACCAACAAAGTCGGTGGCTCATCTGTCACACTGGTTACAGCGGTTGCTGTAAAACCAAAACGTCCAGCTTCACCATCGGTAGTGATCACGGACACGGCACCACCCAGCATAGACATGCCATCGCGGAATAGTTTTGTATCAATCATAGTATTCTCCTTCCCTTATCAGGGGGTATTAAATATCGAGAACAAGTCGAGGAGAAAGTGAACGAGAACAACACAAAGTAATTTGATCATTGTCTTCTTTCTCTTCTTCCGTCAGGTAAACATCACGGTGCTCCGGCGTGCCTTCAATCACATCACAAAGACAAGTGCCACATGTCCCCTGCTCACAGGAAACTTTCACTTTCACGCCAGCCGCTTTTAGTGCATCAGCGATACTTTCGTTTTCACCAACCTGTACCGTAACGCCACTTTGCTCAGCAACGACTTCAAAGCTTGCACCGCCTGTTTCAACTTCCACATTAAAAAACTCTTTGTGTACGTTGCTATCAGCCATCCCGAGATTTTTCGCGGTGCTAATCACCCAATCCATAAAACCGTTCGGACCACAAACATAAAGATGAGTATCTGCATCAGCGTCTTTCAAAACCGCTTCCAAATCCAAACGCTGATCTTCAGAATCAAAATGTAAATCAACATGATTGGAGAATGAACAAGACGCTAACTCATCAAGGAAACCACTTGTTTCAGGCGAACGACTGCAATAATGCAACTCAAATGCCTTGCCTTCTGCCTTCAAGGAATACGCCATCGCAATCATCGGCGTGATTCCGATACCGCCACCAATCAAGATAGAACGCTTAGCACTTTTCTCTAATGGAAAGTGGTTACGCGGAATACCAATGGTTAGTTCGGAGCCCTCTTGCAAATTGAGATGAGCTGCCACCGACCCGCCACGCGAGTTCGGATCTTTTAAAATACCTAAACGATATGCACTGGTGTCTGCAGGGTCACTACACAGCGAATACTGACGAATCAGATCATCACCTAAATGCACATCAACGTGTGCACCGGCCTCAAAAGCTGGCAATGCCTCACCATTGAGGCTCGCAAGCTCTAAAGCCATCACACCGTCAGTGTGGTTTTCTCGTTTACGAACAACGACTTTCAATAATGTTTCAGACATGCAACTCTCCTCCCGACCCAGGCCGAAGTCGGGACCCTGGTTCACAAACATAACTCAAATAGAACTCGCTAAGCAGGCAACTCTGCTTAACGCATAAACAAACCGCCATTGACATCCCATGTTGTTCCGGTGGTGAAATAGGCTTCTGGACGAGCAAATTGCACGACCATATCACCAATAAAGTCCGCATCACCTAGTTGACCAACAGGAATCGCGCCCAACAAGGTTGGCAAACGCTCTTCTGGCACCAAAGCGGTCACCATTGGTGAATCAATCGGTCCAGGCGCAATGGCATTAACAGTCACACCCTTGGTAGCAAGCTCTTTGGCAAAGACTTTGGTTACCGTCAAGATGCCACCTTTGGAAGCGGCATAATGAGCGCCTGTTGAAGTGCCTCCATTTTGTCCAGCCAAAGACGACATATTGATGATACGGCCATAGCCTTGTTCAGCCATGTGTTTACCCATCACTTGACAACCAACAAACACACCACCAAGATTGATATTCACCACCTCATTAAACTCTTCAGGGGAAATATCCATAACCGGTGTGGCTTTCGTTACCGCCGCGTTATTGACCAACACATGCAATGCACCAAACTCAGCCAGAGCAAACTTCAGTGCATTTTCGAAATCGGACTTCTTGGCGATATTTAACTCGCAAGCAATGGCGCTTTTCCCTTCTGGATCAAGGGAAAGCGCGGCTGATTTAGCCGCCTCTCCATTAGCATCGGTCAATACCACACGAAAACCCGCCGCACACAAACGTGATGCGATATGAAACCCAAGCCCTTGCGCGGCACCGGTTACCAGTGCCACGTTTGATTGTGTAGATTGAGACATTATTTCGCCCTCTTTTTGGGTCATCAAAGACCGTTAAAAGATGAAACTTACTGTACGTAAGAAACCGTCAGCATGCATCAGTTTGACCACTTTACGATCAATTACAAAACCGTCATCTGTTGGCTTTAAGCGATACTCTAAGTCAGCAGGGTATGACACAAGATTGCCGTGACGCAATTCATTCAATGTCATAGCACAGCGCACAACCACATAGTCTGCCGTTTCTTCTAAGATACGCACACGGGATACCATACGAACCGTGCCGCTGACAGAGCTAGCCGACACAGACTCACCACTATCCAAACGAGCCACACGCATACGACGCATATCAGCATCATCTAACGCTAGATTTAAGGTGTTTTCATAATCCGTTTCATTGTTGTCGGTCGGCACAATGTATAAACCGTTTTTATCCCAAAGAGACAACCATTCTTGATATTCTTTGTGATCTAACAGATCAGCTTCGTGCCAAATAAACGCCGTTGCCTTATTAAGCAGGTCTGTATTAATTGTCATCTTATTTCTCCCCTTCGGCGGCCATCATTTGCTTATATTTTTGATACGCACCACGCATGCCTGTTTCAGAACACACAGCACCCGCGACATTACCATCCGCAGATGTGTGTAAATTCCCCATACCGCGGTTAACCAAAATCCAGCCATCTTTACCGGCCATTGATCCTTTTTGAACACGTTCCCACGCTTCACCATCATCTGGTGTACCGAAACCCATTGGCCCTTGGAAGTGCTCATGTAGACGCATACGCTTACGGTTAAAGGGTGCAGGAGCACCGTCACCGCCAATAGCGACATGCTGAATCTCTGTTACCTCAGCGCTCACTGGACGCAAAACGCGGAAAAACGCCATTGAACATGACACGTTCGGGAATAAGTTCAAGTTAAAGCCTGTGCCATGAGCAGCACGCACAAGGCGTTTCACTTGCTCTTCGTCCTGACCTTCATCACGCAAGGCTTGAGCAAGATCTTCAAAGCGCTCAGGAATCGGTTGATCCAAATCTGCCTCTAAATCTACTAAGTCAGGAATCATTACCATGACGCTGTGGCCATGCCCCAAATCTTCAACAAAGCCGTCGCCATCTAGGAAATCAAAAATGTCCGCAGTGGCATTATCCAATGAGCTAATAAATGACTTATGGATGATTGGAAAATGATAAGCATCCGTCGTGTTTTCAAGCTGAATTTTCCAGTTACCTGGGAAATTAAAGCGATGCTCACCCAACACTTTCAATGGGTAACCGCCACCTTGTTTCACAAACAGATCGATCCATTTTTTCGCGCCACCCAAGAAATCTTCTAGTGGTTCGATGTCGTCTTTAAAGGTGGCAAAAACTAAACCCTGGTACGACTCATGACGCAAACTTTCTAGTGGCAGATCGCTTTTATCAAGAACCCCTTCATATTCCTCTACTTTCGGGATCGCACGCAAACCACCGTCCAAACCATACCCCCAACCGTGATATGGGCAAGTGAAAGCTTTCGTTTTACCTTTACGACCTTCACACACGGTTGCACCACGGTGACGACAGCGGTTCAACAAAACATGTAAGTTCATTTTACGGTCACGACTCAAGATAACAGGATGACGACCAACAAAGGCGGTTTTAAAACTACCGGCTTCTGGCACTTCACTTTCGTGACCGATGAACACCCACGTGTTTTGGAAGACTTTATCCAATTCCTCTTCAAAGATTTCTGGGTCTGAATACAACGCTTTGTGAACACGACCCTCTTCGACCATATCTGCCGCTTTTTGACTGATATTTTTCAACGCAATTAATTCACTCATCTTTTTTCTCTCTTTAATCTTTTAGACATCGACCCGATCGCTTTCGCATCAGCTTATTTAGGTACAGGCAATGTGGCATCATCATTCCAATCCGATACCGGACGGCTAAACAGATTCTCTGTTTGAAAATGTGCCATTCGCCATACGCCGTTATCACGTCGAAACGACACGCTCAAGCGCGCACTGTTGAGATGAGAACCCCCTGCACTAAAGCTAGACACTTGGATCATGTTCCAACTACCAAAAGCCTTATCGCCGTCCACGCGAATCACTTCGGATGATAGGTAATGCACGTTTAACGAAAAATGCGCAGGTTCAACGGTGTATTTCGACAACATAGCAACAATGGCATCACGACCTTCATAACCACCGAAGCTTTTCGAATAGCGCGCCCCCTTACCTTCCCACTTAGCGTCTTCGGTGAACAAGTCACCTAATTCACCCAATGGAGTTGCTGGGTTTAAATGATCACATAGATCCATATAACGATTGATACAAGCACGAATCGCGCGGTCGCTTTCTAAAGCGTCAACTCGTGCCAATATCGCTTCTAGCTCATTCGTGTCCTTCATACTTGTACCCTTCTTATTTATCGTTAGGCCTTAGGCGCGTTGTACAATCAGTTCACGACCGATACGAGATTCGATTTTCACATAACGCCAAAGCTTGTATGGTGTATCGCCGACCGCTGTCGTACGTAGCAAGTTACAGCAGGCAACCACAGTGTCGTAGTCTTTAACATCAGCCAACAAATAGGTTGTCCAAGGGTAGCCAGCAGACGGACCAACCATACTTTGGTCATCGTCCATATTACCGATGACGTCAACACCATCCATATCGTGAATGCCATTCCACATTTCGCCAAATGCAGCCCAAACATCTAATTGCTCATCGCGTGCTGCATCCATAAAGTTTTGGTTAATCCCCATGCAAAACAGTACGCGTAATGGTTTTTTATCGCTCATAATACATTTCTCCAATAGTCAAAAAGTTCGTCTAAAAATAGATAAAATTAGGCTAATTTCTTATAAATAACCTGGTAATGGCTTTTGCCCGAAGAAGATGGCACCGGCATTTTGCCAAGTAATGTCACCCATAAAAGCGTGCTGAGTAACCACTTGCGCATCGTTAACAAAACGCGACAATGGACTGCTCTTATAAACGCCCGTCATACCGGAGACCATTTGCACTCTACGCGCAACGTCAGCGCCAACACGAGAAGCATGGGTCGAAGAAAGACGTAATAAACTAATTTGCTGAGCAGACAAGTCTTCGTGCTTCTCTAATGTCTGCCAAGCATCATTGATTGCATCGTAGAAGAAACAGCGTGCTGCACGCAGATCTGCATCGGCCTTAGCCACTTCCGCTTGAGTCAGAGGGCGCTCGCCAATATTTGGTGCACCAGTCACAGAAGCACGGCCGGCCGCCATGGCTTTAAGTTCATCCAATGCCGCTCGTGCGACACCCAAACTAACGACTGCCAACACTTGAGTCGCTAGAGAAAGCGATGGATAACGGAATATAGTGCCTTCTGAACTAGACGCACCACCACGAATACAAGTCCAGTCTTCAGGAACATCGACATTATTGACAACCAAATCATGACTGCCCGTTCCGGCCATCCCGGTCACATCCCAGTTATGTTCGATTGTTAATTTACTTGAAGGCATCACTGCCATGCGAGGCGCCCCGATTGTTTCGCCCGCGCCGTCTTTAGGCAAAATACCCACACCAATCATATCAGCGCCTTTAGAGCCACTAGACCAGCTCCATCGACCTTTCACATTGTAATTTCCTGCACTAAGCTCTGCGGGCTGAGGCGGAAAAATCCCCCCAGCAAAAATAATGTCTGGTGAATCTGCATAAATTTTCTCTAAAGTAGCCATAGGCAATGCGGATAGGTAGATGGCACCAATACCAAAACTTGCCACCCAACCAGCCGAACCGTCAGCCTTCGAAATTTCTTCTACAACTTCACAGAATTGAGCCGCTGTTATTTCATCACCACCAAATTTTTTAGAAACCAAGGCACGGTAAATGCCCAAACTGCGAAATTTTTCAATAACGTCTTGGCTAATAAATTGCTGACTATCGAACTCGTTATTGCGTGCACGAGTTCTAATGTCGCTCATCACTTGCTCAAACGCCTCAGTTCCCAAAGCATCAAATACAGATCCTGAGGATTTTTCTTCTTGGTAAGGCGTATCTATGTTATTCAGACTCATAATTAGCTCCTCTAATGCAGATTTAGTTACGACCCTATAGGACGAATACACTGTTCAAATGAAGGTTCTTATTGTTTTTACTGCATTGATAAAAAGACTAAGAACTTCTCTCTTTCACCGTCGAACAACAGAAACCACCGTCATCCAACATCCCGTTTTGCACCACTCAAAAACGTTAAGTTAACGTATAAAGAATATTAATAAGGTCGTACCAATTACTTTACTTGTCAACTAATTTTTCAAGTTAATTATCAACAAAATAACAGACTAAAAACCAGACATCAAACAAAATTTATGTCAATGAAATCGCGAAAAAAAGCACTAAATAGCTGATTTAAAACAAAAATAAAGCAAAAAAATCGATTTTAAACAGCAAAAATAAGGCAAAATAAAAACTCCACCTACTCCTCCTTGAAAAATAAAAACATGAGAAAAAAGTGCTTTTTCGTGCATTTTTTTATTTGTTTTTTTGTGTTGTTTTTTACAAAAAACAGTGGCAGGCTAACTTCTTATCAAGGTATGAAAGTGTATAAGTTCAATAAAAATAGCTAGAAAAATAGTTACCCGTTAAAGAGGCGAATAAGGATCTCTAAGGGATAAAAAACGCTGTAAACATCAAATAGTGTTAACGACATAAAAGGAACACCTCATGACATCTAAAAAAGTAATATCTGCTTTACTTCTAAGCTCTTCGCTACTCACACCGTTAGCAAACGCTGACATAAAAATTGGCGTAGTCAGTTCTACTACTGGACCTATCGCACTAGTAGGTATCCCTCAAAAAAACACCATTCCCCTCCTTCCCACCTCTGCCGGTGGTGAAAAAATCACCTACATATCGCTAGATGACGGAAGCGATCCAACCGCGACGGTTAAAGCATTCAAGAAGTTAATTGACGAAGAACACGTGGACGCAATCATAGGCCCAAGTGGTTCAGGCAACGCAATGGGCGTTATTCAATTCGCGGCAGAGTCAGGTACCCCAATGTTAGCGCCAGTTGGGACCGCTGCCGTTGTATTGCCAATGACAAAGCAAAAGAAATGGGTTTTCAAAACCACACAGAATGACGACCTAATTGCCAAAGCATTGGTCGAACAAATGAAAGCAACCGGCATCAAAACCATTGGACTTATCGGCACAGCAGATCCCTATGGTGAAAACTGGGCCAAAGTAATGAAAGACCTAACCCAAAAAGCCGACATTCAAATTGTCGCGAACGAACAATTTCAGCGCCAAGACACTTCCATGACAGGTCAAGGCTTAAAAATCCTAATGGCCAATCCAGATGCCGTTCTGATTGCCGCACCTGGAAGCTCATCGGTAATGCCACAAACCACACTTAAAGACCAAGGTTATAGCGGTAAAATTTACCAAACACACGGTGCAGCACTCGACCCCTTCCTCCGTCTTGGCGGCAAAGCCGTTGAAGGTACCATTCTAGCCGCAAGCTCCATGCTGGTTTTAGATGAAGTACCAGACAGCCCCTCTAAAGAAATCGCCACAAAATACATCGCAGATTACAAAAAACTTTATGGCGAAACACCCGCCACCTTCGGCGGCAATGTGTTAGATGCAGGCCTACTCCTTGAGAACGCCATTCCAAGCGCACTAAAGTCAGGCAAACCAGGTTCAGCGGAATTCCGTAGCGCACTCCGTGATGCACTGGAAAAAACCAAAGAAATGCCTGCTACACAGGGCGTTTATAACATGACAGCAGAAAACCACAGCGGCTTTGACGAACGCGGCCGCGTTTTAATTACTGTCAAAGATGGCAAATGGACACTATTAAAATAACACCCGCCCCATAAAGAGGTGGGCGCACACCAGCCAGCCCACCTCCATAAGAAAAACTAAAAAAAATTTGTCGCCACGAAGCCACAAAAATCAATGAGAACAAAAGGAATCACACTAAATGAACTTTCAGATTGCCACACTGCTTGGACAGGATGGCCTAACCAATGGGGCCATTTACGCCTTATTGGCCCTATCAATTTTGCTGGTTTTTACGGTCACGCGAATACTTCTCATCCCATTAGGAGAATTCGTGACATTTGGCGCGTTAACAATGGCCGCCATGCAGATGGGCAAAACACCAAAATTGGAATGGCTATTATTAGGTCTAGTTTTAATCGATTGCGCACTTGATGTTTACCAACAAATCAAACGCCACATTGATCGAAACAAAATGAAAATGATCGCTCTTAAACTTGGCTATGCCGTGATCATAATCGCCTTGCTAAATAATTTGTCATTATCAGAAATCCCAATGATCGCCCAAATAGCATTAACACTTTGCTTAATCGTGCCCATTGGCCCCATTATATATCGTTTATTTTTCCAGCCATTAGCAGATGCTCCCGCACTGGTTTTACTGATTGTCTCCATTGCCCTTCATGTCACCATGGTAGGCGTGGGTTTATTATTGTTTGGGCCTGAAGGGGCTCGCACACAACCTTTTTCAGACACGGGCTTCCGCTTAGGTGCCGTCATGTTAAAAAGCCAAACCCTGTGGGTGATTCTGGTTTCTATTTTCCTCATTGTGGCTTTATTCATCGCTTTTGAGCGCACGCTATATGGCAAGGCACTTCGCGCCACAGCGGTAAATAGAATGGGGGCTCGTTTACAGGGCATCTCACCGATTTTTGCTGGCAAGGCCACTTTTGCCCTAGCCGCCTTTATCGGCAGCGCATCGGGGATTTTGATCGCCCCCATCACCACCCTTTATTACGACTCCGGTTTCATCATCAGCCTAAAAGGTTTCGTCGGGGCCATTATTGGTGGCCTTGTCAGCTACCCCATTGCCGCCATTGGTGCCGTCGCGGTGGGCATGATCGAAGCTTTCTCCATTTTTTGGGCAAGTAATTACAAAGAAATCATCGTTTTCACCCTGATTATTCCATTCTTAATCTGGCGCTCGATGAATAGCCACAATGTAGAGGATGACGAATAAATGAAATCGCGTAATTTAATTATTATTGTCTTAGTCATACTTGCCATTGCCCCCCAAGTATTACCCACATTTCAGATCACTCTACTTAACTATATTGGTCTATATGCACTGGTTGTATTGGGCTTGGTATTACTCACTGGCGTAGGTGGTATGACCAGCTTTGGTCAAGCGGCTTTTGTTGGACTTGGCGCCTACTCCTCCGCCTACCTAACCACCACAGAACAACTACCAAGCTGGCTCGCTTGGTCGGCAGGATCACCTTGGGTGGGGCTACTTATCGGCTTACTATTAACCGCTGCCGTTGCCTTGTTCCTTGGCGCCCTTACTCTTAAATTATCAGGACACTATTTACCATTAGGCACCATTGCTTGGGGCATTTCACTGTATTACTTGTTTGGCACCATGAGTTCCATGGGTGGTTACACAGGCATCAGTGGATTACCGTCTTTGAGCCTGTTTGGCGTTCTTCTCGATAAAGGCGAAAAGATTTATTACTTGATTTGGGCCATTTTGATGGTAGCTGTCTGGATTACCAGCAACCTACTTAATTCCCGTGAAGGCCGTGCCATTCGAGCCCTAAAAGGCGGTCAATTAATGGCGGAATCCATGGGCGTAAACACTTTTCGCTCAAAAATGGTGATTTTCTTAATTTCCGCTCTTTTCGCCGCTATTTCAGGTTGGCTTTACGCGCACACTCAACGCTTTGTCAATCCAACCCCTTTTGGCCTTAGTATGGGGATTGATTACCTGTTTATGGCATTGGTTGGCGGTGTTGGCAGCGTCTGGGGGGCACTGCTTGGTGCAGGCATTTTAACCATGCTCAAGCAATGGCTTCAGGATTGGTTGCCCCTTGTCATGGGCGGCAATGGCCAATACGAAGCCATTGTTTTGGGGTTGTTAATTATTTTCATGATGCAACGCTCACCTGGTGGCATTTGGCCTTTATTAGTGAAGCTTGCACCTGCCTCATGGCGCAATCAAAACCATATAAAGATCACTTCTTCCGCCGCCGAACTACCACGTCGAGATTTGCCACAAAAAGGCAAATTGATACTAGAAGCCTGTAACGTTACTCGCCGCTTTGGTGGTTTGGTTGCCAACAACCAAATGAATCTAAAACTGCATGCTGGCGAAGTACTCGCGCTAATCGGTCCAAATGGCGCAGGCAAAAGCACCATGTTTAACCAACTTTCTGCGGTCGATACACCAAGCGATGGTGAAATACTGTTTTTGAACCAAAGCTTAAAAGGCAAAAGCTCTCGCCAAGTGGCCCATATGGGCATGAGCCGTACCTTCCAACACGTAAAGCTGCTCGCCACAATGACAGTGTTAGAAAACGTCGCACTGGGTGCTCACCTGCGCGGCAACAAAGGTATTATCAGCTCAGCACTTCACATTGAACGTGAAGAAGAGCAACGCCTTCTACAAGAAGCGCAATACCAACTTGAGCGAGTTGGTCTAGGCGAACATCTCTACACAGAAGCAGGCAGCCTATCTCTTGGGCAACAACGCATCCTTGAAATTGCTCGTGCGCTTTGTGCCGATCCATGCGTGTTGCTACTGGACGAGCCGGCAGCGGGGCTTCGCCACAAGGAAAAACAAGCCCTTGCAGAACTACTCAAGAAACTACGACAAGAAGGCTTAGCCATTTTATTAGTTGAACATGACATGGACTTTGTGATGAATCTTGCCGATCGAATTGTGGTAATGGAATTTGGTGAAAAGATTGCGGAAGGTTTACCCGAAGAGGTCCAATCCAACCCTGCTGTTTTAGAAGCCTACTTGGGAGGCGCAGAATAATGACTCAAGCCACAGAAAAAAACCTACTCGACGTCAGCGATCTTCACGTTGCCTATGGCAAAGTAGAAGCCCTTACTGGTATCGATCTAACCTTAAAAGAGGGGAAACTGGTCACCGTTATCGGCCCGAACGGCGCAGGTAAAACCACGCTATTATCAGCCATCATGGGAATATTACCCTCCAAAGGCACAATTCACTTTAATGGCCAAGATTTTATCTGCCCAAATGTTGAAACCTTGGTTGGTCATGGCCTTGGTCTGGTTCCAGAAAAGCGCGAGCTTTTCTCCACCATGACCGTTCAGGACAATCTATTACTGGGTGCGTTCCAGCGTTACCGTCGAGGGGATAAAAGTTACAACCAAACCTTGAACGAAATTTATGAGCTCTTCCCTCGCCTATGGGAACGTCGCCAACAGCAGGCCGGCACTTTATCCGGTGGCGAACGACAAATGCTGGCGATTGGTCGCGCCATGATGAGCAAACCAAAACTCTTAATGCTAGATGAACCTAGCCTCGGGTTAGCGCCGTTAATTACACGTGAAATTTTTCGTATTTTTACCGATTTACGTAGCCAAGGTGTCTCAATACTTCTGGTGGAACAAAACGCTCGCGCGGCACTAAAAGTAGCGGATTACGCCTATGTTCTAGAAGGTGGGCAAGTTGCCATGCAAGGCCCAGCATCAGAGCTTGCCAATGACCCCAAGGTGATCGAAGCCTATTTAGGGTTAGCAAGCAAGCACCAAGAACTGCTTTCCAGCTAAGGAGATTCCCAAAAAACAAAGTTTACCAACAGCCGGAGAGAGCCCTCATCTTTGAGGATCTCTCATTTTTTAATGGAAAAATGAATTATGAACATTTGTATTGCAGGCGCTGGCGCTATTGGATGTACACTCGCTGCCCGCCTAACCAAATCAGGTCAAAATGTTAAAGTACTTGCCAGAGGTGCAACGCTTGAAACGCTTCAAAAGAAAGGTATCCATCTTACAGATATAGATGGCGAACACAGAGTCAACGTCATTGCCTCAGACTCAGCAGAAGAATTAGGCTCACAAGATCTTATTTTTATTTGTAGCAAAGCCCCTGCCTTGCCAACAATGTTAAAGCTGATCGCTCCTATGCTACAGGAAAAAACCGTGGTTATTCCTGTGGTAAACGGCATTCCATGGTGGTATTTCCAAGGCATTGAGGGACGCTTTTCTGGTGATTGCATTCAAGCCATCGACCCTGAAGGCAGTGTTAGCAAATTGCTATCTTACAATCACCTCATTGGTTGCGTGGTATTTATTACCGCATTTAGAAACTCACCAGGTGTCGTCACCTCAACCAATCCTCACCTCATCGTATTTGGTGAAATAAATCACCAAATGAGTGAACGACTTGAGCAAGTGCGAAAGGTAATGGAAGACGCTGGTATCGAAGCGCGAGCCACAGACAATATTCGCGACCAGATATGGACCAAAGTCGCTGCCAATATCACTTCCAACCCACTTTCCGTTGTAACCAAAGGCACTCTTGAGCAACTCTATAGCGACACTCGCTTAAAACCTCTCGTGCGCAAAGTACTCGATGAAGTTTTACTGGTTGCCGCCGCTTACGGCGCACGAATTCGTTTTGATCCTCACACCTTTATGGAACTTGGAGCAGGCATGGGTGCAGTTAAAACCTCCATGTTACAAGACTACGAAGCGAATCAGCCCTTAGAACTTGACGCGATCGGCTATGCCGTCTTAGAACTGGCAAGCAAGGTAAGCATCCCAATGATCGCCACACAGCAGTTGCTGGATCTCACCCACTTTATTGCTTCACAACCCCAAGCAAATTCTTAACACTGACGAAATGGAGAGAACACACTCATGAGCAATTCAACAAAACGCCCCACCCACATTAGCGAAGAAGAATGGGCGCTTCGCATAAAATTAGCCCATTGCTACCACCTAATAGATTTTTTTGGCTGGACTGAGACGATTTTTAATCATATCTCAGCCCGCCTGCCCCACATTGAAGGCGAATATTTAGTGAATCCATTCGGGTTAAATTACACTGAAATCACCCCGGAAAATCTCATCAAGGTGGATGTTAACGGCCATAAATTAGACGACTCTCCATACGATGGTAATCCGGCAGGTTTTGCGCTTCACGGCGCCATTCACGCTGCACGACAAGACATACATTGTGTCATCCACACTCACACCAATGAAGTCTCAGCCATCGCAATGAAAAAACAAGGTTTCAGCCACGACAGTTTTTACGGCGCGCAACTTTATGGGCGTGTTGGTTATCATGAGTTTGAAGGCATTACTTTATTTGATGATGAAAAAAGCCGCATGCTGGAGAGCCTAGGACAAAAGCACATTCTTGTCTTACGAAATCATGGTATCGCAGTGGGAGAATTTGATATAGAGCGCACCTTCTTCCTTCTCTGGACAGTACAACGTGCTGCAGAAATTCAGGTAACGTCTGGAGCGCTAGGTGGTGAAGATGTATTACTAGAACAAAGCATACGCAAAAAGTGTGCTGATCTAACACAAATGCTCATTAAAGATAGTGGCTTTGCTGATAAGTTTTACAGTGCAATGGTTCGCAAAATGGAATCTGAAAAAGGCCCTTGTTGGTAATACAACCTTAAAAGAGCCAGCCTATGGCTGGCTCTTTTACATGGCATATCTTAAAAATTAATTGCAAATGAGAATCATTATTGATATAAACACTTGATAATTCAATTGACTAAAAACGTCATTTTTTGTACATTTTCACCCTTCTTAAAAGCAAGGACTCTTAATGAGCAGCAAACCTAGAACACCGCGAAGCCAACGATTTAACCCTGCAAGTGATGACTTCCATAAAGAAGATTTTCCATTTTACTGGTTAAATCAAGTTCATGGTCGTTACAGTGCTGCCATTGAAAAAGCATTAAAAAAAGTGAACCTTGACATCCCTAGATGGCGAATTCTATTCACCTTAAAAGAAGAAGGTACCTGTAGTATCTCGCAGATAGCAGTTCACGCGATAGCAAAGCTGCCCACCGTAACAAAAATCATTCAACGCATGAAACAAGATGGCCTTGTAGATACAAGAGCAAGAAGTGATGATGGCCGAGTCACAGAAGTATTGATCACTGAAAAAGGCATCGCTGCTGTTGAAGATATCCGCTTTGCCACCAAAGATTTATTCAAACAAAGTTTTAAAGGCATGACAGAAGCAAAAATACAAAGACTCAATAAATTACTTGAAGAGCTGTTCCACAATTTACCAGAACACTAAAACGAAAGGCTTGAACATTTTACCTATACTACGATATAACTCTTTTAAAGCCCCTTCGTCTTATTAGTAAATATCAAAAACACGTATTAGATGAAACAGTTACGAATTTACCCAGCGTCAAGTACACGCCCTTATCTTACCCTCCGGAGATTGCTCCTCATCGTCAAACACGCACAAAGGCTTATTAACGATGACTACCAAGAGCAGATGATCGAACCCAATGAGGCCAACGTTCTAGACATCACCAACCGGAAAGGCAAAGACAACTAACAGCTAGCGATAACGGACACACCATAAAAATAAAAAAACGCGCCACCTAAGTGACGCACCTTTTTATCATCCAACTTATTCAAGTACTCTAGCCATCAAGCATTTCCACTCCAAACCGCTTCAACAAATACGGCATGTCTTATGATAAGAATCGGGGGATATGACGCTAAATCTTAATCCTCAAAGAAAACATCAATCTTTGACCCGTTAAGAGGTAAATGTCTTTATATAAAGAGCTTCAACCTTATTTCGAGCCCATTCAGTTTTACGCAGAAACTTTAAACTGGACTTCACCGATGGGTCACTTTTAAAGCAATTAATATTGATACGAGTCGCTAACTCGTCCCAGCCATAATACTCAACCAGATCTGTGACAATTTTTTCCAGTTTTATACCGTGTAAAGGGTTATTAACTTGTGTTCCGACCATATCTCTTTATTCCTATCGATCAATTGGCTATTTAATAGAGAGTATACAGCAAGCAAAAAAAAGCCGCTTAAAGATAATGCGACTAAAAAGCTCCACCTAGCGAGTTCCTAGTAAAGCCAGCTTATTGGAGACACTCAAACAATCGGGGATTATGATTCCTTTTTTCTGCCGTGATGGAATGAAGTATGCCGAACCTGTGAATGAATTGGTACTTCCTAGAAGATGAAGTCGATTATCGCAATTACGCTCTAAGTGATGCAGAAAGAAAAGGCAATCAGGCGACACCACCCTGCGTATCAAGAGCACTGGCGGAGACAAAGTTTCACAGAGTGAACCGGAATACTTTATCTTCTCCCCCCAACCAGCACCCCTAACGCCCCAAAGTTATTTCCTGCGAGATTATCGCTCAACCACGGTGCGCTTACATTTTTTTGCAATCAGAAACATATTTTTTTAAATATAAATTTTTCACATCAAACAAGCGACAATAACTTCCTCACCCCTCTTCAGAAACCAATAAAGAATGAATAAAAGAATAAAAATCAAAAACTTAAAACCAAAAAACGCAATCAAAAAATATTCAGAGCACGCTATTTCTTACCCTTCCAAATAAAATAATCAACACAATATAGCTTGGCACAATACTTGAATGCATGAATATTTACTTGAACATTCAATTAAAAATATGCTTTTATAAAAATGCATTATGGCTCCCTCTCAGGCGAGTCGAATTAAAGTTCAAATAAAAATTATTGCGGATCAAACCGCCAAATGCAGCTCAAACTATCTCTAGATAGTGAGCACCGTCAAGGAGACACCCAATGCCTTACAAGCCATTAGTAACTGCATTTCTTTCATCCATTGCCCTAATGGGAGCCATCGAAGCAAGTGCTTCCACAGTCCGTCTAGATATTCAAAGCGCCTGGCCACTTACACTACCAGCCAGTGGACAAAGTGCTCAGCATTTAGCTGACAGACTCAAAGCCACCTCAAAAGACATAAGAGTAAAACTTTATTCAGCGGGAAAACTGGTTTCACCACTAGAAATCTTTGACGCAGTTCAACAAGGAACTCTGGATGCTGGCTACACATCACCACTCTACGTTGCCGGACGATTCCCTGCTCTACAACTTTTTGGCGGCGTACCATTTGGTCCATCAGCTTTAGAGTATTTGGATTGGATTTATAACGGCGGCGGCTTAAAAATATGGCGTGATATATATGCTAAACAAGGCGTTATGACCGTCCCATGTGGCTTAATGGATTCTGAAGCTGGTGGCTGGTATAACTTCGAGATCAACACTCCGAGTGATCTAAAAGGCAAAAAAATTCGATTCGCAGGACTGGCTGGTGAAGTAATGAAAAAAGCTGGCGCGTCAGTTGTACTACTTGGTAGTGGCGATATCTACCCTAATTTAGAACGTGGCGTCATAGATGGAACGGAATTTTCCATGCCTGCGATTGATGCTGCAATGGGCTTTGAAAAAGTTGCCAAATATTACTATTTACCCGGCTGGCATCAACCTGCTGCAATCAATGAGCTCATTATTAATAAGCGCAAATGGGACTCTATGAGTGCAGCCCAACAAGACCTAATTGAAGATACTTGTCGTGAAACTCAACTATGGACAATCTCTTCTACCACTATCGCCAACGCCGAAGCCATTAAGAAGTTCAAAGCCGCAGGTACCAAAATTAAATCATTCCCTCCTGCCGTTCTAGCCGCCTTCAAAAAAAGCACAGACGAAGTCATGAGTGAAGAAGCAAGCAAGGATGCAGATTTCAAACGCACCTTAGACTCACTCAATAGCTATCGTAAAAAAGTGTCTTTATGGACTGAATATAAAGGCAATTAAAGCCTAATAAAACCGAGCATCGCCCTCAGTAATGCTCGGTTTTATCTTTAACGCCTGCTCCCCATCCTCATCATACATAATCGGAGTATTTCTTGATGCGCTGCGTAAACTCCATTGTTAAAAAAATTGAAGCCTTATCTGTTGCTATCGGAAAAACGGGCTCTCTCATTTTGCCTATTCTCATCATTACCATCTTGATTAATGTGATATTACGCTATGTGTTCAATATCGGCTTGGTGGAATTAGAAGAAGTACAATGGCACCTAAATGCTATAGTAGTCATGTCCTGCTTGGCTTACACCTATCAAGTTGATGAACACATTCGCGTTGATATTTTTCATTGTAGGTTCAGCCCTAAGCGCCGAGCTTGGGTCGAGATTCTTGGCATTTTATTTTTGTTTTTCCCCTATATTATTCTCGTCTCATGGCATGCATGGGAAATGGCCAGCTATTCTTGGTCATTACGTGAAGGTTCCCCAATGCCTTCTGGCTTACCCGCTCGCTACCTTATCAAAGGCTTTATGGCCCTTGGATTAAGCCTTTTAGCACTCCAAGGTGTGGCTATTCTGCTACACAATGTGGCTTTTTTGATTCAACCCAACAGCACATCCACACCATCAACTCCAGTGAATAAAGGGACGCATCATGAGTGAGTTATTCGTTTTTCTACTGTTTTCCATCTTTATGCTCATCCTCTTTTCAGGCTTTCCAGTTGCCTTTATTTTAGGTGGTGTCGGGGTATTATTTGCCACTTTAGGCAGCATCCTTGTCTCATTTAACATCTACGACGTAGCAGAATTGCGTACCATAGGGTTTGTCGCTAACCGAACATTTTCCACTATTTCAAGCTATTCTCTCATTCCCATGTCAATGTTTATTTTTATGGGATTCATGCTTGATCGCTCCGGAATTGCTGAGCGCTTAATTGGAGCAATGCGTCGTGTCTTAGGCAAAACCCCCGGCGGATTGGCTATCGCCGTGGTCTTGATTGGCGTCGTACTGGCCGCTTCTACTGGTATTATTGGGGCATCTGTGGTTTTGCTTTCCACCATAGCTTTACCCACTATGTTTAAAGCTGGCTACGCCAAATGGATCAGCGCTGGGACCGTCGGGGCAACAGGCTGTCTGGGTATTCTTGTTCCACCTTCTATCATGCTGGTTGTGATGGGAGATCAGTTACGAATCCCTGTTGGTGACCTGTTTATGGGGGCCATCATTCCAGGGCTGTTACTCGCAACCAGTTTCGTAGTTTTTATCTTTATTTATGCCCTGCTTAAACCCGCTAATATGCCTAAACTTGTTTTAGATGAAGAGAGCAACATAAGTAAATTCGACATTATTTTAGACATATCTAAAGCATTATTTGCACCACTCCTATTAGTGTTAACCGTATTAGGGTCCATCATTGCAGGTGTTGCTTCACCTACAGAAGCGTCTGGGATTGGTGCCGCTGGAGCCACCTTTTTGGCTTGGAGCTCTGGCCGATTAAAATGGCTGGATTTACGTATCGTCTGCTATCAAACAGGTCGATCTGTCGCCTTCTTATACGCACTTATTTTTGGTGCGTCCTGCTTCTCTGTCGTCTTACGTGGTTACGGTGGCGATGAAGTAATTGAAAACGCGCTTCACGCCTTACCATTGAGTCCGGAAGGTGTGTTGTTCTGCGTTATTTTCATCATATTTCTATTAGGCTTTTTCTTAGATTGGATGGAAATCGTCTTGATCGTGGCCCCTCTGGTTATGCCAATTTTAGTAAATTTTGGCTTTAATCCGGTATGGGTCGCGATTCTAATGGCCTTGTGTCTGCAAACATCCTTCCTGACACCTCCCGTTGGTATGGCACTGTTCTACATACGAAGTGCAGCGAGCAACATCAGTATGGCTGAAATATACAAAGGCGCAATCCCTTTTGTCATGCTGCAACTATTAACGCTAACCATCGTCGCCCTTTACCCATCATTGGTTACTTGGCTGCCGAACTAAGAGATTGATATGGGCGAATACATCTTTGATGATTCGCCCTTCTGATAAGAAGAAATTCTTGAAAGATTTAGATAACTTCATGATGATGCAAACTCAGTAAAGTCCACCATCCTAATGATTATAAATAAATGAGTCATCGGGTACGAACCTCAGCGTACCCGATGACTCTATACAAAGGCTAAATGACAGTAAGACTGCTCAGTCAACCTTAATAACCACGAGACTGAATGACTTTACTGATCCAAGCGACGGCTTTTTGCTCAAAAGCAGAAAACAAAGACAGCCCTAAACGTTCACTCATGGCCTTACGCTGTTTATAAGCGATGTGAATAACATCTGCTTGCTCATAATGAGAGACGAGGTAAGCATCACTGGTCATCACTTGGTCCACCAGCCTATTATCAACCGCTTCTGAACCATACCAAGTGTCGCCAGTAGCAATTGCGTCAATATCCAACGCAGGGCGCTGTGTCGACACAAAACGTTTAAACAAATCATGGGTATCTTCTAAATCTTGTTTGAACTTTTCACGACCTTCATCTGTATTTTTACCTAGCATGGTCAGTGTACGCTTGTAACGACCTGCGGTATGTAACTCAACATCGATCATATTTTTATCTAACAAGCGATGGACGTTAGGAATTTGCGCCACAACACCAATGGAGCCTAAGATAGCAAAGGGAGCCGCTATAATCTTATCGGCCACACAAGCCATCATATAACCACCACTGGCCGCGACTTTATCCACACATACCGTCAACGGGATATTGGCTTCACGGATACGTTGCAATTGAGAGGCCGCTAAACCGTATCCATGCACTACACCACCACCACTTTCCAAGCGAACCACCACCTCATCTTCTGGGCGAGCCACACTCAAGATAGCCGTAATCTCTTCACGCATGGTCGTCACAGCAGAGGCCTTTATATCCCCATCAAAATCGAATACATAAAGACGTTTTTTTATGTTCTCTGCATCAAGTGAATGCATTTTTTTATGCGTTTTTTTCTCCTCTTTTTTCTGTTTTTTACGTGTTTTAGCTTTCTCTTTCAGTGCTTTTTTATCTAATAATTGCTGATCCAGCTCGGATTTCATCTGATCATAGCTGTCATTTAGCTTAGTGACAGAAAGGCTTCCAGAACGAGATTTACCTTTACTGTTGCTTATCATGGCCAGCACCACACCAATCGCAATCACGATACTAGCGAGTTTTAATAAAAAACCGGCATAATCTGTCAAAATTTCCAATATTCTCTTCCTCTAACGTGGTAAGTTCTTGATGATATTGGGGCAAATGGAAAAAATAGCAATATCTAGCGTAAGATTATGAGCGAATAAGCTATTATCCACTGACTAAGAATCATATATGCGACAACCGCAACTAGCACATCAAGGAGCAAAGAATGAAAGGCACTCTTTCACAAGCATTTGGTCATAACTTTCTTGGGGGGTCACCACTTTGGTATAAACAAGTCATTATTGCCTTTCTTATCCTAAACCCATTGTCACTAGCCCTGCTTGGCCCGTTTGTCACAGGCTGGCTATTGATTGTCGAATTTATCTTTACCCTTGCTATGGCGCTAAAGTGTTACCCACTTCAACCAGGAGGGCTGATTGCCATTGAGGCGGTCATACTAAATCTGACCAGCTCTGAAGGGGTCTATCATGAAGTAACAAGCAACATTGAAGTCATACTGTTATTGATGTTCATGGTAGCAGGCATCTACTTTATGAAAGATATGCTGCTGTTTATTTTCAATAAGCTCCTAGTGAAAGTTCGCTCTAAAATTGCCATTTCGTTGTTTTTTAGCCTTGCTGCGGCCTTGCTGTCCGCTTTTTTAGATGCGTTAACGGTGACCGCCGTACTGATTAGCGTCAGCATTGGGTTCTATTCGGTTTACCATAAAGTGGCCTCAGGACAACCCAGCGACAAATACGACCACACTAATGACGATACTATCTTGCCAGTCAATGCTAATGATCTAGAACAATTTCGTTCTTTTTTACGAAGCTTATTGATGCATGGCGCCATCGGTACCGCTTTAGGTGGCGTTGCTACGTTAGTGGGGGAGCCACAAAACTTATTGATCGCCAAAGTCGCTGGTTGGGATTTTATTGAATTCTTCCTGCGCATTGCCCCTGTTTCTATCCCTGTATTGATCATGGGGCTACTTACTGTCGTCGTATTAGAAAAGATGTCTTGGTTCGGCTATGGTGCTACGTTACCTGAGAACGTGCGCAATATTTTGCAAAACTTCGAAGAGGAAGAGTCCAAAAAAAGCACCCCAAAACACAAAGCCCAGATCGCCATACAAGGGATCGTTGCCGTGCTATTAATCTTCTCTCTTGCTTTTCACGTTGCAGAAGTAGGGTTGGTCGGCTTAATGGTCATCGTCTTACTAACAGCATTTAATGGCATCACAGAAGAGCACCGTATTGGCCATGCCTTTGAAGAAGCCCTGCCCTTCACGGCGCTATTGGTTGTGTTTTTTACCATTGTTTCTGTTATTCACTCCCAACATCTTTTTCAGCCAATCATCGATGTGGTTTTGCATATGCCAACCCACTCTCAACCACTCATGTTTTTTATCGCGAATGGCCTTTTATCAGCGATCAGTGATAACGTTTTCGTTGCAACGGTTTACATCACAGAAGTCAAAGCCGCTTTGCAGTCTGGCATGATCAGTCTTGAGCACTTTAATACTCTTGCTGTCGCCATTAATACAGGCACAAACTTACCCAGTGTGGCTACGCCAAATGGTCAAGCCGCTTTTCTATTCTTGCTAACTTCTGCTATTGCTCCACTGCTACGCCTTTCTTATGGAAAAATGGTATGGATGGCCTTGCCTTACACGGTTGTTTTAAGTGTGACAGGAGGGCTATGCGTAACTTACTTACTGTAAAAGAACACGAGAACAACTGATTTAACCAAAAATCCCTCTGTTACTACAACAGAGGGATTAGGGGAATAAAATAGAATAGAACGGCTAATGCTCTATACGCCACAAGGCTTGACCGGACTTTTTCTCTATCAAATCCAAACGCTCCTCATGCATTTTCAACTCGTTTTCATTCGCTCGAATGACTTTTAACACTGGACGATCAGAACTGAGTCGATAGATGGTGCCACCCGTATCATCGTTTCTTTTAGAATCCTGCTCCGAACTGCTGCTTAATCCCAAACTGGTTTGCCCACCCGTCATTAATAGGTAGACATCCCCTAAGATCTCAGAGTCTAACAAAGCCCCGTGTAATTCACGATGCGAGTTATCAATACCATAACGCTTACACAAAGCATCAAGGCTATTTTTCTGGCCTGGGTGTTTTTTACGTGCGTATACTAAGCTATCAAAAACATCACAAACGTCTGCAATTTTAGAATAACCACCGAGCAGAGAGAACTCATGATCGATAAAACCAATATCAAACGGCGCGTTGTGAATGATTAATTCTGCCCCTTTGATAAAATCAAAAAACGCTTGCGCAATATCACGAAATCTCGGTTTATCAGCCAAAAACTCATTACTGATACCGTGAACTTTAAACGCCTCTTCTTCTACTTCGCGATCTGGGTTGATGTAAACATGAAAGTGATTATTGGTCAGTTTGCGATCTACCATTTCGACGCAACCGATTTCAATAATGCGATGCCCCTGCTTAGGGTCAATGCCTGTTGTTTCTGTATCCAGAATGACTTGTCTCATGATTTCGCTCTCAACTCTTCAATACCCTGATTTGCTAATTGGTCCGCAATTTCGTTACCTTCAATGCCAGCGTGACCTTTTACCCATTTCCAAGTTACGTCATGAAACTGACACTGCTCATCTAAGGCTTGCCATAGATCTTTATTTTTCACTGGCTGTTTTGAGGCCGTTTTCCAGCCTTTACGTTTCCAACCAGCCAACCACTCAGTAATGCCCTTTTGTACATATGATGAGTCAGTATAAAGCGTGACTTGGCATTTTTCTTTAAGCGCTTTTAGCCCTTCAATGGCCCCCATTAACTCCATACGATTATTGGTCGTATCACGCTCTCCGCCACAAAGACGTTTTTCATGCTGACCAAAGGTGAGCCAAGCGCCCCAACCACCAATACCTGGGTTGCCTTTACAAGCTCCATCAGTATATAAAATAACGTTTTTCACTCTTTCATTCCTTTTGTTGTCGGCTTAGTAAAGGGTGGCACATGCACCCTTGCCGTTTTCCAACGAGGCTTTAATGGTATATAGCGCGGCGACAGCTTGGTAGCCGTCATAATGTAAACCCCACCAAATGGAAGCTTTAACGGCTTTAGCAAAGACCGGATCCAAGCAAAGCGCCGACGCCAACGGCTGTTATGAAATGGCGGCTCAAAAGACACAAAGCGCTTATTGTCTAATGACAACCCTGCGACTTTTAGCCAATCCTCTAAACGCCGATGATTAATAAACTGAGCATTCCAAGGTGCGCCCGCACGCTTTGAGAAAAAACGCCGCAGCCCCCACAAACTCCATGGATTAAAACCCACTATGATTAATTTACCGCTTGGCAATAAGGTTCTTGCCGCTTCACGAAGATCATCATGAGGCATTACAGACAAATCGAGCGTATGATGCATCACATGCACATCAATTCCATCCGATTCAAAAGGTAGTTCATTCGATTTAGCGACAACAGTATTTTTAGGTGCTCCGAGCTCAAGCTCCGGTGCAATCAGCATCGTTTCACGCAAACGATGACTTTCAAGGGTGATCTTTTGAACTGGAGATTGAATCACCAAATAATAACCAACTGCATGGTCGATTTCTTTTTCTACCTCGGTTACTTCAATATGACGAAGATGCTGCCCAAGATCGCTTTCATACCAAGCTTGAAACAATTGTCTTGATTGCTCATCCAACATACAATGAAATCTCTAATTAATTTTGGCGTTATATTCAGCAAAACATGGAGACACATAAGCATCCATGTGCCAATGCCCATAACACGAAATAAGGATAGGGTGACAATGACACTGATTCCACTTCACGCTTTTAGTGACAATTATATCTGGATAATCAAAGAGAAAGATAGTTCACAAGTTTGGGCTGTCGATCCAGGTGATGCCAATGTTGTCTTACGATACTGTCAACAAGAAGCCTTAACCCTATGTGGCATTCTCATTACCCATCACCATCACGATCACACTGGCGGAGTTGCTGAATTAAAATCTCATTTCGAGTGCGACGTATTCGGCCCAGAACACCTCAAACAGCTTGTTACCCATCCTGTTTATGAAGGCGATAGTGTTTCCATTTTCTCTCGCCAGTTTACTGTTATAGAGACGCCTGGACATACTTTGGATCATCTGTGCTATTTTTCCAGCTCTGATACCCCTATCCTTTTGTGCGGCGACACCCTTTTTCGAGGAGGTTGTGGACGAATCATGGAAGGCACACCAGAGCAAATGCTTGCCGCGATGAATAAATTGGCCAAATTACCAGACAATACACTCGTCTATTGTACCCACGAATATACCCTAGCAAACTACCGTTTTGCGGAACACCTTGATCCAAACAACCTTATACTGCAAAAAACAAAAAAAAATTGTGAAGAAAAAAGAGGAAATAACCAAGTCACTTTACCCAGTGAAATGGGCCTCGAAAAAGCGACCAATCCGTTTCTAAGGACTGATTCTACTCACATTATTGAGCGTGCAGCACTACAACTTGGTGAAGCAATAGCACAAGATCCAGCGTCTGCATTTGGTCAAGTGAGGCGGGCAAAGGACACTTATGGTTGATTTAAAATACCACATCTTTAAAATGTTGCGACTTTTAATCAATTTGTGATAGCTATGAGTAAAAATTTTTTTTGGGTTTTGTTGATAAGCCTAGTACTAACAGGTTGCCAAACAGCCTCAAATCTCCAGAATGGCAACAGCAAAACAGATCTTGAAGCTGACGCAGATGCCACACCAGCCGACGTCAACAAAATCGGCTTTATCGATACGGTTCCACCTGTTTCGCCTGATGACAACGACTCGTCATCAGATCAAACAGCCAACACCCCAAAACATAAGCCAAGCAAACCTCAACCCCCAAAAAATCTTTGGACCAGAATTCGTAACGGCTTTGAGCTTAACCTAAATGTTAATAAACCTAGGCTTTCCTCTCAATTACGCTGGTTTAGCTCTCACCCTGGCTATCTTAATCGTGTTTCCAAACGTGGTGAGCGCTACTTATACTATATTGTGACTCAACTACAAAAAGCTCACATCCCAACAGAAATCGCGCTTTTACCGATTGTTGAAAGTGGCTTTGATCCCTTTGGCTACAGCCATGGCCAAGCCTCTGGACCTTGGCAATTTATCCCTTCAACTGGACGTATGTACGGTTTAGACCAAGACTGGTGGTATGATGGACGACGCGACATCATCGACTCTACCCATGCTGCCATTGCCTATCTCACTCGTCTAGAAAAAATGTTTAATGGCAATTGGTTATTGGCATTAGCGGCCTATAACTCAGGTGAAGGGACGGTCTTAAACGCAATACATAAAAACAGAAGGGAAGGCAAACCAACCGATTTCTGGGCCTTGGATTTACCAAAAGAAACCCGTGCTTATGTGCCTAAGCTACTTGCTCTGGCCAAAATTATCAAAGATCCAGCCAAGTACCATTACAAGCCAGTTTTTATTCCAAACAAACCCTATTTTGAAAGCGTCAATATTGGTGGGCAGCTTGACCTTGCACAAGCCGCTAAAATGGCTGATATCAGTATTGACGAGGTATATTTGCTAAACCCTGCGTTCAATCAGTGGGCGACCGCACCAGATGGCCCTCATAGACTGTTGATACCCGTTAAAAAAGCGGCCCTATTTCGCGCCAATCTAGCTAAGATTCCGCAGAAAGATCGAGTGACATGGGTTCGCTATCGCGTGGAAGCAGGCGATAATTTGCGGGCCATTGCTAAGAGTCACAACACAACAGTCAATGTCATAGAAGACGTCAATAAAATGTCCTCCACATTGATTCGTGTCGGCCAAGAGCTGATGATTCCTGTGGCGGGCAATAAGATCAGCAGTTACACACTCAGCTCACATCAGCGGTTACTAGCAAAACAAGACAGAGCACCAGGTCGTAATCGCATCAAAATCAACTATACCGTTCAACCAGGCGATAGTTTGTGGGCGATATCCAATAAATACGATACCAACTCAACAACTCTGGCTCGTTGGAACAATATGGGATTAGCGGATCCATTACGTCCAGGGAAAAAACTAGTCATCTGGCTTGAACCAAAACGACAAGCCAACAGTAGCAATCGCAGCATCATTAAGAAGGTCGTCTATACGATTCGTTCAGGCGATTCTTTAGCGATGGTCGCCAATAAATTTAGAGTTACCTTAAATGAAATCAGAAAGTGGAACCCAGAAGTCGGCAAACAAAAATATGTTCAGCCTGGCGACAAAGTGACATTGCTGGTCAATGTTGTTGGTGGCTAAGCCACTCTTTTATCATAAAAAAGGCTGATTTAATCAGCCTTTTTTTATGATAACTATGTACATATATTTATTCATATCGACAAAGGTAAGCCGTAGTTTGCTTCACCTGAACAGAAAAAGCCTGATTCGCTTCTACAATAAAACTCTCGCCTTTCGAAAAAGTCTTCCAATCGTTTTCTCTTGGCAATTTTACCGTCAGCTCACCTGATACTACAGTCATATACTCTTTTTTACTGGTAGCAAACTCATAGTCTCCCACCATCATAGCACCGACAGTGGACACCCCCTCTTGGTTTTCCAAGGCAATGGACTTCACCTGATCCTCGAAGTAACTATTTACGGTTAGACCTTTACTCATGCTTACAACCACTCCATTCAACGAATAACAACAATGAAAAACTCACTAATTACCAACCATCTCTTCAATGATCCATTCTTTAAAAGCCAACATAGCGGGTGTCACACTACGCCGCTTTTCATACACTAAATAGAAAGAGCGCGCGGTCACCAAAGGCTGATCAAATAATACCTTAAGCGTACCAGCTTCAATCTCAGGCATGACCAACTCCACATTTGATAAAGAGATACCCAATCCCTGAGCCGCTGCACCAGCCGTCAAAGATCCACTCGAAAACATCAAACCACGACGAAATACTTTCGGGTCTAAGCCATTTTGCTTAAGCCAATCATGCCATTCATCTTTACGCTTCGTCACATGTAATAAAGGGTAAAAGCGCATATCCTCAGGAGTGTTGATCGGTTTATCAGCACGAATCAGTTTAGGGTTACAGACTGGCGATAATTTAGCAGGGGTTAGGAAGTGAGATTCCACATCATCCCAATCACCATAACCAAAATACACCGCCATATCGATATCGCCAGCTGAGAAATCAATCAACCCCGTCGATGAACTAATTTCAATCTCTATATCTGGGTACTGTGATTGGAAACGTTCCATCCGTGGCATCAACCATCGGGTTAAAAACGCAGGCGCCACCGCTAAACGAAGCGAGCCAACCCGCTGCGAGCTTTTAAGCTCTGCCGTGGCACTTTCTAATTGCTCAAATATGCGTTTAATCGGCTTAAGATACGCTTCACCGGCGTCGGTTAAAATCACTTTTCGCTTTGTTCGACGAAACAATTCAACCCCAAGAAACCCTTCTAATCCTTTAATTTGATGGCTAATCGCAGAAGGCGTAACGGATAATTCTTTAGCCGCTTTATTGAAACTGCCATGGCGCGCAGCTGATTCAAAACACTTCAATGAGTTTAGTGGCGGTAAACGATTAATAGGCTAATCTCCAATAGTTTCTTAGTTAACAAATAGCTGGTATTAGGTTAATCTGTCAACAAATCAACCCACCAGACAGCCGTTTGGCAACAAAAGCCGATCATAATAACGCCAACAGAAGGCCATTTTTAAGACTCTTCGTCATCTGAGGTCGTTTGTTGCGTTGAAAAACGCTTGGGAGGCAATTTGAATGCCTCAAAGCCATCTTGGGTATTATCATGAAACTTACCCTTGGTTGGAGCCGCCTTACGAGGAGCCTTCTTCACCGCTTTTAGTTTCTTCGCTGGGGCTTTTTTCGCCTCTTTTTTAATGGGCTTTTCTGGCTTAAGACCTTTAAATTTGGCTTCTAAGCCCTCTATAACATCCACATTAAACTGGCGCTGCAAAAAGCGTTCAATTGCTTTGAAGTTAAGCCAATCCTTGGGCCCTACTAAAGAGTAAGCATCTCCCTTAAAACCCGCTCGCCCTGTCCGTCCCGTACGATGGACAAACTCTTCCGCTTGCTTTGGCAAATCAAAATTAAACACATGGGAGACACTGGCAATATCCAAACCACGAGACGCCAAATCCGTACTAACCAGCACGCTAAACTTCCCTTTTGAAAAGCTTTCCATCACCTTATTTCGAGCACTTTGTGATAAATTGCCATTTAAAGCACGCGTAGTTAACCCCCACCCTTCGATCATTTCTGCCAAACGAACGGTATCACTTTTTGTTGCAGTAAAGACAATAGCCTGCTTAATTGTCTGGGTGGTTAATAGGTGCTTTAACATATCTTGTTTATGATCGAGGTGATCACACAAATAAACATGCTGTTCAATGTCTTTATGTTCATCATAACCCTGACCGATGGCCACTCGTGAAGGCTCTTTCAATAGCTCCGCAGCAATAGTATTAACGTCAGTATTATCCAGTGTGGCCGAAAAAAACAAGGTTTGTCTTAATCTATGATTCGCTGCAGCGTTAATCGCGCGCATCGCGTCCGCGAACCCCAGATCCAACATACGATCCGCTTCGTCCAATATTAGCAGCTCCAGCCCTTCTAAAAATACATGGCGATGCTTAATGTGATCCGCTAAACGACCTGGAGTCGCAACCACAAAATGCGGATCTTTTTGCAGCGATTTGTGCTGATCGTTAAAATTTTCACCGCCCTGAATCAAGATGGACGAAAAACTCGTTCCCGCTAACAACAAGCGCAACTGACTATAGACCTGTTTTGCAAGCTCCCGCGTTGGCACTAACACGACCACTCGCGGATCCCTCTTTGATAGCGCCCGTGTTTTATAAACACGATGCAACGCTGGCAACAAGTAGGCCAGCGTTTTTCCTGAACCGGTTTTCGAGGAAGCCAGCAAATCCCGCCCGACCATCGCCTCAGGCATGGCACGAGCCTGTATTTCCGTTGCTTCTTCAAAGCCCATATGCGCAATGGACTTCATAATACGATTATCAAAACCAAATTCTTTAAATAACAAGTAACCTTCCTCTTTAAGACATGACATACATGTGTTTGACACACGTTAGTTTTGCGCATTATACCTCAGCCAAGTACCAGCACACACGGAGATTCTTTACTCATCACAGTTTAATGAGGCTTCATCTATTAATAAGTAAGATTTACCTGCACTCACCAACCCTAGCCCTTCACCTTGCTCGTTCGAGACAGGCTCCAGATACTTTGTCAGATCATAAAATACATTACGATGCAGCATCGCTTTCATTCCGTAACGCATAGATAGATAAGGCCTTTCTTCTGAACTTGTATTTTGACTAGCGCCTTTCTTTTGAGCCGTATTTGATGGGGCCGGGGCCATCCAGATGTCACAATCAACACCTAACTGCACCACATCATGGGTAAGAGACGTAAACTCTATAATATGCCCCTGTTCACTCTCACACCACTCACTTTCAAGAAAGCGCCACTGGGTAATAAGAAATGGGGCATCTTCCACCTGTATTCGCACTTTCTCACTGGGGGTCACCAAAAAGTACTCGTTATTTTCAAACCACAAGATACGAGAAAAAAGGGTTACCATCTTTTCCCGCTTGATTTTACTACCTTCATGAATCCAATCGCCATTGGCCTTAATGATCAGATCCATATCGCCACAAAATGGTGGTGACCATAAATGCACTGGTGGCAAGGCAGATGTCTGCCATTCCGAAATTTTCGACACATCCAGCATAGCGACTCCTTTTTCGGCAAAAACAATATGCATCTTCCACATTTATTGAGTAGATTAATCCACCTCAACTAGTCTTTAATTTTATTCATCTACAAGCTGTTATCTTGAAAGTGGTTCACTGTTAGGATACCTCTATCGATGCAACCCTACAAAAAAGTGCCCAACAAAATGCACTTTAAAAACTTAATATAGAATAAGAGAAGAGTGTGGCACTATGAAAACACAATTAGCAACCAAATTTGCAGACCCTAGCCGAGGTGTTTATTTTATTGGTACCACGCCACCTAAATCTTCTGTTAATAATGAACAGCTTGCACAAATCAGCCAAAAGTTACTAGAACGTCTCAACGGTATCGATATCGATGGATTGATTGTCTACGATATTCAAGATGAAAGCAGCCGGATTGATAAACCTCGTCCTTTCCCCTATTTGGAAACCCATGATCCACGGGCATGGTCAAAACGCTTAAAAGAGGCCTCCGGCTCACCTGTTATCACTTACAAATCGGTCTCATCACGCTCTTGTGAAGAGTTTTCTGATTGGCTACAAGAAGCATGGGATGAATTTGATATTAGAGACATCGTCTTAGTTGGCTCACCATCGTCTGAAAGCAACATCAAACTACCACTTTCTGAAGCCTACTTGGCCTTACAACACGCTCCCCAAGCCTTTAACCTTGGCGGCGTGACCATTGCTGAGCGCCACGCAAAAAAGAAAGACGAACACATCCGCTTGATGAACAAATCTAAAGCAGGCTGTGAGTTCTTTATTTCTCAAGCCGTATATAACCCGCAAGCCACAGCAGATCTTATCAGCCAATATGCCCAAATCTGTAAGGAACAAGGGGTCGCCCCAAAGCGCATTATTCTTACTTTTACCCCATGTGGCAGCGCAAAGACCTTGGAATTTATGGAATGGCTAGGCATTTCCGTGCCTGTGGCAACGAAAAACCGAATACTGAATTCAGACGCTCCCTTGGCAGAATCCATCAAGATTTGCCGCAGCGCTTTAGAGCAAATTATCGAAACAGCTTTACCAGATGGCGTCCCACTGGGGCTCAACATTGAAAGCTTAACCAATCGTAAGGAAGAGATTGATGCCTCTATTCATCTTTACAAGCTACTCAAAGCGACTCTCGATTTGAAATTGGCAGAAAAAGAGTTTGCCGATGAATAAAACACATCCGCTCAATGGGCTACCTGTCCTATTGAGCGGATGTCATTGCAACGCTTATGACACATTAACCAACCAAATCCAATTGACGAATTACCTTGTTAACCTTGCTCATGACACGATCTATCGGTAATTGTGCCATCGCATCCTCACGATGAACCGTCGTTGCCCAAGGTAGCATTTCCACAGGCTTGCCCTTTTCCTCTTCGACCAATTCACGATAAACGCTCACAACGTTCTCTTGATCATTATAAGGTCCTGTTCGCATTGGGTTTGATAAAGCAAACAAGGCAATAACAGGTGTATTCACCACAGTGGCCATATGCGCAGGACCAGTATCGGGACTAATCACCAATTCGGCACGCTGAATCACATCAAACAACGAGGTAATACTCGTCTGTCCCACGAGATTCAACACATCAAGCCCTTCGCTTACCGCCCGACAAACCTGCATTTCACGCTCACTCGGCCCACCTGTCACCACCACATCGATGTGGTTTTCTAACAACGAAGCGATTAAGGTTCGATAACCTTCCAACATCCAATCTTTTGTCACTTTTGAACCACATGGATTCACCACCACATAACGCTTAGGTAAATCAAGACCACTGGGCGGGATGTCCACATGCCATGCAGGCGCTTGCTCAGGCACATCAATAGCGCGGGCAAGAGACATCAAAGCATCCAACACATGCTTGCCACTTGGCTCAGGGGCTAACTCATTCACAAACCAATGCTGCTTTTCTCTTGAATGAGATCGAGCGAAACCAATACGACGCTTTGCTTTTAATACACGTGTTAACAGACTGGCACGCAATGACCATTGCATATGAAGTAAGACATCAAACTCTTGCACCTTTAACGCCCTTCCTAACGCAAACATCCCCTTGAAACCAGATTTTTTGTCATAGACACGGACATCGATATTAGGAATAAGACGAGCCAGCTGAGCTTCGGCAGGCCCTGTTATCCAAGTAATGGAGGCTTGGGGATAACGTTTTTGAATCGCGCTGACCACCGACATCGCATGACACACATCCCCCAAAGCGGATAATCGAACGATAGCGATACGTTGAATGCTTTCTTGTGTCATCTTGTCCTCAAAGGCTGTTTAAAATCGGCGAGTATTATAGAATAGCCTGCTTTGAATGTGTCGAAAATAATCCGTAAAAAGAAAACGACACACTACTGTCTCGCACCAGCACCATTAATGCGAACAATAAACGTCTTAATCCGTATCATTTTCAAGCGAGAGTTATGCCTGATACACACATTATTGATGCTCATACCGTATTGTTAACCAGCGATACGTCCTTACCAATAGACACCAACTGGTTCACACCAGACTATTGGAAAAAACAAGGTGCACTCGCTGGCACAGCCCAAGGGCGCGGTGCCGTCTGGTTTATTCTAAGCAACTACGGCCACTTTGTTATGCGGCGCTACCGTCGTGGTGGCTTAGTCGCAAAATTTAACAAGTCTTATTTTCTCTTTTCAGGTCTCAAAAATACACGTCCTTGGTTAGAGCTCAGCTTATTAGAAACCATGCAAGACATGGGATTGCCTATACCAAGACCCATCGGTGGTATCTATAGTGTTAAAAAGGGTTACTACAAAGCCACCCTAATTACGGAAACCATAAATTGCGCACGGGATCTTTTTGACATACTGAAAGATGGGTTTAGCAGTGAAATAGATTGGCATGACATTGGCCGGGTAATCAGGCAATTTCACGACCATGGCATTCATCATTCCGATCTCAATTGCCATAACATTATGATCGACGATAACAAAAAAGTATGGCTGATCGATTTTGATAAATGCGATCAACGACCTATTAATGAAGAGTGGCCACAAAAGAATCTAGATCGCCTCAAGCGCTCTATCAACAAAGAATCAAAAAAACATACCCACTTTACCGTCTCTGACGAACAGTGGCACGACTTACTGGAGGGATATCGTGGCTGATAAAAGCACGAAAGACTTAACATTGAAGCAATTATTAGCACCCAAATATTGGTTCACTTGGATCGTCATGGGCGTCACCTATTTAATCAGCTTTTTACCCTGGCAAGCCAAACAGACCCTTGGAAAATATCTTGGCTTACTAGTATACAAACTAGCAAAAAAGCGTCGTCATATCTGCGATGTAAACTTTAAAATTTGCTACCCAGAAATGAACGCGCAAGAACGTGAGAGCCTTACCAAAGCGCACTTTATTAGTGCTGGTAAAGGCTTATTAGAAACCTTCGACGCCTGGTATCAACCTGCTTCAAAATTATTACCAAGAGTCGAGTTTGACTCTCAAGATGTAGTGGATAAAGCCCTAGAAGCTGGCAGGGGATGTATTTTAATCAGTGGCCATTTTTCGCCATTGGATTTATGTGGCACCTTAATCGCCAGCCACTTAGATCTTCACCCCATTTATAAGCGCCAAAATAGCCCTGTTTTTAACTGGGTAATGGAACATCAACGTAAAAAGGTCTATAGCAAAACCATAGAGCGCTCAGATATGCGCGAAGTTCTCAAATCACTTAAACAAAATAAACCCGTCTGGTACGCGGTTGACCAAGACTATGGCCGCAAACATTCGGTATTTGCTCCCTTCTTTGGGCGTAAATGCGCGACCATTTCCCATATTGGACGCATTGCGAAAATGACTAAAGCCCCAGTGTTGTTGTTGGATTATGGGCGTACTAAGACGGGTTATACTTATCGATTTAGCGAAGTACCGGATTATCCAACGGATGACGATGTTATCAACGCCACCATCATTAACCAACTGATGGAAAAAGCCATTGAGAACAAAAAAGAGCAATACTTATGGTCTCACCGCCGCTTTAAAACACCGGTTAATCAAGGTGACCCATCACCATACGATACCATGTAGTCAAATTTATCTATTTAAAACAACAAACGCCTTACAGGGAAGCCCATAAGGCGTTTATTTATGAAGGGAACACACTAGCCGTTAAGCCACATAATTCGCCATTTCATGACGCAGCTCGGCCATCAAGCCAAGAGAGGCTAATCGTTTCTCACCATCATAAATAGGAAACGAGATAATCAACTCATCAATCTCCGTTTTTTCAATAAAACTACTGAGTTGATGCGCGACTGAGGCTTTCGTCCCCACCACAGCAAATTGCAACGCATGAGACACCATATGACTTTCGCTGGGAGACCAAATCGTATCCATCGATTCAACCGGAGCAGGAAAAGCACGGTTTCCACCACGGCGTAAATTAACAAATTGTTGCTGAGCAGAAGTGAACAGGTAATTCGCTTCTTCTTGTGTATCGGCCAACACCGCCATAATGCCTGCCATTGTATAGGGCTTATCCCCCTCTTTTTTGGCTTTAAAGTGACGTCGATACACCGTCAAAGCTTGCATCAATTGATCCGGAGCAAAATGAGAAGCAAAGGAATACGGCAAACCAAACTCGGCAGCCACTTGCGCACTATACAAACTTGACCCTAGTAGCCAAAGTGGCACATTCGTGTGCCGCCCCGGCACGGCAACAATACCTTTATCAAAAGGCCCGTCCCCTAACAAACGCTCTAACTCTTGCACATCCTGCGGGTAGTCATCAACAGAGGCCTGCATATTACGACGTAATGCTCGCGCAGTGAGCATATCTGTTCCAGGGGCTCGACCTAACCCCAAATCAATTCGATTTGGATACAGCTCCGCCAAGGTACCAAACTGCTCGGCCACAACCAATGGCGCGTGATTCGGCAACATAATGCCACCAGCTCCCAACCGAATGGTGGAGGTACCCGCGCCGATATGAGATAGCAAAACAGCAGGGGAAGAGCTTCCAACACCAGACATCCCATGATGTTCTGCCAGCCAGTAACGCTGATAACCGTGAGTTTCTGCCCTTTGGGCCATTGCTAAGCTCAAAGAGAAGGATTCTGAAATGGATTTGCCTTGCCCTATCGGTGACAAATCAAGTATAGAAAAAGGTATCATAATATATATCCGTTTAATCTTTATACATATTAAATTGGGGACGATTACCAATAGACAAGTCTACGAGTTTGCAGAAAAAGTGTAAGTTCGAAATATTTCGATATGTAAGAATAATATCAAACAAAGAACCACTTATATCCAAGAAGGCGTTTCCAACAAAGTAAATGGGCCCAAAGCCGTTAAGCCATGAGCCCATATCTACACGCTAGCGATATCAGTTTTGATCTATCGAAACATTAGCGGTTTTCTAGTCGATTGTAATCCAGAATACCACTGGCCCGAGGCCGCTCTTCTTTATTCAGCTCGGCAATTTCATCGCTCACCGTCCAGAAGGCGGGATTAGTACGACGAATCCCATATTGATTCACTAACTGGGTGAAATCCTCTCGCGTTTGCAAGGCTGAAATTCTATGGACCCAGTCCGGTATATCACTCTCTTCTACCTGCATCAGAAGGTTTGGGTAATCACCAATGACGCCTTTCGTCACTGTGACTGTATCTTCAGAAGGTAAACGCGTTGCCGATTCATTTAACAGACTTGAAATATTGCTATGTGCTTGGTTTAAAATCAAGGTTAGCAATTCTTTAGGCTTACCATGCTGCGTCACCAGCACTAATGCGGTGTTCGGCAAATACTGCAAGCCTTTGCCTTGTAATGTTTGCAGTCCTTTCAGTAACGCAATGTCATGCGCAGACAAATGGGTTTGATCCAAATCGTAAGCATGATTAAGCACCTTAGACAGACGCCCTTTCAATTTATTAAACAATTCCGCCTCGTGATGAGACGTCGTATAATGAACTTGTGACTGAGCACTGATCTTAAAGTAATCACTAAAAATATAATCCTTAATTGTCTGGTTCGCACCACGATACCAATAATGGCGTAGAGTCGAACGCTCATCTCTTGGCAAGAACATCAAAAAATTCATCTCACCTTCTATACGCAAGAAATCCATGTATAAGCGAGTATTTAATTGATGACCAACATTTCCGTAAACATCAAAACCAGCCACCAGTAAGTAATGAATACGTTCTAATAAGGGGTAATCAATCACCCAAGCCGTTTTAGGGTCTTGCCCAACTAGACCCTTAACCACACTAGCATTGTCAAAATGTCGGAAAATCGTTAAAGCCGCATTCTCATTGTGGCCCTCACCATTCCAGATTAAGCTCAGATTGAGTGGAATTTTATTACCTAAATTGTTATCAATCAGCTTCGCTTTGGCAGACAAATACTCTTTTTGTTGCTGGGAAAAACGCACCCATGAAGATAAAGGTAACGCATTGCTACTGCTTTCTGCAGGCAGATCCAAATGCTGCACTTGCGTCTCTAGAAACTTCGCTATTTCTTGATTAATACCTTTTTCAGGATTCACAAAAAATACCCAAAAATGATCATTAATCACATTCACAGCAACCTGCCCATGGCAAACAGGCCCTTTGATAAACGACATAATAGTGTCTTGAGCGTGGTCAAGCATAAAGCGATAACGCCCGCCAACTGGTAACTGTGCGAAGGCTCTGAAAGGATTCGTCGCGACTTCAGGTGAATAGCCTGGATCTTTTGTCACCTTATAATCCTGCGAATAAAAATCAGACTGCCAGCGTTTATAGACCGTTTCGCTCAGCTCAAAAGGGATATGATTTTTTTGAACCTTCACTTCTGGATCTCGCCATAGACGATAATACACACGCTTTACACCAGGATCATCATAAGGGCGACGCGTCGCAATACGATCAATAGGCTCACCTGGCGGCGTTTTTGATCGCACTAGCCTAAAGCGAATATCACTCTTTTTATCTAAGTACAAGCTGTACAAAAATATATGTTCGTAAATATAGCGATCTACCAAACGTTCTTTTAGCGTATTGCCATTTAGTCGACTTTCCCACAAGGTCACACGCTGTTCAATCTCCTTAGGAAGGGGCTTGGCCGCTGGCATTTTTGCACCTGACGCAAGCCAACGCACCAAAATATTAAACTCGTTATCTGTTAAAGCAGGAAGGCCATATGGCATCCCCCACTTTGGAAAGTCATGTTCGAAGGAGGAGTACTTCTCTATGGTAGGGCATTGTTGATTACGATAAATGGAAAAGTCATAGTCATCGGATAAAACCGCTTGGGTAAAATTCCCCTGTTTTTTTCGTAAAGCAATGGCACGATACACTAAACTACCTTCTAAATTGGCCGCAGGCGACTGTCTACGCTCATTTAAAACGGGGTAAAAACCTTTGTCACGCCACTGCTGAGTCGTTTGTGCATCAATAAAAAGTCGTGTGGGTGTTGCGGCCAGCAGACGCGTTCCATCGTACACTAACTCTTTTGAACCGCCTCGCTCAATCCCCTCAGGGGCAGTAAATTTTAATTGGCAAGGAGCATCATAACAGGCATGACAAGTGACGCAGCGATGATCCAAAATGGGACGAACCTGATCATTATAAAATTCTGCATCCGCTTCTGAGACCGACTGATCTTCACGATTTGCGACTTTTTCCACACCAAAGCTACTATCTAATTGTTGGCTGGCAAATAACGCACAACCGGAAAAAAGCAAAACACAAAGAACAACGACCAACGCCCTTGGCATAAACACAGTCCTAATAAAGTTAATGAGTCAGAAAATTTGTATCGCTAAATACGGACTCAAATATAAAAAAAAGAAAATAGCATGAAGACAAAAAAAACGCCCATAAAATGGGCGTTTTCTTACAATTTGTAACCCTTATTCTTCTACAAGCAAACCATCATCTTCGTATTCATCAGCAAGCTCATAAGCATCATCACCCATATCATCATTGGCCATGATAAGAGCCTCTTCGTAAGCGCCTCCGAACTCAATACGCGTAATGTCGTAAAGATCGTATTCAAAAGTGTCGTCAAACCAACGGGCATCCGATCCTATTTCTTCAAGCTCATAGGTCACGGCATCCGCTTTGACAACACGACCAATTTCACAACTGTCAGGCTCGACCTCTTCACGGTGCAAGGTCACAAGGCCATATTCTTCGCTGATATCAATTAATAGAACGGCTAAATCATCTAAATCGACTTCTGGATCTTCAACCTCTTCCTCACGAAGTGCCAAAACCCGCTTTTGAAAATCATTAAAAGGAGCTGGATGAACAAAATCACTAATGTCTTCTAAGAATAAAATTTGATAGCCATTTAGATGAACACCATCATCCACTAATTGGAGTAGCACCATCTCCTCATTGGCATCCACAACAAAGCCGTCCGTCCAATTATCAGGACCGTCCAAATCCTCACGAAAAATGCGGACAACATTATTTCGGGCACGGGCTTTTTCCAATTCGATGAGCATATCGGCTCCCTTAATGCGTAAAAAGAATAAACAGGCGCTAGTGTAAACCCAGCCAGTGTATCGAACAACTACTGCAGCACATCATACCAATTTTCTAATAAATCCATAAAATCTTCTAGTCCGCATTCCGATTGAACACCATCGGAAGACGTTTGGTAAAAACTCTCTTGCGTATCAAACATAGCTTTAATTTCTTCAGCGGCTGAGTCCCAATCAACTTGACGAGAGACAGATACTCCCTCTTCGTTGATCAACACATCAAAAGGGCCATACTTCATTTTGGTAGTTTCTTTTTCAGATTCCGCCAATGTAGTGGCCATTAACACACGTTGAATGTCTTCTTTGCCCGTTAAATACAATGCCACCCACTCAGCAATGGCAGCAAATTCATAATCTGTATAAATACGATAGGAATTTTCATCCTGATCAAAGGCAATATTATAATCCATAGCCTTAAACCTCACTCAGTCTTATCACCTGCTTTAGCATCCTGCTGTTGGGCTTGTTGATTTCGGTATTCTCGGTTTTTTTCCTGCTGACGCTGTGGTACGGCGGCAGCCAATCGAGCCTGTTTTTCTGCTTCTTTTTTGGCTTTCGCCTCTTCAACCAGCAGCTCTTCATGAGCAATCATCTCTGGCGTTTCCATCACATAGGGGCCAATGGCTCCAGTTCTTACATCATTCAAGAACACTTCAGCCGCTTTATGCATGTCTATTTTTCCACCTGCTCGTAACGCACCACGCTTAGAGCCAATCACTTTTAATACTTCAAAAGGGTCGCTACTCAGATCTTTAAGCTTATAACGCGTTACTAATGCATCTTGATAATCTTTAATGAAAAAACGCAGACCAACCAAGGCCACATCTTCATAATCAATCGCCGTATCACGTACCGCCCCCGTAACAGCTAAACGATAACTGGCGTCTGGGTTTTCTATTTTAGGCCAAAGAATGCCTGGCGTATCAAGTAAGACGAAACCATTCGTCACTTTTAGCTTTTGCTGTGCTTTTGTAACAGCAGGCTCATCGCCTACTTTCGCAACACGACGGCCTAATAAGGCATTCATTAAACTGGACTTACCGACATTTGGAATGCCAGCAATCATAGCGCGAATCGGTTTTTCTGCTGTGCCACGATGTGGAACTAACTGACTCACCCATTGAGAGATCTTCGCTACATCCGCTTTATCTTGAGTTGAGAAAGGGTGAGCTAAAATCGTATCATTCCCCTGCCAGTGCTCTAGCCACAACGCAAGACGTGCTTTATCGGCCAAATCTTTTTTGTTCAACAAACGCAGCACAGGCACACCTGCTCGCAAGGTTGTTAGCATAGGATTTTGACTTGAATCTGGAATGCGCGCATCCAACACCTCGATGACTACATCGACTTGCGTCATCACCTGTTCGATTTCTCGACGCGCTTTGTTCATGTGTCCTGGATACCACTGAACGCTCACCCCTATTTACCTCTCTGTATTGCATCTATTTTGCGGTTGCGCAGTCTATCATAACTTCTTCAAGAAGGTGTGAATAAGTCCTCTATATATATGGTTCCACTTTTTTTAAAAACAAATCGTTAAAGGCATTGCGAATAATCGCCTCCAATAGAACCTTTATCTTTTTGCTGAATCTTTTTGTGATCTACATCAAAACAAAAAATACTCGTCTCTTTAAGATAGACCTTATCCGATTGGTCTGACGCATTTTTAGTCAAACAAATGCCACAACGCCATGAGGATATTCTCTCGATTGGGCCTTTGTGCCCCGATTAGCCAAGGCTGTGTGTGGCCTTGGCTTTTTTTATGCCTGTTGATCAACAAATGCCAACAAGTCAGGATACAGATACAAAAAAGGCGCTTCTCCCTGGGCCAATACCTCTGGTAATTCCTCGATAAAAGGCTGTAAATGTTGGCCATGCCGCCAACGCCTCATAATAGACCGAATGGCATTTTCTACTCCTTGCTGCGTTCCTAAATCAGCCAGCCAATTACGCTGCTCTAAGGATCGAATCATCTTTTGCAATCGCTCTGGACAACGATGAGCATCCGCCACCAGCTCCGTAACCGCATGCTGACAAAAAAGAGCCAAAGACATATCACTAAATTGTGACCAGTAACGAATCAGCCAGTAATCCATCACGATATCTTGAACAATACCAGCAAAACGACGTCTACCCGCTCGTGCCGTAGATCGAAACAAGATACTCTGCTCATGCTCGTCCACCATCACATCCACTTTTTGATGCAGACGCCAACCTTCCAACAAATCGTCTGGCAGAGTATCGACCTGGACAGAGAAATCCCCTAATAAATTCCCCGCAAATGAGGTTTGAGTTCGTTCTGCTATGTGTAAATGTGCAAAGTAATTCAAGCTAAATTCCTTTCGAGCAACCTATCATGACTAAGGGCTATACAATCAAAGTGCGCATTCTCTTCTTATTTGCTATATTTCGCGCTCATTTTTTGACATTATAGTGAGTTAACTGCTTGGACAAACTTCTCACAGTTTCTCAACATCATCTCGCTAATCCGTCTCGATGACTCAATGTTGAAAAATGGACAACACAGCCAGCACCCCATGATTAGAACCGATACACCCACGCGCAGTAGATAGCGCATAAATAGGAGTACTGAATAATGAGATACTTTGCCTTTTTGGTGTCTTTCTTGGCGCTTCTTATTAGTCAAACTCTGCCTGCTGCTACCTTACGCATGGCTTTCGACTCTGAGCCTATTTCCCTGGATCCGCAAGAACAACTTTCCGAAAGCACCTTACAGTTTTCACACATGGTCTTTGATCCGCTGGTGCGTTGGACACAAGATGGAAAAATTGAACCACGGCTTGCAACAAGCTGGAAACAAATATCGCCAAGCACCACTCGAATCTATTTACGCAAGAATGTTCATTTCCATAATGGCAATCTCTTTTCAGCAAAAGATGTGGTCTACACCATTGATCGTTTAAAACGCTCACCAGACTTCCGCGCCTTGTTCACTTCCATCAATTCAGTCACCAAGGTCAATGAATACACGGTTGATATTCATTGTAATCACCCAACCCCTTTACTACTTAATATCCTGACCTATGTCTTCCCCATGGATAAAAAGTTCTACGAAGGACGTGACCAAATTGTAAAATTTGGCCGCACTTTTGCTTCGCAACATACGTCTGGAACAGGCCCTTTTATCATCAAAGAGCGTGATCCAGGCGTGCGCATGGTGTTAGTCCGTAATAAAGATTATTGGGATACAAAATCAAAAGGCAATGTCGATAAGCTAATATTGACACCAATCAGAAATGACTCGACCCGTTTAGCCGCCCTGCTGTCTGGTGATGTGGATTTTATCTTTCCCGTCTCCCCCGTAGACATTGCCCGCGCAAAAGAAGCCGATAACATACAAGTCATCACTTTACCGACCAGTCGATTGTTACTGCTTCAACTAAATCAAAAACGCCGCAAAGAATTCCGTGATATTCGAGTTCGAGAGGCCATCAACTTAGCGATCAACCAACCCCTCATAGTGAAGAAAATCTTGAGAGGGTATGCCAGACCTGCAGGACAACTAAGTGCTCGCTCCCTTTTAGGCTATGTAGATACGATTAAGCCCGAATATAATCTAAAAAAAGCATTGCAGCTGATGAAAGAAGCAGGTTACCCACATGGGTTCCGAGTCAGCATGATGGCACCAAACAACCGCTATATGGATGATGAAAAAGTGGCTCAAGCCGTAGCCGCTATGCTGGGCAGACTGCATATTACAGTCGATTTAAAAACACTACCAAAAGCACAATACTTCCAACAATATGATGCTCGTGCCGCGGATATTATGATGCTTGGTTGGCAATCAGATACGATGGATTCAGATAATTTATTTGAGTTTTTAACCGCCTGCCCTGATGCTAAATCCGGTTTAGGTGCTTATAATGCCAGCGAATATTGTGTGCCTGGTATCAACAGTGAAATCACTCAAGCTAACCGGGAAATGAATCTCAAAAAACGCACAAAAATCTTGCAAAACATTGAAACCAAAGTCGCAGATTCTGCTGCGGTCGTTCCACTTTATTGGCAAGATCTGACATGGGCTGCGAAAGACAACGTGGGAATAAAAAGCATCGTTAATGAGCAGAATTACCCACATCTAGGGGACTTGGTCATAACGCCCCTTAAGTCAAATTAGTCGACATGATACAGATGACATAATACTTTATGAGTTTCATTAATATGCCCGCACAACATGGAGTTCCAAAGGACTGATGCTCACATTCCTTTTTCGTCGCTTAATACAAGCCTTCTTTGTTATGATCACCATCAGCGTGATCAGCTTTGCCATACAAGGAAAGCTGGGCGATCCTGTCCAACAAATGGTTGGTACGACTGTGTCACCCGCTGAACGCGCGCACCTCAGGCAAGAACTGGGCCTCAATGAGAGTTTTACGGTGCAATATTGGCATTTTTTAAAAAATGCCGCCCATGGTAACTTTGGTATCTCTTATTACTATAAAAAGCCAGTACTGGATCTTATATTTGAGAGAATGCCCGCGACACTAGAGCTGGCTTTTTGTGCCATTATATTGGTCGCCCTTTTTGCCACCCCATTTGGGATATATGCCGCTATCCGGCCACGTAGCATATTGTCTCGTTTGATCATGGCATTTAGTACCCTTGGACTGTCTGTACCCATTTTTATTGTTGCCATATTTTTAGTCTATGTATTTTCTATCCAACTGCATATTGCACCAAGCTTTGGCCGTGGACATACGATTGATGTATTTGGCATATGGAAAAGTGGCCTTTTTACGAAAAGCGGCCTGCACCATCTCATGCTTCCTAGTATCACTCTCGCTTTTGCCCTAATGCCTATTTTTATTCGTTTAATACGCTCAGAAATGATGGAAGTACTGCATTCAGAATACATTCGCTTTGCTTGGTCCAAAGGCCTATCAACCAATCGTATTTACTTCGTCCACGCGCTAAAAAACACCATGCTACCCGTTATCACCATTGGAGGAATTCAGGCAGGCACACTGATTGCCTATACCATTCTAACGGAAACCATTTTTCAATGGCCCGGTATGGGATTTTTATTCATAGATGCGGTGAGCAGAGTCGATACACCACTCATCTCTGCCTATTTAATGGTAGTAGGCGGTATCTTTGTAACAACCAACACTGTCGTTGACCTCATCTATGGCTTGGTGAACCCAACCGTTAAATTAGAGAATCATGGATTATGAGCTACTTAAAAAAGGACATTATCCCCCCTTCTGCTGGTAGTCGACGGCAGCGTATCTGGTGCGGTTTTCTAGGTGACAAACTGGCAACCTTAGCCCTAGCAGTGTTTATTTTTTATTGCATCATTGCATTATTCGCGCCGTTACTTGCACCTTATAATATTAACAGTCTTAACTTTATGGACTTGAATAACGCGGAAATCGCACCAAGCTGGATCAGTGGCGACCCGCGTTTTTTACTTGGGACAGACGCTCAGGGACGTGACTTATTATCCGTTATTTTGTACGGCACTCGACTCTCGCTAACCATTGGGATCTGCGCGGTTCTCATCCAAGCCACATTAGGCATATGCATTGGTTTAACCGCTGGCTACCTAGGTGGGCGTGTCGATAATTTTTTGATGCGCTGTGCCGATGTTCAACTATCCTTCCCCACTATGATGGTAGCCATTGTTTTTTTGGCTATTTTCCAAGCTCTATTTGGTATAGAGCTTTATCAGCAATTGGCCATGCTGATGTTGATCTTAGTTATTGGGTTAGCAGAGTGGCCGATATTCGCTCGAACCGTACGTGCTTCGGTATTAGCTGAAAAGCAAAAGGAATACGTTGACGCAGCGCGTATTATGGGCATTAGCACAAAACGTATTATGTTCAAGCATATTTTACCTAACACCCTATCGCCAGTATTGATTATTTTCACCGTGCAAATAGCCAGCGCGATTGCAACAGAAGCCGCCTTATCCTTTTTAGGATTAGGCATGCCTTCCTCTGACCCTTCTTTGGGCTCTCTCATATCGGCAGGGTTTAGTTACATGTTTTCTGGCTCTTGGTGGATTTGCATACTTCCCAGTATTGCCTTAATTGTCTTAATTTTAGTGATGAATCTATTAGGTGATTGGCTACGTGGCTATCTCAATCCAAGGACGTACAGGGATTAACTATGAACTTACTAACCGTCAATAATCTGAACGTCAGTTTTCACATCAAGGGCATTGAACTGGCTGCCTTAATCGATGTGAGCTTTACTCTGAATCGAGGAGAGCGCATTGCTATTGTTGGTGAATCGGGGGCAGGCAAATCTATCCTTGGGCTCTCTATCGTTAATCTTTTAGATAAGCCAGGCTACATCAAATCGGGTTCTGTCAAACTAGAAAACAAAGAACTTAGTAAAATGAATACGCGTCAACTGCAAGAGATACGTGGCAAACGTATTGCCATGATCTTTCAAGACCCCATGATGACGCTAAACCCAGTGCTCACCATTGGCGCTCAATTGGTCGAAGCCATTCGTAGCCATACACGCATTTCTTTTAAAGATGCCAGAAATATTGCCATAGAAAAACTTCATAGTGTACAAATTGCCTCTCCAGAACGCCGTTTTGATCAATACCCCCATGAACTTTCTGGCGGTATGCGCCAACGCGTGATTATTGCCAGTGTGCTATTACTAAATCCAGATATCATTATCGCAGACGAGCCAACCACCGCACTGGATGTGACCATTCAAGCAGAAATTATTCAACTATTATTAGATGTTTGTCACGACAACAGTATGGCTTTGATTCTCATCAGCCATGACCTTGGTGTAGTGTCGCGCGTTGCGGAACGCACATTAGTCATGTACGCAGGACGAATCGTAGAGGAAGCCCCCACTCTGGAGCTGATAAATGACCCACAACACCCCTACACCCAAGGTTTGCTCAACGCTCTTCCGCAAATGTCATTACCAGGACAAAGGCTCAATCAAATACAAGGCAACATGCCCGCATTGAATGATCGCCCTAGTGGTTGTGCTTTCCACCCTCGATGTCCTTATGCCACGCAAAAGTGCCGTTCAGAACAGCCTAACTTTATCTACAATGGCATCTCAAGCGTCTCCTGTTTTCTCGTAGAAGACATGCTGGAAGAAGAAAACTCAGAAGAAGACAGCTTGGACATAGAATACGCGACATTTCATGATGAGGGACAACTATGAACACCACACCTCTCATCCAAATCAGCCACCTTGAAAAATCGTTTATAACCAAAAGCAGTTGGATCGGACAATGGCGACTCCGTAGAGGAAAAATACGCCGCAGCAAAGAAAGTGTACACGCGCTGAACGGTGTTAACCTAACAATTAACCAAGGGGAAACACTTTGCATTGTGGGGGAAACGGGTTGCGGCAAATCCACCCTTGCTCGGGTTCTCATGGGGCTAACACCCGCCACCAGCGGTGAAATACATTACCAAGATCAACGTATCGACCACCTAAACGACCATAAACGCATGATGTTTCGTCGTCGCATGCAAATGGTCTTCCAAAACCCTTATGCGTCGTTAAACCCAAGAATGACTGTCTACCAAACATTAAGCGAACCCATCGCTTTCCACAATCAACAGCTCAACCGTGCGGAAATAAATCTTCAAATAGAAGACTTATTAGAATCCGTTGGGATTAGTCCTTCCAGCGCAGATCGTTATCCACATGAGTTTTCTGGCGGCCAGCGTCAGCGAATTAGCTTGGCACGGGCACTCTCTGTCGAACCTGATTTCATTGTGGCAGATGAGCCACTATCGGCCCTTGATGTCTCAGTACAAGCACAAGTGCTCAATTTAATGATGGACAAACAAGAGGAACGTAATCTTACTTATCTATTTATTACCCATGATCTTGCCGTGGTAGAACATTTTGCTACACGCGTTGCCGTTATGTACCTTGGCAGAGTCTGTGAGCTCGCCAGCACTAAAGCACTATTTAGTTCCCCCAAACACCCCTACACTCAGGCGTTATTGTCTGCTATTCCGAGATTAGACAGCAATATGACGCAACCGATAAGATTGATCGGCGAAGTGCCTACACAAATTGAAAAGCCCATTGGTTGCGTATTCCAAGCCCGCTGCCCTTACGCTAACCAACGTTGCTATGAGACATCACCCAAAATGCTGCGCCAAACAGACGGCAGCAGTGTGGCCTGTCATGCTATCGAGGAGGGTCGTTTATCGTGATGACACCCGACCTACAGCAAACATCCCATGGGGGTCTCTCATGGAAATAAGATGGCTTGAAGATTTTATTGCCTTGGCAAAAACACGACATTTCTCCCGCGCAGCTGATGAGCAAAACGTGACTCAACCAACCTTCAGTCGCCGTATTAAGCTACTTGAAGAGGAGATGCGTGTTACCTTGATCGACCGCAACACTCTTCCACTCTCGCTCACACCAGCGGGGGAAGTCTTTTTACAAAGCGCGGAGCTGATTACCCGTCAACTGCGTGATACGAAAGAGCGCTGCCAAGAGATTCGCAAGCAAGAAGAATCACAAATTCGCTTTATTTCAACACAAACGCTCTTTTTGAGCTTTTATAAAGACGCCATTGAACCCTTTTGCAACAGCATCAATATGGACATGGACGTTAATATGAAATCTAGCTCTTGGCTCGGCATTGACTTCGTTAACTCATTAGTGAATAAGCAATGTGACTTGATGCTATGTTATTGGCATCCTGCCATCAACTTTATTCGCGCACTAGATGAAGAGCAATATGAGCACTTGGTTATTGGGCAAGAAACACTGATTCCATGCAGTGCCACCGACTCGAACGGCGAACCTAAATTCCAATTACCAGGCATGAGACGCAAACCGCTCCCTTATATTGGTTATTATGAAAATTCCTTTTTACAGCCGATTATTACTCACCATCTACAACGCCAAAGGGATGTTCCACAGCTACAAACGCTCAATGAGAACTATCATGCCATTAGTGTTAAAGCCATGGTGAAAGAAGGTTATGGTGTAGGCTGGATTCCGAAAAGGTTGATGTCTGACACGCTTAATTATGGGAGAGTCGCGCTCGCGGGAGAAGAAAACTGGCATATTCCATTAGAAATACGCCTGTACCGTTCACGCTTTAACACGAACCCCAACCTGAACCAGTTTTGGCAGCTATTAAAAGAGCACATTAGCCGTACTAATCAGCTCCTATAAAATCGCAACGCCTAACATCTTGTCTACATAGGGATGACAACGACTCAATGGTCGCTATCACCCTGATGTTGATTCAAAGCCATAATGATCGGATCACTTGCCATGGAGTTGGCCCCCAACGCTTTACTGAATAGGTAACCTTGCCCGATATCACAGCCATATTCGCGCAATAAGTCCAATTGCGCTTGATTCGTTATCCCCTCGGCAATGACTTGCAAATTCAAATCATGGCTCAAACGAATAATTGCCCTTGTCAAAGCCGCGTGACTTTGATCTTCAATTATGTCTCGGATAAAGACTTGATCAATTTTAACACAATCAAATGGCAAATCTTTTAGATAGCTCAAGCTTGAGTACCCTGTGCCAAAATCATCAATCGACAACTTGATCCCCAAGCGGCTTAACTGCCTCAATAATTCCGCACAGCCTTTAGCGTCTTCAATTAAAATCGATTCTGTGACTTCAAGCTCTAGGGAGCATGGTGAGACATTGTATTTATCTAACAGCCCCAAAAGATTCGTTAAAAATTCAGGACGTTTTAGCTGAACAGCAGAAACATTAACCGCGATAGGAGGAACCTGGAGACCTTCTTGTTGCCATTCCACAATATGACGACAGGCTTGTTCAAATGCCCAATCCCCCAAAGCCAGAATGACCCCAGTCTGCTCCGCTACTGGAATAAACTCAGCTGGTGATACCACCCCTAACTCTTCATCATTCCAACGCATTAATGCTTCCATGCCAACACAGCGCTCAGTTTTAAGATCTACCTTAGGCTGAAAGTGCAACTCTAAAAATTCATGCCGTAAAGCACGTCTTAACCGATTTTCAATGCGCACGTTTCGGACAAACTGCGCCCCCATCTCTTTATCATAAAAACGAAACGAAGAACGACCTGCCAGCTTGGCCTGGTACATGGCCATATCCGCCTTCTTCACTAAGGTTTCCGAGTCATGCCCATCTTCTGGATAAAACGCCACTCCAATGGAACAACCAATATTTAAGTTACGATTATCAATGAAGTAGCTCTGGCTAAGCTGAAGAATCATTTCTTTCAACATGTTATCGACAGAAAAGTCATCTTGCTCCTCCTTGAATTTAATCAGCACCAAAAACTCATCACCACCTAGACGCCCCACCAATGCATTATCAGGCAAAACAGAGGTCAAACGTTGTGATACCTTAAGTAAGAGTTTATCCCCTGTCTCGTGTCCAAACGCATCATTAATGGTTTTAAAATGGTCCAGGTCCAGAAATAATGCGGCCAATTTGGACGAGCTCTCTTTACACTCGACCAGTAAATGGTCGAATTGCTTTTGCACATGATAACGGCTCGATAGCCCTGTCAATTCGTCCCTCTCAATGCGATAACTAATGGAACGCAAGCTTTTTTTGTAGGCAAAATAAAACATGCGAATATAAGACCCCATCAAAAAAGCCAATAACAAAGACACCAATAGAGGCAAAAATACCCGAAACCAATTAATGGCATGATTAAGTCGGTATGGGCAGGTATCGATCTGCCATTGACGACCACCATAGGAAAAAGAGTAGCGATTGAATCGATCTTTCTGCCAGAGCGAAGAATCGTTTCCACTCTCACTGTCATAGACAAGGATACCTGGCGCCTCTTTATCCGTCGTATCCGTAATGCGAAAAGCTAACCCATTCGAGCCAGCACCCAGCCCTCCTAAAAAGGGCTTAATCTTCACATGCAAACCTACAACCCCATAGAATCCATTCTCATCAGTGAAATTATCCCCTCTCAAATCGATCGGTAGATAAATGGAATGGTGTATCAACAGGGCATTCGGCGCTAATATTTGTTCCTTTGGGCCTTTATTAAAACCAATATAGGTAGGCTTAGACAGCAACAAACTGTGATTATTACGTGCTAATATATTCTGCTCGCGATCTGTAAAATAAGGCGAAAAAAGATCATACCCAAGAGGAAAATCGTTTGGTGAAGTATATGTTAGAGGCAAGTATTCATGGCGATTGCCTGGTGGAGTAATAGCAAAATAAGGGTCCTTCATGAACTTTCTTTGTTGTTGTTCATATTGCTGCTTATTCTTTTGCCCGACATATTTAGAGAAAAAATACACGGTTTTTGGGCTATGGAACTCACTGCGTAAGCTGGCCGTCATACGATCAAACTGTTCAGGGTTCATAGGCCCATTCAAGGACTGGATAAACGACACCATGGCAGAGACTTGTATGCCTTTCTTTTCCAAAGCAGTATAGATTTTTTGGACAAATACCTGGCCTGCTTTAAATTGACTCACTTTAGATTGTTCTAATTCATAAAAATAGTTTGTACAAGACACCACCAGACCGCACAAAACAATCAAGCAGGAGACTACCCAATATGAACTCTTTAAATGACGCTTCGAATAGAACATTCTTCACCATTTTGAGTATAGCAAGCTAATATTAAGTTCAAATAAATCCCTCTTCTATACAACTAAGCCAACCAGAATAAGCAAACTAGGTAGGATCTGAATAGCAAGTTTTTATCTACATGCCTAGACAGTACATTCCCCATCGCTCCCAACATACATGACGTTTCATATTAATAGGCTGCAATTTAAAAACTTATAGATACAACGCCTTAGTACTTTACATAAAAGAGCATATTGAGACACGTAATTATTTGCAAAAGCCAGCAATTTAAAACAATTTCTGCTATTGTTCGCAGATTCATTATTCTGATGTAGACAGGCCTTTTGTGACCCAATTTTCTCATTCTTCCAATCTATCCCTTCCTAGTCCATTAACCGCCCTGCTTTCTGACATGGGGTTTACCGCATTCACGCCGATTCAAGAGCAAAGTCTGCCACCTATGATCGATGGCAAAGACATTCTGGCGCAAGCCCAAACAGGCAGCGGAAAAACCTTAGCTTTCGCGATTGGCCTGTTATTAAAAATTAACCCTCGCTTTTTTGGGGTTCAAGCCCTAGTTATGTGCCCAACACGCGAACTTGCCGATCAGGTTTCCAAAGAAATTCGCAAAATCGCACGCTATTTAGATAACATCAAAGTATTGAGCCTCTGTGGCGGTATGCCATTTGGGCCACAAATTGGTTCATTAGAACATGGCGCGCACATTGTTGTCGGTACGCCCGGACGCTTACTAGAACACCTTCGTAAAGGCACCTTAAAGCTCAATGCGCTCAACACGTTAGTATTAGATGAAGCCGATCGCATGTTGGATATGGGCTTTGTGGACAGCATTCGCGAAGTGGTCGAACTGACACCAACTAATCGCCAAACGCTTCTCTTCTCCGCCACTTACGGTGACACCATTACGGAGTTAAGTCATGAATTTCAGAAGAACCCTGTCTCCATCAAAATTGAAGAGCAAGAAAGTCTAAAGCCAAATATCGAGCAGTTCTTCGTACGCAGTGAAAATGCAGACAAGTGCGAGACTCTACTAGCGACACTACAACATTTCACCCCACGCCAAGTGATTGTCTTTTGTAATACCAAGGCGGAATCTCAAGCGGTCGCGGATTGGTTGGATGACCATAAAGTCGCATCACAGGCCATTCATGGCGACTTGGAACAAAAGCAACGTGATCAAGTTCTCGTCAAATTCAGTAACCAAAGCAGCTGTGTATTGGTCGCAACCGATGTGGCAGCACGCGGTATTGATGTGAAAGAAATCGACCTTATAGTGAACTACGACACCACTCGTGATATCGATGTGCACACCCACCGTATTGGCCGTACAGGTCGTGCTGGGGCATCCGGCATAGCCGTTAATCTTGTGACCAATAAAGAAGATTACAAAGTAAAAGATATCGAGGAACGTTTTGGCATCACAGCAAACTTCTTAAACCTAGACGCAGCGGATCCGAGTTATCGTCTTGTCCCTGAAAAAGCCACCATCGCGTTTGATGCTGGTCGTAAGAATAAGCTTCGCCCTGGTGACATCCTTGGCGCACTAACGGCGGGCCTTGGTCTAGATAAGTCCCAGGTAGGCAAGATCGATATTTTTGATTTTCACGCCTATGTTTCTGTGGATGGTCGTGAAGCCAAACGTGTTGTGAAAGAATTGGGAAATAAGAAAATCAAAGGTCGTAATATTCGTGCACGCATTCTTCGCTAATTTTACTGATTAAAGTGGCAAGCAGCATCTCCTAGGAAAGGCATCGTGGAAACTCGCAACCAGCCTATTTGGCAATCGACTAAAGTACAATGGATAGGCTTCCTTCTAGGCTGGGTAATGATTAGCATTGCCACACTTACGCCCATGGATGAACTCCCGCCAGTGCCCGGTACGGATAAACTTCATCATATTCTGGGATTTGCGGGATGGTCCTTTCTCTGCATGTTTGGTTCTCGAAAGCGTTTTTTTGTAATGGCTTTATTTATCTTCTTCTGGGGCGGTGCCATTGAAATGATTCAGCCCTATGTTAACCGTCATCGTGAATTTGCCGACTTTGTTGCCGATGGGGTTGGCGTTCTATGCGTCTTACTCCCTGCCATTCTAATTACTCGACAACGCTCCTAACCCCTTAAAGAGGATTCACAAAAGGTAGAAACGAAGATAAGACAAGGAAAAAATCGCCGAAAAAGCGGACTTTATGCCTATAAATGAGCATTTTGAGACGTTTTTTTAACACAGAATGATCAAGCGCAGTAGTGTTGCGACATCCTCTCAAAACCATTGGTATAGAATCTGCATATAAAAACAACCTTCTGATGGTGGCTTTTTATTGCTAGTCTTTTGCAATTGCCTATGTACAACACATCAGATAATCAATTTTATTGCAAGAAGGGATTATACTATGACGCTATCGGACACCTTCTCATCGAAAGAATTCTTAACCTCGCTTTTCCAAGCCGCCCTAGACATTGCTCAACCCAATAAATGTGTTCCTCGCTACCTTCCAGAAAAAACCGAAGGTCGAACCATTGTCATTGGTGCTGGCAAAGCGTCTGCCGCGATGGCACAAGCCTTAGAGGGTGTATGGCAAGAAAACTATCCAGAGGATGCATTATCGGGTGTGGTTGTCACACGGTATGGTTATGCTGTTCCTTGCAAGCAAATTGAGATTTTAGAGGCCGCACACCCTGTTCCCGATGCTGCGGGATTAGCTGCGTCAAAACGCATTTTAGAAACGGTTTCGGAGTTAACCCCTGAAGATCAGGTCATTGTGTTGATCTCTGGCGGTGGTTCTGCGTTGATGCCTCTCCCTGCCGAAGGCATTAGTCTTGAAGAAAAACAAGCCATCAATCAAGCCCTGCTAAAAAGCGGTGCTAATATTATCGAAATGAACACGGTTCGCCGTCACCTGTCGGCTTTAAAAGGCGGACGACTAGCCGCTGCCTGTTCCCCTGCTAAAGTCACCACCTTATTAATCTCCGATGTGCCAGGAGACGACCTACCGTCCATTGCATCCGGTCCGACAGTAGGCGATGTGACTACCTGCCATGATGCTCTGAATATTATCGAGAAATATCAAATCCCTGTTTCTCAAACCATTCTAGATAACCTATCGAATGGCGCTTACGAAAGCATAAAACCAGACGATAAACGCCTCACGAATTGCACGACAACCATGATTGCCACGCCTCAAATGGCCTTAGAAGCCGCCGCCCAACGCGCACAAGAATGGGGCATTCAAAGTCTTATTTTAGGAGACAGCATTGAAGGAGAGTCTCGCGAAGTGGGTCTGGTGATGGCAGGCATTGCACGACAAGTCGCCACCTTTGGCCAGCCTATTAAGCCACCGTGCGTGCTACTCTCTGGTGGTGAAACGACGGTAACAATGAAAGGCAATGGTATTGGTGGGCGCAATGTGGAATACCTTTTATCACTCGCCATCAGCTTGCAAAGCCGATCGGGGATTGCCGCACTTGCTGCCGACACAGACGGTGTAGATGGTGCTGCCGACATCGCGGGCGCCATCATCGATGACACCACACTAGAACGAGCCTTTCAGGCGCAACTCGATCCCGTCGCTTACTTAAAAAACAATGATGCTCATCGTTTTTTTCGAGACCTTAACGATTCATTAGTAACAGGCCCAACACTGACCAATGTAAATGATTTTCGCGCTATTTTTATTCGCTGAAACACGATTAGTGAGTGCCCTACTCTCTGTCCCAAAAACCTGCCCCAAAATAGTGTCAAACCTTTTCATTTTGGGGCAAAAACATGATGAGCAACAAAGGTTTGACAAACATTAACCTATCGGTCAAAGTTTACCTGATATGGCCACCATTTTCAGGAGAAACACCGTGATCCAATTTTTATTAAATCAAGAGCTTCGCCAAGAAGACAATCTGGATCCAAACACCACGGTGTTGAGTTATCTACGTAACACGTTAGGAAAAACAGGTACCAAAGAAGGCTGTGCCTCTGGCGACTGCGGCGCATGCAGTGTTGTCTTAGCCGAGGTTATTAATGGCAAACTACGCTATCGAAGTGTGAATTCCTGCCTAACCTTTGTCTCTGCTCTACATGGTAAACAGCTCATTACCGTTGAAGACTTAAAGCATCAGCAGACACTTCATAGCACACAACAAGCCATGGCGGACTGTCATGGCTCTCAGTGTGGTTTTTGTACCCCTGGTTTTGTCATGTCTCTGTTTGCCCTGCAGAAAAACGCCGACAGTTACGATGTTGCCCAAACCAGTGAAGCCTTAGCGGGCAATTTATGCCGTTGTACGGGCTACCGCCCTATTTATGACGCCGCCCAGCAAAGCTGCTCAAACAAGCCGTCAGACCACTTTGATGCTGTTGAAGCGCAAACCATTGCAAGACTGCAAGCCATTGCCCCCCAAAGTGGCACTCAATTCGCAGGCAAAGGACATCAAGCCTATTTACCAACGAGCACCGCCGAACTTGCCGAGCTTTATCTCAACCATCCTGATGCACACCTCCTGGCTGGCGGTACCGACCTTGCCCTTGAAGTCACTCAATTTCATCGTGAACTCGGCACACTTATCTATTTAGGCAATGTGTCTGACATGCAGCAAATTGTCGAAACTGACAGCTATATTGAAATTGGCTCAGCGGCCCCGTTAACTGACTGCTACCAAGTCTTAGCAAAACATTATCCAGATTTTGGCGAACTGCTACATCGCTTTGCCTCATTACAAATTCGCAACCAAGGTACTCTTGGCGGCAATATCGCCAATGCCTCACCCATTGGTGATTCGCCGCCATTATTAATTGCCTTGGACGCGCACATCCAGCTAAGGCAAGGAGACAAAACCCGCCGGATTCCACTGGAAAGCTACTTTTTGGATTACAAAAAGACAGCTCACCAATCCAGTGAATTTATCGAGAAAATTATCATTCCTAAACCAAACGCTGCGGTATTTAAAGCCTACAAGGTCTCTAAACGCATTGATGATGATATTTCCGCCGTTTGCGCGGCAATCAATATTCAGGTGGCAGACGGAAAAGTGGTGGACGCTCGTTTAGCCTTTGGGGGCATGGCACCGACGCCAAAGCGCGCCTCCCATTGCGAACAAGCCCTAGTTGGTCAAGCATGGACACAAGAGACGATTGAGCAAGCTTGCAGCGCCCTCGTAAAAGATTTCACCCCACTGACGGATTTTCGTGCCAGCAAAGCATATCGACAGCTGGTCGCGCAAAACCTGCTGCGCAAATACTTTGTTGAAACCACCACGGCGTCCCAAGATTACCTGACAACGCGAGTAACGGCCCATGTCTAATCATTCAGCCCCTCAACTTAGCCAAGCCGAATTGGAAACCTTGTTTAAGACCCATCTTAAAACGGGTGTTGGTAAAGGCATCAAACACGAAAGTGGCGACAAACACGTCAGTGGCGAAGCCCAATACATAGATGATAAATTAGAATTTCCGAATCAACTGCATGTGTATGTTCGCACCAGCGATTACGCCCACGCCAAAGTGACTAATATCGACATCTCAGAATGCCTTACCATGCCAGGTGTGGTGAAAGTCGTCACCGCAAAAGATGTTCCCGGTGACTTGGACGTTGGACCAGTCTTAAAAGGCGACCCTCTGCTGGTAGAGGAACTTGTGGAATACTACGGTCAGCCCATTGTCGCCGTTGCGGCGACCAGCCACGAAGCCGCTCTAAAAGCCGCGAAAACCATTAAGATTGATTATCAACCACTAGCTCCCATTTTGGATGTGAAAGAGGCACTAGAAAAAGAGCATTTTGTTCAAGAAAGTCACCAGCTTAAACTGGGTGATAGCGCCACAGCGCTTGCACACGCCAAGCATCGCTTTCAAGGCGAACTGCACATCGGTGGCCAAGAGCACTTTTATTTGGAAACTCAGATCGCCTCCGTTATGCCAACCGAAGACGGTGGCATGATTGTCTACTCTAGTACGCAAAACCCAACCGAAGTGCAAAAGCTGGTGGCGAGCGTATTGGGCATATCCATGAATAAGGTGCTGGTGGACATGCGCCGTATGGGCGGCGGTTTTGGCGGCAAAGAAACCCAAGCCGCGCCGATTGCGTGCTTGTGCGCGCTGGTGGCTCATCTCACCGGACGCCCAACCAAAATGCGCCTGCCACGTATGGAAGATATGACCATCACAGGCAAACGCCACCCCTTCTATGCGCGCTACGATGTGGGTTATGACGATGATGGCCGTATTTTGGCGCTTGATATGGACCTTGCCGGGAACTGTGGTTATTCGCCCGACTTATCTGGCTCCATTGTCGACCGCGCCATGTTCCATGCGGATAATGCCTATTTTATTGAGCACGCAACCATTACCGGCTATCGCTGTAAAACCAACACCGCATCCAATACGGCTTACCGTGGTTTTGGTGGCCCACAGGGCATGGTACCAACGGAAGACATCATGGACGCCATTGCTCGTAAATTGGGTAAAGACCCTTTAGATGTGCGTCGATTAAATTATTACGGTAAAGAAGACCGAAACATCACGCCTTATCACCAAATCGTCGAGCACAATATTCTGCCGGAAATCACCGACGAGCTGTTGGCCAGCAGCGATTACTACGAACGTCGCGAAGCCATTAAAGCCTTTAATGCAACTAGCCCTATTTTGAAAAAAGGCTTGGCACTGACACCAGTGAAATTTGGCATTTCTTTCACTAACTCCTTCCTCAACCAAGCGGGAGCGCTGATCCATATTTATACGGACGGTACCATTCATCTAAACCATGGTGGAACCGAAATGGGTCAAGGCTTGAACACTAAGGTTCAACAAATCGTAGCCGAAGTGTTTCAAGTTGAAACGGATAAAATCCAAATCACCGCAACCAATACAGAGAAAGTACCGAACACCTCACCTACAGCTGCCTCGTCTGGTACCGATCTAAACGGTAAAGCGGCACAAAATGCGGCACTAACCATTAAGCAGCGCTTGATTGATTTCTTAGCGGGTTACTACCGAGTCCATCCAGAGGAAATCGAGTTCCGTAACGGACAAGTCAGAGTGCGTGAAACCTACTTGTCGTTCGAAAGCTTAATAGAAATGGCTTACGTCAATCAGATTTCCCTATCGAGCACAGGTTATTACAAAACGCCGAAGATCTATTACGACCGGGATAAAGCCCGTGGTCGCCCCTTCTACTACTTTGCTTATGGTTTAGCCTGCTGCGAAGTCTTAGTAGACAGTTTCACTGGCGAATATCACTTTACTCGTACCGACATTCTTCATGATGTAGGTGCCACATTAAATCCTGCCATCGATATCGGCCAGATTGAGGGCGGCTTTATTCAAGGTATGGGCTGGCTCACCAGTGAAGAGTTGGTTTGGAATGAGCAAGGTCGTCTTATGACAAGTGGCCCAGCGAGCTATAAAATCCCTGCCATTGCGGATATGCCAAATGATTTACGAGTCGCCCTTGTGGAAAGTCGCAAAAATCCAGAAGATACGGTGTACCATTCTAAAGCCGTGGGCGAGCCACCTTTTATGCTTGGCATTGCCGCGTGGTGTGCTATCAAAGATGCCGTGGCCTCAGTGGGAAACTATCAATACCATCCTGATATTGACGCCCCTGCGACACCAGAAAGAGTGCTAATGGGCATAGAGGCCATTCGCAAACAAATGAAAAACGCCTAAGAGAGACACAATGAGCCAATTGAAAGCATGGCGCGCCGCCATCGTACACTGTATTGCTGATCCAAAAGAAGTAGGCACTGAAAACGCTTACGAATACTTTGCAGACGGTTTATTAGTGGTTGATGGCGATACCATCCGCGCCGTTGGTGATGCAGAAACACTATTACCCACTCTGCCACACGATATGTTGACTGAACATCATCCCGATGGTTTGATCACTCCTGGATTTATTGATACCCATATCCATTATCCGCAAACGGATATGATAGGCTCTTATGGCGAGCAGTTGCTAACTTGGCTAAACACTTACACCTTCCCTGAAGAAGGTAAGTTTGCAGATAAAACTCATGCTCGTGACGTTGCAGAACGCTTCCTAAAAGAATTACTGCGCAACGGAACAACGACCGCGTTAGTCTTTGGTACGGTTCACAAAGTGTCTGTAGAAGCCTTTTTTGAAGCTTGTGAAGAACAAAACTTGCGTATGATTTGTGGTAAGGTAATGATGGATCGTAACGCACCAGATTACCTGACTGACACGCCGGAAAGCAGCTATCAAGAAAGCAAAGAACTGATAGACACTTGGCATAATAAAGGCCGATTACATTACGCTATTACGCCTCGCTTTGCGCCAACCAGTTCAGATGAACAGCTACAACTGGCGGGTCAATTACTAGGGGAATACGATGATGTCTATATGCACACTCACCTCTCTGAAAACGTGGACGAATGCGCTTGGGTTCAAGACTTATTTCCAAATAGTAAAAACTACTTGGATGTCTATGACCAAAACCAGCTGTTAAGCGAGCGTTCTGTGTTTGCCCATGGTATCCACTTGTGTGACAGTGAATACCATCGCCTACACGAGACTGGCTCAGCGATTGCTTTCTGCCCAACCTCCAACCTATTTATTGGTAGTGGCTTGTTCAAATTGAGCAAAGCAGAGGAATATAATGTCAATGTGGGCATGGGCACCGATGTGGGCGGTGGAACCAGCTTCTCCATTCTGCAAACCCTAAATGAAGCCTATAAGGTGGTTCAACTGCAGAATGAAAACCTCAACCCCATTAAATCGCTTTATCTTGCGACCCTTGGTGGTGCCAAAGCCCTTCGCCTAGAAAATAAAATTGGTAACCTTGTTGCTGGTAGCGAAGCCGACTTTGTGATCCTAGATAAGAAAGCCACGCCATTACTAACATCACGCCTTGCTCTTGCTCAATCCATTGAAGAAAGCTTGTTTGTCTTTATGACCCTTGGTGATGATAGAGCGATTCAAGCCACCTATTCCGCTGGGCAATGTGTTCACCTGCGTTAAGGAGTTTAGCAAAGAAAAACCGCTCCCTTGAAGTGGTTTTTCTTTATTCTTTTCACACTCACATATGAAAAGAATGGAACATTTTGCCATTGTTGTGGTCTCAATCATCATGAAAAATACTCTTATCCTTTATTCCAGTGTCGACGGTCATACACTTAAGATTTGCGACACCATTGCTCGTCATCTAGAACAACAAGGCCATCGAGCACACTTGATTGCTATCGAACAAGCAACAACCGAAATGCTCATTCAATACGGGAAAATCGTTATTGGTGCCAGTATTCGTTATGGCAAACATCGTAAGAATCTTATTGAGTTTATCCGTTCGAACAAAGCCATCTTAGACGATAAAACCTGCTGTTTTTTTAGCGTCAATCTCGTGGCACGTAAAGCCGATAAAAACACACCTGAAACCAACCCCTATTTGCAAAAATTACTACAAAAATTAGACTGGCAGCCTAGCTTATTAAGCGTTTTTGCAGGGAAAGTGGATTACCAAAAGTACGCCTTTTTTGATCGAATCATGATTCAACTGATTATGTGGATGACAAAAGGCCCAACCGATATCAACAGTGTAATCGATTACACCGATTGGCAAGCAGTTGGTACATTTAGCCAGCAAATAGCGGAACACTAAAAGACAGAAAAGAAGTCTGCTAGACTAGTAAGAAATTCGTTTAAGGAAGCTACTATGAACTTAGCTGTGATGGCACTGGGTGCCTTTGCTATTATATTTGTCTTTTTTGCATTAATCATTGCTTTGTTTTTGTTCAAAAAGCACAGAGAAAAGAAATAGCAGACAAAACTTCCATACTTCTTTCCCTTTCCTCATGAATTTTTCCTTATGCCTCAGGGTATGGTAGCTATACCTAAGTAAGAAGATACTTGGACACTACGATTGCCTTCTTTAGCAAACACCTTGTAGGAAAAACATGAATTTACTATTACTATCTGGGAGCTTTCACTCCCAAAGCAAAAGCCTAGCCATACTCAAATCCATTGAAAATTTACTGTCTGGCCATACAACCGAAACCCCCAAACTCGATACCTTGCCTTTCTTTAATGAAGATCTAAACAGAAATAAACCAGCTAGCATCGTGGGATTAATGGACAGTATTGAACATGCCGATGGCATTATCATTTGTACGCCAGAGTACAATCACAGTATTCCAGCGGTATTGAAAAATGCCTTAGATTGGGCCTCTCGTCCCGCGTTTAATTCCTGTTTAAAAGACAAGCCTGTCACCATCATTACGCAAGCAGATAGCCCTGTGGGCGGCGCTCGCGCTCAGGCTCACGTAAAATTGATTATGGATGCGATTTTGTCTGACATCCACGTATCCCATGAGATGATGATCTCACCTGTGAGTCAGGTCGTTACAGATGGCGTGGTAACAGATGAAAAAACACTTGCCCGTCTAGAAAGACACACGTCGGACTTTTTACGCTTTATTGAAAAGCGCCGCTAGGTCATGGTGAAACATAGAGAAGACGCTTCACTTTCCAAGCGTCTTCTCTTAACAACGCTTCTTTTCACAAAGAGATTTAAGGGTATAGCCTGACAATCCCCGTCTTGCCTTCCATATCCCCGACAATCCAGACTTTCTCAAACGCATGAGGTTCCGGAATAGTAATGAGGTGCTCAAGCGCTTTAATCTCACTTTTACTCCATGCTGGATGCGCATTACGAATCACCAGCCACACTCTTTTTGAGTCATAACGCTTACCGGATTTGTTTTCTAATATACGGTTTAACGCTTTTAATAATCGAGAATTGACCTCATCGTGAGCTAGATCTCTGATAGCCTGCCGAGTTTTATTAGTGAGTTCCCGCCCAAGAATCGCCATTGCTTCTTCTTCAGAGCCATATAAATGGGCAATTTCAAGATCTAAGCGCTCGCCTTCCAGCATGCAGGACACATCTGGTCGAATCGGTTCATTGTGCCAGATATGACGAATAGGCTTACCGGTATTTTTCTCATACCAGCGCATGAAAATCTTGGCTGCTTGATGCTCAAGCTCGATTTTTTCTTCTTCACTTTGATGCATAAGCCTTCCTACCAACGCTTCCTCACTGGCCTCACTATAACATCAACTTATCACAAGAACGCTAATTCATCACATGCGCTTTATCGGAGAGCTTAGTCCCAAAGAGCTAACTAATACGCTTAGGCAAAGACAAATACGCCATCACGGCGCTGTCTCGAAAAGGCATATCAAGATACTTTTGCTGCTGGCGATACGCTCGGCAAAAATCCAATGGCTGGCCTTCTCCATGGATAAACTCATTATTTTTTATTGAGTCCAAGCTATTTTTCCATTTGTTTCTAAAAACAGTTGGCAAGGTGGGTAACTCCGTCAAAATACGTTCAGAGAGAAGAAACTGGCTATCCATTGCCAGACAGAGCATGTCATCATTCGCCTCTCCCATCCAGCATCCACCCTTTGCATCGACATAAATCAGCGGCAAAAAAGGCGCTAAGGCTGGACAAGTATCATTACGATAGACCTCAACCTCCCAATAAGAGCGTGCGATCTTAATAAACTGTTCAAAGCTAGTAATCCTAAAGAAGCGAGACTGGGCTAATGGAAGAATTTCCACCCTAGGTTTATTCGGATTAACGGTATCGTTCGAGACATCAATATACCAATCACCTAACACCATCGCATTCTGAAAATACTCATCACGAAGGGAGCCCCAAACTTTCTTCAATGTTGCGCCCTTTGCTAACGCCTCGCGCATTAACACCAGTCCAGGCTCAGTCGCCTTCGGTAATGCTTCCTGCAAAAGAGCAAACACTTCATCACGGATTTCTTTACAACGCCCTAAAGGATAAGCTTTATCTAAGAACATCGGATAACGAGGTACTAATTCTAAATCCACCTGCAAGCGTAAATAAGCCAAATCTCTCGCAATGATATCGACCTGTTTTTCATCCCATTGAATGAAGTCACTCATCTTTTTTATCATCCGCTAAAAACCTGACTCTCTTATAAAAATTCCATAAATATAGCGCAACCCATTCACTAAGAAACTGGTTGGCTCAACAGATAAATCCACTCGACCATATTGTTGTCGAGTTATGGGTGACTTACCTTTGAAGGATAAAATAACTTCATAAATGGAGGTATCTGGAATGATTTGGTCCTGCATTTTCTGCGCCGCAATAGGACCACCGTAAACCGAGGATAGACCTGGATAATTAAGATGCGTAATGGCAGTAGGAAGCACTTTTTCCACCACTAATTGAGTGTGTAACGGCGTGCCATCATTACCAATAAAACTCGCCTCACTGCCTATTTTCAAGCGACTCACTGAACGACTATCAATATAGGCTTTCACGATACCACTTTGTGCATCGTACAAGGTCGCTAAGGGCATTTTTTCATTAACATAGTCGCCTTTTTTGAGCGATAGGTTTTCCCCAATGTCACCATTAAAAGGGGCCTGGATCACTAACCGTTCTCGGCGCTCTAATAGCGACTGTAGACGGGATTGTTCCCGAGATAGTTGTGTTTGTAAGGTTAATTGCTCATCACTGGATGAGGCACCTGAACTTGCGCGCTGCCATTGGGTTTGCAAAGCATCTAATTTAACTTGCGTTAAATGAATATCTTGCTCAACTTCGGCAGATTCTAACAAAATAAGCAATTGCCCTTGCTTCACTTTTTGATCAGGCACTACCTGCCAGTTCACTACTTTCGCAGGCTCACTGGGGTAAAAGGTTTGATGGCGTTCAAAAGTAGCCACCGCTGGCGCACTTATCTGACCCTGCCAAGGTATCAACAAAGCCCCTACAATAAGTATACCGAAACCTAAGGTCACTATACTGGTTCTATTTATCGTCATGTCTTTTCTCAATTTGAACCAAACCCCTATTTCTTTGATAATGGGCAGCACCAAAAACCACAATATCTCCACTAAAAACAGCACAATCCCCAACAGTTTAAACGCGAAGTAATAAACGAGAACGGCAATACCAATAAAGAGGAAAAAACGATACACCCAAGTCGCCCAAGCATAGGAGACCATTAACAAACATTTCTTTCGATTTAAAGGCTCAGGTGGAGCAAAACCAAAACCAAATAAGTGCTCTCTCAAAAACCATTTACCCACCAAAAAAGAGCGAGGCTGTAGGTTTTCCATGCCCAAAAAATCTGACAAGGCATAGTAACCATCAAAGCGCATAAAGGGACTGGTATTAATCAGCAATGATGAAATCCAACTGGTCGTCGCCACAAAAAACAACACACTTCGAAAACCACTATCCGGTACGATGCCCCATAGAAAGGTCGCCACGCAGGCGATATAGATCTCCACTCGTACACCAGCGGTAACAATACTTAGCCGCTGAAATCTCGAACGCAAGCGCCAAGCGTCCGTCGTATCTGTATATAAAATCGGCGTCATCAGTAAAAATGCCAGCCCCATGGAGCTCACACGACAACCATAGCGTTTAGCGACAAATGCATGTCCCAATTCATGGGCCGTTTTGACAACAACCAAGGCACCCACATAATAAATGATCGAAGAAACATCAAAGAAGTTTTGCAAAGTATGGGTATAGGTATCCCATTGGCGTAGCACCATCACGAGACCTAATACACCTAATAGAAAAGCGACCCAATGCAAGCGCAGCCGAAATAGAAATTTTATTCTTGAAAAACACCGACTCAAAATCAAGTCCGGTCTTACTAAGGGGATCTTGATAAACAAATAGTTATGCAACAGCCACATTAAAGCATGCTGTTGACGCTTAACCACCTCTTGCTGAAGGCGTGCTAACTCGTTTTTAGTATGAGCCTCGATAAGATGGTTAATTTCTAAAAAGCGAATAAAAAAGTCCAGCTCATGCGGGTCAATATCAAGCCCGCGACCTTCCACTGACGCTAATAGTTCTTCATCCGTCTTTGCGTGACGCCATTCCCGAAACAAATAAAAACCAGTCCGAGATAAGAAAAAAAACTTATTAGAAAGAGGGTCAAAAATTTGCCAACGAGGCTCACCATCTTCATCAGGAGACGCCGTCATTAAGCGTAAATTTTGACGTAGCAATGGAAGCTCTTTAGCTCCATGCGTCGTATCGGCTAGCATCTACAAACCCAAACGTTGTCGGACAAAGGTGATGGGACGGCGTAACAAGTAGTAAGCCAACGATACCTGCTTACCGTACAACTTGGCAGTGCCCCGTAAACCAATTCTTGGGGGAAGATGATGATCCTCAATATTCGCTACGATCCGATACGCCACCACTTGATCAGGTGTTAAACTTGGCTCAAAAGACGAATAATCCACACTAAATGGGATCGGATTGAGTGGGTCCGTATCCAAATAAAAGGTTACTTTATTACCATGACTCAGTGAAATGGCATCTTTCACTGGCAACATAATATTTAATTGCACATGATTTGGGTCAGCAATGGATAAAATGCGCTCACCGACTACTACTGGACGACCTTTCCACTTATCTGGGTCATCTAACACCGCCACCCCTGCTTTATCTGCCAGAATATCCGTTTGCGTAAGTTTCGTTTTCAGATAATTACGCTCAATAGTTTTTAATTCAACTTGTGATTCCAGTTGCGCCAGTTCAGACTTTTTCTTACGATCAACATAGCCCGCTTGCTCAGCGGTTCTTAACTCCGCTTGAGCTCGCTCCAACTCCCGCTGAGCCACATCAAAGCGCCCCTTAAATTCCGTTTTATCCATCTCTACAACTAATTGCCCTTTGGTCACATGCTCCCCTGGTTTCACTAAAACCTGACTGACAGCGCCCGCCAAAGGAGAGGTAATTAAAAGAGGATCCTTAGCCGCAATTTCAGCAGGTGCTAATACAGTTAAACGAACAGGCACAAAACTCAAGACAACCAGTGCCATCAAGAGTATCCATTGCACACGTTTAGAAAAAAAACGTTTAGCCCAATAACGCCAACCAGTACGAGAAACAAAAAATTGCAATGCATGGGCATAACTGGATGCTAAATGCTGCAGCAAACCTATTTCTTTCTCCGTCCATGGTTGAGATTTTGCCAACCAGAGCACACCCACTCGTTGATTGGGTTTAGAGGGGATAAAAAGCGGCAACCAAAGCATATAATTGGGTGAGAACTCACTCAGGTCATTTGCTAACTCAGCAGGCCAAGACGCACTATCTATCGTATGCGTATTGGCCGCTGACTCAAAACTATCCTCCCGCTTAGCAATTTGCTCCAACCAAGCACAAAACGGCGTCGTTCGATCCACCAAAGACAGATCACTCAAAGCGTTGACCGTTAGACGTTCAATCTCGCTGCCTATTAAATAGGCCGCTTGCTCATAAGGGACAAGAGTTTTGGTCATATTGACCATCACAAAACTCAATTCCGTTAATGTTTCACAACGCCTAACCTGCTGCTCTATTTGCAACAGCTGCGCTACAACGTGATCTGACATAATCTATTTAAGACACCAATAGTTTCATTAAATCACGACCATAATCATCAAGTTGACTAGCCGCTTTGTTTAACTGCTCATCCAATGACATAAAAGTCACCCCATTACCTGCTGCACTGGCTGGTGCTGGCTCGGTCGATTGCTGACCTTGCGGAGAAGTTGGCAATTTATCCAGATCCAGATCCACTTCAAGTACACGAGTATTACCATTTGCATCCACCGCATTAATTTTCAGGGATATCTTTCCTTGCCCTGGTGGAGGCGTCATAGAGACTTCCCCCGTAACAGGATCGACTTGTACCCAACTTGGTAAAGTCGAGCCATCTGATAATGTGGCACTATAGTTACTCGCCAACCCTGTATCCGCTATAGCAATGGATACTCGGTCTGGTTGAGTGGACAAATTGGCAATGCTTAAACCTGTCGTATTAGCCGCCACACCAGATGTGGGTGTTACCTGAACCTGTCCATCCGCCCCCACATCCACAGCAACTCGGGATGTCGATATAACAGTCGCTGGCTGACCAGTACCAATAGCATTTGGCACGCTGTTACCCACATTTATATTACCATTGTCTATCGTATTTATATTGGCATTAATGGCTGGCGCTCCCGCAAAACCACTCACCCCTTGCTCTGATGCAATCGTTCCTGTAGGTAACGGTGTGGTAGTCGTTGTTGGTGCATCAAGCTGAACCGTCGTACCCTGTGGTTCAGCTTGCGGCGTGGGAATAATTGTCGGCACAACAGGTGCAATGACTGGCGCAGGGGAAATCGTTAGAGTAATGGGAACTTTTACTTCAGCGCCATGAGGGTCCGTTGCAATAATTTGTAATGTGTTTACACCCTCAAATCCACCTACAGGCTTACCTGAAATGGTATGTGTTTCTGCGTTAAACAGCATCCCTGTCGGCAAATTCTCAACACGCCAGACCAATTTACTCGTTTCGCCGCTGTCCAAATCTTTAAATAAATTGGCGGGCAAGGTGACTGGAGAAAAAGCCTGACCGCTTATCGCAGTTAAAGAAGCAACCACACCAGAATCAATAGGGGCATCATTCGAACCAACAATGTTAAATACAGCCTTGGTCGTTTGCGTCGCATTGCCATCGGTCACTTCAATAGTAAAGCTATCATTCACTGACTGCCCGGCAGTCAAGGCTTGTGTATCACTATTACTATTAGACAATTCATAACTGACAGTATCCGTTGCCAGTGTTAAGGTTGCCGTACCGTAGGTACCTACTTTTGAGTAACTCAAGCCCCCATTCGTGGTACTCCACCCATTACTAAGCAGATAAGCGGCGTCGTAATGGACTGTCCCAACAGTATCAACATCTGCTTTAGTTAAGGTAATGGAAGCCTTACTTGTTCCTAGCGTCGCGTTATTGATACCTCCGGCTTCCACTAGAGTTGCTGTCGCGGTGCTTGCGCTGACCGTTGGGGCGTTGTCATTTAGATCGTTCACACTAACGGTCACCACTTTTGTGCCCATTAGGTTACCAGCCCCGTTATCTGTCGCAATCACATTAAAGCTGTAGCTGGACTTGGTTTCGAAGTCCGCTGACGCTTTGAGGGTTACTGCTCCCGTCACGGCGTTGATATCTAATAAATTCGCATCCGCACCGGACAAACTGTACTGCAAGGTATTATTCGCCGCCGTACCATCAGCATCCGTCGCGGTGACCTGATAGATCACCGTACTGGTCGGTGCATTTTCATTGACACTGCCCGTCGCACTGGAGGTAATCACGGGGGCGTTGTCGTTTAGATCGTTCACACTAACGGCCACCGCTTTGCTGTCCGTTAGATTGCCAGTACCGTTATCGGTAACAACAACATTGAAGCTGTAGGTATTTTTCGTCTCATAATCCGCAGAGTTTTTCAGAGTGACTGCGCCCGTACTGGGGTTGATATTTAATAATGCGGCATCCGCACCAGTTAGACTGTAAGTTAAGGTATCATTTTCAGCATCCGTCGCCGTCGCCATGTAGATCACGGTGCTGGTCGGCGCATTTTCATTGACACTTCCTGTTGCCCCTGAGGTGATGACGGGAGCATCATTAGTTCCTGTGATAGTCACTGTCACATCTTGCGTGGCTTTTGCGTTAAAGTCGTCTGTAACAATAATACTAAAGACCGCTGTTACGGTTTCCCCTTGTTTCAAAAAGTCGATACTACTTTCTGCTATATTAAAGCTCCAATTGACCGTACCAGTATTGGTATTACTACTGGGTGAGCTAATGCTGAAAGCAGCTTTTAGAGCAGCAATTTGATCAGCCGTTAGAGTTAGGGCAGTTGTCCCATCTTGCGCTTTGGCTGTAATGGATTTATCCGCTTTTGTCGCCGTAGGACGATTGGTCGTATCGGCATCGCTAAACGTCACACTACCATTTTTCGTTAACGCTCCACCCTCTGTTAGGTTGCCGGTTACATCAACAGCGCTAATCACTGGGACAGCATTATCTTTTAGCGTGATATCATTTCCTGTCCCACCCACATAGCTCGTCTGAAAGCTATGGCTATTAGAGGTTAACGACCCACCCTCCGCGACACCATTTAGCGTTCCTGTAATCGCACTCGAACCTTGATTATCAATCAGTTCAAACGTGTTACCACTACTGGTCACCGAATAAGCGATATCAAAAGCACTGTTCGCCCCCAAGGTAACATTACCTTTAACTGTCACTTGGTCATATTCTGTTTTAGCTGTCGACCCCGTAATATCCGCTTTTAAAGTGCCATTTAATACGAGATTGCCATTAACAGTCAGCCCCCCTGCCCCACTGTTAATACCAGAGACACCCGGCGCAAGAAAGCCACCACTGTTCACAGTTAGTGTATTGGTTGAGTTTGCTGAGAAGACAGACCCAGAGCCTGCTAAGGTTGCGCCTGAGTTGACAATAACCTCTGATGTATTAGTCAGTGACCCAGTCAATGACAAGGTACCACCAGAAACAGTTGTGTTCCCTGAATAAGTATTATTGCCTGATAACGTTAAAGTGCCCGACCCAACCTTCGCTAATGCAGCGCCCGCAGAACCTGCACTAAAAACGCCACTAAAAGTCGTTGACGTATTATTTCCACCAACCGTTAACGTCCCTCCATTGGCAGCAATACTGCCTGCACCAGCAATCGATCCTATAGTTTCAGAGGTAGAAGTAGATAATTCAAATGTTGCACCTGCAGCAACCGTTACTGCACTGTTATCGGCAATAGCACTACCGCCAGAGGCAAACACTTCACCTGAAGAAATCGTCGTGTCTCCCGTATAGGTATTCGCTCCCGACAAGGCTAGTGTACCAGCTCCTGTCTTAATCAGCCCTCCCGTACCACTCATTACCCCTGCAAACGAACTACTATTGGTCTGATTAACGGTCAACGTATTGGCACCTAAATCAACACGGGTTCCGCTAACACCACTCAAGTTACCAATCGTCTCGTTGCTGGAAAGGCTTAATTTGCCTGTACCCGTTAATGCCACTGCACTGGTATCTGCCAACGCCATGCCATTACTATTATTGAGTACCAATTCCCCCGCAGAAACGATTGTATTACCGGTATAGGTGTTCTCTCCGGTCAATGTAACAGCACCCGAACCAGACTTAGTAAACGTTCCGGTTCCACTGATTATCTTACTGTAAGTACCCGATGAGTTTTGGTTGAATACGACAGCCGCATTATTGACAATATCGCCTGTTAGGCTTGTTGTCGTACCACTTAGAGTCCCCGCCGATACGGTAGCGGCACCAGACCAAGAATTGCCAGCGCCAGACAAGAGTAAAGTCCCCGCCCCTGCCTTTTCAATCGAACCAGAACCAGAAATGTCACCAGAAATCGTGACATTATTCGCATTCGTAATCGAACCGCCGTTGAATACAAAATTATTGGCTAAAGCAATGGATGAGCCTGTAACCGTTAATCCTTGTGACAGAGTGACAGCGCCACCACCAAGATTGCCACCATCGGCCACCACCACACCACCACTTCCGGAGAGCGTTAAGCCTCCAGAAAACGTATTGTTTCCAGAAAGGGTTAATGCACGCCCTCCAGTATGAGTCAGTGCGCCTGAACCAGAAATAGCACCACTGACAGTCACATCACTGTTAGTAACCGTAATGGTTCCCCCATTTGCACCTAGAGTGATGTCATGTGAGATATCGGACGAATTTTGCAGAATTAACGAACCACCATCTAAGGTAAGCCCCCCCGAGCCGAGGTTGCCATTATCTGAAATAGACAAACTCCCGCCAGTCACATTGGTACTAAAAGAAGAGTTACTATTTATAGCGCTAGATAAGGTAAGACGGCCGTCCCCCATTTTGGTAAGACTTTGACCATTACCTGTTATGGTACTTGCAATAGTTAACGAATCACCAACACCATTAGTAACAATCGCGCTTCCTTGAAGATTCAATGTGCCATTGGATATTGTCAAACCATTCATCAAGTCAGTATCGAGTATCACACCAGATACCAGCTCGATCGTCTGACCATTCATATCTACGAAGTCAGAGGCTAGATTAAACGACACAGTCTGATTTGCCGACGCATAATGCATGGCCTCTATCAGCGACAACCCACCGCCATCAGTGAGGTCAGTGGCATAATCAGAAAAAGTGGCATTATCATTCTTGTTATCGCCTGTCGTCACCGTCAGAGAATTAATAACATCATATTTTGCATCATTACTACCTGTGGGCGTGGTATTGGTTATCGCGTTACCGACAATATCTTGAATATTTTGAGTGCCAGAAAAACCAAGAGAGACGGTGCCATTGAGATCCGCTAAATCCCCGCCCGATACCGTAATATTATAGACATTGCTGCTACCCACTTGAGAAACACTCGTCACACTTGCTGTTGTCCCTGCTACGGAAAAATCACTAGCATCTAAGTTAGAAACCGCTTCTGAAAAGGCCACTTGATAAACCAGCGAGTCCGCATTAGTAGAAGAACCAGTGGGTGTTTGGCGAGTAATCGAAGTAATAGTCGGTGCTGTCGTATCAAGTACGTAATTTTGGCTATAAACTTCTCCGTCGTTACCAGCCTTGTCAGTCACCTTAACTTTTAAGGTGCTTGATTCCGTTAACGTTTGTCCTGCTAAAGACCAAGTATTCGATCCCACGGACGCCGTCGCCACTGTCCAGCTCGCCCCATTATCAAGGGACACGTAAACGCTCTCTCCCGATGACAAGTTCGCTGATAAGGTGCCACTGACCGTCTGCTCAGCCGTCTTGGTGATAATGGAGCCACCGTTAACCGCACTGTCAGCGGAAAACGCCGCAGAGGCAATTGTCTTTGTTGGTGCACTTGTATCCAGCACATACGCTTGGTTATAAACTTCTCCGTCGTTACCAGCAGTGTCGGTGACTTTCACCTTCAATGTGTTAGATCCCGTTAGCGTTTGTCCGGCCAGCGTCCATGTGTTCTGCCCAACTGTGGCAGTAGCAGCACTCCAGTTGGTTCCGCCGTCAAGTGACACGTAAACAGTTTCGCCTGAGGCAAGATTGGCCGACAGAGTACCGCTGACGGTCTGACTCGCCGTCTTGGTGATCCAGTCACTGTTAGTACCGCCGTTAGCCGCTGTATCAGCCGAAAAGGCCGCTGAGGCAATTGTCTTTGTTGGTGCACTTGTATCCAGCACATACGCTTGGTTATAAACTTCTCCGTCGTTACCAGCAGTGTCGGTGACTTTCACCTTCAATGTGTTAGATCCCGTTAGCGTTTGTCCGGCCAGCGTCCATGTGTTCTGCCCAACTGTGGCAGTAGCAGCACTCCAGTTGGTTCCGCCGTCAAGTGACACGTAAACAGTTTCGCCTGAGGCAAGATTGGCCGACAGAGTACCGCTGACGGTCTGACTCGCCGTCTTGGTGATCCAGTCACTGTTAGTACCGCCGTTAGCCGCTGTATCAGCCGAAAAGGCCGCTGAGGCAATTGTCTTTGTTGGTGCACTTGTATCCAGCACATACGCTTGGTTATAAACTTCTCCGTCGTTACCAGCAGTGTCGGTGACTTTCACCTTCAATGTGTTAGATCCCGTTAGCGTTTGTCCGGCCAGCGTCCATGTGTTCTGCCCAACTGTGGCAGTAGCAGCACTCCAGTTGGTTCCGCCGTCAAGTGACACGTAAACAGTTTCGCCTGAGGCAAGATTGGCCGACAGAGTACCGCTGACGATCTGACTCGCCGTCTTGGTGATCCAGTCACTGTTAGTACCGCCGTTAGCCGCTGTATCAGCCGAAAAGGCCGCTGAGGTAATTGTCTTTGTTGGTGCACTTGTATCCAGCACATATGCTTGGCTATAAACTGCTCCGTCGTTACCAGCCTTATCAGTCACCTTGACTTTTAAGGTGCTTGATTCCGTTAACGTTTGTCCTGCTAAAGACCAAGTATTCGATCCCACGGACGCCGTCGCCACTGTCCAGCTCGCCCCATTATCAAGGGACACGTAAACGCTCTCTCCCGATGACAAGTTCTCTGATAAGGTGCCACTGACCGTCTGCTCAGCCGTCTTGGTGATAAAATCGCTGTTAGTACCGCCGTTAGCCGTTGTATCAACCGAAAATGTCGCTGAGGCAATTGTCTCTGTTGGCGCCGTTGTATCAATTGTTACCGACTGGGCGGAAGTAGCAGCGCTGTCGGTCCCACCGACGGTCTGGATCGCCTTGATGTTGTAGGTGCCAGAGGTCAGGGCCGAGCTGGTGGTCAACTGGATGCTGGTGCCGCTGGCAGCTCCGGTCTTAAGAGTCTCTCCCGCATCGACCACCCCATTATTGTTGGCGTCGTTGAACAGCGTAACCGTCGCTCCGCTAGTGACACCAGTAACGGTAAAGGTCGGCGTGGTATCGTTGGTGATGTTGTCCGTGCTGGATATACCGGTATCGGATGCCGCTGACAAATCCGGTGTTGATGGGACACTCGGCCCAGAGGAAGGGGCAACCACATTATCATAAGTAATGCCGGTGAATGTTAGGTCAGCCAGATTAATTCCAGGCGCATTGTTACATTTAAAATTGAAGTCTATTTGCGCAACCCCTGTCACAGGGGCGTTATTATCAAATAAGGTAAAAATATTTAAGGGTGAAGACGCCGTAGGGGCACCACTGGTAGTCTTTGAAGGTATTGATGTGTCACCATTTAACGTCATGGTGCGTAAAACAGCACCACCTTTATCTTTAAAGACAATTGTGGAACTAGAATCTAAGACTATTTCACCAGAACTACCAAAGTTATATACCTTCACCTCACTGACATCAAATGAGGCTGCATCTACACCATCTGCCTTTATTGTGATGGTTGCATCATTATCGGAGGTATCGGTAAGGAACATCTCTCCATTTCCATCTATACCATCTAGCGTCACTCCATTACCCACCACTAAATTAACGTCTGTTAATGATTTAAACCCTGTCCCTCCACTGTTTGGAGAGTCCTTCTCACCACTAAAATCTGATATTGTTTCTGCTAAAACAGAGTGATAATGATCTAAGATCGCTTTATCCCAAACAGCCCCCTCTTTTATATGACCTTGATGGTACTCTAAATCCCAGTCTCCATGTAAATCAGCCGCTCCGGTAAGATCATTAGACGCGGCCACATCGGCTTGGGTTAGCTGTGCGATGGAATCAATAAATGCTTGCCCTTCGCCACTTGCCACATCACAGCCATAGAGCAGCAAATCGCCCTGTTCATTCAATGCCGCACCCAGTTGCGCTAGATCTGAAGCACGACCGTTAATATCAGAACGATCCAGATTCAGTGCGCCAAGATTGACACTGCCTTCCGAGCCATGACTAATAATATGAATGGCATCATAATCACTATGAGTTTTTGCCCACTCTGTCATTTGTGACAAACCATCTTGGCTAGAATCGAGCAGCACGACTTCCACACCCGCCTTTGTACCATTCACCAAGCTTTGGTAATCCGCGACATTGGTTTCAATAAAAACCACTTCTTTACGGCCGTTATTTTGTGCAGGATCAACGGCTCGGACTTCGGTGGGCGCAATAACAACAGATTTACTGATGTCTTTATGACGATCAGCAGTAACGGTATGATTAGAATCCGTTTGTGTCGCATCATGGTGTAGTTGGGCGTCACTGATCACATCTACTGCCGTGGCAACGGCCGCACCATCCAACAACAGGCGAGGCTCTAAAGCCGTAATCAGCGGCTTACGCGCATGATTTTTTTTTCCTACAGAATGATAATCTGACATTTTTTTGCCTAATTTGTTGGAATAGTGCTTTTTCATACTCGTCACCTCGATGGGTAATTCTTAATAAGCAGGTTCGTTCTGCTTTATTTAAATATAGTCAATTCATTGTTTTCAGCCGCACATTTAATGCGATTTTTAATCCAAAACATTCACCGAAACTCAGCCACCACACTCATGCCCGGTAGCACCTTGGCCGGTACTTTTTTGATGGTGGCACGAATTTGGATGGTCTGGCTGGTCGGGTCGACACTGGGCCCAATATGACTGATCACCGCTTGTAAACGCTGCTTGGTTTCTTCTACTTGCAAAACAATCGTCTTATTTATAGCTAACCAAGTCATCCATTGAGCGGGGACAATAATGTCGGCTTCTAGGCGCTCATGCCCCACTATTTTCATCAAGGCTTGGCGCTGTTGCACTATCTCAAAAGGATGAATATCCAGTTGTTCTACACTGCCGCTAAAGGGCGCTTTAATGTCACAACGCGCCACATTAAGTTGCGCCATAAGTCGTTCGGCTTGGACTTTTTGCAAGTCAGCCTCCGCAATAGCGACGTCCAATGTACCAATGGAGTTTAATCGGTTCAGCTGTTGCACATTATCTAATTTCGCCCGAGCCGCTTTTGCCTCGGCATCGACTTTTTCCAGCTGAGCATTAAACAAGCGACAATCTAGTTGAATTAAGGTGTCACCTTTTTTAAAAGCTTCGCCCATTTGCTTCGGCACAGCGATCACTTTTGCAGCCAGCTCACTGGATAAGGTCGCTTGATGAACCGCCACTAAAATGCCTCGGGCGTTTTCCTGAACAGCGGCACAAACAGCCCCCGGCATAAAAAAAATAACCAATAAAAACAAACTCAGGTACTTCTTCATCCTGCACTAGCCTTATGATTCCACTTTATTCTTTGCCATAAGCGCTGACTGCATGGCTTCTTTGCTCACCACTTGAATATCCCCTTGCTGCCATTTCGCTTGCAACGTTTTAAAAGCGTTTGATAGCTCGGCTAAATTCATATTGCCAAATCCTGCTGGCAACGGATCTAATCCCATGGAGACTAAAATTTTGCCGTAGTCATTTTGTAGGTCTGCGTAAGCGACGTCGCGGCGTAACTCCGCCAATACCGCATTCAAATCTTCACGAATGACCGTTAAATCGCCAATACTCTGTGCTGATCGGCTAGATTCCACTTGTTTTTTAATACGTTGCGCCACATCAAAATACTGCTGTGCTAGCTGATAGCTATCACCCGCTTCTTGGTATTGGATATCGGCAATATGAACTTGCGAGATCACCGCCATGGACGTCGCTAAGGCTTGCTGCTTACTCGCTGCTATTTTCAATTTATTTAGCTTCTCAATTTTTCCATAACGGAAAACGTTCATTAGGTTCCAGTTCACCCCTACCCCTGCAGACGTCCAGTTATTGTTACGCAAGTAATCCGAATCGTTATAATTAACTGCTGTACTGAGGTTCAAGCTAGGAAACAACGAAAGGAAAGCGGAGTGCACCTCTTGCTGAGTAATACGCTCTTGGTATTGCGCTTCACGCAGCTCTGGACGTAACACAAGTGCGGTACGCTCCATAGTATTCATATCAATATTAAACTTAGGCGTCGTGAAGTTCGGATTGTTTACGTCCGCTAATTGAAAGTCGGTCGATGGGTTAAGTCCCATTAAGGTGGCTAATTCCGCTTTTGCTGGCATTAAGTCTTTACGGATATCTTGAAGTGTTCGCAAGGTTTCCAATAAAGATCGCTGATAAGTCAACGCTTCCATTGGTGATTGAGCTCGCAGTTTTTCCAGTCGGTTTGAATCCGCTAAAGCCATGCGAGCCTTGACAATTAAAGGATTAATCTTAGACAACAAACGCTCTGCGGACACAGCCCGATAATAGGCACTACGCGCTTGCTCCATGATATTATGCACCACTTTGCGCTCACGCTCTTTGGCAATCAGAAACCGATCCGCTTGCTGTTTAGCACGGTAATAAGACAGCCCAAAGTCTAAAATATCCCATGTTGCGCCGATGCTCGCATTTACCGTACTTTTATCCGATGACACCGAGTAACTGGGGTTACTGCCAAGCTCTGCTGGCTGGTCACCAACAAACGACACCGACGCTGAGGCAGCATAATTATTGCGATAGCTATAACCTGCAGCCGCCGCCAGCTTAGGCAACATATCAAATTTATCAACGGACAGTTGTCCCTCGGACACTACCGCTTCAAAGGCTTTTAGTTGAGCATCTCGGTTGTATTTTATCGTTCTTGCAAAGGCTTCGTTTAAGTCAATCGGGCCTGTAATAGGCGCCACCTCTTTCGCTAATATCTCCGCATTTTCCGCTGCATTAGCCATCACTTCTTGGTTAGAAAGTTGCGTTGGTACCACCGAACACCCTGCTACAGCCAAAGATACAAACACAGCCAATGTGGTACGACCCAACGTTAATCGAGAGGACATAAAAACTCCTTAGAAGAGAATAAAACCAGAAATTGAAAAGCACATTTATGAAGAGGAAGAGCACATGTAATGGACATAGGAATTTTAACCTTCCCTTGTTAAAACTAAGTAATCCTTTTCTGAATCCTAATAAAGGACGAATACAGAATGTAATCTGCACACAATATACATAAAATTCTTTTTTCTTGCCAACTATTTATCCTTATCGTAAATGACTTTACATTCAAACACATTGATAGCAGTCAAAAATAATTACATCTAAAAACGAGGGGATTTTTGTACGCAATTCAATAATACAAAGAAGGGCTTCCCGAAATCTGCCAAAAAACAGGTTCATTTCGAAACACGAACCTGTTTCGCAAAAATCATGAGCGTGGTGGATAAATTCCTTGCAATGACAGACAATAGTTCAACACTAATACTGGCTGCATCAGTGAAAATGCTTGGCTTCCACCAGTCGCCTGAACTGTCACAACACCTTGTGAACCGTCACCACCAACACCACCTAGGGCCACAGTTCCACTACCAGCATCTGCACGGAACAAAGCTGGCCCAGCACCTCTCCCAACCTTGGTGCTGGCTAAATAACTCCCCGCTGCGGGTGTATCAGAAGTAGCTTCACTCGTTGAAACTTCCACCTCAAGCGAAGAAACACTTGTTGGCGTAAAAGTCGCAGTATGATCATGACTAGCGAGTTCAGCCACGCTTAATGTATGCGTTTCAGCTCCCCCTATTTGCCCTATTCGCCAGTCAAATAAACTACCTGGATGTCGCCCTTGTGCTATCGCGGTACGACCACGCAAATCAGGCAGCCCGAAGGTGGTACGGCCATCACCACCATAATTTGTTCCCAATAACGAAAACAGTGTCGAATGGGTGGCAATCGCCAACAACCCTCCTGAGCAAAACGCCCAACCCCTTGGATTAAAATCAAAACCAAACAATCGAACCTCACCAATAAACGGATCTGCCATGATACATTTCTCCTAACAGTATATATTATCAGTTATAGTCTTTAAGACTAACGATAAATAATGTGGTACAAAAATTAACTTCGAGAAGGAAACAAGCCTTCCATTGCCATGCAATAATTCAGGGCTTGCATCGGTTGCATAATACCGAATTGCTTGCCCGCTCCAGCAGTGTCGACGGCGACACTAGCCGCCCCACCCCCGCCGTAAACTCCACCTAAAGGCACGGTACCTGACCCTGCATTCGCTCTGTACATGGCAATGTCTGCCTGAGCAAGAAAGTCACCATCACTTGCCACATCTGATGTAGCAATATCCGTGGAGACCTGCAACTCCATCCCTGATGGAGTAAAAGCCGCTAGATGACTATGCTTTGGTAGCTCAGCAGAGGACATAGTATGGACTTCTTCGCCATAGAATTTCCCCATCTTCCAATCATACCTGCTGCCTGGATGCTCCCCCTGACTGATCGCCATTCTCCCCCTCAGATCGGGCACCCCGAAAGTAGAACGACCATCTCCTCCATAATACGTTCCAATCAATGCAAATAGTGCCTGAAAATCCACAACCGCTAACAACGCACCATTGCATGCCGTCCAATTGTCTGGAACAAAGTTAAAACCGTAAATGTCCACCTCTCCTATAAATGGCTCTTCCATTTTTTTCTCCTCATTCAACTCATTACCAGTTTATGCCCTATGGTCAAACAAACACCATTCCCGCTGATATACCAAATCGTTCTGTAAAGCTCATGGCACCAAATACTCCATCAACATTGGACAAAATATCCAGTCGAATCGCTCCATCCAGGGTTGCCACAATAACCCCCTCAGGCTCACCCACATGACACAAAGTGCCGGGGCTCACTCCATAAGTCGGGTGCTTCACTTCGGTCGCTTGCAACAAATTCAGTGATGTATTACCCAGCGTTACCACACAACCCGCTAAAGTAGGATTACCTGCACGAGCCAACGCGGCAATCTGTGACGCCGTCATTGTTGCCCAATCGACATGCAAATCTTTTTCTTTTACTAACGGTGCTTGCAGGCCTTGCTGTTGCGATTTAACCAAGGGGATTTGCCCATTATGCTCAACCAACTTATTCATAAAGGATTGCACCAGTTTAGGTGCATAATGCGCCAACTTGTTTTCAAGACTCTGCAAGGTATCAAACTCTTCAATGGCGATGGGCAAAGATAAGGCAATATCTCCCTGCTCGCTGGCAATGGCTTTTACTAATGTGAGATGAGTACAACGACGGCCATCACGAATTTGCCAATAACTTGGCATTGGCCCGTAATAATCGTCAGGGGCAGCCCCCAACATATAATACAAACCATAGGTCGTAGCTTGACTCAAGCTGTTTTTCAAACTAGGAGCAAAGCCAAAACTAATCGCCAGATCCGCATGCCAATCTAGCAATTGAGCCACAACAATTGCTTCGCTCTGATCGCCCATCTTGCAATAAGGTATCTCGCTCTGTTGCAACTGCGCCTGTAATTGGCCACTAAAGGCATCTAGTCGTTCAGGCAAAAGTACACCTGCAAGACGATGCTCCTGTAACAACATAGCAATCGTTGGAACTGCCATAGGGCTTGCTGCCAATACAACCACTTTTGTTACCTTATGAACAGGCTTTGACTTAACCATTATTTATGGCTCCTTGAGCCCAAGTCGCCATAAAACCAGGAAGCCCATTTTGGCGGTAGTAAAAACGAATAGCGTCTCCACTTTCCAGCAATAAATCACCTGGCCTTTCATCTCTGGGTTTGAAATTGATACAAACTTGCTGGTCAGGCAAGGGGTGAGTAATGCCAGAATCATATTCACCAATGAATTCATCTGCAAAGACTTGAATTTGCGTAAGAATCAACAGGGTTTGCTCATCATCGCGGTTTAATGACAACGGAATATCAACCTTGCCACATTCAATTAGTGTGGTATTTTCATCTAACACATGCTCTTTAAGGTTCAATAGAGACTCTTTTGTCACCCTAAATATTTCCCCTAGTATCGTACGTTCAGAGTAAATCTGCGTACTCATGTGTTTTTCTGATACGGTTTGAGCGCCCTTCCATTGATCAACATATTCGCGCTGCGCTATATTCAAGGCAGCAGATAGCTTTATTTGTTGTGGGATAAGATACCCATCGGGCTCCAGCATAGTTGCAAAATGACGTGCCAATTTAAAATGACCTTCCCGACTAAAACCATGCTGCATCGCTTCAAGCACAACCAGGTCAATCTTTTTATCACCAGGATCATACTCAAGTGCATCCATACAATTAACTTGGTAAATATAATCTTGAATACCCATTGCATAGATCAACGCCTGCAAAGATTGCACTGCACCAGGCTGAACATCCACTAAGGTTATTTCAAGCTGTGTTGATAGCAACTTGCCAGCAGACTTGTAATAGGCAATCAGGGGCATAAGCAATGGCGCAAATGGACCACAGGCAGGATATACGATATGCACTGATGCTTGACGCCTGCTCAACAAGTCACCGATCGCTAAATCAATGCCTCGAAGAAACGATCGTACCCTTAAATCATCCAATTGAGTGGTAATGCAATTGTCCGGAGACATGATCAATCCGCAATGGGAAATATACTGACGCTTTCTAAGTTGGACCGGAATATTTGCCTGATCATATATCGCTTTTTGCTGATAATAGAGTTGGCTTAATTTCTGGTGTAATTGAGTACGATTAAGCCCTTCAGGGGATAAAACTTCCTCTACAGCATCAACCACCGAGGACAATAAGGAAACTGTCTCATTAGAAGAGTCTTGTTCTATGCTTTTGTTGATTTTTGTCACCGCAGCAGGGTTAAGTTGCGCCCTAAGCAGTTCGTTCAAAACCCCCACTTGCATCACACTGTCTAACGCTTCGCGGCCATCCTGCTCTACCTCATAAACCGCTGAGGTTGAATTTCTAGTTTGCACAATAAAACCTTCCTTATTTTACAAAAAACAAAATCATGCCTATATAACTAAAGATAGACATATCTCATCCAAAAAGCTAACATAATTAACATATGAGATAAGGCAAAGCTCTACTTTCAAGACAGTTATTCTGCATATGATAATAGCCCTCCTTATCTCCTATTTTCTCAAATCCCATATCAACATAGAGTTGATATGCAGGGTTTCTACTGTGTACATATAAAGTCAGCTTAGCTTTTTTAGAGGACACTTTATTTATAAGCTGCGTAATTAAATACCGCCCTACTCCCAGACCACAACGTTCTGGTAACAAAGTAACATCAATCAAATGCCAATCCTTACTCTTCTCGTTAACAACTGTATATAAACGTCCAATAGGTTGTCCTTGATACAGTATCAACTGTTTAATGGCTTGAGGGTAGACTTTATCAAAATGTTTTTTTTGAAGGGTGAATTGCTTTTTTAAAAAAAGCTTCTTATCGGACAATGACCAAGGAACAGTGGCCATTTCTGCTTCTCTAGACATATAGTAGAGATTTTTTATAAAAAGCATATCGGCTTTATTCTCCTTACGCAAAGCTAATAACTGAAAATCCATATCACCCATAGAACAGAAACCTTTAATAGACTTTTCATAAAAAATTAGTATAAAAACAACTAAGTTAAAATTTATTAAAAACAACTAAAACAGTCAATTACACGGTATTACACAAAACATCATCGACACTCCATCACATATCCTAGTAGACTTTTATAATTATATATAATCATTATTCTTTTCATGTTAAGAACACAATTTTTTATGTCGTCATGAGCACAACCCCGCCACTTCCTTTTTTTATACACAAACGATCAACCCATTGTAATGATACCTGATTATAATACTCGGACTTTTCCATCCTAGTGGCGAAAATAAGCCAATGGTTGGCCGTACAGCGAATCATCCACGGGTGACACGATAAACACTTTATAGAAGACGATGTTAGATACTTATGAAGCACACCCAAGACACAACAAAATCCGGCATGTCTGCAAAAGAGTTTACTGTTTTGGTTGCGGCACTGATGTCCATTGTTGCCATCTCCATTGATGCTCTCCTGCCTGCACTCGGTATGATTGGCAGAGATCTAGCGATTACAGATCCTAACCAACCTCAATATCTAATAAGTATGTTATTTTTGGGCGAGGCCATTGGTTTACTCGTCGCAGGCCCTTTTTCCGATGCCTTGGGCCGTAAGCCTATTCTCTTTGTTGGGTTTGCCACTTATTTGACAGGTACACTGGTTTGCTACTTCTCCTCTTCACTTGAAGGGCTGATGTTGGGGCGCCTTTTACAAGGTTTAGGGGTCGCTGGGCCACAAATCGCCGCCATGTCCCTAGTTAGGGATATGTTTAAAGGGGCACAAATGGCACGCACCATGTCTTTGGTTATGATGATTTTTGTGCTTGTGCCGGCGATTGCGCCTACTTTAGGGCAAGCGGTGATGCTATTCAGCCACTGGCGCGGTATTTTTGAGATGTATCTTTGTTACGCCTTAATATTACTGGCTTGGGTTAGCTTGCGTTTAAAAGAAACATTGCCGAGAGAGAAGCGCATCACGTTAACAGCACGCAGTTTTTACGATGGTTTTAAGGAAGTACTAACTCATCGAGCGACGGCGAGCTATACCATTTGCATGGGATTATTCTTTGGTGGCTTTATTGGCTACCTAAACTCCTCACAGCAAATTTTCCAAGTACAGTTCCATACAGGTACACTCTTTAGTGTTTACTTTGGCGTCTTAGCTTTGGTACTCGGTTTCTCGTCTCTGATTAATTCACGTATTGTCGAGAAACACGGTACTAAGACTATCGCCTTCCGAGCTATTGTGACGGTTGTTCTTGCCTCTATAGTCTTTCTAGCGCTACATGCCTTTGTCGACATCACACTGTGGATGTTTATGGCCTATGCTGTTGTTTTTTTCTTCTGCTTTGGATTACTGTTCGGCAACATCAACGCTCTGGCAATGGAGCCAATGGGACATGTAGCAGGGATTGCATCAGCCGTGATAGGCTCTTTGTCATCGATCATGTCAATGTTAATAGGCACTTTGATCGGGCAACTCTATAACAATACCTTAATCCCAATTACGGTTGGCTTTATTATTGTAGGAACGCTAGCATTAGGCATTATATTGTGGGCTGAGAAAGGGCAAGACGCATCGATAGAAGTCGCCCCGACCTAGCAGGCTTCACTAGAAAGATCATCAAGAAAGCGAAAAACAGAGTAAAAGCGTGACCAAATTCTCCCTACTTGGTCACGTTTTTTATAGAATCCAGCTCAAATGCGCTTTTAGTGCATCATCTGTCACCAATTTTTGACTCATTAAAGCAGGCATTAATAACGCTTCTTTCGTGATGGCTTTCAGCGCAAACAAGCGTTCATTAGAGACCGAAAAACTGGCTAACCAATCCAATAAAACCATTTCTAACACTAACTCTAAATTAGCAAACAAGGATACCGTTGAGGCCTCCATTTTATGCTGCTCTCCTAGCAGGATGCGATAAGCAGCTAAACGCTCTGGCAACGCTATCCATTGGCGCCAAAGGGCAATCCAGCCTGTAATCATATCCTGGCTGCTTTCTTCTATCGAAGAGAGCACAGACATCATTTCAGCTTTTGTCTGTTCTGTTAATGTTTCTAACACCGTCTCCCACAATATTAATTTGGTAGGGAAGTTACTGTATACCGTTGGTTTAGAGACATTTGCTTCTGCCACCACTTGATCGATACTCGTGCCTTGATAGCCTTGCTGAGTGAACAATTGACAAGCCGCCGCCACAATTACGCTCTTTTTTGTTGGTCTACCTCGAGCCATTCAATTTCTCCTAAATTACTCAGCAAATTAGTCTAAAGCATTGATTAAACGATGCTTTCAAAAAATTGCAATCCTTTCCAGCAAATAATCACTAAAAAGACACTTGACGTTACTCAATATCGCCATTAAATTAACTAAACGGTATAGTTAAATAATTAATTCGGAGCACACCACAATGCAAAGTAATAATGGTTTCTATGGTGAGTTTGGTGGAAGCTACATCCCAGAGATTCTCTACGCCAGTCAGCAACAAATCCTTCATGCTTTTGAAGAGATCAAAACCGATCCTGAATTTATCGCTGAACTAAAAGAGACTTGGCAGAACTACTCTGGTCGCCCCACGCCATTAACCTTTTGCAAAAACTTAACGGAGCATTTTGGTGGTGCCCAGATTTACTTAAAGCGCGAAGACTTAAACCAAAGTGGCGCGCACAAAATGAACAACGTCATTGGCCAAGCCTTGCTGGTTAAACGTATGGGCAAAAAGCGTGTGATTGCCGAAACTGGCGCGGGCCAACACGGTGTTGCAACGGCACTAATTGCTGCACGCTTAGGCCTCGAATGCACCATTTATATGGGTGCGAAAGACGTGAAACGCCAATACCCTAACGTGTTTTGGATGAAACAACTTGGCGCCACCGTCGTGCCTGTCGCGGAAGGTTCGCAAACCCTTCGTGATGCTTTAGACGAAGCTCTTCGCGACTGGTCTTCCAGCCATGAAGACAGCCACTACTTGATTGGTACTACCTGTGGCTGTGCCCCTTTCCCTGAGATGGTAGCCTTCTTCCAGTCTGTTATCGGCGAAGAAGTAAAAGAACAAAGCAAAGCGCAGTTTGGGCAATACCCTGATCGTCTTTACGCATGTGTTGGTGGCGGTTCCAATGCCTGCGGCTTGTTTTTACCCTTCTTGGAAGAAGAGAATGTTGAAATGATTGGCGTTGAGGCTGGTGGTAAAGGGCTAGAGTTGGGGCAACATTCCATTCGCCTTTCTAACGGATTAGGTGAAAAGGGCATTGCGCAAGGCTTTGCCACCATGTTTTTACAAGACAAGAGCGGTCAGTTGCAAGACACTCATTCAATTGCCGCAGGTTTAGATTATGTGGGCGTGTCACCCATTATTGCGCATCTAGCACAAATTGGCCGTATTCAAATGACTTATGCCATGGACGATGAAGTGATCGATGCTTGTTCTTTACTACTGAAAAAAGAAGGCATCATCCCAGCACTGGAGTCCTCGCACGCTTTGGCTGGCGCATTCAAAGACGCGGCGAACTTACCAAAAGAGTCTCGCATTGTGATCAACCTATCGGGACGTGGTGATAAAGATATCTTTAACGTGGCAAAAGCCATGAATGATCAAACCTTCCCTGAGTTTTTGGAAGATTATCTAGCCGATTACAAAGAACATTTGAATAACGACGAGGAGGCCTAATCATGAGTCAGTTAGCGAATTATATCGCCCAAAAACGCCAGCAGAAGCCGATTTTATCCATGACTCATGTGGTGTATGGCTATCCGACGGTTCAAGAAAGCCTATCTTGGATGACACGTCTCTTAGAAGAAGGCGTTGATTTTATCGAAGTACAGTTTCCTTTCTCTGATCCCGTGGCAGACGGCCCCAGTATCGTCGAAGCCTGCCATGTGGCGTTAGAGCAAGACCTAGACGTGGACTCCTTCTTAAATGACATGGGCAAACTCAGCCGGGACTTTCCAGACAGTCGTATCGTACTGATGAGCTATTTAAACCCTATGTATCGTTATGGTTTGCAAAAACTGGCTAAGCGTGCCGCTGAGATTAATATACTGGGCTTGATCCTACCCGATCTGCCGATCGAAGCATCCGCCAACTACATTGCCGCTTGTAAAGAAAACCAAGTCGACCCCATTTGGCTAGTAACACCTGTGACACCAAAAGCGCGCCTAGAAATGTTAGCCAGCCAGGCATCCGGCTTCCTCTACTGTGTGGCGCGATCTGGCGTAACCGGACATTCAAGCCATGAAGCTAAAAGCAAACAAACGGCAATGGATGAGTATCTAGCCCATATCAAAGCCCACGCCAGCGCCCCAATGGGCGTTGGATTTGGTCTTCGTGAGCGTAGTCACATTGAGGCTTTGCTTGGCAAAGCGGACATTGCTATTTTAGGCTCCGCTCTTCTAGACGCCTACAACCAAGGTGGGCAAGAAGCTGGCATCAAGCTGATAAAAGATTTGTTTCAAAATTAGAAGCAAGTGTTTGAAATACCAAAAGCGTGCCTCTATTACCTTCTACGAAGGGGCGCGTTTTTGTACTCTCAACCACTTGTCTATTTAATCTCAGCGATCGTTTGTAATGCCCTGATAACCTCTCTAATTTCAGGTCGATTCTCTACTGATTGATGATAAATAATGTACCAAGTACAAGGGGCTGAGTACGCTGTTTTTTTTAGGGTTGTGATATTGTCGAAAGGTGAATTTTTGGCAGCCCAAGCAGATAGAAAGGTGACATATTGTTGATTCATGGATAGAATTTTTAATATTAATGAAACAGAGTCTGCCTCTCTGATGGTGTTAGGGCTGCAATTATTGGGTCTGAAAATTGTGTCGAATTCCATATCAGGTTGATGCGTTCGACTGTAGGTAAGGTATGGGTATTGGGCAATTTTTTCGATACTGAAATGTTTGGCGGTGTTCAGCGGATGCTTATGATTCAGCGTCAGTAACAACTCATCGTCAAAGATTTTTTCACAATGGAAGTCCTTCGTATTGACCGGAGTCGTATCAATAATAAAATCCACTTCTCTCTCGAAAAGCGCATTCACAAGATTGGATGTGTTGTACCTGTTAATATCCAACTTATTAAAAGAGGCCTCAGGAAGGTATTGTAAAATGGTATCGAAGGTATCATAGGCACTAACGCCCCATCTGATATAGCTATCTGATCGCCCTAACATTACCGCTTCTGTTTCTACTTTGCGGACAAAAGGTAGTAACAACTTACCTGCTTTTAACAACCTCTCACCTGAGGGCAAAAGCACTAACTTACGCCCTCTTTTATCATAAATATTTACCGTTAATCGCTTTTCTATTTCTTGTAAACGATAGCTCGCTGCTGGCTGAGTCAACCCAAGTGCTGAAGCTGCGTCTTTTAACGAGCTGTGTTCATCAATCGCACATATCAGCTCATAGTGTTTCATATCTAGCATAGGAAATCTCACTAAAATGATGGAAATAAAACAGTGCACCAGACCTTTTTATGAAGCTTATTTCTAGCATGTAGCACTCTTTTTCACCCATAAATAACCTTTATAAGACAATATATAATCTAATAACGACATAAAAATCAAAAAAATTCATAAGAAAATCTTACATATAAAACATTAATACAATTATAAACCAATGAAATAAAATGTTTTTTTTCTAAAAACCACAAAGAAGAATAATTTCATATATAAAAAAATAATGACTTACTCGATCACAACTTTATTTTTTTCTCTTTAATTATTCTTTAGGGTAATAGAACACAAAAGATAGAAGAGATGATCGAGATGAATAGAAATCTAAGAATTAGGCCCTATACCTTTTACCCCTCACTTACTATTTTAGGAATGCTGAGCTACTTAGCACTTTTTGACAATGCAAACTTTCTAGCAATAACGTCTCTAATACATCATTGGTTGTTAGATAACTTTGGCTGGATGTACCTCCTCTCCGCGTTTTCATTAGTCATCACGTGTTTTGTGGTTTCTTGGGAATGATTATTGCGGTGTGCGCTCAAATATTCTTATTACGTTCGTGCTTCTCCAAGTCGATGAAAAACAAAACAACAGTTAAATATCTTCACAACGTTTCCACTAACAGCATATGAAGAATATACCATTTTCAAACAGCATCCATTTGAAATTAAAGGACTTTTCATTATGAGATCTACAAACAATCAAGATCAAAATACACGCTCTGAATTAGACAGCCTTGCTCAGATGATTAATATGTCTGACTACCCTCTAAATGACAAAGATTCGGCGGCCTATAAACAAGCAGTACTTACTTGTCAGCAACAGCTTGAAAATGATGGTTGCGCTCACTTACCCAACTTCATTCGCGAAGATAAAATCGAGTTAATTAGAGAGCAGAGCGAAAATGTCTCCCACTTGGCCCACTTTCACGAAAATAAAGTGACGCCTTATGCCACCGAAGGCAACCCTGAATTAGGCGAAAGCCACCCTGTTAATCGATATCAACAGTTTAGCAATGGCTTTGTTGCGAAAGACCTATTGCCAGAAAACATGATCATTAAACAACTTTATAAGAATACGGTTTTCCAAGCTTTCATTGCTGAGTGCTTGGGGAAAGACAACATTTATGAATATGCAGACCCCATTGCAGGCTTAGTGATTAATACAATGCCGGAGAATACGTCATTGCCTTGGCACTATGATACGAATGAATTCATTGTCAGTTTGATGACGCGTCGACCAGAAAAAGGTGGCGAATTTCAATATTCTCCTAGGCTGCGTCAACCAGGTAACGAAAACTACGAAGAAGTGCAAAACATTCTCGATGGTGATCTGACTAAAGTCAAATCACTTACGCTGAATACAGGTGACCTACAAATGTTTAAAGGCCGCTTCTCTATGCACCGTGTCGCATCATGTAAAGGAACCAGACTATGTGCGCTTTTTGGCTATGCCGAAAGACCAGGAATGATCGGAAAAATCAAACGAACAAAAGACGTGTATGGACGGGTAACTGAGGCTCACATCAAGGCTGAACAAGAAACAAGAGAAGATGGTTTAGCAGGCTAAATTCAGCCTTCTAGGATCAGTCTAAAAACAATTTTTAATACTTTAAACTACTGAAATTCAAAAGGCATGCCTAAAAATGCGCTATTCAACTTTCGATTTTTTCAATCAAGTCATCGATAAAGACTTAGAAGATCGTGTTGCCATGTATCGACTCAATCGACTAAAAGAACAAATTACTCACTTCCAACTTGATGCTGTGGTGTTATTTGAGCCGGTTAATATTCGCTATGCTTGTGGTGTTCGTAACATGCAGGTGTACTCTCAACGCAACCCTGCTCGTTACTTAATTGTCCCTGCGGAAGGGCCCGTTGCTCTTTTTGAGTATCGCTCATGTGCCCATTTAACAGAAGGTATCGTGACGCTGAATGAAGTACACCCAGCCAGCCCTATCATGCCCCTACACAGTGGAGATCACTCTCATCGGCATGTGCAAAGCTTCATTGCCTCATTAAAAGACATTCTTAGCCGATCGACTCAACACTTCGGTCGCATTGGTATTGAATCAGCACCAACGGAATTATTAGCCGATACAATGAAAGCGGGATTTGAGATAATAGACGCTTCTCGTCCTATTGACGTGGCGAAGTCTATTAAAAGCTTAGATGAACTCACCCTTATCGCTCGCTCTGTCACTTTAACCGAGAGAGCGATGTCCGTTCTCGAAGACTACCTTAAACCCGGCATTACAGAAAACGAAGCATGGGCCGTTTTTAACAAAGAAGTGCTCGCAACAGGTGGCGAGTATGCAGAAACTCGCTTATTTACCTCTGGCAATCGCACCAACCCATGGTTCCAAGAGTGCTCCGATAAAGTCATGAACGCGGGTGAACTGGTTGCTTTTGATACCGATACGGTTGGTATTTTTGGCTACTACACTGACTTTTCTCGAACGTTCATCATTCCAGGCAAAGAAGCCACACCAACTCAAAAGGCTTTGTATCAGCTATCTAGCGAGGAAATAGAAACCAATATTGCACTCATTAAACCCGGAATGAGCTTTAGAGAATATTCTCAAAAAGCGTGGAAAATCCCTGAAGAATATCAAAAAAACCGTTATCTAGCAGTGGTACATGGCTGTGGAATGACGGGAGAATGGCCAATCATTTCCCACAACATGGATTGGGATGAAGTCGGTTATGACGGCATCATTCAACCTGGTATGACACTCTGTGTTGAATCCTACATTGGCCGTGAATCTTGTGAAGAAGGTGTGAAGCTAGAAGAACAAGTTCTGGTGACCGAAACCGGCGTTAGAAGAATGTCATCTTATGGGTACTCAGATGAACTTTTGCGCTAGATCTATAGCTTCTTGATTAATCACTTTCGTAAAATGTCCCAAGCAAGGAAATAACTCGCTTGGGGCCGCTTGAGTTTAGTTTTGCGACACCTATCAATAGGGCCGAGCCTGATTACCTAACCAATCAAAGAAAACTGAAGCTTCATGGGAAAGCTTAACACCCGAGCGACACACCAAATAAAACGACTCACTGGCAGGCACTCGCTGATCAAACAACTCAACTAGACGACCATCAGCTAACGCATCTTCGACCATAGAGGAACGCGCTAGACCAACACCTAACCCAACCTCAGCCATTTTGATGGCGGCAAGCAGTGTATCCAGTTGCATACCTTGCGAAGGATCCACAGAGACTTCATTCACCATAGAAAGCCAATACCCCCAACCTTCTTCATAGCCCATTACGTGAAGCAAGGTGTGCTCCGCTAGATCGGCAATGGACTCAATGGGCTGTTTCTCTATCAGGCTTGGGGAGCACACAGGAAACAAGGTGTCCCAAGTTAAGCGCTGAGACAAGAGTCCTGGCCAATGACCATTTCCCCAACGGATTTCCAATTCGTCTTCATCCCCCATATCACGCACCCAAAGATTGCTCAAATATCGCAAATCAATATTAGGATGCATAACCTTAAAATCATTGAGTTTAGGGGCAAGCCAAAGTGTCAAAAAAGACAAGCTACCGCGAATTTTCACTAAAGATCGATCTTCTTTGCTAAATAATTCACTGGTTGCCGCCGCAAGACGTGACACTGAATCCTGTACCACCGGAAGATATGATTGACCTTCCTCGGTCAAGCTCAACCCCCTAGGCAAACGTTTAAACAAGTCCACCCCTAAATGACTTTCTAGCAGGCGAATTTGCTGACTAACCGCTCCTTGAGTGAGATTCAATTCTTGGGCGGCACGAGTAAAATTTAAACTTCGTGCCGATACTTCAAACGTGCGTAGCCAATTCAATGGTGGTAAGGTTTTGCGACTCATAAGAGGACTCTTTAAGGTTCAAGACCGTATCGAAATACGTTTTCTATTAGGTTACCTCACCCCAAATGGGTTGCAAGAAAAAGTCGGCAAAACGGATCAACAGGGCCATCGCTGCGAGACTTGATAATATACTGGTTAGTGCTATCTCTGCTGGCGCTATCTCAGTTAATAATCCCTGCTAACACTTTATCACTTGTCCTCCCCACTTTTGACCAGAGATTATTGTCACCACGTTTGAGTCAAGCTAGTTTGAGTCGCCTCAAAGGCTTGTTTAAGGTCACTAATAAGATCCTCGGTCTCTTCTATCCCAACCGAAATACGCACCAAACCTTCTGATATCCCCAACGCCAAGCGCTCTTCTAAGGTATTTTCTACATGACTTGTGGTGCGAGCGGGGCCGTAAATAGTCTCAACCGCCCCAAGATTTCCCGCACAATGGGCGTATTGCAGCTTAGGTAACAAAACTTTCACTGTCTCCATACCGCCTTTTAGAACAAAGCTCACAATGGCACCAAAGCCCCGCATTTGCTGCTGGGCAATGGCGTGGTTCAGGTGTGTTGCCAACCCGGGATAATTCACACTTTCCACTAATGGTTGAGTCAGTAGAAATTCAGCTAACACTCCTGCACTGTATTGTTGTTGACGAAAACGCAGCGCCAAGGTCTTTATTCCGCGAATGATCAAATACGCCGCAAATGGGTCGAGTGCTGCGCCATTGATCTCACGATAATGCCGCACTGGATCCATTAAGCTTTTGGTACCACAGGCAATCCCACCCATTACATCACCGTGACCGCTCAAATACTTTGTGACACTGTGCAACACCACATCAACGCCCATAGATAATGGGTTTTGATTGATTGGTGTAGCGAAGGTGTTATCGGCAACGACCAGTGCACCGGCTTTTTTCGCGGCGTTTACTAAACGCTGGATATCTAAAATTTTTAGCGTGGGATTGGTAGGCGTTTCTAGATATAAAAGATCACACCCTAAGGCAATTTGACGCTCGATTTCATCATGATCCAGGGTATCGCACAGCACAACCTCAACTCCCATTCGAGGTAGAAACTCCTCAAATATTTTGTTGGTGCCACCATAGCTGTCTTTTGTCGACACCACACGTTGCCCTTGGCATAAGAAGGTATAGAGCACACTGCTGATCACCCCCATACCACTGCTAAAAGCGACCGCCGCCTCCGCCTTTTCAAGGGCACATAATTTCGCTTCCAACACTTCCACCGTTGGATTGCTCATGCGGCCATAAATGTGTCCTGGCTGCTGACCTAACGCCACGTCATACCATTCATCAATGTCGCTGTACGCATGAGCAGCACTGGCCACAATCGGCGTCTGCGTTGCTCTATATGGGTGACCCAATTCTTCACCCCCCCAAACGGTTAGGGTTGCAAGTTGTGCCTGATGTAACGTTTTATCTTGTCCACTTTGCTTCATGTGTTGCCTTTATCGCTAGAGGGTCATCTATTATTAAGACCCAATATAGCCAAAAGAACACCACTCTAGAATCGATGCAATCACGGTCTAAGACCCTGTTTTTTTAATTGATGGTGTCATTTATTTCTCAATTTAAAGTGTTTTAATACAATTGACAGCGATTTTATAATGAATAGCATTCACTCAAACACGAAATATGGCTAAAATAGCCCCATCAAAATATGACTTGGATTAAAGACGATGCAGACTACAACCATTTTAGATGGCGGTATGAGCCGCGAATTGGAACGCCATGGTGCCCCTTTTAGGCAACCCGAGTGGTCCGCTTTAGCAATGATTGAAACACCAGAGATTGTTAAAACAGTTCATAAAGCCTTTATTGAAGCTGGATCCCAAGTTATCACAACCAACAGCTACGCCTTGGTGCCTTTTCATATTGGTGAAGAGCGTTTTCAGCAAGAAGGTAGCGAGTTGGTAACACGAAGCGCTCTTATGGCGAAAGAGGCAGTCAAAGAAAGTGAAAAAGACGCGAAAGTAGCGGGGTCTATTCCACCTATTTTTGGCTCCTACCGCGCCGATCTTTATCAAGCAGACCAGATTGAAGCGCTAGCAAGCCCCATCATTAGCGCACTTACGCCTCACATTGATATTTGGCTAAACGAGACACAAAGCTTGCTAGCAGAGTCTCTGGCCATTAAGGCATTAGTAGATAAAATAGACCTTCAGAATAAGCCATATTGGGTATCCTTCACCCTGGAAGATTCCGAAGCATGCGAGCAACCTCGCCTACGCTCCGGTGAAACCGTTGTTGAAGCGGTTAACACCATGATGGCACAAAAGGTTGATGCGATTCTCTTTAATTGCTGCCAACCAGAAGTTATTTCAGAAGCCATTCGAATTGCCAGCAAACTCATTCAATCAGCCGATCACCCCATTCAAATCGGTGCATACGCTAACGCCTTTGCCCCTCAGCCTAAAAATGCTACGGCAAACGAAGGACTTGATGAAGTTCGTAAAGATTTAACACCTGACAGTTACTTAACATGGGCCAAAGAGTGGCAAGACTTGGGAGCAAATTTAATCGGGGGATGCTGTGGCATAGGCACAGAACATATTAAGGTGCTTGCAGAGTCCCTAACTGAACTCTCATAGCATCTTTAGTTGCCTATATTGGACGTGGCAAAACGGTTGGCAATAAAATCAAGAAATACACGCATTTTATTTGGCATAAAGCGCATGGCATTAAATTGCATATAAATGCCCCCCTGAAATTCACTGTGTACTTGCCAATTGGGCAACACTTCAATCACTTCGCCCTTCTTTAGAGCGGATTGCACAACAAATTCCGGAAAGATACCAATGCCTAAACCACGTTTTACCCCCGCTAAGCGCATCTCAGAGTGATTATTGATATAACGACCGTCCACCGTAATAGAAACTTTTCTATCACCCTGACTCAAAACCCATTGATTGTCGCCGTCAAAAAGCCCTAACGGTAAGCAATCATGTTCTACCAATTGTTCTGGAGATTCCGGCAAGCCGCGCACTCTAAGATAGCCAGGGCTGGCGCACAATACAGAACGTATGGTGCCAACTTGCTTACTGACAAGATGCTCATAAGGCTGTTCTGCGACTCGAAATACAATATCCACCTCATGATAAGCTGGATCAAGTCGTAAATCAGTGACTTGAACATGCAACGAAATATACGGATAGCATTCGGTAAACGCCAATAAAAAAGGCTCTAATACTTGTCTTGCAAAGGCTTTGGGCGCAGCAATGCGTAATCGCCCCTTCGCTTCATTAGCATTCTGCTCCGAAGCCAGCACGGCTTCTTTGGCACTGTCGAGCATATTTCGACATTGCTCATAGACAGCAAGCCCGATCAAGGTCGTGGTTTGCCTCCGCGTGGTACGTTCAATGAGTACCGATGACAACGCTGTTTCCATTCGGGACACCTGACGACTGACCCCTGAAGGGGTAATACCAAGCTTTTCAGCCGCTTTAGTAAAGCTTCCCGTTTCCACAACCGCAACAAACGCTGCCATATCTGGCAGTAAGCTAATGAGTTTATTTGTGTTCATGAGTCATAAGTATTGTGATTATTTGGCTAATTATCATTTATATAAACACAAGCTAGCATGCTTTATCGAATCACTCACCCTTTTATAGAGAAAAAGCATGTCATCACAAACGTTAACTAACTCATCCGTTTTTTCAAAACTTCCTATGGCTGAATTATCACTTCTATTAACCGCCTTCTTTTGGGGAACCAGCTATGGCATCACAAAAGACGCCTTAGTCTATACTGGCGTGCTCGCATTTATTGTGATCCGCTTTGGCGTCACCTCGATCTTACTCGCCCCTATTTTTATCAAGGAGTTACGTTCAGGGTTAGCAAAAGATTGGCAATTCGCCCTACCCACAGGAGGCATTCTACTGTGCATATTTCTAGCGGAAACCTATGGTGTGCTTCATACCAGCGCCTCAAAAGCAGCGTTTTTAATCAGCCTGTGTGTGCTCATGACACCATTTGTAGAAGCCATCACAGAGCGAAGATTACCCAGCGTTAATATTGTCTTATTTGCCCTACTGTCGTTATTCGGCGTCTTCTTGCTCACCACACCAAACACATCCCAAGAAGCACTTAGTTTTCATTCTTTTGATGTACTTTCTTTGGAACTTAATAAGGGAGACTGCTTTATTCTACTTGCCGCGTTTTTACGTGCCTGCATGGTAGTCGCCACCAAGACGCTCTTAAAAGGAAAAAACCTATCCGCCCTCAGTACAACAAGCATCCAAGCCAATGTGGTTACCCTAGGGGCTTTATTGATTTTTGTTAGCGAAGACTATCCGATAGAACAGCTATTTCCAGCTCATCTGGATTTTTGGTTAGCCGCCTTTTATCTCGCGCTGTGCTGCACCTTTTTTGCCTTGTTTGCGCAAAATTTTGGCGTGAGACATACCTCACCATCACGCGTTGCCTTACTCACTGGGTCAGAACCAGCCTTTGGTGCTTTATTTGCCTACTACTGGTTAGGTGAGTCGTTGGGGGGGATACAAATGCTAGGGGCGATTTGTATTTTAGCGGCGACAATAATGGCAACTATAAGAAAATAAACACCGTTTAAGCAAATAAAAAACCCCAGTAAGACTTTTATCATACTGGGGTTCTTGTATTTTATTTTGCTATTAAGCAGTTCAACTCATTGGCAACACATCACCAAAAAGACAACTAATACAGCGTTTTCATCGGCAAATAATAGCGTTTTATCGTCTTAGGTTTTGGGCAGGTTGGCGTCATCGCTTTTTCGCTCAATAAGACCCAATCCTTACCGTGCGCTCGACCCAAGTCTTTCGCTTTGCTTAAATCAAAGCATTGAATATTTTTGTCCCTTGCCGTCATCACATAACGATCGGCCTTCTCACTCATCCATAGCCAAGCATTCCTATCTTGCTCTTGGGTGCTCGCTAAATAACTAAATTGAGTAAGCGGTATCGGTGAGAAGAGCAAGAACTGTTCTTTAAAACGCGTCATACCAAGCTGACCATTGGGACCAATATCATGGGCAACTGTAGCCATAATGCCTTTCGCAGGTGTTCTAATCGGGTTAAATAGCACATATCCTACCGTACTGTACAGTATCCAGGTAATCGCAAAGGCCGCCCAATAAGCACTAAGATTGACCTTATTGCGTTTCCATAACAATATAGCAAACCAACATAAAGACGCCGCCAAAAACAGCATACCAAAAGGAAAAGTATGATCTCCCACTTGCTTGGTTACCGCATGAGACTTGGTAAAGCACATCACTGCCGCAACCATAAAGAGGGAGCCAAACAGTACAAAACCTACTTGCAAGACACGCTTAAACCAAGTTTGTAATCCTGTCTTAGTGAAATGAGCTCCCACCACCAACGCCATTACAGGCAGTGCTGGCAAAATATATAAATTACGCTTACCGGGACTGATACTAAAGAAAACAATTACCAGTACAACCCATAACAACATACTGAAGACAACAGGAGAAACCTTCACCTCACGCCAAAAAGATTTGGTAAATAAAAAGGTATAGAGAGGGAACCACAGCAGAGGAATCACATCGACTAAAAAATAATACCAGGGATTAATATGCCCCCAAGAGTCTGCATAACGCTGACCAGTCTGTTTAAATAAAATATTATCACGATAGGCAATAAAATCAGGGTTATGACTGTGCTCGGCAATGTACAACATGGGCAATAACCAGGCAGCAACAACCAATAGCATCATGAATGGCCCAAATAATAGCGACCAATTTATCTGCGTTTTTTCAAAACGATGCTTCCCGGTAAAGTGCAAAAACAACACAGGAACAAGCAAGAATATCGGTAAAAATCCAACGCCTTTGGTGATAATTCCCAGCCCCATAAAGGCCCAGCTTGTTAGATACCATTTTAAACTGGCTTGATAAAAAAAGTGCCGTAACAGGCCATACATGGCAATCATAATCCAACAAGCAACGGTGGCATCAATCTGAGCAGACTTTGATTGGATAATGAATTGTGGGGTAATAAGCAACAGCAAACAAGCATTGCGAGCCGTCTTAACATTCCAAAGTTTTGCCGCAATATCAAAGACACAAAATAAAGAAACTAAACTCGCCAACGCATCTGGAATCAAAAACGTCGCCTTTAAGCTACCAGTCAACCAATACAAAGAGGCCAGTAACCACATAAAAACGGGCGGTTTATCTGGGTACAACTCACCACCACGCATGGGAAAAAACCAGTTTCCCGAGTTGACCATTTCCTTTGCCACTTCCACAAACCGAGGCTCATCGGCTGGCCAAGGATCACGTAACCCGATTCCGGCTAAAATGACCACAGCAGCCACTAAAAATAACAACCAGAAGGTTCGTTTATAATCATAATCCGTGTTATGCATCGATTGAGTCGACATCATATGTTACTTTCCACATTCAGTTTTGAGAGTTTATGTTTCAAATGATCTCTGTAAATTAAGCCTGTTAACACGAAGCTTAATAGGGACAATCCAACACTAAGATAAATCATGCTGTGGTCGGCAGCATTAATACCACCGCCTACAAGAGTAAATACCAATGTTTGTGGAAAATACCCTAATACGCTGGCCCCTAAAAATGCAGGCAATGGTACACCAACACTGCCAGATAATAGATTGGTAACCAGATTACTTCCAACAGGCAATAAACGAAGTGTCAGAATTTTCATGAAAGGAGCTCGGCTCGCAAATTGATTAAACTTATGCATGCGAATGGGAAAACGGCGTGCAAGCATATGAGCAAACACCATCCTAGCAGCCAAATAATTTCCCATAGCGGCTAACAAACAAACACCAATAGCAACCAAAAGGCCCACCGTTACACCGTAAATGTACCCAAACATAAAAGCGACAGCTTGCCTTGGACCACCTAGACCAACAAACAGCATCGCTGCAATGGCGACAAGGGCATGACCAGTCCAGCCATGATAGCGCAAATACTGAGACAACCAGTTTTTATCAGACAAATGCTCTAAGATGGGGTTGAGGCCTCCAGTCAATAACAAAGCCACTAACAGAGCGACAAGTACCCACTTTAGCCACTTCATGGATTAGTCCTGATTTGAAAAAGTCTTAGCAATAACAGGGTGTTTGGCACGCTTATTCAACCAAATAACGCCCATAATATCGACAATCCCAACCCAAGCACGGTTCCATGCATTGTAGTTAGAAACCCCCGCATTACGATCCCGATGATTCACTTGGCACACTACAATCTCACCATCTATTCGTTTAATCAACGCGGGTAGGAAACGATGCATATGATCAAAATAAGGTAACATTAGAAAGGTATTCTTAGGAAACAACTTAAGCCCACAACCCGAATCTGGCACACCATCATTCAGTAGTTTTTGACGAATATTATTAGCAACTCGTGACTGAAAACGAACCCAAGCGGTATCTAGACGCTTTTTTCGGTAACCAGCTACACAGAAATGCTCACTGTTTAACTGGGCAGCTTGATGAATAAGTCTAGGGTAGTCACTTGGGTCATTTTGACCATCCGCATCGGAGGTGATAATCCATTCGCCTTTTGCTTGCCTAACAGCTGATAACACGGCCGTACTTTGACCGCAGCTTCTAGCATGGTAAACCACTTGCAGTTGACAACCGATCTCTTTCGCCGTATCTATAGCAACTTGTGCTGTGTTGTCGTCACTACCATCATCCGTCAGAACAATTTCAAATCTATACTCTGAGGAGAGGCTTGCATATATTTCTCTAATCAATAATCCGATATTCCCCTGCTCATTTTTTGCGGGCAATACAACGGACAAAAACGGTACCATACCAACCTCTAATTCAGTATTAATGAGCCCAGTTCCCTTGTACAAAATAGCAAAAGATCCCAAGCTAAACTAGTAATATAAAAAACCGGCCAATGATCCCATGAATACAATGAAAAAGCACAAATCTTGGATGAAGATCAAACATTTTCCTTAATCTAAGACTTTTTCATAGATAAAATAACGTTCTATTTTAATGCGACCAAAAAGCCACAAATTTACTTTTTGATTACAAATCACTTACATAACAGCATGTATCTCAGACAATAATCTACCTGCATAGATTACAAACAAATTAAATCGGAAGAATATTGGATAGATATGAAATTTTATTATCTTCAGCATAACTAAATAAACATAAATCATCATTGCAGATCAAAATACATTACTAAGAAGATAATCATAATAAAAAATTATTATAGATTATCAGTGACGATTCTAAACTGCGACTCACCGCCAGCATTTGTATACCTGACTTTATATATCACCATCGTTGATGGAAACACACCTGTATACTCCATCAATCCAAGTGGCCTGAACAAAGAAATCGTCATCCAATGCCACCACACTGGCACGATACCCTGGTTTGATACGTCCAAATTGGTCGTCAATGCCTAAAAACTCTGCTGGTCTTAAAGATGCCATCTGTAATGCTTCTGTTGGAGTACGACCAATCAGAGAAATCGTATTGCGAACCGCTGTGGCCATATCTAAATCCGAGCCCGCTAACGTGCCATCTTCTGTCGTTACCCGTCCATCGCTACGTAATACTTTCTTCCCTAGAAAAGCCATTTCTTTTTCATGAGATCCCACACTTTGAATCGCATCGGTTACCAAAAGCATGTGCTCACATCCTTTCGCGGCCATCGCTACACGCATAGTGGCAGGGTGAACATGATGACCATCGGCAATCAACCCACACCAAGTCAGCAGATCCGTTTGTAATGCAGCCCCTACTACACCTGACTCACAACTAGTTAACGGCGTCATGGCATTAAAAAAATGGGTAAAACCACGAGCTCCGCTTTTTACTACCTGCCTCGCCTGCTCATACGATGCCGCTGAATACCCAGCCTCCCTCTCGGACACAACCTACTCAACACCCCCATCAAGTACTTGCTCCGGCGCTAAGATCCTCATTAATTTGCCAAATTGGCTAACCTCTAACAATGACGACAGCTTGTTTTCTGTTGGTTTACGCAATTTAGATTCATTATGCACTCCTTTGCGAATGGGATTAAGATAAGGCCCTTCATACTGAAAACCGAGAACACCACTCATTTTTTCTTTAAGACCTTGGCAAACCGTTTGATGTGTCTGAGACATACTCTCATAATCATCTGAAAAAGGTGCAGGGACACATGTCAACGAACGGGTTGAACAACCACTCAACCATCTTCGTAGCTGTACTGAAGTTATGATGGCTCGAGGTAAAGAAATCACCTCTAAATAGCTTGACCGATCCCTCGGCATGCCCCATGAAGATGAACGCAACGCTTTACAACTATCGTCTGAACAAGAGGTGGTTCGTTTTTATCGCTTACGCTATGCTGATGGCAACCCCATGGCGTTGGAGATGGCGACCATTCCCAGCCGCTACATAGTGAATCCGTTTGCTATGGAAGGGTCTCTCTATGCTCTATTGGAAAAACAAGGTTGTCGCCCGGTTCGTGCTTTTCAACGCCTTCGCGCCATTAGTATTGATGAGCAATATGCTTAACCATCAGGTTGTTAACTTGTCATGTTCGACAACCTGATATTGGGCTTGATCCAGCGCGATGCTTTAGCTTGATATAGCCCCTAAGCAGGTAACCACTTAAAATATTCACCAAGCCCCGCCAGTATATTGGTTGTCGCGATAGCAGACAAAATCAACCCCATCACGCGACTCACCACGCTCGCACCACTGCTACCGATCAGTCGGTGAATAACACCTGCAAGCAACATAAAAATATACGCTACAAACAGTACAACCAACATCACTAAAGCGGTTTGCGTCTGTTCCCAGAGACTAAATAGATTATTCTCTGTCAACAATACTGCCGCAAGCATTGCCCCTGGACTAGCAATAGAAGGCACCGCAAGTGGAAAAATAGCCGTTTCTTTATGATCCCCTTGTAACAACTTAATCTCTTCTTCTGGCTTGCTATCCCCAAAAATCATATTTAACGCAAACAAGAAAAGCACAATGCCACCCGATATCTGAAACGCGGGCAAAGGAATGGATAAAGCTTTTAGTATTAACTCCCCCATCACGACAAAAAAGATCAAGACACCAGCAGAGACCAACGTTGCTAGCAACGCGATATGCCGCTTCGTTTTTTGATCATATTGATCCGTCACAGCGATAAAAACGGGTATGGTTCCAATCGGGTCAATTACAGCAAAAAAGGTTATAAATACCGCAATAAAATCTATCATCCAGAAAAAAGTCCCACTAAATACCCATATTATCCAGCAGCATGATGTGTCAGCCTTTTATCACATAAAGCTTAGCTGCCATCACTTTCATTCACCTTCTCTTTCGCCAACTTTAAAAAGCGCTTATGAATTTGGTGCGTTGCCAACCACACCCCACCTACAACAACGGGAACGGCAATCCCCATAGCCAAACTTTTATCAAAATGGACGCCTCTATCGTATAGCGCTTGCATAAGAAACTTTAACAACCCAATGCTGTAATAACTGATCGCAGCAACCGATAATCCTTCCACTGTGTGCTGCATCGCCAATTGGATTTTTGAGCGACGATCCATTGACGCCAATAGTGATTGGTTTTGTGATTGAATCGACATTTCCACTTGAGTTCGCATCATGTCAGAGACCCGATCAATGCGCCTTGACAGATTTTCTAAATGTTCGCCCGTGGCTTTACAGGTTCGCACAGCGGGCGTAAGTCGGCGGGTCATAAACTCGGTAATGGTTAAATGTCCCGACACTTCATCTTCTTTGAGCTCATTTAAATTTTTAATCACCAAATCATGGTAAGCATTGGTCGCACTGAAACGAAACGTTGTTTGTGCTCGGGCTGCTTCCACCCAAGCTGCCATATTAATGAGTTCAGTCAACAAAGCCTGCTCATCTAATTCCTCTTTGGCGTCTGCCAGCCGCGCGGTCATCATCGCCAACTGTTGGTCCATTTGCGCCAATTGGGGATTGTATTTGCGTGCAATAGGTAGAGCCAATAAAGCAAACAAGCGATAGGTTTCTATTTCAACCACTCGCTGTACCATCCGGCCCAATTGGCTGTCACTCATATTTTTGTTATATATCAAAAAACGACCACAACCATCACTATGAAGCCGGAAAGTGGTCCAGACTTGCGCGTCACCATTTTGTGGACGGCTTCCCACTAATCTCATCTCTTCAAAATATCCCTTCACCTCGAATAGGTCTGGCTCAGGTTGAGTACGAGCATCGGCAATCTCCACATGGAACGCAGCGATAACCGTACCTGGAATGGCTGCCAGCCAGTCTTTTGGTAGCAAACTCAAGGGGTTGTCAACAAAATGCCCATCGGGAACCTCTTTTTTGGTGATGACCATGTAAGAGGTAAACTCTAAGTGCTTATCACGTCTAATACGGAATTCACCGAAATCAACATCGAAGCAGACACCATCCTCTAAAGGAGGTACTTGGCCAAAGTCCTCGTATAGAGCGCAAAACACATCAAACTCTTTCTGCTTCTGTTCAGGAGTAAGCAAAATGGCCAGATAACTTACCTGTGCTGGACTTGGTAACACTTGAAAGGGTCGTGAATGCATTTCAGCATAAAGCGTTTCACGAGAGGGATGTAAGGTTAAGCCGTAAGCATTATTCGAAGAATTCACAAAACGCCCCAAGTTAGAGAATGACATCCTACTGTAACAAAGGATTATTAAATGAATAAACGGTTATTGCTACTTAAGCAGGAAAATAGGATTAAAAATGAGTAAATAACTTACCTTAACCAAGATATTAACTTTTTTGTTCTTCCAAGAGACCTGACAGGTTCTGGCTGTCATCGCCACTAACCCAATACACTCTATTTTTTCCTTCCTTTTTTGCAAGATACAACATTTTATCCGCTGAACTGAAAAACTCGTCAATGTCATGGGAGCTTGATGGACTGCAAGTCGCTCCTCCGACACTTATAGTGACAGTGCCAACACGCTTATCATCAGCATGGTAAGGTAAATCTAATTGTTCTACTGCTTTAAGACAATTACGCACAATAGTCAAAGACTCTTCTTTCGACAAACGAGGTAAAAGGACAACAAACTCTTCTCCACCATAACGCGCCACTAGGTATGTTTCATGGTTAAATTGCTTAGAAAAGACACTCGCCACTTGTTGGAGCACACAATCACCAGCAGCGTGACCATGGCAATCATTGTATTGCTTGAAATTATCAATATCTATAATGGCCAGAGAGATATGATGCTGATTAGTAATTGCTAAATCCCATTCCATTGAAATAGCATCTTGGTATTTACGACGATTGGCAAGCGATGTTAAAGGATCAATATTGGCTAAACGCTCCAGCATCCTTTGCTGCTTAACGAGCTTCAGGTGTAACTGAATACGAGCCCGAACAATATTTGTATGAAGCGGCTTTTGTATGTAATCGTTAGCACCTAGCAATAACCCCTTTTCTTCATGGATTTCATTACTTAGCGCGGTAATGAAAATAATAGGAATAGCACATGTTCGCACATCATGACGCAACTGCATCATGACCTCAAAGCCATCCATACCAGGCATCATCACATCGAGCAAAATTAAGTCAGGTGTCAGCTCAATGGCTTTTCTAATACCTTGTTTGCCACTTTTCGCCAATATCACATCTACGTCATCACGCAATATACTGCTAATGACTTTTAAATTAATAATCTCATCATCAATTACTAAAACTCGTTGTTGCTCAGTCATTTAAGGGCCACCTAAAAGTTCTTGAAGCAGCTAACGAGCCCTGTCTGCGGCCTTTTCATATTGTATTTCATTGCAATAACTTCATAACATTACAACTGTATCAGCATAGCGTATTTCATCATTGTCAAAACAGCGACCTACCCCCAGATTAGACTAATAGATAACAATGAATAGATGTCTCTCACCGGCTAAATAAGCCACTTTAAAAATTGAGGTGTTCGTCGAAAGATCAAAAACGCTGATGCAAAGGTGTATTTGATTTAACACTAATATTTTTGTCAATAAAATGATAGCAATTCGTAAGTAAAATTAATAATCGTAACTTATTCACTTTTCTGGAGAGCATCGAAAGACACACACAATAAGTATAATATAGACCCAACACCGAACCGAAAAACACTGAATACTCTTTTATGCGGTCTAATCCTTGTTACATATGAATGGGATTAAGATAAACTTAACTCTATGTTCTTTTTGGGTATAAACGATTATGAAATGTCATACGTTATCTTGGTCTGTAACTGGTTTCACTAGCATTTTCATCTGCGCTATGCTCTCGATCAGCAATCAAGCTTATGCCCTTGACCTAGTCGCTTTTGGCCGTTCTTGCCTCAACCAAGAAAAAGCGTTAAACGCTGACCGAAAGGCAATTGAAGCCACAGAGTTAGAGAGACTTAGAGCACGACAGCGTCAAAATAGCCTACCTGAAGACGACTATGCCCAGGAGCTCGCCGATTTAGAAAATACTCTTGACGCTTGTCTTGAAACCGAGCCAAACAGTGGCTACTGCCATCAGGTTCGTATGCAGTACGACGAATTACAGTATCGGGCAGAGAAAGCCAGAGAAGACAACTTTACCGAATTAAACAATACCACGTTGGCTAATAATGACTCTCTTTATGAACGCGAGTTATTTATACAAAAAAAAGAGCGATTTGAAGATCTATGTCGGGACAGTGATGCGCACTACTCATTATTAAATAGCCCAAGCGCCTATCAAGCCGTTTGTGGTTCGGCAACAGCTAAGCACTCTATCACCTGCTCATTCACTGATTAGATACGACCAACACCTTTTCATTCTGTGAATAAGGAAGAGAGCAGGTCGGCTTTTTCTTCTAAGTGTCATATTCCCTTTGCATACTAATACATTAGAAGAAAGCTAATAATGCCTATGTGGAGGCTTACTCCTTGTTTAAACGAAATCGGCTAATACGTTGGCCTTATCGGCGCGGCGTAATGCGTCAAACGACAAAAACTCAAAATAACAATGTCATCATTAGCCTAAATCAGACTGGCTCTATTACTCAGGTAGATGATAAGTATCTTTCCTTTTCAATCGATATCTCTGTTCTAGCAGGAGGTTTCTGGTGGGAAGGGAGTACCGGCAGCCAACAGGGATTGGGGACCAAAAAAATTCCACCGTTAAATCTGCAACCTGGAAAGTTGGACAAATTAGTACAAACCTTAGGACCCGCCTATTTAAGGGTTGGAGGCTCTGAGGCAGACAATATCCAATACTTTGACACAACAAATACCTCCAGCGATACTTTGGTATTACGCAAAACCATGTGGGATGACTTACATAAGTTCTGTGAACGCTTGGAACTCTCCCTTATGTTCACATTTAAATATGGCCTTTTTAATCGCCAACAACATGGCCATTGGCAAGCTGACGAGGTCATCAAGTTACTCAAATACAGTCAAGACAACCACCAGCACATCGCTATTTGCGAGCTTGGCAATGAACTCAATGCCTACTGGGCTTTTCATGGCATCACCTCTCAACCCAGAGCTCGTCTTCTTGCGAAAGATTACGACACCTTTATTCGTGCCATTCGACACCATAGCCCAAATAGTAAAATAGCCGGTCCTGGCAGTGCTTTTTGGCCTAGATTAGGCGAAACCATTAAACCCTTTAGCAACATCACCCCAAGCTTTCTGTCCTCTTTAAACGAAAAGCTCGATATTGTTGACTGGCATTACTATCCTTTTCAAAGCAGCCGTTCTCCTATCCGCACTCGCGCCGCTACGCTACGAAACACCTTATCACCTCGCTCGTTACTGGACTTTCAACGCTATTTAACACAGCTCACAACCTATCGAAACAAGTATCAACCACAAGCAGACATATGGACAGGTGAAACAGGCTCAGCACAGTGCGGCGGGGAAGCCAAACTGTCCGATCGCTTTGCCTCTTCTTTTTGGTGGGCCGATCAGCTAGGGAGGGGCGCGCGCCTTGGCCAAAAAGTGATGATCAGGCAGAGCTTGATCGGTGGAGATTATGCACTGATTAACCGTCAATCTCTTAAACTCAATCCTGACTACTGGCTTAGTTGGCTTTGGAAGAAGTTGATGGGTAAAGAAGTTTATGATGTCAAAAGCAGTGACTCAGATGTATTAGTCTACTGCCACAGTGCTCGAAAAGAAGGCAAGTGTACTCTCATGATTCTTAACATGTCGGCACGCCACAAAATCATCCAGTGTCAGGGGTTTGGAACAAAGAAAAGACGTTATGAAATAACGGCAGACTCATTGACATCAAGAAAAATCAGAATCAATGGCATTCGCCCAAAATTTAATGGTGGACAAGTCAAATTAAAAGACTTCCCTGCCTTATCAAAACTGAATGTAGTCAGTGCTTATAGTATTAGTTTCTGGTGTTTTAGTTTATAACGAAACCATAATACTAATAACAAAGCCCCTTCATTACTGGCATTAAATTGGCAAGTCCTGAGGTATTAAAGACTGCATTGACCGATGGTGAATGCGCCGTTGTCGCCTGAACCATAAACTGTTTTGACTTAGCCAGCTCACGAATAAAGTCCATCGGTTTAGAGACTTCCAAAGATTGGCGTCCTAGCGCAGTATCCCACTCCGCTGACTGGTTTGGCCCATTATCAAAGTGGTAAATAACCGAAGGAGAGCCCTCTTTTAATTTCACACCTTTCCAGTGAATTTGGAAGTTGGCTTTCTTGTCTTTACAGCGAATGGTCATCTCCACAGGACGATCAATATAGTGCACACTCGATGAAGACAATAAAGTCGCGATAAATACGTTCGGCGTGTCGCTGTCTTTCGTTGCTTGAATGGTATATACCCAATGTCCATTATTGATCGTTTTAGGTACAATTTTCAGCCGCTCAGAATGGCTCAAACAGGCAATCAAACTGTTCATGTCATGTATGTCGCATGAAGATAGCGAAGCAAAGGCAGCACTTGACACAAACAACAACCCCATCAGGATAAAGCGAAACATTTTATTCCTACAAATTAAAAGCTTTGCATAGGATACAAAAAAACGACACAAATTGAACGTGACAAGTACATACAAACACTTTTTTTACATTTTTAACGATAATTGAGCAAATTCATTCCATTACATACAGGTAAAACACGCCTCCTTACGGTCTTTTCAGTAAGACAACTTCCGTCATAATTTTCCTACATATCAATACAGACTCTTACAGTAAGCTAGTGAATATCCCTATACAATCAACCTAATCAAGAATCAATACGCTCACAAAGAAACACGTCAGCACTTCAACGTAAGGCCACCGTATGGGACCACATTATAAAAGCGATTTAATCGAGCCCCAAAAACAAGCGATGCTTAGTATCATCTCAGGACAATCGTCCAACACGATAACCTCCCATGACCCAAGCTACGATCTCGACTACCTCATTAATGCGGTACGTGTTCATTTAGGGATGGATGTTGCTTTTCTTTCTCGCTTTCATAATGGTCAACGTGAAATATACCAGATCGATATCAATCATGATAACGAAACGGCTCTTAAAAGTGGCCATACTGATCTATGTGAGAATACCTATTGCCAGTTAATCGTTGACAAGATTTTACCAGAAATCATTCCAGATACATCTCTCAACGATATTACTAAACACCTCAGCATCACCCATCAACTCAATATCGGCAGCTATATTGGCGTACCGATTGTTTTCTCTGATGAGTCAGTGTATGGCACACTGTGCTGTTTCAGCGAAAAGCCTGATCCTACGCTATCTCTAAAAGACTTATCTTTGATGAAGCTATTTGCTAAGGTCGCCGCTCGTAATTTAGAAGAAAGAATAAAGCAAAATACTATCAAACAAACATTACGCAACCAGATCACCACTATCTTTCAGAACCAACTACTCTCTATCGTGTTTCAACCCATATACGATATTGTTAAAAAGCGCGTTCTAGGATTTGAATGTTTATCACGTTTCAATATCGAGCCCATTCAATCACCGGACTATTGGTTTGACTTAGCAGAGCAAGCAGGACTTGGTGAAGAACTTGAGATGTTTGCCATTGAAACGGCTCTTAAGCATCTTGAATACATCCCTGATTGCTTTTATATCACTCTAAACATCTCACCTAAGCACTTATACTCTGAGCGCTTTCGTGAGTTATTTGATACAGCACCACTTCATCGAATCGTGTTAGAAGTTACAGAGCGAGAAGTCATCGATGATTATCGAGCCTTTCAGGAAGCTCTGAAGCCTTTCCGAAGAAGAGGCATGCGACTTGCTGTTGATGATGCTGGTGCCGGATTCGCCAGCTTTCATCATATCCTAGAATTACAAGCAGACATCATCAAACTAGATCGAAGTTTAATTAGTAATGTCAACGCAGATAATGGCCGTCGAGCGTTGATCACCGCCTTAACCAGCTTTGCCAAAGAAACCAATAGTAAAGTACTGGGAGAAGGTGTTGAAACCCAAGAAGAATCAGATACTTTAAAATACTTGGGAGTAGAAAAGATACAGGGTTACTACCTTTGCCACCCAGTCCCATTGAGTGAGGCATTAACCTTTAGCTTCGACTTGAATAAACAAAACGAGCGAAAGGCCGAATAACCCTTCCTTTTTAGGAAAAACGATGAAGAGCGATTAACTCAACGCATTGACTATGCTAGTCGCCGATGTGCCAGCCATTCGTTATCGGATAACGACGATCTCGTCCGAAACCTCGCGCCGTGATACGCACCCCTGTTGGCGCTTGACGGCGCTTGTATTCGTTCACATCGACAAGACGCAAAACGCGATAGACGGTGTCGCGATCAAACTGCTTCGTCGCCAAAATAGCCTCGGCACTCAAATCTTTTTCAATGTACATGTGCAGAATTTCATCAAGCACATCATAGCTTGGCAAAGAATCTTCATCGACTTGATCGGGTGCTAACTCTGCCGAGGGTGGACGACTAATCACACGCTCAGGGATCACGTAGCCCAATGAATTACGGTAACGGCATAGTTTAAAAACGAGCGTTTTAAAGACATCCTTCAAAACTGAATAACCACCAACCATGTCCCCATAAAGCGTTGCATAACCAACCGCCATTTCACTTTTGTTGCCAGTTGTCAGCACCATCAAGCCTTTTTTGTTGGAAATAGCCATTAAAACCACGCCACGAGTACGTGCTTGCAAGTTTTCTTCTGTCGTATCTTTAGAAAAACCAGCAAACTCAGGTGCTAGAGCATCGCTAAATGCGGACACCATAGGCTCAATAGGCAACACACTGTACTTCACACCCAATAAATTTGCCTCTTCTTCAGCATCCTCTAAACTCATAGAAGAAGTGTAAGTATAGGGCATCATCACTGCCTGAACACGGTCTGCGCCAATGGCATCCACCGCCACCGCCAAGGACAAGGCGGAGTCAATTCCCCCACTCAAGCCAAGCACAATGCCTTTAAAGCGATTTTTATTAATATAATCACGCAGCCCTAGAACCATCGCTTGATAAACACTGGCTTCAACATCCAGTGCTGGCGAAATGTCTCCAGCCACCGGCATAACTTTATTCGGTTGGCTTTCATCAACGATCACATCAACACAGTATAAGCCTGCTTCAAACCAAGGGGCTTGCGATACTTTCTCACCGCGCGCATTCACCACAAAAGAGCCGCCTTCATAGACTAATTCGTCTTGGGCTCCCATATAGTTAACATAGACAATGGGCAAGCTCACTTCCGTCGCTCGCTGATGAAGCAAGGCTTCACGCTGGCCCATTTTTTCAATATGAAACGGCGATGCATTTAAGTTTAGAATGAGTTCAGCACCCGCCTCTTTAGCTTGTGCAATGGGACCTGGGTGCCAGATGTCTTCGCAAATGGTTAAGCCAAATTTAACCCCTTTAATGTCCACAATGCAGGCATCTCGACCTTCACTAAAATAGCGTTTTTCATCAAATACTAAAAAGTTTGGCAGTTCTTGCTTAGCATATTCCCCCAGCAACGTTCCTTCATAGATAACACCTGTACAGTTAAACAAGTCACCATCAATGCGACGGGGGTAACCAACAACAACATAAATCCCCTGAACCTCATCAAGAATCTTTAATAAAGCAGATTCGACACGGCCATCCAAACTTGGGCGCAACAGTAAATCTTCAGGAGGATAACCAGTGAGCGTTAATTCTGGAAAAACGATCACATCAGCTTGTTCTATATCACGGGCTTGGTTGGCCGCATCAATAACAGCTTGAGTGTTTTTTGTGATGTCACCAACTAGCATATCTAGCTGTGCCATTGCGATTCGTAATGTCATACAGTTGCTATCTCGTAAACTCTGTTAGAATATGCATCTTATTGTCTGGAATTACCCAACCTAGGTAAAGTATATGATCGTACGTTTGATCGTTTTTATTGCAGTTTTCCTTATTGGCTGGTGGATATATCGCCAATTCATTGCTTTTAACCGAGCAAAAGCCACCTCAAAAGTGAATCAGCCTAAGAAAAGCCATACTACAAACGATGAAGAACCCATGGTTCGTTGCGAGCAATGTCGAACCTATGTGCCTCGCTCACATGCCGTTCACGACCAAGATGCTCATGCTTTTTGCACAAAAGAACACTTACAACTGTTCCATAAACAAAAAAATTAATAAACACTCAGACAAATCATTTTGTCACGGTGACAAAACCATGACTAACGATGTGATGGTTGTGCCACCACCAACAATGATATCGAAGGTGAATCAAATACGTCGTTTGATGTATGGTGTTAATTTTATGAGCACATAATCGATAAAAATGTGTGTTCGCACCTAATGCTATCTGATCAAATTGATAGTGGAGCCGTGCCCTTTTATAACGCCACAAGCTGTAATGAGAAACAGAGTCGTTATTTGCCAACGCACAAAATCCTGGACAGGAGCTTTTTTGCGCCGATGACAAGGCGATATGCTGTACTACTTGTTCAGAGAAAGCTTGCCAAAGTCGCTGATTCTGATCGATTTCTTGCCGCTTTCCACGCCACGCTAAGTGGGTTTGCAAGCGTTTCTGATAGGCAAAGGATACTCCTGCCACCACAACCAAAAACACAATAATAGGCAATGAAACCCAACCTCCTTGATGACAGATGAACCGACTTTGCACACTACCTCCTTTGCTTTTCTACCTTATCCAACCTCTAGCCAGTAAACACCACAATGGTATTGGCAACGCCTTCGCAGGGAGCGTTATAGTGCCATTGTTCTCCGCGCATCGAGTGGTAAGTTCGTTGAATTTGTGCTGTCTTTGCCACCTCACAATCATTTAACTGATAAAGATATTCCACCCACAATCCTAATACCTTGTTCATATCATAGGTACCATAGTCTTTATCAATCGCATCCACGTTACCGTCCTGATTGTCATCCAGTAAAGGAAACACAGCAAGTCTCTTTAGACCCAACCAAAGTGCCAGCGAGCGCCCACTAAAAACCGGCGTACGCCAAAATGCGGGCTGATGATTTTTCCCCGGCCCCACGTACCAATAAAAAGGGGCTCGACTTTCCAATACTCCCGTCTGGCCTACTAAAGAAACAGCCTTATTTGAGTCTGTGGGCATCACAGTTAATGAAGACAGTTGAAAGGTTGTACTCTGTGCAGATACCCGAGTGACGCGAGCATTAACATTTCCCAAACATGTCGATACATTCGCCCTTTCACCTGTCGAAAAACCACATTCATTGGTTAACGTTAAAGGACTATGCAATGATCGAATCGAAAGTCGACAAGCACCACTGTCCGTCGCTTGTAGCCAATCGGAATGATCATCCACATCTCGCCTCTGCAAACGTTTAGGCACCTCCCCACCCTTACCAATCCGTAATTGACTATGCTCATTCGGAGAACAGCCCGCAGGACGAAGGCGTGACCATTGCGCGGTAAACTGAGACGCTAATGCAGAGGAAAAAGTGTCTTGCTCTGCATACGTACTCGCTAGTGCATCACGCGCTTGAAGTTGCCAGATAGCTCGGCCGATCAAAGGGACAATAATAGTCATCAAAGCACAGGCTACCATCACCTCAAGCAACAAACCGCCACGCAACCTATATCGCTTATTCATACCGCCGTTCTTCCTTACCACCCGCGAAAGTATCCAACGAAGCACTTTGTGCGGCATCAAACCACTGCTGCAGCCCCTCGCCAGAACAATGCTGGCAAAGTGGGTAAGTCTGTCTATATGAAGAAGAGAAGCCAACATGTTCTCGCCAAGTGTCCTGACCAGTCAGGCTTACCATTGCATCGGCTCTGGAACGATTTTCACGTTTTATCTGGTTAGCTTCAGAATGCTCAATGGTTTGCCATTGCACAATGGCTTGACGCTGAGCTAACGTCAGTACCAACCCTAATAAAGCGAGACTTATCAGTATTTCGAAGATTATCCAACCCGCTTGCCGACTTCGAGCATATCGGCGTTGATATAGCGTAAATCGGCTTTGAGGGCCCTTTTTAGAGCAGGAAAATTTAGAAGAGGTCGCTCGAACCCTGTCCATGGCGAATATTACACACATGACTCACCTGTTCGACGAACTTTAGAACGATAAAAACGCCCACTTTGATTCAGAACAATGTTAGCGGTCCAACGACCCAAACAAAATACAAAAGTACCATTCTGGTAGCTAGACAGACCATTAGGAAGAAACTCAATACGAGACTTATTCGAGGGGAACCCTTGCCAATGAACGCTTACATCATGATCGAATTGTACCCGCCGATATTCTTTGGCATAACCTTCTCGCTGTCGAACTTCAAACCCTGAGGACCATATCCCACTACAATCCTCACCTCCACACACAAAACTCATTGCCCCAGATTTAATCGCCATCTGGCGGGCTTCAAGCAATGCTTCAGACAAACTATCCATGTCATCCTGTAACATCTGTCTGTCTTGATGCTCTTTTTGATAGACAAAAAAGTGAGTGGCACCAAAAAAAGACAAAATGGATAGAATGGCGAGCACACACAATACTTCAATGAAAGCAAAACCATGCTGATGGGGTTGATACATGCGGAAACCTCCTTGTCTCCAACTCAGTAATATTCTTGTTTACAAATCGCCCTCACAACATGCTAGGAGGGGAAAAACCATTTATCAATAAGTTTGGCAATTTGTCGTGGTTTTTGGAAAGGCAACGAATGGTCACAGCCACTGAACACCTTATGACGCCAGCCCTCGTAGCGCTCACTCAACAATTGATAATGGTCTTTGAGAGAGTCGCTGCTTAACTCCCCAGAGAGCAAATACACCTCTTTCGCAGCTTCGATCATGGCCTGCCTATACTCAGGGGCTGCCGCAATGACTTCCACATGATTTGTTACCGCATCCAAAGCAAAAGCAAAACCCAATGGACGATGAGCCAGACGAGATTGTGTTGTCGACTCAGCGGCTGGATTCTTGCGACGATTGGGCGAGACCGTGTTCATAAAATTAGCCACTCCCAGCTCAACATCACCCGTTTCACGAATCGTTTGAGAGGCTTGGCGATACTTTTTACGCACCTCAATCAGTGATTGAAGGTCCTCCCTATCAAGAGAAGCAGGTTCAAGTAACACCATTTTTACTGATGATAACCCAGCCATTACTCGGTGATGATTAAGGTTAAGCGCAATCAGACCGCCTAAAGAATACCCCACCATGTCAAACTCACGCCAATCCAAGGACAGTAAAAGTGCCTCAACTTCGCTTGTCAGCTCAGTAATAGTCACGGGGGCTTCTTTACCACCATGGTGGTAAGACGCTCCCATACCTTTTAAGTCAGGTATAAGAATACGCCGCCATTTCTTTAAAAATGGCAACATAGGTGAATACGTAATATCTCCGTCGACTCCAGCGCCATGCAACATTAAACAGGCTCGATCTGTATCCGCCTCGGGATTTTCATAGAGACGATAGGCAATACGACCATTCTTTAAAGAAAGAAAAAATACATCAGACACTTGTAATAACCCTGTATGAGCCCCTATTAAAGACTACAATATTTTTTTACACGAGCGGTTGCCTTATTATGCCAGAAATAACACTGATAGACCTACCATATCAGAGTTCATTATTGCCCTTCTTCCAAGCAATAAGACACTTACCCTACCCTGCCATACTGGACAGCAACCATGAACATTTTCCAGATACCCAATTCGACATACTCGTCGCCAATCCACTTGCTCGCATTCACCCCAAGTCCCATAACACATTAATCGATTGGCGTGATCAGGTATTATACAGACTCAGTGACACAGATAACCCGATGGCGCTTCTCAACGAGCTATATACCCACATTGTACAGGAAGATTGGACGAAAAATGCCCCCACAGACCTCCCATTTATTGGCGGATTACTAGGGTATTATGGCTATGAAAGTGGTCACTATGTTGAGCAACTGCCCGACTCAGTTAATCACGACATACAACTTGATACACTCAGCCTCGGTCTGTATGGCTGGACTGTTGTGACAAACCACCCTCGTCGTAGCACTCAGTTAATCATCACCCCTTGGTGTTCTCTTGAAGAATCAAACTCAATCCTTTCTCTATTAGAAAAAACACAACATCAAGAAAAAGATAACCACCAAAAAGAGGCCTCAGAGTTTAGGTTGCATAGTCGATTCACATCGAATATGAGCGCCTCTTCTTACGCGAAAAAATTTAATCAGGTAAAAGCCTATATTCAAGCGGGGGATTGCTACCAAGTCAATTTAGCACAGCGTTTTTCGAGTACCTACCATGGAGACCCATTCACCGCTTACCAACAGTTAAGAGCGGTGTGCCCCACCCCTTTTTCAGCCTATTTAGCTCTATCACCAGACCAAGCGATATTAAGCCATTCACCAGAGCGCTTCCTACTCTGCGATAAAGGCCGAATTGAGTCCAAGCCGATAAAAGGCACAATTGCCCGAGGCGAAACACCTCAAGCAGATAAAAAAAATGCCGATACCTTACTAAAATCAAAGAAAGATCGTGCAGAAAACCTTATGATTGTTGACCTATTGAGGAATGACCTTGGCCGCACCTGTCTAACTGGCAGCATTAAAGTGCCATCTCTATTTGCTCTTGAAAGTTACGCCAATGTTCATCATTTGGTATCGACTGTTGAAGGCTGCATAGACTCGCGAGACCAAGCTATTCATGTTTTTCATGAAAGCTTTCCTGGCGGTTCTATCACCGGCGCCCCAAAAATAAGAGCCATGCAAATTATTGATGAGCTTGAACCAGATGAACGCTCCGCCTACTGCGGTTCCATCGTGTATTTCAGCGCCAATGGCCAAATGGACTCAAGCATTACCATCCGAACTCTCGTGGCCGATCAGGGAAATATACACTGTTGGGCTGGTGGTGGACTTGTCGCGGATTCAATCTGCGAAGCGGAATACCAAGAAACCTTTACCAAGGTAGGTAAGTTGACCCATACTCTTGAACATGTTTTTTTGAAGTAGGCCGTATTATGCCCAATATATCGCAGTTTTTAGACGCCTTACCCCTTCAACCCTCTATGGATGAGATACGTACAGCATTAGACCACACCCAAGATGTTCATCCTATTTACAATCCAGACAAAGACTTATCACCAAGCGCATACAAATTAAAATACCGTTCAGCCGCCGTCCTGATCCCTATTTGGCAAAATCCAGACGATGAACAATTGTATGTGCTACTTACCAAACGCGCCCTTCATATGCGCAATCATCCAGGACAAATAGCTTTCCCCGGTGGCAAGCATGACCCGACAGATGCCAGCATTCAATACACAGCATTGCGTGAAACCTTTGAAGAAATCGGCCTTGCCCCAGATTGTTTTGATCTGATTGGCGAGCTGGGTGAGTACTGTACTATTTCGGGGTTTTGCATCAAGCCCATTATCGCCGAAATGACTCGACTCAGTAAAATGAGCTTATGCGAAGACGAAGTCAAATCGGTTCATTGGGTACCACTCAGCCATCTCCTTACGCCCAGCAATTATCGCTTTCGTAAAAAGAAACTCGGCAATGTTTCGCGTGGCTACTTTGAAATAGATTACCAAGATATTCGCATATGGGGTGTCACAGCAGGCATTCTGTATGGCCTTTACGAGACCTTAGCTCAATATAAAAATATCAATATTGCTAACTGATTATCAAAATATACACAAAGAATAAGGTTAGTGTGCTTTCGTATTTTGCATACAACACACAACTTGATATGGTAGACCCAACATACATTTGACGACGGTTAACAATCCTATGTCTACTTTTGATTTAGCGTCTTTTATTGCCAACAATGATGAAGACCAAGCACAAAAAATCCTCCACAATGCCTTAAAAGCATTCGATAACATTGCCATTTCGTTTAGTGGCGCAGAAGATGTTGTACTCATTGATATGGCAGTAAAAGCCAAGAAAAATGTTCAAGTGTTCTCTTTAGACACAGGGCGACTGCACGCAGAAACGTATCGCTTTATTGAACAAGTCCGCAAACATTATCAGATTGACATTGACATTATGTCTCCAGATCGAGAGGCGTTAGAACACTTCACCAAAGAGAAAGGGCTATTTAGCTTTTTCGAAGACGGCCACAAAGAATGTTGCGGTATACGCAAAGTCGAGCCATTAAAACGTAAACTTGCACAAGTTGATGCATGGGTGACGGGCCAACGCAAAGATCAAAGCCCAGGCACTCGCAACGTGCTCGCTTTCGCTGAACTAGATAGCGCTTTTAGTAAAGAAGACAAGCCGCTTTATAAGTTCAACCCATTGGCCAATTGGTCATCTGAGGACGTATGGAACTACATCAAAATGTTTGATGTACCCTATAACGAGCTTCATGCCAAGGGCTTTACCAGTATTGGCTGCGAGCCATGCACACGACCAATCCTACCAAACCAGCATGAACGCGAAGGCCGTTGGTGGTGGGAAGAATCTGAGCATAAAGAATGTGGATTGCACATTGGCAACCTGATTCCAACCGCGCAGCAATAACAGACTAAATACCGATGTCGTTTAACCAAACCATACGGTAAAACGACATCTACTATAGCCCCTATCAGCCAACAGCCAACTGATCCATTTCTTTTTTCGAACCAGCAATACGCTTATCCCATTGACTAATAAAGCGTGCATAGCAGTTTTCCAGCTCATTAATATGCTGAACCAGAACTTTTCCCGCTGCAGTCAACTCTGTCGTTCGCCCATGACGCACCAACAAAGTTGCCCCAAGTCCTTGCTCGAGCTTCTTAATATGCTGACTTACCGCTGGCTGTGTTAACCCCAAGCGCTGTGCTGTTTGCGTAAAGCTGCCTGTTTCAACCAGTGTTTTAAATGTTTCTAAATGATGTGTATTAAGCATAACGATTCCTTATAGTAAGGTTATTATACGAAGCCCATCATTCAGAGCATTGACCTAAGTCGTGTTTTAATGAAAGACTGATCATTCCTTAGATAATAAATTATGAGCATGATGAAAGAAGACTATTCACTGTTACCTTGGTATGAAAGACAATCAGGTCCCAAACCCGCCAGAGAAAACGATTATAGAACCCCTTACCAACGAGATCGCGCTCGGATCATTCACAGTGCTGCTTTTCGTCGCTTGCAATCTAAAACACAAATTCTAGCCATCCGCCAAAATGACTACAGTCGAACACGCTTAACTCACTCGCTCGAAGTTGCGCAAATTGGTAATGGTATCGTCCATCAACTAAGGCACAGCTCCCCGGCAAACGCTGACTTTCAGACTTGGCTTGCAGAAGATGCCTTAATAGAAACCGTTTGTTTAAGCCATGACATTGGCCATCCACCTTTTGGTCACGGTGGGGAAGTCGCGCTGAATTTTATGATGCAAAATAACGGCGGTTTTGAGGGTAATGCACAATCCCTGAGAATTTTAGGTAAGCGCGGCTCTTACTCACCAACATATGGCATGGATGTCACCAGAAGGTCCTTGCTCGGTATCTTAAAATACCCTGTACTCTATCAGGATGTGGTGGGGCACTATCCCTCCAAACCGGAACGACTCCGCCAATTCAAAGCCTCACAATGGACACCACCCAAATGCGTCTATAAAGAAGAACAAGACTTGCTTGATTGGATTATTGCTCCTTTTAGCGCAAGCGACAAAGCACGATTTCAAGAGATATACCGCCCCGCCCCTAATACCCATGCTAAATCCAATCATGCCAGTTTTGATACCAGTATAATGGATCTTGCCGATGACATTGCTTACGGAGTTCATGATCTAGAAGATGCCATCGTGCTTGGCATGGTCACAAAAGAAATGTGGCTAGAGCATTTGGAGCCTAAACTAGCGGATCTAGGAACCTCTTTTTTTCATAGCAATCTCACCACACTGCGCGGCCAATTATTTAGTCGAGAAAGTCATCTCAGAAAAGAGGCCATTGGCAGCTTGGTTAGCTGGTTCATCACCTCTTGCCAAGTCGAAGAAAATGCTTCCTTCGAGCATCCTTTATTGCGTTACCAGGTCACTTTACCCGAAGGTCAACGTCAAGCACTGGCGTTATTAAAAGCGTTTGAAATGCGACACATTATTCAAAAGCCAGAAGTGCAAATGTTGGTGTATAAAGGCCAGCAAATGCTCTTAGAAATGTTTGAAGCATTAGCTGCTGACCCAATTCGATTATTACCGAAAGAAATCGCCAAAGAGTGGCATCAGACAACCCATGAAAAAGGGCATGATGGTATGAGAATTATCTGTGACTATATGTCATCCATGACAGACGACTACGCCAGCCGCATGTATAACAAGCTGTTTGTACCAAGCTTTGGATCCGTTTTTGAACCTATGTGATAGATGACAACGCCAATATAGTGTCAAAAATAGGCTTAAGAAGAACAAGAATAGACTAAAACGAAGGGAGAGCGTTTAGCAAAACACTCTCCCTAGCAGGAACACATCTTCTTGGAGCTCTTGGCATGAAGCTATCTTGGGAAGCACCCCCCAAGACTCAAAGCCCTGCTTTTTGAAAAATCGTAGGCTGAGCGTATTTCTCGCGTAGATATACGCCACCAGATGAGAAAAGTGCAGTGCGTCTTTATGATCGGCCAGGTATTGTATAAACGCCGCTGCCGCACCTTTTCCTCGCCATTGAGGCAACAAATAAACACTTACTTCTGCAGCCATATCAAACGATGGCAAACCGTAAAAGGGCTCTAATGCGCCCCAACCAATAACCTCTCCCCCAGCGCTCACGACAAACATGGGACGCTCTGGTGTGGCACTTTCAACCCACTCCATAACGTCTATCAGGTTAATATCTTTATTGCGATCACCAGACAAAGCAAAGTCATCGCCTTGCCGGTAGATGGCCAAAATATCAGGCACATCATCAATGGTCGCAACACGTAGACTAAACACCATGGACTCCTTAAGTGCTAGGGACAGATACTAGCCCTGCTGCAACAATCGACGCAAATCAATCAAAGCCGCATTGGCACGAGAAATATAAGATGCCATCACCAAAGAGTGATTTGCTAACACACCAAAACCACTACCATTGAGGATCATCGGCGACCATACGGTGTCTTGAGTCGCATCTAATTCATGAATAATCTGTCTTAGGCTAACCAAAGCGTTTTTATCTTTTAAGGTCGGCGCAAAGTCTACTTCAACGGCTCGTAAAATCTCAAGTAACGCCCAAGTTGTTCCACGAGCTTCATAGAACACATTATCTATTTGCATCCAAGGAGTACGATGATACGCCCGTTGATGCCCCCCACCGGCAGCATCTTCATCTGATACCCCAGCAGGCGTCATGTTCTCATCAACAACGCTTGCCGATAAGCGTTGTGCCAAGCTACCAAGGCGAGTATTCACATCAGACAACCAATCCACCAAGTTATCCGCACGCGCATAAAACTTCGCTGGATTACCAGAACCTGACGTACCTGCCAGCCGATTTAGATAATCCATCAACTCTTTATTACCACGGCGGTATTCACTCTCACTAGAAGGTAATGCCCAGCTTTTGTTATCAAAATTAAATTGAGGCTCTGCGACTTTTAGATTCACATCTTCTGTTGATTGCGACTGCGAACGACTAAACTCTTTACGCATTGCCCGAGATAAATCTCGAACCTGAACTAACACCCCAAACTCCCAAGAAGGCATGTTGTCCATAAACACACCCGGTGGCATGACATCATTTGAAATATAACCACCCGGCTTATTCAACAAGGTACTCACTAACTCGTGCAATGTACTGCCGATTGTATAGCCAACCACCAAAGGCTTGTTGGGGTCATAACCATGCTCAGTCGCTGTTTCTCTAGCCACTTTATTAACATCAAACTGAGCTGGCTCATTACTCCAATACATACCAATCACAGTAAGCACGATGACCAATAATAGGATCACTCCTAACACGACCTTCCACAACCACGGAGAGCGCTCTTGTCCTCTAAACATCGAGCCAAACTTATGCATCATACTCGCCATTACCTCACCTTAATCCTTTTGTAATTCTATTAAATAGTCGCTGCGATGATAGATCATAGCATGCACTCTAAACTCACTGATTCGACTGTTAATAATCTGATACAGCAAACGCGCTTGTTTATCATTTGGCCAATAGATGACGATTTCACTTTTATCTTTTGCCACTTTGTCAATTATCGGTTGTATTTTCGCAAGTATCTCGTCATCACTCAAACTAAATAGGTTTTTTGGCAAAAAGTATTGACCATTTTTAGCTTTTTGCACTTTTTTAACCATCTTTTCAGAGGTATTCGTTACCTTATGCTGACTATCCGTCGGAGTCCGAGCAGGCTCTACTCGTTGAGATACTACTTGCTGACGACGTTTTTTAAGTCCATCAATGCGATCCTTCATCTCATTAATAACTGGATCTTCAGGATTAACCGAGCCAGCAGAATTAAGGTAAGTCGTAGCCTGCTTATAACGCCCTTGAATCGCCGCCCGCCAAGCCCAGTCAATATAGGTATCAACAATCTTTTTAATACCCATTGTCGCCTTATAGTTACCGGGGTCACGACCAAGCGCCGTTTGAAAATATAAGTTGGCATTATCATCCACAGGTGTAAGCAAACGATTTTCTGCTAATGCCCGCTCCCCTTTCCAAATAAGACGAGCTGTTACTGTTTTATAGGGACTAAGCTTCGTCTTACTGTATTGGTGCGTTTTCGGTTGGCCCTTTTTGTTACTTGGGCTGACCGCTTTATTGGACTCTGAAATCGGAGAGTTTTGTGTTGTCTGTTTAATATTTTCTTGGCAACCAACAAGGTAAACCACTGAAAATAATAAAAATAATGTTTTTATTTTCAATTTAACCCCTTTTAACTAGCAACTTCTGCAAGGATTGATAGTCTATATAGACTGTCAGCGTGAAGGAATAAAGTCACGCGTTCAACTCATTCTATGTAGATTGTTATGCGATTAATTTGTCTATTTGTTTTACTCTTTCTTCAAGGCACAGCCTATGCCTTTAATTTCAACGCCCCTCAAAGCAGTTTTGAACCCTCATTTTTAAAGGCACAAGACGCTTTTCAACTGTCTTTCGATACCTCTCAAAACGGCAAATTGGTCGCCCACTGGAACATTGCTAACGGTTATTATTTATACCAGAGTCGTATTTCACTTTCTGGTCCTCAAGCGGACAAACTGGAGATTACTCAATTCCCAGATGGCGAACACAAAACCGACCCTTATTTTGGCAAAGTTATTATATATAAACATTCTCTTTTTCTACCTATCTCTTATAAAACCACATTAGCACCAGGCACGATCATCCATGCCAAATTGCATTACCAGGGCTGTGCAGACAAAGGGCTTTGCTATCCACCACAAACAGTTCCTATTGAGTTCACCGTTCCCAAGCCCATAAAAGGTCAGCCCTCCGCACAATCACAGGCAATACAAAACAGTCCTGTTAACAAGTCGGATGCTAGCCAAGTAACCTTGTCACAAGCCAATTCGATTAGCCAAACAATAATGGAAAGCTCTTTTGGGGTCGCTCTGTTCGCCGTGTTTGTATTTGGCCTATTGCTCTCTTTCACACCTTGTGTTTTGCCAATGGTACCCATTGTTAGCGCCATTGTTGTAGGTACTCGCCGCTCCAGACTAGGAGCCTTTTATTACAGTGCCATCTACGTACTCGCCATGGCTCTAACCTATAGCGCCATTGGCGCATTAGCTGGTGCCTTTGGCATAGGGTTAAATCTACAAGCACAATTACAAAGCCCTATTATATTAAGCATTAGCGCCGCCTTATTTATTCTCTTAGCCTTGTCTATGTTTGGTGTCTTTGAATTACGCCTGCCCGCCGCTTGGCAAACACGCTTACAGCAAACGAATAATAATCGCCACACCAGTGTTAGCTCAACGCTGAATACATTTCTGGCAGGTGTTCTTGCCACATTAGTCGTTTCTCCTTGTTTATCCGCCCCAATGGCAGGAGTGTTACTGTACATTTCAAGCCAAGGTGATATTTGGTATGGAGCCCTCATACTATTCGTAATGGGGCTTGGCATGGGCATCCCTCTTTTGTTAGTGGGCCTGTTTGGCGCCAAAATACTTCCTAAAAGCGGCCCCTGGCTGAATGACATAAAAGCCATCATGGGGTTTGGTCTGCTATCCATTGCGATCTGGCTGTTAGTTCGCTGGTTACCAGCCAGCATTGAATTGTTTTTATGGGGGGCGCTAGCACTAGGAATCGCCAGCTACTTTTGGCACCAAATAAAAATGAACAACTCACACCCTGTTCGTTGGTTTTTTGCCCTTCTCTTTACATTCATTGGGGCGGTAGAGCTATATGGAGGCACAACCGATGCCAACTCTCCGCTAACGCCTATTAAAAGTGTGACAAGCCATCAGACTCAAGCCGTCCCTTTTAAAACTACTATCCACAACCTATCAGAATTGCAATCTGTGATTGACAATGGTGATACGCGCCCCATCGTGTTAGATGTTTATGCTGACTGGTGCATTAGTTGCCAAATACTGGAACATGAAATCTTTCAAGCAAAAGAGATACAACCCTTACTCAAACAAGTTCAACTGGTACGAGTAGATGTCACCGATAATACCAAGGATAACAAAGCATTTATGAAACACTTTCACATTTTTGGCCCACCCGCCTTACTCTTCATAAATGCTCAAGGACAAGAACAAAAGTCCCTCTCATTAATTGGAGAACCCAGTAAACAGGACGTATTGACACGACTTAAGTTTGTAACAAATTGAAAAGCAAACAAGAAATAAACCCAACGAAAAAAGGTTTACAGCTGATCAAAAATAGACCTCACCGCTATTTTATGTGTTTTTTTACTGCATAACTGGACAATATCGCGTTTTTTAACGATAATTTCCCGTCACATAGCTCTGCCCTTCACACTTGAGTCTTGCGTTACAATAGGAATCGAACAAAGTTTTGCTCCTATTTTTACAAAGGCTCTTTATATTCAGAGCATGCCAGATTCTTAATGATTAGCCTTTACCAAAAGCGCTAAACAATAAACACCGACAGAAGAGAGTAACAATGGATATTCGCAAAATTAAAAAACTAATCGAGCTTTTAGAAGAATCAAATGTCTATGAGATCGAAATCAAAGAAGGCGAAGAAGCAGTTCGTATCAGTCGTGGCGGTGCTCCAGTTCAAATGGCTCCACAAATGATGGCCAGTGCCCCTGTTCAACAAGCTCCAGCATCGGCTCCAGCAGCGTCTTCTGCAGCCCCTGAGGCGGCGGCCACTATTTCAGGCCACACCGTTAACTCTCCAATGGTTGGTACTTACTACAAATCTTCAGCACCTGGCGCAAAGCCTTTCGTTGAAGTTGGCCAACAAGTCAATGCAGGCGATACCATCTGTATCGTAGAAGCGATGAAAATGATGAACCAGATCGAAGCGGACAAATCCGGTACTATCGGCGCCATTCTTGTTGAAGACGGCGAGCCCGTTGAATTTGATCAACCACTTGTTACCATCGTTTAATCCACAGCAATAGGTTTCATCATGCTAGATAAGGTATTGATTGCAAACCGAGGCGAAATCGCGTTGCGTATTTTACGCGCGTGTAAAGAACTCGGCATCAAAACCGTTGCGGTTCACTCTAAAATCGACCGCGACTTACTTCATGTTCGCTTAGCAGACGAGTCTATCTGTATCGGACCCAACCCTTCCACAGGCAGTTACTTGAATGTGCCTGCGATTATTAGTGCAGCGGAATTAACGGATACTTCCGGTATTCACCCCGGATACGGTTTCCTTGCTGAGAACGCAGACTTCGCAGAACAGGTAGAACGTTCTGGATTTGCTTTCATCGGTCCAAGAGCAGAAACCATTCGTCTGATGGGCGATAAAGTATCTGCGATTAAAGCGATGAAAGAAGCAGGTGTCCCCACGGTCCCAGGATCGAACGGCCCCGTTCCTCACGATCCAGATGAATGTCTTCGCATTGCTCGCGAAATAGGCTTCCCCGTTATCATTAAAGCCGCTGCGGGTGGTGGTGGTCGTGGTATGCGCGTTGTTCACAACGAAGGCAGCCTACTTAAGTCAATCAGTGTTACACAGTCTGAAGCAGGCTCTTACTTCGGTGATAGTACGGTTTATATGGAAAAATTCCTACAAAACCCTCGCCACGTTGAGGTGCAAGTCCTCGCTGACGGACAAGGTAACGCGGTGCATTTATTTGACCGTGATTGCTCTTTGCAACGACGCCACCAAAAAGTCATTGAAGAAGCACCAGCTCCTATGCTCGACGAAGCCTCTCGTCAGGCATGCTTACAAGCTTGTGTTGATGCTTGTATTAAGATCAATTATCGCGGCGCAGGTACCTTTGAGTTTTTATACGAAGACGGAAACTTCTACTTCATCGAAATGAACACTCGTGTTCAGGTAGAGCATCCTGTTACGGAAATGGTGACGGGCGTTGACATCGTAAAAGAGCAACTGCGCATCGCAAGCGGTCTACCGTTGTCTTTGAAACAAGAAGACATCAAGCTTAATGGCCACGCTGTCGAGGCTCGAATCAACGCAGAAGACCCAAAAACCTTTATGCCAAGCCCTGGAAAAGTCAACTACTTCCATGCTCCTGGTGGTATGGGTGTTCGCGTCGACTCGCACTTGTACAGTGGTTACTCTGTGCCACCGACTTACGACTCCATGATCGCGAAAATCATCTGCCATGGCCCTACTCGTACAGAAGCGCTTAAGCGTCTGTCTGGTGCTCTTGATGAAACCTTTATCGACGGCATTAAGAGCAATATCTCCATGCAAAAAGAATTAACGGAAGACCTCAATTTTATTGCTGGCGGCGTTAATATTCATTATCTAGAGAAAAAGCTCGGCCTATAAAAGGCAAAGAGATTCTCTCTTAATCGGCCCTTAGTGATTAAAATCATTAAGGGCCGTCATTTTCTTCTCGCGTCCCCCTTCGTGCTTCGTTATCCTATTCACTGATTTGTTTTATTCGGATTGCTTTTTATGCCTTGGCTTCAAATACGTCTACACACTACCCCTGATCATGTTCCTAGCTTTGAAGACACCCTTCTAGATTGCGGCGCCATGGTTGTCACGTTCGAAGATGTCCATGATGACCCCGTATATGAACCTGACCTTAACACCACTCCCCTTTGGAAACACACCAAAGTTACAGGCCTTTTTGAAGCCGATGCAGATATTGGCCACATTCGCCCTGCAATTGAGCACAAAGCAGAGTCGCTTGGCGAAACCGACATCGATATAAAAATAGAGATAGTCGAAGACAAAGATTGGGAACGAGAGTGGATGGACAGCTATCATCCTATCCAATTTGGCAAACGTCTTTGGGTTTGCCCAAGCTGGCGAGACGTACCTGACGAAAATGCAGTGACATTGATGCTGGATCCTGGCTTAGCCTTTGGCACTGGCACCCATCCAACCACCGCACTATGCTTACAATGGCTAGACTCAATTGATTGTCAAAACAAAACCATCATCGATTACGGCTGCGGCTCTGGCATCCTTGGTATTGCAGGCCTATTACTTGGAGCCAATAAAATGGTTGGCATCGACATAGATCCTCAAGCTGTGCAAGCAACACAAGCAAATGCTGAGCGTAATCAAATTGACTCAAACCGAATCGAGGTAAAATTGCCGCCATATGAATCAGACCTACAAGCAGACATTGTAGTCGCCAACATTCTGGCCGGACCGCTAGCTCAATTGGCAACCACCATTTCGGCGTTAGTTATAGCTGGCGGACAACTTGCCCTATCTGGCATTTTGGTCAATCAAGCCGAAGAAGTCATTCTGGCGTACCAAGATTGGTTTACCATTGAGTCTGTTGTCGAGCAGGATGAATGGGTTCGTATCGTGGGCACCAAAAACCCCGAATAAAAATCTGCTCACAATGTCTATCACATTGTAAAATTTGATTTTTTAAGCGAATATTGACATTTACCCTAGAAATCGATTACTGGAAGGCTGCCCTCTAATGACCGAAAGCTTCATCACTCGTTGTCCAAAATGTTCCACTGCATTTCGTGTGAACAATGACGTATTGAGCATGGCTAAAGGCAAGGTACGTTGTGGTCAGTGCTTCCATATTTTCGATGCCAAACAACATATTGACGCGGCAAAAAAAAACACTCACCAAACACCTCAAGAAAACAGGCTTTCTGAGACAGAAGCATCAAGCTCCCCAAAACCTGCACCTAAAAACCCTCCTGAATCACCCAAAAGTAGCACAATGCTCTTTACCTCTGCAGATGAGGAACCCGTTAACCCAGAATGGCTACAAACCTTGTTTACAGAAGATGATCTGGCTCCCGGCTCATCCGAAGACTTTCGTTTTTCACACCAATCACCACAGCCAACAACAGACACTCACAGATCGGCCGATACAAAATCTACCAACGCGACTAAAAAACCAGCACAAGTTAAGCAAGATAACCCCGATATTCAAGCGACTGTATCGGAGCAAAAACAAGCTTCCCCCAAGTTATCAGAACATGCGGAAAAAGACTTAGCCCCTTGGGAAAGAGAGCTGGCAGAAGTCGAACAAGCCATTCGTACCAAACCTTCTAGTACGAGTACCCTCCCCCCTAAAAAGGAAGGAACGCTTAAAAACTTACAACAAAGTGACCTCATAGACAAAATAGACAGCCGTATTAACTCGCAGCCCAACCAGCCAGAACCAGATTATATGCAAGCCCTGCATTCATTAGCGCAAAACGTCGCTGAAAGCTCACCTGCAGGAGAGACAACACCTAGTTACACCCTCAATACCATCGGCGCTTACGGCACCACAGACCCATTAATGGGCGATTATTATACCGAGCAGGTAGATAAGAAAAAAACAGCCAAAACCTGGATTTGGACGCTGGGCTGCTTCCTTGGACTGATGTTATTAATTGCACAAATGACATCCACTTTTTTTGAACAAGGTAGCCGCTCTGAAACCTTCCGAGGCTTTTATCGCACCCTTTGCGCCTATTCAGGTTGCACACTCCCTTCGTTTGAAAATATCAAAGCTATCAGCATTGAACACGTTCGGATACAAAGCCACCCAAACCAGCCTGACGCCTTGCTTGTTAATGCAATCATGACTAATAACAGCCGATACGCTCAACCTATGCCCAAACTAGCCTTAGAGTTTTTTGACCTCAATGGAGCCCCAGTCGCAGCTCGACTCTTTGCCCCCCATAATTACCTTGATAAAGATTTCCTAGACATCACTTATATGCCACCTAAGACCCCTATCCACATTGTTATCCCTATACAAGATCCCGGCGATAGAGCAGTTACCCATCAGCTGAGAATTTTCCCAGCAGACACCCGCTCCTATTAGTTTTGTGCTTATTTTGCTTCAGATGTGAAATAAGCACAAAATTTAGTCAATTTTTTCTCTGTCAAGACTTCAAAAATCCCTATCGACTAGGTATTATTCACGCCCGCTCGACGGTGTCGCCGATCTTTAACATTCGATTTAGTATTCAGGAACAATATGGCATTTGCTATTGGCCCATATCGCGTTGACAAACCCGTTATTCTTGCCCCTATGGCAGGCGTAACAGATTTGCCATTTCGCCGTCTATGCCACCAGCAAGGTGCCGGATTGGTTGTGTCAGAAATGGTCACTTCCGATGTTCGTTTATGGGGCTCAAATAAGAGTCGTCATCGTCTTATTCATGATGATGAAGTTTCTCCGAGGTCTATTCAAATAGCGGGTGGCGACCCAGAAATGATGGCTCAAGCGGCTCAACAAAATGTTGAGTTAGGCGCGCAAATCATTGATATCAATATGGGCTGCCCTGCTAAAAAAGTATGCAATAAAGCCGCTGGCTCAGCATTACTTAAAGACGAATCACTTGTTCGAGAGATACTAGAGTCGGTTGTAAATAGTGTTCACGTTCCTGTTACATTAAAAATTAGAACAGGCTGGAGCAAAGATCAGAAGAATGGTCTAGCCGTGGCAAAAATGGCGCAAGATATTGGCATCCAAGCCCTAGCCATTCATGGACGTACCCGAGAATGTAAATTTCAGGGTCATGCCGAATACGATACGATAGCTGAAATCAAGCAACATCTGTCTATCCCTGTATTTGCCAATGGCGATATTACTGATGCAAAATCCGCTAAATTTGTTAAGGATTACACTCAAGCAGATGGCATCATGATAGGTCGTGCAGCTCAAGGAAGACCATGGATTTTCAACGAGATAAATCACTATTTACAGACCAATGAGCTGTTAGCACCTCCTTCTCTTAATGATGTGCAACAACTTGTTACCAACCATGTGAAAGCCTTGCACGAGTTTTATGGTGATTACCTTGGTGTGCGCATTGCTCGCAAGCATGTTGGTTGGTATTTACAAACGTTAGCGGACAAAACACAATTTCGTAGCCAATTTAACCGTATAGATAATACGCGCGAACAGCTCGATCAATTGAACGAATTCTTTGTTTGTCATATGACAAACGAACCTCGTACTTAATGTAGCGTTATGAAGATCAGCAGCCATGGGCTTATTGATCTATCATAACAATGTATTAATAAACGGTTAGCTTTAAACTAGAAGGTCATTCTGTGGTAGAACAAACTCATACTCAAACGTTTCAAGCCGCTTCTTCGGAACAATCACAAACACTGCGTGATAATGTTGAAAAAGCCCTGCAAAACTACTTCGCTCATCTTGATGGGCAGCCAGTGACTGACTTATACCAGTTAGTCTTAGCCGAGGTTGAGGCACCTCTGCTCGAGTCTGTCATGAGCTACACTAAAGACAATCAGACTAAAGCGTCAACCATCCTAGGATTAAACCGAGGGACGTTGCGCAAGAAACTGAAACAATACGGTATGTTATAGTAAAATTTTAAAAGGGCGATTTTCGCCCTTTTTTTGTTTAGATCGTCCCCTCACTTGTTTAATTAGTAAAAACCAATTGCGAGAACCATGATGGCAAATCACAACACAGTTACTCCAATCAAGCGCGCGTTAATCAGTGTTTCCGACAAAACAGGCATTGTCGATTTCGCTCGTGAATTAACCGCCCAAGGCGTTGAGATTTTATCAACGGGTGGTACTTACCGCCTACTACTTGATAATGATGTCAAAGCGACTGAAGTATCCGATTACACAGGCTTCCCTGAAATGATGGATGGCCGAGTCAAGACGTTACATCCAAAAGTGCATGGTGGCATTCTTGGTCGTCGCGATATGGACAGCGCCATCATGAAAGAACATGGTATCGACGAAATCGATATGGTGGTGGTGAATCTTTACCCATTTGAAGCCACTATTGAACGCCCTGATTGCGATTTGCCAATGGCCATCGAAAACATCGATATCGGTGGACCTACCATGGTTCGTTCCGCAGCAAAAAACCATAAAGATGTTGCCATTGTCGTCTCTCCTACTCACTACGAGGAGATTCTGACCTCATTGAAAGAAGATGGTGGCCTAACTTACGAACAACGTTTTGATCTTGCGGTAAAAGCGTTCGAACATACCGCTCACTACGATGGAGCGATTGCTAATTTCCTTGGTAAAAAAGTCAGTGGCGGCAGTGAAGATTTCGCACGCACCTTCAACTTACAATTCAACAAGCAAGAAGAAATGCGTTACGGCGAAAACCCACATCAAAAAGCCGCGTTTTATGTTGAAGCAAGCCCCAAAGAAGCCTCTATCAGCACCGCGAAGCAACTTCAAGGCAAGGCCTTATCTTACAACAATATCGCCGACACGGATGCGGCCCTTGAGTGTGTTAAGAGCTTTGACAAGCCCGCTTGTGTGATTGTTAAACACGCCAACCCTTGCGGCGTAGCAACCGCTAGCAACCAGTTGGACGCTTATGAATTAGCTTTCCAGACAGATCCAACCTCCGCATTCGGTGGCATCATCGCTTTCAACCAAGAGTTGGATGCGCAAACAGCCCAAGCCATTGTCGATCGTCAGTTTGTTGAAGTGATCATCGCTCCAAGCGTAAGCAAAGAAGCAGCAGAAGTCGTGGCGGCGAAACAAAATGTACGTTTGCTTGAATGTGGCCAATGGTCGAATGACAAACCCGCCGCACTTGATTACAAGCGCGTCAACGGCGGTTTGTTGGTTCAAGATCGTGACGATGGCACCATCACACTTGATGACCTTAAAATTGTCTCTAAGCGCCAGCCTAGCGAAGCAGAATTAAACGATTTATTGTTTGCTTGGAAAGTTGCAAAATTCGTTAAATCCAATGCTATTGTGTATGCCAAAGCGGAACAAACCATCGGCGTCGGCGCAGGACAAATGAGCCGAGTTTACAGTGCCAAAATTGCCGGCATTAAAGCAGCGGATGAAAACTTAGAAGTGGCTGGCTCTGTGATGGCCTCTGATGCCTTTTTCCCATTCCGTGATGGTATTGATGCAGCGGCTCAAGCAGGCATTAACGCTGTCATTCAGCCAGGTGGTTCAATGCGTGATGCAGAAGTCATCGCTGCGGCAGACGAAGCTGGCATGGCAATGGTCTTTACTGGTATGCGTCATTTCCGCCATTAAAGAGACGTCACTAAAGAGACATCATTATAAAACGTCACTTTAAAAGAACGCTATTGAACGACTAGTCAGAGGCTAATATTCGCCTCTGACTGACAATATAAAGGATAAGATAATGAAGGTTCTTATTATTGGTAACGGTGGCCGCGAGCATGCTTTAGCATGGAAAACCGCCCAATCAGACGACGTCACTACCGTGTTTGTGGCGCTAGGTAATGCGGGCACATCAACAGAAGACAAAGTCGAAAATGTTAATATTGGTGTGACAGACATCCCCGAACTGGTTGCATTTGCGAAAAAAGAAAACATCGATCTAACCATTGTTGGCCCTGAAGCCCCTCTAGTTATTGGTGTGGTTGATGCCTTCGAAAAAGAAGGCCTGTCTATTTTCGGACCAACCGCAGCCGCCGCTCAACTAGAAGGCTCTAAAGCTTTCACTAAAGACTTTTTGGCTCGTCACAATATACCAACCGCAGCCTATGGTAACTTCACAGAAATTGAGCCTGCTGTCGCGTACATTAAAGAACAAGGTGCACCAATCGTTGTCAAAGCAGATGGCCTAGCCGCTGGAAAAGGGGTGATATTGGCGCAAACTGAAGCCGAAGCCATTGCTGCAGTGGAAGACATGTTACAAGGCAACTCCTTTGGTGATGCAGGAAATCGCGTTGTCATCGAAGAGTTCTTAGTGGGTGAAGAAGCCAGCTTTATCTGTATGGTGGATGGCGAAAGCGTCCTCCCTATGGCCAGCAGCCAAGACCATAAAGCCCGTGACAACGGTGATAAAGGCCCTAATACAGGTGGTATGGGGGCCTATTCCCCTGCTCCAGTGGTGACGCCTGAGATCCATGATCGCATTATGAATGAAGTCATTATGCCAACCGTAAAAGGCATGAATGCAGAAGGTAATCGCTACCGTGGCTTCTTATATGCTGGCGTGATGATTGCCCCTGATGGCACTCCTAAAACGCTTGAATATAACTGCCGTTTTGGTGACCCTGAAACACAGCCAATTATGATGCGTTTACGCTCTGACTTAGCGAAAATGTGTTTAGCGGCCATTAATGGCGAACTGGACACCGTTGAAGCCGATTGGGATCCTCGAGCTAGTCTGGGTGTAGTATTAGCGGCTGGCGGCTACCCTGCCGATTACGCAAAAGGCGATGCTATCTCTGGTCTGAACACCCCTCTTCCAGCACATCAGAAAGTATTCCAAGCGGGTACAGCAATACAAGATGGCCAAACCGTCACCAACGGTGGCCGTGTACTATGTGCCGTCTCTCTAGGTGATACCGTTGCAGACGCTCAAGCAGGGGCTTATGAAGTGGTGAATACATTGTCTTGGGAAAATGTCTACTTTCGCACCGACATTGGTCATCGTGCTATTTCTCGCGAACAGAAATAACATTCGCACTCGTAAAAAAAAGGCTCGTCATCAACGAGCCTTTTTTGTTGTTTCCATTTTTATTGGAGTATTGGCAACGACAAAATATGCACACTAGCCAATAACAAGACTACCAAGGTTTAGCGAATTGAACACAGTCAATTAATGGTTGAGGATATACCCCTAAGATAACCACAATAGCGGCAGAGACAAGCAGTACCAAAGCACCCGCTTTTATAGACAAACTACTTGTTTCAACCACCTCTGCAACATGGCCATTAAGAGAAGGTAAGAAAACACTGACGGCCACTCTCAAATAGTAGTAAAGACCAATCGCACTACCCACCACAACAGCGGCACTTAACCACCACAATGAGCCTTGCATCGCGACAGCAAGAACATAAAACTTACCAATGAAGCCAAGCGTCATAGGAATACCCGCTAAGGACAACATCATAAGACTCATAACCACAGCAATAAGTGGACGACGCTTAAAGAGACCTCGGTAGTCAGAGATTTCTTCAACATCCTGACCTCTGTTAGGGCTGGACAGTAAACTCACTGCTCCAAAGCTCCCCAAGCTCGCGAATAGATAGCCGACCAAGTATACACCCGTTGTTTCAATCGCCAATTGACGGTCTTTAATAGCCACAAGCACAATGAGCAAATACCCCAAATGTGCAATGGAAGAATACCCCAACAAACGCTTAATATTCGTTTGCGAAACTGCCATAAAGTTACCAAACAGAATCGAGGCAATTGCTATCACACTCAAAACTAATTTCACTGATGGCAAATCAATCAAAGGCGCTTCAATAAAGATGCGCACCAACACAGCAAAAATCGCAATCTTACTGCTGGTTGCTAAGAAGGTTGCAACAGGAGCTGGCGCACCTTGATACACATCGGGTGTCCATAAATGGAATGGTGCCAAGGACAGCTTAAAGCAAATCCCCACTAGCAACATACCGATCCCCACCAACAGCAAAGGCTGCTGATCCATACTTTGACCTAAGCCGCTTGCAATACCCGCAAAAGACAAAGTCCCCGTGTCAGCATATAAAAGCGCCATGCCAAACAGCATAAACGCCGAGGCTCCTGCAGATAGCAGCATATATTTTATCGACGCTTCTAACGAAGGCTTCTGCTGAAAAACATAACCAACTAAACCAAACAATGGCAAAGAGACCAGCTCAATGCCTAAGAACAGTGTGGCAATATGATTTGCGCAAGCCAACAAAATAGCCCCGCCAGTTGAAATCAATACCAATAAATAAAATTCATCTTTATTATCTTGATGCTCTTTCAACCATGAATAGCCAAAGATACAAGTAGCGAGTCCTGCTATCAGTACTAAAGCTGAATAGAACAGGGTAAAGCCATCTACTTGTAGCAGAGACGTAAGATGAGCCGGAATATCACCGGAAACAAAAAACAATGACAAGATCGCGGCAATAAGCCCAATTATACTAAGACCAGCCGTCATTTTATGACAACGTCGCCAAGCAATGGCAAGCATCACCACAATGACCGATAGATCAACGATCAAAAGTGGCGAGAAAGCGGCCAGCTGTTGAATACTAATGCTCATGGAAAATTACAGCCCTGTGGTTGATATACCTGTGATTGATAGAGATGAAGCCGTCATAAAATAATGCTGAATATTGGCAATCGCAGCATGAGACGTCTCAAGCACACCTTGCGGAAAGATACCCAACAGCACTAACAACACCACTAAAGAAAGAATCATTGAGAACTCTCTTATCGACATAACTGCCAATGGCGCGTCCGATTTCGCTTCACCATAATATGCACGATGAATCATGACGAGAGAGTAAATCGACGCAAACACCACACCAAACGTCGAAATAATGGTAATTAAAGGCACAACCTTATAACTACCAAATAACATCATAAACTCACCTACAAAGTTACCTGTTCCCGGCATCCCCAGAGAGGCGACCGCAAAAAACATCGATAAGCCGGGCAAATAACGTAAACGCCCCCACAGGCCCCCCATCTCTCTCATGTCTCGAGTGCCTATACGCTCGTAGAGCTGACCACAAAGGATGAATAGACCAGCAGCAGACAAACCATGAGCGATCATCATGACAATCGCACCTTGATAAGCAAGCTGGCTGCCAGTGTAGATGGCCACCATAACGAGCCCCATATGGGACACACTGCTGTATGCAACCAACCGCTTAATGTCGGTTTGAGAGAAGGCCAACCAAGCTCCGTAGAAAATACTAATGACCCCTAACCACATCGCAATCGGCGCAAACTCGGCAGAAGCATGTGGAAAAAATGGCAACACAAAGCGCAATAAGCCATAAGCCGCTGTTTTCAGAAGCAAACCAGCAAGATCTACTGAGCCGGCAGTAGGCGACTGAGCATGAGCATCCGCTAACCATCCGTGCAATGGGATCAAAGGCATTTTCACCGCAAAAGCAACAAAGAAGCCAAGCATCAACAGGTAAGCCACTGGACTGCTCATCTTGGTGCCAATCAGATGGTTATAATCAAAGGTCCAAACCCCTGTTGCACGATAATGCACAAACACCAGACCAATGATTGCCACCAACATAACCAAGCCGCTGACCTGGGTATAGATGAAAAACTTAATCGCGGTCGCAATTCGTGTACGCTCATCCGACCCTTTATGACCCCAAAGTGCGATCAAGAAGAACATAGGAATCAGCATCATCTCCCAGAAGAAGAAGAATAGGAACATATCGATCGCTAGGAAGACCCCCATTACACCACCGACAATCCACAACAGATTTAGATGGAAAAGACCTTCTCGCTTATCCACTTCGTTCCAAGAGCACACGATAGAAAGCAAGCCTAGAAAAGCCGTTAACACCACCATCAGCAGTGATAAGCCATCCAACGCGAAATGAAACGAAATACCGAATCGAGGAATCCACGGCAAAATAAACTCAGATTGCCATTGTGGGATACCCTGGGGCATGGCCAATGAAAAATGCCCCTGCCCCCACATCATCAGTGATAATAATAAAGTTAGCACCATGGAGAGCACAGCTATCCAACGAGGTAACGCTCGACTAAAGCGTTCGCTCTGCCAACACAACAAACCGCCAATAAAAGGCAGGAGAATGAGCCAAGGTAATAGCATGGCGTTATATGATCCTCTTCAATTGATAACTCTCACTAAAGCCCATCTGGATTAGCTCCAAAGCAATAGGCCTAACACGACCACCGCACCCATTCCAATCGATGCGATATACCAACGAACTTGGCCATTTTCACTTAGAGCTAGCCCTTTATTAGAGCCGATCACGAGAAAACGAAGACTGTCTATCGTTGCATTAATAGGGTCTCGGCGAAGCAGGCGCGCAATACCCAAGTAAGGCCGCACAAACAATTGGTCGTATAACCAATCGAAGCCCCATGCATGAAACCAGTATTGACCCAACAACCGACCCAGACCAGTCTTGGCAATTTTACTCACCAAACGTCTATCACCTAGCCATAGGAAGGCCGCAATCAAAACACCAGCAACAGCACAGCCACCAGAAATCAACTGCACCACCATGGACTCATGCCCGGGCATCGCGGGTAACGCTTTTTCAAGAGGCTGCTTAATAAGAGCACCAACAAAAGTAGACAAAACCATCAAAACAAGCAGTGGAAGGTAATGAGAAATACCACGCCCCGGAGTGGCTTTGATCTGGTCTTGACCATGGAAAGCAATGAAAATCATACGGAAGGTATACAAGCCTGTTAAAAACGCCCCTACCAAACCTGCAGTCAATAAATTGATATGCCCAGTGGCCAGCGCACCAGAAAGAATTTCATCTTTACTGTAGAAACCTGCTGTGACAATCGGTAGTGCCGCCAGAGCGCCACCACCGACTAAGAAGCAGGTGTACACGAATGGGATATGCTTACGTAACCCGCCCATTTTGAAGATATTTTGCTCGTGGTGGCAGGCGATAATGACCGATCCTGCAGACAAGAACAATAACGCTTTAAAGAAGGCGTGAATCATCAAATGGAAAATCGCGGCATCCCACGCTTGTACTCCCAAAGCCAAAAACATATAACCAATTTGACTCATGGTGGAATAAGCGAGTACACGTTTTATATCAGTCTGAACCAACGCGGCAAACCCAGCAATGACTAAGGTAATTGCGCCGATGATACCGACTAAGTGCAACACTTCAGGCGACAATAAGAACAAAGTATGCGTACGTGCAATCAAGTACACACCAGCGGTTACCATGGTCGCAGCATGAATCAAGGCAGACACTGGCGTTGGACCAGCCATCGCGTCAGCCAACCAAGTTTGCAATGGTAGCTGAGCAGATTTACCTACTGCGCCACCAAGCAACATTAAGGTTGCCCAAAACATAACCGACGAGCCCACCGCAACTTGACCAGGCGCAATAGAGGCCAATTTTTCGATATTTAACGTGCCAAACTGGGTATATAGAATAAAGAGCGCAAAGGCTAGAAAGACATCACCAACACGTGTCACGATGAAGGCTTTTAATGCCGCTGCGAGATTATCACGACCTTCATAATAGAAACCAATCAGCAAATAACTGCATAACCCTACGCCTTCCCAACCAAGGTAAAGCAACAATAAGTTATCGGCTAACACCAATATCAACATGCTGGCAATAAACAAGTTGGTGTAAGTAAAAAAGCGAGAATAGCCCTTGTCACCACGCATATACCACGAAGCGAACAGATGAATAAGCGAGCCAACACCCGTTATCACGCACATCATAGTGAAAGACAAACCATCTAAATGCAGCGTGGCTTGAATATCAAAATTCCCTTGGTGAATCCAGGTCCACAAAGGTTGATTGAATGATACGATCTGACCTGCATAGAGCTTCGGCAAATAATCGATACCAATGTAAACAGTCGTCAATGCCGCCAGCATAACAGAACCAACACCAATGACAGCAGAAAAATTCTCCGACCAGCGGCCACGAGAAAACGCCAGCAATAGAAAACCGATTAACGGCAACAGAATAGTTAAGTAAAGTAAATTCATCCGCGCATCTCACTGACAGTATCTACGTTCAAAGACTGGTTACGTCGATGCAATTGCAGCAACAAAGCCAAACCAATACTGGCTTCTGCCGCAGCCAGACTGATAGCCAAAATGTACATAATCTGACCATCTGCTTGCTGCCAGTAACTCCCCGTTGCAACAAATGCGAGCGCCGCCGCATTAATCATCACTTCAAGAGAGATCAACATAAACAATAAGTTTCGACGAACTAACAAACCGCTAAGACCCAATACAAATAGTATTGAGGCTAGAATCAACGCATGGGATAACGGAATCATGCTTCCTCCTCCATAGAATCCAGCTTGGTTTTATCTCGTCCCACATGAAATGCCACAACAAGTCCAGCCAGAAGCAATAGTGACGCCAACTCAACGGCCAAAACATAAGGGCCGAATAGGCTAACACCAACACTTTTACCCCCCAACATGTGGTAATGAATCGCACCATGTTGAAGGCTATTGATACCATATACCATGGCGATCAGTAGCAGAGCAGAGATAATCCCAGGTCCAATCCATAAAGATGGACTCAGCCACTGACGCTCCTGCCTAATCTCCTCGCCACCAAGGTTTAACATCATCACCACAAACACAAACAACACCATAATGGCACCGGCATAAACGATGATCTCCAACGCCCCAGCAAAGTTTGCACCCATAGAAAAAAACACAACGGCTACCGCCAGCAACGACACAATCAAGTACAACAGAGCATGCACAGGGTTTGTGTGGCTGATGACTCGAACGGTGGTCAGTACGGCAATGGCCGCCGCAACATAAAAAACAATATCCACAGCAGCGCTCCTTACGGCAACAAACCTTTCACATTAATCGGTTCCGCTTCATTTTCGGAAGAGCCTTTTGGTTTGCCCGCAATAGACATACCCGCCATCCGATAGAAGTTATAATCTGGATACTTGCCTGGGCCTGAAATCAACAGATCTTCTTTTTCATAAACCAAGTCCTGACGGTTGTATTCACCCAATTCAAAATCAGGTGTTAACTGTATTGCCGTCGTCGGACAAGCCTCCTCACACATGCCGCAAAAGATACAGCGTGAAAAGTTGATTCGGAAAAAGTCAGGGTACCAACGCCCTTCTTCGTCCTCTGCTTTTTGTAATGAAATACAGCCGACAGGACAAGCGACTGCACATAAGTTACAAGCCACACAACGCTCTTCGCCATCCGGATCACGAGTCAAAACGATACGACCACGGTAACGAGGCGGAACATACACAGGCTCATCTGGGTACATCTGCGTTTCGCGTTTCGCGAACGAGTGCATCCCAATCATCCAAAGGCTGCGCACTTGCGTGCCGAAACCAACCAGTAATTCTTTTAGTGTCATGGTTGTCCCCTAAATTAATTGTTTTGAATCAGCACGATGGCTGCGGTTACCAGTAAATTGATCAGCGTAATCGGCAGACATATTTTCCATCCAAACGACATAACTTGGTCGTAACGAGGACGCGGCAACGCGGCCCGAACCAAGATAAACATCACCATGAAAAAGCCTGTTTTCAAAGCAAACCAGATAATTGGCGGCAACCATGGCCCCTGCCAACCACCAAAAAACAAGGTCACAATCAACGCAGAAACCGTCACAATACCGATGTATTCACCGACAAAGAACAAACCAAACTTCATACCAGCGTATTCAATGTGATAACCATCGGCCAATTCTTGCTCTGCCTCTGGCTGATCGAAAGGATGACGGTGACAAACCGCGATGCCCGCAATCACAAAGGTCACAAAGCCAAAGAACTGCGGAATAATATTCCACATATGAGCTTGGTTATTGACGATATCAGTTAGCTGGAACGAACCGGCTTTTGCCACAACGCCCATCAGAGACAAGCCCAAAAAGACCTCATAGCTCAATGTTTGTGCTGACGCACGCACCGCCCCTAAAAGAGAGTATTTGTTATTGCTAGCCCAGCCAGCAAAAAGCACAGCGTAAACCCCTAACCCTGCCATCATCAGAAAAAATAACAGGCCGATATTTAAATCGGAAACAATCCAGCCAGGACTGACAGGCACGATGGCAAAGGCCAATAACAAAGAGGTAAAAGCAATCAAAGGTGCTAAGGTAAAAATAAAGCGGTCTGAAAAAGGTGGAATCCAGTCCTCTTTAAAAAACATCTTGATCATATCGGCAACAAGCTGCAAAGAACCACCCCAACCCACTCGGTTCGGGCCATAGCGGTTCTGAAACAAGCCGAGCAAACGACGTTCGCCAAAACTCATAAAGGCACCACACGCCACCACAACCATCAAAATGGCAAACGCTTTACCAATGGCAATTAAAGCGGCGATAACTTCGGGAGTAAAAATGCTCATGCGTGTCCCTCCTGCAAATTATCGATCATTTGACCTGCAAGACTGGCTGGTAAGCCATTCGTTCCCAGCGGCAAACCAATTGTGCCAGAGCAGATGTGTTCACTGAATGACAAGGGTAATTGCCATTGTTGACCACCCCAAGCAAAGCTCACTGTGGCATGTTCATTCACGCCCAATAGTTTGGCATCGGCAGGATGTATCGTCACAGCCTGCTGGCCCGCACGCTCTTGTATTACTGCACTGCGTTGCGATAGTTCATCACTACCAAACAACCGGTAATTTGCAGCGACTTGCCACTGACCTTCTGTCGCCACAAAAGACGCTGGAATCTCAGAGAAGTATTCCCCTTGATTAGACACCTCAATCAAACGTACACCAGGATCACCGTTACGCAAGTGCCCGCCTACTTCGTCTTGAAACTTGTTCCAAGCTTGTGGAGAGTTCCAACCTGGCGCCCAAGCAAACGCCACTTCATTACGATCTGCTTTCGGGTTATTGTTGCCTTCCATAGAGAAAGCAAACGGTGAGTCTTGGTCTTGCGGCTGGCGAGGCTCATGAACACTAATATTGGCACGCATGGCAGTGCGACCACTGTAACGGTGAGGAGAGCGAGCCATTTTCTGACCATGAATTCTAAAATCAGCATTTGGCGCTGCTTCAACAATACCGGCTAATTGCGGCATGTCACTTGCGATCTCAGCAATCAACTGGTCGAGGCTAGCAGCATCAGAGGCCTGGGCATTATTCACAGAACTTACTAAATGCAACCAACGCCATGCAGCAAGAACAAGCGTATCGGGCTTGTAATAGCTTGGGTCATATACTTGGAAGAAACGTTGAGCACGCCCTTCTAAATTGACAACCGTCCCGTCAGCTTCAGCAAAGCTTCCCGCAGACAACACCAACTCTGCTTTTTTCGATGTATCAGAATATTGATGATCGACGACGATCAAGTGTTTCAATTGATCCAAGGCTTGATCTACCCGTTGCGCCGACACCCGTTGATACAAATCATTTTCTAGTACGATGGCTGTGTCAGCCCCTTCTGATATAGCAGACAAGGCCTCATCTAGTGATTTACCACCCAACATGGTCAAGCCCATACTGTTCACTTCACGGGCAACCAATGTCATACCAACCTCATCCACACCCTGTGATTTGAGTGCTTTGGCGATATTTGCGGCGGCATCAATCAACGCCATTTCGCCCGCTTGGCTACCAGAGATAATCAAAGGCTTACGAGATTGTTTTAAGGCAGAGGCAATAAAATCGGCTTTTTTCTGTAACTCATCATTAAGGTCTTTTACTGCAGGAGCACTTGGATCAATAGCGTGAGCGATGGCAAAACCTAAACGCGCTTGATCTGCGGCGGGCGCACTATAATGCCAAGCCGTTACATCATCCAGTCGAGTACGATCTGTGTGTGTGGTAAAAATCGGATACTTGGCATGCTGGCCAATATTTTGAATCGCCGCGATTTGCCACTCAGCCACACTTTGTACAGCCGCCATTTCCCGAGCCTTTCCTTTAACCGCTTGTCGTACAGATAAAGCAACGCGAGCAGCGGTTTGCGTAATGTCTTCACCCAAAATAACCACCGCATCGTATTTTTCAATTTCACGCAGTGTTGGGGTATACACTCCAGAGGTTTTCAAGATCTGCAACATTTTCTCTAGACGTTGCTGCTCACCAGCCTCAATACCCGTAAAGAAGTTGTCTGCTCCAACCAGTTTACGCAAAGCAAAATTGCTTTCTAAACTGGCCCGTGGCGACCCAATACCAATCACGCGTGTAGAACTCTTGATAATGTCACTAGCGGTTTGTACGGCTTGCTCTGTATTAAGAGAAACTTGTTCTTCACCTTGATAGGTAAACGGCTGCTTAGGACGTGTTTCTAAATTGGTGTAGCCGTAGCCAAAACGGCCTCGGTCACAAAGGAAGTAGTGGTTCACATCCCCATTGTAGCGGTTCTCAATACGGCGGACTTCACCATAACGTTCACCGGGGCTAATATTACAACCCACACTACACTGCTGACAGATACTCGGTGCAAATTGCATGTCCCATTTACGGTTATAACGCTCAGTATGCGTCTTATCGGTGAACACACCCGTTGGACAGACTTCAACCAGATTACCGGCGAACTCACTTTCTAAGGTGCCCGACTCTGGACGACCAAAGTACACATTATTATTCGCCCCATAGACTCCAAAGTCTGTACCATCAGCGTAATCTTTGTAGTAACGAGTACAGCGATAACAAGCAATACAGCGGTTCATTTCATGGGAAACAAAAGGCCCAAGCTCTTGGTTTTCATGAGTTCGCTTAGCAAAGCGATAACGTCGAGAATTGTGGCCTGTCATCACCGTCATGTCTTGTAGATGGCAGTTACCGCCCTCTTCACACACTGGACAGTCATGAGGATGATTCGACATCAACCATTCCACAACGTTTTCTCGAAATGCCTTCGCTTCTTCATCTTCAATCGAGATATAAGAGCCATCGCTCGCAGGCGCCATACACGACATCACCAAACGACCACGCGTATCATCGGCATCTTTATATTGTTTTACTGCACACTGGCGACATGCGCCGACACTACCCAGTGCCGGATGCCAGCAAAAATAGGGAACATCAAGCCCTAGAGACAAACAAGCCTGTAATAGGTTATCTGCTCCATCAACTTCATATTCTTTGCCATCTACATGAATGGTTGCCATAAGTCTTATGCTTCCCACAGGCCCATCGACATTCGATAGGCGTAAACACACAAAATAAAACTGAATAAATTACTGTTGATTCGGTTGAATACCGCGAATCTCACGCAAATTATTAGCTTGACCTGAAATACCCGCTTCAAATTCTTCGCGGAAATATTTTATTGCACTTTGTAACGGCTCAACTGCCCCAGGTGCATGGGCACAGAAGGTATGACCAGGTGCTAATGAACGACATAACTGCTCAAGTGTTTCAATGTCGCCTGGTTGTCCCTCGCCATGTTCAATTGCTCTGAGAACTTTCACACTCCAGGGCAAACCATCACGGCAGGGGGTACACCAACCACAGGATTCACGAGCAAAAAACTCTTCCAAGTTACGCAGCAAAGAAACCATATTGATTTTATGATCCACTGCCATAGCAAGCGCGGTTCCAAGACGACTACCTGCTTTTTGGATATGCTCAAAATCCATTGGCAAATCCAAATGTTCTGGCAACAAGAAATCTGTGCCAGCACCGCCTGGTTGCCAAGTTTTTAAATCTAAGCCTTCTTGCATACCACCCGCGTAATTTTCCAATATCTCACGCGCTGTCGTACCCATCGGCAATTCCCATAAACCTGGGTTATTCACACGCCCCGAGAAGCCCATTAACTTAGTGCCACAATCGTTACTGCCGTTGACTGTCAATCCCTTGTACCAATCCACACCACGATTAAGAATACTTGGCACGTTACAAATGGATTCCACGTTATTAACACAAGTGGGTTTCCCCCAAGCACCCGACACAGCAGGAAATGGCGGTTTGGACCTTGGATTAGCACGGCGGCCTTCAAGAGAGTTAATCAATGCGGTTTCTTCACCACAGATGTAACGCCCTGCACCAGTATGAACAAACAGCTCAAAATCTTTGCCACTGCCCAAGATGTCCTTACCAAGCAACCCAGCTGATTTAGCCTCTTCAATGGCCTTGCGGAGGTTTTCTGCCGCTTCAACGTATTCTCCACGCAAGAAAATGTAGCCACGATAAGCTTTGATAGCGTGTGCAGCGATGATCATGCCTTCCACCAAAAGGTGTGGCATTTGTTCCATCAACAAACGATCTTTGTAGGTACCCGGTTCCATTTCATCCGCGTTACAGATCATATAGCGGATATTCATTGACTCATCTTTCGGCATCAGACTCCACTTTAGTCCCGTTGGGAAACCCGCCCCACCGCGACCACGTAAGCCTGCGTCTTTTACCAAGCCAACCACTTCATCAGGGTGCATAGCTAACGCTTTTTCAACGCCAACATACCCCTCTTTGCGACGATACTCATCCAGCCAAACGGGTTGTTCATCCTCGCGAAGACACCACGTTAACGGATGACTTTCTGCCGTCTTATTGATCGATAGGCTCATTGATACTGCTCCAAAATGTTTGCCAGATTAGAAGGAACCAAACGCACATGAGTATCATCGTTCACCATCATAGTTGGCCCTTTATCACAATTCCCCAAACAGCAGGTTGGGAGCAAGGTAAAGCGGCCATCCGGCGTCGTCTGACCTGGTTTGATCTTGAGTTGCTTTTCTAACTCAGTGACAATGTCTTCAAAGCCTGTAATATGACACACCACGCTATCGCAATAGCGAATGATATGTTTCCCGACTGGCTGACGATAAATTTGGCTATAAAAAGTCGCCACGCCCTCAACATCGCTGGCAGGTATCCCTAGAAGATCAGAAATCGCTTTGATGGCACCATCAGGCACCCAGCCATGACTCTTCTGAACAATCTTTAAAGCTTCGATGGAAGCGGCTCGTGGGTCTTCGTAATGATGTTTTTCATGCTCAATAGCCTGAGCATCGGCATCACTCAAAACAAAACCATCGCTGTCATCACTTACGGTGACTATTTTAATCGGTTGATTCATGATTAACGGTCCACATCTGACATAACAAAATCAATACTGCCCAGATACACAATAAGATCGGATACCAAGCTACCACTAATCACTGATGGAATTTGCTGTAAATGAGGGAAGCTCGGCGTACGTACACGGGTACGATAACTGGTAGTACTACCATCACTGGTGAGATAGTAACTATTGATCCCTTTTGTCGCTTCAATCATTTGGAAAGATTCGTTAGCTGGCATCACAGGTCCCCAAGACACTTGCAAAAAGTGCGTAATCAAGGTTTCTATGTGTTGCAAGGCACGTTCTTTAGGTGGTGGAGTGGTTAATGGGTGATCCGCTTTAAACGGGCCAGACGGCATATTGTGATAACACTGAGTCAAAATTTTCAAACTTTGGCGAATTTCTTCCACTTTGAGCATGACGCGGTTGTAACAATCGCTCACACCACCGCCGACGGGAATCTCAAAGTCAAAGTTTTCGTAGCCTGAATAGGGGCGCCATTTTCGTACATCAAACTCTATACCCGTGGCTCGTAACCCTGCACCTGTCACCCCCCACTCCAAAGCTTCTTTCGCATTGTAGGTTGCCACCCCTTGAGAGCGGGCTTTAAGTACGGTGTTTTTAAGTGCCGCTGTCACATATTCTTCCAGACGTTTTGGCATCCAATCTAAGAAGGCTTTTAATAGTCGTTCCCAACCCCTTGGCAAATCATGGGCCACACCACCGATACGGAACCAAGCCGGATGCATACGAAAACCGGTAATGGCTTCAACTAAGTCGTATATTTTCTGACGATCCGTGAAGGCGAAGAATACTGGCGTCATAGCGCCTACGTCTTGGATAAAGGTTGAGATATAAAGTAAGTGACTGTTGATGCGGAATAACTCAGACAGCATGACACGAATCACTTCCACTCGCTCAGGCACTTTAATGCCTGCCAATTTCTCAACAGCCAAAACATAAGGCATTTCATTGACACAACCGCCTAAATATTCAATTCGGTCGGTATAGGGGATATAACTGTGCCAAGACTGACGCTCGCCCATTTTTTCTGCACCACGATGGTGGTAACCGATATCAGGCACACAATCGACAATATCTTCACCATCAAGTTGCAGAACAATACGAAACGCACCATGTGCAGAAGGATGGTTCGGCCCCAAGTTAAGGAACATAAAGTCTTCATTTTCTTTGCTGCGCGCCATTCCCCAATCTTCGGGGTTAAACGTTAGCGCTTCCATTTCGATCGCTTCTTTCTGACGAGTTAACTCAAATGGATCAAACTCTGTGGCACGAGCTGGGTAATCTTTACGTAATGGGTGGCCTTCCCATGTGTCAGGCATCATAATGCGACGTAAATTAGGGTGTCCAGAAAAGACAATACCGAACATTTCCCATGTTTCACGCTCATACCAATTGGCATTAGGAAACAGACTAACAATACTGGCTAGCTCTAGATCTTTTTCGCTTAGACCCACCTTGAACATAATGTCATGGTTACGCTCCATCGAAATAAGATGGTAGAAGACCGTGTAATCGACCCCATCAGGAATCTCTTCTCGATGAGTACGAAGGCGCTCATCTACACCATGGAGGTCATATAACATTGAGTAGGGTTTGGAAACGTTTTTCAAAAACAATAAAACGTCTTTGATACGTTCACGAGCAACCCACGCAATGGGCATTCCAGTTCGGCTTGGCTGTAATCGAAACACGGACTCACCAAACTTTTCGATAAGCTCACCAACCACGGGATCATTGCGATGGTCACTGGTCTGCCAAGACTCAGGTACGAGTTTACTTGTTGCTTTTGTCATTTTTGCTCACTATCTTGATAAGCCTAAAACAAATCTTGCCCGATTAAATTTCGTCCGGCGTTCTTAGGTTGGTGATGGCAATACGGTCATCGTGCTTACGTTCACGCTCTGGCGTCATGTTTGCCTTATAAACACCTTGATCGCCAACGACCCAAGACAATGGGCGGCGCTCTTTGCCCACAGCATCTTGCAGCAAATTTAGGGCTTGAATATAAGCCTCTGGGCGAGGAGGACAACCTGGAATATAAACATCGACGGGCAAGAATTTGTCTACGCCTTGAACAACAGAATAAATATCGTACATGCCACCTGAGTTAGCACAAGCCCCCATTGAAATCACCCATTTAGGCTCTAACATTTGATCGTATAGGCGCTGAATAACAGGAGCCATTTTAGTAAAACACGTGCCAGCGACGACCATAAAGTCTGCTTGTCTCGGTGACGCCCGCAATACTTCAGAACCAAAGCGCGCTACATCGTGAGCAGCTGTAAAAGAAGTGGTCATTTCAACATAACAACAAGATAAGCCGAAGTTATAAGGCCAAAGTGAGTGTTTACGGCCCCAATTAACCATGTCATGCATAGCATGCTCCAGCTTGCCTAGGTAAACACTACGGTGAACATGTTGCTCCAGCGGATCTCCGACAGTTTCTTTGGTTTCTAATGGATAGCGATCATCTTCGCCATCCAGATCAATGCGTGTAAGCGTATAATCCATGTTTTGACCTCGTGATTATTTGTGTGAACCGTCAACGATTTTGATGATTTCAGATTGCTTAATAAGTTCTTTTGATCGGGTAGGAGCCCAGTCCAGTGCTTTTGTTCGAATCAGATAGATCAAACCAACAAGCAATACAACGACGAAAGTGGTGGCTTCGACAAACCCCACCCAGCCACTTTCTCGTATAGAGACGGCCCAAGCGTACAAATACAAAGCCTCAACATCGAAAATGACGAAAAACATCGCCACCAAATAAAATTTGGCAGACAGTCTAAGACGAGCTGAGCCAACCGATGCAATACCTGATTCGAAAGGGGTATTCTTAGCACGAGCTTGCGCCCTACCGCCTAAGAAAGTCCCTCCTACCAACATGGCAGCACCTAAGCCTATAGAGACCACTATAAACACAGCAAATGCCCAATGATGGGCGATTACATCAACAGGTGTAGACATAGAAAACAACACTTAATAAATTGTTAGACAAAAACATCGACCCGTTGGGATAAGTCAATGCCATACTTTTTCTTGGAGGTTCGATTCAGGCAGAGGCACGAAATACCACCTTGCCCAATTCATTATTTACGGCGCAACAAAAAGTTTGCAATATTTATGATAATCATTATCATCTAAGAGATTCGATGATTCGACCCATAAGCCAAAACATTCTGTGCGTCACTTTGCTGGAAATCAGATGTATAAGAAACATCCACAGCGGACAATAGTTATCCTACTCGCATTATCTAGATCTCGTATAGCGCCATGACAGTCAGACAACAAAGCACCACAATCTTTCCTAGATAGAGGATATTTTGTCCTTTTTATTTATCAATACTAAACAAAAACTTTGTAAATATATTGTAAATTAAATAAAGACCTACTATTAAAGTCGGAATTGGCTTTGCAAAAAATAGATCTGTATGAATTAAAATATCTCAGCCCCTTAGACAAGGCGATAAAGCGAAGTACCTGATATTTCTTACTCAGAAGACAATACTGATGACAGGAAAAGCCAGACAGGAAACTGAAAAAGGCCTCCACTTAAGAAAACCTATTCCTTTTTTGAATATCGTTTAGCATGACAACATTGTGAGATTTACTCTCATGCCTGCACGGAGAATCTATTTCTTTAACTGTTGTTCTTTTTTATCTAACCATCTCTTAAAATAACGCCCAACTTCAAGAACAATGAGTCCAAAAATCACACCAGATACCCACTTAAAACCGAGCAAGAAACCAACCACGCTAATCAAAGCGTAACCATATAAATAGTTTCTTCTTGCCTCAGGGGTTTTCTGTCGTGTAAACCAAGTAATGACCAAGAGCAGTAAAGCGAATACAACATAGTATTGCTCTAAAATTGGATATAGCATTTCATCCCCTATCTAGTTAATAATGGTGGTCTTATAAATAAGACAACTGAGCTAGCGTTTTGTTTTCGAAACTGATTCTACTATTTTTATTACTGACTAGCAGCACTCTATGGGCGGCTAACGACATAGCATTGCTTGATGATAACCATCAAGACCTAAACATTGCCAAGTCAGCTCAATATTTAATTGACGAAAGTGGTCGTTTATCCATCCAAGATATCGCATCGGAAAGCTATTCCAAGCGCTTCTTACCGATCAACTCCGATTTTTTGCAGCTAGGATTGGTCAAAGGAAATGTCTGGGTACGCATTAACATCGCTATTCGCACAACCAAAAACGTGCCATCACTTTTGGATATCAACGCGCCTCGCCTTGAATATTTGGATCTTTATTTACCGACTATGTTTGGCGACCAAGTTCAAGCCTTGCTTGGCGAAGGTCGCCCTTATAGCAATCGACTCATTGAGCATCCCGATTACTTTTATCCCTTACCGACGAATGCTCCACCCGTTTTCACTGTCTACCTCAAACTGTCGTCCCATTTGCCAATCAATGTCCAGTTGAATTTGAAAACCTTATCTAAAGCAACGGTCGACTCACAAAGAGACTTTTCTCTGACCGGACTTTTGTTAGGCTTTTTAGTTATCCTATTTATTAGCAATGTCTTTTTCTATATAAAAAGCACTCATCCCATGTATATGGCATACAGTGTGCTATTGCTTTGTATTGCACTGTTTCACCTAGCTCTTCATGGGCAGCTTTATCAGTTTTTTCCTAATTCCATTGGCATCCAAGAGCGTATCTACAATTTCACAGCCCTTGCTGGTACAGCGGCCATTGTATTGTTTTCCAAGTTTTACCTAGATACACGATTGCAGTTTCCCAAGGTAGATAAATATTTAATTGCCTTAGCCTGCCTAAACCTTCTGTTTGCCATTATTTATAGCGCTTACCCAAATTCTCTAAATATTATCTATCTGTCACTGTTATCATTTATCTCTATCTCAGCTTTAACCATATTAGCCATTTGCGCCTTCGCTACGGGTACTCCTTTTTCTGGTTATTACCTAATTGCTCGAATCACGTTTTTACTTGGTTATGCCACTTGGCTCATGTCCGCTTATGGTATTATATCCAGTGCCGTCATTTATGAATGGGGGCTGACGATCACTGTTGTTCTAGAAACTATGATCTATTTTGTTGGTATGATCGCCCAACTAAACCCGTTGCTTAAGCGCCATGCTAATGTCGTGAACCATTCGCAAAATGACCTATTTGAACTGATCGCCGATATCTCTAGTCGCCTTCGTCGCCAAGTCAACATCATTGATAACGGATTAAAACATGTTCAAAAAACCTCTAGCCGGAGCCTCTCAAAAAACTTCATTTTCAATGGCTTGGCTGCGAGCAACAACTTAAAAAACCTGCTCGTACGGTTAGATAACATGTACTATGCGAGAGACAAAAATAGCTTTCCTCAACAGGATTCTTCTCCTCTGTTTTTGTCTAAATTGATTGATAACGCTTATAATCACTTCCAGCAACTAGATCAAGACAACTCGGTTATTGAGATTACCAGTGACAACACCAATCATTTGGAAATTTTGCATAATACAGAAGTAATAGAGCACTTGATTGAAACCATTTTACAAGAGTGTAAACACTTCACAGATCAAACTCTGACAGTCGATATCAGCCGTCGTGAACTCAGTCACGAAGGCAACACTATATTGGAGATAAACAGCTACCCATTACCGACTCATCTCACCTTGAATAATGATCTGTTTGATATGGGCATGAACTATATCCATATACTCGTCAACTCCTTAAATGGTTCCTGTGTGATATCTGAAGAAAATGGCTTTCATCGTCTCACCATTGAACTTCCTATTACTTGGCAGATACGGCACACCAACTTAAACACATTGGATAATGACACTTACTCCATTATTGTTTTTGGCCAACACAGTAATGACCTGAATCAAGCACTAGGAATTCTTCATTCTAACCTTAATGCTATCGAGCATTTTAACGACCTTGACGACTTGCTGGACTATTTAGATAAACCAGATCAACGCAAAACCATCAGCATCATCTTAGCCTTTGATCACGAGGGACAAATTCCTCACATCATCCACAAAAAAATACGCCCCTTGATGAAACTAGAAGATCAATGCTTACTGATTTCAGATAATGTTAAAATGTCGCGTGAATACGCTAAGACAATCGGTTTCGATGACTTGTTGCCCGTAAGCGATTTAGATAGCCATCTTGAAACGCAATTATCACGCCTAATTCGCAAGGGCGAGCGCTTAAGAGACGCTTCTTTGTCAAGAGTCAAACGTTCTTAAGAAGCACCTTGCTAGAATAAGCGCAATATCAATAATAGACACAAGAGGACAATATGGACTGTTTATTCTGTAAGTTAGTTAATGGCGATATCCCTGCTACCATTTTGTACCAGGATGATGATGTCATTGCCTTTGAAGACATCATGCCTCAAGCACCCAGTCATTTTTTAGTGATACCCAAAAGACACATTAGTACGCTAAATGACTTAACCGATGAGGATGCAAGCATTGTTGGTAAACTGCCCATTGCCGCCGCCAAAGTCGCCAAACAAATTGGCATCAGTGACGACGGCTATCGGGTTGTCATGAATTGCAATCAAATGGGGGGTCAAACAGTTTACCATATTCATATGCATGTACTTGGTGGACGTCAAATGACCTGGCCCCCAGGTTAAACAAGGAAATAAGATGTATTCTTTTTTAGATAGAGCGGTAATGCAATTTGATCGTGCATTACAAACGCTGATTCCCCACGTCGCAAAAGAACATCGCCCTTCGCCGGCGAATCAATACCCTGAAGCGACATTGAGTGAACAGGAACGTAAACACGCAGCTGGCTTAATGCGCATCAATCATACCGGTGAAGTCTGTGCACAAGCACTGTATGCAGGCCAAGCGACCACAGCAAAGCTAGAGACAGTTCGAGAAGAGATGGAGCACGCAGCGGAAGAGGAAATAGACCACCTCGTCTGGTGTGAAAAACGTTTGTATGACCTAAACAGTCGTCCTAGCCTTCTAAATCCATTTTTCTACGGCGCCTCTTTTGCTATTGGTGCAAGCGCTGGACTCATTAGTGACAAGCTGAGCCTTGGTTTTGTTGCTGCAACAGAAGATCAAGTCTGTGTTCACCTTGATAAACACATGTTGGAGTTACCTCATCAAGACAGAAAAAGCCAAGCTGTCCTCACACAAATGCATATTGATGAAGCCAAACACAAACAAATGGCACTCCAGTCAGGCGGCTATGTGTTTCCCAAACCAATCATGGCGCTCATGACACAGGTGTCAAAAATTATGACCCTGTCAACCTATAGGATTTAATTATGAATCGCGATCTACACTCTATTCGGCGTGACTATCAATTTGAAGATCTATTAGAAGACAGCGTTGGTAATGATCCATTTGCGTTTTTTGATCACTGGTTAGAACAAGCCATTGCCTCTAACCAAGAAGACCCAACCGCCATGACAATCAGTACAGTTGATGACTCTGGCCAACCCCACGCTCGTGTCGTTTTACTTAAGCAGCGGGACGATGCAGGTTTTTGCTTTTTCACTAATTACGACAGTGACAAAGGACAACAGTTAGCGAAAAACAACAAAGCCTGTCTAACTTTTTTTTGGCCAGCGCTATCTCGGCAAGTACGGGTCGAGGGAGAGATCAAAAAAATCAGCCGCGAAGACTCTGAACACTACTTCTCTAGCCGCCCTAGGGGCAGTCAGTTAGCCGCTTATATTTCAAAACAAAGTACCACAATCAATAATAGGGAGACGCTGAAAAACGCTTATAAAGAAGCGGAAGACAACTTTTCCAACCAAAAAGTCCCCTGCCCAGACAACTGGGGTGGGTATGTGTTAGCCCCAAATTACATCGAATTCTGGCAAGGACGCCCGAGCCGTTTGCATGACCGCCTGTGTTTTACCAAGCAGCTAGAAAGCTGGTTACGCGAACGTAAAGCCCCATAATCATCTGGGTGCTGAAACTAGATATTGTCAAACCAAAGGGCGTCCTATGGGTTCAACAGAGTGCGAAAAGTTAAACTGATACGCTCTTCTTGAACCCGTTTTCTTTTTGGCAAACAATGTTGCCATAGCACTTGCGTCGACGCTGACATCACTAGCCAGCTGCCGCCCTCTAATGCAATGCTATGTTTGACACTATGATCCCTTTTAAAGCGAAAGAGAAAGTCTCGGGTTGCCCCCAAACTCAACATAGCGATAACAGGAGCTGGCCCCAATATTCTTTCATCATCAGCATGCCACCCCATATAATCATCGCCATTTTGATACCAATTCAATAACACAGAGTTAAAAGGTTGGCCAGCAAGGTTTTCTGCTTGCGTTCTGATCTCTGCTAACCAATTTGGCCAACCTTTTCCGTAATGGTCTTTACCCGTGTAGCGATAACACAGCCCTGCATCCGCAATAAAAGCGACTCGCCTTGGCACGAGTACATCACGGCCAAACATTAACAATGACTCCTGCTCCCAAGCCAACGATGATTTTAGTTGCTCAAAAAGACCTGCTTGCGCTAACGGATTCAGTTCACTGCTTGAGCAGGCCAAGGAGTAACGGTATGATGGCTGCACTTCATTCACCTTTACATAATGGTCGACAATGCCCGAAAAACCTGCCTCTTTGAAAGCCTTCCGTAGCTCCTTGTTAGATACCTATCGAGGTCTTGGGGTGTTACTCATGATGATCTTTCACTTCAGCTGGGATCTGGGCAATTTTGGCTTTATTGAGTTTTCCCTTGCTAACCCTTTCTGGAATCATTTTCGCGACATTATCGTCACCATTTTTATTTCTGCTGTTGGCTGGTCCGCTTACCTTACGATGCAAAAGCATCATTCGATCATCTTATGGAAACGTGACCTTAAGCTTTTGCTCGCCATTATCATAATTTCTTTGGGCACTTACCTAGCCTTTCCCAATAACTGGATTTATTTTGGCATTTTGCACTTTATCTTCCTGCTGACATTTCTCGTCCGCCCCATGACGAAATGGCCAATTATATCGTTTATTATCGGCGCGATCATTGTACTGATTTACAACACTACCAACTGGCTGTCTTTCCCTAGTGTACTACCTTATATCGTCCATACCTTGCATCTTCCCACTAGCACGCTGGATATTGCCTTCCCATTCCCTTGGATTGGCGTTGCTTTAATCGGCATAGCACTTGGATACTTTAAGATTCATCAACTCCCCATCCCTGAGCACTTCGTTACCCGCATACTCGCTTGGATGGGACGCTATGCCCTACCTATCTACTTGCTGCATCAGTTAATTTTATTTACCTTAGTCGCGAGCGCCAAAATGGTGCTTAGCCATTAATTCAGATCAATGTTTGGGCAAGAAAAAATCGCTTTTGGACATATAAAAAAACATAAAAAAAAGCGCACTACATCTTGCCTATCATCGAGTTTCCACTAACCAAGGGCAACAGGGTAAGTAGCTACTCACAGAAAGGTTTCACTCCTATTTTAGCGTAATTTTCAAGCCTTGATTTTCAGAGCAATGCACACTATTGTTCTCGTCATCAGTATTAATACACACTACATCTAGTATGTCAGATACCAAACACACACTAGATACAGTTATCACCTCTTTTTTTACACATTGCACGAATGGGAAGTTAAGCCATGAGCACCCTCACAGTTACTAAGCGTAACGGTAAGACAGAAAACATCAATCTAGAGAAGATTCACAAGGTCATTACATGGGCGGCAGAAGACCTAGATAATGTTTCTGTGTCACAAGTTGAGTTAAAAGCACAAATACAGTTTTTTAATGGCATCCGCACTACCGATATTCACGAGACCTTGATTAAGTCCGCAGCAGACTTAATCTCTGAGAACACACCAGATTATCAGTATTTAGCGGCTCGTCTGGCTATCTTCCATTTACGCAAAAAAGCTTATGGTAACTTTGAGCCACCTCATCTTTATGACCATGTCAGAAACTTGGTTGAGCAAAATCGCTATGATCAAAGCTTGCTTGATAACTATACAAAAGCCGAGTTTGATGAACTAAATAACATTATTGATCACTCCCGTGATATGAACTTTTCCTATGCGGCGGTTAAACAATTAGAAGGTAAATATTTAGTTCAAAACCGTGTGACTGGCGAGATTTATGAAAGCCCGCAGTTCATCTATATTTTGATCGCAGCGTGTTTGTTTGCAAATTATGATAAAGCCACTCGTTTAGATTTGATTGGCCGTTTCTACGACGCCGTATCTAAATTTAAAATATCTCTCCCCACCCCAATCATGTCAGGTATTCGCACACCAACACGCCAGTTCAGCAGCTGCGTCTTGATTGAATGTGGTGACTCACTGGATTCCATAAATGCAACGTCCAGTGCAATTGTAAAATACGTCAGTCAACGAGCTGGCATTGGCATCAATGCGGGGGCCATTCGCGCTTTAGGTAGCCCTATTCGTGGAGGTGAAGCGTTCCACACCGGCTGTATTCCGTTCTACAAACACTTTCAAACCGCTGTTAAGAGTTGCTCTCAAGGTGGTGTTCGTGGTGGTGCCGCAACAGTATTTTATCCAATCTGGCATTTAGAAGTAGAAAGCCTACTGGTACTTAAAAACAACCGTGGTGTAGAAGAAAACCGTGTTCGTCATCTGGACTATGGCGTCCAGTTTAACCGTTTGATGTATCAGCGCTTAATCAAAGGGGGCAACATCACCCTGTTCAGCCCATCGGACGTACCTGGTTTGTACGATGCCTTCTTTGCAGACCAAGAAGAATTTGATCGTTTATACACTATGTACGAACAAGATCCTTCCATTCGCAAACAGACCGTTAAAGCATCAGACCTGTTTACCTTGTTCGCTTCTGAGCGTGCCAGCACGGGGCGTATTTATCTACAAAACGTAGACCATTGCAATACTCACAGTCCATTTGACCCAGCTGTTGCCCCTGTTAAACAGAGTAACCTGTGTCTTGAGATCGCTCTGCCAACCAAACCACTAAATCGCGTTGACGATCCAGAAGGGGAAATTGCCCTATGCACTTTGTCTGCCTTCAACTTAGGTGCGCTTGACAACCTAGACGAACTGGAGGAGCTGTCTGAATTGATCGTGCGAGCATTGGATGCCTTATTGGATTACCAAAATTATCCAATTCCTGCAGCTCAACGAGCCACTGAAATGCGACGCACTCTGGGTGTGGGTGTCATCAACTACGCTTATTACCTAGCGAAAAATGGCGTCAGATATTCAGACGGTAGCGCAAATGACTTAACTCATAAAACCTTTGAGGCTATTCAATATTACCTGCTGAAGGCATCTAACAAATTGTCTAAAGAATTTGGTCCATGCCTAGCCTTTGATGAAACAACCTATGCGAAAGGCATTTTGCCAATCGATACTTACAAAAAGGAAATCGACAACATCGTATCGAATGAGTTGACCTATAATTGGGAAACGCTACGTAAAGACATTGTGGAACATGGCCTTCGTAACTCTACTCTAAGTGCGCTGATGCCCTCAGAAACCTCTTCTCAAATTAGTAACGCCACAAATGGCATCGAACCACCACGCGGCTTCGTCTCTGTCAAAGCCAGTAAAGATGGTATCCTAAAACAAGTTGTTCCTGAATTCGAACGCCTTAAAGAGCAATACGAATTATTGTGGAGTATCCCATCGAACGATGGTTACTTACAGCTTGTGGGTATCATGCAGAAGTTTATCGACCAATCCATCTCGGCGAATACGAACTACGATCCACAGAAGTTCGAATCGCAAAAAGTGCCAATGAAAGTCATCTTAAAAGATCTACTAACGGCCTACAAACTGGGTGTGAAGACTCTTTACTATCACAACACACGTGATGGGGCAGACGACCAACAAGATGATATGGACGATTGCGCCAGTGGTGCGTGTAAAATCTAAGCCATAATATACAAGACAACACCTCACTGGCATGGGGTGTTGTCTTGTTTCATGTTTTGCAAACTTGCTTTTCGCAAAGCCGTGTTAGCAGTAGAATAGCGCCAGATACACGTACTTAAAATGACATTTAAAAAGTAAACACCACTGACACTAGCTGGTATCCGCTTTTTAACGCTACCTATTTAAGGAAACCGCCAAGTAATGAGTTACTCGACTTTCAACCGCAAACAGTTCGATAGCATGAAAGAACCAATGTTCTTTGGTGAAAACGTCAACGTTGCACGCTATGACCAACAAAAGCACCCTATTTTCGAGAAGTTAATCGAAAAGCAATTGTCTTTCTTTTGGCGCCCTGAAGAAGTCGACCTATCCTCTGACCGCAAAGATTTTCAAAAACTGGAAGAGCACGAGCAGCACATCTTTTTGAGCAATTTAAAGTATCAAACACTGCTAGATAGTGTACAAGGTCGCTCTCCCAATGTTGCTTTATTACCTATTGTTTCTTTGCCAGAATTAGAAACTTGGATAGAAACTTGGTCATTCAGTGAAACAATTCATAGCCGTTCTTATACGCATATTATTCGTAACATTGTGAACGACCCGACGAAAATTTTTGACGACATCACCGTTAACAAAGAAATCACCAAGCGAGCAGACAGCGTGTCTGTTTATTATGACCGCTTGATCGAAATGGTTAGCCTATACAATACCCTAGGGCTAGGAACGCACCACGTGCCAGAACATGGCGATATTGAAATATCCATGCGCTCTCTCAAAAAGGCCCTCTACCTGACAGTGGCCTCTGTAAACGTACTTGAAGCGATTCGTTTCTACGTCAGTTTTGCCTGTAGCTTTGCCTTTGCTGAACGCACCTTGATGGAAGGCAATGCTAAAATCATTAAGCTGATTGCCCGGGATGAAGCACTGCATTTAACAGGCACACAACACATGCTTAACCTGATGGCATCCGGTAAAGACGATCCAGAAATGGCCATCATTGCGCAAGAATGCAAGGAAGAGATGCGCAATATTTTTGTTGAAGCCGCAGAACAAGAAAAGGATTGGGCATCCTACTTATTCAAGGATGGCTCCATGATCGGTCTCAATGCGCAAATTCTTGGTCAATATGTGGAATACATCACTAACGTTCGCATGCAAGCCGTCGGACTGGATACCGCCTTCGAAACTAAGCACAACCCAATCCCTTGGATTAACGCGTGGCTAGTCAGTGACAATGTCCAAGTTGCCCCCCAAGAAGCAGAAATCAGCTCTTATCTTGTTGGACAAATCGACAACGATCTAAGCGAGTCTGACTTTGACGACTTTGACCTCTAATAAACCGGATAAAATACGAGATAAGGTTCATCGCGTTCTACTAGGGAAAAAGCAAATTCTGGTAACCGAAGATGAGCCTTTGCTTGTACAGTTGGAAAGAGAAGGGATCCACGTCGAATACCAGTGTCGTGAAGGTTACTGCTCTTCCTGCTCCATCAAACTATTATGGGGCCAGGTTGAATACCCTTTTGAACCCCTTGCTTGGGTGCAAAGTGGCTATATGCTGGCTTGCTGCGCGATCGTTAAAAGCGATATTGAAATTGCATTTTTTAGCGACTAGACGACTTCTCTAAGCACCTCCCTATCACATAAGACACTTCGCTCTTTTGGGTGTGATCATTTCAACGTTCGGTAGCCTGCATATAAACGGGTTGCCGTTGTTACCCAGCACATCAGACCGAAAATATAGGCGAATATGGAAAAATGCAAAGGATAGAGGCATATCAACACCAAAAACGCAATCGTCTCTGCCCCCTCTGTTAACCCACCTAAAAAGTACAAAGACTTTTTTCCATAATCCAAGCGCTCGATTCGACGCTTTTCGGCCATAATGGCAAACGCTAAAAAGCTACTGCCGGTTCCCATAAAAGAAAAAATCAAAAAGCTTGCCGCTAAAGCATTGGCGTCAGGGTTCATCAGAGCAAAACCAAACACCACCGCCGAATAAAAAATAAAATCTAGGGTAATATCTAAATAGCCCCCAAAATCTGATGGGGCTGTTATCCTTGCTACCGCCCCATCTAAACCATCCATCGCTCGATTGATCAACACAAACACTAATGCCAGAGACGCATTACCAAAATACAAGGCAGGTAACGCCAGCATACCAATCACAAAACCGATCACGGTAATCCAGTTTGCTTTGACACCGCATTTATCGACTACTAGGGCAATCAGGTGCAATGGCTGCTTTAAAACTTTGACAAAAAAGGTATCTAACATACTCAAGCGACCTTAATTCTATTGGGAGGTGAAAAGACTTGATACAATAGAGCGAATTAACTCATGCCCTATTAAAACACAAGGTGACTATGATACACGCAAAACAATACGGTGAATCCGGCCCAGCACTCGTCGTTCTTCATGGGCTTTTTGGCAACGCAGACAACTGGCATTCCATCGCGAAAAACTGGTCCGAAACCTTTCGTGTCTATTGTATCGATTTGCCAAATCATGGCCAATCCAGCGCCCTGAGTGATGCCTCCTATACCAATATGGCCCAAGCGATATTGCAATGGGCTCAAGAAACAGGCTTAGACAAGTTCTACTTACTTGGTCACTCAATGGGAGGGAAGGTTGCTATGCAAATGGCCGCCCTTGCACCGGACAACATCATCAAACTGGTAGTCGCAGACATTGCTCCAGTTGACTACCCACCAAGCCACACACAAATCATCAAAGGGCTAAAAGCCATTGATGAAGCGGACCTTACATCCCGTAAACAGGCGGATAGCCTACTTAGTAAATACGAACCGTCTCTACCTGTGCGTCAATTTCTACTTAAAAACCTAGAACGCACTGATAATGGCTTCAAGCTCGCTATTTCACTCGACAATATCGCACAAAGTTATACGACGATTTTAAAAAAACCAGAAATAGACAGCCCTATTCAAACCCCAACACTGTTTATTAAAGGGGAGAAATCAGACTATATTATTGCGGATTACCAACAAGACATTATAGGTCTTTTCCCCAATGCGGAATTCAAAATGATTCCAGACACTGGGCATTGGCTGCATGCAGAAAAGCCCATTCCCTTTAGCAGCCTTGTAAAACGTTTTCTCAATAAATAATCCCATCTATAGCTACTTATAAAAATGCCCTGATACAACAGGGCATTTTTATAAAAAGTCATCTGAATCAACTACTTTTCTTCACCACTTCATCATCCCTTAGATACGTCCACTTTCCTCGTGGCTTATCCAGATACTGAAAGTATTCATTCGTGAAAGCACCTTGAATACAAACATGCCCACGCTTCTTCGCATTAACACTTTTGCCTTGAAGTACCTCATTAAACGCAGATGGTCCCGTGGTATCGTACACCCGTTTATTAACCAGCTCTGAGTGATGGTTAATGTTGTAAACTATTTGGTTTAAGATGGCTTGATAATCAGAGTTTTTCGGTGCCGTTGCCAAAAAGTAGTTCGTAAACTCGCTGTAGTCTTTTTTGAATTTGATATACAGCGCCTCATCATCATGCTTAAGAGTTTTTCCTAGAGGCCACACTAGCACGGCATCAATATCCATATATACGCCCCCATGAAGATAGAGGCAAGTGACTCGCCACAAATCCGCTTGAGCTGCACCGTCATTTAACCTTAAATAGGCTTTGTACACCTCTTGCGGTGCATGATCGCGCATAAATACTTCACGCTCTTGTGTGCTAACGTAGCGATATTCATACTCAAGTGACATCAAACGATTAAACAAATAGTTAACATAAATGGGCAAAGCACAGCGACTCGAGTAGTTCGTCTGCCAAATAATCTTCGGTATCGACGCATCACAGCGACTCGCAATTTTTGCAGGGGAGTTTGCAGGGATCGTGAAACGCCAATATGGCAAAAGAAAGTGAAACAGATACGATATGCCTTTTATCAGATTACCAGCTAAGCGAATACATCGATTAAAAATAACTTTAAAGAGACTGCTCATCTGAAATCCCCCTTGGGCCAACCAAACATGATATAGCTCCAAGGTAACAGGGATCAGTTACACATTTCTTACACTTATCTCTTTCGTAGATAATTTAGTATTATTGAGACTGCTGCGTGCGAAACGCATCCGCATAATACGTCCCTAAAATACGGATATCTTCGGAAAAAAATCGCAGCTCCTCAAGGGCTCGCTGCATGGCAGGGTCTTGAAAATGTGCTTCAACATCTATGTAAAACTGTGTTGCAGTAAAGTGTCCATTCACCATATAGCTTTCTAGTTTCAACATATTGATGCCATTGGTAGCGAACCCGCCCATGGCTTTATATAGAGCAGAGGGAATATTGCGGACTCGAAACATAAAGGTCGTAATATAGATTTTTCCCGACTCGTATTCGGGCATTTTTTGTTGCTTTGAAAAAACCAAGAACCTCGTTGTATTGCCATCTCGATCATTAAAATGCGTTTTGAGAATATTTAAACCATACAGCTCTGCTGCCAATTCAGAAGAAATGACGGCAAAACCTGGCTCATTATTTTCTGCAATGTACTTTGCCGCACCTGCGGTATCATACATCGCAACATTTTTGGCGCCCAATGCCTTAATATTATCATCGCACTGAGCCAGTGCTTGAGGATGGCTACCAATGCGAGTAATCTGCTCAATGGCAACGCCATGTCGTGCAATAAGGCAATGATTGACGGCCTCAAAATGCTCTTTGACGACGTGCAACTGAGTTCGTTTAAGTTCGCGATAAATTTCTTCAACGCGACCAGCGGTGGAGTTCTCTAGCGGAATCATTGCGTAGTAGGCTTCACCTTGCTCAACCTTTTGCAGTGCCTCGCCAAAGGTAGCGCAGTGTATGGTTTTAAGATCTGGAAAAGTATGTTTACAGGCAAGATGAGAATAAGCCCCAGGCTCCCCTTGATAGGCGACAATTTGTGATGCTTCTAATTGAATTTGACCCGTCATAAAACCGTCTTTTTAAAAAAATTGTATTAGAAAGCTTGATTGGATACATGTAGGCAAAAATAACGACATCCCGCCCAATCAAGATGAATAAATAGCAAAGCATTAGATATAAGCCAAAGAGTACCCTTTATGATTAAGCGTTTTTTTTTAATACTGGTGAAGTGCTACCAATACGCCATTAGCCCATTATTGGGAAACAACTGTCGCTTCTATCCGAGCTGTTCTCATTATATGATTGAAGCTATTGAACGATTTGGCGTTATCAAAGGCATTTATCTTGGCCTCAAACGCCTAGCAAAATGCCACCCTTGGCATGAAGGTGGCGTAGACCCCGTCCCACCTTGTCCTTGCCATGAAAAAAAACGCTCATCAGACAAAGCTTCCAAGCCATAAAACCCATACTATCACATTACGAAACGCCCTCTCTTAAATCGCATTTTTTTACACTCTAGATACTTATTAATACGAGCATATTACTCAATAAATAACTACACTAATAACAGGCTCACAAAGCCTATTCATCTTTTAAGAGCGCGTTTAAAGACACGCACTAATAATAAAAACAATGTTGCGCATGATCTGCCAACAAGGCAAAAAGAGGTAGTCTTTTATGCTAGCGAATAACGTCACCCCCACCCCATTTTATTTAGAGCTTGGTCAACTCTCTCCAGACAGTGTGGAGCATCTGACCCCCACCTTTAACGATTTGCCTACCAACCCCTATGCGGATGGGCAATTTCGATTGCGCAGATACTCTTGTTTTACCCTGCATCAAGAAAAATTATCACGCTTACCTACCAAAGAGTTTGTGCAAGATGACAGCATTAACCATTTTCAAGGAAACGTGGTTAGACGTTATCCAGAAATTGAAGAGCACACCTTTCAAGACCCAGGTTTTGTTGAACTCTTTAAGCATTTTCGTGAAATGGCCGATGTAAAAGACGGCACACTTATTGAGGTACACCAGCTGCGTATTTTTGCGGATCATCAGCTAGCAGAAGTCGCACCAGAAGGTGTTCATCAGGATGGATTTGATCGCATTGGTATCTATGTCATGCAGCGTCATAACATAAAAGGTGGCAAAATTAATGTTCATTTAGAAGAGAACAGCCCAGCCATCATCAGCCACGCGTTTGACCATGGAGAGTTTGTCATTTTAAATGATCGGAAATTTTTCCATAGCGCTAACCCAATTAAACCGATTGATGGGGAGCTAGGCTATATGGATATTTTTGTTTTGACCGCAAATATATACTAAGCCTTGAATACAACGTCCTAGGTCTAGATAAAAACGCAGATATAACAAGAGCATCATGATACACACCATGATGCTCTTTTAGTTTAGACGAACATTTAACATGCAAAACAGAAGGTGAACACACAAGATATTACAAAGTAAGCTGCCAGTAACCAACGGATATCCACTGATCAAATTTAAAGCCAACGTCTTTAAACTCACCCGCTTTTTTAAAACCCAATGATTCATGCAACCCTACGCTGGCGGCATTCGGCAGTGCTATCAGGCCAATCAGTTGTTTCATTCCCTTTTTTCTAAGCTCTTCGATCAATGAAGAATAGAGAATTTTTCCTTGGCCTTTTCCCTTTGCCTCTTGCGCCAAATAAATGGTTGGCTCCGCAGTAAAACGATAGGCACTGCGTCCATGCCAATTCCCTGCATACGCATAACCTAATACGTCACCATCCTCTTCAAGAACCAACCATGGTAGATGGGCATGGGAAACCTTGTCGATACGAACCGCCATCTCATTACTCGTAATAGAGTCTTCCTCAAAAGTAATAATGGTATTCTCAATATAGTTATTATAAATATCCGTGAGCGAGGGAACGTCTTTGGTTGAAACAGACCGAATCAGCATAGCACCTCCACTAACCTCTTAGAACTCCATTACATTCGCTTAACCAAGCGCACAATAAAGAGCAAAATAATGGCCCCACAGGTGGCCGTGATGATAGAACCCAAGATACCGTGAGCAAACAGCCCTAATGCTGCAAAGACGAAGTTACCAACAACGGACCCGACAATACCAACGATAATATTGCCAACGATACCAAAGCCTCCTCCTTTGATAATTTTTCCAGCTAACCAACCGGCAATCCCTCCAATTAACAACACAATAACAATAGCCTGAATATCCATCGATTTCCTCCTCAACAACGAGTTAAATTAAGCTTAGGCAATTTGTCGAGACATGATACAAAAATCATCAACATAACCTAATTTTTGGTAGAAGGCCTTAGCCCGTTCATTAAATGCCATCACCTCTAAACGAATAGAGGTTGCACCAGATTCAATAGCCCATGAGTAACATGCTTTCATAAGCGCTTCACCAACACCACAAGAACGATGGCTTTCATCAACAACAATCGTACCGATACGACAAACAGTTTTTTTTACAATAAAAGGAATAGACTCATTAATCATGATACGCGCATTGATAAAACCAATCACACTTCCTTCGTGCTCTGCTACCAAAAAGTGATACTCCCCACCCTCCAACGCCTTCAACAAAAAAGCTTTCTCCTCCGGTGATGGCGGCATAAATGTATGGGGAGCTTTTTCATAATGTATTTCCCCAATTTGTCGACTTAATTCAACTAACGCATCAATATCCGCAACATTGGCTTGTCTTATTTTCATTGATTTATTCATCCTAGTCCCTTTCCCAGCGACACAAGCAAACTGATAACCCAGGCGATTTCAATTTAAAGATAAAATAGCAGTATTGTCATTAACATACTCTTGTTTGATAGCGCTCTTTTAGCGAAAAGTAAACGTGAGGTTGAAGCAAAAAGAAGCCAACGAGGTCAACGTCTCAATCCATCATTTTGCGCTCATCTAAACATTGGTAGGACCCCATAGAAAATTCTCGACAGATCCATGGGCGATGTTCATAGATGGTACACATGTGTGTATCACGATCAACAGCGGAACACCAACCATCCTCTAACCTCAACATGGTCTCGCCACCCCATTCATCCACAGCTATGTGCCTTTCCGGCACACCTGTATCCGAAATAATCATCACCTCTAAACGACAGCAACAGGCATGGCATGTAGAGCAAGTCACATCGGACACCATAGAATTGTTCGATGAGGCAGATAATAGATCGGTCAGCGGAATGCTCATAAAAATAGATCAAGACTCTAAAAGGAAGAATGAAACAAAGCGAAAAAGCGCTTTACTGTTGCTATTCACTTATATTGACTAAAAAATGCAGTAATATCATCCAAAATCGGTGCCTTACTGTTTAGAAACCAAATAAAGGTTGAGACCATACCGACATGATCGACGCCTGCATAGGTTTTATGCTCTTCTACGCCCCCTTTTTCGTGAATCTTCGCCACCAGCTTATCCATATTACTTTTTCCCACCACATCATCATCCGCTCCCCAAAGCAGCAACATGGGAGGTTCTTTACCATCGATAAAGGTCGGCACCTGCATCTTGGGGTAATTTTCTGGCGGGCCAAATATAGCAATGTAGTCTTTCTCATAAGGCACAAAATCATAGGGGCCGGATAACCCGGCAAAGGCTTTAATAATGCTTCTATTCTCCCCTTCTGCCGATAAATAGTGCGAATCTGCCGTAATTAAGGCTCCAATATGAGCCCCAGCAGAATGACCCACAATAAACAACTCACTGGGGTTCCCACCATACTGAGCAACATGGCGATAAGTCCATGCTACCGCTTTAGCACCATCTTCAACAAAGGCTGGAAACGTCACTTGAGGATACTTACTGTAATCCGCAATGACCGTGATATAACCCTTCTTCGCAAACGCCTCACCAACAAATGGATACATGCTTTTCGAGCCCTCTTTCCAACTGCCTCCATAAAAGAACACCACAACAGGAAGTGGTTCATGGGATGGGTTAGGCGGGATATAGAGGTCTAACTTTTGCCAAGGCTGAGGGCCATAGTCAATATTCTTAATGGTTTGCGTATCACTAAACTTATTCGGCAAATTGGCTAATTCGAGCCCAGCCTTGGTACAGGCCACCAACAACAAAGAACTCAATGTCACGAATACCTTCTTCATTACGATAAAAACTCCACCTCAAAACAACATCTTTCCTAAAGCTACGCTACAAACAAGAAAATAGACCAATGCAAAAGGCAAAAAACACGTAAATAATAGCGTAAAGGCAAAAACTAAAGCGTTATTTTATAGGAATAAAACAACGAATTTGCTAAAGTTAGCCGCTAGTCAAAACATAGGTAGCACTTCGGTATTATGCCCAATAGACACTTACTCGATCCTATCCCTCATTTCGCAGTCCATCCAGAGCGTATTACGATTTTGCATTCTGCTCGAGAGTATCGAGAACTTTTGTTAAACGCGATAAAACAGGCAACCAAACGTATCTACATTGTCGCCCTATATCTTGAAAATGATGAAGCAGGCAGGGAAATACTCGCCACTATCTATCAAGCAAAGCAAGACAACCCTGACTTAGATATTGCCATCTGTGTTGATTGGCACCGCGCCCAACGTGGTTTAATCGGCGCTGAAAAGAGCACAGGAAATGCCAGACTCTATCAAGAGTTTGCCAAGCAATATGACCTTTCAATTCCTGTTTACGGTGTGCCAGTTCGTAATCGCGAGGTCTTTGGCGTGCTACACTTAAAAGGACTCATCATTGATAACACGGTTATCTACAGTGGTGCCAGCTTAAACAACATTTACCTACACCATCAAGAGCGTTATCGCTTTGATCGTTACCATATTATCGAACACAAACCTCTAGCAGATAGTATGATGCATTTTATCCGCAACAACATGATTGCAGATCCGGCCGTCCATAACCTGAATGACACAAACCTGCCAAGCACCAAAGACATTAAACCGTTAATTCGACAGTTCCGCGCGACTTTATCTAAAGCACGCTACCATATACAAAACGAATCGGTTAGTGAAGATCAAGTCGCCATCACACCATTAGTCGGTATTGGTAAACGCCGTAATCAACTCAATAGTAAAATCATTGCCCTTCTAAGCAATGCAACACACGAAATTTATCTATGCACGCCGTACTTTAATCTGCCTAGAGCCGTCATTCGTGAGATTACTCGAGCAATAAAACGAGGGGTTCAAGTTCACATCATCGTTGGTGACAAGACCGCAAGTGACTTTTACATAGCTCCAGATCAGCCGTTCAAGGCCATTGGCGGGTTACCTTATCTGTATGAGTTGAACTTACGTAAATTCGCTCGCACTAATAAAGCTCATACGGCATCCGGTCGCCTTGCTATCCATCTATGGAAACACAATGATAACAGCTATCATTTAAAAGGGCTTTGGGTGGATCGCAAAGCCATGCTACTAACGGGAAATAATGTGAACCCAAGAGCGTGGGCGCTGGACTTAGAAAATGGACTACTCATTCAAGATCCGAAACAATTGCTTGAAGACAAGTTCACAGCTGAATTTGACAACATATTCAAACATACCGAGCAAATACGCAGCTATAAACAGCTAGAAACAGTACGGCACTACCCCGAAAAAATACAAAAGCTCATACGACGGGTGCTGCGCACACGAGCCGATCGTTTATTAAAACGGATTTTATAAAAAGTCAGACGAACAATCCCGATGCCTCACCCCAGCGCCTTGATAATGGGGTAGCTCACCCCCATTAACTAGTAGCTATAAGACTTTAAGAAACTTATTGTCATAAATAAAGAAGCCACAAGGTAACTTGTGGCCTAATCATTAACTAAGAGAAAGCATCACTAAAGATATTTTTGGACACTGCATCGAGTTCTTTTGTAAAACGCTCACGCAAAATATGCGACGTATCAAATCTACCCGATATGTAGACTTCCGAATGAGCTAGCGTTCTATATTCAAGTTTTATCTCTTCAAACAGAAGATCGATGCCTCGAGGCGATTTTTCAGTTTTAACGACTGTGGTCAACTTCAGGTTCTGATACCGTTCAGCCAAATCGTTCAACTCCTCTAATGCGTATAGCTGTTTCTCCTCTCTGGCTACCCAATAGACATGTACATCTCGGTTTGGTGAGAGCGCAAGAGAGCTCAATAAGATCGAGCGAACATAAGAAAAACCTATACCACCTGCCACTAACAGTACCGGTGCACAAGAGTCTTTTCTCAGAACCGCTTCTCCACCCAGTTTCACCAGCCTTGCTTGCTTGCTCTCAAGTAACTTCCCTAACCCGTTTTTGCTGGTATTGGTCGATTCAATGTGTAACTCAATCAGTTCAGACTCCATTTCTGGGGACGCAATTGAATAATAACGGCAATCATCAGAACCAACAGCAAGTGCTATGTACTGCCCTGCTTGAAATTCGAGGGGAATACTTGGTTTTAACATGACTTTCTGTACATGCTGATTCAGAGGCCCTGAAGACACGACAGACAATTCAATATTGTTCATGCTTACTCCTAGTTACTAGCACCACCATCGATGACGAAATCGTGGCCAACGAAAAAACTGGCTTCACTCGAGCTGACCCAAACGACGGTATCCGCGATTTCTTCTAGCGTCGCGATACGGCCAGCAGGGATCAGTGGCGCAAAGCGTTTATCTCGTTCTTCCCGTGATTCACCGGGAAGCAGTGACATTTCGGTATCAAAAGCACCTGGGCTGACAGTATTAATTCTGACGCCTTGGCCGATACATTCTTTTGCAAGTGACCGAGAAAGAGCCTCTAGTCCAGCCTTTGAAGCTGCATAAGCGGAAAGGCCTGGAGCTGTCATATTTCTGCCTATCAGTGAAGATATATTGACAATGACACCTTTGTTTTGCATTGACATCAAGGCTAGCTCTGCATTTAAACAGCGCCACGTGCCCGTTAAGTTGACATTTATAAGTTGCTCAAACTCGCCCTCACTTAACTCTCCCGCAGCAAAACTACCCGCATTGTTAATAGCAATATCAATGTGATCTGCTACGTTAGAAATGCGATTAAACAATTCATCAACGCCGTGTTGGCTAGCCATGTCAAATGGAAAGATATGATAAGCCCCACCAAACTGCGCTAAACTCGTGGCTAAGTTATCCAGCTTAGCTTGATTTCTTGAGGCTAAAAGCAAGTTCGCTCCGAGCTTCGCATATGTGCGAGCAAGCTGAGCCCCCAGCCCACCGGCTGCCCCTGTAATTAATATATACTTACCTTCAAATGACGTATTCATACTATTTTCCCATTTCCAACACTAACGAATTGCTTTTCAAATAAGGGAGTAAGCTAACTAAGCCAAGTAGCGCTAAGGCTGCACCGAACCACAAAGGAGCATTCCAACCATACTCCGCTTCCACCAACAATCCGCTTAACCATGAACCAACTACAATGCCGAGATTAATCACAGACATGTGTAAAGAGTTAACTAATGCCCCATTGTTAGAAACCCGCATGACTCGAGTGACCATCGCGGGGTTCATTGGCAATCCAACAAACCCAATGATTATGGCGCCAGCTATTACGGTGGGTGCATTATTAATATTCAAAGCCATCAGCACTAAGGTTGTGGCGAGTATCAGCAAACCGATAACCATTATCTGCATTGCGTATTTGTCAGCCAATCGGCCGACAATGATGTTTCCAACAACCGTTGCTACACCATAACAAGCGAATAGAGCGGGTAACATGGATGGATCGAGCCGCGTTGCTTGTGTGAAAATCGGTGCAAAGAATGTAAAAGCAGAGAAGGTCGCGCCAATTATTAACCCACTGGTGCAATATGCCGCCCATAGATTCTTGTTCTTCAGCGTTGCCAGCTCGTCCTTAATCGACACGTTCATTGGACGAGGGGAATTAGGCACGGAGAACATAACAATGACAGTACACGCCAAAGTCAGTAATGCAACGATCCAAAAACTGAATCGCCAACCAAAACTCTGATCGATTTGCGTCGCCATGGGTAAACCCACCACACTTGCTATCATAATTCCGGCTAACACAATAGAGGCAGCTCGTCCTTGCTTATCGCTATCCACCATGCCTACCGCGATAGAAATAGCGACTCCAAAGAACGCAGATTCTGCAATCCCACCAAGAACTCTCGACACAACCATCGTCGAATAATTCTCTGCAACAGCGCCAATAGTCTGACTAACAAAAAACAGCAGCATTAAAAATAGCAGTGATGACTTTTGCCTGAACCTGAATAGCAGCAGGGTCAAAATCGGTCCGCCCACAACAATACTCGCCGCGAAAATAGAAACTAGGAAACTGGCCATCGGAACGCTAACGTTCAGAGCATCAGAAATAGAGGGCAACATACCAGCAACCATAAACTCTGAAGTGGTCATAGCAAAAATGCTGAGACTTAATATGTATATAGATAAATGCATATTTACTTTCCTATCACATTGGTTGTGTTTTTAGCGGGTTGGAGGTGGTATTTTTTCCCGACTGAGACAGCATGTTCATGTAACTCTGGGGTGTACTCGATAGGTGCAGAGCCAGGCTTAGCCTTTACTCCCGCTTCCAAGAAAAAGCGCTCCACGCCGCTTGGGTTAAAGTAAAAAAGTAACCGAGCAGCATAAAGGCCAACATTTTTGAAACCATGTTCCGTATGTTTAGGAATGAAAATGGTGTCACCTTCTCGTGCAATCTTTTCTTCGCCGTTTAACATGACATTTACCTGTCCGGACACCACGTAAATAATTTCATCGGCATCTATGTGGAGGTGACCAGGAGCTCCGCTGCCAGGAGGAATCGAAGAATCGAGAAAACTGATACGGCCATTAGTCGTGCTTTTATCAAGCTTTACGGTGTAGACATCTCCACTAAGCCAAACAGATTCTCCATCTGACGCTGAGACCAATTTGGGCTCGGAACGATTTGTTGTACTCATTGTATTTTCCTTAATGACTAAATGAATGGATTATTGCTTTTGCTTGTCAGCAGCAATTCACCACTGGCGGTCAAAATGCTTTGCTGAGCGACTGCATGCTGACAAATCGTATTCACATCACGGAGCCATTTATCCATAGGCGATTCTTGCTTGTAGATTGATGCGGCACCGACCAAATCATAAAGTTGATGGATGATGTCTCTACTGGTCTGAAATGCCTTAAATCTTGCCACTGCTGTCGCGACGCGCAGATCCTCACTGAGTGGCTGCGACATTTCTAGTGCCTGCCATTGTTGTTGTAAGGAGCTGTAAACCGCACTGCGAGCAGCAAGGAGATCAGCTTCACAGCCTGCGATAATAGTCTGCACTCTCGAGCTTTCAAGCCAAGGAACGCTCAGCGTACGATCAAACTTGCTTGGAGCCTTGGACCTAACATAGTCGATGGCCGCTCTAGCCATTCCTAGCGGCACACCAGACATGTTTCTTAGAATCGCTTCAGGGGAGTCATGCAAAGGCCCTTTACGATAAGGCTCGCTGAAGCTAAAGCTATGTTCGCTAGGCACATACAGTTCATTAGCACTGTAATCTAAGCTTCCACTCCCCCGTAATCCAGTTGTATACCAACCGTCTGCAATTTGATAGTCACTTGACTTAGCAATCATGACTCGCCATATCGGCTGCCCATCTTCATCTAAAACTTTCTTGCCATGCTCATATACAAAGCAACCTGCGCTAACCAAATCACTGTTTGAAATCCCGCTACCAAATCGCCATTTTCCCGTCACTAGATAGCCACCTTCAACTCGTTCAGCCTTGCCTTGCGGGTGTATCCAGCCTGCGGTAATGAAGTTGACGTTCTTGAACAGTTTTTTAGCGACAGAGTCTTCTAAATATCCAGAATAGATTCCAGAATCACTCCCAATCATCACACACCATGCTACTGCAGCGTCAACCTGAGCGATCCTTTCGATCAGTTGAGTTTGTTCCATCGAGGTAAGCTCAGCTCCACCCCAACTCTTTGGAAAGTTCATTGAAAATACGCCTGTATTTTTTAAACTTTGAGCAACATCCGCCGGTAGATGGCGCAACTGCTCAATCTCATTAAGACGAGGTTCAATATGAGGCAAAATTTCTTCTAGAGTGCTGAAGATTTTTAGGTATTCTTTATTTTGGCTCATAACTCACCCTTGATATCTGTCATTGCTAAATAAGTGGTTTGAGTCGAACACCTCTTTCAAGGAGACGATAATGTCACTCACTTGAGGATCACTAAGTAAATGCTGTGACCACTGATTATGGTTGACATCTAATCGGTAAGGCTTAAACCCTGCTGCAAAGAACATGTCGTACAACATATCTAAAGCCTGATGCGCTTTCTCCGCCTCCGGTGAGAGCTTCTCAAATCGAATGGCCACAACCAAATCGATCACTGACTCATCAAGTGCGTTGATCGTCGCACCACAGCGGATTTGGGTTTGCTGGTAAATGTGTTCAAAAATCTGGTAAGCCTTGGTGATGCTCTCGCCAGAAAAGGGAAGCAGGGGCAAGAAGAATAACCAACCCGATTTGCTGCTATCAACATGATGATGATCAGTACCCAACGTAGCCTGAAGCAAAACGTCGTTCTGGCTCGCATCTCCGCAGTGAGCCGCTGAGACTAAGTTAGCAACGGTATCCTGATTGTATTCGCCGCTATTGCTGATTTGGCAGTTGCTGAAAGTCGTAGATTGTTCGATTAAGGTTTCAATCAACTGACAGCGGTTCGCAACGTCTCGCTCCATACCATCGATACAAAGATGGACAGTAAACGTTTTATCTTTGCCACCGTAAGTTTCATTTGCGGTATCATCATAGACTTTTAATACACCACTATTGAGGCCTTGAGCGCACCAATACTGCAATTCGTCAATTGCTTGCTCTAAGCACGATTGCTCAAACTCAATGCGTACCAACTTAGATGCTTCACGTTTAGGCCAAAGTTTAAATACCCCTGCGGTAATAATTCCAAAATTAGATTGAGTAAATAGATGCAACAATGATGGCCCAACTCCAACCGAATAAATCGGTGATTTTTGACTACCCGGCCACCACCCAATCTTCACTTTACGACCATCGGAGAGTAATACTTCTAATCCAAGGAGATCTTTGATTCTTTGATGGCGTAGCCCAACACCTCTATCCAGTGAGTTACCAAGAAAACTCGAGTGCGCCGAAGACGCGGTCAGATTTATCATCCATGCTTCATCTTTCAATTTCGCAGCTAACTCTCCTTGTGACACGCCTGGCTCAATCACTGCGTAACCTTGAGAAAGGTTTAACTGACGAATATTTTTCAAGCCTGACATAGAAACCAGCACCCGCCCGTCGTTTACATCTTCTTTGGAGCCTAATCCCCAGTTATAACCTGTACTGACTGGATGAAGTCTTATTCCTTTGTGATGGGAAGCTAACGCCACAAGCCGTTCGACATCATCAACAGAGGTTGGATTAATTGAACCACTGATCTTACGCTGATGAAATTGGCTGACATTTTCACCCAATGTATCTGTATATCCCACTTTTTCACTGCCAATATGCTTAGCAACCTGCTCCAAATACTGCTGGCTCATGCGATTTTTTCTCCTTTGTCGCAATAAAACGGACTAACCTTGGCGTAACTTATTTGAGTACTGAAACTGCCGTCTTGATTCTTTAATCGACATGGACATATTGACTCTCTGACATAACCGCATGATTTTGCAACTCTTTCAGAGGCTTCATTACCCTCTTTAATTCCTAGCTCTATGCGAACGTAGCCTGCTTCAGAAAAAATCCATTGCGTGAATAGGTTAAGAGCTTTTGTGGCATATCCCTTACCTCTATGTTCGGGGAATATACCGTAGCCAACATCGGCTACTTTAGGAGGAACAACTGGACGCAGATGCACTCTTCCAACCACTTGTTGGCTGCTGTTTTCAATCACAGACGCAGTGATACCAACACCTAAAATGTTATTCAGACGCGCTTCTTGGCAGTAGTGCTTGACCTCTGTGTAAGATCGAACTGGAAATATTGACCAGAATACGGCAACGTCATCCTGCTGCTCAGCGAAAAATGCCTCACAGTGCTCGCTTACCGTTGGGATGATGGTGAGTAAACCGTCAGTCACACCATATTCTGGAAATAGTGGAAGTTGGTTATGGGAATGTTTGTCATCGGCCAACACTAGAACCAAACAAGTTTCTATCTTGTGTCCTATAGAGCGCTTAAAAGCACCTAACGGACTAAAGCCAGCGTCTATCGCAGAAGCAATAAGTGACTCATATCTGACCGGGATATGCGTATGTATTTCCTTCTGTTTGTTGTTCTGAAGCTTGACAAACTCGGCGTGTAAATCTTGATACACGGTTTGAATATATTGCTGCTCATAATCATCCCAATCCAATTCATGTATGATGATATTTGGAGCCCAACTATCAACACTTAATGTAGAATGTTGCTCATAAGCGACATTAGGCGTTTTAATCTTGTCTGGTAGCGATTTATCCTCATAGCTGTACACCCTCGCGTGTGTCAACCTATTTCGAATACTGTCGTAATCACCTCTTTCACTACTAATAAGCGTTGCTAACGGAGGTTTTTTTATTATTTCCGAAGTCCTTGCATAGTCTGCTTCGCTTTCTAAGCCTTGGTATGATTCCATTTCCTTCCTCTATTATTCCTTCAGTCAAAAGCCTAGACGCATGCCTAGGTGAGAGGCAGAAATATAGAACACAGACACTAATCAAGGTACTATCCTTATAGATAGGTTAGTAAAAAATTATACTCAGAGATAATTCTGACTAATACTCAGACAAAAGAATCATTAAGAAAACCAAGACATTATGATGTAATGAGTTATAAGAACAAACCGAAATGTACTTAGATAACCAGTCCATCAGTATGTAATTAGATTTATTGATTAGGTTAAAATAGACTCTGCCTATCTAGTCGTCCCTGAATAATGGCGTTTCAGACAAGAAGCGCCATGCTATTTTTGGGTCTTCCTAGTAAAAAAGTTATTTTCAGCCATAATGGTCTTAAAAATTGCCCAAAATAGTGGGCACAATAGAGCCACTTCAGCAGCTTACGTAAGTTCTGGCCACAGGCACTTAAGATCACGTTCATCGCATCGCCTAGTATGCCTTTTAAAAAGCACCGTCTGAATTTACCATCGGATTTTAAATGACCGATGATAGGTTCTACACTGTTTCGTCTTCCCATCCAGCGTTTCTCTTTCTTGGGCACACCGCGTTTTTGACCTGTAACCAAGACTTTAATGTCTTCCACGCCCGATCCTTTATATCCTCGGTCAACAAAACAGGTTTCCGGTTTTCGACCCGTCAAGGTTTCCACTTGTTGAAGTGGTAATCCCCCCGAAAATTAATAGCAGTCAAAAGTAGAATTTTCTCGTAATCTAAACGCAGGAGGTTCTGCATGAAAAAGTCACGTTATACAGACAGCCAAATCATGGCGATTTTGAAACAAGCCGAAGCCGGAACACCGGTCCCCGAGCTTTGCCGTGAACATGGTATGAGTGCTGCGTCATTTTATAAATGGCGTGTCAAATATGGCGGTATGGATGCATCCTTAATGGCACGAATGAAAGAGCTTGAAGAAGAAAATCGTCGTCTTAAAAAGATGTATGCTGAGGAACGGTTATTAAAGGCAGAGATCATACAGGAAGCCATGGAAAAAAGTGGTAAAGCCGTCTGAGTGGAGAATCATGGCTCTGGATACAGTAGCGAATAAAAAAGTTAGTATTCGGTTGGCTTGCTCGGCGTTTTCAATCAGTGAAACCTGCTATCGTTATCAGAGTCAAAACAGCGATGAGAATACACAGATTGCAGAGCTGTTGGTTGATCTCACAGTAGAGCAAACGGATTGGGGCTTTGGTCAGTGCTTCCATTACCTGCGTAATACAAAGGGTTATCTTTGGAACCATAAACGCGTGTACCGCATTTACTGTGAGCTGGCTTTGAACCTGCGTATTCGCCCAAGACGACGGCTTAAACGAAATGTACCGGAGCCTCTGAAAGAACCGACCAAATCAGATCAGGTTTGGTCAATGGACTTCATGCATGATCAGCTAGTGGACGGTCGTAAGTACCGCCTTTTTAATGTGATTGACGATTTTAAGCGTGAAGGATTAGCAATAGAAGCAGGCTTTTCATTACTGTCACAGAGAGTAATACGAGTGCTGGACCAACTGCTTGAGTGGCGAAAGAAGCCTATTGCGCTTCGTTGCGACAACGGCCCGGAGTTTATTAGTCATGAGTTTGTTCACTGGGCAAAAAAGAAAGGCATCAGGATAGACTATATTCAGCCAGGTAATCCTCAGCAAAATGCGTATATTGAGCGTTACAATCGAACGGCAAGATATGGATGGGTTAGTAAACACCTGTTTGATTCTCTTGAAGAAGTACAAGACTATGCAACACAGTGGCTATGGTTTTACAATCATGAAAGGCCACATACAGCCAACGGAGGTAAGCCACCTCTAATGGCCGCTTAACCTCTACTTTTGAACTGAGTTAAAAAAGGGAGGATTACCCTAACCAAGGCTTTAATGTCTTCCACGCCCGATCCTTTATATCCTCGGTCAACAAAACAGGTTTCCGGTTTTCGACCCGTCAAGGTTTCCACTTGTTGAAGTTGATCTTTCAAGGTATGACCATCATAAGGATTACCTGGATAGCTTCTTGCGCCCAAAATGAAGGATTCTTTTGCCGTCACCGCGATACTGGCTTTCACACCAAATTCATAGCGTTTATGCGCTTTGCCTTTGGATATGCAGTCCACATTGGGTTCATGCAGGCTGTAGAGTTTGTTTTTGCTTTGGCGGGTTTGTTTTAGTAATCGATAAGATTGGTTGAGGGTGTCTTCTTGCTTTTGGGTGAGCGTTAATCCTTGTCGTTTTACTTGCCAATCAAGGTCTCGTAATACCCGCCCTAAAAAACCTTTAACTTGCTTAATCGCCTTTCTCATTCGTTTGTATTGTTTGGCATGCCCATAGCGTCCAATCTTTGGCATTAACTCATGGCAGGCTTTGTCATTGGTTTGTCTTAACGTGATGCCTTGTTCTTTGGCTACCTGAGTGAGCTGCTGTCGTGCCTTGTTGTAGAGCTTGGCATCCGTTGGTAAGGTGATGTTTTTTTCTTGTACCGTGGTATCTACTACGACTCGCTTTAAGCTCGATGGTTTGATGACTTTTAGTTTGAGTCCTGCTTGTATCGTCTGAGTAAACAGCCATTCGCAGCCTTCTTCTTCTAACCGTTTTCGCCATTTAACAAGACTGGTGGGATGGCACGGAAAGTCGTGCTGGAAAAAGGTTTCACCGCAAAAATATTGGTAATAAGGCGATTCAAGCCATTGTTCTAATACCATTTCGTCAGACAAGTTATGCAAGTGCTGCAAAGTAAGCGTTCATTCTAGGGAGTCATTGACAGCCACTGACTCAGAGCAATGGCGATTTCAACGGCTTGTCTGCGAACAGGTGCTTCCAGCGCCTTGGAGTTAAGTCGGCCACGTCTTTTGCAGGGTGT
>NZ_FLOB01000022.1 GCF_900089775.1 Marinomonas spartinae
TTCCAGCACTTCCTCCTTCCATGGAGGTCGTAAGACACACAAAAGACACAGAATACGATCCGGTTTGAGCTTGGTTGTCGCTATTTCAAAACAGAATTGTTAACAGAGACAAGTGAACGAATTTGCGCATTGCGCACACGAGTTTGCTTGACGGTCACAGAGGCGTTGAACCACCTGATCCCATCCCGAACTCAGAAGTGAAAAGCGCCATCGCCGATGGTAGTGTGGGAGATCCCATGTGAGAGTAGGTCGCCGTCAAGCTTTAATTTAGAAGGCCCTGATAGCTTATGCTGTCAGGGCTTTTTTTCGTCTTAATAAACGCTCTAAACAATCAACCGCATTGAACCACCTGATCCCATCTCGGAACTCAGAAGTGGCACTTTATTCGCCGCAGGCGCTTGCCATCGCCGATGGTAGTGTGGGCTTGATTGAATTAAAAAGTCATGTGATTGGCGATGTTCCAAAGGAACCAGCCAAAGACGCCGGAGGCGCTGCGAAGTAGGATAACGCATAGCGTTAGATCCGTGAGGTCGTTATCAAGATTTTAAATAGGAAGCCCTGATCAGAAATGGTCGGGGCTTTTTTTCGTCTCAAGAAAATCTAAAAACGTAAAAAGGGGAGTCAACCTCCCTAAAAATTGGGTTCGGGGCCGTGAGAGCGTCTCTTGCCATTCCTACAGATCCCGCATTCACAACGTCATTACCGCGAAGGCGGTAATCTATTGTTTTGCAGCCTTAGACTATCACCTTGCCATCGTATTCGCTTGCGCCTGTTTCGCAGGCTCAACGCGTCGGCGCGAATCCAATAGCAAGGCGACGATTGATCTGAGTTAATCTTTTCAAAGATAGAGTGTGAGATCAAGGGGTGTCATTCCTACAGCACCTGCATTCACAACGCCATTACCGCGAAGGTGGTAATCCATGGCCTTACAGCCTTTGCAGATTGCCACCTTGCCACTGTATTTGCTTGCACCTAAATGCGTCGGCGCGAATCCAATAGCAAGGTGGTTTCAATGTATTCCTATTTATCTTTTCAAATCATGAGGAGAGTAAACTTCCATAAAGTCTCCACCTCGGGTTCTGCTGTTTTAGTTAAAGCAACTTCATGGTGCCATTTTTCTCTAGGTTGATGTGCCAGCTAAAAGCCTCATCTAGAAGGTGTGGTGTATGGCCACCACGAGCGCAAGCACGTTCGAAGTAGTCGAGCATTTGGTTGCGATAGTCTGGGTGCACGCAGTGTTTGATGATTTGCACCGCACGTTCACGAGGAGCTAAACCACGAAGGTCAGCAAGACCTTGTTCGGTCACCAGAATATCCACATCATGTTCGTTGTGGTCCACGTGGCTGGCCATGGGGACAACGCTTGAGATGGCGCCGTCTTTGGCGATGGATTTGGTAACGAAGATGGCCATGTTGGCGTTACGGGCAAAGTCGCCAGAGCCACCGATGCCGTTCATCATTCGAGTGCCACAGACGTGTGTGGAGTTCACGTTACCATAGATATCAAACTCCAGTGCGGTATTGATGGCAATGATGCCAAGGCGACGCACGATTTCAGGATGGTTAGAAATCTCTTGTGGGCGTAGAATCAGTTTGTCTTTGTAATGCTCAAGGTTATCAAAGACTTTTGAGTTCATACGTTCTGATAAGATGACAGAACAGCCTGAAGCAAACGTCATTTTTCCAGCATCAATCAGATCAAATGTCGAATCCTGTAGAACTTCAGAGTACATAGTGAGGTCGGTAAAATCCGAATCCAATAAGCCCATCATCACCGCATTGGCGATATTGCCGATGCCCGCTTGTAGCGGCCCTAGGTTTGGCGCTAGGCGTTTTTCAGCGACTTCGTTTTCTAAAAAGGTAACGAGGTGTTTGGCAATGGCGGCCGTGTCTTCATCGGGCGCCCCAACGGTTGAGTAAGAGTCGTTTTGGCTGGTGAAAACAATCGCCGCAATTTTTTCCGGTGGAATTGGAATCGCAGTGCTGCCAATTCGGTCATCCACTTTAACCAGTGGTACTGGCGTGCGTGTTGGGCGGTAGGATGGAATGTAGATGTCGTGTAATCCTTCGAGCTCTGGCTTATGCGACGTGTTGATTTCGACAATCACCTGTTTAGCAAAAATGGAAAAGCTTGCTGAGTTACCTACAGAAGTCGTTGGCACAATATGACCTTCTTCTGTAATCGCAATGGCTTCGATAATGGCAATGTCTGGCAGTTTTAATTGATGGTTGCGCAGCTGTTCTACGGTTTCAGAAAGGTGTTGGTCAATAAACATGACGTCGCCATTGTTGATGGCTTTGCGTAATGTGGTATCCACTTGAAAGGGCATACGACGCGCGAGACTGCCGGATTCGGTTAGAATTTTATCAAGGTCATTCCCCAGCGATGCACCGGTCATTAAATTGATTTTTAGCGGGTGTTCTTTCACTCGCTCAGCCAGTGCTTTAGGAACGGCCTTGGCTTCCCCTGCACGGGTAAAACCACTCATGCCCACGGTCATACCGTCTTTGATAAATTCACTTGCTTGCTCAGCTGACATGACTTTTTCATGTAAGCCTGCATGTCTAATTCGCTCTAATTGCATCCTGAAACCTTTATGCTGTTTTTATTAATTAGGATCTACTTTAGATAATATAAATCGCTCTGTAGCCAGTTCTCTGGACTAGAGCACGGAGCCTATTTTCTAGGCCTCAGTTTTGGCGAAATTTATATTACGGATAAAAATGAAGAGGTGACTTACTATAAGGCTTCTGCTTTAGAGAGTAAGTTAGACATAAGTCTGAGATTCGGGAAGTGAATGTTGACTATATGCTTAGATAGCGCAATCAATGGGGACATTGATGGCTCTTACGCAAATCAATGAGACTGATCCTATTGGTATTCAGGAATCAATCTTGGATCACGATTAGCCTATACCAGTCCACCTTGCCATTCAATTCGCTTGCGCCTGTTTCGCAAGCTCAACGCGTCAGCGCGACTCAAACCGCCAAGGTGACTAAAAAAGCCTGCTATTGCTATAAATCACAGCCAATGGATCGATTTGTCGATAAAACTTTCTCGTTTTCCTTAGCGAAAATTGAAAATATGCTCTAAGATCAATCATTAAGCAAATTCATAGTCGAAATAACGCGCTGTGGATAAACGGGATAACGAGCATGCTCGTTTTTCTAATTTTAGTCTTTGTTGATATCTCTATTAATGGCTTCAGAGTCAGTGACTTATAGTTAAATCAATAAGATTTGAATGATATGTAAACGCACATGCGCACTATTAAACTGTTAGCTTCAAAGAGGAATTCTATGGAAGAAATAAAATTATTCAAGGAATTGGGCCTTGATGGCCATTTGCATGTTGCGGCTTATGTATTGCTCTTTTCTTTCATAGTTAAAACTCTCTATACGAATCATATTCAGCAGTTCTTATCTGATATCACAGGTTTGATATCACGCATAATGGGGAGAGTTAGAGAGGCAATGAGTCCAAGTCTGTATGACATACTCCCGGAGCGTGGGAAAAGGTTTTGTGATTTTATTGAAGTATTGTGGAGCTATATTGTAACTGTCGTTGCTGCCATTTATTTTGTTATTTTTGTTATGCTGTCGAAGTATATTGATTGGTCAACTTTTAACTTTGAAAAAGGTGTTCTGTATTTTGGAACTTTAATTGTATTTTTATCCTTGGTATTTGCTTCTATGGCAAGTGGTAACAGAGCCATCCAAAGTTTTAGAGGGGTGTAAGTTAACAAACCGCTGCACGCTGACACATACTGCTACGCTCGTTTTTGTGTATACCGCTGCGCTCCATTTTCACACAAAAACGCTCTTCACAGTATGCGCAGGTGAGCGGAGCGTTAGAAGGAGAGACATGGATACGGCATTCCGGCACCTTCATATGCCAAGTGATCTGGCGTGTGAGTTTCTGGTGGTGTTTGCTCGGATGGAGTATGCACTAAAAGCGACAAGATTCGCGTTTCGGAATCGAAACGATATTTTTGCCTCGTGGGATCGATTTGCCAATGAGGCTCATGAACGGTTCCATGCTGAAACCAGTGAGGAGTTGAAAGCAGCCGTTGATTTTCTTTGGGATTTTCCTCCCCGTAAACAGTTCCTTGCTGACGATGAGCGAGTCCGCTTTCGAGATTTTGAAATCGATCCAGCCCAACGCCAACTTCAGTAACTGATACTGATGGTTCGAACCGTTAGAAATAATCTATTTCACGGTGGTAAACATCTCCCAGATGGTGAATCGGAACCAGGGCGGAACGAAAGGCTAGTTCGCTCATCGTTGGTTTTACTGCGGGAATGTGCCCAGTTGGTAGATGATGTACGAGAGGCCTATGGGCGATAGCCCTTCTAACAAGGCCAAGCAACGTGACATTGTGCAAAGGTCTCTATATTAAATTACTTATCTAATCTGTTATTGCAGCGAAAAGTGTCTAGATATTCTGATTAATCCATTGTTCTAATTGGACTTCTGGTAACGCGCCGCTTAGACGGTTTATTTCTTTACCGCTTTTAAAGACGATCAGTGTTGGGATGCTGCGGATGTTGAATTGCGCACTAATACGTTGGCATTGTTCAGTATCGACTTTGGCAAACAAAGCTTTTTCTGAGCGTTCCGCAAGGCGACTAAAAACTGGCCCCATCATTTTACATGGTCCACACCATTCGGCCCAAAAGTCGACCACGATTGGCAAATCGGTATTGGCAATGTATTGCTGGAAGTTTTGTTCTGTGAGGTTTACGGGGTGAGTGGTATGCAAAGCGCTTTTGCATTTACCGCATTTGCCTGCTTTATGGGATTTGCCCTCAGGGATGCGGTTGATGGTGAAGCAGTGTGGACACGCGATATTCATAGTGTGTCTCCTATTAGAATATACTAATGTAAATGGGATGGGATTACCGAAATTCAAGGGTGAGACGCAAGTAAAAAAGGCTCTGATTGGGTCGATCAGAGCCTTATATGACTAACAAGATAAAGATAGCGTTATCGCGTATTGTCGGCCAATTCGCTTAGCAAAGCCCTTTGCGCGCTGCGATATTCGCCTTTGCGAGGTTTTGAGAGTTGATATGAACCATCGCTCTGTAAAATCCAGCTTTGGGTATTATCCGATAAATATAACTCCAGCTCTTTTTTCACACGACGAGATAAACTGACGTCTTGAAGTGGGAAGGCAACTTCTATTCGGTTATTCAAGTTGCGATCCATGCCATCGGCACTGGATAAGTATACTTGAGGGTTACGGTTGTTATAGAAGTAGTAAACGCGAGTATGTTCCAGGAAACGACCAATGACACTGCGGACGCGGATGTTGGAAGACACACCTTTGATGCCAGGGCGAAGTGTACAAATACCACGAACGATCAAATCAATCTTCACGCCCGCTTGAGAGGCTTTGTATAACGCTTGAACCAAGCGTTGCTCCGTCAAGGAGTTTACTTTGATGATGATACGAGATGGTTCGCCTTTTTGAGCATTTTCTGCTTCGCGGTTAACCATGTCCAACAAGCGATCACGTAGTGTGAAAGGAGCATGTAAGAGCTTTTTCACCTTGAGTTCTTTGCTCATACCAGTCAGCTGTTGGAAAACTCGATGCACATCGTCGCCGATTTCTTTGTCACAGGTCATGAAGCTATAGTCAGTATAGAGGCGGGCGTTACCAGCATGGTAATTCCCTGTGCCTAAATGTACATAACGCGTTAGTTCTGAGCCTTCTCTACGGACGATGAGGATCATTTTCGCATGGGTCTTATGACGAACGACCCCATAAACAACAATCGCGCCAGCGTCTTGTAAGCGGCTAGCAAGAGCTAAGTTTTCTGCTTCATCAAATCGTGCCCGTAGTTCGATGACCACCGTTACTTCTTTGCCGTTACGAGCGGCTTCAACCAACGCGTTAGCAACAGGGGAACGCGCACCAGTACGGTAAAGTGTTTGACGAATCGCTACGACATTAGGGTCTTTGGCTGCGTCGCTCAATAAATCGATAACCGGTGAGAAGCTTTCGAATGGGTGCATCAACAGGTAATCGCGTTGGCGAATGGCTTCAAAAATACCACCTGAACTGGCGAGTTTCCTAGGCAGCCCTGGAGAAAATGGTGGATACATTAGATCTGGACGATCGACTAATTCTAATACGGCCAATAAACGGCTTAGATTGACTGGGCCGTCGATACGGTACAAATCTTGTTTTTCAAGGTCGAACTGCTTGAGCAAGGAGTCAACAATGTGCGCAGGGCAGTTATTAGCGATTTCTAAACGTACTGAACTACCATAATGGCGGCTTTGAAGTTCGGTTCTCAGCGCCCCTGCTAAGTCGACACCGATATCATCTGAGTCCACTTCTAAGTCAGCATTACGGGTTAAGCGGAACTGATAACAGCCTTTTACCGTCATGCCAGGAAACAGCTGATCCGCATGGGCGTGAATGATAGACGATAGGAATACTAGATTGTCGCCACCCTCGCACACATCATCGGGCAATTTGACCAAACGAGGTAATGAACTAGGAGCAGGCACAATGGCTAAGCCATTCTCACGACCAAAGGCATCACGGCCTTCTAACTCCACCACAAAGTTAAAGGTCTTGTTGGCGAGCCTTGGGAATGGGTGAGCAGGGTCGAGTCCAATGGGGCTAATAATAGGTAGGACGTTATCCCTAAAATAGCGTTTTACCCAGGCGGCTTGTTTTTCATTCCAGACGGTACGACGAATAAATTTAACGTTTTCGTTGGCCAGTTTAGGAAAAATAATATCATTAAGAATGCGATATTGGCGGCGTACCAGCTTATGTGCATGTTCACTGATTAAGCTAAGGACTTTTTTCGGGTGCATGCCGTCTGGACCATTTTTTTCACGGCTGTACTCAAGTTGACTTTTTAGACCGGCAACACGTATTTCAAAGAATTCATCCATGTTCGAGCTAAAAATGCACAAGAACATAAGACGATTAAAGATAGGGTGATTTTCATCCATGGCTTGTTCAAGCACACGGGCATTAAATTGTAGATGGCTGAGTTCACGGTTGAAATACAACTCGGGATCGGCCAAGTCAATTTGTTCGGGTAAGCGCTCTTCTATCGCAACTTTATTAGGATCTTGAGGCTGCTCCGGAATGGGTTCTAATACCAATTCTTCGGCCTCTACTAATGGCGTTGCAACCGCTTCTTTTTTTTCCATTTCGTTCACAGACTGTTCAGACATGCGCTTTCGTAACTCCCAAATACCGTCTTCTCATATTATTGGTATCTTGCTTTAATGCCTACCTAAGAAAGAGTAGGCATTAACTAACAAATTACACTAACGCAGCTTAGAAGCCTATAGCTCTGTGTTGCTTTGAGTAAATTTTCCTCATCTTAGCAGGCGGAATTTACGTTTAAGAAATCAGAGCTGGATAAGGGGGATATTATCCTTTCAGCAAGCGAGCTGCGTCTTTTGCAAAATACGTTAAGATGCCATCGGCACCGGCACGTTTAAATGCCACTAAGGATTCCAAAATAACGGAATCTTTGTCTAACCAGCCATTTTGAAACGCTGCCATATGCATTGCGTATTCGCCACTGACTTGGTAAGCAAAAGTGGGTACTTCTAATTCGGTTTTGACACGACGAATGATATCCAAATAAGGTAAGCCTGGTTTTACCATCACCATATCGGCACCTTCGTCTATATCTAACATCACCTCACGAATCGCTTCGTTTGAGTTTGCTGGATCAATTTGATAGGTGAATTTGTTGCCTTTTCCTAAATTGCCGCTAGAGCCAATGGCATCGCGAAATGGGCCATAGTAGGCGGATGCGTATTTGGCTGCGTACGCCATAATCAGCGTATTAATAAAGCCTTCTGCTTCGAGTTCATCTCGGATTTCACCAATGCGCCCATCCATCATATCCGAAGGGGCTACTACGTCAGCCCCTGCTTTAGCATGAGAGAGCGCTTGTTTGACAAGCGTTTCTACGGTGATGTCGTTTAATACGTAACCTTCGTCGTCGATGATGCCGTCTTGTCCATGAGTGGTGTAGGGATCCAACGCCACATCCGTTAATACGCCCAATTCTGGAAACGCGTCTTTTAGAGCTTTTACTGCGCGTTGTACCAATCCATTGGGGTTATATGCTTCTTTCGCATCAAGGGATTTTTTATCACCAGAGATCACGGGAAACAGGGCAATCATGGGGATGCCCAGTGCTACAATCTCTTTGGCCTCTTCGAGCAAAATATCAATAGACACTCGTTCAATGTTTGGCATGGAAGGAACGGCTTCTCTCACCTGTTTTCCTTCTATGACAAACATGGGATAGATGAGATCGTCAGCGGTTAAGCGATGCTCTCGCATGAGGCGTCGTGAAAAATCGTTTTTACGCATGCGGCGCATACGGGTATATGGAAAGGTCATCCAATATCTCCTTTTCGCTTGATAAGAATGTACTTTATTTATGTGACAATCTTAAGTCATTGTTGATATAACTGCTGTGTATTATCACAACGTCTAATCATTTTCCCCAATTAAGTCTTTGTTTTGACTCGACGACTAGCTCAGCTGTGCTTGGGCATCTTCCAGTTCTTCTTGTGCTTCAAACCACGCTTCTTCGTTTTCTTCTAGGGCTTTTTTCCATTTGGCCTCCTCGCTGAGGAGTGTCTGCAGTTTGTCTCGTTGCTCCGCTTCGTATAGGGTCGCATCCGTCATGGCGTCTGATATCTTGTCCAAATGACTTTGAGCGGTCTGAACCGCTTTTTCGTATTTTTCTATTTGCTTACGAAGAGGGCGTAATTTTTCGCGCAGTTCCGCCGCCTTACGGCGTTCTTCTTTGCGATCAACTTTCTCCACTTTATCTGGGTTCAGTTCATTTTTTTCGATCTGAGCCGCATTAGCTTGTCTTGCTTGTAACCAAGCATGGTAAGCGGCTAAGTCACCCTCAAAAGGTTGAATGTGATGGTCGGCAACAAGATAAAATTCATCAACGGTACTATTCAGTAGGTGACGATCATGGGAGACCAACAAGATGGAACCAGGGAACTCTTGTAAGGCCTCGGTGAGCGCTTGGCGCATTTCGATGTCCAAGTGGTTAGTGGGTTCGTCAAGGACCAATAAGTTGGGCTTTGTCCAAGAGATTAATGACAAAGCAAGACGTGCTTTTTCGCCACCCGAGAAACCTTTCACCGGACGAAGTGCATCATCACCGATAAAGCCAAAACCACCTAAATATCGACGAATATCGCTCTCTAAGACCTTCGGGGTAAGACGCTGGATGTGCAGTAATGGCGAGGCTTCTAAATCCAGTGCACTTAATTGATGCTGAGAGAAATAGCCTATTTTTAAATTCTCACCCGTGACGCGATCTCCCGAGAGAATAGCCAGTTCGCCCACAATGGATTTAATTAACGTCGATTTACCTGCGCCGTTGGGACCAAGTAAGCCGACACGTTGTCCGTCTCGCAGGGCAAAGTTGCTGTTACCAAGTTGAATTGATTGCTCGCCTGTCGGTGAGGTATAGCCCAAATCGGCTTGCGATAGATTGATCAATAGTTGAGACGTTTTTTCAGCCACGGGGATAGAAAATGAAAATTGCGAGTCGATGTGGGCAGGGCCAATCAGCTCCATCTTTTCCAGCATTTTTAGACGACTTTGAGCCTGCTTGGCTTTTGTGGCTTTGTAGCGGAAACGGTCCACATATTGTTGTAAGTGGGCTCGTTTGGCCTGCTGTCGCTCGAAGTTAGATTGTTGTTGGGCTAAGTGTTCTGAACGCTGGCGTTCGTAGTCGGAATAATTACCCTTATAAAGAGTGAGTTTTTTTTGATAGAGATGAACAATGTGGCTGCAAATACCATCGAGAAAATCCCGATCGTGTGAAATCAGTAACAAAGTGCCTGGGTATTGTCGCAACCAGTTTTCCAACCACATGACAGCATCTAAGTCTAAGTGGTTGGTTGGTTCGTCCAATAGTAGTACATCAGATGGGCACATTAACGCCTTGGCAAGGTTTAAGCGAATTCGCCATCCCCCAGAAAAATCGGCGACGGGTTTATGCATGTCCGACATTTTAAAGCCGAGACCTTGCAAGAGTGTTTCCGCACGGGATTGTGCGGTATAGCCATGGGCGCTTTCATACTCACCAAGCCAGAGGGCATGGTCGTGGTGATTATCTTGTGCTTGTGCTTTGGCGATGTTGGCTTCGATGAGACGCAAATGGTCATCGCCGTCGAGGCAATAATCCAAAGCACTGCGCTGCGTTTCTTCGACTTCTTGGGCCATAAAAGCAATACGTCGTTGGCCTGGAAGAATGACCTCGCCGGTATCGGCACTGAGTTCACCGCGAATCATTGCAAAAAGCGAGGACTTACCGGCGCCATTTGCGCCAATCAACCCTACCTTTTGGCCCTCAAAAATGGTGAGGTCGGCTTCTTCCAAAAGAAATTGTGTGCCACGTTGTAAACTGACTTCGCTAAATTGGATCATAAAACAGGGAATCTCTAAACGTCGGTAAAATATCGCTATATTGGTATTAAGGCAAAGTCGTGCATTTGCGTCTTGGTATGCATTTTAGAGGGCGACACGGGGAAACGAAATAGCCGTCAGCAAGTTTTCCTGTTGAGATCCTAATTAGTTCATCTATTAAGGTAGATGATTCGTAGGCTCAAGGGTAAAATGCGCAGCAATATTATTTGAACTTTACTCACGTCTAAAGAGGCGTAAGGTGATTTTGTGAACAGTGCATTGATTAACGAGATTCAGCGATTTTCTTTTGATAAGACCAACGTGCGTGGCGAGCGTGTGTTATTGAGTAGTGCCTATCAAGAGATTATTAAACGAAAAGTTTACCCCTTAGGTTTGGAAAAATTGTTGGGGGAGTTTGTTGCGGCTATCGCACTGCTACGCGATATTATTAAAATTGACGGTGTGTTATCCATTCAGGCGAAAGGCAATGGTTATTTGTCTGCCTTGATGGCCGAGTGCGATGAAAAGCATAACCTACGAGGCATTGCTCAATGGGATGAGGCTCAAGAAGTGCCTGACATCATTTCGCTAAAAGAAGTGTTAGCTGGTGGTTACCTAGTTATCACTATTACTCCCCGTAATGGTCAGCGTTATCAAGGGATTGTCGAAATCGTCGGAGAGTCTTTATCTGAATGTTTAGAGCAGTACTTTCAACAGTCTGAACAGTTGCCAAGCCGAGTTTGGCTTGCTGCAAATGGCGCCCAATGCGCAGGACTGTTTTTACAACGCCTTCCTGCTGAGCAAGCACAAGAAGGGGATGAGGATGCCTGGGCGCGTCTTACCCACTTAGCCTCTACGGTGAAAGATGAGGAGCTACTGGGGCTAGATACGCTAGAATTATTGCATCGCTTATATCATGAAGAAGAAGTACGCTTGTACGATACCAACCCCATGCAATTTGGTTGCTCTTGTTCTCGCCAGCGGACTTTGGAAGCGGTGATTTCGATCGGCACGGATGAGGTTCGACAGTTATTGATTGAACAAGGCAGTATCAAGGTGGATTGTCAGTTCTGTGCCGAGAAATACGAGTTCACAGAAGCGGATTTAGTAGATTTATTGGGTGACCAAGCACAAACCCACTAAGGGGGGGGGCTTGGCCAGTTAATAGGTTGTGTTGAGTCGTTAATATGTCGCATTATGGATCAAATCACGCCATGAAATAATACCAACGACATGATTCTCTGCATCCACCACGGGCATACAGGAAATAGCGACTTTTCCCATCCATGAGATGACTTCCTCTATCGACGAATGTTCTTTTACCGTTAGAGGTTGTCGTGTCATAACTTGATGAGCGGCATGATTGAGTGTCTCCTTATCTCGTGATTGTTCGGATACACTGCCGATAAAGGGGCTGATAATTCGTAACAGATCACGATCAGAGATGATGCCAACCAACACGTCATTTTCCAACACAGGAAGGTGGTGAAACCCTTTTTCTTCCATGATGTGGATCACCTCTGTTAAGCGCGTATCCATATCGACGCAAACGACATCACGAACCATAATATCTCTTGCTAGCATGACACACCTCCAAAAGGGGATGAGGAAGACGCAAGCTTGCGCTTTTTTTGGGTGCTTCCTAGTAACAGAATTGATCTTATTTATATTGAATATCGTTTTATAAATATATCGACCATTTTTGAGAAATCTTTATTTAAATGTAGAGAAAAAGTGCTGTTTTTTGACGAAAATCCTATAAAAGCCTAGATCTAAGAAAAGCGAATGACACTTTTAGCGACAGTCTTAATTTATGCCACCAAGACATTGCTGGGAAAATCCGTATAATCAAAGAATACCTGCTCAGAATCCTGGATAAGGTTGTGCGTCTCAGATTGTTATCAATCGATTAACAGCAAGAGTCGCTCTGAGGAGAGTGGCACAAAGTATGACAGTATCCCTACATCAAACTGTTGGCCAAAAGCCCCCTTTCGTATCACTCTCAAATTCATAATTGGCTATGACACGGCGAAACCATATGACCTCAAATTCTGTAGACGTTTTATTAGTCGGGGGCGGAGCAATGAGCTCCACCCTAGGAATGTTACTCAAGCAATTAGACCCGAACCTTTCGATTACCATGGTAGAACGCCTAGACGGTGTGGCTAAAGAGAGCACGGATGGCTGGAACAATGCAGGGACAGGTCACGCCGCATATTGTGAGCTGAATTACACCCCTAAGAATACGGATGGTAGTGTCAATATTGATAAGGCCATTACCATCAATGCGGCATTTGAAGTGAGCCTCCAGTTCTGGTCCTACCTTGTAAAAGAAGGTAAGTTGCCAGCGCCTAACGAGTTTATTCATCGTGTGCCGCATCAAAGCTTTGTTTGGGGGCAAGACAATGTGGATATGCTTAAAGCGCGTTATGAAGCCATGAGTGCTCATCCCGCCTTTAAAGAAATGCAGTTCACGGAAGACAAAGAAAAGTTACGTGAGTGGGTGCCACTCATTATGAACAATCGTGATACGAAAGAGCCCCTTGCAGCGACACGTATTGAACATGGTTCAGACGTTAACTTCGGAGCGATTGCCCGTAATATGGTTAACGCATTGCAAGCTATGGATAACTTCGAGCTGCGAGTGAATGCGGAAGTGAATCGCATTGACAAAAATCAGGATGGAACCTGGGGTGTGTTGGTACATCAAAATGGTTCTACACAGCGTTTCAATGCCAAGTTTGTTTTCCTAGGTGCTGGCGGTGGGGCATTACCATTGCTACAGAACTCTGGCGTCGAAGAAGGCAAAGGGTACGGTGGGTTCCCTGTCAGTGGCCAATGGCTTGTTTGTGATAAACCAGAGATCGTTAAACAGCATTTTGCGAAAGTGTATGGAGCGGCACCGATTGGTGCGCCACCAATGTCCGTTCCCCATTTAGATACTCGTATCATTGATGGTAAAAAAGCTATTTTGTTTGGTCCATTTGCCGGCTTTACGACTAAGTTCTTGAAAAAAGGCTCTATTTTAGATTTTCCAATGAGCATGCGCTTGAATAACTTAGCGCCTATCTTATCGGTGGGCAAAAATAACATGGATTTGACTAAGTATTTGATCAGCGAAGTGCGCAAGAGTCACAAAGATCGCTGCGATTCTCTGCGTGATTTCTTTCCCGGTGCGAAAGATGAAGATTGGAAATTGGCCTACGCAGGTCAGCGCGTTCAGGTGATTAAAAGGGGTCAACATGGCGGTGGCGTATTGCAGTTTGGAACCGAAGCCGTTACCACAAAAGATGGCTCGTTAGCGGCGCTATTAGGGGCGTCTCCGGGAGCATCCACAACCGTGAATACCATGATCGGCATTCTGGAAAAATGCTTCCCTGAGCAGATGAAATCACCACAATGGCATGCCAAAATGAAAGAAATGATTCCTTCTTATGGTGAGTCTTTAGTCGAAAATACCGATCTGTTATTGTCGATTCGTCAAAATACACTTGAAACCTTGAATCTTAAACCGTAAAGGTATCAGTCTTACTGAGTACAAAAAAGCTGGTCTTTATGTCCAGCTTTTTTCTATTTCTAGAGAGTAATGGCCAGAGAGCATTGCTCTGCAAGGTGTTTCACTGGGGATTCCCAACACTTACAACGGAAGAAACAACAGGAAAAAGCATATGACAATGACCTTTTCTGAGCGCGCTGATCAGCTTTGTGACGCACTGCGCGAGATCGAACACCAAGCGGAAGAAGGCGATGAACTTTTTTACTGTGCTTATCTATTAGGACTATTAGGGTTGCATAGCAGTGCAGAGGGCGAGGGACAGGCTGAGTTCGATGAAGCATTTGAAGGGACGTTAAGGGATACTTTAGAGGCGGAAAATGTCAGCGAAGCTGATCAAACACTGATTTTGAATTTGTGGCATAAGACGCGTCAAACGGTTTAAGCATCTTATTTGGATCTTCCCATCTGATCGGGACAAACAACGAGCATCATTACCTAACGCTCGTTGTTTATTTTTATGGCATACAACAAGTATGTGAAGACTTACCGTGCTGGCTTGCTTGGATGAGGGGCAAAAGCAAATACATCGGATAGGCAGTTTTCTGTTTTTAGATGGTGGCTTTCGAGTTGATCCAGTGTGCCGTAAACCATGTTTACCGAACCACTGATGATGGCTAAACTGTCGCTTAAATCTGGGTGATCTTTTAATATCGCCTCGTATAGCCAGCCAGTTCTACCTTGCCAATCAATATTGGCCTCGTTTACTACCACATCACAAGAGACTGTCGGATGTTGGCTCTGGGCTTGCTTGATCCACTCTGCCATAAAAGCATCCTCTGGTGTTCTTACCCCCCAATAAAACGCGATTTTTCCTTGGTAGTTTTGTGCTAGTAGACTTTCATAGATGCTCTTCATCTGTGCAAAGCCTGTCCCCCCTGCAATCAACAGAACAGGGTTCGCTTGCTGGGCATGTTGTTGAAAAACGTCGCACCCTATATGGCAATCGCCACCTGCTATTTTGAGCTGAATCGTCTCTTGGCTTTTAATATGTTCAATGACTTTTTGTGCCAATGAATTATGCTCCGAGACCAAAATAAACAAAGAGAGCTTAGGCAGTTCATGGGGAGCACTACCAATGGAATAAGGAACCTTTTCACCAGAGGGCAGAGCAATCATCAAATATTGGCCTGCAATAAAAGTCATCTCCTCGATCTGCAACGTGACTTCATAGACGTTATGGTTTACTAGTTCTACCGAGTTGACTGTTGCGGTGACGTCTTTCAATGCGTTGCTCCATAGTCTGCTGGCCCAATGGTAAAAATTGAGTCATATTGTCTTTATGATCACTGTTTATAGCGCGAGTGGAGGTAAAAAAAAACCACTTCATGAAAGTGGTTTTTCCGATAGTCCCGAAGATGTCGAGACTATTTATTTTTGCCTTTCATGGATTCAAAGAACTCATCATTTGTTTTCGTTACACGTAAACGGTCGATCAAGAATTCAGTGGCGGCAACATCTTCCATAGGGTTCAGCAATTTGCGCAGAATCCACATACGTTGTAGCTCGTCTTCTGATGTCAGAAGATCTTCACGACGAGTACCAGAACGACGGATGTTGATAGCAGGGAAAGTGCGTTTTTCAGCGATCTTACGATCAAGGTGCAACTCAGAGTTACCGGTCCCTTTAAATTCTTCGAAGATGACCTCGTCCATTTTTGAACCCGTATCTACTAGAGCGGTTGCGATAATTGTTAAACTGCCGCCTTCTTCGATGTTACGAGCGGCGCCGAAGAAGCGTTTTGGACGCTCTAGAGCGTTGGCATCGACACCACCGGTTAAGACTTTACCAGAAGATGGGATAACGGTGTTGTAAGCGCGAGCAAGACGGGTGATGGAGTCCAGCAGGATGACCACATCACGCTTGTGTTCAACAAGGCGCTTGGCTTTTTCGATGACCATTTCTGCCACTTGAACGTGACGGCTTGGTGGCTCATCAAACGTAGAAGCAACCACCTCGCCACGAACGGTACGTGACATTTCTGTCACTTCCTCTGGACGCTCATCAATCAGCAGAACGATCATATGGCACTCTGGATTGTTGCGAGTAATGGCATTGGCAATGTTTTGTAGCATGAAGGTTTTACCCGCTTTTGGTGGCGAGACAACCAAGGCACGCTGCCCTTTACCCATCGGTGCGACCAAATCGATGATACGTGAGGTTACGTCTTCAGTGGAGCCATTGCCGGCCTCCATGACTAGGCGTTCATCGGGGAAAAGAGGGGTAAGGTTTTCAAAAAGAATTTTATTGCGGACGCTTTCAGGCTTATCAAAGTTAATTTCGTTAACTTTTAATAGAGCGAAATACCGTTCGCCATCTTTTGGCGGTCGGATCTTGCCGGCAATAGTATCGCCTGTGCGAAGATTAAAGCGACGAATTTGGCTTGGTGATACGTAAATGTCATCTGGTCCTGCCAAGTAAGAGCTGTCCGGAGAACGTAGGAAGCCAAAGCCGTCTTGCAGAATCTCTAGTATACCGTCACCGTAAATGTCTTCCCCGCCTTTAGCATGTCGCTTGAGTATGGAGAAAATGACATCTTGTTTGCGAGAACGGGCCATGTTATCCAAGCCCATTTCAGCGGCGATATCTAAGAGTTCGTGTACTGATTTCTGTTTTAATTCGGTAAGGTTCATAAACGGGTTTTGCATTAGCTCATCTTGAAGGACAATTGACGGGACTAGCCTCTAACTATGCTAATCTGTGTCTGAAGTATTTAACAAAGTATCAGTATTAGTCCGCATAAAACAGCAGCCAGTGAAATTTTGCTAGCTGGTGCTTTTGTTCACCCGAAATAGGGGTAAGGCCAATACTGCGCGAAACGGTTTGATTGGAGTCTTAATGCCCAATAGCGACAGCTTTATGCACTAAGACAGTAACTACTATAGTTCGACTTAAACGTAAGGTCTATAGGAAATCATGCGAAAAAAAGGTTTTTTTGGTAATTTTTTGATCAAAACAGGCTAAAGCTAACTTTTTTTCGCAAACAATACAAAAGATTTATATAACTATATCATTCTTTTTAGCGATTTAATGGCCTTTTTGAGTTGGGAAGTTCGTCTCTTCTATTAAGAGGCTACAAACAACTGATATACTTTCTTTTAACAAGATTTTTCACTGAAAAAAGGCTATCGGATGCAGTCCCTCTTTTTGCAACAGTCACATGATTTTCCGTTTGAAAAAATTGCCGCGATTGATTTAGGTTCAAACAGCTTTCACATGGTTATCGCTCAAGTTTCGCACGGGCAGTTGCGGATTACGGGTGAGTTTGGTGAAAAAGTTCAGCTAGCTGCGGGTCTAAATGATCACATATTGGATGATGAGTCACAGCAGCGCGGTTTGGACTGCTTGTCTCAATTTGCTCAAGTAATAGAAGGTATGCCGCCAGGCTCTGTTCGTGTTGTGGGTACCAACGCGTTACGTGTGGCGAAAAACCGCTACGATTTCATCGGTAAAGCGATGGATATCATGAGCCATCCGGTTGAAATCATTGCGGGTCGAGAAGAGGCCCGTTTGATTTATGTCGGCGTGTCGAAAACTATGGATCATGGTGATTTAAAACGCTTGGTGGTGGATATTGGAGGAGGGAGCACCGAGTTTATTATCGGTCATCAGTTAGAGCCTTTTCTCACCGAAAGCCTGCACATGGGCTGTGTCAGCTTTCGTCAGCGATTTTTTCCTGACGGCACCATCACTAAATCGAATTTTCAAAAAGCGGTGACTGCCGCGCGTCTGGAGCTATTAAGTATCCAAGATGACTATCTAGAGGAAAAATGGGATGTAGCCATTGGCTCCTCTGGTACGATAAAAGCCGTTTTTAATATTGTTAAAGAAAATAACTGGAGCAAAAAAGGCATCACCCCTAAATGCCTTAAGCAAATCCAAAAAGCACTCTTTAGCGCAGGTCATGCTGACAAAATTGACCTTCCTGGCTTGAAGCCAGAACGAAAACCCACCTTCGCTGCGGGTATGGCCATTCTCACGGCAGTGTTTGAATGCTTTGATATTAAGTTAATGGACTTCTCCCCTGGAGCCTTAAGGGAAGGGGTGCTATATGACATCATGGGGCGTTATGCTGAATCGGATATTCGTGAACGTACTGTCAACTATATGTTGAGCCAGTACCACATAGATACTGAGCAAGCGAAACTAGTCACCCATACCGCTTTATCGGCCTTGGCCCAAGTCAAAGAGGATTGGGGATTGAACAGTATCTCTAGCGAGGACTTATTGCGTTGGGCGGGGTTGCTGCATGAAGTCGGATTAGGCATTTCCCATAGCCGTTACCATAAACATGGCGCCTATATCATCAGCGAGTCAGATATGCCTGGCTTTTCTCAACAAGAGCAGCAGGCCTTGGCGAACTTGATTCTGCGCCATCGACGTAAATTCACTCAATCCCTTAACTTTAAATTTACGAAAAGTGATCAACAGGATTTGGATCGTTTGTCTATCTTATTACGCTTAGCAATCTTGTTGCATCATGATCGCAAAGAAGGTGATATGCCCATATTTACCTTAAAAGCCGATGATAAACATTTGCATGCGGATTTTCTTCCGGGCTGGTTGGATGGCCGACCTCTCACCTTGGCGAACCTTCAAAGTGAGGCCGATTACTTATCTGCCGTTAACTACACCCTGACTTTTAGCTAGTTCAACTAATAAATGTTACAGAATGGACTCAATGGAGCGATACATAGCGATCGCTTCATTGCGGGTCAGCCCCGAAGCGCTGGCCGATTTGCCAACACTGGAAGTTACTTGAATGGACTCTGTTTTGGGGGCTTCTTCTTTATCTGTTTTCGCTTGTAGTTGCTGACTGATTAGCTGTGCTTTTGTTGACAAATGAAGGCTTTCCCGTGATTGAGCAGGATGTTGCCCAGACGAGTTATTCGCCAATGCCGCAGAAGCTGGCGCTGTGGGGAGTATTTTTGACCAGTCATTGTAAGACACTGAGGAGACGCTCATAAGAAGCTCCTAAATGTTAGTTTGATTAATTATTGTTCAGTTTTCTTAGAAAAACAACTATCCAGATTCCCCTATACTTATCTATTCCTACTTATTTTCGTATTTTAAGCTCATGATGTGGGTGGTAAAAAGCGGTTGTTGTCTTGCCCGGCTAAGGGGGAGAACCGAGTTGCTGCTTCCGTTATTGCAAAAGTGACCAGCTAGGTTTACCAAGACAATTGCGTTTACTGATTATTTCCAAGGGAGGATATGACGCGTTTACTTCGAGCGGTGGCGGTGCCTAGAGGCTTCTTACTTTTTTTTACAAATTGAAAAATATCTATTTTTACTCATTGCTTACTTTGTATTTAAATAGTGCTATTGTCCTAAATAATGACAGCGAGTAATGATGACCACTGAGTAAGCGGCGCTTGCACTCATTATTCAAGATAAAAAAATTATAATGAACTAAGATTGCAGCACACAGTGATCTTAATAGGGAAATTTTATGAACCGCGATAATCTACCCATAGAACATTTCTTTTTTACCGAACCTAATTTAGAAAAAATCCTTGAAAACCTAGACGTTGTTCGTCAGCAAATCCACCCTGTCATACCGGATGAAGAGTTAAATGTAGAGCAAAATTTCCCTTCGGTATGCCTTGTTGGTCTTGGGCGTTGTGGTTCTAACATCGCTTTGGAAGTAGCTACCTTAGTTTACAACGCCAGAACCAGCTACCTCCACGAAGTGGAATATCATGAGAAACAAGCACAAGAGAGTGATCTTAAGTCGCTCAATTGGATTCGTAAAAAGTTTTCCATCGATAAAAAATCCAGTTCAACCCCACTTTTTCTGATTGAGCCCATTGTCATGCTAGGCGACTTGGATAAAGACATCGAAGGTCGCATCCGTTTTTCTAGTCAAGCAGGGCGCGCGCAATTTCTAGAAGCCTACCGTAAATTGCAGATCATGGATCTGTCTGAAGTACATGCTGGTGGTGCAGGTAACGCGCCTATTTTGGGGCAATATCTCGCTAAGATTATTCTCAACAAAGATACATCCAGCTTCCGTAATGACAGCTGGCGTCATATGCATTCTTATTTAGTGGATTCTTGTGGCATCAAAGCGAATCAATCGCGATTGTATTTTTATATCTTCAGTGCGGGTGGTGGAACTGGATCAGGGATGGCCTCTGAGTTTGGTTTGGCGCAGCAGTTTTCCTATTTAAGCAAAACCTTTGATTACCGTGCAGAGTTAAACAAAGCCGTGGATAAACGTCACAGCTTTGTATTTGAGCCGATTTTCACCTCAGGTATTTGTATTTTGCCAAATATCTCCGGCAAAGATATTGATATTTCTGAAGCATTACACATTAACGCAGGGCGCTTGCTGACGAAATATGTCTCAGAGGAATGGGATTTTTCCTATAACGAAGAGCGAGATAACGACGAAGACCCCGAAAACGTCATGCAACGTATTCGTCCTTGGAACTCCATGATGCTGATATCGAACGATATTATGCGCTACGCCGAGGAAGAAGACGGTAACGATGTGGAAGATATTGATGTTAATACCATGGAGAAATACGCCAATCAGTATATCTCGCAACAAATTTTTAACATCCTAACTGCTCAAGCGGTCACGACAGATTACGATGAGGACTATTTCCGCCGTGCGGGTATCGACATCGCCGAAACCATCCGCTTGGATGCCAACGATCTATTCATGAGTTTAGCTGGCCCCGTGGCGGTTGCTTATGCAGAAAGTGTGGTCAGAAAGAAAGGCCCCATGAGCGAAGTGGACATTGATGATTTGTTTTGTCGCTCCATTGAGCTACCCCACTTTAACGATGATACCTCGGCGATTGAGGGCATCAGTGTGTTGCCTGTGGAGTCTGAGCGTTATCGTAACTGCATTCAAGATTATCGTAAAAGCCAATATGACTCTAATAAATTAAACAATCTACACTTCTTTAAAAACTGTTCGTCCATTGTGTCGATTATTTCGGTGCCAAGGGACTTTAAATTATCCTTCACGGCGATGAACCGTCTAAAAGTACAGTTGAACCGCTTGTTCCCTAATACGACTCTGAAGCGTTATGCCTTAGTGATTGGAGCATCGGCGAATTTATCATTAACCACCTTGATAGCCAAAAGTCCGTGTCTGAGCGATGACTTTTTAACCTTGATGGTATCGTACATGAAACGCTGTTTTGCTCGTGATGAGTATCGCTATAACGATGAAATTGATAAAGCCATCATCGGCTTTATTCAAGGTGACGTGTTCGATGAAGAGGAGGTGGAAAAATACTTCCTTGAGTATGAAAACCCAGCGAAAATTCTCGATACCAACTGGTATGCGATCAAGCCTATGTATGAGAAAAAATACCGAGAATTGATCGAAGATAGCGAGCGCTTTGTGTCCATCAATGATATTCGTTTGGACATGAAAAACGTGAAAAATGCGATTAAATATCTGCGTGAAATTTATCGTCATCGCATCAGTAAAACCAATATGTTGTCGCTTAACTAGTCTTCCTCTTTATATTGAGGAACTAAGCAACTGAATATAAAGCATAGAGTGATATTAAGCGTTCCCAAATAAAAACCACGCTGTCAGCGACAGCGTGGTTTTTTTGTGTTTCACAATGGTGTGATCGAACTGCTGGCTTAAGCCCAATTAGGCTTCATCATTCTCTTTTGGGGCTTGTCGATCACGTATTTTGCTTACCAAATGGGCATTTTTCGTTTTATCTAACGGTGGGGTCTCATGATGAATGGCCGTTTTGGCAATCATATAAGCCGCGACTGGTGCGGTAATCAGTAAGAATAGAGTGATAAGCAGTTCGTTGACTGAAAGGCTGCCATTCTGATAGCTATGAAATACCATAGAAGACAATAAAACCCCTGTAATGCCTAGCGTGCTGGCTTTCGTCGGACTGTGTAAACGGGTAAAAATATCAGGTAGTCGTGCTAAGCCATAAGAGCCAAGCAACAAAAACACACCACCAATCAGCAGCAAAACACAAATAATGATTTCGAGATATAAAGGCATAATCAATCCTATTCTATGATATCGCCACGAAGTAAGTACTTACATAAAGCAGCAGTACTGACAAAACCAAGCATGGCGATTAATAAGGCGGCTTCAAAATACAAACTAGTACCCACGTAAATGCCATACATTAAAATCAGCGCAATGGTATTGATGTACATAGTATCTAGCGCCAAGATGCGATCAGAAATGGTTGGCCCTTTAAAAAGGCGCCATAGATTCAAGAACAAAGCGATACAAATGAAGACGGCGACAATAAAGAGTGTCCAATTTAGCATCCGAAAATCTCCTTAAGAGGGGCTTCGTAGCGAGTTTTAATCAAATGGATCAAATCGGCTTCTCCCTCTAAATGCAGAGCGTGAACATATAGCCATTGCTTGTCTTTAGAGATTTCAGCACTCACCGTGCCCGGTGTCAGAGAAACCGTACTGGCTAAAATGGTGATGCCTAGATCGGAGCGAATATTGATAGGAACCGCGACAAAACCAGGCTCTAAATGTTTGATAGGACGAATGATCAGCCAAGCAACCTCGATGTTAGCCACCAAAATATCGCGCATCACCATTAAAACATAGCGAAACGCACGCCATGGTTTGAGGATCTTAGGGTGCTCATCGCGCATGCCATTAACGAATAACGGAATGGCAATAGCAAAAAACGCAGCGAGCACAATATGGCCAGCACTGACGGAATTATTTAAAAGTAGCCACACCACAAACAATAGCAGGCTGTGAAAAGGCATAGGAAAGACTCTCATGACGTCACTCCTGGTAATAAATCATAAGCCGAAGCATTAAAATCGTGTAAATAGTTCGCGGCGTTTTGCGTGTAATCCGTGATGTCGCCACCAAACACAACCATCAGTGGTAAAGCGACTAATAGTAAGCCAATGGCGATAATCTCTAAGGGCTTTGCCGTATTCACATCGTTATTAGAGTTGCCATTATGACGCCAAAACATGGTTGTCCCACCGCGTGAAAATGCCACTAAAGCCGCCAAACTACTGACGAGAATCAACGGCCATACCCAAGCAGATTCTGCTGTTGTATGGGCGGATTGTAGAATCATGATTTTTCCGATGAAACCGGAGAGCGGCGGCATGCCAATCATAGCCAATGCACAAATAGCAAAGGCAAAGCCAATCATTTTAGGCTGCATAAATGGGCGTGAGCGTACAAAGCGATCCTCCGCTTGACCACGCTGACGCGCGATGACATCCGCTAATAAGAACAGCGCGGAAGAGGCGATGGTACTGTGAACCAGATAATACAAAGCCGCAGAGGTGGCTGCTGCTGAATGAATGGCCGCGCACACCAATAAGCTGCCGCTGGAAACGATCACTAAATTGGCGGTTAAGGTTTTCAGCCCAGGGCTGGCGATGACCCCGATGGTGCCGATGGTGATGGTCAAAAGTGCTAGAGGCCATAACCAAGGTGTAGCGATATTCGCCAGCTCGCCCGCGTGGTCGCCAAAGATCACCACATAAACGCGGAAAATACTATAAATGCCGACTTTGGTCATAATCGCAAACAGGGCCGCAACGGGCGCAGTGGCGCTGGCATAGGTACGAGGTAGCCAAAAATGCATGGGTAGCATGGCGGCTTTTAGCCCAAATACGACCAATAAAAGCGCTGCACCCGTTTTCGCTAGCGTTGCATTTTCACCTTGCAGGCTGCCGACTTTGACCGCAAGGTCCGCCATATTGAGCGTACCCAAGGTGCCATAAATAATCCCTAAACCAAACAGGAACAAACTAGAGCCGACTAAATTGAGAATCACATAGTGCAGTGCTGACTGAGTTCTTGGCTTGCCTCCGCCGTGAACCAATAGCGCATAGGAGGCAATCAATAAAACTTCGAAAAAGACAAAAAGGTTAAAGATATCTCCTGTCAAAAAGGCGCCGTTAATACCCATTAACTGAAACATAAACAGCGGATGGAAGTACGCGCCTCCTTTGTCATGATCATTCAAAGCGTACAGCATGACCGCAAAGCCTAGAAAAGACGCCAAGGTCACCAGCAAGGTCGAGACAGGGTCTGCCACTAAGGCAATACCAAAGGGGGGTTGCCAATCGCCCAATGCATATAAATGAACGCCTTTCATCATCACTTGATGCAGTAAAAAGGCTGACGATATCAGCAAGGCGAAGGTGCCAATGACAGATAAAATTCGCTGTCGCTGAAGGGTCTTCGAAAAGGGGGGTAGCAGCATCAAGGCGCCACACAGCAACGGAATTAGAATAGGGAAAATGCTCAAATGCTGCATTTATTGACCGCCTCCGGCTTTGTGAGTGGTATTGCCCTTTTGCAGGATCGGGGGTTTAGGTTTGGGCACTTGGCCGTCAACATGATCATTTCCCAAGTCCGCTCGGGCGCGCATGGCAAGAATGACCACAAAAGCCGTCATCGCAAAGCCAATGACGATAGCCGTCAGAACCAAGGCTTGAGGTAAGGGGTCGCTGTACTGTTCAGAGCGCCCTAAGACCGCAGCGGCATTAAGCTTCAATCGACCACTGGCGAACAGAAATAAATTCACAGCGTAGGACAATAAGGTTAATCCTACGACCACGGAGAAACTGCGGCCTCGTAACGTCAAAAACACACCACAGGCGGTGAGTAGGCCAACGGAAAATGCGTAAATACCTTCCATAATTATTCATGCTCCTGTTGAGTAGGGCGCTCGCTAGTCGTCAATTTACCTAAATTGGCCAAAATCAACATGGTGGCTCCCACCACGGTGAGGTACACACCAAGGTCAAATACCATGGCACTGGCCAGCTCGAACTTACCAATGAGGGGTAAGGAGAAATAATCAAACCACGTGGTGAGGAAAGGGCGGTTAAACAACCAGCTCCCTAAGCCACTGAGGGTCGCAATGGCAATACCACTGCCGATCATGATCTGATAATCCAGCTTGATACGTGTTTTTATCCATTCCACACCGTGGGCTACATATTGTTGAATAATCGCCACCGACGTGATCAGGCCTGCGATAAAGCCACCGCCAGGTAGGTTGTGACCACGCAAGAAGATGTAGGCGGACACCAGCAAGGCCAATGGCAGCAAGCTTTGTGAAATCACCGCTAATAGCATGGGATGCTTATCTTCTGCCCAAGGACGGCCTTGGTAATCCCCTGATGGCATATAAAGCCGCATTCTGGCGATGAGCTTATAAATACCCAGAGCCGCGATACCCAGTACCGTAATTTCTCCTAAGGTATCAAAACCACGGAAGTCCACTAAGATGACGTTGACTACGTTGGTGCCACCACCGCCCGTTTTACTGTTTTCGGTAAAAAAGGTTGAAATGCTGTCCAGCGGGCGAGTCATTAAGGCATAACAGATGGTACCGACGGTGCCACCGACAAAGGCTGCCAGACCTAAATCACGAACCACACGTCGAGGAGAAGATTCTTTCGGCGTTTTTTGCGGTAAGAAAAACAGTGCTAGGATCAGCAGAATTACGGTGACGACTTCAACGGACAGCTGAGTCAAGGCTAAATCGGGGGCTGAGAATTTCGCAAAAGCCAGCGACACAATCAATCCCACCACCGATAAGGTCAATAGAGAGAGCAAGCGACGTCGATGCCAAATAACCGTTGCTAAACCAGATAAACACAACAGAACCGCCGCCGTAATGGATAACGCATCGACGGGAATTTCGGGGCGAAGCCCAGCGGTTGCGTTTAGCCTCATCAGCGGAATGGTGGTCATCACCACGGCTAACAGCAAGGTCAAAAACGCATAACGCTGTAATGAGCCATTTTCAGTGAGAGTAATAAACTGGCTGGCACGACGGGTAATGTACTGGACAGCACTTTCAAACACCAGTTTAGGGTCGCTCACGGGGAATTGCGCTTGGAATTTGAACAGATGCCGGCGATTTGCATAAACAATCAAGCCACCGCACATCGCGATGATACTCATGAGCAAGGGGAAGTTGACGCCATGCCAAATCGCTAAACTGTAACTGGGGACAGAACCATTGAGTGTTGCAGAGGCTGCTGCGTAGAGCAAATGACCGACTATGACGCCTGGGAAAATCCCCACTAATAAACATAAGGCCACCAAAATCTCCACTGGCACTCTCATATAGCGAGGGGGTTCATGGGGCGTTTTAGGCAAATTAATGGGGTCGCCATTAAAAAAGACATCGTGAATAAAGCGCATGGAGTAGGCGACGGAGAAGACCCCGCCAAGCGTCGCTAATACGGGAACCATCCAAGATAAAGAGCCTAATGACGCTTGATGCAAGGTCTCCGTAAAAAACATCTCCTTAGACAAAAAGCCATTCATCAAAGGAACCCCCGCCATCGACGCTGACGCCACCATAGCCAGTGTCGCCGTATAGGGCATAAATTTCCACAAGCCATTCAGTTGACGCATATCGCGCGAGCCAGATTCATGATCAATGATGCCCGCCGCCATAAACAAAGAGGCTTTAAAAATGGCATGGTTCATCACATGGAAAAGTGCCGCTACGGCCGATAAATCTGTTCCCATGCCCAATAAGAGCGTAATGAGACCTAAATGACTGATGGTAGAGTAGGCTAGTAAGCCTTTTAAATCGTGCTGAAATAAGGCGATATAGGCGCCAGTTAAAAAGGTCGCCAACCCCGTTAAACTGACCAGCATAAACCACAAATCGGTATCGGCCAGTGCAGGATAAAAGCGCGCCATCAAGAAAATACCGGCTTTTACCATGGTGGCCGAGTGTAAGTAAGCACTCACTGGGGTGGGGGCCGCCATGGCATTCGGTAACCAAAAATGGAAGGGGAATTGTGCCGATTTAGTAAAGGCGCCTAACAGCACCAAAACCAAGATGATGGGATAAGCCGAGCTTGCCTTGATCATATCGCCGCTGTCTAGCACGGTCTGTAAGCTGTAGCTGCCAACCGTATGGCCGAGCAATAGCAACCCAGCCAGCAAGGCCAAACCACCCGCTCCCGTGACAGTCAACGCCATGCGAGCCCCTTTGCGGGCTTCTGTTTTGTCTCCCCAGAAACTGATCAGCAAGAAAGAGCTGATACTGGTTAACTCCCAGAAGAACCAGATCTGGATCAGGTTATCCGATAACACCACTCCTAGCATGGCAAACATAAAGAGGATGAGGTAGGAATAAAATTTGCCGATGGAGTCCTTTGCCGACAAATAGTAGCGTGCATACAGGATAACCAGTAGACCAATACCTAAAATCAAAATGGAAAACAGCAGAGATAAACCGTCTAGTCGGAAAGCGAGCTGTAAACCAATGGCGGGTATCCAAGGGATGGACGCAAAAAAACGTTCCCCATGAAAAATCGCCTCGGTATGGGACAACACTAAAAACAAGGTTAAAGCTGGCAAAGCGGCCGTTAAAAACGCACAGGCGGTACGACTAAGCCGTGATGCGATGAGCGGAACCAAGGTGCCAAGTAAAGGTAAAAAAGGTAACCAAATTAAAGACTTCACTGTTCAACACCTTCATAAACGTGACGGTTGTAAAAGGGATAATCCGTAAGCAACATAATGATTCCCGTTTCTATAAAATGCATAATCCTACTATATCGAAGCCGCATTATGGCGGCTAGTTATGTCAGCCATGTTCGATCCCAAGACGCCTATCTAACATTAAAATGATTAATGGCCCCTATGGACCTAGAGTCGAGAAAGTACGCTTTCTCCTCGCCTTGTTGTTAACGTGCCTTGGTCGGCGAATATCGATAAGCGGCGATATATTATGGGCTATTATCTATCAAAGAAAGCGATAGGACTGTTACATAACGTAAACGCTTCCCAATCTCGACCAGAGGGGAATGGCAATGGCGTTGCAGTGGTGTGCGAAAGAGCGCTAGAAAAGAGAGAGCAGCGACTAAAAAAGCGCTTTTCAGGAGAAGCTGAAAAGCGCTTTTTCTTTTTAGTGGGTCATCGCTTAGCCATATGGCGTTGTATTCTAAAAAATTACCCCATTACCGAAAGAAGTACCAAACAACACTGTGTTCTGAGCCCATGCTCCAAAGCAGTACAATACCCGCTAATACGGCTTCTAATACCAAAATGCCAATACCTAAGGTGGAACTGGAAAGGATAAAGCCTTCTTTATGACTGATTCCCAAGAAACTGGGTGTTCCCTTGTACAGTAAGTACGCTGTATAGCAAATGCCTACCACACAGGCGAGGGTACATAGCCAAATAATTGGATAAACCGCGAAAATGCCGCTTAAGAACAAAGGCGTCGCAATGTAGCCAGCAAAGACAATACACTCATGTCGACTAGGTCGGCTCGGGTATTGTTTCGCCATTCTATGAATGAGACTGCCCACAACGGCCACCGCCGCTAAGATAAGAAGGTAGAACAAGACACCAAGGCTTAAGCCATTGAGCATGGAGACCTTGATGGTATCGTTACCACCAAATGTCCAGCCAAATTGGGTGGTACCAATAAAGGTACTTACTACGGGAATGGCCGCTAATAACAGTACATGGTGCATATATAAATGGCTGACGCTTTCATGTTCCTTATTAATGGTCCGCCATTCTTGTTCCGGATGATGAATTAAACCCCAAACGTGATTGATCATAGATTTCCCCTCGTTTTTCAAAAAAACAATTGAATTTGGAAACAACGTATCGACACTGTTTGACACGGAACCACTGCTCAGCTTTTCGCGTGTTCTACTACACAGTATAGATGTCTACGAGTACACGACAGTGTTGGGTCATATAGTTTTTTTATAATAAATACGCTCTTAAACACTTATTGTGATTAAAAAATGCACAAAAATGATAAACTTTATTCAAATCAATTAGCTATAAATAAAGCTTATATTTAGAAGAGAAACGCTAAGAAGAGTAAAAACAAACGTGCCCTTGGGCCAATGCCCTAAATGGACATTGGCCCAAGATGAGAGGGACAGCTAGACAGCTAGTTATCATCCGCCTTACATTGGTAGTTTTCTGGCATTTTCACGGTAAAACCCTGATCCATCGGATTGGTAAAACTGGTTTTTGCCACCGCTTCTTTGGCTAAAAAGGCAAACACCTTCCATTTCGAACAGGTTTCATTTTCAAGAGTACTGCTTGATACCAGCACTGGCGCGCCTTTGCTGTCTTTGATATTAAAATCAAAGGTATACACACTGACCATTGCCGTGACCTTTCTGTAGCCAGTCACACGGGTGACGGTTCGCTCTGTTCTGACACAGTTGACTTCCTGATTGGAGCCCTTGGGCTTGCTACAGGTGGTGTAATAGCCATCGTTTACATCATTAAAAATCGGAACAGACAGATCCTTCTTCTTCTCAGACGAGAGGAAATTGATGGTCAAAATATAATTTGGGTGCTTGTAATCCGTGGAAACATTTTTATAACCCAATGCGTTGAAAGAGGCGATAACATTGGAAATATAGCGCTTATTGGTTAATTCATCGCCTTTTGGATCTCCTTGAATTTTGATTTTGGCGGTTTTGGCAATGCGCACGTCAGGGTCAACATTGCTCACATGATGGCCTTGCATGATCTCAGAAGTGGAGCAGCCTGTTAACAAGACGCTGAGCAAAACCGTAGTGATAAAAAATCTCACGTTTACATCCTCTATAAAGTCGTTATTTCGATTCGCTATTGTGTCATGAGAGCATAATTCAATCACAAATCCGAGTAATAGTTACCCTCTTACAATGTTATGACTAATTGTTGAAAGTAAATGACCCATTATTGTCAAAATAATGGCGATTGCTCGCGCTCAAAAAAGCCATATATGAGTGCGACGCAGCACCATACCATTTTTTGGTCTAGATGAACGCTCTCAGATGAACTCTCTCAAGTGCCACGTTATCTCTGAGTATTTGACGCCACTAGAGCACTCATTCATCAAGCGACTGCATAGGACTAATGGGCTGTTTGGTAATGATGGTGCCACAGCCATTTTGAAATGTCACAAAGGCGTGTATCAGTCGGTGAGAGTCCGGCTCTTCAATCATTGGGGTGAGTGAAATAAGGGCATTGGCGATTTTGCCAAAGGTTTCTAAGTCGACACCAAAACGCTCTTTTAGCGGGGTGTCATAATCTTCGCCATTATCGATCAAGGTATCAGTTTGATCTGCTGTGAGTCCGAGAGCGTACTCGGCGAGTCGTTGTATTCCTAACCTATCCATTTTTGTGTCCTTCCATTGTGTTCAGGTCGTTAGCCTTCTGCTGTCCTTTTTTTTCTACAGGTTTATTTTGGCATCAACCCTACTGTATTCGGCAATTTTTGTTAATGTTTTAGACGATTCTTTTGGTCGAGTTTTATTCAACTACTTGGTTTCCACGTACAATGACACCATAGCGTGCTTTTAGCCCCTCATTAAATATCTGGCGAGCAATTTCTGCAATACCGAGGTTTTCTTCTTCCGAGAGCTCCAAAAGCTTGGTTTTCACCGATTCACTGTGTCGAAAACTGATCTGTTCTGAGACGCGATTTGGCCTTTTTTGTAGTGCTTGTTTCTTTGTTGGTTCTTGCATCCTCTTTCTCCTGATATACTTTGGTTTCAAATGAGGTCAAACAATGACAAAGCAAATTTTAACACCTAAAAAATGGATAGGAAAGAAAAAAGAGGGTGAAATCTATCGATTTCAATTGCTTCTGGCTGAGTTAAATTTAAAACCTGAGGATATTCAAAAAGATACAGGCGTCACAGTAAGAACGATCACAAACAGTATTTATGAAAAAAAACCATTAGGTGCGAAACTGCTGCGTGAAATCCACGCAAAATATGGTGTTTCGATTGATTGGTTGCTTAGCGGAAAAGGGCAAATGTTCGCGTCTGCAGATGATTCCGCTACCTCCGCTGTACGCGAGCCGAACGGCGAATACGGTAGTGACCCACGCTTTGAACGTATCATGACATTGGTTCGTGACTTTATGGCAAACGCCGATGACGACGAAAAAGCCTGGTTGGAAACACAAGTCAAACTCAACATAGCCCAGTACCAACAACACCTTAAAAGCGTACCTGACGAAAACTAAAACACCTTCTAAAAGGTGTTTTAGCCTCCTATACCGAAAATTCTTATCTCCTGAACCTAATCAGCCAACTGCTTTTGCTTTGAAGCGAATTATAAAACTATGGGACGACATACTCAGCTACTTCTTACTAGACGGTAGGCGCCTTAGAAAGCAAGCTGTTGATGATTGCTGAGCGAGAGAAGATACCACCTCAAAAAAGATAGCGTTAAATTCTTCAGGGCAATAAAAAAGCCACCCGAAGGTGGCCTTACATTCTTTGGTGCCTCTAGTGTGCACCGAGCTGAGTTTAAAAAGTGCAAACCCTTTTAAACACAACCACTTAAGTGGTGGAGGTGGGGGGGATCGAACCCCCGTCCGCCAGTCCTCTGCCATCGGCTCTACATGCTTAGTCGCTTCTATTATTTGACCACAAACCGCCCGAAGGACAGGGTGTTTATGGCGAGCCTACTTAGTCTTAGAACCTTATCCCTAGGCGGGGCATCGGTTAGCATCTTGTAATTTATGATACTGCGGAATCTCGGGCTACAAGCAACCTGAGGGCAGCACACTAGCAGGGGTTTAGGCTGCTAAAGCGTAGTTTTTGTCGTTTGCGACTATATAATTGATGCGGGGGATTTACGAGATCACGCATCACTCTCGACATGCACCTCAGGGTTTGCAACCAGCGTCGAAACCATGTCACCCCCTAAAGTTGACGCTATTCTAACTGAAACCGTTTCCCACGGCTAGGGGTGAGAGGGAATCTGCGTATTTAAAGTGGCCTTTATAACGCATTTCCACCTCATTTGATTCATATGTTGTGGTTAGACACTGTGTTTCATTAAACGCTCTTTATCACGGGCCCAATCGCGGTCACGTTCTGTGTCACGTTTGTCGTGGTCTTTTTTACCAGTCACAAGGGCCACTTCGCATTTGATTTTATTGCCTTTCCAGTAGAGCGCCATGGCCGCACAGGTTTTGCCTTTTTGTTCGGTCACTTGGATAATACGATCAATTTCGTTGCGATTCAGGAGCAGTTTCCTTTGGCGCAAGGGTTCGCACACCACGTGTGTCGAGGCGGCAAGTAATGGCGTAATGCGCGCACCAATAAGCCAGGCTTCGTTTTGGTGGATAATGACATAGGAGTCAACCAGTTGCGCCTTGCCTTCGCGAAGACTTTTGACTTCCCAGCCAGCAAGGGCTAGGCCTGCTTCGAATTTTTGGTCTACGAAGTAGTCGTGCTTGGCTCGTTTGTTGAGCGCAATGGTTCCAGAACTGTTTGATTTTTTCTTTGCTTTACTCATAGTCGGAAATTATACGATCGATAGACGTAAAAACCTATGCTTTTCTTGAGGTATGCGTCTTAATGTAAGAAAATTCGCTTGTAATAAATACTGGGGAAGAGTCAAAGACGCTTCCTAGCCATGACGGTTTGGCTTTTTGACGATTCTGCCAATTTCTGTCGTCCATTCATTCAAGCTACTTTGATGTAGCAAGAGCGTAAATTTATGCCTGAAAGTCGAAGTTTACAAGGTATATGGTCGAGTCCTTGGATATTTATTTTTGCGGCAAGCGGATCTGCTGTGGGTTTAGGGAACATTTGGCGATTTCCTTATTTACTAGGCGAAAACGGCGGCGGAGCGTTTTTGTTTGTTTATTGTGCCTGTTTGTTATTGGTTGGTTTGCCGATTTTAATGGCGGAGGTAGCATTAGGGCGGACAGTTCGTTCTAATCCGATTGATACGGTAAATGATTTAAGTGAGCGCCGTCTTATTCATTCAGCTTGGGTGTTAGTTCCTTGGTTGGCAGGGGTGACGGGCTTTCTGATTCTGACCTTTTACAGCGTGATCGCGGGTTGGTCGATGGCCTATGTTGAGCGTGCGGTGTCTGGTCAGTTTGTGCGTATTTCAGAGTCAGGCGCTCAGAGTATGTATGACGCACTGTTATCCTCTCCTGGGGAAATGCTGCTATGGCATACTCTGTTTATGCTGTTGGTGGTGGTCGTTGTGGGGCAGTCGGTGACGCGTGGTTTGGCTGCCTTAGTGCGTATTTTATTGCCTGTATTGATCGTGGTATTGCTCATGCTGGCAGGGTTTGCTTTGTATAAAGGCAATGCATGGGAAGCGGTTCAGTTTTTATTTCGCTGGTCATGGCAAGACATTACGCTAAAGGTGGTGACGGCGGCGATTGGGCAGGCATTGTTTAGCTTAAGTGTGGGCATGGGGGCTATGTTTGCTTATGGTGCCTACATGAGTAAGCGTATGTCGATTGCCAGTGCGTGTTCGACGGTGGCCTTGATTGATCTGGCCGTTTCTTTATTAGCGGGGTTGATCATTTTTCCGTTGGCCTTTGCCTTTCATATCAATGTGCAATCGGGGCCGAGTTTGACCTTTGTGTCTTTGCCAATCATTTTTGGCAGTTTGCCTGCGGGTCGTGAAGTGGGGGGCTTTTTCTTTTTGCTGCTGACGATTACGGCTTTAACCTCGGCGATTTCAATGCTGGAATTGTTCGTCGCATGGTTGCACGAGAAGTATTATATCGCCCGTATGAAAGCCGCCCTTTTGTTGGGGTTCTTGGTTTGGTTGGTCGGCATTGCTGTTTTATTGTCGTTTAATCATTGGGACAGTAAATTGCTGTACCATTTAAATTTCTTCGAGATTCTCGATAAGTTAACTTCCCAGATTTTGTTGCCTTTGGGGGCAATGTTATTGTCAGTTTTAGTCGCATGGTTTTTGCCCCGTTCGGTTTTGCAGAACGAAATGGTGGCAAAGAAAAGTATGTGTTTTCAATGGTGGTACTGCACCTTGAAGTACGTCAGTATTCCTGTATTGGTGTTGGTCACTTTTGCGGGTTGGATAGGAGTCTGATTTGAGTCGTATAGAGCGCTTTGCGCATGTTGAGTACAGTTGCAAGCAAATGTTTGATTTGGTGAATGATATTAATGGTTATCCGGAGTTTTTGCCGGGGTGTATGAATTCGACACTGATTTCAAAAACGCCAACGGAAATCGTGGCTTCGTTGGAAGTGGGCAAAGGGCCTGTCCGTCAGTCTTTTACGACGAAAAATCATTTGCATGAGCCAAATGAAATCGTGATGGGGTTAGTGAAAGGCCCGTTTAAAAAGTTACATGGGGTGTGGTCATTTACAGAGTTGTCCCCCACGAGTTGTAAAATCGCCTTGAGTATCGACTTTGAATTAAGTGGTATGCTCAAGTTTGCCTTTGGTGGTGTTTTCAGTCAGATTGCCAACACCATGGTGGATGCATTTAGTAAGCGAGCGAAGGTTGTTTACGGTGAATAAAATTCATGTTGAGGTGGCCTACGCGTTGCCCGAGAAGCAAAAAATTATCGCTTTGGATGTTGAAGAAGGGTGTTCTGTTAGAGAAGCGGTGCGTCGTTCGAATATTACGAACTTTTTTCCTGACTTGGATATTGAGAATGCGAAGCTGGGGATTTTTGGCAAAGCGGTTCGTAACGCCGATGATCAAGCGCTAAAAGAGGGAGAGCGTGTAGAGATTTATCGCGAACTCAAAGTTGACCCTAAACAAGCTAGAGCCAACCGAGCCGCGAAAAAAAGCTAATCGTTTTGGATTTTGGCTAACGTACCATCTTTAAAAATGAGCGTTAGCTTAGGCGCAGCACTTTTGGGTGTATCCGGTGTTGCGTATTTGGTGGTGTACAAGTAATGCCATATATCAGGTTTGAACGTATCGCGAACCAATGGCGTACCAAGGAGGTAAAGTACTTGGGACTGTGTCATACCCACTTTAAGTTGGGTCAACTGATCCTTTGTGACTATGTTGCCTTGCGATACGGGCACTTTATATGGCGGTGGAAATAAACTGCATGCGCTGAGTGAAAATAAGGCGCATATAACTAAAATTGATTTTTTCATTGATAACATCCTAATTCGGGTGTGCTAATGATAAAGTAATTATTAACAAGATCGAATAGAGAATGCCTCATGACCAGTGAAAATCAAGAACTAAAAAAAGTTGGACTCAAAGTAACCTTGCCTAGAGTCAAAATTTTACAAATTTTGGAGAATGCTGGAGAGCATCATTTAAGTGCAGATGATGTTTACCGTACTCTGCTAGATCATGGTGAAGACGTGGGCCTTGCCACGGTATACCGTGTTCTAACGCAGTTTGAAACCGCAGGTTTGGTGATGCGTCATCACTTCGAAGCGGGCACGGCTGTGTTTGAATTGGCGAAAGGGGATCATCACGATCACATGATTTGCCTAGAAACGGGCAAAGTCATTGAATTTGTTGACCCTGTTATTGAGAAGCGCCAACATGAAATTGCCGAAGAGTATGGCTATGATATCGAAGATCACAGCTTGATTATCTACGTTCGCCCTAAGAAAAAATAAACGGCGCCTGCGTTTTCTGGCTGTTCTATGGATGGGACATGAGGTTGTAGCAAAAAAATGTGGTAGTGGGCTGTTTTAAAGCGCGTAGTACGATATTTAAAGGCCAACCAAGGAGTAAGACTACCTTGGCTGGCCTTTTTCGTTATTGCAGTTGAACATTGCCCAGCATTTCTCTTGCATGGGCGAGGGTTTGTTCGGTTAGTTCTAATCCGCCCAGCAAACGGGCAATTTCTTGAGTGCGGTCCTGATCTTTTAGTGGTGAGACTTGTGATGAGGTTGCATCGTCTGCCACTTTTTTGCTGACGCGTAGGTGTTGGTTGCCTTGCGCGGCTACTTGCGCTAAGTGGGTGACGCAGAAAACTTGTCCGCGTTGTCCAACAGAACGCAACATACGACCGACCACTTCGGCAATGCCACCACTGATCCCCACATCGACTTCGTCAAAGACCAGCGTCGGAATGATGGAGGTATGGGCAGTAACGACTTGAATCCCCAAACTAATACGTGATAGCTCACCGCCTGATGCGACTTTACGTAGTGGCTGAGCGGGTTGTCCTGGGTTAGAGGCAATCATGTATTCGATTTCTTCAAAGCCATGGGCCGTCACTTGATTCAGTGGCTGACAATCAATAAAGAAACGCGCATGGGGCATGCCAAGGCCGTGTATTTGCTCTTCCACTTGTTTGGCTAACTTGTCTTTGGCAGCAATGCGTTTTTCGGTCAGCGTGGTTGCCAGCGCCGTGAGTGACTCATAAGCGCGCTCTTCTTTTTCTTTAAGATGGTCAAGGCTTTCTTCTCCACCTTGCAATGTTGCAAGTTCGGCGTCTACAGACGTTCGTAGTGCGATCAAGGCCTCAGGTAATACCCGATGCTTGCGTGCCGTGTCATATATATCAGACAAGCGCTGTTCGATGTCACTGAGCCGTTCAGGGTCTTGTTCTAAGGTATCTTGGTAGTGATGGAGGCTATCTGCGGCTTCCTGAGCTTGAATCAAGGCCGCGTTCATCATCTCCAGTGCGTCTTCTAGCGCTTTTGTGGCCGGACGAATTTGGCCAGCACTGTTGAGTGCCTGGTTCAGCAAAGAGCAAACGTTACCTTCGTCGCTGTCCACTAAAATCCCACTGGCTTGATAGGCCTTGTATTGGGAGTCGGCGATATTCGACAGAAATGCCTGCTCGTTTTCCAACGCCTCGATCTCGCCTTCTTTTAAATCCAGTTGTTCTAGCTCTTGAGACTGATAAGACAATAACTGAATTTTCGCATCCTGCTCAGCCGAGCGGTTTTGTAATAAAGAAAGTTCCTCTTTAAGTTGGCGCCATGTGCTGTATTGCTGGCTCACTTGCTTAGCAAGCTCGGTAAGCTGACCGTACTCGTCTAACTGCTTGCGCTGTGCGCTTTTCTTTAATAGCGACTGATGCTCATGCTGACCATGAATATCGACCAAATAACTGCCGACCTCTTTTAAATCACCAAGGGTGCAAGGACGGCCATTGATGTAGGCTTTAGAGCGACCTTCTTTGCTGATCACTCGGCGTAGAATACAGTGTTGATCGTGCTCTAAATCTCTTTCTTCCAGCCATTCATAAACATGTGGGTATTCTGTAATGTCAAAGGTTGCGGAAATATCCGCTTTCTTTTCCCCGTGGCGCACGACGGCCGCATCGGTTCTATCGCCCAAACACAACGACAACGCATCCACCATGATGGATTTCCCAGCACCTGTTTCGCCAGAAATCACCGTCATGCCTTTTTTAAACTCCAACTCAAGAGACTCAACAATAGCAAAATTGGAAATAGCGATGCTTGTTAGCATAGTCGGCTCCACAAAAGGAAAATATTTATATGGTTATTTATACAGTATTTGTTTGTTTTTTGACAAGTAGGCAGGGATTTAATTTTTGTAATGATTTGATGAAATTAAAACGAAGACAAACTTTTTAGAGCGAAGACAAAACACAGCTGTGTACTACTAAAACGTTGATTTTAGGCGTTTAAAGTGCTTTGTCTTCGGTAGCAAAATTTGAAGGTGACTAAACAGGGAAGTGTTAAAACTTTTTTAACTTAAAAGAGCCAAAAGCACGCCTGAACTCTTGGCTCTTTTGTATTTTATGTCCAGCTATCAGACAATGCTTCAGCTTGTTCTAGAACTAAGCGTATAGCCTCGTCAGAGCGGTCTGGTGGGTGTTTAAATCGACGTGGTAGACCGCAAGTTATCGGCCAACATTCCTGGTAATCCTTAAAGGCTTTGCGTTTTCGATATAGCAATTCAGTGCAAGATAGGAATTTGGGGAGCAACAATAGACCATTACAAAATCATATAATAAGGGGTACTGATGGGCCGAGTTTGGCACAAAGCCGTCCTAAAGCTGTAACTCATTTTTGCCCCTAAATGAGTTTCAGCCACTCAAATTCGGGATTAGATTTGCTAGGCTCATGTGAATAACCCTACCTTCAAATATTTTGAGTACCTGCTTTGTCTTGTTTATGTTCTTCTAAAGCATTGAAGATGACACAGAGTGATTCATGGCATCTTTCGCAGAGGTCATTGAAGTGGTTTCTAAGTGAACCAAAGTCCTTGATAGCATCTAGTCTGATTTGCTCAGCGGTTTGTCCTGAAATATGTCCCTTGAGGACACTTCTCAGATTATGAGCATCATGCCAAGGAGTAAGGACGCTACGTGCATGTTCTGCATCAAAACCACACCCCAAGAGGCACCATTCAACTAGTTTCAATTCTCTATCTTTATCCGGTGGATTTTGACCAAGCGTCTTCGCTTTAGCTTTCAATTGTTTCTTGACTAAACCTTCGACTAATACCTGATCCAACCTCAAAATCTCCTCTTTCCACTCATCGACAGACTTTGAATAAACAGAGTGGAGGGATTGCTTCACCACACGGTTTTTCATTCTCCACCAAGTTGTTCCTTTGGAATCAAGCTCGTCCAATTTTCGCTTGAGATCTTCAACTGGGTTACAAACTTTAAACCAATTTCCCTTAAAGTCTGTTTCTAAAGATCTCTCTGAAATAGGTGCTTTAGGCTTCTCATTATATTGCTTCCAGTGCAATTGTTCTGAGTATGGCAGTTTCTGTAGATCGCCTAGATAAGTATGGATTTGTCCAGCTTCGTTAATGTCGTAGCTCTTTAAATACCAACCAGCTCTAGATGTAATTGATCTTTCCTCTAAGGTGTATTTATCAGTGTCGGACTTGTATTTGAGAATAACTTCAGCATTGAAGAATGCTGGGCTTAATTCAAAGGCTTTATCTGAGTCTGTAAAGTAATTATCAATAGCGGATGGAGCACATGATATCTCTTCAACACGCTTGTTCTTCCAATCTTGAGCAATGAAAGTGGCATACTGCTGTTCTTCTGAGGTATCGTCTTCCTTATCTTCATGTATCGGCGCAAATGCTTGAACACCTCTAAAGTAGCTAGCGTTAGAGATGACTTTGCGCTTGCCAAACACACCTTGTTCAGCCACGACTTCTTCTGGTGATGAGCCCCAACGAGTGAAGTTTGCATAGTCAATTCTATCAACATCAAATAACCTTACGACCGCTGTTTCGGTTAGATAGCAGTACTCTGCTAATACGCTGAATCTAATCGAAACTACAGTGCCATACTCTTCACCTTCTTTCTCCAACTCATGAATTTTGATGATTTCATCGATATCACCATTTTTATCAAGTTTGCACCAAGAATTCAGTTCATGCATGTAGTGCAGATCCATAACTTGCAAGAACTTTTCAGAGACCTCTATGTAGCTCTCGCCCTCTTACACCGTGAAAAGAACGCTTAAATAGGAGAGGCTCACCTTTGCTAAGAACATTAGGTTTACAACTTTCTAGTGGTGGTTCGACCCACGATTTGTCACGACCACCACCGCTACAAACAGACCATCCACTATTGTTGTAATCCCAAGAAGCCATTTGATGAGGGTCAGATTTAGACAGTTCATTTTTAAGAACAAGGACAGTATTAAGAAGAGTAGTTTTTGCTGATGCATGAAGAATTATGTCATCGTCATTTACATCACTAACCAAAAAATCAACGACATCCTTCTGGGATACCCACTCTGTAAAATCCTCCTTTTTAGAGGGCATTGAAAAAAAATTGATAAGACTTCCAAGACGACAAACATCCATTGCAACAATCCTCATGCAGGGCTTATGATACCAATAACATACTAATCTACTATGCACATATTGAGCGGCTGTTGCAATTAGTGGCCTGATTACAGGTTCAGCAGTTCATATATGAGGACTAAAAATCGGGTTGTTAACCATGAATTTCAATTATCTTGAATCGTTCCCTCTGTCAGAATCCATTTTGCCACATAGACTAAAAGAGTTACTGAAGCCTGTAGGCCTATCTCCTGATTTACGTGTTGAGGTCGCTTGCATGCAGGAGACTGATCTTTTTGGAGAAAATGCAGAACACTTACACCTTCAGATGGCTGTTGTTCCTGAGGATAACGATGGCCCAATTGAAGTCTTGAGGGAGGCAGGTGAAGGTGTTGTGGCTTACTCTGTTCCTTTTGGTGAAGAAAAGGCAGAGTCTGCTCAATTCAGTCCTTCAATCTCTGGGTATGATTACATAGTTGCGGCTTGGGGGGACGCTTCCTTTTACACTTTTAGCCTCGCTGAAAAAGTTTGGATGACTCTTGGTCTCACCCCTCGCTGCATAGGTAATGAAGAACAACGACTCATATATGACGCCCTAAACCTACCAGAGTTTGACGTCGCTGAGGGGGAAGTATCAAGCGAATATCAAGGTCACTTGAAGCGCGACGTATGCTGGAAAATGTCCAATGAATACCTTCGCCGTTATTTGTGGTTGCGTGGCGCTAAAGGCGTGCGGGTTTTTTTCTACGAAGCTCAATTAGAAGACACCCCAGAGTTGCGAGAATCATTGAATGGTAAATCTCATATTGTATTAAAACCAACTGAAGGCCCCCAATGGTATGAGTTAGACCTCCGAGAACACAAAGGAGGGATTCTCCTTCAGCTCTGGGCTTCGGTTGAAGCCGTTTTACCAGAACTGTGCTTGGAGCAAGACGCAGAAACCTTGCTCTGGGCAGATGACAAAGAGCCTATGACACATGCTAGGGCAAATGCGCTTATGGCTAACTACAACGTCTACTTGGATGATCGATTCCTCGAAAAATATGAGCAAAGTAACTTCTATGACACCACACCCATAAACATCTATGGACAGTGGTGGTGTGCACCTTCATATAAAGGCCAGTGGAGCTTTACAGAATGCCAACGAGTTGGGAGAAACTTAATCCGAGTATCGATTCGTGAGCTGTATAAGGCTAAGCCTGATAGAGAAATTGTTCATGCGAATAATTACGAGGTCAAGCCAGAGGTTGTTGAACAATTAGATCTAGACGAGGAGCATATAGCAATAAAGGTACAAAGACTTCTAGGAGGCCTGCTACGTTTGGGAGAAGGGTTATCAGCACTAGGAGAGACTACTGGGCAACTGTATTCCCCTGAAGACCTCACAGGTTTTAGTCGAGAAGAAGTAGACGCTAATGGATGGTTGCATTACCCATCTCTTGTGCGACTAGCTCAGGTCGCACCGCTAGATATGACACAACAGGTATTTTTGGCTCGGTGCAAGAGTCTCCATGAGATTCTTCAAAAAATCCCAAATGGTTTTCTCAAGTCACTTCTTCGCCATGCTGGGTGTCCAAGCGCTGACGTGAAAAACCTAGGAAGTTTAAAGTTGATGCAAAGTCTTTTGAACGTACTCGAATCTTTGAACGAACAGCATGAAACTATTGATTGCTTTACATCAGAAAATGAACCCGAGGGTTGGAAAAAACGCAATGCCACACTAGCGTCGCTGTTCTTGAATAACGACCTTAGGATCGCTGATGCCCATGATGCAGTTAAGAAATGTATTGATACTCTGCAAGACCTTGGGTTTGATACTGCCAGTTTAAGCGTCGGCTATGGAAGAGCTTTTGACTTTGTTATAGATGCTGTCAGTGAATCTATTAGCTGTATTGCCACTCACATTGAGCAACTGCTAGAGCGCGGCGTTTTTCAAGGTAGTTGTCGCCTAAAATAATTAGGCAGCGTCTTTGTGTTGCTCTGGATTTAATTCCACATCACCTATTGGCTGCCAGTTTCTTTCTGCTTTTGACCAACGCTCAGGGCGTT
>NZ_FLOB01000012.1 GCF_900089775.1 Marinomonas spartinae
AAGTTTGCTCACTCAAATTCTTACACTAACAATAACTTAATCGATTCATCATCTAAAACAACAAATCAACATAAAGCGAATTGACGTGTTTGACTCTCGTAAGACTTCAATTTTTTTGATCGCTCAGCGCTCCACTCAGTAAACTAAGCAAAACCCTGTCGATCTTCTGAAGGTCTCAGCGAGCGCCCACACAAATTATCTGATTATCTATTTTAAAGAGCGTTGCTAACGTTTTTTTCGAACCTCGTCTTCACTTAGTGTGAAGCGCTGTCCGTGTCAGCGAGGGCGTATATTAAGGATTCACAGATTTTCTGCAACCCTTTTTTGATGTTTTTTAGGATTTTATTAGAAGGATAAGAAGATCTACGCAAAAAGCACATTTTTTGTACAAACATGCGCAAATGTACTTACAGTGACATCCTCGAAGTTCATCAGAGCTTGCAACTTCATCAGAAACATCTATCTTGCCTTACCATCCCCAGCATACTTATAAAACCAAATGGGGCGACAACTATTCTGACACAGGAGCAAGAGAGGGTATAAAAAGGGATAAAAGTGGAGTGAGCGCTCCTTACTGACAAATAGCGTCTATAACGTTAATAAAAACCATCATTTAGAACCTTATCTATAGCTCGTTTTTACTTTACCTATAGTTTTTTTCTGATAGATAGCGACTATGCTTAATAAATGATGACGTTCACATCATATAAAGTAATGACACCGTCTCTTACTCAACGATATTTCACGGATAGACAATGACTAGACAACTCGTCGAAACACGACAAATTACCAGCCAAGAAGCAGAGCAGTGTGCAAATGAACAGATTCAAATTATTGGCAGTATCCAACCCCATGGCTTTCAAATTGTTGTCGACTCAAAGGACCATCGAATCGTTCAGTACTCTGACAATACTTCCCACCTTATCAAAGAAGTTAGTCACGCTAAAATCAATGACCGAGCACTATTAGGTAGCCACCTGTTTAAATGGCTCACGTTTAAGGAAAGAGAAAAGCTAGACTCATTGCCAACAAAATACACCGTTGCCCTCCCTCTAACAGACGATAGCGTGATTAAAGGTTCGCAATGGGAGTGTGTTGCTCACGTTTCTCATGGCTGGATTTGCTTGGAATTTACCCCCAAGATACCGGAGTCAATCAATTCAAGCACTTTGATTTCTCAGTTAGATGATATGGTTGCGCTGTTGAAAGTGGTTCACGACGAAGCAGAACTGTTTCAAACCATTACCGCACAGCTACAAAGTTATACTCAGTATGATCGGGTCATGATGTATCGCTTCCATCCAGACTGGTCTGGAGAAGTCGTTGCTGAATCCGTATCAGAACAAGAAAGCGTTAAGTTTTTAGGGTTACGCTTTCCAGCGGAAGATATTCCTAAGCAAGCACGGGAGCTGTACAAGCTTAATATGATCCGATACTTCGCAAATGTTCTCGATACGCCAGCGAAACTCGTCCCCTCTATCCTCCCTAACGGGGAACCACTCGACCAAAGCGTCTCCTCATTACGCAACATGTCGAACGTACACCGCAGTTATTTAAAAAATATGGGGGTAAAAGCCTCGTTATCCTTATCTATTATAGAAGAGGATAAACTTTGGGGAATGGTGGTATTTCACCATAACACGTCCAAAGTGCCATCCCAGCGCGTTATCTCACAACTTCGAATTACGAGTAAGCTATTTGGTGAAATCATCAACTCTTATCTGACGCCTTCCTTCAATATAAAAGAGCTCACTTTTTTAATGAATACTCAGTCTTATATTGAAGCGGTTTTTTCTCAAGCGAAAAAAGCTGACCTGTCTCACAGCCTATTTGAAACCATCTTAGAAAAGGTCAATAGCATAATTCACTATGATTTTATTGGCATCATATATGATAAAAAGTGCTACAGCTTAAAACAAAACACCTTCTCTATTTTAGAACAAGCGACATCCGACGCGCTGGCTCAGATATTTACAGATGCAGATATGCTGCATTATGAATCAAGTCAACTATACAACGATATTGGTGCTATCCCTGGTCTAGAAGACATGTATGGACTATCCATCATGCGCACTCAAAGCCCCATCGACTTTTATGTTTTTATCGGACGAAGAGAGGTGTCTAAAACTATCCAATGGGGGGGAGTCCCCAGTACAGTAGATATTGTCCTAAAGGACAACAAACGCCAATTAGAGCCAAGGAGCTCCTTTGCTTTATGGTGTCAGCAAGTCGAAGGACAGAGCAAAGAATGGCAACCCCGTGACACCAAGTTTTTACAATGTTTTTTTAATGAGAGTAAAGAGTTCATTAGTCTAAAGCGCACCCAGCTGCTTATGAATAAACTCGAAAAAGGAGCCTATTACGATACCCTAACAGGTCTTGCTAATCGTGCTTACTTGAGGTCGTTCATCGAGAATCTTGATCCCAATAGTGATATATCATTCGTATCTTTCTTCTTTATCGACCTCGATAATTTCAAAGATGTTAATGACTTTATGGGGCACGAAACCGGTGACAAACTACTGATTAGTATTTCACAAAGACTCAACGCTTGTGTCAGACCAAATGATCTCGTGGTGCGATTAAGTGGCGATGAGTTCATTATCCTTTTCGCCCACCAAACACCACCTGAGCTGGATCTTATCCATCAACTGGCTGATAAAGTCGCCTCTCGAATAGGTGAACCCGTTCTTGATAGTGCTCATACATTAGTCATCACCTCCAGTATTGGTATTGTGACCCAAAGCACAAAAGATATTGATTTTAATGAAACACTGAAACGTGCCGACATTGCAATGTATGCGGCAAAGAATGCTGGCAAAAACCGCCATCATATTTTTAATAGTAAAGACCAAGACTCGTTTAATAAACGAACAATTCTCACGATGGACCTTCGTGAACATACTGCGAGTGGCGATATAACACTCTACTATCAAGTTAAGGTAGGAGCCAATAAACAACTCAAAGGAGCGGAAGCGCTAGCCCGCTGGAATCATCCGACTTTCGGCTTTATCAGCCCAGAAGTTTTTATCACCTTGGCAGAAAAAAATAATCTCATCTATGCTTTGGGACTCAATATCATAGATAAAGCCTGCTCCGACCTTGCCTATTGGCGCAACATCAGCCCTAATTTTGACTTGGGCGGCCCTTTATCCATCAATATCAGTCCAACTCAATTAGCTGAGCTAGCGTTTGAGGAAGATTTATTCGCTATTTTAGAACGACACAAAATCGATAAAAAATGGATTTGCCTTGAAATTACCGAGTCTGTTTTCATGAAAAACTATACGGTCTCTATCGAAGCCCTAGTTCGCCTGAGAAAAAAAGGGATTACCATTTCACTTGACGATTTTGGCACCGGCTACTCATCTCTCAATTCGTTGTGGAAATTGCCAATTGATGAGGTAAAAATAGATAAATCTTTTATTTCCACCATGAGCCAAGATCGGAATTTGTTTACCATGGTCGAAAGCATCATCCAACTGTGTCAAAAACTGAACTTACAAGTGGTTGGTGAAGGAATAGAAAGCAGCATTGAGTTCAACTTGTTAAAAGGTTTGGGTTGCGATGCTATGCAAGGCTACTACTTCAGCAAACCTCTCGACCCAGAAACCTTTCAACGAAACTACATCCAAATATAAAACACGATGGAGGAAGCATATCGTCTTAAGACGATATGCTCGGTAAAGCATTCATACTTCTTCGATATCCTACCCTAACTGTCTAAGTCCCCTAAAATAGGAGACTTAGACGACTTATTCGCACCTTTCCAGAACTTTCTCACAAATATATTGCCCAATCGGAATAGCGGATGTGGCCGCTGGGGAAGGCGCGTTACACACATGCAAACTGCGAGGACTTTCAGCAAACAAGAAGTCATGGACCAAGGTGCCGTCTTTTAGCACTGCTTGCGCACGAATACCTGCAGGATAAGGCTGTAAATCCGATAGTTCCAATTGTGGGCAGTACTTTTGCACTAGTTTAAGATAGCCCGGCTTCCAAAGAGAGTTTTTGGTTTCAACTAGTCCTGTCTTCAAGTTTTTTTTCAATACCCGCCAAAAGCCAGGAAAACGAACCATATCACCAATATCTCGAAGAGACATATTAATACGGCCATACCCTTCTCGCTTCCAGCCTTGCACAGCGTTGGGCCCAACCGTCACACTACCATCAATCATGCGTGTTAAATGCACACCTAAAAATGGCAAATCAGGATCTGGAATAGGATAAATAAGGTAGTTGACGATATTGTTATATTTCTCAGGTAACTTATAGTACTCGCCACGGAAAGGGATAATCTGAAAATCAGTAGGAATGCCTAGCATTTTTGTGGTTCTGTCTGCCATCAAACCAGAGCAAGTAATCAAAAAGCGACCTTCAAAAGTCTTGAACGCACCATAATGTGCGGCGTTTACAGTAACCTTATCAGGGGACTCTTGTAACCCCACCACTTCATGATTCAACAAGGCTTGACCACCTAACGCAACAAACTCTTCTGCCATTTTAGTGGTCACTTGCTGATAGTTCACAATGGCAGTGTCTTTTACAAAGAAACCACCCAAACCGACTACATTCGGCTCACGTTCCTTTAGCTGCTCAGCACTCAGCATTTCGACATCTAGCTCATTTTCCTGACAACGCTTGAATAACGCCTGCATTCGCTCGACTTCTAACTCAGTGGTTGCCACCAGCAATTTACCACATTGCTCATAAGGCACCTTGTGTTTATCACAAAATGCCATCGTCGCTTTGACCCCAGCCTTACAAAACTTCGCTTTTAGACTACCGGGCGCATAATAAACCCCAGCGTGGATAACTCCGCTGTTATGGCCAGTTTGGTGCTTGGAATAGACAGACTCTTTTTCAAGCAACAAGACCTTTTTTTCAGGATGGCGCTGTTGCAGCTGCCACGCGGTAGACACGCCAACAATGCCACCACCAATAACAATATAATCGTAAACCATCTTGTTCCCTATTTATTACTATTGCACATCGTTGATGGCACTCAAACACCCTATTTAATCAGTAAAATGACCACGCTGACGAAGCAATTCACGGCACAGTTCTGGGTGAGGAACAAATTGATCACGACCATGCAACCAGAAATGGTTATGCAACACCATCATCGTTCCAACTGGCATGGGAACAGACAGATAGTTCGGATCCGCTTCTAACGATTCGCCCATTTCATATAAATACTTGCCCTCTTCTTTGTTACGAGGTTCGGCAAACTGATCAATGTATAGCATTAATGGCTTGCCATTGGCATCTTCTTCGAAAAAAATAGGATGCTCTACTTTCGTTTCCACATTTTTCGATTTTGGAGCCCCCCAAAGAATGTCTTTTTTCGCGAGTGGATGATGATAAAACTTATCCAATTCAGCCCAATCGTCCAAGTGCAACATCAATGAATTACCACCCTGCATGTTTTCTTCTTTCAGTTTTTGCATCAGTACATAATCAGTGCGTTCATTGACATACGTGCCATCATTATGCAATTCCATACGACGATACGCTTTACGTAAGTAGCTATCAGAGTTATCGACATGGCGAACCGTAAAACGTGCGTAATATTGGCCGTACATGGCATCATAATTAGACAGCCCAATAATGTGAGACACAGCAGTGGACAATTTAATATCAAGCTCAGTGCGTAGTTCGCCTGTTTCGCCAATCAGTTCATCATTGTAGTTAAGAAGAAAAGCCCCCGTTTCTCGATCTCTCACGGTTGCATTAAGAAACGCACCTAAAGTGTAGTTAGTAATGGCATCCAAGCGATCCGCCACTTCAAAACGTAAAAAAGGCTTATATTCAATATTTTGGACAGACCATTCCTCTACCGCTGCTATAAAGGCAGCCATGGTCTCGGCATGCAATGTCACCACTTTTAGACGCTTACTTGTGGGATAATCCACGACTGAAAATCCTTGAAATGTATTACCAGCATGGGTTGATGCTTGATTCTCTGCGGCGCTTTTTGCTTTGATTTGAGTCTGCATATTCTCTCTCCTATTATTTTTGTTTTACTAATTCTCTAAGGTAACAACCACCCCAAAGAGAACAGAGTTAGCTTAGCGCCATTGATTGAAATGGGCACTAGGATCTTTCTATAAGAATAATCGACATTATAACAAAATGTCGACATTTTTAAATAATGTCGATTATACAGACCAACGTCAACCTTTTTAAAGAATCCTTTCTTAACTATTTCAGAGCTTTCCCTTAGAATGCAGGACGATTCCTGCAGTAACAGGAACTTAAGAGCCACCACGCAAGCGAGTGCGATAGAAATGAAACAGCCCCCCATTAAAGAAGTCGACAGCAAAGACAATTTTGCCTCTCAGGTATTGGGGAAGCTCACTAACGATATTTTAACGGGCTATTTCCAGCCAGGTGAAAAGCTGCGAATGACTCGCTTGAAAGAACGCTATCAGGTTGGTGTCGGACCATTGCGCGAAGCATTGTCGCAATTACTGGTAAAACAACTCGTCGTGGTCGAGAATCAGCGTGGATTTCGAGTGCACCCGATCTCCAAAGCTGAGCTGATTGATATCTATGAAACCCGTTCAGAAATAGAAGCACTATGTGTTGAACTTGCCATAGAACGGGGTGGCGATGAATGGGAAGCCAACATCGTCGCGTGCGCCCACAAAATGAAAATCCATAGTGACTTACTGGAAGAAGAGCCACACCGCTGGGAGCAGTACCATCACGACTTTCATTCTGCCATTGCCGAAGGATGCCAGTCACCCGCGCTACTGCGGGTACGAGACAACTTGTATGAAAAAGCGTCCCGCTATCGTAACCTTTGGCTAAAAAAGAACATGGTTGATGTAGCAGTCTTTGACGCGAATAAAAAAGAACACGAAGCCTTGATGAACGCTCTACTCAAGCGAGACGTAGAAACGGCTAAAGACCTTATTCGCAACCATATACGTAGCCCCAGTTTGACCCTTCAGGCCACCGCTGTCATCGATCACCCTTTTGACTAACCCATTAGCAACTGTGGGCTACAAAAAGGCAGTAATGCGAATACATCACTGCCTTTTCCATCATCATTTTAGCGTAAGCCGTCTCGTTTATTTTAAAACACTGTCAAAATCCGCTGCGGAATGACGTTCTTCTAAATAAGCATCGCCCCAAGTACGGTTAACAATTCGCCCTCGCTGAACCGCTGGACGCTGCTCCACCGCTTTCGCCCAACGTAAAACGTTTTTGTAGCTAGACACCTCTAGAAATTCCGCTGCATCATACAAGTTGCCGAGTACCAAGTTGCCGTACCAAGGCCAAATCGCAATATCCGCAATGGAATATTCCTCCCCGGCTATATAGGTATTGCCCGCTAGCTGTTTATCCAATACGTCTAACTGACGCTTAGTCTCCATGGTAAAACGGTCAATCGGGTACTGCATTTTGGTCGGCGCGTAAGCATAGAAGTGACCAAAGCCGCCTCCCAAATACGGTGCCGATCCCATTTGCCAGAATAACCAGTTACGACATTCGGTTTTTGCTGCATGATCTGTTGGTATCAGCGCATCAAACTTTTCAGCCAGATACTGCAAAATTGATCCAGACTCAAAAACACGGGTTGGTGGCGTTGTACTGTGATCCATCAAAGCTGGAATTTTAGAGTTCGGATTGATCTCAACAAACCCTGAAGAAAACTGATCCCCTTCTCCGATGTTGATTAAATAAGCATCGTATTCTGCTTGTGTTTTACCCAGAGCCAACAATTCTTCGAGCATAATGGTGACCTTTTGCCCATTCGGTGTTGCAAGGGAATAGACTTGAAAAGGATGTTCACCAATAGGCAGTTTCTTGTCATGGGTGGCACCAGAGATAGGTCGATTGATACTGGCAAATTTACCGCCACTTTCTGCATCCCATTTCCATACTTTGGGTGGAACATACTCTTGATTCGACTTGCTATCAGAACTCATAAGCTCTCCTACATACTGTCATCTACAAAACCAACAACCCTACTATACGTAAAAAATTGTCAGGGGATATCTTTACATGATGCGGTATTTTCGTTTTTCTTCAACCCTAGAAAATTGCAAGAAAGTAACAAGTTTTAGCGTAAGCTCTTTTTTCTCCTCTATATCAAAGTAGCTACGCCTTAGCGATTTATCTTTTCTGTTTATCTTCTTGCCTCGAATCCAAATACCCCACTCATAAACCTCAAAAACAAGATACTTAAAATCACTTTTTCTTTACACTTCCATCAATATTAAACCATCTACAAAAAGATCAGCAGCACACCCATAACCTAATGTTTTATAAGAAAATTAATTTAAAATACGCCCAAAAACCACAATTAAAAAAAGGCTATTATCTTGTAAATCATAAAGAAAGACTTAATAAACACAGTTTCCTCCAATAAAAAAGGATCAAAGATGTATTCAGCCACTAAATGCTGGAATTTCTCCCAGCATTGACTATTACTAATAGGCACAGCGATTAAGTCATTTTCTCTGTTTTTTATTAATACGCTACTTTTAGCAAAATCAATGTTACTGAGGAGTTCAAGATGAAAAAGATCCTTCCTGTTCTAGCAAGCACGGCTGCTTTAATTTCTTTCAGTGCAGCAGCTCAAGCAGAAAATACAATGACTAATGATCACGGCTTCTATGTTGGCGGCAACTACGGCTATGTTAAAATTGATGGACAAGACAGTTTTGACGATCATAACGATGTCAAAGAAGGTGTACTTGGTTACCGCCTAAATCCCTACCTTGCACTGGAAGGTAGTTATATTGACTTTGGCGACTACGGTAATAGCTTGGCAAGCGCCAGTACCGATGGTTATACAGCGGCGTTAAAAGCGATCTTACCACTGGGTGATCGCCTAGAGCTTTTCGCCAAAGGGGGTCAACTTTGGTACAAAACCGATTACAAAACCGCTGTTGGAAATAATAGCAATGATGACAAGGGCGTATTCGCAGGTGCAGGCGTAGGGTTCAAAGTAACCGAGAACTTCCTGCTGAATGCACAGTACACTTGGTATGATACTAAAATGGATGCGAAAGATATTGAACAAAATGGCACAGGCAAAACTAACACCGACTTTAAACAAGCTACAGTCGGTGCAGAGTACCGCTTCTAAGTTCAGAAGTTTACGTTAAGCGGATGTGACTTATTGTCTTTCCATAACGTACAACACCTTAGAAGAACCATGCTTTCAATGAAAAAAGCCCCCGACAATTGTCGGGGGCTTTTCTTTTCGCAGCTTATTCACAACAGACAAATTAGCAAAAGAGGCTTATCGCTCAACAAACGCTCTCTCGATAACATAATCCCCTGGCACACCAATTTTTGGAGACTCTTTTAGGCCAAGTTCATCCAATAATTCTGCGGTGTCTTTCAGCATGGCAGGGCTACCACAAATCATCGCTCTGTCCACTTCAGGATTAATTTGTGGTAAACCGATGTCTTCAGCCAATTTTCCGCTGCGAATCAAATCAGTCAAGCGGCCTTGATTACGGAAGGGTTCACGAGTAACGGTTGGATAATAAATTAGCTTTTCACGTACCTGCTCACCAAAAAACTCATTCTCTGGCAGCTCTTTTTCAATGAAATCAGCGTAAGCCAATTCACTGACGTGACGAACACCGTGAACTAGAATAATTTTTTCGTACTGCTCATAGGCTTCAAAATCTTGGATAAGGCTTAAAAAAGGTGCGAGCCCCGTGCCAGTAGACAGCAAATACAAGTGCTTGCCTGGGTGTAGATCGCGCGTCACTAGCGTACCTGTTGGCTTGCGGCTAACTAATACGTCATCTCCCACTTTTAAGTGCTGCAAGCGAGAGGTTAAGGGGCCATTAGGTACCTTGATACTGAAAAACTCTAAATGCTCTTCATAGTTTGGGCTAGCAATACTATAAGCTCGAACCAAAGGGCGAGTATCCGTTTCTAAGCCAATCATCACAAACTGGCCATTCTCAAATCTCAAGCTTGCACTTCGCGTTGTTTTAAAACTAAATAAACTTTCATTCCAATGGTGAACACTTAACACGCGTTCAGTTTCAAATGCACTCATGGGTACCTCAGTAAAATTCGCAAATAAATAAGACGGACCAATTCACTTTTGTCCGTAAAAATGTGTTTTTTATAAAAAAACAAGCATGGCAAGAATGGAGACGCATACTATAAGACAAGCTAATCATTGTTAAATTGATTATTTAGATATCGTTAATACGCTCAGTACATATAAGATCAGTATGCCATCAAAATGCACAGAGAATACGTCATTAAATAGGAATAATTCGTATAAACCACAAGCAACTTTGACCTAGGGTAGCGAACTGACTAACATCGATGCTATTCAATTCACTAAAAGAGTCTCGATATTTTATGAATCCAATTCTTGAAGCTCAGTCATCCCACCGCTCAATCCGACAGTACACAGACAAACCCATCGATGAATCGCAACTGCATCGGCTGATTCAGTGCGCTCAAGGGGCGGCGTCATCTAGCTTTATTCAAGCCTATTCTTTAGTACAAGTCACTAATAAAACAAACCGCCAAACCATTGCGGCATTAGCCGGCGGTCAAAAATGGATCGAATCCGCCGCTGAATTTTTGATTATTTGTGCCGACTTAAGCCGTGTAGAGTACGCTTGTATTGAACAAGGCTTTGGGGCATTAGAAGGCAATACCGAACATTTTATCACTTCAACAGTGGATGCGGCCTTATTTGCTCAAAACTTAATGCTTGGTGCCGAATCAGAAGGCTTAGGGGCTGTATTCATCGGTGGCATTCGTAACGATACAAACCAAATAGCCGAATTACTAAATCTGCCAGACCAGGTATACCCTGTCTTCGGCTTGTGCCTTGGCTGGCCGGATGCAGAACCCGATCTCAAACCCCGTTTACCCGTAAATGTTATTCTCCATAAAGACAGATACGACAACACTCGCTGTGAAACCGATGTCAAAGCCTACGATGCACAGATGGAAGACTACTATCAAAGTCGCAGTGGTAGCCAGAAAAACAGCAACTGGTCGGAACAAACTGCAGCAGCGGTGCAAACGAAAAAACGTGAGCACATGTTGTCGTTCCTACAAGAACGCGGCTTTCTAAAACGCTAAAGATATTAAAAAGATAGGGCGAAAACCCTATCTATCCACAGATAAAAAAACGGCAGACTCCCCAATAGCGTTCACGAAGTTCTGCCGTTTTTTATACTTTCAATCGTTGGCCTCTTATTAGAGAGTTAACACTCTTTCAGTGGAGCAATGTTTCCCCTGAGAAGCGAGTTTGTGTTAAAAATACTCCGATCCAAGCCAACATTTGACTCGATTGCAGATCTTCGCTGTATAGGCTGTCTCTTGCTTGGCTCAAGATGTCTGGTGATAACGTTTTATCGTACATATCCAGCAAGCACCCTTCAAACTTACGGGAAAATTCAGGGTGTCCTTGCACGGTAAGAATATGACTTTCATACAAAAGCCCTGCGAATTCACAAAAATCAGACCGAGCAAAAACTTTTGCCAGTGACGGCTTCTCCAATATTTGATCTTGATGGAACGCACACACAGCAAAATTTTTTTTTCCTAGCTGTACCTGAGCCATTGTATCGGTCACTTCGTAACGATGGATACCAACCCCCCAACCACCTTGGTAGCGATCCACCACTCCTCCCAACGCTTGTGCGATAATTTGATGGCCAAAACAAATACCCACTAAGGACTGTTTGTGCTCGTTTATGGTGCGTATCAGTGCCTGCAAACCTTGCATCCAGGGTGTGTTTTCATACACCGCTGATCTTGACCCAGTAATTAACCAACTATCACAAGCGGCATGGCTTTCAGGAAACTCATTGTCACGCACATCGTAGGCCTCAAAGGAAACCTCAGGATGTAAGACTTGCAATGCTTGGATAAACATATCCGCATAGGTCGAAAACTCTGAGCTCAAGTGCTCTGGCGTAGTCCCTGCCGCTAAGATTCCAATTTTCATCAACTACTCCTCTAGTCAATTTATCCCACTACACGTTTTTGACGGCGCATAATGTATAAAGCAATAAGCACAGATAGTGCCACCGCGACAATCATAAGAGTCGCTAAGGCATTTACCTCAGGAGTGATCCCCAATCGAACTTTGGAGAAAATCACCATCGGCAATGTACTGTTGCCTGGACCAGACACAAAACTGGCAATGACTAGGTCATCTAGAGACAGAGTAAAAGACAACAACCAACCTGACACAATCGCAGGCATAATCAACGGCAAGGTAATCAAAAAGAACAAGCTAGACGGTTTGGCCCCAAGATCCATCGCAGCTTCTTCTAAGGTCTCATCCAAGGTAGACAATCGCGATTGCACAACCACCGCTACATATGCCAAACAAAAGGTTGTATGAGCAATCACCACGGTTGTTGTCCCCCGCTCCGCAGGCCAACCAAACAAGCTTCCCATAGACACGAACAGCAGCAATAAAGACAACCCCGTAATAACATCGGGCATTACCAACGGAGCCATTGCCCATCCACTCAGAATGGTTTTCCCTCGGAAACGAGGTATACGGCTTAAAACAAATCCAGTCATGGTGCCTAATACCGAGGCCAAACTCGCACTAATGACAGCAATTTTAAGGCTAACCCAAGCGGCATCCATGATTTCTTGGTTACTAAATAGACTGGCATACCATTTCAGTGACCAGCCACCCCATACCGTCACTAACTTTGATTCATTAAAACTGAACACAATCAGTACAACGATGGGCAGATAAAGAAATAGGAATCCTAATGCTGCCATGATAATTAATGGCCATGATCGTTTTCTCATCACAGGGCTTCCTTATTATTTTTGCGCATTAATATAATGGGACCCACTAAGAGTAAAAGCATGACAATGGCAACGGCTGAGGCCAGAGGCCAGTCTCGGTTCAAGAAGAACTCATCCCACAAAACCCGCCCAATCATCAAGGTATTAGACCCCCCTAGCAGAGCTGGAATTACAAACTCCCCTACAGCAGGGATAAACACCAGCAAGCAGCCAGCGATGATGCCAGGCTTCGCTAAAGGTAAAGTGATATGCAAAAACGACTGATAAGGTTTTGCCCCAAGATCTTGTGCAGCTTCCACCAAACTCATGTCCATTTTTTCCAAGCAGGTATAAAGCGGCAAGATCATAAAAGGCAAATAGGTATAGACAATGCCCAGATACACAGCAAAATCCGTTTGCAACATAGTCACAGGATGCTGAACCAACCCTAAAGACACGAGTAGCTCATTAATCAAGCCATTTTTTTGCAATAGCCCCATCCAAGCATACACCCGCAACAAAAAAGATGTCCAAAAGGGCAAGATAACCAAAGCCAACAGTACTGCTCGCATGGTGCTAGAACTACGAGCAATAAAATAGGCGATGGGAAAACCAATCAACAATGTGATGAGCGTGGAAATGCCAGCGATTTTTATCGAACTTAAATACGCATCCAGATAAAAGCTGGTCTCAAACAAAAATAAATAATTGCCTAAGTTCAGCTTTAGGGTCGCGTAGGTATTAGTGGCATCCCATTGAAAAATCGACGTATAAGGAGGGACCGCAATGGCAGACTCCGTAAACGATATATTGAAAACCACTAAAAAAGGGATAAAGAAAAAAGCCGCCAACCACAACATGGGCACTAAAATCACAAAGAGACGCCCGATGTTAGACGAAGAAACGAGCTGCCAGATAGAAGATTTTCGCTTTTTTGTTGTCATCATGATGTAAGCACCACGCAGCTGTCAGGATCCCACGAGACATACACTTGATCTTCCCATGTGAGACGATCCTCAATGAACCGAGCGACATTGGGCTGGGTCACACGTATCTCTTTTTCACTGTCTAGCATCACCTTGAATATGGACTGTCCCCCCATATACGCGATGTCAGATATCTTACCTTGCGCCCTATTCTTATCCGAATCCGGCATAGTACGAGAAATACGAATTTTTTCTGGGCGAACCGCCACCGCCACCTTCTGATTCGGTACACAACTGATACCATGATTCACTTGAATTTGCCCAAGAACATCGTCTGATTGAATAATCACACAGTCTCGTTCATCCGAAAAAACATGCCCTTCAAACATGTTCACGTTGCCAATAAACTCGGCCACATAGCGATTCGATGGGAACTCATAAACCTGATGAGGCTCAGCGGTTTGCACAATCACCCCATTATCCATCACCCCAATGCGAGTCGATAAGGTCATAGCTTCTTCTTGATCATGAGTCACGACGATAAAAGTGATCCCTAACTCTTCTTGCAGGCGCATCAATTCAAATTGCGTTTCCTCCCGCAATTTTTTATCTAATGCCCCCAATGGTTCATCCAGCAACAATAGCTTAGGCCGTTTAACTAAAGCACGAGCCAAGGCCACACGCTGACGTTGTCCACCAGATAACATATGTGGTTTACGCTTCGCCAAATGCCCTAATTGAACCATATCAATAATGTCTGCAACCCGACGTTTCACCTCAACATTGGCTATTCGTTGCCGTTTTAATCCAAAGGCAACGTTCGCTTCAACAGATAAATGAGGGAACAAAGCATAAGACTGGAACATCATATTGATGGGACGTTCCCAAGGAGGAATCCCCGACATATCCACACCGTCGATGATAATTTCCCCAGAAGTGGGAGATTCAAACCCTGCGAGCATGCGCAACAAGGTACTTTTTCCGGAGCCAGACCCCCCTAATAAACAAAACAGTTCGTTTTTATAAACATCAAGAGACACATTTTTGACCGCTGCAAAGTCATCGAACTTTTTTGTCACTTGTTTGATTTCAACAAAAGGAGTGGACTCTTCTTGTCGCCACACTTTATTAGACGCAGCACTATTTACGGAAGACTCAGTAACAACCGCCATAACCTAACCTCTCTGATTTAAAAACAACGCACAAAAGCGTGGGGCTCAACGCCCCACACAACATGACAATTATTAACGCCCAGTCTTGATGTTCGTCCAAGCTCGGGTTAACAATCGGTCAAAACGCGCACTATTTGTCTTTTGCACAAAGAGTTTATCTTTTACGGATTCTGGTGGATAAATGGCCTTATTATTTTTCACATCTGGATCTAAGAAAGGTTCTGCTGCGGTATTTGGCGACGCATAAAACACGTAGTTAGACAGTGTCGCTGAATTTTTACCATTGAGAATGAAATTAATAAACTTCAACGCGGCGGCTGGATGTTGTGCATCTTTCGGAATCGCCATGGTATCAAGAAATGCCAATGTGCCTTCTTTTGGAACAACAAAATCAATTTTCACGCCTTGACCCGCTTCTTCGGCTCGCGTTTTCGCTTGTAATACATCCCCGTTATAGCCCAAAACTAGACAAACCTCACCATTGGCCAAGTCTGAAATATAACGGCTAGAGTCAAAATACTTATAGTAAGGGCGAACCGCACGGAGCACCTCAGCCGACTTTTTCAGTTCAGCTGGACTTTGCGAATTCGGATCAATGCCACGATAGTTATTTACAATATCAATCACTTCGGCAGGCGAGTCGAGTACCGTGACGCCGCAATCCTTCAACTTAGACACAATTTTAGGGTCAAACAGCACATCCAACGAATTGATGCTTGATACACCAAGACGCTTTTTAATCATATCGACATTATAACCTAGCCCAATGGTGCCCCACATATAGGGTACCGCATATTTGTTGCCGGGATCATTTGCGGCTAAACTTTTCAAAATGGCTGGATCAAGATTGCCATAATTACTCAGCTTACTTTTATCGATTGGCTGATAAATTCCCGCAGCGATTTGACGCTCTAAAAACGAATTCGAAGGCACAACAAGATCATAACCAGATCGTCCTGCCATCAACTTCGCCTCTAGCACCTCATTACTGGAGTACACATCATAATTGACCTTGATGCCTGTTTCTTTTTCAAATTGTTTGAGCGCACCTGGGGCGATATAGTCTGACCAGTTATAAACATTTAACTGCTCCTGGGCAAACGCCGTTCCCCCCATCACGCCCATCGAAATCAACATCGCTTTTATCGTTTTATGCTTCATAATCGTTCCTTTTGTGTTTTTGATATTATATGAGTGCTGAGGCAGGGCTTATCACACTGGCTCAGCACTCTTTAATTATGTAGCGTCTAATTATGTCGCGTCGTTTATTATTTTTGTGACGACGTCTATAAGTAAGACTTGTACTCAATGTCTGAGATTTGACCAAACAAACGGTTCTGCTCCTGTTCTTTAGCTGCTGAAAAAGCATTAACAAAGTCTTTGCCTAGATAATCGTTTAGAAATTGGCTGTCTTTAAAGAATTCTGTCGCATCGTCCCAGCGACTTGGTAGGCTTTCATACAAATCCACTAACGTGTAGGCATTCCCCTCAATCGGCTTAGGTGGTGACATTTTATTTTCGATACCATTTAAAGCCGCGCCCAGCACAGCAGCCAACACCAAATAGGGGTTCGCATCTGCTCCCGATACACGATGTTCAATGCGTCGAGCAGCGTTAGAGCTTTCTGGTATGCGAACTGCTACCGTACGGTTACCGTATCCCCAACCCGCGAAAGTCGGCGTATAGGCACCCGCTTGGAAGCGACGGTAAGAGTTCAGGTGGGGGGCAAATATCAACATACTGTCAGCCATGTGATTCAGTAATCCAGCAACCGCTTGCTTCAATAAAGCGGAGCCTTCATCTGTGCCATTATCAAAGACGTTTTTCCCGTCTTCATCGATCACACTAAAATGTACATGCATACCATTGCCACTTTCATTCGGATAAGGTTTCGCCATGAAAGTCGATGCCATACCATGCTTTCTAGCCACGCCACTGATTAAACGTTTAAACATACTGGCATGGTCTGCGGCAAGTAATGCATCATCTGTGTGAACCATGTTAATTTCAAACTGACCTGGCCCTAACTCAGAAATAATGGTGTCTGCTGGAATATTTTGTTGATTACAAGCCTCTCGTACATCTGCGAAGAAAACTGCTAACCCATCCATCTCCTTCACCGAGTAACAATCTGTTTCTTGTAAACGACGACCATTACCGTTGCGCACGACAGGAGGGATAGGACGCTGTGATGTTTCCGATTCACGATCTAAAAGATAGAACTCAAGCTCTGTTGCAACAACAGGAGTTAGACCCAGTTTTTTATAACGATCAACAATATTTTTCAGAATTTGACGAGGATCCAGATGACAAGGCGAACCATCTGGTTTGTGAATCATGGCGAGTATCTGCTTACGTGGTTGTGCTGCCCAAGGTACTGGCACGGCTTGATTTTGCACGGGAAGACAAAGCCCATCACTATCACCTGTTTCGAACACTAAACCATTCTTGAGAACGTCATTCCCCCAATTATCTAGAGCTACAACAGATACAGGCAACTTCATCCCTTCGCGCATAATCTCTTCCATACTTTTCGCTGGGAACCGTTTACCACGTAAGTTGCCATTAAAGTCCGTTATAAACACATCAAACTCAGTTGGCTTCTCATCATTTACTAACATATACACTACTCTCTTTTGGATTATATACTGCTATAAAGCACCTTACTCTCAACAATTATCAAGAGTAACTATCCCCTAGTGGGTATATGAATAGCGCTTTATTTCGACATTGAAAAAAAGAGCCTTGTCCTGTAGCAAAAATGATGATTAGTTTCCTATTAAAATCAATGGCATTCTTATGCTTTTAAACGTATTTTTTTAGAGGATAAAAAACACACCCTGCAACTTCAAATAATTTTCAACAGGATACATTTATTTTGGCCCAAGCTTTGCTTAAAAAATATATGATTGATTGAAAGAAAAAAGAGAAGGACGAGCAAGCACCAAAACAGGACAAAAATGGTATAGGTGCTCTATAATAAAACATCCATAAAGGGAGCAATGATCAGTATGCTTTCATCAAAAACGATGAAAGTCAGGTGAGGAATAGAGGTATGTCACAACATTACAAGAATGGCCAGATCTCCCCCTCAGACTTGATGAAAGACTTAGCCGTTGTTACTAACCATTTGCACATCCACAGTTTTCCCTGTGTCTTAGAAAGCTTCTTAAGTGGCTTATGTTATTTTGATGATATTAATCTCATCACTTATAAAAAGACGTTTAAACCCATACTTATCCACCCAAACATTACGCCAGAAGAAAACCCAACACTCCACGCTTATCTTCATAATTTTTATTTACTAGATCCGCTGTTCAATGCAATACAACAAGGCGTATCATCGGGGATTCATCGGCTAGCCGATCTAGCACCAGACTCTTTTGAGCAAACTCGTTACTATCAACAATGCTATCAAGCATTTGATTTAGTCGATGAAATCAACATTCTGATTAGTCTTAATCGCTCAACCACATTCGCTATTACCTTAGGGCGCCAAAAAACCGTTGGCTCCATATTACGCAGTGAGTTGAATAACTTAAAAATGGTCTATCCCATGATAGAATCACTGGTTCAGCAGTTTTGGCTAGCACAATCTCAAAACTATGTGGATAACGTCAGGAAAAATAGCCCTCTTAAGCAAGCACTGACCACTTTTGCCAAAGGCGCTTTAACGGATAGAGAACAAGAAGTACTTGGTCTACTGTTAAAAGGACACTCCTCAAAATCTATTGCAGACCAACTTGGCATTAGTGTTGGAACAATTAAAGTACACCGTAAAAACATCCACAGTCGCCTCAACACGAATAATCAGGCGGATATTTTTACTTTGTTTTTAAAGCACTTAGAAGGCCTAGAACCCCTCATTGCGTAACAAAAAACATTCCCACCTTCATCTTGTTTGTCTGTTCGCCTCCATGAGGGACAAGCCAGCACCAGCAGGCAGTCAAAACCGAATACTGAACTATTATGGTGCCTGAACGACGGTTTTAGCGTTCATATAGTAACTCAATGGATCGCCCTCCATATCATCTTGGATACTCATGACCGAATCTAAAAACAAGTTAAATAGCTCGCCAGCCGTCGTTACATCCAGCTTAGCGTAAGCATTTTTTCGGTGTAACTTAACGGTTTCAACAGAGATATGAAGACGCTCTGAAATGGCCTTGTTAGAGTAACCATGCAGAATCATCCCCACGGTTTGGCTTTCTCTGTCGGTTAACAAGCTTGTTCCAAAACCGTCCAAAGCAACCTCTAAACGCTGGCGCAAGTTAAACGAGGGAGGACTATGTATTTCTTTCGTCCAATGCTGTTTCATCAACCAGTCAACCATCGGGCAAATATCGTTGAGCAGAGTTAAGGTTTCGGTATCAAAAGCGGCTTTTTGATCCATTCGACTCAGTGAGATATTGACAAACGCATCATCACTCCCCACCCAAATAAGATAACCACACTCATCCTTTAAACCACTGTTTTTATAATAAGCGTGGTAATATTCGCTCATCTTAAAGCCTTCTGGGGAAAGCTCAGACAAGGCAAAAAAACCTTGTTTTTGGGCTTTTGTTGCTGCCATATAGTAAGGGTCAAGCAAAAAAGTACCGTTCAAAAACTTATCAATCGAAGTCTGCATAAGGCCATTGGGAAGTTCATTGTATTCCACTCGAGGCATGGTTTTGGATGGATAAGCTAAAATGGTGATATTGTCGACATCCACCAGCGCCTTAAACATAGAGACCATTTCAGGCAAAAATGCCTCGGTCCCCAAATAGGATGATAAGCGCGCTGAATGCTGGCTAAAAAGGGCTAAAAAAGACATAGTTCCAGTTGCTCTTATTATATGAATACAAAACAATAAGCAAATCCATTGCCAAAACGCCTCCCCCATAGGAGGTATGGTTTCCACCTAACAAGGTCGCTACAATCGATAGACACGCTACGTGAAGGAAGAGACACCATGAAACACTATAATAAATTCTATATCAATGGTACTTGGGTGCCATCCGACAGCACGTCTATTAAAGAAGTGATTAATCCCACGACGCAAGAGGTCATTGCGCAAGTCAGTTTGGGCAGCAAAAGCGATGTAGATCAAGCCGTCATCGCTGCGCGCAACGCCTTTGCCTCTTGGTCACAAACAAGCCGAGAAGAACGCTTAGCCGTTTTAGACCGTATCATCGAAGTCTATAAAACTCGCCTCGAAGACATGGCTCAAGCTATTACATCGGAAATGGGGGCGGCCATTTCCATGAGCCGTTCAGCACAGTCCCCTATTGGTATGTTACATTTTATCACCGCTCGGGATGTATTAGCCGATTTTTCCTTTGAAAATGAACAGGGCGGTAGCCACATAGTAAAAGAGCCAATTGGTGTATGTGGCTTTATCACTCCGTGGAATTGGCCGATGAATCAGATTGCTTGTAAAGTCGCACCGGCTTTGGCCTGTGGCTGTACTATCGTGCTAAAACCAAGCGAAATGACACCTCTTTCAGCTCAGTTGTTTGCTGAAATTCTCCATGAAGCAGGTGTCCCTACGGGTGTGTTTAATATGGTGTATGGGGATGGGCCAGAGGTTGGCTCAGCCATTAGCAGCCACCCTGATATTGATATGGTTTCCTTAACTGGCTCAACCCGTGCAGGGGTACAAGTCTCTAAGGCAGCGGCGGATAATATCAAACGTGTATCGCTGGAATTGGGCGGTAAATCCCCCTTTGTTATCCTAGACGATGCCGATTTCGAGGGCGCAGTTCGTTGGGGAGCCAAGCAATGCTTCCGTAACGTTGGGCAGTCATGCAACGCCCCAACACGCATGCTGGTTCCTGCCGCCCTTCACGATCAGGCAGTACAAGTCGTCAAGGAAACAGCACTAAATACTCGAGTCGGAGATCCACGATCAGAAGAGACTGACATCGGTCCCCTATCCAACGCACTGCAATTTGACAAAGTCAATGGCATGATCCAAAGCGCCATTGATGCAGGTAATGAGCTGATCGTTGGTGGTACAGGTCGTCCTGATGGCCTAGATAAAGGATACTTTATTCGTCCTACCGCGTTCGCTAACGTGCGTAACGATTCGACCATTGCCCAAGAAGAAGTTTTCGGTCCAGTACTGACTATTATTCCTTATAGCAATGAGGAAGAAGCCATTCAAATTGCCAATGATACGCCTTATGGATTGGCCGCTTATATCGAATCAGGCAGTTTAGAGCGTGCCCGTTCTGTGGCGAGAAAAATGCGCGCTGGTACCGTCTATCTAAACCGTAACGATTTCGATCCAAGAGCACCGTTTGGCGGTTACAAACAGTCTGGTAATGGTCGTGAATGGGGTGAGTTTGGCTTCCATGATTTCCTAGAAATCAAAGGCATTGTTGGTTACCAATAAGCCTTGGAAAACCACTATTACTATAGGCATACATACTCGCACTCACCATTCCAGTGAGTGCATTGCCTCCCCCTACCTAAAAGGGTAATCCCAGTCGACCCCTTTTATAGATACCATAAACGACAATGACACCTTAATAGGATCGTTATTGCATTTCACTTGTTTGCCATAAAAAAGGAGAGAACTCCTAAGCAAACGAACCTCATTGTCATAGGAGAGTATCCATGAGCAACAAACCTTTATTGCCTACTACTGAAGCTCTGCGCGCCTTAGATCAGGCCCACCACCTACACCCCTTTACCGATGTGGGAGCGTATCAAAAAAGCGGCGGCCGAATTGTCACCCGTGGTGAACATATTTATTTTTATGATTCAGAAGGCAGTAAAGTACTTGATGGCATGTCGGGTCTATGGTGTTGTAACCTTGGATACAGCCAACCCAAAATTGTTGAAGCCATTCATGAGCAACTGCAAGTGCTGCCTTTCTACAACAACTTCTTCCAATGCTCTAATGACATGGCAGTGAAGATGGCGGAAGCGATGGCACAAGTCACTCCTGAGCATTTAAACCATGTGTTTTTCACTAACTCTGGCTCAGAAGCAAACGATACCAATATTAAAATCGTCCATCGTTATTATCAGATTCTTGGCAAACCAGAGAAAAAACACTTTATCGCCCGCAATAACGCCTATCATGGAAGCACCGTTGCCGCTTCTAGCCTATCAGGCATGACCTTCATGCACGATCAATACACCGGAATTGATTATGTACATCACATCCAACAACCCTATTATTTCGGTGAAGGCGGCGACTTAACACCAGAAGAGTTCGGCCTACAAGCCGCCCGTGAGCTAGAAAAGAAAATCGAAGAGCTTGGCGAAGACAAAGTAGCGGCCTTTATTGCTGAGCCTATTCAAGGAGCAGGTGGCGTGATTATTCCACCAGACACTTACTGGCCAGAAATTCAGCGCATCTGTAACGAGCACGACATTTTATTAATCAGTGATGAAGTCATTTGTGGCTTTGGCCGCACGGGTAGCTGGTTTGGTTGTCAGACCTATGGTTTTAAACCGGACCTAATGACATTTGCCAAAGCCGTCACCAATGGTTTCCAAGCCCTAGGTGGTGTGATGATATCCGATAAAATTGCGGAAGTTCTTGCCCAAGGCAAAGGGGATTTTGCTCATGGTATGACCTATTCTGGTCACCCAGTTGCCTGTGCTGCTGGGCTCGCCACCTTGGATATACTACGAAGCCAACACACCATTGAAAACATGGCGAAAGAGATTGGTCCATATTTTGAGCAACGCTGGAAGTCCCTAGAAGATCACCCGATCGTCGGTGAAGCACGCGCGAAAAACATGGTTGCCGCCTTAGAGCTGGTCAAACACAAAGGCTCCAAGGAACGTTTAGCCCCCAACGCAGCCGCCAGTATTGTTTGCCGAGATCAAGCTATTAAAGAAGGCTTACTGGTACGAGCTGTCGGTGAAGCCATGGTTTGTGCCCCCCCAATCGTCTGTAGTAAACAAGACATTGACACCATTATTGAACGGATGTTCCGGGCACTTGACTACACAGCAAAACAATATTTGCGATAAAAAAGAAAACGAAATAAGGGCGAGAGGTAAAACTCGCTCTTATCCTTCCTCTTAGCCCCGCTATTCTCTAGCCAAATCATCTAGTTGTGATGGAAACACTTTGTTTAGAAACAGTACAATCCGTCATAAAAACGTAAACCCAATTAACAAGCATAAAAAAAAACGCAATATAGAACGCGATTATTAGCGTAGTCATAATGGACTAACCAAAGTACTCAGATGGATGATAACTAAATGACCATGAAATACATCGTATCTTTTATTAGAGCAAGCTTGGCCCTTCTAATGATTCTAGCAAGTGCGGCCCAAGCAGAAGAAAGGCTTAACCTACAATCCCCTGCTGCCAGTGCCGACGACCATAGTCTCCTATTGACTTGGACGCCTCCAGGTAAGATTACTAACATTCAGGCTTATCAGATTTTAGAAAACGGTCATGTTATCGGGCAGGCAAAAAGCCACAACATCGACTCAGCAGCCGAACCGTTTATTGATCATTTTTACAAAAACAACCCAAGTGACTTCACCCAGAAAATCGTTTGGCAAAGTGCCAAAATCAGCGATTTATCCCCTGATACAAGCTATCAATTTCAGGTTCAAGCGCTGGATAAAAACGGCCAAATACTTAACACTAGCCAAGTATTAACACTGAAAACCACCCCACGCCCTACCCAGCGAAACATTAGCGCCTTTGGAGCAAAAGGGGATGGCAAAACCGACAACACACTCGCTATTCAACAAGCCATTGCCAGCTGCCCAACGCACTGCGAACTCACCATCCCCGCAGGTACCTTTGTCACAGGAGCTATTTACTTAAAAAGCAACATGACGCTCCATCTCGCAAAAGGTGCCAAATTGCTCGGTTCAAGCCATGCTGATGACTACCCAATCATCAATAAAACCCCTTCAGCCTTAATCAATGTTTTGCAGTCTCCTGCTACCGACAGCAAAACATTCACCAATGTTCGCATTGTCGGCAATGGCATTATTGATGGAAACGGTTGGAAACAATCAGCCGATCGTTATCAAAACTATTTACAGCACTCCCAGCCACACTACTTACACGGCAGCAATAAGCTCTATAAGAACTATGGTTTACTGGCCAAATCACAAGTCGAAAGTGGTATTCAACACGGTATGTCAGCCCATAAGGCCTATGGCAGCATGCGCTCTAACCTTGTTTACCTAAGAAAAGTAACCAATCTTTATGTTGAAGGTGTCACCCTTCGAAACCCAGCAAACCATGCCATTGTCAGTAGTAGCAACAAAAATGCGACCTATAACAGCCTTAAAGTGGAAACCTATGATGTCAACAATGGTGATGGTATCGATATCAGTCGAGGCACAAACACCTTAGTGTTGAATAGCTACTTCGATGTGGGAGACGACGCCATTAACTTTGCCGCAGGAGCTGGCGCTAAAGCCGCGTCAGAACAGGGTGTAAACGGGGCTTGGCTGTTTAATAACTTTATCTATCACGCCCATGGTGGTGTTGTCTTAGGCAGTCGAACAGGCTCTGGTATCAAGCATATTGTGGCCGAAAATAATGTCATGGTGAAAACCGATATAGGCCTGCGAGCTAAAAGCAGCGATACCATTGGTGGCGGTGCCTCCGATGTAATTTTTCGCAATACGGCCCTGTCGGACTTAGAGGATCAAGCCTTTTTATTGACCCTTCAGTATGGTGATCCAAACGAAGTCACCCAGTATGAGCCCGCCGCTACCCCAGCACAGTTCTCTGACTTCAGGATTAATCATGTGTCCGTGGACGGCATCGCAGGGAAAAAGCCCTCCATTCAAATTCTTACCGGCTTTACGCATTCTTCTTATCATAAAAACATCTATTTCAATGATGTCCATCTGAAGAATGTGATGCCAACGGATATAGAAGATTTACTAGACAGCCAGTTTAATAACGTCATCTTTTCTCAATTGAAAAAAGGCACAAGCCCTTGGTATTTTCACCACGTATACGGCGTTACCGTCGATGGCAAAGCTGCTTCAACAAAGGCGCCAGACAGTGATTGACGTCTTTGTTGATGCTTGCTATTTCACACAGACAGGATAATCGACCTTAACGGACACGGACATAGTTATCACGTATCAACGAGATCAATTCATCTGTGCGACCATTGAGGACCGCTTTAATGCCAAACATGGCCGTCGACATGACCTGAGCAGCCTCAACCTTCGGCGGCATCACCAGCTCCATTCGGCTGACTCTGACATCCAATAAGGCAGGCTTATCGGTCGCTAACCATTGCTGCATGGCTTCTTCCAATTGGCTGGTTTCATCCACTCGAAATCCATCTAAACCTATCGTTTTCGCGACTTCTGAAAAGTCGGGGTTTTTCAAACCAGTAAAAGCATCCAACAAACCTTCAACACGTTGCTCCATTTCAACAAAGCCAAGTGTTTCGTTATTAAAAATCAGTAATTTAACGGGGATATTTTCCTGTACCAGTGTTAATAAATCCCCCATTAGCATGCTCATTCCCCCATCGCCACACATGGCGATCACTTGGCGGTCTGGATAGGCGTTAGCAATCCCCAGCGCTTGAGGGTAGGCATTGGCCATGGTGCCGTGGGCCAGACTGGTTAAAAAGCGGCGTTGTCCCGTCGCAGTTAAATGGCGCAATAACCACACCATAGGCGTACCGCCATCTGCGGTGAAAATAGCGTCGTCGTTTGCTAGTTTATTCAAGGTGTGAGCCACAGTTTGTGGATGGAGCAATGTTGGTCCAGATTTCGTCTCTTGAACATACTCTGCTTGGTCTTTTTTCCATTGTTTTAACGCTTTGTCTAAATGAGCTTGGTCATTTTTCGGCGAAAGTTTTGGCATCAAAGCCTGGATTGAATCGGCCACATCCCCCACCAGACCCAGATCGATTGGGCTGCGTTTGCCTAAATGTCTGGCATCAATATCGATCTGAACAATTTTCGCGTGCTCTGGGTAAAACTGGGTATAGGCAAAGTCGGTACCGAGGCAGATCAACAAATCACAATCCATGACCGCCTCCATCCCCGCACGGTTGCCTAAAATCCCCGTCATCCCCGCATGAAAAGCATTGTTCGGCTCAATAAACTCTTTCGAGCGAGTACTGTGAATAATGGGGGCTTTTAATAACTCCGCCAACTCGATCAACTCTTCACGGGCATGCTTTGCGCCAATGCCTGCGTACAAGGTCACCCGCTCAGCATGGTCAATCATGGTGGCTAACTCAGCGAGTTCAGAAGGGTTAGGACGAATGTTTGGCTTAGCGGTATGTACTCGCCAATTGACATCATTATGGACTTTTTCTTGGAACATATCGCCATTGACGATAATCACTGCCACACCGTTTTTTGACAGTGCCGCTTGCGCGGCTTGAACCGTAATGCGACGCGCTTGGTCAGGATGAGAGATGCGTTCACAAAACACAGAGCATTGTTCATAAATAGGTTTTTGATCCACTTCTTGAGGGAAGTTCAGCCCTTCTTGACGACGATCTACCTGAGAAGCAATCAACACCACAGGTGAGCCATTACGATGGCTCTCGAAAATACCATTAACGAAGTGCAAACTACCTGGTCCACAAGTGCCTGCGCACAATGACAGCTGACCTGTCATATAAGATTCACCGCCTGCGGCCATAGCCCCCACTTCTTCGTGGCGCACATGCACCCAATCAATATCAGACCGACTCAGAACGTTAGTAAAGTGGTTAATGGTATCACCAACGATGCCATAACAGCGCTTAGCACCCGCCTCACTTAGGGTATCAACAATGATATCGGAAACAGACTTGCTCATCTCTACTTACTCCTTACGGTCATGATAGATGCTTTTTATGATGGGCTATTCGCATCCAGCCTGCAATCTAAAGTTGATATTATCTACATATCTTCAAATAGGGAAAAAGTAAGAGGTGGTCAACAGACAAGCAAAGCGGTTTTTATGCGAATGTATAGGTATTAGGGCATTTTTTATCTTAAGATACGCTAAGTAACGACGAAAAATATAAAAACAAAGCCTTATGAAGGGTAAATAAAAAGTGATGAATCATGCGAATTTTAGTAGTAGAAGACGATAAAATTCTCGGTGAAGCCATTTGCCAAAGAATGAGTCGAATGGGCCACGGCATCGATCTCGCCACAACCGGTAAAACCGCCCAACAAATGCTGGATTTACAGCAATACGACTTATTGTTATTAGACCTCAACTTGCCAGATACAACGGGCAATCACATCCTGGCAAAACTCAGAAAAAAACACGCTCATACCCCCGTCATCATTCTCACGGCTCGTAACCAAGTGGAAGACAGAATTACTCTGCTCGATTTGGGGGCCGACGATTACCTGACTAAGCCCTTTGATTTTGGCGAATTAGAAGCACGTTGCCGAGCCTTACTGCGTCGAAGTCATGGACAAACCCTCAATACCATTGAATATGGCAACGTCTCGCTTGATCTGGACGCCTGTAAAGTCACCGTGAATAGCACGCCTATTGATATCAAACAGCGAGAGTTTCGTTTACTGGAAGTCTTTATGACGCATACAGGTAAAGTGCTCAGCAAAGAAGCATTGATCGAACATCTCTACAATTTTGATGATAACCCTAACACCAGCGTTATCGAAATCTACGTCGCCCGTCTTCGTAAATCGCTCCATGATAGCGACTTTAAGATTCGTACTATTAGGGGATTAGGTTACCTATTGGAAAAAAGGCATGAGTAAAACTCGATCATTGCGTCGACAATTATTAGTCATGACCTTCATCGTCTTACTCTTCATCAGTAGCCTCGCGCTCTGGGGAGCACACATTTATGCCAACCGCACCACGAAAATATCCTATGACCGGCTACTTTACGGCGCGGCATTGCAAATGGCAGAGAATATCACCTTAGTTAACGGCAAAGTCATCATCGACTTACCCATATCGGCCTTTGAGACCCTGTCGTTATCCAGCTCCGACCGAGCCTTCTATTCTATTATGAATACTCAGTACCAAGTTTTGACTGGCTATAAAGATTTACCGGATATCCCCTTTCCCCAACTCATCAGAGAGTCGCAACAGAATCAACCGATAAAGCCCCTTTATTATGAATCAAACTACCGTGGTGAGCGGGTGCGTTTTATTATTTTAAGCAAACGATTACTGGAGGCGGATAAGAGCAAAACCGTATTTGTAATCGTGGGACAAACCATGGAAGCCCGCGCAAAAGCCGCTAAAGAGTTCAACCAAATCGCCCTGCAGTTTGTTAGTGTCTTTTTCATTATCACCATGCTGTTATTACTGTTTGTGATTTGGCAAGTGTTGCGCCCTCTCCAATCCATCAAACAAGCGATAACCGAACGCTCTTCTTTAGATCTGTCGGCATTAGATATCCATGTGCCAAGCGAAATCGCACCACTAGTCGGTAGTATTAACTACTTTATGGCCCAGCTCGATAACACCTTACAGCGTTTAGAACGCTTCACGGCCGAGTCCGCCCATCAGATTAGAACGCCGCTTGCTGGGCTCATCTCACAAGCCCAAAATGCCTTAGATGAAAAAGATGCGGCCCTTAGAAAACAACAACTGGAAAACATATTAGAAAGTAGCCAATTGCTGACCCAAACCGTCAATCAATTGTTAAACAGAGCCACCCTAACACACCGCTTTCAAAGTCACCCCTTCTCACTCCTATCTTTGGATGAGTTAATCAAAGACACTTGCCGCGAACTTGTTGTCTGGGCATTAGAAAAACACGTCGAAATTGCTTACGTAGGTGACGCTAAAACCAATATTTTGGGGGATGAATTTGCCCTCAAACAAATGCTGCACAACATCATTGAAAACGCCGTTAAATACAGCCCCGAACATGGCACGGTGGAAGTGGAATTGATGACCCAATCAACAGCGTCCAATCAAGCATTGTCCAACCAAGCAACGCTGCAAATACGGGATCAGGGGGTTGGTGTCTGTGATGAGGATAAACTTCATATCTTCGAGTATTTTTACAGAAGCGCGGATAATGTGGCGGCCGGTTCGGGGATTGGTCTCTCCATTGCCAAAGAGGTAGCAGAGCACCACAAAGCCGCCTTTCACTTAAAAGATAATCAACCGACAGGGTTAATTGTTGAGATTGTGTTCCTTTGCGTTGAGGAATCAAAACAATGAAATATTACTTAGCTTTTTTGTTTTGCTGTTTTATGGCCTCTGGGGCTGACTCGCACCCGTCCACTCCCTCGCCTTCCAATACAACCAACACCTACAGCTACCCAAGTTTAGCCAAGCAAACCGTCCTTTTAACGGTTCACGGTGCACTGGATCACGCCCTAATTGCCCCTCTTTTTAGGGCATTTATAACGCAACATCCTCATACTCAGATTCAATATACCCAGTTGAATACCAATGCCCTTTACCAGACCTTTTTAGACGCCCCACAAGAACGGCCAGACATTATGATGAGTCCTGCCATGGATTTACAATTTAAACTGGTCAACGATGGCTTCGCTTTACGCAACGACTCACCGCCGCCTCAGTCTCTACCAATGGATTCACAATGGCGACAAGAACTCTTCGGCTTTACTTATGAGCCCATTGTAATGGTCATCAATACTGACATTCTTACTGGTTCCCCACTGCCCACCAGCCGCGAACAATTACTCACCTTAATACGGGACAAAGATCATCTCTTAGACGGCAAAATCGGCCTCTTTGATATCAAAAAAATTGGACTTGGCTATTTGGCCTGGTCATACGATAGCCAGCAATCTCGCACCTATGGGCGCTTATTAGAAGCGTTTGGCAATCATAAAGCGCAACTCTATACCGACACGCACACCATGCTTGAAGCCTTGTTAAAAGGTGACCTATTTATTGCCTACAATCTTGTTGGTTCTTATGCTTTTCAATGGAGCAAAAAATACCCGTGGATTGTCACCTTAATGCCCACCGACTACACAAGCATTATCATGCGGACTGCTTTTATCAACCGACAGACAACACACCCCAAAACCGCCAAATTTTTTATCGATTTTTTACTGTCTCATCAGGGGCAAAGCTTACTCGAAGCCTCTGGCATCACACCTTTAGATCGTCATATAACGGGGCAAAATAGTCGTCAGGCCTTACAAAAATTGCCTCATGGTATTTTCCGCCCAATTCCCTTAGGCCTTGAACTGTTGATCCAAACAGACTCCGCTAAAAAGCAGCTCATCTACGATGAATGGGATGAGGCTTTAGGCTCCTCCATGTCCCCGTCTCAATAATAACAAGAAACGGTCAACCCCATGAAAGGTTCGTGAAAGGTTTCTGTCATACACTGCCCTAAGGAAAATAACAATAATATCGATCCTTGGAGCATCTTATGTTTATGAAAGCATGGTTTAACAAAGCCGTTATCGTTGGTGCGCTTTGCAGCACACTGATCGCCACACCCGCCCTTGCCACAGAACGAATCTCTATTGGTACGGGTGGAACCGGTGGTCTCTTTTACGTCATGGGGGCAGGTATTTCCCAAACCATCAATAAATACATGCCTGACACCACCGCCCGCGCCGAAGTCACGGGGGCATCAATCGAAAACAACTACCGTGTGGCCGCAGGTCAAATGACGCTGGGGTTATCCTCCTCTTCCACCTTGTACGAAGCCAAACAGGGCATCGGCCCATTTAAAAAAAGCGGGAAATTGGATGTGGCGGCTATCGCCTACCTTTATCCGGCGGTCTTACAAGTCGCCACCATTCAAGGCACAGGAGTAAAAGATTTTAAAGATCTAAAAGGCAAACGTGTCAGTATGGGACCTCCAGGCAGTAACGCCGCTGTTTTAGCCACGCGCTTATTTAAAGAATATGGTGTGTTTAAAGACATTACACCACGCTTTTTATCCTATACAGAAGGAGTAAAAGCCTTGATCAATGGCCAAGTAGATGCCGCTGTCGTTTTGGCTGGTGCACCAACAGCATCATTGATTGACTTGGACTCACAACGCCACATGACACTCTTGTCAGCCAGTAAAGAAAGTATCGATGCGTTGATCAAGAAATACCCTTTCTACCAAGTTTACTCTTTACCCGCTGGCACCTACCCAGACCAGAAAAAAGCCGTCACCATGATCAATGATCCTGCGGTTCTGTTCACCAGTGGCAAAGCCGATCAAACGAAAATTTATAACATTACCAAAGCTATTTTTGATCACCTCGACATGCTAAGAAAAGTGCATCCATTGGCGAAAAAAATCTCCCTGAAAACCGCCCCCAATACGCCCATTGCACTGCACCCTGGCGCGAAAAAATACTTCGATGAAATGAATAAGCAGTAGGAGAGTCATCATGGCGAAGACCACACTCAAAGACCTATTGTTTGATACCAAGACGATTGGCAACAAAGAGCGAACGTGTCTGTCCATCCTATTCAGCGTTATCGCCGTGGTGGTCGCCGGATTGGTGCTCTATGGCGCTTACTATGGGGGGATTACGGCATTGCTATTGAGGTCGTTATTCTTCTCCCTAGTCTCCGCCTCAGCAATGCTCTTTTTTGCGTTGAAGTATCAACAAACCTGGCTTCGCCTTGGCTTTTACTTATTCGCTGTGATTGCTCTTATCCCTGGCCCCTATTTATGGCATAACTATATGGACATCATCATGCGTGGTGCCATTGCTATTCCTCAGGATACTTGGATATTTATTGGCCTTATCTGTGTTGTTTTTCTGTTTGTCAGAATGGCCGTCGGGTGGGCACTGATTGGCTTAATGACCCTTGCCTTGTTCTATGCCTACTATGGCTACTTAATACCGGGAAAATATGGTAATGGTGGTTTCGACATCAGTCGACTCACCTCGACCTTAATGCTTTCTACCGAAGGCATCTATGGCATTCCTATGGGTGTCGCGGTGGAATATATTTTCCTATTCGGTTTATTCGGCGCCATTTTAACCAAAATAGGCACAGGCGAGGTATTTGTTGATTTAGCCCGAGGCTTAACCGGACGCGTCCAAGGTGGGCCTGGGTTATCTGCGGCGTTATCCAGCGCGTTACTGGGCTCCTTAAATGGCAGCGCCGTGGCAAACGTCGTCACCACCGGCACCTTTACCATTCCATTAATGAAACGGGTAGGTTACAGTGCAAAACTCGCCGGTGCTATTGAAGCCGCCGCGTCGTCTGCTGGACAAATCATGCCTCCCGTCATGGGGGCCGCAGCCTTCTTAATGGCAGAAATCATCGGCATCCCCTATTCAGAAGTGGCACTGGCAGCGCTTATTCCTGCACTTCTTTATGTTTTAGCCTTAATGATCGCTGTCAGACTGGAAGCGGGCCGTTTAAACCTTGAAAGAGATACAGAAGCAGGCTTAAAACTCCTGCTTAGAACCCTCAAAAAGAAAAGCTACTTATTATTGCCCCTCGTCGTGCTCATTGGTCTTATGGTTTCTGGTGAGTCCCCCACACAAGCCGCTGTCATGGGGATTTTAGCGGGCTTTTTCGTCAGCCCTTGGAAAGCAGAAACACGCATCAATATTGTCGATATTATTGCCGCTTGCAAAGAAACATTGATCAATATCCTACCGATTGTCGCAGCGGTAGCATCGGCAGGCGTCATTATTGGAGTGTTAAACTTAACAGGCTTGGGATTAATGTTGTCTGGGTTGATTATTTCCTTAGGGAATGGGCATTTATGGGCCGTGTTGCTCCTCACCGCTGGCGCGTCTTTTGTGCTTGGAATGGGCTTGCCAACGTCCGCCGCTTATCTATTATTAGCGGTTCTCGTTGCTCCCGCCATGACACAAATGGGCATGGCACCATTATCAGCCCATATGTTCATCTTTTACTATGGGTTAGTGTCTGCCATCACACCACCTGTTGCCTTAGCGGCCTATGCCGCCTCCACCATTTCCGGTGCGGACCCTACCGAAACGGCCATTGAGTCCATGCGTTTGGGCTTTGTGAAACTGTTGGTTCCTTTCTTGTTTGTCACCATGCCAGGCATTCTATTGATTGGTTCAACCTCCAGCATCATTGCCGCCATTGTGATCGCCGCATTAGCGACAAGTGCCATGAGCATTGGCTTTTCAGGCTGGTTGAAAAACAACTTGAGTTGGTTCATACGAGGTTTGTACGTTATCGCAGCCATATTGATTGCATGGCCACAAGCCGCAACGGATTTTTCCCCACACATCATCGGCGCGAGACTGCTGGGGTTAGTGCTGTTCGTTATACTGCTATGTAAAGCTGCCAAAGGGCAAAGCTCGCATCCACATGAGAGCCAACTCGAAAAGTCCACCGCTTAGAGTTTGGCATCTGCGACAAAAAGCCCAACAACAGCTATAAAAAAGAGGGTGATGATATTGATCATCCGCCCTCTTTTTATCTTTCTAACGCACCTTTACCTTTCTAACGCAGCCTTATCTTTTGAATACGAGCTGCCGCCCGATTTAGCCACTCTCATAGCAATCGTTCACGAGGCGACAGTGCGGTAATCAATTCATTGAATTCACCATTCATTGCCTGCATCAGCAATGCCGACGTTGTGGGCCCCAACGTGAACCCTTGATGACCATGGCCAAAGTGAAACCACAAACCTTTATGATTTGGTGCTTCACCAACAAGGGGCAACATATCTGGCATGCAGGGTCGTGTACCAATCCATTGCGGTTCTTCTATTTGTTTTCCCACATCCATTAATTGATTGAGAGCGTTGACGCCACGCACTAATTGGCTGGTCTCCGCAGGAGAATCCATCGGTACTAAGGCCGCCCCCGTGGTAATTCTTAGCCCTTGCTTCATGGGGGCTGCTAACACACCATTTGCGGTATCTAAAAAAGGCCGATTTAAATGGGTGGGCATAGCAAAATGCCCATGGTAACCACGTTTGTACACCATTGGAATCTGATAACCAAAACGTTTCAGTAACTCTGGTGACCAAGGTCCCAAGGCAATCACCACCTGCTCCGCCTCACGTTCGCCATCACTTGTCAGCACACTCCAACCATTCACAGTATGCTGCAAAGTATTGGCGTCCCCCGAGACAAAGCTTCCGCCCCGTTCAACGAATAATTCACAATAGGCTTGAGTTAAGCCGCCAGGCGACGAACAACTCCAACTTTGCGTAAAATGCACCACACCTGCCGGTGCCGCTTTTAACGCGGACTCTTCTTGTTGATAGGCTTTGCCATCCACAATACGCGATGTCACACCATATTCCTGGCGTAAAAATTCGGCTTTTTGGGTCGCTTTTTCAAACTCATCCGATTCACGATAAAACATGGCTAGCCCATCGCGCTGGATAAGATCTTCAGAGAGAGAATCGCGAATCAACTCCTCATGGTCTGCCGTCGAACGAAACGTCAATTGAGAATAAATTTTCGAGATCTGTGCGTGTTTCTGTGGCGCAGAATGACGTAAATAAGACCATAAAGCGGGCGCCATGTTCAGTACGCCATTTAAACGCCAAGTCACATCATTACTGACTTCAAACAGATAATTGAAGAGTTTGGAGAACTCCCTAGGTAACGCGTAAGGTTCTGCTGCTTCTACTTGAATAATGCCCGCATTGCCATAACTGGTTTCCAACCCCGCACCTGTTCGGTCCACCAGTGTGACAGTATGTCCTTGAGCCTGAAGAGCCAAAGCACTGCTCACACCAACCATACCCGCACCCAAAACAAGAAATTCCGCCATATTCCTACCTCGACATCCTTTCAGTGAAAAAGCCTTTATCCTATTCACTATAGCAATATAAGTCGCCATTAGTATAAATTAGCTGTCACAATGATGTATCAGCGCATATTTTCACCATAGGAGACCCCATTATGAGTCTACAGCCCTTCCACCTTGCTATCCCCGTCTATGACGTGCCGCTGGCACGGGCTTTTTATCGCGATGTTTTTGGACTGGAAGAAGGCCGTTCTGCACCAGAATGGGTAGATTTCAACTTTTTCGGCCATCAGCTCGTCATCCATCATCACCCCAAAATGCCCTATCAAGAACATGCAGGCACCAACGCAGTAGACGGACACAATGTGCCTGTTCCACATTTTGGTGTGGTATTAACATGGGAGCAATGGGAAGCGTTGGCAGAACGTTTAACCGCTGAAAAAACCGATTTTATCATCGAACCTTATATTCGCTTTAAAGGCCAAGTGGGCGAGCAAGCCACCATGTTCTTCCTCGATCCATGCGGTAATGCCTTGGAATTTAAAGCCTTTAAAGACATGGGACAGCTGTTCGCGAAATAGTACTGGTGACAGATGAGCATAAAAAAGGGCTGCGATCGCTCACAGCCCCGTCATCGTAATAAGCAATTTATTGCTTAGGCTACTTTTACATCCTGTTGTCTTGAGTCTTCTTTTTGATGCTCAAGCACACCATCATTGGCTTGGTTAATGGCAATTTTTCTTGGTTTCATTGCCTCAGGAATTTCTTTTACCAAGCTGATGGTTAATAGCCCACTTTTTAACTCAGCATTGGTTACCTCAACGTAGTCGGCAAGATTAAACTTGCGCTCAAACGAGCGGTTTGCAATGCCTTGATGGAGATATCTGTGCTCACCAGCATCCGCTTTTTCACCACGAACGGTTAGCACATTCTTTTCCACTTTAATGTCCAGGTCGCTTTCCTCAAAACCCGCTAACGCAAGCGAAATAGCATAGCGATTATCATCAACCACTTCGATGTTGTAGGGGGGATAACCGGCAGACACATTATCGCTGGTTAGCGCATTGTCAAGTAAAGAGGCCAAACGATCAAAACCAATGCTACTGCGATAAAGTGGGGTAAAATCAATTGAGTTCATAATAAATCCTCCTATTTGAAGCAAAATACTAATCATCAAAAGACGTAACCGAGACTCTCAAGGGAGACGATTCCGTTACATTTTTCAAAATAGGTCCATCAAAGGCATTTTCAAGGCGGATTTTTAGAAAAAATCGTCATAAATATACCCTTTTTAATAATATCCTGAGACCTTTGCAAGATGTCACGAGCGATGCCAAGACGCAGCAAAAACAGACGAGAAAGCGGAGTTTATAGCTATAAATGAGCATTTTTAGTCTGTTTTTAACAAAGTAATGGCAAGCGCAGTAGGCCTACAAAAGTCTCATCCTATTATCCCATAAACCCAACCCCTCCATGGCCGACATCAAGATAAGAATCTGCACACTGATTCAAGCTATTTCGACAATAGTTCAATAATTACCATGTTTTTCTTCAATGCTTTACAAGCTAGTATAAGCGCCATTACACCCGCATAGATCTCGGGCTTTATCCTATTTACGGAGACCATCATGTCACATCAAATTATTACTGATTTAGCAAAGCGCTATACTACGAAGCATTACGACCCGACTAAGCATATTTCTCAAGAAGACCTAGACGTCATTTACGAAGCTCTTCGCCTGTCCCCTTCTTCCATTAACTCTCAGCCTTGGAAATTTATCGTAACCGAAAGCGATGAAGCCAAACAGCGTATGCACGACAGCTTTGCGAACAAATTCCAATTTAATCAGAAACATGCCAAAGCCGCGTCTCATATCATCTTATTTGCTCATAAAACTCATTATACCCTTGAGGACTTTGCCAAAGTGGTGGATAAAGGCATTCAAGATGGCCGCACCCAAGCCGAAAACCGCGAGCAAGCCTTTGGCAGCTTTGCCTTCGCAGAAATGAATACAGATAAAAACGGCGATACCAGCCACTGGACCAAGGCACAAACCTACATAGCCCTTGGCAACCTAATGCACACCCTAGCTCGCCTAGGCATCGACTCAACACCACTTGAAGGGGTTGACCATGAATTGCTAAGCGAAATATTCAAAGATGAATTGGAAGGTTACCGCTGTGACGTAGGCCTAGCCATGGGTTACCACCATAAAAATGAGGACTACAACGCCGCGTTGCCGAAATCGCGTTTGGCATTAGAAAACGTGGTAACCGTGATTTAATTCCGTTGATACACAAACAAAAAAAGAGCAAGTCGACAGACTAACTTGCTCTTTTTTTATCCAGCATAAAGAGGACGAATACGAAAACTTAACCCGTCTGTTCCAGCACCATGCCAGTGGTTGCCATTTTAAAACGCGGATGCGATAGCCCACCCACACGCTCTAAGACCTCACCATTAAAAGTTTCATAGCGGCAGCGAACCAACGTCCGTTCAGAATGATCAACATGATTCACAATACGATCAAAGTCCTTGATCTCAAGTACAAGGTATTCATCTTTAGTGGCTGGGTTTTGGTATTTTCCGAGTAGCGTCTGAGTCGTCTTCACCTTACCCTCCTGACACAAGTTTATGATTGGCAAAATGTTGGTGATATCAGACTAGAATGGATTCTGGAAAGAAGTATTGCGATAGATCAAGCAAATAGATAAATACCCTCGGTATAATGTTGTTATCTGCCCTTTATTACTTCATTTAATGAGCAAAGATTACTGATTTAAAACATGATACTTCAATATGAATTTGTTGGGGCAGCCTGACTTGTAATTATGTCTTAAACCTATATGCAAGACAGACACCAAAGTATTACATCCTTGACACGGCAAAGACTCGCGGTGTTAGGCGATGACTCCCTCCGCTAAGAGGCTGTCGCAAAAGGTAACGAGCGAAGATAAGGCAAGGCAAAAACCGCCGAAAAGGCGGAGTTTATACCTATAAATGAGCATTTTGAGACGATTTTTAACGCTGAATTATCGAGCACAGTAGTTTTGCGACAGTCTCTCTAAGAGAGGTGGAGAAAATAATATGATAGAAAGACGACTGAGCTAAAAACTAGAATTGGGCTCCTCTAAAAATGCCAATTCTTCAGGTGACGATTTTCGCCCTAAAATGGCATTTCTATGTGGATAACGACCAAAACGATCCACAATTTTTTTGTGTTTTAACTCAAAGTCCAAACTATTTACTATACCTAAGCTTTCAAACAACTTTACGGCTTCTTCATGAATCACGGCGGATTCACTGTGCATAAACGGCATATATAAAAAGCTTCGTTCTGAAAGCGATAAAGTTTGATCAAAACCGTTTTGAATGGCCACTTGAGCCAGTGCTAACGCCATCGGGTCAGCAGCAAAAGCTTCTGGTTGGTCACGGTAAATATTACGTGAAAATTGATCGAGTAAAATTATCTCAGCCAATGCGCCTTTAGGAGAATGACGCCAAGCGGACAGTTCGCCCTGAACCGCTTGTTGATGAAGTTTGCCAAATCTCGTTATGAGTTTATTATCGAAATCGGTGTCTTTCTGAAACCACAACTCTGAATCAATCTCGTTAAACCAAAAATCCAATACTTCTTGATACATAACGCTAGCCTCAAATCAACAAACCAACTAAAGCTTAATCGCCATTAACACTTCAATCAAATCTCTCAATTGTTGTGTAATAAAGGGTCGTTTCTGCTCGTCCAGTTGATATTCCGACTGTTTCGCTAGCTCATCGTTTAAGTAAGTGTCTTGGGAGAGTTCAAGCTGGATCGCGTGAACCCCATGATGTGGCTGGCCAAAATGACGAGTAATATAGCCCCCTGTAAATCGACCATTGAGTACTTGTGTGTAGTTGGGTCTTAGGATTTGCGTGGCGGCATTCGCTAACGTGCTGTCACAAGCCTTGCCTTCGTTGGTTCCCCAATTAAAGTCTGGCAAATGCCCCTCAAATAACATGGGCACTTCGGCCGCGATACTGTGTGCATCAAATAAAATCGCGTAGCCAAATTTGGCTTTTAAACGTGCTAGCTCCTGAGCAATTATATCGTGATAGGGCATCCAAATCTGCTCTTTACAGAAGGTTCGGTGCTCAGCGCTTGGCGTTTTTCCCGCTTCAAAAATAGGGCTTTCGTCAAATAAGATATCAGGAAACAAGCCCGTGGTTTTGGTCGCGTAAAGGGGCTTGTCATCATAGGGACGATTCAGGTCAATCACGTAGCGAGAGTAGTTTGCTTTAATAAAACCCACGCCTAAAGAGACAAGAAAGTCGTATAACTCAGGCATATACCAATCTGTATCCGGTAGTTTTTTCGCCTTCTCCGTCAAACCTGCTGCCACCTCTGGTGTCAAATTCAATCCGCAGTGCGGCATGCTAACCAGTAAAGGCGAGTCCCCTTGCACAAAATCAAACGCTGGGGGAGTGAGAGGGGCTGGGGTTGTCATGGTGCTTCTCCTAGATTCTTATTGTCTGAATGTGTTGCCATAGCCCTTATTTCCGTGGCTCTTGTTACCGAAGTAAATGCGTTCTTTTATTAAATTGCCACCCAACCAATAGCTGAGTTCGCCAGGGCTTTCTACGTCCCAACAGATGAAATCTGCCACTTTACCGACTTCTAAGCTACCATGAGTATCGGTCATTCCCAATGCTTTTGCGGCATAAATAGTGGCGCCAGCCAGTGTTTCTTCTGGCGTCAGCGCGAACAAGGTACAGGCCATATTCATCATAAGACGCAAAGATAACACAGGGGACGTCCCAGGGTTGGCGTCCGTAGCAATCGCCATCGGCACACCATATTGACGCAGCAAAGCAATCGGTGGGCGCTGGGTTTCTTTTAGCGTGAAAAACGCCCCCAGCAATAGCACGGCCACCGTGCCAGAATCCGCCATGGCTTTCACGTCAGCTTCTTCAATAAATTCAATATGATCCGCCGACAAAGCCTTAAACGACGATGCCATGCGAGTACCACCTAAGGAAGACAGCTGTTCTGCATGGATTTTCACGGACAAACCTAGCGACTCGGCGGTGTTAAAATAACGCGCCACTTGCTCGGTACTAAAGGCAATCCCTTCACAAAAAGCATCGACGGCATCGGCCATTCCCAGTTCAGCAACGGTTGGCAACACCGTCTCGCAAAGGTAATCGATATATTCGTCTTTATCTGTGTATTCTGGTGGCATGGCATGGGCCGCCAGACAAGTCAGTTTCACGTTAACAGACAGCTCTTGCTCTAAACGCGCGGCGACTCGCAGCATTTTCAGCTCGCTTTCAAGGGATAAACCATAGCCAGATTTGATCTCAACCGTGGTGACACCGTCTTGCATTAAGCTTTGTAAACGGCGTTTAGCACTGATGACTAAGTCGTCTTCACTGGCATCACGGGTGGCTCTTACAGAGGAGGCAATACCGCCGCCCTGCTGGGCAATCTCTTGATAGCTAACGCCATTGAGACGTTGCTCAAATTCCCCCGCCCGATTGCCGCCGAACACTAAGTGGGTATGGCAATCGACTAAACCGGGGGTGACCCAACCACCCGCCAAATCATGCTCGCCATGCGTTTGGTAATGGGGTAAGTCAGCGGCTTCGCCAATCCAAGCGATGTGACCGTCGACCACACCAATGGCCGCATTTTCAATGGAGCTGTACTTCCCTCCTTTCATCGTCGCGACATGGGCGCCACGCCATAGGCTATCAAAGACCATGGACGTTTGATAATCGGCCTTAGGTGTCGTCATTGCTTACTCCTTAATGCATTTCGACCATTAAACGCTCGGTAGCAAACCCGCTGGCATGGCTTCGTTATGAACCGCTTCCAGAAGCAATGCATTGGCTTTTTCAATGTCTGGTGCGAAGTAACGGTCTTTATCGTAGAAAGGCACGCGAGCACGTAAAGTCGCACGGGCGTTTTCTAGACGTTTACTGGATTTCAGTGGTGCACGGAAATCTAAGCCTTGTACCGCAGATAAAATTTCCACGGCTAAGATACCGCGAGTATTTTCCGCCATGTCTTTCAAACGACGTGCCGCAAAGGTTGCCATAGAAACATGGTCTTCTTGGTTGGCAGAGGTAGGTAAACTGTCTACCGACGCTGGATGGGCGTAAGTTTTGTTTTCGCTCGCAAGCGCCGCTGCGGTGACTTGGGCAATCATAAAGCCTGAGTTAACACCACCATTGTCCACAAGGAATGGCGGCAATTTGCTCAAGTTGCTGTCGATCAATAACGCCATACGACGCTCAGACAAACTGCCGATTTCGGCAATCGCTAACGCCAGATTGTCTGCGGCCATGGCAACCGGTTCTGCATGGAAGTTCCCCCCAGAGATGATGTCCCCTTCTGCCGCAAACACCAATGGATTGTCCGACACCGAGTTGGCTTCCACGCACAAGACTTTTGCTGTACTGCGGATTTGCTCAAGGCAGGCCCCCATCACTTGTGGTTGGCAACGCAGTGAATAAGGGTCTTGAACCTTCTCACAACCTTTATGGGAATCGCCAAGCTCTGACGTTTCCCCCAATAGATGACGGTAAGCCGCTGCGGCATCAATTTGAGTTTGATGACCACGTACTTCATGAATACGCGCATCAAATGGGCTGCGGCTACCCAGCGCGGCTTCCACTGACAAAGATCCGCAGACAATCGCCGATGCAAACAGATCTTCTGCTTCAAACAGACCTTCCAAGGCAAATGCCGTGGACGCTTGCGTGCCGTTTAGTAGCGCCAACCCTTCTTTGGGCGCCAAAGTAATGGGCTCTAATCCTGCAATAGACAGCGCTGCTTGACCGGAAATGACTTCACCGCGATAACGGGCTTTGCCTTCGCCTAATAATACCGTGCTCATGTGAGCCAATGGCGCCAAATCCCCCGATGCACCGACTGAACCTTTTTTCGGAATGCATGGGTAGACTTCTTTGTTGATCAAAGTCATCAAGGCTTCGATCACTTCAAGGCGAATACCAGAAAACCCACGGGCTAGACTGTTTACTTTCAGCGCCATGATGAGTTTGACGGTTTTGTCATTCATTAACTCGCCGATGCCTGCCGCATGGGACAGCACGATACTACGTTGTAGCTCTTCCAAATCTTCTGGCGCGATACGAGTATTGGCCAGCAACCCGAAGCCTGTGTTAATACCGTACACAGTGCGGTTTTCTGCAATCACATCGTTCACCACCTGTGTGCTGGCATGAATCGCAGAAATGGCACTGTCATCAAGACTTAGCTTAACGTGACGGCAGCTGATTTGGCGCAGATCGTTTAGACTCAATTGACCCGGTTTTATGGTTAATTCAAACATGATGTTTCTCTCTAATATGTTGCGGTGTTCTGCAAGACGATTTCGTAAATGTTAAGTTAGTCGGAGTTTGCAATGCTTGTTTGACGATCCACAACCCATTATTTCAGTGCCATCGGCAAATTCAGCCCCTGCTCTTTCGCACATTCAATGGCAATATCGTAACCTGCATCCGCATGACGCATCACGCCAGTTGCTGGATCATTATGAAGAACCCGCGCAATACGCTCAGCGGCATCATCGCTACCGTCACAGACAATCACCATACCTGCGTGTTGTGAAAAGCCCATACCTACGCCGCCACCATGATGCAACGACACCCAGGTCGCGCCAGACGCGGTGTTTAACAAGGCATTTAACAGCGGCCAATCGGATACTGCATCCGAACCGTCTTGCATGCCTTCGGTTTCCCGGTTTGGACTGGCCACCGAGCCGGAATCTAGATGATCACGGCCGATCACGATTGGCGCCGACAATTCACCGCTGCGCACCATTTCATTAAAGGCTAGGCCAAGTTTGGCCCGTTGACCAAGACCCACCCAACAAATACGTGCTGGCAGACCTTGGAATTGAATACGCTCACGGGCCATATCCAACCAGTGATGTAGATGCTCATCGTCTGGAATCAATTCTTTTACTTTCGCATCGGTTTTATAAATGTCTTCTGGATTACCAGACAGTGCTGCCCAACGGAAAGGGCCCACGCCACGGCAGAACAAAGGACGAATGTAAGCCGGTACGAAACCTGGGAAATCAAACGCGTTTTCGACCCCCTCTTCCATGGCCATTTGACGAATGTTGTTACCATAGTCAAAGGTGGGAATGCCCATCTTTTGGAATGCCAACATGGCTTCAACATGCTTCGCCATGGACTGTTTCGCGGCTTTAACAATTGCCTGCGGCTCAGTTTGAGATTTCTCACGGTATTCTTCCCAACTCATGCCGATTGGCAAATAGCCATTTAGCGGATCATGGGCAGAGGTTTGGTCCGTTACCATGTCGGGGCGAATGCCACGTTTTACCATTTCAGGTAGGATGTCTGCAGCATTACCACACAATGCGATTGAGACGGCTTTGCCTTCCGCTGTGTATTTCTTGATACGTGCCATGGCGTCATCAAGATCAGTGGCTTGCTCATCCACATAACGTGTACGTAGACGAAAATCGATACGACTTTGCTGACATTCGATGTTCAAAGAACAGGCACCCGCTAGGGTTGCGGCTAGTGGCTGAGCGCCCCCCATACCACCAAGACCTGCCGTTAATACCCAACGCCCCGCTAGCTTACCATCGTAATGTTGGCGACCCGCTTCGACAAAGGTTTCGTATGTCCCTTGCACAATGCCTTGGCTACCGATGTAGATCCAAGAGCCAGCGGTCATTTGTCCATACATTGCGAGGCCTTTGGCATCCAGTTCGTTGAAATGTTCCCAGTTTGCCCAATGTGGCACCAAGTTTGAGTTGGCAATCAAAACACGAGGTGCGTTGCTATGGGTTTTAAACACGCCCACAGGCTTACCAGACTGAACCAAAAGCGTCTCGTCTGCTTCTAGCTCTTTTAGGGATTCAACGATCTTGTCATAGCACTCCCAATCTCGCGCTGCACGACCAATACCGCCATAAACCACTAATTCTTCTGGGTTTTCTGCAACATCAGGATCTAGATTATTCATTAACATACGCATCGGCGCTTCGGTCAACCAAGACTTGGCGGTGAGAGTGGTACCCGTTGGCGCTTTAACAACACCTGCGCGGTAACGCTTTTGCGAAATAGTTGGCTTAGTCATGATCCGTACCTTTAAAATGATTGGTTGTTTTTAAATGTATATACAACTAAATAAAAACATAATTTTTAAAAGCGCCTGTTGCAAGCTTTTTTTCTATCTTTCGGGTTTTTTTAAAGCAATAAAGACGGTAAAAACGAATGAAAATTTAAAAAACGTCTTACTTAATAATAATTTGAGGCCTTTGCATGATGTTACGAGCGATACCAAGACGCGACAAAAACAGACGAAAAAGCGGAGTTTATAGCTATAAATGAGCATTTTGAGTCTATTTTTAACAAAGTATTGGCAAGCGCAGTAGTCGTGCAAAAGTCTCAGGTTAAAAATAGGCTTTATAAATAAACCCAAAAGAGAAGAAACGCCATCTTGTATGTACAAGTTATTTTCCATTACACTCATATTTGTCAACCACACAGCAACCCTGTCCAACTCAGGAATTGATTATGCCCAACAACAACCAGACGGATCTCTTTGATAACAAGCGCCTTCCCCAAACCTATTTTGCTAAACGGGTGCTATTGCCTTCTGGTTGGGCAAATAATGTGCTTTTTTCTATCAAAAACGGTCAATTCCTCTCATTTGAGCGAGACAGCACACCAACGACAGGCAGTCAGAGGCTGACAGGCCCCGTCCTACCAACAATCGCCAACCTGCATTCTCATGCCTTTCAGCGGGTAATGGCAGGGGCGGCGGAGGTCTGCCTCAATCCCAACGATAGTTTTTGGAGTTGGCGCGATTTAATGTACAAAATCGTGCAGAAACTGACGCCTGACGACGCGCGTGTCATCGCGACTCAGCTTTATATTGATATGCTAAAAGCGGGCTACACCCAAGTGGGCGAATTCCACTATTTACACCATGGTTTGGGTGGAAAGCACTATGATCAAGTGGGTGAGATGGCGAACCAGCTTATTGCAGCGGCGGACGACTCTGGCATGGGGTTAACGCTACTACCGGTACTCTATTCCCATTCTGGCTTTGGTGGTCAGGCGCCCAATGCAGGCCAAGCTCGGTTTATCAACTCGACAGAGTCGTACCTCAAGCTGCATCAAGCTTGCCAGTCTAAGATTAACGATCACCCACATCATAAATTGGGCGTCTGTTTTCATTCATTGCGTGCTGTGACTAAGCCTCAAATTGAGACGGTACTCAACACCCTTAATGCGTCGTATCGCGATACTTGCCTAATCCATATTCATATTGCAGAGCAACAAAAAGAAGTCCAAGACAGCTTGGCTTATAGTGGTCAGCGACCTGTGGAATGGCTACATAGCGAAATTGGTCTAAATGAGCGTTGGTGTTTGGTTCATGCCACCCATTTAACCGAGAGCGAGCGTCACGCCATTGCCAAAAGCCAAGCCGTCGTTGGATTGTGTCCGACAACGGAGGCGAATTTAGGGGATGGTATTTTTCCTGGCGTCGCCTTTGAACAAGACAATGGCCGTTGGGGCATCGGCTCTGACAGCCATGTGAGCCTATCGATTGTCGAAGAGCTGCGAACCTATGAATACGGACAACGTCTACGCGACCAACAACGCAACCGCTTGTATCGCGCAGATCAAACCCGCGTTGGCGATAACCTTTACCTACAAGCGTTACGGGGCGGCAATCAAGCCTGTGATGTGTCATTGGGATTAACGAAAGGTAACCGGGCTGACTTTATGGTACTCGACGAGTCTCACCCTTTTATGGCGGCAAGCGAACCCAAAGATCTGCTCAATCGCTGGCTGTTTGCCAGCAATGAAAACCTTGTTAAAGACGTCTTCGTAGCAGGCAACCACATCATTAAAAACTTCCACCACCAGCAAGAAGAAAACAGCCGACAGGCTTTTATTCAAGTTATTAAAAAGGTGATGTATAACACTTAATTAACGCCCAAAGTGCCCAAACAGCTGGAAGCGGGAACCCGGGTGCAGCAAGCGCGCCACGGTAATGATATCGTCTCCCGCCCAAGTACGACGATTAATCTGTAAGCATGGTTCGGTAGGCGAAATCTGCAAACGTTCGCACTCCGTTGGGGTTGGCAACACCGCTTCGACCAAATGCTCCCCTTCCGTCATGGGAGCGGTAGTCATTAGGTATTCATAGGAGGTGTGTTTGGAAAAGTCTTGCTTATCATAATCGGGTGCGCGACTGGCATTCACGATGCGCTCTTCGATTTGAATCGGCAGATCGTCTTCATAATGGATCACCACGGAACGGAAAATACCATGATTGGTGCGCACCCCCAGCATCACGGCTTCTTCTACACTGGCTTTAGCGGATTCCAGCACCAATAACTCCGAACGGTGCTGATGGCCACGAGCAATAATCTCTTCGGCAATGTTATGCACTTCAAACAAAGCAGAATGGGCTTTCTTTTCTGCCACAAATGTTCCAAGGCCCTGATGACGAACCAATATCCCTTCAGCGGTTAATTCCCGCAATGCACGATTCACTGTCATCCGGCTCACGCCGAGGGCTTTCACCCATTCCGCCTCAGATGGGACGCGCTGATTCACTTGCCACTGACCATGACTGATTTTTTGGGTGATAGCCTGCTTTAGTTTGGCATAAATGGGCTGTGACGCATCGGGCATGTCATCAAATAAATGCGCAAGCATTGATAGAGTGTCTTCTGACAATGGAATATCCGTTTGCTGATGAATGAAGTGCTATTATATCGCGACGCTCAAGCATCAAACAATAGACTTGTATAGACAACTCAAGCTAACATGCGCATTTCTTCTTGTGACAATACCGACGATTATATCGGCATCATCCATAATACAGCCAACCAAGCAAGCCCGATGACCAGTGACAGAACGATGCCCAAGCGAGGCGTCTGTACTTGTACAGGCCCCGTTAGCCCTTTCTTTTTGCCGTGCAGCATGGCGAGAAATAGCCGTTCCTTAAGATGAATTTCATGGAACAAAACTGCCAAGATGTGTAAGGCCACTAATGCCAATAAAATATTAGGTAAAGTATGGTGAATGGTTGAAATACGATCTAGCCAATCATCGGAAGCATAACCATTGAAAGGGCCGAACCAAAAGATCTGATCACTGGTAAACAGTCCCGTCAACCATTGGAGGCTCAACCCAAGAAATAATACGACCACCATTAATGCGCCAATCGGATTATGACCCGCATAGTGCTCATGATGTCCGGTAAGCAATCCTTTCACATAAGAGAAGACTACCTTAGGAGAACGTACAAACTGCCCAAAACGCGCATAATGAGACCCCCAGATGCCATATAAAACACGAGCTAGGATTAACGCGGACAAACTATACCCCATATAAAAATGGTATTTGAACCAGTCACCTCCTTCATTACCAGTTATGATCAACCCCGTAAACAAAAGCGCCATCAACCAATGACTGACTCGAATCGGCCAATCCCATACTAATTCAGATTTCATGTTTGTTTTTTCCTATGCAATAACCGCATTCGTTCGCTAAAAATATCTCATCAGACTATTTTTAACGAAGGCAGTTTAACGGGCGTATTTTGCTTGAGATATTAGCAAGCATCATCACCCTGTTAAATCTCATCATAGTAGACAAAAAACCGCCATAAGTTCATTTCACTCATGGTATTTATTTGTCTATTGAGTCTAGACGCTTTTTTTCTTTTCTTAATTAGCATAACAACGCCATATAACAAGGAGTGAACACCATGTTGCTAGGCTTTCTCTTTATTATTGTTTTAGCCTGTCTGGCCATTGGCTACAGCTATCTTTTTAAAGGCCGATTTTTTGCGAGGCAAAGCCTCGTTATTGACCTACCTTTTGACGTCGTATCAGAAAACCTAAAGGATCTAAGCAACTGGCCACAATGGATACCTTGGCTACTCTTTGAAGCGGATACAAAAGTGCATTATGACTATTCCCATGCCGGAGAAACCACTCTATTACCCTCATGTTTAAGCTGGAAAGGTAAGCTCATTAAAGAAGGGTATATCCTCATGGAGCCAGCACGTTCCAGCGCTAGCTATTGTCATGCTGTTATCGAGGCCAATGCGTTTTATCCGAGGGATGTGTTTCTTAGTATCGACCTCACCAAACAAGGCTCCCATACGGGAATTAACTTGCAACTCACAGGAAGTGTCCCTTTTCTATTGCGTTACAAAACGGCCTTACTAAAAATTCGTGCAAACAAAGACCTTGAGCTGTCCCTATTACGATTAAACGCCCATTTGGTTCAATACAGCCAACGCACGGATTACGAATTTGCCAATCCTTCCTATACATTTTTAGAGACAACGCAACTTGGCCATTTTGATGCCGTTACTCGCCCTTTTGAGGCAAAAGACCAATCGATTTCACAAAAAATGGAGCAGGGCTTTCACGATTTATTCACGGCTCTTGGCCCACAAAACCCAATCGCTGGGCACCGCTTTGCCCTCTATAGCAAAGCCGATCCGATTCATCATGACTTTGACGGAATCCTAGGGGCATTAGTACAAAATGTAGAGCCCTGCGACCTGCACCCCGAACGGATCACCCTTAACGGGACATACCTGCAATTACTCTACCATGGTAGCTATCAACACTTATCCTTGGCATGGCATGTGATCCACAACATGATGCGCTTACAAGGCCATCGACCAGATAAAAAGCACCCGAGTATAGAGATCTACGAAATGGGACCAGGCCAAACCAACAGTCCAAAAGAGTACGTTACAAAGGTATGTTTACCAATTAAGTAGCTTTTTTATTCGTCAAGAGTAAAATCAAAAATGAAGAAGTCTAATACCTACTCACTTTAAGGATGAAAAATGATGATCTCTGACCACCAGCTCTGGTTTATAGACCGCGCATTTGAGTTAATAATTACGATTGCCTTTTTCTACGTTTTTAAACATCTTTTTCATATAAATAATAGTTGGTTATTAGCTTTTTTGGCCGTTTCCTCAAGTTTTTTAATCGCTGGTGTTGTCTATAAACAGGTTGAAAAAACTAAACTGTGGGCAAAGCTTCGGTCCAATCAACAATAGAGTCCTTCCCCTGTACCATGCCCATATTCGGGACTTTTTTGCGGTTCTAGATAGAAGTGCCCTATTCCTTTAGAGTATGCTCATTACTAACGCCCCCAACACATGATGCTGAGCATTCTTGATGGATCAAGGGTCGCGAGCATTACGCTTTAAGCATACGTAGCAAATACCTTTTAAACGAATAAGAGCCGATTACGATGACAACTCTCTATCAGGACCATCTCACTGTATTACAACAACGCTATGAAGCCGCCTTAACACACTTCCAATGTGATGCCGTAGTACTGGCGTCAGGTCATAAACAATATTACTTCCAAGACGACCATACAGCGCCCTTTCATAGTTACTCTGGTGCCCAACAATGGCTTCCATTTACCTTAAGCGCGGAAACCTATCTCATTATTGAAGCAGGCAAAAAACCGCGTATTGTGTGGCCGATTCGTGATGATTTTTGGCACGCACCAAATCCCGTTCCCGCTGGTGAGTGGCAGGATAGCTGGGACATTACCCCCGCCCGTCGTGACGATAAATGGTTTCAAGGTTTACCAGAAAAATGTGCCTGGCTTGGCCCCGAACCACAAGATTTTGCTTATGTTATCCCAGGTTTTAATACCTATGTGGATTTTGCCAAAGCGGTGAAAACCCCTTATGAAATAGCCGCTATTCAACGTGCTAGCGTCCGTGGCGCAAAAGGACACCTTGCCGCAAGGGATGCCTTTTTAAATGGCTTGAGTGAATTTGAAATTCATTTGGCCTATTTACAAGCCAGCCAACAAACCGCCAACCAAGAACCTTACCCTAGCATTATAGGCGTCAACGAACATGCTTCGGTGCTGCATTATGAACACAAAGACTTTGATCGTAGCGCCAATCCACTAACCTTGCTGATTGATGCTGGTGCCACGGAGCATGGTTATGCCAGTGATATAACGCGCACCTTTACCAAACAAGACGATGAGTTCCGAGCTTTGGTCAAAAGTCTGGACAGTGCCGAGCAAGAAATGGCAAAAAAAGCCTTGTCTGGCATGTCCTATCCTGAACTCCACCAAGAGGCTCTGCGAACCATTGCTGGTATTCTCCAGGACCATAAAATTTGCTCGTTGAGTGTGGATGAACAAATTTCAAAAGGTATTACACAAACCTTCTTCCCCCATGGCCTTGGACATTTGTTAGGGTTGCAGGTGCACGATGTAGGCGGCTTTCATCAGGATGTGTTAGGCACTCGCCGTGAGCCTGATGCGAATGCGCCTTTCTTACGACTGACCCGTACATTAGAAGAAAACATGGTGCTCACCATCGAACCCGGCCTATATTTTATCCCCATGCTGTTGGACAAAATGCAGGCTGAGATACCACAACACGGGTGTAATATGGCACTCATTAAGCAACTTATCCCCTATGGCGGTATTCGTATTGAGGACAATATCGTTGTAAAAGACGAAGCGCCAGTTAACTTAACCCGACAAGCCTTCTCTGAGTGCGAAGCGTAAACCATTAAGTCTTATAAACCACAAGCGATGCGATTTTGGAGCATAAGTAAAATAATCGCGCTTGTGGTCGTTAGCCAAAGGGATTGGAACCACGGCAAATCACAGTAAATGATATCTTCTGATGCGATTATGATGAATTTTATCCTAAAAATATGGCTACTAATCGATTATCCATCACTAAAATAGTATAAAATTTGCTGGATTTGGAATAGATAAACTCTTTTATCATTCACGAATCATAAGCTAAAGTAATCGCCTTTACCGTTTATTTGCCCCATTTGGGTAAATGAAAATAATAATAAACGTTTGACCTTAGCTCATTTATTTTGCATAAGGCTAACCGGAGACTCCATGAAAAAAACAGTACTAACACTACTCACGGCCCTGTCACTATCCTCAACAGCAAGCTTTGCTGCCTACCCTGACAAGGACATTCAAGGCATTATCCAATGGGGAGCTGGCGGCTCAACGGATACGGTCATGCGTTCCATCGCGCCTCATGTCGAAAAGCTTCTCGGTACAGACATTATTCTCACTAACAAAACAGGTGGCGTGGGGGCGATTGCCACCAAGTATGTTTATGCTAAACGCGCCGACGGTTACACCCTGCTCATGGGAGCAGAAAACCCACAGATGTATAAAGTCTTAGGCTTAGGGAAGATCGATTACAGCGATATGATCCCCATTGATATCTTAGCCCGTGGCACGCCAATCATTGTTGCTAATAGCAACGCGCCTTATAACAACATGGAAGAGTTTCTAGACTATCTTCATAACCATCCAGACCAAGTAAAAATAGGCTCAACAGGCAAAGGCGGGATGACCTCACTGGTGCTTGCCATGCTTAAGTCTCAAACTAAGATGAATTACATCAGTATTCCTTACAATGGTGACGGCCCAGCGTTAACCGCGATTCAAAGTGGTGCTATAGATGTCATGCCTGCCGTATTAGGCGCGGCCATTGAGCAAGTGAAAGCGGGTCGTATGAAGGTCATTGGACTGATCGACAACGAGCCCAATAAATTACTTCCCAACATAAAACCAGTAACAGACACCTTGCCGGGGATGAAAAAGTATCTGCCATGGGGGCCTTTTTTTGGTGTGTTCGTGAAAAAAGGCACGCCTAAGGTAGCAGTTGAAAAACTACAAACCGCATTCCACAAAGCCGCGTTGAACCCTGACTTTATTAAACTTATGGATAAACGTGGTTACAGCATTTTGAATATCAGTGGTAAAAAGGCAAGAAACTTCTTGGACTCCTATCGCTCAACTTCTTCTTGGTTAGCATACGAAGGCGGAGTCGCGAAAATATCCCCTGCTAAATTCGGCATTCCAAAACCTTAATACTGCGAACGATGTGGGATCTCATGCTGACGATCTCACTCATCATCAAACAGGAGAGTCGCACTTGCCTGCGGCTCTCCTTGTATTGGCATAACCTGGAGTCTATATGTCCAGCCCATCCCTACGTAAGCCAGGCGAAGTAGTTTTTTCTTTGCTATTGGTTGTATTTAGTCTTTTTGTCTTTTGGCAGGCTTACAAAATCGCAGGCTTCTCCTCCATGAGCTCTGCTGGGGCATTCCCTATGGCCGCGTCTTTCGCGATGCTGTTGTCTTCTTGTTTTATTTTTGTGAAGACGCTAAGAACCCCTAAAGCGCAAGGGATGCGCTTTTTTTATCACTGCTTACCACCCGTTGTTGCCTTTATTATGGCCATTATCCTGATATACGCCGTTTTACTGAATAGTGTCGGCTTTACCTTAACCAGTTTTGCTTTTCTGTTTATTTGTATACAAACGTTGCATCGACGGAGCCCTTTCTACACCTTTGCTCTGTCTCTTATTACGCTCATCGTGGTGTATATTGTATTCCGACTGATTTTCCAAGTCGTTCTTCCCGAAGGTATTGTCCCAGAAGATCGAGTCATCGCTGTCATCAAGTCACTGTGGAGCTAATTACACAATGGATGCTTTAAGCTATTTCGCTACCTCATGGGTATCGCCTGAATTATTTGGACTCACAGCATTAGGGACATTTTTAGGGATTTATATTGGTGCCATTCCAGGTCTTTCTGTGACCATGGCTGTCTCCATTCTTATCTCTTTTACCTTTTCATGGGACGTGAATAATGCCCTTTGCCTAATGGTCGGTGTGTATATGGGGGGCGTGTACGGCGGTTCCCGAACGGCTATTTTGCTGAATATTCCAGGCGCCCCTTCCGCTATTGCAACCGCACTGGATGGCTACCCGCTTGCTCAAAAAGGTCTGGCTGGTGAAGCCATAGGTCTATCGACTGTCATGTCAGTTATCGGTGGCTTTGTTGGCATCATTGTGCTTGCCCTTGCTGCACCAACGGTCAGTAAGTTTGCCATCACCTTCCAACCTCGGGATTATATGATGCTGGGCATTCTCGGGATCACTTTGGTTGGCTCATTATCTGGTGGCAGTTTAGCCAAGGGAATTTTTGCTGGTGCACTTGGCCTGTTGGTCGGTACTGTTGGCCTTGATCCGATGACCGCACAAGAGCGTTTTACTTTTGGTGATGTGAACCTCTGGAATGGCATCAATCCTGTGGCGGTGATGATCGGCATGTTTGGTGTAGGCGAAGCACTGCATCAACTGCACTATATGGACAAGACAGTGGTCAAACAAAAAATTAACCGTATCCTGCCAAAATTATCAGACCTTAAAAAGTACTTACCTTTGAGCTTACAAAGCTCTCTGTTAGGGGTCATTATTGGTGCTTTGCCTGGCACTGGCGGTGATATTGCCGCATTAATGGCCTATGACCATGCAAAACGCATTACTAAAAACCCCAAAGTGCCCTTTGGGGAAGGAGCAAAAGAGGGATTAATCGCGCCGGAATCGGCAAACAACGCCGCCGTCGGCGGGGCCTATATTCCCATGCTGACATTAGGTATCCCAGGAGATGCCGTAACAGCGGTCTTTATCGGCGCCCTATTTATCCACGGTTTAAACCCTGGCCCATTATTGTTGACTGAACAGCCCCATATGTTTTGGTTCACCGTGGGCAATTTAACCCTATCGAATATATTTGTACTGATCTTTGGCCTAACAGGCATTAAGATTTTTTCTAAGATTGTCGAGTGCCCGAAAGGTATTTTAATTCCGATTATTTTCTTACTGTCGATCGTTGGGTCTTACGCCATCAACAACTCGATTGTCGATATCTGGTGGATGCTGGCCTTCGGTATATTAGGCTACTTTATGCGCCTTTACCGTTTCCCTGTAGGCCCAGTGATTCTAGGGGTGATTTTGAGTTCACTAACCGATCAAAACTGGCGGCGCGCCATCTTAAGTGAGCGTGGAGATTTGGGCCCATTCTTTGCTCATATTTTCACAAGCCCATTGTCTACCGTTCTTTTCTTAGCCATTGTGTGGATTTTCTTCACGCAAACGCCGATTTGGACAAAAATGCTCAAGCCAAGGTTATTTCGTAAAAAATCATCAACCTGATTATCGGCTATTTGGACGTACCTGCACTTATATTCAGAACCACTAGTGCACGGTACGTCTCTTCTAATCATTCGCAGTTTAAACAAACCAAGCCTCAGGCTTGCTTCATCTTATGAACCAGCCCTTGGATACCCAAAACATACCCCTGCACACCCATACCAACGACAATGCCTGCTGCCACGGAAGAAATATAAGAATGATGACGAAATGCTTCCCGTGCATGCACATTGGATATATGCACTTCAATCACAGGTACCTCTGCGCCTTTGATCGCATCATGTAAGGCAATAGAAGTATGAGTATAAGCACCAGGGTTAAACACGACGCCTAGCATCTCGCCTTCTTTAATACGTCGTCCCGCCTCATGAATATAGTCAATCAAAATCCCTTCATGGTTCGATTGACGAAAATCGATGTCATGACCTAATGCGCTCGCCGCATCTCGACACATGACTTCCACATCAGTCAAGGTTTCATAGCCATATTGCGCTGGCTCACGGCTGCCTAACAGATTCAAATTTGGTCCATTCAATACCATGATGGTCGACATCGCTGTTACTCCCGATAAATTAAACAAAATAACGTAAGATAATACTTAATGTGAAAAAGGAAGCCACCGTCGTGATCAATAAAGTACTGGCGCAAAAACTACGCTCACCGTATTTGTCGCCAATAATAGGATAAATGCTAAACATAGGGACGGCTGAAAATACAATCACGGCGGCTTTCAATTCGCTCGGTAAGTTCGGGGTCAGTGACAGCAACATCATCACCACCAATGGAAAAAAGATCAATTTCCCCGTTGCCACCAAGGTAATTTGCTTAAGACTCCCCTTGATCGATACCCCAACTAAAGAACCGCCAATCACAATCAACGCCACAGGCGCAGAAGCAAGCGCCAGCATATCTAGCCCTCGAGACAAAAATACCGGCAAAGAAAAGCCAATCGATGAACCAATCAGTCCGGCACACACCGATAAGATAATCGGATTCGATATTACCCGTTTAAGTATGGGGAACACGACACGATCACCGCCCGCACTATTTTTACCATACATCGCTTCAACAAAAATCAGCCCCAATGGCATCAAGATAATGTTTTCCACCATAATGCTCATGGCAAAGGCTTGTGTCGGCGGATGATGAAAAAATTGCAATAATACAGGAAAGCCAATAAAGGCACTGTTTGGCATGGTCGCTCCCAGTCCTCTTACTCCAGATGCGACCCAGTTGTCCTTAAAAAACCAACGACAGACAAAAACAGTCGTGGTTAGCGTGATCAAACCACTCCCTGCGTACACTGCCATATAACTAATATTAATGGACTTCGCCAGATCCATATTTAATAGCTTAGTAAACACTAACGCCGGTAATGCCAAGTACAAAACAAAGCGACTCAAGCCGGGCAGCGACATAGCGGGCAATAGTTCAAAGCGCACCACAAGATAGCCAAGCAAGATCAAAAAGAAAATTGGCGCAGTAATGTTTAACACAGCATCCATAGTCCACATTCCTTATAGGCAGGTGGCACAATCATAAAGGCAAGCATAATAACCAATTCCTCACCTGCTTGATAAGAAGGCGGTGATGATGGCCTGATTGTTAGGCTATTTAAATTAACTCGCTGGTAACATTGAAGGTTTCTCTAAACTGATGCCATACGGGCATCACATCTGTCACCTTTATACCAGTGAAGATTTCAAATGCATCAATTCCTTGATAAAAAAACAAATCAAAACCCGAGACGATCTCTAACCCATTACGATGAGCTTCGACTAAAAACGCGGTATCCATTGGAGTGTAAACGGCATCAAACGCCCACTTCTGCCCACCAATAAACTTAGCCTCAAGCGGTAAGCCTGGAGTCTTATGGTGGCCAACTGGCGTACAGTTCACCAAGCCATCCACTTGCGCTGCAGCAGCAGGAACGTCCTCTGTAGCAACATAACGAGCTTGATAACCAGCCTCATTAAGCGCCTTTACCAAGGAGCGAGCACTTTCTTCACTTAAATCGGTCACCAGCAACTCTGTGGCCCCCACATCAAACAAGGCAAAGCCAATTGCTCGCCCAACGCCTCCTGCGCCAATCATCAATACTTGACCTGCAGGCAGCGCTCCTAAACGTCCTTTATAACCGCGAATAAACCCAGTGTAATCGGTATTAAAAGCACATACCCTGCCACCTTTTAGTAATAGCGTGTTGCTCGCGCCCACTTTTCTTACCGCTTCATTGACTTCGTCGGCACTGTCGATGGCAATTTGCTTGTAAGGAAAAGTCACATTGGTTCCGACAAAGCCCTTCGCTTGAATTTCAGCCAGTTTTGCCCGAAAAGATTCTGCGGTACTGTCTTCTGGCACCTGTAATTGATAATCAACCGGTAGCTGGTGCAATTCCCCCAGCATCATGTGTAAAGAGGGAGCACGAGAGGCCGCAATAGCTTGCCCAATGAGAGCTAGATTTATCATATACCTACCTTAATAAAGCGATTCTACAAAGAGAAAGAGAGTCGTTCTCTGACCATCCATAATAATAGTAAAATCATATACTAAGCAGCACTTGAGAATCCTAAAAATTTCGCAATAGATGAGAATAAAAAGCTTATCGGCAAAATTCCGACATAGTGTAAGGCTATTGATCTTTGTGTATCTTTGCTATTCATTTTTGATATAGTAATTATATCAGTCCTTATAGCATGCGATGAAAGAATGGAAATGCCTATCCCAAATTTACGACACCTGCGTGTCTTCCTGGCGGTGACCGAGTACAAAAGCATCACCCGTGCCTCTGATTACATTTTTTTATCCCAACCTGCGATAACCCAAGCCATCGCGAAACTCGAGAGTCAACTGGGGGCCGCGTTATTCGAGCGTCACTCTGATGGCATGTATCCGACTGATTGTGGCAAAGTTTGGAACGACCGAGTATCAAGAGCCGTGGATCACATACTCATAGCTTTGATTGATATCGCAAAAGAAAACAATATCAAAGAAGCCGATCCAAAGCACATGCTGGCGCTAATAAGCACGACTCAACTAAAAGCACTGGTTGCCGTTTGCGAAGCGCAAAACTTTAGTATTGCCAGCCGTAACCTAGGGGTCTCTCAATCTTCCGTGCACCGGGCCGCACGAGATTTAGAGCGATTGCTAACGGTTATTTTATTTGAGAGAAACAGCCTAGGCATCCATGCCACTCGAGCGGCACGCCATTTATCTAAAGCGAGCAAACTGGCGTTCAGTGAATTACGTCAAGGTATATATGAAATCAACACCATACAATGCCGAGATGTTAGCACCATTGCCGTTGGTAGTATGCCATTAGCGAGAACTACCATCTTGCCAAAGTCCATTTTGCGTTTTAATGAGCGCCACCCAGATGTGAACGTCAACATTACCGAAGGCCCCTATTACGACTTACTGCACCATCTTCGTCAGGGAGACATCGATATGATTTTGGGGGCGCTACGTTACCCGCTTCCTGCTGACGATGTGGTTCAAGAGGAACTATGGTCACCTCCCCTGTCCATTATTGCCAAACACGATCATCCATTATTTGGCCGTGACAACCAAGTCACAGCCGAAGAGTTAGCACAGTATGCTTGGGTAGTACCAGCACAAGGCACACCGACAAGACAAGCGTTTGAACATATTTTTCAAGACGCTAATGTGGCCCTTCCCACTCGCTTTGTTGAGTCCAGTTCGCAGATTTTAACCCGCGAGGTACTGCTTGAAAGTGATCGATTAACACTTATTTCTGCCCATCAGATGGAGCGAGAAATCAATATTGGTTTATTAAAAATCCTGCCCTATCCACTAGAGCATACGCGCCGCCCCATTGGCCTTTGCCTTAGAAAAAACTGGCTTCCCACCACAACCCAGTCACACTTTCTAAGTATGTTGAGAGACGTGTGTGAAACATTTCGCTAATATTTTCTAATAGTGTATTGCAAAAATCGAATACCTCATGCGGTTATTTGATTATCCCATCACAACGCTGGATGCTAAATTGATTGGGATAAGTAAAAGAGACGGAGTTTTACTCTGAAATCATTGCCTGATAGCGCAAGCAAAGTCAGACAAGGCAAAAAACTAACGAAACAGCTGATCTCCAAATCGTCTCTTTTTTAATATACGGAGACCTTTACACGATCGTTTTAAATCACAATACAACGACTCGCAAGTCAGGAGTAGAATATGAGAATTTGTATCGCAGGTGCTTCCGGTGCTTTTGGCATGAAACACATGGACGCTATTGCCGCCATAGAAGGATCTGAAGTCGTTTCTGTCGTCGGTACTAAAATCGACGCCATTAAAGCCTTCGCCGAAGAACGTGGTGTCCCTCACTATACAACCGACTTAGCGGAAAGCTTAGCCAGAGAGGATGTCGACGCGGTCATTTTAGCCACACCAACCCAATTACACGCTTCACAAACCATTCAATGTTTGGAAGCGGGCAAACACGTCATGTCCGAAATCCCTATGGCAGACAGCATTGAAGACGCTCGCAAAGTGGTTGAAGCACAGAAAAAATCTGGTCTTGTTGCCATGGCGGGACACACTCGTCGCTTTAATCCGTCTCATCAGTGGATTCGTAACAAAATCGATGCGGGCGAATTAAATGTCCAACAAATGGATGTACAAACCTATTTCTTCCGTCGTTCTAACAAAAATGCCTTAGGTAAAGAGCGCTCTTGGACTGACCATCTTTTGTGGCACCATGCTTGTCATACTGTAGATTTATTCCAATATCAAACAGGCGAAACCGCCAGCAAAGTACAAGCATTGCAAGGCCCAATCCATCCTAAGCTTGGCATTGCCATGGACATGAGCATTGGCATGAAAGTACCTAATGGCGCCATTTGTACCCTGTCTTTATCTTTCAACAATGATGGGCCATTTGGTACCTTCTTCCGTTATATTTGTGATAATGGTACCTATATCGCCCGTTACGATGATCTCTTTGATGGTAATGATAATAAGATCGACCTAAGCGGCGTCGCCGTTTCCAACAACGGAATCGAGCTGCAAGATCGTGAATTTATCTCTGCTATTGAAGAAGGCCGCGCCCCTAATGCCTGCGTCACCCAAGCCATCGAGGCCATGGAAACCCTTTATCGCCTTGAAAAATGCCTTGAAGAGTAAGGATAAAGTGCGTTTTTACAACAGGGAGCCGTCGCTCCCTGTTTTCATTTGTATACTAAAGCGCTAGATTAAAACCTCGTAGGTCGCGCGACTCGTCAAAAACAAAGAGGTAAAGAATGTCGAAGCATCCACACTTAATGAACCCAAGCATTGGCTTAGGTTGTATGAATCTTTCCCACGGTTATGGAACATCACTACCAGAAGAAGACGGTATAAAAGCTCTGCAAGCAGCCTTTGAAATGGGTTATCGCCACTTTGATACCGCCACGCTGTACGGTGGTGGAAAAAATGAAATGCTTGTAGGCAAAGCCTTAAAGGATCGCCGAGATGAATTTTTCCTTGCCAGCAAATGCGGTATGGCCAGTGTAGACGGTAAACGTGCTATCAATGGTCGCCCTGACGTTCTTCGCAAACAATGTGAAGAGAGCCTAAAGCGCCTACAAACTGAGCACATCGACCTATACTACCTACATCGTTTAGATCCTAATGTCCCTGTTGAAGAAAGCGTTGGCGCACTTGGTGATTTGGTTAAAGAAGGGAAGATCGGTGGCATCGGCTTATCGGAAGTGTCTGCTAAAACCATAGAAAAAGCCCATAAAGAGCACCCTCTCACGGCCGTTCAGACAGAATACTCTCTTTGGTCTCGTAACGCAGAGATTGCCGTTCTGGATACCACGAAAGCCCTCGATATTGTTTTCGTTGCCTTTAGCCCTCTGGCTCGTGGTTACTTATGTGGCGAGCTTACCGACATCTCGCAACTGGTAGAAAACGACATTCGCACCAAGATGCCTCGTTTCAGCCCCGAAAACTACCCAAAAAACATCGAACTATTGCAAGGTTTTCTTGCCATGGCGAAAGACATTGGCTGCACACCTGCCCAACTAGCTCTTGCGTGGACTTGCATGAAAGACGAACACATTATTCCGATTCCAGGTACCCGCTTTGCTCATCATATGCAAGATAACTTTGATGCGGGCAGCATTAATCTGGACAGTAAACAAATGCAGCAGCTTGATGAAATGATTAACCAAAATACCGTGTTTGGCCCTCGTTATAGCCCAGCCCTGCAAGCGGATATCGATACAGAAGAATTCGCTACCCAATAATTACCCCTCCCTAGCCCTCCCCTTAAAAAGGGGAGGGAACGTTTAAGATCCTCTCCCTGCCAAAGGAGTTGACCACTACACCTCCCCCTCATCGAGAGGGAGGTGGTCAGTGGACTAAACGATTTCGATCAGCGTTTCTCCAGGAGTAACACGGTCACCTTTTTTGACATGCACCGCTTTCACTGTCCCGGCCACATTGGCATGAACTTCGGTTTCCATCTTCATGGCTTCCGTCACCAATACGGCCTGACCCGCATTTACGGTGTCCCCTTCCGCCACCAACACATCAATGATGTTACCCGGCATGGCCGCGCTGACATGGCCAGGCTCTGTGGCTTTCGAACGCCCACTGCTGCCTTCTGAAACATACTCATTCAACGACTCGAACACCACTTCTTCAGGCATGCCATCAAGAGAAAGGTACAGTTTGCGCTTACCTACCCCAAAGTCACCCACACCAGTAATCGCCACATCGTAGACTTCACCGTGAACGTCGATTTTAAATTCCGTGGCAAGCCCACCAGACGATGCCGCATTGCCCGCCTGTTCTGGCGGTAGAAGCACTTCGGGCTGCAATGTGCCATCGGCCCGTTGCTCTAAGAATTCACGCCCCAGTTCTGGGAACATGGCAAACGTTAGCACGTCCTCTTCATTTTTTGCCAAATCACCAATCTTTTTACGTAACTTATATAACTCAGGTACTAACGCATCCGCTGGACGAGCTTCGTTAACTTGCTCATTACCCACGGCCTGTTTCTGAACACTCGCATTCACTGGCGCAGGGGGTTTACCATAGCCGCCTAGCAAATACCGCTTCACTTCATTGGTGATGGTTTTATAGCGCTGTCCTGCCAGGATATTGTAGACCGCTTGAGTCCCTACAATTTGCGACGTCGGTGTCACCAAAGGTGGAAAGCCAAGGTCTTCCCGCACTCGTGGAATTTCATTAAAGACATCACGAATTTTATCTAATGCATTTTGCTCTTTGAGTTGGTTAGCTAAGTTAGACATCATGCCGCCTGGTACTTGGTTGATCTGTACCGACACGTCTTCACGGGTAAATTCGCTTTCAAACTGGTGGTACTTTTTCCGAACTTCACGGAAATAGTCAGCAATCTCTGACAGTAAAACAAGATCCAACCCAGTGTCGTAATCAGTGCCTTTCAACGCTGCGACTTGGGACTCTGTGGCAGGATGGCTGGTGCCGCCCGCAAAAGAAGAAATGGCTGTGTCAATTCGGTCTGCCCCTGCTTCCACTGCTTTTAACTGGCACAAAGGCGCTAGGCCTGACGTTGAATGGCTGTGTACAACCAGTGGCAGATCGACTGCGTCTTTAATCGCTTTAACCAATTCGTAAGTCGCATAAGGCGTCAACAAGCCAGCCATGTCTTTAATCGCAATGGAATCCGCCCCCATCCCTTGCATGGCTTTAGCTTGTTCAACAAACAGCGCCGAAGTGTGTACTGGGCTGGTCGTATAACAAATCGTCCCTTGCGCATGTTTACCGGCTTTTTTGACCGATTTCATGGCCGTTTCAATATTGCGTAAATCATTAAGCGCATCAAAAACACGAAATACATCAATGCCATTGTCCGCTGATTTTTGCACAAAGGCTTCGACCACATCATCGGCGTAATGACGGTAACCCAGTAGGTTTTGCCCTCTTAACAACATTTGTAAGCGAGTATTTGGCAGTGCTGCCCGTAACTGACGCAGACGCTCCCATGGGTCTTCTTTTAAAAATCGCACACACGCATCAAAGGTCGCCCCACCCCAAACTTCCAAAGACCAAAAGCCCACTTGATCAAGCTTTTCACAAATTGGCAGCATGTCTTCTGTGCGCATGCGAGTGGCAATGAGAGATTGGTGTGCATCACGCAGCGTGACGTCAGTGACTTCGATTTTTGTTTTTTTTACTTGACTCATTTTCCTTCCTCCGGCGGATTATCGACCAACGTGTGCAGCAATAGCAGCGGCTAATACCAATGCAATGTCGCTAGGGTGACGCTTAACAGAATAATTTAGTAACTCTGGATGGGCTGGCACAAAGCCTGTATTAAACTGGCCTTTAACAAAATCTGGGTGCTTGAGTATTTCTTGATAATAATTCGACGTGGTTTTAATCCCGTGCAGACGCATATCGTCTATCGCACGGCGACCACGGGCAATCATTTCCTCCCAAGTGAGTGCCCAAACCACCAACTTCAAACACATGGAATCAAAGTAAGGAGGGATTTCATAACCGGTATAAATCGCCGTATCCACGCGCACCCCTGGACCACCCGGCGCATAGTAGTGGGTAATACGCCCAAAGCTTGGCAAAAAATCATTTTTAGGATCTTCTGCATTGATGCGAAATTGCATCGCAAAACCTCGAAAATGAATGTCTTCTTGGCGAAAACTCAAGGGCAACCCGGCGGCAATCCGTAACTGCTCACGAACGATATCCACCCCTGTAATTTGCTCAGTAATGGTATGCTCCACCTGCACTCGGGTGTTCATTTCCATAAAGTAGACTTCGTTACCTGATAGCAAAAACTCAACCGTTCCCGCGTTTTCGTAACCCACCGCTTTGGCGGCTTTGACGGCGAGATTACCGATATACTGGCGCTGTTCTGGGGTAAGTTGTGGACTGGGAGCGATCTCAATCAATTTCTGATTGCGTCGTTGGATGGAACAGTCACGTTCAAAAAGGTGGATCACATTGCCTTGGGAATCGGCTAAAATTTGCACTTCAATATGACAAGGATCGACAATGCATTTTTCCAGAAAGACCTCAGCCGATCCAAACGCTTTAGTGGCTTCGGAAATCACTCGTGGGTATTGGTTCTTTAGTTCTTCAGGCGTATCACAACGACGAATACCTCGACCCCCCCCTCCTGATGTCGCCTTAATCATAACCGGATAACCGATTTTACCCGCTAAGGATAAAGCCTCCTCTAAATCGGCCAGATTACCCTCTGAGCCAGGCGTAATCGGAATACCAGCCGCACGCATACTGTCTCGAGCCTGAGTTTTGTCACCCATTTTATGAATGACACTGGATTTTGGTCCAATAAAGACAATGCCCTTTTGCTCACACAATTGCGCAAAGTTAGCATTTTCAGACAAAAAGCCATAACCTGGATGGATGGCATCACAGCCTGTTTCGACGGCTAAATTGACAAGTCGTAATGGGTCTAAATACCCAGCTAGTGGATCATCCCCTAGTGAGTAAGACTCATCAGCGCGTTTAGCATGCAAAGCATAGCGGTCTGGCTCAGTAAAAATTGCCACAGAGCGAATACCAGCCTCTGAACACGCACGTATTATGCGAACCGCTATTTCTCCACGGTTGGCAATCAACACTTTCTTCAACATGGATCACTCCTTTCTTGTTATATGTGATCTGAGTAAAACCTTGTGGGCGAAACCAAGACGAGTCTAGATTCAGCAAACAGAGTCACCGTGCAAAGGCCTCTGAATAATTAGCCTACTCAAAGAATAACCAAAGTAAAAATTGATATTTCAGGCATTATCTATAAGGTATACGTGATAGATAACAATAAAATGGAAGCAAGCATGTCATCCAATGTCCATTATCTCGCCAGTCGACTCACCTTTAGACAGCTGCAAGTTTTCAAGTGCGTCTATGAGCTGAACAGTTACAGCCGTGCTGGGGACATGCTTGGTTTAAGCCAACCCGCAGTCAGTAATCAAATTCGACAATTAGAACAGGTCATTGAACAACCGCTATTTGAATACGTAGGTCGCCAGTTATACAGTACCGCCATCGCCAAACGCTTAGCACAATGCACCCTTTCTGTGTTTGATGAAGTACAACGTTTTCAAAACGATCTGATGAACGACACTGGCTTAGTCTCTGGGGAACTAAAGTTGGTCGCGGTAACCACCTCCCAATACATAGTCCCACACTTATTACGTGCCTATACCAGCCTTCATCCTAACGTGACGGTTTCACTGAAAGTGGTCAATCGAACCGAAGCCATTGCGCGCTTCGAAAAAAATCGCGACGAACTGACCATTATGGGCATGGTGCCTAACGATAAGCCCATGTTGAGCCTACCTTTTTTGGACAATGAGCTAGTACCCGTTGCCCCACCTAACCATCCATTGTTGCAAGAAAAAGAAATCACGCTGGCCAAGTTTTTAGAACAAACCCTGTTACTACGGGAAACAGGCTCAGGCAGCCGTTTAGCATTGGAATTACATTGTCAAAAACAACGCGTTCGTTTTCCCCATCAAATGGAAATTGGTTCCAACGAAGCCATTAAACATGCCGTGATGGCAGGCTTAGGCGTCGCGGTTTTACCGCGCTTTGGAATACTGGCCGAGTTAAAGCTGAAAAGTTTAGTAGAATTACCCATTAAGGATTTCCCGCTGCGTCGGTCTTGGTGTTTAGTCAGCCCACAAGGGCAACACCCAACGCCCACCATGCGCTCTTTTATTGACTACGTACAGCAGAATATAGGACAGTTTGAGCAGATGTTTAAACGCAAGATAACTCTCGATTGAGCAGCTGTTTTTTACGCTCAATTCCCCAACGATAGCCACCAAGACCCCCGCCTTTACGCACAATACGGTGGCACGGGATCAGTACCGCTAGACGATTTGCTCCACAAGCATTAGCAACCGCCCTGATCGCATTGGGGCGGCCGACTCGTTCAGCTAACTCACTATAGGTTTGTGTTTCCCCGTAAGGAATGGTTTGTAAGGCTTGCCATACTTGTCTTTGGAACACGGTCCCTTGGAGATCTAAAGGTAAATACTGAATTGAACTGTCTCTTAAGTTTCCTTTCTCACTAAAGTAATCCAGAAGACAATCAAACCAAGCAGAATACGGCTCGATGACAGAGCCTTCTTTATACTGTCCAACATTTTTCAATACTGCCCTCGGCATAGTGAGACGTAACTCCTGCTGCAAAGCAGACATATCATCAGCAAAACTCACATTGCACAATCCCTTATCACTAGCTACTAATAAACAATAGCCTAAGAATGTTTGCTCGATAACATAGAACAATTGCTCTTCTTTGATTGTCATGGTTTCTATTTGCAGCCTCTCGTTAACTTGTCACACAATGCCTTGCTACAGAATTATACAGCGTCCATGACATTATTCACCTTAGCGAGGCTATTTCATTGGACCTTTAACGATAGACACAAAATCAATCCTTCAGCCTGTTTCACACGTATTAGTGAAGAAAGGTCCGTTTACACTTTCCCTCCATATAAATAACAAATGTCCTACGTTAGTTAACTGAAAAGAATACCAAAAAACGTACAATAACTGTAGGAATTAGCCTACAAAGCGCAGTGCGATAATGTCAACTTAAAGCAGGTGATACTATGATTTTCAACAGCAAGAGCAAACAAGCAAAACAGGAAGCACTTTTTGAAACACAGAGAATCGCCGCTGAAGGTTCAGCATTTTTAGATGCTATGAGCCGATACTGCGCAACAATAAGCTTCACTCCAGATGGCACCATACTCAATGCGAATGAGCTGTTTCTTAAGTCTGTAGGCTACAGTTTAGATGAAATTGTCGGCAAGAAACATGCTATGTTCTGCACCAATAAATTCACATCAAGTCCTGATTACAAAGAGTTTTGGGAAAAGCTTAATAGTGGAAAAAGCCACCAAGGCTCTTTTAAACGACTCACCAAGGGAGGCCAGCCAATCTGGCTAGAGGCCACTTACTTTCCCGTCACAGTCGATGGCAAGGTCACAAAAGTGGTGAAAATTGCCACTGATATAACACAAAAGAAAAACAGAGCAGATGACCAAAAGGCGATTATTGCCTCTTTGAATGTCTCATCCGCTTTGATTGAGTTCACACCAGATGGCACCGTCTTGACAGCTAATGACAACTTCCTTAGGGCCATGGGTTATTCACTAAAAGAGATCGAAGGAAAAAAACACCGCATCTTTTGTAACGATAAATTTTATGACACTCACCCCAATTTTTGGTCATCGTTGACACAGGGCCATTTTAGCTCGGGTCAATTTGAACGCATCAACAAACAAGGTCAATCTGTTTGGTTAGAAGCAACTTATAACCCTGTTTTTGATGACGATGGGAATGTGACTAAGGTAATCAAAATTGCGACCGACATTACTGACAAAGTCAACGAGCAAATGGCCATACAACATGCTGCTGAAGTCGCTCACGCAACCTCTGTAGAAACAGCTCAAGTCTCAGAGAATGGAGCAAAAATACTCAAACGTACCGTTGATACATCCAACCAAATTATTAAGGATGTCGATATATCGACAGATTTAATTGAGCAACTAAACAAGCAATCCGAAAGTATTGCTAAAATTGTCACCACCATCGGTTCGATTGCCGACCAGACCAACTTATTGGCTCTTAACGCAGCCATTGAGGCGGCTCGAGCAGGAGAGCATGGTAGAGGCTTTGCGGTAGTGGCTGATGAAGTGCGGACATTAGCGTCTCGAACCAGTAAATCGACGGTAGAAATCGAAGAGATGGTGGCACAAAACAGTGTCCTGACTCGCCAAGCTAAAGCAAGCATGAGTGAAGTAAATGGCCGCTCAGAAGAGAATGCTCAACTGATTAACGAAGCGGCGGGGATTATCGACGAAATCCTCAAAGGAGCAGAACACGTATCTAGTACCGTTAGCCGATTGCTTGATACATCACGGTAGTTGTCATACTACTATTCCATGCTCCCCCAAGAAACAATAATTAAAAAAGATGCGATAAGCCCTATTCAACCTATCGCATCTTGCTTCATTGTGCTTTTAATCGCACTTTCCATCATGCATGTTGGTATTAGAAGAAGAACCTATTTACTAGGCATCTCGTGTTCTAATAAAAGCACGCCTGATCCGGTATTGGATATTGGGGCATGGTAATTTCTATGAAGTTCGGTGACCTTACCACGTAGCGCCCCACGCATGGCAATCCACATATTGAGCTCAACGGTTTGCGCACCACCTATCTCAACTAGCTCCAAATTACTGTACTTGGTTAACGCTTCAGGGTCACTGACCAGTTTATCCATGCATTCAAGATCAAACTCTCGATTGATAATTCCCGCTCTCTCCCCATCTAACTGGTGTGACAAACCGCCCGTACCAAATATGGCAACGCTGATGTCCTCATCATAAGACTCAATGGCTTTACCAATGGCTTTACCCAATTCAAAACAGCGCCAAGGCTGAGGCATCGGATGTTGCTCGCAATTGATACACACAGGAATCACTTTAACATGCCCATAATTATTCCCAGGCCACATCAAACTCAAAGGAACGGTCAAACCGTGATCGACCTTCATTTCTTGGCAGATCGTCATATCAAAACCGTCTTCCACCAGACTATTAGCAATGTGCCAGGATAATTCTGACTCCCCCGTCACAGGAGGGATGGTTGCAATGCCCCATCCTTCATCAGAATTGTGGTATTCATCCGCCACACCAATGGCAAACGTCGGCTTCTTGTCGATAAAAAATTCGAGACCGTGGTCATTATAAAATAAGACAATTACATCCGGCTGTTTTTCATTTAGCCATTTACGTACAGGTGGATAACCATCAAAAAACGGCTTCCAATAGGGCGTATCTTCTTGCTTATTTGCCATTGCATTAGCAATAGCAGGAATATGAGAGGTGGTCACTGCGCCAATAATATTCGCCATTATGCTTCTCCTGAGCCATTTTTAACCAGCAATGCTTTAAACTCATCCAAACTTAACCCCGTTTGAATGGCCCCGATATCTTGCATATTCAGCTTAAGAAGGCCGGCAAACTTCGCCACGTAATAAATACTGCCGCCCTCTTGGAGCAAACCAATGATATCGCGATCATGAATGGCTTTGATCTGTTTCTCAGTCAAACCAAACTTAGCACAGTAAGCATCTGGATCTTTATTAAACTCATCACGAGCCGCTTGCTCATTGAAGGAATAACACATTTTGTTCAGCCCATAACCTTTCTTGGCCATTTTGCCATTAAACAGATAGGTTCCTGGGACAGGCTGAGTTGGATCTTTTATTGCCATGATATACACACCTCTTCTTATTCCGTTATGTGCTTTATCAATCTTCACGATAAAACACGCCTACTCACCCCAGCGAATCATTCCGCCCAATAAAGCGCCATTGGATTATCCACCAACAAGGCCTGTTGCAACTCTTTGGTAGGCGCAATATGGGGGATCACATCCACCAAATGACCATCATTCGGTGCTTCTACTTTCATATTTGGGTGAGGCCAATCTGTTCCCCATAACACACGGTTTGGAAATTTCTCTACCAAGGTTCGAGCGAATGGGTAGACATCAGAATAGTCCGGTGCATGCTGCGTTAAACGCTCAGAACAGCTCACCTTACACCAAACATTATCGTTGTCTGCCATGAAATTCACAAAACGCTGGAAATCCGGATGATCCACACCATTAGCGACTTTGGGCGTACCCATATGATCGACTACTATGGTGGTATTTAACGCTTTTAAGAAAGGAATCAGCTCCTCAAGGTCCGCCGCTTCAAAATACACAACGATGTGCCAACCTAAAGGTCGGATTTTGTCAGCAATCGCAAAGAAAACCTCTTTAGGTGTACTATCTACTAGGCGTTTTACAAAGTTAAAGCGTACGCCGCGAACACCCGCTTCATGCATCTCTTTCAGCTCTGCCTCAGTAATGCTGTCATCCACAAACGCGACGCCTCGTGCCAACTCTCCGGCCGAATTGAGCGCATCAACCAAGGCGGAGTTATCCGTGCTATGACACGATGCCTGAACAATCACATTTCGAGAAAAACCTAAATGATCACGTAACGCGAACAATTGCTCTTTTGATGCGTCGCACGGGGTATATTTGCGTTTTGGGTGATAAGGAAATTTATCCGCTGGACCAAACACGTGACAATGGGCATCTACCGAGCCTTCAGGTACACGAAAGTTCGGCTTACTTGGGTTAGGATGAAAAGGAATGTAATCTTTATCCATCATGATCTGGTACCTATTTTAATATTTGTTTAAGGCTTTTCATTACAGGGCGCCACTCTTTATAAACCGTTGTCATGAGCAAACACCTGCCCATCAAACAGTTTTCTGGCTGTACGTAAAATCGCAGCTGAGCTCACTTCGCCATTGTCTTTTTGATTTAAAATCACGGTCATAGAACCAATCGGATGCTCCACATCCAAGGACAGAGTCGACCCTGCCTCATAGCTCACCACGTCATTCGCTGGAGCACCTTTCAGCACAGCGGCAGTGGCGACGCTCACCGCGCCAAGAACGCCAATCGACGCATGGCAGCGATGAGGGATAAATGTCCGAGTAGAAATCGCGCCCCCATTCACCGGCGCACTGACCATTGTCATTTTCGGCACCGATTTATCTTTTACATCGCCTAAGTTCATCATTGGGCCCACTTGTAAGCGAATCGATTCGAGTTTAGCCCGCAGCGCTTCGTTCGCTTCCAGTTCTTCCCGTGTTTCGCGGCCGGTAATCCCCATATCCGAGGCTCGCATCACCACAACGGGCATACCGTTATCAATGCAGGTGACTTCAACACCATCGATCACATCGACCACATTGCCAGTCGGCAATAACGCCCCACAGCTAGAACCTGCCGTATCATTAAAGGTAATAGGCACAGCGGCAGAAAAGCCTGGCACACCATCAATCCTCGCTCGGCCTTGGTAGCATACTTTTCCTTCTTTCACTGATACTTGCGCTGTCGCGACCTGCCCTGTGTTTTCCATAAAGATGCGAACTGTCGTTTCACCTTCTTGAGGGGCAACCAAACCACGCTCAATGGCAAATGGCCCAACTCCAGCAAGCAGGTTGCCACAGTTTTGAGCATCTGTGACGATGGCCTGATCAACAAAGACCTGCAAGAACAGGTAATCCACATCCGCATCATCACGCTGGGACGGTTTCACTACTGCCACTTTAGAAGCAAGAGGATCCGCACCTCCCATACCATCAATCTGACGATCATCCGGCGACCCCATCATCCGCAATAAAAACTGATCGCGAGCGTCGGTTTCTTCTGGTAAATCCGAGGCTAAAAAATAGCCACCTTTTGATGTGCCGCCACGCATCCACATACAAGGTGCACTGTCTATGAGGTTGGCTGCCTTAGACATATTTCAACCCTTTTTCTTTTAAACGAGGGCGCATTTCATAAATATCCAATCCTAGCTCACCATTGGCCATACGAACGCGTTTAGCTTCTTCATTTGCCATACGCTTGCGTGCCAGCTCTAGCACTTGCGCTGCGCTTTCACGTCGAACTACTACCACACCATCATCGTCTGCAACAATCACATCACCTGGGTTCACCAAGGCATCTGCACAAACCATAGGTACGTTGACCGAGCCAACGGTTTCTTTGATCGTCCCTTCTGAAAAAATCGCTTTGGACCAAACGGGAAACTTCATTTGGCGCAAGTCTCGCGTGTCACGAACTCCACCTTCAATGATCAAACCCACCACACCACGAGATTGTGCAGACGTCGCTAATAGGTCACCAAAAAAACCGTGATTAGACGGCGACGTTGGCGCGAATACCATGATGTCACCTTTTTGGCACTGCTCAATCGCAACATGCATCATCCAGTTATCCCCTGCTGCACCGGAAATAGTCACGGCTGATCCAGCTACTGACACATCCTGTTGAATGGGACGCATATAATGGGCTAATAACCCCACTCGCCCTTGTGCTTCATGAATCGTCGCCACGCCACACTCAGCCAAACCGTCAATCACTTCTTGGTCTGCGCGTTCAATATGCTGTACTACAATATTATTCCGCATGATCTTCTCCTCATCTATTCAGGTTACGATGACTAGCCATTGATTTTTAAACGGCTATAGACGCGACGCGCATTGCCTTCGAAAATTTCTTGTTTCTGCGCCGCACTTAGCACTGTATTGTTATCAATATAACGCTTTGTATCGTCATAATAATGACCACTTTCTGGGTCAATACCACGCACCGCACCGATCATTTCTGAAGCGAACAGAATATTTTTCGTTGGAATAATATCTAATAAAAGGTCGATGCCACGTTGATGGTACACACAGGTATCAAAGTAGATGTTATTCAACACACGTTCAGCTAGATCAAACCCTTTGTCCTGTGCCATACCACGGAAGCGCCCCCAGTGATAAGGCACCGCACCGCCACCATGTGGAATAATAACTTTTAGATCTGGAAAGTCCTTGAAAACATCCGACATCATTAGCTGTTGGAAACCCGTAGTATCCGCCCCTAAATAGTGAGAGCCTGTAGTGTGAAAGCAATCATTACAAGCAGCACTGACGTGGATCATCGCTGGAATATCATATTCACACATTTTTTCGTAGATAGGATAAAAGGAGCGATCGGCTAAGGACTTATCTTGCCAATAACCGCCACTTGGATCTGGGTTCAAGTTGATACCGATAAAGCCCATTTGCTCTACCGTACGGACAATTTCACCGACCGACTTGGCAGGATCTACTCCCGGAGACTGAGGCAATTGTGCCACCGGTGCAAAGTTATCAGGAAACAGATCACAAACTCGACGAATTAAATCGTTTTGATGCTCAGTCCAATATTGACTGGTGTATTCATTACCAATGTGATGGCCCATCCAGCTAGCACGCGGTGAAAAAATCGTCAGATCTGTGCCGCGCTCTTTTTGCAAGCGAAGCTGATTATTAATGATACTCTCACGGATCTCATCGTCAGAGACGACCACCTTACCCTTTTCGCCAACAAAAGCCGGATCTTTCGCAACTTGCTCTTTTTGCTTATCTCGATAAGCACCAACGCCTGGTGGTGTGGTGGTGTAGTGTCCATGGCAATCTATAATCATGCTACTCTTCTCTTTTCTTATATTAAGATAACAAGCATTGATACAGGGTGAAGAAAGCATACTTTCAGCCATTTAAAACCAATGCATAACTTAAGAAGAGTATTTCGCTCTGGAGGCCCTTTGGCTATTTCAATTTGAACACAACGGTATTGCATTTTGATATAGTGTTAACTTGCGTTTTTCTAATACTGAGCGGGCTACGTATGGGGCCTACCAAAAGTCACTGTACACCCTCACCATCAGGCATAAAAAAACCGCTTACTCATGAAGCGGTTTTTCCAGCACTTTGAATAACATAGACGTATCTATCGCCCTAAAGCACTCACTTACAACTGAGACAATACGTACTCAGCAGAGCTTACTTTATACTCACCTGGTTCATCCAACCAAAGCTGTTGCACAATACCGTTGTCCACTAACATGGCATATCGACGACTACGAATACCCATTTTCGCGGATGAAATATCCAATTCTAAGCCCATTGAGCAAGTCAGCTCAGCCAAGCCATCTGCTGCCATTACCAAATACTCAGCATTATTCGCTTTTCCCCAAGCGTTCATCACAAACACGTCGTTTACAGAAAGGCAAACAATCTCATCAATGCCTTTTTCTTTTATTGCCTCGTAATGCACCACATAACCTGGCAAATGACTAGCACTACAGGTAGGAGTAAACGCACCAGGGACAGCAAACATCAGGACTCTTTTTCCTGAAAAAAACTCTGTCACATCCACATTCTCTGGACCTTCTTGGCCCATTACTTGGAACTGGCCATGGGGTAACATATCACCAACTTGAATTGCCATACTTTTCTCCACAAAGAATTAATGAACGTTATCCTACAACAAATAAATAGCAAATCGTATGACACCACACCAGTAAAATCTTTCCATTCCTTGGTAAGCGTCAAAGTTTTCGGTAAATGAGAACAATCCGCCGCGAAGTCGAATTACGGCTCGATTTTAAACTGAGCCAATAACTGCTTGGTATTAGACGATAAATCAAACAATTGCTCACTGTCTTTCTCGCTTAAGTCCGCGCTCTTAGTCGCCTCCTCAGACATCGCTGAGATTTCATGCACACTTTTATTAATGTCTTGTGCGACTAACGATTGCTGCTCCGCAGCCGTCGCAATTTGCGTACTCAAGTCACGCACCTCAACCATACGTGTTTGTAGGGTATCCAGCGCTTCACCAACCATTCGTGTCTCTTTCACACTAGAGTAGGCTTTATCCTTGCTTTCTTGCATGGCGGCTACTGTTTTCGACACTCCCCCCTGCAGCAAGCTAATCACACTTTGGATCTCTTCCGTTGATGTGTGAGTACGGTTTGCCAGAGAGCGAACCTCATCAGCCACAACCGCAAAGCCTCTCCCTTGCTCTCCCGCTCGCGCCGCCTCAATAGCAGCATTCAACGCTAATAAGTTGGTTTGTTCTGCAATGTCTTGAATGACCTCTAAAATCTTTCCAATGTTTTTCGAATGCTCATCCAACTCATTAACCACGCCTTCGGATGACTCCAATTGCGCCACCAGCTGCTCAACTTCATGAATATTTGAACTCATATTGTTACGACTTTCGACTGCCAGCGTATCCACTTCTTGCACTTGGTTTAGGGTAATTTCAGCATTTTTCGCGACATCCTGAACCGTCGCTAACATCTCGGTCATTGCCGTTGCAATATTGGATGAGCGATCACTTTGCGTATTCATCAACATCTTCGTTTCGCTGGCAATACGCACATTTCGCTCCGCTGAGTCAGCCACATCGTTTGCTGCTTTATTAACATCTTGCATCACACTTTGCAGTTTCGTCACTAACTGGTTAACCCAACGAGATAGTTCCCCAAACTCATCCTTACTCGATACCTGACTACGTTGCGTAAAGTCTCCATCTGATATTTTCCCTAGTACCAACATAACACTAGCCAATGGCTTACGAATACTACGGCTTACCCATAGGGTGATCAGAACCGCAATCAGCACTGACACTAACACGACAACTGCCATAAACAATTTAGAGAAGTAAGCCGCCTGCTTGGCAGAGTCTTTCGCCGCTTCACGCAGCTGCTCCGTCATATCAATGGTTTGTTTCGATAACCCGCTGATCACGTCCATCTTGTCCACCAGCTTACTGGCAATACTTTCGGATTGTTGGTCTAGGCTGATGAAGTGATAATAATTCTCCACAACACTATCGTCGCCTAGCACTTCTTGTTTCACTTGCTTAACGGAATCACTGCTATCACTATCATCCAAATAGGTAAGGTTCTGCCCCATGCTAGAGAAGTTTTTCGCCATAGTTTGTTTCAGCGCCAACATATTTTTTAGATTGGTTGAATCAAAATAATCACTAATAGACGCCTTTAAACTTTCAAACTGATCAATCAAATAAGAGGCGGCAAAGCCTTTTTGCTCATTTGGGTGATTCTTTTTGATTGTATTCAGGTTATCTAACAAATAGGAAATATCATCTTTTAAATCAAACTTTCCATCAGGAATTTTCGCTTGTAATTTCAACATGCGTTCGTGATTTTTAAACGCCATATCAGTGAACTGATAAAAGGCAGCCACTTCCACTTTTGATTGTTTTAATATATTGACTAGATTAGGATAATCTTGTACCTGTTCCGAGGTACTGTTGAATAACGTTTGAATTTTCTTCTTACTGTCTTCAAACGACGTCTTTAGTTGCTTTAAAGTCTTAGGTGAACGACTCAACAAATATTGCAGAACCGTGGTATCGGCTTTGGCAAGATTTTGGTTTATTTGATTGCTTATTTTATTGATGTTAGCAATATTGCCTGTTGCTTGTTCTAGCCCACTCTCAACCTTCTCCAACCCTATGAAACCCGCTGTTGCCACAATTAATAGTAGGGCTAACAATCCACCAAAGCCTACTAAGATCCTTTGAATAACAGATAACGACATAATTGACCTCTAAGCATTTATATGGATGTGTCATTTTCTCAAGGAAGTGAGATAAAATTGACTCATTGGTGATGTTTTGTCAACGGCATTTTACACTATGTATTCTTATGTAATAAAGAAGAAAAAATACCTTATCCAAGCCGCTAACATCAGACGAATACAGTAAGTAGTGATAAATTTCATTCAACCTTTCAATCTGCTAAATTGAGCTCTTAATCACGAGGTAATATGGCAAGAATATTATGGAACATTCCTTATATGAGAAAATTGCGACTCAGGTGGAAAAACAGATCCATAATGGCATTTTCTTACCAGGGAAAAAAATACCGTCGGTTCGTAAATTAAGTAAACAACTCAATGTCAGTGTCGCCACCGTACTGCAAGCCTATAGTCTGTTAGAAGATCGAGGAATCATTAAAGCCCGTCCACAAAAAGGCTATTTTGTTCAGGATCACATTCCCCCGAAACAATCCAGCAACAGCAATATAGTAAAGCCCATTGAAAACGATGGCAGCATACATACTTTGCTACGTCGCTTATTACACGCCTCGCAAAGGCCTGACATTGTTCAGTTTGCAGCGGCCATACCGCAATCCCCATTTTTGCCCATTCGACAATTGCAACGTTCCGTTGGACGCCTGATGCGCTTAGAGCCCGAAATTTGTGCTGCCTACGCATTTACGCCAGGATCATTGAGTTTACGTCGTCAAATTGCCATTCGCATGCTTGATACAGGATGCCAACTGCAACCAGACGATATTACCATTACCATGGGCTGTCAGAATGGCTTAATGCTGTCGCTACAGGCCATTGCAAAAGCAGGCGATACCATTGCGATTGAAAGTCCCACTTATCATGGCGTTCTCCAAGTCATTGAAGTGCTACAAATGAAAGCCATTGAAATCCCTTGTGATAGCCAACACGGTATCAATCTCAATGTGTTAGAACAAACCCTTAAACAGTGGCCAATCAAAGCTTGCATTGTCACACCCGATAACCAAAACCCAACTGGTGCCACTCTCAATCACATTGCACGCCAACATCTATTAACACTGGCAACCAGACATCAATTCACCCTAATAGAGGACGATGTCTACGGGGAGTTGAACTACAATCATCGCAGAGAGCATGCCCTCAAAGCCGACGATCAAACGAACTCTATCATTTATTGCAGTTCTTTCTCTAAAAGCATAGCGCCAGGCTTTCGTGTTGGCTGGATCGTAGCAGGGAAACACCAAGCACAAATCGAACACCTTGCTTATATTCAATCACTCGCCGTACCAACACTCACACAAACAGCCATTACCAATTTTTTAGAAAATGGTGCCTACGATCGACACTTAAGAAGAACCCGAGCTGCTTATCATGACAACCTGATTCGCTACCAAGCCATCATCTCACAACATTTCCCAACCGGAACCAGTACCTCAACACCAACTGGCGGCTTCTTACTTTGGGTGACACTGCCCTCTGATATCGATGCCATGGCTCTGCACACACAAGCATTGAATATTGGCATTGGCATACTCCCTGGAGTGGCATTTAGCTTGACCAATCAGTATCCACACCACTTTCGTATCAACTATGCACTCACATGGGACACCAAAACTCAGGACGCCTTGAAGCAATTAGGGAAACTAGCCTGCCAACAAGTACCAAATGGATACTAGACGGAGCACACATACTGCCATCTCCTCTCAATACAGGTGGATTCGCCCTATTCAAGTACCAAGCAGATATTGAGCTCTTTTACATATTTACAATAAATTTACTTATTTTTATCAGGTAAACAGAGAAAAATAACATAGCCTTTAAATTAGTGGAGCAGCAAATCTTTCTATATAAGTTAAGTTTATGAATATAGAATCTGCTATCTTAAAATTCGTCTGTACAGCGAGAACAAAAAGCGTACAATTCGCGTAATTTTTAAACTCCCTGACCTTTTGGTCGATAACAAGATTATCTGAATAAGCTGGCTCGTTGCGATGGAATTTGTTGCACACCCGAAAGATCTACCTTTAGAGATCACTCTTATTGAGGATCAGCCCTTTCCTGTCACCACAGAAGAGAAGCTAGGATTTGTCGGTATAACCTGTCTTGCCTCTCAGTATTATGAGTGTGGCCGGTCTGTGCGCGTCACTCTAGAAGAAATTGACCCTAATTTTTGCGTAACAGGTCGTATCGTGTGGTGTGATCGTGAAGTGGGGGAATACCGTGTCGCCATTGAATTCCCCATTAAAGACGAGTGTTATTGCGTACGCATGGTAGAGCAGCTGTCTCAGATAGAGCATTATCGTCGTCAGGCAAAAACCCAAGGTAGACGACTTAATTACAACGAAGCCGCAGCGGAATGGATCCAGAAATTTGCTGCTAGCTTCCCATCATTCACTGCCTAATATAGGCACTTTCGCTATTTATCGCTATCCATTTACCCCTATGACAAACACTCTTTCCCAGCAAGATATTGACATTATTACCAACCAGCTTGGCCGCTCACCTAGCGGTATTAAAGCCATCGCCCATTATTCTCCGAGTGGCATTCCCCAAGTCCTTGAAATGGAAACTTGGGTGTTTGACCAGCCGTTTCCCACCCTATACTGGCTATCAAGCAAGGCCATAGACAAAGCCCTAGCAAAAATAGAGAGCCAAGGCGTGGTGAAAGAATTAGAACAACGCATTAAAGAAGATGACATGTTACTTGAAGCGTATCACCAGTCCCATCAAGATTATATTACCCGTCGCTGGGCAGTGATGAGCCCAGATCACAAAGCGATCATCGAGAAAAAGGGCTTCAAACCCCTGTTTGAAAAATTAGGTATTGGTGGGATTGCTAATTGGGACCAAGTACGCTGCTTACACATGCAATATGCTCACCACTTAGCGGGAAATAACGTGATTGGCCGCATTTTAGATGACGAATATAATATTCGAGCCATCGCCGACGCTGAATAACGCCTTATATTAATATACGGCCTTCCCTAACAAACTGCCGTAAAACACATAAAAAAGCCGCTTAGGCGGTTTTTTTTACCCCATGTTTAGACTCTAGTTTTTCAGTTGTACCAATGCCTCTCTAAGTTCGTCTGGCGTTGACACCTCTGGCAACACGGCACGGATTCGATTAAATGCATTCATCGCTACAGCAGGACGCTGGGCATAAGTCGTTAACGCCCCCCCCGTCCAACCGGCCAATTTTACCATTTCATTTTTAAATGCATTGCCACTCACACCATGCCCTCCTAATTCCATAAGCGAGTCTTCTATCTGCAAATAGCTAGGACGCTCACCGCCAAATTTCATAAAATCATCTTGCTGCACTTCGGCGAATTGTTTTGACATCGTTGTAAAATCCTTTAGTAAGAAACTTAATCAATCTTTAACTTAGTCATAAGTAGAGAGGGACACAAGGAGTTGGCTGTTTCAAATCGTAAAAAAGATGGTATCTGTCTCATTGGAGGGACAATACACCTTCGTAAGAGAGAGCAACTTCTCTTATCCATTCATGCAACTTTCCTTATAAATTCATGAAAGAACACACAAAATCCACTTATTAGTGCGCATTTTTTGCTATTGTTAACCTCCATAGTCAACGACAACGATCAACATCAATATGTCTTGCCCAGCAAGCAAGTGGCTTTTTATAAGGAGAAAGCGTCAATGGCCCAACAAACTCGCCAAGATAAAATCGTCGCTCTAGCAAAAGAAAAAGGCTATGTCACGATTGATGAATTGGCCAGTCATTTTAACGTTACTCCACAAACGATTCGCAGAGACATTAATGTATTAGCTCAATCCGAACGAATTCGTCGTCACCACGGCGGCGCCAGTTATGACTCCAGTACGACGAACGTTGCCTACGCCACACGGCAAATCCTACAACACTCTGCTAAAGAGCAAATAGCTAATCGTATTGCGGCAGAAATTCCTAACAACGCTTCCCTTTTTATAAATATTGGCACCACAACAGAAACCGTTGCTCGTGCTCTATTGAAACATCAAGGCTTGCAAATCATCACGAATAACATCAATGTCGCCACCATACTAAGCGGCAAAGAAGACTTTACCGTCATTATCGCAGGGGGCAGAGTCCGCTCACGAGATGGGGGAATAATGGGAGAAGCCACCATTGACTTTATCAATCAATTTAGAGTGGATTACGGCATCATTGGTATCAGTGGTATTGATGTTAACGATGGCTCCCTATTGGATTATGATTATCAAGAAGTACGAGTAGCTCAAAGCATCATCGCCAATTCACGTCATGTTTTTTTAGCCGCCGACGCCAATAAATTCGGTCGTAATGCCATGGTGAGATTGGGCAGCCTCACCCAAGTTGATAGATTGTTCACCAATGAACAACCACCCAAAAGTCTACTCACCATTATGAAAGCCCACAAAGTCCGTTTGGAGCTTTGCACAACGCAGGAATAGTGGCTCAATCAAAAACCTTCCAACCTTATTCAGATGTAGGGTGTATCAATCGACTTCTAAGCACCTTACATCAGTGCTCCCTGAACATACTCAAGCAGTGTGTGTTTTTTCATCAGATTTTAATATTCAAGCCTTGTCATTAATGATCATGAGGTCTATCATGGGGTTTAAAATGTTCGTTTTCGAACATGATTTACTTTCATATGAACATAAAAAAACAACAGACATGCCAAAACGAAAGCATGTCACTCAAAAACGAGCAAGGTTAAGCGGGGAGCACCATGACTCAAGTACATTTTGACTTATTTGTTGTTGGTGGTGGCATCAACGGCACAGGCATCGCAGCCGATGCCTCAGGACGCGGACTTAAAGTTGGCTTATGTGAAATGGGCGATCTTGCCCATGCGACTTCGTCGTCAAGCAGCAAATTAATCCATGGCGGCTTGCGCTATTTAGAACATTACGAATTTCGTCTTGTCCGCGAAGCGCTCAACGAACGAGAAGTATTGCTCAAAGTCGCGCCACACCTTGTCACCCCAATGCGCTTCCAAATGCCACATCGCCCTCATTTACGCCCTGCTTGGTTGATTCGAATTGGCTTGTTTTTGTATGATAACCTCGGCAAGCGGGAAGCCCTTGCAGGTTCTCGTGGCGTGAAATATACCGCAGATAGTCCACTTAAATCCGACATCAAACAAGGATTTGAATATTCAGATTGCTGGGTAGATGATGCTCGCTTGGTTGTCATCAACGCCCTAAGCGCACAGCAAAATGGCGCCAGTATTTTTGCTAGAACTCGCTGTACTTCTGCCAAACGCGACCGTGGTCTATGGCGTATTGAACTTGAAGATCAGATCACCCACCAAGTCACACAAATCACCGCCAATGCATTGGTTAATGCCGCAGGTCCTTGGGTCTCTTCCTTCATTGAAACTAAGATGGAACGCAAAGCTCCCTATGGCATCCGCATGATCAAAGGCAGTCATATTGTGGTTCCTCGTCTTTACAAAGAAGCTAACGCTTTCATCATGCAAAACGTTGATAAGCGCATTGTCTTTGCTATTCCATACCGCGAGCATTACACCCTCATCGGTACAACAGATGTGGAATACAAAGGCGACCCTGATAAAGTAGCGATTTCGGAAGAAGAAACAAGCTATATTCTTAGCGTCGCTAATGATCACTTTAAAAAACAACTGACACCCGATGACATTGTGTGGAGTTACTCTGGTGTTCGGCCATTGTTAGAAGACGAATCAGACAACCCTTCTGCAGTGACCCGTGATTACACCCTGCACCTAGAAGATGACGAAAGCAAAGCGCCTTTACTCAGTATTTTTGGCGGCAAAATCACCACCTATCGCCAATTAGCGCTATCGGCCATGCGCAAACTAACGCCTTACTTTGACAACATGGGTGCCCCTTGGACACACACTAAACCTCTGCCTGGTGGCGATTTAGGCATGCCCCTAGACGCATTTGGTATTCAACTTCAAAGACAGTACCCGTTTATTAGCGCACACAATGCGCAACGCTTTGCCAACAGCTATGGCACACTCACACACCTTATGTTGGACAAGGTCAGCAATGAAGCAGAGCTAGGACACTGCTTTGGCAATGAGCTGTACCAAGTAGAAGTCGACTATTTGATCAAACACGAATGGGCTCATAGTGCAGAAGATATTCTATGGCGACGCACAAAACTTGGCTTAGAAATGTCAAAAGACGAAGTCAGAGCGCTTCAAGAATACATAGAGAAGTCACTGGCTATCGCTGCATAATCACCTGAGTTTTTGATTTCTTTAACACAAGCACCAACCTCAACAAAAGCCGATGACAGACACAGGTCTCCCATCGGTTTTTTTAGGTCTTCTATTTTCTATAACGAACATACGGTCACGCACCTAGATTCAAATGCGGCAAGGTATCAGGCAGGGTTAAGCAGTCTTTTGGCGAGTAGCGATAACTCTCACTAACCAGCCAAGCCAGTAATTGTTGCACAGGCTCCCGATGACGCTGAGCATCGGGACAAGCAAACAAATAACGATGCCCTTCATCTAATACCTCAGAAAAGGGTTTGACCAAAAGGCCTTGCTGGATGTCATCCATCACCAAAGGGGTTCGTCCCAACGCAACACCTTGGCCCGCAATGGCAGCTTGAACCGCTAAATCCCCACGATTAAAGCTGATGCCTCGTGATGGCTTCACCCCTCTAGCGTTCGTCAATTGCAACCATTTTTCCCATTCCGCGTACGGGCTGGAAAAACGCCATTCGGAATCATCATTAAGCAATGGTAGCGCTGCTAGCTGATTGGACTCGGTCAATCCTTGTTCCTGGGCGAATGAGGCACTGCATACGGGAAAAACCTGATCTCTCATCAAAGGAACGGTATAACTATTGCGACCATGAATATGACTGTGGACGATCGCCACATCAATGCGATCTCGTTGAAAATTGACCTCTCGATCATTCGCCTGAATCCGTAACTGTAAATCTGGGTACTGTTTTTGCAAACTGCCAAGGCGAGGAATCAACCATTTCGTTGCAAAAGAAGGCATAACAGATACCGTCAAAATATTCGATGTCTCCTCCTCTTTTAGCTCAGAAATCAAGGCTTGGATCTGAGCAAAGCTGTGATTGATGTGTACAGCAAGACGCGCCCCCGCCACGGTCAGCTCTAATCGACGATGGTAACGAATAAACAAAGTGAGCCCTAAGCGCTCCTCTAATTGACGGATCTGCTGACTAACAGCCCCTTGCGTTAGATGCATTTCTTGGGCGGCTTTGGTAAAACTCAAATGGCGTGCAGCAATCGCAAACGTTTCTAATCCATACAGTGGAATTGACTTCATATTTTGTCCAAAATTGAATCATTCTGACTAGTGCAAAATAGTGTCGACACTCAACACCTCCTTAACAAAACCTGATGACATTTTAGTGAAAAATGCTCTTATCCATTTCAGATAGGCCCAATAAATCAAGGTGTCATAAAAAATTCGGTACTTTAAGCGATATGGAGATCATAACAAATTTTTCAGATAGAAGAGTATTTGGATTAGCAATTCTAATGCAAGTGATCAGATTATATCGTTTGAAAGAGCTGGCAAAAAATCTAAAATAGGCTCCATCTCTTAGGTTGAACAGCGACCTGAAATAGATCTTTCAACGTAGCCCTTACTACGTTGACTTATGACTCAAAAACCACTCCCACAGTTGGTATTTGAGAGAACATGATATTTCCCCACAGAGGTATTGTGTTTGAAACTGCTAGTTACTTTTGTTTAAGCCGAACGTTAAGTTCGGCTTTTTTTTGCTTTTTTATCAGTCTCCATAGCAGAAAAGGCCACCATCACTGAACCTAGGGCAAGTAGCGTTAGCACACTTTTCACCTACCCAGACAAACTGCTGTGCAATAGATAGGTCATCAGAGATAGAAATACCACCAACCCTAAATAGAGTACGGCATAATTTGTCCGATCATTAAAGCTGGCTTCATAATACCCTTGGGGAATGGCATTCGGATTAGGCCAAATGGCCTGCTTAATTTGAGGGTAGGCGAGAACAACAATTAGTATCAACATCGGGCTGTGATTATAAAAAAACAGTCCGACCAATAATGGTAACCCCAGCAACCATATTTTAGGTGAAATGATGGCCGTAATTCGCCCACCATCTAGAGGTGATAAGGGAATCAGATTAAACAAATTAATCATACAGCCTGCGTAAGCGAGCGCCAACATCAGCTGACTACCACTCTCCCGAGCCAACCAGTAACACCCCATAGCAGCCAGCGTACCAATAACGGGCCCAGCAAAGGCAATATAGGCTTCCGTTTCCACATTGGTTGGCTGCTCTTTCATCTGAATCCAAGCACCAACAAAAGGAATAAAGGTTGGAACCCCAACGTTGAGACCGCGCTGACGCGCGGCCATATAATGCCCTAATTCATGAAATAAAATCAGCAGCACAAACCCAACAGCATAGCGCCAACCAAATATCCATGAATAAGCTAACATGGAAAACAACATGGTGCCGCCCATTGTTAAGAGCTTGCCAAATTTGGCGGCACTAAAGAGAAGCAAAAACAGTTTTACCATGATTCATAGAACCTATTTTTTACGGCGAAATAGCTTCATGATTACGCCACCAAATGCAGCCACACCGATAATAATGACCTTTTTGAAAGCAATAAGTAACGCTAACAATTTTGCAAACAAGCCCATTTTGGCTGCCACACCACCTGCAACCAACGCAGCAAGCCCATATTCCGCAACATGATCTGTCTTACTATCAAAGTCCGCATAACGGTTGCCTTTCGTAAAGTTCGTTACAGCAAGTAAGGCGGGGGTTTCTTTTTCGATATCATGAAGCTGGCTCATACCACCAACCACATTCAACACCAACACCCCTTCACGACCCAACACACGAATATTGTAATTGAGCGAGTCTTCTCTAGAATCACTTGTCTTTAAGTCTTCGGCCCAATAAAACTTATGTGTTGCTTGATCGTAGCGGGGGGGCTGTGCCCAACCAACCAGCTCCATGGAACCATAACCTTGTTTCACTCTTTCCTTACTCTCAGACTGAGTTTCCTTCTTCATCTTTTGCAGAAGTTCGTTATAGTCGATCGTCTTGGCATCAGAATCTTTGACATGACCGTCTTTTTGATAAGTAATCACCACTCCCCAGCCATCATTACTAAGAGGGTTGGTATTGGCAGGAATCAGCATCCCCAAGGTTTTGTTACCTGGTGGATTCCCCCAACCATCGACTAATAGACGCTCAGTGCTCTTAGGTGAAAGGTATTGAAATTTATCGGTTAAGCTTAACTCTGCGACACCGTTTCCGAGTATGATATCACCGGATTGGGGGTGAAGTTGTTGCAAAAACTGCTCGTTTGTCATGCTGACATTGTCTGAATCCGCAGCAAAAGAATAGAAAGAAAAACAGGCTAGCCATAACACTATGAGGCTTCTCATTCTTGAAGTCGTCCCTTTATCAAGTTAATAAAAAGCAGATAATACAAGCTTAGCGGTTAAATCGTTAGCATTTTTCATCCCAACAAGACAAAAAAAACGGCGACCCAAAGGCCGCCGTATAAAACACACATTGCTGTGTATCCGGTCATTCTATTTTATGCTGCTTGCTCTTCGCGGACCGACTCACTTTCCAACTGAGCCTGTGCCAACTTTTCCATCAAGCGCACAACCTGGCAACTGTAGCCATATTCATTATCGTACCAAACATATAGAGTCGCTTGGTTACCACGTACTTTCGTTGACAAAGAGTCCAAGATACCGGCCTGCTCTGAACCAATAAAGTCAGAGCTCACCGCATCAGCTTCGGCACTGAAACCAATTTGGCCGCTTAACTCTGCTGAATTAGACGCATTTTGTAAAAGCTGGTTTATCACTTCAACTGACGTGGCTTCTTTCAACGTCAAACTTAAAACCGCAATCGACACATTAATAACGGGTACACGAATAGCACTACCGCTTAATTTGCCTTCTAACGAAGGAATCGCTTTAGACACAGCTTTCGCTGCTCCCGTTTCAGTCATCACCATATTCATGCCCGCCGCACGACCACGACGGTCACCTTTATGAATATTATCAATCAGGTTTTGATCATTGGTATAAGCATGTACCGTTTCTACATGACCAGATTCAATACCAAATTTTTTCTCTAGAACGGACAAAATTGGTGTAATAGCATTAGTCGTACAAGATGCCGCCGAAACGATACGATCTGACTTAGTTAGATCCCCATCATTGACACCAAACACGATGTTTTTCATTTCTTTGCCTGGGGCGGTCAATACAACACGCTCGATACCAGGACGTTGTAAGTGAACATTCAAGCCATCACGATCACGCCAGCGGCCAGTATTATCAACCAGCAAAGCACGCTTAATACCATGAGAGGCATAATCCACTTGTGCTGGATCAGACGCGTAAATTACTTTTACCGCTTGCCCATTAATAATCAAACTCTGGTTGGTATCATCCACTTTAACCAGACCATCATAGGTACCATGGACCGAATCGTATTTAAGCAAGCTGGCGCGTTTGGCAAGGTCATTATCACAGGCTTTACGAACCACAATAGCCGCTAGATACATACCAGGAGTCGTGTGTCCTAATGCACACATACGGCGAGCCAATAAGCGACCAATTCGGCCAAAGCCATACAGTACAACAGGAGTGGTTTCCCCTTCTGACGACGGCGTCGCTAAAATGGATTGGACATCCGCTTCGGCCAGCAAGGCTTCCAATGCTAATACACGCTGTTTTGAAGGACTTGCCAAGGCTTGTTCTAGCACTTGATACACTTGTGTCAGATCCAATTCTGGATGCTTGTCAAAAATCCCCATCAGACCTGTCACAGAATCTGCCATTAATGTCTGACCAGCCAATTGGACCTTGACTGAATGTTCGCGGCCAAGTTTTCCCAAAAGAGGAATCATGGATTCCACCAGCGCAAGAGATTGTAACCAAGTGTTTGTCATATCAGGCTCCCCAGAAGACACTATTGAGTCGAATTGGGTGCAGTCTACCGTCGCTTTTGCCTAAAAACAAATTGTAAAAAGGCAACAAAACTCCTTTAAAATCTGATATTTAAATACATTTTTAATGGAAATAACGAGAAAACAACAGTCACTTAGAAACTTTACTACATTCATAACGTCATTCACGGTAAAAAAGCTCAAAATGACAGGATAATTCCGTAATTTGATAACCAAAAAAGAGAGAAAATTTCATGTTTTTTTTTATAACTGACGCTTTCGCTCCGCCAAAATACCCAATAAACAAAAACAGGCAAATAGCACAACAGGACGGTAAACCAGATCAATTCTTGTAATCAACCAAAACACCAAAGGCTGACTCCACAAAGCCAACAAACCGTAACCAAAGGCACACATCAAGATAAATGCCGCCACCCGAGCCACGAAGACCCAAGAGGAAACCGCTCTTTTTAAAAAGCCATTGACTTTATCACCGTAAACCACAAGACAAGTTGCCACTAGGGCAACCGAGATAGCATGAAGGTAGGGTTGTAAGAAATACGCTAAACGCAAATTCAGATCTAAAAGAAACATGACAGGAACTCAGATAAAAGCGGCCTTCTAGAAAGGCCCGTTTAATGATTTACTGAGTTTGCTTTGACAAGGCCTCAACGTCAATAGTACCAGACTCAGATGGCACCTTAGGATCTTCATCGACATAACTAATCGATACATCAAACGTTGTGTTATGTAGTTCAATATAGGTACCATCTTTAAAGTACCATCGTGCACGCCCATAGCCGTTTTTAATAAAACCAACGTTCGGCTCGCCATATTTTTTTTCTAATAGCTCGCCTAGCTTCTGACGTTCATGGGTATTCTTCACCACCCCAGCCAGATTAGCATGACGGATATAATCGTAATCATTAAAGGTGATATCCAATTCCTTGATGCCTAAGATACCTTTTGGCCCAAGACTATAAGACACCACATCTTTTTTATAAGAAGGATAAGGCTGTAAGCCCATTCTTGATAACTGCTTCTCCAACGTTTGCTTACTTAAATCGTTCACCTTCAAACCAAATAGCTCAGCCCCACCAGTCTGAGGCGTTGCCTGTTGCTTCAATTGCGAAGTTGCATCAGCAAACACAACTGACGAGCTTAAACCAAGCACCATAATGCAACTCAATACCCTAGCAATTTTACACAAACGCATCACTTCACACCTACTAAAACCTGCCGATAAATAGACTCGGCCATAAACAAAAACGACTATGCTTTTATTGTACCTTTAATTCTGTTTCTGGGGGGGGCATTCCTTGTATGATTTTGTGTCTTAGCCACACACAACATATCGTTTTTATAACGTAACAATACAAAGGTATTCAAAAAATTGATCACCATAGGACACTGGTAGGGAGAATCCTTTTCAGCATCAATAACCTAGCAGACAACACCACAGAACATCTGGTAAAATGCGCAAAATTGCATCTAATCCCCCTCTCGAGACGCAATAAAAAAGGCGCAACAAACATCTCTAACTCGTTCAATTTAAAAACGTTTTAGGGACTATCACGAGACATTATTGAGGTAAAATACACATGGCACTTGTTATTGGCGTAACAGGCATTTCTGGTAGTGGCAAAAGCCGACTATGCTCTCTCTTGGCCGAAGGCAAAGAAGATCGCATTACCGTACTTTGTCAAGACAGCTTTTATAATGGCTGCGGCAGCATTGACCCAGACGTCTACAACTTTGATGATTTAAGCTCCTTGGATTTAGAAAGTATCATCCTTGCCATTCATAACTGCAAAAACAAGCAGCAACCTAATGAAATTCCAGTATACGATCACGCACAGCATAAACGTGTTGGCTATCGTAACTTGGCGCCAACCGACGTCGTACTTGTAGAAGGACACATGATGTTTCAAGACGCCGCCATTCGTGATGCGGTAGACTATCTACTGTTTGTCGACACCGATATGGACATTGCCATTGTTCGTCGCCTTAAGCGAGATATCGCCGAGCGTGCTCGTAATGTGAATGAAGTCACCAGCCGCTACATGCGCCACGTGCGCCAAGCCTCACTTAAAACCTTGGATATTCGCGAGAAAGCCGATTTTATCATCCCAAATAACAAGAGCTTCACTAACGCGGCGAATCTTCTTAGCAGCTACATTGACTCTTTGCTCTACAAAAAAGGCGCAAACTAGCAAAAGCACAATCATGCTCAATAAAAAAGGCGCTATATAGCGCCTTTTTTATTTGATCTCTCTTTCGCCCACTGACTGTGTGCGAAAAACACAATCCGTCACAGCAAGTGTACGACGGTAACTTGTACCTATCAGTGAATTACTTTTTTATATCATCAAAGAAACGCTTCACACCATCAAACCAGCTCTTTTGTTTAGGGGAGTGATCCGTTCCCTCCCCCATACTTTCGGCTAATTCAGTTAACAACTCTTTCTGGCGAGACGTTAAATTCACTGGTGTTTCGACCGCCACCTTACAAATCAAGTCCCCCACTGGGCCACCACGAACCGGTTTCACACCTTTGTTACGTAGACGGAACAACTTACCGCTTTGACACTCTGGTGTGACTTTTAAGCGCACACGCCCATCTAAGGTCGGCACATCAATTTCGCCACCCAGTGCTGCAGTAGTAAAGCTAATAGGCACTTCACAGTACAAGTTCGCTCCATCACGCTCAAAAATGCTGTGAGGTTTTACCGATACTTGAACAAATAAATCCCCTGCTGGGCCGCCATTGGCTCCCGCTTCTCCTTCGCCAGACAAACGAATACGATCACCTGTATCCACGCCTGCAGGAATTTTAACATTGAGTGTCTTATACTCTTGTACACGACCTTGACCATGACAATCATTACAAGGATCGCTAATGACTTGGCCTGCACCGTGACACTCAGGACAGGTTTGCTGAACAGAGAAGAAACCTTGAGACATGCGCACTTGCCCTGCACCACCACAGGTACCACAGGTTTTTGGCTTAGACCCTTTCTTCGCACCAGAACCATCACAGGTTTTACAGTTAACAAGCGTTGGGATGCGGATTTTCTCTTCACAGCCCCAAACTGCTTGCTCAAGTTCTAATTCTAAGGTGTAACGCAAATCAGAACCACGGCGCGTTCGGCTTTGACCACCGCCTCCGCCGCCGCCAAAAATATCGCCAAACACATCACCAAAGATATCGCTAAAACCACCTGCACCAGCACCACCGAAACCACCAGCCTGACCGTTAACACCGTCGTGACCGAAGCGATCATAAGCTTCGCGCTTCTCGTCAGAAGATAACACTTCGTATGCTTCTGCTACTTCTTTAAATTTATCCAGCGCTTCTGGGTTATCTGGATTCTTATCAGGGTGATACTTATTCGCAAGGGAGCGATAAGCTTTTTTGATGTCTTTCTTATCCGCGCCTCTGGCTACCCCAAGAACGTCGTAATAGTCTTTTTTGCTCATCGCTGGCATTCCTGAATACAAATAGTCTGAGTAATAAAAGTCTTGATTCAAGCCTCATGAGTCGTCTCCATCAAAGCCTGAATGCAAAAAATCTGAGTGGTAAATACTTTCTATCATTTACCATTACTTTAGTAGGCTACAAATAGCAAAACACGGTCCTAAAACCGTGTTCCGCCATATGCACCCTAGAAGTAAGGCAACAAAAACAAGCGTTACGGCTTATTTTTTCTCTTCTTTTACTTCTTCGAACTCAGCATCTACTGCGTCGTCCTGAGTTTTACCAGAAGCGGCTTCTTCAGCACCTGGCTGAGCACCAGCTTGAGCGCCTTCAGCTTCGGCATACATCTTCTGAGCCAAAGTACCAGATGCTTGAGTCAACGCGTTGGTTTTCTCTTCGATCTTCTCTTTGTCGTTAGAAGTCAGCGCTTCTTCCAGTTCGGTAATTGCTTTTTCAATCGCTTCTTTCTCTTCAGCAGTTGCTTTATCACCTGCATCAGTCAACGTTTTACGAGTCGCGTGGATCATGCCATCAGCAGTGTTGCGAACTTGTACAAGCTCTTCGAACTTGCGATCTTCTTCCGCGTTTGCTTCTGCATCCTGAACCATTTTTTCCACTTCTTCATCGCTCAAACCAGAAGAGGCTTTGATGACGATAGACTGCTCTTTACCTGTCGCTTTATCTTTCGCAGAGACACTCAAGATACCGTTGGCATCAATATCGAAGCTTACTTCAATTTGAGGCACACCACGTGGTGCAGGTGGAATGTCTGCCAAGTCGAAACGACCTAGAGATTTGTTCTGAGCCGCTTGTTTACGCTCACCTTGCAACGCATGGATCGTCACTGCGTTTTGATTATCCTCAGCGGTTGAGAAGGTTTGTGATTTCTTCGTTGGAATCGTCGTGTTTTTCTCGATCAACGGTGTCATCACACCACCCATTGTCTCGATACCAAGAGACAGAGGTGTTACGTCTAGAAGCAATACGTCTTTTACGTCACCTGCCAATACCGCACCTTGGATAGAAGCACCAATGGCAACCGCTTCGTCAGGGTTCACATCTTTACGTGGCTCTTTTCCAAAAAACTCAGATACTTTCGCTTGTACCAAAGGCATACGAGTTTGACCACCTACCAAGATGACTTCGTCGATGTCAGAAGCAGAAAGGTCGGCATCTTTAAGCGCTTGACGGCAAGGCTCAAGAGAGTTCATCACAAGCTCTTCAACCAAAGACTCTAATTTAGAGCGAGTCAATTTCACGTTCAAGTGTTTAGGACCAGAGGCATCCGCAGTGATATATGGCAAATTCACTTCTGTTTGAGAAGAAGAAGACAACTCAACTTTCGCTTTTTCACCGGCTTCTTTCAAACGTTGTAGCGCAAGTGGATCGTTGTGTAGATCGATACCAGTGTCTTTCTTAAACTCAGCTGCTAAGAACTCGATAACACGCATATCGAAGTCTTCACCACCTAGGAACGTATCACCGTTAGTAGACAATACTTCGAATTGTTTCTCACCATCTACATCCGCGATTTCGATGATAGAGATATCGAATGTACCACCACCAAGGTCATAAACCGCGATAGTAGAATCTCCTGAGCTTTTATCTAGACCGTAAGCCAATGCCGCAGCAGTTGGTTCGTTGATAATACGTTTTACTTCCAGGCCTGCAATTTTACCAGCATCTTTTGTTGCTTGACGCTGAGAGTCGTTAAAGTAAGCAGGAACGGTGATAACGGCTTCGGTTACTTTCTCACCCAAGTAGTCTTCCGCTGTTTTCTTCATTTTCTTAAGAACTTCAGCAGAGATTTGTGGTGGCGCTTTCTTATCGCCTTTTACCTCAACCCAAGCGTCGCCATTGTCGGCGCTAATGATTTTGTAAGGCACCATAGAGATGTCTTTTTGCACAACTTTGTCTTCAAAGCGACGACCAATCAGACGCTTAACCGCAAACAAAGTGTTGGTAGGGTTAGTAACAGCTTGGCGTTTCGCAGATTGACCTACCAAGATTTCGCCGTCTTCAGTAAAGGCAACAATGGAAGGGGTGGTACGATCGCCTTCAGCATTTTCAATAACACGAGATTTTTCGCCATCAAGGACGGCAACACAAGAGTTCGTAGTACCTAAGTCAATACCTATGATTTTACCCATGGTTTGTATCTCCAATAAATTCGTTTATGACGATGATAATTCTGTATTTGGGTACACTTTTGAGCTTTTCAAGCGGCCAGTGTCAAAAAAATGACAGTTTTTATGCTGCGCTTGAAACAACCACCATAGCCGGGCGCAATAAGCGGCCATTTAGCGTGTAACCTTTCTGAACAACATCCATTACTGTGTTGGGCTCTAAGTCAGGATTTGGCACCATAGTCATGGCTTGATGCAACTCCGGATTGAAGGGTTCGCCATGTGGGTCAACTGGCTTAACTTCAAAACGCGCCAACGTTTCAAGCAAATCTTTCAATGTAAGCTCGACACCTTCGCGTACCGGATCAGACTCACCTGTTGCTGGTGCTGATGCCAAAGCGCGCTCTAGGTTATCCGCCACATTGACGATAGATTTGGCAAATTTTTCTAAGCCAAACTTGTGCGCTTTTTCTACATCTTGCTCGGCACGACGGCGAATATTCTGCGCATCGGCTTGAGCACGAAGAGCCGCTTCTTTGTACTGAGCGACCTCTTCTAACGCTTTAGCCAGTTCATCATTTTCTGGCTCGGCTTCTAGAACCTCTGCTTCAGGCTCTAAAATGTCTTCTACGGCTTCGTTTTGCGCTTCGCTTTTCAAATCTTGCTCCGCTTCTAGATTAGGATTTTTTTGCTGATCACTCATTATTTACTCCAAATAACAGAAACAATTCTCTCTCTGTGCTGGGTATATGGGGCCAGCTTCTGACCTTTCAACACCAAGACCGTATAAATTTAGGGGGAATTTACTGTCATTTAAGCAAAAGCCAGAATGAGGCCAAGTTGCCGAAAAACCATAGAATAGATAAGACAAACATATGCCATTAACGCGATATAGAAAAATAGATTTTATTCAATAAGTTATAAGCAAAACATGGCCATTGGGCTACTGCCCTAGCGTTTAATGCCATAAAACACAGCATCGACTATTTGCTCTGCTATTGAACGATTAAGGGGAGCATGATTGGTAAACAACCGAAAAATAGCCGGTCCGTAGATAAGATCCATCGCGATGTCGACATCGATTTGTTCATTGACTTCACCCCGCTGAACGGCTCTCTCCCAAATGACTTTGCAGGCTTTTCGTCTACCTTCTAGAAATCGGGCTCGAAATTCTTGCTGTATCTGGCGGTCATATTGGCTTTCAGCAATGAACTCTCTGAAAAGACGCCCCTGATCCGATGAATAGAAACGAATCATTGCTTGTAGCTCTTCGATAAAATCCAAACGGATAGAGTGATGATTCGGTATGGTGACCTCTTTTGCCATGAGCTCAGAAAACGCGTCAAGACATATTGCCACCTTATTTGGCCACCATTTATAGAGCGTCGCCTTACTAACGCCAGCCTCTTTGGCGATGGCATCGGCCGTGATACTTCGCAAGGTTTCATGGCCTGTGAGAGCCAGTGCAGCAGTTAAAATGGCTTGCCTTGATTGCTCACTACGGGGACGCCCGCGATTAGGCGCGTCACTTTTATTCATATATAAACTCTACTCAATATTTGTCGATAAACTCATTGAACGATACAACTCAAGCTCTTGCTCAACGTAGTTAAGCTTATCTCGAACTCTTTTAGCGGCATCCTCCCCCAATGGAAGCCTTAATGGTGGAGAGGCTAAGGAGACAACCTCTCTTATAACGGCTGCGTTTTTTTGCCATTAAACCAAGAAAAACATGTAAACCAGTAACATAAAGCACAATCATAACTCTATAAAATCAAAAGGTTAGAATTTTTAGAATACATCCTTTAGTTAAAGTTATGGTGCTTATTTTTCATATTTAAAATCTCAATTAAAAGCTCATCCCTCGTTTTTGCTAACTGACCCATATCCCATTCATGAGTTTTTTCATCAACTCCTCTTGTAACAACATCAATTACTTTCTCCGTTAAACGAGTAGGATATAAGTCCTGCCACCATTCATCCATCGGAGGCCCTAAATGATCCAATAAATGCTTCATTCCTCCCCCACCTCCCGATAATTGTTGGTTAACAAACGGACCAAGCAAAGCCCAACGTAGACCAGGCCCATTAGAAATAGCGGCATCAATATCTTCGACACTAGCGACTTCATGCTCAATGAGACCATAGGCTTCTTTCCACAAAGCTGCTTGTAAGCGATTTGCGATATGACCTTTCATCTCTTTTTTAACATGTATAGGCTTCTTGCCTATACTAGAATAAAAGCTCATAACATTATTAATAATAGTCTTAGAAGTAAGCTTTCCTCCGACAACTTCTACAAGAGGTATAAGATAAGTGGGGTTAAAAGGATGCCCAACAAGAACTCGCTCAGGATTATTACAAGCAGTCTGTATGTTTGAAGCAAGAATCCCTGATGAACTACTTACCAAAGGAACAGAGGGAGGGGTATAGGTATCTAATTTTCGAAATAGTTCATGTTTTATTTTTAAACTCTCTGGCCCACACTCTTGTATGAAATCAGCATCTCGGGAAGCCTTTTCCAAATCACAAGAAAAAACTAATTTATCTAGATTTACATTATCACTTAAACCATTTCCCTTTAAAAATTCCCATTGATGGCTGACTGTTTTTTTCAGTTTCTTATATGACTCTTCATAAATATCTGTTACCGTAACATTTAACCCTCTCGATAAAAAAAAAGTAACCCAAGCAGCTCCAATCACACCTGACCCAACAACTGTAATATTTTTATACATACCTAACTCACCATAGAAATTAAAGTTAAAATATTGAAAACTGTCATTTATCAAAGACATATTTAAACCTAACAATTAAAACCCATCCAAGAACAGCAAGAACACAAGCAATATATAAAAACAACAATCCAGATTCATAAGAAAAATTATCATTTAGACTAGATATAAAATAAACGATTAGGACTGTTGATAATGATTGCATAAAACCTAGCAATGATGAAACTGAAGCATTTAGACTTTTCGAAAAAATAGACATAACCTCAGCCGAACCTACAGTAAGAGTAATTCCATTACCTATAGCTAAAAGGCAAAAAGCAGAAATAAAGAAATATGCGGAGTTAACTTTTTCAGAAGAACAAAAAACTATTAAACAACCCCCACCTAAAAAAAACAAAAAAGCCCCAAAAAAAATCAACATCTTTTTATGAACTTTATACAAAAAAACCTTGGTAACTCTAGATCCCAAAAAATAACTAACAGCAACAGGAATATAAAACAAAGATACATCAAAAGAAGTATAGCCTAGCTCATGAAAAATAAATGGAGATTGTACTATATAAAGAAAATAACCTGCATATACAACACAAAGACCTAAAGACATAATTAAAAATTTATTAGATAGAAGTAGTTTTTTAGCAGAACCAAAAACCATAAAAATAGAAAAGCCATGTGTTTTCTCATCAATAGTCTCTGGAAGAAAGAAAAAAGTAATAAGAAACAAAAAAATTGAAAAGGCACTAACAAAAGCAAAAACAAAGTGCCAGTTTGAGACATGTAAAATAAAGCCACCCAAAACAGGAGAGATTGCCGGTGACAAGACAATTGCAGGAGAAACATTAGCAATCATATGAAATGCATTTTCTTTATCCAAAACATCATAAGCAATGGCCCTCCATATAAATATCAAAACACCAGCACCAAGGCCTAAGAAAAACCGCCCTAAAATTAACACTTCTAGAGAGGTTGAAAAGCTACACAAAATAGAGCCCACGGATGTTAAAAACAATGCAGACAAAGTAATTGATCTTCTACCATTACAATCAGAAATAGATCCGCAGAAGAACTGAGAGATACCTACACCCAAAAAGTATGACAGAAATATATATTGTAGATCTCCAGTAGAAACACCCAAATCAACAGACATTAAATTAACACAAGGCAAGAAAATATCCGTATTCATCATCCCAAAAAAACTTATTAGAATCAAATAAATAGTAAAAACTTGATTATTATAAGTTATTGATTTAAGCATCATCCCTACCCCAAAACTGAAATAATTTGAAAGCAGCATGGCACCAACACTATGTAAAATGTACCATGCTGAATATATAATTTATCATATATCTGAAAATTGATTTTTTTCACGCCATAGAAGAGGAAAATAATCTAAATCTTTATAGTTTGGAGTGCCATCTTCGTTTCTTGAACACAGTTGCTCAGTATGATGAGCTGCAACATTTCCATTATCAAGGTAGTGACGCCGATAATTATTCTTTTTATCTTGAATATGTAAAGAAACTGACTGACGGGGACGACCACTCGTATTTGGTAAACTGCCATGATAGGTCATACTATTATGAAAATTAATTTGTCCCTTTTTTAGATTAATAGGTACCTTTTTAACATTGGCTCCATTTGCAGCCGCTTCTGCATATAGACGTTTTTCAAGGTCGGAGACATCGCGATCTGCAAAGTGCAATGCCGTTGAATCATCAGGATTTGCCTCTTCTGTCCATTTATTACTTCCATCAATCATAATAATTGTGCCATGTTCTTCGAAGCAATCATGCAATGGTATAAAAGCAGTTAACATCTCATCTGATGTAAACATCTGCCAATAATGTCGGTCAATATGCCATCCTATTGTTGTACCTTCACTAACTTTAGTGGATTTATATCGTAATACATCAACAAAAAGTCTTGACTCTTCACTACAAGCGAGTTTTGCTGCTACAGCTCCGATTATAGGCTTTGTCAAAATTTTTCTAAATACCTCTGACTCACGTGTTATATAACAATTTTGCCTTAGATTATCTTTATCCCCTGGCCTCCAGTATGTAGCACCTTTAGGTACAATTGGAATTTCATGGTCTTTTTTACCTTTATAAAACTCATCGGAAGCCTCTAATAACTGATCAATCTCATCATCAGAAAGTAGTTTTTTAGATGTATAAAACCCATGTTCTTTGTAAAATAAAACATCTTCCTCATTAGGAAGCAAGTCAATTTCTTCTTCGGTTAATAAGAACAAATCATTTAACTTTTTCATATATCACCTCTTAATTGAACTCTACTTTATATTAAAAAGATACGACCAAAAATTTAAAACCAGATAAAAACAATTTATGAAACACAGAGTTTATTACTTTCTATATCATTTAAGTAATTCAGAAGAAAAAAGAAGCATAAAAAAACAAAATCTATAAATTCTGCTCAAAGTTCGTGGATAAACTCATTGAACGATATAACTCAAGCTCTTGCTCAACGTAGTTAAGCTTATCTCGAACTCTTTTTACGGCATCCTCACCCAGTGGAAGCCTTAATGGTGGAGAAGCTAAGGAGACAACTTCTCTTATAACGGCTGCGGCTTTTTTAGGGTCTCCTAATTGAGAACCATGGGCTTCTTTGGCTCTGTTTCGATTAATAACACGGTCGTATTCAGTAAATTGCTTTGCCGCGATTTGAATAGACTTTCCACTCAAAAACTCCGTTCTAAACATGCCTGGCTCGATAAGCGTTACCTTAATACCACAGTGCTTAACTTCTTTTTCGAGGGCTTCCGATATACCTTCAATCGCAAACTTTGACGCACCATAAACCCCATTTCCAGCAGAGGCAGCAAAGCCCCCAAGAGAGGAAATATTGATAATGTGCCCGCTACTTTGCTGTCGCAGGATAGGTAAAGCCGCTCTGATAACATTGAGTGGGCCTTCAACATTGGTGGCAAAGATATCGCGAACTTGCTCAGCGGAAGTTTCTTCCACCGCGCCGAGGAGACCATAGCCAGCATTATTGATCACCACATCAATGCGACCAAAGTGATTCATAGCGGTTTCAACTGCCTTTTGCGCTTGAGCTTGTTGCGTGACATCAAGCTGAACAACTATCAATTGATCATTCTTAGGCAGGTCATTGGCCTTGGTTATATTACGAACACCAGCAACGACCGAGTCACCGGCTTCCAGAGCCGCCACGACTATCTCTTTGCCCAGCCCTCGAGAAGCGCCAGTAATAAACCAAACTTTTTTGTCAGTGTTAATCATTAGCAAGACCTCATATTGTGCTACGTACAATTAAGATACTAAACGTTTAGTTTATAAAATAAATAGAAAAAATGTTAATTGACTAAACATTTACGCTGCACAACATTTATTTGAAAAATACGACAGATTGGATAAAAGTAAAGAAGAAGAAAATCTGGGCGTAGACTAGCAACCGAATCATAAGCTGCTCCTACACCTCAGATATTTGCTTTATCGACTGGGCGATGACGGTTCTCGCAGTGGCGTAAGTAGAGCTTGTCTTGCATGCGCGACGCGCACTTGGCGTAAAGCGCTGGGTAGCCAAATTAAAAAATATTGAATATCACGCGTCCCAACGGGAGAGGGAATTTCCATTAATTGGCCGCTGAGAATTTGCTCTTGGCATAAAAACTCTGGCATGACCGACCAACCAAACCCTTGAGACAGTAACTTACGTTGGGCACGTAAATCTTGGCCGACCATCGCTGGCACCAATCCTTCGATACTAATATGGTTTTTCTGTAACCATGAATCCACCAAGGACAATTCCAAGTTGTAAGCCAATAAAGGCTCGGCGCGTATAGCTGAGGCGAAGTCCGGCGCCGATGTTAAGCGCGCAGCAACCTGTGGTGAGGCGACTGGCAATACTCGACTGGTATAAATTCGTTCGCTTTTTAGGCGACTATCTATCACAGGGTGAGCTGAAATGCCCAAATCACAGTGACCTTCTAGCAACATACTGGACACCATATTGCCATTGCCCGTGTGCATGCGTACTTTCACGCCATCCTCTAACAAAGGCAATAACCGCTCACTGAGAATTTCGGCCATAAAATCCGCATGACCAACAATTTGCAGCACGCCTGAAATGTCCATGGATCGGGCTCGCGCCGAGGCCAAAGCGGCTTCGACGGCATCCAATTTGTCACCGATATCCATCGCCAACTCTATGGCAGCGGACGTGGGCTCAACCCCAGTGGGTGAACGCTCAAACAAAGGCCGACCAATAGCGACTTCCAAGCCTGCAATGTGTTGTGACACGGCAGGCTGCGTTAAATTCAATGAGCGCGCTGCACCACTGATCGAACGCTGACGAAACACCTCCATAAAGGTTCGCATTCTCGGTAATGACATTTACCACCCCATAAATTTATTTATACCCCATGCAAAATAACATTGTTACCCCTTAGACCACAATCACCTCTACCATGCCTCCATCAAAAACAAGCAACCCAAATGAAGGGGGATGTATGTCAAAAGATACAATCAAAAGCGAGCTTGAGACGGTTCTTAACAGTATGAAACGCCAGCAATTAAACGCAGGCCCTGCATCCGCTCAGTTGCGTAAAGACCGCTTACAACGTAGCTTAAAACTGATTCGTGATAACCATAAAGCACTGGTTAATGCGATGAATGAAGACTTTGGTCATCGCAGCGCTTACCAGACCACCATTGCAGACCTAGCCACTAGCTGCGGCCTGTTACAACATGCCATCGACAACCTAGACAGCTGGATGCAAGCAGAACAAACCACGGCGCCCGACCCAGAAATGCGCACAGAAATTCAATTTCAGCCCTTAGGTGTCATTGGTGTCATCAGCCCGTGGAACTTTCCAATCAATCTAGCCTTTGGCCCTTTAGCCGGTATTTTTGCTGCGGGTAATACCGCCATGCTCAAACCGTCTGAATTAACCCCCAAGACCTCTGAGTTATTGGCTGAATTGGTAGGTCGTTACTTTAGCTATGACGAGTTAACTGTCGTATTAGGGGACGCCGATGTGGGTCAAGCGTTTAGTGGCTTACCCTTCGATCATTTGGTGTTCACCGGCAGCACCGCAGTGGGCAAACACGTTATGCGCGCCGCAGCGGAAAACTTAGTGCCTGTCACCCTAGAATTAGGGGGTAAATCCCCTGTAATGGTGGCGAAGCAAGCAGACCTAACCAAAGCCGTAGAGCGCACACTAACCATTAAAACCTTTAATTCTGGGCAAATTTGCTTGTCACCAGACTATGTTTTACTGCATGAAGATCAGCGTCAGGCATTCAAAGATTTGTCTATCGACTTTATGGCACGTACTTTCCCAACCATTCAGAAAAACCCTGATTACACTGCCATTATTAATGAGCGTCATTACCAACGATTAGTGAATTTGCTAGAAGATGCCCGCCAAAAAGGCGCCGAAGTGGTCAATCTAGGCGCAGAAAATGAGCCAGCATACGAGGCGAATAGCCGTAAAATCGCACCGCATTTAGTGCTTGGTGCGACCGATGACATGGCCATTATGCAAGAAGAGATCTTTGGCCCACTGTTGCCAATTCGCCTTTATCAAGAAGAAAGCGATGCCGTTCACTACATCAATGCGCATCCAAGACCTTTGGCAGCCTATTACTTTAATGAAGACACCGCAGCCCAAGAGAGATTTGCCCAGCAAACAACCTCCGGCGCCTTAGTCATTAACGATGTCATGACCCACGTTTCCATTGATGAACTGCCATTCGGCGGTGTAGGACCCTCAGGTATGGGCGCGTATCACGGCATTCATGGTTTTCGCCAATTTTCCCATGCGAAACCAGTCGTCACGCAAAGCGAACAAGGCACGTCAAACTTACGTTTACGAGCCCCATACGCAGATAAGATGGCTGATCTAGAAGCGTTCTTTAACAGCTAACATCAAGCAATGGTAGACGCTGGCGCTTGACGTCATACGCAGCGTAATCCCCCTCGCCTGTTTACGGTATAGCCAACATGCGAGGGGATTTTTATTTCACACAGGCCCTTATATGAAACGCGATATTTATGCTTATCTAACCTCTTTTGTCCTGATATTAGCGATTGGTTTCAGCGTCTTTTTGGTAATCAGTGATAACGATATCCCTTTCACCACGCTGGCCAGAGTCAAAACCTCGATCTTAAATTTATCTCCTCAAGTTTCAGGCAACATTGAAAAAGTCTTGGTAAAAGAAGGCGAATCAGTTAGCGCTGGACAAACCTTATTTCAACTAGATCCCAGCCAATATCAGCTGGCTGTCAACAAAGCCCGAGCCAACCTCCATCAAGCACAAAGCCAATGGCAGCAAACTAAGCTGTACTTAAAACGAATAGCGACCTTGAATAAATCGTCTTTGACCAGCAAAGAAAAATTGGATGAAGCCACAGCCAACGAGCAAAGCGCGGCGGCTAACGTGCAAGCGGCACAAGCCACCTTACAGATAGCGCAACGCAATCTAGACCATACCAAGATTATCACCGCTGAACCTGGTGTAGTGACGAATTTAGCCTATCAAGCTGGCATGTATGTCACGCCGTCTTCAACGCTGGTACACATTATTAACCGGAAAAAATTCTGGCTCGCCGCCGATTTTACCGAAAAAGGTTTACCCGTTTTAACCCCCAATCGTGAAGTTAACATTGTCTTTGATGCCTATCCCAATCGCGTGTTTCACGGTCATATTAGCTCCATTGACCCAGCAATATTAGCGGGAGCAGAAAGCGCCACTTCACTTGCACAAGTCGATAGTGAAACCCGTTGGATTCGCCCACAGCAACAAATCCGTGTACGTATTCAGGTAGATCATGCCCCCTCTCCGCTGGTAGCAGGTAGCCGAGCCAGTGTCATGGTGCGTGATAAGGATCATATTTCCGATATTTGGATGACGATGTTGAGCTGGATGAGGTACGTCTATTAATGTACGAGCTGATTCGTAAAACGCTAATCATTGTACTGTGCTTGATGCTGAGTAAAATGCTGCACTTAAATGTCAGCGTCTACGTGGTGCTCTTCGCCATTGTCGTGGCGACCACCAGCTTTTCTAAACATCTAACACACCTATTACAACGTTTAATGCCTTCTGTAGCGGCGGCAGTGGGGGCCGTGTTTGTAAACCAGCTCTTTGCTGACCACCCCTTTATTATCTGGACCTGCTGCATCGTGTATTTTGATCATGTGCGCCGTCATGCGGATAACAATCTACGGATTCGCATGGCCACCTTGCCTTTATTCATGATCATTTTTATTACCACCTATAGCAACAGCTCTGGGTACATTTTAGCCATTCCGAACATTATTCGCGACGTGGTACTAAGCGCCTTTTTAGCCGCATTAGTCGCCAGTTTGGTCAATCATCTGATGCCAGTAAAAGCACAACCTCCCAAGCCCGTCGTTGTGCCCCAACCCGTCTATGGAACAGATCGCCTAAAAATGCTGATATTGGTCGGGGGTGGCTTGGCCTTCATCATGATCAATGAAGTCACCAGCGCCGTATTTTGCCTCGTGCCTTTGATCACCTCTGCCATGCAACCAACGCACGCGCACATGAAACAACACGCGATTGAAAAGATTCTCGCCCAAGTCGGAGGCTGCAGCTTAGCGGTCATCGCTTCATTGATCTATTCCGGTACCGAAGTGGATGTATACACCTATTTTGTTGTCTCCTTCCTATTGGTGTATTTGATTTTATATTGGAGTCACTATTCTGAAGCGGGAGACAGAGCGATTCATGCAGACGCGTTAATGGGCTTTTTGATTCCCTATCAACTTTATGTGGCAAAAAACGGTAACGATTTTGGCTTACATTCGATTGCCCTACGCGCCGTGGAACTGATCATCGCCTTACTAATCATTTATGCATTGGCCCATTGGCTAAACCGCCTTGGGCAACGTAACAATGTAGGCCCTCAGCCTGAATAAAATCATTGAAGAAGGTTTGTTGACTACGCCTTTTCTACCGGTACCAATGCTCGTTGTCTACAAGCAAAGCAACCGATAGCTTTGTTTTTCTATCCTCGCGATTTTGTCGTAGCCGTTTTTATCACTGAGATTTTTTCTCTTTAAAACGCTCAAGATATGACTTAAAAAGTGCGGCACTACGATAGAAACCATGAGCGAATTTGCTGTATGGCATTGTCAGGAAGAAGGCCATGACAAAGCCGAGATGCAGCGCAAGCATGAGTGGCATCAAGGTGGTTTCTCTGACGCAAAGCAGCAATAAACCAGTCAGGCTAATCATGAATAGCAGAACGATGAAGGCACGATCCATGGGACGCTGAGCTTGATCCCCATGATCGGGATGTCGCTTATAATTTAAGTAAAGTAGCCCCGCAGGCCCCACCAGCAAGCCTAAGCCACCGATGATTCCCAGCATGACGGGTAAACTGAAGACAGGATATGGCGCTTCCCACCCAATATAGTGGTAAAGAGTCGCCACTGAGGTGGCTGCAAAGCAGAGCATGAAGCCATAAAAGGTCAAGTGATGGAAACGGCGACGAGATAATGTGTAGGCATCATCTTCATTATTACACCCTTGTCCATGACCTCCATCTAAGTACTTAAGTGTTAAGGCCGCTTTACCCGCTTGTAGCATGGCAGGTAAAGGTTCTTGCTGTCGTTTCTCCTCTTTTGGCGTCACTTTTCGCCAGAAATGAACGACTCCCACTAACAATGCCAGAAAAGAAAAAACAAACACTGAGCCAAACAGGGCAACTAGGGTGTTATGGGAGAATATATGGTAAAAATTTCCCCCTTCAATTTTTGTGAAGAGGTTGCCCTGTATTAACAAGGTGAGAATCAGAAAAAGGCAGAGTGCCAACCCACTGGACAAGGCGAGAGTCACGCCATTGCGCTGATATAGCGCGCCTAGTTTTTTGGGCCAAGCGAAGTCGATATAAGTTTGCAGACGTACTTTGGCCATAGCTCGAGGTATATTGACATCAAATTCATGTGGCGCCGCGTATTGGCAAGCATGCAAACAAGCTCCGCAGTTATGGCACAAATTGGCTAGATAATGAATATCGGCTTTATTAAACTCCAAGCGCTGTGTCATGGCAGGGAAAACAGCACAAAAGCCCTCACAGTAGCGACAGGCATTACAGATTTGCATCTGTCGGTTAACGTCTTCTTCGGCGGTGTTTAATAGCGGAATCAGGTTACTTTCGGCGCTCATGATAAATTCTCTTATTCTCTATTAGTCATGTATTCAGGCAATCTAAACGGGCTGTCTGTCCAAGCAGGATAAGGCGGCATTGTGGCCTGCGATGCGGCCAAAAGCGGTGCCAATCGACATACCAACACCTGCGGTATAACCCTTACCAAGTACGTTTCCAGCCATCATCTCCCCTGCGACAAACAAGTTTTTGCTCGGTTGATTAGCAAAGTGTACGGCTGCGGTTGCATCCGTCTTGAGCCCTAGATAAGTAAACGTCACTCCCGGCCTGAGGGCATAGCCGTAAAACGGTGGCGTATCGATAGGACGAGCCCAGTGAGTTTTGGCGGGTGTGATTCCTTCTGTCGCACAATCATCCAATTTCGTATGATCGAAAGAACCGGAGCGACAGGCTTTATTGTAGCGTTGAAGAGTGCGCAAGAAGGTCTCGCGGGGAAGCTCTAGTTGATCAGCGAGTTGTTCTAATGAATCGGCTTTACTGCCGGGAAACACTGGCGGCATGAAATGACCAACCGCTTTACTGTCTATGATTGAGAAACCTATTTGCTCTGGCTGTTGGGCCACTAGGCGCCCCCATATTGCATAACGCTTAGGCCAGAAATCTTCTCCCTCATCGTAGAAACGCTCCCCCTCTTTATTCACCACAACACCGAGGGATACACAGTCGATACGTGTACAGATGCCGCCATCGTATAAAGGAGCACGAGCATCAATGGCGACCATATGAGCTTGCGTTGGGTCTCCTATGCGGTCAGCACCGAGGCTGAGCATACGTTTGAGTAATGTTCCGGTATTGAAACGAGTACCACGAATCAAAAAGTTATCGGACGGGTATTCACCCCGTTCATTTTGCCCCCAAGCTTCGCGTAACCAATCTCGATTGGATTCGAATCCACCCGCAGCTAACACGCAGCTTTTGGCTTCGATACGTTCCGCCGCAAGGTGGACGCCATTTACTTGGCGCTCAGGAATCAATGCGGCGACAAACCGTCCATCTTTGATTTCTAAATCTTCAACAGGGGTTTCATATCGGATTTGCACACCTAACCGCTCAGCGCTTCGATAGTAGGCGTTAACCAGAGCTTTTCCGCCCCCCATAAAAAACGCATTAGTCCGTGCGACATGCAGAGCACCGGAAAGAGGCGGTTGAAAATGAACACCGTGTTGACGCATCCAATCCCGACAGGTGGACGATTCTCGGATCACCAATCGAGCCAGCTCTTCATTGGTCTTGCCGTCCGTCACCTTCAGCAGGTCTTGCCAGAATTCTTCTTCTGGATAGGCGTCAACCAGTACATCTTGGGGGGCATCGTGCATGCACCTTAGGTTTCGGGTGTGCTGAGAGTTACCACCCCGCCACTCACGTGGTGAAGCCTCAAGCAACAAGACGCTAGCCCCCGCTTCACGGGCCATCAGGGCGGCGCACAGAGCGGCGTTACCACCGCCAATAACCAGAACATCGATCATAAGCTCTCCTATTACATGAGAAGCAGCATAGCTTTTCAGTATCGGAGAAATACTATTGTGCGAAAGCAGTCATCGACAGTGCGGTTTTGCAGGTAGGTATTTAGAAAAATTAAACCCTATTTTCATGCTAACCGATCCAGTTTGCTCCGGACCAGATACCGCTATTCACTAAGTCTTTGGCCACCTTGATAATGGTTGCACGAGCCGCCAGCGCACTCGGAGAAAGGTCATCATCGGGTAAACTGACCAGATAGTTTCGACGGATTAATTGGTTATCTTCAATGCGACGGATAGATAATCCGTTTTTACCAAAGCGAGCGGCAGCCGCTCCGGGTTGAATGGTTGCCCCAAAGCCTTGGTGAACCGTGTCCATTAGAAGCGTAAGCCCATCAATTTCCATAATGATATTGGGGTAAATATTGTATCGCTCAAAAGCAGCCATCAAACTGGTTCGCAATCCATGTTGCCCACTTGGCATGATCAGCTTTATATCCGCTAAATTTTTGATATGTACGGGAGACAAGCCGCCAGATGCATCCAAGTCTTCTGGTGAAGAGATGAGGAATAACTCTTCATCAAGTAACGCTTTTGTACTCCAGCGATGAACCGTCTCTTTATGAAATAATATTGCTAAATCTAGCTGTCGCGTATTCAGCATATTTTCTAAATGTCCAGATAGCATCTCTATTATATGAAGATGGATATGAGGATAGTTCTCTCGCATTGCGCGAATTAGAGGGAGAGCAAGAACGGTAGCCGTCGTCGGTGGCATGCCGATACTGACATAGCCACTGGTTCGCTCTTTTTGAGCCGCCATGGCTGCCTGCTCTGCTTGCCTTATGGCAAGTTGAGCATGATGCATAAATGCAATGCCTGCACTCGTCGGAAGAGCGCCCGTTGATGTTCTGTTAAGTAGCCGTGTGGCAAGTTCGTTTTCCAATTTTGATATTTGCTGACTTAACGCAGAAGTACCGACGTCTAACTCAAGGGCGGCCTTACCTAAACTGCCGCATTCAACGACCTTTAAAAAGTACCTAAACTGTCGAAGTTCCATCGCTCTTTCACCTTTGTTTTTATGCTTTGAAGCTTATTTATTCCTTCTGTCGTTCGGAGAGTTTTCTTCTCTTGCAGGATCAACAATCAACTACTTCAAAGCACTTAGAAAAACATCTATCCGCTGAACGTAAGCCTTTCCAGCATATTTGTTCACCATTTGCTGCAATTGAAAATGAAAACGCTTTAAAGTCGACCTTTCAGCTACTTTCAGTTTTAGCAGCTAAAGACAGACAATTTTACCACACTAAAGTCAACGAGTTAGAAGTAAGTCATTGGGTTTTGTCTTCGCCTCCACACTACTTGCCTGCACTCTTATTGCATTAGATTACTGACTCGGTGAAATTTTAGCGAAGACAAAACGCCGCTGTAACCCGCTACAGATGGGGACTAAAAACACGGGGAAAATGAAACTCAAACGAAAACAAAAAATACATATAAATATCAAACACTTAAAACCTATCATATTTTATATCTAAATATAGATATAAACCATTTCACTGATCAGTATATGCACATAGAAAACACAGAGAAACGTAACATCAGCTCATATGAAAAAGGTCTTAGGGAGAAATAACCTTCCGAGCTTTATCGGAAAATTAGGTCACTCTAACGACCTAAAAATTGCCTGCCGATTAGAACAATGAATAAGAACACCCTATTACAGCAGATTAAAAATAGACGAAAAAAGCTTGGATTGAAGCAAAGCCACATGACTATGCGGATTGGTATGAGTCGTCAGAAGTATGGGCTGATTGAGAATCAAGGCAATCCCACATTAGAAAACCTCAACCTGATTACGCTAGGATTAAACTGCCAATTGGTACTACGCCAAGTCTGAATCAAGCGACAACTGAGTATTAAAGTATCATACTAGCTGTAACTTATTTCTGGACAAAAGTAAGCTAGAACGTTTGCTCTAGCTCCAATCGATTGGATTAGAAAAAGTATAGTGGTTCAGTTCAGTTTGTAATCCGAGAAGCAATTAATGTCGCTCCCCCTGTGTCAGGATAGTTGTCGCCTCATTTGATATTATAAATAGACAGGGGGCGGTAAGTTAAAACCAGTGGATTACCAAAGACATTCAAGAGCCTTTAAAGAAGCCATCTTACAGAAACTCAG
>NZ_FLOB01000014.1 GCF_900089775.1 Marinomonas spartinae
GAACGCCCTGAGCGTTGGTCAAAAGCAGAAAGAAACTGGCAGCCAATAGGTGATGTGGAATTAAATCCAGAGCAACACAAAGACGCTGCCTAATTATTTTAGGCGACAACTACCTTGAAAAACGCCGTTTTTGGGAAGATAAATATCTTATTTTGTAAATCGCCTTATTAATAGAACTATTAATACAATAACAGTGGATGTCAACAAAGCCAAAACTCCCGCTTCTACGAAGTCATATATGGAGTAGCCATGTTTAGGAGCACCTAGTGATCTGGATAAATATTCAATAAATAGCATGTAGAAAAAAAATGTTATAGCAAGGCAATACAAAAAAAACTTCTTGAGCATTTACTTGACCCCGGCTTTTGTGGCGTGAGTTCGCATTGTTTGATAGGCAATCTGAGCTTTATTAGTGGAAGCAATTCCACCTATGTCTGCATGATTTGAGTTCGGGAAACGAATGATATGTGACTCATGTGCTGTAACATTGGGATTGCGAGGAACAAAATTTATTCCTAGCGCAGGCCCTGCTCGATCACCTGCAACCAAGTGCACGAAATAGTCAACTTGTTGAGGGACTGACTCCCCCCACGCTCCATCTGCAGGGTTAAATAAAGGTAAAACCATTGCAACTGAGTCAAATAATCCAAGAAATTTAATGTTATTCGGTATAGGAGACTCTCCCGCCACGACTGATCGATAGCGTATGACGCGTCGAGTCAAGTAGGCTTCACGTCTTATGATTCGAGCGAACTCTTTCTTCATTAATGCTTGAGCTACCTCAGTTGCAACAGCAGCCCCTCTGGACCATCCTACTATAGATATTTCACTACATTCACGATACCAGAGTTCTTTCAATATCTGCTAGTACAGCAGAGTATAATTGCTGCATATCGGCACCTGTCACACCGAATCGAACTCCTCCATAGTAAAATTTTTTATTTTTAGGGTAATTGCTCTCTTCGTAAAATTTACGGGCATTTGAACGGACTGGAGGGATCTGACTAAATGTAGGTTTTCCTATCTTTTCTTCTATAAAACTTGGATTAACACGAATAATAGGGACATTTCCAACTGGTTTCTTTAACGCATCATTCCCCTTATTAACACTATTGAAATCTCTCGACCATGTCCCATCGATAACAAATAAACACATCCATTCCACTCCTTGGATTGTTCTGAATTATTTTAATTAGTCTAACTATTTTGTCTTTTATTGTACTACAAATTCTACGATACCAGCTACTGCGTATTTATAAGTTGAAATGAAGGGATAAAAGTTGTTAGTTAATCACTATTGGCTATGGTAACAGTTAGCTGATTGTTTTGTCTGCTATGTGGTAGTTGTAAAATGTCTGATGAAAGGCTTGCGTCTGGTTGTTTCTTCACTCAGGCTTTTAGCAGATGACTGTGTGCTGGAGCGAGTTGTGGAGGGCGTTGTGAATTTCGATGCTATAAAAGAGTATTTGTTGTCCAAACCAGAGGCACAAGAGACGTATCCTTTTGATGAGAAAACAGCGGTTTTTAAAGTGCAGAATAAAATGTTTGCTTTGTTGATCTCAAGGCAGGGGCAACCTTTACTGAACCTCAAATGCGATCCGCTTGATGCGAGGGAGTTACGGGATATTTTTGAGGAAGTCATCCCAGCGTATCATATGAACAAACGGCATTGGAATTCTATTGTTTTGGGTGGCAATCTACCAATCGGTGAAGTTAAACGACAGATTGATCACTCCTATGCTTTGGTGGTGAAAGGCATGAAAAAATCGGTGCGTGAGGGCTTAGAGGTTCGTTATGGATCTGATGTGATTTATCAGGCATGATGTCAGATGTAATTCGATCTGAGAGAAACCGCGTCACTAAAGAGGAGCAGTCGTTATGTTGAAAGGAAGTTGTCTTTGTAATGGAATTCAATATGAAATTCAGGGAGATTTGGGTGAAATTGTCCAATGTCATTGCCAAAAATGCCGTAAGGCTAATGGATCGGCATTTGCCACCAATACGCCCATCGCCAGCGAGAGCTTTCGTTTCCTTAAGGGTGAAGAGTTAACCGCTGAGTTTGAATCCACTCCCGGTGTCTTTCGTGTATTCTGTAAGCAGTGTGCGTCACCACTTTATAGCCGCCGCCCTAGTCAACCAGAAGTATTGCGTTTACGTATTGGCACACTTGATACGCCAATCAACACCAAACCGTTTATGCATATCTTTGTGGATTCCAAAGCCGAATGGGATGAGATCAACGACGACAAGCCCCAATATGCTGAGAGACCTGTGAACTGATAATGCTGGTATTTTTGTCTGGAAAATCATGGGCTAGCATCTATACTGTAAAAGCTCCCTCCACGATATATAGGTAGTATTTTAGGCAGTTGTTGGCGTGTCCCCTTCGTTGGTACGCCAGCCTGTTTTCTCTTTAGGCTCACTAACCTTCTCTTAATATTTCCCTATTTCAAGGTTATCCAGAGCGCTATTCTGTTTCATTTTATTACCTAGATGGCGTTATGATAGTTATTTATCCATATCACACTGCGAGGTTGTTATGCCCGTTAGTCTTCCTCACCAGTTGGATCAATTTGGTGGTGTCATCGTAGAGAGTTCTGCCTTATCCAATTCGGCTTTGGATTTTGAGAAAGGTCTACAAGATCTATTGATGGTTGCCCGCGACGCTGAGAAAAATTTAATCTGGCTAACCTTGTCCAGTGAACAGGGGGAATGGGTTCCTGTTGCGCTGAAACTTGGCTTTGAGTTCCACAATTGTCATGCTCAAGAGGTCACTTTAATCTGTCGTTTGTCAGATCAGAGCTTCGCTCCTTTTGCTCCCACACATACCATTGGAACGGGGGCGATTGTGATCAATAAGAAAAACGAATTGTTGGTAATGCGTGATACTTGGTCGAACTATCGAGGGTTTAAATTGCCTGGTGGTTATCTTGAGCAGGGGGAAAGAATTGAGACGGCTGTGACCCGTGAGGTGCTTGAAGAAACGGGTATTGAGACACAATTTGAAGGCGTGTTGGGTATTCGCACTCGTCATCCTGTGCAGTTTGGCAAATCCAATATGTATATTGTTTGCCGCTTAACGCCCTTGAGTGAGCAGATTGTCATTACGGATACTGACGAAGTGGCTGAAGCGCGTTGGATGCCAATGGATGAGTACTTGCATGATGCCAATGTTCATCCATTCAATCGGCAGATGGTGACTGAGTTAAAAGACTGTGCCGGGCTACAACCTTATGAGGCAAAAAATGTTTTTGCCCCTCATACCATGCAAGAAGTGTTTTTCGCTAAAGGCTAAAGCGTTATCTAATATTTGCGTAAGCTATTTTCCAGTCTACAGTTTAAGAATGACATGCTATTTGTTTGAGCTGGTTTAGCTCTTACTAAATGCGGCTAAATTTGTTTCCTTGTAAAAAAGGGAGTTACCAATGGCGGGCTTGTTTAGTCATTTCTTTACTCGAGGCTTTCCTAGGATTGCTCGCCGATCTGTGCAACAGGTCTCACAACCTGTTATGTATTCAGATCGATTAGTGTTACGCCCTTTTTTATTAAGTGATGCGGATGTGGTGGCCTATTTGCTTAATACTTCTTTGGTAGCGGATATGACGGCCACTATTCCTCATCCATATCCTGAAGATTTATCGGCGCGTTGGATAGAAAGTCATTTAGAGGGGTGGCAAGCACGACGTTTTATTTGTTTTGCCGTTGAATTAAAACAAACCAAGCAATTGATTGGTTCGATCTCATTAATGAATATTCATGACGATCAGGCTGAGTTGGGGTACTGGTATGGTGTGGATTTTTGGCGACAGGGTTATGCAACGGAAGCGGCTAAACGTTTGCTTTGCTGCGCTTGTAGTGATTTTGGCCTAAAACGCTTAATGGCCCGCCATCTTGATCGAAATCCTGCCTCGGGTAATGTCTTGAAGAAGGTGGGCTTTGTCCATCAAAGCAGTGAAATGCAGCAGCTTGGCTTAATGACATGTGAAGAACTGATGCATTTATACGTTTATCAGCCGCCATTTTTAGTAACATAAAAATGACCCATAGGTAAAACCCTAACTTTCATCTCCATTATCCTTTACCTAGTTGCTGCATGTGAAGATGAATATTTCCCCCTAAGAAGCGCTTGTCCGTTGATTATTACGCCAGTATAGTCCCACCCTCAGACATTCTCTGTTCGCAGTTTAAAGCAAGGGTTTTATTGTTAAATAATACCTTACAGATGATTTTTTGTTATATCATAACATTTTATTGAGTGGCGAATTAAAAGGTATGTGAGGATGATTGAAAGCGGTCTGTCTGGTTCAAAGGCGATAGCTTCTCGTGTATGTGGTAGGCAACCAGCTTGTTTAGAGTTGAGGGCAGTTTCATGGTCTCCTTCCGCTCATAATAAGGTACTGGAGCCAATTTCAGTGATGATTAATGCTGGTGAATTTGTCGCGATTGTTGGTCCCAATGGCTCAGGTAAAACCAGTTTGTTGCGATGCTTGTACCGAGTGAATAAGCCAACGAGTGGCGAGGTTTTTCTGGACGGAGAAAATCTTTGGCAGCTGAATCCATTACAGTGTGCCAAGCGTATAGCAACTGTTCTACAAGATTCTCCCGCAAATTTTGGCTTAACTGTGTTTGAAATGGTTGAAGTGGGTCTCACCCCCAATGCCAACAAATGGGGACGGTCAGATGAGGATGCCGATCTTATTGAGTGGGCATTATCTATGTTGGATGTGGGGTATCTAGCGGAACGTGATTTTCGCTCTTTATCTGGTGGTGAACGCCAACGTGTAATGATTGCAAGGGCGCTAGTCCAACAGCCTGATATTTTGATTCTGGATGAACCGACCAATCATTTAGATATTCGCCATCAATTAGATGTGTTGGCTTTGTTGTCAACACTGCCTTGTACGGTGATTGTGTCTTTACACGATCTCGCGTTGGCCTCTGCCTATGCGGATAAGGTGATGGTAATGCACTCTGGCAAATTGGTGGCTTATGCATCACCGAGTGAAGTGTTTACCCCCGCTCGTATCAAACAAGTTTTTGATGTGGATACCGTCATCGATACGCATCCTATTACTCAAAAGCCACGTTTTTCTTTTTACATCAACGATTGAGTTTAGGGGTAGAAAAATGACCTTTTCAACAAAAAGTGTTCGGACTGCAGTATTCATTTCAGGAACTGTGTTAATTACATTGCTAGCAACCTGCGCTCAAGCTTCGGGCTATCCAGTAACGGTACAAAGTTGTAATCGTCAGGTGACGTTTGATCATGCCCCCAAAGCGGCTGTTTCGAATGATGTGAATTTGACGGAGATGATGCTTGCCCTTGGGCTGCAAGATCATATGGTTGGCTTTACTGGTGTATCAGGGTGGAAAACTTTGGATCCAAGTTTGCGTAATGGTATTCGGCAGTTACCCGAGCTATCCCCTAAATACCCCACGAAAGAAGTGCTATTAGGAGCGAATGCGGACTTTTATTTTGCCGGGTGGAACTATGGTATGCGTGTGGGTGGCGGTGTGACGCCAGAGACGTTAGCGCCGTTGGGTATTAAGGTTTATGAGCTAACGGAAAGCTGTATTCATATCATGCACAAGCCTAAGGTATCGATGAATGATATGTATGTGGACCTTCTTAATCTTGGGCGTATTTTTAATGTCGAAGCTCGGGCTCAAAAATTAGTGAATGGTTATAAGAAAGAATTGGCGACGTTTCAGGCGACACTAACGCCCTTGAAAAAAACGCCGAAAGTGTTTGTCTATGACTCTGGTGAGGAGCAACCCTTTACCGCAGGGCGTTATGCCATGCCAACAGCCTTAATCGAGGCAGCTGGCGGTAAAAACATTGTTGATGATGTGCAAAAAAGCTGGACTCAGATTGGCTGGGAGCCTGTGATTGCCAGAAATCCCGATGTGATTGTTATTGTGAATTATGGGGACGTTACCGCTCAGCAGAAAATCCAATTTTTAAAGAGTAATCCGGCTTTTAGCGATATCACAGCGGTGAAAAAAAATCATTTCGTGGTGCTGCAATATGTGGAAGCCACCCCAGGGCCTCGTAATATCGAAGCGATTAAAAAACTGGCAAAAGCCTTTAGAAACGACGCGTCTTAAGCTGGATTCTCTGCTTACCTTAGACATAGTAAATGCTTGAATATTGGGCACTAAGCAGCGCTGTACGACAATAAAGTACGTACTTTTTTGTCGATCATTTTAGTCGAATAGTTTATAAGCGAGAACGACACTTGAGTTCCAGTTGTATGAAAACGAGAAAAAGACAAATGGATAAGGCGGCGTTAGTTGCCACGCCTTTACCCGTTTTATTACTCCTATTATGCCTGCTGCTTTTACTTATGATGGGGGTGGCCGTTGGTGTGGGGTCTGTGCCTATTAGTCAAACGACCGTATGGGGCATTATCATCCATAAAATCTCATTAGCAGTGGGAGAGGTTTCTTGGTTGACACCGCATTGGTCTATGGGACGAGAGAATATTGTTTGGGCGGTACGTTTACCCAGAACCATTTTGGCTGCTATTGTGGGGGCGTCGTTGGCGATGGTGGGGGCCTCATTGCAATCGGTAACACGCAATCCCTTAGCGGATCCTCATCTCCTTGGCGTGTCATCGGGGGCGGCGTTAGGCGCCATCATTGCCTTATTGCATACGGGGATGATTCTCGGATCTGTGACGGTACCAGTGTTTGCTTTTTTGGGCGCTTTATTGGCAATGGGGCTCGTTTTATTAGTGGCGAATTTTTCGGCAGCCGATAGTGCAGGGCGTTTGATACTTGCAGGGGTTGCTGTTGCGTTTGTCTTGACGGCGTTTGGGAATTTGTTCATTTTTATGGGAGACCACCGAGCTTCCCATACGGTGATTTTCTGGATGTTAGGTGGCTTGGGCTTAGCTCAATGGGGGCAACTGTGGTTTCCTTTTTTGACCCTGATCTTTTGTTCGGCTTATTTAATTTACAAAGCACGCTTTTTAAACGCCATGATGCTAGGTGATGAAACCGCCAGTACTTTGGGGGTACCCGTGCAGCGTTTTCGTTTGTTGGTCATTGTAGTGTGCGCCTTATTGACTGGTGCTGCGGTGGCTTTCTCAGGAGTCATTGGCTTTGTTGGCTTGATGGTTCCACACATTGTGCGCTTACTGGTTGGCGGAGATTATCGAAAAGTGCTGCCTTTGTCAGCGTTACTGGGGGCGGTATTTTTGGTGAGCGCTGACATTGTTGCCCGGGTTATCATGCCGCCTGAAGATATGCCTATTGGTATTTTAACGGGGTTAGTGGGCGGTCTCGGTTTTATTTTTTTGATGAGGCATCGCAGAGGCGTGGTGCTGTAATGTCACTGAATAAGAGCACGAGAAAGGAATATTAATGGGTGAGTGACATAAAAAAACGGATCATATGGATCCGTTTTTTTGAGCTTTTCTATTGGGGAAGTGACGTTTATAGATCGGCTTCGATAGCTTTCACAAGGGCTTCGTTGTCTGGTGTGACATCTGGAGAGAAGCGTATCACCTTGCCTTCTTTAGTGATGAGGAATTTTTCAAAGTTCCAGACCACTTCAGGTGCTTTGGTCGCCTCAATGTTATGGCCTGCTAGCATAGTCACCATCGCGTCACGATTCGGTGTTTCAGGGGCCGCCTCGATTAAGCCTTTGTATAGTGGATGCTTATTTTCGCCCGTGACGACAACTTTGCTAAACATTGGGAAAGACACATCGTAATTGAGGCTGCAAAACTGCTGAATTTCTTCGTCTGTACCGGGTTCTTGTCCTGCGAAATCGTTTGCAGGAAAGCCAAGTATTTCAAAGCCTTGGTCTTGGTATTTTTTATAGAGGGCTTCTAGACCTTCGTATTGTGGTGTTAAGCCGCATTTCGATGCAGTGTTAACAATTAATAGTGTTTTTCCACGGTAAGCTGATAAGTCCGTATCTTCACCTTGGATGTTCTTAACCGTTAAATCTAATATGTGACTCATGTTATTCCTCTCGAATCATTGACATTTTTATAAGATGAAAGTCTTCATCACGTTTATCCTATACCAAGCCTACCTGTATTCATGACAAAAGAATGCGTAAATAAAGGCTATTTTATGATTTAGGTCGGATTAATTACGAAAAATGAGCGCGAAACCAAAGAGGAGTAGGCTGATACCGCAGACTTGATTAAGGCGTTTTTTCATTGATTCAAGGCGGTTTTGCAGACGGGTTGAGGTGATAATACAAGCGATTAAGATAAACCAAAGAGCGTGTAATAGAATCATATAAGCACCATAAAGATAAGCCGCTAGATTGGAGCCACCTTCTGGGACCACGACTTGGCTAAAAATGCTCAGGAAAAATAGCATGGTTTTTGGGTTGAGGGCATTACAAAGAAAGCCTTGAAGAAAGTAGTGAGAGGTGATGGACGGTGGTTTAATATCGCCTTGTACTATAGAGGGCTTTGTCTTGGAGAAGAGCACCCCTTTTACGCCAAGATAGATTAAGTAGGTGGCACCAGCGTATTGGATAATGGAATATAGCCATGCATTATGTGAGATTAAGTAATGTATCCCCATCAGTGAATAGGCAATATGAATACTGATGGCGAGGCCGATGCCAATGGCAGTCCAAACACCGGCACGCCGCCCATGAGATAGGCTATTTTTAAAAACTAATACAAAGTCTGCTCCAGGACTAATGACAATGGCTACACCTAACATTCCTAAACTCAACCAAGTGATGTTTTCCTCAAACACGATTTTCTCCCAATGAATTGCTGTGATGCTTGATATGGTATGTCATGCTGTCACTCTTTATAATCGATATTTCCTCCTTCAATCTGTGAGAAAAAGTCACTAATGCGACACTTAAAAGCGTTCCATATTTTTCATGTTGCTGCCTCCTCGTCGAGTTACACTGAGGCGGCCAACAAGCTTTGTATCACGCATGGGGCGGTGAGCAAACAGATTAAGGTGTTAGAAGCCTATTTAGGTCAGGCTTTGTTTTATAAACAGGGGCGTCATGTTTGTTTGACCGAGCAAGGGCGGGTGTTAAAAGGCTTTACCCAGCAAGCGTTTCAAGCGTTGGAACAGGGAGCGGCAACCTTAATGCCCAAAATAGACAATGTGCTGACGGTATCGTGTGAGCCAACTTTGACCATGCGTTGGTTGATGCCTCGTCTTGCTCAGTTTCACGAATTGCATCCAGATATTGAGGTGCGTTTATCCACGGCAGGTGGGCCTGTTGATTTTGTCGCCCAGGGCATTGATCTGGCAATTCGCCGAGAAGATTTTGTGATGTCAGCACCCAATCTCAAGTTGCCTTTACTTGAGGAATGTGTCGGCCCCGTTTTTTCTCCTGCCTATTGGTTGAGTGTACAAGAGACGATGAGTCAAGTTGTTTACTTACACAGTAAAACCCGCCCTGATGCTTGGCAGGATTGGTTGGCCTTCAATGGATCAGACAAGGCGATGTTTGCGAATTTTTCAAGCAGTCCTCATCACACTTATGAGCATTTTTATTTTTGTTTGCAGGCAGCGGCAGATGGGTTGGGGGCGGCGATTGGTTCTTACCCATTGGTTATGGATGATTTAAGAAGAGGCCACCTGGTTGCGCCATTTGGCTTTGTCCCATCAGGGCATTGCTATCTTGCCTTAGCCCCACAACAGCTAACGCAACAAGCGCAGGCTTTCTATGATTGGCTAAAGACTTTAATAGAGGGCGCTAATGAACATTGAATATCGTTTTATCGATGTGGAAACAGACTATGAGACGTGTTACGAGTTTCGTAAAGATGCTTATTTCTGTAGTTTTGCCACTTATCAAGGCTTCGAGACGTTTATAGAAGGCTATAAAGAGCGCTTGCTAGAACGAATCCATCACCCTGACTGGTTTTATTTTCATCTTTGGTATGGCGGTAGAATCATTGGTCAGCTTGAGTTTCGTTGTTTTTCAACCCTTAAAAAAACGGGCTATCTTCACCTGATCTATTTAGCTGCTGAATACCGTGGAATGGGCTTGGCTGGCGAATTAGAGCGTTTTATTGCTGGTCGCTTGATGGAGAAAGGGTGCCAATATTGTTTGTTGTCTGTTAGTCGCTCCAATCAACGGACGTTGATTCATTATGCAAAGTTTGGCTGGCACTACGACTCTCCCAACCCAAAACATGATACGACAGATTTTTATCTCAGAGTCCTATCAGAGTGACGATGACAAAATAAGGACTTTATATGTACAGTAATTGTCAATATTTTGTTTGAAAAAAGCTAATACTCCCTTTGTCTGAAGATAATTTGAGAACGGCCATTGAATGAGAATGTTTTTTGTTTATATTGCTTTCCACTAAATAATACGATGTAAGCTTATTTACTTGTGTTTCGTTCAATATGTTTGTTAACAGGGGTTGTTCATGCGTTATTTGGCATCACGCTTTGCTTTTATTTTAGTAGGCTTTTTTTCGTTGGCTGCTTATGCGGTGACGTATCCGATGACTGTCACCGATATGGCGGGGCGCCATGTGACGATTAAATCAGAACCCAAACGTATTGTGTTACAAGACGGTAGAGATGTGTTGATGCTAGCGGTATTGGATAAAAAAAATCCATTTAAGCTGGTGGTTGCTTGGAACAATATACTAAAGAAAGATGATTCTGGCTTTTGGACTCGCCTTACAACGCAGTGGCCAAGCGCTAACAAAATCTTGGATATGAACTTTGGCGATGGTGGGCAGCTTAATTTAGAGGAAGTTCTAACTCATCGGCCTGATTTGTTAGTCGCAGAACTTCGTTCTAAACCGACTTTAGAACAAGGTGGAGTAATTAAAACTCTGGCTAAGTTAAATATCCCTGTTTTGTTCGTTGATACTGCAGAGAACCCGATCAAGGATGCCCCAGCAAGTGTCAAACTATTGGGTAAAGTGTTGAATAAAGAAAAAAATGGCGACGCATATTTCAACTTTTACCAGAAGCAACTTAAAATCGTAGACGACGGAGTAAAAGCCGCTGTTGCCAAGCAAGGAGGCAAACGCCCTAATGTCTTTATAGAAGCTCATGCAGGTGTTAAAGGGCCAGACGATTGCTGCTTTACACATAATAATTTTGGCTGGGCAGATTTAGTGGAAGCTGCCGGCGGTAACAACTTGGGATCTGATGTATTGACCGCGCCATCCGGTGTGGTAGCCATGGAAAAAGTGCTAGAAATGAAGCCTGATGTGTATGTTATGACAGGTTCCCAATGGAAGGGACGTAGCAAATCTATCGCGCTTCCTTTGGGTTATGATGTTACTCAAAAAGAAGTTCAAAACTCTTTCAAACACCTGCTGGCTCGCCCTGGTTTTAAACAAATGAAAGCCTATCATGATCATCGTATTTATGGTGCCTATCACCAATTTTACAATCATCCCTACAATATTGTCGGGGTTGAAGGGTTAGCGAAAGATTTTTATCCAAAAGAATTTAAAAATCTCCATCCGACGCAGACCTACCAGACGATTTTGGCGCGTTTTACTGATATTAAGAGTGATAAAAACTTAACATTATTTGCTCATGCCAAGGAATGATGCTTCCTTATGAATAGTGTTTCACAAACGCTAGGCCAAGCGCCTAGCGCACACGTTTACAAAAATGATGTGCGTCGTAAACTACTGCTGATTGTTGTTTTCCTTATCTTAACCGTCCTTGCCGTTATAACAGACTTATTATGCGGCTCGGGGACATTGCCGTGGCATGTGGCCCTTGACGGTGTGTTTCATCCCGATCAAGTCTCTCCCATGGTACATGTGGTGATGTGGGATTTACGTATGCCTGTAACCATCACGGCAGTATTATCCGGTATTGGTTTAGCTATTGCGGGTTCGTTAATGCAAACAGTGCTGGATAACCCATTGGCAGAGCCCTTTACTTTAGGCATTTCTTCTGCGGCGGGTTTTGGCGCTGCATTGGTTATTGTCTTCCAGACCTCCTTAGTGAGCTTTCTTCCTGTTGATTATTTATTGACAGCGAATGCTTTTATTTTTTCTCTAGTGACCGTGTTGTTTATTGGAATGTTTGCCGCTCGCAAGGGGCTATCAGTGGAAATGATCGTGATGCTCGGGATTGCTGTGCATTTCATCTTTTCCGCGCTACTGGGGTTGGCACAATACGTCGCGAATGTAGATCAACTTCAGTCCCTAGTCTTTTGGATGATGGGATCATTGCAGAAAAGTACTTGGACACAAGTGGGCATCAATACGGTAATTATTGTGCTGATTGTTCCTATCTTGCTTTTATTATCTTGGCAAATTTCGGCGTTACGTGGTTTTGGCGAACAAGCTCAAGTGTTAGGGATTTCAGTAGCGCGCCTTCGTATGCTGTTATTGACTTTTTCCGCGTTGTTGGCAAGTGCCATTACGGCGACGATTGGTGTTGTTGGCTTTATCGGTCTGGTGGCACCTCATGTGGCTCGTATGCTGGTAGGGGAAGATCAGCGTTTTACGCAATTGATGACAATGATTGTCGGTGCTTTGATTATGACCTTATCTTCCATCGTCAGTAAAATGTTGATACCTGGTGTTATTTTACCAATTGGCATGGTGACCTCATTGCTGGGAGTACCGTTTTTTGTTTGGTTGGTATTCGGTCGGAGTATGGGGAGACGATAATGCTTAATGTTAATGAATTGTCTGTACGGATTGGTCGAGTTGATATTTTAAAGCCGGTGAGCTTTGAATTAGCTGCAGGACAATCCTTAGCCTTATTAGGGCGTAATGGAGCCGGAAAATCGACGTTGGTAAAAGGTCTGGCGGGATTAGTAAAAGCCAAAGGAGACATTCAGTTAGGAGGAGTGGGCCTCAATAGCATGACGCAAAAGGAGCGCAGCCAGGTTATTGGTTACGTGGCTCAGGACTTTTCTAGTAGCAATGTGCGTTTGAGTGTATTTGAGCTGCTGCTATTGGCCCAGAACAGTCAAAATATGCAGTTACGTGCCTCACCTGAAAGTCTTGTTTTAGCGCAAGACATGCTCAACATGCTTGGGCTGGCACATTTAAGCGAGCGTATGCTGAATGAAATGTCTGGCGGCCAAAGACAAATGGTTGCTTTAGCTTTAGCGCTGATTCGTAAACCAAAATTGCTGTTGCTGGATGAGCCTACATCGGCGTTGGACTTAGCTAACCAGTTGCAGCTGTTGCAAACGGTTCGTGATTATACACAAGAGCAGAATATTACGACCTTGATGGTGTTGCATGATTTGAACTTAGCCCATCGTTTTGCCGATCAAACAATGATTCTTGAATCCGGTAATGTTTCAGCATTTGGTGATACTCATGAAGTACTAACGGCTGAGCAAATTGCTAACAGCTACGGCGTACATTGTGAGGTTTTTGTTGGTTCTGATGGGTCAAGGAGCATCCATCCTTTATCTGCCATTTGATGTTTGTTTTATCAATAGGTCAATCTCATAAAAAAGGGTGATTATCTATATATTAGATGTCACCCTTTTTTGTGCTCTGATTATTTCGTTAAGATAAATCAGAAATCGTAAGTGGCGCTTAGATAAACGCGACGGCGTTCACCAACGAATGAACCGATAGTTTTGGTAAAGCCACTGACTGCGTATTTTTTATCAAACAGGTTTTTGATATTTAGCTGGAACTTCCATTTTTCCCAATGGGTCTGCCATGAAGCATCATATACAGTGTAGGGTTTGACTTTTTGTCCCTGGCGATTGATTTGTTGACTGACGTAATCGGCCCCCAATCCAATGGAGGATCGAATATGTGGAAAGTCGTAGCGAGTCCAAACGCCTAACTGGTTGTGTGGCGTGTTGGCAAAGCGCTTTCCATTCGCATATTTGATCCCATTAAACGCTTTTTCGACAATGGTGTCGTTATAGGCGTAGTTGATATTTGCGACCCAGCGAGAGGTGATATCCGCCATAATGTCTAGTTCCACCCCTTGGCTTCTCACTTGGCCAAAAGCAACTTTTTTATCGGTGTCGTTTGGGTCTTCCTGGAGAATGTTCCTACGGATAATATGGTAAGTCGCCAGATTCACATTCAGGCGATTATTCAACCAATAGCTGCGCATTCCCACTTCTATTTGTCGACTTTCTTCTGGATCGAAAGGTCCACCTACACTGGTTTGTTGGTTCTCTGCATCCTGTGGAACAAAGCCTGTTGAAAACGCAGTATAGGGCTTGAGATGATCATTAATTTCGTAGGTGGCGCCAATGCGTGTGGAGTAGCCAGTGTCGTAATAGCCGACCGAAGAATCTTTTAAATGGTTGTGATAATCCTGTTTGATCCGGTCAACACGCACACCCGATGTGAGCTCCAGCTTGTTGGTGATTGCCCATTGATCTTGTACATAGAGACCAAGCTGGTCGGATGTGGTGTCTTCGTTGGTATGCTTGTGCATGATGTAATTGTTGGTATTGTCTTTCCCATAAACGGGGTGGATTAGACTTAAATTAGACACTCCATCGGCAGTACCTGTTGCCCTTGAATAGGTAAAACGGTTTTTTTCGTGGTAAAACTCACTCCCCACTAGCAGGGTATGTTTGCCAAGCTCCGCGATTAAATTACCCGCTAACGTGATGCCTTTGCGTTTACGGACTTGGTCGCGGTATTGGCGTTTGCTGGTGTCGGCAATACCATCACCATTTGTATCAAGTAGTTTGTTTATTTCGTGATATTTTTGAGTCTCAGTGTTTTCAAAGTAGCGAACAGCTACATTACTATCCAGCCATGAATTAATAGTGTGGTCTAACTTAGTTTGAAAGACTTGTGCATTGAGCTCTTGATAGTCGGTTTTCTCATTGTTATTCCAAGAAAGTGGCGCTAGAAAGTTGCCGTCATTATCTGTTGGAATCCCGCGCAAGCGAGCACCGTTTATGTTCTGGTGGATATTGGTATATTGAGTGGTTAGTGTGTCGTTATCGTTAATATCCCATGCATAACCAAGATCGATAATGCGGTTTTGTTCTTTCACATTATTGCGGTATGAGTGTTGTCCATCCGAATAAATTCCCACCCGGTAGCGTTTTGAAGCCTCTTTGTTAAGTGGGCCAGAGGATTCTACACTGCCGCTTAGAAAGTGTTTGTTACCCACGCTAGCTTGGACTGTGTTATGTGGATCATAGGTTGGTTTTTTGGTGACATAATTAATCACACCGCCAGGCTCTCCTGCGCCATACAGGGCGCCAGATGGCCCTTTTAAGACTTGAACCTGATCAATTGTGAATAGCTGAGGGATTGAAAAATCCCCATAGGGATCGCCTTTCAAGCCGTCGTAAAGAATCTCGTCTTGGCTGAAGCCGCGTAGGGTAACAGTGGATACATTGTTTTGTGATAACCCTGATATTGAGCGATATAAATCGGTAATTTGCCGTGCCGCTTGATCTTCTATCATGGTGTGAGTTACCACTTGTACGGACTGTGGCGTTTTATCTATAGGAGTTTGAGTGCGTGTAGCGAAGCTTGTTTCATCGTCTTTATAGTAGGACAAGGCGCGTCCTTTCACATCCATTGTATTTAATTTTATGTTTGTCGTTGTATCGGCAAGGGTATTGGTAGAAATGGCAAGTACACTACAGGCTTGCATTGCGATCACAAAGGGGTTGAGCTTCATAACAAAACCAAGGGTCAAAAAAAGGAAGAAGTATAATAGTGATTATGATAATCGTTTTCAATAATGTGTTGTTTAATATAGCAAAAGTCTTTGTTGACTGATTGCTATCGAATGAAATGGATTGAAGTAAAGAGACAAATCCCGTAGTACATTGCTAGTAGATAATATTTCCGGAGCGATGAGAAAGGATCAAATTAGAATGGTAAAGGCGCAACAATTAGCTTCGAACGAGGGTCGAGCTGTTCGACCCTCTGTTACACCTTTGTTGATAAAGAAGATAACTTAGTCGTTCTTTCCTTAAGCTTGTGCTTGGTTTATCTGGTTAGTAGTTTGAGACTGTTTTAAATAATCAACCAGTGTGTCTTTAAGCTGCAGGCGGCGTTTTTTAAAGGTCTCTTCTTCTTCCGTTGAAACGAGTAGGATTTCCTGCTCCATTTTTTTGATTTCGTTCGTCAGGAAGTGGTATTCATCTGATAGTTTTTTAAAGTGGTCATCCGTCATTTTAAGAGTATGAATGTCGTCTTTAAATTCTGGTAACTCAAGGGCTAAATTATGATTTTCAATCGGCATATTATTTTCCTTTTTCACTATCTCTAATCATTAGACTAGGTTATCTATGAATTTGATGTTTTGATGCTGGTCACGTTTCTTAAATAACGCATTGATAAAGTTATGGCGTATTGGATGCCGCATCACAAGGCAGTGCGCATTTATTACATAGCTTTTAGGTATTTTGGATAGCCTTTTACTTATCGCTGACAGCGAATATGTGGCTAGGTGTTGGCTGAGCGTAGATAAAATATATTCGCCAGCTGTGTTGTAAAAGAGCTTCCCTAAGCATTCGTAATGACTAAATTGGGGGAGGAAATGAACAAGCTAAGCGGCTTGTGACCGCTTAGCTTCCAGCTCACAATGAGCGGACAAACAAAATGGATTAGAAGTTTAAATCGATGCGTGGTGTGCTGCCACGGCTAAGATCGACTTCTGGCGCGCAGATAAAAATACGAGAAGAGCTAATTTTTTGGCTTACTAGGTAATCTTTTAGACTGTTAGCTCTTTTTGTCGCTATCGCATTGGCTGCTTGGCGTGCCGCATTACTAATAGTGACAGGTGGCTTCTCTAAACCTAAATCCTGATAGCTTGCTACACCACATGCCCTTAGTTCACTGTCTTTTTTGTCTTTCATAAGGTCTGTTAATTGTTTTAGAAAGGTATCCTGATCTGCCGAAAGGTCGGTTTGTTTTGCCTTGAATTTTAACGGCTCCACGCGAATTTTTAGTAATTGTTCACCCGCAAATTGTGCTATCGAAATGACATTCGCGTAAGGTACAAAGGTTTGCAGTAAATAATTACTAGAGGCTTTAAATAGAGCTTTCTTGATCGGTAAAACGAGGAAGTCTCCCCATCCGAATTGAGGGTTATCAATGTTACCAGAGAGGGGAATATTGAGATCAATATTACCATCTCCGTTCTTTAATACACCGACTGCAATATTGAGAGGAATAACCCCAGTTTTGATCACTGAACTGCTTTGGTACGCTCCTCCAAGGTCGAATTGCTTTAACACAATATGGCTTGTGCCATTGATAACGCCTTCTTTCGAGGTGAGTTTCAGATCTAGATTCAATTGACCGGAATCAATTTGGTATCCCAAAACATTCGCAATATAGGGGGAGTAAGGTGGTAATTCGGCTTGGCTTACAACCAAGTGAGACGACATGGTGAGTTTGTTGGCGAGAGGGAAAATTGCTACATCGCCAGAAATAGTTGAGTATTTGTCGTTTCTGGCTTTGAAATCTAAGGTTGCTTTTTGTTTTTTATCTTTTGTGTTGAGGTTACGAATAGCAAATTTTTCAATGGTTAGAGTGCGATTTAGAGCGGGATCAATGCTTTTGTCCTGAATGTATAAGCTAGACTTACCTGTCATATTGTAGGCATCTAAGATTACGTAATAAGGCGCTTTAAATGTACTGTCAGTAGAAGCTTTGTTTGAGTCCTGCTTTTTTGTGACGATGTCTTGCTGTTTAGGAGCATTGATTGGCTTAGCTTTCTCTGAGGGGACTTTTTGGTCGTTTGTGTCAACAAACACTAGGTTTTCGATACGCTTTTTGCTGTCCAGTAGTAAGTTACCTTTCACTCCTTTGGTATCGATCTGTTTGATGCGAACACCGTCTTGGTTGGCATGAATTTGATCAATAGCCACATCATCAATGGTGGCAAGGGCTGGAGAGGCAGGCTGACTTGTTTTAGACGTAAGAGGTTCGGAAACGATGAGTTTTTGAATGTTCAACTTATTAAGAGAGACATCAAAATCATTAGCATGTTGATTAAGGTTAACGTGAGAAAGCGAGGTGCGATACCACGATGCAGCCCGTTTTGTGTCCGACAACTTCGCATCAAAGGCTTGGGTGATCAAGTTAATGTCTGTGCCTATTAGATGAGGCTTTTGGTGATTTGCAAGGTCTACGTTCAGGGTGTTAGCTGCAATATGCATTTGTCCTAGTGAGACATCTGCCTTGTTTTTTTGTTGAGCTGTGAGGCCTGATAATGTCAGGTTAATGTCGTTATTATTGACTTTTATATCGCTATTCTGTGTTTGTGAGAACGAACTGGTATTCGTCAGGCTGAGTGTATCGTAGTGGGTTTTGATATCAGCTTGTTCTGCGCTTAGATTGTGACTGTCTAGCTGGCTTTTGACTGAAAGCTGAAGCGAATCTGTGGGGGATTTGCTCAACTGCAACTGACTAAGTGCCAAGGTGCTTTGCTCATTGGTCAAGGCAAGAGAAGAAAGCGACAATGTTAATTTCTGAAGATCGATGTTGGCCTTTGGTGTATTGGCGGTGAGTGCTTGGTCGTGCTGTGCTACGTTGAAAGGCGTGTTAACGGATAGTTTGGCAACAGTGGCGCTTTGCTTATCTTTTAGTTTGGTGGTTAATCCACTTAATTGAATGTTTAGATTGCCTTTTGTACTGATATTGTTTTGTGAATCATAAGAGGCGGATAGGTTTGATAGCGCTAAAGTACTGGCAGCCAGAGAAGCATGACTTTGTTCTGGTAGGGGTAAGTCCAATGCTTTTAGGCTGGCGGTGAGCGAAGAGTCATTAAGTTGGTACGATGTTGTGCCATTATTTTTTTTCAGGCTAGCAGTCAGTGTACCTTGCAGAGATAAATCCCCTTTACCCGTTTGATAAGGGGCCGGAATAAAGTGGGTGAAGGCTTGAAGGGGTAGTAGGGTGTCTTGAATCGTCAGGCTTGCTTGGCCTTTTGTTGGTGTGTAATGAAACTGACTAGCAAGATCGATTTTTGCGGTATTAATGTTTGTGTTTAATTGGACGGAGCCTTGCCAGTCCATGCCTTTTCCAACTAAATCGTTAATTGATAGCTTATTGATTAATACAGTGTCTTGCTGTATTGGGGCACTGGCATCTGTTTGTCGGCTTAAGGTGATATGGCTATTAACGAAAGAGAATTGTGGAACCTCGATGGTCCAAGGTGTGCTGTTTTTTTCTGTTTTGGGTGCATTGCTCGTTTGCTCTTTTGCTGCCTTTGATTGGTATTGATCAAGGTTGATACCAGCAATGATCCAGTCGTTCTTTTGTTGTTTAACCGACAGTGTCAGTCCATCAATTTTGGCATGAGAAACCCGGATAGTGCCAGAAAGTAATGGAGAAAGATTGATTCCCAAATCGAGCTCTTTAAGGGTTAAGGTATCCTGCTTTTCTTTGGTGACAGTTAAGTTTTTTATGGTCACTCTCGGTGGAAAAAAGTGGACGCGAAGGTGTTGTAACGAAGCGCTTTCGCCTTGAGACTGGAAGTATTCTTGTAAATAATGTCTTGCCACAAACGGTGTCATTAACCAAGCAATGAAAATTATCCCAATAACAATCAGGCTGGGAATAATGAATAGATTGCGTAATGGTTTTCTTGTAATGTTGCGGAATGCCATATTCTCTACCTTGAGGAGTTAAATCGATGTGTCATCTGGTTTTTCTGGTCTTACTGGCAGTCGTAATAGATAAGTGCATACCGCAAGTCCAATACAAATAAGAGAAATGGCCGCCCAAAGTCGACCAATAAGAATCATAGAAATCCCCATCCCTATCCACATAAGAATAATGGCTCGGTTACGTGCTTTTCTTGGGATGCCTTTACCGGATTGCCAATCATGAATCATCGGGCCGAAGTGTTTATGGTTCATCAGCCAATGATGGAAGCGCTCGGATGATTTAGAAAAACACCATGCCGCGAGGAGGACTAAAGGGGTCGTGGGGAGCAAAGGTAAAAATATACCAATAATGCCTGTAATCAATGACAGCCAACCCAAAATAAGTAAACCAATTCGTTTCCCCTGCATAGACTGATCCGTGACATTGAGTGGTAATGAATATGTTATTTTAACCTTGCTGGTGAAGATAGCCAGCCCAAAAAGTCCTGCGAAATAAAGAGATGAACGGATAACCTTGCCTAATAACCGCTGACCACTCTCGTTAAGCCGACTTTTTGGGTGATATTACTCTCTGCATGACTATTTTTTGGTATTGCTATTTTCCTGTATTAAAAATGTCTTCCATTGAACTGTTATCTTCTGATGCTTTCAGTGGCCACCCCCCTAAACGCTTTAACCGATTGACCATTTCACAAAATAGCTCAGCGGTTTTTTCTGTGTCGTATTTTGCAGAGTGCGCTTCAGCATTGCTAAAGGGGATAGAGGCGACTTCACAGGCCTTGGCTAGTACTGTCTGCCCTAACATTAAGCCTGCTAAGCTGGCAGTATCAAAGCTGGAAAAAGGATGGAATGGATTACGTTTAATTTGTGCCCGTTCAATGGCTGCATTTAGAAAACCATGGTCGAAGGCGGCGTTGTGGCCAACAAGAATGGCACGTTTACAGCCTGCTGATTTTAATTCCTTACGTACTTTGGAGAAAATTTGCGTTAGCGCATCACTTTCTTCAATATGCGCTCTGTTAGGATCATATGGGTCAATGCCGGTGAAATCCAGCGCTGCTTTTTCTAGATTCGCCCCTTCGAAAGGTTTGACTAAGAATGACAAAGTTTCATGAGTATATAGCTCACCATTTTCATCCATACGAAGGATGCAGGCAGCAATTTCTAATAATGCATCGGTTTTTTGATTAAAGCCTGCGGTTTCAACGTCGATAACAATCGGTAGGAAGCCACGGAATCGATCTTTAATTTCATGGTTTGACAAAAGAAGTTCCTTAATTCTGCCACTTTCTTAATAATGATGGGGTGGATAGATCGGATCATAACACAATTGATAATGCTTGAACGAGATCTCTAAATGGGAATTACCCAACGATTTATAACACGCACTTGTTTTCTGTTCGCAAGCAGTATGTTTGTGGCCTGTTCACAGGCGTCCATACTATATCAGTCTGGCATCACGGATTCGAAATGGCTGTTATCGGGTGATATTTTTTCATGTAGCTTGAGTCATCCCGTGCCACATTATGGCGTTGGACATTTTATAAAAGAAGCGGGCGAGCCTATGAAGTTTGTGCTTAAGCCCAATAATGAAAAATTAGGACCTGGACAAGTTTATATCATTTCTCAGGCACCGGAATGGTCACCTGGCATCAAACCCGAAACGCTCGATATTTTACCTTACCCCGGTTATGGGTTGACCGTTGAAGTCGGGGGCAAAGTGGCAGAACGAATGTTAACCAGCCTGGATCGAGGTCGACAGCCTATGGTCGCTGGTACGGCATGGGAAGATCGTCGTGAGGTGGTGGAAGTGAGTTTGTCTAATATTAATTTTGAACCTGCTTATAATCAGTTTCGTCAATGTTTGTCGTCTCTATTACCGGTTAATTACGATCAAATCGCTCGTACGGCGGCCTTGTTTCCATCTGGAAAAGTACAGTTAACAGATAGTATTAAGCAGCGTTTGAAGTTGGTGGCTTTATATGTGAAGCACGATCCGACAGTTGAATATATTTACATTGATGGCCACTCAGATAATGTTGGTTCACGACGAGATAACCGAGAGTTATCTAAAGAGCGCGCCGAAAAAGTGACTGCGTATTTGTTAAAGCAAGGTGTGCCAGTAGATAAAATCATTTCTCGTTATCACGGTGACCGCTATCCAGCGGTCAGTAATCGTACGGCCGCTGGCCGTGAACGTAACCGTCGTGTGACTATTCGTTTAGAAAAAATTGGCAAGTAATAATTCGTTAAACTGTCTAGTCTTGATAAGAGTCCAACGATTCCATTAATTTCAATGGCGTGTTGGGCTTTTTACTTGCTAAGGAAGTAGCGAAATCTTACACTAGATGACCCCTTTTTTTAATTTTTGCACCGCTATTTGACTGTGGTTGCGTGACATCGTTGAGGAGAACAGAAAGAATGTCTGACGTGAAGAAGGTAGTGCTGGCCTATTCGGGCGGCCTGGACACTTCGGTAATTGTGAAGTGGCTTCAAGAAGAGTATCAGTGTGAAGTAGTGACCTTTACCGCTGACTTAGGTCAAGGTGAGGAGGTAGAGCCTGCTCGCGCGAAAGCTCAAGCGTTGGGTGTTAAGGAAATCTTCATTGAAGATTTGCGTGAGGAATTCGTTCGAGACTTTGTTTTCCCTATGTTCCGTGCGAACACGATTTATGAAGGTGAGTATCTCTTAGGTACCTCTATTGCTCGTCCTCTGATTGCTAAGCGTTTGATTGAGATTGCTAATGAAACCGGAGCCGATGCCATTGCTCACGGTGCGACGGGTAAAGGTAATGACCAAGTGCGTTTCGAACTTGGTGCTTACGCTCTTAAGCCTGGTGTAAAAGTGATTGCACCTTGGCGTGAGTGGAACCTAACGTCTCGCGAAACCTTAATGAACTACTGTGAAGAGCACCAGATCCCAGTCGATTTTTCAACCAAGAAGAAAAAATCGCCTTACTCTATGGATGCTAACTTGTTGCATATCTCTTACGAAGGCGATCAGTTAGAAGATCCGTGGCTAGAGTCGGAAGAAGATATGTGGCGTTGGTCGGTGTCTCCTGAGCAAGCACCGGAAACGCCAACTTATATTGAAATTGAATACGAACATGGTGATCCCGTTGCTATCAATGGTGAAAAAATGTCGCCAGCCACTATTTTGGAAACTTTGAACAAAATCGGTGGTGAAAACGGTATTGGCCGTATCGATATCGTAGAAAACCGTTTTGTTGGTATGAAAGCGCGTGGTTGTTATGAAACCCCGGGAGGCACCATTATGTTGCGTGCCCACCGTGCGATGGAGTCTATCACACTGGATCGTGAAGCCATGCATCTTAAAGACGAGCTAATGCCGCGATACGCAAAAGTGATCTACAATGGTTTCTGGTGGTCTGAAGAGCGCCGCATGCTGCAAGCAATGATCGACACATCTCAGAAATACGTTTCTGGTACCGTGCGTTTGAAATTGTATAAAGGAAATGTGAGTGTTGTTGGTCGTCAATCGCCCAACAGTTTGTTTGATAGTTCCATTGCGACTTTTGAAGACGATGCCGGTGCTTACGACCAAAAAGATGCGGCTGGTTTTATTAAACTTAATGCATTGCGCATGCGAATCGCAGCTCAAAAAGGACGTGGCTTTTTAGACTCTGATAAGTAATCCGCAGTAACGTCTGGATTTTACTCGTCGGCTATGTCCATAAACGCTCTATTCAGGTTGAATAGGGCGTTTTTTATTTTTGTACAGATGGTCAAATATTTTTCAAGCTTGCGTATAATGATTGAACGGTCACTCCTAGACCATTGAACGCTATTCATCCAGAAGGAAAGATTACATGGCAATTTATAATTTTGGTTCGATTAACCTCGACCACCTTTATCAACTTGATCACTTTGTACGACCGGGTGAAACCATGGCATCGGACAGTTATCAATGTTTGCTTGGTGGTAAAGGGGCGAACCAGTCTGTTGCCTTGGCGAAAGCGGGTGCAGACGTCAAACACGTTGGTGCGGTACATAAAAATGATGCGCAAATTTTGGCGCAATTGTCTGACCTTGGTGTGAATACGGACTTGATTGCTAAGTTGGATGTGCCAACAGGGCACGCGATTATTCAACTGAATAAAGAGGCGGAAAATGCCATTATTCTATTTCAAGGCGCGAACCATGCATTGACGGAAGAACAGGTTGATCAAGTCTTAGCTCAGGCTTCATCTGAGGATTGGGTGTTGCTACAAAATGAGACAAACCTAATCCAATATATTATGCGTCAAGCACGAGCAAAAGGGCTGAAAGTTGCCTTTAACCCTGCGCCAATGGACGCTCAATTGGCGAAGGAAGTGTTGCCTTTTGTTGACCTTCTGATTGTTAATGAAGTAGAAGCAATGGACTTAATTGGCGTTAACGATGTGGATGCCGCGATTGATGGTTTGCCGAAAGCTTACCCCGAACTGGCTGTGCTGATGACACTAGGAAAAGCTGGAGTACGCTATTTTAATCAAGATCAAAATCTATTTGTTGAAGCGTTTTCTGTGAAAGCAGTGGATACCACCGCTGCGGGAGATACCTTTATTGGTTTTTGTCTATCAGCGCTAATGGATCAGTTGGATATGAAAGAAGTGCTGACGCGAGCTTGTGCGGCGTCTGCTATCTGTGTCACTAGAATGGGGGCTTCAAGTGCCATTCCAAGCATTTCAGAAGTTAATGAGTTTTTAGCCGAACAAGCTTAATTTGTCATGTCGATGTATTGACTGACTAAATGTATATAAAAAGAGGAAGTCGAATATGGCTCGTAAAATTATTATTGATACAGATCCTGGCATTGATGATGCTATGGCGATCTTTTTTGCATTCCAAGCGAAAGAGTTGGACGTGTTGGGGCTTACCACTACATTCGGTAATGTGCCTGTTGAGCTAGCAACGCAAAATGCCATTACCCTAACGGAAATTGCGAAAGTGGAGGTTCCTGTTGCTCAAGGTGTTGCGCTGCCATCCGTGATTGAACCGCGCCCGCACCCAGATTTTGTCCATGGTAAAGATGGTTTTGGTAACATCAATTGGCCAGCTCCTAAGGGGAAAGCGGTTAAAGAAAGTGCCGCTCAGTTTATTATCGATACGGTTCGTCAGTACCCAGGTGAGGTAACCATTATTGCACTGGGACCATTGGGTAATTTGGCCGCCGCTCTTAAGTTAGACCCAGAGGTTGCGGAGTTGGTGGACGAAGTTATTTTGATGGGGGGAACTGCCATTGAATATGGTAACGTTTCGCCTGTTGCAGAAGCCAATATTATGAATGACCCCCATGCGGCAGATGTTGTGTTTACTGCGCCTTGGCAAGTGACCATGATAGGGTTGGATGTGACTCATCAAGTGTTGCTAGACAATAATGTTCTTGGACGTATAAAGGCCGCCAATCCTGAAGAGGGTGGTTTCTTGTACGACTGCGCGCAACATTATATCAATTTCTATAGTAGCCGTTTTGGAGTGCATGGTTGTTATTTCCACGATGCCTCTACAATCGCTTATGCCATGGATCCAAGTATCTTCGGTGTGGAACTGGGAGCGGTGCGTGTTGCTTGTGAAGGAATTGGCATTGGTCAGACGATTTTTGCTCCACAAGGCATGGATTTTCCTGAACCCCATTGGAATGATGTGCCAATGACGCAAGTTTGTATGGAAGTAGACAGTGAGAAGTTGTTGAAACTGTTTGAAACAACCTTGTCCTAAGTCGTCAAGTCGCGTTATCTGAAAGTTCTAGGCATGATGTTGGTTCTCCATGCCTAGTCCGTCTAGTCTATGGTTGTTTTTATAATCGTCGTAGCAAAGAAGCACTAAAAGAAAAAGTATTAGGGTAAGATGCGAACGCTTCACGTCGCATTGGTATTGTGGTTTAGATGCTGTGCAGATAGTGATTAGACTATGAGTTGTCTTCGATAAAGGTTTTTATATACGTTAGGTCTTTGGACGATATTTTGTGAAAACTCAGCCGTATATAGTGTTTATTGTGCTCATTTAGCACATCGACTAAAGGCTTGCAGAGCGCTTTTATGAGAGCGGTTTTGCCCTCATGTATGGCGTTCAGTTCCAGCTTAACCAGTTTTGAACCTTGTGAACCATAGGGAGCTTCCACCTCTATTTGCTGAGAAGAGATGTGAGTGCAGTGAACAGACATCACCATGCCATTGGTTAAATAGAGTCTTCCAGACCAAAAACATCTTATGTATGGTGCTTTCATCTTATTTCTCTTGTACTTTTACGAAAGTTTACGCTGACAAGTATTATAGGGAAAACGCTTGATACAACCAGTATTCAATTTAGGCATTTTTATGAAATAAAAAAATCCGAATGGTCGTCCCACTCGGATTGTTTGATTTCGTTTTATTATTCAGAGTAAATTGGTTAGTGTTGTTCCTTTAGGGTGTCACCTAACGCATTGATCAAACTGTCCATTTCTGACTTTTCTGTAGTAAATGGTGGTGCTAGCTGGATCGTATCGGCCCCGTAGCGCACATAATAGCCTTTCTCCCACATACGCATAGCAATTTGAAAAGGTCGCTTAGCGGGTTCACCGTCAATATGGGCAATGCTCATACCAGAGGCAAAGCCATAGTTTCGAATATCTGTAACGAGTGGGCTAGCGGCTTTTAATTGATGGACACAGGCCTCCCAAATAGGGCTCATTTCCTTTACCCGATCAATCAAGTTCTGCTGTGTGATTGCTTCGAGAGAAGCCAGGCCAGCAGCACAGGCAATGGGGTGGGCTGAGTAAGTATAGCCATGGGGGACTTCCAACATATAATCAGCGCCACCAGTTTCCATAAAGGTGTCATAAATTTCCTGTTTGAACGCCACGGCCCCCATCGGAATGGCTCCGTTAGTGACTTGCTTGGCTAGAGTAATGATATCGGGTGTTACCCCAAAAGCTTCTGCCCCTGTTTTTGCGCCCATACGGCCAAAACCAGTAATCACTTCGTCAAAAATCAATAGAATATCGTGTTCATCACAAATTTGACGGAGACGTTGGAGATAACCAACAGGGGGGACAATCACACCACCTGAGCCCGACATAGGCTCAACAATCACAGCAGCAATATTGGAGGCATCGTGCATATTAATCAAGTTAAGCAACTCTTCGGCGCGCTCTTTGCCTTTTTCAGGCATGCCTTTTGAGAATTCCGTACCAGGTACTTGCGTATGGGGTAAATGATAAGACTCAAGACCTTGCCCATATAGAGTACGATTGGCAGGAATACCACCCACACTAAAGCCTGAAACCCCTGCGCCATGATAGCCCTTGGCACGACCAATAAATTTGGTTTTTGTGCCTTTGCCTTTTTTACGCCAATAAGCTCGAGCAATTTTTAATGCCGTATCTACAGACTCAGAACCAGAGCCAGTAAAAAAGATACGATTGAGTGGTGCGGGCATAAACTCCGTTATTTTCTCAGCCAATAAGAAGGACTTTTCATGGCCAAATTGAAAGGCAGGGGAGTAATCCAGTGTTTTTATCTGTTTCGCGACGGCTTCGTTAATAGAAGGGACGCTGTGCCCTAGACCACATGTCCATAAACCAGAGAGCCCATCAAAAATTCTTCGGCCATCTATATCTGTGTAGTAATGACCTTCTGCGGATGCAATGAGACGAGGATCTTGTTTGAATTGTCTGTTGCCCGTGTAGGCCATCCAGTGGGCATCTAATTGAGTTTGGGTAAGTTTGGTCTTTGCGATCTGGCTCATAAAGGTGAGTCTCTCTCATCATGGGGATATGTATAAGAGAAGCATGGGCCGTGAATAATGTTTAATAAATTCAATCTTAATTAATTATAGATTAGTAATTATTAAACAAAGGATTGGTCTTCTCGTGCTGCTTTTTTCAGGCTTATCTGTCTTTGTCAGATTTCATTACTTTTTGTTACTACATAACGGATTACAATGAATTGCTGTCTCTATTGTATGGGGATGGCAATGGCTCTCAAAAAATTGAAAAGCTGCATGCGAGGAGCATTGGTCAGTTTTAACAAATTTTTATTGTGGCCTGTTACCAATAAGGAGCAAGAGGGAGGGGGAAACTTATGTTCTATTTGTATATGGTGATAACGCTTTTTCTTTATCCTACTAAGACACGCTGACAAAGGTTTGGTGGCCAGTCTTCTTGCTCGTTGGCTCTTTTCTCTTTTTTGAGTTTTTCAAGTATGCCGCTTTTGGCATAAGGAGAAGAGAAATGACAAACAATATCAATAAATACCCTAACTATTTGGCTGAAAAAGTAAATAAACATGTACAACGTTATGCTCAAGAATGGCGTGGTCAGCATATTATGCATGGCCTTAATCCAACAGCAACATCGCTTAAGTTGATTAGTAATGATTACCTTGCCTTGGCTAGTCATCCTGAGATTATCGCAGCGCAAAGAAGTGTATTGGAGGGAATGGAAAATAATGTTGTTCTAATGTCTTCTGTTTTTATGCATGGTGATAATCCACAGCTGCATTTTGAGCATCGTATGGCGGATTTTATGGATTCCGAAGAAACGGTGCTTTGTCAATCTGGATATAATGCTAATATTGGATTAGTGCAATCTATTGTTGAGGGGGCACATGTGCCTATCTATATTGATATGATGGCACATATGTCTCTGTGGGATGGTACACATTTTAGTAAGGCGTCAGTTTATCCATTTCGTCATAATAGTATTGATCATTTAATATCGCTAATTGATCGCTATGGCTCTGGTTTGGTAATGGTGGATTCCGTCTACAGTACCAATGGTAGTGTCTGCCCCTTAACAGCATTAGTGGAAGCAGCGTATGCCAAAGGCTGTATATTATTAGTCGATGAGTCTCATTCTTTAGGAACTCACGGGCCTCAGGGGCGAGGTATGGTGGTAGAGTATGGCTTGCAGGATAAGGTGATGTTCCGTACTGCCAGTTTGGCGAAAGCCTTTGCAGGTCGTGCTGGTATTATTACTTGTCCAAAAGGCTTTGCTGATTACTTCAAATGCACGGCTAACCCCTCTATTTTTAGTTCTGCTTTATTGCCTTATGAAATTGCTGGTTTGGATAAAACATTAGAGCTAATTATCGCGGCAGATGATCGACGTAAGAGACTTCATAGTAATGCCGCCTATCTGAGGCAGGCCTTGAGCTATTTGGGTTACAACACAAGTGAGTCGCAATCACAAATTATTGCTCTTGAAGCAGGGAGTGAGTGGCAAACAATGATCTTAAAAAATGCGTTAGAGATCAGAGATGTTTTTGGTTCAGTGTTTTGCGCACCAGCCACGGCGAAGAAGCGTTCTTTGGTGCGGTTATCCGTTAACTCAGACTTAACGGATAGTCAGCTGGCAAATATTATTCATGTATGCAAAGAGATTAGAAAGGAGATAGATCTACACAAATGGCGTTCTACCAAAACAAAATCTCTGTCTTTTTCCTGAGTATCAATAGCTTGATATTTTCTCTTATTTTAACGTTCTACAAAGGATTTAACCTATAGGTGAAGCCTTTTCTTCGAGGTTTTTATAAAACCTCGAAGAATATATTAATTGACGATATTAGGTTGTCTTATTTTGTTGTGAAGAAACAGACGGCGCCTTTTGTATTTGAGGTATATCTATTGTTTGGATAAAAGCAGCTAAGTAGGACTCCTCTCCATACCCATAAATCTTGGTGATAGGGTAGATATACTGCTGCCAATTTTCTTCTAGATCAGGATGATAAAAACCATCTAAACTTGGAAATAAGGGGAGGCTAGATGGATTTTCTAGTGCTGTGAGTAAGGCCGCTGGCGCACCTGCATCCGCAGCCACATCCCTATGCGTTTTTATGTCATCTTGGGTGAATAGCAATAATTTATGTCTTTTTCCCATTGCATTTATCATTAAAAAATCTAATGATGCTGGACTGAATTCTGTACATAAGTAGTATTCCACGATATTTTCTTGCTCAATAAGAGCAAAAAAATACTCCTCTATGGCGGGGTCATCAATTAAGGGACTGGTAACTTTTAAGCCTTCTCTGATTACCCGTGTCATATCGCCGAAATAGTCTTGTTGATAACGCTGAATCAGTTCATTAATTTGAGGGAGAATGTCTTGAGCACTTTTTTTAAGATAGTAGTCAATAAGCTTATTATTTAACGCTTCAATAGCTACCTGCTCATCCGCTACGCCAGTAAGGAGGATTTTTTTAACATAGGGATTATCAATGGATTGGCAGACATCCAAGCCATTGTAATCATTGCCAGGCATAGCATAATCGGTGATTAGTACCGAAGGCTCATACAAACGTTTATCTTCATGCGTTTGATGGAAAATGGATGTGACATCTAGCTTATAATGATAACAGGAGTGATCATCTGCCCAAGAGACATCTTTTTCCATTAAGGGATGGTATTGAGTATGGCTGTTAATGTAATTAACTGCATCTTGAGGGTTTGAAAAGGCTTGGTAGACAACATTCGCTTCCAGTGCTAATGGAATACTGTCTAAAAATGCCTGATGATCATCCAAGAACACCACAGTAGTAGGGTAATAATAGGCATTAATCTTTTTTTTGTTATGTTTAAGCATCATCAAAATTCCATTTTTCAGTTACTTGATGGTTTTAATTGGGGGAAGGTTAGTATGAACTTGGTGAACTTCTCAAGCTCAGATTCACACTTAATGGAGGCATTAAAAGTTGCTAATATTTTTTTGCAAAATGATAAGCCTATACCAGTTCCCGTTCCTATAACTTGGTTACCAGAAGAATAAAAATTCTCAAAAATTGAGTTTTTATCCTTTGGGGCCACCCCTCTACCATTGTCTCGAAAATAGATACGGTTTGTATCGTCTGCATTATCTAGGGTTATTTCAATATTGGCCTCTGGATTGCTGTTTGTAAATACCAGAGCATTTTTAATAAGATTAAAAATAACATGCATCATAAGTATATCCGAGCCTAGAAAGCAAAAATCCTTGTTTAGGTCTACTCGTATTATGCTACGTTCCCTGCTGGAATCAAAGGGGTAACGATCGATTGCTTGCCTAATGATGTCTGACATAGAAAAATAGCCGAACTCTTCTGTGTTTATTTTCGGCTTTCTCACGTTCATCAATAGCATATCGATCACGGTATTGGAATGCCTAACTTCGTTGTCTATCTGCTGTATTGAGCGCTCCAGTGCCATAAAAACATCTGGTCTTAGGGGAGGGGTGGTTAGGTTGTTAGCCTGCGCTAATTTATAGACGCGTAATAATTCTGGTAAGTTTTTGCTGAGGCCATAGGTGTGGTTGCGAATGGTCATCAGTGGGGTTCTCAACTCATGGGAAATCTCTGCACCTACGGAGGCCAATACCTTGAGCTTTTCTTGCTTAACTCTATAAGGGAAATAAAAAGCACTTCCAGCAACTATTAAGAAAAGATAGACTGGTAACTGGCTTAGGTAATTACTAAATATAATTTTATCTGTTGTTAGTATGTAGGCTGTCAGTGCCAGCACTGACCCGCTAGAAAGCATTGTGACGAATGACACCCAATTATAAGCAACTAGTATTAATATACTTAGTGCTGCCGTCATTGACATGCCCCATGTAATGTTTCCCTCATTCATTAATAACATGTACATGAAGAAGAAAGGTAGGCTATAAATCATTGTTAATAGCCAATAAAGGGTAGTATATGGACGCAGCCAATCTGGCCAAAATTTAAGTAATGCTAACCCTAAAAATAAAAGACTACCAACCAAGCGTAGTGTTAAGCTCTCATAAGGCTGTGGAAATGCATAAGACCATACCCAGTAATATAGAGGAAAGCCAATTGTACCAATTAGACCTATATAAAAAGAATGTGGCAGGGAGTATTCAACGCTTTCTAAAATTGATTGCCTCAGCCGGCTATAGACAGTAAAGAACCACATCTTCATTGTTTGCACTTGTCGACTCCTCCTTGGAAATAATTAGCCGTGCAGAGCGTATACTACGCTTTTTATTAGCCGACGTCTCACATTCCTGTGCTTTTTGCATAATGAGTGTTTTATGCTGATGTTTTCTCTTTAAACTCACATAAGTCTTCGATGATGCAGGCGCTGCATTTGGGTTTGCGTGCCACGCAGATGTAGCGTCCGTGAAGGATCATCCAGTGGTGGGCATCCAATAAAAATTCTTTTGGGACAAACTTCAGGAGTTTTTGCTCTACTTCAAGCACGTTTTTCCCGGGGGCGACCTTGGTGCGGTTGGCAAAACGGAAGATATGAGTATCCACTGCCATGGCAATTTGTCGGAAGGCGGTATTAAGAACCACATTCGCGGTCTTGCGCCCGACGCCAGGCAAGGCTTCTAGTTCTTCGCGTGTGTCTGGAACTTCGCTATTGTGCTTTTCGACAAGCATTTGGCAGGTTTTGATGGCATTTTCTGCTTTTGCGTTAAATAAACCAATGGTTTTAATATAGCTTTTTAAACCATCCACTCCCAGTGCAAGCATGCTTTCAGGTGTATTAGCGACGGGAAATAGTTTTCTAGTGGCTTTGTTAACGCTTACGTCGGTGGCCTGCGCGGAAAACAATACCGCAATCAGTAACTCGAACGGTGAATTGTATTCTAGTTCTGTCACTGGGTTTGGGTTCTCCGCACGAAGGCGAGCGAAAATCTCGTAACGTTTTTCTTTATTCACAGTCTGTCTCTTAAATTGGCATCAAAGCTGTTTTTTTTATGACTACTGATCTTATCATTAACACTGTTTTTGCCAACGATATTGTCATTGATTTCCTTACTATTTATATAAGGTTAAGACGCTGCTTGACCAGTCACCCGAACGCGCTTAGAGGTAGCAGAACCTTGTGTTGGCTTTTGTTCGGCAAGGCGTTTTTTCTGGCTCTCATCCAGATAGTTTTTCATGGCAATTAAAATGCCTAGACCAATAAAGGCGCCAGGAGGTAACAAGGCAAAGAGCACATTGGGGTAGTCATGAAAGACAACGATTTTCCAGTGAGCGGCGCTGCTACCGAAGAGCAGTTGCATATCGGAGAATAGGGTGCCTTGACCTATTAACTCACGCATCCCGCCAAGGACGATGAGGATTGAGGTAAAGCCGAGACCCATCATCATGCCATCTAGAATGGAGGGGAGCACAGGATTTCGGCTAGCAAATGAGTCGGCACGGCCAAGGATAACGCAGTTGGTTACAATCAAAGGGATAAAGATACCGAGAATCTGATAAAGCTCGTAGGTATAAGCTTGCATGATCATCTGAATACAGGTAGTGAAAGAGGCGATGATCATCACGAAGGCAGGGAGTCGAACTGCATCAGCGACATAGTTACGAATCAATGACACGGCCATATTTGAGCCCATTAATACAGCAGTCGTCGCAAGGCCAAGGCCAAGGGCATTCACCACGGTACTGGTGACCGCCAGCATTGGACACAATCCTAGAAGCTGGACTAAAGCAGGGTTATTTTTCCACAGGCCGTTGTAGATGATCTCAGTGTAATTCGCACTAGCCTTATTGTTTGGTGTGGCGTCACTGGTTAAGATTTGCTCGTCTGCACTCATGCCTTTTCCTAACGCGCTAATAGCGAGTCTTTGTGTTGTTTAAAATAGATCAAGGTGTTTTTAATACCGCGAACCACTGCTCGTGGTGTGATAGTAGCACCAGTAAACTGATCAAAATCACCGCCGTCTTTCTTGACTTTCCAGCCAGCTAACCCTGGATTACCCAAAGAGTGGCCATTAAAGCTCAAGATCCAGTTAGATTTTTTAATATCCACTTTGTCGCCAAGTCCAGGGGTTTCGTTTTGACTAATGACTCGAGCGCCGGTCACTATACCGTTTCTGTCTACTGATACTAATAATCCAAGTGAACCATTATAGCCACCAGGGGCGACGGTTTCGAATATAATGGCGCTGACTTGGCCATTTTTTCGAGCAATATGAATTTTGACTGGGGCCCCACCTAATAGCTTGTCCGCTGGCAGTATAGCTGTGTCCTTGGTGAGATCGTTGTCATAGCGGCTAGCGGGTAAAATGTCATTAAATGCGGCGATCTGCGCTTTTAACATATTATTGGCGATGGTGTCTTTGGTCACCAAGTGAATGGTGGCGATCAATCCAGCGGTGAGAATGGCAAAAATGCCCAAACCAATACTGTTACGACGTATAGAGGCAATTAAGTCCACTTAGTTATCCTCTTTAATGGTTAGGCCCTTTTTGGCTTTCTTATGGCCATAGGTGCGAGGCTGCGTGTAATAGTCGATCAAAGGGGCAGCAAAGTTCATCAGCAATACACCAAAGGCTATGCCATCTGGATAACCACCCCATGTCCGGATCACATAGATTAAAATACCGATTCCAGTCCCATATACCAACTTTCCTCGGTTACTGGTGCAAGACGTCACTGGATCGGTGGCGATGAAGAAGGCACCGAACATGGCGGCACCCGTGGTTAGGTGAAACCAAGGTGTCGCCGCATGATTGGGGTCAATCAAGTAAAAAACACCAGAGATGACGGACAAAGAAGAGAGTACAGCCACTGGTGTATGCCAAGTAATGATACGCAATGCTAATAGTATTAAGCCGCCTAGTAGATAGGCTCCGTTTATGAAGAGCCAGCTATTCAGATTGGCGCCTTTTAAAGAAGCGATACTGTTAAACGCAGCGGTGCTGGAGAGGCTATCTTTGTGTTTGAAGCCATCCAATGGTGTTGCCATAGTGTAAGAATCAATGCTAGGTAAATGGTGGAAGATGGCTTGTAGACTTTGAGAGAGGGACAGCATAGAACCAGATGATACCATATCGGAAGCGCCTACCCATTGAGTCATAGGAACAGGAAACGATACCAGGACAATGGCATAACCTACCATCGCAGGATTAAATGGGTTATTCCCTAAACCGCCATAGAGCTGTTTTGCAAAAATCACCGCAAAGGCCACGGCTGTCACCGTCACCCACCAAGGCACACTAGGGGGTAAGGCAATGCCAAGCAGGACAGCAGTCAGTAGGGCACTATAGTCTTTTAAATAGAATGCAACAGAGCGACGACGCATCGTTAAAACCGCCGCCTCAGAAAGCAGTGCGGTGATGGCGGCGATAGCAAGGTTGATTAGGGTGCCCCAGCCAAACAGCCAAGATTGCACCGCAATACCAGGTATCGTTGCCAAAATAACCATGAGCATCACCCAAGAAGTGCGACGCCCAGCCCGTTGTGTGTGTGGAGAGGTAATCCTCAATAGTGCCATTTAACCATTCTCTTACATAGTATCTTGCGATTGTGTGAGTTGTGCCAACAGTGCATCGGCTTCTTGCTGTCTTTTTTCCGCTGCGGCAATCTCTTGTTGGATGCTCTCCGCTTGATCTGGCTCGGCGGCGAGGCGTTTTTTCAGTTTGTTAATGGCGGCTTTGGCCATAGCAGAGGCAATTTTTTGCTTTTTAATTTGCTCTTTTTGGGCGGCACTCTCATCCGTTGATGCGTTTGATTTTGTCGCCTCTGTTGCCGGGGACTGAGTCTGTGGATTTGATAAAGCCTTTTCTAAACTGTCCGCTCGTTGCTGTGCTTCTTGTAATTGTTGGCGCAGGGTGCCCGACTCTGGGGCTTTTAGTTCTTCGGCTTTTTTGAGAGCTTTTTCGACTTTTTTTACAGCCGCCTTGGCAATAGCTAAGTCGATTTTTGCTTTTTTGAGGTCATCATTGACTGTGGGTTTAGATGACGCTTTTTGTGGTGTGTCTGCCTTCTGGGCAGCTGTTGACGAAGTCAGTCTATCAAGCAGTGATTGTGCTTGCGCGAGGCCTTTTTCGAGTTCTCTAACGTTTGCTTTTAGTTCGTTATCGTCGGGAGATTCCGCTAGCTGCTTTTGCGCCTTTTTCAGTTTTGCACCGATCAACGCGACATCGATCTTCGCTTTTTTCAGCTCCTCATTAACAGGAGCTGGTGCGGCCTTAGTAGACTTTTCCGCAGGTGTCGTTGCCATTTTCTCAAGCTGTTGTTCAAGCAAGCTAAGGGTCTTTTCTTGTTCAGTGACTTGTAACTGTAAATGATTAATTTCTTCTACATGTTCATTTTCTTGAGCTTCAACTAATTGTTTCTGAAGCTTTTTCAGTTTGTTCTTAGCAAGCGCGATATCCACCTTAAGTTTCTTGCTTTCATCTGGGATGGCCGTTTTTGTCTCTGCTGCTGGCGTGGCTTTCTTGGTTTCTGTCGCCTTACCTTCTGTCTTCTGGGTGGAGGTTTTTTGGCGTGCTAGACGTTTCGCTTCTTTTTCTGCCGCTTCGGCTTCTTGACGTGCTTTTCTTGCTTCAAAACGTTGTTTAGCGAGATCCGATTTCACGGCGGCTTCCCGTGCTTCGCGAATGCTGCTTTTGGTATGTCGGTAATACTGTACAAGTGGAATACTACTTGGGCAGACGTAAGAACAAGCACCACATTCGATGCAATCAAACAAATTATAATGTTCGGCCTTTTCAAACTCCTGGCTCTTGCTGAACCATAAAAGCTGCTGAGGTAACAGACTGGCCGGACAGGCTTGTTCACACATGCCGCAGCGAATACAGGCTTGCTCTGGTGCGGGGGCGGGCAGCTCTTTTTTGCTCGCTGCTAAAATACAGTTGCTGGTTTTGACGATGGGGGCATCGATAGAGTTCAGTGTGAAGCCCATCATCGGGCCGCCCATGACTAAGCGACTGATTTTTTTGTGAGTTGCCTGAGCATAATCTAGTAGATGCTTAACTGGTGTGCCAAGCAATACTTCGACATTTTGTGGAGCTTTGAGTGCATCCCCGGTCAAGGTGGTAAAGCGAGTGATTAAGGGTTGACCGAGATAAATAGAGTCATGTACCGCTACACAGGTACCGACGTTTTGGCATAAAATACCAATATCAGCTGGGTGTTGGCCACTGGGGACTTCCTTACCTGTGAGCAGCTGGATCAATTGCTTTTCGCCACCGGATGGGTATTTGGTCGGCACAACGGCAACCTGAATAGTATTATTGTGTTGCGCTAGAGCATTGTTAAGTGCGGCAATCGCTTGTGGTTTATTGTCTTCGATGCCGATGATGACTTGGTCTGCTTCAACGAGATGTTGTAGTACTTCGATACCAAGCACTAACTGTTCGGCTTTTTCACGAATTAGCATGTCGTCAGCGGTGATGTAGGGCTCACACTCTGCTGCATTGATAATAAAGTGGGTTAGCGGGTGCTTGTGTGCCCCCTGTAGTTTCACTTGTGTTGGAAACCCCGCGCCTCCCATACCAACAATGCCCATTTCAGCAAGGTAGGACAAGACATCTGTCTTGCTTATCCTGCGCCAGTCGTCAAGAGGTTTGCGTTCCGTCCAGCAATCGTTCCCATCAGGCTCAATAACAATACAAAGGTCGCTTAATCCCGAAGGGTGAGCGATGACGCGCTCTTCAATGGCGGTAATGGTACCTGAGGTGGGAGCATGTAAAAAGCTGCTCAAAAAACCGTTGTTAATGGCAACAGCTTGGCCTTTTAGTACCTGCTCACCTTGGTTGACTAACGGACGAGAGCTTTGGCCAATGTGCTGACTCAGGGGGAGTATCAACTCCTTCGGCAAGCTTGGGTGGCCAAGAGGTAATGTCAGTGATTGAGCTTTGTTTTCTGGCGGATGAATACCACCATGAAAAGAGAAAATATTGGTCGTTTGCATTAGTGTGCCACCTCCGCTTTGCGATCCGTGGCAATGATGTTCATTGAGGTTGCTGCGACACCTTGGGGTTTGTCCCAAGACCAGGTTTTTGAGGTCACGCCGACTTCTACCATATCAATACAATCTACTGGGCAAGGATCAACACATAAGTCGCACCCTGTACATTCGTCAGAAATGACGGTGTGCATTTGTTTTGCAGCGCCAAGAATGGCATCCACTGGACAGGCTTGAATACACTTAGTGCAGCCAATACATTCGTCTTCACGAATAACCGCCACGCGCTTGGCGGTTTCTGTGCCGTGGTCGCCATCGAGGGGAATCGCTTCTACGTCGAGTAAATCGGCGAGGGCTTGAATCGTCGCCTGTCCACCGGGCGGGCAGTGGTTTATTGCTTCTCCGTTGGCGATGGCTTCCGCGTAGGGGCGGCAACCAGGATGGCCGCATTGACCACATTGTGTTTGTGGTAAGATGGCATCAATTTGATCGACAATAGGGTCGCCTTCTACATGAAAGCGAACACTGGCATAGCCAAGAATAGCGCCGAATATTAAGGAAAGGGCTAATAGAATTCCCACAGCGAGCAAAACAGTCAACATAATGGCTCCTATATTTGCACCAGACCAGTGAAGCCCATAAAGGCTAGGGCCATCAGTCCTGCTGTGATCATACCGATGGCTGAGCCTTTAAAGACGCTGGGGACATCGGCGACATTAATCCGCTCACGCATGGCTGAAAACAGAATAAGGACGAAAGAAAAGCCAACCGCTGCCCCAAAACCATATAAGATGGATTCGACAAAGTTGTTTTGCTTGCTGGTGTTTTGTAGAGCGACACCTAATACCGCGCAGTTTGTTGTAATCAGCGGTAAGAAGATCCCTAATACGCGATACAGTAGCGGACTGGTTTTATGTACGACCATTTCGGTAAACTGCACAACAACAGCAATCACTAAAATAAAGGCAATGGTTTTAAGGTACTCTAGCCCAAACGGCTGAAGTATGTATTCGAACGTGAGATAGCTGCAAAGACTGGAAAGAGTCAAGACAAACGTAGTGGCCATCGCCATACCAATGGATGTTTCCAGTTTGCCAGAAACCCCCATAAATGGGCAAAGTCCCAAAAATTGAACCAATACAAAGTTGTTAACTAGTATGGTACTGACCAGTATCAACAGATAATCAGTCATCTCATGTCCAAATAAATATGCTGTGAGTATGTTAAATATCGAGGAGTACGCATACGCTGCGTAAGAGCGTAACTATACCAAGCTGCTTATAACTAACAAGTTAAAATTCACCGAAAAATAGATTAATTTAGAATATATTTAATAAGTAAAGCTTATATAATGTTATTTTATTGTTAATCTTTTTTATGTTTTCAATGTCACAAAATACGCCGATTAAATGAGGTATTTAATCGGCGTAGTTTTGTCTCTACTATTTATACTAAAGAGAGGGTTACATCACTCGTTGGCCGGGTTTTGCGCCAGCATGTGGCTCCAGTAGATAAATTTCATCTTTACCTGGCCCAGCCGCAAGTACCATTCCTTCTGATAGGCCAAACTTCATTTGACGTGGTGCAAGGTTGGCTACCATGACGGTTAATTTGCCTTCTAGGTCTTCTGGCTTATATGCAGACTTAATTCCAGAGAAGACAGTGCGTGTTTCACCGCCGAGGTCGAGTGTCAGCTTTAGCAATTTGTTGGCTTTTTCCACATGTTCTGCTTTGGCAATCAGAGCGATACGCAGATCGACTTTTGCAAAATCATCAAAAGAAATTTCTGCTGCAATCGGGTCTTTGCTGAGTTCCGTTTCTGTCGTCGCTTGTGACGTTTCGACCGCTTCTGCAGCAGCGACGGCGGCTTCTTTTCCTTCCTCTATCATGGCATCGATTTGCTTTTGATCAATGCGAGCCATTAGTGGTTTAAAGGCGTTCACGGTTTTGCCAAACAATAATTCACTGCGATTGTCCCAAGTGAGTACTTTGCCAAGAAAGGCCTCTGCATCGGCAACCATTTGCGGCATCACTGGTTTCAAATAGGTAGCTAAAATACTAAAGAGATTCAGGGCTACGGTACAAACTTCTTGTACTTTAGGGAGGGTTGTTTCATCTTTTGCCAAAACCCACGGTGCTTGATCTGCAATGTATTCATTGGCCTGATCGGCTAGATGCATAATCTCACGAATCGCTTTGCCATATTCGCGGTTTTCGAAATGTTGTGCGATGACATCGCCTGCGTCAATGAAGGATTGAATCATAGCGTTTTCGCTAACATCGCTTGCTAGCTGACCATCAAACTTTTTATTAATGAAGCTGGCGGTACGGCTGGCGATATTAACCACTTTACCCACTACGTCGGAATTCACTCGCTGTACAAAGTCTGACAAGCTTAAATCAATGTCATCGACACTGGCATTTAACTTGGCAGCAAAGTAGTAGCGTAAGTATTGCGGGTCCAAGTGGTTCAAATAGGTGCGCGCCATAATAAAGGTGCCACGCGATTTTGACATTTTTGTACCATCTACAGTGACGTAGCCATGTGCGTTAACCCCTGTTGGTGTGCGATAGCCTGCACAGTCCAGCATGGCGGGCCAAAACAATGCATGGAAGTTGATGATGTCTTTACCTATAAAATGGTAAAGCTCCGCATCGGAATCTTTAGCCCAGTAATCGTCAAAGGTTAACCCTTCAGTGCGATCACACAAGTTTTTGAAACTGGCCATATAGCCGATAGGGGCATCTAGCCAGACGTAAAAGTACTTGCCTGGAGCGTCGGGGATTTCAAAACCAAAATAAGGTGCGTCACGGCTGATGTCCCATTCTTTTAGACCCGCGTCTAGCCATTCAGAGAGCTTGTTTGCTACTTGGTCTTGTAAGGTGCCACTGCGTGTCCATTTTGCTAAAAAGTCTTGAAATTCTGGTAGCTTAAAGAAGTAATGTTCCGATTCTTTTTCTACAGGCGTGGCGCCTGAGTAGACCGAGCGAGGGTTAATCATCTCCATCGGTGTATAAGTGGCAGAACAGACTTCACAGTTATCGCCATATTGGTCCTCAGCCTTACATTTGGGGCAGGTGCCTTTAATGAATCGATCCGCTAAGAACATCTCTTTTTCTGGATCATAGGCTTGTGTGATTGAACGGACTGCTATTTTATTGTTATCGCGCAAGCGCTTATAAATATGATTAGAGAAGTCGCGGTTTTCGTCTGAGTGCGTTGAATAATAGTTATCGTAACCGATTAAAAAGTCTTTAAAGTCAGCCATGTGTTCCTGACGAACTCGATCGATCAGTTGCTCTGAGGTGATGCCTTGTTGATCGGCTTTTATCATAATGGCTGTGCCATGTGCATCGTCAGCGCACACAGCGGTACAAAGGTGGCCGCGAAGTTTCTGAAAACGCACCCAAATATCGGTTTGGATGTGTTCCAGCATATGCCCTAAATGGATGGGGCCATTTGCATAAGGGAGGGCGCTGGTAACTAAAATTTTGCGTTGCGTTTGTGCCATTATTGATCAGCCTGCTGGATTAAAAAGGGTCGAGTATTTTATCAATAGTAGAGGGCGCTGAATAGGAAGTGAGGTGCCTTTCCAGATAGACAAGCTGCATCGGTTTTTCTGAAAAAGCGAGCGTCGTACTATTGGTAATCATAAGTCGGCTAATTATAAGTGCCCATCCTTCGTGTGCAAGGGGTAGGCTTGCTTTTCTGCAAATTGCCCCCAAATTGGCTTCTATTCTGGTTATTAATTCACATGACAAGGGCCATTTCGCACAAATGTGTTGAAAAATGGTCTATTGGAGATCCCCTTTGACAACTCAAACACATACTGATGATCATCAACCTAAGCAGCGACTGTTAGACAGCCAAATACAGTCTCATTTAGAAAGCCTGATTGATGAAAATAATGGTCATGCTTATGGCGGCGTTTGGACAATCAAAACGGACGCAGAGCGTATCATGCTAACCTTGCATCTAGGGTATCCTGCTGAGCAAGAGAAAGCCTCACTTGAAGCTCGTATCAAGCGTGAATTAAATGATAGCCGTGATGTGCTGTTAGAAATTGATTGCCAAGTAGAGCGCCATGCAACCCAAGGTAATATCACAGGGCTGCAGGGTGTGAAGAACATTATTGCGGTTGCCTCAGGCAAAGGTGGGGTTGGTAAATCCACAACCACGGTGAATTTGGCACTGGCGATGGCTCGAGAGGGGGCTCGCGTTGGGATTCTTGATGCCGATATCTATGGGCCCAGCCAAGGAATGATGATGGGTTTTGCAGATGGTACTCGTCCTCAGGTGCGAGATGAAAAGATGTTCGTTCCGCCTGTTGCCTATGGGGTTCAAGTGATGTCTATGGCATTTTTGACGACCAAGGATACGCCTGTTGCCTGGCGCGGACCAATGGTGACAGGGGCACTGATGCAAATACTGACACAAACGGATTGGAGTGATCTTGATTACTTGTTTGTGGATATGCCCCCAGGTACTGGTGATATCCAGTTAACCTTGTCACAAAAAATTCCGGTGGCAGGTTCTGTTATTGTGACAACTCCACAAGACATCGCTTTATTAGATGCACGTCGCGGTATTGAGATGTTTAATAAAGTGAATATTCCTGTATTGGGGCTAGTAGAAAATATGTCAGTGCATATTTGCTCGAATTGTGGTCATCATGAAGCCATCTTTGGTGAGGAAGGTGGTGTCTCCTTGGCGAAAGAATATAATGTGGGCGTTTTGGGTAAATTACCCTTGAGTCTTGCCATTCGAGAACAGAGTGATGCTGGTTCCCCCGTAGTGGTTAGTGCGCCTGAGGGTGATATTGCTGCTATTTATCAGTCGATTGCTCGCAAACTTGGTGCTACTCTAGCGTCCCCACAGAATGAACAGTTTGCCATGCCAACCATTGGCATGAGCGATGATTGAGGAAAAGTAATGCGTTTGTGTGATCGAGATATAATTACCGCTCTAGACGAAGGTTCTATAGTGATTGATCCGCGCCCTGATAATAGTGTGATCAGTGGTGTGTCTGTTGACTTACGATTAGGTAACTCGTTTCGAGTATTTCAAGGTCACCCTGCGCCATATCTGGATTTGAGTAGCTCAAAGGCAGATCTTAACAAAGTGATTGAGTCTGTGATGAGTGATGAAATTCTCGTTGACGATGGTCGCCCGTTTTTTATTCACCCTGGGGAATTAGTCTTGGGGGTGACGAAAGAATCGGTCACCTTGCCTGACAATTTAGTTGGTTGGCTGGATGGTCGTTCTTCTTTGGCTCGTCTTGGTTTAATGGTGCATGTGACCGCGCATCGTATTGATCCGGGTTGGAGCGGCGGCATTGTCTTGGAATTTCTTAATGGCGGTAAGTTGCCGATTGCTTTGAGCCCAGGTATGACCATTGGTGCTATTAATTTTGAAACCATGTCGGGGGCGGCAGATCGACCCTATAACAAACGAGATAATGCAAAATATAAAGACCAAAACTCTGCCATTGGCAGTCGAATTTCAGGCGATAAAAACTGATTATTAGTTGACTCGTTTTTGTCACTTTTCCACTAAGAGGCTCCGGCCTCTTTTTTCTTTTGTCTAGACAGCGATCCTTGTTTAAGCAATGTTGTCTATATTGTCGGTAATTAGCGCTTTTCAGAAGGGGGGGGGCTGAAAAGGCTATATAAACACGTAATACTTACTAGTTTGGCTTAACTATATCCTTTTAGTTAAGCGAATAGCCTAAATTAAAACGTGTAGTTTAATCCGCCTAAATACGTGTTCGAGCCGCTTGTGTTGTGTGTGATTTGAGCAATAGTCTTAACATTGCTGAATACATGGTAAGTCACGCCTAACTTAAAGGCTTTAGCATAGGCAATGTCATCATTTTGAGTTGGTTTTCCACCATTAGGATTTGGTGTTGTTGCTACATCACTATCTTGTGTTCCGTATGCATAACCTGTAGTGAAGGTGTATTTATCCATATTATAAGATGCTGCCACTTCATAACCATTACGAGAAGCTTTGTTCTGACCATCATCTTCTTTGTTATGTGTATAAACACCAGCAAAGTATAGATTGCCAACCGTATAGTCTGCCGCTAAACCATAATTTGATTTAGTTGCTTTATTGGTAAAGGTTTGGAACGCGTAACCAGCACGTAGATTCAGTGCATCCGTTAGAGCGTAAGAGGCTGCGGCACTATAAGCGTTGTTTTGTGTTTTGAAGTTCGCTGACGTTAAGCCTGCACTAAAAACATCCAAAATATCGCCATTTTTTGAGTCACCACCTTCCGTTGTTTTAAACTGGTAAGAAGCTTGAACAGTTAAGCGGCCGAAAGTGTTGGAGTATAGAGCTTGGTTAGGGGCAAAGTTGTAGCCATAAGTGCCCGCTGAAGCCTCAAGGCCGCCATATTGAAAAATATCAGTCGCGCTGGTGACTAAGGTGTAGAACGGTGTATCGTTTTGACCAAAAGTGAATTTACCAATGCCCTCAAACCCAAGTCCTACAAATTGATAGCGAGCTGAAATGTTATTGCCACCAGATGATGTAAGAACGTTGTTTCGTTTGTTCTTGTCTGTTGGTTTATCAGGATCCGCTACTGACGTTGTTTTTGTATTATTTGATGCTGAGCTATCAGTTGATGATGCCATGTTCCAGCCAGTGCGAAAGAATGCGCTATTGCCATTTTCGTCTTTAATCTCACCCTTAACGCCAAATCGTGAGCTTAGTCCTGCGGAGCTACCTTTTACAGAATCATTTTTGGCTGTAAACTTTGCACGACCAAAAATATCCAAGCTGGAATTATCCGTTTTTATGATACTAGCTGCGTTTGCTGCTGTTGCTGCTAGCAGTAAGGGAGTAGCTAGGGTGAATATCGCTTTTTTCATGAAATGCATTCCTTCATTGTTTATTGTATCAAGTGTGCTTTCTATTGAGTTGATAAGTGCACATACTAGGTAAAGTTAAACTTATTTTTAGTGTTGCTATTTTTCTAGTGTCTCTTCTCCTGTTTTTTGCCTGCACTCTTGTTTCTTTGCTTTAGTTGAGTAGGGTTTTTCGACTGCTTTGTGTCCTTAGGTATTTTTATATGTTGCTTGCATATAAAGTGGACCAATATTCACCCTGATAAAGACCAATCTCGTCCTAAAACCGGACAAAACCCTTCTTTTTTTGTGTCATATTGGTGCAAAAAATACCTTCATGACGTCGAAAAGTGATCAAAAAAACAGATAGAACAATCGCTAGGCTGATTTTATATCCTGTATTGATGGTTACTTTTTCGCTCTCTAACAAAGCACAAAAGTACTCAATACATTAAATTACATAACATCATCATTGTTTACCCTACGTGAATTTTTATAGCACAATATGTGCCAAAATGTAAAAAAAGGATATATATAATAATTCAATGTCTCAAATAAGAATTTTTTTGATTATTATTTGCTCGATTTTGTGTTTTTCTATTTCAGGTAAATTTTTTACAAATCCACCATGATCGTCATATGAGCACCAAGTTGAGGCATGGGTGTTACTTTCTGTTACATGATAGGGCGTGCTAATGGTGAAGATCTGGACGATTTTTGAACGTTTGGTTATGTTTTTTTCTTCATGGTGGAGTTGGTTAGGATCCAGAACGGTTTGAAAAAAGAGTGAGGGCCAGAAAAGCTTTTCCATATACCGTTATGGGCTTAACATGATCATTCTGTCTTAGGTTTGATTTATTCTGTTGTTCGCATGTTAGGTAAGTAGAAAATGTATATTTTGATAGAGGCGATTTGATTAAATGAAAGCGAGTGAGTTGATTGGTCTTTCTGACGTTTTGGAGTTGATGCTCGATGCGGTATGTGTTGTTGACCGTTTTGGGCACTTTGTTTTTGTCAGCGCAGCGTTTGAAAATATGTTTGGCTACTCGCCTAGTGAAGTAATTGGCCAGTCAATGGAGCGTATGGTGTTTCCTGAAGATAAGCTAAAAACTGCGAAGGTGGTGGAAACGCTGTTAAATGGAGAGGTACAACCTCGTTTTGAAAATCGCTGGTTACATAAAGATGGGCGTATTGTTCATGTTTTATGGTCGGCTCGTTGGTCTGAAGAGCACCAAGTGCGAATTGCGGTGGCTCATGATATTACTGAGCGTAAGATAATAGAGTCTCGTTTGGTCTATATGGCGGCACATGATCAATTAACAGGGTTGCCTAATCGCTCTTTTTTTCTTGAACGCTTAGAAGGGGGGCTTTTGCGAGTCAATCAAAATGAGAGTGATCCTTCTCCCGTGGTGTTGTTTGTAGACATTGATGGTTTTAAACAGGTTAATGATAATTATGGTCATGGCGTAGGAGATAAGTTATTACAACTAATTGCCCAAAGGCTGCAGCATTGAGTTGGTGAATCAGTGTGTGTGGCGCGACAGGGAGGAGACGAGTTCCTTGTCTTATTAGGTGATGATGCAAAAGGTGCTGAGCAGGCTAAGGCTATTGCGCAAAATGCCGTGTTAGAGATTGGTAAACCTTTTAACATTGAGGGGGCATCACTTCATGTTTCTGCTAGCATTGGTCTATCTAATAGTAAAAATCATGCAACGACCGTATTGGAGCTTATTCGACAGGCTGATCTTGCCATGTACCAAGCGAAAAGATTAGGGGGAAATCAAGTGGCGGTTTTCGAAACTGTGCATTAGAAAGGCTGTCGATTTATCAGTGTAGTCCATTTTGTTTTTTAGCAATTACGCAAAAATACGATAAATAGTCGTTTGCTTTATTGGTAGATACGAAACAGTCTTTCTTGCTAGTGCTTTCTGCTTTAATATCGTGAAAAGAATCGGTCAAGGCTGGTCGAAGAGGCTTTTTGATGGATTTAGTGGCGGTTGATGATCGCAATCATTTATTTGTATAGGAAATAGTAATGGCGGCTTTTGGTAGCATTTTTATGCCTCGTATGGCATTAGCGACATTTGATAATAACCAATGGGGGGAATCTAAGATTGTCCCATCAGATAGTATCCCAATGCACCCAGGTGCGCATGTATTGCACTACTCTAGTACTTGCTTTGAAGGCTTAAAAGCATTTCGTCACGCTGATGGTAGTGTTCACGTGTTCCGTATGGATCAAAATATCAAACGTTTTTCACAAAGTAGCCGTTTATTAGCCTTGCCAGATGTAAATGAAGAGCAAGTTGCTCAAATGATCAAAGATATTGTGGCTGAATTTGCCAGTGATGTGCCTGCGCCACCGGGTTCTATGTATATTCGTCCAACACATATAGGGACAGAAGCTATTATAGGCAAGGCTGCAGCGCCTAGTTTGACCTCTATGATGTATGTTTTGTTGTCTCCAGTTGGGGATTATTTTTCAGGTGGTGCGCACGCCTTACGCATTCTTCTAGATGAAAATGGACAGCGTTGCGCCCCTCATATGGGAATGATTAAAAGTGGTGGTAACTATGCCAGTGCGCTTGGGCCGATTATGAAGGCCAAAGAAGATGTTCAGGCAGATCAAATATTGTTCTGTCCTAATGGGGATGTGCAAGAAACGGGAGCGGCGAACTTCTTATTGATTGATGGTGATGAAATTATTACCAAAGCATTGGATTCGAGCTTTTTACATGGCGTGACACGCTCTTCCATTTTGACGATTGCAAAAGATCTTGGTATGACTGTTAGTGAGCGTGACTTAACTGTTAGCGAATTGCTAGAGCGTGCTGCCAAGCCTGGTGTTGAGGCGGTTCTGTCGGGAACAGCAGCAGTACTGACCTCTGTGGGGACTTTTATCCATAATGATAAAGAGTTCAAGGTAGGATCCGGTGAGCCTGGGCCAATCGCAGAAAAATTGCGCAAAACGCTAAATGATATACAGTGGGGAAATGCGCAAGATACGCACAATTGGCTAACCAAGATTGTTTAAAATGTCTTTCTTAATGAGCTAGGGCTTTCCCTAATCTATTGAAAAGCCAGAGTTTATACTCTGGCTTTTTACTTTCTGGAGAGAGGGAAGTTTTGCTAAAGTGACGTACTATTAAGGTGTATTTGATTATTGCTTAAGCTTATTTTGCTATAACTTTGACTGGTTGAACTGAAGGCTTGAAAGTCACCATTAAAACCATTCTCTATGGCTTTTTCGAAGGCTAAATTCAGTGTTTTTTTATAGGTGATAAGCTCAATGACTTTATTTTTAAACTGTGTGTTTTGAAAACCAAGTCCATCCAGATGAAGACGCTGTAAGGTTTCCTGATAAGCTTGATCAAAGATATTTCCAACATTAGGGGAATGACACATGGATTGTTTGTATACTCGGTATTCGTGTAGGGCTTCTTGATGACAGGTGGCATAACCGGCTGTTTCTAATGCTCTTAGATTAAATAGAGTGTCACCTCCTCTGGCAATGGGCTCCCAGCTGTGTTGTGCCAAACTATGATGAAATAAAAACAGCAAAGGGGTGTTTGTAGTAAAAAAGTCGTTAATCGAAAGTTGGGTGGTGGGTTGCTTGAGACCCATGGTAATGGTTTTTTGAGAGTCATCATTAACAACACAGACATTATCAAGGGCGAGACCAGATGCCTGAGCAAGAGGGATAAGTTGTGCCAAGCGAGTAGGGTAGTAGAGGTCATCCACATCCAGTGGGGCAATCCATTCGCCTCTAGCGAGTTTCTTGCCAACATTGCGGGCAATATTAGGGCCACTTCGAGCTTGTTCTGTTTGGGTAAAGCGCAGTCTTATATCTTGTATACCTTGCTGCTTCAACCACCATTTATAATCGAAGCCATCATCTGCGATGAGGATGCATTCCCAGTTTGGGTAGGTTTGTTTAAAGAGAGAGTCGAGTGCTCTTATAAGAGTCATCTGTCCTTGATGAACGGGCATAATGATAGAAACCAAATTAGCAATTGCCATACTATAACTTCCTTAACATCCTGTTAATGCTATGCTGCCTCTTATGGGCTTGAGACCAATGGTTCTTTTTATAACATGGCCGATGCTGGTATGGTATTGTTTTAACGTTCTCTCGTAAGGCTTTTGTTATTTTCAAAGAGGATCTTTGAAATGGTTGGGATGTTGCTCATTGGTGACTGATGACGGGAAAATATTGGTCTATTGATGAGATAAAGGGGGTAAACTGGTTGGTTTCTTTTTCGTTGATGTTTTCTAAAAAAACATTATCTAATTATGGCATTTCAGAGTAGAGTAGAAGAAGGTTATATTTTCTACTCCCTCTAAGGCGCTCATATCGCATCCTCTCTTGTCATTTTCTTTGGTAGATACTGATCAAGTTGTGCTTTCGTACGTCTATTTTCGATACAACACAAAGGTATATTATGGTTACTAGTAACAAAGATTTTTTCTTAAAACGAATCTGTATTTTTGCGGGGCAAATTATTGATCCTAACTCCGATACTCAAGTGATTGCGATACTGAAAAGTAAGTTCAATATCCGCCTTCCTCAGAGGCGCTCTGTGACGGAATCTTTATCCTCCACTGTAAGTGATCATGAGATTATCAGCTTGATTTTAAAATATCGCGCGATGGCATGAGTCGCAGATCTGTTTATCGTTTCGTTGTTTATACTCGCTAAACCTTTACGCAAACAAAGATCGCATTTCCTGATTGCTTCTGCCACGGTATGATTTTTCCATAATCGTGCTCAAAGATATGCACTTCAAAATATGGTGATAGCATGTCTTGTAGTTCATCAAAGTCTAACGCCACCATTGGGTGCTTGTCCTCCCAGGTCTGTTGAGAGTCGTTTGAGACTTTGTTAATGCTTAAGTTTAATGTTTGCTTTTCACCGTTGCCAACATAGTGCCAAGCTGACCGGAAGGTGAAGCAACTGTCTTCATGGTTGATACTGTGTTGAATAAATAAGTCATTATTGATCTGACGCCTATCCACCACATTAAAAAAGAATACACCGCCTTTTTCTAATGCGCCGTGAGCGCTTTCGATGCACCCTGCCAGTTCTTTAAGAACGCCACTGTAATGAATGGAATACAAAAAGCAGGTAATTAAATCAAAGCGGTTTTCGTAATGAAATGCGCACATATTGCCTTGTGAAAATTGTGCCTGAGGGCAGCGCTCTTGGGCGATATCAAGCATGGGCTGATTGATATCTAAGCCAGAGCAGTCGTAGTTTGTAGCACAAAAATACTGAATATGTGGCCCTGTTCCACAGGCCAAATCTAAGTGGCGCTTTCCACCATTACCGAAAATTTGATGCATGCGATGGGCACTATCACTTTGTGTTTTATAGTCAATGTCGGCGCACATGAGATCATAGTAACAAGAAAGGTCTGTGTATAAGGCGTTGTGGGGCATGAATACTCTTCTTTAAAAATAACGCACATCAGGAGGAGGCCGATTGGCCGCTCCATAAAGGAAAAACGAGTATCAGATTGTCTGATACTCGTTTGGGGGCTTTCGATTTAATAAGCTTGATGTGTTTTGTCTTAGGCAAATACGACAAACTTACAGATAAATAATATGGCGAGTACGTAAGTGGCGATATTCACTTGCTTATATTGACCAGATAGGACTTTGATGATGGCATAGCTAACAAAAGATAAAGCTATGCCATCGGCAATTGAGTGGGTCAATGGCATGGAGAAAGCGGCAATAAGTACAGGGGCGGCATCGGTAATATCGTCCCAGTTAACTTTTGCTAAGCTGCTTGTCATTAGTACAGCGACATACAGCAGGGCGCCAGCTGTAGCGTAGCTTGGAATAGAGTCCGCCAAGGGAGAAAAGAATAAGCTGATTAAGAACAAGACGGCGACAACAACGGCCGTTAAGCCTGTTCGTCCGCCAGCAGCCACACCTGACGCACTTTCAATATAGCTGGTTGTCGAAGAGGTGCCAAGTGCAGCACCGATGGCTGTGGCGCTAGAGTCAGCTAAAAGGGCTTTTTTCAAACGAGGTAGTTTGCCCTCTTTATCGAGTAATCCACCGCGTTGACCTACGCCAAGAAGCGTGCCTGAGGTATCGAATAGGTCCACGAATAAGAACGCAAAAACCACACTGATCATGCTGAGTTGAAAGGCGCCTTCAACATCCATCGCCATAAAAGTGGGGGCAATAGACGGTGGAGCAGATACGATCCCTGCAAAATGGTTTTGACCAAAGATCATTGAAAGAACGGCAATAAATAGAATGCCGATCATAACGGCCCCTGTCACATTCAAATAGGACAAAGCGCAAATAACAAAGAAGCCAAGTAATCCGTAGAGAGCTGATGGGGATGATAGATCACCAAGGCCAACGGCTGTAGCCGGGTTCTTAACAATAATGCCTGCATTTTGCAGTGCAATCATGGCCAAAAATAGTCCGATACCCGCTGCAATGCCTAATTTTAAAGAGTTGGGGATAGCGTTGATGATCCATTCTCGAATCTTAAAAATACTGATGAGAATAAAGATGATGCCGGATAGAAATACCGCGCCTAGTGCTTGTTCCCAAGTGTAATGCATGCCTAGAACTACACTGTAGGTAAAAAAAGCGTTGAGGCCCATTCCTGGTGCGAGCGCAATGGGGTAGTTGGCGTATAGCCCCATGATCAAACAACCTACTGCTGAGGCAAGGCAAGTGGCAACAAAGACAGCTCCTTGGTCCATGCCCGCTTGTGCAAGAATGGATGGGTTAACGAAAATGATGTAAGCCATGGTTAAGAAGGTGGTGACCCCACCAATAACTTCTTTGCGCACCGTGGTGTTATGCGCCTTGAGCTGAAAATAACGTTCAAACATAGAGAGACCTTATTGCTAATGGGTTGGCGCGATGTTAAGCCTAAATGTTAGGTAATGGTTGTTATTATTCATCATCAACACGCCAAAATAAGAGAGTAAAACTGATTTTTTGGTCAGTTTTATGCCAAGGGGCGGCTAGTATAAAAAAAGACAGAGGCTTTGGGGAGGAAAATCGTAAAAAAAAACGCATATGAGTTGACCACTACAGTCTAAATCAGAGAAGAGTTAGTGCGTCCGTTAGGGTGGGCAGGGAGATGTGATTTGATATAATTGCCATTTTAGGAGGAGGGTTTTGCATGCAGTGGGGATATACAGAGTTGCAATGCTCCTCCGGATGACAGTTTTAATTGATTTGAACAGTAAGAGGGCTGCTGGATGCTTGAGTATTATGAACAACGACAACCTGAATATGAGAAAATCTACTCTATTATTGAGAGGCAGGATGATTTGGCGTGGTTGCAGCGTAGACTTGAAGCATCGGTTCTTGGTAGACGAGTATTAGAGGCAGCCTGTGGTACTGGGTATTGGACACGGCGAATAGCGAATGCGGCACTTTATGTACTGGCGACAGATGCATCTGAAAAACTGGCTAAAAGTGCTTTAGAAAGCTGTGAAGGCGGACATGTTGACTACCGAGTGATGGATGCATTTCAGATACCCGATAGCAGTGAGTTTGATGTTTTTTTAGCAGGCTTTTTCTTCTCTCATATAAAAATGCAGCAGCGTCGAACCTTTATGAAAGGTATTGACCGAGCTATGAAGCCTGGTTCCAAGGTGATTTTGTTTGATAATCGCTACATCGAGGGCAGTAGCACGCCCATATCATCTCGAAGCGAGTATGGGGATACTTTTCAGACGAGAACACTTGACGATGGAAGTGCCTATGAAGTACTGAAAAACTTCCCTGACCAAGAAGAATTAGAGGTGTTGATGGAGGAGTTTTGTCATGATGTCAGCGTTGAAGAGAGTGACTATTTCTGGTTAGCCATGGGAACCTTGAAATAAACGTTATGTTGATAGGATGAGAGTGGATTTTTGACTACTATCCTGTGGGAGGTGTAGGGTTAAGTGTTGCCGTATTATGCATAGGGAAAAGGAATGTACTAAGAAAAACAGCTCAGTTTGTTTATCCTGAGCTGTTTTTTTGTGTTTATAGTGCGTATTGGCATTTGGTAAATGTTTTAAATATGACAATCCAAGGCGCCAACATGAGCAACATTTGGGCCATTAAACTGCATAACTGCGACGTGGTCTGGATGCGCTTGGTAGGTTCGTAAATCTTCAAGTGAGCTAAACTGCATATTTAAGACAACATCCCAGCTTCGCTCTTCGTGAAGCTCATCAATGCTGACCTCAATGTGTTTTATTTCTTTAATGGTGCGTTTGAGCATGAGCATTTTGTCTTTAAAGGCATGGATATGTTCATCTGATGTGCCTTCTTGATATTTGATAAAAACATAATGTTGCAGCATGTGCGAGTCCTTAGTTTTAAATATTAAGCCACTTGTTTGCTCGTCTTAATAGTTGGTGGAGCGCTATTGAGGGCATCGACAGCGTAGCCAGCTGCTGCTTTATAGTTAGCCATTAGCTCCTGGCGATCTGCTTCAGGGAAAACGTCTTCGATATCTTCAAATATCCCACCGCAGCGCTTATCCAGCTCGTTTAGAATAACAAATGGGCCAGCGCCTCGATTGCGCAAAACGACGTTAGAAATAGGCTCACAAAGTTGCTTATTAAATGCGCTAAGGGCTGAGTTATTGATGCCATATTCTAATAGAGCGGCACCAAGAATACGGGCGTCTACTATGGCTTGGCTAGCACCATTCGAGCCTGTTGGATACATAATATGAGCCGCATCACCCATTAGCGCGACGTTATTATCAACCCAAGTAGGGATAGGATCCCTATCAATCATTGGGTATTCAAAGACTTCCGTTGCACCGCGAAGTAGGCCCTGAATGTCGACCCAGTCATAGTCCCAATTTTCAAAGTGATGGATGAAATCTTCTAAATCGACTTGTTTATTCCAATCGCCACTCGTCCAGCCTTGTGAATTGTCCATGGTTACTTCAGCAATCCAGTTAATGGTTGCTAGTCCTGTAACGGGGTCGGCTGGTGTGATCGGATAAAACACAATGCGGTGATGATGTGTCCCCAAGCCTATAAAAGATGCGCCAGTGCGAATCGGCTTAGCTTGGGTGGTGCCGCGCCACATAACCGCGCCACCCCAGTGAATAGGTGGTTGGGAGAGGTGCATTTGCGCACGAACGGCAGAGTGTAAACCATCGGCCGCAACCAGTAGGGCGCCTTGGACTTCCAGCGGTTCACCTTCTTTATTGGTAATATGAACGGTCACTCCCTGATCCGTATTTTGGTAGCCCGTCACTTTATGGCCTGTTTGAATGGCCTCTTCGCCAAGTCGCTCTAAAACCGTATGGTATAAGAGCATTTGCAGTTTGCCGCGATGGACAGAGTATTGAGGCCAATGATAGCCCGCATCTGTGCCACGAGGTTCGCAATAGACTTCCTTGCCATTGAGTCCTACCAAAGCCCATTCTTTTGTTTGTAGACCAATTTTATCGAGTTGCGTCGCGTCTAATCCCAAATCATACAGCTCACGCACTGCGTTGGGTTGAATATTGATGCCAACACCCAGTGGTTTTAGCTCGCTGACACTCTCATAGATCACACAGTGAATACCTATTTGTTCTAGTGTTAAGGCCAGTGTTAAACCGCCTATACCGCCACCAGCAATAATTACTGGAAGACTATTCTGATTAGGGTTATCCGACATCATAAGTTTTCGTTATCCATAATTGATGGTCAAAACACTCATTATCACTGACTGAATAAGTACTGACAACTGAATTGAGCCATTTACATCGTTTTGTATTTTGACATGAATTCGTGTCAGAGGGTAAGTGAGGCTTCGCCAGTGTGAAATAAAAGGGTAACAAAAACTGTCTCTTATTTATCATCTTGGCGTCAAAGTGTTAAGTCGGTAGGCTATTAGCTGTCTATAAAGCTGTTAGGAGTCCTCGAATGAATGATTTACTAACCACCGATATCTCATGTCCTTATTGTGGAGAGATGATTGAGGTGATGGTTGAAGTGCTAGAAGAGAGCCAAGAATATATTGAAGACTGCCAAGTCTGTTGCCGACCAATTATTTTTAATGTTGAGGTGGCATTTGATGGCTCACCCTCCATTCATGTTCGTTCTGAGAACGACACTTATTGAATGAATTTTTCTGTTATTTATTGGTTTTTATTCACGTTAGTCGTTAAGATGCGCGCTTTCAAATCTGTTCTAGAATGAGTGTCTACATGTCTGATATCGACGCATTAAAGAAAGACGTAAACATGAAAACATGGCAACTGTTGTTACTGACTCTTGTGACAGTTGGGATCTACAATTTAGTTTGGATATTTACTACAACCAATAAAATCCAACGTCATACTGGAATCAAGGTGGTAGGTCAGCCATTTTTACTGGTTATGTCGGTTTGTTTTGCATGGGCTGGCGTTTTTTCAGAAAGTTCCTATTTTTTGGTGGCATTATTGAGTTTGGCTATTTCACTTAGCCTGTTGACTCTTTATGAAGTGTGGGCATTTAAAGTAAGAAAGGCGTTGCAGGAGGTGGCTCTGGTAGAGCATCAGCAGGTGTATAAGATGAATGTGATTTACACCTTTTTGTTCACTCTGTATTACATTAACTATTGTATTAATGATTTACCTAAACAGCTTGAAAAGCAAAAAGCTGACATAAATGCTTCTCTTTGATTTAGTGTATTGACTTAGAGTTTTTCAACTTGGTAGCCACTGTCTTTAAGTTTGGCTAATAGACTATCTGGTCCTGCCAAATGTAAGGTGCCTACCATTATAAACTCGACTGGTTTGTCGGTGAGCATTTTTTGGATTTGAGGCATCCAAGTCTCATTACGTCTAACAAGAAGTTCTTGATAAACTTCCGGATACTCTTGTCTGAACTCGGTTAACTCTTGTGCCTCCATGGCTTCAAGGTCTCCTTCACGCCAGCTTTTTCTAATCTGACTCATGCTTTTTTTCATGTCTTTTATGTCATCTAAGGCGTATTGAACCACGCTGTTACTATCTTCTTTATTCAAATTCGATAACATTTGGATTTGTGCATCAGGTGTTTCTAGCCATGTCTGTGGCTTATGGTCTTGTAGCGCCTTATTGGCATAAAATTGATCTACCCCTTCGCTGACGAATCCCATGTGCTTGAGTTCAAGGGTGGTTAATGTCATGGCGATGGAACTGGGCTTTAGGTGCTGAATGGCCTCAATGGGCACATGACGTGTGGCTAAGTAATCTTTTAATGCATCGTAAGTGCTTGGTTTGAGGAGATCGCCAATGGTTGTACCATCAGTAAAAGAGAGCTGTTCTTGCATTTGCTGGCGAAATTCGGGTTTGCTGATAGTATTCATATCGGTTTCAAAGACCACTTTATCTGCAGCTTGATAGGCTTGCTCATAAGCGTGAGGTAATGGGTAGTCATCTGGGGTGAGCATATGTACGGTACCGCCAATATACAAGATATGGTCGCCCGAGGACACCTTCCACACAGAGGCTGCTTGGGTTTGAAAGGTGGCAGCAGTGAGTAACGTAAGACCGCATTTTTTGATAAAGCTCATAAACAACATCCGAATCCAAAGGCAGTAGGGAAGGTGCGAATACAAGAGGACTTGTTCGTACCTTCCTAGAATAGCGCCGTTTTCATGAGGACTGCAATGCGGGTCGAAGAGCAGCATCGATTATCAGCGTAATATGCTGAAAGAGTGCTAGTATTCTGCTCTTTTTATACTTTACCCTGTCAAGGGAATTCTATTTTTAGGCTAGTAAGACTGTCTTGAAAACCGTTCTTTTATCAATCTGAATGAGAGAGTTGAATGAGTAAAAGTCATTACCGTTATCAAGGTATTAAAGTAACGCTAATCACTGGTTTTTTGGGCTCTGGAAAAACCACTATGATTCGGCATCTCCTATCTCATGTACCGGATGGCGAACATTGGGCAGTGCTGATTAATGAGTTTGGTGATGTCGGCATTGATGGCGCTTTAATTGAAGGCAAAGGGATTAAGGTCAAGCAGGTGCCAGGGGGCTGTTTATGCTGTACCACATCTGCTGCGTTTGGAGCAGGGCTAAATGAGCTGATTAAAATAGCCACCCCTGACCGAATTATTATTGAACCCACAGGGATAGGTCATCCAGACCAAATAGTGAAGCAGCTGAACGCATCCCATTACGATGGCGTGATAGAAGTTGGAGCGAGTATATGCTTGGTGGATGCGCGAAATTTATCGGATCCTCGTTATTTAGGGCACCCAGCTTTTTTTGATCAAATCAATATGGCCGATGTGTTGATTGCCAGCAAACAAGATACCTATGATGAGTTTGAAGAAATGCGCTTTATTAAGTTTGCTAAGCAATTTGAACCCGCAAAAGCCGTCATTGGGTTTTCTAGTAATGGTATTATGGATCTGGATTGGTTAAATGTTGAGCCTATTCGACAACCTTGTAAACTTGATCACCACGATCACCACGATCACCACGATCACCACGATCACCACGATCACCACGATCACCACGATCACCACGATCACCACGATCACCACGATCATGCAGAGTCCTTTACTAGTCAGCCTAAAAAGGGGGTGACAGTATTCCATAAGCGTGATCGAGAGCTAAGCAGTTTAGGATGGGTAATGGATGACCGTTATGCTTTTTCCCGTGATGCCCTGACTGACATGATGTTGAGTTTGCAATCTCAACCTGGTTTTTGGCGGGCCAAAGGTGTTATCAATACGGTGGATGGACACTCTGTTCAAGTTAATGTCAGTGCCTCTGAGCAATCTATTGTGACCGCTGAAGTACTAAAAGAAAGCCGTTTTGAATGCTTGTTTGATACAGGCCAAAATGTAAAAAATTTCATGGCTATCATCAACAATGCTTTGTTTTAAAAAAGCTTTTACTCTGTTCGCTATATGAAAAAACCATTTCTCCTATTCTTGTGATGAATTTTGTCATTGATTTTGGTTCGTTTTGTCATTGAGAGACAGCAACTTATAGACGACTCTTTATGCTATGTTAATCGCTCTATGTGAGTTTGATGTGACTAAAAACAATAAGAGGTCATAGGTTATGCCAGAATATAAAGCGCCCTTACGAGATATTAAATTTGTTACCGATGAGGTTTTGGGATTTCAGGGCCATTATGCCAAATTGCCAGGGGCAGAAGAGGCAACACCTGATATGGTGTCGGCGATCCTTGAAGAAGGCGCTAAATTTGCTGAGCGCGTTCTCTCTCCTTTAAATCGTGTTGGCGACCAACAAGGTTGTCAATTCAAAGACGGTATCGTGACGACACCAGACGGTTTTAAAGAAGCTTATCAACAGTATGTTGAAGGTGGTTGGCCCTCTCTGTCTCATCCAGAAAGCATGGGAGGTCAAGGTCTGCCAGATTCACTGGGGATGCTGGTAACAGAGATGATTGCTACCTCGAACTGGGCGTGGGGAATGTATCCTGGCTTAAGCCATGGAGCCATGAACACGATTGAGCAGCATGGTACCGATGAGCAAAAACAAACCTACCTAACCAAACTTGTCTCAGGTCAGTGGACAGGCACCATGTGTCTGACTGAACCTCACTGTGGTACCGATTTAGGCATGTTGAAAACCAAAGCAGAGCCGCAGGACGACGGCAGTTATGCTATCTCAGGCACCAAAATTTTCATCTCGGCGGGTGAGCACGATATGGCAGAAAATATTGTCCATATCGTTTTAGCGCGACTTCCTGATGCTCCAGCAGGTACCAAAGGTATTTCACTCTTTATCGTACCTAAATATACCGTCAATGATGCGGGTGATAAGGGGGAGCGTAATCAAGTCTCCTGTGGCTCTATTGAGCATAAAATGGGCATCCATGGTAATGCTACCTGTGTCATGAACTTTGATGGTGCTAAGGGCTTTTTGATCGGCCCGCCAAATCGTGGTCTCAACTGTATGTTTACCTTTATGAACGCTGCCCGTTTGGGGACCGCTGTACAAGGTTTGGCCCATGCTGAGTGGGCATTGCAAAATTCTGTGGCTTATGCAAAAGATCGTCTGCAAATGCGCGCCTTATCTGGTGCCAAGGCGCCGGATAAGGCTGCGGATCCGATTATCTTTCATCCTGATGTTCGTCGTATGCTGTTAACACAAAAAGCTTTCGCAGAAGGTGGACGAGCGCTTATTCACTATTGTTCTATGCTGGTGGATACGACGAAGCACGGCAATGAAGAAGATAAAGCCGAGGCGGATGAGTTGATGTCGTTGCTGACGCCGATTGCGAAGGCATTTTTAACAGAAACCGGCTTTGAAGCAGCGAACCACGGTTTGCAGGTCTATGGAGGCCATGGGTACATCGCTGAATGGGGAATGGAACAAAACGTGCGTGACTGTCGTATTGCGATGCTTTACGAAGGCACAACGGGGATTCAGGCGTTGGATTTATTAGGACGAAAAGTCTTAATGACTCAAGGGGCAACGTTGCGTCGTTTCACCAAAATTATTCATAAATTTTGTAAGGAGCACAAAGGCGACAAACGCTTTAAATCCTACATCTCTGCGCTGGATAAATTGAACAGCGAGTGGGGGGATGTAACCATGAAAATCGGTATGAAGGCCATGAAAAATAAAGAGGAAGTTGGTGCGGCCTCTGTTGATTACTTAATGTTCTCTGGCTATGTTGCTTTGGCTTATTTCTGGGCTCGGATGGCTGTTGTTGCACAAACGAAACTTGATGAAGGAACAGATGAGGTTGGTTTCTACACAGCGAAGTTGCAAACGGCGACTTTCTATTATGAACGTTTACTTCCACGGACAAAAATGCATGCAGAAGCGATGTTATCGGGGGTTGATAACCTATTAGCCATGGAAGAAGATAACTTTCTTTTTCTCAATGCTTAGTGGAAGTGACTGTGCCTTGTAAAAGTTGTTTATAAAGTGAGTTGGCGCAATAGAATAATGATATTTTTGGACTAGACTGGAGGGTAGGAAATGAGTGAAGTAAAGGCAGTGTTTGATGCAATGCTTGGACGTTTTGATGCAGATGAGGCTGATGATATGAGCGCGGTCTTCCAATTTGATATGGATGAAGGTGAGCACTATCACCTCTCCATAGAAGACGGTAAATGTGCTCTTGCTGAAGGTGAGCATGATGATCCAACGGTTACTCTTGAAATGGACTTACAGACGTTAAAAGATGTGATGAGTGGCGAGTTGGATGGGATGGCGGCCTTTATGCAAGGTAAGATACGCGCAGATGGAGATGTTATGCTGGCAACTAAGCTGACGCAGATTTTTCCTCACTGATCTTAGTTTTGTTGGTCATACAGACATTTGCGCCAAATAGTTATTATTTGGCGCAAATTCCAAGTTGTGCACATTCTCCTGACAACAACAATAATTGGAGTTAAGAATGCAGACGGATAATTCGACCTCTACACAGAATGAAAGTGGCCAGTCTTCAGTGGATCCTATTCTCGGGGAGAGTGGAACCATGAAAAATGTATCTGGTAGCGGTATGCCAGATAGTAATGTTAGCGGTATCAAGCCGTCTGGCAGTTACATTCCTGATTCACTGAATCCACATCATTACCAATCGTTATTGGATGTGTTTACTGCATCTTGTCAGCGGTTTGCTAATTTATCCGCTTTTAGCAGTGTTGGTCACACGATTACCTATCGTGAATTGGAAGAAAAAGCGAATCAATTTGCCGCTTACCTTCAGCAATTACCTGGTATCAAAAAAGGAGATCGAATTGCGATTCAGCTCCCGAATGTTATTCAATACCCAGTGGTCTTTTTTGGCGCGCTAAAAGCGGGGTTGATTGTCGTTAATACGAATCCATTGTATACACCCCATGAACTGGAGCATCAATTTAATGATGCGGGGGCAAAGGTCCTCGTTGTATTTGCGAATATGGCGCACAACGTTGAGAAAATTCTTCATAAAACCGCTATTAAACATATTGTTATTACTCAGATAGCTGATTTTCACAGCGCACCTAAGCGTTTGTTGATTAACGGTGTGGTGAAGTACATCAAAAAAATGGTGCCAAACTACCATTTACCTCAAGCGATTTCTTTAAATGATGCACTTGCTAAAGGGCGGCATCACTCAGTAACTCCCGTGACCATCACACCGGAGGATATTGCTGTCTTGCAATATACAGGAGGCACCACTGGCATTGCCAAGGGAGCAATGCTTACTCATGCCAATCTGATTTCAAATATGTATCAACTAAACTTTCGTTTAGAAGATGTTCTACATGACGGTAAAGAAGTTTTTATTGCGCCCCTTCCCCTTTACCATATTTATGCCTTTTTAATTCATGGGCTCAGTCTACTGTCATGCGGTGGCCATTCTATTTTGATCCCAAACCCAAGGGATTTGCCTGCCTTTATTAAAGAGTTGAAAAAGTGGAAGTTTACCGGTTTTGTTGGCCTGAATACGTTATTTGTTGGTCTTTGTAATCGTCCTGAATTCTCTGAGGTGGATTTTAGTGAACTTAAATTAACCTGCTCTGGTGGTATGCCGTTAACGAGTGCTGCTGCTGCCCAGTGGCTTGATGTCACTGGCTGTAAAATTGTTGAAGGCTACGGATTAACGGAAACGTCACCTGTTGTGTCTTTTAACCCCTATGGTAAAGAGAGAATTGGTACCATAGGTTTACCTGTTAGTGAAACGCAAGTCAGTATCCTTGATGACAGCGGTAATCCAGTGGCGCAAGGAGAGGCTGGGATGTTATGCGTGCGAGGTCCGCAGGTGATGAAAGGCTATTGGCAGCGTGAAGAGGCCACACGAGAGGCAATGACTGAGAATGGCTTTTTTATTACTGGCGATATTGCCATGGTGCATCCAGATGGCTATTTACAAATCGTTGATCGAGCCAAGGATATGATTATTGTGTCGGGATTTAATGTGTATCCGACCGAAGTAGAGGAGTGTTTATCTGCACATCCAGATATTTTGGAAGCGGCTGTTATTGGTGTGGCTGATGAAAAAGCAGGCGAGACAATTAAGGCCTTTATTGTATTAAAAGATCCTAATGTTTCCATTGACTTAAAAGCGGTGCGGACTTACTGCAAAGAGAATCTAACGCCTTACAAGGTGCCGAAATATGTCGAAGTGCGCAAAGAACTTCCTAAGAGCAATGTTGGTAAAGTGCTACGTCGTTCTTTGCGTGATGAAAAGGCCTAAGAAACGCTAAATTTGCAGTCCGAGCAGTTGGAAATTAGAGGGAGGTCCTAGCTTTATGTCATCAAATAATCAAAAAACACAGATAAAACAAGATGATGTCAATAACACTAATATTGACAGAAGGATTGGAACTAAAGCAAACCGTGAGTTAATGCACCGACGGTTCGTTGAGTCAAATGGTTATCGTCGTGATGATGGTTTATGGGATATAGAAGCCCATATGAAAGACCTTAAGACTTATGATGTTTATCGGGAATTTGATGGAAGTAAAGTGCCAGAAGGGAGTCCTTTTCATGATATAGGGCTCACCATGACGTTAGATGATTCGTTTAAGGTGGTTGATATTCATGTCTATATGGAGGCGTTCCCCTTTCCAAACTGTAGCGGCGCGATACCCAGCTTTGAAGTAATTAAAGGTACGCAAATTGGTCCTGGGTGGAGTCGTTGGCTAAAGCAAGAGTTTAAAGGCAAAGTTGGTTGTACTCATGTACTTGAATTACTACCAGTGGCTGCGACAACGGCGTATCAAATGATGTGGGGCCCATTAAGTGATAAATATCCAGAACAGGTTTCTAAAACGTTACAGGGACTTGTGAATTCCTGCCATGGTTGGTCTGATGATGGCCCAATGGTGCGTAAATTAGTGACAGAGGATGTGATTCGCCTACCTGAAGAGGAGGTGTAAATGGGTAAGATGATTACTGATATGGTTGTTGAAACCTATTTGTCGGGTGTGCAGGTTTTACAAATGAATCGCCCTGATAAAAAAAATGCCATTACCTTAGAGATGTATGACAATTTGGCTCTTGCTTTACAGCGAGCTGAGAAGGATGATTCGATTAAAGTCACCTTAATCCATGGGGCCAATGGTGAGTTTTCCGCTGGAAATGATATTAATGAGTTTTTAAAAATAGCCCAAACCCCAGAGAAAATGTCCTCTGCTCTTACATTTTTACAAACATTAAGTAGCTATAAAAAACCATTGGTCGCGGGAGTTGAAGGGAGGGCCATTGGTGTGGGAGCGACCATGTTGCTTCATTGCGATATGGTGTTAAGTGCTCAAGAGGCGACCTTTCAGTTTCCTTTTGTGCCTTTGGGACTTGTGCCTGAGGCGGCTTCTAGCTATTTATTACCCAAGTTGGTGGGTTATCAAAAAGCATTTGAAGTGCTTATTTTGGGAGAGGCTTTTAGCGGAGTCGATGCGCAGAATATAGGGTTGGTGAATCACCTGTGTGAACCTGGAGAGGCGTATGAGCTGGCGTTGCGGTATGCTCAAAAACTGACAAATTTACCAACAGAAGCGGTGATGTTAAGTAAGGATTTATTGAAATATCGGTGTCAAGATGATGTGCAAATGGCGCTGATGCGTGAGGGGCGTATTTTTAAGGAACGGTTGAAGTCAAAAGAGGCTCGTGATGCATTTGCCATTTTCCTATCGCGAACTCATTCTATGTCTTAAAACTAGACTCTGCTTCATTCCCATCTTTTCATTGTTTAGTCAACAAAGGTTTATCTACACCGACTATAATAAACTCTCCAAATCATATACTTTCTTACTTTGTTTGATTGAGTGATTTTTTTTGTTAGTTAACTGGGGCTTTTTTGTCATTGATGGAAAAAGTTTGTAACTTACTATTAGTAGTACAAATTCTACTTATTTAGGCGCACTATTGACAAGCAGGTGTCACGGTTTGGCTGAGTCCGGCATGGTTGTTACTGGACTCTATAGGCTGCAAACTGTTGAATTGAACCTTAATAAAGTAAAAAGAATATTAAAGAGGGCTTATGAAAGTACTAGTATCCGTAAAACGGGTGATCGATTACAACGTGAAAGTACGTGTAAAAGCAGATCATTCTGCAGTTGATCTTACCAACGTTAAAATGTCGATGAATCCTTTTTGTGAAATCGCCGTAGAAGAGGCGATTCGTTTAAAAGAAAAAGGCGTCGCTGATGAAGTGGTTGTGATATCTGTGGGATCAAAATCTTGCCAAGAAACTTTGCGTACGGCTCTAGCATTGGGCGCTGATCGTGCAATTCAAGTAGAGACAGAGGATGGGTTGGACTCTTTGTCTGTTGCTAAACTGTTAGCGGGTGTTGCTAAGGATGAAGCTGCTGATCTTATTATTATGGGTAAACAATCCATTGATTCTGATAACAACCAAACAGGTCAGATGGTTGCCGCTCTTTTAGATTACCCTCAGGCCACCTTCGCTTCAGAAGTGGCAGTAGAAAATGGTGAAGCTCAGGTTACTCGTGAAATAGATGGCGGCTTGCAAACGTTATCGATTACCTTGCCTGCAGTGGTCACAACCGATTTGCGACTAAATGAGCCGCGTTTCGCCTCTTTACCTAATATTATGAAAGCTAAGAAAAAGCCTTTGGATGTGAAAACCCCAGCGGATTTTGGTGTGGAAGTGGGCTCGAATGTTAGTATCGTTTCTGTCACGCCGCCAGCAGAGCGCTCTGCGGGAATTAAAGTCGGGTCGGTAAGTGAATTAGTTGATAAATTGAAAAATGAAGCGAAGGTGGTGTAATGAGTATTTTAGTTTTAGCAGAACACGATAATCAATCACTAAAGCCAGCCACGCTTAATACGATTACAGCTGCTTCGCAGATTGGTGGAGACGTTCATCTACTTGTGGCGGGCTTTGAATGCCAGACAGTTATCACGCAGGCTACAAAAGTAGCTGGTGTTAGTAAAGTGTTGTCTGCGGATAATGCCGTTTACGAACACCAATTGGCAGAAAATATTGCTAAGTTGGTAGTAGAGCTAGCACAAGGTTACAGTCATATTTTAGCACCCGCGACTACTACGGGGAAAAACACCTTGCCTCGTGTTGCCGCCTTGCTTGATGTCGCCCAATTGTCTGATGTTATCAAAGTGGAATCGGCTGATACGTTTGTGCGTCCAATATATGCAGGCAATGCCATTGCGACCGTTAAATCCAGTGATTCAGTAAAAGTCATTACGGTACGTGCGACGGGGTTTGATGCGGCGGCCGAAGAGGGTGGTGATGCTCAAACAGAAGTTTTGTCACAGGTGATTGCCTCAGAGAAAAGCCGTTTTGTGAGTGAGCAGTTGGCCGAGTCTGACCGTCCTGAATTAACCGCTGCGAGTGTGGTTATTTCTGGTGGTCGTGGCATGGGAAGTGGCGATAACTTTAAGTTGCTTGATGGCATTGCTGATAAGTTGGGTGCGGCGATTGGTGCATCACGAGCTGCGGTCGACGCAGGTTTCGTACCGAACGATCTACAAGTAGGTCAAACGGGTAAAACCGTTGCACCAGAATTATACATTGCCGTAGGAATTTCTGGTGCGATCCAGCACTTGGCAGGTATGAAAGATTCTAAAGTGATTGTCGCGATCAACAAAGACGAAGATGCGCCAATTTTTCAAGTAGCAGACTATGGCTTAGTGGCGGATTTATTTGATGCGGTGCCTGAGTTAGAAAAAAGTCTATAGCATCGTACTGATTAATATAACGTCATAATTATCAGCATCCGACTGCATACGGTGGGTATGATGTCCGCCGTGTGCAAAATAAAAATAATGGGAGAGCAGCATGATGTTCCAAGGAAAAGCAATAAAGGTCTCGATGGATGATACGAATATCGCGACCGTTACACTCGATCTTGAAGGTGAATCCGTCAATAAATTTAATGGATTGGCCCTCAAAGAATTGTCTGAAGTCGTTGCCATGCTAAAGACCACCGATGATTTACAAGGGGTGGTTTTTGCCAGTGCAAAAAATGTCTTTGTTGTTGGAGCAGATATCACAGAGTTTATGTCTTGGTTTAAATTAGAAGACGAAGATCTGACCGATAAACTTCGTGAAGCTCACCATATTTTTAAGGAAATTTCGAATCTTTGTTGCCCAACGGTGGCTGCTATCAATGGTATTGCGTTGGGTGGTGGTTTTGAGCTGTGTCTCGCCTGTGATTATCGTGTCATGGCAGATTCCGCTAAAATAGGGTTGCCAGAAACTCAACTAGGCATTTATCCCGGTTGGGGGGGAACAGTACGTTTACCTCGCTTGATTGGAGCTGATAATGCTTGTGAATGGATCTGCGGCGGCGCCCAAAAGCGCAGTGAAGAAGCATTAAAAGATGGGGCAGTTGACGCTGTTGTTCCAGTTGAGAAAGTACAAGAGTCTGCTCGACATCTTATTCAGCAAGTACAAGATGGCAAGCTTAGCTATCGCTCTCGACGAGATGTATTGCGAGCACCGATGCAGTTCTCGCCAATCGAAAAAATGATGGTGTTTGAATCCGTTCGAGGAGTAGTCGGGGCGAAAGCAGGTAAACATTATCCTGCGCCAATGGCGGCCATTAAAACCATGGAAAAAGGCATTAGCCAAGACATGGATAAAGCGGCTGAAACAGAAATCAAAGGTTTTGTTAAACTCGCTAAAGGGACAGTAGCAAAATCCTTGGTAACCCTGTTCTTGAGTGATCAAGTCATCAAGAAAACGGCGGGTAAATACGCAAAAGATGCGACTCCTGTCAAACAAGCCGCTGTATTAGGCGCTGGCATCATGGGTGGCGGTGTGGCTTATCAGTCCGCTTCCAAAGGTACGCCAATTATTATGAAAGACATTCGACCAGAAGCCCTTGAGCTTGGATTGAGTGAGGCGAATAAGCTGTTTAATGGACAGATTGAAAGAGGTCGTTTAACGGCTGACAAAGCATTGAAAGCCATGAATGGCATCACCCCAGCACTGAGTTACGGTGAATTTGGGCATGTTGATTTGGTCGTGGAAGCTGTGGTTGAAAACGTTAAAGTCAAAAAAGCCGTGTTGGCTGAAACCGAGCAATATATAACAGATACCACTATTTTAGCTTCCAATACGTCGACTATCTCGATTACTGAATTGGCGAAAGACTTAAAACGCCCAGAAAACTTTTGTGGTATGCACTTTTTCAACCCCGTACATCGCATGCCATTAGTCGAAGTCATTCGTGGTGCGAAAACCAGTGATGCAGCGGTTGCCAAAACGGTTTCCTATGCTCAGGCGATGGGGAAAACACCTATTGTTGTGAATGACTGCCCAGGATTTTTAGTTAACCGAGTCCTGTTCCCCTATTTCGCTGGTTTCTCCTTAATGATGAAAGAAGGAGCAGATTTCCAGCAAGTCGATAAGACGATGGAAAAATTTGGTTGGCCAATGGGCCCCGCGTATCTTCTTGATGTGGTGGGCATAGACACTGCGTATCATGCTGATCGGGTGATGGCAGAAGGCTACCCAGATCGTATGAAGCATGAAGGAGTCAATGCGGTTGATCGTCTTTATGAATTAGAGCGCTTTGGCCAGAAAAATAGCAAAGGCTTTTATATGTATGAGCCGGATCGTAAAGGCAAACCGAAAAAACTCTTTGATCCAGAAATCAATGATATTTTGGCCTCTACAGTGGATACTAAAACAGAATTATCCGATGACGATATCATCGCTCGTATGATGATTCCGTTGTGTATCGAAACCGCACGTTGTTTAGAAGAAAACATTGTATCAAGTGCTGCGGAAGCGGACATGGGGTTAATTTACGGGATTGGTTTCCCTCCTTATCTGGGTGGTGCTCTGCATTATCTAGACCAAATGGGGCTGCAAGCGTTTTGTCAGCTAGCAGATAACTACAGCCACTTAGGTAAGTTGTACGAGCCCACCGCAAGAATGCGTGAAATGGCGACCAACAACGAAACTTATTACGGCGAATAATGCCCTACGGTTGAACGATTTAAGGAGAATTTTATGAAACTCAATCCAAGCGATGTTGTCATTATTGACGCGGTTCGATCCCCTATGGGTAAGACGAAAAACGGTGTTTTTCGTCATGTTCGTGCCGAGAATCTATCTGCGGCTTTGGTAAAGTCTTTATTCAAACGTAACCCGAAGGTGGATCCAAAAGACGTTGAAGATCTGATTTGGGGGTGTGTTAACCAGACTTTAGAGCAGGGCTTTAATGTTGCTCGTGCTATTTCATTATTGGCAGGTTTACCTATTACAACGGCGGCTCAAACGGTGAATCGTTTGTGTGGCTCGTCAATGTCTGCCATTCATACTGCATCACAGGCTATTATGACAGGTCAAGGTGATGTTTTCGTTGTAGGTGGCGTTGAGCATATGGGTCATGTCGGCATGATGCATGGTGTTGATGTTAACCCTGCATTATCTAAGCATATGGCGAAAGCGTCCATGATGATGGGGGTAACCGCCGAAATGCTGGGTAAAATGCATGGTGTGAGCCGTGAGTCACAAGATGCATTTGCTGTGCGCTCCCATCGATTGGCCTATGAAGCGACCCAGCAAGGTCGTTTTAAAAACGAAATTGTGCCTATTGAAGGTCATGATGCTGATGGCAATAAAATACTGGTTGAAGTGGATGAAGTCATTCGTCCTGAGACCTCGATGGAGTCACTGGCGTCTCTGCCGCCAGTTTTTATGCCGAAAGTTGGCACAGTGACGGCAGGAACATCATCGGCCTTGTCGGATGGTGCATCAGCTATGCTAATGATGTCAGCGAAGAAGGCTCAAGAGCTTGGACTTGTACCGATAGCCCGTGTACGCAGTATGGGTGTAGCGGGATGTGATCCGGCCATCATGGGATATGGGCCTGTTCCAGCAACGAAAAAAGCACTAAAACGAGCAGGATTAACCATAGACGACATTGAGATTGTAGAGCTGAACGAGGCATTTGCAGCTCAGTCTATTCCGGTTCTAAAAGACTTGAAGTTGCTTGATATAGTCGATGAGAAAGTGAACCTTAATGGTGGTGCCATTGCGCTTGGGCATCCATTGGGCTGTTCTGGAACGCGTATTTCGACCACTTTGCTCAATGTCATGAAAGAAAAAGATGCGACCATTGGCCTGGCGACCATGTGTATTGGAATGGGGCAGGGGATCGCGACGGTCTTTGAAAGAATTTCGTAATCTTATTATTTTTTTAAACACCTCGCTTCGGCGAGGTTTTTTTTGCTTTCATTACGGCAGGTTAGACTGTTGTGCGGAAGTCTTGAGTATGGGAGTGAAGAGTGATTAGCCGTTGTTCTCTTACGCTTTTTTACATTGAACTGACAGTCGTTCTACTATCCTTAGATTCTATTTGTCACTTATGGAAGGTAGACTATTAGCTTGTTAGACGAAATTTATTAGATGTAATTTTTTTGAAAGGCTATAACTATCATATACGATGTAAAGTAAGCAGAGCAGCTTAATAGCAAGTCGAGCAATGCAGTCGAGCAATAAATAAGCGAAACAAAAAATAACAGGAGAGTAATCAATGTCTAGTCAGAGTAAATGCCCTTTTAATCATACTGCAGTCGGTAGCAATGGCCCAACGGGCCGTGGTACGTCTAACAAAGAGTGGTGGCCTAACCAACTTAACCTCCGTATCCTTCACCAACATTCTAATAAGTCTAACCCCATGGGGGAAGATTTTAATTACGCTGAAGCGTTTAAAACTCTAGATCTTGAGGCAGTTCGTAAAGATTTAATGGATCTAATGACTGATTCTCAAGAGTGGTGGCCAGCCGACTATGGTCATTACGGTCCTTTCTTTATTCGTATGGCGTGGCACAGTGCAGGGACTTACCGTACAGCTGATGGTCGTGGTGGTTCTGCAACTGGTTCTCAACGCTTTGCGCCATTAAACAGCTGGCCAGATAACGTCAACTTAGATAAAGCGCGTCGTTTACTTTGGCCGATTAAACAAAAATATGGCAACAAAATCTCTTGGGCTGACCTGATGATTTTGACCGGTAACTGTGCATTAGAATCTATGGGCTTTAAAACCTTTGGTTTTGGTGGTGGTCGTGCCGATATTTGGGAGCCAGAAGAAGACATCTACTGGGGTACAGAAACCACTTGGTTAGACGATAATCGTTATTCTGGAGAACGGGATCTTGAGAATCCACTTGCAGCGGTGCAAATGGGGCTGATCTATGTTAACCCTGAGGGTCCAAATGGTAAGCCAGATCCGTTAGCTTCTGCTGTTGATATTCGTGATACCTTTGCTCGTATGGCAATGAATGACGAAGAAACCGTTGCTTTGATTGCTGGTGGTCATACATTTGGTAAAACACACGGTGCGGGTGATGCGGCTCAGGTTGGTCCAGAACCTGAAGCGGCTGGTATTACTCAACAAGGTCTAGGCTGGAGCAACAGCATGGGCTCTGGCAAAGGGGTGGATACCATTTCTAGTGGTCTAGAAGGTGCTTGGACACCAGACCCAATCAAATGGGATAACGGCTATTTCGATACATTACTAGGCTACGATTGGGAGTTGACTAAGAGCCCAGCGGGCGCTTACCAATGGACACCAAAAGATGGTGCTCTAGCGAATGCTGTTCCTGATGCACATGATCCCGCTCGTCGCCACGCTCCAATGATGGCAACGTCTGATATCGCCTTGAAAGAAGATCCTGCTTACAAAGTGATTTCTGAGCGTTTCCATAAAGACCCTGAGTACTTTGCGGATGTGTTCGCACGTGCTTGGTTTAAATTGACTCACCGTGATATGGGACCAACTACTCGTTACCTTGGTCACCTAGTACCAAAAGAAGAGTTGATTTGGCAAGATCCGATTCCTGCGGTTACTCACGAGTCGGTTGGCGATAAAGAGATCGCAGATCTTAAGGCTAAGATTGCAGATTCAGGCTTGAGTGTTGCTCAGTTAGTGTCCACTGCATGGGCATCTGCCTCTACTTATCGTGGTTCTGATATGCGTGGTGGTGCCAATGGTGCTCGTATTCGCCTAGCCCCTCAAAAAGATTGGACGGTTAACCAACCAGCTCAATTAGCGACAGTCTTGAGCAAGCTTGAAGCGATTCAACAAGCCTTTAATAGTGCGAATACAAGCAAACAAATCTCGTTGGCTGATTTGATTGTACTTGCAGGTAATGTTGGCGTTGAGCAAGCGGCGAAAAAAGCTGGTAAAACGGTATCTGTGCCATTTACACCAGGCCGTGCTGATGCTACTCAGGAGCAGACTGATGTTGAGTCGTTCGATGTGCTTGAGCCAATTGCTGATGGATTCCGTAATTACCAAAAAGGGCGCTTTACAGTAACAACAGAAGAATTATTGGTCGATCGTGCTCAGCTGCTAACATTGACCGCACCAGAAATGACAGTGTTGGTAGGTGGTTTGCGAGTGTTGAATGCAAACACAGACCAATCTAAACATGGTGTTTTCACTGATCGTGTTGAAACGCTGACCAATGACTTCTTCGTTAATTTGTTGGATATGAGCACAACGTGGAAATCGCTTTCCGATGATGAAATGGAATTTGAAGGACGTGATCGTCAGTCAGGTTCGGTTAAGTGGACTGCAACTCGTGCAGACTTGATCTTTGGTTCTAATTCGCAGTTGCGGGCATTGGCAGAGGTATATGCGTCTTCTGATGCAGAAGATCGTTTCGTCAATGACTTTATTGCCGCATGGACAAAAGTTATGGAATTGGATCGTTTTGATCTAGCCTAATTGCGTTCGTTTAAATAGGTTTTTACTCCTTATATGATAATGGGGTGATAGCTAACCAACCAAAGCCCACTAAATTTCTATTTAGTGGGCTTTTTATTGCTGTGTTGATTGGGTTACAGTATATATAACAATCCTTTTTATTTACACATTTTTGTCGGCCTGTTCATCTTGTGTAATAACTGGGCTTGTATAGTCCAGCCACTCAATATCCTAGGACAGCAAAATAAAGCGTAGTCCCAGGTAGGGAAGGTACGAATAAGTAGCCTAAGTGTTAGTGATGTTACCTGTATTAGAGAGGGTGATGTGATCGCCTCTTGCTTTCTAATGATGAGCTTAATACCGCAACAAGCTAGCGAATAAGAACCTCGAGAAGATGTTTATTACAATATGAATAATCTACAAACTGAAACCTCAAAAACGCCTTTTGTTTATCCCAATATGAAACTGGCCTTCATTTTATTGATTACCTGTTTCACTGCTTGGGGGGTTGCTGCGAACATGACAGACCCTCTGGTAAAGGTATTTAGCCAAATTTTTACCATGAGTAACCTTGAATCGGCACTTGTTCAATTTGCTTATTATGGTGCGTATTTTTGTCTGGCATTGCCTGCTGCCTTTATTAACGTGCATTTTTCTTATAAAACGGGTGTATTAACAGGCCTTGGGCTTGCAACACTGGGAGCGTTATCCTTTTACCCTGCTAGTGTGTCAATGACATATGGTGCTTTTCTGGCAGCCTTGTTTATTTTAGCGGCTGGCTTGTCTATCCTGGAAACGTCTGCAAACCCATTTGTAATGGCGATGGGACCGAAGCTGACGGCCACTCGACGTCTAAACCTCGCCCAAGCGTTTAACCCAGTGGGGACCAATATTGGTGTTTTGTTAGCATCGACTTTGATTCTTCCAAACTTAAACCCCGCCACCGCTGAGCAGCGTGCCGCAATGGCACCTCAGGCATTAGCTGCCATTCAGCATTCTGAGTTGGATGCAGTGATGACGCCTTACGTTGGCATGGCATTCTTCCTGATCATTATCTGGATAATGATTGCACTGGTTAAGCTGCCTAAGTCTGAAAAGGTGGCTGAAAAAGTGGATCTTACAGATAAAGAGCACTACGGTTTTATTGCTACCTTAGGGCGTTTGATTAAGCTTCCAAACTATCGTTGGGGGGTGATTGCTCAGTTCTTTAATGTAGCAGGTCAGACTTGTACTTGGACTTTTACGATTCAGTACGTTCAATCAGCAATGGGAGGGAGTGCTACCCATGCTAGCGATTACCTCCAATACAGTTTACTTGTGTTTCTTGTTTCTCGCTTTGTCATGACATGGTTGATCGGTATTTTCCGTCCGACGCTATTATTGGGCGTCATGGCACTATTAGGTACCGCTTTGTGTGTGTATGCAGCGATAAATCCTAGTATGTCAGGTGTATGGGCAATTGTTATGATTTCTGCCAGTTTGTCTTTGATGTTTCCAACGATTTACGGTGTGGCATTAAATGGCCTAGGTAAAGATGCTAAATTTGGCTCAGCGGGTCTTGTCATGGCGATCCTTGGTGGAGCGATTATGCCAGTGGTACAAGGTGGGGTAATCGATTCTTATGGTGCTGCCATGTCTTATATTGTGCCGGGTATCTGTTTCCTTGTTGTTTCTTTCTATGGTTTCTCTTCAATGAAACGCGTAAAAGACTGATTGATAATATTTCTTTCACATCATTTGTGATTAGATTAAAGCCCAGACTCATTCCAGTGAGTTTGGGCTTTTTTGATCTATTGTTCTTTATAGTGTTATTAACATGTCATGATTGGTTGTGTTTTATGTAAAGCTATGTTTTTTCCTTTTTGGCGGCCAGTATCTCTTTATAGAATGAGCGCTTATATTTTTCTGCCTTTGGCATTCTTTTTGACAGTAAGAGTCGTGTATGAAATTTTCAGGTCTTAAGACCATTGCTTTTCTTGAGGCATTAAAAGGAGCGGCTGCCTTATTGCTCGCAATTAGTATCCATATATTAGAAGGCGTTAATTTACATGCTGAGGTGCTAAAGCTATTGGGCATTGTGCATTGGAATGCTGGTGGTCATTATGCTCAGATGTTATTGCACGCGGTTGATGGTCTAAACCATTCTAGTTTTACGCTTGTAACGGTAGTTGCTGTGTTTTACGCCTTGGTGCGTTTTGTTGAAGCCTATGGACTGTGGCATGAAATGCGGTGGACTGAATGGTTTGCTTTTTTAAGTGGTGCGGTGTATTTGCCCTTTGAGTTTTACGAAATCATAAAAGATCCGAATCTAGTGACCGGGGCAGTATTGAGCATTAACTTGATTGTTGTTGCTTATATGTACACGATTTTGAAAAAGCATCCAGATGGTAAAAACCATAGGTTAAGAGAGCAGTGAGACGGGAATAGTATTTTCCGTTTCTTGATAGCTCACACTATTTTAATGAGTTGAGACAGGTAGAGTCGTTAGGGACTCAGCCTGTCAATTGCTTGAAAACAACGTTCACAGTCGCTTAAATAGCTAGCACCAAAAAGATTGTAGTGATTTAAATAGTGATAAAGGTTGTAAATATCACGTTTTATTGCGTAGTGCTCAGAACGAGGGATTATTGCATGATATGAGTGATAAAATGCCTCGCTAAAGCCGCCAAACAATTCGGTCATGGCAATGTCGACTTCGTTATCTCCTTGGTAAATTGCGGGGTCTATTAGCCACACATCTTGCTCGTCAAACAGAACATTACCAGACCATAAATCACCATGGAGCATCGTTGGCTGATGGCAATTCTGATTTAAAAAGTGAATCAAAGGCTCTTTTTGCTTCTCTAATTGGCTTTGAAACTGCTCCGCTACGTTAGCATTTTTGATCATTTGAATTTGAGCTTCGAGACGATAAGAGACGTAAAAAGTGCCCCAATTGTCTGACCAGCTATTATATTGTGGGTTAAGCCCAATGTAGTTGTCATGGTCGAGGCCATAGCGTTTGAGGGGATGAGAGTGAAGCATGGCAAGGCCTCGGCCTAATTGAGCCATTTGTTGCTCACTTGCATTCGTTTGCTTAATCGCTTGCATGCTGATGGTGTCTTTATCAGCAAAGTAGACCTGCGGAATACGAAGCAGAGTATTGCCTGTGTTATCGAGCAAAGCCCGCAATCGTTCAAGTCCCACTTTTTCTTTGATTAACTGGTCTCGATAAAGACTTTGGTTTTTCTTATCATGGACTGTCATTGTTATTTTTGTCCTCTATTGTTGTTCGCTTTTACCGCTTGAGAGTTAAATTGCCACGGCTTCTTCAAACTAGCAAGTGAATTTATGGGGAAAATAAGAGCGATAGTTTTTATCAATATTTAATTTTATTAGTCTGAGTTTGCTTGATGTAAAGCACTTATATCTTTCCTGAATTTGCGTTATCTTCAGGTCATTGGAAACAAACGTTTCGGAATTTTGATTATTAAAAATAAATATCTTTTTCATGTGGGTGCGCTGAATCAACAAATGGTTGGAACGCATTGTGCTTTGTGGAGATATCGATCATAAGAGGATAGAAAGCATGAAAGCATTAATTATTGGGGCTGGCATCGGTGGCATGTCGGCCGCAGCAGCCTTGAAGCAGCAAGGTGTTGATTGTGATGTCTTTGAAGCGGTAAAAGAGATTAAGCCTGTTGGGGCGGCCATTTCAGTCTGGTCTAACGGGGTGAAGTGTATGAATCATTTGGGGATGGGGCATATTATGGATGATCTTGGTGGGCCTATGCGAGCAATGGCATACCAAGATGGCAAGTCTGGCGTGACCATGACTCAGTTTAGTCTCATACCCTTGATTGAGGCTGTGGGAGAGCGACCTTGCCCTGTTGCTCGCGCAGGATTGCAAGCGCAGATGATTGATCACTGGGGAAGAGACAAGGTCCAGTTTGCGAAACGACTAGAGCGTGTTGAACAAACCAATGCTGGTGTGGTGGCTCATTTTACCGATGGTAGTATTGCCCAAGGGGATTTTATGATTGCTGCCGATGGTGCGCATTCCGTCGCACGCTCCCATGTCCTTGGCTATCAAGCTCAACGACGTTATGCGGGGTATGTTAATTGGAATGGTTTGGTGACGGCAGATAAAGAAATTGCGCCATTAGAGCAATGGACGACCTTCGTTGGTGATGGAAAGCGTGTGTCTGTGATGCCTATTGCTGGTGGGCAGTTTTACTTTTTCTTTGATGTGCCATTACCTCTTGGTTTGCCAGAAGACCGTGCAACGGTGAAAGAGAATCTAAAGACCTACTTTGAAGGCTGGGCAGATCCTGTCCAACTCTTGATTGAACGGATTGATCCTAAAACGACAAATCGTATCGAAATCCACGATATTGAACCTTTTAATAGTTTCGTAAAAGGCCGTGTTGCTTTGTTGGGTGACTCAGCCCATTCCACTACACCAGACATTGGGCAGGGTGGTTGTTCTGCAATGGAAGATGCCGTCGTCCTAGGGCAGTGTTTTGCCAAAACAAAAGAAGTAAAAGAAGCGCTATTACAATACCAAAGCTTGCGACATGAAAGAGCCAAAGACTTGGTATTAAAGGCTCGTAAGCGTTGTGATGTGACCCACGGAAAAGATATGTTGGTAACGCAAGCTTGGTATGATGAATTAAAACAAGAAACAGGTGAAAACATTATAGCTGGTCTTAAGGATACTATTTTAGGTGGCCCTCTAGGTTAAATTTTCACTTTGGAAATGACTGAATAACTGAATAAAAAGAAGAAGGGCGCTCTTGTAAGCGCCCTTGATATATTTAGGAAGGCAATAATTATTCGTATAGCTGTTCGCCGTGTAGGGATGTATCAAGGCCTTCGGTTTCTTCTTCTTCGCTGACACGAATGCCCATAACCATATCAATCACTTTAATGATGATAAAGGTCATAATTGCATCGTAAACAATGGTAAAGCCGACCCCTTTTGCTTGAATAATGAATTGGCTAAGGATACTGCCGTGCGCATTATCATTAAGGCCAGCACCGCCGAATATAGCCGCTGAGAACACACCTGTTAACAGTGCACCAATAATGCCACCTACCGCATGAACACCAAAAGCGTCCAATGAGTCATCATAACCAAGCATTTTTTTCAGGTAGACAGAAGCCCAGAAAGTGCCAAGACCAGCTGCGATACCGATTGCGAACGCACCGATTGGTCCAACAAAGCCAGATGCAGGGGTAATGGCAACGAGACCAGCAACCGCTCCTGAACTCATACCAAGAAGAGTAGGTTTGCCGCGAGCTGCCCATTCAACAAACATCCAAGCCATTGCAGCAACCCCTGTTGCAATTTGTGTCACGGCCATCGCCATGCCCGCTGTACCATCTGCCGCTAACTCAGAACCCGCGTTGAAACCAAACCAGCCTACCCAAAGAAGAGATGCCCCAACCATGGTATAGACAAGGTTAACGGGAGGCATTGCTGTTTTTCCATAGCCTTTACGTTTGCCAAGTATTAGCGCGGCCACTAAGCCTGCAACCCCTGCATTAATGTGCACAACGGTGCCGCCAGCAAAATCTTGCACACCGTCGCCACCGAGCCAACCGCCACCCCAAACCATATGGGCAATAGGTGAGTAAACTAACAAAGACCACAGTCCCATAAACCATAGCATGGCAGAAAACTTCATACGTTCTACAACGGCACCAATAATCAATGCTGGTGTAATGATTGCGAAGGTCATCTGGAAGGTCATGAATACTGATTCAGGAATGGAACCGCTCAATGTTTTATAGCCGATGCCATTTAGAAATAGCGCACTTAGGTTACCTATGAATGCACCGTTGCCTTTAAAAGCAAGTGAGTAACCTGCGATTGACCAGATAATAGTAATCAAGCAGGTGATCGCGAAAGTCGCGGCGGCAACAGATAACAAGTTTTTACGGCGCACCATGCCGCCGTAGAAGAGAGCCACACCTGGAATGGTCATCAATAGCACCAGCGCTGTTGATACCATCATCCATGATGTATTACCACTATCAAGGCTAGGAGTATCTGCCATTGCAGGGGAAGAAATCGCCAATAGGCTGAATAGAGGAAAAGCTCCGCCTATGGTTGATAGTAATCTTTTAATATTCATCAATATTGCCTCTGTTTTAGCTATATTTATGGTGGGGAAGATTATTCATTAGAGGGCATCGGAGTCGGTCTCTCCGGTACGGATCCGAACCGCTTGCTCAAGTGTCAGTACAAAGATTTTGCCGTCGCCAATTTTGCCTGTATTAGCTGATTGGCAGATAACATCCATAGCCTTGTCGACTAATGTGTCATCTAGAGCGATCTCAATTTTCACTTTTGGTAGAAAGTCGACGACATATTCAGCACCACGATACAATTCTGTGTGACCTTTTTGTCGTCCAAACCCTTTGACTTCCGTTACGGTAATACCACGAACACCTATTTCGGAGAGTCCCTCACGAACCTCATCAAGTTTAAATGGCTTGATGATCGCAATAAGCAATTTCATATATGCCTCCTGAAACGTTTGATTTTCTGAACACGATAAAGAAATGTGTATTTATGTGACTGATAATTCCTATAGCAGGCACCGTGCCATATAGGGCTTTTACATAAAAATTAAGGCAATCTCTGACGTTCTCTCGTTATCTTAGAAATGACGTGTTTCAAAATAGAGCCATATCATCTGTTATTGCACAAAGATAAAGCATGACCTAGGTTATTTTGCTTTTTTTTGGTGCGTTGATGGGTGAGAAGTTGTCATGGTTTTTCCTGTTTAAGTAAAAAAATAAGGAAATATGAATTGTTGTTCAATTTTATGCTAGATCACTTTTCCTAGTTGACTGGTTGTAGCCGCAAATCTGAGAGCTTAAAGAAGGTGGATTTTATTCCCTTTACTTTACGTCTTCCTTTTTGCTTTTTACGAGTCCTTGGTTGCGTCTATGAGAATTGGAAAATAGAGTATATAGACCGATAAAATATGTGGGTTATAGCTTTGGAACGAAATGCTTCTTTGGATATTCTAAAATTATTGATGGCTTTTATGGTGGTTGCATTGCATGCTGGCTTTTTATCTCAAGTGAATGCATTGATGAGCTATTTAACCGTTCAGGGGCTGTTTAGAATTGTGGTGCCCGTCTTTTTGGTGATTAATGGCTTTTTCTTTTTTTCAGTTGTTTCTGCTGATAAGCATGCATCTTGGTTTAAAAGAATAGCTATTCTCTATGTCATCTGGATGACCTTATACTCTGTGTTTTGGTGGCAGTGGACAGATGATTCATGGGAGAGCTTTCTAAATTTATCTGAAACCTTGATTTTTGGATATTATCATCTTTGGTATCTATCCGGTATGTTGATGGGGGCTGGATTACTGTACTGTTTTAGAGATGCCTCTAGTGCTTTTTTGTTAACCTGCATCATAGTGACATTTTTGCTTGGTGTATTTATTCAATATGCAGGTAATTATCAGTGGTTCCATAGTGTTAATGTCAATGAAATATTGACGTTCACCCCTCTTCATAGGGGGCCGTTACTGCTCTCTTTTCCGTTTCTAGCTATTGGTTTTCTGATCCATAAACACGCATTTCATCAATCTATTTCTTGGCGTGCCGCTATTGTTTTAAGTGTATTAGGAATGTTGGCTTTACTGTCAGAGTCCTATACTGATTTTGTATTAACCCACGGACAAAAGGGGTTTGATAACTTTCTTTCTTTGATTGTTGTTTGCCCAGCACTCTTTCTTCTCTGTATGAAAATGACGACACCATTTGACAGTAAGAAAATTGCTTTATATTCCTCTGCTGTCTTTTTCGTTCACTTATTCTTTCTAAATATCCTGCGCAATGAGACGAGTCTAGTCGGTATAAAATTGATGCTTCCTGCGATACCTCTTACGCTTGTGGCTGCTTTTTTTCTGATTAAGTTAAATGCTAGGTGGAAGTATCTTTTGTAAGAGTTGTTTGACTATGCAGAAAAGTTGAGTAAGTAAGCTTACCCAACTTTCATTGTGATGAAGGATTATTTGTCGAATTTGAGGCGCTTAGTAGAAGAGAGTGCTTCACTCTCGGAGTTTACAAATTTGCCATTTTTATGTTCTATAAAGAACACCTCGAGATGTTGTTTTTTGGCGATTTTAGCCCCTTCGACAGGACCAAGGCATAGCATTGTGGTTGCCCAAGCATCACTGATTCTAGGATCTGTGCCGAAAACAGAAGCAGAAACCAAATCATGAGTGACTGGGCGGCCTGTGCTTGGGTTTAGGATATGAGAGTACTCCACACCTTTGTCGTCAAAGTAGTGGTTGTACGTTCCAGATGTATCTAGGGTGACGCCTTTTTCATCTTCGATGGTAACGATCTTATATACTTTCTGTGAACCATCTTTTTCTTTGATAGGGCGCTGAATAGCGATGCGCCATTTTTTTCCATCTGGTTTATGGCCTTTGATTTTCATGTCACCACCAAACTCAACAAGATAGTTATTGATTCCTTTAGATTCAAGTATCTTGCTCAGTTTACCTATGGTGTAGCCTTCTCCCATGGAGGAGAAATCCAATTGGACTAATGGGTTAGTTTTACGAATAAGTTTGTCTTTTTCGTCAACTTGGATTTTATCCAGTCCCATATCCGCTTTTGTTGCTGCTATTTCTGCGTCGGTTGGTACATGAAGTGTGTCTTTTTTAAAGCCCCATAAATCAAATAGGGGGCCTATGGTTGGGTCGTAACAACCTTCTGACTTTTTGTTAATGTCTTTAGCGATGTTGATCAAATCAATAAAATTCTGGGAGGCTGGTTGCCATTTTGTCGATTTACTGGAATTGAATTTGGAAATGTAGGAATCTGGTCGATAGGTCGATAATTCTTCATCTATCTGTGCCAAGGTGGTATTGAAAGAAGATTCCACTTCATCAGTCGGTACCGTCTTCTTCGACCAAAAAGTGATATGGTAAGTGGTACCTTGGGCATAGCCCTCAATGTGTTGTTCTTGTGGTGGTTTACTGCAGCCAGCTAGTAAACTGGCTGCGAAAATAATGGCGGTTAACCCAATAATAGAGGGGCACTTTGAACGATGTAGAGTTGAAGTTTGCATGAAGTTCTGTCCACAGAAAATTGGAAGAAGCAGTTTACCAGTCAGCACAATGTAACTCTAGGGATATTAGGGAGATTATATAAGGTACGAATCAGCCCTTGCTGTTGTTTCGCGCTAAATATTAGGAGCCAAAATGGATTGCTGCGTTGATTCCTGTGATAAGCATCTGTACACCAATAACGGCAAGAATTAGCCCCATTAAGCGAGTGACAATACTCAATCCGTTCTGACTGACGGAAGAAAGTATTTTTGAACTGAAAATAAAACAAAAAAATGTAATAAAACACAGAACGAGAAAGACTAATACGGTAATAGCTATTTCTTGCCATCCTCCAGCGGCAGAATAATTCATGGCAGTTGCGATGGTGCCTGGGCCAGCTAGAAGCGGTACTGCTAAAGGCGAAACCGCCTCGTCTGAGTCGTCGTTATCTTTTGGGCTGTGGAGTTTTGAACTTTCCCCGTGAAGCATTTGATAGCCCACTAAGAAGACTAAGCATCCCCCGGTTATTCTCAAGGCTGGTAAGGTTATACCGAACAAATGGAAAAGCGTTTTTCCTAAAACGGAAAAGACTAAAATGATTAAGAACGTCAACAGTAATGCTTTTTTGGCGACTTTAAGTTGCTCTGACTTGCTTTTATGGCCTGTTAGGCCTGCAAAAACTACCGTATTAGCAATTGGGTTCATAATGGCAAAAAAAGCCATAAACACAGTTAAGGCATGTTCTAACAAAGGGGTCATTTGGGCTCGCTTTTAGATTACTGGTCTGGGGGGCAATGTGCTGTGCCATCTAGGATAGCACTATTTTCCCGTAATCTAGCGATAAGGTCTACCCTGACTGGAGGTTGATTGCTGCCGTTATGACAAGAGGCACTGTTTGGATGGTGCTCTATTCAGTTTTTTATTTTTTTGGTGTATTTAATTCTTTATGGTGTGGCATTAGTGCTACTCTTGCTTTTCTGGCGACGTTTTTATTCACGTCATTAAGGTCTGTTTTGATAATCTGGAAAGCCAAACATGAATGTAGAGAAAGCAAAAAAACGTATAGCCAAACGAGTCAAAATGGGTTTTAAAGGTTACCCACAACTTACCTTAATGTACTTTGGAGAATCGTTAGATCTTGCTAATGAGGTTATCGCTGTGTTTGTCTTGGAAGATGGTGCTTCCCCTCAAGAGCAGCGTTTTTCTAGTAAGGGAAATGTGCGGGAAGATGAATTCATTCAGTCTGCGTTAGTAAAAATTATTGAACGTACAGAGGCAAAAAGTGTCCTAGAAGTTCAGGGGACATCTATTCTTCCACATTAAAAAGCAAAGATTCAGGCGATGCTGAAGGATGGCCTGAATCGATACTAAGTATTTTGCTTTTGCCTAGATTTAGGAGCGCCCTAACATGCGAAGAAGGAGTCCATCTTTTAATACATATTGATGGAATAGAGCGGCCAATGCATGAAGGAGAATTAAGCCCATCATGATGTTCATGGTGATTTGATGAATATCCCCCAAAACATGAATTTTTAGGTACCAAGAGGCAGCACCAAAAGCGGGTACTAAGAACATCAACCAGTATAGAGCGATGTGCACCCAGTGGGAGATCTTGTCTAAGGTCTCATTTCCTGCTGTTTTTTGTTCTGGTGTTTTGCTGAACAACCTCACGAAAACGCGTATAACCATTAATCCGAGTATGGTTAAGCCCACGTAAATATGAAAATTTCCCACCCAGTTGAGTGTGCTAGAAGCGTTTTCGATATGTTGGCGTAGCATATGCCCCATACCATCGCTAATAAAGTAGTTCGCAATGATCAAGACAGCAATGGACCAATGTAGAAAAATTTGCGCCATGTTGTAGGAGGGTGGATTTGTTAATGGTGTCTTAGATGGCATATGGTTTTCCTCTTAATCTAATAATGTCTGAATATTAGCAATCAAAGTGTGAAAAAAAGATTGGGAAGTAAGACTCCCTAAGACCATTCGTTCCTCTGCCAAGTAGCGCGTGCTTATTGTATTTCCTATATACTGTTAACGTATGTTTACTAAGAATATAGATCGGTTTTTATCTATATGCGATTTTTGATCGCAGTGATCATTTTTAGTATTTTTAACCACAGGACTTTAAGATATTTTTATGCTGAACACGTCAACAACTCGTTTGAATAAGTACATTAGCGAAAGTGGTATCTGCTCCAGACGTGATGCAGACCGCTTTATTGAGCAGGGGAATGTGTTTATCAATGGCAAGCGGGCGAAAGTAGGAGATCAAGTTGCTCCGGGTGATACTGTAAGAGTAAATGGGCAGTTGATTGAGCCAAAAGATGCGGAAGATTTTGTTCTTATTGCATTAAACAAGCCGGTTGGTATCGTCAGTACGACGGAAAGTGCAGAGCGCGATAATATTGTCAGTTTTGTTGGTCATGGTGTGCGAATTTTTCCTATCGGTCGTTTGGATAAAGAGTCGCAAGGTCTAATTTTTTTGACCAATAATGGGGACTTGGTTAACAAGGTGCTTCGCGCTGGAAATAATCACGAAAAAGAGTATTTAGTAACGGTCAATAAACCGATCACTGAGTCTTTTGTTAGCGGTATGGCGAATGGTGTCCCAATATTGGGGACGATGACGAAAAAGTGTCAAGTATCCAAGGAAGCAAATAACGTTTTTCGTATTACCTTGGTTCAAGGGCTGAATCGCCAGATTCGTCGCATGGCAGAGCACTTTGGGTACGAGGTGATCAAGCTTGAACGTGTTCGCATTATGCATATTGATCTAAAAGGCTTACCCGTTGGTGAATGGCGGGACTTTACGCCAAAAGAAATAGATCGTTTGTTTAAGGCCATTGAAGGTTCTTCATCAGAATCCAATGTGACTTCTAAGAAAAACCACAAAGCTAAACTCTCCTCGGGAGAGCGTCCATCGGTTAAGAAAAAGCCGAACGCCGCATCGGGTAAAAACACGCCGGGAAATCGTCATAAGCCCGCAGGAAAGGGGTCGTCTAAAGGGGCAGGACGAACACCTATTGATCAACCTAACAAACCAGGAAAGGGGGCACCGAATAGCGGGAAGCCAGCAAAAGGAGGTAGATCCCCTGTCGCTGGAAAGTCTCGGCCAGCAAAGCGCTCACCGAGACCGACGAAAGCCAACAAAGGGAGTAGATAGATGGTGGTCGAACATGATGAAAAGACACTTTTGATTCGTTTGGCTCGCCTAAATGAGGCAATTAGTCTGGCTGATTGTGCGCACCTTTCCTATAAGAAATATGTTGAGCAACTTGGTCAGCGGCCAGCCCCTATGTTGGAAGATTATATTCAGATTATCCAACAGCACCAAGTTTGGGTGGCAGAATACCATCATAGGGTGGTGGGTTTTGCGGTGCTTAAGCAAACAGAAGAGGGATATCTATTAGATAATCTGGCCATTCATCCTGATTATCAAGGGCTAGGGGTTGGTGGGGCGTTACTTCGTCATGCAGAAGAACAAGCGCGCCAGCTAGGTTATTCCTCTATTTATCTTTATACCCATGAAAGGATGCTGGAAAATCAGGCCCTTTATAGTAGAAAAGGCTATCGTGAGTATGAGCGTCGCCAAGAAGCAGGTTATTCTCGTGTGTTTATGCGTAAAACACTTTAACGAAACAGGTCGGGCGTGGGCTCGACTTGTTTCGTATTGATGTTGTTCTCGGACTCTAAGCTGCTTTATCGGGCAGGTACTTGCCCATGGCTTCCATTAGAGAGCGGCTTTTCAAAATAGCTAAGCACTCTTCTTCTTTGATGTTTTTAACCAAGTCATCTAAGCTGTCATTCATTTTTATTTGCCACTCTGCACAAATACGGGGACGACTTAAAGTAGCTAAGTCTTCTTCGGGCATTTGTGCCAAGTGCCAGCGATAAAAATGCTCATCTTGAGTCATTCTATGTAAAGCGGATAAACCATCTTGCGTGTCGATACGGTCAAGTTGCTGCTGCGCATCATGTAATCGTTTCACAATTGGTGTTGGCCTTTTTTCCTGTGAGGACTTTAAAAAGCCCAAAGCAGACAGTAGGTTACCACGTTTTGCGCCACCACTGAGCCAAGAAAGAGGAATAGAAAAGGTGAGGCCAAAGCTGATGGGTAACGACCAATAGAACAGCTGAGGGCTAAGGTATAATGTAGAGGCGGCTAACCCTGCACCTAAAATGGTGTGCGATAAATGAGCTCGACATACCGTCTTTAGCGGTGTCGCGCCATCGTCGCGTGACTGAGCAGACCAGCCACTGTCTCGACCTTTTAATACATCAAATACCACAAGAAATTGCGAAAACATCAAAATCGGTGCATACATTGCCGATAAAACGATTTCTAGTAAGCTATTGATTGTCAGAAAAATAGGTCCACCAAATTCTCGACAACGGCGTAGATTTATCATGGCACTTAACCAGCCAAACACTTTAGGGGCGAGTATTAATGCCATTGATATTTCAAACAGCAAGCGAGCTTTTTCAAAGTCGAATACAGGCCAAGTTGGAAACAGTGATGGATTAGCAAAATATTCAGGGCGCACAAAGTGAGCTTGTAAAGCAAGGGCAAAACCCACAGCAATCAGTAAAAACCAGAATACGGCACTTAAATACGCGAAGATACCTGAGATAATATGAAGGCGCGTGGCAAAGTGAAACCCTTTGGCGAATAAGAAAGCTTTATGTTGTAAGTTACCCTGACACCAGCGACGGTCACGAACCATCACATCAATCAGCGATGGCGGCGCTTCCTCATGGCTGGCTTGCAGGTCATTATCAAAGCGAACTCCCCAACCTGCACGGCGCAGCATTGCTGCCTCCATAAAGTCATGGCTCATTACGTGGCCACCAAAAGGAGGTTTACCGGATAAAATTGGTAAACCACAAGCAGAGGCAAATGCTTTAGTGCGAATGATGGCATTGTGGCCCCAAAAGTTGGAAGCACTTCCATGCCATGCAGATAAGCCTGCGGCATATATAGGACCGAAACACTGGTTGGCGAACTGTTGTAATCGGCTGTAAAGAGTATTGGCTTCAATAATAGTCGGGAGTGTTTGGATTAAGCCCATGTTTGGTTCTGCTGCCATACGTCGGGACAAAGTGATCAAACAGTCTGCGCTCATCAAGCTGTCGGCATCAAGCACAATCATACTTTCATAGGCGCCTCCAAAACGGGTTACCCAATCGGCAATATTGCCCGCTTTTCTTTCGGCATTGTTGTAGCGGCGGCGATAATATACCGGACACTTGTCAGTATCATTGTTTAGAATAGGGTAAAAGGTTTGCTTTTCTTTCACTGCCGAATGGGCTTTGTTACTGTCACTGAGAATGAAAAAGGCAAATTTCCCTGGGGCTTTTTCGACTAAATCATTATACATTGCTTCCATGCTGGCGCGAATACGAATGGGATCTTCATTATAAACGGGTAGCAATATCGCGGTGACTGTCTCTGGATCCGCCTCTTTGATCTTACGTCGAAAAGGGTTTATCTGACTAAAAAAACCTAACGCAGCTTGCGAAAAGGCAAAGGAAATCCATGTAAAGTTGATACAAAATAAAACAAGGAAAGCCCACTGCATTCCGGCAATAGAGTTAGTGTTTAGAACGGCGAACATTTCGGTTGCACCGTACCATGATAAATAGACCGTGACACAAAACACAAAAAGGCGTGCCAGAAAGATGCTTATAAGAGGCTGGTTAAACAGCTTTTTTGCAGGTTGGCGTTCTTCTTGAACCTTGTGTCTTGGCATTTCTAGCGGTGACTCTTCAGGTAAAGAAGTGCCTAGGTCAGCCTTGTAAACATTATTCGTCATCATTGTTGTTTCAACCATCGGTAAAGCCATGTTGAGGCGATTTCTTTGTGATTTTCTGATAATGCGACTCGTAGCTCTGCTACATCGGCATTGTCTGTGTCGAACGTCACATAGACGCGAATACCATTAATGTGGGGGTTTTTTACAAGATGCGTTTCTAGAATCTTCCCTGCACTGGTAGACGCATTAATGTGTATTTTCTTTATATCATCAACATTTATATCACTGTAGTCGATAACGACTTCGGGTTTTCCTTTATATTTGCCAAACAGTTTAGTGCCCTTTGCACTTCTTACAATGTGTGGCTTATTGGCTAATACAGGAGTGTCATTAGGCCAAGTTAATTGGTATGAAAAGCTATAAGGTTTGTCTTTTTTAAGGCCACCTTTTGGTTGCCAATAGGTGACAATATTATCGTTCCCTTCTGAATTAGATGGTATTTCAACAAGCTCAACATGGCCAGCTCCCCAATCATTAAGTGGTTTTACCCAAGCGGAAGGACGTGTTTGATAGTTGGCTTCTAAATCCTGATAGTCACTGTAGTTACGATGACGCTGTATCAATCCAAAGCCTTTAGGTGACTTATCATAGAAAGAGCTGATTTGTAAGGTTTTGGGGTTATTTAAAGGACGCCATAATATTTCACCATGGCCTGTTTGTATTTGTAGTCCTTCGGAGTCATGAACCCGACGTCTATAATCGGGTTCGTCTGAAGGATCCATTGTGCCAAACATAAACATAGACGTTAATGGTGCAAGACCAACATGTGGTACGTCTTGTCGAGGGAAAAGTGTTGCTTTCACGTCGATGCGCGTAGGAGATCCTGGATAAATGCCAAACCGATAGGCGCCTGTTACACTTTTGCTGTCTAGCAACGCGTGTACCACAATGGCTTTTTGAGTGACGGAAGGGCGCTCTATCCAGAAATGTTTGAACATGGGAAACTCTTCCCCTGTCGGTTGAGCTACATCGATTGCAAGGCCTCGAGCCGATAATCCATAGGTCTGACCTTTAGAAATGGCACGGAAGTAAGTGGCTCCCTGAAACACAATAAACTCATCACTATGGTCCTTCGTATTGATGGGATAGTGTAAGCGTAACCCAGCGTACTTTCCGACCTTATCGATTAATTTAGCCAACTTTTTATTGGGAGTGGAAAAAGAAGAGGGTGAGACCTCTAAAGGGAAGGCTCTACCGTTTTCAACAACATCGATATCGACAAGATCCTTATAAATGTAGCCAGGTGCAAAAAGCTGGATAGAGAAAGGTGTCGGTGTATTCCCCCATACCGCTTGGTTTTGTTGGAAGTTTATTTTCCGATACGTTGAATAATTCATATCGGTGAGCTCTTTTGGTGCTTTAAGAGGTGGCACCATAGGGGATTTTGCCAGTTTTTTGGCAATATCTATAACGGTTTGATCAGTGAATTGATATCCGGATTTGGGATCCTGTAGTGCTTTTTTGACGGACTCTTCGACAACCTTTTGCTCTTTGTTTTTTGCTGGGGCTTTTGGTTGGTTTTCCGCTTTATTGTTTTGTGGCGCTGCTTGTTGTGATGGAGCAGACTCTTTTTGAACTGGATTGGTGCTGTCAGCACTAGCGACAGGGCAAAAAAACATAGGGCCCAGCAGGCATAAGAGATATAAGTATCTAAACGTTGTCAAATTTTTCATAGTAATATAAAACTTTCGTTAGAGGATGATGGTTACGTCGTATATTTAAGCACAGCAAGATGCGAGCCGTATTTTATCTCAGTAATATCTCTTATAACTTACCTTCATGTAAGTAGCTTCATGAGAGTAAAAGATTAGGACCAAGGGGAACAGACTCGAATCTTTTTATTTGATTTTATGGCTTTTTGGGTGTTGTAAGCAATTATCTATATATAATAATGATTTGCAGCTCATAAAGTTAGTTTTTGATGTATATTTTTTGAAAAGAATTTGCTTGCGACTCGATGTTCTTTTCTTTAGACAAATAAAGTGCTCGTTTATATAAAACAATATTGACTAAGGCTCCGGGAATGTATTTTTTTGTTACATTCGGGATCTTAGTCGTCATATGATTTTTTTAACTTTTGGTTGAATAGAAGCGATGTTTATAGCTGGTACCCTTTTTATATGAAACCCTCATTTTTAAGTGATCATGCGACGGTTTGTAAAGAGTGTGATTGGGTGACGCCTATCCCTGAGTTACAAGAAGGGCAGCAATTATGCTGTGCTCGATGTCGAAGCCCTTTGTTTTATCATCCCAGACAAAGGTTGAGTAATCTCTTGGCTTTTGGGGGATCTGGGATATTGATGTTGGTGCTCTCTTTAAGTTTCCCCTTTCTGAGCTTTTCCGTGGCTGGTGTTGGTAGAACGGTCAGTCTTTGGCAGGAGATATCGACCTTGTTGCTGAATTCTTTCACATTTTTAGGGGTGTTGGTTCTAATTGCTTTATTAATATTGCCAGCGCTGTATCTTCTTAGTGTCATATTGTTGGTTTGGTATTTAAAAAGAAGTCGTCATCAAACCTTGCAGACTTATTTTATTCGAATATTGGTTGGTGTGCAGCCTTGGCTAATGGTGGATGTGTTTTTGGTCGGAGTCATTGTTGCTTTGATTAAAATGCAAGGTAGTGCATCGATTGATCTTGGACTGTCGTTTTGGGCGTTTTGTGGTTTTGTTATCTGTTTAGTTAAGACGATTTCGATGGTGGATATTCGGTGGTTTTGGCATCAGGTCGCGACGCCTTCTCTGAGCATTGCTTTAAGTTCGCAAACTGCACGCTCTCAAGGCGTAAAAGGCTGTCAAACCTGCGGAGCTATTCTTCTCATTGACGAGGCTCACTGCAGTCGTTGTGGTCATAAGGCAAATAGTAGGAAGCCGCAAAGTATTAAAGTCACGATCGCTTTGTTGATCGCCTCTTTGGTTATGTATGTACCTGCTAATGTCTTTCCCATCATGGAGACCACCTATTTTGGCTCTACTACACCCTCGACGATTATTGGTGGTGTACTGTTATTGTGGTCAGAGGGGTCTTACCCTGTTGCGGCCATTATTTTGATTGCGAGCGTGTTTATTCCGATCGCGAAAATGTTAGCGCTGAGTTGGTTGTGTTGGCAATCTTATCGCCCAAGTTCCTATGGCATTATGAAAAAGCTCACCTTGTATCGTTTGACTGAGTTCGTCGGTCGCTGGTCCATGATCGATATTTTTGTTGTGGCTATTTTAACTGGGCTGGTTCAGTTGGGGGGGCTGCTAAATATTTACCCTGGAAAAGCCGCTTTATGCTTTGCCAGTGTAGTGATACTGACTATGTTAGCAGCGCAATCATTTGACCCTAGATTGCTTTGGGACAAAGAGGGGCATACCCATGATGAGTGATGATAAAAAATATCATGCTAGATTAACTGAGGAATTTTGGTTTGAGTACTGACAATAACAACCTCCAAGAGGTACGTAAAATCCGCTTTAATACTATTTGGTTTGTTCCTCTAATCGCCTTGCTTGTTGCCGGATGGATGGTGTATCAAAATTGGTCCAATCAAGGTCCAGAAGTGACTTTGATTGCGCAAAACGCAGATGGTATAGAGGCTGGGAAAACCAAGGTCAAAGCCCGTAATGTGGACGTGGGAATGGTGACAGCAGTGCGTTTGAGTGATGATTTTAATCAAGCCATTATTACTGTCCAAATGAATAAAAATGCCAGTAAAATGCTGCATGCGGATGCACAGTTTTGGGTTGTTAAGCCGCGTATTGGTAAAGCCGGAGTTAGTGGTTTAGGGACATTGCTTTCAGGGGCTTATATTGAAATGGAGCCCAGTCTAAAGGGGGAACTGAAGACACGTTTTACTATTCTTCCCAACCCACCTGTTTCGACCAATAAAAGCCAAGGTATCCATCTGAAATTATTTAGTACCGGCAGTTCGAAAATGGATGTTGGTACAGCAGTACACTTTCGTGGTTATGATGTCGGCTACATTGAAAAAGTGGGATTCGACATCAAGAAAAATGCCATTACCTATCAAGTATTTATCCGTGCGCCTTATGACTCTTTGGTCAATAGTGCTGTACATTTCTGGATTACGCCAGGGTTCTCGTTGCAAAGTTCTGCGCGGGGGTTTGAAGTAAGGTTGGATTCTCTTGAAACCTTGTTTTCTGGGGGAATCAGCTTTGGCATGCTAAAAGACCAACACATAGGACATCCGGTAAAAAATTTATCGCAATTCGAACTTTATGCTTCCAAGCAATCTGCGCAAAACCACGTATATAACGAGTTTATTAATTATTTGTTTTTGTTTAAAGAAAATGTTAGTGGCCTAGAAGTTGGCGCCCCTGTTGAGTATCGCGGATTGCGCATCGGTACCGTGATGCAAGTGCCTTATAATGGATTAGATATACGTGCTCTTACATCAATGACGGACCCTGTGATTCCAGTACTTGCTCGAATAGAGCCACAGCGATTGGATCATCAACTCAATGGTATGACTCGGCAAGAATTTAAAAACATGATTCAGAAAAGTATTCATGATGGTCTTAGAGCCTCATTAAAAACCAGCAATTTACTGACTGGGGCGAAAATCATTGATTTGAACGTTGTAGCGAGTCCTCAACGAATTAAGACTAAAACATTGAAAGGGATTGATGTGTTTCCAACAACGCCAAATAGTTTGGCGAATATTGAAACAAAAGTCTCGATTATTCTAGATAAGCTATCCAAAGCGCCTATTGACGAAAGTTTTTCGCATGTAAATCATACAATGATCGAGGCGAGTAATACGTTGCAGAGTATTAAAAAGTTAACAAATGACCTCAATGCTCTGCTGCAGAAAAAAGATACCCAAGCTCTGCCACAGCAAGTGTTAGAAGCAGTTCAAGAGCTCAAGAAAACGCTTGTTACCTATCAAGGTGACGGTCAAATAGGCGGGCCTGTTCGAGATAGTATTGAATCATTACAGCGGTCTCTTAATGAGCTGCAACCCTTATTAAGAGAATTAAGAAATGATCCAAATGTTCTGATTTTTGATAAGAAAACACAGAAAGACATTCAGCCCAGAGCGGGAACACAACAATAGGAAACTCAACATATGCTCAGTCGATATTATCTCTGTATAGCGGTGACTTTATCCTGTTTGTTAACAGGTTGTGCGACGACTGTTGTGCCAAGTAATGAATATCTCTTGATGGACCAGGAGGCCAAAAATACGACATCGATATCGTCGGACTTACTCAATAAAAAGCAGCAAGTTGCGCAGATTCAACTGTTGCCTATTAGAGTGGCTGATTATCTTGCGGGCAATGAAATGGTGTTGGTGTCTAAACAGGGGGAGGTATTTCGGTCTCAGCAAAACTTGTGGGCAGAACCATTAGCACCTCAACTGAGCCGAATCACCTTGCAAGCTTTAATTAAGCGTATGCCCAATGTCGAGTGGTTTGGATCGCAGGCTTTGGTCTCTTCATCGGAGCACTTAAGTATAGATGTTGATACATTCTATGGAGATCTTAATGGGATGGTTCATGTTGCGGGTCGTTGGAAGTTGATTTCGTCCTCGGGACAGGTGCTGGTTTCGAAAGAATTTGTTGCCCAAGGACGTTTGCCAAAAAGTGGATATCCAGCCCTTGTGCAAACCCTTGGTAAGGTGTGGTTTCACAAAGTAATTGACCCCATGGTGAAGACCCTTAGTTCGGTTGATAAAGGGGCCGTTGTTGAGAAAAATAATACGGAGAAATAAGTAAGTCTTTGTTCTTGGTTATTCTCTAAGAATATGTGTGGAGCATTGTGGAAATGATTAGTGAGTGTGTTTCGTTTCTGTTGATTCAAGATGAGCAGGTGCTGTTAGAAAAAAGAGCGGATGATAAAGCCTCTGACCCAAGCTTAATTGCTATTCCTGGTGGTCATATAGAACCAGGGGAAAGTCAGCTTGATACACTGATTCGGGAATTAAAAGAAGAATTGGATGTGATACCAGACTCCCATCACTATTTATGCAGTCTGTATCATCCTACGAACGAGCTGCAATTGATTCATTATTATGTGATACCCAGTTGGACAGGCCAAATCAAGTCACTAGAAGCGGAGACGGTGTTTTGGCATGAGATGCAGAGTGCGCCGATCGATGTGGCAGCTGATGTCGTAGCTGTATCGGAATATTTTCGAGTATATTCTTCACTTTGATATGGCAATAATAAAAAGTACCGCGAATGAGTACCTAGATAATGCAAAAGGTGGAGGTGTAATATTGCACACACTTCGCTGGCGCTGAGTGGTGGGGGCACCCTAAAAGATATAGAGACTATTAGCCAAGTGGCGGCCAAGCCGTTTGCACGGGATGAGCAGAGTAAACGTTTAGAGAGGGATGCGTTGATAGCACAGCTTGTTAATAAACACCACTATTGTTTTTCTCTATATGGATAATGTGTTCTAGGCAAAGAGTACGCCAGACACAGCCTTATGTATCAGATAAGGCTGTGTTCGTCTTAGTGATTGATTAGACAGTCAGTTCGTTGGCTAAGACCTGGATATGTTCTGGTCCTATTCCGCAGCAGCCACCAATTAGGGTTGCTCCGTCTTGTATCCATTGTTGCGCCCATTGTAGGTAAGCGGGTGGTGTTAGGTCTTGACGTAAGGCATTTAAGCTTTCATTTGCAGTGGCATTTTTTGGCTGAGGAGGAAAAGCGTTTGCATAAGCGCCAATCTGAATAGCTTTATTTTGCAGTATGGCTTTGGTTAATTTTATGGCTTCACCAATGATTTCAGGCTGACTGCAATTGAATAATATGGCGTTAACGCCGATGACTTCCATGGCCTTTACGGCTTCTACAACGCGTTCGCCCGAGCGCAGAAGCGGCTCTTCCGTTGGTTTGGAATCTTCTAACGTGAACGCTACCCAAAATGGTTTATGTTCCGTGTCGACTTTATCGACGATGGCTTTAATTTTGGTGGGTTCATCTATCATGCTTTGTGTTTCACATAGCCAAATATCCACGTAGTCGTTTTGTGCTTTAATTAATGGTGTAGCGAGTTCTTCGACCCGTTCAGCTTGATATAAATCTGCACGGTAAGAACCGAACATAGGAGCGATAGAAGCCGCTACTTTGGTAGGTGTGCCACTTTCATCCGCCGCTTCACGTGCTTTTTTTCCTGCGAGTTCTGCTAGTTCATAAGCCCGTGCTTTGAATACCTCTTCGCCAATGTGGAATGGTACTAAAGCGTAGCTGTTAGTGGTGATGACGCGGGCACCACTGGTTATATAGCCCTTGTGAATAACCTTAACAATATCAGGGGCTTCCATCATGGCTAAAGCAGACCATTCAGGCTGTTTAAAGGGGGCGCCGTGGCGCTCAAGTTCACGGCCCATGCCGCCGTCAAGAATGGTGATATCTGTCATTTTTCTTACCTGATCTGCAAAGTAGGGAGAATTCTAACGACATTTTTTAACTATTCAATCGATTACAGCAAGAAAAATAAGGTGGTTGAAAGAATATGATGAATTTATATTGAAGCGTCGTAATTAGAGAATAAAATGTCTGTCTTGCTCAATTATATGAACGCTATTGTGGTCACACTAGCCAACTTTAGAGTCTTTTATTGCAGAGATCATTATGAAGCCAGTGGGTGTATTTGATATTTTAAAAATTGGCGTTGGGCCATCCAGTTCGCATACTTTAGGGCCTTGGCAAATATGCAGAGCATTTGCTCAAGGACTGGAAGATAAGGGGCTGTTGGATAACGTTCATAGTGTTCGAGTCTTTTTATATGGTTCTTTGGCATTGACAGGACAAGGTCACTGTACTGATATTGCCATTATGATGGGGCTGTCGGGAGCGGATCCTGTAACGGTTCCCCTAGAGGATGTAGACAATATCCCTAGATTAATAACTTCGACGGGGCGACTGTTATTGTCCGCCAAGCGAGACGTTCATTTTCCTCCGGCGTCAGCCATTGTTTATCATATGAGCGAACGATTGCCGATGCATGCTAACGGTATGACGTTGATTGCCTACGATGAACAGGAGCAAGAAGTGACACAAAAGACAGCTTATTCCATTGGCGGAGGAGCCATTCTGTGGGAGGAAGGTGAAGACGTTATCAACGAGCCAAGTTTAGGTTTTCCTGAAACGGGTAAGGATTTGTTGGCTTTGTGCGATCATGATGGGGCGTCTGTGAGCATCTCCCAGGCCATGTTAAAGCTAGAAGAGCAATTACGTCCGAAAGCTGAAACAAAAGAAGGATTACGGGCTATTTGGCGGGTGATGGAAAGTGCTGTTTTTCGAGGTTGTCACACGATAGGGGTGTTACCTGGTGGGCTAGAGGTAGGGCGCCGAGCGGCTCAATTGGCTACTAAGCTGATGCCCAACTCCTATGAATTAGATGAGAAGGCATGGTTTGAGGCTATCGGGGCTTGCCATAAAGATTTCTCACATACGTTAAAGTGGGTGGGATGCTTTGCATTGGCGGTGAATGAAGAGAATGCGGCTTTAGGACGTATTGTGACTTCACCAACTAATGGTTCGGCTGGCGTGATTCCTGCAGTGATGATGTATTACCTGTATTTTACCGATCAAAAAGTGACTCAGGACGATCTTATTCACTTCTTATTGGTCGCGGGGGCCATTGGCAGTATTTTCAAAAGTGGCGCGACCATTTCTGCTGCGATGGGAGGGTGTCAGGCCGAAATTGGCGTGTCGTCTGCGATGGCCGCAGCGGCTTTAACCGAAGGGTTAGGTGGCTCCCCTGCACAAGCCTTGATGGCGGCTGAAATCGCCATGGAACATCACTTGGGGATGACATGTGATCCGGTTGGTGGCCTAGTGCAAATCCCTTGTATTGAGCGCAATAGCATGGGGGCGATCAAGGCCATTACGGCGGCACATATTGCTTTAAATACGGAAGCGGCCAATGCCAAAGTCTCGCTAGACGATGTGGTGCGTACTATGTGGCAAACGGCGCAAGACATGAATAGCCGTTACAAAGAAACCTCCCAAGGTGGTCTTGCGGTGAATATTTCTGTGCGTTTGCCCGAGTGTTAATCGTTGGCTGTACCTGTTTAGGAATGTTTTGGGCGCTATAGCAGTGGCTGATAGCGCTTGAGCATTGCTTCTTGGCTTTCTGGTTCTTCGCTCAGTTGCAACTGATCTTTGATCATTTGACCCATGGTTGGCAGCTTGGAGCGCTCTATCTTAGTAGATTCTGACCAGAGCTTGGAGCGCATCAGGGATTTAGCACAGTGTAAAAATACTTCTTCAATGGTGATGTCGATACACGCTTTAGGAGGGTTTTTCTCTTTTGCAAAATGAGCAAGGTGTTCTGGGCAAGTGCTGATGCTTGCTGTGCCATTGATTCGTAGCGTCTCATCGACCCCCGGAATTAAAAACAGGCAGCCAATCTTGCCTGTTTCTATAATGTTGACTAAAGAGTCCAATCGGTTATTGCCTTTTGCTTCGGGGATGAGAAGACGATTGGTATCCAGAATTTTAACGAAACCTGCGGCGCCTCCTCTAGGAGAGCAATCTAGCTTGCCAGACTGATTGAATGTTGAGATGGTCATAAAAGGAGACAGTTCAATAAATCGCATGCTATGGGGTTCTAGCTGAGAAAGTTGTTTTTGTGCAGCACGACCCTTAGCATGACCAAAGATTTCTCTTAACTCGACTTCAGATTGAATAGGCATTGTATTATTTCCTTGACTGGTTGTTATCTCTTATCCAGTAACAAACTCTCTTTGAATAGACGTGTTTGGTTACGCCCTCTTTCTTTGGCATCATACAAGGCTTCGTCTGCCTGCCAAATGATTTCATCAAGATTTAAGGCTTGCTTATCGATTGGGTAACCTGTCATGCCAATGCTGACATGTAAGGTGTCGCGACCTATTGCGATTTGATTGATCCTGTCATGAAGTCGTTGGCAAAAGGTGTTGGCCTTGTCTATGGGCGTGTTATAAAGGACAATTAAAAATTCCTCCCCACCCCAGCGAGCCACAATGTCACAGGAACGAACTGTGTTTACCAAGACTTTCGACATCTCAATGAGTATTTTATCCCCTTTTTGATGACCAAATGTGTCATTGACTCTTTTGAAATAATCGATATCTAACAGAATAAAAGACAACATTAAGTCGGCACGTTTTGTCTGCTGGATCATTTCATTTGCTCGTTTTGTCGCCTCTCTTCTATTGAGTAATCCTGTCAGTTCATCAGTGGCAGAGGTGATGGTTAGAGCTTTGGTTTTGTCTTCGAGCTTATCCCTCGTATTGATAAGCTCTTGATAGAGTTGGTCTCGATTAATGGCGCTGAATAACGCCCAATGGATTTTACCTTGCTGGGATAGGGTCGCGTTGATGGTGACAGGAACAGGCTCTTTCTTCGCCGAGAGCAGCATGACTTGTAGCTCGGATACTTTGCCATCTTGTAACAGCATTGGGTAAAAATAATGTTCTAAAAAGAGAATACTGGCTTTGGTAAAAAGAGCCGTAATGGGTTGGCCTATTAAGCTTTCTTTGGCAAAGCCAAACTCGTTCTCAATGTATGCATTGAGTTGCAGAATTTTCTGTTCCTGAAAATCACTGACCATAAGGCCACATGGAAATATATGGGGGTCCATCTCCATCTGCTTACTGGTCTCCTTATTGAGTTTGATCAATAAAATCTTGAATGCAGTTGAGTACTTGTAATGGGTACGTCATATGCAAACAATGTCCTTTGCCATTAATAATATCCAGCTTAGCATTAGGTAGCTGTTTTTGCGTATATTTACCTACTTCAACGGGCACTAAAGTATCCTGTTTACTTTGTATGACTAAGCAGGGCTGGTGGACTTTCGGCAGTAAGTGGCGGTAGTCAGAAAAGAAGGTTGCTATGGCGAACGGTTTAGAATAGGTTGGGTCTGTTGAGCAAAAGCTAGTGAGTAATTCTTGTACCAGTGCATCGTCCGTTTCTTGTTCTGTATCTGTTTCTGAAGGGGTGCTGTTCATGACCAAAGGGGCGAGATAGTTGCCCCATCCTATGTAATTTTTGTCCATTAAGTTGACGAGTTCTTCTAAATCACTTTTTTCAAAGCCACCAGAATAACCATCATTCAAATTTAAAAAGCAGGGAGAAGGGCACACCATAACCAGTTTGTCGATCAAATCAGGCCTTTTCTGGGCCGTAATTAAGCCGATGGTTGCACCGACCGAATGTCCGACAAAGAGTACGTTGGAAAAATCCAATGAATCACAAATTTCGATCACATCCAGCGCGTAACCTTCTAGCTGGCTATAGCGGTTTTTTTGATAGGCCCGAACGTCTGAATTGCCGCTGCCGACATAATCAAACAAAACGACTTTGTACTGTTTTTCTAGGTAGGGTGTTAAAAAGCGCCACATGTTTTGGCTACAACCAAAACCATGGGCTAACAGGATGACATCCTCGCCTTCGCCCAGGATGTTGATATGATTACGGCGTTTGATATCTAAAGCATTAAACTGAGTGTTGCTGATGGATGTTTCCATGTTGTCTCTCCCTGTTATTGAGTCAAGAGGGGATAAGGTTGAGGGAAGGAGGCCACTCTTTCCTTGGTGTTTTGAATAGTATGGGATACGAAGGTTTTATATTGCCAAGTCGTTCAGTACGTGACCCATTAAGCCGCGATACAAAAGATGGCCAGTTGGCAATTTTTTGGAATGCGCCTCAATGGTGGAGTATAGTATATTTGAGTTTTCGAATGCCTGATAGGGATGATTTTAAGTTTAAATTATCCCCCTGTGTCAGGATAGTTGTCGCCTCATTTGATATTATAAATAGACAGGGGGCGGTAAGTTAAAACCAGTGGATTACCAAAGACATTCAAGAGCCTTTAAAGAAGCCATCTTACAGAAACTCAG
>NZ_FLOB01000011.1 GCF_900089775.1 Marinomonas spartinae
CCCTGCAAAAGACGTGGCCGACTTAACTCCAAGGCGCTGGAAGCACCTGTTCGCAGACAAGCCGTTGAAATCGCCATTGCTCTGAGTCAGTGGCTGTCAATGACTCCCTAGAATGAACGCTTACTTTTCAATATTCCGCTGGCGATGACAACGCCGATACTGACAAGTACCAGACCAACAATGGAATAGCCTTCTAGGCGTTCACCCAGCACAGGAATAGCGATCAATGCCGCGAGGACAGGAGTAAAGGCACCGATGGCCGCCATATTTTCTGCCCCCAATTTATGGATAGCGTAACCATAGGTGAAGCCTGTTAATAACCCCACTAATAGACTTTGCACAACCAGTTGACCCGCCAACATGTCCCAAGAAGCATCAGCCAAGCCGCTTGAAGCCAGTCCCGTAGCCCATAAGAAAGCCAACACAATTAATGAAACCAAGCCCATCAGCGCAGTGGATACCAAAGGCGGCAATCCCGCAATCCGTAAGCTTACGGTATACACCGCCCAAAAAAAGCTCGCGGCAAGCAGTAACAAATCGCCTTTCCATGTATTTTCTGAGGCAGTGAGTAATGACAAGCTGAGTAAGACCAATACACCAATGCTGACCAAGCTCAAACCTATCTTGCGCTCACGGCTGACTTTTTCTTGATAGAAAAGTACGGCTAACATGGTGACGAAGAAGGGAAAAGCCCCAAGAATCAACAAACCAGCATGGGACGCTGGCGCGTATTTCAAGCCTGTGGCGCTTAGGTAGAAAAACGGCAAACCTGCACCGCAGACAATACCCAATAATAGTATAGGTGATACGGCTTTGACTTGCGCTCTAGCGCGCCACAAAAAAGGAAACAGCAACAGAGCGGGCGGCGAGTATCGTAAAAGTCCAAGATCGAACGCCGTCAAAGTGTTGGTCATACCAGCACGCATGCTCACCAGCCAAGAGGCCCAAATAAAGATGCTCACCAAGGCGGCGACCAACCCAAAGCGAAAGCCCCAGCCTGTGGCGTATTGTTTGTATTTGGGTGGCTCTTGAGCCACATTTGATGACGTGTTGTGTGTGACGACCTGAGACATATCCACCTCGCTAAACTGAGTTAACGTATTATCAAGGTAGATGGGGGAGCATGTCCTTGCTATTCACACTCCAAAAAGTAAGATTTTTAGCATAAGATGCCTATATCTAATAGATAAAATACTAAGTGTGCCAAAATGGATAAAACTGACTTAGAAATACTCTCTCATCTGCAATCCGATGGACGGCTAACCAACGTGGCGTTGGCTGAGGAAATTCATCTTTCCCCCTCCCCTTGTTTGCGCCGTGTGAAGCAACTAGAAGACGCCGGTGTCATCAAGGGCTACCATGCTCGTATTGATCGGCAGAAAGCGGGCTTTTCCATGACGGTATTTGTCGAAGTACGCTTAAAAAGCCATGCGGACGACAAACACATTGCCTTTGAAAACGCGATTTTAGCAATGGACGACATTATCAGCGCACATTTAGTGTCTGGTATAGCAGATTATCGTTTGGAAGTGGTGGCAGTGGATTTACAAGATTACGAGCGCATTTTAAAAGCCTTGCAATCGTTACCCCATGTAAAAGACATTCAAAGTCATTTTGCCATTCGCTCAGTAAAAACAGCCGCCCCTTTGCCTTTAGCAAAAGCATCAGGTAAAACAAAAGCCTAGGCGACTAGGGTTACTAACAGTAACGATGTATCAGGAGAGTGGAAAGTGAAGATCATCAATGCACGCTTAAGACAGCAAACAGCACTTTATACCATCATAGTCGAAAACGGTCTGTTTGCTTCAATTCAACAACAAGACCAGCCCGTCGTTTTAGACGCCTCCACTGCTGGCGACGATATTGACGCCCAAGGTAAGCTGTTTTGTGCGCCTTTTGTTGAGCCCCATATCCATCTCGATGCCGCTCTGACGGCGGGGGAACCAGAATGGAACCGCAGCGGTACCTTGTTCGAGGGCATCGAACGTTGGTCGCAACGTAAACCCATGCTAAGCCCCGACGACATCCGTCGCCGCGTGAAAGACACCTTAGCCATGCTGATTGACAATGGCGTGCAGCATATTCGCACTCATATCGACACCACAGATCCCTCTTTGGTTGCCATGAGCACCCTGTGCGAACTGCGTGACGAACTAAAAGATGTGCTCGATATTCAGGTGGTCGCGTTTCCGCAGGAAGGCATCCATTCCTACCCCAATGGCGAAGCCTTGATGACAGAAGCCATGGAAATCGGTGCGGATGTGGTTGGTGGCATTCCGCATTTTGAATACACCCGCGAACTGGGCGAAAAATCTGTAAAAACCCTGATTCAACTCGCGCTCAAATACGATCGTTTGGTGGATGTGCATTGCGATGAAATCGATGATCCAAACTCGCGTTTCCTAGAATTTTTAGCCCATGAAGCCATGCAAGCAGGCATAGGCGACCGCGTGACGGCCAGCCACACTACCGCCATGCATTCTTACGATAATGCCTACTGCTCCAAACTGTTCCGCTTGTTAAAGCATTCCAGCATTCACTTTGTTTCCTGTCCAACGGAAAGCATTCACTTGCAAGGCCGCTTTGATTCCTACCCGAAACGCCGTGGTTTAACCCGTGTCAAAGAACTTACCGCCGCTGGCATGAATGTGGGCTTCGCACAGGATTCCATCTTCGACCCTTGGTATTCTCTGGGTAACGGCAAGTTATTACGCTCCTTGGATTTTGGACTGCATATCTGTCAAATGATGGGCTATGACGATTTCGTTCATGCATTAGATTTTATTACCGACAACAGTGCTAAACTGATGCAATTGAAAAGTTACGGTGTGAAAGAAGGTCATCCTGCCAACGGCATTTTACTCAGTGGGGAAGACGATTACAGCGTCCTACGCAATCAAGGAGAGGTATTATTCAATATGCGTCACGGTAAGATTTTGATGCAACGACAACCGTCTACTGTGATCCAACGAGTATCTTTGTAAATGGCTTTGTCTACACGTGGAAAGCTGTCTATCGCGGCTTGGTTAGAAAGTCACACCGACTTTCGCTTACCCAGTCGTGCAGCCAATCTTGAGGGTGCCTTAAGTAAACTGGATGATCCGCAAACGAAAAGCGCTCGTCCCTTTGGCAAGAACGTACAAGCAGAGACGAAGCCGACCAAAAGCTACTTGGCACAATGCGAACAACTACAACGCTATTTTAAACTGGGCCTTTATTTTCTGTTCGCTGTGACGTTTCTTTTGGGCCTATTGGCCGTTCCCCCAGCCTTCGCTGTGTCATCTTCTGGCAAGGTGAATATCTTTTGGTTATTGATCGTGATGCTGGGGTTTCATGGTCTTAACCTAATCATTTGGTTGATTGGCATGTTAGCACTGGGTAACAACACCAGACAGTCAAAAGGCGTGTTACTGACCAGCTTAATCTTCATTAATAATAAGGTCAGCAAGCACTCCAATATCAACACAGATGCCAGTTCGGCTTTTTGGCATTGGCAGTGTCCTGCTCATTCTAATAAATGGCTATTAAGTTCTATTTCACACATTGCTTGGTTCAGCTATTTACTGGCTGGTTTTTTAATGACCTTGCTGCTCCTGCTCACGAATCAAGTCAATTTTGTTTGGGAGACGACTCTATTAGGCGACCAGCAATTTCTCTGGATCACTCAGCAACTGAGCGCGCTACCTCATTGGCTTGGCATTAGCGTTCCCAACCAACTGGACATACTGGCCAGCCGTGTGGACATGGTGTCACAAGCCGCCAGCACTCGTCAGCATTGGGCGACATTGTTGCTTGCCAGTATCATGCTTTATGGTGTTCTACCTCGCCTTTTATTGAGTATTTTAAGTATCGTTATGTATCGAATAAAACGCTTAACCCTCCCTAAGAACAGCCAAGAACAAGCCATTGAACGACGCTATAAAGAACAAAGCGAAGCACGTGTGGTTGATAAAGAGAGAGCGGTTCCATCTCCTGCTTCAGTAAACAAGGCAACCCACTCTGAAAACCCGGTCATTCAGCCATTAGACGCCCATGCCCTTGGGCAAATTTGGGGCCTATTTGAATGGAGCCAAGCCATCCCAGAAAGCCTTTATGGGGCGGAAGAACAGATGGTATTGAACGATGCCACGCAGCAACAGGTCTTTTTACAGGCCACTTACCACAAGCCGCTTTATCTTTTGGTTGATGGTACACACAGCCCAGACCGAGGCTCACGACGCTTTCTTTCTCAAGCGGTCAGCGCGCACCCTAACGTGTCTCTGGTAATTCGCGAACACGCAGATGAAGGGGATGAAGGGAAAAGTACGTCACTGTTTGTCGACGCTTGGTTACGCACTGGATTAGAAGCAGGCATTCACCCTGATTCTATCTTTCGTTTCGCTGAGGAGGAATAGCCATGTCGATTTCACTGTTAGTCGTTGGTCACGCGAATACAGGCAAAACCTCGCTGATTCGAACCTTGCTACGCCAACAGAATTTTGGCGAAATCAGTAATCAAGCTGGCACCACACGCCATGTGGAAAGCGTCGCTATCAAGGTGAATAACAAAACCTTATTGACCTTAATTGATACCCCCGGCTTTGAAGACTCGATTGGCTTATGGGAAGCGCGCCAACAAGCCCCCTTTGATCAATACCCAGGGAACCGTTGGATCGCCCCCTTCTGTCAAAGTCATTTAGCAGAAGACCACTTCGAACAAGAAGCCAAGATTCTTAAACAGCTCAACCAATGCGATATCATCCTCTACGTGATCGACATTCGCCAAGCACCGCTGGGGAAATATCTTGACGAACTCACCCTACTCGCCAGCGCCAGTAAACCCATTGTGCCCATTTTAAACTTTAGCGCCTCCGATAGCGTGCACTTAGCATCATGGCGACAAGTATTAGCAGAGCGCCACCTTCATGCGGTTGTGCGTTACGATTCTGTCGCCTTTTATTTTGAAGATGAAAAACGCCTTTATCAGAGTTTACAAAGCTTGATGCCAGACCACTATGATGACATAGAAACACTGCTCATCAGCCGAGAAGAAGCCGCACGTTCACGCAAAACCTTCGCCATCGACAACCTTGCCAATTTACTGATTCAGGCCGCTAGTAGTCGCAAAGTATGTGACCGATACCCACCAGCACCAGACGATGCCACAGCCTTTGAACAACAGATTCGCCAACTAGAAAGTCAATTTATCCATTCATTATTAACTCTCTATGAGTTTCGTGAAGAGGATGTCATGCCAGCGGCATTCTCTGTGCAAAGTGGCCAGTGGCAACAGGATATCTTTGCGCTCGATACACTCAAAGCATGGGGCGTGAGCACGGGGGCTAGCGCCATGACGGGGGCCGCCATTGGCGCGGGGGTGGATGTGATGACCGGCGGCTTATCCCTTGGTGCCGCCACTTCCTTAGGGGCGATCCTTGGTGCCTCATGGCAAACGGGACGACACTATAAAGACACACTGAAAAGCAAGTTTACCAAGCGCCATTATTTGTGTGCAGACAGTGCTACATTGAGCCTCTTGTGTTTACGCGGCCTAGCCTTAATTGCTCATTTAGACCAACGGGGTCATGCCTCACAACGCGCCTTTACGCTCAATAAGCAAGACGATAACGACACCAACAAAACCATTATTAACGCGATAAAACCGCTGTGGAAAAAAGCGCGTCAACATCCAGAATGGGCGACACAAAGCTTACCAGCGAATCACGCTCTCAAAGCCGCCATGACGGAACAGCTTCTAGAGATAGCAAAAAACCACTAACGCTTGGCGAGCTCCTCGTCCAAACGCGCTTTTGTTTCATGCATTTGTGACTCACATTGCTTCATGAGCTTCACCACATCGGTTTCCTTTAATCCCTCCGTGCTAATAGGTGGCAGCATCTCAACAATCACTTTCCCATTATGCCAACGGTTTAGTTTCACCTGTTCATGGGTATTACTGCACACCACAGGGATAACAGGCACGCCCGCTTGAACCGCCGCATGAAAAGCACCACGTTTAAAAGGCAACCAGCCACGCCCTCGACTACGGGAGCCTTCTGGAAACATCCAGATAGACAATCCAGTCGATTTCATACTGTCCACTACTTGATCAATTGTTTTGATGGCTTTTTTGCGGTTATTACGGTTAATAAGAATATTGCCACTCGCCCAATACAAGGCTCCAAAGAAAGGAATCCAACGCAGGCTAGTTTTCCCTACCGTCACCGTACCTTTAGGAAAAACCGCAGCCACAGTGAACAGGTCAAAGTTATTCTGGTGGTTGGCAATATACACAGCTTGCGAAACGACTTCAGCTTCTGGTGCTACTCGCCCCTCTACGGATAAGCCAAACAAGGTCGCCACTTTAGAGAATATCTTACCTAAACGATACACCCTATCTTTTGAGGTTAAGGTACACAGGCACATAATAATACCGCCCAGTGTCACCCCAAGAATTAGTAGGCATAATAAAAATATCCGTATTAGAAACAACATAATAACGTTTACCTTACCCTAAAATAATAATGAATCTGATTTTATCCTGTAGGCGTCTGAAAGCAACCCAAGTCTAGGGAAGGTTTCTATCGTAATGGATACTTTTCAACCACAGCAGAACCCCTTCCACTATCATAAAACGGGTTATTTTTTATTCTTTTTACTTGACCTTAATAGAGATATTAACTTATGTTTAAATCAATAACATTAGTTAATGGTGCTAATATGACTGAAATAGAGTCTCGCGTTTTTGATGCCGTAAAGCGTCACCCCATGGCGTCTCAACAACAGCTCGCCGATATGCTTGGCATGAGTCGAGAGTCCATTGCTGGCCACATTATGCGTCTGACTCGACAAGGGCTCATTTTGGGAAAAGGCTATATAGTGCCGGAGCAAGACAATATCGTGGTTGTCGGCGGGAGTAATCTGGATATTCATGGTAAAAGCGCCACGACACTCCTACCACACGATTCCAACCCAGGAAGTGTGTCGCAAAGTCCAGGTGGTGTGGGGCGCAATATTGCAGAAAACTTGGCAAGGCTTGGACTCAATGCCTCCCTCGTGTCTATAGCTGGCTTAGATGCCTCTGGTGATTGGATGCTGGAGCAAACACGACTTTCCGGCGTCAATACTCAACATGTGATTCGTCACCCCGATTATCCCACCAGCACCTATTTGGCCGTGAATGATCACCAAGGTCAATTGGTTGCTGCTATCGCCGATATGCATATTATTGATGCCCTCGACGAACCGTTACTCAGCAGCAAGTCCCCTCTTTTTCACGCCTCCCAATACATTCTGATCGAAGCCAATTTAAGCCTCAGTGCCATTGAATGGTTCAGCGAGCAAGACTTTCAAGCCTTTTTGATTGCCGATGCGGTATCCGCAACCAAAGCGCCACGGCTCCGGTCTGTGTTATCAAAACTCGACTTGCTCAAGGTCAATCAAGACGAAGCACGTGCCATTTTAGAAAGTTCGGAAGACGATCCTAAAAATCTTGCTCAAGCCCTGCAAGCCAAAGGAGTCAGCGCCGTGTTACTCAGCTTAGGTAGTCAGGGACTGCTCTATCAAGATGCCGAGCAAAGTCTTCTAGTACCTTGCTATAGCACGTCACCGATTAGTGATACAGGTGCCGGCGATGCCCTGTTAGCAGGCTTTATGTACGCTCAAAGCCAAAGCTGGCCACGCCAACAACAGCTGGAATTCAGCCTTGCCTGTGCAGGTATAACCTTGGAATCTCAGCACGCTAACCACCCCCATTTTACCCCACATAACATACAAGAATGGATTAAAACGCGATGAATACGTATTTAGACATTAGCCCTGAAGTGGCTCACGCACTTGCTAACAACCTGCCCGTCGTGGCTTTGGAAAGTACTATTATCTCCCATGGTATGCCATGGCCTGAGAACGCCCAAACGGCGAAACAAGTGGAGCAAATCATTCGCGACAACGGCGCCGTTCCCGCCACCATTGCGATTATTGATGGCCGTTTAAAGGCGGGGTTAAGCGAAGCGGAAATTGATGTATTAGGCCAAGCAGGTTTATCGGTAACCAAATGCTCACGCCGCGACTTGCCTTATGTGGTCGCCACGAAACAACATGGCGCCACCACCGTCGCTGCTACCATGATTATCGCCGCCATGGCGGGCATTAAGGTCTTTGCAACCGGAGGCATTGGTGGCGTGCACCGTGGCGCTCAGCAAACTTTCGATATTTCCGCTGACTTGCAAGAACTGGCACAAACCAATGTGGCTGTGGTGTGTGCAGGGGCAAAATCCATTTTGGATCTGGCGTTAACACGGGAATATTTGGAAACCCATGGTGTGCCCGTATTGGGTTATCAAACCGAATCCCTACCTGCGTTTTACACACGCGAAAGTGACCAAACAGTCGACTTTACGATGCCTACACCGGAAAGCATTGGGGAATTCCTGCAGGCAAAATGGAGCATGAATCTGCATGGAGGAGCGGTCATTGCCAACCCGATTCCAGAAGAATTCGCCATGGACAAAACGACCATCGACAAGGCCGTTAATCAGGCACTGAGCGAACTAGACGAACAAGGGATTTCTGGCAAGGATTCCACCCCTTTTTTATTGGCTCGGGTGGCAGAGTTAACCGGTGGGAACAGTTTAGCGAGCAATATTCGCCTTGTGTTTAATAACGCGCAACTGGCCACTAAGGTTGCTAAAAAACTTTGCGCTTATCACTAAACACGCCCATTTATCGACTCGGCAAGACCATTAGCTTTTCCAGTAGTTGTCTTGCCAATACGCCATTTGATTCTCATCCAAAAAGCTCCAGGCGACAAACCGACTGACTTTTTGACCCTGTGCCATCTTAATGGTGCGTACTTGTGTCGCGCCAACGTCTTTTAACACCCGATAAATTGTCTCTAGATGACTCTGCCGTGCTACCAAGGAGGTAAACCAAAAACAGCGATCAGCGTATTGCACACTTTCTTTGACCATACGTGAGACAAAACCCGCCTCACCGCCTTCACACCATAATTCAGCCGCTGTACCACCAAAATTCAACACAGGCTTTTCCGTTTTGGAAGCGTCACCTTTCACTCCACGCCATTTGCGTTTGGTTTCCCCTACCATCGCCGATTCACTGGTATGAAATGGTGGATTACAAAGCACAAGATCAAAGCGCTCTTTGCCTTGCCAAATACCATCAAATAATTTACTTGGTTGGGATTGCAGACGGATGCTGACCACGCCTTTTAAACAAGAGTTGGATTTTACGATGGTTTCCGAGGTGACAACGGCCACAGGGTTCACATCGGAGCCGACAAATTGCCAGCCGTATTCTTGATGGCCAATAATGGGGTACACACAATTGGCGCCCACTCCCACATCCAACACCTTGACGCCCTTCCCTCGTGGTACCACACCGTTATTACTGGCTGCCAGCAAATCAGCCAAGTAATGAATATAATCTGCTCGCCCAGGAATCGGCGGGCAAAGATACCCTGGTGGAATATCCCAGAACGACACCCCGTAAAAGTGACTCAACAGAGCCCGATTGAGCATTTTGACCGCCTCGGGATTAGCAAAATCGATGGACTCATTACCATATTGATTCACCCGAACAAAAGGGGCTAACTCAGGGCATGAGTCGGCCAGTAGCGCAAAGTTATAACGCGCTTGATGGGGATTGCGAGGGTGCAGTTCTAACTTATTCGAACGTTTACCCGATAAGGATTTGTTTTTCGAAAACGCCATAATACCGTCAATACTGGAGCAAAAAATCAGTATACCCGAAATTACCCCGTACAGTGAAAGACGGCCTTAAATCTCTCCTTCATCTCTCACGGATTCAGGATAAGGAATCAAGCTGGTTGCCACCTCTCTCACCAGCTGACGGAACCAAGTAGCCGCAGGGTCTTGCGAGACAAATTTTGACCAACCAATAAAATAGCGAATATCGGGAAACGCAACGGGCAAAGGCTTCATAACCAAGCCAAACTGTTCTTGAAAACGTTCAGGTAACAGGCCGCTGGTACTCATCAGTAGCTGTGTCCTGCCAACGGTTTCTAACGCGGCCAGAAAATAAGGCGTACGCAAAGCAAAACGTCGTTCTTGAGCGCGCTCCCCTAGCACACTGTCACTGATCACCCATCCAGAGCCACCCATGGTGACCAGTATGTGCGAATACGCCAAATAGTCGTCCATACTAATGCTGTCCTGCCTTGCCAACGGGTGATCTTTTGCCATCAAACAGCGAAACGTTTCATAACCCAGTAGCTTGGTTTCAAAATACGTCGGCACTTGCACATATTCACTGCACAACACCACATCCACACGGGGTTGTGCTGGGCTTAATAAGCTCGCTTCTGTGAGGGTACTGGTTTCTAATATGGCATGGGGCGCGGCTTGATAAAAACGCTCGGCAATCGCAGGGACATAAGCTTGAGCCTGATAATGGGTGGTTTGCAGACGAAACACTCGCTCACTGGAATGGGGGGAAAACGCATAGCTTTCGTCTAAGCTGGCTATTTTTTGTAGCATTTGCCTGATCGGCGTCTCTAACGTCATCGCCTTAGCGGTGGGCACCATGGCTTGAGCGGTGCGAATAAACAAAGGATCGTCAAATGCTTCTCGTAACCGATTCAATAAGCGACTCATCGCCGATTGACTCAGATTAAGCCGGGCGGCGGCTCGACCAACATGCCGTTCCTCCAACAAATACAACAGCCCAGTCAGTGTTTTTAAATCCAATTGTTGTAAGGCGTTCGATAACATTGAGCAAAACCCGATTTATGCATAATAGTTAGCATGATTATGCATTGGATTTCATCAATAAAGAAAGTCATGATGGTGATAAGAAAACATGACTGACACTTTTCTGACCAAGGATTCCCAATGCAAACGCCAAAACAGCTTTTTTTATATGGACTTTTTTTCAGCGTTATTACCATTCTATTTTGGGGCATGTTGGCGATTGCACTCAAGCTCACCTCTGGGTTTGCTGATCCCATTACCTTGACTTGGCTGCGCTTTTTCGTGGCGGGAATTATTCTTGGCCTATGGCAATGGCAACGGGGTAAACTGTCTGAGTTTCGCCACTTAACACGTCGTGATTACGGCAGACTCATCGCCACAGGCAGTTTTTTAATCATCAATTACACCAGCTTCGCTTGGAGCTTGCGGTATTTACTGCCTGGTTCGGCACAACTGAGTTTTCAGTTCGCCCCCTTGTTTCTCGCACTGGGCGGTCTTTTCTTTCTCAAAGAAAAAGTCAGTGGGTTACAGTGGCTGTGTTTTCTTACCTTAGGCATCGGCATGCTGACCTTCTTCCACCCTGTTTTTGGGACACAACAGGCCGATACCATTTGGGTGGGCTTTGCGATCATACAGGTCTCCGCCATGGCTTGGTCCATCTACGCCTTGCTCCAAAAATCGTTATTTAGCCGCTTATCCCCTTCCAATATTTTATTGGGGGTCTATGTCTATGCCGCCATTGTGATGCTGCCATTTACCTCACCAAGCCAGTTTTCTGGCATTTCGCTAAGCGATTGGCTGGTAACAGGGTTTTGCTGTCTCAACACCTTGATTGCCTATGGCGCATTCGCCCAGGCATTACGCTACTGGCAAACGGTACAGGTGAGTGCCGCTATCGCCCTCACTCCTGTTACGGCGTTTGTGTTAACGGAATTGTGTGTGTTACTCGGCTGGTGGCCTTCTCTTATCACCTCATCCCATGCGGATGCACTGAGCCTATTCGGGATGTTAATGGTCGTGGCCAGCGCCATCAGTGTACAGTTTTTAAGCGTGTCCATGGCACGACGCAAACGCACACTCGCCACCAGTTAACAAAGACAACAAAATGTTAAAGAAAAACAACAATTTTTATCTCGATGAACAGAGCGGGATAAAGCATCTACCACTAGACTGAAAGGAGCAGCAAAATCGTTTGGTGTTGAGTCAACTGGAGAGAGCCATATGAAGGGGAAAACACTGTTAGTCAAAGACGTGATGTCAAAAGACGCTTTCTTTGTGCATCCAGAAACCAGCATTACACAGTGTGTATTAGGGCTGGCTCAACATAAGTTATCTGGCGCCCCCGTGGCTGATAACTACGGGCAATTAATCGGTTTTGTCTCGGAGCAAGATATGCTTCCCGCCCTAGTACAAAGTGTGTATTACTGTGACGAGCCTAGGCGGGTCGGTGATGTCATGCAAAGCGAGGTGCTAACAGTCAACCCAAACGAACATGTATTACAGGTGGCAAAATTAATGCTTGAAGCCAAGCCAAAAGTCTATCCGGTAATAGAAGATAATCGCTTAATTGGCATCATAACCCGTCGACAAGTCACCACCGCACTGATTCACAGTCAGGAAAAATGTGTGCCTGTCTAAATGACTCAGCAGATAACACTTTCACAACACAGGAAAGATCGATAAAGCCCCTTAGATGATTATTTGAGTAACGCCCAAAAAGGCAAAATCGTCAGCGCAAGCACCAAAATAACACTGATCAAAGTAACAAGGCTTTCTGCGGGGTTTTGCCGAGCGTGTTGGCAATAACCTAAAATCCACTCCCACATAGTCGGTGGCGGTCGATTACTCATGCGCTTGATCTGATCTTCCCGTATCAACGCCAAGGCTTTCTGTGCTTGCTCTTTATCTCTCACCCAAATCCCTGCTAAAGAGATCTGCCAGCGTCCTGCCGAGGTTTCATAAAATGGAATATCGTGCTCTGCTAGCAGCTGACGAATATCATCCGCTTCTTCTTCAGGCACAAATTTAAGTCGAAACACAAGAGTGGCCATTACACGCCTTTCATCAGAAAAAATAGAAACATTAGACACAACGCAGCAAGGATAAGAAAAGGCAGAGGTAAATACAACTTACAAACAACTTTTACAAGCAGCAACGCACCAATAAAAAACCACCCAAAGGGACAATGCCACTCTTTTACAGAGAGTGCCCTAGCCCTAGGGGTGGCCTTTTATTATACATTGCAAGGCTTTCAAATAACTAACGTCAGAACAAAACATCGCGCTACTTTGTTTTGACAACATCCATTTTCTTAGATAGTGCGAATGAAGCTGAATGCAAAATTAGCCATCATCAAACCGCCAGTGATAATTGTTGGTAATCACTTACACTCTTCCTTGAGTGCTAAATTAACTATAGCGCCAGCACAACAAAAGGAAAAATAGATTAATATAATAAAACCAATAGTTAGCTTTTAATAAGTTGGTTATTCGCCCTAGGATTCCGGTGACGTTCTTTTCTCAATGACTAGAGTAAGATAACCGACATCAAAGCCAAACTTACTTAATACGGATTCGTTAATCACCACATTTGGATTCACCATATACATGCGATCATCCACATTGACATTGATTACGTCACCATCATATGGCACCTGCAGAACGTATTTCATAAAGAGCGCATTACCAGCCATGTTTAGCGACCCTTTTCCAACAACATCACCGGCAGTCGATTCGTATTGACCATTTTTTGTGGGAGTGAGCGTCCAAGTGCGTTGCTGTTTTTCCCCATCATTAAAGAGGAAATGCTCCTTTAACGTCCCCACACCATTTTTCCATGAACCAACAAGATCGGCATTGAAATAACGGATCACCTCACCACTGCGGTTTTTGACAATGCCATGGGCCGTTAAAGGCCCATTAAAGAACTGTTGTAATTTGAATTCTGGTTTATTTTTCGCGTAAAGCTCTACATTTGGGCTAGAGCAAGCACTCAACGTCCCCAAGGCCAATAGCCAAAAGCAAACTCGCCATTTTTTGTCTATTAGGGTTCTGGCCATCACTTTCACCATGTCTATCTCCTTATTGGGTTGGTCGAATATTTATCACCACCTCCTAAGACGTGACCTTTTGACCACTGTCTTTTACTGGGGCTTTTAAATATTGATATTGGATATCCACATCTGGATAGTCACCATTTTTATTCGCTACATTGCCACGGCCGGTATAGCGTAATAAGCGCTTATCACTTGGATCATAGGCAACGACAATCGGATCAACTAACAATTTCACCCACCACGCCCGAGGCGTCATGGAAAAGCACTCAGCCCCTTTTTGCGTCCCAGGTTTACATTGGCTGCGGGCAATCGTGAAACCAATATCTGTCTGACGACTCGGCACAATGAACTTCACATCCATCTTGGTACCGTTACTCAATGCCTGCCAATATTCTTTTATGAAATTATTAAAACCAGCGTCAACCACCATACCTTGCTCAAATTGTAAGCTAGTCACTTCTGGCTGTGATTCACGATTCTTTTGATATGAAATAGTGATCTTCTGCGGATTAGAGACCACTTTTACAATTTCTCCATTGCGTTCATTCACTTGAGTATAACTAGGCGCTGTTTTCGACTGACTGTAGTCAATCTTCTTATGACCGAACACTTGGCCATCTGGCTCGGAATATTCCACATTCTGAATTTCATTATTCAGGGTATGTGTTTCACGGTACAAAAGTGCTCCTGTTTTTAGGTCATAGGCTTTGCCTACGACTCGATCCACAGATGCATCCGCTAATACCCACTGACTACTTGTCAGCCCTAATAAAAGAGCAATAACAAACCGAAAACGACCAGCGTATAACCTAATCATGAATACGACCTTCATTAGAATATAATCCCCATTGATCACACAAAAAGACACCCAACGGCAAAATAAGCGACCACACAGCACCTATGCTGACCAGCGTTATCCACAAAGGCTTTGCTAGTTCAATATCAGACATATTCGATCCTGTTAAGTAGCTTAATACTGGCCCAACAAATCCCAAGCCAGCACTCAACCAATATCGCCCTTGTAAAAAAGACAAGCTATGAGCAAACAAGGTCGCCACACAAATCCACAAACATAATAGCCATAGCGGTGGAAGCACCGCTAATTCGGTCTCTTTATGAGCGGATAAAAAGACATGGAAGTGGAAAAACAAGCCGTCGACAATGACACCCAGGGTGAAAAACAATAGCATCAATTGCCATTCTTTACGTTTCTTTAAAAAGTAATGATCATGTAAAAATAAATACAATAAAGTCGCTAACACCCCATAAACACTGCCACCAAGTACACAAGCAAACCAGGTTGCTTGAAACAAAATGGCTTGCCACAAGGTTTTCATCATGCCCTCTATTCACTCATATTCGCTAGGGCAACACGGTAGTTTGGCTTAGCAAACACAAACTGCCCCGTACTGATAGCTCTTTCTTTAAACCCGCCTTCACAATAGGCAAAGTAAAAGTCCCACATACGGAAAAAGACATCATCAAAGCCCATGTCCATCACCTCTCGTCGAGCGGCGTGGAAACGTTCACGCCAATCCGCCAAGGTTTTCGCGTAATGCTCTGTGATATCCTCTAGGGCAATGATTTGCATATCGGTCTTTTGTGCAATTTTATGGGCAATGACTTGGTTAGAAGGTAAACAACCTCCAGGAAAAATATACCGTTGAATGAAATCCACGGAGCGGCGTGCGTAGTCATAGCGCTGATCAGCAATGGTGATCGCCTGAATCACCATCACACCGTTCGGCTTTAATAAATCACTGCATTTAGTGAAATAGCTGTCGTAGTATTCGTGACCAACGGCTTCAATCATTTCAATGGAAACCAGCTTATCGTATTGACCGGTGAGTTCACGGTAGTCTTTTAGTAATAAGGTAATTTGACCGCTTAGGCCTTCCGCTTCGACTCGTGCTTTAGCAAAGTCATACTGTTCTTGGGAAATGGTTGTGGTGGTCACGTTACAGCCATAATATTTGGCGGCATGAATCGCCATGCCTCCCCAGCCAGTCCCAATTTCTAACAGATGATCTTGCTCACTCAAGTGCAGCTTCTGACAAATCCGATCCAGCTTGTGCGTGGCAGCGTCTTCCAAGGAGGCGTCACGATCTGGATAGACTGCAGCCGAATACATCATGGTAGGGTCTAAAAATAAGGAGAAAAAATCGTTGCCAAGATCATAATGAGCTGAAATATTTTTCTTTGAGCCCCGCTGGGTATTGGCATTAAGCTTATGGGCGATTTTAGCAGCAAGTCGGCTCCAAATGGGGCGTTTGGCATCCATTTGATTGATTAAACTTAAATTTGCAACCATCAAGCGAATCACGCTCACAATATCAGGGCTGCTCCACCAGCCTTTCATGTAGGCTTCACCCGAACCAATGCTGCTATTTAAACAAATATCACGATATGCACCATTATCATGTACTTTTATATGCGCAATGTAATCAGCGTTGTCTTTTATTTGCCCAAACTCATATAGCTCACCTTCCTCTTCAAGCGTTAGGTGGCCAACTTCCAATTTATTTAACATGGCAAACACCATGCGTCTTGCAACACCGTCAAACCAAGTAGGACGACGCTTTACTTTTTGGTTACTCATACTCACTGTACTCATTCACCATGCCTCTTGTTAAATGCCATTTCTTTGCTGGGCGTTTCTATTTCGGAGCCTTCTCCGACGGAGCGCCTGGATGGGAGTAAAAAGGCACCCGTTTCCACCATAGTTTAGCGGCTTGCCAATAAATACCTGCGGCGACTTTCATCGTCATCATGGGGTAGTGAAACAACACTCGAGCCAATGATGAAGTTGTCACAGGGATGCGCTTTAACGATAAGGTCGCATCAAACACACAGCGCTGTTTTTCGCTTTGTTCTTTATTTTGCATGTGGATCGCCAATTTTTTATCGGGGGTCGAACTACGCCAATCATAGAAATGATTCATCGGATGAAATGGCGACACATGCATCTGCTTGTTAAATTGAATACGTTGCGTATTGCAACTCGGATCACAAGATAAGACATACGCAATACGTTCTCCCCAAGGCGTATTCGTTACTTCTACTAACATGGCATTTAATTGCTCATATTCATCAAAGCAGTAGTAGATAGTGATGGGATTAATAATGAACCCGAAATAGCGGCAGTTGGTGAGCATGCGCACCGCTCCCTGTAAGCTCGTCCCTAGCGTCTCATTCACTTTCTCTAACACACAGGCTTTCAGTGGTCGCTGTTCATCACCAAAATAATCGGCTCGGTTAAAACGCGCCAAATGCCAAGGTTTCGCAGACCACCAAGGGCTCAAGGACAATACACTGTCTAACTCATCCAGATCCAAATACATCATGAACACTTGATAACGAAATTCATGATGGCGGGGGGAGAAACGACGGTGACGCACCATCCCTTGATAAATGCCACTGTGCTGAATAAGCGAAGTTACGTCCATTCGACCCCCAAGCCTTGCGCAACGCGAACCCCACTCCAACATCCATCTTCGTGGAAACCATTGCGCCAATAAGCACCACAAAACCAAGTACGATTGACACCGTTGATTTCTTGCCAGCGATTTTGAGCCTTAATACCTTCCAAGGTGAAAGTGGGATGCGCGTAATGAAAACGCCCTAGAATTTTACTGGCATCGATCAGGTCGGTTTGATTTAAACTCACAATGTAGGTGGTATCGCTGGCAAAGCGCTGCAATATATTCATGTTGTAGCTTAATGTTGCGGGTTTGCCTTGTTCGTGACCTAGGTAGTAATTCCAACTGGACCATGCCAACTTTTTCTTAGGCAATAGTTGCGTGTCAGAGTGCAATATCACTTCGTTATTTCGATATGGGATAGCCGATAGGATCGCCGTTTCATCTTGGCTTGGGTCTGCCAGTAAAGCCAAGGCCTCATCACTGTGACAAGCAAAAATCACTTGATCAAAGGTTTGCGCCTCGCCCTGCTCAAAATGCACAACCACTCTGTCTGAGAGGCGTTCAACTTGGCGAATTCTCGCATTGAGAACAATCTTATCGTTAAAGGCCGCCACTAAGGGGGTTAGATAAGCCGAAGAACCACCCTTGATCACCCGCCACTGAGGGCGATGATTGACACTCAATAATCCATGATTTTTGAAAAAACGGACAAAGAATAACAACGGAAAATCCATCATCTCCTCTAAGGTAGACGACCAAATCGCACTCCCCATGGGAATCAAATAATGACTGGCAAACAGGTCGCCATAGCCTTTTTCCTTCAGATATTCCCCTAACGTCACACTTTCTTCTAAACGATGACTTTCCAGATCGGCAATGGCTTCCTTATTAAAACGCATGATGTCTTTTAGCATCCCCAAATAGGGCAGATTAAAAAGATTACGACGCTGAGCAAACAAAGTATTGAGATTATTTCCGCCGTATTCCAATCCGGTTCTTTGGCAGCTCACACTAAAGCTCATTTCGGTGGGAATAGACTCGACACCTAACTCATCCATCAGGCGAATAAAATTTGGATAAGTCCAGTCATTAAAGACAATAAAACCCGTGTCGATATGCCGTGTTGTATTACCCTCTTTCACCTGAACCGTTGCGGTATGGCCACCAATACGTTCTGCCGACTCAAATACGGTCACCTCGTGCTCTTGCTGCAGTAAGTAAGCACTGGTTAAACCAGAGATCCCCGAACCAATTATGGCAATTTTCACTCATTCTCTCCTCATACACTTTCCAATCAGTGAAAGTGCAATCAATCATTATTCTTTAGGGGCCGTTAACGCCGACCAAAGTTTTGGGAAGTGTCGTCCAAGCCAAAGCATGACACTTAAACGTTTAGGAAACGCGTATTCGTATGGACGTCGCTCTATGGCACGTTCAATGCGAGCGGCCGCTTGCTCTGCTGGCATCAAAAACGGCATTGGAAAGGTGTTTTTTTGCGTTAATGGGGTATCGACGAAGCCGGGTAAAATGCAAGTTACGTCGATATTTTCTTTTTTCAAATCGATACGCAACGACGATAAAAAATAGCGAATAGCCGCTTTGCTGGCACCATAGGCCTGAGTTTTAGTAAACGCCGCTTGCACCGCTTGGGAACTGACCCCCACAATATGCGGATTCGCTGCTTTACGTAATAATGGCAAGCAGGTTTCAACACAATGCACCAAACCCAAATAGTTCACTGACATAATGCGCTGCATCATGTCCCAGTCTGGCGAATCAATTTCAAAATATTCGCAGGTGCCCGCGTTAAGAATGACACAATCTAAATGATCAGTATGAGATAACAATGTCTCACGAACAGACTCGATCTGTGTGTTATCAGACACATCAAACGGAATAAAAGTTAACTCGTCATTTTGTTCAAGTAAGGGCGCCAGTTCCCCTTTATGGCGAGCGCTGACAATCACCCGATAGCCATTATAGAGATAGCGCTTTGCCAGCGATAAACCGATACCGGAACTCGCCCCGGTAATCCAAACCACACCTTTGCTACTCATCCTATCCTCCTTATTATCCGAGTTAACGTTTAGGATGGCATCGCTAAGCGTTTTTTAAGTCCTTTTACCGCACGCCCCAATAAAGGAATGTGCTCGTACAACATAGAGCCTAGGTCATAAACGTCTTCATGGTAATAAATCCGATCATGAAACTCGATCTGACTCATACCTCGTACCGTGAGCGTCTGATTACCAAGTTTAGGATGCTTAAAGTGCATATTCCATTTTATATAGGCCTTATTTTCACTAGCCTGTTGATCTAGATACTCAAAACGGCCACTTTGAACACTCAAACATAAATCAGACATGTAGGCATGCAACTTCTCGATACCACGAACCTCTTGTACCGGATCTTTAAAAATCACATCATTGGCGTATAGCTCACCGATATCCGCCAAAGGAACCTGTTTAATATCCAAATAAAATGCTTTAAATCGATTCATTAATGCCTGTTGAGATTCCATTGGAGCATCCGCCCTTATCTGTTAATCGGTCCACAGTGGGTCGAATCACTATGGTGTTATCTATATAACGTAGCGCATAAAAAGCTGGATCACTTTTTAGCTAAAACAACAAAAAGAAAAAAGCATCAACAATGTGATCCCTTTTTAAAACGAGCGCGTACAATGGTAATAAGCGCGATGCTTGTTTAAGCAACGGCATCAACCTCAACTTCAATAGACTGGGAGTAATGAATGGACACCGTCAAGCAGATTGACTCTGATGACCACATGGTTCAAGACATGCTCGCCATTTCGCAAAACCGCGACCAAGAGGCGCTGAATCGGCTGTTCGATCACTATGTTCCTAAAATCAGGGCATTTTGTTTAGCCGCTCAGCCCGGTGCTAACCTGATGGCTGATGACATAGCGCAGGAAGTGATGATTCGGGTTTGGCGAAAAGCACATACCTATAAACCAGAAACGGCGTCACTCAATACATGGATTTTCACCTTGGCACGTAATGCTCGTATCGACTATTTGCGCAAAAACAGTCGCCATCAATCGAATATTGACCCGGAATATCTGTGGCGCGATGTAATAGATGAGAATGCAGATCCGTTCAAAGACGCCCAGCAAAAACGCGATCAAGAACGTATCCAGATTGGGCTAGCAAAATTGCCACAGGATCAACAACAGGTACTCGCTAAAGTGTATTTAGAAGGTAAAACGCACAAAGAAGCAGCGGAAGAACTTTCTCTGCCTCTAGGCACCATTAAGTCTCGTGTACGCTTAGCGCTTCACAAACTGACGATTTATATTAAGAGGTAGTTATGACGATTCACTACCACCCAAGCATTGAAATGCTGACGGATTATGCTGCGGGCTCATTGAGTCTGACTCACTCTATGTCCATTGCAACACATATCGAGCAATGCCAAGAGTGCCAACAACAAATACGCAAGCTCACCACGCTTGGCGGGCAACTATTTACTCAGACGACCACAGAAGACGCCAATATCGTCGATCTGAAAGCGTCATTTTTTGACAAATTGCGTGAACAAGACCGTTCTGAGAGCATGAGTTCGACAGTAAAAGAGCAAGGGCGTCGAGATCAGTCAACAGACCACATGACGAGCGAAGAGACACTCCTCTCATGGGAACAAGACTACCAAGTCCCGAAAAGCCTTCGCCAGTTTGTTCCCTTTGGCTATGACAAACTCAAGTGGATGCCGTTATCCCCTTCGGTCAAAATCGCCACCTTGTGTCAAGAAGAGGGTGGCGCACAGGTCGCGTTAACTCGAATCAAAGCGGGTGCCAGTATTCCAACCCATACTCACACTGGTGATGAAATCACGCTGGTGTTGGAAGGGGCCTTTTCTGATAAAAGTGGCATTTACCGTCAGGGAGATTTTATTACCCGAGATGCGAGCCACAAGCACAAGCCCATGGTCACCAAAGACGCCGAATGCATTTGCCTCACGGTGCTGGATGCGCCCATTGAGTTCACTGGCTGGCTGACACGCTTATTCAACCCTATTATGCGACGCTATCATCCCCATTCAAACCACTGAGGAGGGCAAAACTAAAAGCCGTAAAATAGCGACACGTTTTCCGACGTTAGGCCATAGCAAGATTTCATTTTTAAAATATGGTATACTCTTTGCTCAACTCATATAAGGATTAGCACTATGGCGACGAAAAAGAAGCAACCCGCTGCATCGGAAACCTCGGAATCCATTGAAAAGCAAATGCAAGAATTTCTTGCTCGTGGTGGACAAATTAACAAAATTGACTCCGGTGTCAGTGGTCAATCCCAGCTAACGGGCCCTCGCCATATTTCCCTTGGTAACAGCAAAGCGAAAAGCCAATAAGCTTTTCGTTTTTCTTTGTTTTACCAACGTTTATTTATGGTTCTCTCCATGTTATTTCCCCCTAGAATCGGCTACTCTTCGTTGCTAGGTACGACTGTCTTTTCATCTACAGTCCGTTGAAATCCCCCCTTCTGTGTCGATGGATAAAGGAGTCTCAATAGTGAACACCTCTGAGTATAATTTTATGCGCCCACTATGGCGCCGTATCGCAGCAACCCTAGTGGCTCTGGGCTGGGCATACATGGAATGGTCTAGCGGCAACTCATTTTGGGGCGTAATCGCATTAGGCTTTATGGGCTACTGTCTATGGAACTATTTCTACCGTTTCAAGCCTGATACAACACCAGAGTAATAGTTTTATCTTTAGCTGCAACACCACTCATCTGAGCTCAGTCATACATTCATCCCTTCTCGCCTCTGTCTTTATGAGATCTTAAAAAAGACGCTAGGATCAGTCGATTACTTTGTCATATTACTGTCACCTGATTAATCTATGCTCAATAGTATTCTCCAAAAATCCTGTTTGAACGGAGCAACACTGTGATAGAAGTCGAGCAATTGATTGCCAATAAATCGCCACAATTTTTTGATAAAAGCCCACTAATTACTCGCCCTACTTTGAGCTTTTTAAAACGCTTATTCCACGAGAGTGAAGTGAATCAGTTTTTAGAAAAAAATAAAGACTCCGTCGGTTTTGAGTTTATTGATCGCGTCTTGGATCACTTCAATTTTAGCTATCAAGTCAGCCAAGTAGATCGCCGTAATATTCCTGCTATTGGTCGTGTCATGATCATCGCCAATCACCCTCTTGGCGCCTTAGATGGTCTGGCTTTATTGCGCTTGATTGGGGAAATACGCCCTGATGTCAAAATCGTCGCCAATGACTTATTGATGAGTCTAGATGGTTTAAAAAGTTTAGTGTTACCAGTGGATAATATGGGTGGTAAAACAGGACGCCAGCAACTAAAAGCCATCATGAACAGCCTACATAACGACGAAGCCGTGATCATTTTTCCGGCTGGTGAAGTCTCTCGTATCTCACCCAGCGGCGTAAAAGACCAGCGCTGGAATGAAAGCTACTTAAAACTTGCGAAAAAGAGCAATAGCCCGATTTTACCCGTACACATTGGTGGTCGTAATTCCATGATGTTTTACACCAGCTCTATTCTGTATCGTCCTCTGTCTACGATTCAATTACCAAATGAAATGTTTCGTCAGCGCAATCGTAAGATTCCAATGCAAGTAGGTCAGGCAATACCAGTTCAAGAATTATCCAAGCTGCCGCTGAGCGATAAAGAGAAGAATAAACTGGTCAAACGCCATTTATACCGTATTGCCAAAGGTAAAAAACCCTTATTAAAAACAGAAAAGACAGTTGAGCACCCACAAAATCGCCAGCTAATTAAAACCGAATTGAAACAAGCGGAGCATCTGGGCTCAACCAAGGACAATAAACAAATCTTCTTAGTGGATTACGACCCGATGTCCGTCACCATGAAAGAAATCGGCCGCTTACGTGAGATCGCGTTTCGCAAGGTCGGAGAAGGCACCGGTGAACGTTCAGATTTAGATAAATATGATCAATACTATCGCCACCTTGTTTTATGGGATGAAGAAGCTCTCGAAATTGTTGGGGCTTATCGCATTGGCGAAGTCGCTCGCTACATGAAAGAAGACAATCAAAACCGAATTTACAGTGCTGAACTCTTCTCTTACTCCTGTGATATGGAAGCCTATTTTGAGCAAGGTATTGAACTAGGTAGAAGCTTTGTACAGCCCAAATACTGGGGCATGCGCAGTCTGGATTACTTATGGTATGGCATTGGTGCTTACTTGAAACGCCATCCTGAAATTCGTTACATGTTTGGCCCAGTGAGCTTAAGTAATAGCTACCCCCAAATAGCGAAAGACTTGATCGTCAGTTTTTATAAAAAATATTTTCCTGACGCAGAGTACCTAGCCCGCTCTTTTAACCCCTACCAAGTGTCCCAAGAGCACCAAGACATCATCTCGGGACTATTGAAAGGCGAGCGCTACGAAGAAGATTTTCGCACACTAAAAGAGCAATTGGGCCATTTAGGCGCCAGCGTTCCGACTTTATTCAAGCAATATTCAGAACTGTGTGAACCCGGTGGCGTTCGCTTCTTAGACTTTGGCGTCGACGTCGACTTCGGCTATTGCATTGATGGGTTGGTGTTAGTCGATCTTACCAAAGTCAAAGAGACCAAACGTAACCGCTACTTGGGCGATTAAGGACAATTGCTTAATGCCTTAGCATCAATGATGACCATGCTTGTGGTGATGTTGATCATGACCATATTTATTATCATGATGATGACGTTTGGCCGCAATCTTATAGGTGATTTTGATCAGCAACATTAAGACTAATACAATGAGGACAATGGCTTCAGGGCTCATGATATGACTCCTCTTACACTAATTGTTTTTTTACTTCTCACATAGTAAGTGTAGTCGAAAAAACGCCCTATATTGTTTATTTTTTGAACTACCATGCACTAAGTCATGGCAAAAACGTTATTTGTTTATAGACTATAAAAGATCTTTGACGAGGTCGCGCGTAAAGGTCTCCTAGGGATGTGGTGCATAATAGTGAGGCCTAAAGCATGATTCTCACTTCTTTATTTCTTAACTTGGCAGTGAATACTATCTGGCGCAGGTCTTGCTAGATTTTGTTCGATACCTTAGCTGTCACTTCAAAAATGGACACAGGAGCTGGAAATGATTGAAAAAACCTATTTAAAGACAAAACCAGAATGTAAAGTAAAATTTGCACTTCCCGCTGACAAAGTAGGCGGAGCAAAGTCCGTCTCAGTGGTCGGTGATTTTAATAACTGGGATAGCAAGGCCAACCCAATGCGCAAACAAAAGTCAGGGCTATTTGCTTCTACCCTAAACTTACAAGTGAATAATGCTTATCAGTTTCGCTATGTCATCGACGATGAAAAATGGCTTAACGATGACATGGCTGACGATTATGTTCCCAGCCCTGTCAGTCTTGATCACAACTGCGTGCTCAGCCTATAAGGCGACAAAATGTATGTTTTTTTTATGCCTTTCTTGTTAACGATACTAAGAGAGGCATAAAGTACTATCCTACTGTTTAAAAAAATGTTTTTTCATTTTTTTTGGACTTTCTTGCGCCTTTTTCTCTATTCCCTCCCTCTCTTCATTAACACCCCCTCACAAAGACGGGCTGCAATTTATAGCTAAAATGTGTACAATTGCTTTTTATTAAACGCGCGTTTAATAAAAAATAACGTGCGATTCTTTTTATAGAAAACAAAGTACCTGTGAGACTAAAGAACAAGGTGTTTATCCTCCAGTACGAGAAAACACTATTAATTTTTTTGAGACCTTTTTCGAGGTAGCCAACGCATCCGTTAGAAAGTCGTCTCTACGATAAACCAAACTACAAGAGAGGTTTACCATGGCACATCAGCAGCAATACATTCACGGTCGCTATTATGCATCCACCAGTGGAGAGCACTTCGATACCCTGAACCCTGCAACGGGTGAAGTGATCGCCACCATAGAGCATGCAGGCCAAGCAGAGCTTGATGCCGCCATTGCATCAGCAAAAGAAGGCCAGAAAGTATGGGCAGCGATGAGCCCTGTTGAACGCGGCCGTATTTTGAAAAGAGCCGCTGAACTACTACGTGAGCACAACGAAGAGCTGGCTCGTTTAGAAGTGCTAGACACGGGTAAACCACTTCAAGAAGCCATTTGTGTTGATATCGAAACCGGAGCGGATGTCATTGAGTATTACGCCGGACTAACCGATAAAATCCAAGGCGAATACCAAGACTTAGGAAACGGTAGCTTCTACTACACACGTAAAGAGCCATTGGGCATCTGTGCGGGAATAGGCGCTTGGAACTACCCTATTCAAATTGCCTGTTGGAAATCTGGCCCAGCCTTGGCGGCGGGCAATGCAATGATCTTTAAACCATCAGAAGAAACCCCATTAACCGCCCTGAAACTGGCCGAAATCTATACGAAAGCAGGTTTGCCCGATGGTGTATTCAATGTCCTCCAAGGGGATGCTCGTACTGGTCAGCTGATCACCAATCATCCTGAGATCGACAAGGTTTCCTTTACGGGGGAAGTCGGCACAGGTAAAAAAGTCATGTCAGCGTCAGCCCAGTCTCTAAAAGACGTGACCATGGAATTAGGCGGAAAGTCGCCGATGATCATCTTCCCAGACATGCCGATCGACCAAGCCGTTTCAGCCGCCATGTTGGCAAATTTTTATACACAAGGTGAAGTCTGCACCAACGGTACTCGAGTGTTTGTCCATGCAGACATACTAGACGCGTTCACCCAAGAGCTGAAAGCCCGAACTGAAGCCATGATCATTGGCAACCCAATGGACATGGAAACCCAAGTGGGCGCGTTGATCTCTAAAGATCACATGAAGAAAGTTCTTGGTTATATCGATGCGGCAAAAGAAGCCGGAGCCACCCTGCTGTGCGGCGGCTACCAAGTCACGGAAAATGGTCTAGAAAACGGAGCATTTGTTGCACCAACCGTCTTCACGGATTGTACCGACGACATGCCACAAGTGCGTGACGAAATTTTTGGCCCTGTGATGTCCGTGCTGAGCTTCACCGATGAAGACGAGGTCATCGCCCGTGCCAATGACACCGAATATGGCTTAGCCGCTGGCGTTTTCACCAAAGATATTGCTCGTGCCCATCGTGTGATTGCACAGATGCAAGCTGGTATCTGCTGGATTAACTCATGGGGTGCCTCTCCTGCAGAAATGCCGGTTGGCGGCTATAAGAGTTCTGGGGTAGGACGTGAAAACGGTATTCAAACTCTATACCACTATACCCAAACCAAGAGTGTCTTTGTGGATTTGAACGACATCCCCAACCCATACTAACCTGGAGGAAAAATGGCAAACGAAATGTATGACTACATCATCGTCGGCGCAGGCTCCGCAGGCTGTGTGCTGGCGGATCGCTTAACCGAAAGCGGCGACAACAAGGTTCTGCTATTGGAAATGGGCGGCTCTGATAAGAGCGTCTTCATCCAAATGCCAACCGCCTTATCGTACCCGATGAATACAGAAAAATACGCTTGGCAATTCCACACAGAAAAAGAACCCGGCCTGGACAACCGTGAGATGCATTGTCCTCGCGGTAAAGTCTTAGGTGGCTCCTCGTCCATTAATGGCATGGTCTATGTTCGAGGTCACGCTTGCGATTTTGACCAATGGGAAGAAAACGGTGCCAAAGGCTGGAATTACCAAGCCTGTCTGCCCTATTTTAAAAAAGCCGAAACTTGGTCCGGTGGAGCGGATTTATACCGTGGTGGCAATGGGCCATTGCATACCAACAACGGCAATGACATGACCTATAATCCGCTTTACCAAGCCTTTATCGAGGCTGGTGCCGAAGCAGGTTATGGCAAAACAGACGATTACAATGGTCAACGCCAAGAAGGCTTTGGCCCCATGCACATGACGGTCAAAAACGGTGTGCGTGCTTCCACCTCAAATGTCTATCTGCGGCGCGCTCTACAACGCCCCAATCTCACGCTAAAAACAGGTGTGTTGAGCCACAAAGTCATCTTTGAAGGCAAACAAGCAGTTGGTATCGAGTACAGTAAAGACGGCAACACTCAACAGGTTCGCGCCAATAAAGAAGTCATCTTGTCAGCGGGTTCCGTTGGTTCTCCGCAATTGTTGCAGCTGTCTGGAGTGGGTCCAAAAGACGTGCTTGAAAAAGCGGGCGTACCATTGGTTCATGAGCTGCCTGGCGTCGGTGAAAACTTGCAAGACCACTTGGAAGTTTATTTCCAGTACTACTGCAAAAAACCGGTAACGCTAAACAGTAAGCTGGGCTTGATCAGCAAAGGGTTGATTGGTACTCGATGGATGCTATTTAAAACTGGGCTTGGGGCGACCAACCACTTTGAATCTTGCGGCTTTATTCGCTCTCGTGCTGGTCTTAAATGGCCAAACATTCAATACCACTTTTTACCAGCGGCCATGCGTTATGACGGCCAAGCAGCGGTAGAGGGCCATGGTTTCCAGGTTCATGTTGGCCCTAATAAACCTGAAAGTCGTGGCAAAGTATGGATTGAGTCTGCTGACCCTGCGGCCAAACCTCGCATCTTGTTCAACTACATCACTACCGAGCAGGACAAACAAGATTGGCGCGATACCATCCGTCTGACCCGTGAAATTCTGCAACAATCTGCCTTGGATGAATATCGTGGCGATGAAATTCAGCCAGGCATACATATTCAGAGCGATGCAGATATCGACCAATGGGTGAAAGAGAACGTGGAAAGCGCCTACCATCCCTCTTGTACCTGCAAAATGGGCGACGCGAATGACCCTATGGCGGTACTGGACGAAGCTTGTCGAGTGCGTGGCTTAGAGAACCTACGTGTGGTGGATTCCTCTATTTTCCCAACCATCACTAACGGTAACCTAAACGCTCCGACGATTATGGTCGCGGAAAAAGCCGCGGATATGATTCTGGGCAGAGAGGCCTTACCCAGTTTGGATGCACCCGTTTGGATTCATCCAGAGTTTGAAAGCAAACAGCGCTAGCGCTTTATTTGTCTAGAGAAAAAGAGGGAAGGTCACGTATGTGCACCTTCCCTCTTTTTGATAGCAAAGACTTACCTGTTAAGATTTAAGCTTAAAGCGCATCACCAAATCATTCAGCTCCGTCGATAACTGAGCAATTTGCTCACTGGACTTAGATATTTCAAGAACCGCTTGTTCATTCTGTGCCGACGCCTCGTTGACGACTTCAAGGTTTTGGCTGATGTCATTTGCTACTTGACTTTGCTGCTGGGAACTACTGGCCACTTGAATGGTCATGTTATCCACTTGATCCACATAGAACACGGCCTGTTGCAGTGTCTCTACGGTTTGCGTTGCTTGCCTTGAAACCACCTCCGCTTGCTCAACATTGTTGTTAAGTACCGTTTGAGACTCACGAGCCCCTTGCTGTAAAGCAGTAATAATAGTAGCGATATGCTCAGTTTGCTCTTGGGTATTTTGAGCCAACGTACGCACTTCATCTGCCACAACCGCAAAACCTCGACCAGATTCCCCTGCTCTGGCGGCTTCGATCGCTGCATTCAGCGCCAGTAAATTTGTCTGATCTGAAATGCCTTGAATACTGGTGATCACAGCGGAGATATCATCCGTACGAAGATTTAACTCATCCATACTTTTTTGTGACACGCGCAACCCTGCCGCCACGTCACTCATTTGTTTGGATGCTTGCTGCACCGCTTCCACACTGTCATTGACATACTGCTTTGCTTGGTGAGTGTTTTGCGCCGCTTCTTGGATTGTGCTATCGACTTGGGTAACGGAAACGGACATTTCACTCATTGCCGTCGCCACTTGTGCCATATTTGAATGTTGGCTTTGGATATTCGCACTGGCTTGCTCAGAAATGGCAGCCAGTTCTTGCGAGGTGGCGGCTTGAGTATCTACCCCATTACGAATCCCCCATACCAACTGATGAAGGTTATGGGACATAGTCCGCATGGCACCATATACACTCTGTGCTTTCACCTTTTCTTGAAACTCTAGTGTTAAGTCCCCATCCGCAATACGTTCAGCAATTCTCTGCATTTCCTTGGGCTCTGCCCCCAGTGGATCTAACACCATTCGCACCATTTTAATGGCAATCAATACCACTACAATAATGAGCGCCCCAATCACCAGAAACACCACTGTCATCAGCTTATTCACATTCGCTAATGCTTCGGCTTTATCCATTTCCGCAATCAAAACCCATTTCAGTCCGTCCATCGTCAAAGGGGTAAAGGCAGATAACACCAAACCACCTGTATAGTCTTTTATCATGGCTATCGCTGTTTCACCCTGTAAGCCACGCTTTACAGCATCCGTCTCCACCAAGCCTTTGTCACCATTTTTAAATGACGCCTCAATGGAGTGATTAATAGGGTCTAAAAAGGAGTCCGAGCGCATACGCCCATCACTGCCCACCAAATAGGTTTCACCCGTTTCCCCCAAACCGGATCGCTGTTTCATTAAGGCATTTAGTTGATCAATCGGAAACTGAGCCACCAACACGCCCAAACGTTGACCATTATCGCCAATAATAGGCGTCGCAATAAATCCTGCGGGGGCATCATAGGAAGGCAAATATAAGGTGAAATCACTAAAGATTCGTGTCCCTTGCGGCGCCTTTAAGGCGGCATTAAATGCAGCGGCTAAACCGCTCGTTTTATATGGTCCTTTGGTTAACGAGGTCGCAAAATCCACTTCCTTATAAACCGTGTAAACAATATCCCCTTGTGGATTGATTAAAAACAAATCATAAAAGCCGAACAGCTTTTGTACATAGGAGTAATAAGGGTGTATTTGAGCATGCAGCTTATCATAGGGAAAATTCGTATCCGGCATGGACATAGCATCTTTTTTCCCCACTGCATTCGGGTTGTTCACAATATAACTGTATTGCATTAATACACTGTTATCAGATAGTTGACTCAAAATAGACGACATGGTCGGGATAGCTGTTTTATTGGAAGCATTTTTCTCAAGGGGGGGTAGGAGATTCTGTTGATAGAAGGCTAAAAGCGCCTGACGAGCCTCGGCAGCAGTAGGTAAACGCCCTGCAGCGGCGGCTTGAAAAGACTCAAACGCCTGACTCAGGCTCGTCATGTATTGATGAGTTTCTGGACTACGAGCCAAAGCAGATACTTCATTTTCTAGCCCATTCAAGTATTCCTGTACGGCTTCTTTTTTCGTATCACGTACAGTAGATAATTGGTTATAGGCCATATTGAGCATGGAGGAAGACGAAATATAAAATGCAATACCAGTCACGATTAACGCAGGAATCAGTCCTACCAACATCAAAATAATAAGAACTTGTTTTTTAAATGTCATATTCGACATCCTTGTTATTGTAAACTGAAATAACCTCTACCGACCTAATCAAACAAAAACAAAGGCCAATTCATCACGCATACAGTTTTAACTTAGACCATTTTTTCGTTTTATAAAGCTAAAATATAATCTTGAATAGCTCTCGCTACGATTATTAAGCGGACTTATACCTACCTTCCTTAACCGAGTGAAACATATTGTTGCATGGTCGGCTTTGACCCACTGCTTAGTCATCACCTACACTGCTAGTATTTGTATGAAAGTGATTTAGTATGAGAAATCCGTTAATAGGCCCGATACTCAGCATATTGCGAGACCATCCCCAAGGGGTTGGCGAGTTTTATATTCTGAAAAACCTTAGAGAGCAGGTACCGGAATTACATCACTTAGCTGACGACCCCAATCTACAGTTGTTCCGTCAACACTTTTTGATCATGAATGCCTTATACCAACTACAAACGAATTTATGGCAAGAAGAGTCATTGACACTGTCGATCAACGCCATGCACATTCGCCTAATGGCAAATCATGATAGGTCCATCTCCTCAAGCCAAGATGTGAGTGATAGCGTCGATGCCAAGCTTGCCGCTTATTACCTTGATTGGAGTGAGTACGAAAAAACCAGTGAAGACGATGTTATGCGCCTTTTGGATAGCTTTTATAATGGTATTAATAACCTAGATAACAAAGCTGCGGCACTAGAAATACTGCATATTGACAATAAAAACCCGACGAAAGAAGAAATCAAAAGACAATATCGAAAGCTAGCCCATCAAGCTCACCCAGATCGTGGTGGCGATACGGAACAGTTTATTTCGTTAAGGCAGGCCTACGAGTGTCTTATCTACTGACAGATATTATGTGAGACCTTTTCATGATGTCACGAGCGACGCCAAAACACGGCAAAAACAGACGAGAAAGCGGAGTTTATCGCGATAAATGAGCATTTTGAGTCTGTTTTTAACAAAGTATTGGCAAGCGCAGTAGTCGTGTAAAAGTCTCTATGTACTGACAAAGTAGCGTTAACTCTCTCTAGCATTCAAAGAGTGTGAGATAAAAGTGTAAACCCTATTGTTTAGATGACTAACAAGCATCAAGATGACCGCTTACTGGTAGCGATCTAAGGAAGCTACGTTTTACTCAAAAATCATAAGATATTGGTTATGCTGTCAATTTTTCCATTATATTTTTCGCTTTACTCAGACGCTGTAAAAACAGTATGCAAAACCCTCGGCATATTTTCCGTCATTACGCTAGCTGGCTGTAGCCAACTTGAAATCGATCAATCCAATGCCTTTGATAATAATGGCCGCGATAAAAATGGCTTAAAACGCGATACGCTCTATTTAAAAGAAAGCTTACCACCTGGCTTACCCTATCCCGATGCCATTTTTGAGAAGGGGCTCAAACAGCAAGAAACCTACTTAGCCCGATTACCTAAAAAGACCGACTATCACTTAGATAACACCACAGTGAGTGTGGATCAGCTGAAAACTGTCACTCAAGAAATCCAACACTGGCTCACCAACCCAAAATACTTTCCCAAACTAGAAGCCTTACAGCTGGCAGGGCAGGATCAACGAGGTAATGTCCAGATAACAGGCTATTATGTGCCCATTATTGAGGTACGCCGCAAGCCAGACAGTCTGTATCGTTACCCCTTATATCGTAAACCACCCAAGACCGATGCCAATGGCCAATTACCCACTCGCGAGCAAATTGATTTTGAAGGGGCTTTAAAAGGTCAGGGTCTAGAAATTGCTTACAGCAAAAGTTTAGTGGATAACTTTTTCCTGCAAGTTCAAGGCTCTGGTGTGGTGGAATTTAAAAATGGCAAACGAGAACTGCTCTCTTGGGGTGGCGTCAATGGGCGCGCCTATCGAAGCCTTGGCAAGGAATTAATCGAGCGCGGAGAAATTGATAAAGCCAAGATCTCCGCACAAAGTATTCGCCAGTGGCTAAAAGCTCACCCTGATCAGGTCCGCGAACTGCTCTCTACCAATGAGAGCTACTTGTTTTTTTCTGAAGGACAACCCGATCCAATTGGTGCTGCCAATGTTCCGTTAACACCGCTTTATTCTGTTGCCGTTGATCCAGCCGTGATTCCACTGGGTTCGATTCTATTGGGAGAGCTGCCTAAATTGGATAAGAAAGGCAACCTCATCGGCCACGAATATCATTTACTGTTAGCGCAAGACAAAGGCGGGGCCATCAAGGGCCCAGGTCATATCGATTGGTATCAAGGTATCGGCAAAGAAGCCCAAATTCACGCAGGGCAACTCAAGCACTTTGGCAAAATATGGCTGTTACTGCCAAGACAGAAAGAAATAATCGAAAAAGCAGCGACAGACACACCCGTTACAAGCCAAGTCGCCACCAACAGCAATACATCCAATCAAGCTACGCCAGTAGTGAAAAAATAGTGCGTAAAAGGGGCGATATCATAGGCCCCTTAGCACTCACATCCGTACACCCCCTTATTTACGAAAAAAGGTTTGCCTCAACGGTTGAAGGGCAGCCCCTAATGTTGCGGAATCGCCTTTTAATTCACTAACGATCATCTGGGGCCAAACAGAAATATCTTGTGATGAGGTCATCCCACACCGCTCCAAAGAGTCCAATAACATATGGGCAAGCGACTTGGGAATTTCTCCACCCAATACAATTGCATCAGGGTCAATCACACCACGTAACGCATTGATAGCACGTAAAAAATACGGCGTGGTTTGTTCAACCCACTCAGCAACCCCAGGCCATGTGGGATCAAACTGCGTCTTCAGTTTCGCCACTGATGGCACATCAATCCCCTGCCGAGCCAGCGCTTTTATCAACATAGACAATGCTGGGCGCTGCGGGGCCTCTTCCGTTGTAAAAATACGGCCAATCTCCCCAGCATTCCCATAGGCGCCAAAAAATGGCTCACCATCAATCACAATACCGCCACCAAAACCAAAGTTAAACGATAAATAGCCAAAGGTCTGATAGGTCAACCCCGCACCGTGAAATGCCTCTCCAATCGCACCAGTCGTCGCATTATTGATCAAAATAACGGGCCACCCCAATAGTGCTTCCAGCTCTGCTTGAAGATCCACCCCAGACCAATCAAACAGTGGATCAGGTGGACGAATGTGCCCTTTTTCTTTGATAAAATACCCCGTCATGGCAAAACCAACCCCAACAATACGACTCTCAATAGAAGGGTTCTGTTGACACCACCGCTCAAGCAAGGCTTTTAACCAGGCTTGTGTCTCAAGACGCTTAACTGGAGCAAAAGGAATGTTTTCCTCCAACAGGGTTTCGCCACAGAAATTCACCAAACTCACCGACATATCATCGGTGTTGAGCGACACACCGATACTAAAAAATGCCTCAGGGTTAAGGCTCACGTGTGGGCTTGGCTGGCCCCGTCCCTGAATAATAGGCTCACCAAGCTGTAAAAACTCAAGCTTAACTAAATGATCAATGATGCGGTGAACCGATTGTTGCGTAAGATTGGTTTGTCCTGCTATGGCAGAGCGTGCAAGGCCTTTCGAGCGACGCACTATGTCTAAAATCATGCGTTCGTTGGCTGATACTGTCTGTTCTTTTTCTATTTCATTCATCTAATAGCGTTTTTCCCTTAGTCATTGTCCTTTTCATAATTTACCGACTTAGTATCGAGAAAACAAATACTAAACTTAGTTTGTAATAATATTGCCACATTAGTACTCTATAAGTGTATTAATAAGGCTTGGTTGAAAATCAACCTGAGCTAAACCAACAAGAAACAATACGAGAATGTCATGACTAGCGTACTAATTGACTCAGTGAACGTCAGGTTTGGTGACTTTGAGGCCCTTCGCAACATTTCTTTAAACATTGATAGCGGTACATTTGTCACCTTGCTTGGACCATCGGGCTGTGGCAAAACCACCTTGCTCAAAACCATTGCAGGCTTTACCCCGTTGTCTTCAGGAAAAATGCTCATCGGGGGCAAAGAAACCCATAACCTGCCACCGGAGAAAAGAGACACAGCCATGTGTTTTCAATCTTACGCCCTCTTTCCCCACCTCTCTGTTGCCAATAATCTACTCTTTGGACCCAAACAAAAAAAGCTTTCAAAGCAAGACCAAGCCACACGACTACAAGACATTGCCTCACAGGTCTCGCTCACCTCTCAACTGGATAAATTCCCTCCGGAATTGTCTGGAGGTCAACAGCAGCGGGTTGCCTTAGGGCGGGCGCTCGCCATTCAGCCTGGCATCATGCTATTCGACGAACCGTTATCAAACCTTGATGCAAAATTACGAGATTCAGTGCGTTTTGAGATCCGCCAATTACAAAAACAACAAGGTTTTACTGCGATCTATGTCACCCATGACCAAGCCGAAGCGTTGGCCATGTCGGACATTGTTGTCGTCATGAACAAGGGTGCCATTGAGCAAATAGGCTCACCAAACGACATTTATCATCGTCCGATTAATCGCTTTGTGGCCGACTTTGTTGGTGCCGCGAACATTCTTCCAGCCCAAGTACTAGAACAACATGGCAACCTTTACCGGGTACAAACAGCACTTGGCCAGTTACAGGTTCAATCGGATCAAGCCCCTATTGCCAAACAAACGTATATCTTCTGGCGACCAGAGGATATGTGCTTTGACGGTGCAAACACCAGTCCTAATGGGCAAGACAATATTTTTGAGTCACGCATTATTGCCAAAACGTTTCTCGGCAATATTACCGAGTGCCTCCTTGACCCACTTCCCCACTCTCACGATGATGCCAACACCGCCCTAACCTGTGATAAAAAACCCAGTATTAGAATTCAAAACCTGGGTTTTCAACGTGCCGAGGAAGGTGAGCAAGTTATTATTAGAGTTCCTTCGTCGAACATTCGATTTCTGGCGGAGGCATTTTAAACATGAATAAGCAAACCTTACTGGCTTATTGTCTGCTACTGCCAGGGCTTGGGCTCATCATCGTTTTTATCTTTGTCATTATTTCGATGGCTCTGGCCCAATCAGTTGGTTATTTTAATTTTTCTGGTAGCAGTAAATTTACCTGGCAGTTCTGGCAACAAATATTGGCAGACAATCAGCTCTCACGGGCTTTTTTCTATTCCTTAAAAATCGCCACCATCAGCGCCATCCTATCCGTCAGTTTTGCTTATCCATTGGCCCTATGGCTTCGCGATCCTTTTCGGGGGGCGCAATTCGTCAGCAGCTTACTCAAGGCCCCGTTACTGGTACATGGGCTTGTAGCAGCCTTTCTGTATGTGAACTTCATTTCTTTCAATGGCTTCTTAAATCAAATATTCGTACACCTAGGCTTGGTTTCCCGCCCTATACGGATGCAAAACGATTCCTATGGTATAGGGGTCATTATTCTACAAGTCTGGAAACAAATGCCCTTCGCTCTATTACTGTTAACTGGGGCAGTGCAATCCATCGGCCATGACATAACCGATGCGGCAAAAGATCTAGGGGCTGGCGCTTGGACTCGTTTTGTCAAAATCATTTTACCGCTCACTCTGAAAGCGTTACAGGCGGCTCTTATTATCATTTTTATTGGGGCTGCGGGCGATTATTCCTTTCAGGTTGTCGCAGGCCCTATCAGCGTCAGTTCACTTTCCCAGCTCATGCTGAGAATACAAGCTAACGATGCAAACGGCTGGAACCTCTCTGCAACGGTTGCCATTCTCCTTATGTTAACAGCATTAATTGGCTCAGCCTTACTGGCACTCATCACCCAACAAGTCATCAAATGGGGAGCGAAACGATGAATAAGCCTTGTACGAACCGCCTTATCATCCTCTTAGTGATAGGCTTTTGTTGCATCAGCCTCGTGCTCCCTTTTTCTCTAGCCATGCTCTGGTCCTTGGTAGACCCAGGCCATCCTTGGTCTTATCCACATATTTTACCACCCGTTTTATCCTTGCAGCGTTGGGTAGACATTTGGACCACAACGTCATTGCCTCAAGCCTTGCTACACAGTTACCTACTAGCCCCTTGTGTCGCTTTATGCTCGGTATTACTGGCGCTTCCCACCGCTTATGCTTTTGGACGTTTAGAATTTCCCGGCAAACAGGCCGCTCAATTAATCTCCCTGTTGCCACTGATTGTGCCCAGTTTTGTTGTGGCACTATTCTTCTCTTCTCTATTAAACGTCTTAGGTATTTACTCTCGCTTTCTGGGCATATTAATAGGTCAAACCGTATTATTTATTCCCTATGCAATTCGTATCCTCAGCGTGTCGTTTTCATTAATTCGTCAAGAGATTATTGATGCCACCAGAGACCTAGGGGGTGGCCCCATCACGGTTTTCAAAACCGCCTATTTACCCGTTCTCAAACCCGGTTTATTAGCCAGCATCATCATGATTTTTATTCTCAGCATTGAAGAGTTTGCCATTGCGTTTGTGGTGGGATCACCCGATTTTGTCACCGTACCGACCATTTTGTATTCCTACCTAGGTTATAACTTTATTCGCTCAAACGCTGCGGTCGTCTCACTTATTCTCGTGGTACCCAATATCTTTTTGATGTTGCTAATGGAGCGTTTCCTAAAAGCAAGAAACACAGCGGTCATCACTGGCAAGGGATGATGTTGTATCAGTTACTTTATTCACTCACTCAAGAGGGCTTTATTATGAAATCGTTACTTTTGTCTTTGACTGTCGCGACATTAACCTTTGCTACCACAGCACAGGCCAGCGATGATTTGTCTAACATGACGTGGCCACAGATTGTTGCTCAAGCCAAAAAAGAAGGAACCGTCGTTTGGTATAACTGGTTTTATCAAGACCGTTTTCGAGGGGAAGTAAAAGACTTTGAAAACCACTACGGCATCAAGGTTATCATTCCTGACGGCAGTCACGATGCCAATATGAACAAGTTTCTCGCCCAATCATCCCGTCCAACAGGCGACATTGACGTGCTCTCTCTAGGAGGCAGTGATCTTGCCAAGTTCAAGCCAGAGAAAATGCTCATTGGCCCCTTATCTAACCTACTGCCACAAAGCAATACACTAAAATATAAAATGGAAGGCGTTGACTCAAAAGGTTATGCCGTCTCCTATTGGGGAAACCAAACTGGCATCGCTTATAACCCAAGTCTAATAAGTCAAAAAGACCTGCCTCAAACCCTGTCTGATTTTTCTGCTTATTTTGCCAAACATCCTGGCATGTTTGGCTTCAACTATGAAAAAGGCGGTTCAGGCCCCGCCTTTTTCCAATCTACTGTCCGCAATGTGGTGCCTGATATTGATTATCAAACGGCACAACCCACAGCCACTACCATGGCAAAACTGACACCTGCTTGGAAATGGTTTAACCAGCGCAGAGGTCAATACATTATCACCGCCTCTAACTCAGACAGTATGACACGTTTAAATGGCGGCGAGTTCGCCATGGTCGCAAGCTGGGAAGACCTCACCGCCTCTTTACAAAAAGAGGGAGATATTTCCAAAGCCATAAAATTCTACATCCCTAAAATGACCATGCCAGGAGGCGGTAATGTTGTGATGATTCCAAAGAATGCGCCACACCCAGCAGCCGCCTTACTATTTATTCACTGGTTAACCAGCGCGAAAACACAAGTAACCTTCAATAAAGACTTCGGCTCTGTACCACAAAACACCGGGTCCAACAGCCACTATGCCTTAGTCAATAAGGCAGAACGTAAAAACAGCAGCCTCTGGCCTGATAAGCCATTATCGGATGCCATAAATAAAGCGTTTATCAATCACGTTATTTTCCATTAGAGACCTTTGCACGATGTCACGAGCAACGCCAAGACGCGGCAAGCGCAGTAGTCGTGCAAAGATCTCATTAATTTATTTTTATGTTGCTCATGATCGTCCATGAGCGACATTCATTACTCTCGATAGGAACCATTATGACAACCCATTCTGAGCTGTTTACTATTTCACGTACCAACCCAAAAATCATGACCATCGCCCATCGGGGCGCTTGGAAAAACGCCCCTGAAAACTCATTATTGGCCGTAGAGCATGCCATCATGGCAGGTGCTGATATGGTCGAGATTGACACGCAAAAGTGTTTAACAGGTGAGTTTGTGGTCATTCATGATGACACCTTGGACAGGACCACAAATGGTAAAGGGCTCGTGTCTGAGACCACACTTGAGCAGATACAAACACTGCACCTTCGCCAAGGTGCTGGCGGTGAAGGCAGTGAAGTAACGACTCAGCCCCTGCCACTATTGTCTGACTTACTGGCCTATGCAAAAGGCAAAATTCTGGTCAACATTGATGCCAAGCACCCAGAAGACTTACCGGATATTATTATCGAAGTTGAACGTCTTAATATGCAAGACATCGCCGTCGTTAAATCACCGTATGATCCCGAGCAGACAGAATGGGCAACACTGACGGATACCGTCAAACACATGCCCATGATGCATGCCCGACGGGGACATTTCCTCGATGATTTACAAACACTCGCCCCAAAACGCCCTATTATGATTGAATTGTCTTTTGATGATTTGAATGAATTACAACAAGCTAAACCCTTATTAGAAAGTATGGACTGTCGTATTTGGATCAACACCTTAGACCCCGTCCATCCTCTCGATATGATGGATTCAACCGCGCTCATTAATCCTGAAAAAGTATGGGGAACGCTCATTGATGCAGGCGTGGGAGCCATTCAAACCGATCTTCCTGAATATCTGGCACAATGGCTTAAACAACGTGATGTTTTCGGAGAATAAAACGTCAAAATGAGACAAGACCATCTGTGATAGATGGCTTGTCTGCCCGCTTTTATACCTGCTAGCCTTTTGCTTAGCGCCATCGGCTTCTCTTTTAAAGATAAAGAGCGGGAGCCATCAGTAGTCACTCAACTTATAAGATACTGGCAGTGTAATCGTTAATGATGACTTGTTCATATCTGGTGAAAACTTAGGCAGAGGGCTTGCCCGTTTTAGCATATCTAACACAGCATCGTCTAAACGACGATAACCTGAGCTCTTAATGATATTCGTATTCGTCACCTGACCATCGGCATGAACAACAAAGGAAACCGTTACCACGCCTTCCTCATGACGACGCCTCGCCGCTCGTGGATAGCGCTTATGCTGAGCCAAAACCGCTGCTAATTTGCTGTAATAGGAGGTTATCGCACCTTTATGCCCTCCCGAAGAAGCGGCATTACCCACGCCTGTTGTGGCTTTTTGACTAGCTTGCGATCTAGCGCCTGAATTTTTCAAATTTTGTGATGTCGACTGTTGCGATATCGGCTTTGAGGCAGTGGTCGATGCCGCTTGTTCTAACGTTTTTTTAGGTTCAGCCTTTTTAGGTTTTAGTTTGGGTATTACTTTCTTTGGCTCAACCTTTTTAACCACTTCTTTTTTGGGCTCTTTTTTAGGTATTTTTTTAGGCTCTTTTTTGGGGACGACAATAGGTGACTTTTGCTTCTCTTTCACCACAGGTTTCGGTTTGATAACAGGCTTTTCTTTCACCACTTTTTTTGGTGTAGGTTTAGGTTCTGGCTTGGGCTCTGTCTTAGGTAATGGGGCTTTTTCAGGCTTAGGAATCGGTTTTTTTTCAACGACAGGTTTGGGCTTTTTTTCTACCTTTTCTTGTTTAGGTTCTGGCTTAACCACCTCTTTTTGCGTCTTTTCTACTTTCGCAACCTGCTTTTTATCTTTGTTATCTGAGTCACTCTGCACACTGTTGGTTTTAGAGGCTCCCATGTCCCCCATCATACCAAGATCGAACTCAATACCTTGCTGACCTGGCGCTTTACTACCTTCGGAAGGCTGATAAAAAAAACCATAAAAAGCCGCCGCATGAAGAGAAACCGCTATCCCTCCAGCCACTAACCAATGACGTTTGGAAATCATCATGACCCTTTTGCTAATTGTGTTGCTAAACTGACTTTTGTTAACCCAGATAAACGAATCTGGCTAAACACAGGGCGTAATGCATCAACAGGGATAGAGCCATCCGCTTTGATTTGTACCCAGAATGTCTCCTTATTAGATGATTGTGCGAACTTCTTCTCTAAATACGGTTTAATCGCATCGATCTTTACCAAGTTGTCATCCAAATAAATACGCTTATCCGTACCAACAACGATCAACACGTTCGGATCCGATTTGGGACGATTCTCATTAATGGAAGTCGGAGGAACAATGGGGATCGGATCAGCTTTACGAATTTGCCCCGCCACCATAAAAAATACCAGCATCAAGAAAACGACATTGATCAAAGGCACCAAACTGTCGTCATCAGACTTGTTTTTTAACGCAAACGTTTGATCTATTTTCATGGCGTAGCCTGACCCGAAAAGGCATTGGCAATGGATACGGTTTTCGCCCCATTGACTTTCAAGCGATCAGCCAAGTTCATTAAACTTTGCAAGCTCACCTCATTGTCGGCCTTAATCGCGAACACGCCCTTTTTATGCTCTTTAATCATCGAGCTTAACCAAGCTGTGTCCGCTAAAGAATGAGCAACACCATTCAGCCAAACTCGCCCATCATTTTGCTTGAGCGTCAGTACCAAAAAGTCATCTTTATCTGGCTTGGCGGTATCATGAGCAGGCACAGAAAGCGGCGTATCCACACTACGCCATGGCACAAAGCTAGACGTCAACATGAAAAACAGTAATAAAATGAACACCACATCAATGAGTGGCGTTAGACTAATCGCCTGCTTACGCTTTGGCTGACTCAGGTTAAGCGGCATGCAAAACCTCTTTGGCGGCTTTCGCAACCAAACGCTCCGCTTCCTTACTGGTGAATACCTGCGTTACGGCATCATTGATATTATGGGCAATACGCTCGATTTTACGTTCAAGCCAACTATGTAAACTCACCACAGGGATCGCTACCGCCAAGCCAACCGCCGTCGTCAACAGGGCCTGCCAGATACCGCCAGACAACACCGAGGGATCAACTTGGTTACCCGCTCCTTGCATTTGCTGGAAGGCCGTAATCATCCCCAGAACCGTTCCGAGCAACCCCAATAAAGGACTCAAACTGGCGATAATCTCTAAAGGACGAAGGTAGGAACGTAGCTGATTTAATTGATTCATCGCCAAGCGCTCGACTTCTTCTCGAATCAAGTTCACATCCATATTGCCCGCCCGTAAGGAGCGCATGGAGAAACCTACCAACGAGTCGATTGGGCGTTTTTCATCAAGCAATTCAAGAGCTTGCTCGCCCTCTTTTTTACGCCAAGCAGCCAACGCTTGATCTACCGTTTTTCGGCTTTCCGCTCGTAATGACGACAGCTGCCATAATTTCAACAGCACAATGGTCAAAGCGATAACGGAAAACCCGATTAGAATCCAAACAACAGGCCCGCCGACCTGCAAAAAATCGATTACTTTCTGCTGTACTGAACTTTCCACGACTGGCTCCGGAGTGATAACAAAACATAACAAATGATATTCATTATCAATATCGTTTTCAATGTTTAATTCTGTAAATACTGAGACCACTCATGGTCGCCATGGGTTTTAGATAAGGTCTTTTTGATAGAAGAAGGTTATCATCAGGGTAAGCCAAATAAACAAGAAGTATTTGTGGTGAACCTAGTTCATAGAAAGTAAATAGCTTACTGAGCGAAGAGGAACCGATAAGCCACATAGAAGAGTAAACAGGCCATCACACGGTTGACCCAAGCCATCACTTTCGGGTTCATTGCCACTCTTTTAAGACGCGCCCCCGCCAACAAATACACACTCGGCGCGCCACAAGCCATAATGGAAAGGCCTAATGACCAAAGTGCTATCTGTCCCCCTTCAATGTGCGCTCGCGGGAACTGTACAGTAACAATGGGCACGATGGCGACCAGCGATTTGGGGTTACAAAGCTGCAATACCAATCCCGTTTTAAAACTCACCGACGTCTCTTGGGCTGTAGACGACTCTTTTTGGAAGCTCGCTTTAAGGATTTTTACACCAAGGTAGGCAATATACATTCCGCCTACAACAGCAATAACCGATTGATATTCTTTAGGAATAATCTCACTACCAAGATAGCCGATCAGTAAAAACAAGATCAACATGGCAAGCCCCACACCAACACAATACAGAAAAGCACGCCAGCCTTGACCATTAATTCCAGCAAAAAGCGCGAGCATATTGGCCGGACCAGGACTGTACATAACCCCAAAGGCGTAGATGATGATTGCGAGCATAGGAATCCCTCAAACAGACATTTGATAAAAATAACGAATAGAAAAAAGAATAAGAGCTAAAGCGAGTATGGCTGCTAGCTACGCAGCAAAGTTCGCCTGAATTGATAAGGTGTGAGCCCAAACATGGGCTTAAAACGTCGATTAAAGTAACTCAAATCGGTAAAGCCAAAAGCAAAGGCCACATCAGCCAATGGAATCCCCAGTTCCAATGCCTCTCTGGCACGGTTAATTCGATAATTCTGCCAATATTGATGGGGTGTCATACCAAAATAATCCCGAAAGCAACGCAACAAATGGTATTTCGACATATGCGCCACTTGGCTTAATTCATCGAGGGAGAACTCCTCACTAACATGGGCATGCAAATAGTCTCGGACTCGCTCAAAAACAGGGTCTTTCACCCGTCGTTTCGCTTCCATCACCACTCCTTTTCGGCGCGCTAAATATTCGGCAAATTCAAACAGCACAGACGAATATTCGAGCGCAGATGACATGTCGTTTTCAACCAAAGCAGCCAAATACAAAATATGATGCTTTAACAAAGGGTCGTTTTGCACCGGATGCTCGATACGAACGTCCTTTGCTCTACGCACGCCAGCACTTTCCAGCATGGGATTTAACTGATCAGGATGAATGTACAACATTTTGTAGTGAAGCGGATCGTCAGCCCCAGAATGACCGTCGTGGGCGTCCTCTGGATTAAACACAATCACATTGCCAGAATAACTTTTATGATGTTCGCCTAAAGCAAAAAAGTCCTGACGCCCCGATAATGTCACCCCAAAAGAAAACTCCTCATGGGCATGAGTACCATAGGAAAAATCGCTCATAGAGGCTTCCAGCAACATCACCTCATCGAGGGCCGCACTTTTAGCAAACTGAAACCGATTTTCTGCCGACATCACAAGCCTCTTTGAATAACCCGAAACAACAGTGACAGATTACCCAATTATCATAGGAAAAGATTGGACAATATTGCGAAATACGCTTTCTTAGCTCACTTTTTGTTTAGCCACGACCACCGCACCATGACGTTCAGAAAGTGCTAAAACAACAACGGATGACATTAAAATAATGACACCAAACACCGCGATAGGCGTCAGTATCTCGCCCAAAAATAGCACGGCAATCAGCGCCGCCGTAACAGGCTCAATAAGAACCATCACCGATGCCGTTGTGGCCCGGACAGAAGAAAGACCCGCATTGAATAGTATATAAGCGGCAGCGGTCGGCACCACACCTAGATAACTGAGAAAAACCACACTCTGAAAAATAGTGCCTGAGCGAGAAGTTAGCCCCTCAAATAAAGCAACTGGCAGCAGACAAAGGGTTCCGATAACGATGCCAAAAAAGGTCACATTAAACCGATCAATATAAGCATGCCTCCCCATCGCTCTGGTAATAAGTGTCACACAGGTGTAACAAATAGAAGATAGGACAGCAAAGGCCAATCCTAATAGTGAATGAGGTCCAATCTCTCCACCCCACGTTAACAAACCGAGGCCAAGAATCGCAAAGGCCATGATCAGTGCCCCCGTCCTGCTAATTCGTTCATTCATTGTTAGGTAAGAACCAATAGCCATCAAAACTGGCCCCAGCCCTAACGTCACTATGGTGGCCACCGCTAAACCGCTGTATTGTACTGCGGCAAAATAAGCCGTCTGGTAAATCGCTAACCCCATACCAATAACTATCATCTGCCCCCAGCGTTCACGAATGAAAGCGCCCATGGCACGTCTTTTCTCTTTCGAGTTCATAATAACTGCCACAATAGCAAGAACGAACATACCAATGGCGAAACGCCAAAACGATACAGCAACTGGCCCAAGCCCATTGCGATAAAGAATAGCCGCGACAGCCCCACCCGTGCCCCACGCAATGGCGGCAAAGCACACATAGAGCAAGCCTCGACTCACCGATAAAGTCGAAGAAATCGCTTTTACACCTGCCGCTTCAGAAACCATGTTAACCCCTCCATTTGTTTATTCCTTTTGTCTTGCGGCAAGCGTCGCTCAGTTATATAAAAGAGTAAAACGCATAATTTACTAATCAATCATTTGAAAAACGAATAGGTGGTATCGATGAATTACCCTGACTTACAAATAAGCTGGTTACGAACCTTTGTCGCGGTGGTCGATACGGGGTCTTTATCCGCCGCCGCGCCTTTAGTTCATCGTTCTCAATCCGCCGTCAGCATGCATATCAAAAAGTTAGAAGACATTATTGGTACGGCTATTTTATCCAGAGGGCCTCGCCATTTAGAGGTCACATCCAAAGGCATTGAATTACTCGCTTACTCACGACGCATGCTCGAATTACAGTCTGAGGCCTATGACGCCCTGTTTGGCACACAATTGACGGGACTAATTCGCATCGGTGTTCCAGATGACTATGCCATGTACCTAGCCCCCATATTGCGCCACTTTACTAGCCGTTATATGGGCGTAGAAATCGAATTAACCTGTGAGCAATCCACCTCTCTTATTCCACGTATCAAGAGCAACGAACTGGATATCGCACTGGTCTCTCGCGACAAACCAGAGCATGGAGAACGGCTTTTTCACGAGCCGCTCGTTTGGGTGGGGGCTTCAAAATACGAAGTGTGGCGGCGCAGCCCTCTACCTATTGCGGTCTACGAAGCAGGCAGCATGGCGCAAATTGAAACATTGTCAGCCTTAAATAAGGCTAACAAAGCGTATCGCATCGTCTATAAAAGCTCTGGGCTTGCAGGCCAGCTTACCGCCGTGGAAAGTGGATTAGCCGTCGCCGCCTTGACTCGTTGCAGTGTGCCTACCGAGTTGCAAGTCTTACAAAACTTACCTGCTGAATATGACTTACCCAAATTGACAGCAATGGACGTGGCCGTCTTTCGTAGCAAGCGATCACAAAAATCGGCTGCAGTGGATGTGATGTACGAGCAAATAGTTCAGGCTTTGAAAGTAGACATTTAGTCTCTCCCAAGGCATTGGAATCAAATCAAAAGACTAGAGGTTTTAGAGTTCCTTATATCATCACATTAGCAGTCGAAAACATTTCTTGCGGAAACCATGAATAAGGCGTTTTTGACCTGTCTCCACACACTAAACTCGACTCACGTACGTTCAAATATTTTTCGCAATTCGGTTTCAAGTTTCTCAGCATTAAAGGGCTTAATAATATAACCATTTGCACCAGCATTAACCGCATGGATTATTGTTTCCCTGTAAAACCCTTTCTCTAGGACAATTAATATCAAGATGTCCTCTAAATTAGGGTCAGATTTTATTGCTTTAATCATATCCATGCCATCCATATCTGGCATAGGCAAACTCATCATCAGGAAATCGACATTACCTTCTTCCACCATTGTTAAGGCCGTCTCCCCGTTATCTGCTTCCTGCACTTTACTGTAACCAATAGATCTCAGTAAATGCTTTGTCATTCGGCGCATTGTTGGATTATCATCAACAACAAGAAATGTCATATTTTTATTCAAAACAACCTCCAGTTTGAGCTTTTAAAACTCGTCTAAATCACAGTCAGTGTTGGAGTCAGCTCAAGAATTTTGATCTAACTCGAAAACTATCGATTTTGATCAGTCCCTATTAGTCTGGCTATGATAGAAACTAGTGTCATGGGATAAATACATTAAATTTCTAACAGCAACGATACAACATCATAAGCAAAGGTGTGCATGGCCAGATTACCCAGAGGTCATTAAAATATAAGGCTTAATCCATTCAAATTGTTACTATTTAGATTGTTACTATTTAGTAAGTGATAAGAATACAATTTACCTGAGACTTCCTTGTCTGTTTTTAAAATCAGAAAAAAACAATCAAAGCAAATAAGCGCCCATTTTAGATGATGCTCAAATACGATCAAGCAATCTATCCTGAGAAAATAGGCACATCAATTACACGGAATAACACCAAATTGGTGATTCAGCTTATCGAAGGGATACCCTAATATTAGGAAAAGATGGAGCGTCATCCATGACGATGGAAAATCAATTTAGAAGAAATAAGAAGAGGAAATATTAAACTCTATTCTCAATTTGAGTCAGCGCTCTTTGGTACATAAACCAAGCACAAATACCCGCAAGAATGTTGCCAATAAGAACTCCGAAGAAAAGACCTTTTAATCCAGCTATTTGTGAGCCGATCCATAAGCAGGGTAAGAAGAAGGCAAACAGGCGTAAGGCTGAAATGGTGAGCGCAGTGTAGGATTTGCCCAATGCATTGGAAATGGAGACCATCAGCATGCAAACACCCAATGCCCCTAAACTCAATGGAATGATCATGAGATGCCAATGTAAAATCCCCGACACCTCTTTATCGCTAGTCATTAAACCAGCTAGCACTCCTGAAACCAAGAAGGTCACCACCGCAATAAACAATTGAAACGCCAATACAAAGCGACATGCTAGGCGCACGATATAACGCACATCACCTAAACGCCCTTCCCCTAATAATCGCCCAACCATTGGCGGCATGGACATCGTCAGCGCTAGCACTGAAACAATGGAGAAAAACTCAAACCTTGAGCCCAACGCCCAAGACGCCACAGCAGCGGTACCAAAGCCCGCAATCAATTTCGTCGCCAACATAGACGAGACGGGAGGCAGTAGCTGACTCACCATGGCAGGCCCCATGATATGACCGATATCAGCCAAGCTTTTGCTGACTTTAAGATCTTGCCAGTCAAAGGTAATCCAACGCTTACGAGCCACTTGGGGGGCAACAATCAATACCCCAATGCCGAAGGCAACGGTGGTCGCGATGGCGGCACCATTAATTCCAAAATGCAATGTAAAGATAAAAATAGGATCCAACGCCAAATTCAATAAACTGGTCACAATCATCATGATGCCAGGCAAGAGTGTATTGCCATTGGATCGACAAATGCTGTAGTAAAAATAAATCAAGGCGCCCACCCAAGCACTGAGTAACCAGTGGGGCCAGTAAGAATCAATCACTGGGTAGACAGAATCGGGGGCACTTAATAAGGTTAAAATGGGATGGCGTAATAGCCAAATCAGTACCGAAAAAAAAGCGATTCCCACGCTTCCCATCATCAGTACTAATCCCCCTAGTTGCTTAGCATAGCGAGTATTTTTCGCTCCTAATGCGCGGGAGATAATCGCCGTGGTTGCGATTCCCAGCCCCACTTGCAAGCCAATCACAATCATTTGGATAGGTAAGGTAAAGCCTTGAGCCGCTAAGGGTAATACCCCCAACTGACCAATAAAGGCACTGTCCACCAGCTGAAAACTCATTAGTGACAACACGCCAAAGAGCATTGGCCAAGTCATATGGAAGAGTTCGCGGGCGAGGGAAGAAAAATGAGAACGCATAGTAAGAGAGTTACCAGATTCGAAAAAAGAAGTAAGGCCCACTATTATACGCGAAAAAAATGACTATTTCGCTTTATCTCGATATATCTCTTCTAACCAATAAGCATGACTGATGGATACGACCGAGCCTTGCTTGGCAACCTTAAGAAACAATAAGGCCAAACTGGTAAACAGGACGAACCCTGCAGCTAACGGCATGACACTAAAGTGATAAAATTGACCAACAAAGGCCGCCGCAACAATCGCGGTGAAACTGGATAATGAAGAAATCATTGACGCCCCTAGTCCTGCTATTTTACCTAATGGCTCCATCGCCATGGCATTCACATTACCGAATACCATTCCAAGGCAGGAAAACATTGCGGCACCTAGCCCCATAAACAACCAAAATGGTGGTTTGCCTGAATAGAACAAAGTCGCGAGAAACAATAAAAAAGACGAACATAACAATACAGATAAAGCACTAACAACACATTTCATCATGCCAATTTTCTGTACAATGCGTCCGTTGAAGAAATTACTCACCCCTGAAAACCCAGCAAGCAAGGCAAAATACCAAGTAAACTTGTTACCTACTTGATACACATCCTGAAAGAGTGACTGAGCAATACTCAGATATAAAAATAACCCACCCAAAATACAACCTGAGACCAAAGTGTAAGCAATCACATCGCGGCGCGATAAAATAAAGCGCGCATCTTTTATCAAGCGCGATCTATCTAGGGGAATCCGACTCCCACAGGGCAAGGTTTCCATTTGACGGCAAAACAACCAAATTGAAGCCATTAAGGCTTGTACGATCAATACCACAAACATCCAGCGCCAACTCGACAGCGACATAATGAATTGCCCAAAAATGGGTGCCAACATAGGCACTAGGATAAACACCATCATCACATAGGATAAAATGCGTGCCATGGCAGCACCGCAATATAAGTCACGAATCAAGGCCCGAGAAACGATTTTTGGCCCTGCCAAGCCAATCCCTTGAATCGCTCGACCAACCAACAACATGGGTAAACTGGTCGAAAACACCACAATAATGGAGCCACTAATAAAAATACCGACACCAAGAAAAATACTGTTCTTACGACCAATAGCATCGGACAGCGGCCCAAACAGAATATCCCCAAATGACATTCCTAAAATCAGAACCGTGATGATCCATTGAGTGTGTTGATGGTTTTGAATGTTCAGATCAGAAGAAATAGAAGAAAAAGCAGGAAGAATGGCATCCATGCTCAATGCGGTCAGTGACATGATTAAAGCAAACAAGGCGACAAACTCTTGTTCTGGCAAACGTCTTATTAGCACAAACTCAACCTCTTCCTTGGTAAGCGTTTATAAAATCAACCGATTAAAAAGTAGTAACCTAGATAACGTTTTTAATCCTTGAAAACTTTATCTTAGTCAATTTTCTCAAGTTATGATAAATATCATGATCACTTAAAGAAACCTTGAAAAACATATTTAACATCATATTTCGCGAAAACCAATAATACCAGCGCAATACTTGCGGACAATGTAAAGCCCGCCGCTAGTGGTATAACGGTGAAATGATAAAACTGCCCCATAAAGACTGAAAAGACAATCGCAACCAAGCTAGAAATAGACGAAATCATCGATGCACCAAGGCCTGCCATATGCCCTAATGGCTCCATTGCCATAGCATTTACATTACCAAAGATCATGCCAAAACAAGAAAACATCAGTATGGCGATGCCCATAAATAAAATAAAAGGCGGCTTGCCAGAATAACTCAAGGCAATCATGAGCAGTAAAAACGATGAAAAAAGTAACACGCTTAACGCCGCCACCAAACAACGCATCATGCCAACACGCTGCACGATTTTGCCATTAAAAAAATTGGTTAAGACAGAGCCTGCAGCAAGCAAAGCAAAATACAAAGGAAAGCGGGTACCAGCCTGATAAATATCTTGAAAAATAGACTGAGCAATACTCAAATACAACATCAAACAGCCAAAGATACCACCCGCGATACAGGTATATGCCATCACTTCTCGTTGCGAGAGAAAAAATCGAGCATCTTTTCTTAAACGAGCCCACTGGAATGGATGCCGCATGGCTGGCGGCAAGGTTTCCGGTTGTCGAATGGCCAACCAAATCACAGCAATCAAAGCTTGAAAAATCAAGACCCCAAACACCCAACGCCAGTTTCCTAGCAACATCACCAACTGCCCAAACGCTGGCGCTAACATAGGCACTAAAATAATAATCATCATGGTGTAAGACATAATGCGCGCCATGGCTGTGCCTTTATACAAATCACGAATCAAGGCGCGCGAAGCGATTTTCGGTCCGGCCAAACCAAACCCTTGAATACAGCGGCCTATTAATAAGCCGGTCAGTGACGTTGCCCATAAAGCCACGACAGAGCCGATAATAAAAATACCGATGCCTAAACTAATGCTTTTCTTTCGACCAATCACATCGGATAAAGGGCCAAATGTGATTTCACCAAATGCCATACCAAAAATCATCGCTGAGATTATCCATTGCGTTTTTTGGTAATCAATAATCCCTAAGGCATGGGCTATTTGCGAGAAAGCCGGTAAGACGGCATCGGTACTTAATGCAGTTAATGACATCATCAGAGCACATAAAAGAATAAATTCTTTTTCAGGCAAGTGTTTTTGTGTTGTTTTTATTTCCCCTTGCGATAACGCCATATAAACTTTCCCTACAATAAAGACATCTAAAACAAGTAATATACGATATCGATAAAACAACAAAATACCAGAACAATAATAATGGAGCTCGTTACATGGACATTGGTCTAGCTAAGCACTTAAAGCTCAACCAACTGCGTTTGATTTCGGTGATTGCCGAGCATGGAAAAATCAGTCTAGCGGCGGATGAAATGGCCATGACACAACCCGCCGCTTCCCGCATGTTAAGCGACATAGAACACACCCTAGGGACGCAACTCTTTACCCGTCACGCCAAAGGAATGGAACCCACCCTAGTGGGTCAATCGGTCGCACGACGCGCCCATAATTTATTAGTTGAGCTAAGAGATCTTTCCCGCGATGTAGAAGAACTTAAAGAAGGCGGTGGCGGCACCACCGCCATCGGAGCGGTAACGGGGGCAGCCGTGGGCTTTGTTATTCCTGCCATGCATCAACTTAGAGCCATTGCCCCTAAAGCCGAAATCAACATCAATGTTGACACCAGCGATACCCTTGTAAAAGACCTCATTGCGGGGAACAACGACTTTGTCCTCGCTCGCATTCCCAAACAATACGATGCCAATATTTTTCACGTCTACCCAGCGCGAACCGAGTCCGTTACCTTGGTAGCTCGCAAAGATCATCCGTTAGCAGGTCAGGAGCATGTCAGTGTCCATGATCTCGCCCATTTCGAATGGGTCATGCAGTCACATCGGGCCCCCATACGTGAAGCGGTTGAAGCGGCCTTTATGGAAGAAAGTGCGGAATTACCCATTAGCATCATCAACAGCACTTCCCTACTGGCCCTCATCTCCATACTGGTGTCTTCCAACGCCATCGCCCCCATGGCGCGGGAAGTCATCGACCTACTCACCAGCGACCTAGTCGATGCCAACCTAAAAGCCCTAAAGCTAGATCGACAGATCATTATGAGCCCATACTATTTATTGCAAATGCGAGACCGCCAACTCTCCCCGCTTGCTAACCAACTTAAACGCTTGGTGCTCGCGGAATTAGAGCAAAAACCAACCAATAACTAACACACTTTGAATGGAGGATGAGAGATGACGATAAAGTACTACCTACCCATAGAAAGACACTTCTACATAACAGAATCATGGCAATTAACTACACAATACAGACAAAAATGTTGAGATATATACATTTGGCCTAAATGAATAATAATCTGGCCCAATTTCGCCATCACATCCATGCTGTTTCATTATTAAATAAGGAGTCTAAACGCAAATGAGTATCATTTAATGTCCTATTTTACAACTACTGGGAAGTTTCATTGGTCAATTGATAGCCGTACAGAGTCCACTGTCTACCCTTATCTGGATGTGCCGTACAAAAACACAGCAAAGAGTGTACCTCGTACTCTGCTGAGCTCAGCTGTTGCAGCGGCCGTTTTTATCAGCGCCCAGAGCGCATTCGCCGCCGAGTCAGTGCAACCCCAAACTAAGTCAGCGCAAACCCAAAACCAAAACCAAAACAAAACAGCGCAACCCCAAACTAAAGCAGAGAAAACCTCTCAAGATGAAACCGCCTTGCCGACCATTACCGTAACAGGGCGCTCGGATGCAGCGACAACTGAAGGTACGGGCTCCTACACGACTGGCGAGACATCTGCGGCAACAGGCCTGTCGCTGTCACCGAAGGAAACACCGCAGTCAGTGACAGTCGTTACGCGTCAACGTATGAACGATCAACACTTGGATTCCGTTCAGCAGGTGTTAGAGAACACCACGGGGATCTCGGCAAGCCAAGCTGATACCGAGCGAACAAGTTTCTATTCACGTGGTTTCTTAATCAACAACGTTCAGTACGATGGCATCCCAACCATCGTCGGCAACATTGTCAATGGAAGTGGAATTGGCTCTATCGATACCGCATTCTATGATCGCATAGAGGTAGTCGGTGGGGGCTCCGGCTTGCTGACCGGTACTGGTAATCCCTCGGCCGCCATCAACCTAGTGCGCAAACGGCCTACCCGTGACTTCTCTGGGTCTGCATCACTCAGCGCGGCGAGCTGGGACACCCATCGAGGCATGGCCGACATATCAACTCCGTTAACCAAAGATGGCCGTGTTCGTGCCCGTATAGTGGGGACATTCCAGAACGGACATTCATATTTAGATGGTTATAAACCGAAGAGAAAAGGCTTCTACGGTATTATCGAGGCGGATCTGACCGAGGACACAACTCTGAGCCTAGGTTATGACTATCAGGACATCACACCGAAAGGTTCAACTTGGGGCGGCTTACCACTATGGTTCAGCGACGGCACACAGGCTGATTATTCACGCTCCAAGAACTACGCCCAAGACTGGAGCCACTGGAACAACACCCTTAAGACAACATTTGCCGAAATCGAGCACCATTTTGACAACGGCTGGAAGGTCCGAGGGATTGCTAACCAATACCGTACGGAGTTCGATACTCAACTGCTCGGCCTAGTCGGCCGCCCTGATCGCGCCACGGGGCTGGGCACTTTCCCAAACGGAGCCTACCCAGTCGCGTTGTCGTCTGACGGCCATAGCCGCCAAAATACCTTCGATGTGATGGCGAGTGGTCCCTTCGAACTGCTAGGTCGCCAACATGAGCTAGTGGTAGGAGCATCGAGTTCCCACCGTACATCCAACCGAGAGGATATCGCACCGTATTATCCAGGCCTTGTACCAGTCAATGTCTATACGCTAAGCCCAGCCTATCCTCGTCCTAACTTCGCAGCCAAGACACCAATACCGACTAACACTCGGATCAAGCAGAATGGTATCTATAGTGCTGCTCGGTTTTCACTGGCTGATCCGTTAAAACTCATTATCGGTGGTCGCCTCAGCAGCTACGAAGTCGACGACAAGGTCAACGGTACACCATCACACTACAAAAAGAGCAGTGAATTCACTCCGTATGCAGGCTTAGTCTACGACATTAACAAGACTTACTCGGCCTACGTGAGCTACACAGCTATTTTCAATCCACAGACAAACTATCGGAACAAAAACGGCAACCTGCTCACGCCATCAAAGGGTAAAACCAAAGAAGCTGGCCTTAAAAGCACTTACTTGAACGGTCGCCTGAATGCCTCGGTAGCTGTGTTCGAGACAGATCTAAACAACGCGGCACAGTTCGTCGCCGGATCCCGTACACCAAGCGGTGCACAAGCTTACAAAGGATCAAATGGGACGAAATCACGCGGGTTCGAGCTGGATTTGCAAGGTCAACTGGCGCAAGGCTGGAATGTCTACGCGGGTCTCTCTCACTTCACCGCACATGATGGCAATGACGTCCGTTTGAATTCGCAAATTCCACGCACCACGGCCAAACTTTTCACCACCTACCAGTTACCTGGAGAGTGGAATAAGTTAACGCTCGGCGGTGGGGTGAGATGGCAAAGCCGCTTCTATCAGGCTCCCAATACTGGCACTAGCACACAAGGTGGGGAACAAGCTTCCTATGGTTTGGTATCACTGATGGGGCGTTACGATATCACCAAGAAGATCAACGTAGCAGTTAACGTCAATAACCTGTTCAACAAGAAGTACGCGCTACAAAAAGGCGACTTCGACACCGTGAGTTATGGCGCACCGCGCAATGTAATGCTAACGCTGAACTATAAGTTGTGAGTGTGCCATGGCACATACACTTTTACTAATACCTTAATGTCATAGGAGAGAAAACTATGTCATCCGAATCTAAACCATACCAAGGTTCCCCCGTGGACCATCACCAGCAGAACAGGATCACCCTGTTCTGGCTGACCACTGGTGTCGGTGCCGTACTTTATGTCACCTTCCAGTTGTTCTTTTACGTAAACAACTTTACAAGAGCGCATGGCGCCACCCCCGCGATTACGTTTGACCCAAACATACTGTGGGTGTTTTCCGCATTCTATGGTTTTTGGATTGTCACGGTGCTTCTCGCTCTTATCGGAACCCAAAAGGCACAATGGGCCGCACTGATTTTTGGGACTCTGATGGTCGTTTTAAATACCCTCGGCGGGATCTCCGACGGATTACGCGACGGTTGGTATGTTACCTTTTCAGCCGTATTCTTTATCACCTTACCAGGTATATTCGCCATTGTGGCCACCTGGCGACACCTCAAGAGAAAAGGAGCACATTATGTCAATGAATAGCGCAAACTTTCCCTTCGTATGGATGAGTTTTTCACATGAGCCTGGGCATGACCACGAAGAGGACTTTGCAGCGTTCGAGGCCACGTTGCAACGTGGGGAGCCCTTCGTGATATTGACCGATAGTGCACCGGAGGAAGGCCACGAACATTCTCCAGCAGAGAAAAAACGCACCGCACTCTGGATGAAAAAGCACAAGACCGAGTTACGCAAGCTGGTTCTGGCCATGATTCTAATCGAATCCAACTCAGCAAAACGTCTTGGTTTCAAGGCGTTTGCCGTGCTCTTCGCCAAGTTCTGGGGTTACCCTTTGCTGCTTGCTTCGTCGCGCGATGAAGCGATGGAGATTGCCAAGGGACTGCTATCTGGGCAATCCGCGTCAACCCCTGCGTCATAGAACACAGTGGTTGACCCATCGCCCAGCCACTGATCTCTAGTTGCTATCCAGTGGTTGGGCAATATTACCCAGAGTCGTCGAGATCTCGACAGAAATGCTAAAAGCCTAATCTAGGTCTTTCGGTAGTAATGCTTTGGGAATATTTTGATAACACACTGGTCGCAAGAAACGACGAATCGATAACGTCCCCACGGAGGTTGCCCCAAAGTTCGTGGACGCAGGGTAAGGACCACCATGTACCATGGTGTCATTGACCTCCACTCCTGTAGGGAAACCATTCGCCAATAAGCGTCCGGCTTTGCGCTCCAATATTGGTAAGAGTTTCTGACACGCGGCATAATCGCCGTCATCAAGGTGTATCGTGCAAGTCAGTTGACCTTCCAAATGACGAGCCAGCTTGACCATCTGCTCAACACTGTCTGCCAATACAACCAAGCCTAATGGACCAAACACTTCATGGTGCAATGTCGGATTATCCAACCAAGTCTGAGCAGACACGGTAAACAGGTTCGGTAATGCGCTACGTCCTCGACTATCTTCAGTACGCAGCACGGGCTTGATACCACTTTCATCCATCGCCGCCACCCCAGAACGATAGGCATCGGCAATACCGTCCGTTAGCATGGTTTGCACAGGTACCTCTGATAGTGCAGCACTCGCCGCTTCAATCATGGCGCGAGAGTCAGCGTTATCCAACATCACTGCAATACCTGGATTGGTACAGAACTGCCCTGCGCCCATGGTTAATGAACCGGCCCAGCCTTTACCTAGCTCTTGCGCACGATTTTTCAGCGCTTCTGGCATCACAAACATAGGATTCACCGACCCCAGTTCACCAAAAAAAGGTATCGGTTCAGGACGCGCAGCACATAAATCAAACAAGGCTCGACCACCTGCTAAACTGCCAGTAAAGCCTACCGCTTTGACAAACGGATGCTGCACCAGTGCCTGCCCGACTTGGCGATTACCGCCTTGAATCAACGAGAATACACCGGCTGGCATATTACAACGTTTGATGGCCGCTTCTATCGCCTGCGCCACCAGCTCGCCAGTGCCAGGATGCGCCGAGTGGCCCTTCACAATCACCGGACAACCTGCCGCTAACGCCGCAGCCGTATCGCCACCTGCCGTTGAAAACGCCAACGGAAAGTTGGATGCCCCAAACACGGCAACAGGGCCAATCGGGCGTTGTACCATATACATATCAGGGCGCGGCAGTGGCGCACGATCTGGCAAGGCTTCATCAAAACGACGGTCTAAGTATTCGCCGGACACAATACGCTCTGCGAACAAACGCAGTTGTCCTGTAGTACGACCTCGCTCCCCCTGCAAACGCGCAACAGGTAAACCTGTTTCTTGTACACCCATGTCGGTAATTTGATCACCTAACACATCGATTTCGTCAGCAATGGCATGCAAAAAAGCCGCTCTGTCTTCACGAGAGCTATAACCATAAATCTCAAACGCTGCTTCGGCGGCTTCCGCTGCCACGTTAACATCCGCTACCCGACCCACAGCAAACTCATGTGCGGAGCCCGTGGCCGGACTGGAAGAAAATGTTGCGTCGCCTTTTACCCATTTACCGGCAATAAAATGCTGTCCTGTTAACATACTTGCTCCTTCTCTTTTTAAAATGAACCACCCCGCCCAAAGGGGCAAGGTATCTGTGTTTTATTGGAATTACACTCAAAGAGATTAATGACTGTCTTTCGGCACCGCTGCACCACGGCAACCTTTTAAGAAATCAAAATCGGCTCCAGTATCCGCCCCTTGCACATGGTCGTGAAACAGCTTGATATAACCGCCTTTGGGGTTTTCCAAATGACTTTTCCAATTGGCTAAGCGCTGTGCCATTTCTTCATCAGAAATATCCACATGCAAACGACGATTCTTAACATCCAGTTCAATCATATCGCCATTTTGAATCACAGCTAATGGCCCGCCAGCGGCGGCTTCCGGCGTAGTATGCAACACTACTGTGCCATAGGCCGTCCCCGACATACGCGCATCGGAAATACGCACCATGTCTTTAATGCCTTTGCGTAACACTTTTGGCGGCAAGCCCATATTGCCCACTTCCGCCATACCTGGATAACCTTTCGGACCACAGTTTTTCAACACCATGACGCAGTTTTCATCGATGTCGAGATTCTCATCGTTGATTTTCGCTTTGTAATCGTCAATGTCTTCAAACACCACCGCACGACCGCGATGTTGTAACAAATGCTCAGACGCCGCAGACGGTTTTAATACTGCGCCTTTAGGTGCCAAATTCCCTTTCAAAACGACAATACCGCCTTTCTGGGTTAGGGCTTTGTCGACAGGCAAGATGACATCAGGGTTCCAATTTTTGACGTTTTGCACTTCTTCCCAGATGGATGAGCCCGATACCGTCAGCGCGTTATTATGCAGTTTGCCTGCTTCGGCGAGGTGCTTAATCACCACGGGTAAGCCTCCTGCATAGAAGAACTCTTCCATCAAATATTTGCCCGATGGCATCAGGTTCACAATGGTGGCAATGTCTTGGCCAAACTTATCCCAATCGTCTAAGGTGAGATCCACCCCCACACGACCCGCAATCGCTAGTAAATGGATCACGGCATTGGTCGAGCCGCCAATGGCACCATTGACGCGAATAGCATTTTCAAAGGCCTGACGGGTCAAAATGTCCGACGGTTTCAAATCGTCTTTCACCATATCGACAATACGACGCCCCGTCAGGTGCGCCATGACTCGACGGCGACTGTCCACGGCCGGAATTGCCGCATTGCCAGATAACGCCAAGCCCAAGGCTTCTGCCATGGATGCCATGGTACTGGCGGTGCCCATGGTGTTACAGGACCCTACGGAGCGAGACATGGACTGCTCGGCTTCAAGGAAATCTTCTTGGGTCATTTTGCCCGCTTTGATGTCTTCGGACATTTGCCACAAAGCAGTCCCTGACCCTACTCGCTCACCTCGAAAGTAACCGTTTAGCATAGGGCCGCCAGACACCACAATGGCAGGAATATCCACACTGCATGCCCCCATAATCAAAGCAGGAGTGGTTTTATCGCAGCCAGCTAAAAGCACCACCCCATCCAATGGATTGGCTCGTAGCGCTTCTTCTACATCCATGGCCGCCATGTTGCGATACATCATAGCCGTTGGGCGAAGGGAGCTCTCCCCCACGGAAAACACAGGAAACTCCAAAGGCAAACCACCCGCCTCATAAATACCGTGTTTGACCCGCTCAGCAAGATCGCGAAGATGGGAATTACACGGTGTTAATTGCGACCAGGTATTACAAATACCAATCACAGGACGACCGTCAAATAAATCCGCTGGCAAGCCTTGGTTTTTCATCCAACTACGGTGATATATATGATCCCGCGAGGTACCACCAAACCATTCTGTTGAACGTAATTTGCGTGGCCATTCTTTTGGTACGAACTTGTTTTTTTCAGAATCCGTCATACCCAACCTCCATCTACAATAAAGTTCTGGGCAGAGCACATGGCTGACGCATCAGAACCTAAAAATAACGCCATATTGGCAACGTGCTTAGGCAGTACTTTGCCCTTTAAACACTGACTTTGTTTGATCTTCTCTTCAGCGGCGTCATCCACCCACAGGCGCAGCTGCTTTTCTGTCATCACCCAGCCCGGCACCAAGGTATTCACGCGAATACCATCGCCGCCTAAATCTCTTGCTAAACAACGGGTTAAACCATGGGCTGCCGCCTTACTTGCGCCATAGGTTGGATAACCTGCCGATGCCATCATCCACCCCACTGAGCCAAAATTGATAATCGAGCCACCACCTAGCTCACGCATCATGGGTGCCACCGCCTGTGCGGCAAACATGGCATGTTTCATATTAACTGCCACCAGTTCATCAAAACGTGCTTCGGTAAGGGACTCTAGAGAATGACGCACGTCATTGGCGGCATTATTGAGCAAGACACTGATCGGCCCAAACACCTCTGCCGCATCACGAATCGCCCGTTGATAGTCTGTTACCTTGGTAATATCACAGACCTCAAAACGCACCTCGAAACCTTCTTTTTTAAGGCGTTTCTCTAACGCTTTGCCCGCCGTTTCATCCAAATCGACAAACGCCGTTTTGGCACCTTGTAACGCATAGGCCTCAACAATCGCCGCACCGATGCCCGTTGCGCCACCAGAAACAAATACGGTGCGGCCTTTTAAATCTGGGTAAACCGCGTCATTTTGCTTATTCATAATGGGGTAACCTCTGTGTCCAGCTCGTCTGCTTTCGCCAGTGGATTACGCAACGGTAAGCCGAAGCTGGGTGACGAAATTTCAAACACATCCCCTTCTTTTGCTTGAACACCATCGGCAAACGACAAGGTGGCTGTACCAAACATATGCACATGCAAATCCCCCGGTTGACGGAAGATGTCGTATTTAAAATGATGATGCTCAAGGTTTTTAAAGGTGTGCGACATATTCTCTTCGCCGGATAAAAAGCCTTTTTCCCATAAGGTTTGCTCACCTCGTTCAATACGCGAATGGCCTTCTATATGTTCTGGCAAGTCTCCCACCAGCAATTCAGGACCAAACGCCGCCGGACGCAGTTTCGAATGGGCTAGGTATAAATAATTCTGGCGCTCGGTGACATGGTCCGAAAATTCATTCGCCAAGGTGTAGCCAATGCGATGGACCTTACCGTTTTTACCAATCAGATAAAAACCGGCGATTTCCGGCTCTTCGCCGCCATCCAATGCAAACGCAGGGGATGGCAATGCTTCACCCGGCGCGATGACGCCTGCGCCATTCCCTTTGTAAAACCATTCTGGTTGCACCCCCACTTCGCCGTTGGCGGGTTTGCCACCTTCAACCCCCATTTGAAAGATCTTCATGGAATCGGTTAACTCTTCGCTTTTGGCATGCATGGCGTTACGTGTGGCGGCCGACCCTAAGTGAGTCAAGCCTGTTCCCGTCAGATACATATGTGCGGGGTCTGGATGACGCACTGGGCAATCCAAGCGATTGGCGTTAGCCAGCTCAGCTAAGTTCACTTCTTCACCTAAGCCTAATTGCTCAACCAGAGTCGCCAACGAAATACCTTGCTCTATGGCATCGCACGCCAATTGATAGATACTGGTTGCATGGTTCACTTGATGGGCCATACCATTTGTATCCTCTGGATAGCGACACGCCACCCCGCCTTGTTTGATTTGGGATAAAAACATCATTTAATCACTTCCTTATTAGCGTGCTTTTTGTTTGTTGTAGACATCGAAAATCACCGCTAACAAAAGCACTAAGCCTTTGATAACTTGCTGCCAATCGATCCCGATTCCCATAATCGACATGCCATTGTTCATGACCCCCATGATAAAGGCCCCAATCACCGCACCGATGATTTTCCCCACCCCGCCAGACATGGACGCCCCACCGATAAACACGGCTGCGATCACATCCAGCTCGAAGGCAAAGCCTGCTTTGGGGGTGGCGGTATTCAGGCGCGCGGCAAAAATCAATCCTGCGGCGGCGGCGAGCATCCCCATGTTGGCAAAGGTCAAAAACGTCAATCTCTCAGTATTAATACCAGACAGTTTGGCGGCTTTTTCATTACCCCCCAGTGCATAAATACGACGTCCAATAACGGTGCTATTGGTCACAAAGGTATAAATAGCAATCAAAACGCCCATCGTGATCAATACATTGGGTAAACCACGGTAAGTACTCAGTAAATAGCACAGGTAAATAATCGCCCCAGCAATCAGCACATTTTTGACGATAAAGAAAACAAACGGCTCATCTTGAATGCCATACTTCAAGGCGCGAGAACGGGTACGAGCCGCGAGAAAAACAATAATGCTGGATGTGATCACACCGAGAGCAATCGCCGTGACATTAGGTCGACCAACCCCAAATACGTCCGGAATAAACCCTGTGCTTAATAATTGGAAGCTGCTTGGAAAGGGCCCGACGGATTGGCCTTGCAGTAAGGTGAGCGTCAAACCACGAAATACCAACATACCAGCCAGAGTGACAATAAAGGCAGGAATGCGCCAATAAGCAATCCAGTAGCCTTGGATTCCTCCGATGATCAAACCGGCAATGAGGCAAACAGGCACAACAACGATGGTTGGCAGGTGGTAATTCACCGACATCACGGCAGCAAGCGCGCCAATAAAGCCCACCACAGACCCCACTGACAAATCGATATGACCGGCCACAATCACCAGCAACATACCAATGGCCATAATAATGATGTAGCTGTTTTGTAAGAATAAATTCGTCAGGTTCGCCGGACGCATCAGGGTGCCATCGGTGAGAAACTGAAACATGCCCATAATGACAATTAACGCTATCAGCATGCCGTAGTCACGCATGTGCGATTTTAAATAAGTTCCAACAGTCGGTGCCGCTTGCGCCTCTGTGGAGATGGTTTCTTTTGTTGTATCCATTGGTTTACTCCCGTTACGCATTCACAATCATCGACATGATTTTTTCTTGGCTGGCTTGTGCTTTGTCGAGCTCTCCCACAAAGCGACCTTCGTTCATCACATAAATGCGATCACACATCCCTAATAGCTCCGGCATTTCGGAAGAAATCATCACCACTCCTTTGCCATCATCGGCCAATTGGTTAATGATGCTGTAAATCTCAAACTTGGCCCCCACATCTATGCCACGAGTGGGCTCATCAAGAATCAACACATCCGGTTGCGAATACAGCCATTTACTGAGCACCACTTTTTGTTGATTCCCACCGGAAAGGTTCATGACTTTTTGAAACACACTGGGAGTGCGTATGCGCATGGCTTTGCGGTATTCTTCCGAGACTCGGCGCTCTATGGTTTCGTCAATCACACCTCGGGAAGAGACACGTTCTAAATTCGCCAAGGTGGTATTGGTTTGAATGGTTTCTTCGAGAATTAAACCCAGCTCTTTACGGTCTTCTGTCACATAAGCCAAACCACACTGAATGGCTTTCGGGACGGTTGATACATCGACCTCTTGGCCTCGCAGGCTCACCTTACCCTGAATGTTTTTGCCATAACTTTTGCCAAACAAACTCATTGCCAATTCGGTTCGCCCTGAGCCCATTAGCCCTGCAATGCCCACCACTTCACCCGCACGCACATGGAACTCAATGTCATGGATCATTTGTCGATCAAGGGAATCTGGATGCCATACATTCCACTCACGAACCTGCATTAATAATTCGCCTATGTGGCTGTCTCGTGCTGGGTATCGGTTGGCGAGATCTCGGCCCACCATGTCACGAATAATGTCGGCTTCGCTGATGTCGTTAACTTGGCAATCTAAGGTGGATACTGACGCACCGTCGCGAATCACCGTGATGCTGTCTGCCACGCGACTGATTTCATTAAGCTTATGGGTAATCAAAATAGAAGAGATGCCTTGGGCTTTAAACTCCAACAACAAATCCAGTAGCTTGGCGCTGTCGTTTTCTTGCAAGGCGGATGTGGGCTCATCCAGAATCAACAGCTTCACGTCTTTCGCCAATGCTTTGGCAATTTCCACAAGTTGTTGTTTACCAACGCCCAGACGCCCAACCAAGGTGGCTGAGGATTCTTTTAAGCCGACTTTTTTGAGTAACTCTTGAGTTCTTTTAAAAGTATGCGGCCAATTAATGATGCCGCCCTCAATATTTTCATTGCCTAAAAAGACGTTTTCAGCAATGGATAACAGCGGCACTAATGCCAGTTCTTGGTGAATGATAATAATGCCTTGCTTTTCGCTGTCGGCGATGCCAGAAAAAGCCATTACTTCGCCATTAAACAGAATATCCCCGTCATAGCTCCCATAGGGATAAACGCCACTCAGTACCTTCATTAAGGTGGATTTACCCGCGCCATTTTCACCAACCAAGGCGTGAATTTCTCCCTCCTTGACCTTGAGATTGACATTATCGAGCGCTTTCACACCAGGAAACGTCTTGGTAATGCCGCGCATTTCCAAAATAATATTTTCCATAGGAACCCCGTGAGCGGACCCCTTACGGCGTCCGCTGCTTTCTTGTTGTTATTGTTAAACGATGAGGTGAATACTTATTCGATTTGACTTTTCGTGTAGTAGCCGCTGCCTAGCAGGACTTTTTTCCAGTTGGATTTATCAACGGTAACCGGCTGCAGTAAATAACTGGGCACAATTTTCACGCCATTGTTATAGGTTTTGGTATCGTTGACTTGGGGTTTCACACCATGCAGTATGGCTTGAGCCATATTGACCGCTTCATTTGCCAAAACGCGCGTGTCTTTAAAAATTGTGGAATATTGCTCGCCAGCAATGATGGATTTAATAGACGGAATTTCCGCATCTTGTCCTGTCACAATCGGCATGGGCATATCGCCGGAACCGTAACCCACCCCTTTTAAAGAGGATAGGATACCGATAGAAATACCATCATAAGGGGACAAGACACCATCAATACGCTTATTGGTATAATCAGCAGAAAGTAAGTTATCCATACGAGCTTGAGCGGTCGCCCCGTCCCAACGTAAGGTTCCTACTTTATCCATGCCCATTTGGCCTGATACAACCTTGACTTTACCGGAATCAATCAGAGGCTGAAGCACCGACATGGCGCCGTTATAAAAGAAGTAAGCATTATTATCGTCTGGCGAGCCACCAAACAGTTCAATGTTGTATGGCCCTTTACCACGTTTTTCCATGCCGCTCATCAAGGATTTAGCCTGTAAAACGCCTACTTTAAAGTTATCGAATGTCGCGTAGTAATCCACATAAGGAGAGTTTTTGATCAGACGATCATAAGAAATGACTTTGACTCCAGAGGCATGAGCATCAGCCAAAACATTGGTTAAGGTTGTACCGTCAATTGGGGCAATGACCAATACATTGACTCCTTTGACTATCATGTTTTCAATTTGCGCAAGTTGATTGGGAATTTGGTCTTCCGCGTATTGAAGATCTACCTTGTAACCAGCGTCTTCAAATAGTTGCTTCATAGAAGAGCCATCGGTAATCCATCTTGCAGAGGATTTGGTTGGCATCGCAATACCTACATATTCTTTCGCGGCTAGCACACTACTGGTGCCGAAAGTACTTGCCACCATGATCAATCCGGCGGCTATTTTTTTTAAATAGTTCATTCGCTTCTCCTATCACAACCTAAAAGACGGACTAACCACCTTCACATCAAGGTCATGTTGCGTTTGTTATCATTATTTTGAGCTAAGTCTGGAGCACCTTGGCTATTAAGAGCCTGTTTGGTCATAAGACCAAGCTACACATTAGGAGCTGTTTGCATACCATTCAAATAGAATATAGGTCACTTTATATACCATTTTTGGTATGTGGCACTGTCTACGATAGAAAACCAATGGGGTCTACATAAAACAACGCTTTACCTAATGAGCTTTGAAAGGATATTTCGTATCATGTGGGCATACTTTTTCCGATCTGTTTTATTCTCCCATTTAGTAGAAGGACACTATGGAATTTACTTGGATTTTATTCGCTTTTGTCTGTGGTCTGGCCGTTAAAATGATTAACTTGCCACCCCTTATTGGTTTTTTGCTAGCAGGCTTTTTATTAAATTATCTTGGTATGCAACCAAGCAGTATTTTAGACTCTCTCGCTAGTCTAGGTATTACCTTGATGCTGTTTAGCATTGGTTTAAAACTCCATGTAAAAGATTTATTAAAGCGCGAAGTCTGGGCCTCTACTCTGGCTCATATGGGGATATGGTCGATACTCTTTGCAGGCATCGCCCTGCTACTCGGCATTCTGAGTTTGCCTTACTTTCATATACTTGATTTCAAAACCGCCGCTTTGCTTGGATTCGCGCTTAGCTTCTCAAGCACCGTGTGTGTGATCAAACTACTAGAAGAAAGCAGCGAACTAAAAACACGTCACGGACAATTGTCCCTTGGCATTCTGGTCATGCAAGACATCGTCGCGGTGATCTTCTTAGTCGTAGCAACGGGAAAAATTCCCTCGATTTGGGCTCTGGGTTTATTTGGTTTGTTACTGATCCGTCCGCTTATCAACAAAATTGTCGACAAAGCGGGGCACGGCGAAATGCTCCCTTTAACAGGGCTGTTTCTTGCATTAGGCGGCTACGAACTCTTTTACCTAGTCGGCGTTAAAGGGGATTTAGGGGCGTTAATTATGGGGGTACTGCTCGCGTCACACCCTAAAGCCTCAGAAATGAATAAATCGTTGATGAATTTTAAAGACTTGTTTCTTATCGGCTTTTTCCTATCCATCGGCTTTACCGCGCTGCCGAGTTTAAGCATGGTCGCCATGAGCTTGATTATTACCCTGATCATTCTCGCCAAGTTCGCCCTCTTTTTTGGCGTGTTTACCAAGCTAAAGTTACGCAGCCGAACCGCTTTCTTGTCGTCTGCCGTCCTATCTAACTACAGTGAATTTGGCTTAATTGTCGTGGCGCTCAGTGTGGCAAATGGCTGGCTAGCCAAGGAGTGGCTGGTGGTCTTGGCGCTTGCCGTGTCTTTCTCCTTTGTCATCACCAGCGTACTCTATCGAAACGTGCACCGAGTCTATCGTAAGAATAAGGAGATCATTCGTCGCTTTGAAAGTGCAGACTGCCTACCTGAGGATCGTTTCACGCAGCCTCCCAATGCCGAAATTCTGGTGGTCGGCTTAGGCCGTGTCGGACGCGGAGCCTTCGATTCGTTAAAAGGACTGGTGGGTGGAACGGTTGCAGGGATGGATGCGGATCGTAACCGAATTAATCAGATGCAAGACGCACAAGAAAATGTCTTCTATGGCGATGGGGAAGACGCCGATTTATGGGAGCGTTTAGACACCTCGCATATTCACCTTGTTCTGCTTGCCCTACCAGCGGCAGAAGACACCACCAATGTCGCTATACAGCTACGTAAAGCCAACTACACAGGGCAAATTGCCGCCATTGCCCGTTACCAAGATGAGCGAGAAATTCTCATAAACAGCGGCATCAATAACGTCTTCAACTTCTACACAGAAGCGGGTACAGGTTTTGCGGAAGAAAGCTTGGCATTGATTCGGCCACCAGAAAACGCTACGGCGTAATGACGGGGTAACTAGCCTCTCAGGCTGTTTCTTTTAAGACTCAAAAGGCAGTATCTAAAAAGAAATACTGCCTTTTATCATAGCGGCTCTGTATGTTCTGAATAAGGCTTGATACCGCCGTTGGGGTGTTAAACTTGCACGCCGCGACATAATGATGAATGATACCAGCTGAACATAAAGCATTTTATCTTTTCAAACACATTATCTTCTATTTCGAGCGACGATGACGACGCCTTTATATGATCACGTTTCATTTGAAGCTTCAGGCATTAGCCTGTGGTCTCATCTCGACTCGCCATTGACAGAAGAGATGATTCAGAAACTGTTAAAACCCCATACCAGCACCAACTATTTTCTGATGTTCGTCAATCACGGCCTTGTTCATTATTGCGTGGATTTAAAAAATATCACGGTATCTGCAGGGCAAGTGCTATTCATCAAACCAGGACAAATCCGCATTCCCCCAAGCAGTAAAAACAAGGCCGAATACTACAAAGTTATTTTCAATGAAGAAATCTATGGCCTATTACCTAGCCCTTGCCGTTTTTGGTTGGATCCGCTGAATGAGCAAAAGGTGGCTATGTCAACGCAGGCATGGCAACGAATGAATGATGCATTAATGCTCTTGCGCACTGCTATCCAAACAGCAGCGACCTTAACTATCAGAATGGCGTATTTAAATTCGGTGTTACAGGAATTAGAGCATGCTTATTTTTCTAACGTTGAAAAGGAACCCAAGAAACGACAGGTTCAATCATTCCTTCAGTTCCAAACCCTGATTAAAAACGAGTTCATCGCACAACCTGCCATTTCTGAAATAGCAAAGACCCTTGCACTGAGTGATACCAGCCTATATCAGCTGGTAAAAGAATGGGCTGGAGTATCACCGAAAGAATACCTTAATCGTCGAGTTGTTTTAGAAGCTCAACGTCTACTGATTTACTCTAATCTATCGGTAAAAGAGCTAGCGGTACGGCTAGGCTTTGCCGATGAAAACTACCTGTCTCGTTTTTTCCGTAAGCAAACAGGGCAATCGATTACAGACTTTTTAGTGAAATTTAACGATATGTCTAGCTAGCACAATGATCTGTCTCTGTGTCATGTCCGCCCGTTTTTCTACACTACCTCTATACACAATGTATCAAGAGGTGTCGTAATGAAGAGGGTATTAATCACTGGCGCAAATCAGGGAATAGGGTTGGCAACAGCGAAGCATTTGGCTCATCAAGGATATTATGTTTACTTGGCATGCCGTAACCCAGATGCCGGAGCATTTGCCGTTGAAACGCTAAAATCGGAAGGGATTGAAAATGCCTCCTGTGTCCTATTAGACGTTACCGATCAGGCATCAATTGATTTAGCGGTAGAAGAGGTGCTAAAGCAGTCAAATAGCCTAGATGCGCTCATCAATAACGCGGGTATTCTGGGTAACGTCAACTCAGATGGAAGCGTCTCCATTGAAGAAATTAAACGCGTTTTTGAAACCAATGTTTTTGGCGTGATAAGCGTCACACGTGCTTTTCTTCCCTTGTTGCTACAGTCTGAGGCGCCACGTATTGTCCATATTAGCAGTGGACTTGGATCACTTACGAATCAAAGCGACCCAGACTGGTTGTTTGCTCAATACAAAAGTGAGGCTTACTTTCCCTCTAAAACAGCCCTTAATGCTTATTGTGTGGCACTCGCCGCCAAACTTAAATCAACGAGGTGTAAAGTTAACCTTGTTGATCCAGGCTTTGTCAAAACCGCCTTTAATGGCTTTCAGGGATTACATGACCCAGCTAAGGCCGCGAAATTTATAAGCTATGCAGCAACGCTTCCCGAAGATGGTCCAACGGGTTGCTTCCTCTCAGAGTCAGAAGGATCATCAAATGGCATAATGCCTTGGTAAACCCCACCCAATCAGACGCTATCAGCGCGGCTTAAAAATAAAAAAATGCCATAAAAAACACGGAATCATTCACATGACACCGTGTTTTTTATTCCATCTAGTTACGCTGATTTCGCCTCATCTATCTTGGCTTTTACGGCTTCCGCCTGTTCAGTGAGTTCTGAATAACGTTTGATGTCGCCGCCACGTTGGGCTTGCATGGCTTTTTCCAACAATACGCCATACTCTTTATCGAGTTTTTTGATGGGGTTGAACTTGAGAAAAGAAAACATACTTGGCCCTTTTATCATGTGTGTCGAGTTCATACGCACCTAAAGGGTTTTTAGATGTTTTAATTTGTTTGCATCAAACTCTAAAATGGGTTGGTGTTGTTTGCGATTCTCTGCTCTTTCAAGAATGCGCAACTTATTCACTTCATCTACAGTATGCCAATCTAAAATATCCTGTAAGGACCGATGGCAACCAATACAAATATCGTCTGCGTTCAAGCAGCATTGCCGGATACAAGGTGTTTGGATCGTCATAAAAAATCATCCCTAATTTTAAAATACAGCACAAATAAGTTATCCCATCAATAGTGACACATGATCAAAAAATAAACAAAAAAAATCCCCATAATAAAACATCTAACTGTCATAAATGCTCTCTAGAATGTGGCCAAACAAAGTTGTAGGCAGGTTGTATGCTGAGCGTTAATAATAAAATGAAACAGTATTGGCAGTTGTTGTTTTTCCTTTCTCCCTTGTTGCTGCCTTTGCTTTTATTCTGGGTATTGCCTTTTATTTGCAGCATCTACATCAGTTTTACGGACTGGGATTACATCTCTCCCACCTACGATTGGGTGGGGATGGATAACTACCGTTATATGCTTGATGATAGCCAATTCCTACAAGCCCTTAATAATACCCTTGTCTTTTCATTAGCCGTGGTGATTCCCACCGTCGCCATCGGTTTAGGGTTTGCTCTGCTTTTGCAAAAGCGCTTCGCGGGCAGCAGTTTCTTTCGTGCTATTATTTTTTCACCTTGGATCACACCCACCGTGGCGGTTTCCATTGTTTGGTCTTGGGTATTTGATAGCAAACATGGCCTTGCTAATGAACTACTAGGGCTAATAGGTGTTCCTTCTGTGAGTTGGTTTGAACACGGCAATACGGCCATGTTTGTTGTGGTATTGGTGACCATCTGGCAAGCCGTTGGCTGGACCATGCTGTTTTTTATCAGCGCCCTTAACAAGATTCCTTCAAGCATTTATGAAGCCTCGTTAATCGACGGTTGCTCTGCTTGGACACGCTTTCTAAAAATCACGCTCCCTCTTGTCTCACCAACTACTTTTTTCCTATTAATCGTCAATATTATCAATGCCATACAAGCCTTTGACCAATTTCAAATATTAACCCAAGGCGGGCCTGGTGGTGAAACGAGAACCCTACTTTACTGGTTCTATCAGTTGGCTTTCCAACAATATGACATGGGATCAGCCACGGCCACAGCGGTCATCATCTTCCTTATTACTGCTTTCTTAACCTCTCTGAACGTCTGGATTGGTAAGCGTTGGGTTTATTATTAAAGGGCATTCTTGTGACAACATCGATTCAAGCAAACACTCAACAGGTTCATTTAAGCCACAAAACACCTTGGCTGACACTAAAGCACGTCCAACAAGCCGCAAAGTACCTATTCCTGTCGGCCTGCGGCCTTTTTATGGTGTTTCCTTTTCTGTGGATGTTTTTTGGCTCACTCAAGACCAATGATGAGATTTTTTCCAATCCTCTCGAACTGCTCCCCCAACATTTTCATTGGTACAACTTTGTTGAAACCATGCAAAGTGCTCCTTTTGGCTTGTATATTTTTAACAGTTTCGAGGTCGCGCTCTTTACCACTTTATTGGTATTAGCCAATTCCTCGTTGTTTGCCTACGCCCTAACGCGATTTACCTTCCGTGGTAAAACCGCCATGTTTAGCTTAGTGATGGCCAGCTATATGCTGCCTGCGGCGGTCACCTATGTGCCGTCTTACATTGTGCTCGCTAAACTGGGTTTATTGGACACCCATGCTGGGTTAATACTCTCAAACGCTGCCAGTGTTTTCGGCGTGTTCTATCTTCGTCAGGTGTTTCTTAAAATCCACCCATCGCTAATCGAAGCGGCTCGGATCGATGGTGCGAGCGAGTTGAAAATCCTCTGGGCCATTGTCCTTCCCCAGTGCAAAGCGGCGCTAACGACCTTAGGTCTGATCACTTTTATCACCAATTACAATAGTTATATGTGGCCCAGTTTGGTCATCAATACTGCGGATAAGAACCTCATCGCGACAGGAATACGCCAATTTTTTATTGCGCAAGGGAACTACGGGTTGAACTGGTCTCATATCATGGCGGCAAGCACCATCGCCGTTGTTCCACTGCTGATTCTGTTCATGATCAGCCAAAAAATCATCCTGTCTGGCATCGCCGATAATGGCATTAAAGAGTGACTTTTATGATTCGAAATACAGTAACTTGGATTGGCTCCGCGTTGATCGCCTCATCGTTATTAGTAAGCCAAATGGCACAAGCCAAAACAACGGTCGAATTTTGGTATTCTGGCGGCACCAAACCACAAATCATGATGAAAAAATTGATCAAAGAGTTTAACCAAAGCCAAGATCAATACACTATTGTTCCGTCTCTACAGGGCAATTACACGGAGACCTATCAAAAACTGCAAGCGGGGCTGGCTTCTGGTACCGCACCAGCCTTGACGCTATTACGTGGCGACCGTGCCAAAATCATGAACGATCGTCATTTGGTCGAAGATTTGCGCCCATTAATGACGCCGTCTTTTCACTGGGATGATTTTTTGGGCGCCTTTCGTAAGCAGGTAACAGACAAAGACGGCATGATCTTTGGCTTACCCGCTTACGGCACCACACAAATTTTGTACTACAACAAACACATCTTAGCCAAATATGGCTTCACTAAAAAAGACCTATCAACCTGGCAAAGTCTGGCGAAAGTTGCTAAAGCCGTCACACAAAAAAACAGCGATGGCCAAGTGACCTTCTACGGCTGGGAGCCGATGTGGGGCGCGGGTAACCTCATGGATGCGGCTTATTCCAATGGGGGTCGTGTGATTAGTAAAGATGGTAAAAAAATCCTTTTCGACTCTCCGCAATGGATTACCGTATGGGACAGTTTCCGAAAATGGATACATAAAGACCACATCATGCGCATCCATAGCGGCGGTCAAGGTTGGGAATATTGGTATAAAACCATTGATGATGTGATGAAAGACAGAGCATTAGGATACACTGGGTCATCGGGGGACCAAGGGGATTTGAACTTCAACAAACTGGCGGCAACCATTCAACCTGGTTGGGGCAATCACCCTGCGGCACCAGAAGCCAGTGCATTAGTATTACAAATTCCCAAGGGGACCAGTAAAGCCAAAGCCAAAGGGGCTTTCGCCTTTATGACCTTTTATACCGATGCCAAAAACACCGCTGCTTGGTCTATGTACACTGGCTATATTCCCGTTCGCAAAAGCGCAGAAAAAGATGCCGATTACCAAGCGTTTGTGAAAGATCATCCCCAAGCTTTGGTACCGTTAGAGCAAACGAAATTGGCCACTCCTCTCTTTACCGATCCAACCAAGGGTAAAATTATAGATGCACTGAGAATCGCGGCCGATCAAGTGGAGGTACAAAATATTCCTGCGGCAACCGCACTCAAACAAGCGGCTAGAACAGCACAACGGGCTTTAGATCGTGCTAATCGCCAACATTAGTCGTATCAGGCAGGCCTCTGGCCTGCCGATTCTCGGGAGATAAATTATGCTGCAATTCTCTGATGACGTTAGTTTCGGACGTCACACGCAAACCTTCACCGTCGCTGACCCCATCTCGACACTCACCATTGAAGGCTCGACCGTTAAACGCGGCTTTCTTTACCTATTGGTTATTGATCCCAATGGGGCATTACGGGCCAATATTTTATTAGAAAAAAGACGCAAACGATTGGCCATGAGCGAGGCACAAGCGAGTGTCGGGGCGATTAAAGGCGAATTACCAACGGGCACTTGGCGTTTAGAGTTTGTTAACGTAGAAGGCGAGTTCCGACAACTTAAACCTATGCAATACAGCCTAGACATCACTTTTGATCGACCAATAGACAATGCCTTTGTTGGTGTCGAATCGCTCAAGGGCGACCAACACATTCACTTCGATATGCAACGTAGCTTGTCGTCTGAATCTCGTTGGTATCGAGGCGACTTACATGCTCACACCAACTTGTCTGATGGACAAAATCCTTTAGAGGACGTTCTGCCCATCGCCAAGTCTCAAAAACTCGATGTTCTCTTTATCACTGAGCACAACATGTGCCATGGTCAATTACCCGAAGACCCAGACTGTCTTATTTTACCAGCGATGGAAGTCACCACAGATTTAGGGCACTGCAATATTCATGGCCCAGCCAGAACCTTGAATATGTTGGGTTCTGACATCACCAGTCAAACCTTATTAGATCAAGCCATTGCCATCAAAGAACAACGGGGCAACTTAAGCATCAACCACCCAATGATGCTGCCCTGGCACTGGCATTACGACCGTCTCCCTTTAAGGGCGATTACCTCCTTGGAAATATGTTGTGACCCCACTTGGTCCACCTCCCCTCAAGCTACAGAAAAAGCCTTGGCGTTATTAACCCTCCTATGGAATGCAGGGCATCGTGTGACCGCCGTTGGCGGCAGCGACAGCCACCTCACGCCAGAACAACGTAACCCCAAAGCGACTGAGCCTTCTATCTATGGTGATCCATCGACCTATGTTTGGGCAAATACCTTAAATGGCGAAGCTATTTTGTCTGGTATTCAGGCTGGGCACGTGTATTTTGAACGCACCTGCAAACTGCATGTCGCCATCAACCAAGGTAACGTGCTCCCCGGTGATGATGTGGGTGATGGGACGGTGACTTGGCAAATTTCTGTCGATAACCAAGACCATGAGTTTTATGGCCAATGGATTGCTGATGGAGACCTCATCGCAGAGCATGACCTCACAAATGAGGCGCAAAACATCCAAGTGTCCATGGAAGATTATGCTTGGGTACGAGTAGACATTCGTCGTCGAAACCGAGAGAAACATGACGGGCAAGGCGACATTGATGGCGTCATCAATGCCGTTTACAACGGTAACCGTCCCTGTTTCCACCAGCCGACGGCCTCTTACTGGTCCGATCTCAACCTAGCGAACACCATTAGTCTGTTTTAGATGTCTGAGATAAACAACATCCTATTTTGGTCTTAATCGTACACGGGAAATTGACATGGCAGCTGTCACGCTCAATCAAATAGAAAAAACCTACCCAAATGGCTTTCAAGCCGTTCATGGTATCGATCTGCACGTTCAAGATGGCGAATTTATGGTACTGGTAGGGCCATCGGGTTGCGCTAAATCGACCACTCTTAGAATGATTGCAGGCCTTGAAGACATCAGCTCAGGAAAGCTCAGTATTGGCGACAAGCAAGTTAACCACTTACCTCCGAAAGACCGCGGTATTGCCATGGTGTTTCAGAACTATGCCCTTTACCCACATATGTCTGCTTATGAGAATATGGCCTTTGGCTTAAAGCAGCTCAAATTACCTAAAGAAGAAATACAGGCGCGCATTGATCAAGCGGCACAAAGCTTGGAGATCACCAATTTATTACAGCAAAAGCCGAATGAAATGTCGGGAGGTCAACGCCAACGTGTCGCATTGGGCAGAGCCATCGTTCGCAAGCCGGATGTCTTTTTGTTTGATGAACCGCTGTCTAATTTGGATGCGAAACTACGTGTATCCACTCGCATTGGTATCGCCAAATTACATCAAGATCTAAAAGCCTCTGGACAACAGGCCACGATGATTTACGTCACCCACGATCAAGTGGAAGCCATGACCTTAGGGGACCGCATTTGTGTACTTAATGCGGGTAAAATTATGCAAGTGGATAAACCCATGCATTTGTATCATTACCCTGCGAATAAGTTTGTGGCTGGGTTCATCGGCTCACCCGCAATGAATTTGGCCAAAGCCATGCTAGAGCGTAAAGACCAACATTGGTTTATTACGATTGGCTCCCTCTCATGGCGCTTACCGGATGTGTTGACGACACGTTTGACCGTAGACAGTTCTCAGCCTGTTTGGCTGGGTATTCGTCCTGAGCACATTCGTCAGGCAAAAACAGAAGCGAGGCATGACAACACCATCGATGTGGTCATTAGTGTGGTAGAATCCATGGGGAATGAGCAATACCTCTACTTTGAATGGTTAGGACAAGAATGGATCTCTCGAATGGGACTGGAGGGCCTAGAGCATATTCAAATTAACAGCTCACAGGCACTCACTTTTGATCTGACCAATATACATCTATTTGATCAAGATACGGAACAAAGCTTACTTCGCCCCACTTTCTAAACATTAAAAAAGCCTCTCCCAATCAGGAGAGGCTTATTCATTACTCTGACCCATCCAGAAGCATGGACAAATCGAAACAGCTTATACGTCGAGAAAATCCATGATGCCTTCAGCGGCTTTACGGCCTTCATCAATGGCAGTAACCACCAAATCTGAACCTCGCACCATATCACCACCGGCAAAGATTTTCTCATTGGTCGTTTGGTACATAAAGGCGCCTTTTTTCGGTGCCACCACACGACCACGGGAATCCGTCTCAATGCCAAAGGTTTCAAACCAAGGCGCTGGGCTGGCTTGGAAACCAAAAGCAATCAATACCGCATCCGCAGGAATAATCTGCTCACTGCCTTCGATCACTTCTGCGACTCGACGACCATTTTCATCTGGCTCGCCCATTTGGGTCTCAACAACTTTTACGCCTTCCACTTTGCCATCACCAATGATTTCAATTGGCTGACGATTGAAGACAAATTGCACGCCCTCTTCGCGAGCATTTTTCACTTCGCGACGGGAACCAGGCATGCTTTTCTCGTCACGACGGTAGGCACATGTCACCCCTTTCACCCCTTGACGAATCGCCGTACGGTTACAGTCCATCGCGGTATCGCCCCCGCCCAAGACAACGACTTGCTTACCTTTTAGGTTGATGTAATCGTCTTCATTTTCCTCGAAATCGAGGCAGTGGTTGACGTTAGAAATCAGGTAATCCAAAGCATCATAAACCCCTGGCAGGTCTTCCCCAGGGAAGCCCCCTTTCATGTATTTATAGGTTCCCATGCCAAGGAAAACCGCATCATATTCTTCTAATACATGATCAAATGGCACATCTTCGCCAACAGATGTATCCAAAACAAACTCGACGCCCATTTCTTCAAAAATTTCGCGACGACGGGTCATGACGCTTTTTTCCAGTTTGAATTCTGGAATACCAAACGTCAGCAAGCCACCGATTTCCGGACGCTTATCAAACACAACGGGCTTGATGCCATTACGAACCAACACATCCGCACAGGCTAATCCCGCAGGGCCCGCACCAACAATGGCAACCGTTTTATTCACAGGCACCACGTGAGACATATCCGGACGCCAACCTAAAGCAAATGCGGTGTCGGTAATGTATTTTTCGACTGAGCCGATGGTTACCGCGCCAAAGCCCCCTTCCCCAAGGGTACAGGCCCCTTCGCACAAACGATCTTGTGGGCACACACGACCACATACTTCAGGCAAAGAGTTAGTTTGGTGGCTAAGCTCCGCCGCTTCAATAATACTGCCCTCACTGACCAGTTTTAGCCAGTTTGGAATGTAGTTGTGAACCGGACACTTCCATTCACAATAGGGATTACCACACTCTAGGCAACGGTGAGATTGATCCTTTGCATTGGTCTCTTCAAAGGGTCGATAAATTTCGACGAACTGAGACTTCCGAGTAATTAAAGGCTTCTTTTTCGGATCCTTACGGTCTACTTCGACGAATTGAAATGCGTTGTTCAAGCGCTCAGACATAAGCTGCTATCTCCTGTGGCCGCTTGCTTGCAAGCGGCACTGTTCTTCAAATGGGTCAAACTGATTTATATACGGTGTCCAATGACACCCCAACCAACAGCGTGTTTTATTCTGGACGTTGACGAGTATTCGCCAAAAGGGTACCCAAACTGGCGGCTTTTGGTTTCACTAGCCAGAATTTGCCAATGTAGTCATAGAAGTTCTCTAGGATTTCTTGGCCCCATTCGCTGCCTGTTTCGCGCACATATTCTTCAATAACACTACGAAGATGTGAGCGATATTCTTCGGTAATCTCAGTACCAACTCGTTGGATTTCTACCAACTCATGGTTGTACTTATCCACGAAGGTACGATCTAAGTCGAGTACATAGGCAAAACCGCCCGTCATGCCCGCACCAAAGTTATAGCCCGTATCACCTAGTACCGTCACCAAGCCGCCTGTCATGTATTCACAACAGTGATCTCCTGCACCTTCGATAACGGCATAGGCCCCGGAATTACGAACCCCAAAACGCTCGCCCGCCGTACCAGCGGCAAACAATTTACCGCCAGTTGCACCATACAAACAGGTGTTACCAATAATGGCGGATTGTTGCGATTGGAACATTGAGCCCTTCGGTGGACGAATGACCAGTTTACCCCCTGTCATGCCTTTACCAACATAATCGTTGGCATCGCCTTCAAGGTACATATTCAAACCACCCGCATTCCACACACCAAAGCTTTGACCTGCCGTTCCGGTTAACTTCAAGGTTAATGGCACATCGGACATCCCTTGGTTGCCATAACGTTTAGCAATTTCACCGGATAAACGCGCACCGATAGAGCGATCACAGTTCGTCACATCAAAAGTAAACTCACCGCCTTCTTTTTCTTCGACCGCGTCTTTAACCGATTCCCACATTTTAAGCGCCAATAGACCCTTGTCATGGGGTGGGTTAAACGGTGTCTGGCAATATTGTGCTTTTTCCGCCGGGATCAGATCATTTTGTAAAATAGGCGACAGATCTAAATTATGTTGCTTCTCCGTCTCTCCTGGCAAAATGGCCAATAGATCCGTACGGCCAATCAAATCTTGCAGACTGGCCACACCTAGCTTCGCCAACCATTGGCGAGTATCTTCTGCCATAAAGCGGAAGAAGTTTTTCAACATATCAACGGTGCCAATAAAGTGCTCGTCTCGTAACATTTGATCTTGAGTCGCCACCCCTGTCGCACAGTTATTCAAGTGACAGATACGCAAGAATTTACAGCCCATCGCGATCATTGGCGTGGTACCGAAACCGAAACTCTCTGCCCCTAGAATGGCCGCTTTCACAACGTCTAGACCCGTTTTTAAGCCACCGTCTGTTTGTAAACGAATCATGCCACGTAGGTCGTTAGAGCGCAGCGCTTGCTGTGCTTCTGCTAGACCGAGTTCCCATGGCGAGCCAGCATGACGAATCGAGGTGATGGGTGATGCAGCCGTGCCACCGTCGTAACCTGAAATGGTGATCAAATCGGCATACGCTTTGGCAACACCTGCCGCAATCGTTCCTACACCCGGCTCGGAAACCAGCTTCACTGAGACCAAAGCATCTGGGTTAACTTGTTTCAAATCGAAAATAAGCTGAGCCAAATCCTCGATAGAGTAAATATCGTGATGGGGAGGCGGAGAAATCAAGGTCACACCCGGTACCGCATAACGCAGACGAGCAATTAACCCGTTTACTTTACCACCTGGCAGCTGCCCCCCTTCACCCGGTTTGGCGCCCTGTGCCACTTTAATCTGTAGCACTTCTGCATTGACAAGGTATTCCGGTGTCACCCCGAAACGGCCAGAGGCAATCTGCTTAATCTTAGAACGACGTTCTGTTCCGTGGCGTGCCGGGTCTTCCCCACCTTCACCAGAGTTAGAGCGACAACCTAATTCGTTCATGGCCTGTGCTAAGGCTTCATGAGCTTCGGGCGATAACGCCCCTAAGGACATACCAGCCGAGTCGAAGAGTGGCAAAATTTCTTCAATCGACTCCACTTCATCAAGGGCAATAGGTTTGGCTTTATCAGAAATGGTAAACAAATCACGCAGCATTGACGCTGGACGGTTGTTCACCAGTTCGGTGTATTGAGTAAAGTCCTCAAAACGCCCACTGCCCACGGCAACTTGAAGGTTACGCACCACATCAGGGTTGAACGCATGATACTCGGCTTCATGAACGTATTTTAAGTAGCCACCCTGCTGAATGGGTTTACGCATCTTCCAAGCATTGTTGACGATCTTCTGCTGTTCTTTCTGGAAGTCTTCAAAACGCGCCCCTTTAATGCGGCTAGGTACCCCTTTGAAACACAGATCGACAACCTTGTCATCTAGGCCAACCGCCTCAAATAACTGTGCACCACGGTAAGAAGCAATGGTTGAAATCCCCATTTTCGAGATGATTTTCATCAGCCCTTTATTAATCCCTTTACGGTACTTCATGTGGCAGGCAATTGGGTCCCCCAACACTTCGCCTTTATCCACCATATCGTTGATTAAACGATAAGACAGATAAGGGTAGACAGCGGTGGCTCCAAAGCCCAGTAGCACGGCGAATTGATGGGGATCACGAGCAAACCCCGTATCAGCAATGATATTTGAATCGCAGCGTAGGCCTTTTTTGGTTAAATAATGGTGAACCGCTCCCACCGCCATAGGGGCAGGAATCGGTAATAAGCCTTTTTCCAAGTCGCGGTCTGTTAAAACGACAATTACCGCACCGTTACGTACCACCTCTTCTGCGCTCAACTGCAAGTTTTTAATCGCTTGCTCAAGAGAAATCTCTTCTGGATTGTAATAGGTGCTCAAACGTACTAAGCGAAAGCGATGGTCTTCCAATGCTAACAAGCGGCTGTATTTTCGTGCCGATAAAATGGGCGACGATAGAATAATACGGTTAGCGTGTTTGGGGGTTTCTTCAAACAGGTTACGTTCGACACCAATACAGGTCTCCAACGACATCACCACAGACTCACGTAATGGGTCTATAGGCGGATTCGTTACCTGAGCAAACTTCTGACGAAAATAATCCGTCACAGGACGCGTCTGGCTTGACATAACTGCCATGGGTGTATCATCCCCCATTGAGCCAACCGCTTCATGGCCGCTCTCGGCCAAAGGACGGAAAATCTGTTCACGCTCTTCAAAAGACACTTGAAACATCTTCTGGTAGGTAGACATTTGATCCTTGGTGAAAGGTTCAAACTCAAGAGACGACTCTTCCAACAAGGATTCGATACGAATGGCTTCTTGTTTCAGCCATTTTTTATACGGGTGCATGGATTTTAGACGACTATCAATATCGTCCGTATGCAGCATTTGACCGGTTTGTGTGTCAACCACCAGCATCTGACCTGGGCCAACGCGCCCTTTAGACACCACATCTTCTGGCTTGTATCCATAGGTGCCGACTTCTGATGCCAAAGTAATAAAACCATTTTTAGTGACCACCCAACGCGCAGGGCGTAGACCATTACGATCCAGCATACAAATGGCATGACGACCATCAGTCATCACCAAGCCCGCTGGGCCATCCCAAGGCTCCATATGCATCGAGTTATACTGGTAGAAAGCGCGCAACTCTGGATCCATGTTTTCGACGTTTTGCCACGCTGGTGGAATGATCAAACGAGCCGCACGGAAAATATCCACCCCACCGGTGACGAGAACTTCCAACATGTTATCCATAGAAGACGAGTCAGAACCGGTTAGGTTAACCAGCGGTTTAAGGTCTTGTAGTTCAGGAATCAGCGGCGTGCGCAACTTGCTACTACGTGCCAAAGCCCAATTACGGTTCCCTTCGATAGTGTTGATCTCACCATTGTGCGCCAGCATACGGAAGGGCTGTGCCAATGGCCATTTAGGCAAAGTATTGGTAGAGAAACGTTGGTGGAAAACACAAATCGCTGTTTGCATTTTTTCGTTGCCCAAATCTTTATAAAAGAAAGGCAAATCCACCGGCATCATTAACCCTTTGTAAGCCAACACTTTTTCGGACAAAGAACAGATGTAAAAGTTTTCGTACTCTGCAAGCGCCATTTCACTTTGACGACGCGCCACAAACAAGCGTGTTGAGAAGGTACGTGCGTCCATACGGTTGCTATCAACAAACACTTGCTCGATTCGCGGCAAGCATTCCATAGCGATCACGCCAAGACAAGATGCATCGATTGGCACTTCACGCCAACCCACGACGTTTAAACCTTCATCGGTCAGCTTTTGGGTTACGGTATCGCGTTGCTCACTAGCAAGCGCTTCGTCTTGATCAAGAAATACCATGCCAATGCCGTAAAGATCAGACAAAGTATGGCCAAATAAGGTTTGTGCCTCACCACGTAAAAACAGATCAGGCTTCTGAATAAGAAGACCACAGCCATCACCGGTTTTGCCGTCGGCTGCGATACCTCCACGGTGTGTCATACATGTCAAAGACTCAATGGCAGTCTTAAGCAATTCATGGCTCGTATTGCCTTCCATGTGTGCAATTAAGCCAAAGCCACAGTTGTCTTTGAACTCGCCAGGACGATAAAGGCCTGCATTCATACACCAACTCCCACAGTTGAAACGTAAATAATTTGAATAGAACTGAATTAAAAAATTGTTGGCCAGATGGACTTTAGTGAAGCTTTATTAAGGGTCAACACACGCTTCGAAATGATTATTATTGCGTCCAATCTGCCTAAAAGGAAAATCATACTACCTCGCGATGAGACGCGACTCAAATCATGATCGGCTCCTTTTCGCTTAATTTGGCGTTATTTAGCAGTGCTTTAACAGGAATTAGAGTGTCTAAAGAGAATTATCTATGGTTGGAGATTTTACAAACAGAAAAATCCTCTGTTCATTGAGCTTTTTCAGAGAAAAATGGTTTTTTACACTTTTTATTAGGATGGCGAATAAAAAACCGACGCAAAACTGACGCGAAAAAACGTCGATTCAGGCTAAAAACCTGCTGACTAAAAGAAGATTCCCAACTTCCTCAGACGTTTCGGCTAAGTTTGCCGTTACTAGCAGATTATTCTGCTTTTTTGATGTCTTTCTGAATGCCTCGCACACTTCGCGACCAAGGATCCAACTTGCGTAAGTCTTTTGGCAAAGACTCAGAGGCGCTAATCGCTTCACTGCGGTTGCTGTATAAACCATATACCACGACATACCAGTTACGCCCCTTGTGTTTCGTTTTAAAATAACTAAACACACTGATACTGCCCTGATCTTTAATAAAATCTTTCACCGTACTGAGGCTGTAGGTACCAAGTAACTGCAGAGTGTAATCTCTAGGATTTTGCGTCAGCCACCATTGGGTTTTATTAAATGGGTCTGTACTTTTGTCTACATCGACACTCTCTTGTGAGACAGCGATGGGAACGGGAGAGGATGCGACTGCCGAGTCCTCCGATTCAGATGACGGCGCAATCGTTGGCGCTGGTTTAGCTTGTGGCGCTTCATTACGAATGGGGGCAGTCGGCACAGACTGAGTCATTGAAGGTTGCACAGAAGTGACCTGATCCTCTTTAGGCTCGGCTGGAATGGGCGGTAAACTAATTTTCCCTTCCCCGATTTTGCGCTGCATTTCGTCAATCTTAGCCATAGTGGCTGATGCAGACTGTTTCTGCTGTGACGCCACTTTCGGCGGCGTAAGAGGAATCACATTGTTATCTTTCGATACGAATCCATCCTCGTCTTTGTCCGACCCTGAGCCATTAAATAAAACGGCGACCAGAATGCCCAACATCACCACGCACAATAGCGCCATGTGAACTAAGGGAAACCCAAGGGCGATATTAAAACGGCCTTTTTTCGGAGCTTTACCACCATTGCCCATCATGGCTTGAGCTATTTCATTAATAGGTCCTGGGTAACCGCCAGAGTCATGATGGATTTGTTTAATCTGCTTGTCATTAAAGGGCAAATTAATATTGCCCCCTACGGCGCGTACCCGATGCAGTAAGTACGCTCTCGTCTGCTCCAGTGAATAGGGCGTCATGGTCAAAGAATGGCTTAGCTGCTCATAACGAGTACGCTGATAGGCATCGAGGTTTCGTCCTAGAGAATGCTCCGTAAACAACGCCACGTGCGGCACGGATTGATTCTCCGTCGCCAAGGACATCATATCCAGTAACATAGTAACAGCATCAGTATTCAGCTCTTGGGCATTATCAATCAGCACCAGCGCTTTTTGTCCACGGGATTCCAAATCATGAGCAAATTTCAATAAAGGACCAAACGTTGCTTCATTTGGTGGCTCCTTCATGAACTTAGAAAAGCCCTCATAGATAGCTTGCAACAACTGCCCCGCCGTCATTAACATAGTGGCTTTGACTTCACTAATAATGGTGCTGTCATCCTGATTACGGGCAAACTCCATTAGAAAGCGGCTTTTACCACTCCCTTTTGGGCCCAGTACAACAGATAACAAATTACTGTAACGACTAAGGTGCTCCAAAAGCGCGAGCTGTTGGTTGCCTTCCTCACTAGCAAAGTAGGCAGAGGTGTCTTTCGAGCCGAAAGGATCCCTCAGCGTCGCTTTGGGCGGCTGATCAAGGGCTTTTTCTAAATCGAACTGAAAATTCGGCTCTGACATATTTGTCCTTTGGAGTCGATACTAAGTTACTGACTTGCCTCTATGGCATCACTTAAACAAGCATTAAAATCATCCATAGGGAAATCCGATGTGACCATCGCACTTCCTAACGTCTCTAATAGCACTAAACGCAAACTACCGTCTAAAACTTTTTTATCCAATGCCATGTGCGCAACAAAATTATCACGAGTCATCTCTCGTGGTGGCAACACAGGCAATTTGGCAGCGCGAAACAAGTTAACCGTGCGGCTGAGATCTTGCTCAGTAATGTTTCCCATACGCCAAGACAAATCGGCCGCTAACACACAGCCAGCCGCTACTGCTTCACCATGTAGCCAATGGCCATACCCCATTTGCGTTTCAATGGCATGCCCAAAGGTATGTCCGAGATTCAAGATCGCTCGAATCCCACCTTCTCTTTCATCTTGGGCGACAACGTTAGCCTTAGCAACACAGGAACGGTATATGGCCTCACTTATTTTAACAGTGTCTAATGACATTAAAGCGTCAATTTCTGTTTCTAACCAGTCAAAAAACAAGGCATCGCAAATCAATCCATATTTAATGACTTCTGACATACCTGCGGACAGTTCTCTCTGAGGTAAGGTTTCTAGGGTTTGCGTGTCAATAATCACGGCTTGAGGCTGATAAAAGGCCCCTATCATATTTTTACCCAACGGGTGGTTCACACCGGTTTTTCCGCCCACAGACGAATCCACCTGAGATAACAAGGTGGTCGGCACTTGAATAAAAGGCACCCCTCGTTGATAGGTCGCCGCAGCGAAACCCGCCATGTCGCCAACGACCCCACCACCTAACGCAATGACGGTGGTCGTACGGTTATGTTTAGCTTCCAATAAAGCCGTCATAATGCGGGCGTAGGTCTCTAGATTTTTATAGGCCTCGCCATCCGGTAAAATGCATGTATCCACTTTATAATCTGATGACAACAAATTGACCAAAGCATCCAAGTAAAGAGGGGCAATCGTCTCATTGGTGACCACCATCACCTGCTTGCCGTGAATAGCCGCATCAAAAAGCGCCTTTTGCTGACGAATACCATGGCCTATGTAAATAGGGTAACTACGATCACCCAGTTCAACGGTTAACGTTTGCATTGAAAAGTGTTTTCTCCGTTTTTAAATGACGTTTAATGGCATCTAACGCTTTATTAGCCACCGATTTGGGATGACGAGAGTCAGTTTCTACAATCACATTCGCCACCTCACGATACAAAGGATCTCGTACTTGAAACAGCTTTTTTAGTGTGGCTTTCGGATTGCCATTTTGTAAAAGCGGTCGATGATTACTTTTGGATGTACGATGTAATTGCTGTGCAACAGAAGCATAGAGATAAACCACCAGCGCATTGCTATCACATAGAAGTTTACGATTCTCGTCTCGCGTGACGATGCCACCGCCTGTCGCGAGCACGATACGGTCATCTTGATGGTTGAGCATTTGAACCAGTGTGCAGGTTTCACGCTTACGAAACCCCTCCTCACCTTCTTTGTCGAAAATCCATGGGATGTCAGCCCCAGCATTTTCTTCTATGACTTTATCGGAGTCATAAAACTCTCTGGCCAGAGACTGGGACAGTAAACGACCTATTGTCGTTTTTCCGGCACCCATCGGGCCGACTAAAATAATATTGGGGACGTTTGTCATTGTATTCAATTACATCGGAATTAGCTGATTCAGGCTATTGCCTAGTTAACTGACATTTGTAGCAGCTTTGGTGTAATAAATACAAGTAATTCAACCTTTTCTTCTTGTTCTGAGTGCTTTTTAAAAAGCGCCCCCAGATAAGGAATGTCTCCCAGCAAAGGAACTTGACTGTTGGTTGTGAACTTTTCTTTACGGAAAATCCCGCCTAAAACCAAGGTTTCTTGGTCTTTCACAACTACCTGAGTTCTTACGATGTTGGTTTTGATGCTTGGTACACCATTCACCAGATCTCCGACAGAATCTTGATGGATGGTGAGTTTCAAAGAGATGCGGTTCTTTTCCTTCACATAAGGCGTCACCTCTAACACCAAGGCCGCCTGACGGAACTCCACCTTCACATTATCATCGTCTACCGTTTGGTAAGGTACCTCGGTGCCCGATTCAATCCGCGCTTTTTCCCCTTCCGACGCCACCACTTTAGGCTTAGACAATACTTTTGCCAGCCCCTCACTCTCTAACATATCCAGCGTAAAAGACAATAATCCCAGCCCATTGTGATTAGCAAAAGACAGCTGACTTGTCGGTGCCAAGGCACCTAAATCCACAGCTCCACCCGCAGAAGTACGCACACTATCCGCCAGATTCGCTTGCCAATTCACCCCAAACTGCGATTGGGCTGAGGTGCTCACTTGAGCAATGCGAGCACTGATCTCAATTTGTCTGAGCGGCACATCCAGCCATGCAAGTGTTTTCGTCAACCCGCTCACCCCGTTACAGGAGTAGGTAATAATGGAGTTTGTCCTGTCATCCACCACAATAGACATTTTGGGGTACAAGGTTTTAAGCTGCTTGCCCACTTTTTTGGCTTTAGCATTGCGCAGCATCCAGAAAGAGCGTTGGCAAGATTGGGAGCTTGTTGTGGTCGCTTGGGACGTTGAGGCAGGCATCAGTACCGCCACGCCATTTTGCCACTGTAGCGAGATATCAGGTTCTTTAGATACAGCATTAATCACGTCTTTCCACGTGGCATTTTTGATTGAGAGGGTGAGTACATCATCAATCTTGGGACTGATCACCAAACTTTTATTCATTTTAGCCGCCAGCCACGGCAGCACTTCCTGAATAGGACGCGACTCAAAAAACACGTCCATCGCCTGCAGGGGTGAAAAACAATACAATCCCACCAAAAGTAGGAAGACCCGTTTAATCATGAGCCCCTCCTTGTGGATGGAGACGCAAAGTAGTTAAGGCTCCCGTTCGCGACATAAGACGCACCTGCTTTGACGAGATAGTCACCACGGAGGCTCCCAACTCAGGCAACCAACTCCCTTCTGTCACCCAAAGAGAATGATGATAGCTGTCTTTCATTAGCGCTGAGGCCTTACCCTGCTGCCTCATAATTGATACTAACTGCCAATTTGCTATCTGGAGAGGACGCCCCTCGACGCGCACTGGCAGCCAATTTTGATAGCGAGTATTGGCACGCTCTGGAAGGACGTCAAATCGTAGTCTTCCTTTCCATCGTCCATCATTTTGCAACCACCAGCTGACTGAACGAAGACGGAGAAAAACACGCTTCTGTAGCGTTTCTTGCAATGCTTGCCAATCCACCAAAGATGATGTTCCGGTTAATTGCCAATGGGCCTGATGGGTTGCCGGCATAATATGTAACTGGGTCTGAAAAAGCACCTTATCGATCCATACATCATGACGTAACTGTTGAACCTGCCAGTGCCATTGTTTTTTGTTATGTGCATCTTGGTGAACCCGCTGTTCCGCTCGAACTACCTGATCTAGCCGTGACCTAATCGGTAAATACCAAGCAGAAAGTTGTAACAACACCAGAAGACTTAATAGTGACCAACTGGGAGTGGGTAAGGACAGAGAGTTAGCCCGATGAAATCGAGATGCCCACATTAATAACCTCCTTGTTACCTCTCTTATTCGTACCTCTGACTTCGACTAAAGAGCGCCCTTCTTCTTGCACATTAAGTTGCCAATCAGGAAACTCCGTTTGCCAACGCGCCAATAATGATTTCATCTCTTCCGTGGATAAACTCAACGCGACAAATACCTTGTGGTCGTAACTCTTCAACGAGGATAAACGCACCCGCTCTGGTAAAGCACGGACCGCTGCTAATACTTTCGTCAACAAAGGCGAGGGAGAGTCATACAGAGAGATATCATGCGTAACTTGGTGATGCTCACCCGAAAGATGATCAAATTCTTTATTCAAATAATAATCATAAAGCAGCAACCCCACATTTAAGGCCACACAAACCGCAAAAAACGCCAACCATACGATTCGATGTCGATGACCAATGTCTCGATCGGGTTCAAACGGCAATAACGCCTGTTTTTGTAGACGAAATAGCCCGAATGGCAATGACTGATAAGCATTCCAATGGGAGAAGGACACCACACAGCAGCGTATGCCCACAGATTTGAAGGGACAGCATACTTGCTCAACTAAATTTTGATGGCAAGATAGCACGGCTAAATGAGAGCCTCGCCGATGTCGGGAGACCTGATAATGAAACCACAAGGTTTCGGGAGGCGAGAAATGTTTTTCCGCAGCACAAGCCAGTGCCGCCAACGAGGCCAACTCCTTTGGCACCGCATAATCTAAGTCCTGCTCAGTACTCGACAGCCACTCGTCGGGCAAGACAATAAGGGCAAACGCTTTATTTTTGTAGCTATCTGGGTCAACCTGTGACTGAAGTTCGGCTAGGCTATTCTCACTTGGTGGCAAATCAGAAAAGTCTAATTGAGAATTTTTTTGAACAGGAATATGCTCAATATCATAAAAACGACATGATGTGGCGCTATAAAACACCACACAATCTGGCGTAATCGGCTTCATTATTCATCCTTGACGTATGCAGCTCGTAATTTACTAGGTATCCTACCAAATACTAGCAAGATAACACGATTTGCTGCAAAGTTAAGCACCTACATTGTGATGAAGTTCGCTATAATGGCGCTTTTTTAATCCATCTGTATCGGATCTGTATGTTGAAAGCACTCAAAATTTTCCTATATTTAACGGTATTTGGCGTCGTCAGTGGTGCCATTGCCACATTTGTCGTCTATGAACACGTCAAAGACCGTATTCCCACGGTGGCAGAGCTCAAAGACATCAAGTTACAAATCCCATTACGGATATACACAGCGGATCACAAATTAATTGGCGAGTTTGGCGAACAGCGTCGAACCCCTATTACCTATGCCCAGTTACCACCAGGATTAGAACACGCCATTTTGTCTGCAGAAGACAGTAACTTCTATCACCACCCTGGAGTAGACATCATGGGCTTGGGGCGCGCCGCCATGCAATTGATTACCACAGGTCAAATTCAAGGTGGTGGTAGTACCATCACCATGCAGGTCGCCCGTAATTATTTTTTATCTTTCAAACAGACGTTTACCCGTAAATTCACCGAAATCTTTATTTCCTTAAAAATGGAGCGCGAGCTTACCAAGCACGATATCCTAACCCTTTACGTCAACAAAATTTATTTGGGTAATCGCGCGTACGGCTTCCAAGCCGCCTCTCAGGTTTACTACAACAAGCCCTTAAAAGATTTAGACATTGCCCAATATGCCATGTTGGCTGGACTGCCCAAAGCCCCATCCAGCTTTAACCCTGTGGCAAACCCATCGCGCGCTCTCATCCGCCGCAACTGGATTTTACAGCGCATGTTGTCCTTAGGCTACATCACCAAGGATCAGTATCAAACGGCAGTAGAAGCACCAATTACTGCGAAAGACCACGGTATTACACCCCAAGTGGATGCTGGCTATGTGGCTGAAATGGTGCGTTCAGAACTACACGATACCTATAAAGACGATCTCTATACGGCAGGCCTAACGGTCTACACCACCATTAATTCTAAAAAACAGAAAGACGCCAATGAAGCGATCTACAATGGCGTACTGGCATACAACACTCGCCATGGTTACCGTGGCGTACTCGACAAAAAACCAGACTTATTGAAAGAGCCTCAAGCTGAGCAGATGAAAGCGCTGAACAGCTATCCAGGATTACAGAAGTGGCGAACCGCTCTGGTACTCTCCACAACGGATCAAACAGCCAACTTATTATTGTCTGATGGCACCACCTACACCCTGCCATGGGATGGCATGAGCTGGGCCAAACCTTATATTGATGAAAACTCTCAAGGTCCAGCCCCCACTAAAACGACAGACATTATGCAAGCGGGTGATATTATCCGTGTCAGACCTGACAATCAGGGCTGGCAGCTTGCACAAATCCCCAAACTACAAAGTGCTCTGGTCTCTTTACGCAGCAAAGATGGGGCAATACAAGCTCTAGTCGGTGGGTTTAACTACTACGAAAGTAAGTATAATCGTGTCACGCAATCCAAGCGGCAACCAGGCTCTAACTTCAAGCCCTTCATTTACTCCAGCGCCCTTAGCCACGGCTATACCGCTGCTACAACCATTAATGATGCGCCTGTGGTATTTAGTGATACGGGGCTAGCAAAAGCTTGGCGTCCAACCAATGACGGTGGTAAGTTTTATGGTCCAACACGTTTACGACCCGCCTTATACCGCTCTCAAAACATCGTATCAGTTCGCCTGTTGGATGAATTGGGTATTACACCCACACTGAAGTTCTTACGTCGCTTTGGCTTTAATCCAGACAATTTACCGCATAACCTGTCCCTTGCACTAGGCACCGCTAACCTGTCGCCACTGCAGATAGCTACAGGGTATGCCGTGTTCTCCAATGGCGGCTATCAAGTCAAACCCTATTTGATTGATCACATTACGGATCGCCATAATAAAGTCATTTTCCAAGCCAACCCTGTCACGGTATGCGATAGCTGTACGCTGCTAGACAAGTCCTCTGATAGCGATCAGCAAATGGGCTTATTTAATACACCAGAAGGCGTGCGCAGTCTCCCTGTCGCACCGCAGGTTCTAGACCCAAGTGTCGATTACATCATGTATAGCATTATGCGAGACGTTATCAAACTCGGTACGGGACGTCGTGCTCGGGTTCTTGACCGTCCTGATCTTGCAGGTAAGACGGGTACCACCAACGATGGTAAAGATGCTTGGTTCTCTGGCTTTAATGGCAAGATCACCACAACTGTCTGGAGTGGCTTTGATAACTCCACCAGCTTAGGTCTGAATACAAATGGCTCAGAGGAATGGGGGGGATCCGTTTCCTTACCAACTTGGATCGATTATATGCGTCCCGCCTTAGCGGGCACACCGCCTGCATATATCTACAAACCGTCCTCGTTGATTACGGTTCGAATTGATCCAAAAACGGGACAACGAGCGTTACCAGGCCAGAAAAATGCTATCTTCGAGATCTTCCGTAAAGATCACGTACCACCGCGCCGCACACAAAGTAATTTAGGCTCAGACAGCGGTCAAGATAGTGATGCCCAGCAAGAAAAGCAAACCGATAACGCGCTGGAAAACCTTTTCTAACCAAGCGGTTATTAGGCTGAAGTTAAAGCATCCGCTCTACAGCAAAAACCAAGCTCATGGCTTGGTTTTTTTGTCTGTAGTGTTGGTAATACGTGATGCCTAGAGCGCACTGAGCCTAGACAGACTCAAGCCCACTTTTGTGCTGGGGCTTGATACCCTTCAAACGCCGCCAATAAATCTTCAGGAGTTTGAGCGCGAATCAACATGTCTACATAAGGAGCTTTGACAAAACCCGCTTCAAACATACGATCAACCATCGTAAATAAGGGATCATAAAAGCCTTCAATATTGTAAAAGGCACAAGGCTTTTCATGAAGACCAATCTGCGCCCAAGTCCAGACTTCAAAAATTTCTTCTAAGGTGCCAATGCCACCCGGTAACGCCACAAAGGCATCAGCCAATTCCGCCATTTTGGCTTTACGCTCATGCATGTCTTCAACCACGTATAAATCGGTTAAATTGGGGTGAGCTATCTCTTTATCTTCAAGGTGCTTGGTAATCACGCCAATGACGTTACCGCCTGCGGCAATCATTGCATCGGCCATCTCACCCATTAGCCCAACTTTCCCACCACCATATACCACTTCAATACCTTGCTCAGCAAAATAGGTGGCCAGTGCCTTCACACCCGCAACGAAATTAGGATTGTTTCCTTTCGCAGAGCCACAATAAATCGCAACTTTCATATCCATCCTCATTCTGTTGATGTTCTATTGAGTATCTTTTTTATTATGTTCACAAGTATCAGAAACAAAAAAGACGATGTTCATCAACATCGCCTTTTCATGGTGCCTGTCGCCTTGCTATAAAACACAAGACGAGACCTTCGGTTTACACACCAAATTGGTCTAGATTCTGCAACGGGTAAAAATCAGGGTAAGGTAAAGTTGCTACTCCCGATTCAATCGCGGCTTTTGCAACGGCATCCGATACGACCGTTAGCAAACGTGTGTCCATTGGTTTTGGCAGAATATATTCTTTACCAAAACTCAATGCAGCCCCACCATAAGCGGCCACGACATCAGCAGGCGCTTCTTCTTTGGCCAGATTCTTAAGTGCGTGAACAGCGGCGATTTTCATCTCTTCATTGATCTTAGTCGCACGTACATCTAACGCACCACGGAAGATAAAGGGAAAGCCCAAAACATTGTTTACCTGATTTGGGTAATCAGAACGGCCTGTCGCCATGATCAAGTCATCACGAGCCGCACGGGCAAGATCTGGATTAATTTCAGGATCAGGATTAGAACAAGCAAAGACAATTGGATTGGGTGCCATCTTAGCCAGCTGCTCGCCGGTTAAAAGATCTGGACCAGACACACCAATGAACACATCGGCGCCATCGATTGCGTCGTCCAATGTACGCTTGTCTGTTTCATTCGCAAACATCGCTTTGAATTGGTTCAAATCATCGCGACCAGAATGAATCACCCCCTTACGGTCAAGCACAAAGATGTTCTCAATTTGCGCGCCACAGGCAATGATCAGCTTCATACACGCCGTGGCAGCTGCTCCAGCACCAAGACAGACAATTTTTGCTGTTTCGATGTCTTTGCCTTGCAACTCAAGGGCATTCAATAAACCAGCAGCGGTAACAATTGCCGTACCATGTTGGTCATCGTGAAAAACAGGGATAGAGCAACGCTCAATCAACTGGCGCTCGATTTCGAAACACTCAGGGGCCTTGATATCTTCTAAATTGATACCGCCGTAGGTATTCGCAATACGTGCCACCGTATCGATGAAAGCTTGTGGACTTTCTGATTCGACTTCCACATCAACAGAGTTTACACCAGCAAAGCGCTTGAATAAAACGCCCTTACCTTCCATAACCGGTTTACTTGCTAATGGACCGATATTGCCAAGACCAAGAACCGCCGTGCCATCCGAAATGACAGCCACAAGATTCCCCTTACCCGTATAGCGGTACGCGGCTTCTGGATCCTTGGCGATTTCACGGCAAGGCTCAGCGACACCAGGGCTGTAAGCCAAGGATAAATCGCGAGCCGTTGCTGTAGGTTTGGTGATAGTGACGCTTAGCTTTCCAGGTACTGGATTTTCATGGTACTCCAGTGCAGCTTTTTTTAGATCTTCTGCCATTTTGATGTTTCCGTCTCTAATTTGGTGTTTTATTAAAAAATACAAATTGGGCCTTGATTTTGACGATATTACGCCAAAAAATGACACCTTATTATTATATACACAGAATAGCCTATCACATCTCTCATTCGGGCATACCCAAATCCTGTAAATCATTTGGGTGTTTGACCGACAAAACCCAAGATTTATAGCGTGATGAGCGGCTTTTTCTATGATGTTGCCAACCACGGACTTCGACGTTATGCCCTTTTAAAAAGTAGACTTTCTGGGCAGGCCAATAGTCCTCAGAACTGAGGGGTAAATGAATAACCAGATCATGATCTGTCGCCAGCCACCAGCCACCTCGGTTCTTCGTGATGGACGAGATCACTACCTGTGATACAACAAAACCGCTGTGCGGTCGCCACGCCAGTGATTGCGTCCAAACTCCGAGCCCCGCCTTACGAGCGGTTTGCTCTGCTTGAATAAAACAAGATTGATAAGCCACATTAGGTGGTATCGCAATACGATATCCAAGCCCTTTCGATAGTAACTGACTTGATAATGAAATACGATCTTTATCGAAAACGTAAAATAGATAACGTCCGTAATGATCACGAGGCTCTTTCCCTGCCTGCAAGTAGACATAGTTGCCCACTAAGGCTCGTAACGTCTGAGTCGCCGCTACGGCATAAGGCTCGTGATGACCTTTTTTATGGTCTAATTCTGGGGTATTAATGCCAATAAAGCGCACTCTTTTACCATCGCTAAGATAAAGAGTATCGCCATCGACTACGCGTTGTACTTTAGCACGTTCAAGCAGCCCTTTAGCGTGACATAAGGCATTATCTGGCGAGGTCTTGGCAACCCCAGTAGCGCAAAATACAAACAAAAAAAGCGCCAAGACAACTTGACGCTTTTTCTGGGAAAACACGTTCATTCAGCCAATTACTTAGTTGAACGACGCGCTCCGAAACGCTTCTTAAAGCGATCAACACGACCACCAGTATCCAACATTTTCTGTTGGCCTGTGTAGAAAGGGTGACATTGGCTACATACGTCGATGTGCATGTCTTTGCCAGCAGTCGAATTAAGAGTCAATGTGTTACCACAAGTACAAGTTGCAGTAATAGTTGCGTAATTTGGGTGGATATCTTTTTTCATTGCGTTTACCTCAAGTTTGGTGTGCCGCCACTTAGTCTAATAATTAGCTTTCGCCGTCTACAAATGGGCTTTCGCCTAGCCAAGCACCGCACGATTCGTTGTACAGACATTGTACAGTGGTTCCAAGAGCTGCGTATTTTAGGGATCAATTGACTAATCAGCAACCTTTTTATAGCGCTTTATCAATAAAATTCTCTCTCGCACCTACTAGCCAGAGTAACGTACACTAGAGAGACTAGGATCCATTAGATGTATTTTTCGATATAAGGTTACGATTCCAAGCATGCAAGAGTCGCTTCTTACTCCTTACCCATACGCTCAAGTGGCGCTACCTGTGCCCATGCGTACGCTATTTGACTATAAAATCCCTAAGGCCATGGCATTACGTCACGCCTTGCAGCCAGGCATGCGAGTGAAAGTCCCTTTTGGAAAAGGCAGTCGTCTAGGGGTCATCGTTACCTTCAGTCAGACAAGCGAATGGGACGAAAGCCAGCTAAAATCCCTCACATCTCTGAAAGATGAAGCCCCAGTTATTCCGGCTGAACTCATGGCCTTATCTGAATGGGCGGCACGTTATTACCACCACCCCATCGGCGATGTGATTTTTCATGCTCTGCCCGTTTCCTTACGAAAAGGCGAAAACGCTGAGTTTCGAACGGAAAACTGGTGGTTTGTGACTGAGGCTGGCCAAGCAATCGATATTGAATTGCTCAGTCGAGCCCCTCGCCAACAAGACTTCTTAAAAGCTGTACAACAACACCCAAATGGCATGAGCCAAAACGCCATATCCATACTCGGTCTCATGCCGAATGCTGGCAAGTCTCTTGAAGAGAAAGGTCTAGTCAGGCGCGAACAGCGCGCTTTCAATACGGCGGGCGAAAAGCACTCTCATCAAACGCAAGTCCCACCTGTGTTGAATCGTGAGCAAACCATGGCCATGGAAGAAATACTTGATATGCGAAATCGCTTTGCAGTGGCATTGTTGGATGGCATTACCGGCAGTGGTAAAACCGAAGTATTCTTACGTGTCATGGAGAAACTGATCGCCGAGGACAAACAAATTCTCGTTATGGTGCCAGAAATCGGCTTGACGCCACAAACCTTTAAGCGCTTTGAAAACCGTCTCAATACCAATATTGTACTGATGCATTCCAACATGACGGATCGAGAGCGTCTAGATGCCTGGCTGTTGTCCTCAAGTGGTCATGCCAAGGTCATTATCGGCACACGCTCGGCCGCCTTTGTTCCCGCCGCCAACCTTGGCATGATTATCATAGATGAAGAGCATGACGCTTCTTACAAACAACATGAAGGTTTCCGTTATCACGCACGGGACTTGGCCATCAAACGCGCCCAGAATCTAAGTATTCCGGTACTGTTGGCGTCGGCAACACCTTCCTTTGAAAGCCTCGCCAATGCCTTACAAAAGCGTTTTACTTGGCTAAAATTACGTCAGCGGGCTGGCAACGCCCACATTCCAGAAATGGAGCGAGTGGATTTACGAGGCCAAACGCTGGTTCACGGCTTCAGTGAACAGGCTCTACAAGCTATGAAGCGCTGTTTAGATCAACGTGAACAAGTGCTGATTTTTTTAAATCGCCGAGGCTATGCCCCAACACTCATGTGTCACGATTGTGGCTGGATTGCCAGTTGTGATCACTGTGATGTCAATCTCACCGTGCACAAACGCGCCAATAAACTCCACTGCCACCATTGTGATGCGCAAAAGGCGCTGATTCATACCTGCCCTGAATGCCAATCAACTGAGCTTTTCACCGTGGGCGAAGGGACAGAACAAATCGAGACGCAATTAAGCCCTTTATTCAAAGACGTACCGATTTTACGCATTGACCGAGACAGCACCCAGCGCAAATCGGCGATGACGCAACTAACACAAAAAATCCATGAGCACGACCAAGCCATCTTAATCGGCACTCAAATGCTTGCTAAAGGGCATCATTTTCCCAACGTGACATTGGTCATCATTATGGATGCCGACGCGGGGTTATTTTCAGCGGACTTTCGTGGCATGGAACGAACGGCCCAGCTCATCACCCAAGTAGCGGGAAGAGCAGGACGTGCGAAAAAGCCAGGTCATGTGTTACTGCAAACCTACCATCCTGACCACGCCGCCATCGAGTGCCTATGTACATTAGGCTATGAGCAGTTTGCTTTAAATGGCCTTTCAGAGCGTAAAGCGCTCTCTCTACCACCTTTCTACCATCAGGTATTAATTCGCGCCGAATCTGGCAATGAACAAGAGGCCATGCAACTCTTGACCAAGATGCGCCTAGAGCTTGAACCTCATATCCCTCAGGATATCTCTATGGTTGGCCCTTACACCGCTATTATCGTTCGTAAAGCGGGTCAACATCGCGCCCTGCTGTCGCTTAAATCGTCCCACCGCGCGCCACTTCATCAAGTGACCGCCATGATGACCACGTGGCTAGAACAAGCCACTCGCCAACAACATAAAGTTCGCTACGCGGTCGATGTGGATCCACTGGAAACCTATTAGAAAACGCTAAATCGTCAATCCACGAGGCATTTACTTTACCTAGACTGGAAACTTAAGGATCAAGCCAGCATAATGTGCCCTATTTCTAACAAAGCCTAAACTATGTTTACACCAATCAATATTGCTGCCAAAGGAAATCGACCGAAAAAGGGTGCAACTCGCCGGACGCCCCCTCCACCAAAACGTAAAACCCCTTGGTGGTTATGGATTATTGTTCCGGTGATTCTAATCGCCTTTATTTACGGTTTAACCAAACTAAGTCATGTAAAGCAAAAGCCGGTCACTCAACCTGTTCCAGCCGCGCAGCCAAGGATCGAAAGCAAAGCCGCGCCTAAAGCAGAAACGAAGAAAGCTGAGCCACAAAAAGCGGAGACAAAAGCGACGGCAAAAAAGAAAGAGTCGTTTGATTTTTATAGCATTTTACAAGATAGTGAGGTCAAAACAGGGCATGTTAAGGCCTATCAATACGAGCCTCGTGGTGAACAAGATTTCCTCTACATGCTTCAAGCGGCCTCCTTTAGAAACCCTAAAGATGCAGATCGTTTACGTGCCAAGCTGATTCTATCCGGTATTGTCGACACCAGCGTACGCAAAACCATTAGTACGAAAGATGGTAAACCTTGGTATCGAGTCGTCATTGGGCCATTCAATGATCGTTCTAGAATGAACCACATAGAAGACAAACTGGTCGATATGCGCATCGAGTCTTACCCTTACAAAATTAAAAAAGAAAACCAATAATCTTTGCTTATTACTTTCTTCTGGCGACGCGCTTTTAAGCATTGTCAGAAGAAAGTTTCCTTATCACAAATAGTGAGCTTGCGCTTACTGATCTACCCGCCTGACTAGAATCTAAAAATTAAGCAAAAGCCATTTCAAAAGTTCGCACATAACAAGGAAGACGCTTGTCGTAGTCTCCCCTGCTTGAAAAGCATCGAACTTGCCCCCACTTTGTTTAGAATCGAAACTGGAGTAGACCCATGACAACGATTTTAACGGTACGCAAAGGTAATCAAGTCGTCGTAGGCGGCGATGGACAAGTGTCTCTAGGCAACACAGTTATGAAAGGCAATGCACGTAAAGTGCGCCGCTTATATCGTGGTGAAGTCATCGCAGGATTCGCTGGCGGGACAGCCGACGCCTTTACTTTATTTGAACGCTTCGAAGGGCAGCTGGAAAAGCACCAAGGTCACTTGGTACGCGCCGCTGTCGATCTAGCTAAAGACTGGCGCTCTGACAAAGCATTGCGTCGCCTTGAAGCTATGCTAATTGTTGCCAATAAAGACAGCACTTTAATCATTACAGGAACAGGCGATGTTGTTGAGCCTCAACACGGTGCCTTAGCTATTGGCTCGGGTGGCAACTTTGCCGAGGCCTCGGCTCGCGCCCTAATTGACAATACTGACCTATCGGCGAAAGAGATTGTTGAAAAAAGCCTAAACATCGCCGCCGATATCTGTGTCTTCACCAACCATAGCTTAACCATCGAAGAAATTGTTATTGACCCTAAGCTGGAAGACAACTCAACTAAAAACATTACCTCAGAAGACACTTCTGACAAAGATAATTAAGAGAGCCAAGATGAGCAGCATGACCCCAAGAGAGACGGTTAACGCGTTAGACAATCATATTATTGGTCAACAAAAAGCCAAACGAGCGGTGGCTATCGCCTTACGCAACCGCTGGCGTCGCATGCAACTCCCTGAAGACATGCGTGCCGAAATCACCCCAAAAAACATCTTGATGATTGGCCCCACAGGTGTCGGTAAAACCGAAATCGCCCGTCGTTTGGCGAAACTGGCTAACGCCCCTTTTATCAAAATCGAAGCCACGAAATTTACCGAAGTGGGTTACGTTGGCCGCGACGTAGAGTCCATCATTCGTGACTTGGTCGAAATGGCGATCAAAATGCTCCGCGAGCAAGAAACCGCTAAATTGCGTCATAAAGCAGAAGACGCCGCAGAAGATCGTATTCTGGATGCACTATTACCGCCTGCTCGTGGCGGTGATCCTGAGTTGGAAGACAACAGTACACGTCAAGCTTTCCGTAAAAAATTGCGCGAAGGCAAACTAGACGATAAAGAAATTGAAATCGATGTGGCTGATACGCCTGTTGGCGTCGAGATCATGACCCCACCTGGCATGGAAGAAATGACCAGTCAGTTACAGAACATGTTCTCAAGCTTAGGTTCCCAAAAGACCAAAAGTCGTAACATGAAACTAAAAGATGCCCTTCGCCAAGTTCGCGACGAAGAAGCCTCTAAACTGGTTAACGAAGATGAACTGAAAGCTCGTGCCGTCGAAGCCGTTGAGCAAAATGGCATCGTCTTCCTAGACGAAATCGATAAAGTGGCAAAAAGCTCTGAGCGCTCTGGTGGGGAAGTGTCACGAGAAGGGGTACAACGTGACTTACTGCCTCTTGTAGAAGGTTGTACGGTCAGTACCAAATACGGCATGATCAAAACAGATCATATCTTATTTATCGCCTCTGGAGCGTTCCATTTAACCAAACCATCGGACTTGATTCCTGAACTACAAGGCCGCTTACCAATTCGAGTTGAGCTGGATGCCCTCACAGTGAATGACTTTGAGCGTATTTTGGTAGAGCCCAGCGCCTCACTGACTCAGCAATACATTGCCTTGGCAGCGACAGAAAACATTAACATCAACTTCACCAAAGAAGGGATTCATCGTATTGCGGAAATCGCTTTCCAAGTGAATGAGCGGACAGAAAACATCGGTGCCCGTCGTCTTCATACCGTGTTAGAGCGACTGTTAGAAGAAGTTTCTTACTCGGCCAGTGACATGCCTGATGGTCAAGAAGTGGATATTACCGCCGCTTACGTCGATGAACAGCTAGGCGAAATTGTTGAAAACGAAGACCTTAGCCAATACATCCTTTAATCCAACATAAGCAAGAGAGCATACATGGCAACCACACCCGCTCCAACCAAGGTTCACTATCATAAGCAGTCCCGTGAATTGGAGCTGGCGTTTGCTGATGGGCAAGTATTCCGCCTCAGCGCGGAATACTTGCGAGTGCACTCTCCGTCTGCGGAAGTGCGCGGACATGGCTTAACCATCCCCATCTTACAAGTTGGCAAAAAAGACGTCGCCATTAACAATATTGAAGGGGCGGGCAACTATGCCCTTAAAATCACCTTTGATGACGGCCACGACTCTGGCCTCTACTCTTGGGATTATCTCTATAATCTCGGCCAACACTATGATGAACTTTGGCAAATATACCTAGAGCGCCTTGAAAAAGAAGGTCAGACGCGAGAAACTTCCGTGATTCAAATTCATCAAGTTTAACCCGTTGTTTTATCATCACTAGGAATTGTCATGAGCTCGCTTAGTCTGTCTGCCATTAGCGCCATTGAACGCGCCGTCAATCTTGCCCTGAAACAAGATGAACCTTCTCAAGCACGTCTAAGCAAACTGGCTGGCCAGCAAATTTTCCTACATATCGAAGACTTTTCTCTGACATTGCAAGTTCATATTCTTGAACAAGGCGTTATGTTGCATCGTCCAGAAAGCTTAGATGAAATCAACTTGGATCCTCGTCTAGATACCCTAGTTCAAGGGCCCAGTTCAGCCTATCGTAAGCTGCTCGAAGGCGATGGTCTGTTCGATGGCGACTTACGTATTCAAGGCAACGCACAAGCCTTAATGACGCTACACAAAGTCATGGAAAATTTTGAACTGGATTGGGAAGGCTTACTTGCCGACCATCTTGGTGATCTGCCTGCTGCCGCCCTAGCTCGTCTACTTCGCAAGCAATGGTCCTGGGGCAAAGAAACCGCCACCACGCTTCGTCTACAACTGGTTCAATACCTACAAACCAATAGTCAACTACTGCCTAGCAAAATCGAATTCAACAGCTTCGTCGACGATATGGAACGCCTTGGCACACAACTCGACCGCACCGAAGCGAAAGTCCGACTATTAGATAAAAAACGCGCTTGATAGAACGCTTACCAGAGACAGGTAAACAGGTTTTCATGTTCTAGGAGGCTTGGTGTACGTCACCAGGCCTTTTTAATAACCAATATAAATGAACTCTAAGCGGGCTTCGCTCGGCTTAAATACACACCTGCAATGGTCACAACAAAACCCGTGATTTGTACCCATGTCATATGCTCATTAAATAAGAAGTAGCTTTCGACCGCCGCTAGGGGTGGAACCAATAGCATGACGGTGGTGACTTGTGAGGCTTTCACTTTGCGCAGTAGCCAAACCATTAAGAACACACCACCACACGATAAAACAATAATGCCCCATGCAATCAGTGCGAAGGTTTCAAGTTGTACTTTAAAAACATGTTCACCTAACACCAATGCAAAACAGAAGGTCACGGCGGCGGCAGCCAAGTTTTGTATTGCCATTGATGAGAATAAATCGGAAGAAGAAATCGACATTTTCTGGTAAGTCACCCCTAGGGATAAGGATAAAATACCTAAACACGCAAACAATAAGGTGAGAAAAGAAACCCCACCATGGCTCAAATCCAGTTCAAAAACTGGACTCAAGACCAACACTAACCCCACCATACCAATCAGCATCCCTATGATGCCTTTTATCGAGGTTTTTTCTTTGATCAGCAAGAAGGCAAGCAGGGTGACTAACGCTGGCTGTAGCGCTCCAATCAGCGCCATGATACCTGCAGGTAAGCCTTTCGCGATGGCCACATAGGCGAACGCTAAGTAAAAGCCGTTCATCAGCATCCCTGCGATAATGTGCTTAGGTAGTTCATTCCAACTAGGAAAGCGGCGCCTTTGAAACACAGCGATAAGAGTAAAAAGCCCTCCCACGCCCAAAAAACGGATAGTGAGGTAGATATTCGGATCAATTAGGCCGACTAAAAACTTACCGGTAATAAAGCCAGTCGACCAAATGAGAACCAAGAGTACATACAAGAGCGCCATATAAAATCCGTTTTAAAGAGAGTGTTCATTAGAAACAAAAGTTTACATAATCGCATTGTAAGTTTTTTATCCCGTCATTGGCTAGCCTCTCTCCCTTAAGATGGCCTATTTTATTTTTTTACCAAGCCGCGATAATTTGCTGACGCGACTGTCCTAGACCAATCAAAAAATGCAGTTTGACAAAAGCCGCTTCGTAAGTCATATCTAAACCCGAGATCACGCCCGCTTCAACTAACGCAGACCCCGCAGCGTAAGCCCCAGCTGCGACACTGCCCGCTCCACATTGACTAACGTTCACAATGGTCACACCACGGTCGGATGCGGTTTTTAGCAAGGCAAGTAATTCAGGGTCTTTATCTGGGGCGTTCCCCGCACCATAACTTAATAAAACAGCACCCTTCACCTTATCATTCAGCAACCCTTGCCAATGTATTGCTTGTACACCCGGAAAGACAGGAAGAATCGTCACCGCACTCTCCTGCATCGCTGGAATGTGAATACTCATGGGAGCTTGATGAATGTCTTCAGAACGCCAACGCCAATCAATGCCTAATACGCCACGTTCTGGGTAATTAGGAGAACTAAAGGCTTGCCAATCCGTGGTGTGAGCTTTGTGTGCTCGATCTCCTTCGATCAATCGACCAGCAAAAAAGAGAAACACACCTTGAACCCCTTCTTCACATGCTGAAATGGCCCCCATGACATTGATCATGGCGTCTGTACGCACTTTATACATAGGGACTTGTGATCCGGTCAGGATAATGGCCTTGTCACTATTGGCAAACATCAAAGACAAAGCACAGGCGCTATAAGCCATGGTATCCGTGCCATGAAGGACGATAAAGGCATCAAACTCATGCCATTTGCTTTTAATATCATGGGCGATATTTTGCCAATCTTTTGGTGTCGCGTTAGAAGAATCAATCAAGTTCTCATAACGTTGAATCACAAATTCATGCACGAATTCGTCCGATTCATTGAGGTGCTGGCTTAAGTGGTCGGCAAAAGCGGCGTCAGGCACTAAACCATTATCAGAAGGTACCATGCCAATGGTGCCACCAGTGTAAGCAATATAAATTTTCATATTGGTCTCAAATTATGTGATAGCCAAAGAAACACGAAAACAAAAAGGCGCGTTTCCCCATGAGAAAAGCGCCTTTTAACAAGGTATGAATACAACAATACTTCTACTTCATACCGTGACGGACAAACGCCTCGTTAGCGACTACATGCGCTCCAAGGTCTCAATACCCAACAAGTTCAAGCCTTGCTGCAACGTCGAGGCGGTCGACAATGCCAATTGCAAACGGCTGATTTTCACATCGCTTTGGGCATTCAAGATTGGGCAAGCTTCATAGAAGGTCATAAAAGTACCCGCCAAGTCGTATAAATACGCACTCAGAAAATGGGGCATCCCATCGCTCACCACTTGCTGAATGGCTTCTTCAAATTGCACCAATTGCATCGCAAGTGCCCGTTCTTGGGGCTCTTGGATCACGATCTCGCCCTGTAAATCGTCAATATTCATTTCTGAACGACGTACAATACTAGCCACACGAGAGTAGGCGTATAACAGATAAGGGGCGGTATTTCCCTCAAAGCTCAACATACTGTCCCAGTTAAACTGGTAGTCACTGGTACGATTTTTCGATAAGTCAGCGTATTTGACTGACGCTATGCCCACCACACGACCAATGTTACGCTGCTCGTCTTCTGGCATGTCTGGATTTTTAGACGCCACCAATTTGAAAGCACGTTCTTGCGCTTCTTCTAACAAAGCCGACAATTTTGCCACACCGCCAGAGCGCGTTTTGAAGGGTTTACCATCGCTGCCCATCACGGTACCAAATGGCATGTGTTCAAGACGAGCGTCCTGTGGAGCAAAGCCCGCTTTACGAGATAAGGTGAAGATCTGCTGGAAATGCAAGGATTGGCGAGCATCGACAAAGTACAAACAACGATCGGCTTTTAATGTATTGTAGCGGTAGCGCACGGCTGCCAAATCGGTCGTTGCATACAAGAAACCACCACCGCTTTTTTGCACAATAATCGGGGTAATTTCACCGTCTTTATTGGCAAACTCTTCCAAGAAGACACATTGTGCCCCATTGGATTCAGTTAATAACCCTTGTGCTTTTAAATCATCGACAACCTGTGGCAAATCATCATTATAAGCACTCTCCGGCATCACATCTTTTCGTGTTAAAGAGACACCCAACATGGTGTAGGTCTCTTCACAGTGATTCAGCGAGATATTGATAAACTCATCCCAAAGCGCTAAGCAGTCTTTATCGCCAGATTGCAACGCCACCACTAATTCACGGGCACGATTCGCAAACTCAGGATCGTCATCAAAGCACAGTTTGGCCGCTCGGTAGAAGGTTTCAAGATCGGACAGCGCCATACTGACTTGTTGGTTTTCAGCACGCAATCGCTCCATATACGCCAACAACATACCGAATTGTGTGCCCCAATCGCCCACATGGTTTTGACGAATCACCTTGTGCCCTAAGAATTCCAAGGTGCGAACCACTGCATCCCCAATCACGGTAGAACGCAAATGACCGACGTGCATTTCTTTGGCAAGGTTAGGCGCAGAGTAATCCACTACCACGGTTTCTTTGATGTCGGCCATCGGCACATCTAATCGATCGCTGTGACGCAAACGAATCAACGCTTCACTCAACCAAGTATTTTTTAGAAAAATATTAATAAAGCCTGGGCCTGCGATTTCGACTTTATCGGCAAGATCGTCCAGTTCAAGCTTTTCTAATACTTGCTCCGCTAATTGGCGAGGGTTCATCTTTAACTTTTTCGCCACCCCCATAATGCCATTAGCTTGGTAATCACCAAATTGCGCTTTCGCCGATTGACGAACCAGTGCGGGGGCGTCTTCAGGTGCACCAACTGCCACCATAGCCGCTTGAATACGTTGATTTAACAAAGTTTGAATGTTCACAGGAAACCTTTAATGCTCGACTTAATGCACAACATTTTGTGCCGAATCAGAACCACACAACCCGTGTTTTGCTCTGGCAAAACACGGGTTGTGTGGCATGTTATAAAATTAGCTTAATAATAACCGATTTTTGCCTAGTTAGCGAAAAACAGCTTACAAGCTGGGTTGTCATTCTCATCTTGGTAAGGATAACCCAACTCGTCTAAATAACGGGTCACATCAGTTTCCTCACCGACGGCTTGTAGTCCCACCAACACTCGACCATAGGCATCCCCATGGTTTCGGTAATGGAACATAGAAATATTCCAATGACCGCCTAGCGTATTGAGGAATTTCAGCAACGCACCTGGGCGCTCAGGAAACTCAAAACTGTAGATCAATTCGCCCTTATCGCTGTGCAGGTGCCCACCAATCATGTGGCGAACATGCACCTTGGTGGTTTCATCGTCGGTCAAATCGATGATTTCATAGCCTTTCAAATCAGCCAATAATTCTTTGCGGCTATGTGGACTGCCACCCAACGCCACGCCCACAAAAATGACCGCTTGGTTATCATCACCGTAACGGTAATTGAATTCTGTAATATTGCGCCCTACTAGCGCCTGACAGAAATCTTTAAAACTGCCGGGCTTTTCAGGGATCTTAACCGCAATGATGGCTTCACGTTTTTCCCCCAACTCAGCACGTTCTGACACGTGGCGCAAACGGTCAAAGTTCACATTGGCCCCGCTGTTGATCGCAATCAGCGTTTGTCCTTTCGCCCCTTCACGCTCAATATACTTTTTCAAACCAGCAAGCGCACATGCACCGGCCGGCTCGGTGATAGAACGGGTGTCATCATAGATGTCTTTGATCGCCGCACACATTTCATCTGTGGTCACGGTTATCACTTCGTCCACCGTATCTTTGGCAATGGCAAAGGTGTTTTTCCCGATTTCAGCCACGGCCACCCCTTCCGCAAAAATCCCCACAGTAGCCAAGCGAGTGGGCTCGCCTTTTTCCAAGGCGATTTTTAGGCAAGCAGCATCTTCTGGCTCAACGCCAATAATTTTGATCTCTGGACGCAGATATTTGATATAAGCGGAAATCCCTGAAATTAAGCCACCACCGCCAACAGGCACAAAAATCGCGTCAATGTTGCCTTCATGTTGATGCAAGATCTCCATACCAATGGTTCCTTGACCCGCAATGGTGTCAAGATCGTCGAAGGGGTGCACATAGACTTGGCCCGTCTTATCCATAATTTCGCGAGATTTGGCAGACGCTTCATCAAACGCATCACCGAATAACACCACTTCAGCGCCATGATTACGCACCGCCGTCACTTTGACTTCTGGCGTCGTCGCAGGCATGACTATTGTCGCTTGAATACCAAGTTTTTTGGCCGCTAAAGCCAATCCCTGTGCATGATTACCCGCCGAAGCGGCAATCACGCCACGGGCGCGCTCTTCGGGTGTTAACTGACAAATTTTGTTGTATGCCCCACGAATCTTGAAAGAGAAAACTGGCTGTAAATCTTCTCGCTTCAAAATAATCTCATTGCCTAATCGAGTCGATAATTGATTAGCACGAGACAGTGGTGTTTCCACGGCAACGTCATAAACGCGCGCCTGTAGAATCTTTTTGATCATGGTATGAGGCATAGTGTGTCCTAAATGAAAAATAAATCGACAACGCAACATTCTTGGTGAGGCCTACGTTGTCGCTGCTAGTCAAAAAACTGAGTAGGAAATATACTCTTTTGGCTCACTTCACGCAAAGGCCGATCCCCCCTTAGACACCATCAAAAGCGCAGAAAATCGGTAAATGCGAGGCTAACAATAGACAACTGAAGCACTTATAATACCCCCACCATCAGAGGAGGCTTATTTGTCATAATAATGCCCAAAATCAGGCGTTCTTTGCCCCCCTCACACGTGGCAAGAGCAAAGAACACTTATCTCTTATAATAAAAGACAAGGCGAAACGACCCATGACGCAAGATGAATTAAAACAAGCCGTCGCTGAAGCGGCAATCGAGCACATTCTCCCTATGCTACAAGCCGATACCATCGTCGGCGTCGGCACTGGCTCCACCGCCAATCTGTTTATTGATGAATTGGCCAAACACAAACACCGTTTTGATGGTACCGTCGCCAGCTCTGAAGCCTCAGCGCAGCGCCTAAAAGGCCATGGTATTCCTGTTTACAGCCTCAATGCCGTCAACGAAGTACGAGTTTATATCGATGGTGCCGATGAGTCAGATCATCATTTAAACCTGATCAAAGGCGGTGGCGCGGCGCTTACCCGTGAAAAAATCGTGGCCGCCTGTAGTGACCTATTCGTCTGCATCGCGGATGAGTCAAAATTAGTCGATGTGCTGGGAGCCTTCCCGCTGCCAATTGAAGTGATTCCAATGGCGCGCGGTCATGTTGCTAGAGAACTGGTCAAACTGGGAGGCACGCCTGTTTACCGTGCAAACGTCATTACCGATAACGGTAACCAGATTTTAGATGTCCACAACCTCGACATTCTTGATCCTGTGGCACTTGAGCAAAGCATCAACAACATCGTAGGCGTGGTGACCAATGGTTTATTTGCCGCCCGCCCGGCTGACGTATTGTTATTAGGAACTAAAGACGGTATCAAAACCCTGGAAAAATAAATCAGACAAAGCCTTAGGTTCTCTACCCAAAGGCTTTGATCTCTTTGAATTAGCTTGCTCTGTCTAGAACCAGCGGCTCTTACGCATTATCAAAAATTGAGTCGCGCCTAACAGAGTCAACACACCACAAAAAATCCAGAACGCGGCGCTATTATTTGTGCCAGGCATGCCACCGATATTGATACCAAACAGTCCAGTCAGAAATCCTAAAGGCATAAAAATACCTGACAATATGGACAGAACATACATACGCGCATTCATCTTCTCAGATTGCGCGTTCACGAACTCTTCTTGCATCAAAATACAGCGTTCACGCAGTGAATCTAACGCCTCAACATAACGTGTTAGTTCGTTAGCCGCCTCTTGTACCTGAACCAGCTGATCTCTTGTCATCCACGTCTGAAACTCCACTATCAATTTGTTAATGGCTTCCTTTTGCGGAACAAGAAAGCGTCGTAAACGAATCGACTCCAAGCGTCGCTGTACCAACTCACTACGCTGATCTGCTTCGATGCGCTGGCTCATATTCTCTTCTAAATCATCCAGCTCATCTTCGAGACCATCAATCACCGATGCCATGCGGCTAATCAAGGTATGCGTCAAAGTCGACACTAAATCTGACGTACTCTCTGGCCCTTCATTATTCTCTAAGTTTTCTATCACATCTTGGATCGATAACAAACGGCGCTTGCGAACGGAAATAATAAAGTGTGGCGTAACCCAAAGACGTAAAGACACCATATCGGATGGATCAGAACCGGGGTTGAGGTTAACGCCTCTAAGCGTTAACAGGATCCCCGCCCCCATTTTCACCAAACGGGGCCGAGTTTCATCTGCAAACAAGGCTTCCACCAAGCTGTATGGCACATCGGGCAATGAGGCGAACCAGTCTTGTGCTAAATCATCACTTCTGTCCACATGTACCCAACGACTCCCTTCCTGCGGCAACGCAACGGGAAGATCGCTTGCTGCTAATACCTTTGCCCCACCAGAACCATCCAACTCCAGATTATACAAAACAAACTCAGACATAGCGTTTCCTTAAACGATTCTTTCACCGTAACCCAGTCAAGATAGCCTAGTCGAAATACAAAGCCATGAACAATTATTTTACCGACAACTCATCACTTGGCTGACACCTCCCTCAGGCAATGGCATAATTTCTACATTCTCTAAAAACAAGGAAAAGCAGACCATGCAAAACCTATCTCAAGTTTTAGCAGCCAGCGCCACCCCTGAGTCGTTACAATCCGTTCTGAACATCACCATCAGTACCTGTGTCGATATTTCCAACGCTCTCAAAAAAGGCTCTCTTGCTGGCATTTTAGGCATGGCTGGCAACGAAAACGTTCAAGGTGAAGAACAGAAGAAACTGGATGTCATTTCCAACGACATGTTAAAAGACGCTCTTTTAGCTTGCCCTGCAGTACGCGCCATTGCCTCTGAAGAAGAAGACGACATAGTACCCGCCCACACCGATGGCGAATACCTAATCGCCTTTGACCCCCTTGATGGCTCATCCAATATCGACATTAACGCCATGGTCGGCACCATTTTCTCCCTCTACCGCCAAACTGGGGATAACCCTGCGACAGAACAAGACTTTTTGATCCAGGGCAAAGAACAAGTGGCCGCTGGCTATGTCCTCTATGGCCCATCTAGTATGCTAGTACTAACGACTGGGAAGGGCGTCAATATGTTTACCCTCGACCCTGATACTCATACCTTTTTACTCACCAGAGAAAACGTACAAGTCGCCCAAGACACCCAAGAATTTGCTATCAACATGTCCAACCAACGCTTCTGGGCAGACAGCATGCAAAACTACGTGAACAATCTTGTCGCTGGAAAAAATGGCAGTAGAAACAAAGACTTCAACATGCGCTGGGTAGCCGCTATGGTCGGCGATGTACACCGCATCTTATGCCGTGGTGGTATCTTTATCTACCCATGGGACAACAAAGACCCAAGCAAACCTGGCAAACTACGCCTAATGTACGAAGCCAACCCAATGGCCATGCTGCTAGAGCAAGCTGGTGGTAAAGCCCACACCCATACACAGCGTATTCTAGACATCCAACCAGAAGCCATTCACCAGCGCGTCGCCGTCATCTTAGGTGCTGCAAACGAAGTGGATAAGTGCCTAAGTTATTAACAGATCAGAAATAATAAGCGCTTTTGAGCTCATTGTGGATAGGTTTATTAAGATTGAAAAAGACGCCGAGGAGCGTCTTTTTTTATTAGGGATAGAAAATCAACATCAGATAAAACTAAGCCTATTTCACCTCAGCCATTTGAACGACTCAGCTAAAAATTGGTCGGCATTCTCCCTAACAATCTCACCATGAGACATGACCAATATTTTTGGACACCAATCGAATAACCGCTTGAAGTGTTTGCGAGCATCAGACTTACCAAATATAAAGCTCAAACGCCAATCTAAAGGAGTTTTTCCATTAGGAGCAAGAATACCAACGCATTTAGCAATCCCCCTTTGCCAATAAGTAAAGTCCTTACCTGAAAAGTTTTCGACCAAATCCGTGACAATTAACGTGCCTGAGCCTGTGTGGTAAAACACACACTCCTCCATTAAAGGAGACCCAGAAAATAACTCTTGCTCAATATCCGATCCCCAAGCCCAATCTTGAATAGTATTAAGAGAGCCATGGAAGGAAATATCACGACGTTTTTTGATTACCTCGTTTGTACCATAGACTTCTGCATTTGGATAAAACGCGATCCATTCAGGTAAGAAGAGGTGATGTAGATGATTAGGGGCAATCAAGTATTTAACACGACCTAAACCGTCGAGTTGCGCTTTGATTGAGTCCGACAGCTTAATAGGACTATGAACCCAAAGCTCACCGCTCGTTAATCGAACCACTGTCATCCGAGTGGAAAATGGCAACCCCAAGAATTGAACAGAATCACCATTAAATATCCATATGTCATCTGCTAAATTTTCCATACTCCTCCGATCCTATCTGCATAATAATTTATCATGAGAACTCGCCTCAGACTGCACCGATTAGCGTAAAGCCAGCGCCATGACATATCAAGTGGGGTAAGCTCTGCTTTGGTGTGGGGAGTCATGCTAACGCTCGCATAAACGGCGAGTAACTTGTTGTGAGCCCTGTACTTTACGTACCACGAAGCTGTGTATTTTAACGCTAGAAATTTCATGAATTTGTTAGATGGTCACTCATTCTCAGGCGGTGGCCTTTCAATTGCCTGCCTCATCAAATTCAAAAACGGAGGATTGAGCATTTTTATGGTAACCAATGCCTCCCCCTTGAAGCGAAAAAAGAGTCACTTCTGAGTTCCGAGATGGAACCCTTGATCTAACGCTCTATCTTTGAAAAGATTAACACAGATCAATCGTCACCTTGCTATTGGATTCGCGCAGACGCGTTGAGCCTGCGAAACAGGCGCAAGCGAATACAATGGCAAGGTGATCATCTAAAAAGGCTGCAAAGCAATGGATTACCGCCTTCGCGATAATGACGGCTGTGAATGCTTGTGCTATATGAGCGGCAAGAGACGTCCTCACGGATGTCTGCGTCTAATTTTTAGGGAGGTTGACTCCCCTTTTTACTTTTTTGGATTTTCTGTAGACGAAAAAAAGCCCCGACCATTTCTGATCAGGGCTTCCTATTTAAAATCTTGATAACGACCTACTCTCACATGCTTGTCTGTTATAGAGAGCCCCACACGACCATCGCCGATGGTGATGCTCCAGAACGAAAAAACCCCACCCTGCTTAGCAGGATGGGGTTTCTCTTAATTAAATCTTGATAACGACCTACTCTCACATGGGATCTCCCACACTACCATCGGCGATGGCACTTTTCACTTCTGAGTTCGGG
>NZ_FLOB01000018.1 GCF_900089775.1 Marinomonas spartinae
ACACCCTGCAAAAGACGTGGCCGACTTAACTCCAAGGCGCTGGAAGCACCTGTTCGCAGACAAGCCGTTGAAATCGCCATTGCTCTGAGTCAGTGGCTGTCAATGACTCCCTAGAATGAACGCTTACCTGAAAAGCCATTGCCTTGATAGTATGTCACCTGAAAAGAGAATGCTGTCTTATTGATGCATTCTCTTTTTTTACATCCGAAGATTGAAGCAGGCCTCTTTGTTAAGTGTTTATCTACCTGAATTTCCCAGTTACGGAAATGCGGGTGGCTTGGTGTTCTGAGGTTTCTGAGTTTTTTCTTTTGTGGCTGACTTGGGCATTCTTTCTAAAACAAACTCAGCACGACGGTTTTTAGCACGATCCGCTGCTGTGTCATTTGGCACAAGTGGGATACTGTCAGCATAACCTGTTGCTGTCATTCTTTCGGGTGAAATGCCTTTGTCTAGGAAGTAGCGTAAAATAGTGGTTGCACGAATTGCCGACAACTCCCAGTTGCTTGGGAAGCGAACTGTTTTAATGGGAACGTTGTCCGTATGACCCTGGATGTTGATTGTATAATTTGGATACTTCTTAAAGGTATAGAGCAAGGTGTTTAAGATAAAATCGGCATCATAACCAATCTCGGCCTCACCTGAGGCAAATAAACTTTTGCCATCGACACGTATAATGAGTTTGTCTCCATTTTCTGAAACAGACACCATTTTATTTAATTTATAGGCATCAAGTTGTCTTTTTAGATCTCGCTCCATCTTGGGAAGGTTTGCATCTGGGGCATCTTCGTCTGTTTGTGAATCGGTTTTACCGGACTTTATGTCAGTATTTTTTTGGGGAATGGTGGTAATGATTTTATTCCCACCTTGAGATGGTTTGTTATCTGTTCCTTTGATGTCATTTTTGTTTGAAATGGCAATTTGTATAGAGGATAAAGTTGACTCTAGAGTTGATTGAGTCATTCTGGAAAGCGAAAATAACAGAATAAAAAACACTAAAAGCAGGGACATTAAATCGGCAAAGGTGAATATCCATGTTGGCACGTCGTCATCTTCGAAAAGAGGATCATCCATCGTTTAATCCCTCAGACCAACAGGTTTACGTTGATGGGCTGGGACATAAGAGGAGAGGCGTTCATAGACGGCCAGATAGTTATTGCTGCCCATCATAGCGATGGTGCCATCTCGGATGATCTCCAAGGTTTGTATTTCTAAAATGGTTCTGGCTTTGAGTTTGCCTGCAATGGGTTGGAAGATAACCGTTGATAAAATAGAACCATAGAAAGTGGTTAATAGCGCAACCGCCATAGCGGGCCCGATGGCTTCAGGGTTATTAAGTTGGGATAGCATTTGAATCAGACCAATTAATGTCCCAAGCATCCCAAACGCTGGGGCGTACATGCCCATTTTTTTAAACACGTCTTGAACCACATAATGACGCATTTTTAACGAGTCAATATCGGCTTGTAGGGTATGGCGAATATAGTCCTCATCGGAGGCATCAGAGGCCATATTGAGCGCTCTTTGTAAGAAAGGGGAGTCGGCTTTTTCACGGCTTAACGCCATTAAACCTTCACGACGAGCCACTCTGGTTAGTTGTAACATGGTGGCAATCATCTGTTGTGGATTCTGTTTGTCCTGGGTAAAAACAATGGCGGCTGCACGAAAAGCGGCCATTGTGTCTTTGAATTGAAATGTAAACAGTGTGGCGGCGATGGTGCCGCCAATGACAATCATAATGCCCGGAACGTTGACAAAAATGCTGATATCGCTACTACCGTAAAGAATCGCAGAAACGATTAACGCGAGACCGGAGATAATTCCTACAAAAGACGTAAAATCCATAAATTAATAAGCCTAGTACGATACATAATGTAATAAGGTTGACATTATGTAGAGGGTTTATTGACATGACAAGTTATGAATTGTCGATAGTTTTTAATTTTGTTTGGCTTTTGTCTCTGTTTGTGTTTTTTCCATCCCTGATCTCACGGTTTTTGTGCCACCAGTTCAAAGGCGATTTAACCTTTCCCTGCGGCGATACCCTAATACCAATAAGCAGGGAGTGAGTATAAGAGTTAATGGTGTGGCGAAAGTAAGGCCGCCTGCGATGGCTGTTGATAGTTGAGTCCACCACTGAGAAGAGGGGGCTCCCACACTGATATCGGCCTGCAATAGATCGATATTGAGCTGGAACACCATAGGCACTAAGCCAAGAATCGTGGTGATAGTGGTGAGCATGACTGGACGAAGGCGCTGGACACCGGTTCTAACAGCCGACTCTTTTACCGACAACCCCTGACTTCGCAACACATTAAAGGTGTCGATCAAGACAATATTATTATTAACAACGACCCCCGCCAGTGCAATCACACCGACACCGCTCATGACGATGCCAAAAGGATCTCCTTTTACCATTAAGCCGACTAGCACGCCCATGGTAGAGAAAATAACCGCGCTTAAAATCAATACACATTGAAAGAAGTTATTGAACTGTGTCACAAGTATAATGGCCATAATGAAGAAAGCGACGCCAAAGGCTTTCAGCAAAAAGCTTTGCGCCTCTTGCTGGTCTTCACTATTACCACGAAATTGATAGCTGACAGCCTTAGGCAAATGAGAGTTATCGAGCTCTTTTTTGATTTGCTTAATCACTTGATCAACGACTAATCCATCTTTTACATCAGCGCTAATTTTCACTGTCTTTTTACCATCAGTACGGTTGATTACCCCTTGTTTTTGAGAGGCGTAGCGATGAATAAAGTTGCTGGCAGGAATGGGCCCTTGATCGGATGGAATCTGTAAATGATCCAGTTGCTCTAAACTGCGATTGTTAATCGGGTAACGTAGGACAATGTCAATTTTGTCGTCGGCGCCTTCCGGTAAGAAGTCACTTAGCTTAATACCATTAGTGACTAGCTTGATGACACTGCCCAGTGTATTGACGTCGACACCATAACGAGCTGCCTTAGCTCTATCTATGTCAAAACGCCATTCGATGCCAGGCAGTGAACGGTCATCATCGACAGAGATAATGGCATCGCTGGCCTTTAACTTTTTAATCACAGCATCGGCGGTTTTATTGAGTATCTGGCCGTAATTAGAACTGAGCTGTAATTGAATATCGGTGTCGGACTGTGGGCCATTTTGTTGCACCACAGAGGTGACTTGGATTCCTGGAATGTGTTTTGTCTTCTCTCTAATGCGCTGCAAAATGACACTGGCAGGCTCACGTTTATACCAGTCGATAAATTCCATGGTGAGTTTGCCAATGCTATCTGGTGCATCATTATTATTGACCCTAGCATAAGAGGTGGTAACCAGGCTGGTAATATTAGGATTGCCTAGTACGAGTTTCTCAACCTTTTGTACCAGTTTGTCTTTTTCTGCCAGTGATAAGTTGCCACGTGCGTGGACTTCCAGTTGTGCCACTTCTGGCTCTATATTGGGGAAAAACTCCACCCCTTTGCCAAATTTACCATAGCTGATAAAAATAGTGACCAATAGCAAAATAGTAGCAAACAGTACCCAAATAGGGTACTCAATCAGTTTGCTGAGCACGCGGCTGTATGTTCCGACAAATCCCTTAAGTTGTTTTAGATCACCCGATTCTGCTAAGGCTAGCGTATTGAGCATTTTGGGCGAATAAGCCCCTTTTTTACCGATTAAAGAGCCTATGGTTGGGATGACAATAAGCGCCATGATAAGGGAAGAGGCGAGAGTTGCGATAACGGTAATGGGCATAAAGCGCATAAACTCTCCGGCAATGCCTGGCCAGAAAAGTAAGGGAAGAAAAACAGCTAATGTGGTGGCGGTGGAAGCGGTAATGGGCCACGCCATGCGCTTAGCGGCTTCAGCATAAGCTTCTTTTTTCGTGGCACCTTCTGCGAGTTTTCGATCGGCATATTCGGTTACGACAATTGCTCCATCTACTAGCATGCCAACACTTAAAATCAAAGAAAACAGCACAACCATGTTGATGGTGTAGCCTTGAATATTGAGTAATAAAATACCCGCTAAAAAGGCTCCGGGTATGGCGATGCCAACTAGAAGGGCGCTGCGAATACCTAAAGCCCAAACAATGACAATCATTACCAATAATGTAGCGATTAAGACGTTATTAAAGAGATCGTTGAGAGAGGTTTCAATTTGTTTGGATTCGTCTTGGGTAAACTCATACTTCACACCTGTAGGCCACTGTTTACTGGCTTGTTGGGTGATGGCTTTGACCCCATTGATGGTCTCTATGATGTTGGCTCCGACCCGCTTAGATACCGCCAACGTAATACTATTGCGTCCTTCTACGCGAGCATGGCTTGTTGGGTCTTCAAAGCCAAGTTCTCCGCTGGCAATATCCCCTAACAGTACTACCTGATCACCATTTACCTTAATTGGTAAATTTAAAATATCGTCTTTTGTTTTGAGTAGACCGGGTACTTTAAGAGGAAAGCGGCCAGCCCCTGTGTCTAGATTTCCCGCTGCAACGAGTCGGTTGTTATTATCAACAAAATTCATCACATCAGGCAGCGACAGGTTGTAGGTGTTGAGCTTATCTGGGCGCACAACAATGTGTGCTTGTTGATCCCTATCACCACTGATTTTTGCCTCAAGTACACCTGGGCTAGCCTCTATTTTATCTTGTAAGTTATTAGCAATTTTACTCAATGTGGCGAAGTCGACATTGCCGTATAAGTTGATGCGCAATACGGGGAAGGTGGATAAATTAATTTCAGTAACCGTGGGCTCATCTACATCGCTTGGTAGTTCACTCTTGGCACGATCGACCTTTTGCTGGGCATCAATTAGCGCTTGATCAATGTCTGTGCCTTGCTGGAACTCTAAAATAATCGATGCATGTCCTTCGGATGCGGTGGAGCGAATTTCCTTGAGGCCTTCTAAACCTTTTAGTTCTTTTTCTAAGGGCTTGACTAAAAGACTATCAGCGTCCTCAGGAGAAATGCCTTCTAATGAGACCGATACATAAGCCATTGGAATGGTAATATCGGGAGTGCTTTCCTTAGCAATGCTGATATAAGAGACAATGCCAGACACAATCACCAAGGCAAATAATAATAGTACCGTTCGGGAGCGTGCGAGAGCGGCATCAATTAAGGTTTGCATAGTATGAATTCCTTTTTTCTAAATGCGTAGACCGTATAGCCATTCTAGTTTGCTTGTTCGGTTTGTGGTGTGGCTGCATTGTCAGTCTCATTGTCAAAATGAGGCGCTACTTTATCTCCTGCTTTTACAAAGCCTTGGCCGACGGTAATGATGGTTACCGTATCAGGTAATCCCTCCACCCAGACTTTGTCTCGTTCTGATTTGAGGGGGGTGACAGGTAAGAGTTGCACAACATTGTTTTTATCAAGCGTCTTGACTGCGGTATGCCCTGCCTTATCCAGTGTTAATAAGGCCGCTGAGAAAGCATGAGCATGTTGTTGATCCAAGATAAAGTCGACATCAGCGGTTATGCCTGCGGGAGTAGTTTGATTTGGGTTAGCAATGGTGAGTTCCACAGGAATCGTTCTACTTTGTTGATTTGCGATAGCGCTGATGTAGTCGACTGAGCCCATAGCTGTATAGCCAGAGTCAAGTTTCACCTTTCCTTTTGTCCCGAGATGAATGTGCTGTATTTTGTTTTGTGGAATGGCCACTTCGATGTGTAGAGGGTTGAGCGAGACCAGAGTACCTATGGTCGCATCTTTTGCTAATTGTTGCCCTTTTTCCACCTCTACCGTATTCATTACACCATCAAAGGGGGCGGTAATTGTCGCGTTTTCGAACTGCACCTCAAGTTGCTTAAGGTTACTTTTGGCTGTCCCTAATAAGGTTTTCGATTCAGCCAATTTGACCTGAGAAGAAAGGTTGCTTTTGTTTAATTTTGTGATGCCATCCAGTTCTAAATGGCGCTGTTTGACTAGGAGGCGAGCTTCTTCTAATTGGGCTTTTAAGGTCCGAGTATCGACTTTGAGCAGCACATCACCCGCCCTGACAAGATCGCCTTTTTTAACCGGTAGCGACGTGACTTTTCCTGCATATTGGTTGTGTAGTGTGACGGTTTTACCCGCCATGGTTTGGCCTGATAATGTCAAGTGCAAATCAATTTTTTGGGCATGCAGTTGTTGGGCCTGTACAGACGTCAAGGAGGTCGTTTGTGTATGAGCTTTAGCCGTCGAATCGGCTGTAGAAGGAAGTGTATTTGCTTTTTTGCGATCATGTTGAGCGGTAATAATGCCTTTTCCACCGATCAATAGCCAGCTAGCAATGACGACAACGATGAGTATCGCCGTCATCGGCCCTAACTTAGTTTTCAACGCCATTTATATCTCCTTATTTGGCTGACATTGGCTTCTCAGTACGAACGAATCAGATCTAGAGAACGCGTGAGATTATAGGCATAAAAAGAATTCATTAACACATTGTTGCCTTGATTATTGCAAAAAGCTTAAGGTGTAAGGAAGTTAGATTGTTATAAAAAAACAGACTCAGCATAAAAATCGTTCATCTAAATAGGATTTTTGCCTTTTGAAGCCCTGTATTCACTAAACCTTCATTAGGAAGGGTGCTACTATAGCGCCACAAAAAATTTACACTATTTATATGGATAGATATGAGTCTATTGTCGTTAGAACAGGTTAGTGTTGCATTCGGACATAATCCGTTGCTGTCGAAAATCAGCTTTTCTGCTGAAGCAGGTGAGCGTGTTGCCATCATTGGTCGTAATGGTGCGGGTAAATCCACTTTTCTAAAAGTGGTTGCGGGTGAACAAATACCAGATGAAGGCGTGGTTCGTATTGAGGGTGGTATGAAAATCGCTCAGCTTCCTCAAGAACTGCCAGATGCCAATGAAAAAACCGTTCGTGAAGTCGTCAGTGAAGGGGCAGGTCAAGCCCATCATTTGATGAAACGTTACTTTTCCTTGCTAGAGGATTTTGAAAACGATCACTCCCATGAGCTTGGTGAGATCCAGGCAGAGCTAGATAAAATTCAAGGGTGGGATTTAGAGCAGCGTGTGAACCATATGGTTCAGCGTTTAAGATTGCCTGCTGAAAAACTCATGTCGGAGTTATCTGGTGGTTGGCGTCGTCGCGTTATTTTGGCACAGGCGTTAATTTCGAATCCCGATATTCTGCTACTTGATGAGCCAACCAACCATTTGGACGTACCAACCATCGAATGGATGGAGCAACAACTCCAACAATTCCGTGGCTTGATCTTATTTATTACCCACGACCGTCGTTTTCTAGAGAAGCTGGCCAATCGTATCGTGGAGCTGGATCGCGGTAATTTGATTTCTTTCACCGGAAACATTCATGAGTTTCTTGTTTTCAAAGAAAAATTGCTCGAAGAAGAAGAGCGTGCCAATGCTCTGTTTGATAAGCGTTTGGCTGAAGAGGAGGTCTGGATACGCCAAGGAATAAAAGCCCGTCGAACGCGTAACGAGGGGCGTGTACGTGCCTTGAAAGCCTTGCGACAAGAGCGTTCCGAACGTATTAATCGTCAAGGTAATGCTAAAATGGCGATTGAAACGAAAGATAAATCGGGCAAACTGGTGGCGGAATTCACACAAGTAGGTCATGCATTTGAGGATAAAGTGATTCTCAATCCCATGGATTTTATTGTAAACCGTGGCGACCGTATTGGTCTGATTGGACCAAACGGCTGTGGTAAAAGTACGTTTTTGAAAATCCTGCTGGGGGATTTGAAACCAAAATCCGGCACCGTTCGTCAGGGGACCAAACTGAACGTTGCTTATTTTGATCAGCTGCGTGAGCAACTTGACCCTGAGCAAACGGTGGCAGAAAACGTTGGCGAAGGCAAAGATACCATCGAAATTAACGGCCAGAGCAAACATGTGATTGGTTATCTTGGGGATTTTCTGTTTCCTCCTGAGCGGGCACGTACCCCAGTTAAGGCATTATCAGGTGGTGAGCGAAACCGTGTATTGTTGGCGAAACTCTTCACGAAGCCTGCTAACTTGCTGATCATGGATGAGCCGACCAACGATCTAGACGTCGAAACCCTAGAGCTTCTGGAAGAACTGTTAATGAATTACGATGGCACTTTACTGCTTGTGAGTCACGATCGTTCATTTCTAGATAACGTGGTGACGAGTGTGATTGCCTTTGAAGGCGAAGGTAATGTGAAAGAGTATGTTGGTGGTTATCAAGACTGGATCCGTCAAGGTGGTAAGTTCCCCGCAGAATCCACGTCGCAAACGGATGATGTACCAACTAAAAAAGAGCAAGCAAAGGCCGAAGCGAAAAAAGTTGCAGAAGCCACCCAGCAAGCGACTTCTAAAGCAGCAGCCTCCACTCCTAAACCAAAAACAAAGCTGAGTTATAAACTGCAGCGTGAATTTGATGCAATGCCAGAGACCATTGCTAAGTTAGAAGAGGAGATTGCGGCATTACAGGCCACGACAAGTTCTCCTGATTTTTATACAAGTGATGCGCAAAACATTGAGCAAACCTTGGCAAAGATGGCAGACAAAGAACAAGAGCTTGAAACCATGATGGAACGTTGGCTAGAGCTTGAAACTATGCAGAATGGATAAACCGCGCAGAATGGGTAATTTATGACACAAAAAATTCAACCAGTTTCTTTTATATCGCGCTTTTTTGGTGCCTTTGGCCAATTCTTCAAATACATGGGCAGTGGTGATTATGCTGCTCGCTGTCAGCATGTAGGGCAAGGTGAGTTACTTGCATTTGAAGCTGAGCCCAAAGTGATTACCAAAGAAGTAGAGATCATTCGGGAAGTCGAAGTGGCGTCGCCAACGCTTGATACCGTCAATGAAGACGGTGCTCATCAATTATTGCAATTGCTTCAGCAGGAAGCGCGTTTTATCGATTTTCTACAAGAAAGCATAGATGAGTACAGTGATGCCGATGTCGGTGCGGCGTCTCGGCAAATTCATGCGGGTTGCGCAAAAGTATTAAAACAGCATTTCACTATTGATGTGGTGTCTCTCGACGTAGTGAACAGCGCTGTCGAAAATAGCCGAGTAGAAGTGCCTGCGGATTACGATGCGAAGCAAATTAAGCTGGAAGGGCGAGTGGAAGGCAAAGGGCCTTATAACGGCACCTTGATCCACCCAGGCTGGAAAATCACTGAAACGCGCTTACCCAAAGTCAGTGATACTGACAATTTAACCATATTAGCGCCAGCCGAAATCGAGGTATAAACAATGAATCAATATTTTATTGGTATCGATTTGGGTACCACGCATTCGGCTGTCTATTATTCACAGTCTGCTCAGGCGTCATCAGACACTCATTCCATGCCAGCGGCTATTCAGCAGTTATTGATTCCGCAGTTTATCGCTGCGGGTCAAGTTGATGCTCGACCTTTGCTGCCATCTTTTGTGTATTTCCCCCATCAAAGTGAGTTTTTAGACAGCGATTTACAATTGCCTTGGGGAAGTACGTCATCAGTGGTTGGACAATTGGCCCGCGAACTGGGGGCCAAGTCGGCTGGTCGACTGGTTCAAAGTGCAAAAAGCTGGTTATGTCATGCTAGGGTGAATGCCGATGAAGCTGTCTTGCCTGTTGACGCCTTACCAGAAGTGCAAAAAGTCTCACCTGCACAAGTGACAGAAACCTTATTATCTCATTTAGTGAGTGCTTGGGAGCATCAATTTCCCAATGCGCCTATCGCGGAACAAACCGTGGTGATTACTGTGCCGGCCTCGTTTGATCCAGCGGCTCGAACCATTACCGAGCAAGCGGCCGCTAAAATCGGTTTGCGAGCCCGTTTGATTGAAGAGCCATTAGCTGCCTTTTATGCTTGGTTAAGTGATCAGCAAAACTGGACCGACAGTCTGGACGTCAACGAGCACATCCTTGTGGTCGATGTGGGGGGCGGCACGACGGATTTATCGCTCATCAAAGCCGTCGATCAAGAAGGAGCGTTGGGCTTAGAGCGTGTGGCGGTTGGTCGACATATTTTGCTTGGCGGCGATAATATGGATCTAACCTTAACCTATCATATGGCGGCACAACTTGCGCAAAATGGTACGAACCTTGAGCCTTGGCAAATTAGTGGTTTGACGCAAGCTTGTCGTGAGGCGAAAGAGCGTTTGCTGTCGAATCCGGATTTACAAGATGCGAGCGTGGTGGTGCCAAGCCGAGGTCGTAGTCTGTTTAACAACAGTATCAAAGCGACATTGACGCAAAACGATGTACAGCAATTATTAATTGACGGTTTTTTCCCGCAAGCCACGCTAAGTGAGCAAGCTCAAAAAAATGCCCGTAGCGGTTTTAGCACCATCAATTTAGAGTACGAAGGTGATCCAGCGATCACCCGTCATATTAGTGAGTTTTTATCTCAACACGATGTAACGCCGAGCAAAATATTGCTAAACGGCGGTGTATTTAATGCCAGTGTAATTCGCTCAACACTGGAGGCGCGTTTGGCTTATATGTTGGGGGACAGTAAATTTACCATGCTGACGCCTTCACACTTAGACCACGCCGTTGCTAAGGGCGCAACTTACTATGCCCAAGTTCAAGCGCAAGGTGGTGTTAAAGTAAAAAGTGGTTTGGCGGCGAATTACTATATTGGTGTGGCAAGCCCTATGCCAGCTATTCCAGGTATGGCACCGCCAGTCGACGCGATTTGTGTGGCCCCTTTTGGTTTGGAGGAAGGCTCAGAAGAGCAGATGCTGCCGAATGAATTTTCTCTGGTGGTGGGGGAAAGCGTGACATTCCGCTTCTTCCAGTCGCAAAGCAGTGATGTAGATGAAGTAGGTAACGTTGTTTCTTCATTCTCTCTTGGTCAGTTAAATGAGTTAAATCCTTTGTCGATTCGTTTAGATGCAGGGCATTATCATGAAGGGGACATGGTGCGTGTTTATTTGACCGCACGAGTGACGGAGTTGGGCCTACTATTATTGCAAGCACACGATACGCAATCTGACCTAAGTTGGACCATTGAGTTTCAAGTTAGGGAGGCGTAAACATGGCACAACCGACGTTTCGCGTAGGGATTGATTTAGGGACAACCAATTGTGTTGTCTCTTATATTCCAGCCTCGACAGAGGCTTCTTCTATGAATGCCTCGTCAGCATTGCCTACGCCACAACTGTTACCCATTCCTCAAGTAATGGCGGATGGGTCGGTGCAAGAGTTTACCCATTTGCCGAGTGCCATTTATTTATTGGCGTCAGATGAAATAGGCAAACTGGACCCTGTATTGCCTTGGCGTCATCATGATAAAGAACGGATTGTGGGGATGGGGGCATTAGCCCTTGGACAGCGTCGGGCAGGGCAACTGGTGCAAAGTGCGAAGAGCTGGTTGAGCCATCGCCAGGTCGATCGTCGTTCGCCAATCCTCCCTTGGGCAAGTGAGTTCGCGAAAAAAGTCAGTCCATTAGAGGCAAGCCAAACCCTTTTACAACACATTAAACAAAGTTGGGATCATCGCTTCCCTACGGCGCCTTTAGCTTCGCAATCCATTGCCTTAACACTCCCTGCTTCTTTTGACGAAGAGGCGAGAGCCTTAACGTTAGAAGCTGCTAAACTGGCTGGCTTGGATAACCTCTATCTGCTTGAAGAGCCTCAAGCCGCTTGTTACCACTACATCAGTGATGATAATCGTCTCGCTGCCCTGTCCGATAAGAAAATGCTCTTAGTGGTCGATATTGGTGGGGGGACCAGCGATTTTAGTTTAGTGGCGATTCGCTCTGTGGAAAACACAGCGAATGTGGAAAGCGAGCAGAATGCTGCGATTTCCCTAAAGCGTATTGCCGTGGGCGAGCATTTGTTACTGGGGGGCGATAATTTAGATCAAGCACTGGCATTTCAGCTCGATCCTAAGCAAATTTCCGCTTTATCAGCAACACGACTGGCGGCTTTGGTTCAGCAGACCCGTCAGGCGAAAGAAACATTTCTAGGACCGAACGCGCCAGAGTCCTTAAACATCTCTGTTTTGGGGGGCGGTAGTCGATTAATAGGCGGGTCACAAAAGTTTAATGTCTCAAGAGGGGCGCTATTAGAGCAAGTCAGTCAGGGTTTTTTTCCCTTAGTCAGTGCCAATGATAAGGTGCACAAAAACGATTACGCTATGCATACCTTGGGCTTGCCTTATGAATCAGACCCTGCTTTTACACGTCATCTAGCGGCTTTTTTACAGCAACACAAAGTGGCGATTGAGGCGGTGACGGGGTCGGCTATGCCGGATGCCGTGTTGTTTAACGGGGGATTATTTAATAGCCCAGTTTTAAAAGATCGCCTAGTGGAGCAGTTGAATTCTTGGTGTGCTGAGCCAATTTTGGTGTGTACTGCCGACGAGCCCAATAATGCGGTTGCTAAAGGGGCCGCCATGTACTTAAACGCTTTGTCGGGAGAAAGTACGCGTATTGAAAGTGGCGTGGCACACAGCCTGTATTTGAAAGTGGGCGACGATCAATTTGTGGGGATTTTGCCTAAAGGAACACTTAAGGGTGAAACTATTACTTTAGGCCAAGCCTTTTTTGTTACCTTGGGTCAGCAAGTACAGTTTCCTTTATATCGCTCGGATGATCATGTTGAGTGTTTAGTTGGGGTGGTGCGTAGTGAAGATGGGCTACATTATATTTCTACATTAACAACTGAGCTTGATGGTTCAACGGAGTCAGAAGAATGTGCTGTGACTTTAGCGGTTCAGATGACAGAAGTAGGGGTATTACAAGTATTGCTGAAGGCGAATAATCAGCGTGATCAGTGGCGTTTGGATTTTTCCACGCAATCTCGCCCTTCACAAGGCTCTTCACAAGGTACGTCTGGACATGATGATTCAGGACAAGTCGATGAAAGTGGTTTGCTGCATGCTAATATGGGGCAAGCAGAAGAGCATCTGGCCAAATGCTTTTCAAGCGTAGGTCAAAAGCAACAGCCCGATTTAGTCAAATCGCTTAAACAAGATTTGGAACAGTTACTAGGTAATCGAGATGATTGGAACCTAGCCACGTCTCGTCGTCTGGCCGACAAATTACTTAGCTTAAAATCTGGTCGACTCAAAAGTGCCCAACATGAGCGCCAGTGGTTACAGCTTGTTGGTTACTGCTTACGTCCAGGTTATGGTGCCGCTGAGGATTTAGCTCGTGTTCAGCAAGTGGTCAATATCACAAAAGCGGGCACACAATTTGATACCGCACCAGTGTGGGGGCAATATTGGACGCTTTACCGTCGCATTGCAGGCGGTTTATCTACCGAGCAGCAAACGCATTTGTTTAAACAGTTTAGTCAGTATTACTCACCATCAGGGCAACGCTCTCGGGATAAAATGAAAGCACTAACGACCAAGTCCAGCGACGACTTGATTCGCCTTATGGGCGCGTTAGAAAACCTAGCGATGGATGACAAACAGACTGCGATTGATTGGTTGCTCAAGCGTTTAAAAAAATCCTCTGAGCCAGACACTGCATGGTGGACAGTAGGACGCATTGCTTCGCGCCATTTGTTATCAGGTCAGCAAGAACAGCGTATTGAAGAGAAGAAACTCCTCCCAATATTGGACATAGTCCTCAAAGAAGATTGGAAAAAACGCAAACAAGCGGGTCTTGCAGCGGTACTGATGAGTCAAATGAGCCTTAGTGAATCTAAGGAGTTAACTGGTTATCGCAAGAAAGTCGCCAATAAATTGAAAAAAGACAAATGTCCAGTTCAATGGCTAGAACGCCTAGAAAGTCGCCATGAAATTAACAGTGATGAGCTGAATGCGTTAGTCGGTGAAAGTTTGCCCATAGGGCTTCGTTTATGACATGCGTACCCTCTTTGCTCTTTAACTGCAAAGAGGGGGATGCTTTTTTCAATCTATGGAAATCCCAAACAGCTTAATATCGGCTTTATAAGGCACTTCAATAGGGTCTGTTTGCAGTCCATCAATCAGTTTTAGATAAGTCACCATCATATGAGCTTGAAGATTCTTTTCGTTAGGAATGGACGAGGTGAATTTGGTGGCTCTGAGCATGCTTTTTAGTCCGCTAGTTTCGGCGTATGTTTTATTACCTTCCAAGATGATCTCTTTCCCCATATGCCAATAAATATCCAAGTCTTTAATCTGCATTGGGCTAATAGGTGGGACCAGCGGAACAATATCATCAAAGGTAACGACGCGTATTAACGGCAAATCGGAAAATTTAGTTGTGCCTGCGACGTTAGTGACTTTGGGTTGACCGAAGGTAATGATCTGTCCAATAGGGTAATGACCTTTTTCCAAGTACATTGCGAGCACGACGGCGATAGCGCCACCTAAACTGTGCCCAGTAATATGAATTGGCTGGTTTTTCACTAAGTAAGGTTTGATATTGTCATAGACGGCTTTTGCAGCTGAGTCAAAGCCTTGGTGTAGTTTGATGCCTAGAGTCGGGTCGAGCTTTAATTCAAGGTCTAAATCCAACATAGCATTTTCTAGATTGTCTGTTCCTCTAATCGCAATGGTCTGAATACCCTTTTTCTGACTTAAAAAATAACTCACTTGAGAGCTTGGAAGGGTGGCCTCATGTATCAGTGTCTGTCCTTGCTTTTGCAAAGACCTTTTTAGCCCTGATGGCGTTAGGTAGGTATCCGCTGATAAGGTGGCTTGTGTCTTTATCTGTGCGAAGTTTTGGGCGCCAAAAGCCAATTGAAACGGGGTGAGTAAGACGAGAGAAAGAACCATTAATAGTGTTTTTATCATAATTCTCAGCATAAAGGTCACAGTTGGTGGTGCCAGAGTACAAGATGAAATTGTCATCTTGTAGACACTTTTCACGAAATAGACACTTTCCATAGACATTATTTGATAACGTGAATAAGTTAAATCAGTGTAACACATGACTTCCACATAACTTTGCCTATTCTCTATGGCGAGGAGTGTTTATGGCGTTTTTTTCTCTAGAGGAATCGGCGGCTCGATACAATGAATATCGGCCAAAGGTGCACGATGTGATTAAAACATGGCTTGAAGAGGCAGGTTGTAATGATGGTTTTTCCAGAGGACTGGATGTTGCCTGTGGGACGGGAGACTCGACATTACCGTTAATGGCCCTATGTGATGAGGTGATCGGAATCGATATCTCTGAGGCGATGTTAAAATACGCTAACGGGAAATCTATCTCAACCGCGTTGATGTCTTATCAGCACGCTTTTGAATTGGGCAAATTCGATTTGATTTCTACTTGTATGGCATTTCACTGGTTTGACCTAGAGGAGGCAGTAGAAGCCTATAAGGCGGCTTCACAAAACGGAGCGGTCTGGCTCATTTATAATTTTTCCTTTGGTGGTAGTGAATCCTGCGAGGCGTTTAATTGGTGGTTGATTAACTACTATTTCAAGCATTATCCAACTCCCCATAGGAACAGCCAAGTTGCCAATATTCAATATGAACAGGGCATTACTAAGCTTGCTGATGGTAAAGGGACGTTGCCTATTCATATGAGTGTTGAGGCGTTAATAAAATACCTCACGACTCAATCCAATGTTGAAGTGCAAGTCAAAGCAGGGAAAGCCTATGAAGAGATTGAAAGAGAATTAATGGAGCAGATTACACCGTTTGGACTTAATCCACATTTTAGTTACAAATATACCTATGAAATTTATCGCTTTGACGGTCATGATTTGTAATGTGAGCGTGAGTGCTATCTTGCGTATGATAAGTCTTTTATATTATTGAAAAACGCATGATAATGAAAAGCTACCATCATTTATTTGCCTAGGGAGTAAGCAGTATGGAACAGGTATATTTTGAAGAGAAGCGACTCTTAGGGTTAAGTGAACGCACTAACAATGCCAATGAAACACAGCCAGAAACCACCAAAATTGGTGGTTTGCATCAATCCTTTGCTCAGCAAATCAAAGTTAACTACACCAATGGAGACAGTCTATACGGCGTATATTACAATTACGAGTCAGACTATACGGGAGATTTCTCCATATTGGTCGGAACAGAAAAAGAGACAGTTCGAACTTCTACACCCCTAGAAGGCGTGACGCTTCCTAGCGGCGATTACCTGCGTTTTTCCAAAGAGGGAGAGATGCCACAAGCGGTGATCGATGCTTGGGAGGAAATTTGGCAGTACTTTTCTGACTCTGATTGCCCACACCACCGCTCTTACACCGTGGATTTTGAACACTATACCAGTGACAAGAAAGTCGATATTTATATTGCCATTAAATAGTGATTACTGGTGGTTGTGGATACAAATCACAACCACCAGTAATCATGTTAGAGCTCGCACTAGGTTTGCTTAAATGGACACAGTAGAGATATGAAGCTTGGTTAAAAGCTTATTGACGCTGCGGTAGAACAACAAGCCCTCGTACATTTTCCAAATGGCGATAGTGATGCGGCGACGAGCTATAAGCTATTTTTGTATGCCAGCATATAAGCTATTTTTCCTTTTTTGGCTTTGAATAATTTCTTAAAGGCTTTTTTATCAAAGCTAGCCAACTGGCCCATGGCTTTAGTGGATTGACCGGATCCCCCCACATTGCTGCTTTTAATATCTAAAATAGCGTGGCTGATCGCCATAATGGCTTGGCGGTAACCTTTTTCTGTTTTCAGATTGTATTTATTTAGATCAACGTCGCTGCGAAGTTCTTTAGCCCAATAGAATTCAAGAAACGGAATGGGGTGCTGTGGCTTTTTCCAAGCGATACCTCTTGAAAAGTACATCATGGAACGATACTTATCATTTTCAAAGTGTTTCATACCGAGGGATGTTGGTAGCTGTTGATAGGTAATGGGTTGGCCACTGCTATTTTCTAGCCAAGTATTGCCATCTTTTCGCATAGCGCGCCAGAATTGCTGCATATTGGCGAGGTTGCGGTAATCTTTAGCGACTAGTACGTTCACTTTAAAATGTGCACCCCCACCTTGCATTTGCCAAAAAGCATTAAAGGTATGGTGCCCATCTGTGAGGTAATATTGATTATTCGGCGCAATGACAATGGTTTTCATGTCTTTTGGGTGGGCGCCAACCTTATCTTCACAAGTAAAACTTGTCGGGTCGTTCGGTTTTGATGCTTTATCAAAGTGCGCCAAGCCTTTTTGTCCATTTACTTCACAAATTTCATCAAATAGCTTTTTAGGGGCTTTCTTAAAACGACCTAGCTTATAGTAGACTTGGTCGTAACCGATGGCTGGCTGAGTAGGATGTATCTGATCCAGCGATACCTTAGTCACATTTCCTGCGTGTAGTGCTGCCCCATTGGCAAAGCTAGACGCGACTAATAAAAGTGCCAATATAGGCGTAAAAAGTGCTTTAGCATTCATTAAAGATCCTCGGAGAGCAGTGAAAAAGTAAGTAGAAATAGTTGGTTAGGTGTGCTTGGTTTAAAAATCGTATTCTACAAAACTTGTATGGCATTTTTGTGATAAAAGCAACAAAGTGGGATGGATTTTATCGTATTTTTGTTAAAGTCTAGCTAATTGATACTGGAAGCAAATGTGCAATGAAAACGTCGGTAGAAATAAAGATCATCTCGTTCACTCGGGGGAATGCTTAGCTATTTCTGTTTACGATAAACCGCTGCGATTAATTCAAAAGACTGTTTGTCTTCTATTGGCTTTTCAGCAGCATTACTGAAAATAGAGTTAAAAGCAGAAATACATGATGTATCGAAAGAACTTCAAGAAGTATAGTGTGCTTATAACTAAGCGTTAAACAATGAAAGAGACAGAGAATGGAACGCCCCACTAAGGAACAGATCATTGAATTGCCCTTGTATGTTGGCCTTGATCTTTGTGACATCAAGGTGGTTGAAAGTGAAGATGATGCAATGGAATCGTTGCAAGCTCTACAAGATCAAACCTGCCTTGGATTTGATACAGAAAGCAAACCGATTTTTCGTAAAGGGGAAGTGAGTCTAGGTCCATCGCTTATACAACTTTCTACTGAGTCTAAAGCTTTTTTGTTTCCTACTAGATTTCCTTTCGCTATTTCTGCGGCTAGGGAAATATTAACAAATCCAAAGATTATGAAAGTTGGCTTCGGTATTAAGGACGACAATAAAGAGCAACGGAAAAAGCTCAATATAGACATAGTTAACACCCAAGATTTATCAGTGACGCTAAAGCATCTAGCTGGAGAAAAAAGCAGTATTGGTGCGCGTGCTGCTGTTGCCATGGTGTTGAAACAACGTCTTGGAAAAGGTGCTCAACAATCCAACTGGGGCGCTCACCCCCTAAAAGATAATCAGGTTCTATACGCTGCTAACGATGCGCACTCTGCTATATGTGTTGAAAGGGCGCTGCGTTGTAAATCACAGCTTTCGAAGGGCATGGCATTCATTTAGATGATGATACTGTGCTCTTAATTTTACTCACTTTACCTTACCTAAATAATGCAAAGTGAGTGACAATAAATAGGCTTATAGTCAATTAAATCTATATCAAATTTTTACTTGAAATCAAAAAATCGTAAAGGAATACAGTGAAACCGTTCGAATCTATGAAATTTAAGCATCCTTGGCGCCCTTATCAGGAGCGTGTTCTCAATGTGATTAAGGATCATTTAGATGATCGGCGTCTTCATATTGTGGCTGCACCTGGGGCGGGTAAAACCACGTTAGGACTAGAAGTGTTTAGAACGCTAGGGAAGCCAACCTTGGTACTTTCACCTACTAGGGTGATTAGAGACCAATGGATCGAACGGATCAAAGACTTTGTGCAAAATGAAGATGGTTCTCCGCTAGATTGTTACCAACTGGATTGGGTAAGTAACTCGATACAAAATCCCCAAATATTAACCTCCATAACCTATCAAGCGCTGCATGCTAAATTCGCTGAAGAACTTAGTGTTAATGAAGAAGAGGATGTGAACCTTGAAGACGATGATGGGTTAAAAGATGATGAGGTAAATCGGTTTATAAAGGTTATTGAATCGCAAAATATTCAGATGATTATCCTTGATGAAGCCCATCATCTTAGATCGGAATGGTGGCGAGCACTAGAAAAGGTTTGCGAGTACTTTCCTAATGTTATTTTAGTGTCGCTAACCGCCACGCCACCTTACGATGCACAAGGATCTGAATGGAACCGATACGAGCAGTTATGTGGCCCCATTGACGAAGAAATTTCAATTCCAGAGTTGGTGAAAGCGGGAACCTTGTGCGCTCATCAAGATTTTATATGGGCATGTGATGCGACGATCAGCGAAAAAGATCAAATAAAAGAATACGATCATAGAGTATCGACCCTTTGCGATACGCTATTTCACAGCACTGAGTTCGAAGGCATCGTTTTATCGCACCCTTGGTTACAGTCAGAAAAGATAGAAGCGGAAATTATTAAAGAACCGCACGTTGCCATTGCACTACTCACTTATATAAAGGCTAAGTCGCTTCCTATGAAGGATAGCCTGATGGCACTTTTGGACATGAAAGCCGAAGACATTCCAGAGTTAGGCCGCCATTGGTGGCAGGTATTGCTGGAAAGCATTTTGTTTTCAAAAACGACACAACATACAGATGTACAAAAACAGGCCCTAGATCATTTAAAAAAGCAGCTAAAGGCGAGTGAACTACTCCATAAACGTGAGCTATCCCTAGAAAGGTCAAGGCGTATAGATAGGTCGCTTTCTTTAAGCGCTTCTAAGGTATTAGCTTGTAGTACGATTCATCAACTGGAATATAAGCATAGAGGCGAACGGCTTAGGCAAGTTGTCTTAACGGATTATATTCGCGATGAGGCTCTTTCATCTGGGTTAGATACGGGGGAAGTTAATTTAGGTGCATGGCCTGTCTTCAAAAGTATTACATCGTCTTCTGCGATTCCTGATCAAATAGGATTGCTTACTGGTAGGACGAGTATTATTCCTACTAAGAAATTGTCATTGTTGCTTCGTCATATTAAAAGTCACCATGTTAAAACGGAATCTATGGGCAACAATGGGCAGTATCAAAAGGTAGTTGCGCCTCTGAATCAGCTTACTTCAGCATTTACTGAACTCTTGATGAACGGTGATATAAAAGTGCTTGTGGGTACGCGATCACTATTAGGAGAAGGGTGGGATGCACCCGCAGTGAACTCGCTTATATTGGCGAGTTCAGTTGGTTCTTTCATGTTAACAAATCAAATGCGTGGTCGTGCTATTAGAGTTAATTCAAAGCACAAGGATAAAGTAAGCAGTATTTGGCATTTAGTGGCAATTAACACTGAGTATGATGCTGGCTGGAGTGATGTTTTTAATTTGGTATCACGCTTTCAAACTTTTGTTGGCCTTTCAGAAAAAGAACTGGCCATAGAAAGTGGCTTTGATCGCATGAACGCTACAGGTTTGAAGTCAGATAATATGTTCAATAAAACAGCCCCTATTTCTCGCAATAACAAACAGATGGTACGGCGCTATCGGAAACGAGAGCTGATTGCAGAACGTTGGAAGAAAGCACTTACCATAGACGGTACTGCACGTGTGATACCGTCGGTCAAAACAAATAAAATACCTAATTTGCGTGGTTTTGTATTAAAGCATTCCTTCTCTTATTTATTGGTACAGATGCTTGTCATATTGAGCGGTATTATGACTGGGAGTTTTTATTTATCGCTAAATAATCCTTCTTTATTATGGGTGTTGATGTTGGTTGGGATTATAGGAGCGTTGATCTATAAACTGCCCCAAACCATCTCTATGATTAAAATAGCGTGTTTTTTTCTGCCCGTAGATGGCGCCCTAAAACGAATTGGTAAAGCTCTCGCTGAGTCGCTATGCCAAGCTGGTTTTATAGAAACCTCTATTCGACGGATGGTGACGAATGTTACCAAGCTTGAAGATGGTTCTTTTTATATTGCATTGTCCGGCTGTAGTTTTTATGAATCTTCTGTATTTGCGGATTGTTTGGCGGAAATACTGGCTCCGATTGACAATCCAAGATATTTAATACTTCGAGAGGGCAGGTTTTTAGGCTCCCTACGAGACGATTATCATGCTGTCCCTATGAGGTTTGCTGCTAAGAAAGACCTTGCTCAATTATTTTATAAAGCGTGGCAAAAAAATGTAGGATTATCCGAGCTCATTTATACGCGCACAGAAGAAGGGCGAAGGAGGCTTTTGAGGGCAAAAATGAAGGCTTTTTCATCGACTTTCAAAGATGAAGTGAAAAGACAAGATCGATGGCAATAATGCTGCCTACTATACAATGTAAATTTATGGTGTTTGTGTCATGACTCAAATCCGCTTATATCAACCGAAGTATGCCAAAGCTCTTTGGTATTTGTTTTTCAGTACAGTACGAATGATTAATATTAAAGATTATTCTCTGGCCCAAGTGACAGCCTGGGCGCCGGAATCCTTTGATATGACTGTGTGGGAAAACAAGATGGCCTCTATTCAGCCTTTTGTTGCTGAATTGGAGGGTGTGATTGTTGGGTATGCGGATTTACAGCCTGATGGCTTGATTGATCACTTCTTTTGTCATCATGCGTACCAAGGAAGAGGGGTGGGTAGGGCCTTGATGAATTATATTTTTTCCCTTGCGGATGAGCGAAAAATTCCCCGTCTATACTCACATGTCAGTATTACAGCAAAGCCTTTTTTTGAGCGCTTTGGTTTTTCTGTCGAGAGTAAGCAGGCTGTTGAACTGCGTGGTCAGGTGTTGACCAATTATCAGATGGAAAGGTCGTTGAGAAAAACACTTTTTTAAGGATCATATTCTCGCTGGCTCTATACTGTCCGTCTATCGCCGCTTGTCGTAATACGCTAAACTACACGGCTTTAAGATCCTTCCAGAAAGATAGTTTGAGAGTTTAATGAGTACTGAGTTTTCTATTTTATCAACATTTCTTTTATTTCTGTTTGTTATTGACCCGTTCGGTAATATTCCAATTTTATTATCAGTGATGAAAGGTGTGCCGCAATCACGTCAGTACCGCATTATTGTGCGGGATGGTGTGATTGGCTTGGTGATTCTGGTGGGCTTTTTATACTTTGGTGCGCAGTTTATGCAATTGCTGCACTTGGAAACGGAGTCTATTTCTATCGCGGGTGGTGTGGTGCTGTTTGTGATAGCGCTCAAGATGATTTTTCCTTCCTCGACCCCAAAGGAAAAATCTGCTTTGATGGAGCCTTTTATTGTCCCTATTTCTATTCCCATGTTGGCAGGCCCTTCTACCTTGGCGACGTTATTGGTGATGGTAAAAAGTTACCCTAATGATCACAGTGATTTGCTGATTTCCGTTTTTTGTGCTTGGGGTGTTTCGGTGGCAATTCTGTTTTGTGCACCACTATTAAACCGTCTTTTAAAAGAAAAAGGCTTGGCGGCTCTTGAGCGCTTGATGGGGATGTTGCTGTTGATGATGTCTGTGCAGATGGTGGTGAATGGTGTGCGCAGTTTGTTCACACACACCTTAGCTGTATTATAAAGCGGAGTGAAACGGGAAAGGTCTGCTATGGCAAGGCCAGTGGTTGTTTAGCCACGGCAATGCCATTTAGATCACAATAAATATGGTCGCCAGGTTGGATAACGATGCCTGCAAAGCGCAGTGTTTTGCCAATCTCTCCTAAGCCGCGTTTTTCTGTTGGCATGGGGTAGGCTTTTAAGGCATGAACCCCTAAATTTACTTGTGATTGTGCGGCAACATCGCGAATAGCACCATAAATGACGATACCTTCCCAGCCATTTGACGCTGCCTTTTCTGCGAGCATATCCCCCAGTAGGGCTCGTCGAATGCTGCCCCCTCCATCAACCACCATGACTTTCCCTTTGCCATTGGTGTTGACCAATTCTCGGACACGGCTGTTGTCTTCAAAGCAGGAGACGGTGACAACTTCGCCATGAAAGACTGTCTTTTGTCCATACGATGAAAAAATCGGATCGGCAATTTGTAAGTGTTCAGGGTAAAGGTCACATAAGTCAGGGAGAATATCTTTCACGGGCTTACTATTCCAAAGTTAGGTTCAGTGTTGACTTTAGAGAGCTATGCCCGTGAAAACCAATTTTTGCTTATTATGTTCAATATTCTGTTTTAATAACTATTGTAAAGAATCTTTACTGTTTGACCTTGTGTTTTGTTGTTCACTCTTCAAACGTTTCAGGAATGTCTGATGAATGGATGAGTCCGTGCTCTACGGCTATTTGCAGTAGCAGAGCGATGATCTCATCGGGTGGCAAAAGATGGAGTGGCGTTGACTGTCCACTATCAATCAGTGCGTCATCTAAATTAATGTCGCGTTCGGCAAACCAACTGTGGATACTGTGAACTTCAAAACTGGGGTCCAGGTTTTTTGTATCGTAGGTGGCTTCAATGAGCAGACTTGTCTCTTCCGGATGCAGGGCATAGATGACATCTGTATCGAATTCATTTGTCCATTCTGCCAGAATATCACTGGCTTCGAAGCCAAATTCATAAAGCTGGGTTTCGTCTATATCCAGCGTATTTGGCTCAATGACGTGATCTTCAAGCCACTCATCGTCTGGGATAACCAAGACCTCTTTGATTTGCGCCTCAGGTGTTGACCAAGTAAATAGCAGAGGAAACGCTGGGTTGTCAGATGAGTTGGCGACAGATGTCATGAATATAGGTAAACTTGCCATAATGTAGAACCAATGTTTGATTGTAAGGAAAAGCGAATGACCAGCCGAATCAAGATCAGTAGTGCGTTTGATGGCGGTAACATCTCCGTTGTTAATGCCTCGGAGCCGGACAATATTAGAGTAAAAATCCCCAATGATACAAACTCTAAATTCCTTCAATGGTTTTATTTTCGCTTGCAAGGTGGAATGGGGGAACAGTGTGTTATTCAATTTGAAAATGCCAAAGAGGCAGCTTACCCAGATGGCTGGGTAGATTATCAAGCTGTGGCTTCCTACGACCGTGAGGACTGGTTCCGTGTTCCAACGGAATACATCGATGGGAAATTGGTGATTTCTCACCAGCCAGAGCAAGACAGCATTTATTACGCGTATTTTGCGCCGTACAGCTACGAGCGTCATTTGGATATGATCGCTTGGGCAGCGAGTCATGAGGACTGTATAACGGATCACTTAGGAGAAACTGCAGAGGGCCGTGATATTACCATGCTGGAGATTAGTAAAACCCAAGGCTTGGCGAAAAATATTTGGATTATTGCGCGTCAGCATCCTGGTGAGACGATGGCGGAATGGTTTATCGAAGGTTTGCTAGAGCGTTTGTTTGATGAGTCTCATCCTATTGCTCGTGCATTGCTGAAGCAATGTCGTTTCTACGTGGTTCCTAATATGAATCCGGATGGGGCGGTACACGGTAATTTGCGAGTGAACTCCAAGGGCGTGAATTTGAACCGTGAATGGAAAAATCCAACAAAGGAGTTCAGTCCTGAAGTCTTAGCGGTGCAGAGCAAAATGGCCGAAACCGGTGTGGATCTGTTTTTAGACATTCATGGTGATGAAGCATTGCCAGTCAACTTCGTTGATGGTTGCCAAGGTGTGCCATCATTTGATGAGCGCATGGAGGCTATGGAAACCTTATTCAAAGAGGTCTTTCTAGCAGTGAGCCCTGATTTTCAAACTGAAGTTGGTTACACGCCAGATCAATTTGGTGAAGCAAACCTGACGGTGGCGACTAAATGGGTTGGCGATACCTATCATTGTTTGTCGTTTACTTTGGAAATGCCGTTTAAAGATAACCAGAATTTACCGGATGAGCGTGTGGGGTGGTCACCTGAGCGTGCGAAAATTTTAGGTGCGGATGTGTTGTATCCGATTTATCAGGTGATTAATAGTAAACATATGAAAGCAGATAAATAATATGGCAGTTGATTCGTTGGAACGGCTGAAAATAGCTATGCGAGAGTTTGCAAAAGAGCGCGAGTGGGATCAATTCCACTCGCCAAAAAATTTATCCATGGCACTGGCTGGTGAAACGGGAGAGTTGCTGGATTGCTTTCGTTGGTTGACAGAGGAGGCCAGTTATCAGCTAAATGATCAGCAGTCGCAGGCGGTCAAGGAAGAATTGGCGGATGTGCTGCTGTTCACAGTGCGTTTGGCGGATAAATTGAATATAGATTTATTCGCCGAAGCGCAAGCAAAAATGCTTAAAAATGAAAATCGTTATCCAGTGGATAGGGTCAAAGGCAGTGCCAAGAAGTACACCGAATATTAGAGGTGTATTATCATGACCTTTTACGAAAAGTCTCTGCTTGAGCTATAGCGCTTATTTGTGAAGTCGATTAGCATCATAGCGGAAAAGCTCATTTATTTAATTGTATAAAACCTCATTTTAGGACGAGAAAAAATGCCTAAGGCTAGTGAAATTAAAAAGAATATGGCCATCGAATACGACGGTAAAACTTGGATTGTTCGTGATATTGAACGTTCTGTCCCTCAAGGTCGTGCTGGTGGTAGCTTATACCGGATGCGTATGTACGATGTGGTGACAGATCGTAAATTAGACGAGACGTTTAAAGATTCCGAAATCCTGAATCTAGCGGATCTGATTCGTCGTCCTGTGATGTTTTCTTATGCTGATGGCGACGAGTACGTCTTTATGGACAATGAGGATTATACGCCTTATAGCCTAAACAAAGAGGCGATTGAAAACGAGTTGCTGTTTATCAATGACTCGACTGAGGGGATCCAAGTTATTCTTGTTAACGAAGCGCCAGTGGCTTTGGAGTTACCCACTAACGTAGAATTAGAAGTGATTGAAACCGACCCTTCTATTAAAGGGGCTTCAGCTACCTCTCGTAATAAGCCAGCGAAACTATCGACAGGCGCTATCATTCAGGTGCCCGAGCATATTTCTACTGGTGACAGAATCAAAGTTAACGTAGAAGAACGCAAGTTTGCTGGCCGCGCTGAAAAATAAGCGCTAAAGCAATATTATATAAAGGCAGCTTACGGGCTGCTTTTTACCTTTTAAAACCATTCTTTTTTTTCTTGCTTATTTTAGTGTGCTAGTGTTGCTGTTGAGATAAAGTGTACCAAAAATACCATTTTATATGACGTACAATATGCTACCTTTCTATCATCAATACAAAAGATAACAGTCAGACATACTTCACTACATAAAAACTAATGTTTACCGTGTTTTTTTAAATATAAAAATTATAATTTTAATCATGGAGCTGAGGATAAAGGAGTAAAGACATTGAGTTGTACTCAACGCTTAATTTTAATCTATTGGTAGAATAATAATGAAATTACATAGAAAACTCATTCTAGCAAGTTGCTTAACGCTTATTTTAGCGGCTTGTACCCTATCTGCAATCTCAATTTTTTCAATGCAGTCGCAGCTTTTGAGCAATTTAGAAAGTACTATGAATCGTTATGGTGTGAGTAGTGCGAGTCGGATAAGTAGCTGGTTAGATGATAGACATCAAGTGGTCGCCTCTATTAAAGAGGTAATCGAGAAACATCCTCATGATGATGCGTATATCGTGCAAGCGCTTACTCAAGGTAAAGCGGCAGGAGACCTAATCAGTACGCTTTATGGCACTCGTGATGGTGATACGTATCGTGTGAACGGTAAGAACACCAAAGCTGGGTATGACCCAAGAGTGAGAGATTGGTATAAATTAGGAGTGAATGCAAAAGGGCCAGCCGTTTCTGAGCCGTTTTTTGGTTCTTCTTCAAAGGTTTATATTTTTTCAATTGTTAATCAAGTGAAAATTGATGGAAAGTTCGCTGGTGTTGTGTCTGCGAATGTAGCTTTGACAGGCATAAACGATGTGGTTTCTTCTTTAAAAGTGCCTGGAAAGGGAATAGCATTTATTGTTTCCAAAAGCGGCAGCATTATCTCTTATCCTGATGGTAGTATGAACAATAAGCCGCTTAGTGAATTAAACTCGACGTTGACTTTGGACAATATTGACTCTAATGTCAAATCCAAAAAGTTGGACGAAGTTAGTTTAAATGGCACCGACTATTTAATGTCGTCAGTAAAAATTGCTGGTACGAACTGGTCGTTAGTTTCCTTAGGAAATGAGAAGTTACTTAAAGCACCCGTTAAAAAACTTATCATTTATCAATTAATTGCTGTCATTGTAATGGTGGTTCTTTCTATTATTGTTCTAACGATATTAATTCGATTCTTACTGACTGATCTATTGCGAGTATCCAATGCTTTAGAAGATATTGCCAAAGGGCAGGGTGATTTAACCGTTAAGATTGAAACTAAGAGTCGTGATGAAGTTGGTAAGTTGGCTTCTAATTTTAATGATTTTGTTAATAAGCTACGAGATATTATAAAAAGCATTGATGAGCTAAGCAGTGTTCTATCAGATCAATCTAATACGAGTGCAAAATCGGTAGAACTAAGTACTAAAAAACTTAATATACAGCAAAATGAGATTGTGTCTGTTGCCGCTGCGGTTGAGGAGATGACAGTCGCAACGCAAGAAATTGCGACCAATGCGGAGCAAACAGCCCGTAATGTGAGTAAAACGGTTGATATTAGTAAAAGCGGTCAACAGTTGGCTAATGCGAGCTTGGAGTCCATTAACCAATTAGCTAAGGAAGTGGATTTAGCGAGTACAGTCATTGGTGAGTTGAGTGAGCAAGGCGATAAAATTAATACTATTGTTTCAACAATCAGTGGCATTGCTGAACAGACCAACCTACTAGCACTCAACGCCGCTATTGAAGCGGCGCGTGCCGGCGAGCAAGGGCGAGGATTTGCGGTTGTGGCGGATGAAGTACGTGTGTTATCTCAACGTACTCATACATCGACCGACGAGATAAGTAGCATGATTGGTATGTTACAAACAACCACATCAAAAGCTGTGAATGTTATGAAACTTTGTCATACGCTTGCGAGTACGAGTGTGGATGACACGAAAAAATCAGGAGTTAACTTTGAGGAGATTGCTGAGGCTATAGGGCATGTAGATGGCATGATGATACAGATTGCCACCGCAGCAGAAGAGCAAACCAGTGTGACCGCTGAAATTGGAGTTAACACACAGGCGATACGGGATGTGTCATCGCAAATGCAAGCTGAGATGGATGAAGGGTTAAAGCAAGCTCATACCCTAAAAGTCTTGGCGGACTCGTTACGTGAGCAAGTAGAAAAATTCAAATTGTAATTTTGTCATTTATTGATCAGTGAAAAAACGCAGTCAGTTTGGCTGCGTTTTTTTATTTATTCTTCCTTCTTTCTAGTCCATTCCTAAATAAAAAACCGTCGTGATATTTTAGTAACTTTAGTAGTTTTTATTTCTTTAGTAACTTTAGTAACTTTTGATAGGATTTAAATAAGTGAACCGCTATATAAAAATATTGGGGCTTTTATGTGCTTTTTGCCTCTATTGGTTGTTCAATGCGTCTAAACCCTGTTTAAAAAACGAAATTAATGACATAACTTTACACTTTATAAGCATTATTTATAAATAAAAAAGGCTTAGAGTAATATGTAAGTTTACGTTCTGTTACGTGATTAGTTGTGATGGAACGAGCTTAACTTAAAAATAATAAAATGTTTTTTTTTCGGGGGAAACCTATTATGAGTAATTGGAGCTCGACACAGCGTCACGTGGCATTTGCCTCTTTTGCAAGTTGGTCACTTGATGCGTTTGACTTTTTTATTCTGGTATTCGTACTGAGTGATTTGGCGAAAAACTTCCATAACTCCATTTCTGATGTTGCTGTTACGATAATGTTGACATTAGCCGTACGTCCAATTGGAGCGTTAATTTTTGGGCGTTTAGCAGAGAAGTTTGGGCGTCGACCTATTCTTATGTCAAATATTATTCTTTTTTCGGTGTTTGAGTTACTTTCTGCTTGGTCGCCTTCATTTGAAGCCTTTATGGCGTTCCGTATTTTATACGGTATTGCCATGGGTGGAATTTGGGGTGTGGCATCGGCGCTGGCAATGGAGACGATTCCTAGTAAATCTCGTGGCTTTATGTCTGGCTTGTTCCAAGCGGGCTATCCAGCAGGTTATTTACTCGCATCCATCATCTTTGGCTTGTTCTATACTCATGTAGGTTGGCGAGGCATGTTTGTTATTGGTGCGCTGCCGATTCTGATGCTTCCCTATATTTACTTCAAAGTACCAGAGTCACCTGTTTGGTTAGCGAATCAGGTAGTAAAAGAGCGTGTTTCTATTATCGGTACCATTAAAGATAATTGGCGTGTTTGTGGCTTTATGGTGTTGTTAATGACTTGCTTTAACTTCTTCAGCCACGGCTCTCAAGATTTATATCCAACTTTTTTGAAAGTGCAGCACGGTTTTGATGCTCATACCGTGAGTATCATTGCTATCTGTTATAACATTTCTGCGATTTTCGGTGGTATATTCTTTGGCTCTTTATCTGAACGTATTGGTCGTAAGAAAGCGATCATGATAGCGGCTTTGTTGGCATTGCCTGTGATTCCATTATGGGCTTTCTCTACCGGCTCTGTCTCCATTGGTATTGGTGCGTTCTTAATGCAGTTTATGGTTCAAGGGGCTTGGGGGGTCGTACCAACGTATCTTAATGAGTTGGTTCCAGCGAATGTCCGCGCTATTCTTCCAAGTTTTGTATACCAGATGGGTAACTTGCTTGCTTCAGTTAATGCAACAATACAAACACACATTGCTTCAGCCCATGATGGTCACTACAGTTTGGCGATGGCTATTGTTGTGGGGACTGTTGCCTTATTGATTGCTATTCTGGTATCACGAGGTAAAGAAACACGAGGCGTGTCTATGACGGCGGATGGCGTTAAAGTATCGGCGTAACAGTAGATTAACTGAGAGGCCCCTTGATCAAACTTTGAGTAAGAAAAAGAGTAGTCGGATAACATCCGGCTACTCTTTTTTATGGTCTTAGTTTTTGTTGTATGACTCTCTTTTTATCACTTTTCGCTTATTTCAGTTGGCAAATCGCATCGGTTTGAATGGTTAGGGTCGATTGATAAGCGCATGCGTAGGTTTTATCTTTAATGGAGGCTGTAAAGCGTACCGTCTTATCGTCAGTTTCTTTATTGCTAATAACGATATTTTCTGGGTTAACCCCTAGAGAATAAGCGGCTTTTTGTTGCAGCGTTTGCTCTGTTGTCAATTTATTTTTAAGCGCGGCACAGGCGGTTAACTGTGTGATGGCGATGACAAGCAAGATATACTTTTTCATTTGATCTCCTTTTTCAGTACCCATAGTCAGACGAGTTGAACGTTACTTGATGCTGCTTTAACAGTCAGTAGTTATTCAATCTCTTTCTTGTGTTGGTCTTTCTTTTTTTCTGGATGATTGTTGGCTTCTGTTAATCCCGCTTCACGTTGTACTGCTGCAAGTATGCCTCGTAAAATGCCAAGTTCTTGCTTTTCTGGTCGGGAGCGATTGAAAAAGCGATGCAGTTTATCGAGCACTTTCCCTGGATGGTTACGAATGATGAAGTTGATGCCGTACAAGGTCTCTTCAAGGTGTTCGTAGAATCGTTCCATATCTTGTTTAAGGGGGTATTCACCCACGTCAGTCTTGTGAGTGGATTTATCTTGGTTTGCCATCCAGATCTCATAAGAGACAATTTGTACTGCTTGAGAAATATTTAACACAGGGTATTCATCGTTAGCATCTATGTACACTTGTCGGTGGCACTGAGCAATTTCTTCATTTAATAAGCCCGTTGTTTCTCGTCCAAAGACAATGGCAACTTGGTGTTCTTTTGCTTCAGGAATAACGGTTTGAGCACATTCGCGCGCATTCATGATGGGCAGTTGGAAAGTGCGATGTCGTGCACTTGTTCCTATAACCAAACTGCAGTCATGGATAGCCTCTTCGAGTGTATTGACGATGGTGGCGCTCTCTAATAGATCAACCGCACCGGCCGCACGACTGGTAGCTTCTTCTGAAGGGTAGTCATTGGGGTCTACTAAATATAGATTGGTTAATCCCATGTTTTTCATGGCGCGGGCGATGGCTCCAACATTTCCAGGGTGAAATGTGTTGATTAGGACAATACGGATATTACTCAGCATGGCGTTAGAAATACTCGGTGTTAGGGTCGTCTTGGCGTTAAGGATTAAGCGTGAGCGATTGCTCTGTGCTGGCAAATTTCACGTTGTCTAAGACGACTTTATGTGTGTCATTAAATAGGAATTTTTTGCAGGCGTTATGATACAGGGAACCTGTCTCTAACACCAATCGATAGCGTCCTTGAGGAATGAAGTTCGCGGCAAAGGGCTGCTTGGCTTCGAGAAAGATAGAAAAAGGTTTACGGCCGTCATAGGATTGGAAGGTTAAAATACTTTGTTCTGGAAGATGGTTTAGGATACGAAGTCGGCTAGAACCATCGGCTTTTCCGATGACTTCACCCTGACTTGGGGCGGCGCCTGGATAGCCAACACAGCCTGTAGCAACGGCATGTTGAATGGTGCCAAAGCCAACATCTTTTGCTTGTATCCATCCACTGACATTATTGTAGCGTACTGTTAGCCATGTACCTTGCTGCTTGATACTTTGAACATCAGCATAGGCTGGTAGCTGTTGAATCGTTCTCGTGTTTTTATCGGGTTCAGAATATAAGTTCGTTGGGGTGAGGGTATAGGCATCACCAACACGATACTGTGGATACAGTCCCGGAATATAAGTGGCCACTTTTTCTTGCTGTGTTGATCTTTGATGTTCCTGCCAAAATAATGTGGCGTAGATTCCTGAAGCAAAACAAACGATATAGGTCGCGGCTCTGAATGCGGCTTTGGCAGCATAAAGTCGAACGGGTTTAGCTCTACTAGAGCGATTTGCTTGAAAGCTTGATTCATCCATTGTGGTTGGATCATCGTCAAACATGTAGTAGGGCGGAATGTCGCCTGTTTGTTCTGCTGAACCTGAATGTGCTTGATAAGTTTGCGATGAATACTGACTGTCTGAATATTTGCGCTGATTATATTCAGTTGAATAAGAAGAGGGTGATTCATCACTTGTATAGCCTTGCGAAGTAAAGCCTTTTGAAGCTTTAAACGCTTCTTCATACATAGCTTTAACACGTTTTTCATTAAGGGTGTTACGTGCGGCCTTAATGGCCTCTTCTCGGGCTTTCTCCTGTTGAGCACTATTACGCTTCATTTGCTCATAGGCTTTTTGTCGTTCTTTTACGTAGGCTTCTTGCTCTTTATCTGTGGCTTTTGAATGAGAGTAATAACGGTTTTTTGCCGTGCTGTTTTCTTGGTGGAATTGATAGGGTTTCCATTCTCCTCCTTGAGAGCCTTGCTTTATGGCCTGCAAGACATTCTCATAGGCCGCTTGTAGGCGCTGGAAATGTTCAGTGGTATCTGTATGTGGGTTTTTATCTGGATGATAGCGTCGTGCCAGACGACGAAAGGCCGCCTTCGCCTCTTGTTCATTAGCGTGGGTGGGAATTTCCAATAATAGGTAATCGTCTATTAGGCTCATGCTACCCTGATAAAAAAATACTCTTATAAAAGAGCATTATGCATGATTTAGCGGCGCTGACAAAGGTAGATGTTTCCCAATTAGTCGAGCTCAAGTGCAACTTTTCTTGCAATCCTGTCAGCTTTCTTAAAAGATAGGCGGCATTTGTAATGTATCGACTCAGTTTAGGAATGTTATGAGCAACAAACTTACCCATCTGGATAATCAAGGCCATGCTCACATGGTAGATGTGTCAGATAAAGACATGACCAAACGTACGGCAAGAGCACAAGCGATTATCGAGATGAAAGCGGATACCTTGGTTAAGATTATCGAAGGGGGGTTGCCAAAAGGGGATGTATTGGCTACGGCTCGTATTGCCGGCATTCAAGCGGCTAAGAAAACCTCAGACTTGATCCCTTTATGTCATCCACTGATGTTAACCAAAGTAAGCGTTGATATAACGGTTTTGAGCGAAACACAAATTCAAGTGCTGTGTTCTTGCTCTTTAAAAGGCAAAACAGGGGTAGAAATGGAAGCGTTGACGGGAGCCAGTGTGGCTGCGCTGACTCTTTACGATATGTGTAAGGCGGTCGATAAAGGTATGGTGATTAAAAATGTCTCATTGCTGGAAAAACAAGGCGGCAAAAGTGGTGACTGGTTAGCGACAGAATACAAAACGGACTGATAGGGTGGTGTCTATGAATGAATTAAATGTGGTTTTCTTTGCATCTCTTAAAGAGACCCTTGGCATTGAACAGTACGTCTTTGCAGGGCATTTGCCGATGACCGTTAAAGAACTCAAAATGCAATTAGCTAAGCTTCTGAAAAACGGTGATGCATTGTTAGATAAAGGTATTCAATCATCCATTGATTTCGAATTTGCTAGGGATGGAAACATAGTGAATGAAGGTGCTAAAGAAGTGGCTTTTTTTCCACCCGTTACAGGTGGCTAAGATGATTAAAGTTCAACAGGAAGAGTTCGATGTTCAGGCACTCTACGATGATTTAGTGGTGAATAGCAACACCGGTGCTGTTGCGATGTTTGTTGGCTTAGTGCGCCACTTCTCATCCTTACCATCCCAAGACTGTACCTTTGAGTTAGAGCATTATCCAGGCATGACGGAGCATAATTTACAGACGATTGTCGAGGATGCTTGTTCGCGTTGGTCGTTAAATGCTGTGACAGTCGTGCATCGTGTTGGCAAGCTAGCCGTGCAAGATAAAATCGTCTTTGTTGGGGTGAGTGCGTCCCATCGGGCTGAAGCCTTTCAGGCCTGTGACTTTATTATGGATTATCTCAAAAGTCGGGCCGCATTTTGGAAGAAAGAGACCCAAGGTAATGAAAGTAAGTGGGTTGATGCCAAGGAACAAGACGAAGAAAGCCTATCCCGTTGGGAGTAAGGCTTTCTTGAGAAGAAGGTTGGTGCTTAGTGTGGTCGTAATGTTTTTTTGCGCCCACTGGCATGGCGCTCACGGTATTCGGTGTCAATGTAGCGGTCAGTCGTCGCCATACTAGCATGCCCAGCATCCTCGCGAACATGCTCTTTCGGTCGAGTTTTGACATCTTCTGAGATGCCTGTATGGCGAAGCCAGTGAACGGTTGCAACGCGTAAATCTTCCGCATCGGCCTTCATGCCATCGTCACACATGCGCTGATAAGTCGTATCAAAACAAAACTGTACGATATTGCGAATTTGTCGTGAACTGGTCATGGGGCCTTGGCCGCGATTTTTCGGAATTAATGGGGTGTTTTCCGCAACGGTTGGTAGTGGGGGGAGATCGCGGAATTGGCGATATCGGGCAAGGGCGCGCAGCATATCGTCAGAGACCGCAATGAGTCGCTCTTTATTACCTTTTGACAGCACTTTAAACCACCAATGACCATCTGCGTCTTTGGTAAAATCTCCCATCACGGGGGCGGATCGCTCATCGGCTACCAGTTCAGAAATACGTAAGTACATCCCCAGTAGTGCGTTCATAATGAAAAGTGTGCGCTCATGGGTTGCAGGATCTTCTTCCGCTAACATTTCTGCGGTTTCAATCACATAATCCCATTGTAAATTAGAAATGCGTCTTACTTGCCGTCTTGTCACTTCTTTTTTGACGAACTTACTTTTTTGGCGGATCAGAGCCACGGGGTTCTGATGTACTGCCTCTTCTTGCATCAAAAAGCCGTAATAGGATGACAAGATGGAAAAGGTTGCCCGAATGGCAGCTTGCGATAGGGAATATTTTTTGGCAACGGGAACATCGCCATTACTGAACTCTAATTTGCTGATATGACTGACAAAAGGTCGCCACTCTTTATTTGGGACACGACGTCCCATGTGTTGTTTAAAGCGAGCTACATTTTTAATGCCTATCCAGCTTTCCGGTGGCGTGATGCAAAAATGGATAAAGGCTTCAATTTGATCTCGCCGTAACTGGGTTGTTGGGGTGGATTGTGTGTGCCAAGACCACAGGAGTAAACGCTCGACTTCTCGTCGATATGAATTATATGTGGCCTGAGAGCCGTTGTAGCTGTAGATAAAGCATAGGGCCAGCTGTAGGTCGCGTTTGTAATCTGGGTCGTTTAAAAATGGTACATTGTCCTTTAGCTCAGTGACGATGTGCTCAAACTGAGTAAATGGGTTCGACAGATGTTCTAGATTGTCAATTAGGGCAAACGGAGTCATGGTTTTTCTGTGTATAAGGGTTTATCTGATCATATCAAAAAAATCGCTCTGAAAAACGATTGTTTTTCGGCTCTGTATGCCTTACAAGGGTGAAAAGTATTGTTTTAATTTATAAAAGACTCAAACAGAGTGTTCCTATTTTTCTTAGATTCTGATGGGAACTTGTAAAAAGGTCGAGTGTTTCTTTGTTTTATCTATGTTCAATCTTTTTCCTTTATCTTTTAATGCTATAGGATCTATTTGTATCTTCATTTAAGGACTGTACAAAATAAATACGATGTTATTGTGTTTCACCTGCTTTTTAATGATTGTGCATGTTTGTCTCAAATATAGGATAGATATGTACACGTGCTTCTTGGGACTATTTATTCTTCTATTTGTTGCTATTATTTTAATCAAGCAGCTATGGCTAGGTTGAAGTGGAAAGAAGTTGAGCTGCTATTTTCGGTTAATATTAGATATCAATGGAGTATATAATATGAATACGATTACTAAGACAGTATTGGCTTTAGTCTTTTCTTGTTCCGTTGCAACAGCAGCAATGGCGGCACCTGGTGATGGCACGTATGGCCAAATTACCAAGGCACAAGCAGAAATTCACTCTTTGACTGATCAGCTTAATAACAAAGGCATCAATGTGAGCCAATATAAAGTCAATCAGACCTTGTCTCCTGCTACACAAGCTAGATTATTGCAGAATCATGAAATGAACTTACGTTTGAAATTAGATTCATTAAACTCTCAAAATGCGCAATAACTTATGAACAATGTTAGTAGGTAAAAAGGCCAATATTAGGTTGGCCTTTTTATATTTTGTGGGCGTTTTTTTAGAGAGTATGGAGGAGGGGATATGTCTTTATTTAAAGCTATTTTAATTATGCTGCTTTCTGTTCCTGTTTTGTCTTTTGCACAATCATATAATACTGATTACCCAAATAGCACGAATAGTGTGATGGCTAAGGTTACATTACTGCAAAAGAGTAAGATGAAACTGGCTGATTTAGTGAATCAGTTGGATGCCATGGGAGTCGATGTGCATCAATGTATGCATTACAAGCAACCTAAGACGTTGTTTGAAGAGCAGATGATTGTTCGTACCAAAATTAAGCATTTAGAAAATACGTTATATAAGCTGCAGCGAGCACGCTTCAACTATCAGGATATGTATTCATCCCGATGAGTGTGAATGGCCTTTTTATAGACAATAGTCTTTCTAGTCGTCCCGAATTCCTTCTTCTTTTTCTGCCTCTTTTATCCTGTCTATTTCGTCCTGAGTTCGTTTTATTAGCGGCTTGTCTGTATCTTTGGCATCTTGCAGGGCCCTGAAAAGCAGCCTTTGCGCTTCTTTATCTTGTCCTAGACTAAAATCAAGTAGTGCCTTGTAGTTGAGGGCCATTGGGATGTTTTGTCGATCTCTGTAATAAGTAATATCGGCTTCCCATACCTGCTTCTTTTCGTATAGATACCGAGGAACCTCTACTCCCCTGTATTTTGTGTGAGTGAAAGTCGCGTAGAGCGTCCCAAAAGAAAGGTCATTCGGAGCGAGATTAAGAACTCCCTCTACCACTTTTAACGCCGCTTTTTTTTGTCCATCTGATTGCAAGCTAAGTGCTTTTAAATAGCTAACAAAACGATTGTGCGTATGAACTTTTGCTAAAAAGGTTAGGGCTTTTTGTGGTGACTGCTGTAAATAAGCGACTAACGCTTGCGCGAAGTTATAGGCATCCTCATTGGGGATAGATTGTAAGAGAGCATAGTCTACTCTGTTGCTTAATATGGCGCGATAGGCAAGCATCGTCGCTCTAAAAAAGAGGAAATCACGGCTGCTTTCTTTTTGTCTGAGTATGCTGTCTTCCTTCTGAAAAGACATGCTATCCGCTATACGTGTTTTGGGTAGAGGGTGAGTAGATAAAAACTCTAGCCGTGGACGGCCTAATGAGGCTTTAAACATGGCTTTAAATAAGTGGTTCATGCCTTGGGGGTTGAGCCCCGCCGCTTTCATATAGCGTCTGCCTTGGCGATCTGCTTCTTGTTCTTGCTCTCGACTATGGGTCAGTGTATTTTCTGCTTGGTTTGCCATGCCGCCGATCCATAAGGCGGATGTTGCGTCTGAGCCCGCTCCAGCCGCCGCTGCGGCAAGGCTGGCACCAATCATGATGAGGGTTTTACTTAACTCTTGGCTGGAGAATTGGCTTTGTCTTTCATAGTGATTGAGATCTAGGTGGGCAACTTCATGGGACAGCAAGGCATAAAACATGTCTTCATTGGTTATCATCTCCATGATGTCTGAGTAAATAAATAAATGGTTTCCTGGAATAACAAAAGCGTTACTTTGCGTGCTGTTTAATAAGGTGATTTCAATCATTTTATTATCGAGGCTTGTGTGCGGCACAATGGTCGATAATGCCTGTCGCACGTAATTGTATGCAGGGGGAAAGGCGATGACTGCTTGGCTGCTATTGATCTGTCGAAACCAGTGTTGACCAATGACGTAACTGGGATTAGATAATGAACGTTCGTCTTTGGTACTGGATAGATTGGGCAACTCGGCGTGACTTTGAGTTGAAAAAGTACCCAAAAAAACAATCACTAAGATGGCTAAGTTGGTTATAAAAGTGGAGAATGGTTTCATAATAGGCGAATGTTCTCGTCATGGAGATATGAAGGGTGACTAGAGACAATTATGAGTGTGATGTCATAGTAGATGCAAGACAAGATGTGTGTCCTATGCCATTGCTGAAAGCAAAAATGGCGCTGAGTAAGTTACAGTCAGGTCAGTTATTAGCTGTGGAAGCGTGTGATGCTGGATCGTGGAAAGACATTCCTTTTTATGTAGAACAAGTGGGTCATACGTTACGACATAAAAATGAAAAAAATGGTGTTTATACATTTGTTATTGAAAAAAAATAAAGCGGACCAGATATGTTTAAAATTGTAGATTCTTTGATTAAGCGTTACTTCTCCAATGAAGAGGTTGTGGTCTTCTTATTGTTACTGATTGGAACGCTCTGTGTTCTCGCCTTTTGGGGGGGGATTTTGGCGCCAGTGTTAATCGCTATTGTTCTGGCATTTTTATTACAAGGGGCGGTTGAGCGGATCAAGCGTTTTGGGGTCAGTCATATCTGGTCTGTGGTGATTGTCTTTTTGTCTTTCTTAGCAAGCTGTGTGGTGTTTATTGGCATTATGGTTCCCATTATCTGGGAGCAAGCGGTTCGCTTTGTAAATGACCTACCTCGGATGATCGGGGTGATTCAACAGGCTATCGAAACCTTTGCTCAAGGCCATACTGCATTGGTGAGTCAAAGTGCCATTGATGAGGTGGTTAATTCTTTGGCCACGGAGTTTGCCAGCGTGGGACAGTGGATTGTGTCTTACTCCATTGCCAGTATTCCTTCTTTGTTTTCCATTGTGATTTATTTCATTTTAGTGCCTTTGGTCATGTTCTTTTTATTAAAAGATCAGAAAGAGATATTAGCTTATATGACCTCTTGGTTACCAAAAGAACGCCGTATGTTACGCAATATTGCTAATGAAATGAACGAGCAAATTGCCAATTATATTCGCGGTAAAGTCATTGAAATGATTGTCGTTGCTGTTTTTACCTATATTGTCTTTGCCATTATGGGATTGAAGTATGCTCAGTTGTTAGCTTTGCTCGTTGGGTTATCTGTATTGATTCCATACATTGGTGCGGCGGCGGTGACCATTCCCGTTGTTGTGGTGGCTTTTTATCAATACGGAGCCAGCAGCGATTTTTGGTATTTAGTCATTGCTTACCTTGTTGTTCAAGGGTTAGATGGCAATATTCTTGTGCCCTTACTCTTTTCAGAAGCCGTAAATTTGCATCCGCTGGCTATCATCTTAGCGGTGTTGTTTTTCGGAGGTATTTGGGGGTTCTGGGGGATTTTCTTTGCGATTCCATTGGCAACTTTAGTCAAGGCAATTATCAATGCTTGGCCAAGACAAAACGCGCTGCCTTCTTTGTAGGGCTAGCTTGATTGAACTGTTGTTTAAATCTGTTATTTAATAAAAACGCCATTCACTATGAATGGCGTTTTTTTGTGTTTGAGGCCTGCTTTTTATTAATCACTCAGTATCTATGACACAGCCGATGAATACAGAGAAGGCTGGCAGGACGATTTGTCCGTTTTCAATGTACCCAGCAGGAATGGCTTCAGGTAATACCAGCGGTGTTAATGAAAAATGGCAAGAAACGATTTTCGATTGTTCAGCGGTATTGATTGCTATATACAAAGATTTTCCGTTATAACTCCGCAAAAAAGTCAGGGTAGACACATCATGGTATAAAAACTCGATATCGCCATGAATCAGCTCCGGGTGACTGCGCCTTAAGTGTAAAAAATCTCGATAGGCATACAAAATAGAGGAGCGTGTGCCTTCTTGCTCCTCGACAGCGAGGGGCAAATGGTCTTCCATCACGGGGAGCCAAGGAGTTGGGTTGGTAGTAAAGCCACCTAGTGACGTATTGGACCATGGCATAGGGGTTCGACACCCATCACGACCTTTAAACTCAGGCCAAAAATTGATGCCATAAGGATCGACCAGTTGTTCGTAAGATAATTCTGCTTCTGGCAGTCCCAGTTCTTCTCCTTGATACAAGCAAACACTTCCACGTAATGAAAGCAACATAGCCATGTAGGCTTTGCTCTGATTGGGCATATGCTTGTTTTTACCCCAGCGAGTGGCGACTCGTTCCACATCATGGTTGCCAATGGACCAGCAGGGCCAGCCATCTCCTAATCCGGCTTCAATGGTCTCCATAGTGTGTCGGATATGTTCCATAGACGAATCATGGGTTAATAAATCAAAGGAATAACACATGTGCAGTTTATCATGGCCCTGTGTGTAAGCAGCCATGGTTTTAAGAGAGAAATCACAGCCTACTTCGCCAACCGTCGTGGTTTGTGGGTATTGATCGAGTAGTGCCCGCAAGCGTTGTAAGAAGGCAATGTTTTCTGGTCTTGATTTGTCGTATAGGTGTTGCTGATAGGCATAAGGGTTGTCTAATCGCACGCCAATACTGCCTTCGACAACCTCTTCTTTAGCAGGGTTATCACGTAGTTCAAGGTCATGGTAATAATAGTTGGCAGTATCGAGGCGAAAGCCATCAACGCCGCGTTTTAGCCAGAATTCTACTGTCGCTAAAATGGCATCAACCACATCTGGGTTATGGAAATTTAAGTCAGGTTGGCTATCTAGGAAGTTGTGCAAGTAATATTGTTTACGGCGGCTATCCCAATGCCATGCAGGGCCTCCAAAAACGGAAAGCCAGTTATTTGGCACGGTGCCATCTGGTTTTGCATCGGCCCAGACATACCAGTCTGCCTTGTCGTTATCATGGCTTTTTCTGGACTCTTTGAACCAAGGGTGTTGGTCGGAGGTATGATTAAGTACTTGGTCTATCATGACTTTTAAACCGTGTTTGTGCGCTTCTGCCACAAGATCGTCAAAGTCTTTGAGTGTACCGAAGATGGGATCCACATCGCAGTAATCCGATACATCATAACCGAAGTCTTTCATAGGCGAGGTGAAAAAAGGTGATAACCAAATAGCATCGACACCTAACGACGCAATGTAGTCCATTTTTTGGGTGATGCCTAGAAGGTCTCCAATCCCATCGTTATTTGCATCAAAAAAACTGCGCGGATAAATCTGGTAGATTACCGCGCCCCGCCACCACTCGATTTTGTTTTCCATACCAACCTCGTTTAATGAGACATCATTCAGGTGCTTGTTTCTTAGGGCTTGTTTGAAGTAAAAGTGTTTATAATTTAAGCACAGATCTTGCCAAACTGTTGTACATAATGTGTGATTTTCATCTTTTGGCACTTTTTATAGTTTAAGTGCTTTGAGCGGTCTTTAGTAGGTCAATAAAAGCCTGCGCGGCACGACTTAAAGTGCGTTGCTTGTGGTGGATAATGCCTAGTCTCCTTTCCACATTCAAGTCAGCATGGTTGAGCACAACCAGTTCATCACTCACCAGTATGGAGGGTAGCATGGACCATCCCCAGCCGATGTTAACGAGCATGGCGAGCGTTTCAAAATTGTTGGTATTCATGCGAACTTTAGGCTTAAGTCCTTGTTTACCAAAGGCACGCTCTGCAATTTGTCTGGTGAAGGTGTTTTCGTTAGGTAATACGCAGGCGTAATGAGCAAGGTCTTCTAGGGTGACATTCTCTATATTGGCTAATGGATGGTCTTTACTGACGACGCAGGTTAATGGATCTGACCAAATAGGAATGGCTTCAATTAAATGGTTTTCTTTATCTGATAAGGTGATGATGCCGATCTCGGTTAAGCCTTTTAATACTTGTTGGTAGGCATCTTCGGATTGGGTGAAGTCAATTTCTAGTTGCACGTTGGGGAAATTTTCTTGAAAGCGTTTTAATAAAGGAGGAAGTCTTCTTAAGCCAATATGATAACTGATGGCGATTCTAAGCTCACCGCTGACGTCTTCCAATTGTAGTGTCATGCTTCGTTTTATATCTTGTAAATCCTCAACAATTTTACGTGCTTTAGGCAGAAGTCTGACGCCTGCTTCTGTTAGTTGCACTTGTTTTCCAATACGATCAAATAGCTTGGTTTCCAGGTTATTTTCAAGTGCTGCAATGCGTTTGCTCACGGCAGGTTGTGTAATAAACAGGGCTAACCCTGCTTCCGAGAAAGATTTTGTTTCAGCCACTTTTATAAAGGTAAGAAGTTCTGCAATATCTAGCATTCTTAAATATTATCCAAGCCATGAAAATTATGAATTTGAGTAATTTGAACAAAAGTTCTAGGATACTTCAACAGGATATTTAGGAGAGAAGTTATGTCAGCCAAAACCCTTTATGACAAGTTGTGGGATAGCCACCTTGTTCAGCAACGTGATGATGGTAGTGCGTTGATTTATATCGATTTACAACTGCTTCATGAAGTAACGTCACCGCAAGCGTTTGAAGGTTTGCGATTAGCGGGTCGTAAGCCTTGGCGTGTATCATCGAGTTTGGCTACACCGGATCACAACGTTCCGACAACTCAAAAAGAGCGTGTTGATGGTGTTAATGGGATTGAAGATCCCGTTTCTAAAATCCAAGTCACTACATTAGATGATAACTGCCAAGAATTTGGTATTACCGAATTCAACATGAAAGACGTTCGTCAAGGTATCGTGCACGTTGTTGGGCCAGAACAAGGCGCGACGTTACCAGGTATGACGGTTGTTTGTGGTGACTCGCATACGTCCACCCATGGTGCGTTTGGTGCGTTGGCGCACGGTATCGGTACTTCTGAAGTGGAGCATGTATTAGCCACGCAATGCCTAGTACAAAAGAAAAGCCGCAATATGCTTGTGCGTGTTGATGGTGAATTGTCTCCTTGGGTGTCTGCAAAAGATGTGGTTTTGGCAATTATTGGTGCCATTGGTACGGCTGGTGGAACGGGCTATGCCATTGAGTTTGGTGGTACAGGTATCCAGTCTTTGTCGATGGAAGGCCGCATGACCGTGTGTAATATGGCCATTGAAGCTGGTGCGCGTGTTGGGTTGATCGCAGTCGACGATACCACAATCGAATACGTCAAAGGTCGTCCTTATGCACCAAAAGGGGGGCATTGGGATATGGCGGTCGAAGCTTGGAAAAATCTAGTATCTGACAAAGATGCGCAATTTGACGAAGTCGTCGTTATCAAAGCGGAAGACATCAAGCCGCAAGTGACATGGGGCACGTCGCCTGAAATGGTCATTGCCATTGATGAGCCGATTCCTCGTCCAGAAGATCAAAAAGACCCAGTGAAAAAAGAAGGTTATGCTCGTGCTTGGAAATACATGGGTCTAGAAGGAAAAACCATGTTGTCCGATGTGGTTCTAGACCGTGTGTTCATTGGTTCCTGTACGAATTCACGAATTGAAGATTTACGCATCGCGGCCGACGTGGTAAAAGGTCGCAAAGTAGCACCTACCTTGAAACAGGCGATTGTGGTACCGGGCTCTGGCTTGGTTAAGGCACAAGCAGAAAAAGAGGGCTTGCACGAGATTTTTGAAGCTGCAGGGTTGGAATGGCGCGAGCCAGGTTGCTCTATGTGTTTGGCAATGAATGCGGACAAATTAGGGGCGGGTGAGCATTGTGCTTCCACTTCTAACCGTAACTTTGAAGGTCGACAAGGCTTTGGTGGTCGTACCCATTTGGTGAGTCCTGCCATGGCGGCTGCAGCGGCCATCGCTGGCCATTTTGTTGATGTTAATGAGTTTGTTAAACACTAGGAGAACAGCATGCGTCCTTTTACGAAACATACAGGGTTAGCCGCTCCTTTGGATTTGGCAAACGTTGATACTGATATGATTATTCCAAAGCAGTTCTTGAAGTCCATCAAGCGCACAGGCTTTGGTAAAAATTTATTTGATGAATTGCGTTATGAAGACGAAGGTAAGCCTGATCAAGAATGTGATGGTCGTCCGATTCGTGAAGAGTTTATTTTGAATCAACCCCGTTACCAAGGGGCCAGTGTGTTATTGGCACGACAAAATTTTGGCTGTGGTTCCAGCCGTGAGCATGCGCCTTGGGCATTGGATGATTATGGCTTCCGAGCCATTATCGCCCCAAGCTTTGCCGATATTTTTTACAACAATTGCTTTAAAAATGGTCTATTACCCATTGTTTTGGCGTCAGAAGAGGTTGATCAACTGTTTGCTGAAGTAACGGCTAAAAAAGGGGCGGAGGTGATCGTTGATCTTGAAGCTCAAACCGTAACGTCCCCCTCAGGTGAGGTATTTGAGTTTTTAGTGGATACCTTCCGCAAGCATTGTTTATTAAATGGTCTGGATGATATTGGTCTGACATTACAAAACGAAGACAGCATCCGCCGCTTTGAAGAAAAACGCATGGCAAATGCTCCTTGGTTGTTCTTATCACGTGGCGAGTAATGTCACGGGTTGATCATGTTTTGAGTTGTATTTTTAGCTTTCACAATGTGCCTTGTGAAGGTGGTTTTAAAGAATTGAGGATAAGAAAATGGCTAAGAATGTATTAATTTTGCCAGGTGATGGCATTGGTCCTGAAATCGTTGAACAGGCTGTTCGTGTGTTGGATGCGGTCAATGATGCTTTTCATTTAGATATTGCTCACGAAAGTGCGTTAGTGGGTGGGGCAGCATATGACGAGACGGGTACACCGCTTCCAGAGCCTACTCTGAGCAAAGCAAAAGCAGCGGATGCCATTTTGTTGGGGGCAGTAGGTGGGCCTAAATGGGACAAGTTAGACATGGCGGTTCGTCCTGAAAAAGGGTTGTTGGGCTTACGCTCTAATCTTGAGTTGTTTTCGAATCTGCGTCCTGCGATTCTTTATCCACAATTGGCAGCCGCTTCTAGTTTGAAGCCTGAAATCGTGGCAGGCTTAGATATCTTAATCGTGAGGGAATTAACGGGTGGTATTTATTTTGGTCAACCTCGCGGTATTCGTACGTTAGAAAATGGTGAGCGTCAGGGGTATAACACTTACGTTTACAGTGAATCTGAAATTCGTCGTATCGGTCGTTCCGCTTTTGAGGCAGCACGTCAGCGTGGTAAACGTGTTTGCTCTATCGATAAATCCAATGTATTGGAAGTGACCGTGCTTTGGAAAGAAATCATGGAGGAAGTGGCAAAAGAGTACCCAGATGTTGAGCTAACACATATGTTGGTAGACAATGCCGCTATGCAGTTGGTTCGCGCTCCTAAGCAGTTTGATGTTATGGTAACGGGTAATATGTTTGGCGATATTTTGTCGGACGCGGCGGCGATGCTGACAGGCTCTATCGGAATGCTACCATCTGCTTCTTTGAATGCAGAAGGTCGCGGTATGTATGAGCCTTGTCACGGTTCTGCTCCTGATATTGCTGGAAAAGGCATTGCAAATCCGTTGGCGACGATCCTTTCTGTTGCTATGATGTTGCGCTACTCCTTGGGTGCGAAAGAGGCGGCAGATGCCATCGAGGCGGCTGTGAGTCGTGTTCTTGATCAAGGATTGAGAACATCGGACATCGCGTCAGAAGGATCGGAAACGGTTAGCACAAAAGCAATGGGTGATGCGGTACTTGATGCATTAGCTGTTGCACTGAAAGCCTAATCAAAAGGATTAGGCATTAACTTGGGATACTGCTCTTGGTATGAGTGGCCCCACCAATAAAAGGGTTTAAAACCATGTCAAAACACACTGTAGGTTTAGTCGGTTGGCGCGGAATGGTTGGTTCCGTGTTGATGCAACGTATGCGTGAAGAGAAAGATTTCGATTTGATCGATCCTGTTTTCTTTTCCACGTCGCAAACGGGTCAAGCTGGCCCAGATATTGGTAAAGACATTTCATTACTTCAAGACGCGAACGATATTGAGTCTTTGAAGAAGATGGATGTGATTATTACCTGTCAAGGCGGCGATTATACCAAGGCCATTTACCCTCAGTTGCGTAATGCTGGTTGGAAAGGTTACTGGATTGATGCGGCGTCTTCACTGCGCATGGATAAAGACGCAATCATCGTATTGGATCCAGTAAACCAAAAAGTCATCCAACAAGGCTTGAAGGATGGCGTAAAAACTTTTGTTGGTGGCAATTGTACCGTTAGCTTGATGTTACTTGGTTTGGGTGGTCTGTTTGAAAAAGGCCACATTGAATGGATGACTTCCATGACTTATCAGGCTGCGTCTGGCGGCGGTGCTCGTCACATGCGTGAGTTGATCAATCAAATGGGATTGTTGCATGGCTCTGTTGCGTCTGAATTGGCGGATCCTGCTAGCGCGATTCTAGAGATTGACCGTAAGGTGGCTGAGCAAATGCGTTCCAGCTCCATGCCTGTTGATCAATTTGGTGTGCCACTAGCGGGCTCGCTGATCCCTTACATCGATTCTCAGCTTGAAAATGGCCAGAGTCGCGAAGAGTGGAAGGCGCAAGCAGAAACCAACAAGATTTTAGGAAATACTGGTGCGCCTATTCCTGTTGATGGTTTGTGTGTTCGTATCGGTGCCATGCGCTGCCATAGCCAAGCCTTTACGATCAAACTGAACAAAGACATCCCCGTTGCGGATATCGAAGGCATTCTGGCTCAGCATAACGATTGGGTCAATGTTGTGCCAAATGATAAAGAAGCAACAATGAAAGGCTTAACACCAACGGTTGCTACTGGCACACTGAATGTTCCAGTGGGTCGTATTCGAAAACTGAATATGGGGCCTGAATACATCAGTGCTTTTTCAGTAGGTGACCAGCTTCTATGGGGTGCTGCAGAGCCACTTCGTCGTATGTTACGTATCTTATTGGAAGATTAATGATTCGTTGAATGGCTAGTTGATTCTTAAAAGCCCGCCCTTGAGCGGGTTTTTTGTGTCTAACTGTCTGTGTATTTTATATTCATTGTTGTAAACAGAATCCCGCTTTGTTCAAAACACTTCCTACATTTCATTTCTTATGTAGATAGCATGTTGCTGATACTCCCTGTACATTGGCTACTTGGTCTGTTCGTTTTTAAGGTTTTTATTGCTTAATGAGAATAGCTATTTTCTGCAATGTTGGCGTTCAAATAGGAGTGCTAAATGCAAACTAAGTTTTCTGTTCAAATTGATTCTTTCCCCCTGTGTCAGGATAGTTGTCGCCTCATTTGATATTATAAATAGACAGGGGGCGGTAAGTTAAAACCAGTGGATTACCAAAGACATTCAAGAGCCTTTAAAGAAGCCATCTTACAGAAACTCAG
>NZ_FLOB01000016.1 GCF_900089775.1 Marinomonas spartinae
GATTATCTATTTTAAAGAGCGTTGCTAACGTTTTTTTCGAACCTCGTCCTCACTCAGTGTGAAGCGCTGTCCGTGTCAGCGAGGGCGTATATTAAGGATTCACAGATTTTCTGCAACCCTTTTTTGAAGTTTATTTAAATTAATTTAAAAAAAACTTTCTGAAAGAAATCGTTAACTTTATAACTCAACGATTCTTAACTCTTTAGGCATGGAGAAAGACACATTTTCTTCTTGGCCTTTCAGTTCTTGAGGCGCTTCGCCTCCTTCTTTCACTAAACGCTCAATCACTTGGTTTACCAGAACTTCTGGGGCGGATGCACCAGCAGTCACACCAACACTTTCTATGTTGACCAACCAGCGCGCATCGATTTCATCTGCATTATCAATAAGGTGTGCCGTTGCGCCCATCCGTTCAGCAAGCTCACGTAGTCGGTTTGAGTTAGAGCTGTTCACAGAACCAACCACTAGCACCAACTTAGATTCTGCCGCTAGCGTTTTTACTGCGTCTTGGCGATTCTGCGTCGCGTAGCAAATATCGTCTTTCTTTGGTCCTTTAATCTTGGGAAAGTGGTGACGCAGAGCATCGATCACCACAGATGTATCATCCATCGATAATGTGGTCTGAGTTACAAATGCCACCTTTTCTGGGTTGTTTACCTTCAAAGAAGCCACATCTTCTGGGCTTTCCACCAAATAAATCGCCCCACCAGTACGGTTATCGTATTGACCCATGGTACCCTCTACTTCAGGATGACCATCGTGACCAATCAAGACGCACTCTACACCGTCTCGCGAGTAGCGTAAGACTTCCAAATGCACTTTAGTTACAAGAGGACAGGTTGCATCAAATACTTTTAGCCCACGCTGTGAAGCTTCATCACGCACTGCTTTAGACACCCCATGGGCACTGAAGATCACAATATTGTCATCCGGCACTTGATCTAATTCATCGACAAAAACCGCACCACGGGCTTTTAAGGATTCCACAACGAATTTGTTGTGAACCACTTCATGACGAACATAGATAGGGGCTTCGAATAGATCCAAACAACGATTAACGATTTCAATTGCACGATCTACACCTGCACAAAAACCACGTGGGTTTGCTAACTGAATAGCAAAGCTCATGATGCCTCCTCTACCGCAACAACACGCACTCGATAGGTTAAAGAGCGCCCCGCTAATGGGTGATTAAAGTCAACGGTGACATCTTGATCGCCAATTTCAGCGATAACGCCAGGCAACTCATTGTTCGCAGCATCTGCAAAGGACACGACCATACCCTCTTCTAAGTCCATTGAGAACTGAGAGCGTGAAATACGTTGGATGTTGTTTTCATTAGGAGCTCCAAACGCTTTTTCTGGAGACATCACAAACGACGCTTCATCACCTGCTTGCATGCCAATTAGCACTTCTTCAAATGCAGGCAGCAAATTACCATCACCAAACACAAATTGAGCAGGTGCTTGATCAAAATTCGAATCTACAACCTGGCCATCTTCCAAAGACAGCTCAAAATGCAAGGTCACTCGACTGTCTGCCGTCACTAAACTCATTCTTTTTCACCTTTCTTCGGCTTAACAAATAAGCCTTCTAACAGCATCAAGATAACACCTATTGTGATCGCACTATCGGCCACATTAAAGGCAGGAAAATACCAAGACTGCTGCCAATGAACTTGTACAAAATCGACCACGTGGCCATAGGCAAGACGATCATGTAAATTACCAAGAGCGCCCCCCATAATCAGACTTAGTGCAGCCGCTTCCCAAGGGTTCTTACGACCTATCCTAACTAAACGCCAGCTGATACCTACCACTACGACTATCGCTATCAAGGAAAACAACCAGCGCTGCCAACCACCCGCTTGGGCCAAAAAACTAAAGGCCGCGCCGGTGTTGTAGCGCAATGTTAGGTCAAGTACAGGCAGTAAATGGATTTCCTGTCCATAAAACAAATTTGCCACAACCGCCTGTTTGGTGACCCAATCCAAGATCACCACTGCAATTGCCAGCGCCCACCAGCGCTGGGCTTGTTGCCACACATATCGAAATGTCATTAAGCGTAAAGGCGCTGTTCACCTTCCCCATCAGGTAAGTTAGAGATACAACGATCGCACAGCTCAGGGTGCGCTTCTCGTTTACCCACTTCTTCACGGTGATGCCAACAACGTACACACTTCGCATACTTGCTGAGTTCTACATGCACTTTAAGGCCAGCAAGATCGGTTTCAACCGCACCCTCGCCCGCTTGGTCAAGTGGCAGAACTTTCACATCAGACGCAATCAACACAAAGCGCAGCTCATCACCTAGACGATTCAATGTTGTTTGCAATGAATCATCACAATACAAGGTAATTTCCGCACTCAAGCTGGCTTTCATTTTGCCTTCATTACGTGCTGCTTCAAGCACCTTGTTGGTCGCCACTTTCACTTCAAGAACCTGTTTCCAGAACTCACGGCCAAGTACTTCGTCGCCCGCCAGCTCTTCAAGCCCTTCGTACCAAGTTTCTAGGAATACAGATTCGCTGCGCTCACCAGGAAGCGCTAACCAAATCTCATCCGCTGTATAGCTCAAGATAGGAGAGATCCAACGAGTAAAGGCTTCCATCACATGATACAAAGCCGTTTGCGCCGAACGGCGTGCTAAGCTGTCTTCTTGTGTGGTGTACTGACGATCTTTGATCACATCCAAGTAAAAACCGCCCAAGTCTACCGAACAGAAATTTTGGATTTTTTGGTTGACGGTATGAAATTGGTATTCGCCGTAAGCTACATCTAAGTCTTTTTGCAATTGCGCAGCACGGTCTACAATCCAACGATCTAAGGCGATCATCTCGCTTGAAGGCACCATGTCTTTTGCTGGATCAAAGCCATTCAAGTTTGCCAACATGAAGCGCGCGGTATTACGAATACGACGATAAGAATCCGCCACACGTTTTAAAATTTCGTCAGACACGGTCATTTCGCCCGTGTAATCGGTTGCCGCCACCCACAGACGAATAATATCCGCCCCTAAAGTCCCCATCACTTTCTGTGGAGAAACCACGTTACCGAGTGATTTAGACATTTTGCGACCATCGCCATCAACCGTGAAACCGTGAGTTAGCACACCTTTATAAGGCGGTACACCACGGATCGCGATAGAGGTCTTCAAAGAAGATTGGAACCAGCCACGATGTTGGTCAGAACCTTCAAGGTACAGATCCGCAGGGAAGCTCAATTCATCACGCTGGTCGATAACAGAGTAGTGAGTCACACCAGAGTCGAACCACACATCTAATGTGTCGGTTACCTTGCTGTATTGCTCCGCTTCGTCACCCAAAAGCTCTGCCGCATCTAGATCAAACCAAGCATCAATACCGACTTTTTCAATACGCTGTGCCACTTCTTCGATCAAACGAGGGGTTTCTGGGTGAAGCTCTTGCGTTTCTTTATTGATAAATAAAGCAATTGGCACACCCCACGTACGCTGACGGGACACACACCAATCTGGACTGTTATTCAACATGCCTTCCATGCGGTTTTGACCCCAAGAAGGTGTCCACTTCACACCTTTGACCGCTTCTTTCGCAGAATCCAATAGACCTTTTTCATCCATGCTGATAAACCATTGTGGTGTCGCACGGAAGATCAACGGTGTTTTAGTACGCCAGCAGTGTGGATAACTGTGGAAGATTTTTGACTGAAACACCAAAGCGTTATTACGGTTTAGTGCTTCCAACACAGCATCGTCTACTTTGTAAACGTGCATGCCCGCGAATTCGCCTGCTGCTTCTGAGTAAACACCATTATCTTGGACAAGGTTGATAGTGCCTAAGCCATTTTCACGACCCACGTTAAAGTCATCTACCCCATGGTCCGGTGCAGTATGTACACAACCCGTACCGGCTTCCGTCGTGACATGCTCACCTAAGATAACCGGGATGTCACGCTCAACAAACGGATGATCCAACAAAGTACCATTAAGGTCAGCCCCCTCAGCGCGCCCAACAATACGGAAGTCCGACACACCATAACGCGCCATCACACTTTCAACCATGTCTTCCGCTAGGATCAGACGCTCTTTGCCCGCCCCCATGTCCACTTCAACCAGTGCATAATGAAATTCTGGGTGAATCGAGACCGCTTGGCTAGCAGGTAAAGTCCAAGGCGTAGTCGTCCAGATAACAACAGAAACCTTGCCTTCTCCTTCCACACCGGAGAATTTTGCCAACAACTCAGCTTCGTCTTTTGGTGCATAGCGCACGTCCAAAGACAAAGAGGTTTTATCCTGGTATTCCACTTCCGCTTCCGCCAAAGCAGAGCCGCCTACGACACTCCAGTAAACAGGCTTAAAACCTTTTACTAAGTGACCATTTTCAGCAATTTTACCTAATGCTCGAACAATATTCGCTTCGGTTACAAAGTTCATGGTCAGATAAGGATTATCCCAATCTCCCATCACACCAAGACGGATAAAGTCTTTTTTCTGCTCTTCAATTTGTGAGTAAGCGTATTCACGGCATTTCGCACGAAAATCTTTGTACGATACTTTATCGCCCGCTTTGCCAATCAGCTGCTCAACTTTATGCTCGATTGGCAAACCATGACAGTCCCAGCCGGGGATGTACGGTGCATCAAAGCCGCTGACGGTTTTCGATTTAACAATAATATCTTTGAGGATTTTGTTAACCGCGTGACCAATATGAATACTACCGTTCGCGTATGGAGGGCCATCGTGAAGAATAAAAGACTTACGACCTTTACTCACTTTACGTACTTTGTTGTATAGATCCATATCCTGCCAACGCTTTAGCATTGCAGGTTCACGTTTTGCCAAATCTCCACGCATTGGAAAATCCGTGTTTGGCAAATTCAGTGTCGGTTTATAATCACTCATGGTTTATCGATTCATCCTCAAAGATCATCTTTTCACTGATTAGCAAAAAAGCGTTGTGCTTCTTCTTTATCACATTGAATTTGTTGTTCCAGCTCACTTAGGCCGGCCATTTTTCGCTCTGCCCTAATAAAACGACAGAAAGTGACCTGTACATATTGATCATACAGATCACCATTAAAGTTAAACAAATGCACTTCTAAAATGGGTGTTTTACCGTTAACCGTTGGTCGCATACCTATATTGGCAACACCATCATGGCATACACCCTCCGTTTCTAAGGTGACAGCATAAACACCCGACAACGCAGACATGGTACCTTTCAAATGCACATTGGCAGTCGGAAACCCAATAGTACGACCCAGCTTTTGCCCGTGGATCACTCGACCACTTAGCATCACAGGGTGCCCCATGTTTTCTTGGGCTGCGTCAATATCACCATGCTCTAACGCTTGGCGTACTAACGTACTACTGACCCGCTCCCCCAATCTATTGAGCACGGACGGCGTATTTTCAACATCAAAACCGTGGGTTTCGCCAAATTGACGCAAATATTCGAAATCCCCTTGGCGGTCACAGCCAAAGCGGAAATCATCCCCCACCACCAAATGACGAACAGACAAGCCATCCGACAAAATACTCTGGCAAAAAGCATGAGCGTCAAGCTGCTGAAGTTTAGGATTGAACGGTAAACACAGGACATAATCGATACCCTGCCCTTTAAGCAATGCCACCTTATCCCGCAAACGACTAATGCGCCCAGGCGAAGTATTTGGTGCAAAATACTCACGCGGCTGAGGCTCAAATATCATAATCCCCGCTGGAACATGATAATGGGCAGCCAACGCTTTTACTCGGTTCAAAATAGCGCGATGGCCCAAATGAACACCGTCAAAATTCCCAATCGTTAGCACACCTGCTTGATGCTTTTCTCGGATATTATGAATACCCCGTATTAACTCCATAGTGCCTCGTTCAAGACCATTCCACCCAGCGCTGAAAAAAATAACCCAGATTATATAGCAGTTCACCAGATGACGGTAGGCCAGAACTTACACAAGCAACACAAACCCACTTTTAACCGGCCCACACCATAAACAGTGAACTTAACTGTGCCTTAACATTGATAGACGTAGGCCCGCCAGTATGGCGACTCCCACATATACACATACCCCAACAACAACAATCAGCAAAGTATCGCCAATGCGCTGTAAACTACTCATTTGGGTCCATACCCACCCCTGCTGAAGGAACACATACAAACACACACCCAATGCCGATGTTGCAAGCACCAGAATACGCAACAAGCGCTTCCACTGCGCAGAAAACACATGATGTCCTCGCTTGCGCAAACCACGCCACAACAAAAAGGCATTAATGCCCGCCGATAAACTGGTCGCCAGCGCCAAACCAACGTGTCCTAGCGGCCAGACAAAAATCAGATTCAGCACCATATTTGACACCATTGCAATAATACCAATACGCACTGGCGTCTTTGTATCTTGCCTTGCGTAGTAACCTGGCGCCAACACTTTAATCAGCATCATAAAGACCAGACCAATGGAATAAGCCTGCAAACTTTCAGACGCTTTCACCACATCATGAACCGTCAACGCACCACGATAAAAGATGGTTGCAATCAAAGGCTCTGCCAACATAAAGAGCGCCAAAGAGGAAGGTACGGCAATCAGCAACAAAATGCGCAACCCCCAGTCTAGCGTCGACGAAAAGCTGTCCGCTTTTTTGCTAGCAAAACTCCGCGACAATGACGGTAAAATCACCGTACTGATAGCAATCGCAAAAATCCCCAGAGGCAATTCGTACAAACGATCCGACAAATACAACCAAGTAATACTGCCAGTTTGCAGAAACGACGCCAGCACGGTGTCTAATAGCAGGTTAATTTGACTAACCGATACACCAAATAACGCAGGACCAATCAATAGCAAAATGCGCTTCACCCCTGGATGGCGAAAATTCAGACTTGGCATGGGTAACAGCTTGAGCCTAGCCAAGAACGGCATTTGAAAGGCTAGCTGCACCAGCCCCGCAAAAAACACCCCCCACGCCACATAAATCTCAGACTGAGCCGCGTCACGCGCAAACACCAAAGTAGCAACCAACAAAGTAATATTGAGAAAAATCGGTGTAATCGCCGGAACCGCATACTCGCCGTGGGCATTAAGCACACCACCAGCCAGCGCCGTTAACGAAATAAACATCAGATAAGGAAACGTAATGGTCAGCAACTGAGACGCCAAACGAGACTGCTCACCATCAGAGGCAAAGCCTGGAGCAAAAACATAAATAACCCAAGGCGCGCACAACATAAACAGAGCCGTCATGACTAATAGCACCAAGGCTAGTGAGCCAGATACAGCTGAAATTAATGCCCGCACTTCCTCTTTACTGGTATTAACCCGATAATCGCTAAGAACTGGTACAAAGGCTTGCGCAAAGGCGCCTTCTGCAAAAAGTCGACGAAAAAAATTAGGAATTTTAAACGCCACATAGAACGCATCCGCTCCGGCACTGGCTCCTAATACATAGGCCAACGCAGAATCACGAGCCAACCCTAGAATACGTGACAAAAAAGTACAGAGGGAAACTAAGACACCGGAGCGTAATAAAGAGCTCTTTTGCGCGATTTCTTTTGATTCTTTTTTAGACACCATATTTTCTTCAGACATTATAATTTTACTAACCATACCAAGCAATTGGAGCAAGAATACCACCAGATTGACCGACAAGGCAGAAAAATAAGCCACTAGATTTGGCGATTATTTGTATAATGGGGTTGTGACACGCCAAAAAACTGGTAAAATCCGCCGCGAGATTCTCAAGTCAAACTTGACATTAATTTCACGACGCAGCACAGTGCTGTGCCGTTTCCTAATATAATTGAAAGGAGCCAGACTGTGGCAAATTCCGCCGGTTCAAAAAAACGTGCGCGCCAGGCGATCAAACGTCGCGCTCATAATGGTAGCCTGCGCTCTATGGTTCGTACCTACTTGAAAAAAGTAGATGCAGCTATCGAAGCAGGTAATCAAGCTGATGCACAAGCAGCTTATACTCTAGCCACTTCTAAGCTAGACAAAGCAGCTAATAAAGGCCTATATCACAAAAACAAAGCAGCTCGTCATAAGAGCCGCTTGAGTGCTAAAATCAAAGCACTGGCCTAATACCCATAAAAAAACCGGCTTTTGCCGGTTTTTTTATGCATTTATCTTTCGTGCTAACTCATGACGCACTGCCCTACGAGAAAATAACCAACCCCCACACAACTGCTGCCAAGACCAAAGAAAGCATCACTGCTGCGGAGCCTAGATCTTTCGCCCGCCCAGACAACTCATGCTGCTCGTTGCTAATACGATCCACAACCGCTTCCACACTGGAATTAATCGTTTCAACGATCAACACCATTCCAGCAGAAAAAATCAGCAACGCTTTTTCCATGCCGCCATCGCCCAACCAAAGCGCCAATGGCAAGGCCACTAAAAATAAGCAGGTTTCTTGACGAAAAGCCGCCTCATGTTTCCACTGCGCTCTTAGCCCCTGATAAGAATAGCGCGTCGCACTAATAACTCGCGCTAAACCAGACTGCCCCGGTTTTGCCATGCCACTCTCCTAGCTCATTACATTGCATTAAATAATGACTAAATCATCACGGTTAATCAGCTCCGGCTCGCTCTCGTAACCAAGCACGCTCAAAATATCGGAGGAAGGACGGCCAAGCAATTTTAAGGTTTCTGCCACGGTATAATTGATCAACCCCCGCGCCACTAGAGCCCCCTGCCCATCCAAACACAGCACCATATCACCACGAGAAAAAGACCCTTGCGCGTCTTTCACCCCGACAGCCAACAAACTAGTACTACCTTTGCGCAACGCTTTAACCGCTCCATCATCCAGTACCAGTGTCCCACGGCTTTTTAACTGCCCAGCCAACCACTGTTTACGGGCCGCTAGCCGTCCATGTTCAGGCTGTAGCCAGGTTCCCACATGCTCACCAGAAGCCACCCGCAGTATAACACTCTCCTCACGACCTGAAGCAATCAAAGTATCCGCCCCAGAACGCGCCGCTAAGCGTGCCGCACGCACTTTCGTCAACATGCCCCCACTGCCCAGTAGACCAGCACCGCCACTAGCCATCGACTCTAAGCGCTCATCTGTGGCCGAAACATGGGATATCAAGGTAGCATCAACATGATCACGCGGGTTCTTATCAAACAAGCCTTGCTGATCCGTCAAAATGATCATTGCATCGGCCTCAACCAAGTTCGCTACTAGGGCACCTAAAGTATCGTTGTCACCAAACCGAATCTCGTCGGTTACAACCGTATCGTTTTCGTTAACTATGGGTACAGCGCCAAGGCTTAATAAGGTTCGCAACGAAGATCGAGCGTTTAAATAACGACGACGGTTAGACAGATCGTCATGGGTGAGCAAAATTTGCGCCGTACAAAGGCCATGCTTCTCAAAATGACTCTCATACACCCCCACCAGCTCCATCTGACCAACTGCGGCAGCAGCTTGTAACTCGTTCACCTGGGTCGGTCGAGAAGAAAAACCAAGGCGCTTCATACCAGCGGCAATAGAGCCAGACGACACCAACACCACTTCTTTGCCCTGCTTGCGTAATTGAGCAATTTGTTCAACCCATAAGCCAATGCGTTCGACATCCAAACCCCGACCATCATTCGTTAACAAAGCGCTACCGATTTTTACCACCAGCCGACGCGCTTTCGCAATTTTTTCTCGCCTTTCCATACTACCGCTTACCCACCCACAAAATTAGCCAATGCTTAAACGTATTCTACTTCGACATCATAATCGTCATCATCAAAATCATCGTCATCCAGCATTTTACCCTCTAAACGACGCTTCTCACGCAGTGCCATAATACGCTGACGACCCTCTTCATCAATCAAGGCACGCATCGCTTTCTCTTTCTCACGAGCCTCTGGGTCTTCTGCCAACAACTCACGCTGCGCCTCAAGCGCCGTCATCAAGTCTAGGCATAACACTTCCGTCCCTTCCCCAGAAATTGCCGAGACACGGTATGCCTTCCCCTGCCAACCTAATGCGTCGATAACACTCTGGCAGCGCTCCTCTAATTCGTCTTCTGGCACCATATCGGTTTTGTTCAGAACCAACCAACGATCACGTTCCGCCAGAGCGGGGCTAAACTGCTGCAACTCATTCACTGCAATAAGTGCCGCCTCTGCTGGCGTAATCTCATCCCATGGAGCCAAATCAACAACATGAAGCAGAATACGGTTACGCACTAAGTGTTTCAAGAAGCGAATACCCAGACCCGCCCCTTCTGATGCACCTTCAATAATGCCCGGAATATCGGCCACAACGAAGCTCTGGTGTTTTTTCACTTTCACCACACCCAAGTTTGGCACCAACGTCGTAAAGGGGTAATCCGCCACTTTTGGTTTCGCCGACGAGACCGCACGAATAAAAGTCGATTTACCCGCATTAGGCAACCCAAGCAAGCCAACGTCTGCCAATACTTTCATTTCCAGCTTTAGAGTTCGCTCTTCTCCGACCGTCCCTTTCGTCGTTTGGCGAGGGGCACGGTTGGTACTGGATTTGAAGCGCGTATTACCTAAACCATGGTGACCACCTTGAGCCACTTTTAAACGCTGACCATCGCGAACAAGATCCCCTAAAGTTTCGCCAGTGTCCTCGTCAATCACCGTCGTACCGATTGGTACTTTAACCTCAAGATCAGACCCTTTTGAGCCTGTCATATCTCGTCCTTGGCCACCCTCGCCACTTTCGGCTATGTATTTCTTCGTATAACGAAAATCGATCAGCGTATTTAAAGCCTCATCGGCAACCAAATACACACTACCGCCATTGCCGCCATCACCGCCATCGGGACCACCTTTAGCAACAAACTTTTCCCGCCAAAAGCTCAAACAACCATTACCGCCTTTACCCGCTCTTACATAGATACTGGCTTCATCAACGAATTTCACAGATTCACCTCTTCGGTGGATTATCAGAATCAACAGACCCTGATTATAAGATTTTTCCAAAAAAAAAGCCCCGCGTCGCGGAGCTCTTTTTAAGTTTTTAGCAGTAATTAAGCCGCTACGACAGAAACCGTACGACGCTTAAGTTTACCTTTCACTTCAAACTTTACTTGACCTTCAACAACAGCGAACAAGGTGTGATCTTTACCGATCTGAACACCAACACCTGGGTGGAATTGAGTTCCACGCTGACGAACAAGAATGTTACCTGGGATCACTACTTGACCACCAAAGCGTTTGACACCTAATCGTTTCGACTCGGAATCGCGACCGTTACGAGTACTACCACCCGCCTTTTTATGAGCCATGACTTACTCCTTAAATGTGTTTTAGTTAGCGCTTATTAGTTAATCGCAGTGACTTTCACTTCTGTGAACCACTGACGATGCCCCATACGCTTCATAGAATGCTTACGACGACGGAATTTCAAAATTTTCACTTTGTCTCCGCGACCATGAGTAACCACTTCTGCCGTTACTTTAGCGCCTTCTACAACTGGAGCGCCAACTTTAACGTCGTCGCCATTGCTAACAAGAAGTACGTCGTTAAATTCAACCACGCCACCTTCTTCTACTGCAAGTTTTTCAACCTTAAGGGTTTGGCCTTCTTGCACACGGTATTGCTTACCGCCAGTTTTGATTACTGCAAACATGTTCTTCTCCAATGAGATTTACCCGGCTACTGAATTGGATTTGACCTACTTCTAGTGGCACCAAATTCTTGTCGATCACGACAAAAATTCACTTACCATATGATAGGGAGCAAAATGTGGGTAAATCGGACGCGAGATTGTACAAAATCAAACCAGCTAATACAAGCAAAAAGCACGGTGTTTATGTATTTTTCATCTTTTGGGTTGACCCTGACACAAGGCTTACCTAGCATGGGACAAACTTGCTTTACAGCTTAGTACTCTTTAGCTCCGGAAATCGTATGCAACCCACAAAAATACATGATGTTGTGGCCAACGAATTTGGCCGAGTAAACGAATATATAGTGTCACAACTGACAAGTGACATTCCTCTCATTGAACAAATCGGCTATTACATTATTAGTAACGGCGGTAAACGCCTCCGCCCACTAATGGTTCTCCTAGCCGCCAAAGCAAGTCTAAATCTAGATGAAGACAAGCTCGATAAAGCCATCAAAATGGCCACCATTATTGAATTTATTCACACATCAACCCTACTTCACGATGATGTGGTCGATGAGTCCGATATGCGTCGCGGCAAAAAGACCGCCAATGAAGAATGGGGTAATGCTCCCAGCGTTCTCGTTGGCGACTTTTTGTACACTCGAGCGTTTCAATTAATGGTGAGCATCCAAAGCATGGATTGCATGGCGATTATGGCGGAAACCACCAACATTATCGCGGAAGGAGAAGTACAACAGCTCATTAACTGTGGCGACCCAGATACGACCGAAGAAAATTATTTGAAAGTCATCCAATACAAAACGGCAAAGTTATTCGAAGGGGCGGCACTGTGTGGTGCTGTCATCGCAAACAGCAGCGATGACATCAAAACGGCACTTAAAAACTATGGCATGTATGTAGGGACAGCCTTCCAATTAATTGACGATGTTATGGACTACACCAGTACCACTGAGGAAATGGGCAAAAGTGTGGGGGACGATTTGGCGGAAGGAAAACCAACGCTGCCGTTAATCTACACAATGCAGCACGGCAACCCCAACGCCATCAGTCGCGTCCGACACGCCATTGAAACAGGTGGTTTGGAGCAATTAGACACCATCATTAGAGATGTACAGGAGTGTGGCGCCATTGAGTACACGCAACAGCGTGCTCAAGAACAAGCGGATCTTGCCATTACTGCATTAGCACCTCTCGTTGACTCAGAGTACAAAGAAGCGCTCATTAATTTAGCCCACGCCTCAGTTAAACGCCGCAACTGATATTTCGCACAGTCTACAAGCCAAAAGAGTCACGTTAACCAGTGACTCTTTTGGCTTTTACTTACCTATACTGATGCGATGTCATGTTCTAAGCTGAGCAATCAAAAGAGTCCAACCAACTCTTTACCTGTTGTGCAGCCGCAGCTGGGTCTTCTTGCATAAAGCAATGACCTCCTTTTACCGTCACCACCTTAATATTCGGATTCAAACGAGCCGCCAAATGATGAGCCTCTATGAAAAAATCATAGGACGACTCACCTTGGATAATATAGGTCGGCACCTTAACCGAACGAATTAGCTGCCATAAGCCTTTCGGATAAGAGGAAAAAACAGCCGCTTCCATCCAAGTAGGGCAACGCAAATAACATTGTCCGTCTTCGTCTTCTTGAACAGAATAACGAATATAGTCATCGAGACACCGATCTTGCCACCCCTTAAAGGTTCCTCGCCCCTTAAAACTGGCTTTCACGTTAGCCAGACTTTCCCAATGTGTGCGACGCCGAGAGGCTTGTCGAACCATAGGTAAACGACGCCTAAACCCCGAAATTCGTACACCTCGCAACATCCAGATCACTTTGGGTGGATACATCGCCGGATCAAGTAGAACAATTCGATCAAATAAGCCAGGCTCTTGAGCACTCATTAACGCCGTCAAACAACCACCAAAGCTATGACCCATGCCAATTCGCTCGGTAGCAGGCAATTGAGGCAAGCGCGACTGCAACGACTTTACAAACCGATTAGCCGTTTCATTCCAGCCAACAAACTTCTCTCCAGAGGAAGATTCACCATGACCTGCTGCATCTTGTAAAAGCAGATTATAGTCATTAGCAAAATGCGCTAAAAAATGTCGGTAGGAACCCACCGCAAAACCGTTGCCATGAAGAAAGTGCAGCGACGCTAACGAACTGTTTATCTGAGATTGATAACCCACCACATAATCGCTCTTATTATCAACAACATACTGCCAAGGAGCACAAAGCTTGCCGCCAATTTCTATCATACATCTACTCTAATTCATTTTTATCGGGCACATTATGGGCCTAGGATACGAGAAAAAACATCCCGGCCCCATCGACCAATCACTTTTTCTTGTGCATTGATTCGTAAAAAACACTAAATTTCAGGGCACGAACCCAAAAATATGCCTTTATCAAGCAAGGTTAGCGCTTTTTTTCTATTCAAACATTCATATTAAGCGCTCAAACCGATATAATCCGCTAGATTTTATACTGCTAACTGGACCACATAACTCAGCATAACCCAACGCGTTATTAGCTGGAGGTGGAAATAGGACTATAATGACTAGAGCTTCATCGTTTGAAAAAGACGAACTATTGCAATGTGGCTACGGCGAAATGTTTGGTGAAGGTAATGCCCAACTACCCGTAGGTAACATGTTGATGATGGATCGCATCACACGTATCTCAGCCGAAGGCGGAGAACACGGCAAAGGCGAAATCATAGCTGAGCTAGATATTCACCCCGACCTTTGGTTTTTCCAATGCCACTTTCCTGGCGATCCAGTCATGCCAGGCTGCCTAGGCTTGGATGCAATGTGGCAAATTGTTGGATTTTTCCTTGGCTGGAAAGGCAATAAAGGACGTGGACGTGCATTGGGCTGTGGTGAAGTTAAGTTCACAGGACAAATTCTCCCAACAGCGAAAAAGGTCACCTTCAATATTCAGTTGAAGCGAGTGATTGAACGTAAATTGGTGATGGGTATTGCTGACGGAAGCGTATCTGTTGATGGACGAGAAATCTACGTAGCAAAAGACTTGCGCGTTGGTTTGTTCACAACCACTGATAACTTTTAAAGAATAAGAGTAAAGAGGCACATTATATGCGTCGTGTAGTAGTAACAGGTCTTGGCATTGTCAGTTGTCTTGGCAATGACAAAGAGAGCGTTTTAAACTCCTTGCGCGAGGGCCGTTCTGGTATTCGTTTCGCTGAAGATTACAAAGAACATGGCTTTCGCAGCCATGTTTGCGGTCGTATCGATTTAGATAGCGATATTATTGATCGTAAAGCACGTCGCTTCATGGGCGATGCTGCGACTTATGCTTATGTTTCTATGCAGCAAGCGATTGCAGACTCAGGCTTAAGCGAAGAGCAAGTATCTAATGTCCGCACTGGCTTAATTGCAGGGTCAGGTGGCGCATCGGCACAAAACCTAGTGGAATCAGCTGACACGCTACGTGAAAAAGGCGTAAAGCGTGTTGGACCTTACCGTGTCACACAAACCATGGGGAGCACGGTATCAGCTTGTTTGGCGACTCCCTTTAAAATCAAAGGTGTAAACTACTCAATCACCTCCGCTTGCTCAACCAGCGCCCACTGTATTGGTAATGCCATGGAGCTGATTCAGCTAGGCAAACAGGATGTAGTGTTTGCAGGTGGTGGCGAAGAAGAGAGCTGGGAACAAACTTGTATGTTTGATGCTATGGGTGCCTTATCGTCTAAATACAATGACACTCCTGAAATCGCGTCTCGCGCCTATGATTCAAACCGTGATGGCTTTGTTATCGCTGGCGGCGGTGGCATCCTTGTTCTTGAAGAACTGGAACATGCGAAAGCGCGTGGTGCAAAAATTTATGCTGAGGTCGTCGGCTATGGCGCCACATCGGATGGTTACGACATGGTCGCTCCATCTGGCGAAGGGGCGGTTCGTTGCATGCAAATGGCTATGAGCACCATTGATGGCAAGATAGACTACATCAACACTCATGGTACCAGTACACCAGCGGGTGACATGAAAGAGTTACAGGCGGTGAACGAAACCTTTGGTGAGAATATCCCTGCGGTCAGTTCAACCAAGTCCTTATCTGGTCACTCTCTAGGTGCGGCAGGCGTTCATGAAGCCATCTATTGCTTATTAATGATGGAAAACAAATTCATTACAGCCTCGGCTAACATTGACGAACTTGATCCAGCAGCAGGACACATCCCTGTTGTGACCACACGTCAAGATGATGTAGATTTGAACCTGATTATGTCTAACAGCTTTGGCTTTGGTGGCACAAACGCCAGCTTAGTATTCAAAAAATATCAGTAATAGCGGCGCGCCGCTAAGCTCAAATAAAAAAGCCGCAGCCTTTTTCTTATTCAAGAAGTAAGCTGCGGCTTTTTATTATCAAAGCGATCACAAAAGAAAGTCGCAACGAGTCTATGCGCCTTTTGGCAATTTCGCCATTTCAGCTCGCATCCAAGCGGTCATTTCATCGTGCAATTGCCCCGTTTTCTTACCTTCCGACTCAATCACAGGTCCAATCACCACACGAATCGCACCAGGCTTTTTCAAAAAGCTCTTACTTGGCCAAGCGTACCCCGCATTATGCACCACAGGCAAAATCGGCACATTGGCGGATGTTGCCAGCATAGCCGCCCCTTTGTTGAATTCTTTCTCTTCTGTTGGTTTAGTACGTGTCCCCTCAGGAAAGATCAATACTGATCGGCCATCTTCCAAACGTTCTTTACCCTGACTCATAATTTGTTTCAACGCATTCGTGCGTTTAGAGCGATCAATGGCAATCGGCTGCACCATACGAAGACCCCACCCAAAAAACGGCACTGACAACAGCTCTTTCTTCAAGACGGTGGATACTGGTGCCATCAGAACTTGCAGAACGTAAGTCTCCCATTCACTCTGATGATTTGCTACCAGCACAACCGGACGCTCTTTGTTAATGTGCTCCCGCCCTATGATTTCAATTTTTACCCCACACAAAACCCGAAAAACAAACAACAACCCTTTATTATGCAAATTCAACACAGGCTGACGTGCATTTTTAGGTAAGATGATGGTGGCAAACGGTGCCATCAGTCCGAATAACACGGTCGATAGCATGTAGTAAACAAAAAACACGGTGGAACCGACCCAGGATCTTAACAACGTCCCGATACTCATTAGTCATTACCTTACTGGTTATACGTTTATATATTTTTGCTTTTGTTTTAGTGGATTAGCATACATAGCCAACACCGTCTCACGCAGCGCCTCTGGACACGTTTGCATATACACCTCAAACGCACTGTCTGTTGCGGGCAATCCTTGCTGCATAGCAAACGCCGACTCATTACTGGGCTGAATCGCGTAATGAGTGACTACTTGACGGTCGACTTCCGCTACAAAGTCTTCAGGCGTCTCAATGCCCTCTGTGGTGATGACATCTCCAAAGGTGACAACCACTTTACCTTTCTGTCCCACAATACCATTTTTGATGCTATCAATGTCTTCAAACTCTGCTTTCTCGTAATTACCCGTCGTCGATTTTTGGTGCAACTCCCGCGCCTTATCAAACGCACACGGATCGTATTCGTAGGAAATCGAGACTGGCACCACATTAAGATTGGCCATGGCCTCAGGAAAAGCTATTTTCTCTTTCTTCTGGCTCATGTAGAACATTTTAATGATCGCAGGGTCCGTTTGATCGACACCGTCTTTCGCACGACCTTCTTTCTGCGCAATCCAAATATTACAGTGTTCTTTGGTTATCGAATGGGTGATATAGGAAGATAACTGTCCAAAAGCCGCCATCATTTCACGGATTCCATTGGCAGAGCGCTTCACAATAAAGCTTTTATTCAGACGCATTAAGTCAGACACAAAAGGACGACGCAGTAAATTATCCCCAATGGCGATTCGTACGGTATCCAGACCCGCCATGTACAAGCCATAGTTAACAAATGCCGGATCCATCGCAATGTCGCGGTGATTCGACAAAAATAAATACCCCACGTTCTTGTTAAGTTTATCGATACCTCGGTACTCAACATCTGAGGTCGTGTTTTTGATCATACGCTCCATGTAATTCGCTACACCTGTCTGAAAATCACGAACATTACGAATGCCTGAAAACTGTCGTTTAAGAGCCATTTTCACCAACAGTGATAAGGGCCCTCTAAGGAATGTTGGCCAGTTAGGAAAACGAAAGCCTATGATGGTATTAATAAAATCCGGTGTTTGTAACAAATTTTGCAACACCCCGACGACTTCATCGTCGTTGTAAGGGCGTATATCATGAAACTGATCCATTTAATTTTCCGCTAATAAAAACGATAACGTTTTTGTTATTTAAATATTTACTCAAAGCTAAACACCAAGAGACCACAAAAAGATAGACGAAAAGACCGAGTTTATAGACCAGCAACGCGGGCTTTGAGTCTTTTTTGCATGCCTATGACGGTTAGCTTTTAATTTTGAACCTGGCACGGAGGCCAGATTCATTATCACTACGCTAGAAACTATCGACAATACGATAGCCTCGCTCTATAGGGTCTGAATATCAAACCCAAGACTTTCAAGCTCTGCACGTCGTGCATTCGATGTGACAACGGCAACACTTTCATTCTCTTTAGTCAGATAGGCTTTCGTCACCGCTTTTAACTGATCAATAGTCACCGCTAAAATATTGGCACGAAAAGCTTCTCGGTATTCAAGGGAGCGGCCATGTAACTTAACATAAAAGTCACTTTGCGCTTCTCCCGCAGGAGAGCTTGGCTTATCCATGGATCCGATCACGCCCAAAATAGCTTCTTCCAGCGCCGCAGCCGAGTGCTCCTCATTCAGCATCCATTCAATAGAGGCATCAAAATCCGCTAACGTTTCAGTCAAACGCGGGTCACGGTAGGAATAAAAACGGAATGCGCCACTGCTACCATCAAAGCTTGCACCACCACCGTAAGCACCTCCCTGTTCACGAATGGCTCGGTGTAAGAAGCCATTACGCAAAAAGCCGCCTAGCACATTGAGCGCCGCCACATCAGGATGGTCCCCTGATACCGTACGGAATGATTTACTACAGAAGCTTACTTGCGTTGCCGTTAGCCATGCTGTTTTCACTCGAGTATCCACAGGCGCTAAAGCAAACGCTGCCTGACTATCCCCCTGCGGTAAGTCAGCAAATACCGTTTGCGCATTGTCTAACACACTTGCTTCGTGCTGTGGCTCTGCCACCAACAATAGCTGTTTTTTCGCAGTAAGCAATTTGCCATGTAAACGTTTGAACACAGTCATTACGTTTTCAACAGCGGCGTTATCGGCTTTCATCGCGTCATCTAAGGCAATCGCAGAACGAATACCAGACATACCGCCCCATTGTTCCTGTCTTGCCGACAAACCTGACACGCCTGCCGAGGCGGCTGTCATGGCTAAAGAATGGCCTTGTCCCGTAATAGACTGCTCGCGACGGGCACGACGCTGCGCCACCAACTCTTTGACTCGAGCAATTTCATCAAAGCGCACATTCATCATGGTGTCTTTTAATAACTCACTCATGGCTTTGACATTCGGCACTAACGCTTTGCTAGACAAAATAAAATAGCCGTTAAGATCTTGCCGATCTTCTATGGTCGCACGGATCGAATTTGATGCGCCAAGCCCTCCACACACCAGGGACTGACGCTCTTGGACGGCAAGGTAATCTTGATCACCGATGCCCAGCTCCGTCAAGACAGACGAGAACAGAGGCAAATGCTCTGTCTCCTCTTCGTCGAGCTCAGGTAAATCAATCACTAACTGCTGATAAACCAAGCCATTGGTTCCCTGAGGATAAAAAGTAATGGGCAAATCGCTTGAGACTTTCTCGCTGTCATACACAGGCAAGCTGGCCGGCACATCTTCTAGGCCTACTTTTGGTAAGATGCTCATATCATCCACCTGTGACTGACGGGCTTTCAGCGCCTCACTGCGGGCGACTATGTCCGCTTTCTGTTCGTCGCTTAACGCCGCTTTAATTCTGCTCAAACGGTCTTTTTCCGCCTGATTTCGACGTGTTTCCAATGCATCATCAGGACTTAACGTGAGCGTGACTCGGTGGGCGTTAGACAACAATAAATTCTGGATCAAGTTTGGAATGTATTGCGGGTCGCGCACTTTTTCTCGCATGGCCTCGATCACCGGATCCAGATCCAATTGCGCGATCACATCCCCAGAATGCACGGCTGTCGACAAGCCAGCTAGAATCAATTGTAAGCCATATGGGTAGCTGCCACCACCAATTTCACGTTGACTCAACTCCAATTGATGTAACATCGCATCGACCGTTTCTTGCGGCACACCGTGTTGAGCAATGCCCTCCAATGTAGACAGAATCAAGGCTTCCACTTTGGTCGTGTTTTCACGCTTCACGCCTTCTAAGCCACACATGAAGCTCATTTCTTTATTGCTGTCTTCTAAACCACAAAAAGGCGACGGCGCGCGACCAAGGTCACTGTTCTCTAACACACGACGCAATGGCGACGCACTGTTGTCTAATAACACATTGGATAATAACTGTGCTTCAAATTGTTGCGTCAGATCGATGCTTTCACCCAGCAACCACCCCACAACGACATGGCTACCATCTTCTTTCACTTCATCTGCCGCGTAGCCTTCTTCCACTCGAATAGGAGAGAAATAGCGTTTCGCATTCGGCACACTCACTTGCGTATCCAAACGCTCAAAACGGCTTAAGACCTTCTCCTCAAATTCCGCTTGTAGCGTTTCTACTGGAATATCACCAAAGGTCATAAATACCGCATTGGATGGGTGATAATGGGTCCGGTAAAATGCCAACAAATCTTGATAAGACAAATCAGGAATATCACTCGGCTCACCGCCAGAGTTAAAATGATAGGTATTATTGGGGAACAGATATTTGGTCAGTGTTTGCCACAGCACAGAGGTGGTAGAGCTCATCGCGCCTTTCATTTCATTAAACACAACCCCTTTAAAGGTCAACTCTGACTCAGGGTTAGTTGGCTCCGCGAATTCTAAACGATGACCTTCTTGGGAAAAGTCCAATTCATCCAAACGTGAGAAAAAGACTGCATCCAGATAAACCCCTAGTAGGTTATGAAAATCCTTTTTGTTTTTACTGGCAAAAGGATACGCAGTCCAGTCAGATGAGGTAAACGCATTCATGAAGGTATTCAGCGAGCGACGAATCATCATAAAAAATGGATCACGAACAGGAAAACGCTCAGAACCACACAATACGGTATGCTCTAAAATATGCGCCACACCGCAAGAATCTGTTGGCACGGTTTTTAATCCAACCAAAAAGACGTTTTCATCGTTGTCCGATGCGATGTGAAAATGTTTAGCGCCGGTTACGGTATGTTCGAACTCTTGAACAGTCACGTTCAAGGCCTCGATAAACTCACTGCGCAAATAGGTAAACGCAGGATGGTGCGCGGTACGATTTGTCATTCTCTACCTCGATTGAATTAGAATACGATGACTTATAATGTTTGGGACTGCCTGCCAAGACTCAAGGCCGCAAAATGTTGAAATTATAGCAAAGATGTCAGTTTTACTGCACGAACTTCACACAAAGCTTTTCTTTTTACTGACGCTAACATCCCATTATCTCGGTGATCCGTTCAGCGTTTTTGGTGTTTTTCCCAGTTTTCTAGGCGGGCTTTCTCGCTTTTTTTAAACAGGACATACACAGCACCAAGGCCACCATGGTGGCGTTGTGCGCTATGAAAGGCCATGACCATGTCTAAATCCCTCAACCATTTATTAATATAGCTCTTAATCGTCGCTTGGTTATCTGGATCGGGGGTACGGTCTCCCTTGCCGTGAACAATCACCGCCACGCGAATGTCGTTACGCAAACAATCTTCCGCAAACTGATAGACTAACTCCCGTGCTTGAGCCACTGTACGACGATGCAGGTCCAACCGCGACTCGATAGCATATTTGCCTTGTCTTAAGCGCTTAAACACTCCATCTTGAACCCCTGGGCGTTTATACTCAAGCATGTCATTAGGCAACACCTTCTGCACATAGTCATGGGATAAATGATTACTATCCGCTTCTTGGGCAATGACTGCCGCCCGTTTTCTAGCCTGAAAATCGACAGCAGGGCCTTTTTTGCCTAAATATACCTCGCCCCTTTCTAGCGGCTTAATCCCCGCTACTTCTTGAGCAAACAAAGATGGATCATCTTCGTCTTTCACTGTCTTATCCTCTTCTTACTACTTGCTTTTAGCATAGCTTAATTCTCATAGGGACGACTAACGAGCACCCTCCAGTTGTAACAAAGGCCCCGATTAGGAGCCTTTGTTACGATAACGCTCAAACATTTGCTTATTTTAGTACCTGTCCATGGAAAAGATGTCAAAAAACATCTTATAAGCCTCACTAAATAAAGGTAGGAGTTTACGGAAATGTGGATGGTTCTACAACGTGATTAGATCGCTTTATCTATGGTAAAAAGAGGAAGCACCCGCTCAATGATGAGCATTAAGCGGATGAAGGCAAGACGAATCTATTTATGATATCAGCCAATATAAGAGGGAATCATGCCCTCTTATATTGTAGCGCTAAGGCTGTTTCGGCATTAACTGAGCAATATCTTCTGCAGTCGGCGCTTTAAAGTGGTACTTCTTCAGCAAAGCTGCGTACTCAGGTGTTTTACTGAACGCCTTCAATCCTTTGATTAAGGCCTGACGAACCTCCTCGTTGCCTTTTTTCACCCCCCAGCCATTTAACACGGGATAGATCAGAGTATCGGAAGAAATCACCACTCGATGACCCGTTTTTTCTACTATACCTCGCGCCACGGCGGCATCGGTAATTTGAACCTCAACGGCATGAGATAACATAGCTTGGGTTGCCTGTGGGTCCGTTGGGTATTCACTGATTGAAATGGGTTTCAAACCCTTTGCTTCACAATAGTCTTTTGACAGTTTTTTAAGCGGTTTCAGCCACGCCGTCCCCGCCATGGAGCCAACTTTATGCCCACAAAAGTCTTCAGGGACTTTAGGTTGATAGGCCGCTCCTTTAATAGACAAGATAGCATCCCCACTTTTTAGGTAGGGAATCATATCAATGACTTTCAAGCGATCGGCTGTGATGTACATTGAAGAATTGATAATGTCAAAACGGCCACCACGTAACCCCGGGATCAAGTTCGCCCAACGAGTATCCACATCGACGGTCTGACGACCAATCACTTTGCCAAGGCCGGCTAGAAACTCAATATCAAACCCCTTTGGGGTATTATCTTTCATGTATTCATAGGGATAGAAAGTCATATCCGACCCCGCAATTATCTTTCCAGGCTCTTTGAAATCAGCCAATGCATTGCAGGAAGCAAAAGAGATGCTCGCTCCCACGACACCAGTTACGACAGAACGAATAGTCGAGCGTTTAACACGGGCATATAACGTCATAAGAAATCCTCTCGTTAGTTTAATGGATCAAGCGCCGATAAGGTCTTTTCCTGCTTGTTGGACAAAGAAGGAGGCACCTTTGGGTTTTTGTGGCAATTTCAATTGGTTCGCGGTACTGCGAATTTCACCGCTATCGGTCCCCCAAACAAGCGTTCCGGAATGAATGCTTGGCAAAGGATTGTCACCATAAGGCAAGGCATCTTCTGCGGCATAAACACTGATGAATAAAGTTCGAGGAAATTCCGTTTCATTGGGACTAGAGGCATGCAGCAAGCGCGTGTGCATAAAGCACACTGAGCCCGCTTTTCCGTAGCTGGCAACGGGGGCCTGACAATGTTCTTGCTCCACTTGAGCACTCACTGAGCCCATGAAACGCTCACCATGCCAATGTGAGAAAAGTGGCCCCTTATGGCTTCTTGGAATAACGTGTAATGGCCCATTGTCAGGGGTAACATCACTTATCATTAAGAGACTGGTTACCAAGTCATCATTACTGTGTGGCGTAAAGAGAAAATCTTGGTGCCATTTCACCTGAGTTGCCGTGTGCGGCAACTTAGAATTGATTTTACTATGATGCAAACGGGCGCCACGGTGGCCGACTAATTGCCCCGCAATGTGTGCCACTTTAGACGCCAACGCCGTGTGCTTGAATGCCGCTGAAATTTCAGTTGGCGAGGCAACGCGACGCAATGAGGGATGATCTGAGCGGTGGTCGCTTTCGATATCAAACCGTGCACGCCCGTCTAAGGTTTCTCCCCAAGGCTCTGCATAGTGGCGACTGTCTTCAACCCATGCATCAAAGTCTGCTTGAAGGGCGGCCACTTCCAGTTCAGACAATACGTTATCCACCACGAGAAAACCCCGTTCGTGGTACTGATCTATTTGCCATTGTTCTATCACGAGAGACTCCGTCAGTATGTAATCAAGCCAAAGAGACATCTTTCAGAAAGGCCTCTACCCGAGGATTTCTCCCTTCCCTCAAGACCTGCGGCGCGTCATCACACACCACTCGCCCTTGCTCCATAAAGACAATTCGGTCGGAAACCTTGAAGGCAAAGTTCATTTCGTGGGTAACAATCACCATTGTGATGCCTTCGCGGGCTAAGTCTTCGATGACTTGCAACACTTCGTTGACTTTTTCGGGGTCCAAAGCGGAAGTGGGTTCATCAAATAACATGATTTGCGGCCGCATCATTAGAGCTCGCGCGATGGCGACACGCTGCTGTTGACCGCCGGATAATTGGTGCGGATATTTCCAAGCGTGCTCCAGCATGCCTACCTTATCGAGCAGTTGATACGCCTGAAGCTCCAGATCAGTACGGCTCCCCATTTTGTGATAGCGCGGCGCAAGTAATAGGTTGTCGATGACTTTTAAATGCGGAAACAAGTTAAAGCTTTGAAACACCATTCCTATCTTGGTTCTGTGCTCTGAATGCTCAATAAACCGCGATTTATCCGCGCCATGACGCAATAGCTTCAAGAATGGACTGCCATTAATATCAATTTCCCCATTGTCCAACTGCTCAAGCCCATTCAACAAGCGGATCAAAGTGGTCTTACCAGAGCCAGAAGGACCAATAATAGAGACGACCTCCCCACTATTCACGCTCATGTTGACTGAGCCCAACACTTCTACATCGTTATAACTTTTGTGCAGTCTTGACGCTTTCAGAGCGGGCCCATCAAACTCTGCCTGTGGCACCACTGGATGGGCAGGGGCACGACGAACACTTTCCATGAGTTCAACCGATGGCTGACGAGCACTTTTTCCCCTTGTCACATCTAAGTAGTTTTCGAGTTGTTTTAATAAGAAATCAAACACTGTCACAATCATGACGTAATAAGCCGCTACCGCCGCCATGGTTTCCAACACCAAAAAGTTCTGGGTATAGAGACGTTGGCCCACCATTAAAATTTCGGTTAAGGAAATCACTGAGACCAGAGACGTCAACTTCACAATCGAAATGTATTCGTTTGTTAAAGCCGGTAAGGCAACTCTGATAGCCTGCGGAATCACCACCAGCCACTGAATACCGACAAAGCGAATGCCCAACGCTCTGGCCGCTTCCCCCTACCCTTTCGGAATAGAGAGCAAGCCACCACGATGAATTTCAGCAATATAGGCACTTTCACACAGCACCATGGCAATCAATCCCGCCCAAAAAGGACTCGCCAGAACCGTGCTGCTAGCGGGAAAAATCTGCGGCATGTTATAAACAAAAATGAGCAAAACAAGAAGCGGTAAACTGCGAAACAACCATATATAAATTTTCGCTGGAACATTAAAAAGTACAAAACGAGACTGTTTTCCAAGTGCTAAAACAAAGCCGAATACAATACTTAATAGCCAGCTGGCCAAGCTGAGTTTTATCACCGTCAAGCTTGCCCACCAAAAATCCGCTAAGCGAAATAAACTGAAAAAGTAATTCCAATCAAACGTCATAGAATGGCGACCTGTCTTCATAAGTGAATAAGAGCGAACTCTCAAAATGTGTGCCATCACTATGTAGGGAGATCTAGACGCCTAGCAATTATTATTTTTTTCTCTTCTAGTTTTAAAAAAACTATCTAAGCCACTCGCATCATAATAAAGCACCCTTTCATCTACTAACCTAAATAAATACAAGTACTTTTATACATCGCACCAAATGAAAACAAAAAACCACACCGAAATGGTGCATAAATTTAATTTATCGACGTTACTTTTTTAATGACTTTATTAGGAAAGACTTCTATCTATTGGAGAAATAGAAGGTTAACAATCAGATGGCATACCGCTTGCAATATAAAAACTATAAACTAATCAAAATAAACAATAATTTTTCTATAGGTACTGTCTATGCGGTATTTCACCTTAAAGCAGCTCTACTATTTTGCAACGGTCGTCGAAACTGAAAGCATTGCAGAAGCGTCTCGTAAATTGCACATCGCCCAACCCTCTATATCAATTGCCATCAAAAATCTTGAGGACTCCTTCGGGCAGCAGCTTTTGATAAGACATCACGCACAAGGGGTTTCGCTAACACCCAGCGGTCGACGATTTTATGATAAGGCACGAGAGCTACTCAGACTCTCCCATGAGTTTGAACAAAATACACTGGCGGCAAGCGACATCGCCAGTGGCAAAATCTCCATTGGGAGTTTTGAATCGGTTGCGCCTCTTTACATTCCAAAATTGATCGCGGGCTTTAAACAGCAGTACCCGGATATAGAAATTCAACTGCACGATGGTGAACAGCATGAAATCATGGTGGGGTTACATCGGGGTCAATTCGATCTTGCTTTCTTATATGACCTGCAACTGGATAATTCGATTCGCAAAGAAACCTTAAATGCGCCACATAAGCCTTATGCACTTCTGCCTGCCAAGCATCCACTGGCACAAAAACGCTCGGTGACGCTGGCTGAGCTAAGCCGCGAACCGATGGTTATACTGGATGTTATCCCCAGCCGAAATTATTTTTTAAGCCTGTTTACCGAGAAAGGTCTGCATCCAGAGATTGCGTACGCTTCCCCCTCTATAGAAATGGTCCGCTGCATGGTGGGACAGGGACAAGGATTTTCTGTGCTGGTTACCAAGCCCTGCACCAATATTACCTACGACGGTCAAGAGCTGGCGTATCTTGATATTGAAGATGAAATGGAAAGCTCAACCTTAATCATGGCGTATTTGAAAACCAATGAACCGACCCATCCTGCACGCTTATTTATGGATTATTGCCGCAGTGTCGATCTTGATAATAAGGAAGAGTAAATAGAACAAACACAAACATAATTCGATGAGCAAATTAAAAGCATTTTATACCATCGATATTTTTTCTATTTAGATCGTATATTTATAATATTTTACTGTCTTTATTCACTGCCATAAGCTGAGTTCATCCCTTTTGGGCAATTAACATCCGGCAATAAAGGCATTTACACATGACAGTGACTATTACAGACATCGACACACTGGTTGTCGGGGCAGGCCAAGCAGGTATTGCCATGAGCGAGCACTTAACTCGCCAAGAAGTACCGCACATCGTACTCGAGAAAAACCGTATTGCCGAAGCATGGCGAAGCCATCGATGGGACTCCCTCGTTGCAAATGGCCCCGCATGGCATGACCGCTTCCCTGGCATGACATTCCCTGGTGCTCACCCAGACAGCTTTGTCTCAAAAGACAAAGTCGCTGACTATTTCCAAGCGTATGCCCATAAATTTGATGCCCCTGTCAAAACGGGGGTTGAAGTCTTTAGTGCGGTCCGAGATGAAGGTAACGGCGGTTTCATCATCGAAACATCAGAAGGCTCCTTTAAAGCGCAACGTATTGTCAGCGCCACTGGACCGTTTCAAATTCCGACCATTCCATCCATTGCGCCGACCGACCCTGAGCTCTACCAGATTCATTCTGCAAAATATTATAACCCAGAGCAGTTACCTGAAGGTGCCGTATTGGTCGTGGGAGCAGGGTCTTCCGGCGTACAAATTGCGGATGAACTAAACCGTGCCGGCAAACAAGTTTTTCTTTCGGTAGGACCTCATGATCGACCACCTCGTAGCTATCGAGGCCGTGACTTTGTTTGGTGGCTTGGCGTATTAGGGTTATGGGACGCGGCAGCCAATGAGCCAGGCAAAGAGCATGTCACCATTGCCGTAAGCGGTGCAGAAGGCGGCAAAACCATCGACTTTCGAGAGTTAGCATCACAGGGGCTGAATCTTGTTGGTCGCACCAGTGCATTTGAAAATGGCAACGTATACTTTGATGGTGATTTGGCAAAGAATATTCGTGCAGGTGATGATAACTACCTTTCTCTGCTAGACCGCGCAGACGAATACGTCGCTCGCCACGGTCTAGATTTACCTGAGGAACCAGACGCTCGGCACTTCCTAGCGGATCCTGAGTGCATGACCAACCCAACCACTAAGCTAAACCTGAAAGCGGCGGGCATCAATACGATTATTTGGGCTACGGGTTACACCACGGATTACAGCTGGCTGAAGGTTAATGCCTTTGATGAGAACCATCAACCTAAGCACCATCGCGGTGTTTCCAGCGAGGCCGGTGTGTACTTTTTAGGCTTACCTTGGTTATCACGTCGTGGTTCTACCTTTATCTGGGGTGTTTGGCACGATGCAAAATACATCGCAGACCAAATCGTGATTCAACGCCAATACCAGTACTATCCAAATAACGTTTAGAGGCCACCATCATGCCGACACACACGAATTCGCATGTTTAACACTAAAGAAACCTATCCTAATCAATCACTTGATAATGATTTATGCCAAGCCGTTGTGGCGGGTAATACGGTATATGTTCGCGGTCAGGTCGGTACCGATTTTGAAGGTAATCTCATTGGCCTAGGGAATCCGCAAGCACAAGCGGAGCAAGCCATGAAAAACGTCAAGCAGCTGCTCGAAGAAGCGGGCAGTGATTTGTCCCACATAGTAAAAACCACCACCTACATTACCGACCCACGCTACCGCGAACCCGTTTATCGCGAAGTGGGCAAATGGCTAAAAGGCGTTTTTCCCATTTCAACAGGCTTGGTAGTGGCTGGCTTGGCGCAACCACAATGGCTCATGGAAATCGATGTCATTGCCGTAATACCAGAGAAGAAGTAACTAAGGAGAGAATATGACTATATCTATTACCGCGTTCTGCCCAGAGAGCGGACAACTGGGTATTGCAATCAGTTCTTCCAGCATTGCAGTAGGAGCTCGCTGCCCTTGGCTGTTGTCTGGAGTGGGGGCGGTTTCCAGCCAAAACATCACGTTGCCTGCACTAGGACAAAAAATTCTAGTGCGCATGGAGACAGGGCTCACACCGGATCAAGCCTTAAAAGCATCACTATCAGACGATAAGTTCAGCGCCTATCGTCAAGTAGCAGTCATTGATACCCATGGACAAACAGCCTGTTTTAGCGGCACCGAAACCCTAGGCATCCATCATATGGTAAAAGGTCACCACTGCGTGGCGGCGGGTAATATGCTGTCTCAGTCAAATGTAATTGACGCTATGATACAGGCCTTTGAAGCCAGTTCCGGCGAATTAACAACCCGTTTGATTGACGCACTTACCGCTGGCATCAATCAAGGTGGCGAGGCTGGACCAGAACATTCTGCTGCCGTAAAAGTGGTGGATGACTATACATGGCCAATTGTTGATTTACGTGTCGATTGGGCAGACGAAGACCCTGTCGGGGAACTTAGCAAGCTATGGCAAGATTACGAACCACAAATGCAAGCCTATGTTACTCGAGCACTAGACCCTAGACAGGCCCCTAGTTACGGAGTACCGGGGGATGAGTAGTCCTGCCTCCCACTCTATTCGGGATATCCTGAGTCAATTACTCCGCTTTGATAGCACCAGCCGAGAATCGAATATCGAGCTTATTCAATTTATTCAACACTATCTTAACGCGTTGAATATTGACTCGACGCTGATTTTTAACACGGAGGGCACCAAAGCGAACCTTTACGCTCGCCTTGGTCCCCCAGGAAATGGCGGTGTTATGTTATCAGGCCATACGGATGTGGTGCCTGTTGATGGACAGAATTGGTCTGTTCCGCCTTTTCAACTCACCAAGCAGGACAATAAATACTTTGGCAGAGGCAGTGCTGACATGAAAGGCTTTATTGCCTGTGTGCTGCATGTCATCCCTTTATTCCAAGAAAATCAACTCACCCTCCCCCTTCATCTGGCTTTTTCTTACGACGAAGAAGTCGGCTGCTTAGGGGTTCGTAGCCTTATTGAACACTTGCGAGCCTCTCCCGATAAACCCGCTATGTGTATTATTGGTGAACCCACGAACATGAAGCCCGTTTATGGTCACAAAGGGAAAATCGCCATGCGCTGTAAAGTACATGGCCATGCTTGCCATTCCGCTTATACCCCTGAAGGCGTCAATGCCATTGAGTATGCGGCTAAGCTCATCAATAAAGTAACCGAACTTTCTACTCCGTTAAAAGAGGAGCAAGATGAGCGCTTTGATCCACCTTATAGCACATTACAGACAGGACTAATTCAAGGAGGAGCCGCACTCAATATTGTGCCGGAGTTCTGCCAATTTGATGTCGAAATGCGTTATCTACCAGAAAGCAATGCCAAAGCTACTTTTGAGACACTACAGCACTACGCTTCCTCTTGCTTAGAGCCTGAGATGCAACGCATTCATGGGAAGTCCAAGATCCAGTTTGAAACGCTTGCGACGTACCCTCCTTTACTGACAGACCCACAATCCGACTTTGCCCAATGGTTAGCAAAATGGAGTAACAGCGCTGAATTCGATACCGTCGCATTTGGTACAGAAGGCGGGCTATTTGATGAAGCGGGTGTTGCCACCCTAGTATGTGGCCCAGGCAGTATGGAGCAAGGCCACAAACCGGACGAGTTTGTTCAAATTGATCAATTAGAACAGTGTAAAAACATGCTCACCAATCTGTGTGAATGGATGAGTGACCAAACACTTTAAACAAAACATCAAATATAACCCTATTACTTGGCAGGGTTTCGCTCATAAAAAGCCGCATCCTGGACGCCCGTGTAACGAGGAGTGAACCACTTAGCTTCCTGTAAGCTATTCTGCACGTGATCAGCCACGCCCATCACGGAGGCGAAAAGCGCCATACGAATAGGCACACCGGCATCGGTCTGACGAAAGATGGCTAAACGTGAATCTGAGTTCAGGTCATCCGACAGGTCGTTTGCTCCTTCACGACTGTCCCGGGGCAAAGGGTGCATAATCAAGGTATTGGGAGAAGCAAAACGCTCAAACAACGCCGCATCAATACGAAAGTTGCTGGAGTAGTTTTCTGCTAATTCATTCTCAGGAAAACGCTCTTTTTGCACTCGGGTTGTGTAAATCACATCCGCTTGCCTCAACGCCTCACCCACGTTCTGAGTTTCCTCCACGTCTATGGTTTGCTTTGCGAGCATATCTCTAAGGTTCTCCGGCAATCGTAAGTTTTCTGGCGACAGAAAAATCAATTTACGAGGCGAAAAACGCACCAATAGTTTCACCAGAGAATGAATCGTACGGCCAAACCGCAGATCCCCTGCCAACACAATCACGCTTTTCTGCAAACAACGATCTGTTCGTTGCAACTCCCGCTCTAACGTATACAAATCAAGCAAGGCTTGCGTGGGGTGTTCACCAGCACCATTACCGCCATTGATTACGGGAACATAGGTTTGTGCAGCAATGTCATAAATTGCCTGCTCCTCAGGATGGCGAACAACGAGAATATCCCCATAGCCACTCACGACACGACTGGTATCTTCAAGGGATTCCCCCTTGGCAATGGAAGAAAAGGAAAAGCCCGTTGTGCTGGAAACCGATCCACCAAGGCGCATAAAAGCCGAATCAAAGCTAAGACGAGTACGGGTACTTGGCTCAAAGAACAAACTGCACAACATCGCCCCTTCCAATATACGAGTATACTTTAACCCCTTCGCTACTGGCTGAAGGAGATCCGCCAGCTCGAACAATCGATGAAGATCGTCATTATCAATACAGTCACAACTTAGAATATGCTTACCCGTTAACATCTTAGGCTCCTTATAAGCGCTATGAATGAAAATGAAACCATTTTTTATATCCAAAACTCATCATTTTAGATATAAAAAAAGCCTCAAATAATTTGAGGCTTTTTGACTTTTTCCTTAGAACTCAATAGGTCGATCTTTGAGCTTTACCACCGGATGGGCTCGTTGATTTGGCTGACCAGGGTACTTTGAATATAAAACTACTGAATCGACTTCAAGCCTACTATTTCCATAAATACTTGATTTACTTACGTAAACATCATGATCGCCCCCTTTCGCAAAAAAACTATAACCACTTTGAAAGGTCCGCGTTATTCTACCTTCATATCTGTCCCCAGATTGGTAACATAAATCCTGACACGCACTAACTAGCTCTGTGGACGTTGGCCTCTTAGAAGGGTCGTACTCCAAACATCTATCTACTAGCCCTTGCAATTCCTTTGATAATGCTGAAAATTGCGGATTACTAGTCATAAATAGTGGCCATGGCTGCCGGTTCTTGGTGCTCACATTTACAGCAGCTTCCAAATATACTCCGAACGGGAAGTCTCCTGTCATCAGCTTAAACATCATTGCGCCTATAGACCAAATATCTATTGCTTCAGTAAGATCAATATTCGGCTTCCTAAACATCATCTCTGGAGCCATAAATGGAAGAGCTCCTCTTACAGTTCCTGATGTAGAGCGCGTCATATCTCCTGACCGAGCTTCTTCGGAAAATACCTGTTCTGTAAAAGTAGCAATGCCAAAGTCTGTTATCTTAAGACCTGTTACCCCAACACCTTTCGTAACCATTATATTACTAGGCTTTAAATCGCGATGTATCACACCTTGAAGATGAGACGCTTGAACACCTTTTGCTAATAAATGAAAGACCTTTGCTGACATATGAGGATCAAAATATTCATATAATGAAGCTTTATCCTCAAGAGTCCCGCCATCAACTAGCTCTTCAATTAAATAAGCTTCACCAGAGTCCTCGAAGTAATCCAATGTTTTTGCTACATTGTGATGATTTACTCTCGCTGCGATAATCGCACTATTCTTGAACTTTTGATCTTTTTGAGTTTCTTGAGGCGTTTTCAGGGCCACCAATATATCAAGTTTAGTATCCAACGCACGATATACGTGTTGCATACCTCCCGACCCTATATGCTCTTCAATTTTATATCTACCACCCACCAATTGACCTGAATTAATCATACAACCACCTCTGGGTTTGATATATCAAATGTCACAAATGCTCGGCTTTGTGACTTTGATGACTCGAAAGTCAATACTGACGATTCAGGGAGCGCCCTACCAACGGTAGCAATTTGGTTATTAACCCTAACACACCCACTTATATGAGTAATTTTGAAGTCATACCCATCATATTCGATCGAAATTGATGTAGGATCATTTTGAAGCCCAATTTTTGTGGATCGTTTACTACTATCGACATATTTTTGTTCATCCCCAATAATAAAAAGCCCTGTATGCCGTCCTTTTAGAAGATACCTTCTAAGACATATTTCAACATTTTTCATACTAGGACGCATAGCGGGATCATAAGAAAGACATTGCTCAATAATATCGACCACCTTCGAATCCACACCAGAAAGTGACTCTCTTATTTTTCCACCTCGAATATATTCTAAAGGAGGCAACTCACACAATTCTTGAGGAAGCTCTTTATTAGCTAACACCAAAGCAGTTATAGCAAATGCATATACATCAACCGCTTTTGAAAAATTAGATGATCCCGCTCCCCAAAGCTCTGGAGCCATAAATACAAATGTCCCAACAACCCCTTTGGTCGCAGCGTTTGATTGCGATCTAGACAGACCAAAGTCGAAAATCTTAATCACACCATCTTCATTCATCCGAACATTATTAGGCTTTAAATCCCGATGAATAATTCCGTGATTGTGAATGTCGACTAGACCACATGCAATTTGCCAAAGATGATGAATGAGAACGTCGGAGCCAAGTTCATCATAATCTAATTCAGAAAGATCTTTCCCCTCAATGAACTCTAAAACCAATCCTTCTCGACCTTGAATGTTTATTACGTCATAGAGCTGAACAACGTGCTTGGAACGTAACTGCATCAATGCTAACTGCTCATCCAAAAAGCGTCTTTCTTCAACCCCCGCCTGTAGAAATTTTATTGCAACCTTGCGATCTAAATGAAGATCCTTGCTAAAAGCAACCTCCCCCATACCTCCAAAATTAGAGATTTCACTAAGTGGTTCATATCTATATTCACTCATCTCTAACTCTCCGTATCTTCATCATCCAAGCTTATTATTTTAAGTTGTTGCTCTTCTTCAGTATTTTTCCTTTTACGTGTTTTTCTATATGTCCTAGTTACTTTACTCTTCGATACTACAGAAGTTTTATCAGAGACTTTATCATCAGGTGAAGGTTTGACATCCTGTGATTTGTCTTTTTTAAAAGGCTGACGAGCCCTTTTTTCAATAACCTCCATAGAGACGTCTGAATCATGACTACTTTCAGAGTCAACATTAATTGACTGTTCAAATATAAAATTAGAAACACCAAAAGGGTCAAATAGTGTCGCAACGGTGCTGTCAGAACTACATTCCTGAAAGTCGAATGCATCTAGATCAATAGCACATATAGATGCATTATCAGGCCCTCCACACCATCGAGAAATAGCAATCAGCCTTTCAACAACCTGAATTGCATTATCTGCTTCCGCCACAATATCTGACAGAGTATTTGGTTCAATGAAATGAATCCCATCAGTCATCAAATATGCATGAAGGTAATTATCATCTAAAAATGATATATGTGGCTTTATACCCTCCCCCATACCGATAAACTGCAGTAAATCCCTACCATGGCTTCCAAACGCTTCAGCTAAAGAATCATCTACACTCAATCTTACAACCTCATGAGAATCGCTCTTCTTAGCATAAATTCGACTATCACCAACATTAACAGTCATGCCCATACCATCACTGTTAATAAGAAGTGCAGACAAAGTACTTCCACCCCGGCTCTTAGTAAGCGCATATACAGTTTCATTTGCAAAAACTACAGCATCTTTAAGAAAGTGCTCTGGACCAAGTTCAACGTTTTCTAATGCTGCTGAAAAAAATGAAGAAAGGGCAATTACCGCGGACTCTTCACCATCTTTCATACCACCCATTCCATCAGCAACAGCAATTAAATAGTATTTTGAGCTCTTGGATCTGAAACTAAGAGCTGCTACACGATCTTGATTTTCACGCCTTTTTAACCCTAAATCAGTAGCTAATGCTACAGTACTATTATTGAACGCTACCATTTTTCGGCCAATAGTACTTCTCGAAAAATGGCTTTTAAGGTACTTTTGAAACATAGTCTATGTCCTATAGCCCTATAAACAATTATTGCTTTTGATATCACAATAGAGATAGCAACGCCGAAATCCCAGCATAATTAATGCTAACACTATAGACATATATACCGCATTTAAAAAAACTTATATATTCTTTAAATACCAACCCTTATGTGGACGTTTAGCCTAGCAGCTTCAGGCAAGGCTCCCTTTTATCAAGCATCCTGATATCCTCAAACTCTTGAGTAATTTTGCTATAACTAAGCAGAACATGCTGAGAAACCTTATTCGCATTTAAGCGAGCTGCAACAGGTCAACAAAAAAATATCCATATCAGTTTACTTTGCTATTTATCCAAAATATTGAGAATAGCAGGCATCGTTTTTTCGATAACTATTTTCTTTGGCATTACATGCCAACCAACAAACTAGCTCTCTTGCATAGTAAATTGTTTCTGATCCAAAGTTCGTTTAATCGGACTTAGGTCTTGCTCAGAAGAAATACGAATCACAGCACCATCCTCGAGCTCACCTGACTGTATCAATTTTCGTATCGTCCTGATATGTGATCAGAACCAGCTTAGTACACTTTAAAAACAATTAATCTAAGTCATTAAACAAGCAATGGTTTTCTACACTTAAAAATAAAAAAGGCCTCTAAAATAGAGACCTTCAGTTAAAATTAACATTTTTTAAACGCGTAACCTAGAACGGGATATCATCGTCGAAATCGTCAAAATTTGGCGCTTGTTGCGGCTTTGGTTGCTGAGCAGGCTGCTGTGGCGCACGCTGTTGTGGTGCTGGTTGCTGTTGTGGCGCCGGTTGAGACGGAGCTTGTTGAGGTGCATTACCCCAGCTACCAAAAGACTGCGGTTGCGCTTGTGGCGCCGCTGGCTGATGCGCAGGTTGCTGTGGTGCTTGACCATACCCACCTTGCTGAGGTGGTTGGTTAAAACCACCGCCCTGAGGAGCATGTTGTGGTGCGGACTGTTGCGGTGCTGCAGGCTGCTGTGGCGCTTGACCATAACCTTGTTGAGGTGCGTTATTAGAATAACCACCTTGGCCACCTTGCATAGAATCGTAACCACCACTTTGCTGACCGGCATTGTCACCACGACCGTCTAACAATTGCATTTCGTTCGCAACGATTTCGGTTGTGTAGCGTTTAATGCCATCTTTTTCCCACTCACGGGTACGCAAAGAGCCTTCAACATAGACTTTAGAGCCTTTTTTGATAAAGTCGCCTGCGATTTGACCCAAACGATAGTTACCACGATCCATAAACGCGACACGATGCCATTCGGTGCGTTCTTGCATTTGGCCCGTTTGACGGTCTCTCCAGCTCTCGGTTGTCGCGATGTTGACGTTTGCAACCGCCGCTCCAGAAGGCATAAAACGGACTTCGGCATCGTTGCCTGCGTTCCCGATCAAGATCACTTTGTTAATTCCACGTGCCATGAGGCTCTCCAACTGTTATTCATTATGTTCTTTAGATATTGGCTTGAGGTGCGAGACGTTTTAGGGCCTCTTTATCAAGTCTCTTTTTGTCTATTTTAAGATAAGCCGTTAGCTCATCTTTAAAAATTTGCATGTCTTCTACGCCTTCCACTTTAGCAAGCTGATCGGCCAAGGCATCTAGTGCGCCATCATCACCGTCCGGCAAACTAAACGCCATGCTGCTTAGCTGACGTGGAGCTGGCTGCATAAAGCACACGGCTGTCCATAACATCAATACAATGCCGACAACATCAAATAATGTACTGTTTGAGTAATGCTGCAATATCCAACCGCCACCGATCCCTCCTAAAAAAGAGCCAAGAAATTGGTGAGTCGAAAACACACCCATTGCCGTGCCTCGGTAACCAACAGGAGCTTGCTTACTAATCAAGGATGGTAAGGTCGCTTCAAGGGTATTAAAACCAACAAAGTAGCACCACAATAGTAGACCAAACACCCATAGATGGGGGGCCCATTGTAATAAAATAGCACTCAGTCCCAGCATCAAAACCACGCTAAAAACAACGGCCTTCATTTTGCCTTTTGCTTCAGCGATGATCACTAATGGTACCATACCTACGAAGGCAAAACCCATTACTCCAAGGTAAAGCCAGCTATGATCTGCCAACGGCAAACCAAAGCGCTGAATCAATAAATGTGGCACGGTAATGAACAATGCCGTTAAGCTGGCATGCAGCAATAACACACTGATGTTAAGGAAGCGCAGCTTACTGTCTTTAATCACACGCCCAAGCGCTACCAAACTGGGCGTTGTGTCACGTTTAAAGGTATGTTGAACAACGTTAGGAACAACAAACAAAATCAAGGCTATGCCAAGGAAAGAAAAACCGAACGACAAGTAAAACAAGCCAGACAAACCTACTAAATCAAATACCCATGGTCCCAGCACTAACGAAATCATAAAAGAAGCCCCAATACTCACACCGACCATCGCCATGGATTTGGTGCGGTTCTTCTCTCTAGTGACATCACTCAACAAAGCCATTAAGGTACTGGCTATCGCCCCAGCGCCTTGTAATGCACGACCAACGATAAGTACATGTATGCTGGTTGCATTCGCACAAATCAAACTGCCCAATGCGAACAACAGCAAACCGATAACAATGACACGCTTACGACCAATTCGGTCAGACCACATACCCATTGGTATTTGCAATATGGCTTGGGTGAACCCATATATACCAATCGCAGTACCAATCAAGGCGGCATCGGCTCCTTGTAGACCATCTGCGGCCACACTGATGACGGGCATAATGAGAAATAAGCCTAGCATTCTAAAGAGATAAACAAGCGCTAGGGCAAGAACAGATCGACGTTCAAGTGCATCCATAAGGAGATTCAACCACTCAACTTAGGTTTAAGAAAAAGGAAAATGTCAATATTACAAAAATTAACGTTGAAGCTCTATTTCAACTACTGTAAAAATAGACAGTTATTCTACTCACAACGAAGCTAATTTCTGTTGACCAAAGACTATATTGGAGACACATGGATACTATCACCATACGCGGAGCACGCACCCACAATCTTAAAAATGTGGACCTAGACATTCCTAGAGACAAACTCGTGGTGATCACTGGCCTATCTGGCTCAGGAAAATCTTCCCTCGCTTTTGATACCTTGTATGCAGAAGGTCAGCGTCGCTATGTAGAATCACTGTCAACTTACGCTAGACAGTTTCTATCCATGATGGAAAAACCGGATATTGATCATATCGAAGGCCTTTCCCCAGCCATATCCATTGAACAGAAATCAACGTCTCATAACCCGCGTTCTACCGTTGGTACAATCACAGAAATCTATGATTACCTTCGGTTGCTATTTGCTCGGGCAGGCCAGCCACGCTGTCCTGATCATGGAGAGCCATTAGAGGCGCAAACCATATCACAAATGGTCGATAAGATAATCTCTCTTCCTGAGGAAACTAAAATGATGTTGCTTGCGCCGATTGTCAAAGATCGCAAAGGCGAGCACCTTCATGTTCTTAACGATTTGTTATCTAAAGGTTTTATCCGCGCTCGCATCGACGGAATCGTCGTCGATTTAGACGATGCCCCTACTTTAGAAAAAAATAAGAAACATACTATAGAAGTTGTCATTGATCGTTTTAAAGTTCGTAAAGATTTACAACTTCGCCTTGCTGAGTCATTCGAGACCTGTCTTTCCTTGTCCGATGGTATTGCCAAAGTCATTAATATGGATGATGAAAAAGACATTCATATTTTTTCCAGTAAGTTTGCCTGTCCAGTCTGTGGCTACAGCCTTACGGAGCTCGAACCACGTCTGTTTTCGTTCAATAACCCTAATGGCGCTTGTCAAACGTGTGATGGACTGGGGACACATCAAGTCTTTGATCCTGACCGCATTATTCAAGATGAAACACTGACCCTTGCGGAGGGTGCTATTCGTGGCTGGGGACGTCGCAGTATTTTTTATTACCAACAGCTAAGTGCCTTAGCAAAACACTACGGCTTTGATATCGACGCCAAGTTCAAAGACATCCCCAAACAATATCAGGATAAAATTCTCAACGGATCGGGCAAAGACAAAATCGATTTTGTCTACATCAATGAACGTGGTGACAAAATGATTCGTTCTCATGCCTTTGAAGGGGTGTTGCCCAATCTACAACGTCGCTATCATGAAACCGAGTCTGACAGCGTTCGTGAAGACTTATCCCAGTATATTACGACACAGCCATGCCCTGATTGCCATGGTTCACGCCTCAATCGCTCAGCGCGCAATGTGTTTATCAATGAAGAAACGCTCCCTGAGATTGTAAAATTCCCGATTGCAGAATGCCTAACCTACTTTGAAAACCTCACCTTAACAGGTGCTCGGGGAGAGATCGCCTCGAAGATTCTTAAAGAAATTCGCGACCGTCTGACGTTTCTTGTCAACGTTGGCCTTGAGTACCTGACATTAGATCGTAAAGCCGACTCATTATCAGGCGGGGAAGCGCAACGAATTCGACTCGCGAGCCAAATTGGCGCCGGATTAGTGGGTGTTATGTATATCCTTGATGAGCCTTCTATTGGCTTGCATCAGCGTGATAACGAGCGGCTTATCTCCACATTGACGCGATTACGGGATCTCGGCAACACGGTCATCGTTGTGGAACACGATGAAGATGCGATTCGTGTCGCGGACTTTGTAGTCGATATTGGTCCTGGCGCTGGGGTTCATGGCGGAGAAATCATCGTCAGCGGTACACCACAAGACATTATGAATTGCCCTCAGTCTGTCACTGGACAGTTCTTAAATGGGCAACGCAAGATCGACATACCAGCCAAACGCCACGAAGCAGTCAACAATCAAGTACTAAAATTAATTGGGGCAACAGGCAATAACTTAAACAAAGTCGACTTAACCATTCCATTCGGTGTGATGACTTGTATTACAGGAGTCTCTGGGTCAGGTAAGTCTACCTTGATCAACGGTACGCTATTTCCATTAGCCGCTACCGCATTAAATGGCGCGACAACCCTCAAAGCAGCCCCCCATGAAAAAATTGAAGGATTAGAGTTATTCGATAAATGTGTCGACATTGACCAAAGCCCCATTGGTCGTACGCCTCGCTCAAATCCAGCAACCTATACCGGTATTTTTACACCCATGCGTGAATTGTTTGCCGCCACGCAAGAAGCTCGCTCTCGCGGTTACAAACCTGGCCGCTTTAGCTTTAACGTAAAAGGCGGACGCTGTGAAGCCTGCCAAGGCGATGGTGTGATCAAAGTAGAAATGCATTTTTTACCCGATGTCTATGTCCCCTGTGATGTCTGTAAAGGCAAACGCTATAATCGTGAAACCCTTGAAATACACTACAAAGGGAAGAACATTCACGAATGCCTAGAAATGACTATTGAGGATGCTCGAGACTTCTTCGATCCAGTCCCTGCGATTGCAAGAAAATTACAGACGTTGATTGATGTGGGGCTTGGCTATATTCGCCTAGGACAAGCCGCTACGACACTCTCTGGAGGGGAAGCACAGCGCGTGAAGCTTGCCAAAGAGCTGTCTAAACGGGATACCGGAAAAACCCTCTATATTCTGGACGAGCCAACCACTGGTTTGCATTTTGCAGACATCGAGCAACTATTGAAAGTGTTACATCGTCTACGAGATCACGGCAATACCGTTGTCGTTATTGAGCACAATCTTGATGTCATCAAAACGGCGGACTGGATTGTCGATCTTGGCCCTGAAGGCGGCAGTGGCGGCGGTTACATCATTGCAGAAGGGACGCCAGAGGACATTGCTCACAATGAGACATCCCATACCGGGCGCTTCTTAAAACCCATGCTGAAATAAATAGGCTGGGTAATTAACAAAAGTCCAAGACACGCGCTTGGACTTTTTTTATATCTAAAATACAGCCTACTTCATTGGTAAATATCAGATAAAAAAAACCGGACACAAGGTCCGGTTTTTTTATTACAAACTGATATTACTCAGCGGCTTCAGCAACTGGTCGATCAACCAATTCAACATAAGCCATAGGCGCATTGTCACCTGCACGGAAGCCACATTTCAAAATGCGAACATAACCGCCAGGACGAGCTTGGTAACGAGGACCAAGTTCAGAGAACAATTTACCTACTGCGTCTTTGCTACGAGTACGAGCAAAGGCAAGGCGACGATTCGCTACGGAATCTTCTTTCGCCAATGTGATCAAAGGCTCAGCAACGCGACGAAGTTCTTTGGCTTTCGGCAACGTAGTTTTAATAACTTCGTGCTCGAATAAAGAAGCAGCCATATTTTTGAACATCGCTTTACGATGAGAGCTAGTACGGTTTAAGTGACGTCCACTCTTACGATGACGCATTTTACATTCCTTACCAAACTACGGTGGTCAGGGAACAATGACCTAGCGAGCTAGAACTTTGCTATCGTCTTTTAAGCTAGCTGGTGGCCAGTTTTCTAGACGCATTCCCAAAGACAAACCACGCTGTGCTAAAACATCTTTGATTTCAGTTAACGACTTCTTACCCAAGTTTGGCGTCTTAAGAAGCTCAACCTCAGTACGTTGAATCAAATCACCGATGTAATAAATGTTCTCTGCTTTTAAACAGTTAGCACTGCGAACGGTCAACTCAAGATCATCAACCGGGCGTAGCAAAATTGGATCAATCTCATCCTCTTCTTCCACAACAGGTGCTTCGCTTTCGCTTTCAAGAGCGACGAAGACAGCAATCTGTTGCTGAAGAATGGTCGCAGCACGACGAATGGCTTCTTCAGGGTCAATCGTACCATTAGATTCGATATCTAATACTAACTTATCTAAGTCGGTACGTTGCTCTACACGAGCACTATCAACGCTGTAGGCCACACGGCGAACAGGACTGAACGAAGCATCCAGCTGCAAACGGCCGATAGGACGAGTCTCATCGTCGCTTGCAATACGGGCATCAGCAGGCTCATAACCACGACCACGTGCTACTTTGATCTGCATATTAAGTACTGCAGTGTCATCCAAGTTAGCAATAACGTGATCAGGGTTAGCGATCTCTGCATCAGCAACCAACTGGATATCTCCAGCCGTTACGACACCAGGACCTGTTTTACTTAAAGTAAGAGTTGCTTCATCTTGCCCGTGTAGAGCGATCGCAACTCCTTTCAGGTTAAGAAGAATTTCTATGACATCTTCTTTAACCCCTTCGATTGCGCTGTATTCATGCAATACGCCGTCGATTTCAACTTCAACAATTGCACAACCAGGCATTGAAGACAAAAGGATGCGGCGCAACGCGTTACCTAAAGTATGACCAAAACCACGTTCAAGTGGTTGAAGCGTTACTTTAGCGCGCGTTTTGCCTAATTCCTGAACTTCAATGTTGCGTGGGGTTAACAATTCGCTCACTGAACGCTGCATAGATCCACCTATTTCTTAATCCCAATCACCGACTTACTTAGAGTAAAGTTCGACGATTAGGTTCTCATTAATTTCAGCTGATAAATCGGCACGCTCTGGAGCAGCTTTGTAAGTTGCTTCCAGTTTAGTGGTATCCACTTCGATCCAGTGGATCGGTGCACGATTTTTAGATAGCTCTAATGCGCTTTGAACACGCAATTGTTTTTTCGCTTTTTCACGGATAGACACAACGTCACCAGCTTTAACTTGGTAAGACGGAATGTTAACCGATGCGCCATTAACTAGAATACCTTTATGGCCAACTAGTTGACGGGCTTCCGCACGAGTAGAACCAAAACCTGCGCGGTATACAACGTTATCTAAACGTGATTCCAAAAGTTGCAGAAGGTTTTCACCTGTTGCACCTTTAAGACGAGCGGCAGATTTGTAGTAGTTACGGAATTGTTTTTCAAGAATGCCGTACATACGACGAACTTTTTGTTTCTCACGTAATTGCAAGCCGTAGTCAGAAAGGCGTCCACGACGTGCACCATGTACACCAGGAACGGTTTCTGCTTTACATTTAGACTCAAGAGCGCGTGAACCGCTCTTCAATTGCAAGTCGGTACCTTCACGACGAGACAACTTACAAGTTGGACCTATATAACGAGCCATGTATCTGTCTCCTCAATTAAACGCGACGTTTCTTAGGTGGACGGCAACCATTGTGCGGGATTGGCGTCACATCTGTGATGTTATTGATACGCAAGCCCAATGCATTCAATGCACGAACTGCGGACTCACGACCAGGACCTGGGCCCTTGATCATGACGTCAACGTTTTTAAGGCCGAATTCTTGTGCGACAGTACCGGCACGCTCCGCAGCAACCTGCGCTGCGAAAGGAGTACTTTTACGAGATCCGCGAAAACCAGAACCACCGGCAGTAGCCCAAGACAATGCATTGCCTTGGCGGTCGGTGATAGTCACGATCGTGTTGTTAAATGACGCGTGTACATGAGCAACACCATCAACAACCGTCTTTTTGACTTTTTTCTTGGTATTGCGCGTAGCTGGCTTAGCCATATTGCACTTTTCCTATTTAATGCTCAGCTCTAACAAACTTAGTGGCTAGAGCGAAACGCGTTTATATTACTTACGAATAGGCTTACGAGGGCCTTTTCGTGTGCGAGCGTTCGTTTTGGTACGTTGACCACGAACAGGTAGGCTGCGGCGGTGACGAATACCACGGTTACAGCCAAGATCCATCAGACGTTTAATAGACATGCTGACTTCACGGCGTAGATCACCTTCTACAGTATACTTAGCAACTTCACCACGAAGTTCATCAAGTGTTTCATCACTTAAAGAACTGATTTTGGCAGTTTCAGCAACACCTGACGCGGCGCAAATTGCACGCGAACGAGTGCGACCAATTCCGAAGATGTAAGTCAGAGAAATGACCGCATGTTTATTGTCAGGAATATTGACACCGGCTATACGGGCCATTCAATTTACTCCGTTGTTATGGATGATTTCTAAATCATCGCTTTGCTTTCATGAGGGCGGCTGATTATGCCTATGTTTAGGCGAAAAATCAACCACCCTTTTCCCATCATAGAGCGAATTCGCTGTTAACCTTGACGCTGTTTATGGCGAGGCTCAGAGCAAATCACTCGAACTGAACCGTTACGACGAACGATTTTGCAGTTACGACAGATTTTCTTTACAGATGCACGTACTTTCATGTTCAACTCCAACCTATGCTAACGCATTAGGCCATTTGGACCATAACCAGTCAGATTAGATTTCTTCATTAACGACTCGTACTGATGACTCATTAAATGACTTTGTACTTGCGACATAAAGTCCATTACTACTACCACGATAATCAATAACGATGTACCGCCAAAGTAGAAAGGAACATTCCACGCAACAACAAAGAACTGAGGCATCAAAGACACCAGTGTGATGTATAACGCACCAAACAGTGTCAAACGAGTCATTACACCATCAATATATCGAGCTGTATGATCGCCTGGACGAATACCCGGCAAAAAAGCACCGGATTTTTTTAAGTTATCTGCCACATCTTTAGGGTTGAACACCAGTGCTGTATAAAAGAAGCAAAAGAAAACAATTGCTATCGCAAACAACAGCACATATAGAGGTTGTCCAGGAGCTAGAGCCAGAGAGATATTTTGCAACCATTCCATGCCCTTACCTTGACCAAACCATTGGCCGATCGAAGCAGGAAATAGAAGGATACTTGAAGCGAAAATAGGTGGGATAACACCCGCCATATTCACCTTAAGCGGCAAATGACTCTTCTGTGCGGCAAACACCTTGTTACCTTGCTGGCGTTTCGCATAATTCACTGTAATACGGCGCTGACCACGTTCAATAAAGACCACAAACGCAATGGTTGCCACAGCAATTACACCAATAAACAACAAAGCAAGAATATTAATATCGCCTTGACGAGCCGATTCAAACGAGCGACCTAAAGCAGCAGGAATACCAGCCACGATACCAGAGAAAATGATAATAGAAATACCATTACCAATGCCCTTTTCAGTTACTTGCTCACCCAGCCACATCAAGAACACGGTTCCAGCAACCAACGAAACGACAGCAACGCCGTAGAATTGTAGGCCACCATGGAAAGCGATTCCTTGACTGGCTAGACCAACCGCCATTGAGGCAGATTGGATAAGCGCTAACAGTACCGTACCATAACGGGTATATTGGGTAATCTTACGACGCCCCGCCTCACCCTCTTTTTTCAACTGCTCTAGCTGCGGACTCACAACCGTTAATAACTGCATAATAATAGAGGCAGAAATATAGGGCAGTATTCCGAGAGCGAAAATACTCATTCGCTGGAGCGCGCCCCCTGAGAATACGTTAAATAAACTCAGAATTGTGCCTTCATTTTGGTTAAATAGGGCAGACAATCTATCAGGGTTAATCCCTGGAACAGGAATGTGAGCACCAATTCGATATACAATAATTGCCAACAATACAAAACGGATGCGAGCCCAAAGCTCGCTTAGTCCATTTTGCATACCGGCTGGTAGTGAGCCACGCTTTGCCATTTATTCCTCGACTTTTCCGCCAGCTGCTTCAATAGCGGCACGAGCACCTTTAGTCACTTTAAGACCACGAATGGTAACTGCTTTGTCGATTGAGCCTGACAAAATTACACGCGCTGTCTTAATTTGATGACCAATGATGTCGGCGCTTTTAAGAGCAGCCAAATCTACAACTTCAGCATTTACAGCAGCAAGCTCGTTTAAACGAACCTCAGCAACATACTTAGCCTGACGTGAGGTAAAACCAAATTTTGGCAGACGACGCTGCAATGGCATTTGACCGCCTTCAAAACCAGGTTTCACTGAGCCACCAGAACGAGACTTAAGACCTTTATGGCCACGTCCGCCGGTTTTGCCCAAGCCGCTACCAATACCGCGACCGACACGTTTAGGAGCATGCTTGCTACCTTCGCCAGGACGAAGTGTATTTAAAAACATGTTATTCTCCTACAACTTTAACCATGTAATAAACTTTATTAACCATACCACGTACTGCTGGAGTATCTTCCAGCTCACGAGTTTGGCCAACTTTACGCAAACCCAAGCCTTTAATTGTTTCACGGTGTTTTGGAAGACGACCGATCGGGCTACGGGTTAGTTGAACTGTGATGGTTTTATTCGCCATGACACATTACCCCAAAATTTGATCGACTGACTTACCGCGTTTTGCCGCGATTTGCTCAGGTGCTTTCATGTCTTGCAAACCTTTAATCGTAGCACGAACCACGTTTACAGGGTTTGTAGAGCCGTAACATTTCGCCAATACGTTGTGAACACCTGCAATTTCAAGAACTGCACGCATTGCACCACCGGCGATGATACCAGTACCTTGAGAGGCTGGTTGCATGTAAATTTTAGAAGCGCCATGCACAGCTTTAACAGGATACTGAAGAGTATCGCCATCTAGCTTAACAGAAACCATATTGCGACGAGCTTGTTCCATCGCTTTTTGGATTGCTTGAGGCACTTCGCGCGCTTTACCGCGACCGAAGCCAACCTTACCATTTCCATCACCAACGACTGTTAGAGCTGTGAAAGAGAAGATACGACCACCCTTTACAACTTTAGCAACGCGGTTTACCTGTACTAGCTTCTCTTGGAGGTCGCTAGTTTGTTGTTCATTAACTGCCATTTGCTACCCCTTAGAACTCTAGACCGGCTTCACGTGCGGCATCAGCTAGCGCTTGAACACGTCCGTGGTATTTGAAGCCAGCACGGTCAAAAGCGACCGTAGTGACACCTGCTTCTTTAGCGCGAGCAGCAACCAAAGCACCGACTTGTTTAGCCGCTTCTTTGTTACCAGTCGCTGTAGCACGTAGAGATTCTTCTAGTGTAGAAGCGCTCGCTAGCACTTTACTACCACAAGGAGAAATAACTTGAGCATACATATGGCGTGGTGTGCGATGTACAGTAAGACGATTCGCACCTAGTTCACGAATATGTAGGCGCGCACGACGTGCACGACGAATTCGAGATTGTTTCTTAGTGTTCATGAATGCTTACCTACTTCTTCTTAGCTTCTTTACGACGAATGATCTCGTCAGAATAGCGAACACCTTTGCCTTTGTATGGCTCTGGTGGACGGAAACCGCGAACTTCTGCAGCAACTTGACCAACGGCTTGTTTATCAATGCCTTTGATCACAACTTCTGTTTGAGAAGCACATTCAGCTGTAATACCTTCAGGTAGTTCGTAATCAACTGGGTGAGAAAAGCCCAATGATAGGTTAAGTACTTTGCCTTTAAGCGCAGCACGGTAACCAACACCTTGAAGAATCAAACGTTTCTCGAAACCTTGACTAACACCAATAACCATGTTGTTAATCAACGCACGAGTAGTACCAGCTAAGGCACGGCTTTGTTTCGCACCATCGCGAGCAGCGAAGGTGATAACATTTTCTTCTTTAGTCACTTGAACGCTTGTGTGAACATCTAGCTCTAAAGAACCTTTGCTGCCTTTAACAACAACATTTTGTCCTTTAAGAGTAAAATCTACACCACTAGGAAGCGTCACGGGACTATTAGCAACTCGAGACATACTAACTCCTAGAATACAGTGCAGATTACTTCGCCACCGATGCCAGCTGCACGAGCTGCACGGTCAGTCATCACACCTTTAGAGGTAGAGATGATAGCAACGCCAAGGCCAGCTTCTACTTTAGGTAGATCTGCAGTGCCTTTGTATTGACGCAAGCTTGGGCGAGATGCGCGTTTAATTTCTTCGATAACCGGCTTACCTTCGAAGTATTTCAATTCGATAGTAAGAGTCGGTTTTACTGCTTCGTCTACGGAATAGTTACCAACGTAACCTTCTTCACGTAGTACGGAAGCAATTGACACCTTCATGTTTGATGAAGGCATGCTCACAGTGGTCTTCGCAGCCATCTGTGCATTACGAATACGTGTAAACATATCCGCAAGGGTATCTTGCATACTCATTTAAGAGCTCCTAATTGAAAAACCATTGTGCAGCAAATAGAGCTCGCGCATAGTACACAGCAGCGAGCAGAATGTCCAGTAATTAGACACTCCAGTCACTGCTATGTATTATGATCGCGCTCTACTTGCTTACCAACTAGCTTTCTTCAAGCCTGGTACGTCACCGCGCATCGCTGCTTCACGCAACTTGATACGAGACAAACCGAAACGACGGTAAACACCGTGTGGACGGCCAGTCACTTGGCAACGATTACGTTGGCGAGAAGAAGATGAATCGCGAGGAAGCGCTTGCAATTTAAGCGTTGCTTCCCACTTTTCATCGTCCGATGCATTAACGTCGCTAATGATCGCTTTTAGAGCAGCACGCTTTTCAGCGTACTTAGCTACTAATTTGGTGCGTTTTGCTTCGCGCTGAATCATTGATATTTTAGCCATGATTCCTACCTCTTATTTCTTGAAAGGGAAACTAAAGGCGGCTAGCAAAGCACGACCTTCTTCGTCGGTACGAGCAGTCGTTGTAATGGTAATATCCATACCACGTACACGATCTACTTTATCGTATTCGATTTCAGGGAAGATGATCTGCTCTTTCACACCCATGCTGTAGTTACCACGACCGTCGAAAGACTTAGGATTAAGTCCACGGAAGTCACGAATACGTGGAATAGCAACATCAACCAAACGGTCGAAGAAATCCCACATACGTTCACCACGTAGCGTCACTTTACAACCGATCGGATAACCGTCACGGATTTTAAAGCCAGCTACTGATTTACGCGCCTTAGTCACTACAACTTTTTGGCCGCTCAGTGCTTCTAGATCATTTACCGCATGCTCAAGCAATTTCTTGTCTGCGATAGCTTCACCAACACCCATGTTCAATGTGATTTTAGTGATTTTAGGCACTTCCATCACGTTTTTGTAAGCAAACTCTTCAGTAAGTTTTGCTACAACTTGATCTTTATATACTTGCTTAAGTCTCGCCATGGCTATAATTCTCGCTCTTAGGCGTCGATCGCTTCACTGTTTGATTTAAAGATACGTACTTTCGTACCGTCTTCATTCAATTTAAAGCCGACGCGATCCGCTTTGTCAGTAGCCTTGTTATAAATAGCTACATTAGAAACCTGAATAGGTGCTTCTTTTTCAACGATGCCGCCAGTTGATCCCTTCATAGGGTTTGGCTTTTCGTGTTTCTTGATCATATTGACACCAGAAACAAGAACTCGGCTCTCGTCTACTACTTTAACAACTTTGCCGCGTTTGCCTTTATCTTTACCTGCAATCACAACAACTTCGTCGTTACGTTTGATCTTACGCATAAATGTCCCCTCCCTCTTACAGCACTTCAGGTGCAAGAGAAACAATTTTCATGAACTGCTCTGTACGCAATTCACGTGTTACAGGGCCAAAGATACGAGTACCAATAGGCTGCCCTGAAGCATTCAGTAGAACCGCAGAGTTTACATCAAAGCGGATTACAGAGCCATCAGAACGACGAACACCTTTCTTAGTTCTAACGACAACAGCGTTTAGAACCTGCCCTTTCTTAACACGACCGCGAGGGATCGCTTCTTTCACTGTGACCTTAATAATGTCACCGATAGCAGCATAACGACGATGTGAGCCACCCAGTACTTTGATACACTGAACACGCTTTGCGCCGCTGTTATCTGCTACATCAAGCATCGATTCTGTTTGAATCATTACTGCTCTCCAATCAAATTAGATAACAAGTCTCACGAAGGAAGGAGCAGCTTATACAGCTGCTGCTTTCTCAACAACCTGAACCAGATTCCAAGTCTTAGACTTAGAGTAAGGACGTGTTTCAACGACCTTAACGGTATCACCGATCTGGCACTCATTGTTTTCATCATGAGCGTGTAATTTAGAAGAACGACGGACAAACTTACCGTATAGAGGGTGTTTTTCTGTACGCTCAACTAGTACTGTGATGGTTTTATCCATCTTATCGCTTACTACTTTACCAGTAGCTGTACGCGCTTTTGTTTCTGCCATCTTAGTTACCTGCCTTATCATTTAGCACGGTTTTTACACGTGCGATATTGCGGCGAACTTGCGAGAGCAAATGAGTTTGCGTCAACTGACCAGTTGCTTTCTGCATACGCAGAGTGAATTGCTCACGTAGCAGCTCAATCAAGGTCGCTTGTAGCTCTGCTACAGACTTTTCTTGCAGTTCTTTTGCTTTCATCTACATCACCGTACGCGTTACGAAAGTTGTGGACAGAGGAAGCTTAGCAGCAGCTAGAGCAAACGCTTCGCGTGCTAGCTGTTCAGAAACGCCCTCAACTTCATAAAGCATCTTGCCAGGTTGAATCTGTGCAACCCAGTATTCTACGCTACCCTTACCTTTACCCTGACGAACCTCAAGAGGTTTCTGAGTAATCGGCTTATCAGGGAACACACGAATCCAGATTTTACCACCACGCTTGATGTGACGAGTCATTGCACGACGCGCCGCTTCAATTTGACGAGCAGTAATACGACCACGCTCGGTCGATTTCAATCCGAATTCACCAAAGCTAACTTGGTTACCGCGTAGAGCAAGACCGCGGTTACGGCCTTTTTGCATCTTACGGAACTTAGTACGTTTCGGCTGTAACATGACTTACCCCCTACTTAGACTTCTTCTTTTGTGCGCCTTTATCAGCACGCACTTGCTCAATACCGCCCAAGATTTCGCCTTTGAAGATCCACACTTTGACACCAATGATGCCGTAAGTTGTAGACGCTTCATAAGTAGCGTAGTCAATGTCAGCGCGTAGAGTGTGTAGAGGCACACGGCCTTCACGGTACCACTCAGCTCGGGCAATTTCTGCACCGCCTAGACGACCACTTACCTGAACCTTGATACCTTTCGCGCCTGCACGCATAGCATTTTGAACGCCACGTTTCATTGCGCGACGGAACATAACACGACGCTCAAGTTGGCCAGCAATGTTTTGCGCAACCAATTTTGCATCTAATTCAGGCTTACGAATTTCTTCGATGTTGATATGAACTGGCACGCCCATCATTGCTGACACGTCGTTGCGTAGTTTCTCAACATCTTCACCCTTCTTACCAATCACGATGCCTGGACGGGCAGTATGAATTGTAATACGAGCTGTTTGAGCAGGACGTTGAATCTCGATACGAGAAACAGAAGCCTGAACCAATTTTTTCTCCAGGAACGCACGAACCTGAAGATCATTTAATAGCAGCTTAGAGTAGTTTTGATTATTAGCATACCAAGTAGAGGTATGATCTTTAACTATCCCTAGGCGGATACCAGTTGGATGAACCTTCTGACCCATTGGGTTTCTCCTAATTAGTCAGCGACTTTAACTGTAATATGGCAACCGCGTTTTAAAATACGGTCAGCACGGCCTTTAGCACGTGGCATAATACGTTTCAGAGTCATTGCCTCGTCAACATACGCCGTAGATACACGCAAGTCATCAATATCAGCACCTTCGTTATGCTCAGCGTTCGCTACAGCAGACTCCAGTACCTTTTTGACAATTACTGCCGCCTTTTTAGGACTGAACGTTAAAATGTTCAGTGCTTCGCTAACAGATTTGCCGCGGATTTGATCTACAACCAAACGGGCCTTCTGCGCAGAGAGGCGAGCACCTTTCAATGAAGCGCTTACTTCACTCATGTTAATACCCCTTATTACCGTTTGGCTTTCTTGTCCGCAGCATGACCACGATATGTACGGGTCGGAGCGAACTCACCCAGTTTATGACCGACCATATCTTCAGTTACTAGAACTGGAACATGCTGGCGACCATTATGGACAGCGATAGTCAACCCTACAAAATCAGGGAAGATAGTAGAACGGCGTGACCAAGTTTTAATTGGACGACGATCTTTTTTCTCTACCGCAGCCTCTACCTTTTTCAACAAATGAAGGTCGATAAAAGGACCTTTTTTTAGTGAACGTGGCACAGTCGTTTCCTCTTATTACTTAGTACGGCGACGTACAATAAGTTTATCAGTACGCTTGTTGCTGCGTGTTTTGTACCCTTTAGTAGGCACACCCCAAGGTGTAACAGGATGACGACCACCCTTACTACGACCTTCACCACCACCATGTGGGTGATCTACTGGGTTCATCGCCGCACCGCGAACGGTAGGACGAACACCACGCCAACGCGTAGCACCAGCTTTACCAAGAACTCGTAAGCTATGCTCAGAGTTTGATACTTCACCCAAAGTAGCGCGGCATTCAGTCAATACTTTACGCATTTCGCCAGAACGTAGGCGAAGAGTAACGTAACGACCTTCACGAGCAACTAGCTGAGCAGACGCACCGGCAGAACGGGCAACTTGTGCACCTTTACCAGGCTTAAGCTCGACACAGTGTACGGTACTACCAACAGGAATATTTTGCAGAGGCAAAGTATTACCCGCTTTGATAGGCGCATCTGCACCACTAGAAACAACACTGCCAGCCACCATACCTTTGGAAGCGATAATGTAACGACGCTCACCATCAGCATATTTAACCAATGCAATATTTGCAGAACGGTTTGGATCATATTCCAAACGCTCAACTACCGCAGGAATTCCATCTTTGTTACGACGAAAATCAACAACACGGTAATGCTGCTTATGACCACCACCTACGTGACGCGTAGTGATGCGTCCGTTATTGTTACGACCACCTGATTTGCTTTTTTTGTCTAGCAAAGGTGCATATGGTGCGCCTTTGTGCAAATCGTTGTTGGTAACTTTAACAACGTGACGACGGCCTGCAGACGTTGGCTTACTTTTTACAACAGCCATTGACCTATCTCCCCTTATTCAGCGACCATGAAGTCAATTTCTTGGCCTTCAGCCAAACGTACGTACGCTTTTTTCACGTCACTACGCTTGCCTAGACCACGAACTGTACGCTTAGTTTTACCTTTGTGGTTCAACGTGCGAACAGACTCAACTTTGACTTCAAAAAGTGCTTCGATAGCTTTTTTGATTTCAGGTTTTGTTGCATCACCAGTTACACGAAAAACGTACTGACCATTACCTTCGGCAACGATAGTCGCTTTTTCAGAGATGTGTGGACCCAACAGAACTTTATAAATACGTTCGCCGATCATGCTAGTGTCTCCTCAACTTGTTTCAGAGCACCAACTGTCACCAACACTTTGTCGTAAGCAATCAAGCTAACAGGGTCGATAGACGCTGCATCACGTACATCTACGTTCGGAATGTTGCGAGCCGCTAGGAAAAGATTGTCGTCCAATTCATGGGAAACAACCAAAGCGTTCTCAACATTCAATTCTGCCATTTTTGCTTTAAAAAGCTTAGTTTTTGGAGCATCCAATTTAAGCTCTTCAACAACAACAAGACGGTCTTGACGTACAAGCTCAGACCAGATGGTGCGCATTGCTGCACGATACATCTTCTTGTTTACTTTCTGAGAGTGATCCTGTGGTTTTGCCGCGAAAGTTACACCACCAGAGCGCCATAGAGGGCTACGGATAGTACCTGCACGTGCGCGACCAGAACCTTTTTGTTTCCAAGGTTTGCGTCCGCCACCGGCCACTTCAGAGCGAGTTTTTTGTGCACGTGAGCCTTGACGAGCACCAGCCAAGTAAGATGTCACTACTTGGTGAACTAGCGCTTCGTTGTATTCACGAGCGAAGGTTACTTCAGAAACTTCTACTGTTCCTTCCGCACCTGTAAGATTCAAGTTCATTGTCTACCCCTCTTAGCGTGCTTTAACAGCTGATTGAAGAATAACATCACCGTTAACTGCGCCAGGAACCGCACCTTTCACTAGGATAAGGTTACGCTCTGTGTCAACTCGTACTACTTCCAAAGACTGAGTAGTAACTTGTGTTGCGCCCATTTGGCCTGCCATCTTCTTGCCTTTCCAAACACGACCAGGTGTTTGACATTGACCGATAGAGCCAGGAGCACGGTGAGACAATGAGTTACCATGTGTTGCGTCTTGCATACTGAAATTATGACGCTTAATGGCACCTTGAAAGCCTTTACCTTTAGATTGACCTGTTACGTCAATCGTAGAGATAGATTCGAAATCTGCTACAGTCAGTTCATCACCAACATTGATTTCTTTTTCATCACCAGACAGGCGGAACTCCCACAAACCACGACCAGCTTCAACATTTGCTTTTGCGTAGTGACCTGCAGCAGCTTTGTTGACGCGGCTCGAACGGCGAGTACCAACAGTGACTTGAACAGCTTGGTAGCCGTCAGTTTCTGCTGTTTTCACCTGAGTAACGCGGTTCGGTTCAACCTCGATGACGGTTACTGGCACGGATACACCGTCTTCTGTGAAGACTCGTGTCATTCCGGCTTTACGTCCGACTAATTGAATAGCCATTTTTTACCTCATTTGCCAGTTGTGTACGGGGCTATCACCCGCTACGGCTGATCATTCCAGATCATTCCACTATTGTGCATAAGCCGACTGATAACCAGCCGGTTCTCGCACCCCAAACTTTGAGTTTGTTATTAACCCAAAGAAATTTGTACTTCCACGCCTGCCGCAAGGTCTAGCTTCATTAGAGCGTCAACTGTTTTTTCAGTTGGCTCAACGATATCTAGAACACGTTTGTGTGTACGAATTTCATACTGATCACGCGCATCTTTGTTTACGTGTGGAGAAATCAATACTGTATAACGTTCTTTGCGAGTAGGAAGTGGAATCGGTCCACGCACTTGCGCACCTGTACGTTTCGCTGTGTCCACAATTTCTTGTGTTGAAGCATCAATCAGGCGATGATCAAACGCTTTCAAACGAATACGGATTTTTTGGCTTTGCATTTCCAACTCCAAATACAATGTTTGATGACTTAACTGTACATTTTTTAAGCCAACATCCTTTTTTAAGGACGGCGAATATTAGCTATTCAAAAACTGGTTGTCAAGTAACCAATCCTCGAAAGACAAAAATTCGCCTTCTAGATAAAAAAAGGCTGCTCATATTCGAGCAGCCTTTTTTCGTTCAAATAACTAATTCAAAGAATCAATTATTTAATAACTTTAGCTACAACGCCCGCACCTACTGTACGACCACCTTCACGAATAGCGAAACGAAGACCTTCGTCCATCGCGATTGGGTGAATTAGTTCAACAGTCATTTGGATGTTGTCACCAGGCATAACCATTTCTACGCCATCTGGAAGCTCACAAGCACCAGTTACGTCAGTTGTACGGAAGTAGAACTGAGGACGGTAGCCTTTGAAGAATGGAGTGTGACGACCACCTTCATCTTTACCCAACACGTAAACTTCAGCTTCGAAGACAGTGTGAGGAGTGATAGAACCAGGCTTAGCCAATACTTGACCACGCTGAACGTCATCACGTTTAGTACCACGAAGAAGGATACCACAGTTTTCACCTGCACGACCTTCGTCTAGCAACTTACGGAACATCTCAACGCCAGTACAAGTTGTTTTCGTAGTATCTTTGATACCAACGATTTCAACTTCTTCACCAACTTTAACGATACCACGCTCAACACGACCTGTTACAACCGTACCGCGACCTTGGATAGAGAATACATCCTCGATAGGCATGATGAATGCACCATCGATCGCACGCTCTGGCTCAGGAATGTATTCGTCTAGAGTTTCAACAAGTTTCTTAACCGCTGTTGTACCCATTTCATTTTCGTCTTCACCGTTCAATGCCATCAAAGCAGAACCTGGGATGATTGGAGTATCATCACCTGGGAAGTCGTATTCAGAAAGAAGGTCACGCAATTCCATTTCAACCAACTCTAGCATTTCAGCGTATTCTTCAGAATCCGCACCGCCACAGTCTTCAGCCAACAAATCAGATTTGTTTAGGAAAACTACGATGTAAGGTACACCTACTTGACGAGAAAGAAGGATGTGCTCACGAGTCTGAGGCATAGGGCCGTCAGTTGCGCCACAAACTAGGATCGCGCCGTCCATTTGAGCCGCACCAGTGATCATGTTTTTAACATAATCGGCGTGTCCAGGACAGTCTACGTGTGCGTAGTGACGAGTTGGAGAATCGTACTCTACGTGAGAAGTCGCGATTGTGATACCACGCTCACGTTCTTCTGGTGCATTATCGATACCGTCAAAAGCAACAGCTGTACCGCCGAATACTTCTGCACATACACGAGTCAATGCAGCAGTTAGGGTAGTTTTACCGTGGTCAACGTGACCGATAGTACCAACGTTAACGTGTGGTTTATTACGTTCGAATTTACTCTTTGCCATGATACATACACCTTAATGAATTAGTAAGTATGATGATTAATCTTCATTTTTGATGATCGCGTCTGCCACACTAGCTGGTGCTTCAGCGTATTTCTCAAATTCCATCGCATAACTCGCACGCCCTTGCGACAAGCTACGCACGTCGGTTGCATACCCAAACATCTCACCCAAAGGCACTTCTGCTCGAATAATTTTACCAGACGGGGAATCGTCCATCCCCTGTACAAGACCACGACGACGATTCAGGTCACCCATCACATCGCCCATGTATTCTTCAGGGGTAACAACTTCCACTTTCATTACAGGCTCAAGAACACAAGGATCAGCATCAACTGCGCCTTTCTTCAAGCCTTGAGAAGCTGCAATTTTAAAGGCCATTTCATTAGAGTCAACATCATGGAAGGATCCATCGATTAGCACGACCTTAAGGCCCAATAAAGGGAACCCCGCAATCACACCATTCTTCATTTGCTCTGAAATACCCTTTTCTACTGCAGGGATGTATTCTTTTGGAATAGCACCACCAACAATTTCGTTAATGAATTCAAGACCTTCGGTATCCGAAGGAATTAACTTCATTACGACGTGACCATACTGACCACGACCACCAGATTGACGTACAAATTTGTGATCAACTGTCACTTCTTTGCGAATTTTTTCCCGATAGGCTACCTGAGGCTTACCAATGTTCGCCTCTACCTTGAACTCGCGACGCATACGGTCGACAAGGATATCAAGATGTAATTCACCCATACCAGAAATTATCGTCTGCCCTGTCTCTTCGTGCGTTTCAACGCGGAAAGACGGATCTTCTTGCGCCAATTTACCTAGCGCAATCCCCATCTTCTCTTGATCGGCTTGAGACTTTGGCTCAACCGCAACGGAGATAACAGGCTCTGGGAATTCCATGCGCTCAAGCACGACAACATCCTTCATGTCACAAAGCGTATCACCTGTGGTAACATCTTTCATACCAATAGTGGCAGCAATGTCTCCAGCTAATACCTCTTTGATCTCTTCACGATTATTGGCGTGCATTTGAACCATTCGGCCAACACGCTCACGCTTCTGCTTAACAGAGTTGTAAACCGCATCGCCTGTTTTTAATACACCAGAGTACACTCGAATAAAGGTAAGCGTCCCAACAAATGGATCGGTCGCTATTTTAAACGCCAACGCAGAAAACGGAGCATTATCATCCGCCTCACGAGCAACTAACGTTTCACCATCCTCAAGCGTGCCTTCAATTGCTTTTACTTCTACAGGAGAAGGCATGTACTCAATAACGGCATCCAATACAGCTTGAACACCCTTATTTTTAAAGGCAGATCCGCAGGTCACCAAAACAATCTCATTGGCTAATGTGCGCGCACGTAACCCTGCCTTAATATCCTCAACAGACAAATCCCCTTCTTCAAGGTACTTATCCATTAACTCTTCATTCGCTTCAGCAGCCTCTTCAACCAGCTTTTCACGCCAAGCACTTGCTTCATCCTGAAGATCCGCAGGTATGTCTTCCAATACGAAAGTCATACCGCTATCTTCGTCGTTCCACTTAATTGCTTTCATCAGAACCAAATCAACAACACCTTGGAAGTTTTCCTCAGTACCAATATTAATTTGGATCGGAACGGCGTTAGCACCTAGCCTTTCTTTCATCTGACGTACAACAGAGAAATAATCCGCCCCCGTACGATCCATCTTATTGACGAACACCATACGAGGGACTTCATATTTATTTGCCTGGCGCCAAACAGTTTCGGTTTGAGGCTGTACACCAGAAGAGCCACAAAGCACAACGACGGCACCATCCAATACACGCAAAGAGCGCTCAACTTCGATTGTAAAGTCGACATGCCCCGGCGTATCTATAATATTGATACGGTGTTGATCGAACTGCTGACTCATACCACTCCAGAAGCAAGTCGTCGCTGCGGAAGTGATGGTGATACCACGTTCTTGTTCCTGCTCCATCCAATCCATGGTGGCGGCACCATCGTGCACCTCACCAATTTTATGGGATAAACCAGTATAGAAAAGAACGCGTTCAGTTGTCGTCGTTTTACCCGCATCAACATGCGCACAGATACCGATATTACGGTAGCGGTTGATAGGTGTCTTACGTGCCACTGTCTTTGTTGCTCCGGTCGATTAGAAACGGTAGTGCGAGAATGCTTTGTTAGCTTCTGCCATGCGGTGAACGTCTTCACGTTTCTTAACAGCAGAACCTTTATTTTCAGAAGCATCTAGGATTTCACCTGCTAGACGTAGCGCCATGGATTTTTCACCACGCTTACGAGACGCTTCAACCAACCAACGCATAGACAATGCTGCACGACGAGCTGGACGTACCTCTACAGGGACTTGGTAAGTCGCACCACCCACACGGCGAGATTTAACCTCAACCATTGGCTGGATAGATTCTAGAGCTTTTTCGAAGATCGCCATTGGATCTTCAGATTTAGTACGAGTTGCAACTGTATCCAGCGCATTGTAAACAATGCTTTCTGCTACAGATTTTTTGCCACTAACCATTACATGGTTGATGAACTTAGCAAGAAGTTGGCTTCCGTGTTTAGGATCCGGAAGGACTTCACGCTTAGCGACGACGCGTCTTCTAGGCATGTCTATATCCTCTTCAGGTTCGCCCGAGACAATACAATTACTGCTCGGCCTTACTGTATTAAAATTTATTTGTCTAAACGATTCTAAGTAGGATTAGCTTACTTAGGACGCTTAGTACCGTACTTAGAACGGCCTTGCTTACGATTTTGTACGCCTGAAGTATCCAAGCTACCACGAACAGTGTGATAACGAACACCTGGAAGGTCTTTTACACGACCGCCGCGAATCAGCACGACGCTGTGTTCTTGCAGGTTGTGACCTTCACCACCGATGTAGGAAGTTACTTCAAAGCCGTTAGTCAAGCGAACACGACATACTTTACGCAAAGCCGAGTTAGGCTTTTTAGGTGTAGTAGTATATACGCGAGTGCAGACACCGCGGCGTTGCGGACAAGCTTGTAACGCAGGAACGTCACTCTTTGCCACTTTACGTTTACGTGGTTTACGAACCAACTGGTTAACGGTTGCCATTAAACAAGCTCCACAGATCCAATTCTTATGGCGGAAATCGCCAAAAATAAGGAGGCGCAAGTGTAATTTGCGCCTATAAAACAGTCAATAGGGAGGCGACTAAAAAATCACCTCCCTTGCGATTTAACAGCGAAAACTAACCTTTTAATGCTGCACTTAGTGCTTCTTCTACATCAGAGGCACTAATTGACGCACTTCCTTCCTTCGCTGCTTCCGCAAGCTCTTTCTTACGCTTGCGCTCATTGTGGTAAGCCAAACCAGTACCAGCTGGAATTAATCGACCTACTACAACGTTCTCTTTTAAGCCACGCAAGTGATCTTTTTTACCAGTTACTGCCCCTTCCGTAAGAACACGAGTGGTCTCTTGGAAAGAGGCAGCTGATATAAAGGACTCAGTAGCCAAAGAGGCTTTGGTGATACCTAGCAACACACGCTCAAACTTGGCAGGGAATTTATTTTCCGCTTCCGCTTTCTCGTTTGCATCTAGAAGTTGAGTCAACTCAACTTGGTCACCTTGGATAAGATCTGTATCACCAGACTCACCCACTTCCACTTTACGTAGCATCTGACGAACGATAACTTCAATATGCTTATCGTTAATCACAACACCTTGTAGGCGGTAAACTTCTTGCACTTCATTTGTGATGTAATCAGCTAATGCTTCTACACCTTGAAGGCGCAAGATATCATGAGGACTTAGAGGACCATCGGCGATGATCTCACCTTTAGCCACTTCTTCACCATCAAATATGTTGATTTGACGCCATTTAGGAATCAAAGTCTCGATTGGGTCACTGCCATCTTGTGGTGTGATCACCAAACGAATCTTACCTTTGGTTTCTTTACCGAAACTAACCACACCCGTTGTTTCCGCCATAACAGCCGGATCTTTCGGACGACGCGCTTCGAATAGGTCAGCCACTCGTGGCAAACCACCGGTAATATCTTTGTTACCTTGCGATTCTTGAGGAATACGCGCAAGCACTTCACCCGACTTCACTGTCGCGCCATGATCCAAGCTCAACAAAGCTTTTTCTGGCAGCATGTACTGTACGGGGGATTCTGTACCAGGAATCAATACTGGATTACCATCCGCATCCACTACAGAGATCATTGGGCGAACATCTTTACCAGCAGCTGGACGATCACGCATTTCCATAACTTCAATGGTCGTCAAACCTGTCATTTCGTCAGATTGACGACGAATGGTCACGTTTTCTTCCATGCCACTGAATTCTAATCGGCCCTGCATCTCAGAGACAATTGGGTGCGTATGTGGGTCCCAGTTAGCAACAATTTGACCAGCAGTAACCGCATCCCCTTCACGCACACTCAATACCGCACCGTAAGGAAGCTTGTAACGCTCTTTCTCACGACCCGCTTCATCAGCGATTGCCAATTCAGAAGAACGCGACGCGACCACCAAATGCTCTGCATCGCGGACGATGCTCTTCATTTTATGGAAACGTACTGTACCAGCACTCTTAACTTGTACGCTATCAACAGCAGACGCTCGAGACGCCGCACCACCGATGTGGAAGGTACGCATGGTTAACTGTGTACCAGGCTCACCGATAGACTGCGCCGCAACAACACCAACCGCCTCACCGATGTTAACCTGGTGACCACGAGCCAAATCACGACCGTAACACTTAGCACATACACCGTGACGTGTATCACAGGTGATAACAGAGCGAATGATCATCTCATCCACACCCGCCGCTTCAATCGTACGAACATCATGCTCGTCAATTAAAGTACCTGCCGCCAACACCAAGTCACCTTTCGTATCGATCACATCTTGAGCCACAACACGGCCCAATACGCGCTGACCTAATGGCACAACAACGTCGCCGCCTTCAATCATCGCGTTAACTTTGATGCCATTTGTTGAGCCACAGTCCACTTCAGTGATAACCAAGTCTTGGGCAACGTCAACAAGACGACGTGTCAAGTAACCAGAGTTCGCCGTTTTCAATGCGGTATCAGCAAGACCCTTACGAGCACCGTGAGTAGAGGTAAAGTACTGAAGTACTGATAGACCTTCACGGAAGTTCGCAGTGATCGGTGTTTCGATGATGGAACCATCCGGTTTCGCCATCAAACCACGCATACCACCCAACTGACGCATCTGAGCCACACTACCACGGGCGCCAGAGTCGGCCATCATATAAACCGAGTTAAAAGATTGCTGCTCAACCTCTTCACCCGCTTTGTTGATCGTCATCTCTTTCGCCAAGTTTTTCATCATGGCTTCAGTAACGGTTTCGTTAGTACGAGACCATAAGTCGATTACTTTGTTGTACTTCTCGCCCTGTGTTACAAGACCATCCGCATATTGGTATTCGATCTCTTTTACTTCGGCTTCTGCTTTGGCAATGATCTCTGCTTTCTCTGGTGGAATAACGAAATCATCCACACCAACAGAAGAGCCAGACGCCGTCGCGTAAGCAAAACCTGTGTACATCAATTGGTCAGCGAAAATACAGCTCTCTTTCAAGCCGACTTTACGGTAACACTCATTGATCAAGTTTGAGATCGCCTTTTTCTTCATTGGCTGGTTAACCACAGAGAAAGGAAGACCATCTGGCACAATATCAAACAACAGCGCACGACCAACAGTTGTGTCTACTATGAAAGTCGATGGTACTTTTTCGCCATCTAACGTGGTATCAACCTGACTGATACGCACTTTAACTTTCGCGTGCAATTCAACTTGTTTCGCACCATACGCACGGTGTACTTCTTTAATGTCAGAAAACGCCATGCCTTCACCTTTGGCATTGATTTTCTCACGTGTCATGTAGTACAGACCCAATACCACGTCCTGAGAAGGAACGATGATTGGCTCGCCGTTTGCTGGTGATAGGATGTTGTTCGTCGACATCATCAAAGCACGCGCTTCTAGCTGAGCTTCAAGAGTCAATGGAACGTGAACCGCCATTTGGTCACCGTCGAAGTCAGCGTTATAAGCCGCACACACAAGTGGGTGCAACTGGATCGCTTTACCTTCGATCAACATAGGTTCAAACGCTTGGATACCCAAACGGTGAAGCGTTGGTGCACGGTTCAACATCACAGGATGTTCGCGGATAACCTCATCAAGGATATCCCACACTTCAGGTGTTTCACGCTCAACCATTTTCTTAGCGGCTTTGATCGTCGTCGCCATGCCACGAAGTTCAAGTTTGGAGAAAATGAATGGCTTGAATAGCTCAAGTGCCATTTTCTTAGGTAGACCACACTGATGCAAACGCAGTGATGGACCTACGGTAATAACGGAACGACCAGAGTAGTCAACACGCTTACCTAACAAGTTCTGACGGAAACGACCTTGCTTACCTTTGATCATATCGGCCAAAGATTTTAACGGACGCTTGTTAGAACCCGTAATTGCACGACCACGACGACCATTATCAAGCAACGCATCAACAGACTCTTGCAACATACGTTTTTCGTTACGTACGATGATGTCTGGAGCCGATAGCTCTAATAGTCGCTTCAAGCGGTTGTTACGGTTAATCACACGACGATAAAGATCGTTCAAATCAGACGTCGCAAAACGACCACCTTCAAGTGGTACCAATGGACGTAGATCTGGCGGAAGAACAGGCAACACTTCTAGCACCATCCACTCTGGGTTGTTACCAGAATGATAGAAGGCTTCAACCAATTTAAGACGCTTAGATAGCTTCTTAATACGGGTTTCAGAGTTGGTGCTGTTGAGCTCTTCACGCATGCGGTTAATTTCTTCCGGCATGTCCAAGTCGCGTAGCAACATCTGAACCGCTTCAGCCCCCATACGGGCGTCGAATTCATCACCGAACTCTTCTAGCGCTTCAAAATACTGCTCGTCGTTGAGCAACTGCCCTTTCTCAAGGGTCGTCATACCAGGATCAATCACAATGAAAGATTCAAAGTACAGAACACGCTCGATATCACGCAACGTCATATCCATGATAAGACCGATACGTGATGGTAGAGATTTCAAGAACCAAATGTGAGCAACAGGCGAAGCAAGCTCAATGTGCCCCATGCGTTCACGACGCACTTTTGACAGAGCTACCTCAACGCCACACTTTTCACAGATAACACCGCGGTGTTTCAAGCGCTTGTATTTACCACACAAACACTCATAGTCCTTAATTGGACCAAAGATTTTTGCACAGAACAAACCGTCACGTTCAGGCTTGAACGTACGGTAGTTGATGGTCTCCGGCTTTTTAACTTCACCGTAAGACCATGAACGAATCATATCTGGTGATGCCAAGCCAATGCGGATCGCATCAAACTCGTCAGATTGTCCCTGTGATTTTAGAAGACCTAATAAGTCTTTCATGGATATTCGCCCCACTCGTAAGGCTGGGGAGTTGTACTCCCCAGCAGGTCAAATGTGATTCGTGCTTATTCGTTTTCCAGCTCGATATCGATACCAAGAGAACGAATCTCTTTCACCAACACGTTGAAGGACTCAGGCATGCCAGGTTCCATTCTGTGATCGCCATCAACGATGTTTTTATACATCTTAGTACGGCCGTTCACGTCGTCGGACTTAACTGTCAACATCTCTTGAAGCGTGTAAGCGGCACCGTATGCTTCAAGCGCCCATACTTCCATCTCCCCGAAACGCTGACCACCGAACTGAGCTTTACCACCCAACGGTTGCTGAGTAACCAAGCTGTAAGAACCAGTAGAACGTGCGTGCATTTTGTCATCAACCAAGTGATTCAATTTCAGCATGTACATGTAACCAACAGTTACAGGACGCTCAAATGCATCACCAGTGCGGCCGTTAAACAAACGAACCTGACCACTTTCATTCAAGCCAGCCAGACGCAGCATACGCTTAATCTCAGCCTCTTTCGCACCATCAAAGGCACCAGACGCCATTGGCACACCACCGATTAGGTTTTTCGCCAAGGTTAAAATTTCTTCGTCTGTAAAGCTGTCTAAATCTTCCGTACGCGCACAACGTAAGTCGCCTTCGTAACCATTGTAGATCTCATCTAGGAAACGACGCAATTCCGCCACTGCTTCCGATTTTTCACGTTCAACGGCAAGCATTTCATTGATCTTACGACCTAAGCCTTTAGAAGCCGCACCTAAGTGAGTTTCTAGAACCTGACCAACGTTCATACGCGAAGGAACACCCAGTGGGTTCAACACGATGTCGACAGGGTCGCCATTTTCATCGTACGGCATGTCTTCAACAGGCATAATCTTAGAGATAACACCTTTGTTACCATGACGACCAGCCATTTTATCACCTGGCTGAATACGACGCTTAATAGCAACGTAGACTTTCACAATCTTAAGCACACCAGGCGCTAAATCATCACCTGTTTGCAGTTTGCGTTTTTTATCTTCGAACTTCGCATCAAGCTCTTTACGGCGCTCAATCAAAGCGGCTTGCGCTTTTTCAAGCTGCTCACTCGCCTCTTCATTGGCGACACGGATTTTGAACCACTCAGGGTGATCCAGATTCGCTAAGTACTCTTCCGTAATGATCGCATTGCGCGCTAAACTAGGACCGCCTTCAGCTTGCTGACCAACTAAGGCCTCAGCTAGACGCTCAAATGTGGCTTTTTCAACAATACGGAACTCTTCGTTCAAGTCTTTACGAACTTGATCAAGCTGCGATTTCTCAATGGATTTAGCACGTTCGTCTTTTTCAATGCCATCACGAGTAAATACTTGAACATCGATAACCGTACCGCGTGTACCTGTTTTTACTCGCTGAGACGTATCTTTTACGTCAGATGCTTTCTCACCAAAGATCGCTCGCAAAAGTTTCTCTTCAGGCGTCAACTGGGTTTCACCTTTCGGTGTTACCTTACCAACAAGAATATCGCCTGGCTCCACTTCAGCACCGATATAAACGATACCGGATTGATCCAGCTTAGAAAGCGCACCTTCACCCACGTTCGGGATATCGGCGGTAATTTCTTCAGGCCCAAGCTTGGTATCACGAGCGACACAAGTCAGCTCCTGAATGTGGATAGAAGTAAAACGGTCTTCCTCCACAACACGCTCAGAAACAAGAATCGAGTCCTCGAAGTTAAAACCGTTCCAAGGCATGAAGGCAATACGCATGTTTTGACCTAGCGCCAAATCACCCATATCAACAGATGGACCATCAGCCATAATATCGCCTGATGCCACTCGTTCACCTTTCATCACCAAGGTACGCTGGTTGATACAAGTATTTTGGTTTGAGCGTACGTACTTGGTTAAACTGTAAATATCCACGCCCGCTTCACCAGCAATCGTTTCTTCGGAATTAACACGAACAACGATTCGGCTAGCATCGACCGATTCAATCACACCACCACGGTTAGCAACGATACACACACCAGAGTCTTTCGCGACGTTTTTCTCCATGCCCGTACCGACAACTGGCTTATCAGCCTTCAATGTTGGTACTGCTTGACGCTGCATGTTCGATCCCATCAAGGCACGGTTTGCATCATCGTGCTCTAGGAACGGAATCAAAGACGCCGCCACCGAAACAACCTGACGTGGAGACACGTCCATTAAGTTCACTTTTTCTTTCGGGATCAAAGTGGTTTCGTGCATGTGACGCACCTGAACCAACTCATCCACCAAACGCCCTTCTTCATCTACGTTTGCAGACGCTTGGGCAATAACATATTTCGCTTCATCGATTGCCGAAACATAAACTGTTTCGTCCGTCATCTTGCCATCAACAATCTTACGATAAGGCGTTTCCAAGAAGCCGTAGCTGTTGGTACGCGCGTAAGTGGACAGCGAGTTGATCAGACCGATGTTTGGACCTTCAGGCGTTTCGATTGGACAAACACGACCATAGTGAGTGGCATGTACGTCACGTACTTCGAATCCTGCACGTTCACGAGTCAAACCACCGGGGCCTAACGCGGAAACACGACGCTTGTGAGTGACCTCAGAAAGCGGGTTGTTTTGGTCCATAAACTGTGACAACTGGCTAGAACCAAAGAATTCTTTGATGGCCGCTGCCACAGGCTTCGCATTTAATAGATCTTGTGGCATTAAGCCATCTGCCTCTGCCATAGACAGACGCTCTTTAACCGCACGTTCAACACGTACAAGGCCGACGCGGAATTGGTTTTCAGCCATCTCCCCAACAGAACGAACACGACGGTTACCCAAGTGGTCAATATCATCCACCATGCCGTTACCGTTACGGATATCAAGCAAGGTTTTTAGAACCGCTACGATGTCGTCGTTATCCAATACGCCAGGGCCAGTGTCTTCTTCACGACCTAGACGGCGGTTAAACTTCATTCGACCCACGTTAGACAAGTCGTAACGATCTTCTGCGAAGAACAAGCCTTGGAACAAACCTTCAGCTGATTCTTTGGTTGGTGGCTCGCCAGGGCGCATCATACGGTAAATTTCTACCAACGCTTCCAACTGGTTATTGGTTGGGTCAATGCGAAGCGTATCTGAAATGAATGGGCCACTATCAAGATCATTGGTGTATAAGGTATCCACTTCTGTAATACCAGCACTCACCAAGGCTTCTAAAAGTTCAACAGACAGCTCTGTATTCGCTTCAGCAATCAGCTCACCTGTTGCAGGGTGAACTAAGTTTTTCGCCGTTACCTTGCCTAGCATGTATTCAAGGGGAACAGACAGGCGTTTAAGGCCAGCTTTTTCCATCACTCGAATATGTTTCGCAGTAATACGGCGGCTCTCTTCAACAATGATTTCACCGTTCGCATCGGTAATATCAAACAAAGCGGTTTCACCACGAAGGCGATTGGCGATCAACTCCATTTCAAAACCATCACGGGTTAAGAAAAAGCGAGTTGTGTCAAAGAAAGTCTCTAAAATTTGTTCAGTACCGAAGCCTAACGCACGCAACAAAATTGTTACAGGCAGTTTACGACGACGGTCTATACGTACAAACACGCAGTCTTTCGGATCAAACTCGAAGTCCAACCAAGAACCGCGATAAGGAATGACGCGCGCAGAATGCAATAGTTTGCCTGAAGAGTGAGTTTTACCACGATCGTGATCAAAAAACACACCAGGAGAGCGGTGTAATTGAGAGACGATAACACGCTCAGTCCCGTTAATTACAAAGGTACCATTGTCTGTCATAAGCGGAATTTCGCCCATGTAGACTTCTTGCTCGCGGATGTCTTTGATGGCCTTGTTGGAGGACTCTTTATCATAAATGATGAGTCGAACTCGAACACGAAGAGGCGCCGCGTAGGTGACACCACGCAACTGACACTCTTTAACATCAAATACTGGCTTGCCTAAACGGTAATCGACGTATTCTAGCGCCGCATTGCCGGAAAAGCTGACCATTGGAAAGACAGATTTAAAGGCCCCATGCAGACCTAATTCCCCACGCTCTGCAATCGCTTTACCTTCTTGCAGAAAATTACGGTAGGATTCAAGCTGAATTGCCAGCAAGTATGGCACATCCAAAACGGGCGGCAGTTTACCGAAATCCTTACGGATACGTTTTTTCTCAGTGTATGAGTAAGCCATCAGCATTCCCCAGCTTGTGCACATTGACGCAAAAGGCCCAAATCAGGCCTTACCATATATGGGAGCATTATCTCCCATTTGAAAATTCTTTTTGGTTTTATTTGAGTTTTTAGAAACCCAAAAAGGCCGGTGACAAAACGTCACCAGCCATTTCGACTATAGGTCGAAATCTGGAAATACAAGTATCATTACTTGATTTCGACAGATGCACCAGCTTCTTCAAGAGCCGCTTTAAGTGCGTCAGCGTCTTCTTTAGAAACGCCTTCTTTAACAGTCGCTGGAGCGCCGTCAACCATGCCTTTCGCTTCTTTCAAGCCAAGACCAGTTGCTGCACGAACCGCTTTAATTACGTTAACTTTCTTATCACCTGCAGCAGTAAGAACAACGTCGAATTCAGTTTGAGCTTCAGCCGCTGCACCAGCATCGCCAGCAGCAGGACCAGCAGCTGCAGCAACTGCTGCAGTTACACCGAATTTTTCTTCCATTGCTGAAATTAATTCAACAACATCCATTACAGACATTTCTGCTACTGCATTGATGATATCTTCTTTAGTTAGAGCCATGACTCAGATTCCTAGCATTCTTTATAATCACCCGTAGGTGATAAAACAAAATATTTATCAAGAAGGGATACGATAAACCGTATTACGCCGCTTCTTGCTCTTTTTGGTCGCGAATTGCTGCAAGAGTACGAGCAAGTTTGCTTGTTGCACCTTGCATTACACTCATAAGCTTCGCAATAGCTTCATCGTATGTAGGCAATGTTGCCAAACGATCAATGTCGCCAGCTGGGATCAACTCACCGTTGAACGCCAATGCTTTCACTTCAAACTTGTCATTCGCTTTCGCAAAAGATTTCAACAAACGAGCCGCCGCACCTGGGTGTTCGTTTGAGAAAGCAATTAGCGTAGGGCCAACAAAGCTCTCAGTTAGGCATTCGAAGTCTGTACCTTCCACTGCACGGCGAGCCAATGTGTTACGTACGACACGTACGAAAACACCTGCTTCGCGCGCTTCTTTACGAAGTGCTGTCATGCTGCTCACGGTAACACCGCGAGAATCAGCAACAACCGCAGACAACGCAGTTTTGGCCGCTTCGCTAACTTCGGCGACAATGGCTTTTTTGTCTTCTAGACCTAATGCCACTGGTTTTCTCCTGGATTAGCAGAGAGCAAATTACTCTCTTGTTTTTACCAACTCTTCGATTACTCGAAGTACTTGCTGGTGAGTTAGATCCAGTTTATCTGAATCGGGCCACACCATCTGCGCAGGACCAACATTTTTCAACGTTGTTATTAAACCCGAAGGTTCCTGCGGTCTTTGACGGCCTGCTCAACATACTTATGCAGGCAGACCCCAAAGCGCATGAACTAGATAGGCTTACTTAATAGAGTTAAGCGCACCTAGATCAATTTGTAGACCTGGTCCCATTGTAGAAGACAAGGTCACTTTTTTCATATAGACACCTTTAGAAGAAGCAGGCTTAGCACGACGTAGATCAGCTAAAAGTGCTTCCAAGTTGCCTTTGATAGATTCTGCAGCGAAGTCAATAGAACCAACGCCAGCATGAATGATACCATTTTTATCAGTACGGTAACGAGCTTGACCTGCTTTTGCATTTTTTACAGCCGTTGCAACGTCAGGTGTTACCGTGCCAACTTTAGGGTTAGGCATTAGACCACGTGGACCTAAAATCTGGCCTAGTTGACCAACAATACGCATTGCATCTGGAGAAGCAATAACCACGTCGAAGTCTAGGTTGCCAGCTTTAACTTGTTCAGCCAAATCTTCGAAACCTACAACGTCTGCACCAGCTTCTTTCGCTGCTTCTGCGTTAGCACCTTGAGTGAACACAGCAACACGAACGTCTTTGCCAGTACCATGAGGCAATACAGTAGAACCACGAACAACCTGATCAGACTTACGTGGATCAACGCCTAGGTTTACAGATACGTCGATAGATTCTTTGAACTTCACAGTAGAAAGCTCAGACAAAAGAGCAACAGCCTCTTCTACAGAGTACAATTTTGTTGCGTCTATTTTTTCTGCGATCAAGCGAGCGCGTTTAGTTAGCTTAGCCATTAGTTCACACCCTCAACGTCTAGACCCATAGCGCGAGCGCTACCAGCGATAGTACGAACCGCTGCATCCATATCTGCTGCAGTCAAATCAGCCTGCTTAGCAACAACAATCTCTTCTAGTTGAGCACGAGTAACCGTACCCACTTTTTGAGTGTTTGGACGAGGAGAACCACTCTTAAGGCCTGCTGCCTTCTTAAGAAGAACAGAAGCTGGAGTAGATTTCGTTTCAAATGTAAAGCTACGGTCACTGTATACAGTGATGATAACAGGTGTTGGAAGACCTGGCTCAACGCCTTGAGTTTTGGCATTGAATGCTTTACAGAATTCCATGATGTTCACACCGTGCTGACCAAGAGCTGGACCAACTGGTGGACTTGGGTTCGCTTGACCCGCTTTAACTTGTAGCTTGATATAAGCTTGGACTTTCTTAGCCATTTTTAAACTCCAGATGGGTCACTGCCCGAAGGCTACCCGTTCAACATACTCAGGCTTTTTCAACCTGACTAAATTCCAAATCAACTGGTGTAGAACGCCCAAAAATGAGCACCGCCACTTTGATTCGGCTTTTATCATAGTCCACTTCTTCAACGACACCGTTAAAGTCAGCAAATGGACCTTCATTAACACGAACCACCTCCCCAACCTCAAACAAGGTCTTAGGACGAGGCTTATCAGCGCCATCATTGACACGCTGCAAGATAGCATTGGCTTCACGTTCAGTAATCGGGGACGGCTTATCCGCTGTACCACCAATAAAACCGAGCACTCGACCCGTACCTTTCACCAAATGCCAAGAGTCATCGTTCATTTCCATTTGAACCAAGACATAACCAGGATAGAATTTTCTTTCGCTCTTGCGCTTTTTACCATCTCGAATTTCAACCACTTCTTCGGTTGGCACCAAGATGTCGCCAAAATAGTCTTCTTGCCCCATAATTTGCACGCGTTCTTTCAGCGAGCGCATTACGTGCTTTTCGTACCCAGAGTACGCCTGAACTACATACCATCGTTTCGTCACGAGCAACTCCTAACCTATTACCGAAGAAACGATCCAACCAAGGAGCGAATCTACCCCCCACAGTACGAGAGACATAAAAAGAACAACCGCCAATACGATTAAGGTGGTTTGAATTGTCTCTTGCCTTGTTGGCCATACTACTCGGCGAATTTCAGTTTTTGCTTCTTTCGCCAAGGTAAAAAAAGCCTTCCCTTTAGCCGTTTGTAGCGCAACAAAACCAGCAACACCAGCCAAAACCAGAATAGCGATCAAACGATACAATAGTGACTCAGCAGAAAAATAGTTATTACCAACCACACCGACGGCAACCAGTAACACAACAATCGCCCACTTAAATACGTCTGTGCTAGACGTTTGAGTTTCAGTACTCGATCTCATACTTTCAGGTGATCCCTAATTAAGAAATAGGATACGAAAATGGCAGGCCAAGAGGGACTCGAACCCCCAACAGCCGGTTTTGGAAACCGGTGCTCTACCAATTGAACTATTGGCCTACATCGTATGGGCGGAGGATGATACTCGTATTTGCTTTGTCAAGCAAGAGCATTCGCCCAAAAAACAGACAATAAAAAAGGCGGTTAAACCACCTATCTTTTGCATCGGAAACACTGGAGCTCATGAGCAGATTTGAACTGCCGACCTCACCCTTACCAAGGGTGTGCTCTACCAACTGAGCTACATGAGCAACTTGGAGCGGGTAGCGGGAATCGAACCCGCCTCTTCAGCTTGGAAGGCTGAGGTAATAGCCACTATACCATACCCGCAACTGGTGGAGGGAGGTGGATTCGAACCACCGAAACTTTCGTGGCAGATTTACAATCTGCTCCCTTTGGCCACTCGGGAACCCCTCCACGTACTCTGTGCTTTTGAACAGCACCCCAAAAGGTGGGAGCCATTATATTAATCAGTTTCTGAATTGCAAGCACTAACAAGGATTTTTTTCTATTTTTATCATCATCTTGGTCAAATCGAACTGAGAGAGCAGTTTTTCTAAGTCTTCGTCGCTAATTGGTTGCTCTACATTAATCTGATGCAAGCTGACTGTACGAAGGTGGCGGTATATATTCAGTTTGTATCTCAACTTGCTTTCAATACGCTTACGAGCCTCATCCGCTCCCTCTTGAGAAGAATATAGTCCAAGAGAAATACGGTTTTTCATCTCACCGCGAGTAATAATAAAACTATCAATAGAGCGCTCGTGTAATGCGTTGACAATCTCCCGTGCTTTGGCATGAGTATCTGGCGCCTCGATGTACAACCAAAACTTAGGCCGTTTACCCATTACCTGCTTGTCACTGTATTTCCATTTTAGCTTTGTCAAAGCATGGGTAATTTGCGCATCATCCGCATTTTTTTCTACTTCCAGCTGGGGACACAACATAGAGCGGTCATTGGCATTGGCCTCTGCAACCGTCAGAGCCTTTTTCAGCGACGCCTCCATCTCCTGCGATTGCTGTTTGGCCTTGACCATAGCGGCTTTTTCTTCACTATTAGCAGGCTCAGACAAAAGTCGAATAGAGGTACTCACGGGTGGCGCGTACACATGGTCATTCACCTGTGCGGCATTATGCTTAATCATATGCGCCCACCCAAAAAAAGCAGCATTGATCAAGACAATAATAAAAAACAACCACTTCATACTCGCTTCCTTATCATTTCATCACCGACGAGCTTTGCACCTAACGCCACCAAATGAGGGTCACACTCTGCTTTTACTCCTAACGCATGGAGCAATTCTTGTGCATCGCCTCCTGTCACAACCCATCGATGATCGTGATAGCTCCTATAAACACGCTCCAAGAAGCCTAACGCCATTTGATGACACCCTTCATTTACGGCCCTAGCCGTAGAATTTGGCAATCCATCACCAACTTTTTGCTCACTGGCGTCATAACGAATTTTAGCCGTATTGGCTAATAAAGCGTTTTCCATCATCATCAACCCAGGGACAATATAACCACCAAGATGTCGGGCTTGCTCATTAACCACATCGACTTTGATCGCCGTTCCAGCGTCAATAATTACAGTGTTTCCACCATAGTGATGAAAGCCTGCGACAACGGTAAGCCAACGATCAATCCCTAAACGCCATGGTTCATCGTAAGCGCATACCACGCCACACGCTTGGGCAGTGCTTTCTAAGCGCACCAACTGGCTATTGGGATAGTAAGATTGCATTTCCTGCAGCACCATCACACTGGCGGCTTGAGAACGCACACTGGCAAAATAAATAGCATCAGGAAGAAAGTGCCGCTTTATTAAGATTTCATGATCCCTTACCTGCCACAGAACCCGTCCTCCTTCAAATGCGGTATACTTGATGCTCGTGTTTCCCACATCAACAACCAGCAGCTTATCGACGACGGACACTGACCTCCCCCCCATGTAAGCGCGAAATTACACCATCCTCAGCTTCAATCAAAAGTGCACCGCTTTCATCAATACCTTTGGCTATACCAGTGCGCTGCTGAGACAAAGAGCTCACAGCCACCGCTTGATTATGCAAAACATCGTGGGCTTGCCATAGGGATTGATAGTGCTTCATTCCATGTCCATCTTCAAACGCATGGCAAACAGCTACCAATTCATTCGTCAAGTCAGCAAGAATCTGATTTCGACTAGGCACCTTAGACAACCGCGAAGCAAGATCCGTCCAGGGTTGGTCAACAGACGACATCACATCCGCTTCCATAGCCACATTAAGGCCTATCCCAATAATGACATCACAGCGGTCTTCATCTGCCACCATTTCAAGCAAAATACCGCAGACCTTTTGCCCATCAATTTGCACGTCATTAGGCCATTTTAAACCAGGGTTCGGAATACCTTGTTTTTTGATAGTGCGAGCCACCGCCACGCCAACCGCTAAACTCAACCCTTCCACCACACTCGGACCATTTTCAAAACGCCATGCAAAGGACATAGTGATGTTTTTTACTACTCCCGATGCCCAATGACGTCCACGACGACCACGCCCTTGCGTCTGACGCTCAGCAGCGATCATCAAAGGCAGCGACACCCCATCGTTTATATGCTGCTTCATATCACCATTGGTCGATGCGGTTTCAAAAACAATCGACACTGGGATACTGCTATCGAGCCCTGCTTCTAACAGCGCCTCATGGGATAATAGCTCCAACGGTGTTGGTAAACGATAACCTCGCCCTTTCACAGAATGGACAGGTATACCAATGGCTTCGAGTTTTTTTAGCTTTTTCCACACCGCTGCTCGGGTCACGCCAAGCGCTCCCCCTAATGCTTCCCCGGAGTGAAATTTACTATCACTCAATAGGGACAAAATTCGTTGCATTCAAAGACTCCAATAGTATTCAGAGTTAATGTAAATCAAAGGCTGGAAACGATCGATAATCTTGTGTTTGCAGCCAATTTTCGGCAGGATACTGACACTGCTGATCGATAACATGCAATGCATAAGCATGTCGCGATTGCCCGGAGCGATTAGCATAGCTTAAATGGGGAAACTCACCGTTAAGGACCACTAGACTACCTTTTGGCACAGGCAAGGCAACCAGTTCGTCTTGCTGCCATTGATGCTCTTTTAAGGTCACCATTTTCGTTTCAATACCATTTGGAGAAACGCGTTCAAAACGCTTCAACAACCCCACTTTGTGACCACCAGGAATCCCCCATAGGCAGCCATTTTCCAACGTTGCGTCTTCGATAGCAAACCATAATCCAATCACACTCATCGGATCCGTATACAAAAAGGTACTGTCTTGATGGCAATCAACCTCTCCACCGATGCCTGGCTGTTTAAAAATGTACATGGATTGTACGGCTCGTGGTGCTTTCATCCCAAGCCGCTCCAATAAGTTCCCCCATATTGAAGACAGAGAGAAGTGACGAAAAAGGTCATCTTGAATATGCAAACCATGACCCGCCTTATTAATGGACAAAGACAAATCTTGCTTCAACTCACCCAGCTCATCAAAGGCTTCTTCCTCAAAGAAAAAAGAAATATTCTCAGAAGAGGCCATAAAATACTCATCAGTATGACGTGATTGCTCATTAGTGGTAAAAATAGAACGGACAGAGTCAGGGTCAAAACCTTCCAATAACGCTTCCATTCGAGCTTTTAAGGCATCGCATACAGCAGGCGGTACCAAGGACTCTAAAACAACGTATCCCTCATCATGATATTGTTTCACTTGGTCGTCAGACAGACTAATGCGAGGCAGAGCATTTAACATGGAAGTAACCACAGAAGATGAAGACATTTTAATTCCCTATCACAATACTGAACAAATATACCTTGATCCTAGCAAAGTTCACATAAGAACACCCTATGCTATTATGCTCTCTTATTACTTAATATTAGCAAGTTAGCATTGGCAAGGCTCATTATGTCGTCCTTATTCTCACTCCCTGTTCGAGTGCCATCCTTATGGTTTCCCTTGGTTAAAAAGTTTTACCAAGCCCACTACCCTAGCGGCAAACCGAATAAAGCAGATCCAATTTGGGTGATCAAACAACAAGGACGGATTTTAAGTGCGGTTCGGCTAAAACAACTTGATCGGTGTCAGCTTCTCACCGCCATGGTGACCGAGCCAGGTCATCGTGGGCTGGGCATTGGCCACCATTTACTGCGCCATCTTCATAAGCCCTTAGCTGAGCGTCCATGTTACTGTTTTGCGCTCTCACACCTTGAGCGTTTTTATCAAGACAATGGGTTTCATACAATAGACTCCTCCCAACTTCCTGACGAGCTACTTGGACGATTAACCTCTTATGTCGCCCAAGGTCGGGCACTCATTCCCATGCACTATATTGCTAAGCGCTCGGAAGAGAGTTAACAAATTACTAATTAAAGCACTTACTATAGCCAGAAATAAAAAACGCCAGCGATAGAGCTGGCGTTTTTTATAGCATCGATTTAAGAACCCTCTTACAAAGAATTCACTTCGTGGAGGTTAATTCAAGTGTCCCGCATTATGCAGTTCACGATTTTTCTTTAATGGTGGGTTCCACTGGTAACTCCAAGTTTCAGACATGCGCTTACCATCAAGGTCAAGATACACCTGCATATTGATTGGGTTATCTGTTGCATCCGGCGGAACTACATCAAACATCACACGATACTTATCTGAGTGGTTGATTGGGCGCACAGATTCCAGCTCTACTTTTCCTTTTGACGTATGGATAACGGCTTTTAACTTGCTACCATCACCAATCATAGGTAAATCACCGCCAGCAAAGTCAATCACGAAACGTTTGCTGTAATAGTGACGCTTCTGACCAATTACACCACCAATACCTGTGAAGGTATCTTGAACACGAGCTTGAGATGAATGCTGTGGTGGATGACTGCCCCAATACATATTGTAGCTATATAGCAACTCCTGACCAGGCTTAATTGGCTGTGCAGGATGCCAAAAGGCCACGATATTGTCGAAGGTTTCATCCAAGGTTGGAATTTCTACAAGATCCACAGACCCTTTACCCCAGTTGCCTATAGGCTCAATCCACAGACTTGGACGTTTCTCGTAAAATACAGAGTCGTCTTGGTAATGATCAAAGTTACGGTCTCGTTGCAGCAAACCAAAGCCTTTCGGATTATCATCACTGTACGCGTTAAAACGAAGGTTTTTCGGGTTTGTCAAAGGACGCCAAATCCATTCACCAGATCCAGTGTGCATAGCAAGCCCATCTGAATCATGGATTTCTTCACGCCAATCATAATTTGTCCGGCGATCATTCTCGCCCACCATATACATACTGGTTAACGGAGCAATGCCTAAACGCTCAATGGATTTACGTGGATATATTGCCGCATCGACTTTCATTTTTAATGGTTCGCCTGGTGTAATATCAAAGCGATAGGCTCCAGACACACTCTTAGACTCCATCAAGGCGTATACCGTCACTGTACTAGAACCAGGCTTTGGCTTTTCTAACCAGTAGTTAGTAAAGACTGGAAACTCTTCTGGTTGATCCAGCGCCGTATCAACAGCCAAACCACGAGCGGATAAGCCATACTGCATCTCACTGCCAACAGCACGGAAGTAGCTAGCACCAAGAAAAGCGACAACATCACGCTTCCAGTCAGTTGCAAATTGCATACGAAAACCAGCAAAACCAAGGTCTTTTGACAGTTTTTTTGCGTCAATTTTTGATTTACCATAGTCGAACATGGACGGCGAATAATCAATCGGTATGACCTTACCATTCTTGATTTCATTCATATGAACAGGCGTATCAAATCCACGACCTAAATGGAAAAACTCAGTATGGAATAGCGACCCTTTTGTCCTCCATAGTGCCTCACTGTCCTTATAACGAATCTGCTGATAAGCATTCCAACTCAAATCCTTCAAGCTGCTTGGCACCTCACCCTGATGATTATGATAGGGCTGGCTAGACAAATGGCGCGCATAACCTTTTAACCATGCATAGCTAAACGCCTCATTTCCGGGAGGGTTCGCTGCTTTGGAAGAGGCCACAGAATTAGCGTCTGACGCTACCTGAGGGGTTGACGCATAAGTGGTCACACTAACCAACAAACTCACGGCTAATAACACCCGACTCGCGAGGCGCTGAAAGCGAGGATAAGGCCTTTGAGAAACAAAACTCGTCGAAATAAACGTCACAGATCGCGACGCTTTTGTGGTTTTATCAATGCAATTAAATGGCATGGCTAAGACTCTTAATTTCCTATAAAGATGGTTCATTCTATCGATTAAAAAACCACTCGTATATATCCCTTCAGGTAAACAATTAACATATTGGCATCCATTACTTTACAAAAATGTCAGCTTTTTCTATACAAATGTCAGGTTTGTATCCGACTGTGAACTAAAATATCCATCCACCTATTTGAAATGCCTTCAAATACTAAAACAACCAAACAAATGGGCTATAAATAAAAAATTCAACTCTCTTGATATTGTCAACAAGTAATAAAGCTCATCGCTGGTACTCACTTACACAACCCTATAGAATCCCGCTGACTTAAAATACTATCAAGGACTGTTACATGAAGAATGCCATTTTAGGCATGCAGATGCTCTTTGTTGCATTTGGAGCCTTAGTCTTAGTGCCATTATTAACGGGACTCGATCCTAGTGTTGCACTATTTGGAGCGGGCATGGGAACATTGCTTTTTCAAATAGTAACGCGACGCATGGTTCCTATTTTCTTGGCTTCATCCTTCGCCTTCATTGCCCCCATTATGTATGGCACACAAACTTGGGGCATTGCTGCGACTATGGGGGGATTAGTTGCTGCTGGATTTGTTTACGTCATCTTAGGAGCCTTAATCAAGCTAAAAGGGGCTGGCTTTATCCATCGTTTATTACCGCCAGTCGTTATCGGCCCTATTATTATGGTGATTGGTTTAGGGTTAGCTCAGAACGCCGTTCATATGGCGATGGGCAAAAGCGGAGATGGCTCTACACAATTAGTGAATGCTGATATTTCAATTTGGGTGGCACTGGCTTCTTTACTCACCACAATCTTTATCAGCGTCTTTAGTAAAGGGCTGTTTAAACTCTTACCCATTTTTGGTGGTATCATCGTAGGCTACTCATTAAGCTTGGCTTTGGGAATTGTTCACTTTGACAATGTTAGCAACGCTGCTTGGTTTGCTATTCCTCACTTTACAATGCCTGAATTTAACATCAACGCGATCTTATTTATGCTGCCCGTCGCTATCGCTCCTGCAGTGGAGCACGTCGGCGATATTCTGTCCATCTCCAACGTCACGGGTAAAGATTATCTAAAAAAACCAGGATTACACCGAACTATTGCCGGGGACGGTATTGCCACTATGGCCGCCGCCATGGTCGGTGCACCACCGAATACAACCTATAGCGAAGTCACGGGGGCTGTCATGCTAACCAAAGCCTTCAACCCGGTTATCATGACGTGGGCCGCGATCAGTGCGATCGTTCTCGCATGGGTTGGAAAATTAGGCGCCCTACTACAAACCATTCCACTCCCCGTGATGGGGGGCATTATGATTCTGCTATTTGGGTCTATTGCCGCTGTGGGATTAAACACCTTAATCAAGAACCAAGTGGATCTTCATAAATCCCGTAACCTCGTTATAGTAGGCGTCACACTCGTATTTGGCATTGGTGGTATGGCTTTTGGTGTAGGAGGGTTTAGTCTACAGGGCATCAGTCTATGCGGCATCGTTGCTATTTTGCTGAACCTTATTTTACCAAAAGATATTGGTAACACTCGTTTTGTAGATAATGCACAAATGGAAGAATAACTTTTAAAGAGAACTATTAAAAAACGGCTTCGAATGAAGCCGTTTTTTCATTTACGTCACAATACATTTATATATTCTAAGACTGAGCAAAACGAATCAGTGTATCTCCCGTTAAGCGATAACTTACCCATTCATCTTGTGGCTGCGCACCAATAGATTGATAAAATTGAATCGCAGGCTCATTCCAATCCAACACACTCCATTCAAATCGACCACATCCTTTACTAACTGCGATTTGAGCTAGATGCTTCAAAAGCGCTTTACCGGCACCAGCCCCACGCGACTCAGTTGAGATATACAAATCTTCTAAGTACAAGCCATGCTTCGCTAGCCAAGTGGAATAATTGAAGAAATAGACAGCAAACCCAACGGGAACATTGTCAATTGAGCAGATAACAGCTTTTGTTGTTGAATCTGTGCCGAAAAGGGAAGACTCAATAGACTCTTTCGTTGCCAATACTTCATGTGCCGCTTTTTCGTAATCTGCAAGCCCTTTAATAAACTGTAAGATCAAGGCGGAATCACCTGGATGCGCATCACGAATTGTAATCCCTGACATCTATAACTCCTTTTATATTATTCGCTGCATTAAGTATATATTGAATAAGTACACACTCTAACCACTCACATTAAACTACAGCTTTCTTAGGATACGAGCAAGCCAGCTTTGCCGTTCTCTGACTCTTTGCTATTTGAAATACGATCAACCACTGTATTCCGCCCTGCTTTTTTAGCGGCATATAAATGCTGGTCAGCAAGGTAAAAAATATCAGAGAGCCCCTTATCCGGTTGTGAATACCCTACTCCCACACTCACCGTCACCGTTATTCCACCGATAACCAATTTACTTACCAGTTCACGTAACGAGTTTGCATAGTCAAATATCTCTTTGCGACTTTGATTCATCGTATAAATAATGAATTCTTCACCACCCCAGCGACCAATAATATCTTTAGGGTTAATTTTTCGACTCAGTAGTGAGGCGATATTCGTCAAAACATCATCGCCTTTTAAATGGCCATAACGGTCGTTGATATCTTTAAAATAGTCTATATCCAATAGCAAAATAGCAAACTCTTGCTGGCCTAGATGAAACTCTTGTTCCAACTCTTGAGTCACCTTCTCTAGCCCACGACGATTAAGTATCCGTGTCAGTGGATCAATATAAGCATAATGCTCCAACATGGAGACCTGTTGCTGCGCTTTATTCTCACTCGATCGCAATTGAATCACTGTCCACAACAAAACAATGTACACAATATGTGCCACCGCAATATTCAGCACAACTCCCAAAGTATCCTCAATGGAATAATGCTGGATCAACGCAATAAAATGGCCAATAACAGTCACACTAAACGCCAATATTGTCATCAAAATGGCTTTACGAACTTCAAGAAACAGATAAGCGATCACATAATTTAGCCCTAACCACTGGGCTGCATTGGAAAATATTCCATTAGTCGCCATATGATGCCAAATGCTGGACGCAATCAGATAGCCGGCAACAACGGAATAGGTGACAAGATGCAAATACTGATCTGGTGCTTTTTTAGTTATTGTTAGGAGATAAACAACACTAAAACTCGATATACAAATAGGATAAGCAAACGCATCAAACGAAGCAATGATGCCGCTATTATAGTCAATAATCCAAACCACCGAAAAGCAAACGATGGCGAGCAAAAGCAAACGACCAAATACAGCTCGACTCAGCATGGAGGGACCAGAGGATGTGTTTTTCATGTGTCAGCCATAATTATTTGTTATTTATAGAGCTTTCACGATTTGCCAACCGTATCGTACGACGACAATAATATGACACATGCAAAGCCCACTACGTGCAGCTCACATCCTTGAACTAATCTAAATAAGAGACGTAATATGAAGAGATAATTTATTGATATCTAAGCCTTTGCTAATATATCAATAAATTATCGTATTATAAATATAATCTCTTTTTTGGGAAGGCATATATGATATTGAAAATACGTAACTTCCCGTTAATAGAGATCTTAGAGTACCTAGATACATCGAATAATATAGCTCTAGACCTTATCAGACTTAGCTTCACCATACTACTTGACCCACACAGATACACTGAGTTTGCCAAACAGTCAGAAAACCTGACAGGGTGAACGCTTTCGATGAGTAAACCACGTATGGGGTCCCTTGATATCACGCCCTATCTTTGAAAAGATTAACTCAGATCAATCATCACCTTGCTATTGGATTTGCGCAGACGCGTTGAGCCTGCGAAACAGGCGCAAGCGAATACGATAGCAAGGTGATAATCTAAAAAGGCTGCAAAACAATGGATTACCGCCTTCGCGGTAATGAAGTTGTGAATGCGGGGAGACGCCCTCACGGACCAGGACCCAATTTTTGGAGGTTGACTCCCCCTTTTTATTTTTTAGATTTTCTTGAGACGAAAAAAGCCCTGACAGCATAGCTATCAGGGCTTTCTTAAATTAAATCTTGATAACGACCTACTCTCACATGGGATCTCCCACACTACCATCGGCGATGGCACTTTTCACTTCTGAGTTCGGGATGGGATCAGGTGGTTCAATGCCTCTATGATCATCAAGAAAAC
>NZ_FLOB01000027.1 GCF_900089775.1 Marinomonas spartinae
TGATGTTTGTTAATAGCCAAAACGTGCGAGATCTTCGAACCCCATTTGGTGGTATGAAAGCGTCTGGCACAGGGCGAGAAGGGGGAGATTACAGTTTCGAAGTCTTCTGTGAACCTAAAAACGTCTGTATCAGTATGGGCAGTCATCACATTCCGAAATGGGGTGTATAGGACACTAATATCATGCAGAGAGACGAGGCTCTCTCTGCTTTTTTTCGTTTAGAGAGAAACGTTATGCCGCATTTTATTATTGAATACTCAGCCAATCTTGAAGAGAAAATTGACTTTCAACCCATGTTCAAAGCGTTTCACGATTATGTGATATCAACGGGGCAATTTCCTATTGGCGGGGTGAGAAGTCGTGCGATTCGACTTGACCATTTCCGAGTGGCAGATGGTCGAGAGGAGTTCTCCCTGTTAAATCTAAATCTCAAAATAGGTCATGGTCGAAGCCAGGAGCTCAAGCAAGAGGTGGCAGAAAATGTTTTTAAGATTTTATGCGACTTTATGGCACCTATTACTGATACCAGCTATTGCCAAATATCGTTTGAATTAACGGAATTGGATCCTGTTCTTAAATTTAATAAAAACAATATACATCCGCTTTTTAAGTAATGTTACCCAAAAACACATTCGAGACACTCATAAATATAAAAAAGGAAGATTGTGATGAAATTGAAACACCTATTACTTACCTGCGTTACCCTTCTTTTTGCGACAAATCTTTTTGCTCAGACCATTCGGGTTGCGAGCTGGCTGCCTCCAACAAACCCAATGAATGCTGTTGTCATCCCTGAATGGGGCAAAGCAATTAGCAAAGCGACGAATGGACGACTTAAGGTTGAAATTGTTTATGGTATGGGGCATCCGAAATCAATGTGGAACCTGGTTGAGGATGGCATTGTAGACGCCAGTTATAGCTATCATGGCTATGTACCGGGGCGATTTGAATTGCCACAAGTGGTTGAGCAACCAGGTCTTGGAACGAATGCCGAAGCGGCGTCCTACGCTCTTTGGAACACCTACCAAAAATACTTTGCTAAATCCCATGAATTTGATGGGCTTAAATTATTGGCGCTTTTTACTCATGGACCAGGGCAGATCTACTCTAATTTTCCGATCAAGGATATTAAAGATTTAGAAAATAAGAAAATTCGCATCGGTGGTGGTGTACAAAGTCAGCTCGCTGATCGATTTCATATCACGCCGGTAGGTGCGCCAGCCCCTAAAGTCTATGAAATGATGCAGCAGGGCGTGATTGATGGTGCGTTTTTACCGGTCGGTGAAATGAAAACTTTACGATTGGCAGAGGTGACGAAAGACCTCACTTTGTTCCCTAATGGTTTGTACATGGGCAGTTTTTCTATGTTCATGAACCCTGATGTTTTTGATGATTTGAGTAAACAAGATCAAGAGGCGATTAACAAAGCTTCAGGTGAAGTTTTGTCTGTTTTGGCTGGTAAAGCGTGGGATGCTGGCGATGTTGCGGGCTTACAAAGCGCACGTGAGGCGGGGGTGAAGATTCACGTTGTGAAGCCGAACTCAACACTGGCTAAAGAAGTGAATCAGCGCATTGATAATGTGGCGACTGAGTGGGTTAAAGGTGTGGATAAGAAAGGCTTTAATGGCGATGCCGCTTTATCTTATTTGCGTGAAACCGCGATGCAATATGCGGCAAAACATAAGGAGTAATGAATGTCTCGCTCTCCTTATGAATGGCTCACGACGGCAGTGAACCTGCATCATGGAGATTTAGGGCTGGCCAAATGGCTAGCCTTTCTTCTTGAAGCGGTGTCTGCCGTTATGTTATTTGCGCTTATGGTGTTGACATGTAGTGATGTGATTGGGCGCTATGTATTCAATAACTCAATAAACGGCACAACAGAATTAACTGAGCTGGCATTAGGTATCATCGTTTTTTGCCAAATACCCGTCGTCACTTTGACGGGGGCACATGTGGTGGTTGATATATTAGATCGTGTTTTGCCCGATTGGTTTGCTACTGTTTGCTCTTTCATTATGAGCTTAGCTATCGGTATTGGCTGTATTTTTGTGGCGGATCGCATTTGGTTCCAAGCATTACGTTCGTTGCGTCGTGGTGTGGTAACAGAATTCCTTCTTATTCCGGTCTCTTACTTCGTACAATTTATCGCCATCATGATGTATTTAACAGCGGCGATATTGATCTATAAAGCAATCACAAGCTTATTTTGTCGTAAGAAGGAGGCTGCGTAATGCTGGATTCTTTAATCGGCTTTTCCATTCTTCTTCTATTAATCCTCGTCTTTAGGGTACCAATTGCTTTTGCAATGGGATTGGTGGGAATCACAGGGTTTGCTTATCTACAAGGACTGGGGTGGGATAATGTATTTGATTTTCGTTGGACAGGTCCGATTGCATTGGCCGCCAACCGAATTGTTGACACTTCCCAAGAGTACAGTTTGTCTGTAATTCCCTTATTTATCCTGATGGGGAATTTCGTCACCAAAGCGAACTTGTCCGGTGAGCTTTATCGCGCTTCGAATGCTTTTCTAGGGCATCGAAAGGGCGGTCTGTCGATGGCAACGATTGTTGCTTGTGGCGGTTTTTCCGCTATCTGTGGTTCCAGCTTAGCAACCTCGGCCACCATGGCAAAAGTAGCGATGCCCTCGATGAGAAAATATGGCTACCAAGACGGTTTGGCGAGCGCTTCAATCGCGGCGGGGTCTACGTTAGGTATTTTGATTCCACCAAGCGTGATCTTATTGATCTACGGCTTATTAACGGAAACCAGTATTCGTGAGCTGTTTGCTGCAGGTTTTCTTCCAGGCTTGTTAGGCATTTTGCTCTATCTTGCGGCGGTTCGTTATGTTGTCTGGAGGCACCCTGAGTACGGCCCTAGCGCAGAAAAAGCCAATTTTTCCGAACGTGTTGCCGCCATGCGTAATGTGTGGGGCGTCCTTTTGTTGTTCTGCATTGTAATGGGAGGCATCTATCTTGGGGTGTTTACGCCTACTGAAGCTGCTGGGATTGGTGCGGGTGGGGCATTCTTGATTGCTGTTATGCGCCGCTCTCTTAGCTGGTCGGCATTTTTCCATGCGTTAATTGATACGGGAAGAACAACCGCTATGTTATTCACCGTGTTAATTGGCGCGCTGATCTTTTCAGACTTTATTACCATGGCGGGTTTACCGGATGAGCTTTTAGCGTTTGTGAAAAGCCTTCATTTGCCCCCAATGGGGGTTATTCTGATTATAGTCGGTATTTATCTCGTTTTAGGCATGGTCTTCGAAAGCCTTTCAATGATTTTATTAACCGTGCCTATTTTTTACCCCTTAGTACAAAGCTTAGGTTTTGACTTAGTTTGGTTTGGCATTGTTGTCGTGGTGGTAACGGAGATTAGTTTGATTACACCACCTGTGGGCATGAATGTATTTGTTCTCAGTGCGGTGCTAGACAATGTAAAAGCAGGGACAATTTTTAAAGGTATAACACCATTTTGGTGCGCAGACATGGTTCGCTTGGGGTTGATCGTATTTGTCAGTTCCATCGCGCTTGTGTTACCTGAGATTTTGTATCGATAATTATAAAAGTGGAGAAGCCGTATGGGTAAATTAGCTTTTGCAGCAAAAATAACGCATGTTCCCTCTATGTACCTTTCAGAGCTTGATGGTCCTCAAAAAGGATTTCGCCAAG
>NZ_FLOB01000017.1 GCF_900089775.1 Marinomonas spartinae
GAAGAAGAACGACGGGTATAGGGTTTGGTCATGGGTTGGACTCCGTTATCGGTGATGAGATGAAAACGGAGTCCAGTTTAGAGTGCGAAAAGATGGGATGAAATAACGGCGTAGAATGAACGCTTACATTGAAAAGGCGTTAGCGGTATTAATCCTAGGAAAAGGAATAGCGATAGGTTCTATATTAAAGGAGAGAGGTAATTCAAATGCTAGGCAAATGGGATGGACTCGTTGGTATGTACTGCAGCTTCATTGACTGTAAGGCTTGTTGTCCAGAATCCAGTAGAGATTAAACCATAGCGCAAATTTTTCCGTTGAGCCTTGCCCTTGACTGCTTTTAGCGAGGGCTCTTACATTTGGAATTAGCTTTTGGTGTCATCTTTTTAATTGATGACCTGTATGTTTTTCTTTGAAATGAACGTTTTCTTGATCTGTATTAATCGCGCGAATTGGGTAAGGAATAACGATTCCTTCTACTTTAAAGCGTTTATGCAGTGCTTTGATAAATGCTGAACGAATAAAAAACTGATGAAAATATTCGTGGGCTCTGAGCATCACAGTAAAATTGATGCTAGAGCTGTCGAAGGTGTGGAATACTACAAAGGTGTTGTAATTGTTTACTCCGTATTCATGAGATTTTAGTATTTCTCTGGCCACCTCTAGGGTAATTTCTTCTACTTTTTCTAGGTCAGAGTCATAGTGTACATTGACTTCTACCGGAACGGACAACTCTCTTTGCGGATAGAAATAGTTAATAACTTTAGATTCAGACAATAAACTATTGGGCATAATAATGGTGTTATTGGGTAACATTTTGATCCAAGTTGAGCGCCAGCCAATTTTTTCTACAAAACCTTGTTCCCCAGAATCCAGCTCAATGAAGTCTCCCACTCGAATCGGTCTGTCCATGAGCAACTGTACACCAGAGAAGAAATTTTCTAATGTTGGTTGAAGTGCGAGAGCCACTGCCAATGAACCAATGCCTAAAGAGGCAATAAGGGGGGTGATGGAAACACCTAGAGTACTCAGTAGTATCAATATGCCAATGCCGTAAAGAAAAGAGCGACTAACACCTTTCATAATTGATTGGCTGTTGTGAAGTAGTCTGGACTTTTTACTGTAGTGAGAGATCATTCCAGTGATCATAGAATCAACAAACATGACGATGGCGAGAACCAATAAAGTTGGCAATATGTAAGTAGTCATCTTTTCTAGGCGAGAACTCATCGCAGAATTCGCGTTGAGTAATTCTTCCAATAGTAAAATGCCAAACAATAGGGCAATCAAGCTTAAAGGCCATTTAATGGCGCGTAATAATAAGCTATCGAAATAGTAGCGGGTTTTATCACTTAGGCGAATAAGGCGAGAGAGAATAAGGTGCTTAATCGATAGTAATATACCGACAGTGACTAATACGATGAAAACCGATATAGCCCAGTCGGGAAGAGGAAGATCTAAAGAATCAAGCTTAGCCATACAACGCATCCTGCTTAGGAAAGTTAACAGGATGCTCTGCAAGATTTGTTCCTAAGTCCCTTAGAGAGGCTGTAAATGAATTTTGTTAGAAGTACATATTACAAAACGGGGCCAATAAAAAGCGCTTACCTTTCGATAAGCGGTTTTTTCATTTCTGTACCAACTAATTCTATTAGATAGAATTACGCGTCGATACGTTTGTATTTAATACGTGTTGGTGTTGCGTCTTTACCGGTACGAGACTTGTAGTCGGCTTCGTATTCTTGGTAGTTCCCTTCGAAGAAGACCGCTTTCGAGTCGCCTTCGTAAGCCAAGATATGGGTTGCTACACGGTCTAGGAACCAACGGTCGTGGGAAATCACAATGGCAGAGCCTGGGAAGGCGAGAAGCGCGTCTTCCAGTGCACGTAAGGTTTCGACATCAAGGTCGTTGGTCGGTTCGTCCAATAGCAAAACGTTGCCGCCTTCTTTCAAAAGTTTGGCAAGGTGCAAACGGTTACGCTCACCACCGGATAGGTGTTTGACCAGTTTTTGTTGGTCAGAGCCTTTGAAGTTAAAACGGCCGATATAAGCACGGGAAGGTACTTTCCAGCCATTTACTGTGATCATGTCTTGGCCATCGGAAATTTCTTCGAAAACCGTTTTTTCGCCGTCTAGTTCACGCATTTGATCAACGTAAGCGAGTTGAACGGTTTCACCAATGGTCACGGTACCTGAGTCGGGTTGCTCAAGACCAGCAATCATTTTGAAGAGTGTGGATTTACCCGCACCGTTACCACCGATCACACCGACGATCGCCCCTGGTGGTACAACCATATTAAAGTCTTCCACCAAAACGCGGCCATCGAACCCTTTGGAAACGTTCTCGATTTCGATAACTTTGTTACCTAGGCGTGGGCCAGGTGGAATGTACAATTCGTTGGTTTCGTTGCGTTCTTGGAACTCTTTTGAGTTCATTTCTTCGAAACGGGCCAAACGGGCTTTGGATTTGGACTGACGACCTTTGGCGTTTTGTCGAACCCACTCAAGCTCAGATTTGATGGCTTTTTGGTGAGACGCTTGTTGTTTTGCTTCGGTTTGTAGTCGAGCGTCTTTTTGTTCCAACCAAGAAGAGTAGTTGCCTTCGTATGGAATACCGTGGCCACGGTCAAGCTCAAGAATCCAGCCTGCTGCGTTATCAAGGAAGTAGCGGTCGTGGGTAATGGCGACCACGGTACCTGGGTAATCTTTCAAGAAACGCTCTAGCCAAGCAACGGACTCGGCATCCAAATGGTTGGTCGGCTCGTCGAGCAAGATCATGTCCGGTTTGTCTAGAAGCAGACGACATAGGGCGACACGGCGACGTTCACCCCCGGATAAATGTTCAACGCTGGCATCCCAAGGTGGCAGACGCAGCGCATCGGCAGCGACTTCTAGCGCACGGTCTAGATTGTGGCCATCTTTTGCTGTGATCAGGTTTTCAAGCTCGGCTTGTTCAGCGGCCAGCGCGTCAAAGTCCGCATCCGGATCCGCATACGCCGCGTACACCTCATCGAGACGAACAAGGGCATTTTTCACGTCGGCAACGGATTCTTCCACAATGCCACGTACATCTTTCGATGGGTCCAGTTCAGGTTCTTGTGGCAAGTAGCCCACTTTTAACCCAGGCATTGGACGGGCTTCACCGTTGTATTCCTGATCAACCCCCGCCATGATGCGCAGAAGCGTCGATTTACCCGAGCCGTTAAGCCCTAAAACACCGATTTTCGCGCCGGGGAAGAAAGAGAGGGAAATGTCTTTGAGAATTTCGCGTTTGGGGGGAACAACTTTCCCTACGCGGTTCATGCTGTAAACAAACTGAGCCATAAGCGAGTAGTTTCCTGATAAATGGTTTGATAGCTAGTGTAATAAACTGATTGTCTGAATAAAATGCCCACAGAGCGATTTCGTTACGCTCGGTTTGTGAGGAGTCTCAAGGCAATAAAGTTCGCTAAGAATAACATACTTCCGGTTAGTTCAGAATAACGCCCCGTTCTACCTTATTGGCCGCTGAGCACAATTAAAGCAGCACCAATCACGACCAAAATCGCCCCTATCCAAGCGCCGAACGCTGGACGTTGTTTGGTGGTGATCCAAAGCCCAGGCAAAATCAACACGGGGACAATGGCGGATAATGTTGTGACGATGCCAACATTGGCGTGACCAACGCCCCATACTAAGACGCTCATACCGACGACCATGCCGATGGTTGCCAAGGCGGTAATGCCGATAAAGTCTGAGCGAGTTAATTCGGAAAAAGGTAGGCTACTGGCAGGCCTTCTATGACGATAATAAAGCCCATAAGCGAGTAGTAAAGCGATGGCGCCAGCGCTGACTCGTACCGTCGATACAGCGATTGGGTCGGCACCATCCAGCAAGGCGGGTTTGCTTAATAGAGCCCCACAGGCTTGGCCTAGGGCACCACCGAGAGCGAAGAGGACGCCAGTACTGAGTTTGCCTTTGGTTTGCTCCCATTCGTGCAGTTGTTCACGCCTTTTGCCGAATAGAATCGCGATAATGACGCCGCTGAATACTAGACCACAGGCCAACAGTTGAGTCAGTGAGAGGGCTTCGTTGAGAAAAAGCCAGCTGAGGAAAATCGACATTGGGGCATTGGTGGCAAATAATACACCCGTTCGACGCGGCCCCAGACGGTGAACGGCCGTAAATAGCATGGTATCCCCAAGGAAAATACCCAGCAGCCCAGAGAGAATCACTAATGGTGAGTGTTGCCATAAAGACGCATCAAAACGCTGGCCGAGTAGGCTAATCAGGATCAGAAGACAACTGGCAATGGTAATACGTATTGTGTTGAAACGCATGGTACCGAAACGATGTATGAGTCTTGGAGCCATCAAACTTGAAATGGTCCAGCATAGGGCGGCAACAAGACCAGATAATTCTGCAAAAGGCATGATAATTCCTTATGAGCGACTGGATGTTCGTTATTTAGAACAAAAGCCGATCTTTGTTAATGGCTTACAATAAAACCGACTTCCTGTTAATAAGGCTGACATTATGGCGAACGTTGTCACGGCCTATGCCATGATATAAATCACCGTCTGCTACGATGGCCAAGTGTTGATTGGTAGCTATATTAAGGTGAGATTGGTATGATTCCGAGTATAAAATAGAGCCGTTTAATTGGTTTGTAAACTTCATTTTTTACTCATTTTGGAACCGTCATGCGATGCCCGTTTTGTGGAATGCAAGATACCAAAGTTCTTGACTCCCGCCTAGTATCTGAAGGAGCGCAAGTGCGTCGTCGTCGCACCTGTAGTCATTGTCAGGAGCGTTTCACCACGTTTGAAGTCGCCGAGCTCCAAATGCCTAAACTCATCAAAAGTGATGGCAGTCGTGAGCCTTTTGATGAGGATAAGCTGCGCAGTGGCATTCTTAAAGCAATAGAGAAGCGCCCCGTGAGCAGTGAATCGATTGAAACGGCGATCGCACGGATTAAAGAAAAAATGCAAGCAACGGGTGAGCGTGAATTGCCGTCTCGTTGGACGGGGGAGGCGGTTATGGAAGAACTGCAGCGTCTGGATCAAGTAGCGTATGTGCGGTTTGCTTCTGTCTATCGGAGCTTTAAAGACATTAGTGAGTTTCGTGATGCCATTGATCATCTTGAAAATCGTCGAGACAGTGGGTCACTGTCTGACGTCAAACAAGAAGGGAAATAAGTTATGATTCAGAATCATGAATACTGGATGGCGAAAGCCATTAAACAGGCTCAAAAAGGTCTTTATTCTACCCATCCTAACCCTCGTGTTGGCTGTGTAATAGTGAAAGACGGGGAGTTACTCGGTCAGGGCTATCATGTTCGTGCGGGAGAAGGTCATGCTGAGGTGAATGCCTTAGCCGATGCGAAGAGCCGAGGGAATCAAGATATCACGGGTGCCACCGCCTATGTGACACTTGAGCCTTGCAGTCATCACGGAAAAACACCACCTTGTGCCGACGCACTAATTAAAGCGGGCATCTCCTGTTTGGTTTATGGGATGCAGGACCCAAACCCAGAAGTGTCGGGCAATGGTTTGAAGCGTATCGCCAAAGCCGGTATTGAAGTGGTTGGCCCAATTTTAAAAGCACAATGTGAAGCCTTGAATCCTGGTTTTATCAAGCGGATGCGCGAAGGGTTGCCTTTTATTCGGGTGAAGCTTGCCATGAGTGTGGATGGTCGGACTGCGATGGAGTCCGGTGAAAGTCAATGGATTACGGGACCAAATGCGCGTCAAGATGTACAGCGTTTACGGGCTCAAAGCGATGCGGTTGTGACTGGGATAGGCTCTGTTTTGGCGGATAATCCAAGTATGACAGTGCGCATTGACCATAACGATCAACCTGTAGACGCTAAAACGGTGCGTCAACCATTGCGTGTGGTAATGGATACGGCTTTATCTATTTTACCGGACGCCAAGATTCTTTTTCCCACACAGCAAGCCTGTGTATTTTGCGTGGAAGAAGAAGTGGAATCCGAGCACTTGGATCTCTTACAAGAGCGGGGCGTGAGGGTACGCTTTGCGAATCGTGGCGAGGATGGTCGATTGGATTTGTTGACCACCATGGAACAATTGGCTGATGATGGCATTAACGAAGTACTCGTTGAAACCGGAGCGGAACTTGCTGGGGGCTTTTTACAGGCAGGCTTGGTGGATGAAATTGTCGTGTATATGGCTCCTAAGTTACTCGGTTCAAGCGCACGTCCAATGTTCCAATTGCCTTTGGATACCATGGCGGAAGCTTTGGATCTGGAACTTAAATCGGTACGCCAAGTTGGCCAAGATGTGCGCTTGGTCTATGTGCCACAATACCTTGAATACGATGATGGGCTGTTGGACATTGATGAATGGGGCGTGGCGCAAGACGCTTAACCTGCGAACAAACGATAGCTTGTCCTAACAATAAGAAGTGAGATTACGATGGCGTTAAACAGTGTAGAAGAAATTTTAGCCGATATCCGTCAAGGTAAAATGGTCATCTTGATGGATGACGAGGATCGAGAAAACGAAGGGGACATAATCGTCGCTGCCGAGTGCATTACGCCAGAGATTATCAACTTTATGGCAGTCCATGCCCGTGGCTTGATTTGCCTAACGTTAACGCCTGAGCGTTGTAAGCAATTAAATCTCCCTTTGATGGTCAACGACAATGGTACGGTGTATTCCACCAATTTCACGCTGTCTATCGAAGCGGCTGAAGGGGTAACCACTGGTATTTCGGCAGCCGATCGTGCACTGACGGTAAAACGTGCCGTAATGGCGAATGCCAAACCTTCCGATATCGTTCAGCCAGGTCATGTTTTCCCATTGATGGCTCGTGCGGGCGGGGTATTAAGTCGAGCGGGTCATACAGAAGCCGGATGTGATTTAGCGCGTATGGCAGGCTACGAAGGGGCCTCTGTGATCGTGGAAATCATTAATGACGATGGCACTATGGCAAGAAGACCAGATTTAGAGAAGTTTGCCGAGAAACATGGCTTAAAAATTGGTACAATCGCTGACCTGATCCATTATCGCACGTTAAATGAGACCACCGTAGAACGTGAAAGCGAGAGCGTGGTACAAACGGAAGCGGGCGAGTTCAACTTAATTACTTATCGCGATACCGTTCAAGGGCTTTCTCACCTTGCGTTTGTGAAGGGTGAGATTGCTGCGGATGAACCGACGTTAGTGCGTGTGCATGTGGCGGATCCAGCACGTGATTTTGCTGGCATTATTGGTGAATCGGATGAGCCGCGTTGGTCCATGAGTAAGGCATTGGATTATATCGGGCACGCTGGCAAAGGTGTGGTTGTCTTAGTGGACACCCATGACAAACCGATGGATTTAGCGAGTAGCTTTGCCACATCGATTCATCCACCCGCGGGTAAAGGACCGGATCAAAGTGGTTCCGGTACGTATTTGACGGTTGGGACTGGATCACAAATTTTGCGCGACCTTGGTATTCGTAAAATGCGCTTACTAAGCTCGCCTAAAAAGTTCTCCGTGACAGGGTTTGACCTTGAAGCAGTAGAGTTTATTCCTTACGCGGGGGCGCCTGACGCAACCGTTAAGCAAGATTAGAAGAGAGGTTGTCATGAAGGATATTACGACTTACGAAGGGCATTTTTCAGCGCCTGGTGCGAAATTTGCGCTCGTAGTTGGCCGTTTTAACAGCTATGTTGTTGAAAGCTTGTTAGATGGTGCGGTTGATACTTTGATTCGTCATGGTATTCGAAAAGAAGATTTGACGATTGTTCGTGCCCCTGGTGCCTTTGAAATTCCGGTGATCGTTAAGAAAGTAGCGGATCAAGGTAAGTATGATGGCATCATTGCATTAGGTGCGGTCATTCGAGGTGGTACGCCGCATTTTGAGTATGTGGCAGGTGAATGTGTGAGTGGCCTTAGCCACGTTGCATTACAATATGGTATTCCGGTGTCGTTTGGCGTGTTAACCGTCGACACCATTGAGCAGGCGATTGAGCGTGCGGGCACGAAAGCGGGCAACAAGGGGGCAGAGGCGGCAATCTCTGCTCTTGAGACCGTGGCTGTCCTACGCAGTCTGGATAACTGAGGCAAAAAATGAGCGAAGTGGAAACAACCAACGACCAAAACCCAGCACCGAAACGTAAGGATAAAAAACCTTCACGTTCTCAGATGCGCAGTGCGTCTCGTGGTTTGGCATTACAAGCGGTCTACCAATGGCAGATGAATCAATCCTCTGTTAGTGAGATCGAAACGCAATTCACCTTGGATCAAGACATGAGTGCTTGTGACAAATTGTATTTTCGTGAATTGCTGCAGGGCGTCACCAGCCGTGCAAAAAAACTGGATGGCTTGTTCGAAGAGTTACTGGATCGTCCTTTGAGCGAACTTGATCCCATTGAATTGGCCGTGTTACGCCTTGGTGCGTTTGAATTGTCTGAGCGTTTGGATGTTCCCTATCGCGTCGCGATCAACGAAGGCGTGGAATTGGCAAAAGGTTTTGGCGCAACTGAGAGCCACAAATACGTCAATGGCATTCTGGATAAGCTGGCACAGCGTCTCCGCCGTGAAGAAATCGCTGCTCGTCGACAAGCCAATAAGTAGTTGCTAAACAATGATCTAACGCTCACCGAAAGCGTTATTAACGGATCGCTAAAAAACCATTATTCGTTAACGAATAATGGTTTTTTTATGTCAGCTGTTCGTCCTTTCTCTAACCCAGTCAAGTTAAACAAAATATTACGTATCAACACCAAAACCCCATAAGCATTCCGCCAGCTTTTGACTAACCTGAAAGAAAGTAGGTAACCACAGTGAGAAAGCGTATGAGAGGAAGTGTTTTTACCAACTTCCAAGAAATGGTGGAAGCGCAATTTGGAATGGCATGCTGGGAAACCTTGCTGGCAAATTGTGACTTGCCCAGCGGCGGTATTTATACCGCATCTGAAAACTATGATGACCAAGAGATTCTGTCTCTGGTGGTGGCTTTGTCCGATGAAACCAATATTCCGGTGAATCAACTCGTCGAAGCATTTGGTCGTTATTTGTATAAAGGTTTAATGCACAGCTTGCCACCTTCAATGAGAGATTATCCGGATCTTTGGACGCTGTTAGAGGCGGTGGATTCTGTGATTCACGTGGAAGTACATAAGCTCTACCCTGATGCGGTGACACCTAAATTAATTGTTCAAGAGAAGTTTGATACAGGCGTGAAGCTATATTATCAGTCGCCTCGTAAAATGTGTTTATTAGCCATTGGCTTGGTGCATCAGGCGGCGGAAAGTTTTGGAATGTCTGTTTCCATAACACATGAATGTTGTATGCATGAAGGGGCAGATCACTGTCTATTGCTGGTCGAGCAAGAACAGGTCAAGCAAGACTAAATTTTCAGGGGGGCGATCATGGATTATGAAGCGGCTTTTTTACGTGAACGCACCGCTCGCAAAAGAGCTGAGAGTATCCTCGAGGACAAAAGTCGAGAACTCCATTTGGCCAATCAATCTTTGAATGACAATGTGGAATCCCTGGAACTGGCTCTGCGAGAAAATAAGTTTCTTATTCACATTGGCCGTTATGGCCTTGAAAAACCGCGATTACGGGACTTTTTGCCAACGATAGTGAAGGATATGTTGCGCTTGAGTGAAGTGACATTTGCTGTGTACTTTCATTTTCCCTTTGATCCTAGTCAAGCGGATTTTCGTTCTGATTTACTGCGTAATGAAGAAAATTTAAGTATGGGAAATGCTTCTATTGCTCGCTCCGACTTAGATTTGTTGGCCTGTGAGATTGAGGAGAAGGTTAGAGAGTCAAGAAGAACGCATTTTCAAACGGTAGCGGTGACGATTGATAACGTCGCCATCGATACGGCAGTGGCTCTGCCCATTATCAGCTTGGACTATCTTAGTGGCATCATCATTTTGTTTAGCCAAGGGTTAACATCAAGACAGCAAAAAGAAATCGAAATGTTCCGCGTTGGTATAAAGCAGCTGGCGATTATGATGGAACACCGTTATCAAGAAGATAAATTGTTGGCGAGCTATGAAAACGTCAAAGTTGCCAATGAAGCGCTGAAAGAGACCCAAAAAAAGTTAGTGCAATCGGAAAAAATGGCTACCGTTGGTCAGTTATCAGCAGGTATTGCACACGAAATTAATAATCCGATGGGATTTATTAAAAGCAATATGGGGGCCTTGAGTGGGTATGTTGATGATTTTGTTGAGTATGTGACAGCGGTAAAGTCATTGGTGGATCAGGCCTTGTTAAGAGGTGACTCGCTAAGTGAATCGGCTAAAGTGTTGGATACCCTGTGGCGGGATATTGATATGGAGTTTTTGTTGGAGGATAGTAAGAGCTTACTCGAAGAGTCCCAACACGGTGTGAAAAGAATTCTGGATATTGTGGGTGGGTTAAAGCGTTTTTCGCGGCAATCGGATCATCAAAAAGAGCAGTGCGATATTGTTAGCATCATTGATGAAGCCTTAAACATGGCCCATAACGAGCTTAAATATAAGGGAAAAGTCATCAAAAAAATGGAAACTGTTCAACCTGTGATGGGGAAAAGTGGCGAATTGTTACAGGTATTTTTAAACCTGTTCGTGAACGCTTCTCATGCGATGGATGAACAGGGTAAGTTGACGGTGAGTGTTGAGGATAAGGAGAACGGTGTACAGATCAACGTCGCCGATAATGGCAGTGGCATTGACCCCAAACACTTGGACTCTATTTTTAACCCTTTCTTTACAACGAAAGAAGTGGGGGTAGGGACAGGGTTGGGCTTGTCTATTTCTTATGGAATTGTTGAAGCGCATAACGGCACAATCGATGTGACGAGCGAACTAGGTGTGGGGACAGTGTTTAGTATTTGGCTGCCTTACCTGAATAGCGGCGCAGCGACCTCTGAAGAGGGAGAGTGAAGATGACAAATACAATGATTGATCAGACTCATGTGGTAGAGGCTCCTGGTATATTACTTGTCGATGACGAGGCAAATGTGTTGTCATCCTTGCGTCGCCTCTTTCGTAAATTGAATTGCACCATATACATTGCCAATAGTGGTCAAGAAGGGCTGGATATTCTCAAAGAGAGCGCTATTGATGTGATCATTAGTGACGCACGTATGCCTGATATGGCTGGTCCTGAATTTCTGGCGATTGCCGCCGAAACTTACCCAGAAACAACTCGTATTCTTCTTACCGGTTATGCTGATATGGATGCGATTGTGGATGCGGTGAATCGAGGAAAAGTATCCCACTATGTTGAAAAGCCTTGGGATGACGAGCGCTTAATTGCTTTGGTAGAAAGTGCGCTGACAAACACCCAACTAAAGAAACAAAATGCACAATTACAATGTGTCGTGCAAGAGCAAAATAAAAAACTTAAAGCGCTGAATGACTCTTTAGAAGCGACCGTGAAGGAACGCTCCTCCAAAATTATTCAAATTAATGAAAACTTAAAAGAAAACTACCGTAATGTCATTGATTTGTTCGCTGGGTTGCTGGACATGCGTCAGCCTAAATCTGAGATACATGTGCCTGATATTGTATCATTGGTAAGAGATATGGGCACTCGTTTGCAGATGACTGAGAAAGAAGTGGATGTTCTACAAGGCGCGGCCAAAATGCGCTATATCGGTCAAGTGTGTTTGTCTGATGAGATTCTGAAAATTCCATACGAGGAATTAACACCCGAGCAAAAGGAAGAATACGAACAGTATCCTATGATGGGCAGTACCTTATTAACCTGTGTTCGGCAACTATGGCCGATGGCTGAAGTTATTCTTCAGCATAAAGAATACTTAAATGGTAAAGGCTTTCCTAATGGGGACTGGGAAAAGTTTATATCGAGGAGTGCGCAAATATTAACAGTAGCGAACGACTACATAGAATTGATGAATGGTCGGATGCTAGCAGAGCCTTTAACTCATGTTGAAGCATTGCGTTATTTAAGTGCTCGAGTGGGTGAAAATTACGCAACAGATATTGTCGAAACCCTGAAAGTAGTGTTGTCGACTTATCAATTAGAAGAACCCATCAATGACCAGCGAATCTGGTCGCAACAGTTGGTTCCTGGCATGGTGTTATCGAGAAACCTAGAAAACCATAAAGGGGCTTTTTTGCTGTCTAAAGGACATGTGCTGACTGCACACATCATTGAAAAACTGGTTGAATTGGAGCAACAATCTAAGGCTGAATTTAAGTTTTTTGTGATTGTTCCAGAGGGAGTGACCATTCCAGAAAAGTAGGGGCTGCGCCCCTTCTTTCTTTCGGACAGCCACATGGATAGTTATCAAGTATATTAGGTTTTATTCCATTACCCTTCTAGTAGTAGGCACCATTAAAAATATTTTTGTAGCCAAATAAAGTGTTTAATTTTATCTGCTAATCTTTTTTCTATCTTATTGATTCCTCTATAAAAAATATCAAAACAATTTTTTATATAACCTATTTCGCTTTTTAACTTCTCTTTTTAATTATGGTGTAATTTTTTTGTCGTTTTTTTGTCATTATAAAAAACTAGTATGACCAAGCAGTCAGGATTGATAAGTGTTTTTTATTTTTTTGCAGTCTAAATTTTTAGTGCTGTATAGATTTTTATTGTCATTTTAATGGTGTTTTAAATTATGCGAAGTTGGAACGAGCCCACTAAGAAGCGTCTTCATATTGAAATTATTCCAATGATTGATGTGATGATGTTTTTATTGGTTTTTTTTATTTTGATTAGCTTGAACGTTATACCTGCATTGGGAATTAAAACATCTCTTCCTGAATCAGGCCACGCTCAAGTATTAAAGCCTCAAAATAACGCTATTATCACCTTAGGCAAAAATGACAGATTGCAGTTAGATGGGAAAGATATATCGAAAATCAAAATTCTTGATAGTTTAAAACAGCTAAAAGAGAAAAATAAAAATTTAGTGATTATTATTCGATGCGATAAAGGAATCGACGTCCAGCGCTTAGTGTCGATAATGGATTTGCTAAAAGGCAGTGGCTTTAAATCCATTTCTATCGCAACAAAAAATAAAAACTAATAAGAACGACAATATGTTTTTTATATATAAAAATCGTTATTTTCTGGCATGTTTGCCAGTTTTTATAGTGTTAGGTTTTTGTCTATATTTGATACAGCAACCTTCATTAGACATAAAACAAAAATATGACCTATCAACTGTTAATGTCGCCCTTGTGAATGCTGCTTATGCTAATACTTCAAGCTCAGCTCCTAACCCTGTTGAAACTCCTCAGCCAAAGGTAATAGAAACGCCACCACCTCAGCCTGTTGAGCCGCCAGAAAAGAAGATAGAAGAAACGCCAAAGCCGGTTGAGAAGCCAAAACCAAAACCGGTTGAGAAGCCAAAACCAAAACCGGTTGAGAAGCCAAAACCAAAACCGGTTGAGAAGCCAAAACCAAAACCGGTTGAGAAACCAAAGCCAAAGCCGGTTGAGAAACCAAAGCCAAAGCCGGTTGAGAAGCCAAAACCAAAACCGGTTGAGAAACCAAAGCCAAAACCGGTTGAGAAACCAAAGCCAAAACCGGTTGAGAAACTAAAGCCAAAGCCGGTTAAGAAGCCAAAACCAAAACCGGTTAAAGCATCTCCAAAAATTAAAAATATAAAAACAGATAAAAATAAAGTGGCTAATAATGAAAAATCGTTAATGAAAACTCGATCTGATAAAAAAATATCAGGGAAAGTAGGCTCTGAAGTGATTTCTAAAGAAAAAGGCATGCATGCCTCTTCAAATCAATCACCTTCGTTAGAGGCTGAATATATACAAAACATACGTTCAGAATTGGAAAACTATAAGCAATATCCAAGAGGGAGAGCGGCCTCATTACAACGACCACAAGGAAGTGTTGTTGTATGGCTTAAAGTAGATAGAGCGGGAAATATTATAGATCGAGGGATAGAAAAAAAATCTCGTAGTATGTTGCTTAATAGAGCAGCTTATCAAAGTCTAAGACGGATAGAACATGTGGCGCCTTTTCCAAAAGGTAGTTTTGATGGACATAACTATTATCGATTTACAGCGACATTTGTATATACGGTTGGTCAATAAGGTATCAATGAGTTGACGATCCGTTCATAAATTATTAAGAGGAGTTAATTAATGAACAATGGTAGGTTTTTCCTAGGACTAATGGGCGTTGGCTTAATTGGTAGCGTATCCAGCTATGTATTCGCTAGTGACTCAGTCGATGTCGGCACAGTGAGTGTGGAAGGACAAGCGAAGGACAGCGGACAAATGGTCCAGGAAGACGCTGCCAAAGCTCGTTCTACCGTCACAAAGGAAGCATTGAATAAACAGGCGTCGACAGAAAATGGCATTGATAAATTAAAATATACACCTGGTATGTCTGTTATCAGTAATGATGATACGGGTCTTAGTGGTTTTCAATTCACTATGCGAGGCATGGATGCAAGCCAAATAGGAGTGACAATGGATGGTATTCCTATTAATGACTCAGGCAATTATAAGGTATATCCTAACTTGTTAGGTGACCCTGAAAATCTGGAGGAAGTTTTTGTTACTCAAGGTACGTCAGACAGCGATGCTCCCCATATAGGATCTAGTGGTGGCAATATAGGATTGGTTTCTGTAAGACCAACGAAAGATTCAGGGGCTTTTGTTAAACAGATTTTCGGCAGTCATAACTTAAAGAAAACATTTGTACGTTTCAATACTGGTAATATTGGTGGTTTTGAAAACTATTTATCTCTGTCTCACGCCACCTCGGAAAAATGGAAAGGTCCTGGTGATATAAAAGCAGATAAAATAGAGCTTAACTCTCTTTGGAGAGGAGATGATGGAAATAGCGTTAATGCTATTATTAAATGGCATAGGCAAGAAGGTATTGAATATGGAACACCAACATTATCTCAATATCATGCCAACCACAAAGTCGACCTTCCTGATAGAATAGAAACTAAAACTAAAAATGGCTCTCGATATATTTCAGGTAGCTATTATAAGCAAGCTCAGAACCCGTTTGAAAATATCACCTCTTCCGTTACTGGACGGTTTCATATTAGTGACTCTTTGCTTTTTACCGTTTCTCCCTATTTCTATGTGGCAAATGGTGGAGGGGCGTCAGCATTTATTCAGAATCTAAACAGTGGTTCTAATAAAGGTGGCATATATGATCTTAGTAATCTAAAAACTTCAAATCAATATAAAGAAGATGGCGTATTGACATCAGGTAGCTACTATCGCCCCTCTTGGACTGAAACCTGGCGCCCAGGTATTACGACAAAATTCGATTGGGCTTCCAGTATGGTCAATAATATTGAAGTGGGCTACTGGTATGAACGAGCAAGACAACGTCAAAGTAAGCCTTATATTCCTCTGAATAGTGATGGTAGTCCATCAGATATATGGGCTAATTTCGATAACCCTAATCAAGTGAAAGATGCGAATGGTAGAACCGTTCAAGGGCGCCAGTATATTACGATTACGCCAGCGCAAAAGATTTTCTTAAATGATACTTGGAATGCCACCGATAATTTGACTTTATTTGGAGGCGTAAATTATACCCATGTTAAGCGCGAAGGTAATAATAAAGGAAGCTTGTTTGATCAACCTAAAAAAGTGTCGGCCACCTATTCCCATGTGTTACCGAATGCAAGTGTTAAATATCAAGTGAATAATAATAATTCGGTTTTTTATAATGTATCTGAAAATATGCGTACACCACAAAATTATGCTCTTTATAATGCTGGTGATTCTATTAGTACAAAACCAGAGCTAAGTTGGAATAATGAGTTAGGCTGGCGTTATCAATCAGATGCTATCAACTACAGTGCTACACTCTATCATTTAGCCTTTACGAATAGACAACTTTCTACTAAAAACAGTGATAACCAATATGTTATGAAAAATATTGGTAAAGTGGTCAACTCGGGAATAGAACTTGAGCTTAGTGGGCTGCTTCCTCAGAACTTTAATTATTATGCTTCTTATACTTATACAAAGTCTGAGCAAAAAAATGATATATCCTCTAATGGCGTGACTTTGCCAACAAAAGGTAATCAAGTTGCTGGGGTACCAAAGCACATACTTAACCTTATGTTAGGATATGATAATGGTGTCTATTATGGGTCACTAGCTGAGCATATTGTAGGGAAACAATACGGCGATATGACAAACGAACAGTCTATTCCTGGTTACGGTATTCTTGATCTTTCGCTAGGCTATCGTATTCCATATGTATCTACGACAATAAAAAAACCAACAGTGCGTTTATCTGTCAATAACTTGCTCAATAAAGACTACCTTTCTGGTGTTGATTCGAACTCTTTCTCTTCAAAAAAACATACAAGTAATGGTAATACCTATAAAGCAAAAAGTCCTCAGTATTTAGTGGGGGAGGAGCGTTTTTTTGAGGTTTCACTAGAAGCTAGTTTTTAATTTAGTCTAAGAGAAATTGTTTTCAAATCAAATTTTTATTGTTAATAGGGTTTTTCATGAATATAGATATGAATTTTATACATGACGCAACATTTTACATCATGTATTTTGCTTCCATTGTTGGTGTTTTTGTTATTGTTGAGAGAAGTATTTATTTTTCGTTTACCTTGCGTCAGTCTCGTAAGCTTGAAAAAGTATTAAAACAGCGGATTCGCCAATTTGATGATATTCCGGAGACAGTTCGAAGTAAGAATTGTTTACCTCTTGCTCTACTGAAAGAGTTTTTTGAAGGGGTTGGCGAAGTCAGTTCCCATAATGAATTGGAAGATTTAAGCCAAGCAATCTATATCTCAATGAGAGGGCTGCTCGTCAAACGTCTGTGGATTTTAGAAGCTATCGTTGCCGGGGCTCCATTGCTTGGTTTGTTGGGCACTATTTTTGGTATTATTGATACATTCAAAGCGTTGGCGGAGTCTGGAGTATCTGACCCTAGTTTGGTGTCTAAGAGTATTGGTTCGGCTTTATATGCGACGGCGTTAGGTATTGGTATTGCCGTTGTGGGCCTTACTTTTAACCATCGTCTTCAGGATCGCCTTGAGCTGATTAATGATCACTTAAAAATACTGTTACTTCGTGCTGGTTTAGATATTAAGGAGCAAAAATAGCCTCAAAAGGGGTGATAAATTATTCACAATTTATTTTACTATGATTTCTCTGGTTTCTATAAGGTTTTATATTTTTATAAAATATCACTGTCATGGATGACTATTAGACTTTCTATTGCGGGTACAAAACTTATCTACGTTTAGGAGGAACTTAGTTCATGTTATTAAATAATCATTCTCAAATTTTACCTCTCTCAAATGACGAAATAAATGCAGTTTCTGGTGCTGGTGCTGGTGAATCAACTTCTCAGGGTGCTGCTGCGGGTGCTGTTGCGGGCTTTGTCGAAGGTGGGCCAGTTGGAGCTGCAATTGGAGCCGTTGTGGGAGGAGGTATAGGCTATGCGGGTTATGAGATTGGCGAATGGTTGGATTCATAAATAATTAGCCAAGAAAGTGCAGAGCTATTTATGGAAAATATAATGAGGTTTTGTGTGATGTTAAAGTTTTTCGAGAGGTTTTTGGTTTTTCTAGGCGAGAACCGTATAGTTATTTATACAGGGCTTATACTTCCATCTCTATTTTTTATTATCTTTTCAGTGAAAATCCCCGAGTTTTTTTTATTAATATGGTATGTTTTTTTAGGAATGGTTGCAGCTGCTAGGTATCGCAATAAAAAAGATAATATAGGATGGTCAATCTATCCTATTTTTATAATATCAATAATTATATTATACAAAGTAAGTTATTTTTTGGGAGAGTGGGCGGATAAATTAATTCATCATTAAATTTTTTTGTTTTTTTTACCTGAACTAAAACAGGAAAATAATTCGCTATTTTGGAGTTTTCTATAGTAGTGGGGAACTTTATTTTTGCTCATCATAGATCTCTAAAGAAAAGGTAAATTTTTGATTTTTAGGAGAGGGGTTATTGCAAGAAATAATATTTTTCCAATAGAGTATGTTTTTCTATTTGGCTCCTTCGTTAATGCTAGCTTCAAACCTTATTCTGATATTGATGTTGTCAATTAGGTGTCACACGAGTGGTGATTGCTCATAGACAAGAGCCTATTCAGTTAGCAGAAAAAATATTTGATGTGGCTAATGCTAATATCCATCAAGTGGTGACTCAGCCAATAACAATTTAAAAGTACCATTCTTAGAAGTCTGACTCCACTCTGTTTTTTTCTGAAAGCCAACAATATAGATTACTGCTCAATATGTAATCTGGACATAGGGTGAAGAGTAATTGAAAAGGTGTTTCTTATTAGACGATACCTTCTTTATTTTTATAAAAATCCCTGGTCGATGCCCTGTGTTGTTCACTTAAGAAGAGAGTGTTGATATCTACAGCTTAGCGGCTTTTTGAGATTTTAACCGTTTGAGGTGTTGCTGTCTTCTCGAGCGTCTTTCCAAAAAACACCATTCTCTGGGAGTGTACTTTGGTGATAAATTTCTTCAATAAACGTTAACGTCACAAATCAGGGACGATCCGTTATCATGTGATTGGTCCTGTTTTGTCTCTGACATCCATCCCACAATCTAGTATCCTTCTGCTTTCAAATTACACTTGCCAAACATCAGGATGATGATCTGGTCGGTTATGTCAGTAGTAAGGATAGGTTTTTGAAAGAATTCGAGTTGATCAAACATATCTTCCAAGCCTCGATGATGGCGAATACGCGTGGTCGTGAGGATATTTTGCTGGGGATTGGGGACGATTGTGCTCAGGTACAGGTGCCAGCAGGGCAAAGTCTAGTGTTTTCCATGGATACCTTGGTGGAAGGGCGACATTTTCCTTTTGATGCGGATCCTGTGGATATTGGTTATCGAGCGGTGGCAACCTGTGTGAGCGACTTGGCTGCTATGGGGGCAAAGCCCGCTTTTTTTACCTTGGGACTGACGATTCCAGAGTCGGATCCCCAGTGGTTAGCAGGGTTAGCCCAAGGGATGGCGGAGTTGGCCGAACCAATAGGGCTGATTCTAGTGGGCGGAGATACCACTAAAGGGCCGTTAACCCTCACCTTGCAAGTACATGGATACGTGGAGGCTGATCAAGTACCATTACGAGCTAATGCCAAAGTCGGTGACGATATCTACATCACTGGTTTATTGGGCGATGCCGCTGCCGCTGTTCCAATCGTGACTGGAGAGCTGCATGTGACCAGTGAACGATTTGATTATTTTTATGAGCGCTTTTGGCGGCCTCAACCTCGCTTAATTGCTGGTATGGCGCTTAAACGTGTTGTGCATTCCATGATGGATATTTCCGATGGCTTAGCACAAGATATTCAGCATATTTTAACGGCTTCCAACGTGGGAGCGCATTTGGAAGCAAACGCTTTGCCAATTTCGTCAGAGTTAGTGGCGTGGCAACCCGAGTCGGCGTTATCATTAGCCTTAACAGGTGGTGATGATTATGAGTTGTGTTTTACTGCCCCATCAAGCGCTGCCCAAGACATTCAACTGATCATTCAAACGTTGCATCTACCCTGTGTGAAAGTTGGGACTATTGTTGAGTCTGGCTTTACCATTAACGGATACGATGGCGATCTTGGTGGTTGGCAGCATTTTTAATAGGGCATTGGCGCGTGTAAAAGCTGTGCAAAGCTCTCGACGATAATTAACGGACATTATTCATGACACATCCTGTTCCTGCGTCGATTTGGCGTAATCCTATTCATTTTCTTGCCTTTGGCTTAGGATCGGGGGCTGCCCCTAAAGCTCCGGGTACGTTTGGTACTTTAGCGGCGATTATTCCTTTCTTTTTTATCTGGCAGTATTTGTCTGATATTCAGTATTTTTTTATGTTGGTTGCGGCTTCTTTATTGGGTATTTTTCTGTGCCATAAAACGGCCAAAGACCTAGGAGTACACGATCATTCTGGTATTGTATGGGATGAGTTTGTTGGCTTTTGGATTACCATGTGGTTAGCGCCAACGGGCTGGCTGTATATTGCCGTGGGGTTTGTGTTATTCCGCTTATTTGATATTTTGAAACCTTGGCCGATTTCTTGGTTTGATAAAAATGTTCATGGCGGTTTTGGTATTATGATTGACGATATTCTCGCCGGTGTTGCTGCGTTTGCGGTGATGCAGCTATTAGCGCACTTTGTTTGGTAAATGCTCTTTGGTTGTCGGCTGTTTGGCAAAAGTACATAGATGTTTTTATAAGCATGTCGATTTAATAAGAGCATCCTTGTTTTTGTGGTGTGATCATTGTCTTTTTCGTTGAAATAAAGGGTGTTATGACGCAGGAATTGGATCATCAACAGGCTTTTCAGGTGCATTGCTTAGCCCAAATGGGGGTGATGACTTGGCTGCCAGACAATCAGGTGGCACCGGGAACGGTTTTTTATCCCGCTAATCCTTGGCCGATGGATCAAGCGTTTGAGCCGGTTGCTAAGGCTCCGATTCTTGAAGGGCAGACGCAAGGCTTTGGCGTGGTTGAAACGCCGCCGAAGGTAGTGGCACCTGAAGCGAAAGAGCAATCTGTTGCCAATTTGCGTGAGCAGCTTAATGCTGGCCCCGATATTATTGTCGAAGATCTGCAGCCAATCGAAGAATATGCCGTCGACATTGATGTCCCCGTAGAAGACGTTGAGCCGACTAAGCGTAAGATCATGCGTCTTGAACTGCGTGCGTTTGCTCTGGCTAATCAGTTGCTAATTTTGACAGAGGTGCCAACGGCGTTCACTCAGCAGGAAGACATTGAGCGCTTAGCATTGAAAATGGGCCAAGCACTTTTAAAACAGCCGATTGAAGAGTGGTCAAGCAGTGCCTTATCGTGGCCTGGTGGTCTTAGAAATCCATACTTTGTAACGCGTCAAGATTGGTTGCTGGGTGCGTTAGAAGGCTTTGTACAGCGTGTTAGTAAGTCCTTCCTATCACCGCCTAAAATAGTATTGGCTGGTGCTAGTATTAGCGAGCTATTTAATGAACTACCAAGTGAGAGTCCATTAAACGCCTTCCCAGTTGCTCGTATTGTCAGCCTACCTGAGCTATTTCGTATTCCTGAGTTGCGCAAAGAAGCATGGCAAATCATGCAAACAGCCCTTTTCTAATAATTTATCCATGCGCCATGATTTGGAGTGTGTAAATGACCCATCTAGTTAACTTACAGCAGCATCGTATTCGTTCCGCCTCAATAAACGACCTAGAGGCGATTGTGTCCCTTGATATGGATTCTAATCCACATCCTTGGGGGGAGAATCTGATCAAAGACGCCTTGGCGACTCGCCAAAACTGGGTCATTGAAAGTTGTGATGAGCAGGGTAGTATAAACATTTCTGCTTGGCTGACGGCGTCCATGTTATTTGAGCAATCTGAACTTGAGCTCATTGTGGTTGATCGTTTTTTTCGTCGACAAGGCTTAGCAAGAAAATTGATGACACATTGGTTCGACGCTATCAAGCGGCAAAATATGGGCAGAGAACAGCCTGTCAGTGAGTGTTTACTTGAGGTGCGGGAATCGAACTTAGGCGCGATTACCCTATATAAATCGCTTGGCTTTGAATTGATGGGACGGCGTAAAAACTACTATCAAAGTGAGCAGGGTAATGAAGCGGCGCTGTTATTTAATCTAACCATTTCATATCAAGGAGAAAGACCATGAGTAACGTATTAGTTCCCATTGCCAATGGCAGTGAAGATATTGAAGCCATTACCATTATTGATGTACTACGCCGTGGTGGTGTCGAGGTGACAGTAGCCAGTATAGAAGAGGCTAAGCAAGTGACAATGGCGTTTGGGAGTAAGCTAGAAGCGGACGTGCTATTGACCGATGTGGCGGACAAACAATACGATGCTATTGTTCTGCCTGGCGGAATGCCTGGGGCAGAGCATCTACGTGACTGTGAGCTTTTGATCGATATGTTGGAAAAACACGATATTCAGGATGCGCTACTCTGCGCCATTTGTGCCTCACCAGCACTAGTATTTGGTACCCATGGTTTTGTGGTTGATAAACAGGCTACTTGCTACCCTAGTTTTGAAAAAGGGTTAACGGGTGCGGAATATGTTTCTGATCAGCCTGTGGTGATGGATGGCAATATTATTACCAGTCAAGGCCCAGCAACAGCTATGGCGTTTGCCCTTGGCGTATTGGCGAATCTTGAAGGCTACGAAGCCACACAAAAGGTTGCCGATGGGTTGTTGTGCTAGTCGTAGGTCGTACCTGAAATTAATCTTGACCAAAAAGTCAAGAGTGAATTTGCTTTAATCGTGAGTTTTTACCTATTTTTGACGCTATTGAGTGGACGCCATGGGTGTATCAGAGTAGAATTGGGCAGATTTTTTGAACGCGAGTTCTATTGATATTTGATCAATAGATGAACGGCAAAAACGCAATTTCTTAAAAGCGAGATGAGCCGCCGGTTTATCTCGCTTTTTTGCAACCTGATAGGCTCTAAATGGGAGGTTCCTTTGGCAACATCAGCGATTCTGGCTCTGGAAGATGGCACAATTTTTAAAGGGGTGTCGATCGGAGCAGATGGCTCCTCAACCGCCGAAGTAGTATTTAACACTTCGATGACTGGTTATCAAGAAATTCTTACTGATCCTTCCTATGCTCGACAAATGGTCACTCTGACCTATCCCCACATTGGCAACACTGGCGTTAACTCTGAAGATGAAGAATCCAAACAAGTATGGTGTGAGGGGTTAATTATCCGTGACTTACCATTACTGGCAAGCAGTTGGCGTAAAGAGGAAGACTTAGATGTTTACCTAAAACGCAAAGGGGTAGTCGGTATCGCCGACATTGATACACGTAAACTCACGCGTATTTTGCGAGAAAAAGGTGCGCAAGCGGGTTGTATCATGGCAGGAGAAGATCTTGATGAAGAGGCGGCGATTGCTGCTGCGCGAGCTTTCCCTGGCCTAAAAGGTATGGACCTTGCGAAAGAGGTGACCTCAGAAGCCTCTTACCAGTGGACAGAGTCTACTTGGGATCTGGTAAACGGTCACACCATTCCAGCGTCTTTTGACTTCCATGTTGTTGCTTATGATTTTGGCGTGAAGACAAACATTTTGCGCATGTTGGTCGAACGTGGCTGCCGTTTGACGGTCGTGCCAGCGAAAACGCCAGCAAGTGATGTACTTGCGCTTAATCCAGATGGGGTTTTCCTTTCCAATGGTCCGGGTGATCCAGAACCATGTGATTACGCGATCCAAGCTATCAAAGACATCTTGGAGACTGAAATTCCTGTGTTTGGTATCTGTCTTGGACACCAGTTGTTGGCCCTTGCTAGCGGTGCAACTACTAAGAAAATGAAGTTCGGTCACCATGGGGCTAACCACCCAGTTCAAGACATCAAAAAAGGCACTGTGATGATTACCAGCCAAAACCACGGTTTTGCGGTGGACGAAGACACGCTGCCTGCGAATCTTGAAGCGACTCACAAATCCTTGTTCGACGGTTCTTTGCAAGGTATTGCGCGAACAGATAAAAAGGCGTTTAGCTTCCAAGGTCACCCAGAAGCGAGCCCAGGGCCACACGACGTTGCGCCACTGTTCGATCAGTTTATCGAAAACATCAAAGCCACCAAAGCCTGAGCAGGAACGAATACTATGCCAAAGCGTACTGACATAAAAAGCGTCTTAATTTTAGGTGCAGGCCCTATTGTCATCGGTCAAGCCTGTGAATTTGACTACTCCGGTGCTCAAGCGTGTAAAGCACTTCGTGAAGAAGGCTTCCGCGTTATTCTGGTGAACTCTAACCCAGCGACCATTATGACCGACCCTGTCATGGCCGATGCCACTTACATTGAGCCGATTGAGTGGCAAACTGTTGAGAAGATTATTGAGAAAGAGCGCCCAGATGCGGTGTTACCAACTATGGGTGGGCAAACCGCTCTGAACTGTGCGCTGGATCTTGAACGCCACGGTGTATTAGAAAAATACAACTGCGAAATGATCGGTGCCACAGCGGATGCCATCGACAAAGCCGAAGATCGTCACCGTTTTGACGAAGCAATGAAAGCGATTGGTTTGGAATGTCCTCGTGCTGGCATTGCACACAACATGGAAGAAGCTCTGAAAGTGCAAGCGGAAGTGGGCTTCCCTTGTATTATCCGTCCTTCTTTCACCATGGGCGGAAGCGGTGGCGGTATTGCTTACAACATGGAAGAGTTCGACGAAATTTGTACTCGTGGTTTGGATCTATCCCCAACCAATGAACTATTGATCGATGAATCTTTGATCGGTTGGAAAGAGTACGAGATGGAAGTGGTTCGTGATAAGAACGACAACTGTATCATCGTTTGTGCCATCGAAAACTTCGACGCCATGGGGGTACACACAGGTGACTCGATCACCGTCGCCCCAGCGCAAACCCTGACTGACAAAGAATACCAAATCATGCGTAATGCCTCGTTGGCCGTATTGCGTGAAATCGGTGTCGAAACCGGTGGTTCCAACGTTCAGTTTGGTATGGATCCGAAGACAGGCCGCTTGGTGGTCATCGAAATGAACCCTCGTGTGTCGCGTTCTTCTGCATTGGCGTCAAAAGCGACGGGTTTTCCTATTGCAAAAATCGCGGCGAAATTAGCCATCGGCTACACATTGGATGAATTGAAAAACGACATCACAGGTGGGCAAACACCAGCCAGCTTCGAGCCTGCGATTGACTACGTTGTAACGAAAATTCCGCGTTTCACGTTCGAGAAATTTCCGCAAGCGAATGACCGCCTGACGACGCAAATGAAGTCAGTCGGTGAAGTAATGGCGATTGGCCGTAACTTCCAAGAGTCACTACAAAAAGCGTTGCGTGGCCTAGAAACTGGCTCGGATGGCTTTAATCCCCAGTTGGATTTCAGTGAAGAAAACAGTAAAGAAAAACTGGCGTTTGAACTGCAATCTCCCGGCTCTGAGCGTATTTGGTACATTGGCGATGCGTTCCGTTCAGGCATGTCTGTTGATGATGTCTATCAAGTTACGGGTATCGACCCTTGGTTCTTGGTGCAAATTGAAGATTTGATCAAAGAAGAAGCGGCCTTGGCAGACAAAGGTCTGGCTGACATGACCTACGATGTGTTGCGTCGTCTAAAACGCAAAGGCTTCTCTGACGCACGTCTTGCAAGCTTGCTGAGTGTGACAGAAAAATCCATGCGCGAGCGTCGCTATTTGATGAAGGTTCACCCCGTCTACAAGCGTGTGGATACTTGTGCGGCAGAATTTGCGACCAATACCGCGTATATGTACTCCACTTATGAAGACGAGTGTGAAGCGGCCCCGACTGATCGTGAAAAAGTGATTATCCTAGGGGGCGGTCCAAATCGTATCGGCCAAGGTATTGAGTTTGACTACTGCTGTGTTCACGCGGCACTAGGATTACGTGAAGACGGTTACGAAACCATCATGGTGAACTGTAACCCAGAAACAGTATCGACGGATTATGATACCTCTGATCGTTTGTATTTCGAGCCAGTCACGCTAGAAGATGTGCTAGAAATTGTCCGCACGGAAAAACCCACAGGAGTGATTGTGCAGTTTGGTGGACAAACGCCACTGAAAATTGCCCGCGCGCTGCAGAACGAAGGGGTGCCTATCATCGGTACGACACCTGAGTCGATTGACCGTGCCGAAGACCGTGAGCGTTTCCAAAGCATGATTCAGCGCCTAGGTTACAAACAGCCTCATAATGCGACAGTGCGCAGTGTTGAGCAGGCGGCGGCAAAAGCCGCCGACATCGGTTACCCGCTTGTGGTCCGTCCATCTTATGTACTAGGTGGTCGTGCGATGGAAATCGTCTACAACGAAAAAGAATTGATGCGCTATATGACCAGTGCGGTAAAAGTCTCCAACGACAGCCCTGTGTTACTGGATCACTTCCTAAATGCGGCGATTGAGATCGATATTGACTGCATCTGTGATGGTCATCAAGTGGTAATCGGCGGCATCATGCAGCATATTGAGCAAGCTGGCGTCCACTCTGGTGACTCGGCCTGTTCTTTGCCACCTTACTCACTGCCTAGCGATGTTCAAGATCAAATCCGTGAAATGATCAAAAACATGGCCCTTGAGCTGGGTGTGGTTGGTTTGATGAACACGCAGCTTGCGGTTCAAGATGGCGAAATTTATGTGATCGAAGTGAACCCTCGTGCCTCACGTACCGTGCCTTTCGTTTCTAAGTGTATCGGTCGTTCTTTAGCACAAGTGGCCGCCTTGGTTATGGCTGGTAAGACACTAGCAGAGCTTGGTTTTACTGAAGAAATCATTCCTGCCTACTACAGTGTGAAAGAAGCCGTTTTCCCATTCAATAAGTTCCAAGGTGTCGATCCGATTCTTGGACCTGAAATGAAGTCAACGGGTGAAGTGATGGGCGTGGGTGATACCTTCGCCGAAGCCTTCGGCAAAGCGGCATTAGGCGGTGGTACGGTGTTACCGACGTCTGGTCGTGCCTTTATCAGTGTCCGTGATATGGACAAAGATGGGGCCGTGGAGGTGGCGCGTCGTTTGCTTGAGCAAGGCTTTAATTTAGTGGCAACAGAAGGGACGGCGAAACACTTAACGGCCCATGGTGTGCCCGTTGATAAAGTCAACAAGGTCAACGAGGGTCGTCCGCATATTGTTGATATGCTGAAAAACGGTGAAATTGACTACATCATTAATACCACTGCCGGAACGCAAGCCATTGCGGACTCTTCTGTGATTCGCCGTACAGCATTACTGCGCAAGGTTTGTTACACTACGACATTGGCCGGTGCTGAAGCGACAAGTATGGCGATCAGCTTGAAAGGTGAAACCAAAGTTAGAAGATTGCAAGATTTGCACTTGGGGAAATAATGAAAAAAGTACCAATGACGGTGGAAGGAGAGGCTCGTCTCCGCCAAGAGCTTAACCACCTTAAATCCGTAGTTCGTCCTCGCGTGATTGCTGATATTGCAGAAGCACGTGAACATGGCGATTTAAAAGAAAATGCAGAATATCACGCTGCGCGTGAAGAACAAGGCTTTACAGAAGGTCGTATTAAAGAGATCGAAGGGAAATTAGCGGACTCACAAGTGATTGATGTCAAAGCGATGCCAGCGACTGGTAAAGTGGTTTTTGGCACAACGGTGACCTTGTTCAATGTAGATACCGAAGACACTGTTACCTATCAAATTGTGGGTGACGATGAGGCAGACGTGAAATTGAAGAAAATTTCTTATGCGTCTCCGATCGCAAAAGCCATTATTGGGAAAGAAGAGGGTGACGAAGTCACTGTCAAAATCCCAAGTGGTGAAGCAGTGTATGAAATTGAGAAAGTCGAATACATTTAATCTTCGCTATTCTCTAGAAAATCAAAAAAAGAAATCAAAAAACCACGAGGCTTATGCCTCGTGGTTTTTTTGTTTAAAGGACTTAGATCAGGTTATATAGAATTGTGCTTTTCTCTCATGAACCTTTAGATCTTAATTCATAACACTGTTTTTGGATTGTTGCCTACTGCAATGTGATTTTTCTCGATGGGGAAGGAGGGAATGCGTTGTGATCGTGAGGAGAGGCGTTTGTGTCATAACATCAAAAGCAGAGTGCCTTGTGCCGGCTCCGCTTTTGGTGTGTGATTCGTTTTTTTAGCGTTTTTTTAGCGTTTTTTAGGTGTTATCCGTCTCTTGCTCGTTGTCTAAGTGGGCGCCTTTTTCGATGCGTGCAGTGGCCTGCTGAAGACGTTCAACCACCGCTTCAAAGCGAAATAACTCGAATGCACTGGTGGTACCCACAAAGGCGATGCTGCCGATAATGTCATCGTTTTCAAGATTGAGAATGGGAGCGGCAATCCCTGTTAGGCCAAGATTTAGCTCATCGTGAGTCACGCAAAAGCCGTCTTTGCGGATTTTTTTCGTTTCCGAATTAAACTCTTTCCAGGTGAGATTATAGTCGTCACTTGGCTCAATCTGCTCATCATAGATTTTTTTCAAGCGGTTGGTTTTTTGGAAGGCTACCAGCACTTTAGATTGGGCGCCTTTAAAAATCGGCAAAGGACGACCTCGGCCAAAGGTGAAACCATACTTCTTAATATCGGATTCGATATGGGTGTTGATGATGTGACCATCGTAAAACACACTCATGTAGACGGTGAGTCCGGTGTTTTTCGATAGATCAGCCATCACTTCGCGTCCATGGGAGATGAGCGGATCATGCTGGCGCATCATCCAATCTAGTTCGATGATTCTGGGGCCCAGAGTATAGCTTGTATCAATACGGGTTAATAAGCCGGCATCACACAGCTCTCGTACATAGCGATAGGCGGTAGCACGGGAAAGAGACAGTTTTTTCGCAATGTCGTCCACATTGATGATGAGAGAGCCTGGCCCAAAAATATTGAGGACGTTTAACATTTTATTGAGACTGGACACATAAACCCCTTAGTTATCGATAAGTGTGTAGATTATAGGTTCGAAAGCACTATTTAACCAAGTGTTTGAAGAAAACGGCTTAAATACCTTGTTTTCATTTTATTTTTTTATATGGTGAGACTTTTGTATTTTTTTATGTTGTTAGTATGACACTTAATTTGTGATTAAAAAATGCCTCTATTCTCATATGCAGGACAATGAAGGAAAGTGTATTTTGGAGAAGGATCCATTAAAGTGTATTTTCTCTATTTGAGAAAAAAGTGAAAAATATCGTTTACATTGGTGTTTTTATATGTAATAAATCTTACATTGTGTTTTTTGGTGTCGTGTCTTGGCGGAATTACTTAGAGTGGTTTTAATACGCTGATGGCGCTACTGGGGTAATTTATTGTCCATGCCGTGTTTTAGAACTGTACTAAGCATCGCAAGTAGGTGGAGGTAAGCAATGAGTCGTCATTTTAAATTTCTGATCAATGGGGAATGGGTAGAAGGGAATAATGCTCCTTTCAATGTTATCAACCCCGCCACACTGGATGTTGTGGCAACCTGTGCAAATGGGGATAAATCCCAATTAGAGGAAGCTGTCCAAGCGGCACAAGCCGCCTTTAAAAGCTGGTCGGTGTCCAGTCATGAGGAGCGTAAAAGCGCTTTAAACAAAGCGGGTGACGAATTAGAGGAGCGTGCTCGCGAAGTTGCTGAATTGATTGTTGCTGAGCAAGGTAAACCATTACCGCTTGCTATGGGTGAGGTAGAGGCGGGGGTCGCTTGGTTGCGCTATGCCGCTTCTCAAGACATTCCCGTGGAAGTGGCAGAAGAGACCGACACTAAGCGTATTGAGATACACCGTAAACCCCTTGGTGTGGTGGCTTCTATTACACCTTGGAACTGGCCTTTAATGATTGCTATTTGGCACATCATTCCTGCTATAAGGGCAGGTAATACGGTAGTCAACAAGCCGTCTGGCTTAACACCTCTAAGTACCATTAAACTGGTGGAAATTATCAATAATCATTTGCCAAAAGGGGTGATCAATATCATCACGGGTGAGCGTGGTATTGGTAGTGGTATTACCTCTCACCCACAGATTAATAAAATTGTCTTCACAGGGTCCACAGAAACGGGCCAGTCGGTGATGCGCAATGCGGCCGATAATTTGAAGCGTCTGACCCTTGAGTTAGGCGGTAATGATGCGGCCATCGTATTAAAGGGCACGGATGTAGCGAAAGTCGCTCCCGATATTTTTGCGGCCGCTTTCTTGAACATGGGACAAACCTGTGGGGCGATCAAACGTCTTTATGTGCACGAGTCTATTTATGATGATATGTGTGCTGCTCTGGTTGCCATTGCCAATGAGCAAGTAGTTGGTAATGGTATGGACGAAGGTGTGAACTTTGGTCCCGTACAAAATAAAGATCAACTTCAGATTATTGTGGATTATGTGGAAGATGCCCGTAAAGGTGGGGCGACCATATTAACGGGCGGCCAGCCACTTGAGGGTGCTGGTTATTTCTATCCGCCAACACTGGTCGCTGATATTGCTAATGATGCTTTGTTGGTGAAAGAAGAGCAGTTTGGTCCAGCGTTGCCTATCGTCAAGTACTCTGATGTGAATGATGCGATAGATATGGCCAATGGTGTAGATGTGGGTCTGGATGGTTCGGTTTGGGGGCCTGATACAGCAGAGGCGACGGCGCTGGCTTCTCGTTTAGAGTGTGGTACGACGTTCGTCAATACTCACGCTAAAATTCAGCCAAATATTCCCATGGGCGGCTGTAAAATGTCGGGTTTTGGGGTGGAGTTTGGTGAAGAGGGGCTACTGGAGTTCACTTCGCTTCAGGTCGTGCATATTAATAAATAATTGTTTTTTCTTTAGACATATTTGTCTTAGAGATTTCCTTCCATTTTGACAGCGTGAGCGGTTTATCTGCTTACGCTGTTTTTTTTGCTGCATGTATGCTTTTTCGTATTTTGAGAATGATGATAGAAAAATAAAAATGCCGGGCAAAAATATCATAAAAATCTTACATTTGACTGTTTTTATCAAATAAAGCGTATTTTATTTATTGACATGGTGTTATTGTTTCGCATAATGTGAGAATAAGTTAAATAAAGAGGTTCTTCTATGAATGGTGCAGAAGCAATTGTTAAGGCGGCAGTCGACTCAGGTGTAGAGTACTGTTTCGCAAATCCAGGAACCACGGAAATGCCGTTTGTGGCGGCAATGGACAGTGAGCCAAAATTTCGTCCTGTTCTCAGTATGTTCGAAGGCGTATGTACTGGCGCGGCGGATGGCTATGGTCGAGTATCGGGCCGTCCTGCCTTGACGCTGACCCATTTGGGCCCTGGTTTTGCTAATGGCATTGCCAACTTGCATAACGCGCGCCGTGCCAACAGCCCGATTGTTAACTTGGTGGGGGATCACGCATCTTGGCATGTGAATTATGATCCACCGTTGGCGAGCGATATTGAATCTCTAGCACGTCCGGTTTCTGCATTTTTCCGTACCTCTAAATCCGTTGATCGTTTGGTCGAGGATTTTGCGGCGGCTATGCGAGCCGCTTGGCAACCTTCTGGGGCAATTTCAACTCTTGTTCTGCCGATGGATTTACAAGCCAAAGCGTTAACAGAAGGTATGCCTAAGGTTTCTATTCTGCCTCCGAAGCGCCACTTTAAAGCGGATTATGTTGAAGCTGTAGCTGAGCGTATTAAAGCCGGTAAACGTCTGGTTTTTATTGTGGGTGATAATGGTTTGGATGAAAAAGGCCTAACCGCTGCCGGCCGAATTGGTCAGCTGCCAGGCATCAAAATGTTTGCTGAAACCTTTCCACGTATTTCTCACCGTGGGGGTGGTTTGCCAGACCTTGACCGTTTGCCTTACTTCCCTGAAAAAGCCATTGCTGAATTAGAGCAGTACGATGAAGTGGTTTGTGCCGGAGTGGTTGAGCCGATTGCCTATTTTGGTTATGAAGGGATGCCTTCGCGTTTGGCAGAGACGGATCGTTTGGTGACGCTGGCGGATGTGGGTGATGACGTGTCAGGCGCTATGGAAGCCCTCGCGGAATTGCTTAATGCCCCAGCCCATAAAGATTTAGAAGGCACCATTGAATTGCCTGCGGCAAATAAGGCTTTAACCCCACAATCTATCGGAAAAATAGTTTCCAGTGCCTTACCGGACAATTGCATTGTGTCGGTTGAAGGTGGCACCTGTGGTTATCCATTTTTCACCGAATCTGCCTTGGCGGCGCGTCATCGCGTATTAACCAATACGGGTGGTGCCATTGGACAAGGAATTCCAGCGGGCTTCGGCGCCGCCTTGGCTGAACCGGGTAATACCGTTGTCTGTTTGCAATCGGATGGCAGTGCCCAGTACACCATTCAAGCCTTGTGGAGCATCGCGCGGGAGAATCTGCCTGTGGTGATTCTGATTGCCGCGAATCATAAATACAACATTCTCCAAAATGAATTACGTCGCTATGGCGTGACCGAATTTGGTGAAAATTCCTTGGCGTTGACGGAATTGGATAGGCCTCGAGTGGATTGGCAAGCCTTGTCAAAAGCTTATGGTGTGGATTCTGTTTGTGTCACCAATAACGCAGAGCTAATGCGTGAATTTAAAGCGGCGTGTGATGCAAAAGCCCCACGCTTAATTGAAATGTCTTTGTGAGGTTGATCATGACTACCATGGAACTGTTTCCAGAAGTACAAGGCTTTCTTGCCGAACAAAAACGTTTGTTTATTGGCGGCGAGTGGGTTGAGCCTGCTGCAGGTGAATATTTTAATGTTGAGAATCCAGCGACGACACTCAATATCGCCAGTGTCTCCAAAGCCACTGCTGCGGATGTGGATCACGCGGTTCAAGCGGCTCGCCAAGCGTTAGAGGGAGAGTGGCAGCATGTGTCTCCGGCTCAGCGCACCAAATTGATGTTGCGGTTAGCGGATTTAATCGAAGAAGACGCGGAAAACCTCGGGCAAATTATCTCGCTAGAAAATGGCAAGCCCTATAGCAACGCGAAAAATGGCGAAGTGGTGGTCACGGCAAACGTTATTCGTTACTTTGCTGGCTGGCCTTCGAAAATTGAAGGCAGCACCATTCCTGTGTCGCCGCGTACAGGCGAACGCATGCTCAACTACACAGTGAAAGAACCTGTGGGTGTGTGCGCACTGATTGTACCATGGAATTTTCCTCTTTCTATGTGTGCTTGGAAACTAGGGCCAGCGTTAGCAACTGGCTGTACCTCTATTTTGAAACCAGCGGAACAAACCCCTTTATCAGCCTTACGTTTGGCGTATCTGATCGAAAAAGCCGGTATTCCCCGTGGTGTGGTGAACGTATTAACGGGCTTTGGTGAGGGGGCTGGTGCGCCATTAGCGGCTCACCCTGGCGTCGATAAAATTGCCTTTACTGGTTCGACCGGTGTAGGGCGTCTGATTGCGCAAAGTGCGGTCAGTAATATGAAAAAAGTTTCTCTCGAGTTGGGTGGCAAATCTCCCAATATCATCTTACCTGATGCTGACATTATCAAAGCGGCAAAGGGGGCCGCCGACGGTATTTTTTATAACCAAGGCCAAGTGTGTACCGCTGCTTCTCGTCTGTATGTCCATGAAAGTGTGCTTGATCAAACGCTGGAAGAATTACGCAAACACGCGGCGGCTCATGTGGTTGGGCCAGGTTTGAATGAGCAAACTACCATGGGCCCCTTAGTTTCCTCCGCACAGTTCGATGTCGTCAAAGGTTACGTGGACAGTGCCGTGTCAGAAGGGGCTGAGCTGATTTGTGGTGGTGGTAAACCAAGCGAGCTAGGTGATGGCTATTTTATGTCGCCAACAGTCTTTTTGGATAAACAAGAGCAAGCTCGTGTGGCGCGAGAAGAAATTTTTGGCCCTGTGGTCACGGTCATGAGTTGGTCGGATGTGGATGAGTTGGTGCATCGCGCCAATGATACGCCTTTTGGTTTGGCGGCAGGTCTTTGGACTAATGATCTGACTCAGGCGCACACCATTGCCAGTCGCATTAAAGCCGGCTCTGTATGGATTAACTGTTGGAATGTGGTGGATCCTGCGTCGCCATTTGGTGGTTATAAACAATCAGGCTGGGGACGTGAAATGGGCAAAAATGTCATTGATGCCTATACCGAAACGAAGAGCGTTTTTGTCAATTTAGGTTAATAGAAAGTAGAGGATTCGATTATGGATTTAGAAATTAAAAATAAAGTTGCCATTGTAACCGGTGGTGGTATGGGCATCGGTAAAGATGTTGCCAGATTTTTAGCGGAAGAAGGTTGTGATGTGGTGATTTGTTCGCGCACCATGTCTGTACTGGAAAAAACCGCAGCGGAAATTTCCGAAGCAACGGGTCGTCGTGTTCTGCCTGTTGCCTGTGACACTACGGATATGGATTCCGTCGAAAATATGGTGGCGGTGGCGGCCAAAGAATTTGGCCGCGTAGATATTTTGGTTAATGGTGCGGCAGCGCCTTCTGGGGTGGTTCGTAACTCTATTGAGTTTGCGAATGATCACGAATTGTTGGGGGATTTAGATACTAAAGTCATTGGCTATTTCCGCTGTGCCAAAGCTGTCACCCCTTATATGAAGAAGCAAGGCTTTGGTCGCATTATCAACATTGGTGGCTTAACGGGCCGCAGTAGTAAAGTCATGTCTGGTATGCGTAACCTTGCCATCGTTCATATGACAAAAAACTTGTCGGATCAGCTGGGCCCTCATGGTATTACGTGCAACATTATTCATCCCGGCGTGGTAGATACCCCTCATATTCAAGAGTTGTATGAGCGTGAAGGTAAGATCCAAAACAAAACACCACAAGAAGTGGAACAAGGTTACATTGATGTAACGCCAATCCGCCGTACCTTAGCACCCGTTGAAATCGCGTATTTGATTGCTTTTTTAGCGTCACCAAAAGCGGCTGCCGTCACTGGCGAGTCGATTGGTATTGATGGTGGACTAACTCGCGGCATTTTCCTTTAGGAGGTAGTATGAGTGGCACAATTTTAGTATCAACCGTTGGCCAAGGTGTGGTGAAAAGTGCCGACAATGGCCAAACATGGCATCGTCTTGGTTTAGGCCAGGACATTGAGTTTGACGCGATTACCCGTTCTCTGGATGTAGATCCCGCGAATCCAAGTACCTTATACATTGGTACGGACACTGGCCTATGTGTCAGTAAAGATGCGGGCACTAAATGGACGCGCATTGATTCCCCTTTTAATGGTGAAACCGTGTGGAAAGTGGCGGTCGATCCGAATGACTCAAAACGTATTTTTGTCGGTACTGGTGCGCCGTCCCGCGCGGTGCTATGGCGTACCAAAGACGCAGGGGAAACATGGGACCGAGCTCCGGTGGAGATTCCAGAGTTTTGCGCTGGTGTGAGCAAGCCTCGTTTATTGGCGTTTGCTTTTGACCCAACCGATTCGAATAAAGTTTGGTTTGGTTTAGAAGAAGGCGGCTTGTTCAAGAGTGAAGATGGTGGTGATTCTTGGGAGCGTATTGATGATCGCTTGCTTTGGGATTTCAACTCCGATATTCACACCATTCAAGTGCTTCCCAACAAAGGTAAAAAGGTAGTGGTAGCGGTGTGTGTGAATGCCGTGTATCGCAGCTTTGATGATGGTGAAACATGGGAAGGTGTTATCGCGAAGGAAGCCTTTGGTTTGTACTACGCCCGTGCGACGGCTGTGCCGATGGGGACAGAAAGTACGATTTATTTAAGTGTATCAGATGGCACGCCTGGTACGACCAGCCAAATTTATGTTTCCCATGATGCCGCTGCAACATGGCAGCTACTCCCTCTTCCATCACAGCCTAACTCATGTGTTTGGGGGATTCATGTGAACCCTGAAAATCCTGATCAAGTGGTGGCTGGCACCAAGTACGGTCATTTATTTACCAGCGAGAAAGCGGGATTGTCTTGGAAAAAAGAATGGCGTGAATTCAGTGAAATTTCCGATGTGCTTTGGACGCCAGTTGAAGCCGTTATTAAGGCCGCTCATACCTCTGTAATCAATAAATAGTGGTGTGATCGCATCAAAATAGGTGATGAATATGAAGGTGAAAATCAATCGTACCCATATCTCTTTATTTGTTTCCGATCCCAATGCCTCCGCTGACTGGTATGCGGATGTGTTGTCGATGGAGAAAAACGCTCGTAATGGTGACGAGTGGGTGATGATGAGCTTTGGTGATAAGCATCATGATATTGCTTTGATTAAAGCGCCAGAAGGGGCAAGCAAAGGCATCATTGGTCTTCAGCATTATGGCATGGAGATCGATGGTGACTTGACCACCTTACGCCGCTTGTATGGCATGTTATTGACAAAAAAGGTTCCGATTGTCAAAACCACGGATCATGAAGTGGGGATTGGGCTGTATTTTGAAGACCCAGATGGCAACCGCTTAGAGTTTTTCTTGGAAACAGAACACGATGATGAGCTTGGTAAATACCGTTTTAAGCATGCTCATGCACCGAGTCGTCCGATCACACTCGAACCTATTTTTGACTGATGACTTTTGATCAATGTGCTGTTTACCAATGTACTAAGGATTCAAACCATGAAAGAAGCAAACTTTAGCTCATACCATATTCGTAAATGGTTTTACCATTACGAAGAAACACTGGCCAATGAAACTGGCAAATTGGCCGATGGTGAGCCAGTGAAAAAATACGTCATTGCGGCCGCCATTCATAACCCACTGGCGAATACTTATTCTGAAGACTTATCTGTGCTGGTGGAAAACTCTCCTGAATTAGGGAAAGAGTTTGGTCGCCGTATCAATGAGATTGCCGGCGATAATGAGATCATTAGTTACGGTAAAGCGGTATTTGTTGGTGCCTTTGGCGAATACGAACACGGTAATGCCTTTTTGACCAACCCTGCGGCCGATCCGGTTCGTGTTGCTGTTGGTGGTGGGAAATCTTGGGTGCCTTCAACCGGTAAAGTGGGTGCGCCAGGTGCGACTATTGATGTGCCTTTGGCTCATAAAGACGCTCTCTACGTGCGTTCTCATTATGACTCTATCGCCGTGTCTTTTAACGATGCACCTCGTAATGATGAAATTTTGATTATTTGGTCTTTTGCGACTCGTGGTCGCTTGCATGCACGTTTAGGTGGTTTACAAGCCAAAGATGTTAAAGGAGAAAATGGCCTCGTTTAGAGGTCATTTTTTATAGCGGCCATTTTATAGAGGTCATAGCCATGACAATGTCGAGTAGCAGCCATTTTTTCACCAGCGATGGGCTTAACCTACATTACCTGCAATGGGGCAGTGGCAAGGTGCCTGTGGTTATGCTGCATGGGCTAAGAGGTTTTGCACAAACATGGCAAGACCTAGTGGATGCAATGGGTAATGAGTTTACTTTTTTCGCTTTGGATCAACGGGGGCGCGGTGACAGTGATTGGGGGCCGACCGAGGATTATAAAGCCGATACTTACGTACAGGATTTAGCGCGTTTTGTGGACCATTTAGGCTTAGAGCATTTTGTTTTGATCGGTCATTCATTAGGTGGCCAAAACGCGGCTGAGTTTGCACGTTTGTATCCAGAGCGTGTCATGGCGATGGTAATAGAAGACATTGGTCCAGGCTCCTCCAAGCAAGGTGAAGGGGCAGAACGTATTCGTCGAGAAATGCGTAATACGCCGTTAAGTTTCGACTCTTGGCAAGCGGCCAAAGATTTTTGGACCCACTCTCGCCCGAATTTAACTGAGCGGGCATTACAGGCACGTTTGACCTACTCGTTCCGTGAAGTGGACGGAAAAGTGACGTGGAAACACGATCAGCAGGGTATTGCTGAGGCGCGTTTGACCATTGAACCGATGGATCTCTGGCCCGCGTTTCGTGCTATTTCTTGTCCTACGTTATTGATTAAAGGCGGTGATTCGGACTTTTTGCCTAGCCAAACCGTGGCAGACATTACAGCGTCCAGTGACTTTGTGCAGGCCATTCAAATTGATCATGCCAGCCATTATGTTCACGATGATCAACCCGAAAAATTTAATGAAGCGGTTGTCCGTTTCATGCAAGCGGTTCTTACAGATTAGAGGTCTTTATTGATGAAAACACAAAAAGCAGATGTCGTAATTGTTGGCGGTGGGCCAAATGGGGTCACTTTAGCTAATTATATGGGCTTATATAATATCAATACGGTGTTGATTGAGGCTTCAGAAGAAATTCTGCCATACCCAAGAGCGGTGGGGATGGATGATGAAGCTTTGCGTGTTTTACAAGGTGTTGGGCTGGCTGATACGGCGGTAAAGGATATGATCAGTAATGTGCCGCTGCGCTACTATAACTCCCGTGGAGTGTGCTTTGCAGAAGTGAAACCCAAATCCGCCCAGTATGGTTGGCCAATGCGTAACATGTTTATGCAGCAGCTACTGGAAGTAACCTTGCGCAATGGCCTAAAGCGCTTTGATACGGTGGACTTGCGCTTAGGTCATGAAATGACTCGCATCCATGAAGATAACGATAAAGTGGTATTACACGTTACTGATTCATCAGGCGAAGAATATTGTCTGGAAGCGGGTTATGTTATCGCTGCTGATGGTGGACGCTCAGAGGTTCGTAAACAGTTGGATGTGGGTTTTACTGGTTTAACTCATCCCGCTAAATGGGTGGTAGTGGATGCGGCGAATGACACACTGGATGCGCCTTTTACCGCTTTGCATGGTGATCCTGTTAGACCCTTTGTGTGTATCTATTTACCTTACCAGTATCGCCGCTGGGAATTCATGTTATTCCCCCATGAGAAAGAAGAAGACATTTGCCAAGAAGACGTGATCCGCGGTCTGATTCGTCGTCATATTGGCGATAAAGTGGATAATTTGGATATCGTCCGTATTCGTGCTTATACCCATAACTCCCGTGTCGCCGATAATTTTGTTAAAGGCCGCGTCCTATTGTGTGGTGATGCTGCCCATATCACGCCTCCTTGGGCTGGTCAGGGTCTTAACTCGGGTATTCGTGATGTAGTGAACATTGGCTGGAAAGTCGCCGCAGTGGTGAAAGGCTTGGCTTCCCCCAGTATTCTACAAACCTACGATGATGAACGTCGTGGACATGCGACTGACTTGGTTGGTTTGGCCGACAACATGGGCGCGGTATTGGGCATGACGAATCCGATTATGGCGGGCATTCGTGACTGGATATTCAAAGCAACGGATTCAGTGGACAGCTTGCGTGAGCACTTGGTCGAGTTCAAATTCAAACCCAAAGCACACATTGTTAAAGGCATCGTGTATCACGAAAGTGACGAAGTCTACGAAGACAGCTTAGTCGGAAAACTCTTTATCCAGCCGAATATCGAAACGGCGGAAGGCAACAAAGAGAAGTTGGATACGGTATTAGGGGATTGGTTTTCCATCGTCGGTTATCGCACGAATCCGACGGACTTTATGTCGGAGGAAAATAAAGCCTTTTGGAACAAGATGCAGACCCAATATGTGCAAGTCAATCCTTCGCGTAGTGGGTTTAGTCATGATGATCGTTTGACGGCATCAGGTTGTACTAGCATTGAAGATTTAGAAAACAGCTTGGCTGATTGGTTTAGTCAAGCACGGGATAAAATCGTGATCATTCGTCCAGACCGTTTTGTAGCGGCCTTAACCTCTCCAAGACGTCTCAATGAAGTGTTAGATGCCTTGCGTGTCCAGCTTACAGGCAAATAATCGCGACCTGTTAACTCGAAGTAGGAGAGTCTTGTGTTAGAAGAACAAGTTGCTAGGGCATTGATGGAAGCGCGTCGTGAATGTACTGCTATCCCTTTGATAGACTCGCTTTCCATGGAAAATGTTGCCTTTGGTTATCAGGTGCAAAAAGCCTTGATTGACCTAAACCAACAAGTGGGCAATAAGTTAATAGGTTGGAAAGTGGCGCTGTCTAGCCAGCCAGCTCTAGACCGTTTTGCCTTACAGGAGCCGATTTATGCCCCCCTATTTGTCGACAATATTCTGTCTGGTGAATTAGTTCAGGGGCAAGTTATTGCTCCTAAAATTGAATCTGAAATTTTATTTGTTTTAGGGGAAAACCTCGTTGGGAGTGATGTGTCTGACGACGAGATATTGGCGGCTATTGCGTGGATGGCGCCCGCTATTGAGGTCGCTGATTGTCGCCTCCAAGGTTGGAAATTCGATATTAGCCATTTTGTGTCTGATAACGCTGCGGCAGGCTTTTATCAAGTTGGTCAACTGGTTCCGTTTGATACTAATACGCTTGAAAAGTCAGATTGTGCTTGTCGGCTAGAGACAGAGAATACAAGTGACGTGGGGTCTGCGGAGAATGTCTTGGGCGGCCCTCTTGGTTCTGTGGTACGCATGATACGCGGTATATTAGCTATTTTTGGTGAAGTAAAAATCGGACAGCAATTTTTGAGTGGTTCCCTGACTAAACCTGTCGATATGATCCCAGGACAGACCTATCGTCTCCAGCTACTTGGTCAGACGGTGACACTTCAATATAAGTAACTTATAGGTAATGTTATGACGGATAAATTTGATAAAGGCCTTGCTACTCGTAAGGCGGTACTGGGGGAAGACTACGTTAATAACTCGATCAATAATGCCACCCATTTTACACGCCCGCTTCAGAAGTTGGTCACGGAATATTGCTGGGGGGATGTTTGGCAACGGGAAGGCTTAGCTAAGCGCGAGCGTAGTCTAATTAACTTGGCGATGATCTCGGCTCTGAATCGTCCCCATGAATTGGCCTTGCATGTGCGTGGTGCGGTGAACAATGGTGTCACCGTCGCAGAGATTCGTGAAATCTTATTGCAGGTAGCAATTTACTGTGGTGTACCAGCATCGATTGACGCTTTTCGAACAGCGGGAGCCGTATTAAAAGAAATGGGCTTAGATTTAGATGCACCAGACCTAGCCTAAGCCTAAGCCACATCTAACGATATGGCTTTCTTCTTTGTGGTTAAAACGATAACCGTCATTAAAACTATAAAAAGAGACCAAGACCATGCTGAAATCCAGTTACCCGTTTTATTTGGCAAACGAAGCTGTGCATGCCAACACGGATTTGTCAGTCCACAATAAGTATTCTAACGAAGTAGCGACGAAAGTAGCGATGGCCAGTGTGGCAGATATTGATAAAGCCATTGCAGCGGCAGATGAGGCAAAAGACGCCATGAAAGCTCTGCCTGCGTATCAACGCCAAGCCATCTTGCAACATTGCATCATGCGTTTTAAAGAGCGTTTTGAAGAATTGGCTTACGCGCTTTGTATTGAAGCCGGTAAACCGATTAAAGACTCTCGCGGAGAAGTCACACGATTGATCGATACGTTCCAAATCGCGGCAGAAGAAGCCACGCGTATTTATGGTGAAGTGATGCCGATGGATATTTCTGCCCGTGCTGCGGATTACCAAGGAATGTGGAAGCGTGTTCCTATTGGCCCATGTTCGTTTATTTCACCGTTCAATTTTCCTTTAAATCTAGCCGCTCATAAAATCGCGCCAGCCATTGCTGCAGGTTGTCCTTTTGTGCTCAAACCAGCCAGTTTAACGCCGGTTAGTGCCTTGATTGTTGGTGAAATTTTAGCTGAAACCGACTTGCCAAAAGGCGCTTTTTCGATTCTTCCTTGCCATCGTCAAGGGGCTGACTTATTTACCACCGACGAACGTTTGAAACTGCTGAGTTTTACTGGTTCGCCCGATGTGGGCTGGGCATTGAAAGCCAAGGCAGGTAAAAAGCCTGTTGTGCTGGAACTGGGGGGAAACGCGGCTTGTATTGTCGATGAAGGTACAGACCTTGATGATGCGGTGCAACGTATTGTATTTGGTGCCTATTATCAATCGGGCCAAAGTTGTATTAGTGTGCAGCGCATTATTGCGCATGAGTCTCTTTATGATGATCTAAAACAGCGCCTAACTTCTGTTGTCAAAGAGTTGGTATCGGGTGATCCATTGGATGAAAATACCTTTATCGGTCCGATGATTAGCGAAAAAGAAGCACAGCGTTTGCATGCTTGGATCGAAGAAGCCGTTGTTGGTGGGGCCAGCGTTCTGGCAGGTGGTCAGCGTAATGGGGCCATGTTGGAGGCTACGTTGATGGAAAACGTTGAGCCTGATATGTCGGTGTCTTGCCAAGAAGTGTTTGGCCCTGTGGCGATATTGTCGTCGTTCCGTGATTTTGATACGGCATTAGCTGAGGTAAATAATTCCGTGTTTGGTTTGCAAGCTGGCATTTTCACAAAGGACATTTATAAAGCCTATAAAGCGTGGGATGTACTTGATGTGGGCGGTGTCGTAATTGGCGATGTGCCTTCATGGCGAGTGGATCATATGCCCTATGGTGGCGTAAAAGACAGTGGCTTGGGCCGTGAGGGAGTTCGCTTTGCGATAGAAGACATGACGGAAATGAAGCTGATGGTTTTGCGTAGTATTTCGTGATGTTGAGGCTTTTTATTAGCTTAAGCACAAAGCTTATCTGAATAATATTCATAATAGAAGCAGAGAGGGTAGGGTAGTATGAATCGGTCATATTGGATTTCGTCATACTATCCATACATATCGAGTCGCTGTTCTAATGTAGAAACTGAAATGATCTTTCGTGAATATTTATAGGATGACTTAATTTGCTTGAGACGAGAAGTGGCTAAACAGTGTTGTCTGCGGCAGGACATGACATCATCATTGCGCCACTTTTTCATTAGGATGGTTTGCCATCAGTTGACGCGTTTGTTCAATAATCCAATCTGTCAGTTTAGAGGTGGGACTTTCGATAAGTGTGACAATGCCGACTTCAATAAAACGATCAGATAATACGTCGTTTTTAGCGATTTTTATTTGCTGAGAAAACCACTGCGCGCTGGCAATGTGCTCAGGTACAATGGACCACCCTTGATTCTGCGTAACCAACTCACAAATTAAATAATAGCTATCTATATCCCAATGATCTGGGCTTAAAGCCTGTTCCCGATTTTCTCCTGAGCGATTACATAACACGAATTGTCGGTATTGTTGTAATTGCGCCAAGCTCAGAGTGTCTTCTTTGGCCAATGGGTGCTGATTGCCAACAATAAGTACTTTTTTTAAATAACCAAGCAGGCGTAGCTGTAACTTAGGAGGTAATACATGATTACTGATCATTAGGCCAATATCGGCATTACGTTGGGCTATGGCGACAGCGATATCATCTTGGGAACCATTGGTTATGACCAAGTGAGTGTTAGGAAAGGTATCGCCGAATTGAGAAAAAATAGTATGAATTGTTTCTAAGGGAAGTGCTTCGTCAATGGCAATACGTAATGAAATCGGTTCCTGACCCGCAGCGGTTAAAGCTCGTGACTCCAAGCGTAGACATTGGTTCATAATGGCTTGAGCCTCGGGCAGCATTTCTTTCCCCAGAGGGGTAAGAACGGGGAATTTGGAGCGTCGATCAAATAGATCGAAGCCTAAATCAAGTTCTAAATTCGAAATCGCACTGCTGATACGTGATTGTGCTTTGTTAAGCCTTCTTGCGGCGGCAGAAAAAGAGCCTAATTCGGCGGCGGTTACAAAAGCGAGAAGCTGATCAAGGGTCCAGTTCATTTGGTTCTCCAAAACTAACTTGTTGAGTCTGTGACCAATCTATCCTATAAGCGGATGGTAGCCAACTTTCTTGTATCTCAATTTGTCATATCATTCTCTCTTTTACACCACCGGAGAGGCATAATGCAAACCGTGACACCCACTCAACCACCTAAATCGGTCGCTCAGGCCTTTTGGCGATTTGCTATTCCTTCTATTGTCGCCATGTTGGTGAGTGGGTTATACCAAATTATTGATGGTTTCTTTGTCGGGCGCTATGTCGGCAGTGAAGGATTAGCAGGAATCAATATGGCGATTCCATTATTGGGTCTAATAATGGGATTTGGCCTTCTTATCGGTATGGGCGGTGGCAGTGTGCTGTCCCTATATCGTGGTGAGCAGAATCTTCCTGGGACACAATCAACGTTGATGACATCCTTATTTTTAGTCGTCGGGGTTGGTGTATTTGCTTCTTTGGTGTTTACGACTTTTGGAAAAAGTGGCCTGCTGTTACAAGGGGCGACAGGGAACACCCTGATGCTAAGCTGGCAGTATGTTGAGATCATGTCCTATGGCGCATTAATTTCCATTGGTGCCAGTGCTATGCCTATGTTAGTACGAAATGATGATAGTCCGAACATGGCGACTCTCTTTATTGTGGTCGGGGCACTGTTGAATATTGTCTTGGATTATATCTTTTTGGGGATGTTAGGAATGGGGTTAAAAGGGGCGGCAGTGGCAACCTTGATCGCTCAGCTTGCTACCTGCATTTTGTGCTTACGATATTTTACTTCGTCTAAAGCAAAAACCGTTTTATCCCTGAATCAGTTTGATAAACTCATCGCTAAAAGGATTATGCAGCTTGGCGCGTCGAACTTGGTAATGTTTATTTATATGAGTTTTATTATCGCTTTGCATAATCGGTTATTTATGACTTATGGTGACACGATGCAATTGGCCGCGTTCGCCATTGTTGGATATTTAGCCAGTTGCTATTACTTTTTTGCCGAAGGCTTGGTTAGTGGCCTGCAGCCACCAGTGAGTTATTACCTTGGTGCGAAGCAGTACCAACGTATTATCGACACCGTTAAGTTAGCATTTTCTGTTACCGTTGGTTCGGGGATTGTTGTAGTTATTGTGCTGAATCTCTTCCCTGAATTCTTCACCCGCTTTTTTGCTAGTGCTAATGAGGCTTTGGTTGAAGCCACCAAGGTGGGTATCCGTTTGCATCTGATTGCGTTATTTTTAGATGGCTTCTTGTTTATGGCGTCTATTTATTTTGTTGCAGTGGGCAAAAGCGGCCAGGCATTGTTTGTATCCATAGGTAACATGGTGGTTCAGATTCCATTTTTGTTTATCTTACCAAGGCTTTTTGGTATTGAGGGAGTGTGGTTGGCGGTACCGTTATCAAATATAGCCTTTACTGCTGTTGTGTTGCCTATGTTATTAATAAACTTAAAAGGATTGATGAAACAGTATCGTATTGAGAGTGTCCAAGTGGTAAATAAAGACTTTGTTAAGCTGTAAGATGATTGGGATGAATATGTTTCATGGAAAAGAGAGAACAATGGCCTGAAAGGGAAAAACAGACCATTGTTTCCAGTTGCTCTTGCAGATAGGAAATTATGTCGTCTTAAAACGGCATAATGGCGATGACTTGAGAATACACATTAGTGTTATCATTGCCTTGTTTGCTGGTGTTGGATTTCGGCTTGTAGAAACCAACCAAAGGAGAAATGATCAGATGATCGTTGACCGCCCATTGCATCCAGAGATCGACCTCTTTTGCATTGTTTTTTCCTGTATCATTTTGGGTTTTTGAAAAGTCAAAATACAAGGCACCGACACTGATTTTGTCTGTTGGGGTCGCTGACAGCTGAACAGATTGAATATCGGAATCGATGGTGTTTCCTGATGGGCCTGCATAGTTAGCAGCCACTTCACCTTGGAACCAAGTGCCATAACCACGGCTGCTGAATCCATAGAAGAGAGGATCATACCCTTCCCCGTATCGAGTAAAGCGGTAGTGAAGGCTTGGAGACCAAGCAATCTGATCAAAGGTCCAGCCAACTTCGGCATACCATGCCTTCGCATTTTTGGAATGATCCCCTTGCGTTTGTTTGACGTATTGCGCAGATAAGAATAATGGTTTTATGCCCGCGTCTCCTTGATAACGTACGCTCATGGTTTTTTGCCCATCGCGTTTGTTTAAACCAAAGAAGTTTGCTTCTTTTTGATCAACACTTAGCCCTTTATTGAATAAAAAGCCGACTACGCCATATTTATTGTGGTTTTCGATATTGATCCCCGCCATCTCAGTGCTGGCCTGTGCTTCATTGTTCGATTTGAGCCAGTAAATATCAGAGCGCCAGCCTTTATCGCCACCTAAGCGCAGGATCGCGGTATTATGAAAGGATTTTCGTGCTGCCAGCCAGAAAGCGCCCCCACGGTTAGGGTGTACTCCAGTTCCAGCTGCTGGACCATTTAGGCCTTTGCCCAAATTTAAAGCATCATTGTTGATGATGAAGCCATTACCAACGACAAATCCCTGTCTACCAGTAGAGAATTCAATATTTTTTGTACGATAACCGATGAATAAATCTTCGAGATTGGTTTTGCGTTCACTGCCTGTTGTTGCGCCAGAAGCATCACCATCGCCCCAAGTGCCAGAAGATATCGCATTAATCGTACTGAAAAAGGTACCATTGGCCGCTTTTTGATCGCCAGACAGACCAAATTTAATAAAACCTTCTTGCCATGAGGGAGACTTATGTGGGTTACCGTATGTCTCTTGACTGTGAAATGCTCCTACATCGGCTTCGCCATTGAAAGATAAATGTTGATTGTCTTTATCTATGAGGGTATAGGCATGGCCTAGTAATGGTGCTCCTAGCAGAACGGTACAGATGCCTAACTTACTTATCTTAAATAGTGGTGTCATGTTTTTGCTCTCATTCTTTTGGTTTTTTCAGAAACATGTAATGCACAGCTAAGAACATAGTAAAAAATGACTACGGATTCAATTTATTATCACATTATGACAATGAAAAGTATGAAATGTGCCATTTTTTGTTATTTTTGATCTGTTTTCCAAGTGGTGAAAATGGAGGGAGTGGTTCATTCGTTCGATGTGGCTAATGGAAAGCTTTCTATAGCAGAGGATGATGAGGAGGGCTTAGGTTGTGTTTCCATATTTCAGAGCATAGGTGTTTACCTGCTACCGCGAGGGCAAAGATTGCTTGGCTTGAAATGATGGCGAGTAACATACCTTCAGGAAACGGTAGAAAAGCTCGATAGGTGATACATAAAAAGCCAATGCACATGACATAGAGACAGCGTTGAAGGAGGCTCAATCTTGATGTAAAGAGGTCTGATGTCATAAAAATCAATCCAAAGATAAAGCCACCCATGAGAATAAATGATAAATAGCTATTTAGTGGTAGACCGATTTCTTGATGGAAGAGCGCATAGCTTATCGCGCTGGCAATCAAACCAACGAGGATGGGGAGTATTTTTATTAATTTTAAAGACCTTAACAGTACACAAGAAAGGCATAGACCTAGCTTAGAGGTCTCTCCGATGCTGCCTTGCCATTGTCCTAAAAAGAGTTGCTTGAGTGACAAAGAGGAATGGGGGGTAAGGTCAAAGTGGTGAGTCAGGGCGAGTTTCAATAATGGGGTCGCAGAGGAGATACCGTCAATATCTGGATGGTATTGGCTGTAATGGATCATTGGCAAGTGGATGATGAATAGAACAAGCCTTGAAGCAATAGCGCCATTTAAATAAAACAAATAGTGTTGATGTTTAATCTTCACGGTAGAAATAAGATTGCCTATCAAAAAACAGACAAAAACATCTAAGTAGGCAATATGATAGGGCACTATACAAAGAAAAATAATGCCACTAAAAATAATGTCTCGGGTGGATTTTATGGTCAACTTAGCTGTAACTTTTTCAATATAAAAGTAATAGATCAGATAAAACAGTCCACCTGCTAGCGCAATGGCGGCACACTTACCAACAAAAAATATGAGTACCCGATCATCCTGGCCTGTTGGTTGGTAAGTAAGCATTTGATTGATAAGACCTAAAACCATCACAGGCACAATTGCGATGATAAATTTCGTTATGATTTTCATAGGGGAAAGAAAGCGCAACAGGTGTTGCGCTATGTATGGCCTGTTATGCGTGTGGGTATTTGAATTTAAAGGTTAGCTCAAACGGTTTGAACCAAGCAGGTACCCCTGTTGCTTTATCAATATGACGCAAAAACCCTTTTTCATCCGGTGCGGTATATTTCAAATGAACCACATAGGTTCCTTTGCCTGGTAATTTCACCGAATGGGCGTAATGAGGGCCATCTGCAGCGGTCATTGGAAGCATTTGGCCAAACTTCATAAAATGGGTGTCACCGACTTTCGTCACCACGTAATCCACACTCACATAAGGAATCCATGCGCCATTCGGAAAGCCCCATTTATTGTCTTGAGTGGCATGCACGTCTGACTCTAAGTGGATAACATTTTTGCCCATTACCATGGATGTCGGGGAGGGCTGTGTCTTGATGTTCAATAAATAAGATGAGGCAATCTCCATTCCATCTTTATGAACTGGGCCTCCGACAGGGTATTCACGTGCACTGGCGTATTGGCTGATTAGGGCTGCGCTACAGCAAATAGCCGTTAAAGATAGGACTTTTTTGATATTGTTACTCGTGACTTGCATATTGTTTTTCCTTATTTGCGTAATAGGTGTGTTTAAGCCGATATGTTGTGAAAGAAATCACCAATAAAACGGCACACCAAGTTACTAGTTGAATCCCCATAGGGGTTGCTGTATAGCCAATAACGGAATGGGCTAATACACCAGCCCAACTATTACTGGATAATAAAAATGAGCTGTTCCAAATTTGCGAGCCCCACTGTGGGAGGAAGCCAATATTGGCAAGAATGCCAACCGCTTGGCTCGAGAGGCCTGCAGCGATGACGGATAAAATAATGTTGCTGGAAGAGAAAATATGACGCAGAGGGATCATAACGATGCCTCGATATAAAGTATAAGTCACCAGTATGCCTAGTAAGACACCGGACAGACCGCCAATGAGCATACTATTCTCCGTTAGACTGGAAGATAAGAAGAGACTGTACAGGAACAGCACTACTTCTGACCCTTCACGTAACACGGCAATGGCGATAACAATGGTGATGGCGAAGCCGCCTTTACCATCGAGCAATAGGCTTTTAACATGTTGGCGGTTTTTTTCCGCCATCTCTCTGCCCTTGACAGACATCCATATCGTTTGCCAAGCCAACATCAAAGTTGCGGTCAATAAAATAACGGCGGTAAATATCTCTTGCCCATAACCAGACAGTGATGATTCGACTAAGCTGGTGAATTTAGCTAGCATGATGGCGCCAATCAGGCCAATAACGATGCCGCTTATCACTTGTGCACGAATAGCTAATCCTTTACAAGCTGCGCTGACGATCGAAATAATCAATCCCGCTTCAAGCACTTCTCTAAAGACAATTAATAAAACAGCAATCATAGCGAAGAATCCTTATGGTTTTTTAACGATTACCGTGCCGGTCACGTGGTCGCTATAGTCGTTGAAGAAGGTATATTTCCCTGCTTTCAATGGACCCGTAAAAACCGAAATATCGCCATTTGGCACTGCGATCTTTTCGAACTTCATGTCATAGCTTTCTAATTCTGCAACCTGTTGTGTTTTATTAACGAGTTTTATTTGAATACGTTTATTAGCTGGGACAGTAAGCTGTTTAGGAGAAAAGCCTGTTGGAGTCAGTGTCAGCTGAAGTACCAAACGTTCCGCATAAGCAGGAAGACAAGCACTTGAAAACAGTATGGCTAAAAGCAAATTACGTAATGGCATGGGGCGTTTCTCTTTAGACGGAAAGTAAAAAATAAAAGCGCAATAAATATTGATAATTGTTATCATTATCATCTTTTTGTTTTTATTCTTATCCTGTCGAAGCTCTATGTCAATTTATTAAAGATAGCTTCCTGCTTTTATTAGTAATATTTACACCAGAGGCTTATAGGTCAAAAAATATGCAGTAAGGATGGCTGTTGCTCTGTAGTTAAAGCATTTGTGCAAAGAGTAGGGAGGAAAGAAGTGAGTAAGTGGTTGGATCACCTCTCGATAAAAGGGGTGATCCAAGAGAGTCAAGAAAACAACCGCTATGCTCTAGCTAATGTAAAACGTTCCATCGTTTGTTTCATGGCCGCGCTTTGACTACTGAGCTCTTCTGCAGCAGCAGCACCTTCCACTGAGCCTGATGCATTTAACTCCACCACATCGCCAATAGACGTCATCGATTGAGTTACTTCATTCACTGCAAGGGCTTGTTCCTCACTTGCGGTTGCGATTTTAGCCACGATAGATGAGGTCTCAGTAATGCCATCAAACACGGCTTGTAAGGACTTGTCCGTGTTTTCAGCGATAGTCACGCCATTTTCTGTTTTGCTGGATGATAATTGTATTAACTTGGCGGTTTCAGCGGCAGCGCTGGTACTTCTAGAAGCTAAGCCTCGAACCTCATCCGCCACAACAGCAAAGCCTCGTCCTTGCTCGCCAGCCCTCGCGGCTTCAATGGCAGCATTTAGGGCCAGCAAGTTCGTTTGTTCTGCTATTTCATCAATCGTTTTAATAAAGCCCGCAATGCTTTCTCCTGCTTCATTAATTTCTTTCATTGCCATGACCATCTCTTTCATATGAGATTGCCCTTGTGTTACGGCTTGCTGAGCTTGCCCTGCCAGTAAATTGGCTTTTTTCGCATACTCTGCATTCTCACTGGTTTGTACCGAGAGTTGTTCCAAAGCAGCCGAAATGGTTTGTAGGTTATCTTTTTGCTGATTGGCACCTTCAGCAAGAGAATGACTAAAGGTAGAAACTTGTGAACTGCCTGCTGCGATTTGATCTCCAGCGTTTTGGATTTCCATCAGGATGGTATTGAGATTTTTCACCATACCTTGTAATGCTTTTCCGAGACTGTCTTTGTCTGAGGCTAACATGACATTAGCCGATAAGTCTCCGTCAGCAATTTTTTGTGCCAAGACCGCTTTTTCTTTCAGACTTTCTACCATGTTACGGATGGCCGCATATAAGCTCGCTTCTTTCTCATTGTTATTTTGTAACTCTAATTCTAAGTCTCCTTCAGCGACACTTCTAACAACTCGTGTGACGAGGGCAGGGTCACCACCTAACTGATTTGTGGTTGCTCGAGTAATAAAAAAGGCGACCGTGATACCTAATATAATCGCCACGGCGACGATGGCCTCGATAAAATAGACCGCCAATGTATTGCTTTCTACTAAATTTGGACCAAGTTGATCTTGGGTGTTTTTGATGGACAAGTTAAGCTCTTGTGTGGCTTTAGTGACAATAGAGCCGACTGGATTTAGCTTGTCGCTAATGATGGTATTACGATCAGAAATGACTGCCACCACACGGTTAAAGGTATCTTTATAGAATGCGATATCTTGAATTATTTTATTGAGTTGTGTTTTATCGCTTGGATTTTTTAGTTCTTTATTAAGAGAAGTTAATTGAGTAATAAGGTCTTTAAATTCGCTATTGACTTTGTCGGCAGAGCTTTGATCGTTGGATTCTAAAAACTTCACCACATATAAACGTGCGAGTAGTAAACTTCTTATTGATAACGCGATATTATAAGCGGCTTGAGTGTCGCCTTCATTTTTTACAGACAAGAGTAAACCTGTTAAGTTTTTTTCAATCTCGGGGCCTTTAATATTTAATGTGTTTTCAACAAGCTCGGTTCTTTGTTTTTTTAAGGTAACAACGTTATCAAATCCACTGATATAACCGTCTAGAGAGGCCTTCAAGTCTCGGATCATTTTTAGATCTTGAGGTGTGGTTACGTCGGAAGTAGCCTCGTCTATGAATTGTTGGGTGCGTTTAAAGTAGTCATCAAATGCTTCTTTATCTTGAGGATTACCTGTTAAAATAAAGTCCTTTTCCTTGGTTCGAGTCATCAGCATATTTGCCTGAATTTCGCCTACCGCGTTAGAAGCTCTTGCTAGAGAGCGGTATTCATTAAAGCCAATTGATGCGTTATTTAAAGCAAAATAGGCGGTACCACCGACCAATGCCAATAATGCAATGACAGTCGAAAATCCTAGATAGAGTTTTTGCGAGAAGCTAAGCATGTCCATACCTTAATATTAAGTGTTATGAAATGTTTATCTTCGCTTAAAAAAATAGACTTGCTAGAATTAATAGGAAATAAATTGTTTTTATTTGTCATGTTATTGTAATTTAGTGATGTTTTCTTTAATTTGTTAGTAGTAGTGTTCTGATTTAATGAGTTTTTGTATTGTTATGTATAGAAAAGAAAAAAACACCAGGCTTGGCTGGTGTTTTTTTAAAAGTTAAAGGGACTTAATGCTTCTAGAAAATTAAGCTTGAGCTTTTTTAAAGGCATCGATCAGAGCTTGAGTTGACGTATCCAATACACTGTTGTCACTGTCACTAACTAGGCGATTGTAGATGTCTGTCCCCAGTACTTTACCCAGTTCAACGCCCCATTGATCGAATGAGTTAATGCCCCAGACAGTCCCTTGCACAAATGTGCGGTGTTCGTATAGGGCGATTAAGGCGCCCACGGTAGCGGGCGTCATTTTATTGGTCAGTAGGGTGTTGCTAGGGCGGTTACCTGGTATGACTTTGTGAGGCGCAACGACATCTACTTGCTCTGGGGTTGCCCCTGTGTCACGCAGCTCTTGCTTGGCTTGCTCAAGGCTCTTACCGACCATCAATGCTTGTGATTGACTTAAGCAGTTAGCAAACAGGTGCGCGTGGTGTTCACCAATGGGGTTGTGGCTGGTCAATGGCGCGATAAAGTCCACAGGTACAAGGCGTGTACCTTGATGCAGTAGCTGGTGGTAAGCGTGCTGGCCGTTTGTTCCTGCGCCACCCCAAATGATGGGGCCTGTGTCGTTTGTTACGCCATCGCCATTCAATAGGGTCGATTTACCGTTACTTTCCATATCAAGCTGTTGGATATGGGCCGGCATGGCACGTAGGTAATGATCGTAAGGAATCAAAGCGTGAGTTTGGGCGTTGTGGAAATTGATGTACCACACGCCAAGTGCACCCATTATTACAGGGAGGTTTTTCTCAAACGGTGCTGTACGAAAATGCTCGTCCATTTGATGAGCGCCATCCAGCAACTCGTAGAAGTTGTCCATGCCAACGGCAATGGCAATGGGCAAACCAATTGCTGACCAGAGTGAGTAACGACCACCCACCCAGTCCCACATTGGGAAGATGTTTTCTTCGGCCATACCGAAATCAACGGCTTTTTTTACATTGGAACTGACCGCAGCAAAGTGCTTACTGACGTTATCTTGTGAGCCGCCATTGCCAAGAAACCAATCGCGCGCTGCGTTGGCGTTAGACAAGGTTTCTAAGGTACCGAAGGTTTTTGATGAAATGACAAAAACCGTCGTCTCAGGATTAAGCCGCTTTAGTTTGCCACTGATGTCTGAGCCATCGATGTTGGCAACGAAGTGAACTGTAATGTCGTCTTTTTTGTAGGGGGTTAACGCTTCAGTTACGACTTTTGGACCAAGGTATGAGCCGCCGATACCGATTGATACGACATCTGTAATACGCTTGCCTGTATAGCCTTTCCATTCGCCACTGTGTAATTGCTTAACAAAGGTTTCCATTTGCTTAAGGGTCGCGCGAACCTCGGCGAGTACATCGACACCATCGACTATGAGGCTCTTTTGTGCCTGACTGGCACGAAGAGCGACGTGTAAAACCGAACGATCTTCAGTGCTGTTGAGGTGCTCGCCGCTGAACATTTTTTGGATGGCGTTTTCTAGGCCAGCCTCTTTTACTAAGTCTATGAGTAGCGATAATGTCTTATCGCTAGCACGATTTTTGGCATAATCCAATGTCCAACCAGCCGCGTCAGTCGTGTACTTTATGGCTCGTTGTGGGTCGTTGGCAAACAGGGATGCTATATTAACAGAAGCCATTTCTTTCTGGTGTTCTGTTAATGCTTTCCAAGCGGTAAATTCTGTGGGTGAACGCATTACAATCTCCCTTGGTCTCAAAGTGAATTAGGCCAGTTCTACACGCAAGTTATCAATCAGGCGTGCTTTGCCTAGGTATGCCGCAGTCAAAATGACTAGGCGCTTCTCTTCTTCTGACGGTGTTTGTAAAGTATCTTGTGCGCAGATTTCAAAATAATCACGACGGAAACCAGCTGCTTCAAGCTTCTGTTGAGCTTGTTCGCAGATGTCCTCGCGACTCGCACGGTTTGCTATTAGCGCATCTTTTGCCCACAACAGGGTTTGATAAATTGTGGGGGCAATGCGTCTTTCTTCTTCTGTGAGGTAGCCGTTACGCGAACTCATGGCAAGGCCATCTTCATTGCGCGCGGTATCGACGCCAATAATGCGCACGTTAGAGCTTAGGTCGCGCACCATGTCCTCAATGACTTTTAATTGTTGAAAGTCTTTGTTACCAAATATGGCACAGTCTGGCTGAACAATATTAAATAATTTCGTTACGACGGTGGAAACACCAATAAAATGTCCTGGGCGGGATGCACCACAAAGAATATCGGAAATGCCGACGACTTCAATTTGAGTTTGGCTGCGTTTGCCATCTGGGTACATCTCTAATGCATCTGGGGCAAACAGATAATGACAGCCATTGGCTTCAAGAACGCGTTTGTCTTCTTCTAAGGTCTTTGGGTAGCGTTCTAAATCGCTTTGATCCGAAAACTGCATAGGATTAACAAAGATGGAAGAGACAATGATGTCCCCTTCTTCTTTTGCCTTGCGAATCAGTGACATGTGACCGTCATGCAGGTTGCCCATGGTTGGGACAAACGCGATACTTTTGTCTTTCAGGCGTTCTATTTTGAGTGCAGCGCGAAGCTCGGCAACCGTATGGAATGTTTTCATGATTTAAATCCGTGCTCAGGTCCTGGAAAAGTAACGTCTTTGACTTCTTGTACGAAGGCTTCAAAGGCTTGTGTCACATTGCGACCGTTGATTAAAAAGTTTTTTACGAATTTTGGTGTATGGCCTAAATTGACGCCAAGCATATCGTGCATGACTAAGACTTGGCCATCAGTATGGTGTCCAGCGCCAATGCCAATAGTAGGCACTGGGACGGTTTCAGTTAGCGCTTTGCCTAGCTCAGTTGGAATACATTCATAAACAAATAGGTCGGCTCCCGCTTCCACTAAAGCCAAAGAATCGGCTAACAAAAGGTCTGCGGCTTCTTGGCCTTTGCCTTGCACTCGGTAACCACCAAACTTATGTACAGACTGAGGGGTGAGGCCTAAATGTGCGCAGACAGGAATGCCCCGTTGGCTCAACAGTTGTATGGTTTCTGCTAACCAGCTGCCGCCTTCTAGTTTGACCATATGCGCGCCCGCTTGCATCAGCTTGGCGGCGTTATCCAAGGCTTGTTTAGGGTCGCTGTAACTCATAAAAGGCATGTCGGTGATAATGAGCGCATTAGTGTTACCGCGCTTAACTGCTGCTGTGTGATAGCACATGTCTTCGATGGTGACGGGTAAGGTGCTATCTTGACCTTGTACAACCATGCCAAGGGAATCCCCTATCAAAATGGTTTCCACGCCAGCAGCGTTCATCACATTGGTAAATGAGGCGTCATAGCATGTTAGGCAGGTGATTTTCTCTTTATCCGCTTTCATTTTTTTAAGCGTCGATAAGGTGACAGGCTTAGTAAGCTTTTTTTGAGAGTTATCTGAGTACATAGTCTATTCTTCTTCATCAATAGACACCAGGTCGCTGGTATCAAGTTGGTGTACATGCTCCTTAACGCTGTGTCCGTTAGCAAGGCGCAATTCTGGGGCAAGATCCATCAGAGGACGGATGACAAACCCTCTTTCTAGCATATAAGGGTGGGGAACCGTAAGGCGAGGGAGTTGAATATGTTCGTCGCCAAATAGCAGTAAATCAAGATCTAGTGTTCTCGGACCCCAGTGGCGTTCTCGAATTCTATGGTGTGCCTGTTCTATGCTTTGTAATACATCTAACAGGGCAATAGGTGAGAGGGCGGTATGAAAAGAGGCAACAGCATTTACATAATCGGGTTGATCTTGTGGTCCAACAGGTTTGCTGGAGTATAGTGATGAGACCCGCAGTTGTTGCAACTCAGAATGTGCTTTTAAATCCGATATGGCACTTTTTATTTGCGCCACAGGGTTTTCAAGATTGCTACCCAGTCCTATATAAGCAAGTGTCACAAAGGCTACCTCTTATTCGTTTGGTGCTTCTCGACGTGGCGCGTTGCTTTTTCTGCGACGGCGAGGGCGACGTTTTTTGGCCGCTTCTTTATCGTTAGAGCGAGCATCGATGCTTCTAACCAAGTCTCTTTGCTCTTGTTCATTGGCAAACTGGAAGGCTTCCCACCAAGTGCCAAGGCCACCTAAATTTGTGCCACTTAATTCACGGATTAATAAGAAATCGAAGGCGGCACGAAAGCGAGGATGTTCAAGTAGGATAAAAGCACGCTTACCATAGCGCTTAGGTAGACGGAATTGCATGTCCCAGATTTCTCGCATGGGTGTAGAGAAGCGTCTTGGAATAGCAGTAGAAGCGACTTGGTTGTCTAAGACCATGCTAGCCGCTTGATGAAGGGCTGGCGTAGCGGGCATGCCCTGCGTTTGAAATTCTTCATGACGCAGTGCCACACTTGGCCACAGCATGATAGCGTATAAGAAATAAGGGGCGGTGGTTTTGCCACTTTGGATACGCTTATCGGTATTTTCTAAGCCTTGCAGAATGAAGGCCATTGGATCGATATCTTCTCGTTTCCATCCACTTTGTAACAGCGCTTCCGTATCAGGAAATAGGTACTTAAACAGGCCGTATTGTCTGAGCAAATGGAAGGTTTTAGCGCCATTACCGCTGCCAAGGAGTTTTAAAACTTCTTCAAACAGACGAGCCGGGGGGATATGGTCTAGTAAATGCGCCATTTCTTTTATGGGGGCGGCAGTCTCTTCTTCTATTTCAAAGTCTAGTTTTCCGGCAAAGCGGATCGCACGCAGCATACGTACGGGGTCTTCTTGATAACGCTGACGGGGATCACCAATGATGCGAATTTGTTGGTTTTCAATATCTGCCAAGCCACCACAGTAATCGTGGATACTGAAATCTTTGACGTTGTAGTACAGCGCATTGAAGGTAAAGTCGCGACGTTCTGCATCTTCTTCGATGCTGCCATAGACATTGTCACGTAGCACAATACCATGGGCTGAGCGGGCTGAATCTTTGCCTTTTAGCGAGTCTTGAGGTTTGTTTTTTTGGAAAGTGTCATCGTCTTGAGCGCTGTTTGCTCTGAAGGTCGATACTTCTATTATCTCGCGGCCAAAGGTCACATGTACCAGTCGAAAGCGTCGTCCGATCAACCGGGAGTTCGAGAATAAAGCATTCACTTCTTCCGGTGTGGCGTTAGTGACCACATCAAAATCTTTTGGGATAACACCGATTAAATGATCGCGGATACAACCGCCAACAAGATAGGCATCAAACCCTGCTTTATTCAAGCGATATAAGACTTTCACGGCATTGGGACTTAAGTTCTGACGAGACAGAGTATGGTCACTACGCGGAATGATAATGGGGTAAGTCTGTTCCTTTTTAGGGGTTAATAGTGAGGTGGCTTTACGTACCAGAGATTTTAATCCTGTAAGCATTGGACAACAAATTTTTAAGTTAACAAAAACCGTATTCTACACGTGCGAGACGAAAGTTACACGGATAATAGAGTATATGGATTAAGCGAATATAGTGTAGATAGAACAGAAAGGGGAGAGACATATCGGGTAAAGCCCGAAAACAAAATAATCGCTTTGGATACATGAAGATACTAGTTCCGAAAACAAAGTGGGTGCTGCTTCAGCAGTTCTACTCAGGTTTTATTTTTATTATTGCAATGTTTTCATTGCCCGAAGGCTTATATATCTAAAAAAATCAATTATCCAAAGCGATTTTCCATCCATAGCCTCACGTTTTTATTTTTGTTTTGAGAGGCTACGGTATTCTTGTTTTTTATTTTTATTATTAAGAACATACGACGACTGATTAACTTATTTTTATTCTTCGTCAATCTTCTTATCGTTGTGTTCTATATAGAGCACGAGTTGTGCCAAAAAATATAATCCATTGAATTTATTAAGTTTTATGTTTTTTCTGTACGCTTTGCTTGCAAAATTTCTATTTTTTTATGTGTAATTTGGTATCAAGTGTTACTTATTTTCTGTTACTTGTCTGGGTATGCCAAGCTTTTGTCTCCTTTCCCACAGGCTTTTTCTAGATATGCCCAAAGAATGTGCAAGTTGAGTCTCGGTCATTTTATGTTGGTGCGAGAGAACAAAGTGTTTAAAGTAATCATCCAATGTTGTGCCCGTTGATGGCGTCATTGATGAACGGGCCTCCTCCTGAGCTTTTTCAATCTGCTGTGCGTGGCTGGCGGCCTGACTGGTATGTCGAGATGAAATTTTCAGGTTAGCTGCTTCGACTTTGTTGGCAGGGCTCAAGATGACAGCGCGCTCAATGGCGTTTTCGAGTTCTCGAACATTACCTGGCCAATGATGATCGCGAATCGCTTTATCAAAGCTTTTGTTGTAAGCCAATAAGGGACGGTTGTGCTTTTTACAGGCCTTTTCCAGTAGGTTTTTGGCGATCATGGAAATGTCATCACCGCGTTCTCTGAGGGGAGGGATGATCAGTTCCATGACGTACAGACGGTAGTATAAATCCTCACGAAATTGTCTCCGCCGAACCATATCCATTAAGTCTCGGTGTGTTGCTGTGATCAATCTAATATCCACTTTGGTGGCTTGGACGGCACCAACACGGCGTATTTCCCCTTCCTGTAGTACGCGCAATAAGCGGGCTTGAGCCTCAAGTGGGAGCTCGCCGATCTCGTCTAGAAAGAGAGTGCCATGGTCTGCGGCGTAAATCAGGCCATCTCGGGCGCTGGAAGCCCCTGTGAATGCCCCTTTCTCATGACCAAAAAGTTCTGATTCAATAAGGTTTTCTGGTATGGCAGCACAGTTGACACTGATCAAGGGCTTGTTGTTGCGTTTACTTAAATCATGGAGGGCTTTGGCAACCAGTTCTTTACCTGTACCCGATTCGCCTCGGATTAGTACGGTAACATCCGTACTGGCGACTTTGCGTATGTCGCTGAAAAGCTCTTCCATCGGCGGGCAGCGTCCAATAATGGTGCTGTCTTCATAGCCCAATCGCATGGATTGCTCTTCTTGTTCTGAACGTGCAAAAAGCAGTGGTGCTTCTTTGGCTAGTTTACTATCTTGGTTTCTTTCGCTTGCGATGTCGGCTTGGCTCTGGGTATTTTCCAGCGCATCGATAACGTGTTTTAACAAGGTTTCAGAATCCGTAGGAAGAGGTAGGTAATACTTGGCCCCTAATGACATGGTTTGTACTGCGATATTCAGGCCGGGTTTTGTATCCAGTACAATCCTTGGCGGAGTGTTGTTCAGTTGCTGTGGCGTTGCCTCGGTGAGACAGTCGTTATCCACAAGTAGAAGATCAAAGTCTTTTAGTTCATAAAATTTGTGGGCCTGTTCAAACGAGTGGCTTAGGTTGACTTGAAAACCATAGCGCGAAAGCCATTTGTCTGCTTCTTTTAGCGGCGAATGATCAGGACTTATTATCATTATGTGATGCATTTTGTCACCTCTTGTAACCAGTGCAACGATTATACACACTCGATATCCCTTGAATAGAAAAAATAAACCTATCAGGATGATAGATTTGCTGGGGTTGTAAGACGATGTATGAAGCTTAGAGGAAGTGAGTGTCACTGGCTTGTAAAGTCATGACACGTTGCTTGGTGAACGTATTGGGCGACCATTGGGGGATAGCTTGAATGAGTGTTTCTTGAATGTTTGTGGTGTGATCGGTTTGAATACCCAGATAGTACATAACGCGCTTTAACGTTGCCAAGTCACCATTTGGAACGGCTTTAGCGTGGTTTTGCTTGCTGATTTTTTCGCGCTGTTCATTAACGATTAAAGGAATATGGCAAAGTTTAGGGGGTGGCCAGCCGAATAAGTCGAACAGGTATAGTTGCTGAGCTGTGGTGTCTATTAAGTCCGCGCCACGGACCAAATGGGTGATACCTTGTTTGTGATCGTCGATTACTACGGCAAGCTGATACGAAAAGTAGCCGTCTTTGCGCTTGAGAATGGGGTGGTTGCCTGTTAGGTCTTGTTCAAATAGTAAGGTGCCTTGGATGGCATCGTGGCAACGATACACATCATTCTGTGTTTTTAGGCGCCAGGAATGCGGTTTGTTGGTCGTACTTTGGCAAATGTCAGGGTGCCGGCCTTGGTGTTCAACAAGAGATTGACGGGTGCAATTGCAAGGGAAAACGTGATTATGTTGCTTAAGTTGGTCTAAGTAGTACTCGTAGATATCAGCGTGAGGGAGTTGAAAACGAACGGGTTCATCAGAGATTAGCTGATAACTGTTCAGGGTAGCAAGAATCTGCTCTGCATACTCAGGTTTGCAGCGTACGCCGTCCACATCTTCCATGCGGATGAGCCAAGTGCCATTGCGCTGTCGGGCGTCCAGATAGCTGGCGACAGCGCATAGCAAAGAGCCAAAGTGAAGCGGGCCGGTTGGCGATGGAGCAAAACGGCCTCGGTAACACTGCGACATGAGCTTAGCCGCCGATTTGTTTCTCTTTGATCTCGGCCAATGTTTTACAGTCGATGCATAAGGTTGCGGTTGGACGAGCCTCTAGTCGGCGAATGCCGATTTCAATGCCACATTCATCGCAGAACCCATAATCATCTTCGTTAATGCGTTCAATGGTCTGAGAGATCTTTTTGACCAACTTACGTTCACGATCTCGAGCGCGCAATTCTAAGCTAAACTCTTCTTCTTGGCTTGCTCTATCGTTAGGGTCAGCATAGTTAACCGCTTCCTCTTTGAGGTGATGTACAGTACGGTCAACCTCTTCCATTAGGCCTTGTTTCCAATTGAGCAGTATGCTTTTAAAATGCGCCAACTGGTTCTCGTTCATGTATTCTTCACCTTCCTTAGCAACGTAAGGGGTGAATTCTTTCATTAAAGATTCCGGGTTCGTATTTGGCATACGCATAGCCTCATTTCGCAGGCGACCTTGTGTGGTAACCTGTAAACTAAAAAGATTAGGTGGTTTATTTTTCGGGCGGAAACTTACCAGATAATTTTACTATTAACCACATTTTTTGCTCAAAATTTCATGGAAATATGTAACGGAATTAGGAATACGTCAATGAAGCAGGGTCAATTAGCACGTCGAGTCAGTAAAATCGCGCCTTTTCAGGTTATGGCCGTTCTCGATAAAGCCAAACAACTTCAAGCCAATGGTTACGATGTGATTCATCTTGAGGTGGGTGAGCCAGACTTTGTCGCCCCAAGTGCGGTGAGCGAAGCGGGAGTGCAAGCCATTCGGCAGGCACAAACGGGTTATACCTCGGCAACTGGGCTACCAGAACTAAAACAGGCGATTAGCCGCTATTATCATTCTCGTTACAAGGTGTCCGTGGCTCCTGAACGAATTATTGTCACGCCCGGTGCGTCAGGTGCTTTGCTATTAATGGCGTCTTTAATGGTAAACGAGGGGGAAGAGGTGATCATGCCGGACCCTTGTTATCCCTGCAATCGTCATTTTTTACTGCAAGCTGGAGGGCGAGCGAAACTGATAGAAACCTCACCAGACAACGAATTTAAAATTGATCTGGATGGACTAGCACAATATTGGTCAGCGACGACCGCTGGTTTGTGGTTGGCTTCGCCTGCTAATCCAACAGGTGCTGTATTGAGTCGGGCCTATGTAGAGCAAGCTTGGCAGGCGGTGAAGGATCTGGGGGGACACCTGTTGGTCGACGAGATTTATCAGGGACTTGTTTATGATGGCGACGATTTCACGGCGTTATCGGTGGATGATAATCTCTTCGTCATCAATAGCTTTTCTAAGTATTTTGCCATGACAGGGTGGCGATTAGGTTGGATAGTGGTGCCGGAGTGGGCGATTGAAGGGGCGATAAAGTTAGCGCAAAATCTTTTTATTTGTGCCCCCGCCATGTCGCAATATGCCGCTTTGCATGCTTTTGATGAAGGGGTGTTGACGGAATGTGAGGCGCGTCGAGAGCGATTAAATCAGCGTCGACTGGCGTTGTTAAAAGGTCTGGAACGCATTGGTCTACCTGTTGTTACGCCAGCTCAGGGCGCATTTTATGTGTTTGTTGATGTGTCTTCGGTCACCTCAGATGCGATGACGTGGTGTTTACAGCTTTTAGAACAAGAATATGTGGCATTAACACCGGGAGCCGATTTTGGTATAGCGAATGCGCACCAATATGTGCGCTTTGCTTACACTTGTGAGGAAGAAAGATTGGTAGAAGCCATCGCTAGGATTGAACGTTTCATGCAATCCTAGCCATTTGATTGGGCCTAGTCGTGGAGGGACTTAACCCTTTTTATTAACCTTTGCGTCGCATTAAATAGAGTGCAGCCAGAGTGCAAAGCACAATTGGAATGCTGACACCGATGGCTGGTGGGAAGTGGGCGGCTACGCTCATTTGTCCAAAGAGGTTTAAACCGTTTTGGAAGGCCAGTCCAATCATTACCCCTGAGAAAATCCGCCCTCCCATAGTGGATGAGCGCAATGGACCAAATACGCTGGATAAGGCAACCAGTACTAGGGCAAGTGAGCCCAATGGCCTTAGTGCTTTTTGCCAGAACTCCAAGGCATACTGGGAGGCATCTTGATGTTGTGTTTCTAAGTAGTCTTTATAGTTTGATAGCTGTGAGAGCGACAACGAATCAGGATCCTGTGAGGCCAAGAATAAGTGCTCAGGTTTAATGCTGACGCTCCAGTCCATGGTTTTAAAGCGCTTGGCTTCGGTATGATCCGGGAAGAACAGCGTTTCGCGGACATTGTTTAGTATCCATTCATCGCCCTTTTTGTGAGTGGCTGTATCCGCTCGGATGACCCGTTTCAACTTTTCATTATCGGGGGTGTAGACGATAATGCCATACAGTTTTCCGGTGTTATCGGCCGCGTTAATGTAGACGAATTTCTTATCAGCCTTAAGCCATACCCCACCTGTTAGTGCAAAGTTAGTGTCTTGTTGGTCTCGAATCTGTTCAATTAAGTTAGCTTTTTGTTCGGCAACAGGCGCAACGTATTCAGAAATGGCTAAGCCGATTAATGACACTAATAATATAGGCTGACAAGCCGCTAACCCTATACGCCAGATAGGTAAGCCAGCGGCACGCATAACGGTAAGCTCTGATGTGGAAGCCAGTGTGCCGAGTCCCATGAGCGTGCCAATCAAGGAGGCGATAGGAATGTATTCAGCAAGCTTGCCTGGCAGACGAAAGAGCAGCACTTGTAGCAGAGCAGAAATAGGGTAATGGTCATCAACCTGTTTAATCTTATCGATAAAGGTCAGGGCGTAATCTAACCCAAGTAGTACAAATATAACGATTAAAAAGGCCCATAGAACGCTACTGGCAATGTATCTGTCTATCTTATTCATGAAGTTGGCTCGTTTGTGCCTGAGTTGCTTTGGTTAGATTTCGGTAGTCTAGCCTTACGGCGAAAAAATACTTGGTTATATTGAAGAAAGAGGCCAGCGGCAATCAGTATAAATATGCCATGTATCCACCATAACCCATACTCAATGGGTATGGAGCCTTTTTTGAGAGCCGTACGCCCCCAAATGAGAAGGGCGATGTAGAAAATCATTAAAAGGATCGCTGGCATCATTTTGAAAAAACGTCCTTGTCGTGGGTTCACTTGGCTAAGTGATAACCCGATGATGGCAAGAATAGGAATCATGATGACGAGCGAAATGCGCCATTGAAGCTCGGCTACGTCTGTGGGAATCGAACTTTTTAGTAAGTATAAAGTGCTGCGTGTTTCAGGGTCGGTAATAGGTCTAGGAGCGTTTTGCTTTAGTCGCATGGCATAGGTGTCGAACTTGGTGACGCGGTAATTGGCGGTACCAGGTATACCCTCATATCGGGTGCCATTTTTAAAGACAAGGTAATCTAACCCTTTGTTGCTTTTCATTTTTATTTCTTCTGCGTAGTCGGCCATCAGCACTGTGGGTATATTGAGGTTATTTTTGCGCGTTAAGCTGGATAGAAATATCTGGTTCATCCAGCCTTCCTTTTTGGTAATGCTGTCAATATAGGTGGTGCGTTGTCCTGAGCCTTGAAAACGTCCAGGTTGGAGAAAGTCAAAAGCAGATAGTTGGTCTTGCTCTTGAGAAGCTTTTTCTGAATTGTATTCACTGGTCGGTGCAATCCAAAAGTTCAGTGCAGCACTCATTAGGCCAACAATCAAGGCAATGCCTAGGGTGTATGATGCCAATTTGAGCTTGCTTATCCCACAGGAAAACAATACTGACATTTCATTTTCTATATATAACCGGCCAAATGCCAATAGCAGAGACAGGAAAAAGGCTAATGGCAAAATCATTTGTATAAAGCTAGGTGTGTGGTAGCCAAGTATGATAAATAAGAATTTGAAGGTCATCTTGCCATCCGTCGTACGACTTAAGTAGTTGACGAATTGGCCGCTCAGGATGACGATAAGCAAAATGAATGTCACGCCAGCAGTTGACATCAACACTTCTTTCGCCAAGTATCTAAATAATCTCAAGGTCACCTCAGTTGGGTAATGCTTTCTTTATGCAGAGTTGAATACAAATTAAAGGCCCCCATTATCTCGTGCTAAGAAGAAGATTATCCAGTTTTTTTTGCAAAGTTATTTTAAGGAATCTTTCATGAATACGGTTTTATTCGATCGCTTGTCTAATGTTCAAGCGGATTTGTTGGTAACTTTCGTTCCTAGCGAAGGCGAATTACCAGAATCAAGCGCTTGGATTGATGCGAACTCTGACGGTCAACTCACATCACTACGTGAAAGTGGTGTTTTCAAAGGCAGCTTGGCGCAGACATTGTTGTTACCAAGTGTATCCGCTGATTTTTCCCAAGCGGTTTTATTGGTGGGCGTGGGCAAAAGTACACAATTAAGTGATATGCAGGCACGCAAAGTCGTGGCCGCTGTTGCGTCACAAATCAAGTCTTTGCCTTATGCGACAGTCGCGGTAGCAAGCGCTGTACTAGGCACTAAAAATCGCTCCGCTGGGGAAACCATTGCTTTGGTTGCTCAATGGTTGAATGAAGGCTTTTATAACTTCCTTGGCTTTAAGCAAGATGATGCTGAGAAAGTGTCAAAAGTCGATACTTTGATGATTGAAGGAAGTGATGAAGCGGCTCTTGCTATTGGTGTAGCAACGGCAGCAGGGTCGGCCTTTACTCGTCAATTGGGTAACCTACCAGGCAATGTTTGTACCCCAAACTACCTTGCGTCAAAAGCGCAAATGTTGGGTGAAGAATACGGAGTTGAGGTCGAGCTACTAGACGAAACTAAGATGGACGAGCTAGGTATGCATTGTATGCTGTCTGTAGGTCGAGGTAGTGATCAGCCTAGCTATTTGATTGTCATGCATTATCGTGGCGGTGCAGAAAACGAAGCAGCTCATGTGTTGCTAGGTAAAGGGATTACCTTTGATACGGGTGGTATTTCGTTGAAACCTGGTCCTAAAATGGACGAGATGAAGTACGACATGTGTGGGGCGGCCAGTGTTTTCGGTACCATGAAGGCGATTTGTGAGTTGAAGCCTAAACTGAATTTTACGGCGGTCATTGCAGCGGCTGAAAATATGCCAAGTGCACGTGCGACTAAGCCTGGCGACATCGTCAAAACCATGTCGGGTAAAACGGTTGAAATCTTGAATACCGATGCCGAAGGACGTTTGGTGTTGTGTGATGCGTTGACTTATATTGAGCGCTTTAAACCACAATCGGTAGTGGATATTGCGACGTTGACGGGTGCGTGTGTCGTGGCGTTAGGTGGGGTGAATTCTGGAATGTATGCAAATGATGAGGCTGTCGCTTCTGAATTGAAGGCCGCCAGCCAAATTGCCGCGGACAAAATCTGGCAAATGCCTCTGGACGAAGAATATCAGCAACAGCTTGATAGTAACTTCGCCGACATTGCCAATATTGGTGGCCCTGAAGCGGGCTCAGTAACGGCTGCGTGCTTCTTGTCTCGCTTTACTGAATCTTACCCATGGGCTCACTTGGATATTGCTGGTACGGCATGGACTGGTGGGGCAGCAAAAGGGGCCAGTGGTCGTCCGGTTGCCTTGCTGACACGCTATTTGTTGTCGAAAACACAGTAATTAAAAATACCCTAATAAAGTCATCTTTCGATTTGGTCTGTTGTTTGGTCCGTCGAGTAGGTTGAGAAAAAAGCAGTTTCGATTGATCGTTACTGCTTTTTTTATATAAGAATGAAGGAGATAGGGAAGCTTTAGAGTACTCAGGGGAAGAGAAAAGGTGAGAAGTCGGTTTGCTGCGTCAATATAGGGTAGACATTTATTTTCGAGGATGCGAAAGTAAACCGATGTGTCGGGTCGTTTTGTTGGCCTGTTGGTTTGTCTTTATCCTCCTTTTAACTTAACGAACTCATTTAGTTTTGGTTGATGTTTTATGTCTGAATTAGCCGCTCATTATGAAGAAAGCACATTAGAACCGGATGAAAATACCTTGATCAATGCGTTACGCAATCAGGATGATATTCCGATTCTGATGGATGTCGTGATGGACAAAGAGGATGTTGATGTCACTGACGAGGAGTTTGTACCGTTAGCTGACACGCCCTCAAAGCCGATGGGGTTGGCAGAGCTTGTGGCTGATGACCTTAGAGAGGAGCAAGATGCTAGTTATGAGGATGAAAATGAGAGCAGCCAAAATAGTGTCCAAGAGGATCATTCAGGTATTCCTGTATTAACCACTCCAGAGGTGGTTGCTGCTCCCTTGTCAGCACAACAACTGGCACAACAAAATGAGTCAGTAAGCCAGAACTCACAACAAGCGGCGGGCGAGCAATCTGAATTGCAAGAAGCAATCTCTATTGCGTTGGCTGAGGTGCTGCAAAGACGCTTGCCTGAGTTAGTAGAAGAAGTGTTGCACATAGTGAATGAGCGTGTGTCCAACAGCAAATAAAGGCTTTGCCTGATACTCTTATTTCTGATACGAGGTTGCTAACCTCAAACAGCTTGTTATTCAAATGAGTCAGGTTATTCTTTATCTGACCATGACACGTTATAATCCGCCAATTACATTTACCGCTACAGAAGAGCTTTAAGACATCATAATGGAAAAAACCTACCAACCTCAAAGTATCGAACAGCCTATTTATCAACGTTGGGAAGACGAGGGATATTTCTCGCCTCAAGGTTCCGGCGCGCCTTTTTCTATCATGATTCCGCCACCTAATGTCACTGGTAGCCTGCACATGGGTCATGCGTTTCAGCATTCTTTGATGGATGCCATGATTCGCCGTGAGCGTATGAAAGGTAAACGTACCTTGTGGCAACCAGGTAGTGACCATGCGGGGATTGCTACGCAGATGGTGGTCGAACGACAACTCGCGGCACAAAATATCACTCGCCACGATCTGGGTCGTGAAAAATTCTTAGAAAAAGTGTGGGAGTGGAAAGGTCAGTCAGGCGGCACCATTTCTGACCAGATGCGTGTTCTAGGGGATTCGGTAGCGTGGGACAAAGAGCGTTTCACCATGGATTCTGGTATGTCGGCGGCGGTTCAAGAAGTGTTTGTACGCTTGTTTGATGAAGGCATTATTTACCGTGGTCAGCGCTTGGTTAACTGGGACCCGGTTTTACACACGGCCATTTCCGATTTGGAAGTCATCTCTGAAGAAGAAAACGGCTTTATGTGGTACTTCCGCTATCCGCTTGCCGATGGAGAGAAAACCGCTGATGGTAAAGATCATATTGTGGTGGCAACAACTCGACCAGAAACCATGTTTGGCGATGCGGCCGTCGCGGTGGCGCCCGATGATGAGCGTTTTACTGATTTGGTGGGCAAATTTGTTGAGTTACCCTTGGTTGGGCGTCGTATTCCAATTGTGGCGGATGAATACGTTGATAAAGAATTCGGTACTGGCTGTGTAAAAATCACACCTGCCCATGACTTTAATGACTATGAAGTGGGCAAACGTCATGATATGCCATTGATCAACATTTTTACTGATGATGCGAAGATCAATGAGAATGCCCCAGAAAAATACCGGGGGATGGATCGTTTTGATGCGCGTAAAGTGGTGGTAGAAGATTTTGATGGGTTAGGCTTGCTTGAAAAGGTAGTCGATCACAAGTTGAAAGTGCCACGCGGTGAGCGTGGTAACACAGTGATCGAACCTTACTTGACGCAACAATGGTATGTGGCGGTTGAGACTCTTGCTAAACCCGCCATTGAAGCGGTTGAAAACGGCGACATTCAATTTGTCCCCAAACAGTGGGAAAACACCTATTTTTCTTGGATGCGAGATCTTCAAGACTGGTGTATCTCTCGTCAGCTTTGGTGGGGGCATCAAATTCCGGCTTGGTACGATGCTGAAGGCAAACATTATGTCGGTATGAGCGAAGATGATGTACGTGCTAAATATGGTTTAGCGGCGGATCTTGAGCTGACTCGAGACGAAGACGTGCTAGATACTTGGTTTTCTTCCGCACTTTGGACCTTTGCGACACAAGGTTGGCCGGAAGAAACGCAAGATTTTAAAGACTTCAGTGAATCCGATGTCTTGGTAACTGGTTTTGATATCATTTTCTTCTGGGTGGCCAGAATGATCATGATGACCTTGAAGTTCACCAACAAGGTGCCCTTCAAAACCGTGTATATTACTGGGCTGATCCGTGATGAACGCGGTGACAAGATGTCCAAATCGAAAGGTAACGTCATTGATCCATTGGATCTGATTGGCGGTATTGATATCGAGTCTTTGGTGAAAAAACGCACTTACGGCATGATGCAGCCGCGTCTTGCTGAGAAAGTTGAAAAGAACACCCGCGAAACCTACCCAGAAGGCATTCAAGCCTATGGTACCGACGCTTTGCGCTTTACCCTTTGCTCACTGGCATCCGGTGGTCGTGATATTAAATTCGACCTCAACCGCTTAGAAGGTTACCGAAACTTCTGTAACAAAATTTGGAACGCAACCCGTTACGTTCTGATGAATACAGAAGATCAAGACTGTGGTCAAAATGGTGCAGAAGCGGAATTGTCTCTTGCTGATAAGTGGATTATCTCTCGTCTACAGCACGCTGAAGAAGCGGTAAATCGTGCCTTTGATACACACCGTTATGACTTGGCAGCACAAGCTCTATACGAATTCATGTGGCATGAGTACTGTGACTGGTACTTGGAACTGTCTAAGCCGGTACTTTGGGATGAAAATGCAACGCCAGCTCAGCTAACAGGAACTCGTCGTACCTTGGTGCGTGTGTTGGAAGCCTTCCTGCGTTTGGCACACCCTATGATGCCATTCCTAACGGAAGAAATCTGGCAACGTGTTGCGCCGCTAGCGGGTGTGGAAGGTGAGACCATTATGTTGGCGTCCTACCCAGAAGCTGAAGAAGCTAAGAAAGACGCTCAATCCGAAGCTGATGTGGAATGGCTGAAAGGGGTGATTGAAGGTGTGCGTAATATTCGTGGTGAAATGAATATCGCCCCATCTAAACCGCTAGATGTTTTATTCCGCAATGGTTCTGAGCAAGACAAGGCCCGCCTTGAAGCGAACTTGGCCTTCTTGCAAAAATTGGCAAAACTGGAAACCATCACTTGGCTAAACGCTGGCGATGAAGCGCCTATGTCCGCAACGGCTTTGGTAGGGGACATGGAAGTGTTAGTGCCAATGGCGGGGTTGATCGATAAGGATGCCGAAATTGCGCGTTTGCAAAAAGAGATTGATAAAGCGGCTAAGGATCTTGAACGCATAGAAGGCAAGCTATCTAACGAGAGCTTTGTGGCTAAAGCCCCAGAAGCGGTGGTGGCGAAAGAACGCGCTAAGTGTGATGATTTGAAGCTGATGGTCAGTAAATTGGAAGAGCAAAAAGCCAGTATTGAGTCTTTATAATTGGTAAAATGAAGAATAGCAAGGCACCTTTGGGTGCCTTTTTCTATGCTTATTGAATTGCAATAGTGTAGGGCTTAAATAGAATAAGAGTCGTCTCAAAAAAATAAAAATAAGTAGTAGAGGTAATTCGGTGTGGAAAGAGTAATTGGGAAAGTTAAGTGGTTTAATGACTCCAAGGGCATTGGTTTTATCAAACGAGTAGGTGAGAGTGATGTGTTTGTTCACTATAAGTCTATTCAGACAGAAGGTCATAAGACTTTACGCAAAGGTCAAGAGGTCAGCTTCACTTTGGAGACAACGGAATTTGGAATTCAAGCGATGAATGTACAAATAGAGAGTGCGCCGTCAACGTCCAAGAACCCCCAAAGTGAAGTGGCTCAAGTCAATAACTAGAATGCTTTGCACAACCCAATGCGGCATAAAAGTAGACTCAATATGTTACTCCGCTGGCTTTTGTCTATGATGTTGTGCACAGCTTTCTGCTAGTTATCTTGTTTGGTAAGTAGGCTGTGGGCCAATTTAACAAAGTCAACTGGCGTTAAAAGGCCAACCAGTTTGTTGTTTTCAATGACGGGGAGGCAGCCATATTTGTTTTCGATAAAAAATTCGGCGGCGACATCGAGATCCGTGTTTGGAGTGATGGTTAAAATATCGGTATTCATGGCTTTTGCTACGGGGGTTTGTTCTTCTTTGTGGTTGAGCTGTTGAGTTCCGAATTGGCTGACCAGATAAAACGCATGGCGCAGGTACTCTCGTTGCGTTAATAGGCCGATGCATTCTCCTAGATCATTCGTAATGGGTAGATTGCGAATGTTTTTATTGTGCATTAATGATTTGGCGGTGGCCAAAGAGTCGTCCTCTTTTAGTGTGACAAGTTGAGTTGTCATCAAGTCCGCGACTTTCATCATGTTGTCGATCTCCCTATTTTTCTGTTTAAAGTATCAATTAGTTTGGTGTAAGCCTCGTCGAAAGGCAATTCGTTTGCCATGAATAAGATCAATCTTAAGGCGATTATATAATGAATGATGAGATATGGATGCAACAGGCACTGTTATTGGCCGAAAAAGCGGCGCTTGAAAGTGAAATTCCAGTTGGGGCCATCGTTGTGTTGGATGGGGAAATTATTGGTGAAGGTTATAACGCCCCCATCTCTCAATGCGATCCTACCGCACATGCGGAAATTCAAGCGATCCGAGATGCTTGTCGGCGGATGAATAATTATCGCCTTCCCGGTGCGACTTTGTATGTCACCTTGGAACCTTGCTCGATGTGCGCTGGTGCCATTATTCATTCACGTGTGTCGCGAGTGGTGTACGCTGCCATTGAGCCCAAAAGTGGCGTAGTGGAAAGCCAAGGGCAGTTTTTTGATGCGCCTTTTTTGAATCATCGAGTAGACGTTTGCTCGGGAATATTGGCGGAGGCGGCATCGGTGCAATTAACCCAGTTTTTTCAGTACCGTCGAGAGCAAAAAAAGAAATTGAAACGGCAGGCCAAACGTAATTTATAGAGTTTTCTGCCTCATTTCCTGTAGAAATGTCATACTATGCTAGCCTCTATTTGCCTCATTGCTTTAAAATACTCACACCATTTCCCCAAAACTACCAAGTGAGGCAACATACAACATGCTAACCCTGCATGGTTCCGCGGCGCTATCGGCGTTTCGCAAAGCAAAGTTATTAGCCAATATGCAAGCATCTGTGCCATCTGTTATTGATGTCGATGCGCAATTTCTCCATTTCGTGGAGCTGGCTGATGACCAAACGCTTTCCGTTGAGCAGCAAGCTGTTTTGCAACGTGCTCTAGCCTACGGTCCTAAATCCTCCCAAGTCAGTTCATCTGAGCAAAGTGTTTTAGTGGTTCCACGTTTAGGTACCATTTCACCTTGGTCATCCAAAGCAACCGATATCCTTCATAACTGTGGCCTTGCCGTGGTCTCTCGTGTTGAGCGCGGTGTGGAATATTTTCTCCATAGTTCCGTGCCATTAACGGCAGAAGAGTTGGATCTATTGTCAGCTATGTTGCATGACCGCATGACTGAAAGTGTGTTGCCTGCATTGAGTGATGCGGCCGACTTGTTTTCTCATGCCGAACCTGCACAGATGACAAGTGTGGATGTGTTAGGCGGTGGCCGTGAAGCGTTGGTTGAGGCAAACCAAACGCTCGGTCTGGCACTGGCTGAAGACGAAATTGATTACCTTGTGGCGTCTTTCATTGAATTGGGTCGTAACCCAATTGACGTTGAGCTAATGATGTTTGCCCAAGCAAACTCTGAGCATTGTCGTCACAAGATTTTTAATGCGTCTTGGACCATTGATGGCGAAGAGCAAGAACGCTCTTTGTTCAAAATGATTAAAAACACCCACGAACATAATCCAGATGGCACCTTGTCAGCATACAAAGACAACGCGGCTGTGATGGAAGGTCACTTTGGTGGTCGTTTCTTCCCATCTTCAGAGACTCGTGAATACGACTTCAGCCATGAAAACATCGATATATTGATGAAGGTGGAAACCCACAATCACCCAACGGCGATTGCCCCATTCTCTGGTGCGGCAACGGGGTCAGGTGGTGAGATTCGTGACGAAGGGGCAACTGGTGTTGGCGCAAAACCAAAGGCAGGTTTGAGCGGCTACACGGTATCTGACCTGAAAATTCCAGGTTACGAACAACCTTGGGAAAGCCAATATGGCAAGCCTTCCCGTATTGTGACGCCATTAGACATTATGATCGAAGGGCCGATTGGTGGTGCGGCGTTTAACAACGAGTTTGGTCGTCCTAATCTATTGGGTTATTTCCGTACTTACGAACAAGAAATCCAAGGTGCTTCGCAAAAAGAAGTGCGTGGTTATCATAAGCCAATCATGTTGGCGGGTGGTATCGGTAATATTCGTCGTGAGCACGTTGAAAAACAAGAGATCAAAGTCGGCGCTAAGTTAATCGTGCTGGGTGGTCCTGCAATGTTGATCGGCCTTGGCGGTGGCGCGGCGTCTTCCATGGCATCAGCTGATGGAAACGAAGACCTGGACTTTGCCTCTGTACAACGTGGTAATCCAGAAATGGAACGCCGTTGTCAGGAAGTTATCGATCGTTGCTGGCAGTTGGGTGACAAGAACCCAATCAGCTTTATCCACGATGTGGGAGCGGGTGGTTTGTCAAACGCCTTACCAGAATTAGTCAAAGACGGTGAGCGGGGCGGTAATTTCGATCTACGAAAAGTGCTAAATGACGAGCCAGGCATGTCACCACTGGAAATCTGGTGTAACGAATCGCAAGAGCGTTATGTTATGGCAGTTTCTCCAGATCGTATCGAAGAATTTACGGCGATTTGTGAGCGTGAGCGCTGTCCTTTTGCCATTGTCGGTGACGCGAAAGAAGAAATGCACCTGCAAGTTGCGGATGAGCATTTCGATAACAAGCCTGTTGATTTGCCAATGTCGGTGCTATTTGGCAAACCGCCTAAAATGCATCGCGAAGCGACGAAAGCGGTGATTGTGGGTGATGAGTTCACTGCTATTGATGTAGATCTAGCGGATGCAGCAAACCGCGTTTTGAGCTTGCCAACCGTGGCGAGTAAGAACTTCTTGATCACCATTGGTGATCGTTCGATCACAGGTATGGTGGCGCGTGATCAAATGGTGGGGCCATGGCAAGTGCCTGTAGCGGATGTGGCGGTCACCACTTCGTCACTTGAAAGCTACACTGGCGAAGCCATGACCATGGGCGAACGTACTCCCGTTGCTTTGTTGGATGCACCAGCCTCTGGTCGCATGGCGGTTGGTGAAGCGCTGACCAACTTGGCGGCAGCACACATTACCAAGCGTAGCCATATTAAGTTGTCTGCCAACTGGATGGCAGCGGCAGGTCATGAAGGCGAAGATGAAAAACTTTACCAAACTGTAAAAGCCGTCGGTATGGAGTTATGTCCTGCATTGGATATTGCCATTCCAGTGGGTAAAGACTCCATGTCCATGAAAACGGTATGGAAAGAAGATGGCAAAGACAAAGCGGTAACCTCTCCACTTTCCTTGGTTATCTCTGCCTTTGCGCCAGTGACCGATGTTCGCAAAACATTAACCCCTGAATTGCAAAACAAAGCGGATACCCGTTTGTTGCTGGTGGACTTAGGGGCTGGCAAAAATCGCCTTGGTGGTTCAGTTATCGCTCAGGTATATAACAAACTTGGTCAGCAGGCGCCAGACGTTGATGATGCTGCGGCCTTAGCAGGCTTCTTCGATACCACACAAGCTTTGAACGCCGAAGGCAAATTGTTGGCTTATCACGACCGTTCTGATGGTGGTGTGTTTGCAACCTTGGTCGAAATGTCATTTGCCAGTCATCTGGGCTTGGACATCGATCTGGATGAAACTATTATCAATCGTATGCAAGTCGCTCCTGCTTTGTTTAATGAGGAGTTAGGTGCGGTTATTCAGGTGAATGAGTCTGATGTGACCGAGGTGATCTCTGCTTATGCCAATGCGGGTGTCACAGTGACGCCTATCGCAACCTTATCGGGAGACGATTCCATCCGAGTGCGTTTCGGCGGCGAAACGGTATTAGAAGAAACACGCGTCAATTGGCAGCGTGTTTGGTCAGAAACCAGCTACCGTATTCAAGCACTACGTGATAATCCAGACTGTGCGCAACAAGAGTTTGATAGTTTATTGGATGAGAGCGATCCGGGCTTATCGGCGCATCTCTCTTTTGACATCAATGCTGATGTGGCGGCACCCTTTATTGCATCCGGTAAGAAACCAAAGATCGCCGTATTGCGTGAGCAAGGCGTCAACGGTCAAGTAGAAATGGCGGCGGCTTTCCATAAAGCGGGCTTCACTCCTGTAGATGTTCACATGAGTGATATCTTGTCTGGCCGTACTACGCTGGATCAATTTAGTGGTCTGGTGGCCTGTGGTGGTTTCTCTTACGGTGATGTATTGGGAGCCGGTGAAGGTTGGGCGAAGTCCATTTTGTTCAATCAGGTTGCTCGCGAGCAATTCGAAACCTTCTTTAACCGTCCAGATACCTTCTCTCTGGGTGTGTGTAATGGTTGTCAGATGTTGTCGAATCTGCATGAACTGATTCCTGGAACAGACCATTGGCCGAAATTTGTCCGTAATCAATCGGCACAGTTCGAGGCGCGCCTAGTACAAGTAGAAGTTCAGAAATCCAACTCTATTTTGTTCGATGGTATGGAAGGTTCTCGTATGCCGATCGTTGTGGCCCATGGTGAAGGCCAAACGGAATATCGTGATGAACAAGATATTGCTGCCTTAGCGTCTTCTGCGCAAATTGCCCTTCGTTATGTGGACAACTACGGTCAGGCAACGGAGCGTTATCCATTCAACCCGAACGGGTCAGCACAAGGTGTGACTGGGCTAACTTCTGAGGATGGTCGTGTCACTATTATGATGCCTCACCCAGAACGTGTTTACCGTACGGTCCAACACAGCTGGCACCCAAATGATTGGCAAGAGCAAGCCCCTTGGTTGCGTTTGTTCCAAAACGCCAGAAAGTGGTTGGGTTAATTTTCTCACCTAAAAACTGAGTGTTAAGTAAGGCCTCTAATGACATGATTAGAGGCCTTTTTTATTAATCGCTGATGAGTACAAGAACGATAGAGTGTTGTTAACCGGAGAAGTTGAGCGTTTTTTGCTCGAAAAGCTGAGTTAATGAATGATTAATGTGCAGAAAGTGTGTTTCTTAGATTTAATTTAACTTTATTGAAAAAAGCGCTTGCGCTCAAAATTCTAGGATGTATTATACGCACCCACTGACACGGACGGCAACGCAAACAACGCTTTGCCACTTAGCTGAAACAACAAGCTAAGCAAGCCGAACGACAACACGTCAGACGCTCTTTAAAATAGATAATCAGATAATTTGTGTGGGCGCTCGCTGAGACCTTCAGAAGATCGACAGGGTTTTGCTTAGTTTACTGAGTAGGGCACTGAGCGATCAAAAAAATTGAAGTCTTACGAGAGTCAAACACGTCAATTCGCTTTATGTTGATTTGTGATCTTAGATGATGAATCGATTAAGTTATTGTTAGTGTAAGAATTTGAGTGAGCAAGCTTTTAAACTGAAGAGTTTGATCATGGCTCAGATTGAACGCTGGCGGCAGGCTTAACACATGCAAGTCGAGCGGTAACAGGGGAGCTTGCTCCTGCTGACGAGCGGCGGACGGGTGAGTAACGCGTA
>NZ_FLOB01000033.1 GCF_900089775.1 Marinomonas spartinae
AAATGGGTTGAAAGTAAGGAGACGTTTCAAACCTTTAACCCTGCGACGGGAGAAGTGCTTGCCGAAGTGGCCCACGCGTCCGATACACAAGTAGCAGAAGCGGTCGCCGCTGCGAAAGCCGCATTTCCTGCTTGGGCCAATATGCCCGTTGCTAAGCGTTCTAAAATCATTGAAAAAATGGGCGATTTGATTGCTCAGAATGTCGATGAATTGTCCGCATTAGAAACCGCTGATACGGGTCTCCCTCTCTATCAAACTCGTAATGCACTTGTGCCGCGAGCGTCTAACAACTTCTATTTCTTTGCCGAGAAGTCTCGCCAAATGAACGGTCATACCTATCCAATGGATGACCAAATGCTGAACTACAGTTTGTACCAGCCAACTGGCGTGTGTGCTTTGATTTCACCATGGAACGTTCCTTTTATGACCGGAACATGGAAAACAGCACCTTGTCTTGCATTGGGGAATACGGCGGTCATAAAGCAGTCTGAACTGTCACCTTTGACAACAGACTTTTTAGGTAAGATTGCCCTTGAAGCCGGGGTTCCTGCGGGCGTATTTAATGTGGTTCATGGTTTTGGTGGGACAACCGGAAACGCCTTGATCACGGACCCAAGCGTCAATGCCATTTCGTTCACCGGCGGTACCTCAACGGGTAAACACATCATCGCGAATGCGGGTCTGAAGAAGTTCTCCATGGAGCTGGGCGGTAAATCCCCCGTGATGATTTTTGATGATTGCGACTACGAGCGTGCCCTCGATGCTGCCGTATTCGGTATTTTTTCCATTAATGGTGAACGTTGTACTGCCGGTTCTCGTTTGTTTGTTCAAGAAACTATTTACGACAAGTTCTGTGATGATTTCGCTGCTCGTGCCGCCAAAATCAAAGTTGGCGATCCAAACGATATGCAAACCCAAGTGGGCTCCTTGATCTCTAAAGCGCACTGGGAAAAGGTTACTGGCTATATCAAGTTGGGCATTGAAGAGGGCGCGAAGCTTATTGCAGGGGGCTCTGATAAACCACTTGATGAGCTTCCAGAACACCTAAAAGGCGGCCACTTTGTACGTCCAACCGCCTTCCGTGATGTCACCAATACCATGCGAATTGCTCGCGAAGAAATCTTTGGCCCTGTTGCTGTGATTATCCCATTTAAGGACGAAGCAGACGTTGTGAAGATGGCCAATGACAATGATTACGGACTGGCTTCCTACTTATGGACTCAAGATGTCAGCAAAGTACATCGCATTGCGCGTCAAGTAGAAGCGGGCATGATGTTTGTTAATAGCCAAAACGTGCGAGATCTTCGAACCCCATTTGGTGGTATGAAAGCGTCTGGCACAGGGCGAGAAGGGGGAGATTACAGTTTCGAAGTCTTCTGTGAACCTAAAAACGTCTG
>NZ_FLOB01000026.1 GCF_900089775.1 Marinomonas spartinae
ATTCCTGCTTTATCAAGATAATTTTTCGACTCATCAGAAATATCCGAAAGTGTTAACTTCTGCGTCATGGAAGCGATAAAACTCTGCAGGTTGGATACGCCAATCATTTTTATCGAAGCGCGCATAAATTTGAGCAGATTTGTCGTCACAGGTTGCGCCGCCAAAACGTCGGCTACAGTAACTTTTCCCAGCCTCAATCTCATCTCTCTTTTTGCGTTCTGCTTCAATATCTGGTTGAACGGCGTCGCGTCGTAACCCAGCTTGGTAAGTTGGATTAAGCACTCCGTGGACAGATTTGTCATTGTGAGCATTTTCATCCCGAAGTTGCGGCTCATTCTGATTCTGAACAGCTTCTTGGGAAGTAGCGACAGCTTGGTTTTTAGTGAGTTGTTCCATTCTTTAGCTCCTAGACCTTTAGCAGCAAGGTCCATATCTGACTTTTTGTTAACGTATTTAGCCACATAGAAACCAACAGCCATATAACTGGTAGCTTTAAGCGGCTCACCTTTAGCATCAACAGGCCACAACCAACCAGAACGTGAAAAAGCGTCCTGCGTGTAGCGAACTGCGATGGGCATACTGTAACCATAAGGCCACGTATTTTGCAAGCTATTTAACTGGCGGCGATTGCGTACCCGACGACCAAAATTAGGGTCAACGCTACCTGTAGGAAGTGTCCGCATAAAGTGCACCGCATGGAAATGAAGACGGCCATTAGCTGTACCATACTCAGGCACACAAAAATACTGATAGCAGTCGGCGTGTGAATCATTAGCCTTGCGACCCTCGGCAGCAAGAACCATACGACCAATATCACGAAAATAGTCACGCAAAGCATTGGGATTATCATAAAACGCCTCTAATCGGTCGTCAGCCAACGTGAGAGTGTCAAAAACGATAAACCAACCATCAGCATGAGCCTGTCGCATTGCATTCATCAAACGCTGAATAGCAAAGCCTCTACGCGATTTCATAGTGGAGGCCTCCAGCAATCTTGAACACTCATCCTTAATACCTTTCTTTTTGGGGTAATTATACTCATCGCGAATATCCTTAAGAGGGCGTTCAGCAGCCAGCTTGCGGCAAAACTGCGTAACCGTCTTCTCGTTCTCTAAAAACCATTTTTCGTCCCCTTCGGGGCGGTGGTCTATAGTGTTATTAATATCAAGTTGGGGGAGCACATTGTAGCATTGTGCCAATTCATCCATTAACTTCTCAGTAACAGATACAAACTCATCACGAACGTCAGAAGCAGCCTTATGGCCGTCAACATACATATCACCATTATCGAACTCAACGCCCTGCATACGAAAAGACAGAATCTCTTCCAAGAGCTTGATGCGGTTATCCATCTGCTTATGGAAGCCAAGCATTGGGGATTGAGAAAGAGTAGAAATGCCACAAGCCTCAATAGCAGGTTTAAGAGCCTCGATACGCTCAAAGTCAAAATAATCAGCGTGACATTCAGAAGGGTAATAAGAACGAACCATAAAAAAGCCTCCAAGATTTGGAGGCATGAAAACATACAATTGGGAGGGTGTCAATCCTGACGGTTATTTCCTAGACAAATTAGAGCCAATACCATCAGCTTTACCGTCTTTCCAGAAATTGTTCCAAGTATCGGCAACAGCTTTATCAATACCATGAAAAATATCAACCACACCAGAAGCAGCATCAGTGACGACATTAGAAATATCCTTTGCAGTAGCGCCAATATGAGAAGAGCCATACCGCTGATTCTGCGTTTGCTGATGAACTAAGTCAACCTCAGCACTAACCTTGCGAGTCATTTCTTTGATTTGGTCATTGGTAAAATACTGACCAGCCGTTTGAGCTTGAGTAAGCATTTGGCGCATAATCTCGGAAACCTGCTGTTGCTTGGAAAGATTGGTGTTTTCCATAATAGACGCAACGCGAGCAGTAGACTCCTTCTGTTGATAAGCAAGCATCTCATTTTGTGCATATACCTGGTCTTTCGTATTCTGGCGTGAAGTCGCCGACTGAATGCCAGCAATCTCTTTTTGAGTCTCATTTTGCATCTCGGCAATCTCTTTCTGATTGTCCAGTTGCATTTTAGTAAGCTCTTTTTGATTCTCAAATCCGGCGTCAACCATACCAGCAGAGGAAGCATCAGCACCAGCACGCTCCCAAGCATTAAGCTCAGGAAATGCAGCAGCAAGATAATCACGAGTATCCTTTCCTTTATCAGCGGCAGACTTGCCACCAAGTCCAACCAAATCAAGCAACTTATCAGAAACGGCAGAAGTGCCAGCCTGCAACGTACCTTCAAGAAGTCCTTTACCAGCTTTAGCCATAGCACCAGAAACAAAACTAGGGACGGCCTCATCAGGGTTAGGAACATTAGAGCCTTGAATGGCAGATTTAATACCAGCATCACCCATGCCTACAGTATTGTTATCGGTAGCAAGCACATCACCTTGAATGCCACCGGAGGCGGCTTTTTGACCGCCTCCAAACAATTTAGACATGGCGCCACCAGCAAGAGCAGAAGCAATACCGCCAGCAATAGCACCAAACATAAATCACCTCACTTAAGTGGCTGGAGACAAATAATCTCTTTAATAACCTGATTCAGCGAAACCAATCCGCGGCATTTAGTAGCGGTAAAGTTAGACCAAACCATGAAACCAACATAAACATTATTGCCCGGCGTACGGGGAAGGACGTCAATAGTCACACAGTCCTTGACGGTATAATAACCACCATCATGGCGACCATCCAAAGGATAAACATCATAGGCAGTCGGGAGGGTAGTCGGAACCGAAGAAGACTCAAAGCGAACCAAACAGGCAAAAAATTTAGGGTCGGCATCAAAAGCAATATCAGCACCAACAGAAACAACCTGATTAGCGGCGTTGACAGATGTATCCATCTGAATGCAATGAAGAAAACCACCATTACCAGCATTAACCGTCAAACTATCAAAATATAACGTTGACGATGTAGCTTTAGGTGTCTGTAAAACAGGTGCCGAAGAAGCTGGAGTAACAGAAGTGAGAACCAGCTTATCAGAAAAAAAGTTTGAATTATGGCGAGAAATAAAAGTCTGAAACATGATTAAACTCCTAAGCAGAAAACCTACCGCGCTTCGCTTGGTCAACCCCTCAGCGGCAAAAATTAAAATTTTTACCGCTTCGGCGTTATAACCTCACACTCAATCTTTTATCACGAAGTCATGATTGAATCGCGAGTGGTCGGCAGATTGCGATAAACGGTCACATTAAATTTAACCTGACTATTCCACTGCAACAACTGAACGGACTGGAAACACTGGTCATAATCATGGTGGCGAATAAGTACGCGTTCTTGCAAATCACCAGAAGGCGGTTCCTGAATGAATGGGAAGCCTTCAAGAAGGTGATAAGCAGGAGAAACATACGAAGGCGCATAACGATACCACTGACCCTCAGCAATCTTAAACTTCTTAGACGAATCACCAGAACGGAAAACATCCTTCATAGAAATTTCACGCGGCGGCAAGTTGCCATACAAAACAGGGTCGCCAGCAATATCGGTATAAGTCAAAGCACCTTTAGCGTTAAGGTACTGAATCTCTTTAGTCGCAGTAGGCGGAAAACGAACAAGCGCAAGAGTAAACATAGTGCCATGCTCAGGAACAAAGAAACGCGGCACAGAATGTTTATAGGTCTGTTGAACACGACCAGAAAACTGGCCTAACGACGTTTGGTCAGTTCCATCAACATCATAGCCAGATGCCCAGAGATTAGAGCGCATGACAAGTAAAGGACGGTTGTCAGCGTCATAAGAGGTTTTACCTCCAAATGAAGAAATAACATCATGGTAACGCTGCATGAAGTAATCACGTTCTTGGTCAGTATGCAAATTAGCATAAGCAGCTTGCAGACCCATAATGTCAATAGATGTGGTAGAAGTCGTCATTTGGCGAGAAAGCTCAGTCTCAGGAGGAAGCGGAGCAGTCCAAATGTTTTTGAGATGGCAGCAACGGAAACCATAACGAGCATCATCTTGATTAAGCTCATTAGGGTTAGCCTCGGTACGGTCAGGCATCCACGGCGCTTTAAAATAGTTGTTATAGATATTCAAATAACCCTGAAACAAATGCTTAGGGATTTTATTGGTATCAGGGTTAATCGTGCCAAGAAAAGCGGCATGGTCAATATAACCAGTAGTGTTAACAGTCGGGAGAGGAGTGGCATTAACACCATCCTTCATGAACTTAATCCACTGTTCACCATAAACGTGACGATGAGGGACATAAAAAGTAAAAATGTCTACAGTAGAGTCAATAGCAAGGCCACGACGCAATGGAGAAAGACGGAGAGCGCCAACGGCGTCCATCTCGAAGGAGTCGCCAGCGATAACCGGAGTAGTTGAAATGGTAATAAGACGACCAATCTGACCAGCAAGGAAGCCAAGATGGGAAAGGTCATGCGGCATACGCTCGGCGCCAGTTTGAATATTAGACATAATTTATCCTCAAGTAAGGGGCCGAAGCCCCTGCAATTAAAATTGTTGACCACCTACATACCAAAGACGAGCGCCTTTACGCTTGCCTTTAGTACCTCGCAACGGCTGCGGACGACCAGGGCGAGCGCCAGAACGTTTTTTACCTTTAGACATTACATCACTCCTTCTGCACGTAATTTTTGACGCACGTTTTCTTCTGCGTCAGTAAGAACGTCAGTGTTTCCTGCGCGTACACGCAAGGTAAACGCGAACAATTCAGCGGCTTTAACCGGACGCTCGACGCCATTAATAATGTTTTCCGTAAATTCAGCGCCTTCCATGATGAGACAGGCCGTTTGAATGTTGACGGGATGAACATAATAAGCAATGACGGCAGCAATAAACTCAACAGGAGCAGGAAAGCGAGGGTATCCTACAAAGTCCAGCGTACCATAAACGCAAGCCTCAACGCAGCGACGAGCACGAGAGCGGTCAGTAGCAATCCAAACTTTGTTACTCGTCAGAAAATCGAAATCATCTTCGGTTAAATCCAAAACGGCAGAAGCCTGAATGAGCTTAATAGAGGCCAAAGCGGTCTGGAAACGTACGGATTGTTCAGTAACTTGACTCATGATTTCTTACCTATTAGTGGTTGAACAGCATCGGACTCAGATAGTAATCCACGCTCTTTTAAAATGTCAACAAGAGAATCTCTACCATGAACAAAATGTGACTCATATCTAAACCAGTCCTTGACGAACGTGCCAAGCATATTAAGCCACTTCTCCTCATCCAACGCGTCAGTTTTTGACAGAATCGTTAGTTGATGGCGAAAGGTCGCAAAGTAAGAGCTTCTCGAGCTGCGCAAGGATAGGTCGAATTTTCTCATTTTCCGCCAGCAGTCCACTTCGATTTAATTCGTAAACAAGCAGTAGTAATTCCTGCTTTATCAAGATAATTTTTCGACTCATCAGAAATATCCGAAAGTGTTAACTTCTGCGTCATGGAAGCGATAAAACTCTGCAGGTTGGATACGCCAATCATTTTTATCGAAGCGCGCATAA
>NZ_FLOB01000005.1 GCF_900089775.1 Marinomonas spartinae
CACATCCTGGGGCTGAAGCCGGTCCCAAGGGTATGGCTGTTCGCCATTTAAAGTGGTACGCGAGCTGGGTTTAGAACGTCGTGAGACAGTTCGGTCCCTATCTGCCGTGGACGTTTGAGATTTGAGAGGAGCTGCTCCTAGTACGAGAGGACCGGAGTGGACGAACCTCTGGTGTTCCGGTTGTCACGCCAGTGGCATTGCCGGGTAGCTATGTTCGGACGGGATAACCGCTGAAAGCATCTAAGCGGGAAGCCTCCCTTAAGATAAGATCTCACTGGAACATAAGTTCCCTAAAGAGCCGTTCGAGACGAGGACGTTGATAGGTTGGGTGTGTAAGTGCTGTGAGGCATTGAGCTAACCAATACTAATTGCTCGTGAGGCTTGACCATATAACACCAAAGTGGTTTTACTGGAGATGGTTCCTGACCCTTCCAGCACTTCCTCCTTCCATGGAGGTCGTAAGACACACAAAAGACACAGAATACGATCCGGTTTGAGCTTGGTTGTCGCTATTTCAAAACAGAATTGTTAACAGAGACAAGTGAACGAATTTGCGAGTTATGGAGAGGAAAACACAAAGCTTCCATAACAAACGCAAGCCAGTTTTCTTGATGATCATAGAGGCATTGAACCACCTGATCCCATCCCGAACTCAGAAGTGAAAAGTGCCATCGCCGATGGTAGTGTGGGAGATCCCATGTGAGAGTAGGTCGTTATCAAGATTTAATTAAGAGAAACCCCATCCTGCTAAGCAGGGTGGGGTTTTTTCGTTATGGGAAATCACCATCGCTGATGGACGTGAGGGGCACTTTATGACAGACAAGCATGTGAGAGTAGGTCGTTATCAAGATTTAATTTAAGAAAGCCCTGATAGTTATGCTGTCAGGGCTTTTTTTCGTCTCAAGAAACGTTTTTGTTGAGAAGCACTTTTTTAGAAGTGTTAGAAACAAATAAGGCTGCCAGTTGGCAGCCTCTTTCTGCATTTGCAGTTTGTGTTTACGGCGTTTTGCTTTGTTGGTTTTTTCGTGAACCCCACCTTTACGCATGATTGGGTCAAACGCATAGGGATTGCGTTTTTTCTGTTTAACTTTCATTTTTTTGATCCTTATATGATCCTTTTGAGTTAAAAAAAAGAAGGTATATTTTGAGGGTGGTAAGTGTGAATTACAACAGTGAATTTGGTTAAAAAAAGATCAGTCATCAAAGATGACTGAAAATCTACTAAATTTGACTGTTTCTTATCCACAGTAAGAGGTTAAAGCAATAGGGTTCCAAAACCCTCATTCCTGCGAAGGCAGGAGGCCATGTCCTTAACTCCCCGTCAAATACTCCGATTGCTCTGCCGATCACCCTGTCATTGTATTCATTTGATCTTGTTTCGCAGGCTCAACGCGTCGGCGTGAGTCCAATGCCAAGTTGAATAGAATCTTCCGTCTCTTTTTTGTGCGTTTTTCTTGGAACTAAGAGAAAAACTTCAATGATGGCAGATGATTAGAGGGGGAAACACTCCAAACTGTTCATGCCCTGCTTGTGGGTAGCATACTGAGCTTTATCTTGATGATATCTCCCAGGGAAAAATAACCCCCCTCCGCCAACCAGCCATAATAGTACCTAGAAAAGCAGCGATAACAAGGAAGTAAGATTCCCTGAAAACCAATCGAATTATCGCGTCTGAGGGAGTAGTAGTCTTTACTTAAGAGTCGAATCGCGCTAGAAAGCAAGAAATTAGGATTAAAATAGCGGCGAACTCAGGTCATCTGGCAAAGATGCTCAGATTAAGCTTGGTTTTCAGCGACTGAATATAACAGGGAGGTCACATCATGAAAAAGCAAACCTCTTATTGATAGTGGGGCCATTCAACAGACGGTTGGAGCTATGGTTTTGCCACTTTATAATCTCTTAGTCGTTATATTAATTGTAAAAACTCTGAAATAATTAACAGGAATGTTATAGATGGACATGAACCAGCAAAAAGACAAAGCAGCATTTGAAAGCGCGATTCGTGCATTAGAATCTGAAGTTGCAAATATTGGTGCCCACCTGACAGTAGACTCGACCGCAAGACAGATGTATTCGAAACAGATTCGTGCTATGTCCACAGAGCTAAGAATTATGGCCTCTACTGGCAAAATAACTTGGGCTCAGGCTGCTTCTCAGGCGAATGAGGCGAGAAATGTTATCATGGAGTTGGTCAGAACAAGAAGCACGCCTATCGGGTTAGCGATAGCTCAAAAGATGAAGCAACAAGGAAGAACCCTTAATGAGCTTATTGCAAAAAAAGCTCAGGCTTTATTTGGAAGAGGGGTGTCATTTAATGATTTAGCTGTAGAGCAACAAAATAGGGTCTATTCTGAAATAGTAAAATCAGCGGGAAAATCAGATCCTAAAGTTACTACTGCTATGAAAAAATTATCTCATGCAGGTAGAGGTTTTCTGTTCCTCTCAATGGCATTTTCAGTGTACACGGTAGCGACTGCCGAAAATAAGTTTGATGCTGCGGGAAAAGAGGTTGCGATCACAGGTGCAGGAATTGGAGGAGGTATAGCTGGTGGTGCTTTAGCGGGGTTAGCATGTGGCCCTGGTGCTCCGGTATGTGTAACTGTTGGAGCTTTTGTTGGCGGAGCGCTGGCTGCCTTTGGAGTAGGATTGATTTGGTGAGTATGGAATAATGAAAATTCTAAGTGATAAAGAATTCTTACTTAAATTGATGTCAGAATCAACCGACACGGAACCTCCAAAAAGCCAGATATGGGTCAATGGAAAAGCGGTAGATTCGTTTATTGAAGGCGAGGTATGTGAAGCGTGTATTGGTTATGAAAATTTTTATTTAGTTTTTACTACAAATAACTCTCCTTTCGAAGAGTCTTTAAATATTCAATTTCTCGACCAAAACTGTCGTTTGTTGGATCAAGCAACCCTAGTTTGGCCGTATAGCACAGGGTCGTTTACACTAATAGGTCTTACTGAACCTAACTTTATAGCATTTAAATTCTTCGAGGAAACTGTTTGGGAAATAGCGCTTTATCCTAGTAAAAAATTAGTGATTCCTTACTTTTCAGAGCCGGCTGGAGTGTGGAGAAAGTTCAGGCTAAGACATTATTTTAAGATATCTAAAAAATCTGTGGCATAAGAAAGATATAATGTCTAATCCAGTAGACAGATTTTCTAGTCGTGTTGCTGATTACGACAAATATCGACCTAGTTACCCATTAGACTTGATTAATAAGCTCTTGGAGCATTTAACCAGTTTTCTTTACATGGCCAAGTCAAGTTTAAGTACAAGTCGTCCATTTTTATTGGGCCAATTTGTTGCTGACAAAACGTTCAAGAGGAACAGGCAACGCGTGGCGAATTTTGCTCACATCTTGGTATTTGTGTTTACGGTGGTAAATTGAGGTTTAGCGGTAGTGCGTTGCTGCCCTTTAACCTGCCCTTTAACGCGGTGTTATCCCCGCCCCCACACTCATCTAACCATATATCATTCTCCCAATCCCAACCCCGCAGACTCATTAATCAACCATCGTTTTACTTCGGCAATTCCAGGTTCGTTGCGTCTTGAATATTTGTAAGCAAAGTAGAATGCATCGTCGGTTTCGATATGGTGGGTGGGCAGGCGGATTAGGTCGTCTTTGGTTTTGTCTTCATTGAACATATAGTCGTTGATCAGGGCGATGCCAAGGGAGTATTTAGCGGCTTCGTAGGTGAGCAGTAGATGGCTAAATTTATGCAGTTGTAGTTCGTCCGGTAGGATTTTTCCTTTCTCCGAAAACCAGCGCCGCCAGTCTTCTGTGTATTCGTTATAGATGCCAAAGGAAGTGACCAAGGGGAAGTCGCCCAATTTCTCGGGCTGTTTTTCAAGTAAGTTGGCCATGTCGGTGTCGGAATGAACATCGAGAGTGTTTTTCATGGCTTCATAAAACGCTGGGCTGCAAACGGGGAAGATCCTTTCCCGATAGATGGGGGTAAATGTGAAGCCGCGTTTGTCTTTGTCTGTGGTAATAAAGCAATCGGCGGTTTTGTCAGAAAGCTCGGGTGAGCTGTGGGTCATGGTAATGCTGATGTCTAGGTTGGGATGTCGTCGCATCAGGTCGGGTAGGCGTGGCATTAACCAACACACGGCAAAGGAGCTGTAGACGGCGATTCTTACCTTGGTTTCACTTTCTCCTCGTATCAGATTGCTAGCACGGGCAATTTGCGACAAGGAGCTGCTAATGGCGTCTAAATAGTGTTTTCCCTCTGTTGTTAAGCTGAGATAGCGACCTTGGCGTTGGAAAAGGCTTTCACCCAAGTGATTTTCTAAGGCGCGAATCTGATGGGAGACGGCGCTTTGGCTTAGGTTGAGCTCCTGGGCGGCAAGGGAAAAGCTATTTAATCTGGCAACGGCTTCAAAGACAGGTAGAGCTTTCAGTGGTGGTAGCATTTTATTATCCAAAAAACGAATACTAAGTGAGGATATATCATTTTATTGATGGTGAAGTCGAGGCTAGAATGCGGTTCTTTATATATTGTACTCAAGGAGCGGCTATGTCTGGAAAAACCATCGGTAGCGCTATTTTGATCCTAGTGATAGGTAACTTCTTCGCGACGTTTTGCGATGTGTTTATCAAAATGGCGGGCAGCAGTGTGGCCGTTTATCAGTTTACCTTTATGCGTCTTGTGATGATTTGTCTTGTGTTATTGCCATTGGCCTATAAGCACATTGATTTTAAAGGGGACATTGGCCTTAAGCTGCATTTGTTAAGAGGCAATCTGTGGGTATTGGCGAGTGTTTTATTGATTATCTCGTTAACGGCGTTGCCGCTTGCCACGGCCAATGCGGTGTTTTATATCGCGCCGATTCTGATTGTGTTGTTTGCGGGGATTTTCTTTAAAGAGAAAATTACCATGGGCATTGTGATTGCGGCTGTATCTGGCTTTGTTGGGGTATTGATCATTTTACGACCTTCTGACGTCAGTTGGGGGATGATCAGTGCGGTGTTGTTTTCCGTGGTATTGGCGACCAATAGTTTGCTGATTCGCAAGTTGCCAAAAAATCAAAACCTGTTCTTTGGGCTCTTGATAACCCATTTGTCGGCGTTGCCTTTAACGGCTTGTTTGGCGTTGTGGGAAGGGGGGTCTTGGAATATGGATGGCTTGTTATACGCTGGTGCATCGGCGATGTGTTCGATTGTTTATAGCTTAGCGTGCCTGCAAGGTTACCGCTATGTGGCGTCGAGCCAGGTGAGCAGTGCGGAATATTCCGGCTTGCTGTTTGCTGTGATATTGGGTTGGATTATTTTTAACGAGTCGATCGATTTCTTCTTTGTGATTGGGGCTCTGTTTATCATTTTGCCTTTGGCGTACTTGGGTAGCCGAGATAGACGTAAGCGCAAAGCTGAAGAGCGTATGTCGGTGGTTCGCTCGCAATTAGACGCAGGTTAAGTGTTTCCTATGACTGATGGGGACGTCTTCGCTATCTATAGGAGTAGTGTAGCCGTTCCGTCTTAGGTTGATGTCTTGATTGATTCAACAAAGTAGCCTATCTCTCTGGGTTGTTTTCCTTGTTGTTCACATCCCGTCACAGAAATTCATTATCTAAAGTGCTAGAATTTTGCGCTATTATCTCAGACAAGCTGAGACTGTTTTTTTGGAGTATGGGAATTTATGGCCAGCAAAGATGTGTTGGAGTCTGTGTACGAAAAAATAACCAATGAAGAAGATGCCAGAGCCTGTAAAGCCATTGATGAGTCGGCTTGTAAGGAAGTGCCTGGTAATTTTATCAAGCTGATTATCGCTCAGTTTTTTACCAATTTGGGCGATGCCATGATTAACCCAAAAATCACCTTGCCTTGGATATTAAATAGCATTGGAGCACCAGTGTATTTGCTGAGTTGGTTAGTGCCGATTCGTGAGTCTGGGTCTTTGTTGCCGCAATTAGCCATTGCGAGTTTTATACGTAAGTTACCGCTCCGTAAATGGGTTTGGATCGTTGGGAGTATTTTTCAGTCGATCAGTGTTGTGCTGATCGGGTTGATAGCCATGACGATGCAAGGGGCTGTGGCGGGTTGGTTGGTGATTGCCTGTTTGGTGGTGTTTAGTCTTGCCCGAGGGCTTAGCTCGGTGGCGTCGAAGGATGTGTTAGGTAAGACGGTTCCGAAAACGCAGCGCGGACAAGTGACAGGCTGGTCGGCAAGTGTCGCTGGGTTAGTAACCGTCGGGATTGCCATCGTCATGTTATTGAGTGCGTTAACGTCCTTTGAAGGTAATGCCTATGTGTATGGCGTTTGCTTAATGGGAGCGGCTATTTTTTGGCTGTTGGGGGCGTTGGTTTACTCCCGCGTTGTGGAGTTTTCTGGCGAAGTAGATGGCGGTAAGAACGGCTTTAAAGAGGCGCTTAAGCAGCTGAGTTTGCTAAAAACGGATAAAGCCTTTCGCCAGTTTGTGATCACTCGTTCGCTATTTTTATGTACCGCTTTGAGTGCGCCTTTTTATGTTGTACTGGCTCAGCATACCCTAGGGAATAACATGTGGGTGTTGGCGATGTTTATTGGTGCCAGTGGTTTAGCCTCGCTTGTTTCTGCGCCTTTTTGGGGAAAGTTCTCCGATCGTTCCAGTCGAAAAGTGATGATGGCGGCCTGTTTGTTTAGCTCTTTGATTGGTTTGGTCTTGTTTGCGGTCTCTTGGTTGGCACCTTCACTGTTAGACAATGTCTTGTTGCTACCGGTTTTGTATTTCTTGCTGACAATTGCCCATCAAGGGGTGAGAGTAGGCCGGAAAACCTACTTAGTAAATTTAGCCGATGGCAATAAGCGAACCAGTTATGTGGCCGTTAGTAATACGATGATTGGTTTTATCCTATTGTTGATGAGTTTTATTGGCGCGCTAACGCAATTTATCTCATTAGAAGGGTTAATTCTTGTTTTTTCGGGTATGGCGATTGTGGGTGTTTTGATGGCGTTACGCCTACCAGAAGTATAGGTAAGAACGGTCTGGCACTTTGTTGATTTAAGCGTTTGGTGGTACTAAAGAAAAAGAAGGCCCATTTAGCATTCGGTACTATTTAGTACCGTGCTCAATGGGCCTTTCTACTGCTTGTTCGCTATGGAGGATTAGGCGGGTAGGTTCGCTTTTAACCACTCAATGGCTTGTGGATAAGGCGCTGGCATATTGAGTCTGTCTAACGCCGTTTCCAGAACCGTTAGGTTGCCTGTGCAGAAGTTCAGGTGACCCACTTTGCGGCCAGGTCTAACGTCTTTTTGATACCAGTAGAGTTCTAAACTTGGGATGCTGAGCCATTGGTAATCCAGATCGACGCCGATCAAGTTCACCATCATACTTTGATTTTTGATCTCAGCGCTCACCAGTGGTAAGCCCATGACGGCACGGACGTGATTTTCAAATTGGCAAACGTTGCTGCCTGCTTGTGTCCAATGGCCACTGTTGTGCACGCGAGGGGCGAGCTCGTTAATCAGTAAGTCATCTCCCACGCGGAAGCACTCCATAGCCATAACGCCAACATAGTCTAATGCATCCATCAATTTACCAAGCATCGTCTCTGCTTTGCTTTGGTATTGATCGAGACGTTTAAGTGGCGATATTGATGCGTACAAAATACCATTGATGTGTAGGTTGAGGGTGAGTGGGTAAAAATACTTTTCACCATCTTTGCTACGTACACCAACAAGGGAGACTTCTTCGTCGAAGTTAATGGCTTGTTCGGCAATGGCTTGACCTTTCCAGTCGTCGGGAATTTCTGAGTTTTCCGCTTGTTTTAACCAATATTGGCCTTTGCCATCATAGCCGCCACGACGACGCTTCATAAGGACGCGTTCACCTAATGTGTCGTAGGCGTGTTGTGCACTAGAGTCGGCTTCTACAGGAAACCAAGGCGCCGTGGCAAGGTCAAGGCGGTCTAGCCATTGCTTTTGCGTTAGACGATCTGCCAGTTGAGGGAAGGTCGCAAGGTTAACAAAGTTGTTATGTGTGGCTAACTGTTTGGTGGCAACGGTTTCTGGCCATTCTTCTCGCTCGGCGGTAACGATGTCGTTTGCTTGCAGTGGTAGTTCGTCTGTCGCCTCAATATCCACAGGGCGCACATCAATTCCCAACGGGGTGCCGGCTTGTTTTAACATGGCGCCCAGTTGACCCGCGCCTAATACCCATAATGTTGACATTAGGCCTCCCGAGGATCTGGGTTAGCGAGCACTGTTTCGGTTTGTTTGGCGCGAAACGCATCAATTTTTTTCGCCAGTTCAGGGTCGTTATTGGCTAGGATCTGGCAAGCTAATAGGCCTGCGTTAAATGCCCCAGCAGTACCAATGGCTAATGTGCCAACCGCAACACCTTTTGGCATTTGCGCGATAGAAAGCAGGCTGTCCATGCCGTTTAGAGCTTTGCTTTGTACTGGTACACCGAGAACGGGGAGTCGAGTATGGGCCGCAACCATGCCAGGCAGATGCGCTGCACCGCCTGCACCACCAATGATAACTTGGAAGCCCTTTTTAACTGCGCTTTCTGCAAACTCAGCAAGTTTCACTGGGGTTCGGTGAGCGGAAACGACTTCCACATGGTAGCTAACGCCCAGTGTGTCCATAATTTCAGCGGCACCTTCCATGGTGGCCCAGTCACTTTTTGATCCCATAATAAGGGCTACTTTTGCTTGCAAGATCTTTCTCCTGATAAGGGTTCAACGTGGTGTTCAGGGGTGAATGTGTTGAACGACATACAATGGCTCTGACAAAACCTTGAGAACACCCTCGCTCATGTGGATGTTTTCAGCCTAATAGGTTTTAAAAGAGTGGTTTTAATTGCGCGTTAATATAGCCGATTTTGCCAAAAACCGCGAGGGTTGAAGGGGGAATTCATTTTACTAGAAGGGTAATGCCGGAATAAAAAAGAGCGACTTAAAGCCGCTCTTTTAGGTATTGCTCGTAATCAGGGATTTTTCGCTCGAATTCGCTATCAAATAGTGGGGAAGTGACGAGGAAATTCGCCGAGGACACGCTACAGGCTATGGGAATGTTCCATACCGCTGCAACACGAAGTAGTGCTTTGATGTCAGGGTCATGGGGCATGGGCTCAAACGGATCCCAAAAAAAGATCAAAACGTCGATTTTGCCTTCTGCAATCAAGCCACCAAGTTGTTGATCACCACCCAGTGGGCCACTGATAAGGGATTTGACTGGCACATCCAAATGCTTTTGCATTAAATTGCCCGTTGTCCCGGTTGCCATCAAATTGTGTTTGATTAACTTTTCTTTGTGCTTTTTTGCCCACTCAATAAGCTCAGGCTTCATATTGTCATGGGCAACCAGAGCGACGTTTTTACGCTCTGGTGTGGTGATGGTTTTCTTTATCAAGAGAGTCCCCATGTTGGGTTATTCCGCTGTATCGCCAACTTTGACGATTTTCATCATGTTAGTTGTACCGTAGCTTACTAAATGATCGCCTTTTGTCACAATAACAAGGTCGCCGTTTTTAATCAGACCAAGGGATTTAACATGATCGACAAGCCCCGTCACAATCGTATCCACATTGAACTCTTGCGAAGAGAAAGCCACGGGGGTTACGCCACGATAAAGGTTGACTTTGTTTAATGTAGCTTGGTTTGGCGACAAGGCATAAATTGGTAAGCCTGAGCTGATACGCGACATCAGAAGCGGTGTCGTCCCCGATTCCGTTAAACTGATGATGGCTTTCACCCCTTGTAGGTGGTTAGCCGCGTACATAGCCGACATGGCGATGGTTTCATCGATACCGGTGAAGGTCACGTCAATACGGTGTTTAGAACGGTTTATAGCAGGCTGTTTTTCCGCGCCTAAGCAAACACGGTTCATGGTCTTGATGACTTCTTCAGGGTATGCACCAGCTGCCGTTTCTGCTGACAACATAACCGCATCGGTACCATCTAGCACGGCGTTGGCTACGTCGAATACTTCAGCACGGGTTGGCATGGCGCTGGTGATCATGGTTTCCATCATTTGCGTTGCGGTAATAACAGGGCGGTTCAATTGACGGCAACGTTTGATCATGTGTTTTTGTACACCAATCAATTCGGCATCACCGATCTCCACGCCTAAATCACCTCGGGCAACCATGACGGCATCGGATGCCATAATAATGGCGTCTAATGTTTCGTTATCCGCTACGGCTTCGGCACGTTCTACTTTCGAGACGATGCCTGCTTTCAAGCCCGCCGCTTCAGCAAGAGCACGAGCTTCGTTTAAGTCATCCGCACTGCGAGGGAAAGAAACGGCAAGGTAATCTGCTTGCAAAGCTGCCGCTGTTTTGATGTCTTCTTTGTCTTTGTCTGTTAGGGCTGCGGCAGAGAGTCCACCGCCTTGACGGTTGATACCTTTGTTATTAGATAAATCACCACCGACAATGACTTTGGTAATGACTTCTTGGCCTTTTACTTCGATCACTTCTAGAACCACACGGCCATCATCCAATAGGAGAATGTTGCCAGGCTGAGAGTCTTTAGCCAGTTGTGGGTAATCAATACCAACACGGGTTTCGTCGCCGCTGTTTTTGTCAAAGCCAACGTCAAGAATGAAGGTTGCTCCATCTTTAAGCTCAACTTTGGTGTTTTTAAAACGAGCAATGCGGATTTTTGGCCCTTGTAGATCGCCCAGAATTGCGACATGACGACCATTCTTTTTCGCCATTTCACGTACCACATTGGCACGATTGATATGGTCTTCTGGCTGTCCATGGGAAAAGTTAAGGCGAAACACATTTGCACCAGCCAAGATCAGTTTCTCGATCATCTCTGGGGAGCTAGAGGCTGGACCAAGTGTTGCAACAATTTTCGTTCTACGAGTCATGATAGATTACCAAACATTTGAAAGCGTATAGAGAGTATAAGGTAGGACAAAGGCTGCGTCAGCAGCCTTTGCTAATATTGCTTATTTTGCGTTCATTAGTGCAATGGTATTGTCTAACATGCGGTTAGAAAAGCCCCATTCGTTATCATACCAAGACATCACTTTGACCAATTTGCCTTGAACTCGAGTTTGTGTCGCATCAAAGTTAGACGTAAAGGCGCTGTGGTTGAAATCAGAGGACACCAGAGGATCGTGGTTAATATGCAGAACCTGGGCAAGAATTGGGTCGGCTTTAACCGCATCTTCGATAATTTGGTTGACCTCTTCCACGCTGGTTTCACGAGGTGCTAAGAAAGAAAGGTCGACTAGTGATACGTTAATGGTGGGTACACGAACGGCCATACCGTCGAATTTCCCCGCCAATTCAGGTACAACGAGACCAACGGCAGCGGCTGCCCCTGTTTTACTTGGGATCATGTTCATTGCTGCTGCACGAGCACGATACAAATCAGAGTGGTACACATCAGACAAACGCTGATCGTTTGTATAAGAGTGGATTGTGGTCATCAGGCCACTTTCGATACCTAATTTGTCGCTCAGTGGTTTGGCAATCGGTGCCAAGCAGTTAGTGGTGCAAGACGCGTTTGAAATAACAGTCATGTCACTGGTTAGAACGTTTTGGTTGACGCCGTAGACAACGGTGGCATCGACTTCTTTGCCTGGGGCAGAAATGATGACTTTTTTCGCACCTGCATTAAGGTGAGCGCTGGCTTTTTCTTTGGTTGTGAAGAAGCCTGTACACTCAAAAACAACGTCTACTTCTAATTCTGCCCATGGAAGATCCGCTGGGTTGCGCTCAGAAAATGTGCGGATTTTATCTTGGTTAATGTAGAGTGCTTCTTCATCAAAGGTTACATCTTCATTAAAACGGCCATGGACTGTGTCATACTTAGTTAGGTGGGCGTTGGTTTTTGAGTCGCCAAGGTCATTAATTGCGACGACTTGAATGTGCTCGCGTTTGCCTGATTCGTACAAAGCTCGCAGTGTGTTGCGTCCAATACGTCCATATCCGTTAATCGCTACTTTAATTGTCATACTCACCTCTAAATACAGTGGAAGTCCATTCGTATCCTTACTAGATTATAGTTAAGAATACATGGAAGAATGTGTTGTTTTACGTAAAAATACTACATAAAAGGATTTTTAAGCAAGGACAGTGCTGTGTTGGTGCCCTTTATTGCTTAAAAAATAAACATTAGTCATGTTATAGCACAAAGCGTATATTAAAAATGTTACCAAGGATGACTATTTTAAAGCAAAATCTGGCTTTATGTGAGCTTTTTTGGTAAAAAAATTACAGGATTTTTGATTTTTACTGGATTTGTTCGCAAATTTAAGATGAAATCTCTAAAAAATGTAGTAATATTACATAAAATATTTTCACGTCAGTTGGACAAAGACTGTTGCAAAACCGGAGAGAAGCATGAATTCTATTGTTACGAAAGTAACTGAGGCTATCATTGAGCGCAGTAAAACATTACGTTCACAATACTTATCCGATATGAAAAAAGCACAGGAGCAAGGACCTCACCGAGGTAAATTGTCCTGTGGTAACTTGGCTCATGGTTTTGCCGCATGCCAACCTACTGATAAGCAAAAGCTAACGTTAATGGAAGAGGCGAATATTGGCATCGTCACGTCTTATAACGACATGCTGTCTGCTCACCAACCATACGAAAGCTATCCAGATCAAATTCGTAAAGCCGTTCAAGAAATGGGCTCGGTTGCCCAGGTCGCTGGTGGGGTTCCCGCCATGTGTGATGGTGTGACACAAGGGCAGGATGGCATGGAGCTGAGTCTTTTTAGCCGAGATAACATCGCACAAGGGGCGGCGATTGCGTTGTCTCATAATATGTTCGATGCGGCTTTGTACCTTGGTATTTGTGACAAAATTGTTCCAGGGTTATTAATTGCCGCACTGCGCTTCGGTCATCTTCCTGCTTTGTTTGTACCAGCGGGTCCAATGCGTTCGGGTATCACCAATGCGGAAAAGTCGGCGATACGTCAGCGCTACGCTCAAGGTGAGGCGACTCGTAAAGAGTTGCTTGAAGCCGAATCTGCTTCTTATCACAGTGCCGGGACTTGTACTTTTTATGGTACGGCCAACTCTAACCAACTGTTGGTCGAAATGATGGGGCTGCAACTGCCTGGCTCTTCTTTTGTGAATCCTGATGAGCCACTACGTGCTGAATTAACCAAATATACTGCTCAGTTGGCAACAAAATCCACGGCGTTGGGACGTGACTATCGTCCCCTTTACGAGATTATCGATGAACGCAGTATTGTTAATGCCATTGTGGGGCTATTAGCGACAGGTGGCTCCACTAACCACACTATGCACATCGTTGCCTACGCTCGTGCTGCTGGCATTATTGTCACTTGGGATGATTTTTCAGCCCTGTCTAAAGTGGTGCCATTATTGACGCGTATTTACCCAAATGGTCAAGCTGATATTAACCATTTCCACGCCGCTGGTGGCATGGCATATTTGGTTAAGCAATTGCTAAAAGGTGGATTGCTGCATGAAGAGGTGAATACCATCGTTGGGAAAGGTTTGCAGCATTACACCAAAGAACCATTTATCGACAATGGTCAATTGGTATGGCGCGATGGCCCAGAAGCAAGTTTGGATTTAAATGTCATTCGTCCTATTGAGGACCCGTTCAGTCAAGAAGGTGGCTTGTCTCTGCTTAAAGGGAATCTGGGCCGTGCTGTGATCAAGGTGTCTGCCGTAAAAGAAGAGAACCGTATTATTGAAGCGCCAGCAGCGGTTTTTCACAGTCAATATGAATTAGCCGATGCCATTTCCAGTGGTAAGCTAAAACGTGATTGTGTTGCCGTGGTGCGTTTTCAAGGGCCAAAAGCCATCGGCATGCCTGAGTTGCACAAATTAACGCCTTTCTTAAGTAATCTTCAGGATCAAGGCTATAAAGTAGCATTGGTGACAGACGGTCGCATGTCTGGGGCGTCAGGTAAGGTACCAGCGGCGATCCATCTGACACCAGAAGCGCTAGCGGGCGGTTTGATTGCGAAGATTAAAGAAGGCGATCTTATTCGCTTGGATGCGGTAGAAGGTACGTTGTCGGTCTTGATTAGCGATGAAGAGCTGAATGCACGAGAGCCTGAAGACTTCGATCTGTCTGATTCCCATCAAGGCATGGGGCGTGAATTGTTCAGTGCTCATCGTCTACTGGTAAGTGGTGCTGAGCAAGGGGCTTGTACACTTTTTAATGAATAATGTTTGATTTTAAATGATCGGCTGAGAGTTGATCATTCGCGTTTCCTCTGACTACTAACGTTTGTTAGTAATGGTGTTTAGGGCTTGCTTTGCAAGCCCTTTTTTTATGCTAAAAAAGCCAATCCCTGAGTCATAGCGGACGGGGGGCTTTGTATCTGGCGTCTATAATAGGTGCCTAACGACATCATTGCTTATCAGTACGATGGTATAACTTACTCTTTAGGCGTGAGTGGTGTTGTTTGCTTTTAGATTAGAGAAGTGGCGGCAGCATCACATAAAAAACCCAGATCAACTTAGTTGATCTGGGTTTTTGACTTTAAACCTAGTGATGGCGATTGGATCAATCATCAAGCCATGGTTTCTAGAGATTTTTCGTACTCGTCGAAGGTGTCGGTCACTTTCTTCTCTGGAGCACCACCAAGTAAGCTAAAGACAATAATGGCGATGGTTGAGAATAGGAAACCAGGTACGATTTCGTATAAATCGAAAATACCACCGTGTAATTGCTTCCAAACAACGATAGTCACACCCCCAACAATGATGCCTGCCAAGGCGCCGTTGCGGTTCATGTTGCGCCAGAATAGGCTCAACAGGATAGCTGGACCAAATGCTGCCCCAAAGCCTGCCCAGGCATAAGACACTAAACCGAGTACAGAGCTCTTAGGATTTAATGCCAATGCCATGGCGATAACTGAAATTAATAGAACTGCAAAACGACCCACATTGACTATTTGTTTTTGTGTGGCGTCTTTATTTAACAGCTGTTTGTAGAAGTCTTCTGCTAAAGCGGAAGAAGACACCAATAACTGGGAGTCTGCCGTACTCATGATAGCCGCTAGGATGGCGGCCAACAGAATACCTGCCACCACGGGGTGGAACACGGCGTTGACTAGAATCATGAAGATTTTCTCAGGGTCAGCTAACTGACCACCTAAGTTGTTATCCACATAGACGATGCCGGTTAAGCCGATGGCTAATGCGCCTGCCATTGAAAGAGCCGTCCAAGTAACAGCAATACGACGTGCTGTTTTAATGTCTTTATTAGAGCGGGAGGCTTTAAAACGTGCCAAGATGTGAGGCTGACCGAAGTAACCAAGACCCCAAGCCAGTAGAGAAATAATTCCGATGGCGGTTAAGGGTTCACCGTTCACGTTATGCCAAATTGTCAGAAGTTCTGGGTTTTTTGCCTCGAGTGTGGATGTTAGCTCAGAAACACCACCTTGAATGGCGACAATCGGAACAATTACCAAGGCGGCAGACATCATCAGACCTTGAACTAAGTCTGTCCAAGCAACGGCTAGGAAGCCACCAAATAGCGTATAAGACACCACACAGATGGTGCCAATGATGACCGCATAACGGTAGTCTATACCAAATACGGTTTCGAATAATTTACCGCCAGCCACTAAGCCAGAGCTGGTATAAAACAAGAAGAAGAGTAAGATAAAGATCGCTGAGATAGACTGAATCAATCTGGATTTATCTTGGAAGCGTTTGGCTAGAAAGTCCGGTAATGTAAGGGCATTCTCTGCTTGAATGCTGTAGGTTCGTAGACGCTTTGCACAGATTAACCAATTTAGCCATGTACCAACAAATAAGCCCGCGGCAAGCCAAATGGATTCCATACCGGATGCAAATGCATAGCCAGGCAAACCTAGCAGCAACCAGCCACTCATGTCGGAGGCGCCAGCGGAAAGGGCGGTCGGCCAAGGGCCTAACGAGCGACCACCTAGAAAGTAATCCTCAGAACTTGATGTTAGTTTGTAAGCGTAAAGCCCGATGGCTAGCATGACGATAAGATAAGCTAAAAAAGTAAAGCCTATCGCGTAGCTACTATTCTCAATCATTGTTGTCCCCAGTTTTGATAAGTCGTTGTGATGTGCTTTTGAATCAGTGTTGTTTTCACTGCTCTACTCGACAACGCTTCGCGTTAGTCGCTATACAAAAAGCCGTTTCTGATGAGTGAAGACTCATTCGAAAACATCGTCTCGTTATCATTGTTTATGTATTTATTAGAATGAACAGTCCTTGAACAATGTAAAAAAAATCACTTGATAATGCCTTTTCATGACCATTTTTAACATGTTTCAAAGGTTGACCCGTGATTCTAGGTGGGTGTTCTTCGATAATCTTTCAAAAAAATCCGGCAAAATTGTAACAAACTCGTTTTGTGGCGAGAAAGGTAACTTTATTTTGTCAGTTTTTTGTTTGTTTTTTGTATTTGAGGGGGCGGTTTTTCGTATTGGAGAGGGGTTAAGGAGATAGATAAAGCGCCATCGATTTATGACGCTTTATCTGAGAGACGTGCTCTGGGACAGGTTACTTATGTTTGTCTGTTTTTGGCAGACGAGTATCTTGCACACTCTGCTTGAGCTTTTTAAGGTGAGCATTGAATTCAGGCCCACGTTTAAGTAGCACGCCCGTCGCTAAGGCATCGATCAAGGTGAGGTAGACGATACGGGAACTCATTGGAGTATAAATATCCGTGTCTTCTGTCTCTTCAATAGGCAAGACGATGGAACAATGCTCTGTTAAAGGTGAGTCTGGATTGGTGATACCAATGACTGATGCGCCTGTTGCTCTCGCTACTCGTGCTGTTTCGATCAAAGGGAGCGTCCGTCCTGTGTAGGAGATCACCACAATAGCGTCTCCAGAATGGGCTCCAGCTGCTGCCATACGTTGCACGAGAATGTCTGTATAGGCGACAACGGGCATATTTAAGCGGAAGAACTTATGATGAGCGTCTTTGGCAACAGGGCCGGATGCGCCTAAACCGTAAAACTCAATGCGCCTTGCTTGGGCAAGGACATCGACGGCCCGGCTGATTAGACTTTCTGGTAAAATCTCTTGAGCACGAGTCAGGTTGTTTTTCGCCGCTTCAAAAATTTTCGTTGTCACCGCACCTGGTGCATCGTCAGGTTCAACGTTCAGATTCACATAAGGGGTACCGGTTGCCAAACTCTGAGCGAGTGAGACTTTAAAGTCTGGAAAACCGCTACCGATTAAGCTGCGACAGAATCGATTTACCGTTGGCTCACTGACTTCTGCTCTAGAGGCTAATTTTGCAATACTCGAATGGATGGTCGTTTTCGGATCAGCAAGAATGGCCTCGGCAACTTTTCTTTCGGATTTACTCAAAGTGCTCAGTCGTTCCTGGATCTTCCGAATAATGTCTTCGTGTTTATTCATTAATTCTGCTTCAAAGTTGTCTATTGACTCGGATAGTTTAATAACTCATTCTGACAGCGACTTCCAATTCTGGCAATAAAAAGGATTTAAAATGGTCCATTTAACAGACTATTTCGATAAAATGGCTAATATTCTCCCCGAATTTAATAAAATTAAAGTCGTGGAGTTTGAGGAGGGATTTTCCAATAAAGTGTATCGCTTAGATTGGAATAAGGCGCCTCGTATTGTGCTGCGGGTGCCGGAACTGGATGGAGAGGTTTTTGGTATTGATCGGCAAAGTGAAATGACCGTTTTGCTTGCCGCTTCGCAGGCAGGCGTATCGCCTCCCGTGTTGTGGCATGATACAGATGGCGCCTTTGCTTGTCGGTTTGTTGTGCAGCCTTCGTTGGGCTGGGATGTGGCGCATTCCTCAAGTAATGTAGTGAGAATTGCCCAAGCTTTGGCCCAAGCTCATTGTTTACCTAGTGTAAGCCACGCTTTCTGTATTTATCGTTTAATTGAGCAATATCTGCAATCCATCGATTCTTTTATATCGCCTGACTCTGAACTGAAGGCAGAGTGGTCGTACTTGCAGACGATCTTTTCCAGTTTACCCCGTGTTGCCTCAAGTAGTGAGCCTGTGGTGTGCCATAATGACTTGAATCCCAAAAATGTATTAATAAATGATGAAAAAATTTGGCTGATTGATTGGGAATATACGGGTATGGGGGAGCCTTTATTTGATTTGGCGGTAGTGGCCAAATCACATAACCTCGATGAGGGACAGCAAAGATTACTTATTCGCAGCTATGATAATAATTTGGACGAGCAAGAAACGCTGAGTAAAATCGCCCTCTATAGTAAGGCCTATTCTTTACGGGAAATGGCTTGGTTGTTATTAAAACATGTCTCCTCTCGGGACGATGTGCAATCTTTAGCGTATTATTACGAGTTTAAAACCATGCCATCTCTGAATCCTTTTATAGATCAACATGACGATGTCAATACGATAGCCATAGAGTAGTTTATATGAATTTAGCCCCCGCTTGGCACGCTCGATTAGCCAATGAATTCGAGCAGGATTACATGCAGGTTCTGCGTGAATTTCTTAAGAGCGAAAAACAGCAGAGAAAAATTATTTATCCGCATTCAGATGATTGCTTTAATGCGCTCAATGAAACACCCTTTGAACAGATAAAAGTGGTCATTTTAGGGCAAGATCCTTACCACGGAGAGGGGCAAGCTCATGGTTTGTCTTTCTCGGTGAAACCCGGTGTGAGGATTCCGCCTTCCCTTCTGAATATCTATAAAGAGCTGCAAGCAGATTTAGGGATTGCCCCAGCGGGGCATGGCTATTTAAGTCAATGGGCGAAACAAGGTGTCTTACTGCTTAATAGCGTATTGACGGTTGAGGCGGGTAAAGCCGGCTCCCATCAAAATAAAGGCTGGGAGCGCTTTACTGATAAGATCATCGAAATGATCAATCATGAACATCAAGGGGTCGTGTTTTTGCTATGGGGAGCCTATGCGCAAAAAAAAGGGCGCTATATAGACAGGCAAAAACACTGTGTTCTGGAAAGTGTTCACCCATCGCCTTTATCGGCCCACCGTGGCTTTTTAGGCTGTCGCCATTTCTCACAGGCCAATCACTATTTAACGCAGACTGGAAAAGCGCCCATTAACTGGGCACTGGATCCGGTGTAAGACGCGCTGTCTGTGTGATTATCTAAGAAACGTGTAGGCTAGCGTTTATCTAATCTATAGGGGAGCGCTAGCGGCTCTACTGACGTGTCTCCCAGTTTTGGGGCGGACAATTCTTCTGGCTCAATGTTGAGAATGACTTGAGCAACAGACCAATCGTCACAGCTTGCTTGGGCAAAAAGCTGTCCCACTACTTTGTCACCAAGATCGGTCAGGTTTGACTCAGCGGTCGGTCCCCCTTGCCAGTAAAAGAGGGCAAGTTGCTTTTTGGACTTCCCACGGTATTGCATGCGTGCGACGATCTCTTGTCCCGTGTAACAGCCTTTGGTAAAGCTGATTCCTCCAGTTCGCTGCATGTTGAGCCATTGAGGAAGAATGTCTTCACTTTGCTCAGCACGAATTAATGGCCGTGCTATCAAGAGGTTTAGGACATCCGCATATTGCTGGTTTTGCTCTTCTAGAGAAGTATTTTGTGCGGGTTCAACCAGCCAGTCGGTACGAACTGGGTACTCACTCAAGGTAAGACGCATGGCACTATGGTCTGTTTGAGTTGGTAATATTTCGGTTAATTGTTCTGGTTGCGTGCTGGTTGCTTGAGTTTGGACGCTGGTGACGCGATAAGCGTCAGAGGCATCCGCTAATTCTACTTTAAAAAAAACCGCGTATTTTTTCAGGTGCGTGAGTGTCTTTTCTAGCAAATCCTTCGACATTAATAAAAGAATCTGTTCATCCTGTTGAATCACTAAAAAGTTCGCGATGATGCGGCCTTTGATGCTGCAAACCGCCCCATAGAGACTCTGAGATGTTGTCAATTTGCTCATATCACAGGTGATTTGCCCCTGTAGAAATTTTTTACCATCAACCCCGCTGACTTGAAGCACACCAATTTGTTGCTGATGCGCAATAACGTCTTGAGAGAGCATGGTGTCGGCAAAGGTGGATAAAGCAGTCATAAACGTTTTTCCATGATAGTTGGCAGTAACGATTGGCGATAGTGGCTAACGCCACTATATGATGCATCTAACATGGCGCTAATAGCATCGTTTTTCAATAGGGAAGTCTGTTATAAATAAGGTTTATTTCATTGTAAGTGATGAGTGAATGAGAGAGAAATATACTATTAGTTGATGATTTTTATTGAGTTTTGATACGAAAACCGCAAGTTAGCGAAATACTATTGACGTTAGGGAGTAGACTTTTCAATATGAGGTCTTTTCACGCTGCTTGTCTTAGTTTTCCTTGTGGTTTTTTGAAGGCTCTCAAGCGTAATAATAAAAATAAAGACGCCAGTCGCGTCGATGAATGAGAAAGGAAACTATGTATTTAGGTCTTGATCTTGGTACGTCAGGTTTAAAAGGCGTGTTGATTGACGATAAGGGCGATGTGGTCGCACAAGAATCCGTCTCTTTATCGGTCAACAGCCCACACCCAACATGGTCCGAACAAGATCCATTGTCTTGGTGGCAAGCCTGTATTGATGTGTTAGGCCTGCTGGGGCAGCGGGTCGATCTCGGGCAATTAAAAGCTATTGGTATATCCGGACAAATGCATGGTGCGACCTTGTTGGATAAACAGGGTGACGTCTTGCGTCCATGTATATTGTGGAACGATGGCCGCAGTCAGGCACAATGTAGCGCGCTAATGGCGAATTATCCCTCATTAACTGAGCGTTCAGGTAATTTGGCAATGCCTGGTTTTACCGCCCCTAAAGTGCAGTGGGTGAGAGAACATGAACCTGAGATTTTTGCCCAAATTGCCTATGTTTTACTGCCGAAAGATTATCTCGTTTATCGACTTACAGGAGTCTTATCGACGGATTGCTCTGATGCGGCGGGGACCCTTTGGTTGAACCCTGCTACACGGCAATGGGATGATGAGTTATTGGCGGCAACGGGCTTAACGCAAGCGAATATGCCTACCGTCTTTGAAGGATGCGATGTGATTGGTCATGTGTCTGATAAGGCGAGTAAGCAATTAGGATTGCCTAAGCTTCCTGTTGTCGCGGGTGGCGGTGATAATGCCGCCGGAGCTGTGGGCATGGGGGTGACCCATGCTGGTCAAGGGTTGTTGTCTTTGGGCACTTCTGGGGTGTATTTTGTGGTGAGCGAGAGCCATAAAGCCAACCCTGACAATACGGTGCATGCGTTCTGTCATGCTCTACCAAATCGTTGGCACCAAATGGGGGTTACCTTGAGTGCGGCTAATTCTCTCTCTTGGTTGGCTAAGTTGGTAGATGGTTCCGTGTCCTCTTTGCTTGAGGAGCTTGAGCGGTCAGGTAAGAAACAAACATCGGTGATCTTCCTGCCTTATCTAAGTGGCGAACGTACGCCCCACAATGATCCGGATGTTCAGGGACAATTTATTGGTTTACGTAATAGTACTGATCTACCGGAGATGACCCTAGCGGTGCTCGAAGGCGTCGCTTTTTCTCTATTGGATTGTCAAAATGCTTTGTCTCGCGCTGGGAGTGAGGTGAATGATTTGTCGTTAATTGGTGGCGGCGCTCGTTCTTCTTTATGGCGACAAATATTGGCAAATGTATTGAACAAACGGATGATTTACCGAGATGGTGGCGATGTTGGTCCTGGACTCGGCGCTGCCAGATTGGCTTTGTTGGGGGAAAAACGACAGGCAGGTGGGGAGATTGAGGCGCTTATCTCTCAATATTGTGCTTTACCCGAGGTGCTGGCTAGCCATCAGCCAAATACTCAACTGTCCGATTATTATCAGGACAAATACGCTTTGTATCAGGCGTTCTTCGCGGCGACTAAAGAGCTAAATCATGCTCTGGCGGCTTTATAGTTTATAACGAGAGTTTGGGGCTTATAGCCAGAACTAAAATACTGTCTCGCTATACTGTCCCAAACGGTTACTGCTTTGGCTGCGAAAGTCCCTAGGGGTGACGCCTTTTAGCTCGTGAAATCGACGGTTGAAATTGGCAACGTTCTTAAATCCCACCTGAAAGCAAATATCGACAATTTGTTGATCGGTTTCTGTGAGTAAATTGCACGCTCGGCTGATGCGTACTCGGTTTAAAAATTCCGTAAAGCGGTTTCCGGTTGCTTTGCGAAAGAAACGCGAAAAGTGGCTGTCAGACATGCTGACTAAGTTAGAGGCATCTGACAGGCAAATATCCTGATTGTAATGTTGAGTGACATAATCCACCACTGTATTGATTTTACGTTGCAGATTTTCATTGGATTTTAAGTCTATCTGTACCGTAGAAAGCAGGCGATAGTTCTGGCTCTGGGAAAGTTTTTTCAATAGAGGGAGTGTTAGGGTGAGGCGTTCCAAGCCACTGGCGTCTCGGATGGCGGCAAAGGTTGTCTTCAAGTAATCAGGATCCTCTCCCAGAAACTCCAGGCCGGATTTGGCCCGTAGTAACATGGGAAGTACTTCAGACAGCTCTGGGATAATCTTCATACCTTGAGCAAAGGATTCATGGTCAAAGCGTATCACCATATCCCTCGTGTCGGTCGGTGGTTCGTTGCTCTGGCAGATCCAATTATGGGGCAAGCGGGGCCCCGTGAGAATTAACTGACCTGGTTTGTAGTTGCCAATGTAGTCACCGACAAAGACCTTGCCTGACGTGGAGACAATAAAGTGCAGCTCGTAGTCATCATGGGCGTGCCAGCGAATTAAATCGCTGGGGTAGCCGTGTTCCAGATAACGTATGGTTTCGATTTCACCTTCCACTAATTCGTATTCGGGAGTATTTCGTTTTATTGTTTTAGTCATAAAAAACTCCTAACAAACTTAATGCTTAGCGATTAGCTCATTACGTTGCCACCATCAACATTATAGGTTTGTGCGGTAATATAATCGGCTCCGGATGAGGCCAAAAACAGAGCCAGAGACGCCACTTCTTCGGGTTTGCCCATGTAACCTAAGGGGACGGCTTTACCGACAGCAATTTTCTTTTCACCTATTTCTAGATCTTCGTATTTTGCAAACAGCTTGTCGACCTCTTTCCACATGGGCGTGTCGATTACGCCGGGAGATATGGCGTTAACATTGATTTTATGGGGCGCCAAAGCTAACGCGGCTGACTGGGTGTAGCTGATCACGGCAGCTTTGCTGGCACAGTAATGGCTGACCAGCGCTTCGCCCCGGCGTCCAGCTTGAGAGGCCAAATTAATAATCTTACCTGGAATGTGTTTTTCTACCATGGTTTGGGCGATTTTTTGCATCGTGAAAAACATGCCTTTGACGTTAATTGCAAAAATACGGTCAAAGCTTTTTTCTGAGGCTTCTAGCATCGGTGCTAAGTCAAACACGGCGGCATTATTGACCAAGATATCGATTTGTCCGAATGTGCTGATGCAGCTGTCGATGAGTTGATCAATTGCTTCTAGGTTGCTCACATCTGCACCAATATAACGAGATTGGTTTGGGTATTTTGCCAGAACTTGTGCAATGGGTTCTGGTTCAGATTTAGGGTAATCACTGAGGATCACTTTGGCGCCATTCTCAAGATAGGTTTGAGCAATAGCGAGACCAATACCTCCGGCGGCGCCGGTTATGAGGGCAACTTTGTTGGTAAGGTCATGGTTGCTGGTGGCCATGTTGATATTTCCTTGTATTGTTGTTTTTAGATTAGGCATACAGCGTTAGGGTAATATACCTAGTGTTTATTAATGGTAATCAAGCGTATGTTGCTTGCATTTCTCGGATTGCCTGAGCCAAGTGTTCTGGGAAGTTTGGGTAGTCCTCAGGGAGGTTGCCCCATAGAAACCGATCATGGGTGAAGGCTTTAATGCCGGCTTCGTCATTGGTGAATGCCTTCATGGCATCGAGATTGGGCTCGTGATAAGGCATCTCTATTTGGCCTGCGGCGGCTTTTTGGAAAAACACAAACCAACCTGCAATCCCCTGTAGGGTTTTATGAGGAACACGATTCAGTTTGTAGATGCCTGCCAAAGACGGATAGACAAAAATAGGATATTTGGCATAACCATCGGTACAGATGCGTTCCACTGTGTCGCCAATATTGGCGTTACTGAAGCGGGCAGCAATGATGCTGAAGTAGTTGGGCAGATCGACAATAGAGTCACCGATGGCTGGAATGGCATCCTGATTGGCAAAGTCAGTGAAATATTGTTTTAACTCGGCGTCCCGCATAGCTTCATCAAAATAGGTTAACCCTTTCAATGCCGCTTGATAGGTGACGCAGGTGTGGCCAGCATTGAGAATGCGAATCTTAGCTTCTTCATAGGGGTCGACTTTATCGACCATTTGTACGTCAACTTTTTCCAAAGGAGGACGTTCACCGGCAAAATTGTCTTCAATCACCCATTGAATAAAATCTTCCCCCATTACGGTCATTTGATCGTTCATGCCAAAGCGTTCTTGTACGTCTTTCACATGAATTTGGCTGGGCTTAGGGGTGATGCGATCCACCATAGCACAAGGGAAGGTCACATTGTCTTTGATCCATTGGGCCAAAGCTTGGTCTTGTTTAGCGGCTAAAAACTGCATCAAGCCTGTCTGCAAATGTTTACCGTTATGACGCAAATTATCGCAACATAAGAGGGTGATTTTGGCTTTTGAGGTTTCACTGCGTTTTTTAAGCCCAGCATACAAGAAGGCGTAGAGAGTATTTCTGCCCCCTTCGATGTCCGCTTGGATGGCTGGATGATCTTCTAGCAGGACTTGGTTTTCATCCAGATAATACCCACCTTCTGTCACCGTAGAACTGACAATTTGGATGCTGGCATCGGCAATAGCCTTGTCTACTTCCTGTGGTACTTGCGCACCGTCAATCTGGTGCATGATGGAGCGGATATGTTGGTATTCGGTGCCGCCTTTTGGATCCATCGTCTTCAGAACATACTCGCCCTTTTGCTGCATAAAACGGGTGAAACTGGCACTGTCTTGAGGACGAATATTGACGCCAATAAGGCCCCATTGTTTGCCTTCAGGCTCAGCCAGTAAACGGTCAAGGTAAACGGCTTGGTGAGCACGGTGAAATGCTCCCACTCCAATATGTACTATGCCTGGCTGAATCTCATCCCTTTGATAAGGCTGGCTAGACAATTGGGCCTGATGTTTACTGGGGTTCAGGTAATTAGTCATAAACTGTCTCCTCAGCGATCATAGAAATAACGCGATCACTGTCGTTGAGTAGAATAATTTCGTCGGTATCGATGTTGATGTGAACCTGTTGTTCGTCCTTGATTCTGCTACGTGCGGCGGCCTTAACGATGATTCTCTGCTGATTGCTGAGGCGCACGTGGGCGTAGGCTTCAGAGCCTAAGTGTTCGATCAGTTCTACATGACCGGATAAATCCCCATCACTGTCTACTAGGGCGAGATGTTCAGGGCGAATCCCTAATGTGCTATTGGTATTGATGTCTTCTTGAAGGCGAGAGACAGGGAAGCTGGTTTTACCACCGCCCACACTCAGTGCTAGACGGTCTCCTTGGTTGTCTATCTGATCGATAGGTATTAGGTTCATTTTTGGAGTACCGATGAATTCGGCCACAAAACGACTTTTAGGTTGACGGTACAGTTCTAGTGGCGTGCCGACTTGCTCGATTTGTCCCGCGTTGAGAATGACAACACGATCCGCCAAGGTCATGGCTTCCACCTGATCATGGGTGACATAAATCATGGTGGTGCCCAGTTGTTTGTGCAGACGAGCCAGTTCTAGGCGCATCTGTACTCGAAGGGCGGCATCTAGGTTAGAAAGTGGCTCATCAAATAAAAACACTTTTGGCTGGCGCACGATGGCTCGACCAATGGCTACCCGCTGGCGTTGGCCACCTGAGAGTTCTTTGGGTTTTCGTTCCAACAGGGTGTCCAGTTGCAGGGAGGTGGAAGCTATGCGGACTTTTTCATCTATTTCAGTTTGTGGTGCTTTGGCTAGTCGCAGAGCGAATGACAAATTCTCTTTCACTGTCATATGTGGATAAAGCGCATAGGACTGGAACACCATGGCTAGATCCCGTTTGGCAGGTGCCAGTTCGCTAATTTCCTGACCATCGAGATTGATCTTCCCGCTGCTACTGGTTTCAAGACCTGCGATGGTGCGCAATAGGGTGGATTTACCACAGCCAGATGGGCCAACAAAGACGATAAATTCACCTTCCTCAATGGACAGGTTGATGCCGCGCAGAGCATGGTAGTTATCATAATGTTTTTGTAATCGATTAATTGTTAAATAACTCATGGCTTAAATTCCTATTATTTGACGGCACCAAATGTCAGGCCTTGGACCAACTGTTTCTGACAGAACCAGCCGAAGATGATGATGGGGGCACAGGCTAGGGTGGAGGCGGCTGATAGCTTGGCCCAGAATAAGCCTTCAGGACTTGAGTAAGAGGCAATCATGGCGGTTAGTGGTGCCGCATTGGTAGCCGTCAGGTTGATGGACCAAAACGCTTCGTTCCAACACAAGATGATGGATAGCAACCCCGTTGAGATGATGCCGCCAACGGACAAAGGCATCACCACTTTGGTAACTTCCGTCCAGGGCGTTGCTCCGTCCATTCGTGCGGCTTCTAGAATTTCTTTAGGCAAATCCTTGAAGTAGGAAAACAGCATCCAGACGATGATGGGCAGATTCATCAAGGTAAAAATGATGATCAGTCCAGTTCGTGTATCGAGCAGTCCATAATCTCGACCTAAAAGATAAATTGGCACCAATACCCCAACAGATGGCAGCATTTTGGTGGACAACATCCATAACAGGATATCTTTGGTCCGCTTGCCTGGGAAAAATGCCATAGAGTAAGCGGCTGGAATGGCAATGATCAGAGCGATGATGGTGGCCCCAAAGGAAATCACAACCGAGTTCATGGCATGGTACAGATAATCGCTACGCTCCTGCACAATAGCGAAATTCTCTAGGGTGGGTTTGAAAAACAGCTCCGGCGGAAAGGCAATGGCCTGAGCTTCTGTTTTAAAGGAGGTAAGAAACATCCAAAAGATTGGGAAAAACAGTACTAAGGCGATTATCCAAGCCAAAGAGCCAATCAGGACGGTTTTGAGCTTTTTTTGTTGAGTAAGAGTCATCACAATCACCTCACACCGTTAAGTTTTTGCCGACGGCACGGATTAAGAAGAAGGCCACAATGTTCGCCAAGACGACAGCGATTAAGCCGCCAGCCGAGGCTGTGCCTACGTTAAATTGCAGCAGTGCTTGGTTGTAAATCATGTAAGCCAAGTTGGTGCTGGAGTAGCCTGGGCCCCCATTGGTGGAGACATAAATCTGCGCGAACACCGACAATAGAAAGATTGCCTCTATCATGACGACCACGGTAATGGGTCGAGATAAGTGCGGAATGGTCAGATAGCGGAAAATATGCCAGCTAGTGGCACCATCCATTTGCGCGGCTTCTTTTTGTTCGTGATCTTGTGATTGTAAGGCGGTAACAAAGACCAAAATGGCAAAAGGCAGCCATTGCCAACTGACCATGACGATAATTGAAAACAGCGGGTAGGTAGAAAGCCAGTCAATGGGAGTCAGTCCGAGGCTTTGCCATATCCAAGCAAAAATGCCATAAACTGGATTCATCATCATGTTTTTCCAAACCAAGGCATTCACCGTGGGCATAACAAAGAAGGGCGAGATGAGCAGTACTCGCACAATGCCACGGCCAAAAAAGGGTTTGTCAATCAGGGCAGACAACGCGACCCCAAGCACGACGGTGATGATCAATACGGACCCAACCAGAAGAGTGGTATTGCCTATTGCGGTAAGAAAGGCCGGGTCCGTTATGAAGAAATCGTAGTTCAACCAACCAACGAACCGAGTAGAACCCGGATACAGTAGGTTGTAATGAATGGTTGAGAAGTAGATGGTCATGGACAAAGGTATGATCATCCACAAAAGCAACACGATGACAGACGGAGCCATTAACAAGCGAGTGATAGTACGCTTCATGGGGAATCTCTCTCTTATTATTGTTATAAAGGCCAGTGGAAGGTCAGAAAGTTAGGAACAAAGGAGGGTTGTTCCTTTGTTCCTAAACAGCAAGGTTAGTAGTAACCTGCCGCTCGCATTTGACGTTCTGCAATTTTCTGGGCATTTTCCAGCGCTTGATCCACAGACATTTTTCCGGCCAGAGCGGTGGAAATCATTTGTCCTGTGATCGTTCCTATTGATTGGAACTCAGGAATGGAAACAAACTGTATACCCTTGTATGGTACAGGTTTTAAAGTACTGTCCTCTGGGTTGGCAGATTTGATGGCGGTAAACTCCGCTTTCGCAAAGATTGCAGCTTTTTGGAAATTAGGGTTGGCATATGTACTTTCTCTTGTACCAGTAGGGACAGACGCCCAACCATAATGCTTCGCAACCAATTTAATGTAGCCTTTAGAGGTTGCCCAACGGACAAATTTTTGTGCGTCGGCTTGATGTTTACTGGTGACAGGAATAGCGAGCGCCCATGACCACAGCCAATTAGAGCCTTTTTTGGTGACTTCATAGGGTGCCTGTGCGAAGGCGACTTTGTCAGCAACTTTACTTTCTTTTGGATTTGATACAAAAGAGGCTGCAATGGTAGCGTCCACCCAGATACCGCATTTGCCTTGTTCAAATAAGGCAAGATCTTGGTTGAAGTTATCCGAAGTGGCTCCTGGTGGTCCGTATTTTCTCAGCATGTTGACGTAGAAGGTAACGGCTTTTTTCCACTCAGGTGAGTCAATTTGTGGATGCCACTTCATATCAAACCAGCGTCCACCGAAGGCGTTAACAATGGTGGTTACTAGAGCTGTATTGGCTCCCCAGCCAGCTTTGCCGCGTAGACAAATACCATATATGCCTTTTTTTGGATCGTTTATGGCTTTGGCCACTTTTTCGATATGCGTCCATTTATCTCGATCGGTGATTTTCATGCCCGCTTTTTCAACTAGATCCTTGCGGTACATCACCATGGAGCTTTCTCCATAGAAAGGTGCCCCGTAGAGTTTGTCCTTATAAGACAACCCTTGGCGAATGGAAGGAATCAGGTCTTTCACATCATATTTGCCACTGGTATTGATGGGGGATAACCAACCGCGTTTGGCCCAAATAGGCGTGTTGTACATGCCTATGGTCATGATGTCATACAAGCCACTTTTGTTGGCAATGTCTTGCGTAAGATTCTGGCGTAATTGGGTCTCTGGAAGCGTAACCCACTTGATTTTGATACCAGGATTGGCTTTTTCAAACTCGGGGGTGAGCTTTTGCATTTGGATCATTTGACCATTATTAACCGTCGCAACGGTCAGAACGGTATCGGCGATGGCGTCTGTAGTTAGCATAGTTGCTGCACAAGAGGTGCCTATGACAAGCGCGGCTTTCGCGAAGTTTTTCATAGTAGGTCTCTCCCTTTTGGAGTCGTTATTATTTTTATCTCGTTAACCTAGTCTTGATAATTTTGGTTACCAAGTTGTTCAAATATATGCTTAGTGTTATTTCCTCTCTAATACAGAAAACTCCAATATTGGTACTATTTTGCTTTGTTTTTGCTTTTGTCTGGAAAAATGAGTCAAAAAAGTACGTTTAATTTTTTGGGGTCTCATTACTACGCTTAAAAAATCATCTGGTTTTAAGATCTGCATCAGAGAATCTGTGTTAGCTATTTTCTGTTTTGCGGCAAATGGCTATAATGAGCCCGATTCTATTTAGGGGAACATTGAATGACTGAAATCACCGCCGATTCCATTGAATTTAAACGTCTTAAAATGCAGTGCCGTCGAGGCATGCTAGAGCTGGATGTTCTTCTTGAACCTTTTCTAGAGGAAGTGTATCTAACCTTGGAAGAGGAAGATCAGCAGCGTTTTATTAAACTGCTTGCCTGTGAGGATCAGGAGCTATTTGTTTGGTTTATGCAAAGAGAAGTGGCACCAGATCCGGATCACGCCCGTATCGTTAATATCATTTTGACCCGTGTTCAGCCTGAAAACTACAAGGCTTAACCCCTCTATAATTGGCATAGCACTTTGGCTTTTCTTTGCTGGGTGTTGTGCTCTTCTCCTGCGTGTTTTCTGGTTTCCTCCGTTGTTTTGGTGGGGGCTTTTGATTGTTTTTGTATTTGGCTTCTTAGGTCTAGTGGTTTACCGCCGAGCATGCGGCCCTATTTACATTGGGATTGATGAGTTTGGTGCTTTCTGGCAGGAACAGCAGCGTATTGAACGCTTAACTTTTGTGCGAGTGAATGGGGTTCAGCTGATTGCAACCTTTGCGTCTCAGGAGTCGAAGCTTACACGATTTTTTTGGCCAAGTTATCGTGTGATTTATCGAGACAGTGTGCCTTATGACACCTATCGCTTGCTGCGTTCCTATGGCGCACAGCAAATGTTACGACAGCGTGCCGAGGCGACAAGGGATAAACCGTCTGAGCAAGGGGATTTTATTTAAGGCTTATTATGAGGAGAAAGAATGGTCGGTTCACTGTTTTCCAGCTTGTCTGGATAATCCAGTGTGAAGTGTAACCCACGGCTTTCTTTTCGTGACATAGCGGATTGAATAATTAGATCTGCCACCACGGCCAAATTACGTAACTCTAATAAGTCGCTAGAGACTTTGTAGTTTTTATAAAACTCTTGAATCTCTGACTTTAGCAAATCCACACGATGTTTGGCGCGAAGTAAGCGTTTATTGGTTCTAACGATGCCCACATAATCCCACATAAAGCGGCGCAGCTCTTGCCAGTTATGGGTGATGACGACATCTTCATCTGAGTTGGTGACTTTCGATTCGTCCCAGTCTGGAATGATTAAGTTTTCGTTTTGGATCGGGTGGTTCATAATGTGTTTAGCCGCTGAACGAGCAAAGACAATACATTCCAATAACGAGTTGCTTGCCAAGCGATTCGCTCCGTGTAGGCCGGTATAAGCGGTTTCACCAATAGCATAGAGATGGCTAATATCGGTCGCACCATTTTGATCTACTACCACACCACCACAAGTATAATGCGCCGCAGGCACGACGGGAATCGGGTCTTTGGTCATGTCATGTCCGCACTCTAAGCAGCGTTGATAGATGGTAGGAAAGTGTTCTTTGATAAAGTTTTCGTCTTTGTGAGAGATATCTAATAACACATGATCAATCCCTAGACGTTTCATTTCATGATCGATTGCTCTAGCAACAATATCTCTGGGGGCTAACTCAGCGCGTTCATCAAATGATGGCATAAAGCGTGATCCGTCAGGTAGCAATAAGCGGCCACCTTCACCACGGACGGCTTCTGAAATCAAAAAGGTTTTGGCTTTAGCGTCATACAGACAAGTCGGGTGAAACTGATTGAATTCCATATTGCCAACACGGCACCCAGCACGCCAAGCCATCGCAATACCATCGCCTGAGGCGGTATCTGGGTTGCTGGTATAAAGATAAACTTTACTACTGCCACCACAAGCGAGAGAAACGTTCTTACCATGGAATACTTCGATAACATCGTCATCTAAGTTGAGTGCATAAACGCCGATAGCACGGTTTTCTCCTGCTAACCCCAATTTTTTAGAGGTAATGACATCGATCGCGACACGGTCAGGGAAAAATTCGATATTGGGATGATTTGTCGCATTTTTTATCAGAGCTTGTGAAATGGCCAAGCCTGTTGCATCGGCACTGTGAATAATACGTCTATGGCTGTGTCCACCTTCTCTTGTTAGGTGGTATTCTTCGTTATTGCCATAGCGGGTGAAAGGAACGCCTTGGTCAATCAACCAAGCAATGCTTTCTTTGGAGTGTTCAACGGTGAAGCGAATGGCATCTGGATCGCCCAGTTCTGCGCCAGCATCAATGGTGTCGGCAATATGAGACTCTATGGTATCTTTTTCGGATAATACCGCTGCTACACCGCCTTGTGCGTAAAGTGTTGACCCTTCGCGAATATCGGCTTTGGTCAAAATGGCGACTTTATGCGTGTTAGCCAGTTCAAGTGCTAAGGTCAATCCTGCAGCACCTGCACCGACGATAACGATATCGTGTTTAAAGTGTCGACTCATTATTGGGTTCTACTAAAATAGTGTCTGAAGTTTTAATGTTACTATTGTTAAACATAAATAGTGAATACTTTCTAAGAATGCGCTTTATTCTCCAAAAATATACACATTTTAAAAAGCGCTTGGGGCGAGTCTTATTTTTATGGGAACTCATAACATGTTGCGTTGTCTCTTATGTGTGTACAGGCACAGATGTGGAGTATTAATTAGGGGTGCCTATGCTGAGTGAAACGTCCTCTGATCAGGCGTTGGTGGAAAAAGTGCAGCAAGGCGATAAACGCGCCTTCGATTTATTAGTGGCTAAATATCAATATAAGGTAATTGGGCTAATTGGTCGCTATGTACAAGATAAAAATGAAGTATTAGATATTGCTCAAGAGAGTTTTGTTAAAGCTTATAGAGCAATCGACTCGTTTCGTGGTGAAAGTGCGTTTTATACTTGGCTCTATCGAATTGCCGTCAATACGTCCAAAAATTATTTAGTTAATCGGTCTCGTCGTCCACCAAGCTACGATATGGAACTCGATAATGATGACGTAGAGAGTCATCATGATGCGTTATTGGATACGGATACGCCAGAGGCATTGCTCAACCGTGACCGATTAGAAAGCGTTATTAGAGAAACTTTAAAGACCTTGCCAGAAGAACTGAGAAGCGCATTAACCCTAAGAGAGTTTGATGGACTGAGCTACGAAGACATAGCACTTATTATGGAATGTCCTGTTGGAACGGTGCGATCCAGAATATTTCGTGCTCGCGAGGTGCTGGAAAAACAAATACGTCCATTTTTAAATGGAGGAGACACTTTATGACGACATCAAAAGAGATTGATTCTGTGATGTTAGACAGTCTTTCGGCCATGTTTGATGATGAGGCCAGTGAGCAAGATTTAGAACGTCTTCTTGAGGTCGACGAAAGCCTTGGTAAACCAATGCAAGCGTTCCATATCATTCAGCAGTCGTTGCATCAAGAGCTGGCGGTTAATGCGAATACCAGTGTGAACTTAGTCAGTCGAGTAAGGGCGCAAATCGATCAGGAAGATCAACAAGCGGCGCTGGATCATGAGAATCAAAGTGCTACTGTCTCGCCTATTGGACAGGGAAATTTGGCATCGCAACAAGTCTCTCGGGAGGGAGCATCTTCTGACTCCATCGGAGATGAAACCACATCAAAGATGAAAAGCGTTTGGTCCTTATGGCCTTCTTTGGCGACGGCAGCTAGTGTAGCGATTGTGGTGGTGTTTACTGGCAATTATGTAATGTCCCCTGATACCGTTCCTGCTCAGGTGGCGACTGTGGAGACGCCACAAACAAATGTGGCGTTGCCAGTGACGACTCTATCTGAACTCAACAAGCAGCCACTTGATGGGGATAATCAACGCTTGCAAACCTATCTGCGACAACATGCAGAGCAAGCGACTATCAGTGCGGGTCAGGGCATCATTCCTATGGCACGTCTTGTTAGTTACCCAACGGAAGAGTAAACATGAAGCAATTACGTATGTGGAGTGTTTATCTACTGTTGATTTGTCTGATACCTGTTTTCGCTCAAGCGAAAGCGAGTCAGCCTGATGCTGCTCAGTTGTTTATTGATATGTCTAAATCGTTCTCAAACCTTAGCTATGATGGCATTTTTGTGCATTCTGAAGAGAATCAAATGAACAGTATGCGGGTTAAGCATGAACGTAAAGAAGGTAAAGAATACGAAAGTCTTGTCGATCTTGATGGTCAGAAGATTAAAGTTTTGAGGATCGGTGATACAGTAATTTGCGTTTATCCCAATGAGTCGTACTCTAATAAGTTAACCATTGGTAAGGCTCCGTTTGATCGTTTTAAGCAGTTAGATATTGACCGGTTAAAACAGGGCTATCGGTTAGAACTGAGCGATAAAATGGGGCGGATTGCCGGTCGAGATACGCGTGTCTTGAAATTGGTGCCAAAAGATAGTTATCGTTATGGTCATGAGCTTTGGCTGGATGTTAAAAATCATTTTCTTCTGAAACATGATATTACGGATGCTAGTGGTAAATTATTAGACCGGATACAGTTCACTGCGGTGAACTTTCATCCAAACTTACAACGCTCTGACTTTATTCCTAAAAAAGGGGAATACTCGGAAAAACTAACAGAACCTATGTATCGTGCTGTAAAAAGTAAGTGGACGTTTGATTGGTTACCTCCTGGTTTTGCTTTAGTTTGGCCCAATGCTAGGGCCATACATCAGGGTTCTACTATGCTTCTCCTGTCCGATGGAATGGCAAGTATTTCGGTGTTTGTGGACACCGTAAGCAAGCCGAAGGCGACAACGATGATGAATATGGGGGCGACCATGGCAGGGGAAAAAACCATCAAAGTAGGCAAACAGCTTTATTTGGTGACGATGGTTGGTGAAGTGCCAAGCATAACAATAGAAAAACTTATGTCCGTCTTTAGACCAAAGGCAAAAGAATGATAGAAGAAACGGGAACGGTATTATCCGTTGAAGAAGGCTATGCGGAGGTAGAGACCATTCGTACCAGCAGTTGTACTTCTTGTCGGGCACGCCACGCTTGTGGACATCACGCGATTGCGCAGGTGTCGGCCAGTAATCGCATGCGCATGCGTGCAACGGCCCCATTTGATGTAGAGGTGGGTCAGCGTGTTGTGGTTGGCATTCCTGAAGATACCTTGTTACAAGCCTCTTTTTGGATGTACTTGATGCCTTTGCTGGGATTAGTCGGTGGCGCTATGATGCCGTCTTTATGGCAGGCTAGTAGTGACGTATCGGTTATTTGTTCTATCATGGGTTTTGTTTTTGGGTTATTGCTAGCAAAGAGAAAATCGTTATCTGAAATAAATAATCCCAATTTTTACCCGACCATTTTGCGGATAGAGATGCCCTTAAGGGGTGAACATATTCCATTAATTTTTACGCCTTAAGTGTAGAACCTTCTTCACCTGGCACTGTAATCAACTTGATATGTCTTAAGGAGACCAATCAATGAACAGATTGCTTAAACAAACGAGCATCGGTGTCGTCATGTTTATGATGATGTTTTCCATGTTCGCCAAAGCTGCTGAGCTGCCTGATTTTACGAAACTTGTGGAAAAGGCGGCTCCGGCTGTTGTTAATATCAGCACTGAGCAAACGATATCAGCAAACGTTGCGTCGCAAGATGGGCCGCAGCTTGATCCAAATAATCAAGCACTGAACGAGTTTTTCCATCGTTTTTTTGGTCAGCAACCTTTCCCAGGACAACCTGGTGGCCCGCAGGCGCCTAGACAGGAAGAGCGTAGCTCTTTAGGGTCAGGGTTTATAATTTCACCCGATGGTTACATTTTAACCAATGATCATGTTGTTAAAGGCGCGGATGTGATTCATGTGACTTTAAGTGATCGTCGTGAGTATAAAGCCAAATTGATTGGTGTGGATGCGCGTACTGACTTGGCTTTGTTGAAAATTAAAGCGAAAGATTTGCCCACCGTTAAAATGGGCAATTCTGATACCTTAAAAGCGGGCCAATGGGTATTGGCAATTGGTTCACCATTTGGCTTTGATCACTCTGTCACCGCTGGTATTGTGAGTGCAACAGGACGTAATCTACCTGACGATAATTATGTTCCTTTTATTCAAACCGATGTAGCCATAAACCCAGGCAACTCAGGTGGTCCACTATTTAACTTAGATGGACAAGTTGTGGGGATTAACTCACAAATTTATACCCGTTCTGGCGGCTTCATGGGCATGTCCTTCGCGATTCCATCCAATGTGGCTATGTCCGTAGTCAAACAGCTAAAAGAGCATGGTAAAGTATCTCGTGCTTGGTTGGGCGTGTTGATTCAAGATGTGAATTCGGACTTAGCACAATCCTTTGGATTACAGCGTCCCCATGGTGCGCTGATCAGTCGTGTTATGCCAAAATCGCCTGCTGAAAAAGCAGGGTTGAAATCGGGTGATATTATCCTGTCCTTTAACGGCAAAGAAATTAACCATTCTAGCGCATTGCCTTATATGGTTGGCCAGTTGAAAGCAGGTGAAAAAGTGACGATGGATATTTTCCGTGATGGGAAAAATAAAACGATCTCTTTGACACTTGAGACTCGACCTGCCAGTAAGCATAAAACGGCACAGTCTATGGCAGAGCAAAACCGTCTTGGCATGGTCGTTGGCAACCTTACTGCGGATTTAGAGAAGAAACTCGACACTAAACACGGTGTAGTGGTTGAACAGGTGATTGGTGGTGCCGCTTCTCGCAATGGTTTAGAGCAAGGAGATGTGATTACGATGTTAGGTGGTAAACAGATTAAAGATGCTCAAAGCTTTTCTGATATCGTGAAGAATATACCGGATAATCGCTCTGTTCCGATGCGTGTGATTCGCCAAGGTTATCCAATGTTTATTCCATTTAAAATTGGCAAATAAATAATTGGCAAGTCGTTAATTAGTTTCGTATTTAAGCGAATTCCTTTGATAGAAAGCCCTTCATATTGATTCAATATGAAGGGCTTTTTTTGGGCTAAAAAAAACAGCCAGTTATACAGCGCAATAGATTTATCATATCACCGCCAACGGGGAGCGTTTGATCATTGTAAAGAGAGATGATGCGCTGTATTTTTACTGATCTGGTTAAAAAACGAACTGAAATAGTGCGTTTTTATGATTTCAGCGTCTATTTGAGTGCAATTTTTCTTGCTACTTGCCTTTCCTATTTGGTTCAATACCGCCCCTTGAACTGGCAATAAACGCCTCGCCAGCAATTTTATCCATTTCTAGGAGTTTTGTTTTGCTTGTACAACTAACTGATTTACTGTGGAGCTATGTTCTGATTGCATTGCTCATTGCTGTTGGCCTTGGTTTCACCCTGTCGTCCCGATTTGTTCAATTTCGATTTTTTGGGCGCATGTTTTCTGTCTTATTCGGTAAAAAAGAAGCGGCTAAAAATGGTCAACTGACGTCTTTTCAGGCCCTCGTATTATCTGTTGCTGGGCGAGTGGGCGGTGGTAATATAGCGGGTGTGGCGGTTGCTATTACCATCGGTGGTCCAGGAGCGATTTTCTGGATGTGGCTGGTGGGTCTAATGGGAATGGCCACCAGTTTTTTTGAATGTACCCTAGCACAAGCTTATAAAACGGCAGAACCTGATGGTTCTTTCCGTGGTGGCCCTGCACAATATATTTCGCGAGGTATTGGGGCTAATTGGCGTCCATTGTCCATTGTATATTCTATTTTATTATTGATTACATTTGGTGTGGCCTTTACTGGCGTACAGTCCTATGCGGTTGCCACTTCGTTGCAGGATGCCTTTCATATTCCTTTAAAAGTGAGTGGCTTGGCTTTAGCCGTTGTGATTGCTTTGATCATCTTTGGTGGTGTGAAGCGTATCGCACGTATCGCTGAAATCCTTGTGCCAGTGATGGCCATTGGTTATCTATTGTTGGCATTGATTGTGTTGGTGATGAACGTGACGGCCATTCCCCATGCACTAGAACTCATAGTGAAAAGTGCGTTTGGTTTAGGTCCTGCTGTAGGTGGTGGTATGGGGGCTGCCATTATGATGGGAATGAAACGAGGCTTGTTTTCTAACGAAGCGGGTTTAGGGAGTGCGCCAAATGTAGCGGCGACGGCTTTTGTTCCTCATCCTGTTAACCAAGGTATTGTACAATCCTTTTCTGTTTTTATTGATACCATTTTACTTTGTACCTGCACGGCATTGATTATCCTACTGGGTACCAATTACGATCCAGCAAGTACTAATATTGCAGCTGGTGGGGTGGCCTTAACTCAAGCCTCTTTAGCGACCCACCTTGGAGAGTCTGGACGTATCTTTGTCAGTATCGCGCTTTTGCTATTTGGCTTTAGTACTATCTTGTATAACTACTATTTGGGTGAAAACAGCTTAGCCTTCTTATTCCGCAAAGGAAAAGGGACATTGGCTGTCATGGTCTTTCGTTTAGCGGTTATTTTACTGTGTGGTCTTGGTGCAGTTGCCAACTTAAACTCTGTTTTTGCTTTTTCTGATTTAACCATGGGGCTGCTTGCGGTTGCCAACTTGACGGCCTTGATTATGTTATTCAAGAAAGGCTTACGTATTCTTAAACACTATGAGGATCAGTTGAAAAAAGGCATAGAGAGCCCTGTTTTCTCTGCGGCTGATCTTCCTGAGCTGAACTTGGATGATAAGGCATGGCCAGCCCAGACTGTTGAAAAGAAGTAGGCTAGGATTGGGCTGATTTTTGATCAATGGCCTAGCTCTTGAAAACACGTTCTAAAATGAAAAAGGCGCTCCGATTATGATTCGGAGCGCCTTTTTTACTATAAGTGTTTTCGTTAACGCAGCGTTTTAACAAATATTTTTGAGTTTCGCTGGTAATTATATAAAGCTTGTTTTTTGGCAGGCAGTGTCGTTAGTGATGTTTCGCTAAAGCCTCGCTCGATAAACCAATGGGCAGTTCGTGTTGTCAGTAGAAACAAGGTGCTCAAATTTTGTTGCTTTGCCGACAGTTCAATACCTTTTAAAAGACGGTCACCGCGATTTAATCCGCGGTAATCCGGCGATACTGCTAGGCATGCCAATTCCCCCGCATTTTCTTGCTCAAATGGGTAGAGGGCAGCGCAAGCCACAATGGCACCATCTCGTTCAATGACGATAAAACGATCCACTTCGTTTTCCAGTAATTCCCGTGAACGACGAACCAAAACCCCTTTATCTTCTAACGGGGCAAGCAGGGCCATCATACCGCCCACATCATCAATGTGAGCGGGACGAAGTTGCTCGTAACTGTCTTCGTCTATCATGGTGCCTGCGCCCTCACGGGTGAACAGCTCTCTGAGTAAGGCACCATTTTCGTTATAGGAAATCATATGCGCCCTTGGAACATGTTGGCGAACAGCGGCGACACAGGCTTCTAAGGCCACTTGGGTGAAGTGTGGTAGGCTATTGTTTTGTAAAATGATTTCAGCATCATGGGCGACCAGTTCAGAGTAGAGCTCTCCTTCAAGATCAAAAACCCCTTCTTCTTCTGAGTAGATGATTAGCTTATCCGCTTTTAGCTGTACGGCGGCTTGTATGGCAACGTCTTCAGCTTTCAGGTTAAACACTTCTCCTGTTGGTGAAAAACCAAGATGAGGCAATAGCACCATGTTGTCATCTTCAAGCAGGCGAAAAATCGCCTCGGAGTCTATGCGACGCACTTCCCCTGAATGACCATGATCAATGCCATTCACTACGCCTAATGGACGTGCGATGACATAGTTACCACTGCAGACTTTCAAACGAGCACCTGCCATTGGGGTATTGGATAAACCCATGGACAGTTGGGCTTCTAACTGTACTCGAACAGCGGCAGAGGCTTGGATTATGTCTAATAATTGTTCTTGTGGTGTAATCCGGTAGCCGTTTTCGAAAACACTGACAGAGTGTTTTTGTGCTAAGGCCCTATCAATTTGGGGACGAGCACCTTGAACCAATACAAGGCGAATGCCTAATGAATCCAAGAGGGCTAAATCATGAATGATGCTGGAAAAGTGATCACATTCCTGTGCTTCTCCAGGGATTAAAATAACGAACGTTTTTCCTCTATGGGCATTAATATAGGGAGAGGAGTGGCGAAACCAGTCCACGTAATTGAGTTCTTCAGGCACGGTCTTCCTCGTCTATGTTGTTAAATGGGTCGATCTTAGTTTGCTCATGGTGTTTATTGATAGATGAACTGTTAGTGTTAGGCTGTGTTTTATAGACTGTTTGTAAGCAATAGCGATGTACTAAGCCGCGTAGAATATGTTGCATAGGTTTTATCTGGTCTAGTGCCATAAACTCGTTTGGCTGGTGGGCTTGATCAATGGAGCCTGGGCCCAGTATTAAGGTCTCGATGCCAAGTTGATTTAAAAAGGGGCCTTCGGTACAAAAAGCGACACTGTCGCCTGTTTGCTGGGTCAGTGCTTCACAGGTTTTTAAAATATCAGAATCCGTGGATGTTAGGAAAGAGGGAATATCTTCAAACAAGCTGCGCATTTCTATTGTGGTACCTGTTATCTCTTCGATTTTGGGTAAAATCGCTTGAATTTCTTCAATCAAGGATTGGTTACTCATTCCTGGTAAAGCGCGTAGGTCAAAGTCTAGTTCACATTTTCCACAGATACGGTTTGCGCTGTCGCCACCGTGTATGCAACCAAAGTTCATGGTTGGGTACTCAATGACAAAATTGGCGTCGCGATATTTTTTCTTCAATTGCTGGCGAAAGGTCATAAGCTCGGACATGACCATATGCATGGCATCCATGGCGTTATTGCCAAGGGAAGGGTTGGATGAATGGCCAGACTGTCCTTTAATTTGAATACGTTCCATCATAATGCCTTTGTGGGCATAAATCGGTTTCAGCAAAGTGGGTTCGCCGATTACCGCATAACGAGCCTTAATTTTCTGCTGGCTGACTAATGCACGGGCACCTGACATCGAAGATTCTTCATCCGCAGTGGCGAGAATAATTAATGGCTCTTTCAATTGAGTCAAATCCATATCGCGCAGGGTATCGATGACCACGGCAAAAAAGCCCTTCATATCACAACTGCCTAACCCATACAGTTTGTTATCCCTCTCTTCTAAGCGAAAAGGATCCGATTGCCAGCGATCTTGGTCATAAGGTACGGTATCTGTATGACCGGATAGGACTAAGCCGCCTTCGCCTTGGCCAATTGTGGCAATCAAGTTGACGTTGTTAGGGCGGTTGGGAATCGCCATGACCTCACAAGAAAAGCCCAAGGAGGAAAGCCAGTTTTCTAGCAGTTCAATGACTTTTTTATTTGACTGATCCCAGCTGGCTTGACTAGAACTGATAGAGGGCGATGCAATCAGTTGAGACATCATGGTGATGAGCGGCGGTGGAGTGTTCACAAGCTATCCTCGATCAAAGTGATAACGCTAATATTACTACTGTAGGCTGGGCATCTGATACACTTAAACAAAAATTAAGTAGTCTCTGATGTGATAATGCGTCAGAAGTGAATGAGGTTAAGAAAATATGGCTACCGAGCTAGAACTAAAGCTAATGGTTCAGTCCGAGTATCTCAAGCCTGCAAGTGAGTTTTTAGATGAAATTTGCAAACAAGCTAATGAGACAAGTTCCCGTCAACCTACACTCTCTTTGATGAATGGTTATTTTGATACCGCCGATGCGATGCTGATGGATGCGGGGGTGGCCCTGCGTATTCGGGCGGTGAATCAGAAATACATTCAGACATTGAAAACCCGGGGCAGTAGCCGAATTGGCATGCATGCCCGTGGCGAATGGGAATGGCAGGTGCCTAATGGACAATTAGATTTGTCCTTGCTAAACGCCGTACCCTTACCCGAGTCGTTAATGGATTTATCTTGGGGGAAAGATCTGATCGAAGTTTATCGAACGGACTTTGAGCGCCAGGTCTGGCTGATAGAAGAGCAGGGCACGCAAATGGAAGTGGTGTGTGACCAAGGGGTCGTGACCTCTGCTTATGGTCAAGAGCCCATCTGCGAGTTGGAAATTGAGCTAAAATCGGGTGATGACAAAGTCTTATACGAATTCGCTCACAAGTTAGCCCAACAAGTTCCTGTGCAAGTGAGTACGGTGTCAAAAGCACAAAAAGGGGTTCGTCTTAAGCATGGACAGATTCAGTTTCCAGAGAAGCCAGACAATACTGCGACAGAATTTGACTTCGCAGTATATTGGTACGAATCTTGGTTAGTCTACTGGGAGGCCATGTTTTATATGGAAGATGAGATATTGATTCAACCCATTCGTCATTCGTTAGTTCAGTTGGCCTATTATTTGTCGTCGGAACTGAAGCAAGAAGTGCTGCTATTGGAGAAAGCATTATTAGCCGCGTCTTCAGAGTTTGTAGAAGACTTGCTCCCTCACTTTGGAGGTTTGAAGCAAACTGGCATTGTGATGTTAAAAGTAGGTCAATGGCTTAATCAAGCCTCGGCCCGTTAGACTATTGTGTTGCCGATCCTGCTGAATGTTGATCAACAGTTAATTCGTTTATCCATAATAAAAATCGCTACCTTTGCATGATGAGACTCCCGTAGACATCGTGTAAAGGCTTAAACCATGAAGAAGGAATCTCCTTTGACCCCGCTTGTAAAGAACACTGCTTATCTTGTTTATTGTAATCAACACCCTAATCGATCGACGCTTTACGAGGCGATCCAAGAATCTAGAGAGCGGTGTGGGTTGTCTCTTCTCAATCAAGAGCAAATCGATCGTTTAGAGCCGCTATGGTTGTTAAGCGATTATTTGCATCAGCAATGGGTGCGCTTTCCTCATTGGTTAGACAATCATTTATGCGATACAACGTACCTACCGCGACCATCCTATGAAGCGATGATGGCAGGTGAAGCCTACTTTGCTAGCGATGCGGAAACGGTCAAAGAAGTGTTGCAGCAAGATCAAGAGTCAATGGGGCTGGATGAGCCGAGTTTGATGAAGCGCTTGCGACTTTATCGACAGTGGTGGATGACACATTTGATTGCGCTGGATCTTCAGCAGCAGATTTCTCTAAAAGAGCTAACTGCTATGCTAAGCGGTCTAGCCGATGCCTCAGTTAAAGCCAGCTTAGCGTGGAGTGTTCATCATTATCAGACGCTTTATGGCCATGCTTTGGATCAGCAAGGCAAAGTGCAATCTATGATTGTGATTGGCATGGGGAAATTAGGAGGCAACGAGCTCAATTTATCGTCTGACATAGATTTGATCTTTGCTTTCCGTGAGCATGGCGAGACTCAAGGAGGGAAAAAGAGCCTTTCCCATCAAGAATATTTCACGAAACTTGGGCAAAAGTTAATTCAACATTTAGATCAGGTCACTGCAGATGGCTTTGTCTTTCGTGTCGATATGCGCTTGAGGCCATTTGGTCAGTCGGGTGCGTTGGTGCTCAATATGGACTCTTTGGAGCAATATTACCAAGATCAAGGGCGTGACTGGGAACGTTATGCCATGATCAAAGCGCGAGTGATGGCAGGTGACCAACAAGACATTGCCGAGTTTGAAGCTTTACGCAAACCATTTGTGTATCGAAAGTACCTGGATTTTGGAGCGATTGGCGCTTTGCGAGATTTGAAGCAGATGATCGCCAAAGAAGTACGCCGAAAAGGCATTGAACATAATATTAAGCTGGGGGGAGGTGGTATTCGGGAAGTTGAATTTATTGCTCAAGCCTTACAAATTCTCCATGGTGGACGAGATCAAGGGCTTCAAAAGCCCGCCTTATTGTCTGTTTTACCTCATCTGGAAAAACATCATTATCTTTCCTCAACCGATGTTGCCACACTCACACAAGCGTATCTTTTATTGCGTCGCACAGAGCATGCACTGCAAGCGTATCGAGACGAGCAGACCCAGCTCATACCAGAGGATGAGATGGGTCAGGCTCGCCTAGCCATTATGGTGGGCTTTGATTCTTGGCAAGCATTAAATGATGAACTGTGGCGCTTGCGCCACCTCGTTCATGGGATTTTCTCCGAGCTGATTGATGATGGTGAAGAAAGCAGTGAAGAGGTGAAGCAACAAGAAAGTTGGCGTTTATTGCTGAAAAATGCCAAAGATCAAGAAGCCATTGCCGATGCCATTGCCGATATTCAATGGCAGGATAGAGAAGCAGCCGTGAATCGGTTAAGTGTGTTTTTAAGCTCAAAAGGCGTGGTCTTTATGCAGCCCATTGGGCAGGAGCGTCTATCGGTTTTTTTAGCCGCCTTTGTATCTGCATTAGCAGAAGAAAGGGCTCCTGATATTATTTTAGAACGTATTATCCCCATTCTGGATGCGGTATTGCGCCGTACTGCCTATTTGGTTTTGTTGTGTGAAAACCCCACAGCCATTACCCATTTAATGGGGTTATGTCGTGAAAGTGCTTGGTTTAGCGAAGTGATTTCCAGCTCCCCAGCGTTGCTGGATGAACTATTAGACGCAAATACTTTATTCTCCCCCCCTAGCAAAGCCATGCTAAAAGAAGAGTTACAACAAATTTTGCTGCGCCTGCCAGAAGAGGATGAAGAAGCCCAAATGGATGCTTTAAGGCGCTTCAAACGATCCATTACTTTACGGATTGCGGCCTGTGATATCACAGAAATCTTGCCTGTTATGAAAGTGAGTGATCACTTAACTTGGTTGGCAGAAGTCCTGTTGGAGCAAGTCTTGCAGCAATCTTGGTGGCATTTGACCCATAAGCATGGTTTCCCTGTTCAGGAGGGGGAGTTGGTCAGTTCACCACAATTGGCGATTATTGGCTATGGCAAGTCTGGTGGTTTGGAGTTAGGTTATGATTCGGATTTAGACTTAGTGTTTGTTCACGATGCTCAAGCCAACGGCTACACCAGTGGTGACAGAAGTGTCGATCATTTAACTTTTTACACACGACTCTGTCAGCGTATTATTCATATGCTAACCAGCTTTACTGCGGCAGGTCGTTTGTATGAGGTAGACATGCGATTACGTCCCTCAGGTAATTCGGGGTTATTAGTCAGTAGTCTGGAGGCTTTTAAGGACTATCAACAAAAAGAAGCGTGGGTGTGGGAGCATCAAGCATTAACCCGTGCCAGAGCGTTAGCAGGGGATGAGGACCTGATAGCAAGATTCGAGGCCTGTCGTAAGCTGATTATTGGCAATGAACGGGATCGCGTTGAGCTCAAGCAAGAAGTCATCAAGATGCGTGAAAAAATGCGCGCCCACCTAGACTCCGGAGGGAAAGAGAAGGGCTTTGATTTGAAACAAGGTGCCGGTGGGATTATTGATATTGAGTTTATGGTGCAATATCTTGTGCTGGCTTGGTCCCATCAGTACCCAGAATTAATGCGCTATTCGGATAATGTGCGTCAACTAGAAGCCGCAGCCAATGTCGGTTTGATCGCTGATGAAACGGCGCAGGAAATGACGCAGACGTATACTTTGTACCGTGCTTTGAATCACCGTTTGAATCTTCAAAAGCAAGGCCGGGTTGTACAAAGAGATACGTTGGAGAGCAATCAGGCGTTAGTGAGCCGCCACTGGGATGAGTTCGTGAATAAGACGAGTTTATAGTGTGACTAATTGAAAACTTTCTTTTTATTATCAGCCGAGTAGACAGGAAAAGCACTTAATGAAAATAAACTGATCGTAAAATGAACAGTTTTCAGCTATAATGGTCATATAGTAAACGGAAAGTGTTTTTAATGACGTTTGGGAGGTTATTATGGATGGTATCAGTGGCGCTAGTGCAGCTGCATCATATGCCAGAGAAGCCTACACTGCTAAGTTGTCTCAGGATGCCCAAGTGCAACAGGGTCAGCGGGCGCTTGACCTTTTAGCGAGCACCGACAGTAACCCAAAAGCCAATCCTACGCCAGCCGCTAGCAGCGGCAGCCATATGACAACGGATAATCTTGGACAGAATATTAATATTAATGTCTAGAATGGTTAGTCTTCGAGTTATAAATATTCGAAGTAACAAACAAAGATTAATGACAAAAAGCCAGCTTAGTTAGCTGGCTTTTTTGTTTTTGATGTCCCGTCCTGAAATAGCGTTATGTCAATAGAGACAAATGAATGATGATTAAGCGGTTGGCGTCTCTTCGATAGAAGGCAAAGGCTGATCATCGATAGCCGCTTCAAAGGCTTTTAAACGTTTGTAGATAGAGAGCAATTCAACAATCGTGGTCCAAGAACCGACCAAAAATTGGAATGAACCTTCCACTTGGTTAAAAGCATTCAAAATTCGGTTTAGAAGACCTAAAGTAATCGCGCCAGCAACGATGGAAGGTGCGAGAGCAATAAGGGGGACAAATTGTCCCATATATACATAAGAGTAGCGTATTACGTTAAAATATAAGTAATGGCCATACAGTCTAAAGTAGTTTCTGCGGACATTCGTAAAGAGCTCTGTAAGGGTTAGTGGCTCTGCGCGATCTTCAAAATCTTCCCCATATACCAGCTCCTTACGATAAGCCGCTTCTACTCGCTGGTTTTTAAACTCTAATCCTGGAAGTTTAATACCTGAAATAGCAAGCAAAACAGTACCAAAAATTGACCAAATAATAGCAACAAAAACCAAAGGCTGAGGCACTTCACCGATGAATGGAAGTTCTTTTACATGGCTTGATAAACTCCACAGAATAGGTAAAAAAGCCAATAGAGTCATAATGGAATTGATAAAGCTAACTCCTAACCCTTGAACAATATTGGCAAAACGCATAGTGTCTTCTTGAATCCGTTGAGATGCCCCTTCTATATGGCGAACTTGCTGCCATTTAGCGGTGTAATATTGGGTCATAGCCGTACGCCAACGAAAGACATAGTGACTAACAAAAAAGTTGTTTAATACTGAGACAATAACAGAAACAAAAACAATGATAGATACAGTGGACAGCTGAGCATAAAAACTGGTAATCGTTATGCTGTGTGGGCTGCTTAGGGCTTTTTGAATAAGGTCGTAAAAACCGCCGTACCATTCGTTCATCATTACGCCTAGTTGAACACTAAACCATGTAGTAAAGATGATAAGACCAGAACCTATAACAGACCATTTAGCCCATTTTTGTCCACCAAACGTCATCCATACACCAATAAAAATAGCGTAGCAAACGGCCATATATTGGTAGAGCCATACATCGACAGCTGTTTTTTGTTGACTAGCAAATGCGGCTTGTGCGGCGGCGTTCGCACCTTTGCTTAAGGCATCAGGAAAATGCACGCCAAATACCGAACCTAAGCTTAATAGGTGACCTAGGTCTTGAATTTTTGTATACCAACCGATGACACAAACAAGGGCCCATAGGGCGAAACTTAGAAAAAATAATTTGGGTTTGGGAAAGAAGGATAAAAACACTATTTGGTTTCTCTATAAAGTTCACTTACAGATAAGTCGTTGATCTAATAAACTAGCCCAGCGACGCTTTTCAAGAGAGTAAACTAGTCGAACACTAAGAACAATCTTCGTCATGAAGAGAGGTTGGAATAAACATGAAAGTCGGTTCAGTAGTGATGGAAAAAGTAGAAGACAAAATGCCTCCTGTCACTGTGTATTTAGTCGAGGCGTTTTCCTACCTTGAAAAGGGTGGAAATACGGCGGGGGTGATGTTGAACGCAGACAATTTGTCTAGAGAGGATCGTCTCAGCATAGCGAAACAAGTCGGCGTCTCGGAAACGGCGTTTGTTTCTCAAAATGAAAAAGCGGATTTTGCGGTGGCGTTTTTTACGCCAACGGAAGAAGTGGATTTTTGTGGGCACGCTACCGTGGCGACTTTTTGGCTGTTAAAACATCTAGGTATTGTCTCTGAGGGACGTTATATGCAAGAGACAAAGGCGGGTGTGTTAGCGGTTGACGTGGACACTACAGGGTTGGTTACCATGGAGCAGACTCGACCAACTTGGATGAACGTCTATTCTGCTGATGTTATTGCACCGCTATTTGGTTTGTCAGAGAGAGCGCTTTCTAAGCTAGCTTTACCGATCCAAGCATTATCGACTGGATTACCGGACATTATCGTGCCCGTACCGAAAGGTGAATTAGACAAGGTGGTTATGGATGAAAAAGCGGTAGTGGACTTTTCTCGACAGGAGAAAGTGATCGGCTTTCACCTTTTTGAATTAAACCCAGAAAAAGGTGGGGTGACGGCTTATTGTCGTAACTTTGCGCCTGCAGTTGGGATATCCGAAGAGTCTGCCACAGGCAGTGCGAGCGGTGCTTTGGCTTGTTATTTATACAAACAGTTAGGTTTAACCAGTATGTGCTTTGAACAAGGCCGAGCAATGGGAAAAACGTCGCGCCTCTGGGCTGAATTAAGTATTAAGGCAGATGACATCGCTCAAGTACACGTGTCTGGTATGGCGTATTTGAGAGATCGGATACTCGTTGCGCTTTTATAAGATGTTTCTTAGATGATGGTTTTTATTTTACGGTGACGGGCAGTGGGTAAGGCCTTGATTAAAGCAGTCTTGATAATGCTTTCCTATTCTTACTCTTTGTGCCGAGCTTGGATGAGTAGAAAGTAGTCTAGAAAAACCACCGTCATCAGATTGTGTTTTTGTAGACCCCTTGGTGTTTTTAAGGTCATTGTTAGGTATGCCTTTGTTGGAGGTTTGCTCTATTCTAGTGAGGATGTCCCCTAAGCTGGATGGGGGGATGTTAGCTGTTAAAGCATGCTGATAAGCAAATTGATCGGCTTGAGCTTCATAATGTCGTGAATAGACATTGCTGATGAGAAATGATCCGACGCCAATACCTAAGTCATTCATTGAGTTTATATCGCCAAAAATCAATGAAGCGGTGACGGCCATTATGCTACCTTCGATGACTTTCTTTAATGCATGACGGCCTACGATATGTCCCATTTCATGTAATAAGATAAGATCAATTTCAGCTTCGTTGTGGGCGAGTTGTATTAAACGGTCCGTTATGATGATATCGCCATCTGGTAATGCCAACGCATTGGCAATGCCTGTTCCTTTTTCTGATGGCCAACGACGAAAATGCAGAGTGAAAACGGTTTTGTCATCGGTTTGATAAAGAGGGACGATTTTATTTTCAAAGTGTTGGCGTATCTTAAGCTTTTGCTCAGAAGGTAGCTGGCTCGCGCTTAATACGGTGGCATCTAAAAACTGTAGCGCATGGCTTGACAGTACTTGATTAGCTGAAGCAGGGAGGTTGTTGGCGATAACGTTGCTAACCACTGGTAGACCCCATTTAAAGCCTGAAAAAACCACCGCAATAATGATAAAAATGCAGGCAATGGTAAACGTTAGATTTTTTTCTAATATATGAATGAATGCCATTAGCCGAGTTGATGTTATGGTATCGTTCAGCAAGGCATCAATGGCATCATTATCTTGTGTTTCAAATAAGCTTCCATCCTTTAAGGTTATTTTTCGCATGATATTCCCTATGCGGTCCGATACCTTAAGTTCATTATGAGAGCCTATAATAGAAGAGAGGCCTTCAGCGCGAAGCTGAAAGCCTCTCTTATCAATATGTAAGGTGGCAGGAAACGATGTTGAGCATCCTGCCAAGTAAAGTCTACCTTGTATCATTACAGGGCAATACCTGCGACATCAACATCAAAGGCATCACCAAGTTCTTCGCCTAAAGGTCCTTTGTTATCACTTTGTTGGCTAATAAAACCGTCAAAGCCTTCTTCCGCATGAACATGAATACTCTCCATTGAGTAGCGATAAAGTCGTATCGCAGTCCAAGGATAAGCTAAGCCCAGTGTACAGATCAGTAGTAGAAAATTTGTAAAAGCGATGATGAAAAATTTATTAGCGGCTAAGGTTGATTGGAAACGAATAGACTTATCTAGCTGCATACTGTTTAAAATATATTGACGTTGGCGAGCCGTAGTATAAGAAAAAACATACATACCAACTAAAATAAAGACTATGTAGAAAATGATAAAAGCAGAAAGAATAGTAGCTGGGCTTGGCCTAGAGCCTAAGCCTCGCATGCCTTGTAATGTTTGAGATAGTGCATTGAAACCTACACCATAGACGATAATTAATGAAATGGCGGCAAGTAAAAGGCCTAATCCAGTCGCTTTAAGCATAATAAAGAAAAAAGGTCTGAATTCAAGTTTGGCCAAGAATTTCCCTTGACCAAAGTGAGAGCCATTGATTAAAAAGTTACTGGTTACCATTTTGATTATAGCAATATAGGCAGGGCACGCAAAAATCAAAAGCAGAAGAATGATTTTTATATTGTCAGGTTGTGGAATGGCTGAAAAAATAAAATATATGACAATGAAGCCTGCGATCAAAAGACTGATAGGGTAAGCGAGTATCGCTATATAAGAGCTTGAAAGATTTCCAGTAAAGCCGAAGCGGACATTGCGATAGCTTGTCATGCGAAAGTTGAATTTTAGTGAACGCCAGACGATCCAAGGCAAAGCAATAACCAGTGCAATTGGGAAAATACCACTTAATGCCGCATTGGTTTTCGAGAGAAGTATATATAAAGCCAAAATAACAATAGCAATGAGGTAACTCGGGAAGAGCTGTTTTCCTGTTGCGTGATATTCGAAGCTTGCGTTATCTAAGTCGGTATTACCATAAAAATAGCGCAAAGAGCGAACTTTTGCCCAAGGCCGATATAGACCTATGGTAATAATGGTTAATAGAGTATTAACAATCCAAATTTTGAAATATTCACTGCCCGCTCCATGAAATTTTATCGGAGTCATGTCCTTTTGCCCTCTTCATAGGTGTGTCTGATTTCTCGGGATATTAACGTCATTCTGAAGAGTATTCAATGTTTAAAGACTCTGTACGTTGTTAGGAAACAATGTTTTTAGTCTTGGGTCGAATCTAAATATGATAATAGAAAGAGATCGTTGAATAATAATCTGGATGATACTGTTCGTTTTTTTAGACATAAAAAAATCGGACCTAAGTCCGATTTTTGAAAAGTCATCTAACGATAAGCCTGTTGATTAGTTTGCCAGTACTTTGGCAATAGCGCGATCAAGACGAGCCAAACCTTCTTTAATATCTTCCTCAGGAATGATCAAAGACGGAGCGAAACGAATCACGTTAGGGCCAGCAACCAGTACAAATAAACCTTCTTCTGCTGCAGCGGTTAAAAAGGCTTTGGCGTTACCAGCAAACTGCTCGACAACTTCTGCACCCATCAATAAGCCCATACCACGAATGTCTTTGAAGACATGGTACTTTTCATTTATGGCGTTAAGGCCTTCAACAAATAAGTCGTGACGCTTGTTAACACCATCAAGCACTTCTGGTGTGGTGATAATATCAATGACTGCTTCGGCAATGGCGCAGGCCATTGGGTTGCCGCCATAGGTGCTACCATGGGTGCCAAAGACAAAACTTTGTGCGACATTGTCTTTTGCTATCATCGCCGCAACGGGGAAGCCGTTACCCAGCGCTTTTGCAGACGTTAGAATGTCTGGTGTGACACCAAGCTGTTCGTAAGCGAAAAAAGTGCCTGAACGACCCACACCAGATTGTACTTCATCGTATACCAGTAAGGCGTTGTGTTGATCACATAACTCACGTACTTGTTTAGCAAAGGTTTTGTCAGCAGGAATAATTCCACCTTCCCCTTGAATAGGCTCCATGACAACGGCACAGGTCTTGTCGGAAATCAGCGATTTGAGCTCTTCAATATCATTGAAATGACAGTGAGTGATGCCTTTTGGCGTTGGCTCAAACCCTTCTTTGTACTTAGGTTGGCCACCGACAGAGACAGTGAACAAAGTACGCCCATGGAATGATTGGTAGAAAGAGATAATTTCGTTCTTTTCTGGACCAAAATGATCAAACGCGTAACGACGAGCCAATTTAAACGCTGCTTCGTTGGCTTCTCCTCCTGAGTTACAGAAGAATACTCGATCAGCAAAGGTTTTTTCGGTTAGCTTTTTTGCTAATCGCAATGCTGGCTCATTGGTCATGATGTTGGCTAAATGCCAAAGTTGTCCTGCTTGTTCGCGCATGACGTTGACCAATGTTGGGTGAGAATGCCCCAATGCAGTAACGGCGATGCCGCCTGCAAAATCGATATATTCTTTGCCTTCTTGATCCCATACGCGAGAGCCTTCGCCACGTACTGGAATAATCGCAGAGGGGGCGTAGTTAGGAAACATTACTTCGTCAAATGTTGCTCTCGTTACTTGTTCTGTCACTTTTATATACCTCGTTAAAATGGGCGACTGTGATACCAGTCGCCCTTTGGTTTATATCAGATTTCTCAGCTCACGAATAGCAACAGTGATCATTGCAAGCGTTAAATCCGACTCGGATTTGATTTCTCCGAAGGTCGTTCTGTAATGCTGAATGTTATCGCTGTTCTGTTCGCGCCAATGGGCCAATCTTTCTTCCTGTTCCTTGATATCAGGGCTGGATTGAATGACTTCTTGAGTGAGGGTTCTTAAGCTGTTATCAACTTCGTCTCCCAAGCCTGCTTTTGCACGACGTTGCCACATGTCGCTAGCAACCAATTCACTAACACTATGACGTAACCAATGTAGCTCAAGATCCATTTCTAGAGCGAAGTAGGTTTGTGCCACATCCAATACTTCTTTGTCTGTGTTGGCGGCAACCCGAATAATGTCTAATCCATAGAACAGGTAGTGCAACGAAGAGATTTGATGGGCAATGTCCTCAGGGATACCTTGCGCAGCCAGCTCCATTGTGATGTCCGTTAGATGTTGTTGGCTAGGCTCGGTCAAAATGGCTTGCATATTGGCTCGAATGATTTCCACACCTGGCTTATATGTGTCTTTCAGTTTTTGAATAGATAAGCTTTCTCGTGTATTACGCAGTAACCATAGTGTTGCGTGTTCAAGTAAGTTTTGAATGCGAATCAGGAGTTTATTTAAGAGACCATTATTGACTTTGAAATCCAAGTCATTAATTGCATCCCAAAGTCCAGGGATGCCAAAAATGTCTTCTGCGGCCATGTAGGCACGTACTAAATTTAAGGCCGATGCACTGGTTTCTTCTTGTACGTAAGTACTGAAGGTTGGGCCCATGCGATTACCAATATTATTAGTAACGTGGCCGGCAATAATCTCTTGTAATAAGGGGTGAGACGCCATTTGATTATCAAAGCGCTTACCCAATTGGGTTGGGAAGTATTGATGAATTTGTGTTAGTAAGTCAGGGTCTTCGCCAATACCGTCTTCAACTAATTGCTCAGACAGCTTGATCTTAGAGTAGGCCAGCAGCACAGAAATTTCAGGACGCGTTAAGCCTTGTCCTTTATTCATGCGTTTCTTTATTTGCCCATCGCTTGGTAGAAATTCGATTTCACGGTTTAGACGGCCTTCACGAACCAAGGATTGAATCAAACGCCAATGGTCTGCTAAGCGTTCCGTTGCTTGTGAGTTCGCAAGCGATAAAACGTGGCTTTGACCCAAGTTATGACGCAATACCAAGCTGCCCACTTCGTCGGTCATTTCAGCCAATAAAGTGTTACGTTGCTTCTCCGTCATGTCGCCGTTTTCAACTACACGGTTTAGCAGAATCTTAATGTTCACTTCGTGGTCAGAGCTGTCCACGCCAGCTGAGTTGTCGATGGCATCGGTACTAATTAAACCACCATTTTGAGCAAATTCAATACGACCGCGTTGTGTTAGGCCCAAGTTACCGCCTTCGCCAACAATCTTACAACGAAGTTCTTTACCATCAACACGTAACGAGTTATTACCGCTATCGCCTACATCTGCATGTGTTTCGCTCTCAGCTTTGACATAAGTTCCGATACCACCGTTCCACAATAAGTCGACAGGCGCTTTGAGAATGGCGTTGATCAGATCCGTAGGGGCCATGGATTTCATGTTGCCTTCGATTCCTAAGGCTTTACGAATGTCTGCGTTGATCGGAATGGATTTTGCCGAACGGTTGAAAATGCCACCCCCTTTAGAAATCAATTCTTTATTGTAATCTTCCCAAGAAGACCGTGGCAGTTTAAAGATGCGTTCACGTTCAGCGAATGAGGTTTCTAGATCCGGTGTTGGATCAATGAAAATATGCATGTGGTTGAAGGCCGCAATCAACTTGGTATGTTTTGACAGCAGCATACCATTACCAAATACATCCCCTGCCATATCACCGATGCCAACCGCCGTAAAGTCAGTGGTTTGACAATCGATGCCGATTTCTTTGAATTGACGTTTGACGGATTCCCATGCTCCACGAGCGGTAATCCCCATTTTCTTATGGTCGTATCCGTTAGAACCACCAGAAGCAAAGGCGTCACCTAACCAGAAACCGTATTTTGCTGAAATGCTATTCGCCAAATCTGAGAAGGTCGCGGTGCCTTTATCGGCGGCGACAACCAAGTAGGGATCGTCTTCGTCATAACGCTCAACGCAGACAGGTGGGACTAATTTGTTTTGAACTAGGTTGTCTGTGATATCGAGTAAACCACTAATAAAGGTGGTGTAACAACGTATGACTTCGGCCTGAATGTCTTCACGAGAGGCGTTTTTCTTTAATTGTTTGGCGACGAAGCCACCTTTTGCACCAGTTGGAACGATTACGGCGTTTTTCACCATTTGTGCTTTGACTAAGCCAAGCACTTCGGTGCGGAAGTCTTCCATACGGTCAGACCAGCGTAAACCACCACGCGCGACTTTGCCGCCACGCATGTGCACCCCTTCGACCCAAGGCGCATAAACGAAGATTTCGAATTTAGGGCGAGGTAGTGGTACGGCTGGAATCATGGATGGATCCAGCTTAAATGACACGTAGTCTTTGATGTTGCCATTTTCATCGGGCTGGTAGAAGTTAGTACGAATCATTGCCTGAACAACGGACAGGTAATGTTTCAAAATACGGTCTTCATCAAGGTTGGCCACTTGATCTAGTGCGGCTTCAATCTTCTCAAGCAGTTTTTGGACTTTTTCTTCTCGCTTAGTGGTTTGGTTTGGATCAAAGCGCTGCTCGAATAATTGCACAAGTAAACGAGCGATGTTGGCATTTTTCTCCAGAGTTTGCTGCATATACTGCACAGAGAAGGGGACTTGTAGCTGCATCAAGTACTTAGTTAAAGCGCGCAACATAGTCACTTGACGCCATGTGAGGGAGGCATCCAGCACTAGGGCATTGAAGCGATCATTTTCAACACGGCGACTGAATACTTGGCTAAACGCTTCTTGGAAGGACTCGCGTTGGGCATTTTTCTCAAGGTTCACATCAGCGTCAACGCTGATAGCGAATTCGACAATCCAAGTATTTTTGATGTTTTCTTCATGGTTGTCCAACTCATAGGGACGAGCTTCTAAAACACGTAGTCCCATGCATTCTAAAATAGGGAGAACGTCTGATAATACTAGTGTGGTACCAGAGCCATAGACTTTAAAGAAGTAGTGGTTTTTGCTTTGTCCTACTTGGCGGTATAGATGAGTGCTGATATCGCCTTCGCCCGCTAACGAGTTTAAGCGTTCAATGTCCAATACGGCAGCATTGGGGGAGAAATCTTCGTGGTAAGCAGCGGGTAGGTAAGGCGCGTATTGTGCGTATAGATTATTACCACCTTCTTCTCCATTACTGGTTTGTAATGCAGTGAGTAACTTATCATCCCAAGAGCTCATCGCTTCTTGCATTTTACGCTGAATGTCATCTACATCGACATCTGGGCTGTTTTTAGGATCGGCAATTTGGATCGTGAAGTTAACGCGGGCCAATACCATTTGCGAGAATTGGACATTGAACTCTGCACTGGTGCCGTTGCAAGCATTCATCAAGATGTCTTGCATTTTGATGCGGATCTCAGTGTTGTAACGATCCCGTGGTACATAAACTAGGGCATTTAAGAAGCGGCCATAAATGTCTTTACGAATGAAGACTCGTAGTTGACGACGCTCTTGTATCGCAAGGATTCTTTCAATGATGCCGTAAAGCTCTTCTACGGGAGCGTGTAGCATTTCGTCACGAGGGTAGCTATTTAGAATGTGTTTTAAATTTTTTCCTTTATGACTGTTTGGATCCACATTGGCTTTTTCAATAATGTGCGCCAATTTTTTGCGAAGTAGTGGAACGTCTTGCATACGCGCGATATAAGCGGCAGAGGAGTACAACCCAAAGAAACGCCATTCACCAATAACTTCTCCTTTTTTGTCAAAACGTTTGATGCCAAGGTAATCAAGGTGAACAGGGCGGTGAACGGTAGAAATGGCGGTTGATTTGGTCAAAATCAGAATATTGTCTGGGTCGACGGCTAGACCTGCAAGATCATCGTTTAGGACAATATCGCGTTTCACTTTCTTATCATTAGTGTCACGGAAAGTACCAAGACCCGAGCCATCGACTAACTTAAGGTGTGTTTCATCTTTTTCTTTAACCAGATCGTAGGCACGGAAGCCGATAAACGTGAAGTGGTTGTTACCAACCCAGCGTAGAAAATCTAAGTTTTCCTGATGGTTATCTTTGTCTTTTAAATGTGAGATTTTTTCTGACTCAGCGATGGCTTCGTTGAGTTTCTTTTGCATGAGAGACCAGTCTTCGACGGTTTTTTTGACGTCGGCTAAACTGTTAAGCAGTTCTTCTTTGATGTCATCAAGCAGGTTAGTATCGGATAAGCGATCAATTTCAAACCGCATCAGGGCTTCTGTAATGCCGTTATTAATGGTTTCGGCAACTTCCTCCAACTCCCCTTTTTTATTTCGCTTAACTTGGATAACAGGGTGGGCCGTTAAGTGGATGGTGTGCCCAAGGCGAACTAACGCCATGTTAAAGGAAGACACTAAAAATGGCATGTCATCGGTTAGGATCTCGATAACGGTATGAGTGGATTGCCAGCTGTGCTCTTCAAAATTGGGGTTGTAAACCCGAACCTTAGGCTGGTTACCAGTACGCAGTTGTAAAAAGTCCCATAGGCAAATGATGGTGCCGTATAAATTCTCTATGGGTTCATTGACCATGTCTTCTTCTAAAGCATCCCGAAAATAAAGACGCGTTAGATTGCTGATGTATTGGGCTTCACTTGCACTAAAATTGTCTCTGATTTCAGCTTCAATGCGATCTATTATTTCGTTTTTTTTGTTGTCAATCATTAGAACTTTTCCTCACTTGGCGTTCTGATTCTGATAAATCTAGCTGTAGTTAGCAAATAACGAAACTTTTAGTTTTTGATGCGAGTGTCTGTTAATAAAAGTATACTCTATTAAAACTATATTAATTTCGTGATTGCGACATTTGTTTGCTGTGTCTGGTGTCATTCACCAGAGAATGTGTGTTTTTAGCAAATCATCATGTCTACATTCATTTTAAACGAAATAATGCTCTAATTTATCTACTGATCGCAGGATAATAAATTGTACAAGAACGAATTCGCATCACGAGAAATCATGCAGGCGAGTAAAAAGCCGCAAAAATACGGTTTTCTACTATTGCCGAACTATTCCATGCTGGGTTTTTCTTCTGCCATCGAAACCTTACATATGGCGAACTGGGTGACAGGGAAAGAACTTTATGGCTTTTGTACGATTGGTCATGAGAAACAGTCAATCCCTTCCAATACAGGTATTAGCACGCTTACCGACTACTTAACCAGTGACGCTCCTAGGGACTTAGATGCAATTTTTGTGTGTGGAGCCTCCCCTGTGACACAAAACGAAAGTAAAAGTTTAGAAATTTGGCTGAAGAAACAAGCAAAACAGGGTGTTAGTCTCGGAGGGATTTGTACGGGAAGTTACTTATTAGCCAAATCCGGGCTGTTAAGTGATTATCGTGCGACCATTCATTGGTGGGATATGGCGAATTTGCGTGATGAGTTTCCTAACATCATTGTGTCGAATCACCTGTTTGAGGTTGATCGAGATCGCTTTACCTGTAGTGGGGGATCTGCTGCCATGGATATGATGCTGTTTTTGATCGGTAAGCAACATGGGATGACATTGGCCAGTAGTATTTCAGAACAGTTTGTTTGTGAGCGCATTCGTATGCATGACGATCCTCAGAGAATCCCATTGCAGGCGAGAATTGGAACGGGACAACCTAAGTTGGTGGAAGCGGTGCAGTTGATGGAAGCGAATATTCGTGAGCCCCTCTCATCGGATGATATTGCTTACCATGTTGGTGTATCTCGACGTCATTTAGAACGGCTTTTTAAACAAAACCTGGACGTTGTGCCATCCCGCTACTATCTTGAGTTACGCCTCAAGCACGCTAAGCAGCTTTTAATGAAAACAGACAAGTCGATTATGGAGGTGGGGTTTGAATGTGGTTTTACTACGGCACCCCATTTTAGTACCACTTATAAGGGGTTTTTTGGCGTCACCCCAAGAGATGAACGTAAAAATTTGCAGATTAAGGCCTATCCACCTGTTCAATCGGACAGGAATAAAAGACAACTGTGGCGAAAATAATTTAGAATACGCCCCTTTTACATCGTGGTGTTATGTCAGAGGTGTTAGACCCTGCCAATATGGCCTCTCTAAGACAGAAGAGTTGGATGTGGGCACAGAGTGTGTTTGAACACCAAAACAAAAGTTAAGCTGAAATTTTAAAAGGTAATGAACAATGTCGAAAGCCCCTGCGCTAGAGCTCATTGATATACATAAGACATTTACAGATGTAGAGGTACTCAAAGGCATTAGTCTGAAAGCTTATGATGGGGATGTTATATCCATTCTTGGTTCCAGTGGGTCAGGTAAAAGTACCTTTTTACGCTGTATTAATTTGCTTGAGAACCCAACTAAAGGTGAAATTATCTTTAATGGTGAATCATTAAAGTTAACATCAAGTGGTCGTGATTTGGCCGCAGCTGATATGAAGCAATTGACAAAAATGCGTCAGCAAATTGGCTTTGTTTTTCAGAGCTTCAATTTGTGGCCCCATATGACAGTGCTGCAGAATGTTATGGAAGGGCCGTCTCATGTATTGAAACGCCCGAAACATGAGGTTATGGACTATGCTGAACACTTACTTAATAAAGTAGGGATTGCAGATAAAAAGCATATGTATCCGAATCAGTTGTCAGGTGGGCAGCAACAGCGTGTGGCTATTGCTCGTACCTTGGCCATGGATCCACAGGTTATTTTGTTTGATGAGCCTACTTCAGCCCTTGACCCTGAGTTAGTTGGGGAAGTATTGGGGGTTATGCGAAAACTGGCCGAAGAGGGTCGGACCATGCTTATTGTTACCCATGAAATGAGCTTCGCCAAGGAAGTGTCCAGTGAAGTGGTGTTCCTACATAAAGGCGTGGTCGAGGAAAAAGGCACACCAGATAAGGTGTTTAACTCGCCTGATTCTGAGCGCTGTAGAACGTTCTTATCCAGTACTTATTAGTTTACCTGTCTCTTTGGAATGACTCTCTTAGTAGATATGAAGTAGGTAAGTACTTGCTATTAATTATTTTTTCGTTGTGAAAGGACGGTTGTAGGTGCGTTATTCATTGTGCGTACTGCAATCATTGTGCGTTTTAAAAGGGGAATATTATGACATTAAAAAAAATCGTATTGGGTTCTGTGCTAGTGACTGGCGCCTTGTTGTCTTCTGTTATGGTTCAAGCGCAAGAAACTATTCGCTTTGCGACAGAAGGGGCATTCGCTCCGTTTAATTATATGGATAATACTGGCAAACCAGTTGGTTTTGATGTCGATATTGCTCATGCTTTGTGTAAAGACTTGAAGGCGAAGTGTGAAATTGTGACTCAAGATTGGGATGGTTTGATTCCTGGTCTTAAAGTCCATAAATACGATGCTATCATTGCCTCCATGTCGATTACACCAGAGCGTGAGAAAGTCGTGGCTTTCACGAATAAGTATTACTCTGGTGGTGTGCGCTTTATGGGGCTAGTTGGCAAGAACTTTAATCTGAAGGATTTATCAGGTAAAACCATCGGTGCGCAGCGTGCGACAGTGGCCGCCCAGTATCTCGAAGATCATTACGGCAAAACCGCTAATATTAAGCTATACGATAACCAAGACAACGTCTACCTAGACCTTGAGTCTGGCCGTTTAGACATCGTATTGTCTGATGAGTTACCTACTTACAACTGGCTGAAAACATCAGGAAAAGGCGGCAAGTTTGAATTTAAAGGCAAAGCCTTCTTGAAAACTGATCGGATCGGCATTGCGGTACGAAAAGGTGATACCAAGTTGAAAGATCAGCTTAATAAAGCGATTAAAGACATTCGCGAAAACGGTACTTACCAGAAAATCAATGCTAAGTACTTCCCGTTCTCTATCTACTAAGCGTTAGCTGACTAGATAGCGATGATAAAAAACCTTTGGTGGTTTTCACCAAAGGTTTTTAATTTTCTAGCTTATTCTGAGATGTTTATATGATTGATCTTCATGGATTCGGTGATCAGCTTTTACAAGGCGCATTGATAACCGTGGAGCTGGCAATGGCTTCTTTGGGTGTGGGTCTTGTATTGGGCTTGTTAGGGGCGGCGGCTAAGTTGTCATCTATTGCGCCATTACGTTGGCTTGCAACCATTTACACCACCATTGTCCGTGGTATTCCAGAGTTGCTCACTGTATTGATTATTTACTTTGGGGCAACCATTGTATTGATGGCTATCGCTAGCCAGTTTGGTTACGACGACTATATTGAAGTTGGCCCATTTACGGCGGGTGTGACAGCTTTAGGTTTAACCTTTGGGGCTTATGCTACTGAAGTCTTTCGTGGTGCTCTGCAGTCGATTCCCAAAGGTCAGCACGAAGCGGCGACGGCGCTAGGTATGGGCGCGTTTAGAAAGTTCCAGCGAATTATCTTGCCGCAAGTATGGCGCGTTGCTTTACCGGGATTGGGAAATTTATTTTTGGTGTTGCTAAAGGATACGGCACTGGTATCGATTGTTGGCTTGGACGACATCATGCGTAAAGCTAATATTGCCGTGAGCAGCACTAAACAGCCTTTTTTATTTTACGCCACCGCCGCGATAATGTATTTGCTACTCACCATTATTTCAATGGTGGTTGTTACATGGTTAGAAAAACGCGCCAGTCGCGGCATGAGAAGAGGGTAAACGATGGATTTTTCAGTGGTAGTCGAGTATTTCCCTCGTTTATTAGAAGGTGCTTGGGTTAGCGTGCAGTTGGTTGCATTGTCTGTTGTATTGGGGGCGCTTGTTGCCTTGCCTATTGCGCTGGCACGTATATCTCAAAATTGGTGGATTAAAGGGTTCCCTTACGCTTATATCTTCTTTTTTCGCGGTACACCTCTGTTGGTTCAGATTTTCTTAGTTTACTACGGTGCATCGCAGTTCGATGTGGTTCGTGAGAGCTTTTTATGGCCGATACTTCGTGAGCCCTATTGGTGTGCCATTATCGCCTTTACCTTAAATACCTCAGCGTACACCGCTGAAATCTTTCGTGGCGCAATCCAAGCAATTCCTGAAGGGGAAGTGGAAGCGTGTAAAGTGGTTGGCATGACAAAGGCTCAGATGTATCGTCGTGTTCTGTTGCCTCGTGCATTTGGCATCGTCTTACCTGCTTATGGGAATGAAATTATTTTAATGCTCAAAGGCAGTGCCTTAGCGAGTACCATTACGATATTGGACTTAACTGGGATGGCGCGAACCATTATTGCTCGTACTTATACGCCGATTGAGATATTTCTGGCTGCGGGAGGGATTTATTTAGCCATCAGTATGGTAATTATCGCTATCTTCCGTCAGGTAGAGAAACGTCAAAACCGTTACCTTGGAACGGTGTCGATTAAGGTGCCAGATAAAGGCTAATATTTGACAAGACTAAGGTGTAAAACAAAAAAGAGGTCTGTTATAGCCTCTTTTTTGTTTCAACTGCCTATATAAAGCAATTCTCAATAAGGTTCGGTCACGTGATACATGGCTAGAGATAGATTTGATTAAATTGCATCTGCACCGGTTTCCCCCGTGCGAATTCGAATAACTTGTTCAAGTTCAGACACAAATATTTTTCCATCCCCAATCTTGCCAGAATTGGCGCTGTTTTTAATGGCTTCAATGGCTTTGTCTAGCTCACCGTCATCAACGGCCAATTCCAATTTTACCTTTGGTAGAAAATCGACGACGTATTCTGCACCACGGTATAGTTCTGTATGACCTCTTTGGCGGCCAAACCCTTTTACTTCTGTCACCGTTATGCCGCTAATACCTATTTCAGACAGGGCTTCACGAACTTCATCTAACTTGAAGGGTTTAATAATCGCTGTAATTAACTTCATTTTTCTCTCCATACAAAACAGGTTCTATAGGCTAAAAGTAACACTCTCTTGTAAAAGTCGCCACTTGCTCGTGAATTATGCGCTATATTAATTTTGCGGAGTTGGAATTTAGAGGGGAGGAGGTATGAGCGAAGTAGAGGGCGTTATGGCATTTGAGCAGGGGATAGATAGCTTTATAAAGCGTATTCGATCTGTTCTTTATGAGCGGGCGAATGTTCGATTGTCTCAGCATACGACACCGCAAAATCTTGCCACGCTTTTTTTACAGCAGGACAAATACCCATTACAACTGCGTTTTGTTGTTCTAGCGGTAGGTCATGATCAGTCATTAGGACGTTTATCTTGGTTGGATCAATATGGTTGTGATCACGTCTGTTGTTATGTGAATGAGTTGTTTCACTGTGTTGTGCGTAAGCGTAATGGTAAATGGAGTGAACAAAAGCATAAGGTTGATGAATTGTGCGCGCGTCGCTTACTGGACTTGCTTGCTGCATGATTATTCAAAGAGCATAGGTTGGGTTGAGGAGAGATTGAATGAAATGCGATAAGATAAAATAGCCACCGTGTTGATCAATACGATGACTATTTTATAGGTGCCATTTGCTTGTTAAAAGGCCTAAATTAATCCAAATTATTTAGAGCATCCAAATCCTCAGACAACGGCTCGTGATATTTTCTACCTAATTCATGGACCGCATCGATCAGATACTTAGGGTGATCTGGGTTAACAAACTGGTGAATACCATGGCCGAGGTTAAACACATGGCCTGTACCATGGCCGTAGCCAGACAGTACCAACTCTACTTCTCGTTCGATGACGTCCTTATCAGCGTATAAAACACAAGGGTCAATGTTGCCTTGTAGTGCTACTTTTTCGCCCACTCGTGCACGGGCTTCCGCGATATCGGTTGTCCAGTCCAAGCCTAGTGCATCTGGGCCAGTTGCAGCCATGTTTTCTAACCATTGTCCGCCATTCTTGGTAAACATGATCACAGGGATGCGTTTGCCTTCGTGCTCACGAATTAGTCCGTCTAGAATCTGTTTCATATAAAGCAAAGAGAACTGTTGATACATTGGGCCACTTAAAGCGCCACCCCAAGTATCAAAAATTTGTACTGCTTGGGCACCCGCTTTGATCTGTCCATTTAAATAAGCCGTAACGGATTTTGCGAGTTTGTCTAGCAAACCATGGAGCACTTCAGGGCTTTGGTACATCATTCCTTTGATATGGCGAAAATCCTTGCTGGAGCCGCCTTCTACCATGTAGGTTGCTAGCGTCCATGGGCTTCCGGAAAAACCAATTAGCGGTACACGGCCATTCAGAGCATGACGAATGGTGGTGACGGCCTTCATGACATAATCTAGATCATCCGCTGAGGTGACAGGAAGTGCTTCCATATCCGCTTGGGAGCGAACGGTATGCTTGAATTTTGGACCTTCACCTGTTTCAAAATACAAACCTAATCCCATAGCGTCTGGAATGGTTAAAATGTCCGAAAACAAAATAGCTGCGTCTAGGTCATAGCGTTCCAGGGGCTGCAGAGTTACTTCACAGGCAAAGGCGTCATTTTTGCACAGACTTAAAAAGTCACCTGCTGTGGCCCGACTTGCACGGTATTCTGGTAGGTAGCGGCCAGCTTGGCGCATCATCCAGACGGGGGTGGTATCGACCGGCTGTTTGAGTAGGGCGCGTAAAAAGCGATCATTTTTAAGCTCAGGAAACATTCAGACTCTCCACTGGAAATTGTTTGTTGCTTTATTTTACCTAAGTTGATTTAGAAAAGCAGATTCAATAAACCTAATTTATGCCAAATAGCGTGATAAAGACCAATTGCATTGATTTATCGCATGCATTAGTCGCCCACATAACGTCTCAAACTGTGTATTTGCACCCTCTGTAAAGCGTGTTCAATATCGCCTGATTGATGCAACTCCTTGAGTACGTTAGGAAACGCTGCTTTGACTTGTTTGACTGTCATGCCAGGTTTTAAGTAGGGGGAGTAGAGGGCTTTTAACAGAATATAATCTAATGGGCTGAGATAGGTGTCGATGCTGTGATCATTAAAGACGGAAGGAAAAACCTCATCAGAATCATTTGGTAGACCAAGCAATTGAGTGATTTCTTCTACCACACAGTCTAATAATCGTGCTTTTTCTCGAGCATAATCTACGGGGATAATGATGGTTCCTCTTGTTATTTCATGGCGTTGATTGAGGCGGAAGTTACCCAAGCAGACGGCTTCATTAAGTGCTTTGCGTATTTTATCTGGATTTCCAATGTATTGACGGACTTTGTCTTCAACATTTTTGTACTGGGTAAAAATGACAAGAATGCCTGCTCCCTTCGCCTGCTTGGTAAAATGGATGGGCATGCCTGAAATATAGGCAAGGTGGCCCATTTGAGTCGTTAGTAGGTCAAGTTGTAGTTGTGAATCGCCAGTATCACTTTCAACGTAAACAGAAATTGGCTTTTCCCAACGTACCAACTTGGGGTGTTTGGTTTCTTTATATTCTCGCTCAAGGGCGATTTTTATAAAACTTTGTGTTATGTAAGCATCACTTTGCCAGCGTTCTTGGGCGAATGCGGGTAGGCAAAAAAGGGCTAAGAAAACACTCAGGTAGGTATATTTTAAGAGTGTTTTTTCAGAAGGTGGGTTACTCTGGGTCACTCGGTGACGGGGCAGTGAGTTTATGGGCATAATGATATAAGGCATCCAATGAATCCGGCGTAAATGATAATTGGTCATCATTGTTCAATACTTCATCGATACTCATTTCATGCACGGAAGCCACTTCTTTGGCTTGTAATACTAACGAGCCGTGAATACTTTCATCATAGCAGCAGCTATAGATTTTGCCCCAAATTTTAAACCCAGTGCCTTCAGTATAAAAAATGCCGTGGGAGGTAAGGTCGGCATCAAAGCCCATTTCTTCTTTTAGCTCGCGATGAGCAGACTCTATGTAAGATTCCCCTGTTTCGACCACACCCCCCGTCGCGACACCATAAAAACCGGGGCAAAAAGCTTTATTATCTGTGCGCTTTTGAATGAGTAAGTTGCCCTTGGTATTAAAGACAAGAATATAGGTGACACGGTGGTAGTCTTCACCAAATTTCATTAAGTGGCGTGCAACTTCGCCAATAACCGTGTTGTTTTTATCAACAAGTGTAATGATTTCATCGGTGGTAGACATAAGGCTCTCAGGTAATAAAGTGAATTGGCTATAAAAAAGCGCATGATAAAGGGTATCGGCATTTGCCATGAAAGAAAAGCATTTGCAAAAAAACTACTGGAATGAAAAGGGGCAATCACCTCATGCGGGAAAAGGCAGATCTTTTCGATAGAAAGAGCTGGATAGATTGTGTAATGGTTGAGTCATGAATTAAGAAAGCCTTATCATAGTGGTGTAAGCATTGTGCTTAGAAACATTTAATCATTATGGGACATGATACTGTGCAGATTTCTGATAACGATATTTTAGCCCTGACGCTGTCTAATCCAACGCATCTCGACCCGTTTGAGTTTGTTTTTCCTGGTGGTGTTGGTTTTGTTGTAGATACAGGGATTTTTCGTTTTGAACCGATGTCTACTCGGTTATCTAATGATCCAGTTAGCTTAGTTTTGTCGGTGGGGATTCATGGTAATGAAACGGGACCGATAGAGTTGGTGAATCAACTGGTAAAAAACATTTTATCGGGTAAGTTATCTTTAGCGATACGTCTACTGGTGGTGATTGGTAACCCGGTGTCTGCTAATCAAGCTACTCGATTTTGTGAGGTGAATTTAAACCGACTGTTCAATGGGGCTTGGCAACAATATTTAACGAATGAAGAAGGTCTTGGAAGCAGTGAAGCTCGCCGAGCAGAGCGACTGGAAAAGGCTGTAAGCGATTTTTATGCACAAGATTCTCATTGCACGTTGCGATTGCATTATGATCTACACACTGCTATCCGTGGTTCTAAATACGAAAAATTTGCGGTGCATCCTTTTATGGAGGAGCCCGTTTATCAACATGCTCAGTTTGGATTCTTAGTTGCCTCTGGGATTGAAGCAGTCCTCTTGTCGCACCAGCCAACCACCACCTTTTCTTATTATTCCTATGCCGCCCACCGCGCCAATAGCTTTACGATTGAGTTAGGTAAAGTGCATCCTTTTGGTGAAAATGACTTGTCGAGTTTTACACAGATACAAAAGGCGCTCATTATCTTGCTAGAAAACGCGACGTTAGCACAGGGGGATTTATCGTCGATTCAGGTCTTTGCTGTTCAAGATGCTTTGGTAAAAAATGCTGATGATTATCAACTGACCATTGCAGAAGATGAGGAAAACTTCACTGATTTTGAAGAAGGCTATGAGTTGGTGACTTCTTCAGCTGATGGATATCGCATTACGAAAACAGGCGATGCCATTGTGTTTCCGAATGCGAAGGTGCCGATCGGTCAACGAGCTGGCTTGGTAGTGCGTCCTATTGCCATTAATTCTTTAGCGTTTGAATTAACCTCCTAATACTATTTTTGTGATTTTGATGGAAGAGGTCATAGCACAGGGATGTGACTTGAAAATCATTATTCTTTACTATACTGTTACGTTATAACGTAATTTATATCTAATAGGATTGAGGTAAGTAATGAATAAGCTATTGATGGCGCTTAGTGCATCGGTGTTATCGCCTATGGTGTTGGCGAAACCAACGATCGTAACCAGTATTAAACCTGTGTCTATGGTCGTGGAAGCCATTGCTGGAGACCGTGCGAATATTGAACAAATTGTCTCTAGTACGGCATCTCCTCATGATTTTGCCATGCGCCCCTCTGACTTGCGTAAAATAGGCCAAGCGGATGTGGTGGTTTGGGTCGGAGAGTCTCTAGAGCGTTTTCTGGAGAAACCGTTGGAAAATGCGGGTAAAGAAAAATCCTCTATTGAGTGGTTAACCTTGAATGGCATGACTCTCGAGAACTTTGCCAAAGGGCATGATCATGACCATCACCATGGTGACGAAGAGGATCATGGACATATGGAAGAGGTTGATCACCATGAGGACGACCATCATGATGAAGACCACGAAGAGCATCATCACGATGACGGTCATCACCATGAAGGGGTGAATCCACATGTCTGGATGTTGCCTAATAATGCCAAAGTGTTAGCAGAAGCCGTGACCAAACGTTTGTCTAAGTTGGATGCCGCTAATGCCAGTTATTATCAGGCTAATTTACAAACCTTTGAAACCAAGTTGGCGGCGACGGATGCGCAAATTAAAAAAGCCATGCAAGCCGTTCATGGTGTGCCTTACATCGTTTTCCACGATGGCTATGGGTATTTTGAGCATCATTATGGATTGAATCATGCTGGCGCCATTACGGTTAGCCCTGAACGTCAGCCTGGCGCGAAAAAAGTGGCGGAGTTGCGTGAAGAAATCACCGAGCATAATGTGAAATGTGTGTTCAGTGAACCACAATTTAGCCCCGCTATTGTGAAGACCTTGCTAAGTGGTACTAAGGTTAATACGGCAGTGTTGGATCCGCTGGGTTCAGATATTAAATTAAGCCCAAATGCCTATTTTGATTTCTTAAAATCACTGAGTCATCAGTTCTCAAGTTGTCTTAAATAAAGGGGCTTGGGAGGCGATGAATAGACGAATTTCTTGATATTGCTCTAGGAGTCTTGGTCTGCTATCGCAGTGCTTTGGGTAAAAGTGTCTGCGATGGTAGGCGACTCACTCTGACCTCTGTATAATCAATGCACTTAATTATTCAGAGAAGTCATATGAGCAATACGTCCTCTATTAAGAGTATTCACTCTGACGCTCTCATCGAGAGTGCTCGACACACTTTATCGACTCAAGCTCAATCCTTGCAGAACCTTGCCAATCAAGTGACCGAGGAGTTTGCCAAAGCCGTTCGCATGATTCTTGCGAGCGAAGGGCGCGCCATCATTTGTGGTATGGGAAAATCCGGTCACATTGGTAAAAAAATTGCGGCAACCCTGGCTTCTACCGGAACCCCAAGTTTTTTTCTTCATCCTAGTGAGGCGTTTCATGGTGATTTAGGGATGATTCAGCCACAAGACGTCTTACTCTTGATCAGTTTTTCAGGAGAAACTGAGGAACTGATACGCTTGCTGCCTTCCCTAAAAGACTTTGGTAACCCATGTATTGCAATGGTGGGTAATCTCGACTCAACGTTGGCAAAACATTGTGACTGTGTACTGGATATTTCCGTGGACAGAGAAACCTGCCCTAATAATCTTGCCCCCACTACGTCGACGACCATGACCACCGCTATGGGGGATGCATTGGCGGTGGCTTTGATGGAATGTCGCAACTTCCAGCCGCAAGACTTTGCGCGTTTTCATCCAGGCGGCAGCTTAGGACGTAAATTACTGACCCGTGTAAAAGACTTAATGCACAAAGACAATTTGCCAGTTTGTGCGCCAGAGACCAGGTTAAAAGAAGCCATCTCAGTGATGACTCATGGTCGTATGGGGGTGGTGATTATTCAAGACAAAGGCCATTTACTCGGTATCTTCACCGATGGGGATTTACGTCGTGCTATGCTCAAAGAAAGTGAAGGGATGATACACAAGCCGATGTCTGAATTGATGACAGCAAAACCGAAAACTATTAATGAGAACGTCATGATTGTCCAAGCAGAAGAGCAAATGCTGCGTGACAAAATCACCTTGCTGGTGGTTGTCAACGATCAGGGCAATTTGACTGGTTTGCTGGAAATCTACGACCGATAAGCCTTGTGGCTGTCGATGAATGTTTGATGTTTACAGCGGTTTTATGTGAACGTCCATATTGAATTTATAGGAAAATTACCATGTCTCACGGTAACAAGATCATTAAAATCGGCGACAACATTGAAGTCGCAAACCATCTTCCTTTTGTATTGTTCAGTGGTATGAATGTACTGGAATCTCGCGATATGGCCATGCGTGTTGCGGAAGAGCATGTCAAGGTGACGGAGGCTTTGGGCATTCCTTATGTGTTCAAAGGCTCGTTTGATAAGGCAAACCGTTCTTCCATCAATTCCTACCGTGGCCCAGGTATGGAAGAAGGGTTAAAAATTCTTCAAGAAATCAAAGAAACCTTTGATGTGCCTGTGATTACCGATGTGCACGAGACCTTCCAGTGTGCGCCTGTGGCGGAAGTGGCGGATGTCATTCAACTGCCCGCTTTCTTATCTCGTCAAACAGACCTTGTGGTTGCCATGGCGCAAACAGGCGCGGTGATTAATATCAAGAAAGCGCAATTTCTGGCACCTCATGAAATGAAGCACATTCTGAAGAAATGTGAAGAGGCGGGCAACAGCCATTTAATGTTGTGCGAACGCGGTACTATGATGGGTTACAACAACCTAGTTGTGGATATGTTGGGCTTTGGGGAGATGAAAAAATTCGAATACCCCGTGATGTTCGATGTGACCCATGCTTTGCAGCGCCCTGGAGGCCGTGAAGATTCTGCTGATGGTCGCCGTGCTCAAGTAACCGAGCTGGCTCGTGCGGGTATGTCGCTTGGTCTTTCAAGCTTGTTTCTAGAAACTCACCCTACACCAGATCAGGCAAAATGCGACGGCCCTTGCGCTTTGCCGTTAGGCAAATTAGCTCCCTTCTTAAAGCAAATGAAGCAGCTTGATGAACTGGTGAAAACCTTTGAAACGTTGGATACGAGCGCTTAATCATGGATGAGAACTTTCTCGCAGGTTATCCATCGTTGCAAGACGCCAAGTCCCTTGTGAGTATGCTGCAAGGGCTGAAGTTGGTCGTGTTTGATGTGGACGGGGTCCTCACCGATGGCGGCTTATGGTACGCAGACGCTGGAGAGCAGGTAAAACGCTTTAATGTCAAAGATGGTGTGGCTATGAAGCTGTTGCCTAAGTGGGGTATCGATGTGGCGGTGATTACTGCAAAAGATTCGGCCCCCTTACGTAAGCGGATGAGCGACCTTGGGGTGGTGCACTTTTACCCCGGTTGTCATAATAAGGCCGAAGCGTTTGATGAGATTGCCTCAGCTCTTGGGGTGGCACCAGAGCAAGCCGCTTATGTGGGGGATGATGTAATCGATCTGCAAGTCATGCCCAAAGTGGGAGTGGCGTTTTGTCCAGCGGATGCCCATGTGCTTGTTCAGCGTCATAGTCATTTTGTACTGACAAAAGCGGCTGGCCAAGGTGTGGCGCGAGAAGTAGCAGACGTGATTTTAGCTACGCGAATGTCGTTAGAAAGTGCCTATGAATGGGCGCAACAACCGGAGTTTGAGAAAAAATGAGCCACGCTGAGTTACCTGAATTTCATATCGTGATTCCAGCCCGTTACGCGTCTCAGCGGTTTCCTAAAAAGTTAATGGCGGATTTAGGGGGGAAGCCCGTTTTACAATGGGGATATGAGCTCGCCCTGAATGCTGGCGCAAAAACTGTCACCATCGCCACCGATCATGAGGTGATTTATCAAGCTGCTCAATCTTTTGGCGCGCCTGTTGTCATGACGCGAGATGATCATGAAAATGGTACCGAACGCCTTGCGGAAGTGGCGGAAAAAATGGGCTGGCAGCAAGATGAAATCATCGTAAATGTGCAAGGGGATGAGCCTTTATTACCTGTTGAGCTGATACATTCGACTGTTGACGCGTTGGCACAAGACACAGCGTCTGAAATGGCCACCATTGCATGTAAAATTCATGATGCGGAAGACTTCTTCAATCCCAATGTGGTAAAGGTTGTGTGTGATGAGCAAGGCCGAGCCTTGTATTTCAGCCGCGCGCCTATGCCATGGGATCGTAATGGTTTTATGGATAACGCTACTAATGAAAGTTCGCTAGCAGAAGACTTTCCTGCTATGCGTCATATTGGCTTGTATGTGTACCGTGCCAGCTTATTGGCGAAGTACGCAACCTTGCCTATGTCGCCTTTGGAAAAGTGGGAAAAACTGGAACAGCTGCGTTTTCTTCATCAAGGGATCAAGGTGCAAGTGGCACAAGCGTCTGGTTTACCTCCCCATGGTGTGGATACGCAAGATGATCTTGATGCATTGCGTAAGCATATTGCCTCAACTAGATGACAGCCTCTTATATTTATACTTTCTGGAAAGTCGTCCCTTAGCCTTAGAAAGTAACAAACTCTCCCTTTTACCTTCTCGATACTCTGAAAACCATCCATGTTTTGGATGGTTTTTTATTTTCTTTCTAAAGTCATCCCTGCTTTGTGTCGATGAGTAGTTTGTACATATTTTTTGCAGAATTATCAAAAAAATAGTCAGAAACTCTTATATTGTCAGTAAATTGTATGTATTTAGAGTTAGGTAGGCTGGTTTTTCTTGTTGTTATGCCTGTTTAAATTTAGTTTGAGAAGAGTTGGTTTATGAAAATTTACATCAGCATGTTTGGGGCTTTGTTTAGTTCGTTAACAATGGCGGCTATGCCTGTCTATTTGCCTGTGGGGTCAAGTTATACTTTGAGCGGGGTGATCAATCCTCGTGCGTTGTCGACGTCGTTATCAAATCCTGCTGCGCCTTATTTGATGGGCAGTGTGTCCTCTGGGCAAAATGTTCGTTTGGGGTTGCTTGGTCCGGTTGGTCTCTCCTACGAGCTGGGAGAAGTCGGGAATTTGACGGATAAGGTCGATGATTTAGAGAGCCTGTTAAATCGTACGGACTATCAATCACAAGCTGAGGTTGATGCGGCGATAGCCAAAGCAAACTCGATTGTTAGAGATGTGGCAAGTACAGCTTACATAAAAGTAGCGGGCAGTAGTCAAATCCCTTTTATGCCCTTTATCTATAAAACCAATACCCGTGGCGCGTTTATAATAGATGCTAGCGCTTCCTTTTTGGGAAGAGCGAATGTATTAGCTGATGATATCGTTGCTGAACAAACTGGCTCCACCTACAAGATCAAATCAGACACTTCGTTTTACGTCAAAAAAGCAACGGATTTACGACTGGGCTTGGGTTACAGCCAGAGTGTACTGAGAACGAATTACGGTGAATTAATTGGTGGCGTAAAAGCCAATCTACATAGAATTTCTTTAGGTCGTTCATTAGTTGTTTTAACTGATGAAAATGATGATGCCAGTAAAGTATTTACTGACTCCCTGTTTAGTGATCAGCATTCGAGTTCCAATGTAGGGATCGATATCGGTGCTATCTGGGTGAGTAATCACTATCAGCTGGGGGCTACAGTTGCCAATATTAATCAACCAAAATTTGATTATGCTGACCTTGGAAATTGCTCCAATTTATCAGGTTCAAAGTTAACAAGTTGTAATGCTGCTGTGGTGTTTTCTGGAAAGGGTAAGTTGGATTTATCTGAAACCTACCAGATGAAAACACAAAGTACCATTGATGGAGCCATTACCTCACGAAATCGCCAATGGATATTGGCTGGATCCTATGATTTAAACAGTGTTAAAGACCCCGTTGGGGATAAGTACCGCTGGGCGGTGGCGTCTTTATCTTTCTTTAGCGATAACTTGATCGCACCAGGTTTTCGAGTGGGTTATCGGGAGAACCTCGTGGGTAGTCAATTAAAATACGTGACTGGGGGTCTGACCTTTTTCCGCCGTTTAAATTTAGATGTTGCCGTTTCAACGGGGACAACCGAATACAATGGGCACTCCATACCACGAAGTGCCTATTTTTCTATTGGTTACGATATGGCGTTTTAATCTGTCTGTGTATGGTTAGTAATACTGATTAATTGAGTGGGAGTCATGATGACGTCGAGTGGAATATCCCAGCTTTCCATTGGCAAGCTCGCCACTTGCTGGCAATCGTGAGCGAGGCCTATTAACAAGGGCTTCGCTTGCTCCGACTTATTGGCGAATGTGCGATCGTAAAACCCACCGCCCATACCCAAACGCCCCCCTTGGTCATCAAAGCCAACCAAAGGTAAAAATACCAAATCCATTTCAAAGCCAGATATTGGAGAAACGTCAACGGGTTCTTTAATACCAAAACGGTTTTCATGCCACAGGGTATCATCATCTAAATGTTGCTGGGTATAGTGAGCGAAATCCAGAGATTGCTCTTTGACAACGGGCAAGTAAATGTTATGGCCGAGTGACCAAAGATGCTCGCATAGTATATGGGGGGAGATTTCGCCATCATTGGTCAAGTACAAAGCAATGTTTTTGCCATCGCTTATGTTAATAGCAGAGGAAAGACCCTGATACGCTTTCACTAGGGCTTCTGCGGCCAGTGATTGCTCTGTTGTACTTAAATGTCTGCGTGCTTGACGAAGTTGACGACGTAGCGTTTGTCTAAAATCTACTGCTGAAGGCATAAAAGAGTTTCCCAAGTTGCCGTTTCGACTATTGGCCTTGAACCCAGTGGTTCAAGGTGGATGGATCTGAGGCTCTTTAGGCTTTCCGACGCACGGACATGCTCACCGAACCCACAGTCTCCGTCCGGGGTATTACTCATAGGCTCAAGGGCGTTAAGCCGCCTCGAACAACCCAGGAAACAAGTGAAGTATAGAGTAAGCGATGAGGAAAATCATCCCATGCTCACACTTGCTGTCTCGGCTGTATGAGGAAAATTCGTGTTCTCGCTCTTGCATGAAGCAAAGTTGATTAAAGAGTAAGCCGCTTTAACCCACTTTCGTTTGATGCGTAAGCGCAGCATCAAGCTGTGACGTCAGTTCTCGCAGCTGCTGCTCATTAGAACGCGCATATTTTCGGCCTGAAAGCATGTCGTGAGTAATATTCAATGCGGCAAGCACCGCGATTTTTTCAAGGCCAATGATTTTTCCACTGGCTTTGATTTCGCGCATTTGCATATTGAGATACTCAGCGGCTTCTTTCAGATCCGCTTCGTGCCCTTTCGGACAATTTATGTTGTAAGTTTGCCCAAGTATATTGACTGAAACCGTTGGTTTATCCATATTGACTCCATTTGATAGCAAGGCCCACCATAAAATGGTCTGTTTTTCCATCATTGGGTAGCGAATGGCATTTTATGCTGCGGTTAAATTCGTTACAATTGCGAATCACATTTATCCACTCTGTTTATAGCAAATTGACGCAAATATGGAAATCAACCCGATACTTTCTAAGATAAAAGACCTTTCTGAACGTACTTTAACCCTTCGGGGGTATCTTTGACTACGAGTCAAAGAAAGAACGACTAGAAGAAGTAAACCGCGAACTGGAAGATCCAAATGTTTGGAACGATCCTGATTATGCCCAAAAGCTCGGTAAAGAGCGTGCTGCCCTTGAAGTCGTGGTGGAAACCATTGATAACATGGAAAGTGGCATCGACGACTCCAAAGAACTACTGGATCTCGCCGTGGAAGAAGACGACAGCGAGTCTGTTGACGCGGTGCAATCTGAACTGGCTGACCTAGAAGCTTTACTGGCTAAGTTGGAATTTCGCCGCATGTTCTCCAAAGAAATGGATGAAAGCAGTGCCTTTTTGGACATTCAAGCAGGTTCTGGCGGTACAGAGGCCCAAGATTGGGCAAACATGCTGTTGCGTATGTACCTTCGCTGGGGCGAAGATAAAGGCTTCAAAGTGGAGTTAATGGAAGTCTCCGCAGGCGATGTCGCGGGTATTAAATCGGCGACGATTCGTTTTGAAGGCGAATACGCTTTCGGTTGGCTACGTACCGAAACGGGTGTGCATCGTCTGGTGCGTAAATCACCTTTTGATTCGGGTAACCGTCGCCATACCTCGTTTGCGTCTGTATTCGTTTCTCCTGAAATTGACGATAACGTAGATATCGATATTAATCCAGCCGACTTGCGTACTGATACCTACCGTTCATCCGGTGCGGGTGGACAGCACGTTAACACCACCGATTCTGCGGTGCGTATTACTCACGTGCCAACAGGTATCGTTGTACAGTGTCAAAACCAGCGCTCGCAACATGCTAACCGTGACTTCGCGATGAAACAATTGCGCGCAAAGTTATACGAGTTGGAAATGATGAAGCGCAGCGAAGCGGCGCAAGCTCTAGAAGACAGTAAGTCTGATATCGGCTGGGGCAGTCAGATTCGTTCTTATGTACTGGATGCGTCACGTATTAAGGATTTGCGTACTGGAGTAGAAACCTCTAATACAGGTGCTGTTCTGGATGGCAATCTAGATCAATTTATCGTTGCAAGCTTAAAACAAGGCCTGTAAAGCGCTAGCACTTATTTATTTTTAAACATTTATAAAGAGCAATATCAAACCATGGCTAACGAAAAGACAACAGAACCTACCGCACCATCTGATGATAACCGCTTAGTAGCGGAGCGTCGTGCTAAGTTGGCGGCTATCCGTGAACAGCGTAATGCTTTCCCTAACTCTTTCCGTCGCGATGCTTACGCAGCTGACCTTCAAGCAGAGTTTGGCGAGTTTGAAAAAGCAGATCTAGAAGAAAAGGATCATAAGGTTAGCATCGCGGGTCGTATCGTTCGTAACCGTGGTGCCTTTATGTTGCTGCAAGACATGACGGGGCAAATCCAAGCCTACGTGAATCGTAAAGCGCTCAGCCCAGAGTTATTAGCGGAGCAAAAAACATGGGACTTGGGTGACATCATTGGTGTCTCAGGCCCAGTGCACAAATCAGGTAAAGGCGACTTGTACATCGATATGCAAGAAGCACAATTACTCACCAAATCCCTACGACCACTACCAGACAAGCATCATGGCTTGTCTGATATGGAAATGCGCTACCGTCAGCGTTATGTGGATTTGATTGTGAACGAAGAATCTCGTGACACCTTCCAAGTGCGCTCAAAAATCATTTCTACTATTCGTCGCTTCTTGGAAGATCGTCGTTTTATGGAAGTGGAAACGCCCATGCTACAAACCATTCCAGGTGGAGCAACGGCTCGTCCATTTATTACCCATCATAACGCGATGGACATGAGCATGTACTTGCGTATTGCCCCAGAGCTTTATTTGAAACGTTTGGTTGTGGGTGGCTTTGAACGCGTATTTGAGATCAACCGTAACTTCCGTAACGAAGGGACATCGACTCGCCATAACCCAGAATTCACTATGATCGAATTCTATCAAGCGTACGCTGACTACAAAGATCTTATGGATCTGACGGAAGACATGCTGCGTACCGTGGCAGAGAAAGTGTTGGGTACAACAAAAGTGACCTATCAAGGGGCTGAGTATGACTTTGGAGCCCCATTTGTTCGTATGACCATGCTTGAGTCCATCCTTCACTACAACCCAGAACTAACCGCGGCGGATCTGGAAACCGTTGAAAAAGCGACAGAAGTGGCGAAGAAACTGAAAATCGATGTGAAACCTATTTGGGGCTTAGGCAAACTTTGGACGGAAATCTTCGAAGAAACCGCTGAACACAAATTGGATCAACCGACTTTCATCACGGAATACCCAGCGGAAGTCTCTCCACTGGCGCGTCGTAACGATGATAACGAGTTTATTACTGACCGTTTTGAATTCTTCGTTGGTGGTCGTGAAATCGCCAACGGCTTCTCGGAGTTGAATGATGCAGAAGATCAGGCAGAACGTTTCAAGCGTCAGGTAGCGGAAAAAGACGCCGGTGATGACGAAGCTATGCATTACGATGCGGACTACATCAACGCACTAGAATACGGTTTACCACCCACCGCTGGTGAAGGGATTGGCATCGACCGTTTAGTCATGTTGTTTACGGATGCGCCTTCTATCCGTGATGTGTTGTTGTTCCCACATATGAAGCCTCAGGACTAATCCGAGGTTATATATCTAAACAGCCACAAAGAAAGTTTGAATAGCCAGCGATAGCAGCTTGTGTTACTGGCTATTTTTTATATTATACTCGGGACACTTTCCTCAGAGGTTTTTGCATAAATTAAGGTTGGTTTCACTAAGGGTTTTTATATTTAACAAAACAGGGAGTTGATATGGTTACTTTGGAAGAAATTATTATTGGTCGAGGTGAGTTGGAAAAAATATATCGTTCTGATGTATCGCTTACTCTTTGGAGAGCGGTCAATAAATCAGAGCTTCAAGTAGGAAATCCTCTTTACCCTGACTTAAAAGAAAAAATCTTACCAAACGGACGTATTCGGTTAGCTGATGTATCAACATATATGAAAGACGGTATAGAGTATGTTAAGTCTGAAGAGAGTAGAGGGACATCTCTTTCTGACAAAAATGGCCTTTTTGGACATAAAAACTGGGATTATGTCGTCATTCCTGCAGGTACAGTTGTTCCTCATGAACTTATTATCACAAAAGATCATTATATTTCCAAAAAGAAGAGTTGGCATTATTCAATATCCCCTAACTTTGATATGACTGTATCTAGTTTTCTGTCTGCTCTAGATCAGCTAGCAATCAATGCGAAGATAAAAATAAAGGTACAGAGCAATGTTAGACGCTGATATTAGAAGTATATTTGTCTGTATTCAGGCTTTAGAAGACGCTATTCGGTATTATGATTTGCTTGCTCAATCGGATACGACAGATAGTGATGACTATGAAGAATGCAAATATATGTATGAAGTCGAACTAAGTCGACTTTGTGAAATATACTCCAAAGAAGAGGAGCGAGGGAATGTCCCTGTTCCCTTAAAAAAACTCTTAAAGAATTCTTAGAGGTTAGAAGATGTCAGAGCCCTTTAACTGATAACAAGATTTGCCTTATCTAGTATCTACTTTTAAAGGGCTCTGACCCCTTTATGAGAAGAAGTGGAGAGTTATTGATATGAGTCGTTTTTGGACAGATAAAATTGCTTCTCTTGACCCTTATGTGCCAGGCGAACAACCGCAAGACAAAAAGTACATCAAGCTAAACACCAACGAGAGTCCATACTCTCCTTCTCCAAAAGCCTTAGATGCCATGGCTATAGAAGTCAGTGAGCGTTTACGTCTATACCCAGACCCAAATTGCATGACATTGAAAAATGCCTTAGCAAAAAACTACCAACTCGATATCAACCAAGTGTTTGTTGGGAACGGTTCAGACGAAGTCTTGGCCTTGGCCTTTATGGGTTACTTTGCAGACGGTAAACCTTTAGCGTTTGCGGATATTACCTACAGCTTTTACAAAGTATACGCGGGCTTATACGGCATCGAACCTAAACTGATTCCTCTAAGCGAAACATTTGATATTGTCCCAGCGGATTACGACAATCTAGATGTGTCTGGTGTGGTGGTTACCAACCCCAATGCGCCAACGGGTAAAGCTCTGCCGCTATCGGATATTGAATATATTCTAAAAGCCAATCCAGACGTGGTGGTATTGGTGGATGAGGCCTATGTGGACTTTGGGGCACAAAGTGCGACCACCTTAATCAACCAATATCCTAATCTGTTAGTCGTGCAAACCTTGTCGAAATCTCGTGCTTTGGCTGGGATTCGAGTGGGTTATGCGTTGGGCCATCCTGACTTGATCGAAGGGCTAGAACGTTTGAAGAACTCCTTCAACTCCTACCCTATTGACCGTATTGCCTTAGCTGGCGCCACGGCCGCTGTGGAAGACCAATCTTACCTAGAAGACATTTGCGCGAAAACCATCGCGACCCGAGAGCAATCGGTAAAAGACCTAGAAGCCCTTGGCTTTGAAATTGTGCCATCGTCTACCAACTTTGTGTTTGCCACTCACCCAAACAAAGACGCAGAAGAGATTTACCTGTCATTAAAAGAGCAGGGGATTTTGGTGCGTTATTTTGGTAAGAAGCCAAGAATTGGTAACCACTTGAGGATTACCATTGGCACAGACGCAGAGATGGCAGCGCTGACCGCGGCTTTAGAAAAGCTTTTAAAATAAGTTTTCGAATTTTGCAAAGGCCACAGATTGTGGCCTTTTTAATTGGAAAACATAGTGTAGATATGGTTCCTTTCTAAAAAAATTGGATTCGAAGAAGTTGGTAGGGAAAAAGTTGAGCTATCTAGCGGTTCACCATTTGAAGCTGTAGAAATGAATCGATTGATACCTTAAAGAGCATTTTGGACAGATCAAAATAACGTGATTATTTATATGCCTCCAAACTCTCTGAGTAGGCGAGGCAAACACTATGTTAATGCTATTCAGATAGCTACTTCCAACGCTCCAACCCGAGGTAGTGTCCGTAGTAGCCTCTTAAACTCTTCGGTAAATCGTTATTTCATTGCACCTTCTCATCTAGCTATTACTAATTATTACTCATCATTACTCATTAACCTCGTCAATGTAGCCTAGTATTAACTCTATACTCATTGTGTGAGTAGCCTACAGAGGAAGGAATATGAAGAAATATTACCGGCTGGCATTAGGTATGAACATTGTCTCTATAGTGCTTGCCTCACTATTCGTGATAGAAAACACAAACCTGCTTATTTTGGTTGTAGCAATAGCGGTGGGGGGAGGTTGTCTGATAAAGATGGAGCGTTTAGCAAGGGAGAAATTCAACTTTTATGAGCAGATTCTTGATTCGGTCCCAAATCCACTTTCTGTTACCGACATGGATATGAAATGGACATTTGTCAATCGAGCGGCTACCGATCCCTTGGGAGTAAAACGAGCGGATGTAGTCGGACAGCAATGTTCAAATTGGGGAGCAAATATCTGTAAAACTGAAGATTGTGGTGTGAATTGTTTAAGAAAAGGCAAACCGTATACTTTCTTTCACCAGTGGGGGAAAGATTTTCGTGTAGATACTTTTTACATTAATGGATTAGATGGTAAAGAGATAGGTCATGTTGAATATGTACAGGAGATATCAGAAAAGGTTGCATTAAAAGCGGTGTACAAAGATGTGGATGCCATTAGCGACAGTCTCACAACTGGGGCAAAAGACCTTAATGTTGCCAGCCATGCTTTGACAGTCGGGTCGACTCAGCAAGCGACCTCTATTACTCAAATTGGCCGTTCGCTTAATGAGATTCTTAGTCAGGCCAATGACAATGCTGAGCGTGCATCAGGAGCGAGTGCTGTTTCGTCTGAGGCTCAGCGTGCTGCGACCATGGCCTCCGATGAAATAAGAGAACTTGAGCAAGCGATGCAGGAAATTAATGGCTCAAGTGAAGCCATTAGTGACATTATTAATGTCATTGATGATATCGCCTCTCAGACGAATTTACTGGCACTTAATGCTTCCATTGAAGCCGCTCGGGCAGGCGAAATGGGTCGCGGTTTTGCTGTGGTGGCCGATGAAGTCAGGTCGCTTGCTGAACGAAGTACAAAGGCCGCTAGCGAGTCGGCGCAGTATATTCAGTCATCAGTAGCAAATGTCGAAAAGGGGAATGCAATATCACAAAAATGTGTGAGTGCATTGAGTGAGATTGTTAAGCACGTGTCAACTATCTCCAACACCATCGAAGAAATAGATAAGGCATCGCAAAGTCAGGCGATGGGATTGAGCCAGGTCAATCAGGGGATGTCAGAAATTGATGATGTGATTCACTCGACGGCCGCGTCTGCGGAAGAGACTTCCCTCTCTGCCACTGAACTGAGTGAGCTTTCATTGCAACTCCAGGCCCAGCTCGAAAATATGAGAAAAATTGACGGATTAATTGATGATGCTGCTGCCAAGAAAGACGCTAACCTTATTGAGGTTAAAAATGTGTCATAACATAGAGCAAAACCTAACATGTGCCGAGTCTTGACCAAGACGAAAATGAAAAAAACGATAGTGGCTATTGCGGATCATTAAGCAAAAGGTTCAATATACCTAGGTAGTATATTGAACTTTCGGCACACAGATAGCCTTTACGGCGCTTCTCTGTAAAGGCTATCTGTGTGCTTGGTGTTATATCTTGGTCGAAACTTATAAGATAAATCATGAAGTTAGAATTAGAACATTATTACTTACGTTCACTTGAGCCAACTGACAGCGAGTTTTTTTATAAATGGTCCTGTGACCGTGAAGTGACGTTATATAGCCTCTCTTCTTATGCGTATCCACAGTCAAAATTAGACATAGAAAAATGGCTTTCAACCGTTAATTCGTCGGCTAAAAATGTCTCATTTGGTTTATGTAGCAAAAAGAGTGATCAGCTCATTGGTTACGCAGGAATATCTGCCATAAGCTCCTTAAACCGAAGTGGTGAATTCTTCATTCTTATCGGCGAAAAAGAGTATTGGGGAAAAGGCATCGGAACGTTAGTGACAAAAGTCGTGACTGATTATGCTATTCGGACGCTAGGTTTACATCGAGTGCAGCTGACAGCAAGTGCTCAAAATATTGGCGCGGTAAAAGCGTATGAAAAAGCTGGCTACCAACATGAAGGTGTAATGCGTCAATCTGGCTTTCGTAACGGCGAGTTCGTTGACAAGGTTTTAATGTCAGTTCTTTCAACCGAGTGGCAAGGCATAGCAAGCGTTTAAGCGGTTTCAGCCCCGGCATATGATCCGCTTTTTAGTATCAATAGGTAAGAATATCGGCAGAAGTAATAATCTTCGTCATTGATCGTGAAACTAGTGGTAAGGAAAGCCTAGTAAAGAAAAAGGTCGAGCCTATTAGGCTTTTACAAACAAATCAACGAGATAATGCATAAAACTGGTGTGGATACAAGGCTCGTTCCTCTCCAATGCCACAAGCTGTAGGCAGCCTTAAACCGGAGTAATAATGGAAAACTCAAACATTCCTTTTCAAACGATAGACTGGAAAAACGTTCCTCGAACAGAGCATAAGGGAGAAACTGGAATTGCGTATTGGCAAACTTTGCAATTCGACGGTTTACGTGTCAGATACGTAGAATATTCAAAAAATTATAAAGCAGACCATTGGTGTGAAAAAGGTCACATAGTGTACTGTCTTGAAGGTGAAGTGGTAAATGAGCTTCAAGATGGAAGCCGCTCAACTTTACGTAAAGGCATGTCGTATATTGTGTCAGATGATTTAAGCTCCCATCGTTCGGTAACAGAGAATGGTGTTCACTTGTTGATCATTGATGGCGACTTTTTAAAGTCAAATGCCTAATAAATTAATTTGCAAAGACAAAATACGGAATGGCTATGAGAGAGAAGTACTTAGTCGATACCATTTCTAATATTCCAGAAATGATGGAATTGTTAACAATACTAAATGAAATCAAGCTGCCAAATCATTATTTAGCAGGAGGCTCTGTAACACAGGCCGTCTGGAATCGAAAGTTGGGGAATGATCCACTTTATAAAGTGAAAGACTTTGATGTGGTTTACTTTGATCAAAAAATGTCGAGATCTGAGAAGGAGTATGAAGCGGAAATCGACTTTCGAAAAACTTACTTGATGCCTGTTGATGTAAAAAACCAAGCTAACGTCCATGAATGGTATGGTGCAAAGTTTGGCAATAACATAGAGCCACTGAAAGAGTCGGAAGATGGAATACGCATGTGGCTTCCTTGTTTTGCCGTTGGTATTCGTTTAGTCGATGATGTTTTGGATGTCTTTGCTCCCTTTGGTTTAGAAGACCAAGCCAACATGATAATTCGACCAAATAAAACGGCGATGAGTAAAGAAAACTACGACACAATGAATCGTAGCTTTAAACAGAGGTGGCCGAACCTTGAGATCAAGGAATGGTAGCCGTTAACAAAAAAGGTGAAGTAAGTGAACTGCTTGGTCTGGCTTAGCAGCCTATGGACATCAACCTTCACAAGGCCAGCCACTGCGGCGGTATTGCGGTGACGTCTTCATTCCAAACCGCACATGTTGAAAAACTTATTAGGTTCGTTTTTGGCTTAACGCCTTTATGCTTGTTATGATAGGTTTACACTAGACTCTGTCGATCTTGGCGGTTGTTTTTAATCACACATACCGCTGTTATTTAGTCATATAACCACAATAATTTTAAACGAGACACACTATGAAACTCGAATCCATTGCACTTCATGAAGGCTATAAGTCCGAAGCAACCACCAAAGCGGCCGCTGTTCCTATTTATCAAACCACATCGTATACCTTTGATGATACTCAGCACGGTGCTGATCTGTTTAATTTAGCCGTACAAGGTAATATTTACACCCGCATTATGAACCCAACCACTGATGTGTTGGAAAAACGGGTGGCTGCGATGGAAGGTGGTATTGCGGCGCTGGCTGTGGCGTCTGGTATGGCGGCTATTACCTATGCGATTCAGTGTATTACGCAAGTGGGTGACAATATTGTCAGTACCAGCCAGTTGTATGGCGGTTCGTATAATTTGTTTGCGCACTCACTACCGCGCCAAGGTGTGGACGTTCGTATGGTGTCGCATGATGATTTTGAGGGGTTTGAAAACGCGATTGACGAAAATACCAAAGCGTTATTTTGCGAGTCTATTGGTAATCCAGCCGGTAATATTGTCGACATTGCGCGTCTGGCGGAGATAGCGCACAAGCACGGTGTTCCTTTGATTGTGGATAACACGGTCGCTACGCCTTATCTGTGTCGCCCGTTTGAGCTGGGGGCCGATATCGTTGTGCATTCACTCACTAAATATATCGGCGGCCACGGTACAACAATTGGCGGTATTATTGTCGATTCTGGCAAGTTTGATTGGGTTGCCAACAAAAAACGCTTTCCGATTCTTAACGAACCAGACCCTTCCTACCACGGTGTAGTTTACACGGAAGCCTTAGGCGCCGCTGCGTATATAGGGCGTTGTCGAGTCGTGCCACTGCGTAATACAGGTTCTGCCATTTCGCCGATGAATGCGTTTCAAATTTTACAAGGTCTGGAGACATTGGGTTTGCGGATGGATCGCCATTGTGAAAACGCCCAGCGCCTTGCTGAATATTTACAGCAACACCCGAAAGTAGAGTGGGTGAACTACGCGGCCTTACCGGATAGTCCGTATTATGAAACCTGCCAAAAAATTACTAAGGGCAAAGCTTCTGGTATTTTGAGTTTTGGTATCACTGGGGGGATTGATGCCTGTGCTAAGTTTATTGATTCTCTTGATATGATTTTACGTTTGGTCAATATTGGCGATGCAAAATCATTGGCATGTCATCCGGCTTCTACTACGCACCGTCAATTGAATGACGAAGAGCTTAAAAAAGCTGGCGTGAGTGCTGATCTAGTGCGCATCTCGGTGGGTATTGAGCATATCGACGATATTATTGCTGACGTATCACAAGCGTTGGATAAAGCTTAATTATATGATTTGAGGGCCTGCATTCAAATGCTAGATTGATAAATTATAAGTCTTAGCTGGCATTACTTATTAGTTGGATAAAAAGCCGTTTCTTGTTTTACCAGAATCGGCTTTTTTGTAGAGTTTTCCCCATCAAACAATTTTAAATATGAAGTAAATAAGGGGCTGAGCTTGTTAAAAGTCTCAAACGTCAGGTGAGAAAAACTCTTGCAGCTTTTTATTCATCTAAAGAACGAGTATCGATTCTCTTTTTTTAGACTAGATTAAAAAGCCAGTAAGGATCAACCTTGTTGAGCCCTTGCTGGCTTTATAGTGATGTTATTTATGCTTTTGATGGACGAACAATAATTTTTACCGCCGATTCATTGTTGTGAATTAATGTATCGAAGCCTTGGGAAATCAGGTTATCTAATTCGATTCGCTGGGTGATAAAGGGCTCTAAATTAACCTTGCCTTCCTCCACGAGTTTAATGGTTTCTTTATGGTTGTTAACATAAGCAATGGTGCCGCGAACGTCCAATTCCTTCATGACCACACTGTGAACGTTCACAGTTGCCGGATGGCTCCAAATGGAGACAATAACGATTGCCCCTTTTGCTTTTGTGCTTTCAACTAAAGAGTCTAATACCTTGTTATTGCTGGTGCACTCGAAAGCTACATCCACACCTCGGTCTTCCGTAATCTTCATCACCTCTTCTGTGACGTTGACCTCGGTTGGATCTAAAATATAATCTGCGACACCAGTATCATGAGCCTTTTCTTTACGTTTAGCGCTTAGCTCAGTCAGGATAACCGTGATGCCCTTAGCTTTTAAAACGGCAGACAATAACAAACCGATAGGGCCACCGCCACCGACCAACGCCACATCACCCGCTTTTGCCGCGCTACGAACAAACGCATGATAACCGACGGCTAAGGGTTCAACTAAGGCGGCTTGATCCAAAGGAATGTCATTAGAAATAGGATGAACCCAACGGCGTTTTACGGCGATTTTTTCGGATAACCCACCTCCGCATCCACCAAGACCAATAAAGTTCATATTCTTCGATAGGTGATAATTTTCACCCGGCCCAGTTGGTACCTCATCGGCAATAATATAAGGCTCAACGACGACGTGTTGACCGACTTGAATATCGTCAACACCTTCTCCCACCGCGTAAACCACACCTGAAAACTCATGTCCCATGGTAACAGGGGCAGATTCTCCTGAAATAGGGTGTGGATGGCCACAAGGTGGAATAAAAATCGGCCCTTCCATAAATTCATGTAAATCGGTACCGCAGATACCACACCACGCAACATCAATGCCCACTGTACCTGGCTCAACACTAGGTTCAGGAATATCTTCAATGCGAATATCCCCTCTGTCATAAAAACGAGCAGCTTTCATTTTGCTTTCCTTGTGTTTGACTAATAGAGATGAGTAGAGTCCTTTTAACGCACCGCAGTCGAGCAAAGGTCTCTACTAAATCAAGCTACTCAGCACATCGAGTGCAGTCAAACTCTATGATGAAAAACTTGCTTGTTAATGACAATTATCAAGTAATTCCAAGAGGGGGTCAGAGCATGAAGCAATAGGTATTTGCCTAATGTTTATAAGGCGTAAAGTCGGGAACGGGTATCGTTGATTAGCATTTTGGTTTTCACGCTAGCATCAAGTCTATAACATCTTTCATAAAAGACATTGTAAATAGGACAAAAAATGAAGGTTCGTATATCAAAAGAAGAGGATTTAGACATTCTGGCAGAACTAAATTGCCAGCTTATAAAAGACGAAGGACACAGCAATCCAATGTCAGTCAAAGAGTTAAAAGCTCGAATGGCTTGCTGGCTTGTATCGGAATATTCAGCAGCACTTTTCGAACTCAACGATGAGGTTATTGGTTATACACTGTGGCGCAAAGACACTGACTTTATTTATATTAGACAGTTTTTTATTGCACAATCATTTCGAGGTAAAGGGAACGGAAAAAAGGCCTTTGAGCTAGCAAAAAAGCGCTATTGGGACCAAGAAAAACTACGTTTAGATGTTTTAATAAATAACCTGAAAGGGCTAAGCTTTTGGCGTTCAGTTGGTTTTCATGATTACTGTCTAACGTTGGAACAAGAAGGATAGGGTGCTCATATGCAGAATCTTATGTGCCAAATTGAAGTGGCTAAGGATATTGCTCAGGTTGAGCGGTTGTTAGAGTGTGAGTCTGTGGAGAAAAAGATAAGGGAGGCTTTCGAACTTGGGCAAACGATTTTTTATGCTTGCTTTGATGAGGTTCCTATTGGACTTGCATGGGTGAGTTTTAACAATTTTCATCCATATTGGGCCCGCCCTTTTGTTTATGTGGCTGACGCCCAGCGTCGAAAAGGTATTGGCTCAATGCTATATCGTCGACTTCTTGTAGAGCCATTGCCTAACAATGTGCTCGGTTTTCAATTTGGTGCAGATGTGCAAAATACTGGATTAAGAGCTTTTATCGAGTCAGTTGGTTTTAAAAGACGGCTTGATTGTTATTCTATGGTGTTTGATTGTGATCAAATGCAGCAACCAGATTATTCAGTGCTTGAAGAAAATGGCTTTTATCTTTGTGATTTTGAAAAAGCGTTGGAATTATCGTTGGATATCAATGCGTTTTTAATTAATGCCTATACTCGTGATCATTATTGGTCGACACCTGTGTCAAACGATAGTGTATTATGGGTACAACAACTATCAAAATTTGATCCGAACTTTAGTTTTGTTATCCATAATGGTAAGGCAATTAAGGCTTGTATTACTAGCCGTATTACTTCTTCGATATTAAATATCTGGTGGTTGTATTCAGATGATAAGGTGAATGATTATTTGCAAACTATTTTATTATCGCACCTTGCAAAATTTGCTCTTCTCAAGAAAATCACATTAGCTGATATTGAAATCGATTCTACTAAGACTAATTTTGATCAGCTATATCAATCTATTCCTACCAAAAAGATAGATATTTGGCAGGTTTATCAGCATGCTTTTATCTAAAAGAAAATGTAGGGCTTTACTAAAGGCGATATGTCTTTATAAAACCCATTAACATTTCTCAAAGTTACTAGGCTAACTTTTTTGTGTTTTAATAATGGCCTGAGAGAGTCCATTTAGATAAGAAGTAAGTACAGTATCTATGGATAATATGTTTTTATACCAGCCATTCCAGATTAAAAAGCAAGTTATTAACGTTTTTAAATCTTGATCTAAAGACTTACTTTCGTCTTTTAGTATATTCAAACCATAAGTGGCGAAATCTTGTCTGATATCCTCTTCTTTTAAATTTTTCACAAAATTTTCTAGATCGGATTTCAGTTTTTCTTGAGTAATGGCAGGAATGTCTAAACTCAATCCTTTCATTTTTATAAAATAGAAAGCGGTACAGGTTTGTAGGTTCTTTGTTTGTTTATTCAGCCAATCTTCACTGTTTTTGAATGTGCTACCATCCCAACCTTCTAGACCAATCGATTCACCAAAGCGTAAATAAATTGACGATTTTAGTTGCCCTCGCTCTCCAGTTTGAGTGCCATTACCATAAAAACTTTCAAATATGTCAGAGACCGTCTGGCCATTATACTTATTACTGCTGTCATTACCTGCCAGGATCATACCGTCGACATTGGCTAAGTTTTTATAATACGCACCAAATTGATCAATGATGTCTTGTTTTTTCTCATGTTGTTTGGCTTTTGATAGAAGATGATCCGTTATTTTATGTTGTAGTAAAAACTCTCCGGTGATTTCTGATAAATCACCAAGCCATCCAGAGGCCATCAATCGGTCTTCAACAACAGGCACTATATCTTTTATCTTATCCCAGATTTCTGGCTTTTCAATAATGCTTTCTGGTACGGGGGTGAGTGGGCCATTATGGTTGTTAGCGTCTAAAATGGCAAAGATATGTGCGACATCGTATAGATCGTTATTAGACAGTACAACCTCATGGCTATGTTGCATTTTTTGAGTGTAATAACTGGCAGGGAAAGGCGCGATGTTTGCTGTTTCGGGGATGAGGAGTTTATTCCAACCAAATGAGTCGTAATAAATTTTTCGAAATTTGGTTAACATCAGGTTGGTGTTAGTGTCCACTGATGAATTGTCTTCTTCAATCGATTTCATAAAATCGATATATTCTTCCATCTTATAGTAGTTACCATTTTCTGGTACATGATTATGAACAGACTCTCCGAAATTAAAATTAAAAACTTCGACCTCTTGCTTTTGCATTTGATTACTCCTGTTAAATCGTTAGCTGGATACGATGTCGATTGTGTTTAGCGTTTATTAAAATAATTTTTTATCTTGTTGCTTTTTGAAAGCTTGAAAATCGCCATTCTACTAATTGTTTATATCTTTTTTGATTCAATGTACAGGAATTAGCCTACTAAATTGGGGAGAAGTCTTACTAAATGCTAAGTGTGGTAGGTATTCGACAAGTAGGCTTGAGCTGTTATAGTGGGAAAAAACAAGAATAGGGTGTGAAAATGGCATTCATGAACGGTGAAACACATCAGGTTTTTAATCAACCCAAAGCGCTTGAACACTATAACGCTTACCTTGCTGATAGGGTGCTGCAGTATTGGCAGCAGCGCTTTGATGGCGGTTGGGGGACTGAGTTTTTGACAGATTTTGGTGCTAGAGTCGGCGGTGACTTGCAACAAGCGGGTTTTCTTGCCAATAAATGTTTGCCGGAACTGCATACCCACAATCGTTTTGGTGAGCGCATTGATCAGGTTGACTACCATCCAAGCTATCATCAATTAATGCAGCATGCTATCGAACATGGGCACTGTTCTTTGCCTTGGCAAAAACCACAGGCTGGGAGCCATGTGGTACGTTCCACCTTGGCGGTGTTGCATACCCATGCTGATCCTGGATCGGGTTGCCCGCTTACTATGACATTTGCCAGTGTCCCTGCTATTTCTGTTCAACCAAGTGTTGCCAAACTCTGGTTGCCGAAAATTTTCGCCAATCATTACGATGGTGATAATAAACCTTGGTTTGAAAAACAAGGGGTGACCATAGGCATGGCGATGACAGAAAAGCAGGGTGGTTCTGATGTACGGGCAAATACCACTACAGCAACACCGCTCAATGCAAGTGGGCCAGGTGAGTTGTATTCGTTGTTAGGGCACAAATGGTTTTGCTCGGCCCCCATGAGCGATGCCTTTCTTGTATTGGCAAAGATGGATGATACTCAGTTGTCTTGTTTTTTAGTGCCCCGTTGGTGTGAGGATGGCCAAAAAAATGCCATTTACCTTCAGCGTTTAAAAGATAAATTAGGAAATCAATCAAACGCTAGCTCTGAAATTGAATTTAGGGGGGCTCAAGGTTGGTTACTAGGGGAACCTGGCCGAGGCATTGCGACCATTATCCAAATGGTGGCGCTGACTCGTTATGATTGTATGTTGGGCTCATCAGCTTTGATGATGCAAGCGGCTAAAGAAGCCATTTGGCATACATCAGGACGGAGTGTCTTCGGTAAAAATCTCCATCAACAACCATTGATGCTGAATGTGCTTGCTGACCTTGCTCTTGAAGCAGAAGCGGCGCTTGCTATTTCGATGCGTATTGCCCATGCCCTGGATAATATGGCCGATGAGAAGCAGGCCGCATTAGTGCGCAGCGCCACGGCGATCGGTAAATATTGGATCTGTAAACGTGCCGTTCAGCATACTTATGAAGCGATGGAGTGTGTTGGCGGTGTGGGGTATGTACAGGATAATGTCTTAAGCCGTTTATATAAAGAAGCGCCGGTCAATGCGATATGGGAAGGTTCTGGTAATGTGCAATGCCTCGACTTGTTACGAGTCTTCAACCGAGAACCTGACACATTGAAGGTCTTTTTAGAAGAGCTTGAGCTTGCCCGTCAGGCAAACCCTTTGTATGCAAAAAAACTCGATTCAGCCTATCGCTTGTTAGAAGACAAAGCTCATTTAGAGGTTCAGGCAAGACGAGTGATCGAGACCTTAGCACAGCTTTGGCAAGCCGCCTGCTTACTGATCTACGGCGATGAGGATATCGCGGATGCTTTTGTAACCGCACGCTTCAGTGACCATGGTTTTCACCAATATGGTTGTTTAGATAGTGGTATTGATATGGCCAAGATTGTAGCGCGTTTTATGCCTAAAGGTGACCACTAACCTAATATAGGGTAATGTAAATTTTATCTTTTACGAATGTTCTCAGGTAAATGAAATGAAACCACAGCAAGTATTGAAGAGCTATGAGTTAGCTTTGGCTAGCCAAGATTGGCGTTTGGTGGAACCTTTAATGCATAAGAATGTTTGTGTGACATTCTCAAACGGGACTTTTAAAGGCATTGAAGAAGTTCGGACGGTTTTTGAAGAAAACTTTTCCTATATAAAAGACGAGCAGTATTCAATATCAAAGGCACACTGGGCTCACATTTCTGAAACAGAAGCCGTGTGTCTGTATTGTTTCAGCTGGAAAGGAATTATTGAGGGAGAGCACTGCTCAGGAAGTGGCAGAGGTACCACTGTACTGATCAATGAAAACGGGTGCTGGCAAATAATAACGGAACATTTGGGGCCTAATGAGTCATAACCGATTTAGTTAAAGCAAAATAGCATATTAATGAACTTCCAGCTTTGACTCGCTAAGAATGTCTAATTTAAAATAGAATCATTTTGGTTTTTTTAAGTGGTTTTTTTAAGTGGTTTTTTTAGTGAAGATTTTTTCATAAGCAAAAAAACGATTACGGTCAGTAATACAGATGCTCCAGAACAAAGTAATGCAACAGACCAACCATATGGACCAATATCGCACTGACTGCTTTCATACCGACATAGTACATCCAAAGGGCTATAACGAAAGGTCCAATAAGAAAAATACCCAAGTATCAAAGCAATAAAAGATAAGAAAAAAGAAGCTGATATTTTAAATAAAAAACTAGGCGAAGGCTGTGCCAATGGTTCTCGATGAGTCCTGATAAGGTAATAAATACTATAATAACAGGCAATATTTAATAAACTAACAATAATAGTCAATATGAAATTAATCGTTGTTCGACTAATAAGAGCTAATGCTGTTAGAGTTATTACTATAAAGAGAATCTTAAATGCCTTTTTCTCCATGTGGATGCCTTTTGCTTTTATTTAAGTCCATATTAATGTTGGTCTAATACAGCAGTCTCTACTATGAACCAGAACAATCTTAAGTAACCTATCTTTTTATTAAGTAATTACACGATAGAAAGATTACTGTTCACCAAATTGTAAGTCTGCCAAGCGCTTATATAAAGTACAGCTTTTTAGTAGTTCAGGGTGGGTGCCTTGGGCGATGATTTCCCCTTGATCCATGACGATAATGCGGTCTGCGTTTAATACAGTGGCGAGCCGGTGGGCGATGACAAGGGTGGTTCTATCTGCCATCAATAATGAGAGTGCTGCTTGTACCTTGTTTTCACTTTGTGCGTCAAGGGCACTGGTGGCTTCGTCGAGTAGCAATATTGGCGCGTCTTTTAAGATGGCTCGAGCTATAGCAATTCGTTGTCGTTGACCGCCGGATAGGCGCACACCATCTTCCCCGAGTCGAGTCTCATAAGCTTTGTCTAAGTGTTGAATAAACTCGTCGGCATTGGCTTTTTTTGCGGCCTCTTGAATGGCTTGTTCGGTGGCATTGCGATTGGCATAACCTAGGTTATCCGCGACACTTTGATCAAACAGGGCCGTTTCTTGGGGCACCAAGGCCAGTTGGTGACGCCAAGCACTCAAGTCATAGTCTTTAATATTGTGACCTGCAAAACATATTTGCCCCTGTTGAGGGTCATAAAATCTTAGTAAGAGTTCAAAAATGGTCGATTTCCCCGCGCCGGATGGGCCAACGAGGGCAATGGTCTCACCTTGCTTAATGGTAAAGCTAAGATGCTTTAGGACTGGTGTTGTTGGACGAGTAGGGTAGCAAAAAGTAATGTCTTTTAAGGCTAATAAAGTGTTGTTTATCGCTGTGTCTTTTTTATCTGAGGTGTGTTGAGGCCTAGTGTTTTGATCCACAAATGCTGGAATAGCCTGTTTGCCACTGATTATATCGCTCTTTTCGTTGAGCAATTCCATAATGCGCTCGGCAGCCCCTGAGGCCCGTTGCAATTCCCCCATGACTTCAGATAACGCCGTGACAGAGCCGGCAACAATAATGGCGTAGAACAAGAAACTGGCTAGGTCGCCAGCGCTTATTGCACCAGAAATAACGTCTTTTCCACCAAACCAAAGCATGACACCGATGCCGCCCATGGAGAGTAAAATAGCCATCAAGGCGAGCCAGGAGCGTTGCAGAATACGTTTTACGCTGACGCTAAAGGCTTGCTCTACTGCCCCTGCAAAGCGTTGTTCATCATGGTTTTCATGGGTATATGCTTGAACCACTTTGATATGGCGTAACGCCTGTGACAAATAGCGCCCTACATTGGCGATTTCATCTTGGCTATTGCGCGATAAGCGACGTACTCGGCGACCAAAATACAACACGGGCGCTACAACAAACGGTACACAGACGAGTAAAATTAGGGTTAACTTAAAATGCATCACCAACAGAAAAATAATACCGCCGAGCAGCATTAAGCTACTGCGCAAAGCAATGGATAAAGAAGAGCCAATGACGCTTTGCAATAAAGTGGTGTCTGAGGTGATGCGTGATTGAATTTCGCTTGGTGAGTTATCTTCGAAAAAAGAAGGGGAGAGGGTCAATAAATGGGCAAAGACGGCTTTACGTATATCGGCAACCACTCGCTCGCCAATCCATGACACAAGAAAAAATCGGCAAAAACTACCAACGCCTAATAGCAGTACCAAACTCAGAAAAACCACTAAGGCTTTGGTCAAATCCGCTTCGGAGCCGGAGGCCAAGCCTCGATCAATTAAAAACTGTATGCCTTTACCGAGACTCAACATGGTGCCAGCGGTAATCACTAAAGCGATAAGCGCAAAAATAACCTGAAGGTGATAAGGTCGTAAAAACGCTAGAAAGGTTTTTAAGCCGACGCTGAAATGCGCGTTTATACTCTTGCTTGTATCCTGTTGCTCTGACTTATTGTCTGTATTCAACGATAGCTTCCATCAACTTATGTATTACGTTATTCATTCCGAGAGCATGTTTTATACCATGGCAGCCAATGTTGAGCGAGCCTCTGAGACATCCGTTGGAGTATTCTAACTTATGGTGTTTTCAGTCAGTTAGCCAAGATATTACAGCACTTTGTGCTAAATCGCGTAGGGAGTCACCACAAGTCATCACATGGCGCGCCACTTCAACAGACACAGCGGTTTTAAGATGGAGGTTTTGCGACTCCATCTTAAAACCATTATGCGCCATCGCTACGGATCCCTTTCTATGACGCGAGCAAGGCGCGCTCCATAGAGGCAAGAAATAGGTCGACATGTTCGGCTTGGCAAATAAGTGGAGGGCGCACTTTGAGTGAATCCTCATTGGCCCCTGTCGTACTTATCAGAACACCGTCTTCTCGCATTGCGTTCACAACATTCAGAGCCATTGCCCGCCAGCTTGCTGGCGGTTCACCAGCAAGCCCTATGTCGACACCAAAAAACAGACCCGCATTACGGATGCCGCGTATACCGGGCGACCGATGCGCGAGTTCCTCCAGTCCATTTCTGAGTCGCTGGCCCATCGCCAGGGCATTCTGTAGGATGTGGTCGCGTTGCAGTATTGTTAGTACAGCGTCCGCTGTTGCAATGCCGACTGTATTTCCTGCGAAAGTATTTGAGTAGCGGGCCGTTCTTCCAAAGAGTTCCATCGGTGTTTTGCGACCCACCACGGCACCGATAGGAAATCCGTTGCCCATCGGTTTGCCGAGCGTGACAAGGTCGGGAACTATACCGTGTCGCTCAAACCCCCACATATGGTCGCCAGTTCGCCCAAAGCCCGGCTGCACTTCGTCGGCAATGATTAGGCCGCCCGCTTCGCGCACCGCGTTAACCCCCCCCGCAATGAAGCCGAGCGGATCAACCCAAACACCATCACTGGAGAATATACTGTCAAAAAGCAGGGCGGCAACACCGATGCCGCGACGCTTCAGATCTTGGATAGCCGCGCGAATTTGTGCTTCGAAAAAGTCTGCCGCTTGAGCTTCCGGCACGCCCTCGGGCCCAGGTAGGGAAACCATCCGCACGGAGGGACTGAGTTTAACGGCGTCACCCAGATTTGGGGAAACTGCGGCGACCGCTGCACTGGTGCCGTGATAGGCATAACTGGATACGATCACGCCTTCATTGCCGCTCACCAAGCGTGCAATACGCAGTGCTAGATCATTCGATTCACTTCCTGTGCAGGTAAACACCACCCGGTTGAGTTCATCTGGGAAAGTGTCAATAAGCCGCTCGGCATAATCGACAAGTTTTGGCTCTAGATAGCGTGTGTTAGCGCTGATCCGTCCCGCCTGCTCAGCCATTGCGGCGTTGACTTCCGGGTGGCAATGGCCAAGCGACGGCACGTTGTTGTAAAAATCTAGATAGGCCCGCCCATCAGGATCGTAGAGCCACATGCCTTCGCCACGCACGAAGTGCACAGGCTGACGGTACTGGAGTCGATAAGAGGACCCTAAGACGGAGTCGCGGCGGGCAATCAATTCGGCTTCGCGCTTGGGAAGAGCGACTTCGCCGGGTGTATAACGGTTTGGCATGAGATCTTTGGACATAAGCTTCTTCCTATAGACGAGTAACTTGGACCGGTAGTGATTTTTCGACTACTGTGCGGTTCGAGTTAACTATAATGATGTTACGGTCGAGACGACGATATTGCCTTCAGGACCGCAGCCTCCCCATCCTCAATACTCAGAGGGGAGAGGATCGTCAGGCCGCGCTCGGCACGCGAAACATTCTTTGTGATGTATTGAGCCTCAGCCGGAAATAAATGCGCGCGCCAGTAGTTGACCAGAATCAGCGCGCTTTGTCGTGCTCGCATCAGTCCGACGAGCAAACTTGCTTCCTCTGCCGATAGAGCCGTGATCGAGGCGTAGCCGGCAATAAGATGTTCGGCTCCACCTAAGGGAAGCGACGGATCCTTGACGACGTGACTTGCTGCAATCGCCAAGTCTTGAATTCTGGGGCTCCAGCAACCATCGCCAAAATCGATAAAGCCTATCCCTTGTTCAGTCACCATCATATTGAACGGGCTGGGATCATTATGGGTTATCTGCCATGGTAGGTTCGAGATCTTCGGTTCTACAAACTTCACGTATTCAGACATCGCCACATCAACGAGGTTAGCAATGCTCCCTGCGGGTAGGTATTTTTCGAATGCCATCAATCTTGGCCAGCAACCGACGTGCCACAAAACAGGGCGGAGGGCGGAGGGCAAGGTGAGCTGACTAAGCGCTTGGTCCAGTCGAGCCAGAGCACTACCGGTTTGGAAAAGCACATCAGGCGTTGGAGAAGCTTGATGCAGTGCAGTTCCGTGTAGCCGGGTTTGCAGATATCCACAGATACCCTCTTGCTCAAACATCAATGCGCCGTTGCGTGTTCGTATCACTTCAGGGCTAACAAATCCCTTAGCCTCTTGTACGCCGGTCAGCGCTGAGGACTGAAAGCGAAAGCTTTCTAGTGCCCCCGGTCTCGACGACGTTTTTAGAATCAATCGGCGACCATCTGACAGACGCACGTCAAAGGTACTCTCGGTTTCGGATGACAGTGTCGTGATCGATCCGGATAGCCCGTAATGGCATGTGAGTAGGTCTGTCAACAAACAGGATTTTGAAGAAGCAGGCTGCTCAGCCAGATAGGCTGAGGCCGCACAAAAATAGGCGTCACTTGACATTGCCGAATAAGGCATTTGATAATTTCCTACTGCCATAAAATCATTGAATTGATTCGCTTCTTCGTTGGCATAAGCTCAGGCATACCGCCAAAAAATCGATCTATAGATCTATAGCCGTGGTCGCACTACTTACTCTCTCTATAAGTCATGAATGCGACCAGGCGTTGCTATTCTTTAGGGGTACCAACAGCATCGCCTGAGCTAGCTATTTGCTGGTTACTATAATTACAAGGGGGGCTGCCCATAATGTATCTGTTCGACAATAGCAGCGCCCAGTTCTTGAGTGCTTGCTGTCCCTCCCATGTCGTGGGTTAGGCTGTTTTTATTACGTAATACGCTTTCCATTGCATTGAGTAGAGTGTCATGAATCTCTGGGTAGCCAAGATGTTGCATCATCATTGCGCCTGCCCAGATGGTCCCCAGCGGATTGGCAATATTTTTTCCAGCGATATCAGGTGCTGAACCATGAACGGGCTCAAACATGGAAGGAAAGGTTTTTTCAGGGTTGATGTTGGCCGATGGCGCAATAGCAATGGTGCCAGTACAGGCAGGTCCTAGGTCGGAAAGAATGTCACCGAATAAGTTGGAGCCAACCACCACGTCGAAATGCTCTGGCATCTGGACAAAATTCGCCGTGAGAATGTCAATATGGTATTGATCTACTTTGATCTCAGGGTATTGTTGCGCCATTAGGGCGACACGCTTGTCCCAGTAAGGCATAGAGTGATAAATACCGTTGGATTTTGTTGCGGAACTAAGGTGTTTTTTCTCTCGACTTTGGGCCAGCTCAAACGCGTATTTTAAGATACGATCCGTCCCATGACGAGTGAAGATACTTTGTTGGGAAACAATCTCTCGTTCTGTGCCTTCGTATTGAATACCGCCCATGGCGGAATATTCCCCTTCGACGTTTTCACGTACCACATAAAAGTCAATGTCGCCGGGTTGTTTGTTTGCTAGTGGGCAAGGGACGCCATCAAACAGACGCACAGGACGCAGATTGACATATTGATCAAACGCGCGGCGTATAGGTAACAATAATCCCCATAACGAAATGTGGTCAGGTACTCCAGGAAAGCCCACGGCACCGAGATAAATCGCGTCGAATGCTTTAAGTTGCTCTAGGCCATCTTCTGGCATCATGCGTCCTGTTTTGTGGTAGGTTTCGCATGACCAATCAAAATGCGTCCATTCGTATTCTAGGTGGCACTGTCGTCCTGCAGCTTCTAAGGCACGAATGCCTTCGGGAATGACTTCTGTTCCAATACCGTCACCTGCAATGACAGCGATTTTGACTGTTTGCATGCTTCTCTCCCTTCTATTGTTATTTTTAGAGGCCTTTGATCGCAGTTTGATCAAAGGCCTCTTTTGTTTAGCTAACCAAGTGCTTGGTTGATTAATGCGTATTGGCGAAGTGTGTCGTCTCTCTGTGGTAGTTTTCCTCGTATCATTTCGACCACCGTATCCACTTGAGGCAAGCCTATTTCCTCTAGCCAAGTGCTGAGCTGACTGCTTTGTGGTACATCGATCCGTACAAACTCATTGACATGCTGATTGATCAAGGATTGGATCATGGCCTTCGCTTGTTCTTGCGAAGAGGCGATAACAGGGCCAATGGCGTAACCCCGGCCAAATTTACGTATGATGGCAAAACCTGTGATCTCACCTTGGCTTTCCGTTACGATGCCTGTTGCTGATTTCAGTATTTCATTGAGAGCGGTTTCCCTTGCTAGACCACATGATGTTTCTGCGAGCTCAACAATTTTCGCATGATCCGCTTGGATTATCTGACGTTGCATTTTTGTGAGATTAGCATCAACACTGTTGCTTGCTTCTACTATGGCTTGGTGTTGATAGACTTTGCTGGCGGTACGAAAGCCGAAGCTTTCATATAAAGGTTGACCCGATGGTGTGGCGTATAAAAGCACATTTTTCTGATCACCGATTTTCTCCAAGACCCGCTCCATTAGCTTTCTACCAATGCCGTTGCCTTGTTTTTCTGGTGACACAATCACCATGCCAAGAGAGGCGTAATGGTCACCATGATTCCAGCATAAAACCGTTCCAATGGATTCTTGGTTATATTCGGCAATAAACCCAGTGCCGAGATGGTAAACCATTTTCCAGTCGTCAATGCGATGTGGCCATTTGACTAATTGAGATAATGAATAAGCTGTTGTTAGGTCATCTTCCGTCATGGGGCGATAACAAATCTGAAGGGGTTCTTTTGTTAAAGTCATCATTTTCTCCTCAAAATAATGACTATATTTTGAGGAGAGATAGACCTAATTACTAGGACATTCTTGCCATTTAATGGGAGTTGATCTAAATACGGCAGCAAGCGCTAATAATGCTTTATCAGGGTGATAAATCTGCTGAAAGCCTATTTTGTAACGGCATAATATTGTGATGAGGTGATACTGCTGACAGCAACAAATAAAAGAAAGTGGGGGATGCGGCAGTATTAAGTGGCAGTAGATCACAACATGCAATCGTAAAAATCGGCGAGTTGCCAATATAGCTCCATACAAAACAGTTTATGCATCACTAAGCAAGAGTGTGACTGACTAAAGCAAAACTGTGAAACTCACTGTCTTCGTTTTTGAACGATGGTCTTCTCATGGAGGTGACCGTATCAAATTCAGGCATGCCAGCTTCGATTAAAAAGGTCTTAAAAGGACTGTCTTGTTCGGCGGTATCGATACGCAGGAAATGTCCTGTATGTTGATTGATATGAGGGGCGATTAGAGCCATGGCATCGTCACCGTTTTGGGCAACGACTGGACCAATAACGTGGCCGCGACCAAACTTTCTACATAGGGCAAAGCCAATGATACGATTGTCTCGAACCAATACCGAACCTTGTGATTTTTCTAATATGGCTTCGATGATACGACTTCTATCAATACCAAACGCAGTATTATCCAGTTGAAGGATGCTTTGCTGATCATTGGTGTCGAACTCTCTAATGCCTTCGGTGACCGAAAGCTTGGATCGATCAATGAAAGCCGCAATGCCTTGATGCTGGAAAACCGGTGCAACCATTTGAAAGTCTAATGATTGATAGAGGCGATACCCCGCTCTGGTAGAGGTTAGCAAAATGTCGCGATTCTCGCATTGTGCCATAATATGTTTCATGATCCAGCGTCCACCACCCAATGCTTGTAGTCGAGGTGAGGTAATCACCATGCCAATGGTGGCGTAACGATCACCCATGGGGAACCACATACCAGAAGCAACCACTCGACCAATGGGATCGCAGCCAACGACTCCTTTGCCTAAAGTTAGCAACAGGCGCCAATCAGAAGGGCGATGGGGCCAGAGCACGGTAATGGAAAGCTCATGAAGCTTGTCTATATCATCAGGCGTCATGGCTCTAATGGTTAGCTCATAGGTTTTTAATCGCTTTGATGTCTCGCTCGGCACGTCTGCCACCTCTATTTTTTCTACAAAACGTAGATTATTTAGTACTTACATTAGTTTGTCATTGCATACCATTAAATACTAGGACGTTCTTGCCTAATCGCTATAGGGAAACGGTGTGAATAGTGGATTCGGCATCAATCACTAAAACGTCTTGCCACAAAGCTCGCTTTATATCGTCACTACTCTTTTATCGGCATAAAACGCTTTCTCCCCACGCTTAGAATAGAAAAAGCAGCCTATTTTCTGCTTACGAAGACCTGTCTTGTGGCAAGGTCAGTTCCTTAATTGGGTACGAATACACTGGGAGATAAATGTATGGCCTCGTTTAATCCAAAGGATGTGAGGATTCCTAATAGTCATTTCATTGGTGGGAAAGCCATTAACAGTCGCGAGACAATTAATGTTTTGCGGCCATCAGACGGTCAGGCATATGCCTCTCTTTCCATAGCGGATGTTGATTTAGTCGATCAGGCCGTTGAAAACGCATGGCAAGCGTTCAAACAAAGTGATTGGGCTTCTCGGTCACCTCGTGATAGGGCTAAGACTATGAAGCGTTGGGCCGCTTTGATTGAAGCGGATGTCAATACCTTAGCGCCCTTAGAAGCCATCGGATCGACGCGTCCAATTGCCGCTGCCGCGCAATGGGATATTCCCTTCTGTGCTGAAGGTATCCGTTTTTTTTCCGAGTATGCCGATAAGTGCGGTGGTGAAGTGATCCCGACGGCAAATGGTAGTTTAGGTATGACGATAACTGAACCATACGGTGTTATTGGGGCGATCGCTCCTTGGAACTTTCCGTTGGTCATGGCGTCGTGGAAAATTGCGCCAGCGATGACCGCTGGCAATGCGGTGGTATTAAAACCGTCAGAAATGACGCCGTTTAGTGTGGTGCGCTTGGCTGAGTTAGCCATAGAAGCGGGTATTCCTCCGGGTATTTTTAATGTCGTCCAGGGCGATGGCCGTGTGGGTGAGGCTATCTGCCGTCATCCCCGTATTTCGAAAGTCACCTTTACAGGTTCCACTAAAACTGGTGCTCTCATTATGACGGCTTGTGCACAAACAGGCACGAAACCTGTCACGCTAGAATTGGGGGGCAAGAGTCCACAGTTAGTGTTCGATGATATTAAAAACATCGATAAAGTCGCACGCCGCATTGCCGGAGCCATTACCACCAATGCCGGACAGGTCTGTGTCGCAGGTTCTCGTCTTTTGGTGCAAAAAGGCATTGCGGATCAGTTAGTGACGCGCATTTCCGAGCTCTTTTCTGACATGGTTTCGGGGCCAACTTGGCAAAATAGCAGCACCTTATCCCCGATTATCTCGGCGCGGGAATTGGAACGTATTGATGGAGTGGTACAGCGTACCGTTCAGCAAGGCGGTGAAATTTTGGTAGGAGGTTGTCGTTTGCATGAACAAGGTCAGAGCGCTTTCTATCAACCGACGATTTTAACCAAGGTCAATATGAGCATGGAAGCGGTACGAGACGAAATTTTTGGGCCTGTCTTGTGTGTGGAAACCTTTGAAACAGACGACGATGCTTTGCAGTTAGCTTGCCATCCCTCTTATGGCTTATCCGCCGGTGTGCACACCGCAGACTTAAATCGTGCCATGCGTATGGTGAATGAGCTTGAAGCTGGCACAGTGTGGGTGAATCGTTATGGCCGTAGTTGGGATTTCGCCATCCCTACCGGAGGCTTCAAAGGCTCTGGTATCGGTAAGGATCTGGGGCGTTACGCCTATGAGGCCAATCAAAAGGTGAAAAGTGTATTAATCGATTTTGCCAATGACGGAGCGTAATTACGCTGGTGGAATAAAAATTTGCCCATTAACGACATTCTATTTTTATTCGGTAGATTGTGCCGAGGTGAGGGGGCAATTCCGTTGAAAATTTGTTACAGCAAAACAAAATCGGGCCAAATGGGCTTCGCTTTAGTGTTGTAATAAATCTATTGAATAGTTTTTACACAAAGAGTTGCTGTTTTATTGAAATAAAAAAATGAAGCACCGTATCACTAAATGGAGAAAATCAATATGACTACCCTGAATCCTAAGTACATTACGTTTGATTGCTACGGCACTTTAGTTTATTTCGAAATGGCGCCAACGGCGCGTCGTGTATTTAAAGATCGTATTTCAGAAGCAGACATGGATCAGTTTATTGCCGACTTTTCAGCCTACCGTCTTGATGAGGTACTTGGCGATTGGAAACCATACGATCAAGTGGTATGTAACGCCGTTAAGCGCACTTGTAAACGTTGGGATATTGAGTATCGGGATAATGAAGGCATGATTTTTTATAATGCCGTACCGACTTGGGGGCCTCATCCTGATGTACCAGAGGCGCTAGCACGCTTAGCAACAAAATTTAAATTAGTGGGTTTGACCAATGCCATGAATGAGCAAATTCCCCATAACATTGAGAAATTAGGCGCGCCTTTTCATGCGGTCTACACCGCGGAAGAAATTCAGTCTTATAAGCCTCGTCTAAAAGGATTTGAGTATATGTTGGATAAGCTGGGTTGTGGCCCAGAAGACATTCTGCATGTTTCCTCAAGTCTGCGTTATGACTTGATGTCTGCTCACGATATGGGCATTAAAAATAAAGTGTTCATTAACCGTGGACATGAACCTTCAACGCCTTTCTACGAATATCATGAAGTCACCAGTTTGGCTGGCCTGGCAGATTTGTTGGGCGTTTAGTTTGTCATTCATTAGAAGGAATTATCATGAAGCTAGAGTCCTATTGGCTAGACACGGTATCCGCTTTTACTAAAGGGGAGCAGGGACGCGCATCCGGTCAGTATGATGTGGCGATCGTTGGTGGAGGTTTTACTGGTTTGTCGGCGGCCATTGAACTTTCTAAGCAGGGGCTTTCAGTAGTGTTGCTTGAAGCGGGTCGCGTTATTAGTGAAGCATCAGGTCGAAACGGTGGTCAGTGTAATGCAGGTCTAGCGCATGATTATGGTTCTCTGGCGCAGCGTATTGGTGCAAAGAAAGCGGGCGCGTTCTATCACTCTTATATGGCAGCAGTGGACACAGTTGCTGAGATGGTTGAGGAGGAAGAGATTGACTGTGATTTTACGCGTCACGGTCGACTGAAATTAGCAGCAAAACCTGCACATTATGACAAGTTGGCACGGGCTCATGAGCGGTTAGTAAGCGAGGTCGATCCTAATGTTGTCTTACTGAGTGAGGGGCAGGTGCGTGATGAAGTCGGCTCTGAACGGTTTTATGGTGGACTGTTACAAACGACGAGTGCACAAATGCACATCGGAAAATTTGGTCTAGGACTAGCGGATGCAGCAGTGAAATACGGTGCGAAACTTTATGAATCCGCTGCTGTAACGGGGATTGCCCCCATTTTTGCTGACCGTTATCAGGTGACCTCCAGCCGTGGCACAGTCATTGCTGATAAGGTATTACTGGCGACCGGAAGTTCTGCCAAAGGTCCTTTTAGTTATTTTCGTCGGCGCTTGGTTTCTGTGGGCAGTTTTATCATTGTTACGGAACCGTTAGCGCCAGAACTTTTAGCACGTCTCTTAGTCAAGCGACGTGGTTATGTGACCTCGAAAAACATCGGTAACTACTTTCGAGTCACTCCCGATAATCGTCTGCTCTTTGGTGGCCGTGCTCGTTTCGCAATGTCTAATCCACGCTCAGATGAAAAAAGTGGTCATATTTTACAGGCGTCAATGGCTCAGGTATTTCCGGCGCTTAGCAAGGTGCGTATCGACTACTGCTGGGGGGGGTTGGTGGACATGACGGCTGACCGCTTACCAAGAGCGGGTCAATACAAGGGCATGTATTACTCGCTTGGCTACAGTGGACATGGGGTTCAGATGTCAACGCACATGGGGCAAGTAATGGCCCAAGTAATAATGGGGAATGAGACTGTCAATCCATGGCGTGACTTGGATTGGGCACCTGTGCCGGGTCACTTTGGTAAACCTTGGTTTTTGCCCTTCGTAGGAGCCTATTACCGTTTCCAGGATTTGATTCATTGATTGTTTTTAATAATAGGGGATCAAAGGAGCATGGAAAGAATAATCAAAGGTAGATGAAGGATATAGAAAAAAACTATAAAAAAAGAAGAGCAAATAACAAAAGACATAACAACTCACAAAAGGAACCATAAAATGAAAGATGACAAAAAGCGTTCGTTAGTGGATCAACAGAGTTCAAATATATTAACGCAGGGGGTTTCACGGCGTCAGGTGCTGCGAGGTATGATGACTTCGGGGGTCGTTGCGGCAGGATCTGGTCTTTTGACACCCGGCTCTTCTTTAGCTTTTGCAAATACCGATGAGCCTAAACGTGGCGGCAGCATTAAAGTGGCCAGTCAATCTGGTTCCACTTCCGATACATTAGATCCTGCCCATGGTTCAGGTTCGTCGGATTATACCCGTCAATATATGTTCTATAACGGTTTAACCGTTTTGGATAGAACGCTTACTCCACAAATGGAACTGGCTGAATCGTTTGATACAAAAGATGCTCAACATTGGGTGATTAAGCTCCGTAAAGACGTTCTTTTTCATGATGGAAAACCTTTTACGTCTGCTGATGTCGTGTTCACTTTGAATCGTCATAAAGATCCAAAGACCAGCTCTAAAGTGGCTTCTGTTGCCAAACAAATGGTCGAGATTAGCGCTAAAGGCCCCCATGAAGTACATATTACCTTAGCCGCTAAAAATGCGGATTTGCCTGCCATTTTGGGGGTGGTTCATTTTCTTATTGTACGTGATGGCACGACAGATTTTAGTAAAGGGAATGGGACAGGGCCTTTCCTATGTAGCGTATTTCAGCCAGGTGTTCATTCCATCGCAACGCGCAACCCAAATTATTGGAAAAAAGGGCTTCCATACTTGGATTCCGTGGAGCTCTTTTCGATTCCGGATCAATCCGCTCGTGTGAATGCCTTGTTAGCCGGTGATGTGCAGCTTATTAATTCAGTGAATCCTCGAGCCATTGAAACATTGAGTGCCAGTCCATTGGTGAAGGTTTACCACGCCGATTCTGGAGGTTATACGGACTTGATTATGCGCGATCAGCTGGGTCCTATGAAGAATCCTGATTTTGTAAAGGGCATGAAATACATCATGAACCGTGAGCAAATTCTCAATGTTGCCTGTCGTGGTTTTGGCCGAGTTGGAAATGATCAGCCCATTCCCAAAGGACATCGTTATTATAATAGCTCGTTGCCGCAGACGACTTACGATCCAGATAAAGCCAAGTATCATTTTAAAAAGTCTGGTCTATTAGGACGTAGTATTCCCATGGTGGCCTCTTCTGCCGCCGATAACTCGGTTGAGATGGCTCAGTTGATCCAATTGTCAGCCCAAAGTGCGGGGCTTAATTTACAAGTAAAACGTGTGCCCGCAGATGGTTATTGGTCAAATCACTGGATGAAAGACACTTTGGGCTTTGGGAATATTAACCCTCGGCCAACGGCAGATTTAATGTTTACGTTGTTTTTTCAATCTAATGCCGCTTGGAATGAATCGGGTTGGAAAAATGCAAAGTTTGATCAGCTGCTGGTGGCCGCACGTGGTGAAACCGATGATGTTAAGCGTAAGCAAATGTACGGCGAGATGCAGGCTCTCATCCATGATCAGAGCGGTATTGGTATCCCAATCTTCAGCAGCATTAATGATGCTGCTAGCCGAAAATTAGGCGGTTATAAACCTCATCCTCTGGGTGGATTTATGGCGTACATGTTTGCCGAGCATGTTTGGCTGGAAGCGTAAGTTTCGATTCCTTCTTAACCATACTAGCGTTGCGGCAATAGGCTGCAACGCTTTGCGCAAAAGGTGAACCATGAATAAAACCGTTTTAAGGCTGATCATTAATCGTATTGGATTGGGGATATTAACCTTATGGATCGTCTCATTGGTGGTCTTTTTTATTACCAATTTACTACCCGGTGATGCCGCCCAAGAACTATTAGGTCAAGCAGCGACAACACAGACTCTGGATGCTTTAAGAGCCAAATTGGGGTTGGATCTCCCCCTCTATGTACGTTATTTTCACTGGTTAGGTGGGATGCTGGTAGGGGATGCGGGGACGTCAATGGTCAACGGCATTCCTATCTTGCAGTTAATTTGGTCTCGTTTACCCAATACGCTTCTTTTAGCGGCCTTTGTAACCTTGGTCTCTGTGCCTGTCGCCATGTTCATTGGTATTGTTTCTGCCATGTATCGCGGCTCGTGGTTTGATCGTTATATCAATATTCTTGCTGTGTGTGCTGTCTCTGTCCCTGAGTTTTTAATTGCGACCATCGCGGTGCTTATTTTTGCGGTAAAACTTGGCTGGTTGTCTGCTTTGTCTCATATAGAGAATGCGCAGACCTTTGGTGAAATGTTGAAAGTCTTTGCTATGCCAGTGTTGACCCTATGTAGCGTTTTAGTTGCTCAGATGGCACGCATGACCCGTGCAGCTGTGATTGATCAGTTAAGCTCCTCGTATGTGGAAATGGCATTGTTAAAGGGGGCAAGTCCTATTCGAATGGTACTGCGGCATGCCTTGCCTAATGCCATTGGGCCCATTGCAAATGCCATCGCTTTGAGCCTGTCTTACCTTTTAGGTGGCGTTATCATTGTTGAGTCTATTTTTAATTACCCTGGTATTGCTACTCTGATGCTCAATGCTGTGAGTTCAAGAGATATGCCATTGATTCAAGCTTGTGCCATGCTGTTCTGTTTTGGTTATCTGGTAATGGTGTTAATAGCGGATATTAGCGAAATAGTCTCTAATCCGAGGTTACGAAAATGAATACACATACTCCTTCTACTACGACTGTTGAATCGACACAGAAAGCCTCTTTTTCCTCACGTTTTCATGTTCGTTCGATCAGTGGCTTGATCGGTCTGATCTTAGTTGGATTCTGGTTAGTGATTTCAGTTATAGGCCCGATGCTTTCACCTTATCCCCCTAATGATTTTGTTAGCAATACGGTGTTTGGCCCGATGAGTATGAAGCACCTTTTTGGTACGGATTATTTGGGACGGGATATCTTTAGCCGAGTTTTAGCGGGTACCCCCTATACCATAGGTGTTGCTTTAGCGGCTACCGTCGCGGCCTGTTTGGCTGGGGTGATTTCAGGACTGGTGGCAGCCGCTGCCACCAGCTGGGTCGATATGACGATTAGTCGAACTCAAGATGCGTTGATTTCCATACCCAGTAAAATGTTTGCTTTGATTATGGTGGCATCGTTTGGCTCTTCTGTGCCTATCCTTATTTTAACCGCTGCCATTGCTTATATGCCTGGCAGTTTTCGTATTGCGCGTTCTTTAGCGGTCAATGTGATGACGTTGGATTATGTACAAGTGGCGCGTCTTCGTGGTGAGTCCATGCCCTATATCATTTTTAAGGAAGTGTTGCCGAATATGTTCCGTCCTGTGTTGACCGATTTTGGGTTGCGCTTTGTTTTTATTGTTTTGTTGCTAAGTGCCATGAGTTTCTTAGGTCTGGGTATTCAGCCTCCTGAAGCGGATTGGGGGTCATTGGTACGGGAAAATATTGGTGGTCTAAGTAGTGGGGCTCCAGCGGTCATTATGCCAGCGATTGCCATTGCCACGTTGACGATAGGCGTTAATTTACTCATCGACAGTATTGGCAGTAAATCGGTACAACATTGAGGGGGAGTCATTATGACTGAGTTAGTAAAGGTATGTGATTTACAGGTTGCCGTGCGAACGGGAGCTGGCGTGGATGTTCCTATCGTGCATGGTGCCGATTTTAGTTTGCATAAAGGCGAAGTGCTGGCGCTAATTGGTGAGTCAGGTTCTGGTAAGACAACCATTGCCTTATCATTAATGGGGTACGCTCGTAGTGGCTGTCATATTGTGGGGGGGTCAGTACAGGTTGATGGGACCGACCTGTTGACACTGTCAGACTCGAAGTTGACAAAAGTACGTGGTCGTACGGTGTCTTATATTGCACAAAGCGCCGCGGCGGCTTTTAACCCTGCCATCACCATCATGAATCAGGTCATTGAAAGTGCCATGATCCATAAAACCTGTAGTCGCAAAGAGGCTGAGAAAAAAGCCATTGGTTTGTTCCGTGAATTGGCATTACCTGACCCTGAACATATTGGTGAGCGTTATCCACACCAAGTGTCTGGGGGGCAGTTACAGCGTTTAATGGCGGCAATGGCACTGATTACTGACCCTATTTTGGTGATTCTGGATGAGCCAACCACTGCACTGGATGTTACCACGCAAATCGAGGTGTTGAGGGCATTCAAAAAAGTGGTGCGTGAGCGTAATACCACAGCGGTTTATGTCTCCCACGACTTAGCGGTTGTGGCGCAGATGGCGGATCGTATTGTGGTGCTGAAAAACGGTGAAATTCAAGAAAACAGTCTGACCAAAGACTTGTTAATTGAGCCAAAGCACGAGTATACGAAAAGTTTGTTATCGGCCATGAAACCTGAATCTCGTCAGGATACCGCCACGCAAACCATAATGGATTTAGAGACAAGTACGCCACTATTAGAAGTGCGTAATCTCGAAGTGTGTTTTGAAAAAGATAAGCGCGTACTGCAAGACATCGACCTGAAGATTCGTCGCGGTTCGACCGTCGGGGTGATAGGGGAATCTGGCTCTGGCAAAACAACCTTAGCAAGAAGCATTGTGGGTCTCGTTGAGCCCAGTCTTGGTAATATATATCTGGATGGTGAAGCGCTCAATGCGTCTGCATCGGGCCGCACCCGAGAGCAGTTGCGTCGTGTCCAGTATGTGTTCCAAAATGCTGATACTGCGTTAAACCCTCTGCATACGGTTGAAGATATTCTGGCTCGTCCATTAAGCTTTTACCACGGTATGAAAGGGCAGAAACGACGTGATCGCGTCGCCGAACTGTTGTCTCTTGTGCACTTACCAGACAGCATTGCGAAACGCCGTCCAACGGAGTTGTCTGGTGGTCAAAAACAGCGGATCAATTTGGCACGAGCTTTAGCCGCAGAACCGGACATTATTCTATGTGATGAGGTGACGTCAGCATTGGATACGGTGGTTGGGGCGGCCATTCTTGAGTTAATGGCGGATTTAAGGCAAAAGCTTAAGGTGTCCTATTTATTTATCAGTCATGATATTAGTATGGTGCAAGCCATTTGTGATGAGGTAGTGGTTTTATATTCTGGTTTCAAAGTGGAGCAAGGGGCTGGAGAATCCTTTAAACGGCCACCATTCCATCCCTATACCCAGTTGCTGATTGACTCTGTCCCTGAAATGAAACAAGGCTGGCTGGAATCGACGGGGGCCAATCACGAAGCCTTGCCCAAGATAGCACCAGAGAAAGCGAATGTGGTGTTATGTCCGTTTTTGGATCGTTGTTCTGTACGTATTGAGGGTAAATGTAATCAGGTTATTCCTGCTCGCAAAAAACTTGAAAAAGGCAATCAAATATTTTGCCATCATTCATTTTCAAACCAAAAAGCTCAAGAGATTGAAGTGGAGAAACAACCCATCTCGCAGTTACAAAGTGTGTGACGGGAAATGCTTTTAATGAGTCTGGGGAGAGTGTTATGGGCGAAGGAAGCGTAAGGGTGAATCAAGTTCCGGCTGTATTGACTTTACCCCCAGTATGGCAGGTGAGTCAGGTCATGTCTCAGACAATTATGTTGGTTAAACGGTACATTGAGGAGAATTACAGGGAGTCGATTAATCTTGATTCCTTGGGGGGCTTAGTTGGCTTGACGCGCTATAGTTTAGCCAAGCAGTTTCGTCAGCAAGTGGGTGTATCCCCCTATCAATACGTCTGCTTGGTGCGCATTAAAAATGCCCAGTCTTTAATGAAACAAGGAGAACGGCCAACTGATATTGCCAGTGCCGTCGGCTTTTTTGACCAAAGCCATTTGGCGAAACATTTTAAACGTCTTTGTGGTGTGACACCGAGCCAGTATCGCGAGCAATTTTGTAAACACGTCTAAAGAACTTGGTTGTTTTCCATACAGTAAAGCCTCTTAGGGAAAACCTAAGAGGCTTTACTGTATGCAGATTAAATGGCATGTCGTTATTTATTAAGTGGATAACTGAGACTAAAACTCAGAGACTTTGCCCCACGAACTTTTATTAAATCGGCTAAGCTGATATTGCTTGTTTTCTACAAAGGTGTTTTTGCCCGTGATCATTTGTGCAATGAGCAGCCCAGCACCAGGTCCAATGCCAAAGCCATGTCCTGAAAACCCAGCCGCGATTAAAAAGCCAGATAAGTTGCTCGCCTGATCGATCACTGGCACCCCATCTGGGGTGCTGTCTATGTAGCCTGCCCAGGCATTTTGCACGGGAATATTCGTCAATTCCGGTAGCATTTTGCGTGCGCGAGCGAGGGTAAGTTCGATCATTTTTCTGGAGGGAGTGGGGTCTAATATACGGTTTTTTTCCATCGGTGTGGGTTTATCTAGTGCCCATTTTTTGCGGGTCTCGTGGCCAGCTTGCCAAGCTTGTAAATCACCAGGAGAGAGTGCTTTCCAACGTTTTGCAAACATCGGAATGAAATACGATGCGAAACGCAATTGTTGGGGGGTGATATCCACATTGGCGAAGCCAGAAATGGCTAAGGTATAACCGCCATTACTACGTCCGGTGATTGATATCTCTGAAGTATGTAACGCACTGGGAATGCCTTTGGCGCCCGGCATAAGAGAAAGGGCGGAGGAACGCACCGCCGATTGTGGAAAGCGAATGCCCAGTTGATGGCAAAAAGACGACGCCCATGCCCCTCCCGCCATGACCACTTGAGACGTTTTGATCACCCCTTTTTCTGTGATAACGCCGGATACTTTACCTGCCTGTGTTTCGATGCCACGTGCTGCGCAGAATTGATGAATGCTACCACCGTGCTTCAATATGCCTTTGGCAATCAATGGTGCGGCTTTCGATGGGTCGGCAATACCGTCAGAAGGCGAGAAAACACCGCCCAGCCATTGCTTGTAGGTGGATTCGCCACGTTCTGTGGCTTCACTCGCACTGAGCATGTGGGTGATGACACCTTCGCCTTTGGCAAAGTCGCGCCATTTGCTCCAGCCGTCTATCTCGGCTTGATTGTCGGATAAATAGAGAAGGCCACAACGTTTAAAGCCTAAATCTTCCCCGATGTCCGCCGTTATTTCCTCCCAAAGGTCGAGGCTCTTGGTGGCTAATGGGAGTTCCCGTGCATCACGGTTTTGCTGGCGACACCAGCCCCAGTTACGACTGGATTGTTCTGCACCAATTCGACCTTTTTCAATTAAGGCGACTTTCATACCTTGGCGAGCCATAAAATAGGCCGCGCAGACACCCACAATACCGCCCCCGATGACAACCGCATCGGTGCTTTCTGGTAGTTCTGGTGTTGATGGAATGCATATTAAGGGAGCGGGCATTTGGTTCTCCTTGCCGTGTATTAGTATGAGACCTTTGTTTGTGACCTCGTGCAAAGATCTCAATATGTATTTTTACCACTTATCTAAACGCACAGTTCGCCAAAACGAACGACAGTAACGCCAGGACGTAACTGTCTTAGTGACGGCATGACCAACACACAATTGTCGTAAGGTGTACGAATTTCTTTGCCATCGCGCCAAGCGATAAGGCTGCCTTTTTCGGCAAAGGTTTCTAACCCGGTGTAAGGAGCGGCAAAGCGAAAATCCATACTGGAAGCCACGACAGGTTCTGTGACCTTAACAATATTCATGGTGGGTTCAACGGGTTGGTACCAGCTGGCGGGTAAATCGTCTTCTTGAATTACATGATGCAAGAGCAGAAAACGTGCCGTCACATCGCGAGCGACCGTCACCGCTGAGGCTTCCCAATGTTGGCCACATTCAACCAAGAGGGCATTCTTTTCGCTGTCCGGATCTCCGAAATCGTCATAGTCTCGCAGGCGGCAGCCTTCTGGGTGGCCTTCATCGCGAATCACCCAAGCGGGTGAGCGCTGTTCACGGGCCAGAGCTAACCCTTTATCTAATGGCCCGCACACACAAAGTGGCGGGCATTTTTCATGCATTGAATGCAAATCCAACAAAAAATCGACTTTGTCTATGATGGGACGTAATTCGCGCGCACGGCGTAACTCAGAAGAGTCACGGCCGAGATCGTCCAGTATCTCTTTGGTCCAGACACGATTGAGGTCTTGATCAACAAACCGTGATGCATCGGGCTGATTTGGGTCGAAGTTAAGGTACGCTGCCGCGTTGGCAAATGATAAGGTGAGCCGGCCTTGGCGAGGCGCTATACCCAGATCGATGAGTTCTTTTACCACTATGGCACCACACACTTCATTGCCATGAACAATGACATTGATCATGACATGTGGTCCAGCTTTTCCACTATCGAAGGTATAAAGATAGGGGACGCCACTGTTTCCATCCGCATAGGGAGTGATGTCAGGAAAATCGATTTCAATGGGGTACTCTGACAAGGTGTCAGAGATCGAGTGGGTATCATGATTACTCATTTAAAACGCCTCTATAGTTAACTTAAGTTGCCTTGGCAGAGATATTTCATTTCCATGTAGTCGTCGAGGCCATAACGTGACCCTTCACGACCATAGCCTGATTCTTTTACCCCGCCAAATGGTGCGGTTTCTGAGGTGATGGCACCTTCGTTGATGCCGACGATGCCCGTTTGCATCTTGTTGGCCACACGCCATACACGTTTGATATCGTTCGAATAAAAATAACCCGCCAAACCAAACGGAGTATTGTTGGCCGCTTGAATAACCTCTTCCTCGTTTTCAAAACGGAACAGTGGCGCGACAGGACCAAAGGTTTCTTCGTGGGCTAGCTCCATATCATGATTCGCATTGGCTAATACGGTTGGTGCGTAATAATGAGGCCCGCAAGCGATGTCATTTTGAATGCGTGTACCACCCGTTAGTATGGTTGCACCATGTTGTAAGGCATTTTGCACATGACGTTCAATTTTCTCTACGGCTCTCTCATTAATCATCGGGCCGATTTGGCTCTCTTCTCTATCACTTGGGCCAACGTGCAGGGCGGCAACACGGGTCACCAATTTGTCGGCGAAAGCATCGTATACGCGATTGTGAACATACACTCTGTTTGGGCAGACACAAGTTTGCCCGCCATTACGGAATTTCGATACCATAAGCCCCTCTACAGCGGCATCAATATCAGCGTCTTCGAAAACAATAAAGGGTGCATTACCACCTAACTCTAAAGAAAGGTGTTTGAGGGTGGCGGCCGCTTCTCGAGCGAGCAATTTGCCCACTGCGGTGGAGCCAGTGAAGGTGATTTTTCGCACGCGAGCGTCTTCCAGCCAAGCGCCGACTACATCCGATACTCGATCACGAGATGAAGTAACGATGTTCAAGACTCCGGCAGGTAAGCCCGCTTCGTCAGCCAGTGCCACTAAGGCAAGGGCGGTTAAGGGGGTGTCTTCGGCAGGTTTGGCCACGACGGTACAGCCAGCGGCAAGGGCTGGGGCGATTTTACGAGCAATCATCGCCAGCGGAAAATTCCACGGAGTAATCGCAGCCACAACGCCAACGGCTTCTTTGACGACCAAGCGTTGTTTGCCCGAAACCGTTTCGGGAATAATATCGCCATAAGTGCGTAGCGCTTCACTCGCGAACCAATCAACATAGGAAGCCCCATAGGCGACTTCGCCACGGGCCTCGGCGAGTGGTTTACCTTGTTCAAGAGACATCAAGCGAGCCAAATCTTCCGCGTTATCGAGAATCAATTGATGCCAGCGGAGTAAAAACTCTGAGCGCACTTTGGTGGTTTGGTTGCGCCAATCTTCAAATGCCTCGTAGGCGGCTTTGGTGGCCTGAGTGGCGTCTTGCGCTGTGCTATTGGCGACTTGTGCAAAGTTTTGGCCTGTAGCAGGGTTATTAACTGGGTAAGATTCGTTCAGGTTACTGGGTTGCCATTGCCCGTTGATAAAGTTCTCTGTACGAATGAGATCGGGACGTTTTAGAGTCAAAATCATGTGCCTGCTACCTCATAGATATTATGGTAAATACGAGTTTCTATTGTAGATGAGCAAATGCAGGGAAATGTGCCTAATACACCCTGCAAATCGCAGGAATGCGTGTTTTTAATTGAAGATTCAGAAGCTTATGCCGTGGTGCTTATTCCGTTGGGCTAAACAGCTTATCAATAGGATAATACTTTTTAACAATGGGGGATTTGATGACAATATAGCTGAAGTATTTGTCGATAAAAATATTCTTATCGAGCAGATCTTCCATGACGGTTTGATAGTGCACAACATTGCGAGTAAGGAAGGTGAGCTGATAGTCAAATCCACCGCTGACTAAGTGGCATTCTTGCACTTCGTCGACTTTACGGATATAGGCTTCAAATTGTGCAAAATGATCCGGTCTGTGGTCCGTTAGTGTCACTTGAGTGAAAACACGCTGTACTGTCCCCAGTTTTTCCAGCTGAATATGAGCGCCATAATCCATGATGTAGCCTGCTTTTTCTAAGCGTTTGACTCGGGTTAGGCAAGGGCTTGGGGATAAACCGACGGCGTCGGCTAGATTGACGTTGGAAATTCGACCGTTGCGCTGTAAATGGCTCAATATTCGAATATCAATACGATCCAATTTCGGCGCACAATTCATCAAAATCTCCAGTTATTTTAGATGGTTACATATTTGATATGCTAGCAAGTTGTGCGCGGTGCGTCATCTACTGATGCACCGCGATTTTTTTCAGCTCAAAGCAAGACGTACGTCAGGTTGCTCTAACACCTCATCAAGTGTGCGTTTTAGGCGCTCAAATAAAATATCAAAATCTTCTTTTGTATAACATAGCGCTGGCGCAAAGCCAAGAACGTTATCAGTGAAGGCGCGAAAAATTAAGCCGTTTTTGTAGGCTGCTGTGGCAATGCGTTCAGATAATTTCAGTGCTGGATCAAAACGTGCTTTGCTGTTTTTATTCGCAACCAGTTCGAGCGCCCCGAGCAAACCTCGGCTACGGGCATCGCCTACCAGTGGGTGATCAAGCATGGCCATTAATCCTGCCTCAAAATGGCGAGCGACGGCTTGTCCATTCGCTAATAAACCCTCTTCATAAAGTCGAATCACTTCCAGCGCAATGGCGGCACTGACAGGGTGAGCGGAATAGGTATAACCGTGACCAACGGGCGCATCTGGACCACAGCCATCAGCAAGGCCTTGATAAACCGCATCGCTCATCATCACCGCTCCCATGGGCGCATATCCTGCGGTGAGGCCTTTTGCCATGGTCATTAAATCGGGGGTGACATCTTCTGCATCACAGGCAAACATGGTGCCGGTACGGCCAAAACCGGTAATGACTTCGTCTACCACGAACAAAATACCGAGTTCGTTGCAGCAGTTTTGTAGGGCTTTTAGCCAGCCTTTCGGTGGTACAATGACGCCGCCAGAGCCGATGACTGGCTCACAGAAAAAGGCCGCCACATTGTCGACACCTAGTTCTTCCACCTTGCTTTTTAGTGCCGCAACAGATTCAGCAATAATACCTTCGGGGCTTGTGTCTTGTGAACTGCGGTAAGCATAAGGACAAGGAATACGGTGTTGATTAGGCAGGGGCACATCGAAGTGACGATGAAACGCAGGTAAAGCTGTTAAGCCTGACCCCTGTGACGATGAACCATGGTATCCGCGTTCAATACTGATAAAGTGTTTTTTCTTGGGTTGGCCAGTGGAGTTGTAGTAGTTAACGATAAAACGAATCGCAGAGTCGACGGCATCGGATCCTCCCATGGTGAAGTAAACATGCTGCAAGGAGACAGGGGTGATTTCTACCAATTTAGCGGCGAGCTTGATTGCGGGTTCTGAACCAAAATGAAAGTACCCTGTTGCATAAGGTAATTTGCGCATTTGTGCTTCGCCAGCTTGTACAACACTGTTTTGTCCATAGCCTGTATTGACGCACCAAAGTCCCGAAAACGCATCAAGCAGTACATTGCCTTGGCTATCTGTTAAATACGCGCCTTGTCCCGACTCAAGTATGGTGACGCCACGTTTTTCATGGGCATGATAATTGATCACAGGGTGAATAAGGTGTTGTCTGTCTAAAGCAACTAAAGATTCATCATTCATGGTTAATCCGCCATCTATCGAAAAGTAATCCTTATGGTAGCGCTAATAGTCCAGTTTATTATGTTGAGTCGACTGTGTTCGACAAGGCAGATGTGACGAATTCAAAGGGGATTCGGAATATTGTTTTGTCTGTTTCCTATGTCGATAAGTCGTGTAATATCTTTTTAGACTCATGCATTAGATTAGCTATATACAGAGATAACTAAAGGCCTTTGCTCGTTATTTCGCACAAAGGCCTCTAATAGACTCACTGTTTGAAAGGATTAGGTTTTAAAACGCCATGGAAAATTTCCCTGAAACAACGCTATTCGTAGAGTGAGAAGAGAATTTACCGCCGTAGTCTAGTGTGATAGAGGATCTTTTTGATAGGCCGTAATCGAAGCCAACATTGAGAAGTGCTGTATTACGATCTGCTGCAGGACCATAGACTTGGAAGCTTGAGCCTGCCGTTGAATTGGCAAATCGCATGGTGGAAGAAGAGGATAAATTACCATAAGCGTGTTGCCAGCCAAGTGTTAAGTAGGATGTTAAATTGTGTCCATTAAAGCCTGTGGTATTAAAGAGGTGAGAACCCAGTGTCGTGTAGTAATTATCGTCCTGTGGGTCATATACCTTCAATGCCGATGATCCTCCTGTTTCAGTGAAGTTGGCCGACCCCGTGTGTACATAAGCAGCACTTAAAAAGGGCTCAATTTTGACATCACTGAAGGTGAAACGATAACGGGTTTCCCCAAAGGTTTGAAAGGAACCAGAGTGATAATCCCCTTTAATGTTCTCGTTAAAGCCCGAAAAAGTAACATGGCGTGTGCTGTTAACATGGTGTAAAGAATAGGCGAGCGCGCCGTTCACTGACCAGGCCCCCCACCCTGTACTGGCATAGGTACCCACATCATAAGTGTGTATTTTGCCGGAAGAGGATCGTGCATCAACATCATAGGTACTTTGACTGTAGCCCGTGAACACCCCAAGACGAGTTTGTTTGCCGATCATGCTGTCTGTGCCTATTACCACTCCTCCTACTCGACTTTTGATGTCTGCGGCGTTGGTTTGCCCATTGGTATGATTCCAACCACCATAGGTTTGCACCCAAAAGGATGAAGATGGTGGCGCTTTCTCAAGGTTATTGGCTAACGCAAAAACGTTGATTGGTTTTGGGTGTAGTTTTTCTTGACCGTATGCGACTTGCTGTGCGTAGTCTACCTGTTCTGCGTAGGCTAGTTGTATATGGCTAAGTGCTCTGAGTCGACGTTCAGCGATAGAGGATGAAGAGCGGCCTGACGATGCACGTGCTGCAATGCGCGTATTAACGACGGTACGCAAGCTACTGGTTTGTTGAGTGATGGCAGAGCTTGTTGAGGCTTGAGCTTCACCTGATACGGCATTATAGGCTGTCGCAACATCGGCTTTTTTCAAGGCGATAAAAGCGTCAAACACTGGGTTGTTTTGCCCCAGCGATTGTACTGCACTGGCTGTGCTTTTTTGGTTGGGCGTATCGGCATAGGATACAAAACTGGAGGCATCATCGTAGACTAAGGTTAGGTTTATTTGCTTGTTTTGATAGTCGAGTACGGGTTTGAGGAAGGCGGCATCGGTGTCTATTTTGTTTGAAAATTTACCCGTAATGCCCACATCGGAACGCATAATTTCGTAGCTTTTATTCTTCTCATAAGTGGCATTTTGGGCCTTGATAGTTACTTTTGCGCCGCTATCAATGCTTATCTCATCCGTTGCGGTGAGTTGGCTGACATTGTTAGGCGGTGTGACATAAATTAAGTAAGTCGAACCGGATTTAAAGTCGGTCGTGCCCTTGATGTTGAGAGTACCAGGGGTGACCGAGCTGCCAGGTGCTATGGTGCCGCCATTATTGATAACAGTTGAACCCACAGTGCCTGTTCCTGTTAACATACCGTTGGAGATCGAAACAGAAGAGGATGCTAAAGAAGCGTTGTTTAAAGTGACGGTAGCTGAATCTGTGATGTTAGTGTTGCCGGAAAAATCACTTTGCCCTGACAGTGTCCAAGTGGATTCGCTAGCGAAGGTTAATAATTCGAAGTGTTGATAGGTCGCAGTATTACCGAGTAAGGAAAGGTCAAAAGCGCCGGCTTTCTCCCCTAGTTTGAATGTATCAGTGCCGCCCTCAGCGTCTACATTGCCTGTGACGGAACTGCCATCTTGGTAGACGAATGTATCATCACCATTGCCCATTGCGACGGCAAAGTTTGTGCCTGTGATGGAACCATAGTTGATGATGGTATTCGCGAATGTTCCGGCTGAGTTGACCATCTTAATACCAAAGCCATCGAGGCCTGTAATCGTGCCATAGTTGGTGACAGACAGGGCTTCGAAGGCATCGCCATTATCGCTATTGTCGTCAAGAATACCATTATTAGCGCCGGAAATTAGGGCGTTGGTGTTGTCCGCTGTGCCGTTGATAATAGTGCCGCCACCGATGGCAATGGCTTCGCTGGTACTTGTTTTGGTTTCGCCATCTTTGACACCTTTGGAGCCTAAGCCTTTTATGGTGCCATAGTTACTGATGGTGCCAGCCTTGTCGAAATCGATGCCATCGCCATCGCCAAATGTAGCCGCGTTATCAAACGATCCTGTGATTTCACCGTAATTGGTCACGGTACCAGTACCATTGGAATTCACCCCTGAGCCATTTTTACCGGTTATTTTTCCGCCAGCCTGATTGATCACAGTTAAGTTATCTTCTAATCCCGATGCTTTGATACCGTGATAGGCGCCTGAAATAACGCCACTGGATTGGTTGGTGATAGTGGCGCTGAAGGCGCCTGTATCGCCGCCATCGATTCGAATAGCGGAATTCTTCTGACTACTGGCTTTACCATCCGCATAAGAGGAAGAAATAGTGCCACTATTGTTAATGATGGTGCTTTTGCCTCCTTTGATGGCGTCATTATCTGCCGCAGAGATGGTCGCGTCTGCACGGTTGGTAATGGAAACGTGGGCATTTGTTGACGTGATGTCTCCGAGATCAAGAGCTTGACCATCTTTGTTTGAGGTAATGGTGCCAGCGTTGTCGATATGCACTTGTGCTGAGGCGGTGCTGGTTGCTGTCGATTTGATTTTTAATGCATCACCAGAGCCTTTAATCACACCACCCGTTTGGTTGGTGATGGTCAGTGATTTCAGAGTATCAAAATTTTCGTCGGTATCAAAACTGATGGCTCGATCACCTGACGATGTGCTTTTTATCGTACCTGAATTGGTGATTTTAATGGTCCCACCACCAAGGCGAATCCCATCTGAAGAGGACGATGTAATGGTCCCACCATTATTGTTGATGGTTATGTTCGCGCTACTTGAGGTGGCTGAGTCGAAGTCGAGAGCTTGACTACCACCAGAGGTGATTGAACCGGAATTATTGATGGTAAAAGAGCCGTTTTCAAATGGATTGTTGATCCGAATAGCGTCTGATTTGCTAGAGGTTATCGTACCCGTATTATCGAGTTGAAAAGCGCCAGATGTGTTGCCACTGGTGTCAATGGCTCGCCCTTTGTTGCCATCGATAGTGCCCTTATTGGTGATAGTAATGCCTTTTCCTGTTGCATTGCCATTCCACTCAATAACCGGCTTACCACCTGTTAATGTTGCTCCTGCATTAATGATCCCTATATCCTGACCTGAGACGGTTTGTTGGCCTGAGGCGTCTGGAACGACAAAACTTTCGGCTGAAACTGGTGAAGCGATTAGGAGTAAAGAGCTTAGGGTGTAGATCTGTTTCCTGATCAGATTCTCTTTTCTGTTAAATTTTACGCTTCGTATACTAAGCATCTTTGGCGTTATCACAAGAAGACTATTGGAGGGCTGGAGTCGACCTTTCATTGTCATACTACTTCACCAGTATATTTAAGGAATAAAAGTGTATTCTATATTCTAAATAATGACTATTCAATGACAAAGCCTTGAGGTTTTATAATCAATCTAAGGGGGGGCTGTGTGACTATGATTTAAAAAGATCGAGTAGACTGTTTTTCAATCGGTAACGGGTTGTCACGAACATGTATCGTTTTTTTATTTGATATAGAATCGAAAGCGGTATTACGGCAGCTACCGATACATACATATTATTAAGGACTACCATGACGTCAACTGACTATCTTAATCAGCTCAACCAAGAATATCTTACTATTCATCGTGTTAAAGAAGATTTCTTCTGGGACACCTACATGGGCATCAGTGATGACAACGATGGCGCCACTCAAGCTCAAACAAAGTGGACGCATTTCTTAAGCGATGCCAAGCATATTGACGCGATTAAAGCACAGCTTATCGAAGCAGAAGCGATCAGTGACAGTGACGAAAAAGCACAGACGGTAACCGGCTTGAAGGGTTGGCTGGCCATGTTTGAGTCACATGCGATTTCCTCTCCTGAAGCACAAGCGCTACAAAATCACCTTATCCAGCTTGAAGCGAAACTGTTTGAGAAAAAACAGCAACACGTGATGACTTATCAAGACGAAAACGGCCATGAGGTAGAAGCCTCGTTAGTGGCGATTCGGTCTGTGATTCACTCCAATAGCAATGAAGGCGTGCGACAAAGTGCTCATCAAGCCTTGTTGGATTTAGAGCTATGGATATTGGGCAATGGCTTTATTGAATTGGTCAAACTGCGCAATGAGTTTGCTCGTTCTTTGGGGTTTGATAGCTTTTTTGATTACTCGGTTCGCAAAGGCGAACGTATGTCCAGTGACGAATTGTTTGCTATTTTGGACGATTTTGAACAGCGTACTCGTGAACGCAACTTACAAAGTCTACAAACGTTGGGAGAAGAAAAGGGCGAGTCTGCCCTATTAGGTCATAACTTCTCTTACGCCTATGCGGGCGATGCGATGCGCGAGTTGGATCCCTATGTGCCGTTCTCCCAATCATTGCGTCGTTGGGTTGAGTCTTTTGGTCGCCTTAATATTGATTACTCTGGCGCTGAGTTAACCTTGGATTTATTAGACCGCAAAGGCAAATATCCTAATGGGTTTTGTCACGCGCCTATTCCTGCTTTCTACGATCAAAGCAAATGGATAGCAGGTAAAGTGAACTTCACCAGTAATGCCAAACCGGACCAGGTGGGCAGTGGCTTCGATGGCATCAATACCTTGTTTCACGAAGGCGGACACGCGGCGCATTTTGCAAATGTAAAAATGAACGCGCCTTGCTTCTCTCAAGAGTTTGCGCCAACCTCAATGGCCTATGCGGAAACCCAATCGATGTTTTGCGATAGCCTACTGAACGATGCCGATTGGCTAAAAACCTATGCGAAAAATGCGCAAAGCCAGGTGATTCCTGATGATGTGATCAAAGCTATGGTGACCAGTAGCCAACCTTTTAAAGCCTACGAAGAGCGTAGTATTTTAGTTGTTCCTTATTTTGAGCGGGCGCTTTATCAACTCAGCGACGAAGAGCTAACACCAGAGCATATTACTCAATTAGCACGCGATACTGAGAAACGCATTTTGGGGCTTACTTGTAGCCCTCGACCACTTCTGTCTATTCCGCATTTGCTATCGGATGAGTCGGCCTGTGCCTACCATGGTTATTTGTTGGCACATATGGCGGTGTACCAAACTCGTGCTTACTTTGTATCCGAGTTCGGTTACCTGAGCGATAACCCACAAATTGGCCCGCTGTTAGCCAAGCATTATTGGCATTGCGGTAACAGTCAGACTCATAATGAGACGATTAAAGCGCTCACTGGCGAAGGGTTTAACGCAAAATATTTGGCGGACGAATGTAACTTAACGGTTGGGCAAGCTTGGCAAGCTCAGCAAGAAAAAATGGCTCATCTTGAACAACGTGAGTTATCCTCACCAGCTTCCTTGAATGCTAATATTCGTGTGGTCGATGGTGAGCGTGAATTGGCTTCAAACCAAGAGTCAGACCTGCAATTGTGTGAGCAGTTTGAAGGCTATATCGCAGAACAATACGGCTGCTAATAACAGGAATGGTCAGCCTTTCAGAATCAAATAAAATGGTATTCTGAAGGGCTGATGATGCTTTTGGTTATACCGTTTAACAATAAGGAAATGAATGATCCCTCAAACAGTAAAAGACGCTTTTACATCGTATTTTCGCTTTAATAATGAACGTACTTTATCTACAGATCTGCCGAGTGAACTGAGTATTATTGAGTCAGATAATGTTACCGCTTATGTGGATAAAACGCGTCGTTATGATAACCAAATTGTGATCCATGATGTTTGTAAAATAGACAAGCTAGAACAAATTTTAAACCTATATAGCTCAGAATTCTCTCCTGAAATCAGTCTAGAACCAAAAGCGCAGAATGCGGAGATTCATTCGTTTTTGCAAAGTAAGGGATTCCATCAAGAGTTTTTACATGAGTTTTTGTATTTACTCCCCAAGAGCGGTCAATCATTACCCTCTCATTCAAACACCATCAATATTGAACGATGGGAAGGTGACCAAGTGAATGACTTTTTGACGTTGTTAAAAACCTCTGGTTTACAATGTACGGCTGAGGTTTGGCAAGAAAAGCGTCATTTGTATTGCACTGATACATTCCGTTGTTTTGTTGCCAGTGTGGATGGCGTGCCTTGTGCTTGGGCCACCACCTTCATAGATGGAGAAGTGGCCACGCTGGCGAATGCTTATACACAAGAAGCGTTCAGAGGGAAAGGCTGCCAGACAGCGTTACTCCATGCCCGCATTGAGGATGCAGTTGAGCAGGGAGCTAGCCTGTTATTAACCGATGTTATGCCAGACAGTGTGAGCAGTAGAAACTGTCAGACAGTTGGCTTTGTAACCGATTGCGTGAAAGAAGTGTGGTGTATTGAGGAGTCGCTCTTTCTATGAGTATGTTAGCAATAGTAACGCAAAGATGTGTGGTTAAAAAACATCAGTCAGTTTTTATTAATGAATATGCATATATTTAATAAGATTAAGAATATATCATCTATTAAGATGATGTCTTTTTTATTTTAATTGGCTTAATCGATTTTTAATTGATTAAGCCAATTAAAATGTCATAAAAGATATTTTTTATTCCATGCCGTAAATTGACTTATATCAATTTTTTATTATTCCAATATAAATATACTGTTAACACCAAATTTAAAAAGGAGTGTTGATATGTCTGATATAGTTAGTAAACGGTTTCTTCTTGCTTTACGTTTAGGAATGGCTTGGACGTTTTTATATGCTTGTACTCATCAAGTATTTGTTCCCAACTTTAGTATCGTTGGTTTTTTAAATAGTACGAAGACCTTTCATGGTTTCTTCTCTTACTTCACAGGGCCTGTCATTGCGCCTATCGTGTCGTTTATGGTGGCTTATGGCCACTTAGCGATTGGTTTGTCTTTGCTTTTTGGTGTATTTGTGCGTATCAGTGCACCTATTGGGGCTTTGGTTCTATTCATGTATTGGATGGCAAATATGAATTTTCCATATGTTGTTAATCACGAAAACTTTATTATTGATTCACATATTATCTATTGTATTGTATTAATTATGTTAGCGGTGAAAAAAGCAGGTCACTATTACGGGTTGGATAATGTTTTAGCTCAGACAGATTTGTTTAAAAACGGATCGCTTTCTAAACTTAAACCTGTTGTAGGGTAATAGGGTAAACATCCAAAAGCTTATTATATGGTGCATTGTAAAATAGGTTTCAATGTGTCATATAATAAAAGTCAATCAAAGGGAATGTTGTTGAAACTTTTCTAATTAAAAGATAATCTCTTCAGGTTTTTATTTAAAGCAGGAAGTGTATTTTTAATATGAAGCATGAACAGCAGGTAATTAGCTGGCTTGAGCAAGATGAAATGCGTATGGACGCCTTGCGCATCGCCCAGCAAGTTGGACTGAATGATTGGTGTATCGGTGCTGGTTTTGTGAGAAATTTAATCTGGGATAAGCTCCATGGTTATGCACATACGACCTCATTGAATGATCTGGATTTAATCTATTTTGACCCAGTAAACATCAGTGTCGAAGCAGACGAGCGTATTGAAAAAGAGTTGACCTCTCATTCTGTTTTACCATGGTCTGTTAAGAACCAAGCTCGTATGCATTGTCGTAATAACGACGCACCTTATCGGTCAACCTGTCATGCCATGAGTTATTGGGTCGAGCTAGAAACGGCTATAGGGGCTCGGTTATCTTCTTTAGGTCAGGTAGAGCTGGTGGCTCCTTTTGGGGTCGATGTGTTGTTTAGAAAGAACATTACTATGAACCCTGATCGTCTTAAACCGATTGATTTTGATCAGCGTATTAATAGTAAGCGTTGGTTGCAGTTGTGGCCAGATCTCACCGTTGTGCGGCCTAAGATCAAAGTGTGATCGAGCGTTCGAAACCATCGCGTAATCTTCTCTATTTGCCAATTTTTTGTCTAATAATGAAAGGGGGTTATCACTCTCTCTTTCTAACCCTAAATAGAGGACAAATCGCCAAGTAACAGAATCAAGCTTCATAGGGCTGTTGGCATCGCCATACCAGATAGTGTTGAGAAAAGCGCGCCGCTAGCAAGCAGTGGATTCGTTATTAGCTTACTTACGAAAATAGCCCCCAATGTCCATATAATTAAGACACCATAGATAATGATAATCAATACATATTGATATGAGAGGTTCACAATAACTTAATTGAGAATGGTAATGTGCCAGAGTTTTGTTTTTAGTGAGTTCTATTGACTTATTAAACGCTGTTCATTATATTTATTGAACACTGTTTAATAATGGTTTCAGGGAGAACAAATGGCTCGCCGTAACGATCATAGTCGAGAAGAATTAAAGGAGTTGGCACTAACTGCTGGCGAACAGCTAATAGATGAAGAGGGTATTCATGCGCTGTCAGCGCGTAAGATCGCCCAGAGGATTGGCTATTCTGCTGGCGCATTGTATCTGGTTTTTACCAATTTGGACGATCTATGTTGGCATATCAATGGCCGAACTATGGCGATGTTGAATACTCTGCTGTCAGCTCAAATTGAACAAGAGAAAGTAAACCGTCCACCTCAAGAAGCCTTGCGTCTTATCGCAAAAACCTATCTTAACTTTTCCGCTGAGTGGCCTAATCGTTGGGCGTTGATGTTTGAACATCATACTCCGGAAAGTATTATTTGCCCTGATTGGTTAATTCATGCGGTTAACCAATTGTTCGGTTTTGTTCAAGCGCCGTTGCGTCAATTAGCACCCAATGTCAATGACGAATCACTACAGCTTGCAGTGCGTACCCTATGGTGTGGGGTTCATGGTATCGCTGCGCTGAGTTCCCGAGGTAAGCTATTTCTTGAAGGGGATCAAACGGATGCATTGATTGATAACTTATTGACTCATTATCTAACTAATTGGATTCAGGAGAGCACCAATGAACAGTTTGTATAAGGTTCGCGGTTTTGCTGCTTTTATTAGTGTGGCTTTTCTCAATAGCTTTGTAGATTTAGGCCACAAAATTATTATTCAGAATACTTTGTTTAAAAGTTACGATGGCAGTCATCAAGTTTTATTGACGGCATTAGTCAATGCCTTAGTGTTATTACCCTATATCTTATTAGTGACTCCTGCTGGCTTTTTATCTGATCGATATAAGAAAAAACGCGTGATGCAAATGTCTGCTGCCATCGCGATTCTTATCACTCTCATGATAACGTGGTGTTATTACCATGGGCGCTTTATAGAGGCTTTTGCCTTTACCTTTATTTTGGGGCTACAAAGTGCCATTTATTCCCCTGCTAAATATGGCTATATACGTGAAATGGCGGGAGTGAACCGCTTAAGTGAAGGCAATGGCTGGATCCAAGGGGTCACCATGATTGCTATCTTAAGTGGTATTGTGGTCTTTTCTGCTTTATTTGAACTCTTGCTACCAATGCAGAGCATGTATTCTCCTGATAGTGTATTCAGTGCTATTGCGCCATTAGGCTGGTTGCTTGTTATCGGATCCTGTTTTGAGTTTTATTTGACATTGCGCTTACCGGAAGGGAATGCAGTGACCTCGTCTGAGGCGTTCAACTGGTCTAACTATGCCCATGGTCGCACGTTAAAACAGAATATATCCTTGCTGGGTAAGCATAAGGCTATTTGGCAATCAATTCTTGGTTTGACATTGTTTTGGTCTATAAGTCAGGTGCTACTAGCCGTTTTTCCCGCTTATAGCAAAGAGCATTTGGGAATGACTAACGCCTTTGTTATTCAAGCAACTATTGCTGTGTCCGGCATAGGGGTTTTATTGGGCTCTATGTGGGCCAACAGCATGTCACGCAATCAAATCAATTTATCTCTTATTCCGGTTGGGATCGCGGGGGTGACCCTTGGTGCCTTTATCATCCCAATGGCACACTCTTTTCTTATCTTGGCCTGTGCTTTTTTTATCATCGGTCTGTTTGGGGCTATGTTTAGTGTGCCATTAAATGCGTTGATTCAGTTCCACGCTAAGAATGATCAGCTAGGCCGCACCTTGGCGGGCAGCAATTATATTCAAAACATCGGTATGTTGGCCTTTTTAGGTCTCACTATTGTCTTTTCACTTACCGATCTGGATGTAAGTTACCTGCTGTGGGGATTGGGATTCATTGTTTTAGCTGGGACGTTAATCGTCATTCACATACTTCCAGAAGCCTTACTCCGTGGTGTTATGGCCATTATTCTTGCCCGTAAATATCGGCTTAATGTGCTTGGTTTAGAGCATTTAAAGCAGTCAGGTCAGGGTGTTTTGTTACTGGGTAACCACATCAGTTGGTTGGATTGGGCTATGGTGCAAATGGCCTGCCCACGTCATGTGCATTTTGTAATGGATAGAGGTATTTACCAGCGTTGGTATTTGAAGTGGTTTTTTGATCGCTATAAGGTGATTCCTATTTCCGGTGGGCAAAGTCGTCAGGCTTTAGAACAAGTGACTGAGTTACTTAACCAAGGTGAAGTGGTGTGTTTGTTTCCAGAGGGGGCGATCAGCCATTTGGGGCAACTTGGCGAATTTAAGCACGGTTTTGAGCGCGCTTGCGCAGACGCAAAAGGTGTCATTGTGCCTTTTTATCTACGGGGTATGTGGGGGAGTGTCTTTTCCCGCTCATCGCAAAAACTGTCTCAGTTGAGAAAAAGTGGTCTGAAACGAGATGTGACCATCGCGTTTGGTGCGCCTATGGATATTCATTCCACAGCGGAGATGGTGAAGCAAAAGGTATTTGAGATGTCAGTGACGAGCTGGAACGATTATACCGATACGCTTGAGCCCTTAGCCCATTCGTGGATTCGTACTGCGAAAGCAAAACCAACAGATTGGGCCGTTGTTGACAGTAAAGGTGAACCATTGGGCCACCAAAAACTACTGACCATGACCGCATTATTGCAACGTCGCATTAAAAAACTTCCAGGGAAAAATCTTGGCCTACTTGTGCCAACGTCTTCTCCTGGCGTAGCGGCTAATATGGCCGCATTAATGGCAGGTAAGACGATAGTAAACATTAACTATACGTCCACACCTGAAGCGCAGCTTCATGCCGTAAAACAGGCGGATATTCAGAGTTTTGTCACCGCCCATCGTTTTATTCAGCAGTTAGAAAAGCGTGGCATTGATTGTCAGGCATTATTGGCGGGTAAAAATGTTATTTACCTAGAAGATTTCCATAAAGAGCTGAGTAAAGTCGAGGCGGTGAGTACCGCTGTTATGGCGGCACTATTGCCCACCAGTTGGTTGCAGTGGTTATGGTGTTCCCATTGCGAGTTAGATGATGCCGCTGCGATTTTGTTTTCATCGGGCAGTGAAGGTACGCCTAAAGGAGTGGTGTTAAGCCATAGGAATATTATGGCGAATATTCGCCAAGTGTCTGATGTGTTAAATGTGCGCGACAATGACCGAATTATGGCCACATTACCACTGTTTCATGCTTTTGGTCTAACTGTCACGGGGTTATTACCATTGCTTGAAGGCGTTCCCGCGATTTGCCATCCCGATCCTACCGACGGTTTAAACATTGCCAAGGCAGTAACGAAACATGAAGCGACTTTGATGTGTGCTACGTCAACCTTTTTACGGCTGTACACCCGTAATCGTCGTATTCATCCTCTTATGTTCAGTAGTTTGCGAGCTGTCGTAAGCGGTGCAGAGAAATTGGACCCACAAGTAAGAGATGCTTTCAGTCAGCGGTTTGGTAAAACGATCTTAGAAGGCTATGGCACGACGGAAACCACACCGGTGGCCAGTGTGAATCTGCCAGGCTACATTAATCGTGATACGGCTCAAGTGCAGGAAGCGGCTCGTACTGGGACGGTCGGTATGGCATTACCAGGCACAACCTTCCGTATTGTTGATCCGAATTCATTAGAAGCGTTGCCCGTTGGAGAAGATGGACTGATTCTGATTGGTGGAGCGCAAATTATGAAAGGCTACTTAGAGGATCCAGAAAAAACCGCTGATGTGATTGTCGAAATGGATGGATTGCGCTGGTACAAAACAGGGGATAAAGGACACTTAGATGAAGACGGTTATTTAACTGTGGTGGATCGCTATTCACGTTTTGCCAAGTTAGGCGGAGAGATGGTTAGCTTAGGTGCGGTGGAACAGCAGATTCGGACAATTCTACAGTCGACTGACTTATCCATGGTGGCAGTGAATGTGCCTGATGAGAAAAAAGGTGAAAGGGTTATCTTACTGGTGGATGATGACGCGAACCCAGAGGATATCCGCCAGTCTTTGATCGAGGCGAAAATGCCTGCTTTGATGATGCCCAGCGAGATTATTCAAGTCGATGAGTTGCCTATTTTAGGAAGCGGCAAACTCGACTTTAAAGCCGCTAAGCAATTAGCATTGGAGAAAGCTAAAGGGTAACAGTGTGTTTCACTCGGCTCGCTTTGACTGGGCGGGCCGAGTGATGATGCTTATTGGAATGTATTTACATGATGTTGGACATCATTTTATAGGGTAATTCTATAATAGGAAGTTGAAATGAAAAAAATCTATACAGCTAAGCAAATGATGTGGGGCAGTTTTTTGGGCGGTCCAGTTGCCGCAATCTACTTTTTGACAACTGGGTTTGATGCAATCGGGCGCCGCGATTTTGCGAAGCGGTCTTTGTTGATCGGTATTGCTGCTATGTTTGCCCTTATTTTTCTGAGCCCTTATATACCTGATAGTGTGCCCAGTGCTACTTTCTCTATTTTATTTGCCGCACCAGTTGCCGTGCTATCCAAAGACTACTTTTTAACGAAAATGCAAATAGAAAAATCAACAGAATTTTACCTTCAATCTACTTGGAAAGTGTTTGGTATTATTATTCTATCGGTTTTTCTTTATGTGATTATTTCTATCGTTTGCTTTTATTTTTTCGAGTCAATTGGACTGATCAATATAGAGTAATTATTTTCATTATTTTGTATTGCTTAAAGGAATAAGGAGTGACTAATGAGTATCGTGATTAATATAATTATTACATTTTTTATTTTATTTTGGCCTGGTATATTAATGATGTCGCCAATGATTTTTGATGCGCCAGGTTCAGAGAACGACCAAGGAAAGGTTTTAGGATGTGTTTTATTTATGTCTTACCCTGTAATTATTTTTTTAATTCTAGGTGCATTTGGCGGACACTACTTTGGCCTAAATCCTTTCATTCTCTCTGGAGTTTGTCTATTGATTGTCTCGCTCTTTTTCTTCTTGTTTGGTTATACGGAAATGGTCGTGAATGTGATTAGAGGAGTCCCTAATTCGGGTTATGGTGTTGTAAGAGATAAGGTATATTATAATGGTTGCCAAATAATTGAAGCGGACCCTCTCACCTTCAAAATGTTTAAAAAAGAAGATTATCAATATGAACATAGTGCTAGTTTATATGCTACCGATAAGAATTATTTCTATTATAGAGGTGTCAAAATCCCCGATGTCAGTGTCGATAACTTACGTGGAAAAATCGTTGCCGATGATCTCTACTGGCTCAATGATCAGTATGTTATAAAACACGGAAAAATATTAGAACACCGTGATCCCAACACGTTTGGTGGTTATGAAAACAGCGCCCATTGGACTTATGCAAAGGATGGTCAGTATTACAAGCTCTACTATAATGATAGGTTGGTTGAAGCGGCTGATTTTAATACTTTTACCCCTTTATCTGAACCATTTGCAAAAGATAATAATATCGTCTTTTATAACGATAACCCTATCGAACTAAAAGTAGATGTTCATAGCTTTGACGTGCTTCCGATATATGGGTTTGCTAAAGATAAAGATTATTTGTATTGCTTTAGTCCAGAGAATGAGCAAAGGGTAGAAGCGGCGGATTCGAATACTTTTGAGGAAATTGGTGGACGATATTATAAAGATAAACATAAAGTTTATTATCGCAATGAAGAAGAAATAACGGTTGTCGAGCAAGCGAATCCTGATGTATTCCAGTTAGTCCATTACCACGAGTCGAAAGACTATGACGCGAAAGATAATCAGCAATGTTACCAAAATGGAAAGGCCTTCCGTTGCGACCCGCTTCAAGAGAGCATAACTGATTAAAAGAGTTCTTTGATTTAACTGGAGTAATCATGGACTATGTTCAGGTGCAAGCAGATATGATCCCTATCGCATTACTGCTTGAGGCGGATCCATCGGAAGAAAACATACACTCTTATCTGCATCACTCTATGTGTTTTGTTGCGAAAGATACTCATCAGGTGGTTGCTGCCTCTATTGTGCAGAGAAAGTCGGATGCGTTAGCGGAAATACTCAATGTATCGGTTTTAGCAAGCCACCAGAGGCAGGGAATCGGTTCTCAATTGTTACAATTTTCCTTGTCACAGTTGAAAGCCAAAGGTGTCTTTCGTGTGGAGTTAGGGACAGGTGCTTTTGGTTATCCATTAATTTATTATCAACGATTAGGGTTTCGTGTTGATGCTGTCATCAAAGATTACTTTCTTGAGCACTATTCTGAACCTATTTACGAGTATGGAATACGCCATAAAGATATGTTGAGGTTGTCTATAGACCTTTAAATAAAGGGTATTTACCGTGTCGCTGTTGGAGTGAGACATGATCGTTATTAGAGAAATGACCATAGCAGACTATGACTCTGTTATTGAACTGTGGCGCCAGACGGAAAGCATGTCGTTACGAGAGGCTGATTCACGCGAGAGTATTGAGCGCTATCTTAATCGCAATACAGGGCTGAGCTTTGTGGCGGTGAATGAGGATGAGGTGGTCGGTGCTGTATTGGTGGGAACCGATGGGCGACGTGGCTACTTGCAGCATCTTGCTGTTTCGTTGCCACTGCGTGGTCAAAAAATTGGCCAAGCGCTCGTGGATAAGTCGATTAAAGCATTGGCATTGATTGGTATTCATAAAACCCATCTATTTGTTCACAACGACAATCTAAATGCTCAAGGCTTTTATGAAATGCTTGGGTGGTTTCCTCGGGATGAAGTTCGCATGTATTCCTTTAATAGCTCTATGAGTTGTAATGTATAGCTGACTTTTTATTCGTTTATTAGGGAAAGAAACTTTTACACAGCAGGTGTGTAAAGGTCTCGGAGAGAATATGACACCTACTGCAATATTAGTGCATGTACCCGATGTACCATTAGGTTTGGCTTGGTATCAAAAGGCTTTCCCTCAGGCGGTACCTAAGTATTTAGCCGATTTTGACTTTACCATTTTGGATATCAATGGCTTTTCGCTAGAAATTGTTTTGGCCGATGAAAAGGTTGGAGCGGGAAAGTCGGGAACTGTTCTGTATTGGTCTGTTGACTCCCTTGAAGCATCCTTGAGGCATTTTGAATCCTTAGGGGCGAGTGTATACCGTGGTCCAATGGCAATAGAGAGCGGCTTTGGCATGTGCCAGGTAGCGGATCCTTTTGGTAACCTCATTGGCTTACGAGGTAAGTGGCAAGTCTGTTAATACATTGAAGGGCGTTATATGGAATACACACAAGCGGTTCAAGAAGATGGTTATTAGTTAGCTGAAGTTCGGACTTTAGCGATGCGACCAGGCCTCGAAGTATTAGGTCGTTTTGATGAAAAGCGAGTGAGAAGCCGTTTTCTAGAGACCTTCACGCCGAGTGATACGTTCAAAATAGTGGATGATGAGACGTTATTGGGCTTCTTTGTGGTACGCGTCAAAGCAGACCATCATTACTTGGATCATCTGTATATCAAGCCAGAGCATCAAGGTAGAGCACTTGGTAAATTGGTGCTTCAAAAGATTGTTTCAATGGCTCATAAAAAAGGGTTGCCTGTTCGGTTAGGTGCGCTTAAAGGCAGCCGCTCCAATGATTTTTATATCAATAATGGCTTTATAAAAACACATGAAGAAGAATTTGATATTTATTATGAGAGCCCAGCTTAGCAAGAGAAACTGGGCTCTGTACCTATGTTGTTTCTCATTAATTCTGCAATAAATGAGAGAGCCAGCCTGAACCATAAAGACCAAGACCAAACACCGTATGAATGGCAAGGCTATGTATACGAGTAATCGTTGGTCTTGGTGTTTTTGATGCCGCAATACCTGCGCCCATGCAAGGCTGCATCACTAAAAAGGGGAGTGTAACGGTCGCGACACCAACCAACAAAGCGGGTATTAGGGTTGGTCTGTTTAGCCATTCGCTTCCCCATATTACTATTAGTAATGCTGAAAAAAGGATTCCCGTTAGGTAATGGGCCGTCCATCCTAGAGTACGTTCACTTTTTATTGGTGGTGACGTCGCTATGTTCTGATGCAGAAGGCGTCCATTTCTCATGGCGCCTATCCATCTCCCTAAAAAGTCATAGTTTACTGGTATACCGAAGAAAAATTGTCGAGTTAGTGCCCATAAATCCATGACAATTGTCGCGCCAACTCCAATGAAAATAATCCATACTATCTCGTTCATAACATATCTCCATAAATTGTTTTTCATCCGAGGTGGTGCTAGTTTACAACTTCAAGTCAGCTTGAAGTAAAGAGGATGTTTTTTGATATTTCTGAAGCGCCTAAACGCTCAAACATATCAGCTCGGCATATGCTATTAGGAAGATAAAAGGGTTAGTTGAGCGGGTACTTCGATGTTTAATGTGGCTTTCCGTTTTTAGTTAGACTTTTCTGGAATTTTTAAATAAATGGTATTTAATGCCTTAAGAGCAAAAAACAACATAAAAAATTAAAAAATCACGTTAGAGAGTAGCTCTTTCATAAAGTTTCAAGTTCGAAAAATAAAAAATACTTTTTATGGTTTTTGCATATTTTTCGAAACGTATCATAAAAAATAAACGAAAAATTCAACTGGTTGATTATCTTAAATATATCTCTAAAATACTCACTTTTTTAAAAATCTATATCCAATTTTATTAGCCTCAATTGTCAGCAAAACAAAAAGTCAATATAAATGTCTCACAAAAAAGTCAATGTAAATGTCTCACCTTGAAATAGATAGGGCTAATCAGAAAAGTTAAGATAATAATTAAGTTTTTATTAGTACTATTTTTATTTAGTACTATCTTTATATGTGACTTGATTTATATGTCGAGTCCATAGGTGAGCATTTTATCATGATATGCTCCGCTACAGGAGGTAGACACTGATAAATAGCGATATAAGCGATTAACGCGAAGGAGAGAACAATGAAGGGAATAAAACAACAAAAATGGTTGGGCTTTGGGAAATCTCATATCTACACAGTAAAGGCTTTGGTCGCTTTTACTGCCATGACAATGCCAGTTATGAGCATAGCGGCAGACAGCAGTGCTGTGGTGCCATCAGGTTTTGATGCGTACTATGCGTCTGCTTCATATACAGCAATAGCCAATAATGGTGACGTTGAAAACGGGTTAAGTGGGTGGTCGTCAATTGGAGGCAATATTTATCGTACGACTCAAGATAGCTATAGTGGTATGGCCAGTGTTCATATTTATAACCGTAATGCAACTTGGAATGGCGTCACGTTTAAACCTGCACCGTTAGTTAATGGGAAGCAATATAACGTATCGGTATGGGTGAAATTAGCACCTGGTGTCCAAAGTGCGAACATTATTCTAACAGGTAAGCGAACAGATGATGCTGATACCTCGACGAATAATGAGTATGTACGTATTGCCAGCGCAAGTGCTAATACTTATGGCTGGACTGAGTTGAAAGGCTCGTATACCCAATCGGGTACACCATTTCAATACTTTATTATTGAATCTGATAATAGTCAGGTCAGCTATTTTGTCGATGCCATGAAAGTTGAGGATATTGGTGGTGGTTCTGGTGATCCTGGTAATAACGGCAAAAAATTTGTCGGTAATATTACCACTTCTGGACAGGTTCGCGGTGATTTCTCTCAATATTGGGATCAGATAACACCAGAAAATGAAGGGAAATGGGGATCAGTTGAAAGAACACGTGATGTGTACAATTGGAGTGGTATTGATGCCGCTTACAATTATGCGAAACAACACAATATGCCATTTAAACAGCATACGTTTGTTTGGGGAAGTCAATATCCTGCTTGGATCGATAACTTGAGCCCATCAGAGCAAGCTGGTGAAATTGAGGAGTGGATTCGCGATTTTTGTAATCGCTATCCTGATGTTGCAATGATTGACGTTGTCAATGAAGCAACGCCAGGTCATGCTCCTGCTAAGTATGCCAGAAGCGCGTTTGGTAATGACTGGATCATTAAATCCTTCCAACTAGCCCATAAATATTGTCCGAATGCGACATTGATTCTCAATGATTATAATGTCCTTAGCTGGAATACCGATGAATTCATTCGGATGGCAAGACCTGCGGTACAAGCAGGGGTTGTCGATGCAATAGGTCTACAGTCTCATGGCTTAGAAGATTTCTCTGTATCTCAATTGCAAGAGAAGTTAAATAAAATCGCGGCTTTAGGGCTACCAATCTATATTTCTGAATATGACATCGCAAGATCAAATGATCAGGAACAACTGAATATTATGAAGCAGCAGTTCCCGTTATTTTATAACTCCGATGCTGTGGCAGGCATTACCCTTTGGGGATATGTTGTCGGCAAAACTTGGGTTGATGGTAGTGGCTTAATTTATGAAAATGGTGCACAACGTCCAGCAATGCAATGGCTAATGAATTACTTAGGCCGATAATTGGTACGTTAATCGATCTGTCTCGCGGTTATCATAATGATGGATCAATGTAGTGCCTTTTCAGCCCCTCAGGAATCATACTGAGGGGCTTTTTTACTATTCTTTCGCAAAAATTGAACCGCTTTAGTGGGCCTCAAGGCTGAGCGAGTGAAATGATGTGAATAATATCTTCCAGTACCGTTACCTTCTACTTGATGAGTAATTTTTTCGTTCCGCTCACGCATAAACCAACTGATATCCATTAAGCTCTGTCGATGGTCCTCGAAATTGTTTTTAGTCCGGTGTGGTGATAGTTTATAACTTCAAGTGAACTTGAAGAGAAGAGGACGTCATGGATATTTCTGAAGTAGCTAAACGTTCTAATATATCTGCGTCGGCATTGCGCTATTACGAAGAAAAAGGGTTAATTGAGTCGGTTGGACGTAGAGGGTTGCGCCGAGTGTTTCATAAAAATGTCCTAGATCGCTTAGCGCTGATTTCTCTTGGACGTGCCGCCGGCTTCTCATTGGATGACATTGCGCAAATGTTGAGTGCTAATTCACCGCCTCAAATAGACAGGCAAATGTTACTAGACAAGGCCGAGGAGCTCGATAGGTCCATTCGCAGGTTAACCTTAATGCGAGATGGACTGAAACACGCTGCGGTTTGTTCTGCCCCGAGTCATTTGGAGTGTCCAAAATTTCGACGTTTAATGGGACTCGCAGCCTCTGGGTTGATTGAACCCTCTAGTAAGACACCTGCGGGTAAAAAATGATGAAATCTGTATCTATTCAACAAGGTAAAGAGACTGCTATTTTATGGATAAACTGATTCGTTTAGCTGTTGAGGATCTGATAAAACGTTATCAGCCACATACCATTATTCTCTACGGCTCTAGAGCAAGGGGCGAGGCGACGCAGGCGAGTGATATTGATATCGCATGTTTTGTAGATAGCGATACAGAAACCAAAGAGGCGCGTTTGTTTCATGGCGTGTATTTGGACGCTTGGGTATATCCCTCTGAGAAGATGACCTTAGTCTCGGACGATGCATTGCGTTTTGGTGATGGCATCTGTTTATTGGATCAACGAGGCCTTGGTGGTCAGTACCTTGCGGCGATACAAGAGCGAATCGAGGCAGGGCCGGAGATATTAGATGAGACAGACCGTTCACATACTTTTGAATGGATCTCTAAAATGTTGTCTCGAATTGAATTAGATGACTTGGAAGGGAAATATCGACGCCATTGGTTGCAGTTTGAGTTATTAGAAATCTATTTTCAGCTTCGCGGGTTATGGTTTTTTGGCCCTAAGAAAAGCCTGCGTTATTTGCAAGAAAATGATGCCGTTGCTTATCAGTTATTTTACGATGTTTATGATGACCCTATGGATGTAGATCGATTGAAATTATTGGTTCAGTGTGTGGTTGGCAAGTCATAGGTTATTAATTGAATGGTAGGAAAGGATCGAAGGAATGAAAATACTCGCCTTATCAGGCAGTTTGCGTGAATGTTCTTATAATACGGCGGCACTTAAAGCCTTAGGTGAGCTTTCGCCTGATGATGTGATCGTGGAAATAGGTGAGATTAAAGCCCTTCCTTTGTTTAACCCTGATTTGGATGAGGCTCAGATTCCAGCACTACAGAGATTAAAAGCACAGCTTACGCAAGCCTCCGGTTTAATTATTGCTAGTCCAGAATACGCACACGGCATCAGTGGCCCCATGAAAAACGCATTGGACTGGTTGGTCAGCGGGGTAGAGTTTCCCTATAAGCCCATTATGTTGATTAATACCTCGCCACGAGCTAGTCACGGTTTGGCGGCTTTGCGGGAAGTATTAACGACTATGTCGGGTGTCATTATCGACAGTGCGTTTGTCTCGATTCCTTTATTAAGTAGCGAACTGGATAAAGAGGGGATTCTTGAAAATCCTGAATTATCAGGAATGCTAAAGGCCGGGCTGGAGGCATTTTTCTGCCAAATAAAGCGCTCTGGAGAGAGTGCTTTATAAAAAATCAATAATGGAGAGTGAGTTTGACTATTGTGATTCAAGAAGAAGCGACGGGCTGTGGCATTGCGTCAGTGGCGAATATTGTTGGCAAAACCTATTCACAAATGAAAGCAATCGCCAATGATTTAGGTATTTTTGCCTCAGATACCTCGCTCTGGTCTGATACGGGTTATGTTAGACGCATGTTGCTAGCATGCGGGGTGAAAGCCTCAGATAATGAAACACCATTTTTCTCTTGGGACGCCTTGCCGGATTTGGCGTTGTTAGCGATTAAGCATCATCAAAAAGACGGCAAGGATTTTGGGCATTGGGTTGTATTTAAGCGATTCAACGGTCAGCCTGTCGTTCTGGATTCTGCCAGTTATCTCCCCTCTAACAGTCGAACAGATTTTGCTGAAATGCAGCCAAAGTGGTTTATTGAAGTGGTTAAGGAGGTGTAAGTGATTGCTCGTGAATGGAAAGCCAAATGCCCAAAAATACATGAAGAAGGCTTCATTGCGTATTTATATGAAACAGGTGTAAAAGATACCGCTAAAACGGATGGCTTTCTTGGCGCTCAAATATTTAATCGTGATAGTAGTGAAGGGGCCGAAATCACCTTGATTACTTATTGGACGGATGTTGAGAGTATAAAAGCTTTTGCTGGTGAAGACATTGGGGTAGCAAAGCTCTACCCAGAAGACGATAAGTATGAGTTACAACCGGATCATTATGTAACCCATTATAACGTAAGAGAAAATACTTGGGTTAATGCAGATTAAGTTGCAGTCTATCAAAGGCGTGTTTTAAATGCTTCGAGAAGCAAATGTCGCCCGATGCCACCCAATATTTTCAACCTGTGTTTGTTCATTTATATCTAAAACAATATGGAGAGATCATGAAAACGATTGGCATGTTAGGAGGCATGAGTTGGGAATCAACTGTGACTTACTACGAGGCGCTCAATAAAGGCATTAAAGCCGCATTAGGTGGTTTACATTCTGCGAAAATTTGTCTTCATAGCGTGGATTTTGAGGAGATTAAAACCTTACAACATGAGGGAAAGTGGGAGGAAACGGCTGCCATTTTAGCCAATGGGGCAAAGTCTGTCGAAGCGGGTGGGGCGGATTTTCTACTGATTTGTACGAATACTATGCATCAGGTGGCGCCTCAAATTGCCGAGCAGATTTCCATCCCCATTTTGCACATAGCCGACGCAACAGCGGACGTGTTAAAAGCTGATGGCATTACTAAAGTGGGGTTGTTGGGAACACGTTTTACCATGGAACAGGACTTTTATAAAAATCGCTTAATCGAGCATTTTGGCATTGATGTGGTGGTTCCTGGTGAAGCGGATCGAGAGTCCGTGCACACTATTATTTATGATGAATTGTGCCAAGGGCAAATTTATACGGAGTCGCGAGAGCGCTATTTAGCCATCATTGATTTGCTTCATAAACGTGGCGCCCAAGCGGTGATTTTAGGTTGTACTGAGATTGGGCTGTTGGTGCAGCAGCGTCATACCCATGTGCCCTTGTACGACACCACAAAACTGCATGCGGATGCAGCCGTAGCCTTTGCGCTTTCTTAAAAAGGATAAATAGGTGTATCAAATAAGATTGCTTGAGCCCCATAAAGCCAGTGTTTATTGAGAGATTAGGCTAGAAGCGCTAAACACTTATCCAGATTGTTTTGCGGCGGATTATGAGCAGCAAAAAGCCTTGCCAACCTTGTACTTTGAGCGTTTGATAAAGGAAGGCTCTACGAAAGGAAAGATGGCAGGCGTGTTTATCAATGCAGAGCTTGTCGGAATTTGTGGTGTAACCTTTGAAACAACACTATTGCCAGACGCTGGTGAAATTATTCAAATGTACGTGAAGCCGACCAGTCAACATTTGGGGATCGGCAGGGCATTGATGAGATTTATGGAAACTGTGTCTCTAGACTGTTCTATTAAAACCTTAGTGTTAGGCGTTGAGCCGTCTAATAAAACCGCTTTTGGCTGGTATCAAGGTTTGGGCTATCGCTTCGATCAAGTATTATCCAAAGAGGCTAATGTTCAATATATGAAATTATCACTCCTATAGATACTCATTAATAGGTTGTCTTATTTATTTGTGAGAACGGATGCTAAACGCAGAAAAGGGGTTTTATGAAAGTTGTATTTGTTTCAGGTGGAAGTAAAGGCATCGGGCTTGCTTCTGTATTGCGTTTTGTTGAGCTGGGTTATCAAGTGGTTACATGCTCTCGTGAACCGGCAGTATGGGGTGATGTGTTGTCTCAGCACCCTGAACTTCATGCTGTTGATTATGTCCAAGCAGATTTATCGAAAGAAGAAGCGGTCTCTCAATTATTTGTTTATATTGAAAAACAGTATGGTAAGTTAGATATTGCGATTAATAATGCCTCACCGTTATTAGCCTCTAAGGGGCGTTTTGAATCGGTTTCTGTAGATGCATTAAAAGAAACCATGCTCAATGATTATTGGTCGTATGCATTATGCCTTAAGTATGAGTTGGCGTTGATGTCTGCTGGGGCCAGTGTGGTGAATATCAGCTCGGTTAATGGTTTGCGTCCAACTCCTAATGCCGCTATGTACAGTTCGGCAAAGCATGGATTAGAAGGTTTAACGCGTTCTGTTGCCTTAGAGGCTATTGAAAAAGGTGTGCGTGTCAATGGGGTTGCTCCTGGGGTGACCTGGACACCTCGTTGGCAAGAACGGCAACGAGAAACACCAAGGATCAAAGAAGAGGTAGCTGATGTGGTGCCAATTAAACGCTTTGCTGAGGCGGAAGAAATTGTGGGGGCGATTGAGTTTTTATCTTCTGATAAAGCCAATTACATTGTTGGGCATACGTTAGTGGTGGATGGCGGTATTTCTTTAGTCTGATGGGCTGAATATGGCTAAAGTGCCTATATATGGCTGTAAATTATTAACAGCGTTGCTTATTGTTGGTTCTTGAAAATGGCCTATTTTCTTGGCTTGTGCACTTTTTAATTGAGCTGAAAATACATTTAGGCTTTTTTCGTGTCTACGGAATAATTTGTCGACAAAACCAACAAAATTTCTTTATTTTGTTGTGTCTCATCAGTAAACTTCATTCCCCCTGTTTGAAAATACTTCATATCGCACTCGTGAATTTGCCTTCATGAAATAAAATATAACCGTGGTAGAAGCAGGCAGGACTCTTAAACAAAAGTATCCTTTAAAAGTAGTTGTCTATCAATCATGAATACAAAAACAAGCTCTCAACCTAATCAAGCCGAGGGTGGGTCAGATGCTCATCGTCGTCTAAATCGAAGTGATGCAAAAACGTTAAGTCTATCCGCCCTTGGTGGCGCGTTGGAGTTTTACGATTTTGTTATTTTCGTTTATTTTGCCAATGTTGTTGGCAGTCTTTTCTTTCCGGCCGATATGCCTGAATGGCTTCGCCAAGTACAAACCTACGGGATTTTCGCTGCTGGTTACTTAGCTCGTCCATTGGGCGGTGTGATTATGGCGCACTTTGGTGACATACTGGGTCGTAAACGTATGTTTATGATGAGTATTTTGCTGATGGCTGTACCTACTTTAGCCATTGGTCTTATGCCAACCTATGAGACGATTGGTATTGCCGCACCTTTACTCTTGTTGTTCTTCCGTGTCTTGCAAGGTGCCGCGATTGGTGGCGAAGCGCCTGGGGCGTGGGTCTTTGTGACAGAGCACGTGTCTAAGCGTCATGTGGGATTTGCGTGTGGGGTCTTGTCGTCAGGTCTTGTCGCAGGGATTTTGATCGGATCTTTGGTTGCCACCTTTATGCATTCTATTTACAGTGCTGCTGAGATTCACAGTTATGCTTGGCGTTATCCTTTTATTCTAGGTGGTTTGTTTGGTTTTATTACCATGTACTTACGTCGCTGGCTACAGGAAACGCCCGTATTTAAGGAAATGGAATCACGTAAAGAATTAGCGCAAGAGTTGCCCATTAAATCTGTGGTTAAAAAACACATTCCTTCTGTGTTGGTTTCTATGGCGGTGACTTGGGTGTTAACGGCTGCAGTGGTAGTGACGATTTTAATGACGCCAGCCTTATTACAGAAGCTGATTCATCTGGATCCTCAAACTTCGTTAGAAGCAAACAGCTTAGCGATAATTTGCGTTATCATCGGTTGCTGGGTTTGCGGTGCGCTGGCAGATCGCTTTGGTAATGGCCCCATTTTGGCGATTTTCAGTATTGGTCTGGGCGTGAGCTATTGGATGTTTTACAGCACCATGTTGCATGACACGACTTTGTTGTTTCCTATGTATGCATTAGTCGGTTTCTTTGTTGGTTTGACGGGTGTGGTGCCTGCTATCGCCGTAAAGAGCTTTCCAGCCGCTATTCGTTTTTCAGGGTTGTCTTTCTCTTATAATTTAGCTTATGCCATTTTTGGTGGGACGACGCCGTTAGTCGTGAGTACTTTGTTAAGAGAAGACCCACTTGCTCCTGCTTATTATGTGGCGTTTGTATGCGGTGTTGGGGTGTTAGCAAGCCTTGCCGTCATGGGATTTAGAAGACGTTTAGACTTGGTGGCTCATCCGGTCTAAGTCTTTGCTTACCCTTTGCGTTGGGGTATATGCATCCAAAAAGGGAACTAGATAGAGATGCTATCTTGCTCCCTTTTTTGATTCTTGTCGGGTGTTTTACCGGAAAATTGCAGAAAATGCTGTCTTTTTTGCTCGTAATTCAAGCGTAAAGTTTTTGGAAGTGCTGGGTATTTTTTTGAGATTTTAGTTTATTCGTGGTTACATAACTGCGTTAACTTAGTCTAGGGAAGGTATGAATAGGTTCTCTTTTCTCTAAATTTGAACAAAAAGTTTGCTCAACTGAGCACGCATCCCGTATTAATAGTCTATCTATTAATTGAGGGTATGTGCAGTGAATACTGGCTTTTAAAACGCGCTCTTTGACGTTTTTCGAAAACTTGAGATATAAAGAAGACCCATCTTCCTCTTCTCCCATAAGGCTTTGTTGTTGTAAACAATTTGCTCAAACGAAGATGGCGTATTTCCTATGTCAAGTACTACTCGACGTGAATTTATTCAACGGCTCCTAATGGCATCTGGTGCTGTTTTATTATCTGCCCCAGTTTTGGCGGCGACCCGCTCTAACATTTTAAAAGCGGTTCATTCTTCTCATGATGGTAAGCTAACTCGCCTAACATTTGACTTAGCCCAGGTTCCCCATTACAACGTCTTTAAGCTGTCAAATCCCGCTAGGTTGGTAGTGGATTTACATGATACAGCCAATCACAGTAACCTAGAGTCGCTGAAAAGGAGTGGTCTATTCGATAATGTTCGTTGGGCTGTTCACCATGATAAAACGCTACGGGTTGTCTTTGATTTACCCCATCAAACCTCTTTTGATGGGGCGTCTATTGATAAGCATACAGGGCATCTGGCTTTAGATTTTACTAATAGTTTAGTACATCATGCTGTTGCGAAAAGGCATCCGGTTAAGCGCGATATTATTGTGGTTGTGGATCCCGGTCATGGTGGGAAAGACCCGGGTGCGACTGGAAAATACGGCACCCATGAAAAAAATGTCGTGTTAGAAATTAGTCGTATGCTGAAGCGTAAGCTGGATAATACCCAAGGTTTTAGAGTCGTCATGACGCGGGATAAAGATATATTTATTCCACTGCGTCAACGGGTCAATATTGCCCATAAGCATAAGGCTGATATTTTTGTTTCTGTCCACGCGGATGCCTGTGATGATCGCTCTGTAAAAGGCTCTTCTGTTTATATTTTGTCAAATAAAGGCGCTAGTAGTGTGATGGCACGTCGTTTAGCGCATCGAGAAAATAATGCGGATTTGATTGGTGGTGTATCTCTCAAAAATAAAGGCACTATGCTGGCTAAAGTGTTATTAGATCTGTCTCAGACTGGCACTATATCGGCCAGTTCCGATCTTGCTCATACCATGATTCGCAATCTAGCGGAAAATGAGCGTGTGCTTCACCGCAAAGTGGAGCGAGCGGCATTTGCTGTATTGAAATCCCCTGATATCCCATCTGCTTTAGTGGAAACCGCCTTTATTTCTAATCCGACTCAAGAGAAGAAATTGAGAACAAAGGCGTTCCAAAACAAGATTGCCAATGCGCTTCATGATGGAATAAAAAGCTACTGTTTGGCGAACATTCCAGAACGCAACCTCATTATTAGCTAATTACAACAGGATAAAATTCCCCAAATTGAGCGTCTGACTCAGTTTGGGGAATGCTTGTTTATTAGCATTAGAGATTAAATTAAGCAGACGGTACCAGTACGTTATCAAAGTCGTAGGTGCCATTAAACAGTTCAAAGATCTTTCCGTTCAAATTGTCTTTACTTAAAATATGCATAACCGCTTTGGCCACATCGGCACGAGGTATCGCCATTTCTGAGCGCGAATCAGGACGTTTTATAGTGATTTTTCCCAGGCTTTTGTCATTCGTGAGAGGGCCTGGGCGAACAATGGTATACGGAACACCCGATTTTATTAGGTAATCATCCGCCATGTGTTTCGCAACAAGGTAAGGTTTGATGTTAGATTCTAGTGCATCTGGATCATCGGCGCCTATGCTGCTAACTAAGATGAACTGTTTCACCTGAGCTTCTTTTGCGTAGTCAATTGCCTTTTTGGCTGCCCATAAATCAATCAGTAAGGTTTTGTCAGGCCCGGTCTGAGCGCCTGAACCAGCTGTGAAAATGACGCGATCAATCCCTTCAAAGGCGTCACGAAAATCCCCCTCTAGATCCGCTTCCATGATATCAAGTTGCTTTCCCTCAAGATTGCTGAGTTTGCTTTTGTCACGGACCAGAGCACGCGTAGGCTGATTCGTTTGTGCCATTGTTTGAGTGATGGTTTTGCCAATTTGGCCGCTTGCACCAATGATTAAGGTTTTACTCATTATCTGACTCCCTAAGTTAGTTGCCTTTATTTACTATATTAGGCGGGAGTTTCAAAGTTAAACCCTTTCGTTGAGGTTTGCATACTTGGTGGACATTTTTAGGTCGGTTGCTGAATATGAAAAGCCGATTTTTACGTCGGCTTTTCATATTTGATTGCGTTGTAGAAAAGGGTAGTGAATTAGATTTGCTCTAATTTCTGTTTGATCTGCTGTTCTATACCGTCAGCATCTAATCTGATTCGTTTAAGCATTGCCCCATGGCTTGCATGTTCTTCGTATTGGTCAGGCAGTCCGATATGCAGGGTAGGAACATTGATATTATTAGCTAGTAAGAACTCACTGACTGCTGAGCCAGCGCCCCCCATGATGGCATTTTCTTCCACTGTCACAATAAGCTTGGCATGTTGGTGATTCAGTAACGCTGCTTCGTCTAATGGTTTAACAAAACGCATGTCCAGTAGTGTCGCATCTAAATGGTTGGCTGCTTGTAATGCATCGTAGGTGGGTCGTCCAAAGCTACAAATGAGAATGTCGGAGTGGCCAGTATGGAGTGTGCGTGCTTCGCCTATTTTAATGGTTTCAAGGGTGTTTTCTATCTCGATACCTCTTCCTGTGCCGCGTGGGTAACGAACAGCCGCAGGGCCTTGGTATTCGTACCCTGTTTGTAGCATTTTTCGGCATTCATCTTCATCAGATGGAGCCATGATCACCATGTTTGGAATGCAGCGTAAATAACTTAAATCGTAAGCTCCTGCATGGGTAGGGCCATCTTCCCCTACGAGCCCAGCTCGGTCGATAGCGAAAAGAACATCCAAATTTTGCAGAGCGACATCGTGGATCAATTGGTCATAGGCGCGTTGTAAAAAGGTGGAGTAAATCGCGACAACAGGTTTTAAGCCATCACAGGCCATACCTGCCGCTAAAGTGACGGCATGCTGTTCGGCAATGGCGACATCAAAATAGCGTGTCGGAAAGCGCTCCGCGAAAGCAATCAGGTCAGAACCTTCTTTCATGGCAGGGGTGATGGCAACAAGTTGGCTATCGTGCTCGGCGGCATCACAAATCCATTTACCAAAAATGTTACAGTATTTTGGTAGGTTCTTTTTAGGTGTATCGTTCGGGCCGTCTTGCTCTATTTTGCTGATAGCATGGAAACCAATCGGGTCACCTTCAGCCGGTTCGAAGCCCTTGCCTTTTTTGGTGATGATATGCAAGAACTGCGGGCCAGAGCGATCTTTCATATTGTTAATGGTGGTGAGTAGATGATCCATATCGTGACCGTCGATTGGGCCTATGTAGTTAAACCCTAACTCTTCAAACATGGTGGCAGGAGATACCAAACCTTTCATATGCTCTTCGGCTTTTCGAGCGAGTTCTTCAAGTGCTGATGGGAGCCCGGAAAAGACTTTTTGACCACCTTTTCGAATATGATCGTAGGTTTTGCTGGCCCACATACGAGCAAAGTAGCTGGATAATGCACCGACTGGTTTGGAGATGGACATTTCGTTGTCGTTTAAGATAACCAGCATATCGGCTTTCACATCACCTGCGTGATTCAATGCTTCAAAGGCCATACCAGCCGACATTGCACCATCACCGATGACGGCTACCGCTTTGCGTTGGCTGTGAAGAAGACGAGAAGCGAGTGACATACCTAAAGCGGCACCAATAGACGTACTGGAATGGCCAACGCCAAAGGTGTCATATTCGCTTTCTTCACGCTTAGGGAAGCCTGAAATGCCATTTTCCTGACGAATATTGAGTAACGCATCGCGGCGTCCCGTCAATATTTTATGTGGATAAGCCTGATGACCAACGTCCCATACGATACGGTCTTCTGGCGTGTTATATAAATAATGTAAGGCGACAGTCAGTTCTATGACGCCCAAACCTGCTCCAAAGTGTCCACCTGTCTGTCCCACGCTAAAGAGCATATATTCACGAAGCTCGCGTACAAATTTAGGCAGCTGCTCTTTTTTTAACTTGCGCAGGTCTGCCGGAGAGTTTACCTGATCAAGTAGTGGGGTGTTGGGTCGTGAGGTTGGGATTTCGTCGAACATGGGCACCAGTATGGTCACATTAATAAAGTTATTATAAGCGGGCTAGTATATCAGTGGTTGCGACCAATAATATAGTTCGCAAGCTCTATTAAAGGTTGCGCAGCGTCACCAAAAGGCGAAATTTTTTCAATTGCTTGTTGATTAAGGTTTTTTGCTAACTTTTTTGCCCCTTCTAAGCCAAGTAGTTTGGGGTAAGTTGGCTTGTTAGCATCCGCATCGGCAAATTGTGTTTTTCCTAGAGTCTGCGTATCACTGGTGATATCGATAATGTCGTCTTGAACTTGAAATGCCAACCCAATGGCATTGGCATAGTCATCCAGCGCGGCTAGTTGATTGGCATCCTCTAGTCCAACGCTGATGGCTCCCATGCGCACACTGGCACGGATCAGGGCGCCTGTTTTGTGGGCATGCATTTCTTCTAACGCCTGAATATTGATGTCCTGTCCGACGTTTGATAAATCAATCATTTGTCCGGTCACCATCCCATGTCGTCCAGACGCACGGGCTAACTCCTGAATGAGTTGTAATTGGCGCTGAGCTTGGTTAAGGGATGGGCAGCTGAGTAATTCAAAGGCGAAAGTTTGCAAAGCGTCTCCAGCAAGGATTGCTGTGGCTTCATCAAATTGGATATGGCAGGTTGGTTTACCTCTACGCAAATCATCATCGTCCATCGCTGGTAGGTCATCGTGAATCAATGAATAGGCGTGAATCGACTCAATGGCTGCAGCACAGGCGTCCGTCAGCGGAGTGGGTTCAGCAAAGAGGGCTGCGCTAGCGTATGTCAGCATGGGGCGAATGCGCTTACCGCCATTAAATAGACTATAATCCATGGCAGTCTGTAAGGAAGCCGCAGGTTGATATAGGTCTAACGTTTGCTTTAAGTAACAGTCGACTCGTTGACGCGCGTAATTGGAGAATTGGTCTAGGTTCACGAATTTGTTTCCGGATCAAAAGGTTCTAAGTGTTCACCATCTTGCTTATCAAGTAGAATTTGCACTTTTTGCTCGGCCTGTGTTAGCACTCGTTGGCATTCTTGGCTTAATTTTACGCCTTTTTCAAAGGCTTTAAGCGCGTCTTCTAGGGACAGTTGGTTGGACTCTAGTTGCGTTACTATGGCGTCCAAGTCGGTTAAGTTGTCTTCGAAGTGACGGACAGTTGTTTTAGGGGGCATGATAATATCTCTCGTTGCTATCTACAATTTTTAACAGAAAAAGACGAAATCTTCGAGTTCAATTGTAGGGAAATTACAAAAATAAAGGATCAAGGAGTGAACCTTTTCTTCTCTTTCGTTTAGAATTAAGAAAGTTGTTGAGCATTATAGCTTTTTTCGTAGGAGACGTGTGTGGATATCGCAACGTTAATCGGGCTTATTGGTTCGTTAGCAATTGTTTTTATGGCCATTATGTTAGGGGGGTCGCTCGGTGAGTTTGTCGATCCCGCCTCCATCTTGATTGTATTGGTGGGTTCGCTTTTTGTTGTGCTCATTCAGTACCCATTAAGCCAGTTTTTATCAACTGGCAAAGTGGTTGTAAAAGCGTTTATGTTTAAGAGTGTGCCTGTAGATGCTTTGATCGATGAAATTTACGCTTTAGCCGATGAAGCTAGAAAAGGCGGCTTGCTGTCTTTGGAAGGGAAAGAGGTGAGTCATCCTTTTTTATCGAAAGGTATTCAAATGCTTGTCGATGGTCACGATGGCAGTGTGGTTCGCGCTCAACTGTCTAAAGACATGAATATGTCGTATACCCGCCATGATAATGGCGCGAAGATTTTTAAAGCGTTTGGTGACACAGGTCCCGCGATGGGGATGATTGGAACGCTAGTTGGTTTGGTGCAGATGTTGGCCAATATGAGTGATCCTAAGGCCATTGGTCCAGCCATGGCGGTTGCTTTGTTGACGACTTTATACGGTGCAATGTTAGCCAATATGGTGTGTTTACCTATCCAAGCTAAGTTAATGAATCGTGCAAACGAAGAGTTAACCTGTCAGAAGCTGATTCTTGACGCTTTGTTAGCGATTCAATCAGGGCAAAACCCTCGTATTATCGATGGCGTGTTGAAAACCTATCTTGCAGAAGGTAAGCGTGTTGAACGTGAATAAAACCGCTGTTAATGAACAGTCAAGTTGTGACCGGATTAACTAAATGAGTGATGAAGAAGAACAAGAGTGTCCTGAATGCGTAGAAGGCTTACCTGCCTATATGGGGACATTCGCAGACTTAATGTCTCTATTGATGTGTTTCTTTGTGCTGTTGCTGTCTTTTTCTGAAATGGATGTCTTAAAATTTAAACAGCTAGCTGGCTCAATGCGTGAAGCATTTGGTGTTCAAAAAGAGCTTAAAGCTGAGTCTATTCCTATGGGAACATCCATTATTGCTCAGGAGTTTAGCCCAGGAAGACCGGATCCAACCCCCATCAATGAGGTTAGGCAAAAAACGGATAATATCCCTAAAAATACGCTAGAAGTTCTGTGTAAGCCTGGTCAAGCGGATTTAAATAATAAAGACAGTGCGGGTTTACCGTCTAAACAGATTTTTGTGGATCAATCAAAAGCGAATTTGGAGCAAGAAAAGAAAATTAAACAAACGGAAGAAGATGCACAGCAAGTGGCGTCAGTGCTACGAGAGGAAATTTCTAAAGGGACTGTTGAGGTTGAAACACAAGAACAAACTATCACGATTCGTTTGAAAGACAATGGCTCATTTAAATCCGGGTCAGCGGAATTAAACTACGATTTTATTCCGGTAATCGACATGATTCGTGATGTTTTAGTCGGTATCAAAGGGACTATTTCTGTTGAAGGGCATACTGATAATGTGCCTATTGTGAGTAAGAAGTTTAAATCAAACTGGGCACTATCGTCTGCTCGAGCTTTGTCGGTGGCAGAAGAGTTATTTGCTGATGGTAGGTTGGATCAAAATCGTTTTGCGGTAACAGGTTTTGCTGATACCAGACCCTTGGTGCCAAACGATACGCCAGCACATCGAGCGATGAATCGACGAGTTGAAATTGTAATTAGGCAAAATGACCTGTCGAGACCGAAAATGCAAACGGATGATAAGCCCATTAATGATGGCGCCATTGAGTACGATAAATCAGACTTGAAGAACTTTGACCTATCGCCAGGTGAGATTTTCTAGCCGTTGATTTTGACGATAGGTCAGTTTTGATGGTTGTTAGGTGTGTAAGTTGATAGAGAGGCCAGCCTTTATACTGGGTTGGCCTCTTCACCGGCGACTTTATAAATCGCTTTTCCTAACGTGTTGATTTGTTCTTTAGTGATGATATAGGGAGGCATCAAGTAAATCAGCTTGCCAAATGGCCTTATCCAAACACCTTGTTCAACAAATTTTGGTTGTATTTCATGCTGATTAACCGCTTGTTTTAACTCAACGACACCAATTGCTCCAAAGCAGCGCACATCTTGTACCTGATCTAAGGTGCGGCAAGGTTCTAACGCCTCTTTCATCCAATCTTCTATTTGTTTGACAGTATTTTCTATGTCGTAGCTCACCAATAATTCGAGGCTAGCATTGGCTGCAGAACAAGCTAGAGGATTCCCCATGAAGGTTGGACCATGCATAAAGACACCGCCATTATCACTGATACCAAGGGCGACTTTGTCGCTGGCAAGTGTGGCGGCTAAGGTAAGGTAACCACCCGTTAGCGCTTTGCCAACACACATGATATCTGGGCTAATGCGTGTATGGTCGGTTGCGAATGGTTTGCCTGTTCGGCCGAATCCGGTAGCGATTTCATCGAAAATTAATAGGATATCGAACTCATCACACAGTGCTCGTAAACGGTTAAGGTAGTCCGGATTGTAGAAGCGCATACCGCCCGCATTTTGTACGACGGGCTCAATGATAAAGCCGGCAATCTTGTGATGATTCGTAGCAAAAAGTGTCCGAATTTCGTCTATATAACTGTCTTTAACGGGCGTATCTATGCCTGTTGGTGGCGGGGAGATAAAGAACTGTTGAGTGACAGCACCATTGAATAAGTTATGCATGCCATTTTCTGGGTCACAGACAGACATAGCGGCAAAGGTATCACCATGGTAACCACTTTTGGGAGTGGCAAAGAATTGTTTGTCTGCTTTTCCCTGAGTGTGCCAATACTGGATGGCCATTTTTAATGCTACTTCTACTGACACGGAACCCGAGTCGGAAAAAAATACTCGGGTGAGTGTTTGTGGGGTCATAGCGACCAATTTCTGGGCGAGTTCAATGGCGGGTTTGTGTGTCAGTCCACCAAACATGACATGGGAAAATTGATCGAGCTGCAGCTTTATTGCTTGGTTCATGGTTGGATGGTTGTAACCATGGATGACGCTCCACCAGGAGGACATACCATCGATCAGTGTTTGACCGCTAGCCAAATGAATTTCGCAACCTGAGGCGTGTTCTACCAAATACTGGGGCGTTGGTGAGCTCATTGAGGTATAGGGGTGCCAAAGTAGTTGTTTGTCTAGCTCTATATCACTTTGATGGGAGGTATAATCTTGCATTGTAAAACCATTTCTTCTTGTGGAGGCGTTTGGAGTCTAAACAAAGCGACACGCCTTTGCTACCAGTCTGTAGCGTTTAAAGTGGGTAAACTGGCTGTGAGAAAGCATAGGTTAGCCGTGTTTTTCATCGGGCGTTCTGGCAATGACCCATATGTCGATACGTTTTGCCCCTTTTCTTTGTAGTGCCTTAGCACAGCTCTCTAGCGTACTGCCTGTGGTCATGACATCGTCGAATAACGCAACATGTTCTTCTATTGGTTCCTGAATTTGATAAACGCCTTGTTGGTTTTGCATTCGCAGTTTCCGGCTTAAGGTGTGTTGTGCTTGTGTGTGAATACTTTTTTGAATTGGGTTACGGCTGGCTATATAAGGCGTGCTGCTGGTTAGGGTGGGTTTGAGGAGTGAGCATAATGTATTGGCCATTATTTGAGTCTGACAGAAGCCGCGTTCTTTTATGCGCTGCGGATGGCTTGGTACGAACAATAGTTGGCTTGGCCAAGGTGTCGTGTGCGAATAATAAGCGATGAGATAGTCTCTTACTATTTCCATTAATGGTTGGATAAAATGGGCTTGTTGGTGAAATTTAATGTTTTGGATCAAGACTCTCGTTGTACCTTCGTAGCGTAAAGGGGCTAAACAGCGATAATAGGGAGGTGGGGTTGCTTGGCATTTGTCACATAGACTTTGTGAGGCATTTTGTGCCATTTGCTGTTGCGGCAGAGGACGTTGGCACACAGCACAAGCGTGGTGATTATATTCGAGTCCTGTTTTGCAATATTCACAGATGGCTGCTTTGCTATGGGCTTGGCAGATGCTGCATTGGTTTGAAAATATACTGTAGTAAACTCTTGATAAAAATGAGGTTGACAGTTGTAACCAGTCCATTAGTATTGCCATCCTTAACGCCATATTTTTTGAGGATATTATGCCTGCCACTAACTCGATTGAGCCACGTTTTGATTGGACTCATGCTGAAATTACAGAACTTTTTAATCTGCCTTTTATGGATCTGATGTTTCGCGCTCAAACGGTCCATCGTCAAAATTTTGCACCCAACGAAGTGCAGGTGAGTATGTTATTATCAATTAAGACCGGTGCTTGTCCAGAAGATTGTAAATATTGCCCGCAGAGTGGCCATTACAATACGGAGCTGGAAAAAGAGAAACTGATGGAAGTTCAAAAAGTGCTGGAAGAAGCGCAGCTGGCTAAAGAAAAGGGCGCGAGCCGTTTCTGTATGGGGGCGGCTTGGAAGCACCCCTCAGAAAAAGATTTTCCCTATGTGCTTGAAATGATCAAAGGGGTAAAAGCCCTAGGGCTTGAGTCTTGTGTCACTCTAGGGACACTGAATGATGAGCAAGCACAGCGTTTATCAGACGTTGGCTTGGACTATTACAACCACAACTTGGATACGTCGGCAGAATTTTACGACAGTATTATCACGACTCGAACCTACCAAGATCGTCTGGATACCCTGTCACGAGTGCGAGATTCAGGCATTAAATTATGTTGTGGTGGTATTATGGGAATGGGAGAAGAGCAAAAGGATCGTGTGGGTCTGATTCGCCAGTTGTCCCAAATGATGCCTCACCCCGAAAGTGTGCCAATTAATATGCTGGTAAAAGTGGAAGGGACGCCAATGGCCAATGTGGATGATCTTGATGAGTTCGAGTTTATCCGCACCATTGCAGTGGCGCGTATTGTCATGCCGATGTCTCATGTACGCTTGTCCGCGGGTCGTCAGGGTATGAGTGAGCAAACGCAAGCCTTGTGTTTTATGGCGGGCGCTAATTCTATTTTTTATGGTGAAAAATTGCTGACTACAGCCAACCCTGAAGCGGATAAGGACATGAACTTATTCAACAAGTTGGGTATTACACCTGAAAAGCGTGAAGAACATTCTGACCAAGCGGTGATGGAAGCCATTGCAGATCAGGTTGTGAAGCAGGAAGAATCTAAACTGTTTTACGATGCCAATGCCTAATACACCACTCTGGATAAAGACGGCACTTGACGAGCGCCGTCAACAGGCCTTACTGCGTCAAACGGTGACGTTAGATGGTCCACAAACACCAACAGCGCGCTTTAACGGTTCTATTTATACTTCTTTTTGTTCAAATGATTACTTGGGGTTGGCTAATCATCCTGATTTGATTCGCGCAGTGCAGGCTAGCGCGGAGCAATATGGTGTCGGTGGGGGCGCATCGCATTTAGTTTGTGGTCATTTGGCGCCCCATCAAGCATTAGAAGAAGCGCTGGCAGATTGGCTCGGTTATGAGAGGGTGATGTTATTTAGCACCGGATACATGGCTAATCTGGGAGTGATTTCTGCGTTGGCTTCGAAAACATGTCCTGTCGTTCAGGATAAACTTAACCATGCGTCCTTAATCGATGGTAGCGTATTGGCTCAATCGTTATTGCGTCGTTACCTTCATGGTGATGTGTCTAGTGCCCGCAAACTGTTGCAGAAAATTGCCATCCCTGGTCTATTGGTGACGGATGGCGTGTTTAGTATGGATGGTGACCTTGCGCCCTTGGCTTCTTTAGCGGCATTGGCTCAGGAGGAAAATTGGCTTTTTATGGTTGATGATGCTCATGGGCTGGGTTGTTTAGGTAATAATGGGCGAGGCAGTCTCTCTTTAGAAAGCTTGGATGCTCGTGCAGTGCCTGTATTAGTGGGGACATTTGGCAAGGCGTTTGGCACATCAGGGGCTTTTGTGGCCACCTCGAATGAAATTGCTGATTATTTGACACAATTTGCTCGCCCTTACATATACACTACCTCTATGTCACCTGCGATAGCGGGTGCAACCTTGGCGGCTTTGCGCCTGATTCAGTCAAGTGAAGGGGAGGAGAGGCGAGCAATATTAGCTAGTCATATTCGTTACTTTCGTCAACGAATGGCTGAACTTCCTGTTCGTTTGATGCCATCAGATACGGCGATACAACCAATTGTCATTGGTGATAGTGATAAAACGCTTGCGGCGAGCGAGGCATTAAAGACCTTAGGTGTATGGTGTACGGCGATTCGTCCACCAACCGTTCCAATTGGCAGTGCTCGGCTACGTATTACGTTGAGTGCCTCGCATAGTAAAGACGATTTGGCTTTGTTGTGTGATTCGCTAGAGTCAGTATTGGTCGCTAAGGTAAAGTGCGAATAAGTCCTAGTTAAGTAAAGGTAGTTGAGCTGAAGGGGAAACATGCGCAGACCAATAGAAACAGAACAGTTAGGGGATTCGATGAATCCAGCGATTTTTATGGTACCTGGCTGGGGAATGCCAAAGGAAGTGATGCGTCCTTTAGCGGAGCGCTTGAGTGACCGATTTTATGTTGTCTTGGCAAATCTGCCGGGGGTTTCATTAGATGAGGGCTGGATTGACCGGACTCGAATTGGTCCTAATTATGATATTGACGCCTTGAGCGAGCAGTTGATCGCAGTAGCACCGAAAGATTGTTGGTGGATCGGCTGGTCTCTTGGTGGCATGGTGTCGGCATATGTTGCGGCACGACGCTCAAGTTGTGTGAAAGGGTTAATCACGTTATCTGCATCGCCTAGTTTCTTGCGACGAGAAGGATGGCCTCATGGGATGGAGGTAGCGTTATTCGATGAATTCGCGACGCTAACGGCAAATCAGCCAGAGCAAGGCCTAAAGCGTTTTGTGATGTTGCAAACCAAAGGGGCTGTGAATGAACGGAGGTTGGTAAAACAGCTACAGTCTCTGCTACCGACTGGCACGCTGAACAAAGCGGCTTTGGTTGGCGGGTTGCGCTTGTTGAAAACGTTAGATGTGCGACGCGAATGGTCGCTTTTGGATCGTCCTAATCTTCATATTCTTGGGCGGGGTGATGCGCTTGTGTCTTATCAAACATTAACCACTCAAACTGATGTTAATCCACATCAAGAGGTCATTGTTATGCCAGATATAGCGCATCAAAGCTTTATGGAAAATGAGTCTGCCTGTTTACGTCATATTGAACAATTTATTAATGCCAACTCTCTCTAGTCGTGAAAATTTAACGTCGTATAAGCAACAAGTTGCCCAGCGCTTTGATCGTGCCGCCGTGACGTATGATGTTTATGCGCGTTTTCAGCAACAGGTTCTTGAGCGCCTTTTCCAAGTGTTGCCGCAGATGACGGTGGACTCTGTGTTAGATCTGGGGACAGGGACAGGGCGGGCTATTCCTCTGCTGCGTTCTTTATTCTCCCCTAATAGGTTGCTTGCCATGGACTTGTCCCAGCAGATGTTGTCGCAAGCCAGAATAGGAGTCCACTCCCAAGAGACATCTTTTATTTGTGCTGATGCCGAAGCTTTGCCCTTTGCGGATGAAACATTTGACTTGGTGTTGTCTAGCCTCGCATTGCAATGGTGTCTTCGACCTGATGTTTTATTTGATGGTTTGTATCAAGCGGTTAAACCTGGCGGCTATATAGTATTTTCCACCCTGTGTCACGGCTCTATGCCACAAATTGATCAGGCGTGGAAAAGTCTGGACGATAATATTCACGTGAATCAATACTCGACTTATGCGTCTTTGCTTGAGCAGGTGAGTAAGGGGGGCTGGGCGGTAACCGCTGCCGCTTTAGAGTCTATAACCATGTGGTTTGATTCGCCGGAGGAAGCGATTGATTCCATTAAAAAAGTGGGGGCGGGACTGGTTACAGGTCAAGCGCCGAAAGGCATGTCGCCCTCGAAGTGGCGGGCATTTTTGCAGCAATACGCTCAGTTGCGTCAAGCCGCTGGGGTGCCATTAAGTTATCAGGTGGCGTTTATTGTGGCGCAAAAGCCTTGTTAGCAATGGATCGCATTTCTTTGGTTAAGAAGAGTCTTTGATTAAAAGCTCTTTGAGTCATCGATTTTTTGAGTTAGATAAGAGAGTAGAGTGTTTTATGGGAAAGAAGTTTTTTGTCACCGCGACGGATACAGACGCCGGTAAAACCTATGTGACTACAGGGTTATTAAGAGCTGCGGGGCGTGCGGGTCTGCGTTCTCTTGGGCTTAAACCGATTGCCGCAGGGGCGGATAAGGTTGATGGTGTATTACGCAATGACGATGCCCTACTGATTCAGACCTCAAGCAGTGTTCAATTGCCTTATGAGCAAGTCAACCCTGTGGTGCTAGCGCCAGCCATTGCACCGCATATTGCGGCAGCGGATGAAGGTCGGTTGGTAACAGTTTCTCGTTTGGAAGGTTATTTAAAGGGAGCTTTGTTAACACCTAATGACTTAGCTCTAATTGAAGGTGCGGGTGGTTGGCGTGTTCCGTTAAATGATAGGGAGATGTTATCTGATTTGGCGAAATCGCTTGGTTTTCCTGTGATTCTAGTCGTTAATATGAAGTTGGGCTGCCTGAATCATGCGTTGTTAAGTGCTGAAGCGATTGTGCGCGATGGGCTGCCTTTGGCTGGGTGGGTAGCAAATGGTGGTCAAGAAAGTATGCCTCGTTACGAGGAAAATTTAGCCAGTTTGCAAGCGTTATTATCCGCCCCTTTATTAGGTACGTTGAGTTGGCAAGATGACGTGACAAAGTCAAATAAAGAGTTTGATCATATACTGGCTCAGTTATAATAAAAGCGATGGTCAAGCCTTTTAAAATCTGGCGCTTATTTAACTTTTAAGGGTTGAAACCTCAGATAAAAATCGCATTATTTAGGTTAAGAGATGTGTCGCGCATCTTAATTGTTATTACAGAGGGTAGCAAATTGAAGGCCTGGTTATGTGGATTAGATGATGAAGAGTTGACGTCTGTATCGAGTGTGCTGACGTTTATCGGCATTGAGCACAGTGCCTCTTTCACTGCGTTTCAGTTGCCTGATTTTGTTGTGATAGGTCAATCTATTGAGTCAATTGAGTTAGATGAGTCCATTTCTATCGTGTCTCTAAGCGAGACTTTGTCTATAATACCCCAAGATAATGTGTGGTTTTGTCCTTTGCCGTGGCGTTCCCAGACCTTATGGAGTGTTCTTAAAGAAATTCAGCAGAGGCGTCGTATGCCTCAGCCGTCTGGAGTGAACTTAAATTTACATGTTCGTCATTTGGAAGCGCTATTGATTCGTCAGGCGTTGGTGTCAGCGCAAGGTGTGGTGTCAAAAGCCGCTCAAAATTTACAGATTCAGCGTACTACCTTGATTGAAAAAATGCGTCGTTACAATATTGATAAGTCGGAGTTTTAGTGACTAAGGATGAAGAAATCGCCGAGTTAAAGGCTGCTTTTTATGCGTTTTCTGAGTCATCTGAGATCCTCGCTAAGTCCTATTTGGATTTACAAAAGCAAGTTGAACAATTATCTGCTCAACTTGAAAAGTCAGAGCAAGATCGTCTAGAAGAACAAGATAAAAACCGTGTTTTGGTCCAACAGTTCCAGCAGCTCTTTGAGTCTATGCCTGTAGGCGTTCTGTTACTTAATGCAGAAGGCATTATTGTAATGGCGAACCCTGTGGCAGATGGTCTTTTTGATATGAGGTTAGTGGGTGAGTCTTGGTCTGATATTGTACCAATATGCTTCACTCCCCAAAAAGACGATGGTCATGAGGTGAGTATGACATCGGGTCGGCGTGTTCGTGTAGAAACGGCATCGCTTGGTGATGTTCCTGGTCAATTATTGATCTTTGTTGATTTGACCGAAGCATATTTATTACAAAAAAAACTCACGCACCATGAACGCCTATCGACAATGGGGAAAATGGTGGCGGCGTTGGCTCATCAAGTTCGTACCCCTCTCTCTTCTGCTACTCTTTACGCAGGGCATCTGCAAAAACCGGATTTATCCCCTATTATGCGCCAGCGATTTGCGGATAAATTGGTAGATCGTCTGGCCAATATTGAGCGTCAGATTCGAGATATGCTGATTTTCTCTCGTAGTGACATTAAATTAAGTGACCATGTTAATGGGGAGGTGTTTCTTGAGGAGTTGATTGCGGAAGGGCGTGAGGTATGTGAACAAAAAAATATGGCTCTTATTGTTGACGGGGAAGGCAATACTGCATCTGTGTGGATACACTGTAATAAAGATACCCTAAAAGGTGCTTTACTAAACTTATTGAACAATGCCATCGATGCTCAGTCAGAAGGCACTAATATTCGTCTCCATTGGTATTGTGATGATAGGGTGATGCGTTTTTCGTTTGTTGATAGTGGCAAAGGCATGTCTGCTGAGCAGTTAGCGCATGTTCAGGAGGGGTTTGTTACCACAAAGCAGCACGGCACAGGATTAGGCTTGATGGTGGTGAAGGCGATTGCCAGAGCGCATCATGGAATTTTTGAAATAGATAGTAAAGAGGGTGTCGGGACGACAGCAACGCTGCAGCTTCCTCTTATAAAGGTGTGATATGTCTGATGTTAAATTACTGATTGTTGAAGATGATAAAGGACTGGCGGAAGCATTAGAAGATACCCTTATGTTAGCTGGCTATCAATGTAAGCTGGTTTTTTCGGCAGAAGACGCGGTTGTGGCTCTTAAGCAAAGTGTCTTTGATATGGTGGTGTCTGATGTCAATTTACCTGGCATGGATGGTTATGAGTTACTACGTCATGTAATTGATGGCTATCCAGAATTGCCTATTATGTTAATGACCGCTTATGGAGACATTGCCCATGCAGTTGAGGCCATGCGTGATGGGGCGGTGGATTATTTATTAAAGCCGTTTCAAGAGACTGAACTGTTGGCTGCCATTGAAAAATATACGGTCAAAAAAGTTGCAGCGCAAGGAAATCAGCCTATTGCTAAAGATCCATCCAGTATTGCTATGTTGGAGTTAGCGAAGCGTGTCGCGGTGACGGATTCAACGGTTCTTATATGTGGTGAAAGCGGAACCGGTAAAGAAGTATTGGCGAACTATATTCATCAAGAGTCCAGTCGCCATAAAGCCCCCTTTGTGGCTATTAATTGCGCGGCAATTCCTGAAAATATGCTAGAAGCAATTTTATTCGGCTATGAAAAAGGAGCTTACACAGGGGCGGTATCATCCCAAGCAGGGAAGTTTGAGCAGGCTAACGGAGGAACCTTGCTGCTGGATGAAATCTCCGAAATGGATATTGGTTTACAAGCGAAAATTTTGCGAGTGTTACAAGAGCACGAAGTCGAACGATTAGGTGGCAAAAAGGCCATACCGTTAGATGTGCGTATTATTGCCACGACTAACCGAGATTTGGCGGAGTATGTTCGTGAAGGGGGATTTCGAGAGGATTTGTACTACCGTTTGAATGTCTTTCCCTTGCGCTGGTTGCCCATTCGGGAGCGTAAAGGAGACATTTTGCCTATTGCGCAAAGTTCGTTAGAAAGGCATGCTGCAAAAATGCGTGTATCCAATGCGGTACTAAAACCTTCAGCACAAAGTAAACTTGAAGCTCATCCTTGGCCGGGTAATGTCCGTGAGCTGGATAATGTGATTCAAAGGGCGTTAATTTTGAGTCCCAATGGACTGATACATGAGGACCATATAGTTTTTGATATGATGAGTGCGCCTGCCACCAGTGATAGCAGTGAAGAGCCAGAGGAAAATAGTGCCGCTTCCATTTTAGGGAAAGGGGTGCAGCAACATGAATTTAGAATAATCGCACAAGCTTTGATTGATGCAAACGGAAAGCGTAAGCTTGTTGCTGATAAATTGGGCATTAGTCCAAGGACATTGCGCTATAAAATTGCTAAAATGCGAGAGTGTGGCATTGATGTGGATTGATTTTCGAGTCTTCTTTTAAATCTGTATATGCTAAAGTTTTATGAATGTTATGCTAAGCTATATATACATGTTTTTTGTAGGTGGGAAGTATGGTCACTAACAGACCAGACATTAATCAAGTTCTCTCTCAAATGAGGGAGATGAAGGCGCAAGTTCAATCGCCCGATTTATCCATGCCAAATATTTCCAAAATCGGTGGGGAGAAAGATGGTGGCACTGCCATTGAGCGTCCAGATTTTGCAGAAATGTTGAAAACGGCAGTTGATAACGTGAATGAGTTGCAGAAGAATGCATCGAATCTTGCTCAGGCTTATGAGCGTGGAGACCAAGGAGTGGACTTGCCTCAGGTCATGATAGGTCTGCAAAAATCGAGTGTTTCATTTGAAGCTATGACTCAGGTACGTAATAAATTGGTCGATGCGTATGAAAAAATCATGAATATGCCTATTTAGGTATGATACATCGCTTGGCGCTTTTAAATGGATAATGTCCCTGCAGAACAATCAGAACAAAAGCTCTACCTTGAGCTTCTGACAGGCTTTAATAAGTTAACGGTCATTAGACAGTTAGCATTAATGGTCGGCCTTGCTGCGTCTATAGCTATTGCGCTTGCGGCGGTGTTGTGGTCAAACGGAACAGATTACAAGCCTGTTCTAAGCAGCATTACGAATTATAATGCTGACCAAATCGTAGATATCCTCAATTCGAATAGTATCCCTTTCAAAATCGACGAAAATACAGGCGCTTTACTGGTGGCGTCTGATAAATACCAACAAGCCCGTCTTAAGTTGGCCGGCTCCGGTATTGTTTCTGACAAAAATGTGGGTATGGAAATCATGGATAAAGACCAAGGTTTCGGTACCTCTCAGTTCGTTGAAAATGCTCGTTATCGGCGAGGCTTGGAGGGCGAGTTAAGTAAAACCATTGCCAGCTTACAAAGTGTCAAATCGGCGCGGGTGCATCTGGCTATTCCCAAAGAGTCCGTGTTTGTTCGTGACACGCGAAAGCCGACGGCTTCTGTGTTTGTGGAGCTTTACCCTGGTCGTCGTTTGGATCACAGTCAGGTGGATGCCATTGTTAACTTGGTGTCTTCAAGTATTTCTCAGTTAACTGATGACAATGTCACTGTGGTAGATCAGCGAGGTACACTTTTAACCGAAAAGGATAAATCATCGGATCTGTCTGTGGCAGGGAAGCAATTTGAGTATACCCGAAAAGTGGAAGATGCGCTCCAGCAACGAGTCAATAGTATTCTCGATCCGGTGGTCGGGAGTGGCCATTTTAAAGCCGAAGTATCGGCGGATGTGGATTTTAATGCCGTTGAGCAAACGGCGGAGCAATACAATCCAGATTTGTTGGCTTTGCGCAGTGAGCAAACCCTGAAAGAAAATAAAACTGGGGGAGCGGCAAAGGGAGGGATACCAGGGGCATTGAGTAACCAGCCTCCAGGAGCCGTGTCCGCACCAGAAACGGTTGATGAAAACGGGGCGCCAATTGGTGCTTCGACAACGAATAAGGTGACGGACGGCCAGTCTAAAGTTGAGACCACGCGGAATTTTGAGCTTGACCGTAGTATTAGTTATACCAAACATCAGCAAGGGAAAATTAAACGTCTTTCTGTGGCTGTTGTGGTTGATGATATTACCTCTATTGACCCCAAAACGAATAAAGTGGTCAGAACGCCTTGGAGTGATGAAGAATTGGGTCGTCTGACGCTCTTGGTTCGTGATGCGGTAGGTTATGATCCGTCAAGAGGGGACAGTGTCAGTGTTATTAATTCACCGTTTGCTCCCGTTGAATCTCAAGAACCTGCACCAGAACCCCCTTTTTACAAGCAAACTTGGTTCTTGGATTTATTGAAGCCAAGCTTAGTTGGGATTTTTGTTCTATTGTTATTGTTGGTTGTTGTTCGTCCAATTTTGAAGTCGCTTAGTGATCAGAATAAGATCGCTGTTGCGGAGGATACCGAAGCAAATATTTTCTCCGATGAGACTGATGAAATTTCCGATGATCAAGTGTCTTTAGTCAGTGCGGAAGATGTGATGGTGCCAGGATCGCCAGAGAAAATTGATCGTCAGATTAACGCAATTCGAGGCCTGATTGCTGAAGAGCCAGAGCGGGTGGCGCAGGTTGTTAAACAATGGGTGATGGAAGGGTAAATGAGCAATACTGGGCAAACTGATTTAAGCTCCTTAGAAAAAGCTGCCATCCTCTTGATGTCGTTGGGTGAGTCTGATGCTGCGCAAATTCTAAAGCACATGGGGCCAAAGGAAGTACAACGTATTGGTCAAACGATGGCGCAGCTTTCCAACGTGCAGCGCCATCAAGTAGAAAAAGTATTGGACGATTTTTTAGTCTTGGTTGGCGATCAAACTGGCCTTGGTTTGGGAGCCGATGGTTATATTCGAAATATGCTGAAAGAAGCGCTTGGTGATGAGAAAGCGGGTAGTTTGATCGATCGCATATTGTTGGGCGGAAACACTACAGGTCTTGATACACTCAAATGGATGGAACCTCGTGCTGTCGCCGATGTGATTCGCTATGAGCATCCGCAGATTCAAGCGATTGTTATCTCTTATTTGGATCCTGATCAAGCTGCAGATATTTTAGCGAACTTTGATGAACGTGTCCGTCTGGATATCGTGTTACGGGTCGCCTCGCTGGAAACGGTTCAGCCAGCGGCCCTACAAGAACTGAACGATATTCTCGAAAGACAATTTTCTGGTAATCAATCCACTCAGTCTACTTCGATTGGTGGGGTTCGTACCGCTGCCAATATCATGAACTTTATTGATAGTTCTGTTGAGTCTGAGTTGATGGAATCTATTCGCGATGTGGATGAAGATTTAGCGAATACCATTCAGGACCTTATGTTTGTCTTTGATAATTTATTGGATGTGGATGATCGTGGTATTCAGGTGATTTTGCGTGAAGTAGAATCTGAAACATTGATTTTGGCACTCAAAGGTGCTGATCCGGATATGCAAGAAAAGGTCTTCAAAAATATGTCATCTCGTGCGGCAGACATGCTTAAAGATGATCTTGAGGCAAAAGGCCCTGTTCGAGTCAGTGAAGTAGAAGTTGCGCAAAAAGAAATTCTGGCTGTTGCCAGACGTCTCGCTGAAAATGGGGAAATCGTACTCGGTGGTGGCGGTGAGCAGATGGTTTAATTAAGTAATGTCAGATAAAAAAAAGGATGACTCCGAGCGTAAGCTAACTGCTTATGAGCGTTGGGAGTTGCCACACTTAGAAAGTAATCAAGAAAAAAAGGCTTTCTCTCCTGGTATTCTTGTTCAGAAAGAAGAAACCGTCACGATGGAAGAAGTGGACCAAGATAGCTTGGTTTACGAGCCCTTAACCGCCTCTCAGTTGGAAGAAATAAGATCGGCAGCCTATGAAGAAGGTTTCATTCAAGGCGAAGCAGAGGGTCATGCGAAAGGCTATGAAGATGGACGCGCACAAGGTGAGATAAATGGCTTTGAGTCTGGGTTTGAAAAAGGGGCTGAAAAGGGTAAGGAAGAAGGCCACTCCGAAGCCATAGACCTTGCTAAAACACAGTTAGAAGCGTTAGAGAACGTGTTAGCCAACGTGGTTCAGGAAATCGTCCATCCTCTGGAAGAAAGTCGTGCTGGTGTTGAGGTTCTACTGTACAAAACGATGGTACGCATGGTCGAAAATATTTGTTTATCGCAAATGAAGGAAGAAGGTCATCGTGTATTGAAAGATCAATTGGCGCGCATTTTTGACGAAATGGGGGAATTTGAAGGACGTATACGCTTGAAATTGCATCCTGATACAGTCGATGTATTGGAGTCTTTAGATGTTGATGATCGTCTTGTCTTGCAAGTCGAGCCAGATGCCAGTCTGATCGAAGGCGGTTTTGTGTTGGATTGTAAGTCATTTCACGTGGATGGTCGTGTCGAGCAGCGTTTAGAATCTGTATGTAACGAGCTGCACAACCTTTCTGATTCCGAACAATAAGGCCTTATTGGTGTCAACTCTCGAAGAACGCTTGCAAAAGCTACTCAGTATCTCATCTACCTCTTTACTCCCTCAGTTGGAAGGGAAGGTAACACGCATGGTGGGGCTAACCATGGAAGCGGTAGGCTGTATTGTGGCTTTGGGGGATCGTTGCTTAGTTCAAGTCCGTAAAGACCGTTGGGTTGAATCTGAAGTGGTTGGTTTTACCGGTAATTTAACCTATTTAATGCCCACTGAGGCCATTGATGGTATTTCCCCTGGAGCACGTGTCCGGCCGATGCTTGAAGAAGGTAGATTGCCAATAGGGGAGGAGTTATTAGGCCGTGTTATTAATGGTTTAGGTAAGCCATTAGATGGTAAAGGCACAGTGAAAGCCAAAGACTCGGTTGGGTTACAGTGTGACGCTATTAATCCTTTGCAGCGTAAGCCGATTAGTGAACCGTTAGACGTTGGTATTAAAGCGATTAATAGCCTTCTAACAGTTGGTAAGGGGCAGCGCTTGGGTTTATTTGCTGGTAGTGGGGTGGGGAAAAGTATGCTATTGGGCATGATGACACGCTTTACTGAAGCCGATATCACCATTGTTGGTCTGATTGGTGAGCGGGGACGAGAGGTAAAAGAGTTTATTGAGCAAATTTTGGGAGAAGAGGGGCTAGCTCGTTCTGTTGTTGTGGCTTCTCCAGCGGATGATTCTGCATTGATGCGCTTGCGAGCAGCTATGCTCACTACGCGTATTGCCGAGTATTACCGAGATCAAGGAAAAAGTGTTTTGCTTTTGATGGATTCATTGACTCGATATGCTCAAGCTCAGCGAGAAATTGCATTGTCGGTCGGTGAGCCGCCGGCAACCAAAGGTTATCCACCTTCAGTTTTTTCGAAATTACCTCAATTAGTCGAACGGGCGGGAAATGGCCGTGATGGTGGTGGCTCTATAACAGCTTTTTATACGGTTTTAACAGAAGGGGATGATCAGCAAGATCCCATTGCTGACGCTGCCCGTGCGATTCTGGATGGGCACTTAGTCTTGTCGCGCCGTTTGGCAGAAGAGGGGCATTATCCTGCCATTGATATAGAGGCATCCATTTCTCGAGCCATGCCAAATATTGTGAGTGAGGCGCATTTGCAAGGTGCAATGCGCATAAAGCAGCTTTACTCGAAGTACCAGCAAAATCAGGACTTAATCGCTATTGGTGCTTATAATCAGGGTAGTGATCCGGATTTGGATCAAGCGATTTATCGTATGCCAGACATTAGAGCGTTTCTTCAGCAATCCCTCACCGAAAAATTCACCATTGATGAAAGCCTAGAGGCACTCGTTGCTGCTATGACAAAAGAGTAAGAGTACGTTTTTGTTAAGCAATTTATACATTGAAGCCTGATATCGTCTAGTATTTAATAAGGAATAGGCATAAAAGGTGCAAATAAATACCCTTTTTTTCTATGGTTTGTCATTATTACTTTATTGTCATCGTCTAAAAAGACAAGATGGCCCTTGTGGTTGTTTTAAGTGCACAATACGGATTCGAGCGTTAAGCCTAGATAGAGAGTGAATATGAAGCCTAAATCACAACGAGTACAGCTTTTAATTGATCTCGCTAAGCGAAAAGAGGAGGCCATTTCTAGGCAACTCGCTAACGATAGAGCTAAAGTAGAATACGATAAAAACAAGCTTAACGAGTTGAAAGAGTATGCGGGTCAGTACGAGTCAGAACGTAACTTGTTAGGGTTAAGTCCATATTTGACAACCAATTACCAGCATTTTGTGGATCGTGTTCAGCAGGCCATTCATCAACAAGAAGCCGCTATAGGTCGATCTGAACAGCAAGCCGATATGACAATGCGAGGGTGGCAGGAGGCAAAAGTCAAAACGCAAAGCATGGATTGGTTAAAAAACAAATATAAGAAAATTGAGCAAGCGCAGGAAGATAGAAAGGAACAGCAGCAAAATGATGAGCTTTCTATGCGGCGTTTTTTCAATAATAACGATTGAATGTTTAAAGGAAAAGATGGACGAGGGGGGAAAGGATGTTGCTAGAAAACCATACGCCTACCGTTTTTTCCTCTCTGAGTAGCCTTTCTTCTGCACTCTATTTGTATTCGTCTTCGCCAAAACAAGGAATGATAGCGCTAGGAAAGGCCATTTCATTGCTTCGTCAGCAAGCAAAACAGGATGTTAATTCCCTCTCCTTTCTGGCTCGTTTAGAGTTAATGCAGGAGGCTGTGGAGTCTTCGATTAGGCTGGGTGCTGTTTATGATGCCGATTTATATCAGGCGTTCTTTGAGGCATCGGATGCCTTGGAACAAGTTATTTATGCGTCTTCTCTTGAGGGGGATTATAGCGAACAAGCCCTGTTTTTATTAGATCGGCAGCGTACTTGTTGGCAAGTATTAGAGGCTTCACTTGGGCGTCGGGCTTATTCCCCTGTATGCCATTATTATACTGAATTCAAGGAGTCTTCTCGTTTCCCATTAAGCAAGATATTGCAATCATTATCTCAAATTGGTGAGGTAGCTTTCCATCTTGACAGTGCCTCTTCAGAAGAAGAGCTTAATGGCATTATTAACCTGAAAACGCCTCAGCCAATGGCTTGGTTACAGTCGCAGTATACTCACCTTACATGGCGTCTTGGTGTTGAAGAAGAGAGTAAGAAAACAAATTCAGTACAGCAGATCACTTTTCCTGCCGCCACTTATTCAAGCCTTTTTTTGTCAAGTTACTTACCAAGGCAAGAGCATTATTATGTATTGGATACTTTAGCAGCGTGGATTCATTCTAATGTTTACCAAGCTTTTGCTGAATGTTTTTCTCCTGTGAACTTTGTGGGACAGATTGAACAGGCTTCTCGTCGAGTTCCCTTTACTGACTTAGTTCATCCAATATCATTCGATAGCCCTACTCTGTCTGCTTTGCCAATAAGAATATCCGGTGCTTTTTGGGCATACTTTCAAGGTGAAAAGAATGATTCGTCGTCCATGTTGAGTCAGGATAAGTGCAATGCGCTTATTTATTTGGGGAGGGATCACCTTTCCTCCAATGTATATGTGGTAGAAAGTAAACATCATGTTTTTGTGTTGGATCAAGGCGATTGCCAAGGCGTTTACCCTTTTGATCCTTTAGCTCTATACCAAGTAGATGGTCATGAAAATAAATGGTGCTATAGCTATCAAGAAGGGCGTATAGCACAAGTTGTCTTTGCTGCTACAACATTAGATGAAATGAGTGAGAAGAGTGCTGTCTTAGAGGGGGGCAAGCAAGTTGTCTTGATTTCGCAAGGTGGGAAACTGTATGCAGTTGTTTGTTCCAAGGTAACGGTTTCTGAAGCCGTATGTGGGTACTGTGATTGTATTGGACAATTGGCGAAAAATATCTGGCTTACGAGCTATGGAGATGTCTTTTTAGAGCCTTGGTTAATGGAAAATGTGTCTTTCGTAAATTATGTCGCCCCTAAAAGGAATGACATCAAAGAGGCGACAAAAAATGGTTATTATCAATTGACTGTATCAGGTGTTTCTATTTGGCTTGAAGCTAGTCTAGTTCAAGCTATATTGCCCTATGATGTGTGTAAAAAAGTCGGGGAAGTATTGGTTTATGGTATACAGTATTTTCAGCGCTTTATTAGAGGGATAGGCGATAAAACGGTAGCTTTCTCTATAGTAATAAAAGGTTTAGGAGGTTTTGTTATTGATGCTCAAACGTGTGTATGGCACGAGAAAGTATCAATAGAGCCATGTGAAGACATCGCTTCTTTTATAGTGCAAAAAGAGACTGACTTTGTTGTGACTCTTTGTAGTAATGAAAATAATAAAGACTATATTCTTAATACAAGAAACGTTGATGACTTTGTTGCCTTTGTTTGGCCGGCGTTGTCTTTACCAAAGGAATAATGAATTATGAAAAAGCCACATTCTCCTTTTAGTCAGCCAAGGGCGCAGCTAGTAAATGCAATGCAAAAAGGGTTTTTCTGTATTGTTTTATTGTTGATTATTAGCGCTTTTGGCTTATATAAGTTTATGGATATTGGATCCCATCAGAGCTCCTCACATAATAATGATTTGCTATCGTTAGAAAATAGGCTTCATCATGCTGAAATTGATTGGTTGGAGTGGCTTTCTATTAGTGATAGTCAGATTGCCGCCCCGCAAAATGTACATTCTGTCGAGGAGATACATAATTCTCTAGTGAATGAATATTCTGAAATCAATTTGCAGTTAGGTGTGCTGAAAAAAGAAGACTATCAACTGTCTGAACTCAATGTTGATGATGTATTGTCTTTTTTGAGAAAGATTGAAAAAAAAGTAAAAGAGAATGTTCCGATAAGTGCCCAAGAGCGTTCTTATATTTATGGCATTATCAAAAAGAATAACCGCATTGACATTAAATTGATGGAGGTGGAAGTCTCGGAGGATTTTAATTATACAGTCTTCACTCATAAAATGACTTGGCTGCTTTTTGCCATACTTGGTGGGTTGGCCGTTATTGTTATTTTGTTTGGTTATTATTTTGTTCGACGATTATCTAAAGGTTTATCTCACTTGCAGCTTGTCATTGAGCACCATAAGCAGGGTGGTTTGACGCAGGATGTCAATTATCATCGTATAGATGAATTCACTGATATAGGGCGTCTTTTGGATAATGAATTGTCGTCACGGGAGTTTGATCGCCAAGCTGCACTAGATCGCTTGGATGTGATCCAGTTGGCAATAGGCCAGTTAAACTCCCCTTTTCTGATTGCCAAGCATAATGGTGATGTTGTTTGGGTGAGTCAGGGATTGATGGCGCTATGGAAAAACAATATTGAAAAATTTGAAGCGTATTTTGAGATTGATGATGGTTTGGACAGTCCGTTAGGTGAGCAATTATCTAGCCGTGTATTATTAGGACTAAATGAGGCGCGTCTGCTATTAGCGGAAGGTAATTATGTTATTCACATTCAACGGATCGGTGATGGCAAGACCAATGTTGAAGAAGAGCAGGAAGCTTCTGATTACTATTTGATGACACTAACCTCTTTGTCTGAGGTAGCTGAGATTGAGGTGATTCGCAAAAGTGTCGAGCTAATGAGGCAAGATGTTTGGAGTTTACCTATTCGAATTTTGCGTGAAGACTCGCCTTTTTCAACATTTTCTAGTGACTTGGAAGGGGTAAGACAGAGGGTGCTGTCTTTACTTGAGTGCGCGCAAGAGCAGCAAAACGAGGCTGATTATAAGGTCAAGATTACTAAACTACAACAAATCGAAACCCTTTTAAATAAAGAAATAAACGACAATCATTCTTATGATAAAGATGTCTTAGTGGTGCCTAAAGAAGTGGTTCATCCACTGCCAGACTTGCAGTTACTGGATGAGCTTGGATCTATGTCGTATTTATCTGAGCAGATTCATGATTCCGTATTAGTTGGTTACGAGTTGCTGTTGCAAAGGCTAACAATGGTAGAAAAAGATATAGCAGGTGATGCTATGTTGCTGGACGAAGTCTATCGTTGCCTTAACGAGGTTAGAGCAGGCGTCCTATCGAGTTTAGCAGCAACAGAAGGAGAAAGTGAAGCGGTACGTCGACGTTTTTCGATGGACTTGAATCACGACATTGATACGGTTCAAAGGCATATTGAGTCTATTAAAGAAATGGTTGATTCAACCCTGTCCCTGTTATCAGCAGATAGAAGTGTCGGATTGGCTAGGCTGGAACGAGCAAAACAATCAGTCGTTGAGCTAGGGGAGCGTATTCATGTCTTGCTGGACAAAGAGCGCTCTTATCAGCAGGGTGAGGCTTCACAGGTTGGCTTGATTTCCAAGAATGATAATAACAGCCAAATAGATGAGTTCTAGTGACTTCAATTGCTATAACTCAAGGAGTATATAGTGGTTGAAAATGTATTTGATGCAAATGTTGAGCACCTCGTAATACGTGTTAATGGCCGTTTTGATTACAGTTGTCATAAGGTTTTTCGAGATGCTTTTGTTTTGGCTCCACGAGCCAAAAGTTACGAAGTGGATCTTGCGCATGTTGAGTACCTTGATAGCTCGGCTTTAGGGATGCTGCTCTTGTTAAGGGACTATGCGGGCGGTGAAGAGTCCCATGTCGCTTTAACAAATAGTTCAAAGGCGGTAAATGATTTATTGAAAATGGCAAACTTTAACCGTTTGTTCGATATATCTGAGTAGTATATGAAAAGTGCTTTAACTATTTTAATTGCTGATGATAATCCATCGGATCGATTGCTGTTGGGTGCCATGCTAAAGCAGTTTGGTCATCATGTGATTGTTGCGAAAGATGGACAAGAGGCTGTTGATCTTTTTGATCCAGAGGTTATTCAACTAGTCTGTTTAGATGTCAGAATGCCGCATAAAAATGGTTGGGAAGCTGCTGTTGAAATTCAGAACCTTGCTCTAGATAGTTTTATTCCTATTGTATTTCTTTCCGGGGTGACAGACCCTGTTGCTTTGTCTAATTGCCTCGAAGTCGGTGGCGCAGACTTTATTGCCAAGCCTTATAATCCTGCATTGGTTACGGCAAAACTGAATGCTATTGCGCGTTTGTTAGTAATGCAAAAAACGCTAGAAGATCAGCGTGATGCCATGGCTTGGTACAATGAACAGTTGGTTCATGAACAAGAGATGGCGAAAGAAATTTATGAAAATATCACTCACTCCAACTGTCTTAATGATCCTGCGATAACGACTTACCATCATGCTAGTCATACATTTAATGGTGATGTGATTTTAGCGGCTTATAAACCTAATGGTGGTATGCATTTATTATTAGGGGATTTTACTGGTCATGGTTTATCCGCTGCGATTGGTGCATTGCCGCTCGCCGATATTTTCTTCGATTGGACAAAAAAAGGCTTTTTGATGCGGCAAATTATTCCGGAGATGAATGCTCGGTTGAAAAGCATTTTGCCGGCGAATATGTTTTGCAGCGCCGCTTTTATTGATATTAAAGCGAATGAAAAAAATGTTGAGGTTTGGAATGGCGGGTTGCCAGATTTATTGTTTTTTTCGCAATCGAAAAAGGAGCCAAGGCACTTAATTTCTAAAAATTTTCCCCTTGGTGCAGTGTCACCTACTCGGTTTGAGTGTGTTGTTGAACCTATCTCTTATGTGCCTGGTGACACGCTTATTTCCTACTCTGATGGTGTCTATGAGGCAGCTGACCGCAATGGCGTGATGTTTTGTGAGTCAGTTCTCAAGCCGCTTTACGAGGGAGACGTTAAGCCCAGCGACAGTATTCACTGGTTGGTCGATCGTTTAAAGGTTGAGGGGGTGTTAGATAACCCCCATGATGATATTTCCTGCTTGGGTATATCTCTTGATACTTGTATCGGTGTAAATTCTCTGTCTGATCAAGAGGTTGCTGGCTCGGTGGATTTGCCAGCTGATTTTTCGTTTGAATACAAACTCAGTGCAGAGTCTCTTAGAACTACGGATCCTCTGCCTTATGTCTTGCAAATCATCACCACTGTGCCTGGACTGAGTAGCTATTCTAGCCAAGTGTTTATGATATTGTCGGAGTTGTATTCTAATGCGCTAGAGCATGGTGTATTAGGTTTGGATTCCAGTAAGAAAAATACCCTAGATGGTTTTTCTGTTTATTATAAAGAGCGTGAACAGGCATTAGCTTCTTTGCAAGATGGTTTTGTGAAGATTTCTGCCAAGGTTGTCTCGGATAAACAGTTAGGGCAATTGATTTTAGAAGTGGAGGATAGTGGTAAAGGCTTTGATTATGAATCATTAGACTTCACTTTAGGGTCTACTGATGTGCCTTATAATCGCGGCTTGGCATTATTGTATCAGATTTGTCAGAAAATCAGTTTTTCTAATGGCGGTCGAACGGTAACCGCCCATTTCCATTGGCGTCCAGAAAAGAATACCTAGGTTGGCCTCTGTCTTGCATGGCTTGTTATATCGCTGGAGGGTATTATGCAAGCAACAGTCAACTCGGTGTTATCACCGTCATCAAATGTGTCGTCTAAATCTACCTTATCGCCTGAGGCATCTGAGCCATCGCAAGGACAGTTTGCTGATGACTTTAATCGAGCAAAGCAAGCCTTAGACTCGTCTGCATCTAGTGACGGCCGTTCAATGAAAGAGCCGACAAATGACACACGGCAATCCTCTTCATCCATACCTCCTGATCCAACGCCTAAAGATGCTGATGGCGTCCAAGAGAGCAAAGCACAAAAAGGAGCTGGGGGACTTGAAAATGGTGTCAGTAATACATCCGTTAAAACTGACGTAAGCGGCAATAGATTGCAGTCTGAAGGTGAATCCTCGCCAGAGGAAAACCATGGTACGGATGGGAAGTTGAAGGGGGTTAACTCCAGTGAAGGTGGAGTAAAGACTAAAAGTAGCAATCCCCATATTGTTGTATCTTCAGGGGCGGGAACAGATTCAGCTATTCAGCTTGAAAAGCCTTCTTCGCATTTCTCCCAATCAGGGGAGACAACCCCTTCAACAACGGGGATGATTTCATCGCAAGAGCAGCTAAACACCACGCAAACCGGCAAGTCTGTCAATGGTACGGTGAGTGTTGATGGTCATGTTGCTAATAACCTGATTAATAGCGATAGTGTTGAGCATAGTAAGTTAGTTAAAAGCGCTCCAAATCTCACTGGCTCGCAAGAGCCATCTAGCGAGAGTAAGGTAGGAGAGGCCGTCAGTAAGCAAGTCTCTTCGAGTGGCCATGAGAATACCCTCCACCGATCTAGTCAAAACGGTATGGTGCAGATGGTTGACGGCCAGCCTCATTTGGCTGTGAGTAAAACCGCTGCTAATGGTGTCACTGGCCATCTGACTCTTAAAGGGAAAGAAGGAGAGCAACAACTATTAGATGCAAAAGGAGATAAAGTAGTCCCTTCAGCTGCCGGCGCCCTTGGTTTGAAAGCGTTAAATACTGAAGCGACCCATGTTCAAACAACAGCTGTACATCTTGATCAAAATGGCCAACCAACGAAAGCGGTTTTACCTGATACTGTTCAGCTTGATCAAAATGGTCATCCTGTGAAAAATTCGTCTCTGAATAGCGTTCAGCTTGATCAAAACGGAAACCCCGTGATGGAGAACACTGAGGCCTTGCAAAAAGGGGAGGTTGTCTCGCCACAGACGAAAGAAACGACAGACCTTTTATTAAAAGCAAATAGTGGTGAGCTCGTATCCCATGGTCAAAAAGGTGTCCAGGGGGATGGCGGTAAAAGCAATGTTGTTTCGTCAAAAATGAGTAAAATACCGCCAGAAGTACGGGCATTAATGGCGGCAGAAAATAACGAGGGTAAAGCGAAGGCCGCTGCCTCGAGTGTTGATTTAAGTGCCTTGTCTCCTATGGCTCAAAAACAAGCGTTAGCAAGTGCTAAAAAGGCGTCCGAGAAGGGGGCTGAAAAAGTAACAGATCCATCTTCCAATGATAAAAAAGAGACTAAAAAGTCGGGAGATGGAGAGCTTTCTTGGGTGTTATCCCAAATGGGGGCAAATCCCATTGCGCCAGTGAGTGCTGCTGTGGCAGGTGTTTCAGCTGCCGCTCGTGGTACAGGTTCAGCACCGAAATCGTCAAGTGCAACCCCGTCTATAAGCGATCAGGTTTCGACAAGTAAGGTTGCCGACCAAGTGGCGCTCGCAAATGCATTAAAAAGTCCTATGACAGGGGGGGGGGATACGCCTCTTATCTTAGCGAATGCTGACTCAACGACGGAGGCCTCTGGTCTTCTTAATGGTAAGGGGGCTTCCAAGGCTAGTTTGTCAGCCAATGAACCCATAGAGCTACGAAAAAAAGAGCAGGAGGCCATGATAGGGAAAATGGTTGGGCAATTGGATGGTGTGGCTAAGGATTCAGATCCAGGAGGGATGGGCAGTTCTCTTGCAAACAATGGCGGTCGTTTAGCGGCTACTGGGCCAGCGTTAGGAGCTACGAATCCGGCACAGCTAACACCAACTCAGCAGCAAAATCTAGCCATGTCTGTTCCACCAAATCACCCAGGTTGGGCGGGGGAAATGAGTCAAAAAGTGGCTTGGGTTGCTCATAATGGCGCTCATAGTGCGCATATTAAGCTTGATCCTCCCGAGTTAGGCAGTTTAACGGTGAAAGTCTCTGTAGACAGTGGCAATAATAATACTCAAGTGAGTTTTGTAGCAGCAACTCATCATACGCGAGATTTACTAGAAGGCCAGATGGGGCGTCTTCGTGATATGTTAGCTCAACAGGGGATGGATCTAGGTAGTGTCAATGTGGATGTGTCACAGCAAGACATGTCTGGCACTCAATACCAGACGGCAGAAAGTTATCAACCTCAACTTAATTTAGGCTCTTTAAAAGGGCAAGAGAATGGTGAAGAAGAGCCAGTTTCTGGAAATATATCCTATGTCACACCAGCAGGAATTGATTACTACGCCTAAAATGAAGGAAAGTGATGGTGCTATTCATTATTCTTTGTAGAATAGGGTTCCTTAAAGCGTATTGTGCGTTGTTTTATAAGTCTGTGTTTCCAAGGATTTTATTATGGCAGAAGAAGATAATTTAGAGGTTGATGCCGAAGAGGGCAAAAAAGGTGGTAAGAAGAAGCTTATTATCATCATTGCTCTTGCTGTGGTGCTATTAGGTGGTGGTGGAGCTGCTGCTTACTTTTTCTTTTTTAGTGGATCTGATGAAGCGGCCAGCGCAGAAGCGGATGGCGGGGCATCATCTGCTGAAGCTGCCGCAGAGCTTTCTAAACAGCCTTCTATTTATTTGAAGTTCGATGAGCCTTTTGTATTGGATTTTGTTGTGGATGGCCAACAGCGTTATTTGCAGCTTACTATGACGGTTAAATCTAAAGACCAGTCACAAATTGACGCCCTAAAATTAAATATGCCTTTGATTCGTAATAGCCTTGTGCTGCTGTTTTCCAGCCAATCTTTTAACGATTTAAAAACGATGGAAGGCAAGTTGGCTCTGAAAAAATCTGCTCTGGAGGCCATCAATAAGTTGCTGAAACAACAGACAGGTAAAGGTGGTATCGATGCGGTTTTATTCACTAGCTTTGTGATGCAATAAGTCTTATGTCAGCACAAGATTTACTTTCTCAAGATGAAATTGATGCCCTCTTACATGGCCCTGATGAAAAGCCAGAAGAAGAGGACGATAGAGATGCTAATGGTGTTGCCTCTTACGATATAACCAGTCAAGAGCGTATCGTCCGTGGGCGTATGCCTACGCTGGAAATGATCAACGAGCGTTTCGCCCGTTATACTCGTATTAGTTTATTTAACTTGCTGCGCCGTACGGCAGACGTATCTTCTGGCGGTTTACAAATTATGAAGTTTGGCGAATATGTGCATACTTTGTATGTACCGACAAGTTTGAATTTGGTGAAATTTCGCCCGTTAAGGAGTACGGCTCTATTTATTTTGGATGCCAAATTGGTGTTCAAATTAGTAGATAACTTTTTTGGTGGGGATGGTCGCCATGCCAAAATCGAGGGGCGTGAATTTACCCCTACAGAAATCCGCATCGTTCAACTTATGCTGGAGCAAGTGTTTAAAGACTTGACAGAGGCTTGGGCCCCTGTACTAAAACTTGAGTTAGAATACATCAGCTCAGAAGTTAACCCTGCGATGGCCAATATCGTCAGTCCGAGTGAAGTGGTGGTGGTCTCTACTTTTCATATTGAATTGGATGGTGGGGGTGGGGAACTGCATATTACCCTACCTTATTCGATGATTGAGCCTGTGCGTGAACTGTTGGATGCAGGGGTGCAAAGTGACGTTGATGAAATGGATGACCGTTGGGGGAAATCCCTTGAGCAAGATGTGAAGGACATCAATGTTAACCTCAGAGTCAATGTAGCGAACCGTAAAATTTCGCTTGGTGATGTTTTAAAGTTCAAGGCAGGTGATATCATCCCTATTGAAATGCCCGAGTTCGTGACTGTAAGAGCGAACAATGTTCCTGCTTTTAAGGGAAAGTTGGGGGTTTCGAATGAGCGCTATTCTGTTCAGATGGAAGAAAGTTTTAAATCTAACAAGGTAAATAAGTAATATGGCTGAAGAGCAAAATCCTGATGCAGAGGGGATGGACGAAGGGCTTGCCGATGAGTGGGCGGCTGCCATGTCAGAAGCGGGAGAAACCGGAGGACAAGATGATGTCGATGACGAATGGGCTGCTGCGATGTCCGAGCAGGAGGCAAAGCCTGTTCAGCTAGAGTCACTGTCCGCACCTGCTGTGCCAAGTGGTGGTGTTGGGTCCGATCTTGACCTTATTATGGATATCCCTGTGACGCTATCTATGGAGCTTGGTAACACCGAAATTGCTATTCGAAATTTGATGCAGCTGACACAGGGGTCTGTTGTCGAGTTAGATCGCTTTGCGGGTGAACCCTTGGATGTATTGGTTAACGGTACGCTGATTGCTCATGGTGAAGTTGTTGTGGTGAATGATAAGTATGGTATCCGCCTAACAGATGTTGTTAGTCCTAGTGAGCGTATTAGAAGATTGAAGTAACCTCGTGACTGTTTATAGAAAATCGTACACATTTCTGATCACAGCCATGCTTTGCATGGCTGTTTCCTATGCGCATGCCAATTCTTTAGCCGATTCAGGGTCGATTCCTACCATGACATCGACTTATTCTATCTGGAAAGTGGTTGCGTCGCTGATTTTTATCATTGCTTTCATTCCTGCAAGTCTTTGGGTCGTGAAGAAGTTACAGTTTGCTCAGATGAAATTGAGTAAATCTGATATTCGAATTATTAGTAGTCAATCACTCGGAGCAAAGGAAAAGTTGATTCTTGTGGAGGTGGAAGAGGAGAAAATTTTGATTGGTGTTACACCTCACTCTATTAATCACATCAAAAGTTTCACGCCGAATAGTAAGGCCTTTGCGCAATTAATGGGGGAAGTGTCACTGCAAGACAAGGCTGATAACAGTACTGCTCACGATAATAGTACTTCTCATGATAATAGTATCTCCCCAAATGATGATAGCCCCACGACTCGCGAGGCCTCATCGTGATTCGTCTTCTATTATTGCTTAGTCTTTTAATATTACCTTCTATCTCTTGGGCTGAAGCTGGTTTGCCTGCGGTCAATGTGGTAACGAATCCGGACGGTAGTCAAGAGTACTCAGTATCCCTGCAAATTCTCTTCATAATGACCGCGTTAACCTTGTTACCAGCGGCATTGATGATGATGACGGCTTTTACACGAATTATTGTTGTATTAGCTATTTTGCGTCAGGCGATTGGTTTACAGCAGACACCTTCAAACCAAATTTTGATTGGTATGGCGCTTTTTTTGACCTTATTTATTATGACGCCAACGATGAATAAGATAAATGCAGTGGCTTTACAGCCTTACTTGAATAATAAAATGACCTCGTTACAGGCGGTCGAGGCAGCAGAAAAGCCTATGAGGGACTTTATGCTTGCTCAAACCCGTAAAGACGATATTGCTTTGTTTGTGAAGTTAGCTGGTAAAGAAGGGAAGATCCAGTCACTAAATACCTTACCTTTTACCATTCTAATGCCAGCGTTTGTGACCAGTGAGCTAAAAACGGCATTTCAAATTGGCTTTATGATCTTTATTCCATTTTTGATTGTAGACATGGTGGTGGCTAGTGTTTTGATGGCAATGGGGATGATGATGTTGTCTCCGGTGATCATTTCCTTGCCGTTTAAGATTATGCTTTTTGTGATGGTAGACGGTTGGTCTATGATTATGGGGACGCTTGCAGCAAGTTTTGGGATGTAGTTATGGATCCACAAGTTGTTTTAGATCTCTATGGACAAGGCTTTTATTTAATTGTTGTGATTGTTGCGGCTGTGATGGCGCCGAGTTTGGTTGTCGGTTTGATTGTTAGTGTTTTTCAGGCCGCCACACAGATTAACGAGCAAACCCTATCATTCCTCCCTCGTTTGATCGTGACTATTTTGGTTATTATGCAGCTTGGTCCGTGGATTTTAACTAAATTGATGGATTTTACCACTAACCTTTTTATTAATATTCCAATGATGATTGGCTAATGCTTGAGCTTCATCCGGATCAATTAATTAATCTTGTTATTAGTTTTTTACTGCCCTTTTTTCGTATCGCTGCCTTTTTCATGGCGCTGCCCCTGTTTGGTAGTCGGCTTGTTAATAGCCGTGTCCGTATCGCATTTTCATTTTTAGTTGCTATCATTATTACACCCGTTGTGAAAGTACCTCATTATGATGCGATTTCTCCTGCATTTGTGGTACTTATTGCTGAGCAACTGATTATTGGTTTTGCATTAGGTTTTGTGGTGACGATTTTATTCCAAACCTTTTCTATGGCTGGGCAGTTGGCGGCCATGAAAGCGGGGTTGGGGTTTGCTATGTCAAACGATCCAGCCAATGGGGTGTCGGTGGCGACCATGGGCCAATATTATATGTCGATGGTGGCGTTGGCGTTTTTAGGTACAGACGGTCATTTGGTGATGATCGAATACTTAGCGGAGAGCTTTAAATATTGGCCTATTGGTAGTGGATTTGATAGCCAACACTATTGGCAACTGGTTCAGTTAGGGAGTTGGATGTTTGAGAAAGCGTTGTTAGTAGTGCTGCCTTTGGCTATTGCTGTCCTAATTATGAATTTAGCCTTTGGTGTGGTGGCAAAGGCTTCCCCTCAGTTAAATGTTTTTGCGTTAGGTTTTCCTGTCATTATGCTTTTTTCTCTGTTCTTCTTCTGGATGATGTTAGGGGACTTTTTGGATATCTATCGTTTATTCTTTCATGAGTTAACGATCTGGATGAAAGATACATGGGGAGCTCGTTTACATGGCTGAAAACGAAGACGGTAGTGAAAAAACGGAAAGTGCCAGTAGTAAGAAGCTCGAGGATGCGCGAAAAAAGGGGAATATTGCTCGCTCAAAAGAGCTAAGCTCTGCTCTGTTGCTGATTGTGGCTGCTGTGGCGCTATATAGCACCGGAGTCTTGATGGCGAAGGACCTAGGAAGCGTGTTTCGTTTCAACTTTACGATGGATAGGTCTGACCTGTTTGATGTCAGTCGGATGATTTTTCATCTTTATGGTTCGATTGTTGAGATGATGAAATCGTTAATTGTGACCTTGTTGGTGCTGGCTGTAGCAGGGATTATTGGCAGTATTATGCTGGGAGGGCTGAATTTTTCATGGGAGCCCTTAATGCCTAAGTTCAGTAAGATCAATCCAATTACTGGCTTAAAAAGGATGTTTTCCGTTCAGTCTTTAGTTGAATTGCTCAAGTCAATCGCCAAAGTTGCTCTTGTTGCTTTTGTATCGACACTGGTTATTTATCACTATTTACCCGAAGCACTGGAGTTGACTTTTCAATCCATTCGTCCAGCCGTCTCTCATGGCATTGATATGGTGATGTGGGCGTTTATCTTTATTAGTTTGTCTTTGGCGTTGATTGCCGCAATAGATGTGCCGTTTCAGATTTGGTCCCATAAAGAAAAGTTAAAAATGACCAAACAAGAAGTGAAAGATGAGTACAAGCAGCAGGAAGGGGATCCTCAAGTTCGCGGACGTATTCGGCAGTTGCAACGTCAAGCCGCGATGAATCGCATGATGTCTGATGTCCCTGAAGCGGATGTTATTATTACCAACCCGACACACTTTTCTGTAGCATTGAAATATAATCAAAGTGGGGGGCAAGCTCCCATAATGATTGCTAAGGGAAGCGACTTTATGGCGTTGAAAATTCGTGAAGTAGGCAATCACTATGACATCCCTGTGATACAATCCCCAGCACTAACGCGAGCGATCTATCATCATACTAAGATCGGTGAGGAGATTCCCCATGGACTCTTTAAAGTAGTAGCGCAATTGCTCGCTTATGTTTATCAACTGCGTAACGCACGACATGGCGCGCCAAGGCCCGAAACCATGCCGCGTTTTGATATACCAGAAGAGTTTCAATGGGATGGTAATACCCCATCCTAGCTAAATTGATTGTTAATATCTGCGGGAACCGCGTGTGAATTTTGATCGCCAAAAAATGACTGGTCAGTTTAAAGGGATAGTGAGCGGGAATCTTGGGATTCCTATTTTGCTTCTGTCTCTTTTAGCCATGATGATACTGCCGATTCCAGCGTTTCTGCTTGATGTCCTCTTTACCTTTAATATTGCGCTCGCCATTGTGGTCTTGTTGGTCGCGATCTACTCTTTGCGACCATTAGATTTTGCTGTCTTTCCAACCGTTTTGCTGGTTTCAACCCTGATGCGTTTGGCATTAAACGTGGCTTCTACTCGTGTTGTTTTATTATATGGTCACGAAGGGGGAGATGCAGCTGGTAAGGTGATTCAAGCCTTCGGTGAGGTGGTGATTGGGGGTAACTATGTTGTCGGCTTTGTGGTCTTTGCCATCTTAATGATCATCAACTTTGCCGTTGTGACAAAAGGGGCGGGGCGTATATCCGAGGTGAGTGCTCGATTTACTTTGGATGCCATGCCTGGTAAACAAATGGCCATCGATGCTGACTTGAACGCAGGGATGATTGATGCGGACCAAGCCAAACAACGACGCATTGAAATCGCCTCAGAAGCAGAGTTTTATGGCTCCATGGACGGTGCTTCTAAGTTCGTAAAAGGGGATGCCATTGCGGGTTTGCTTATTTTGGGGATCAATATAATCGGTGGCTTGGCAATTGGGATGTCGCAACATGGTTTGACTTTTTCTGAAGCTATTCAGCGGTATTCTCTGTTGACCATTGGTGACGGTCTAGTGGCTCAGCTTCCTTCTTTGATGCTTTCTACTGCGGCTGCCATCATGGTGACTCGGGTTAACGAGTCGGGTGATATGGGGACGCAAATTGTCTCGCAGATGTTTGGTTCACCAAAGGCATTGTATATCGCCGCTGCGATCATGGGGATCATGGGGATTGTGCCAGGCATGCCGCATTTTGCGTTTTTGTCTCTGGCTATTGCTTTAGGCGGTTTTGCATATTTTCTTGAGTACCGTAAAAAGCGCAAAGCGATGGCAGGAGCTCAGTCTACAAGCAGATCGTCATCGTCGGATGTTTCACCTCCAGCGGAAAGCAAAGACCTGAGTTGGGATGATGTAGCGCCTGTTGATATGTTGGGGCTGGAAGTTGGCTATCGCTTAATTCCTCTAGTGGATAAATCCCAAGGTGGGGAGCTATTAGCAAGGATTAAAGGGGTTCGTCGAAAATTGTCGCAAGACTTGGGGTTTCTAGTGCCCAGTGTTCATATTCGAGATAACTTAGACCTGATGCCCAATGCCTATCGTGTCACCTTGATGGGGGTGAGTTTGGCTGAGGCGGAAGTGCATCCTGATAAAGATCTGGCAATCGATCCTGGGCAAGTATTTGGTTCTATTGATGGTATTGCAGGTAAGGATCCGTCTTTTGGTTTGGACGCTGTTTGGATTGACCCGAAAAAACGCGATCAAGCACAAACCTACGGTTATACTGTGGTGGATGTGAGTACGGTGGTGGCCACCCATATTAACCAAATTATGCACAAGCATGCCTATGAATTAATTGGTCATGATGAAGTCCAGCAATTGCTTAGCTTGCTCAAACAGTACAATCCGAAGTTGGCTGAGGAACTGGTGCCAAATACCATTCCGTTGAGTATTTTATTAAAAGTATTGCAGAACTTATTGATTGAGGGGGTTCCGCTTCGTGATATGCGCACCATTGCCGAGGCTATCATGGGTGTGCAGCCAAAAAGTCAGGATCCTATGGTGTTAACCGCAGCCGTTCGAACGGCTTTGTCTCGTTTAATTATCCAAACCTTAGCGGATGGAGTAGAGGAGATTCCTGTACTAACACTTGATCCTCAATTGGAAAAAATGCTGATGCAAACGGTTCAGCAGAGTCAGCAATCAGGCATTAAGAATGAAGAAGCGCTTATTTTAGAGCCAAAAATGGCTGAACAGTTACAATCTTCTCTTAAACAGTCTGCAGAACAGCAGGAAGCAATGGGAAATACACCTATACTGATAGTGTCAGCACCAATACGACCGATGCTAGCCCGTTTTATGCGCTATGGTATGGTGAATATGTCCGTTTTGTCTTACCAAGAAGTGCCAGATCATAAGCGAATTACCGTTGTTGGTGTGATTGGTCAATAGTCTGTAGCAATTGTGATCAATTAGTCTCTATATTTATCAAAGTCTTTCGGGTAAGCTATGGATTTGTAAGGTTAAATACACTAAAAGGATTCAATTATACATGCAAATTAGGCGGTTTCGAGCTCCCGACATGCGCCAAGCGATACGGAAAGTCCGTGACGCTGTGGGCCCTGATGCGGTTATTTTGTCGAATCAACGCCTCCCCACTGGTGAGATAGAGATTGTTATTGCGCTAGACTATGATGGTTCTTTGCCTTCAAGTATGGTGCAAAAAAAACCTTCTACATCAACGTTTAGACCTTCTGAAGAGCGTCGAAAAGAAGCGTATCAAGACCCTTCGGCTGAGTATTTTGAACGTATAGAAAGAGCAAAGCAGCAAACCCCAACAGACACCAGTCCTAAATCATCGTCGCCATCATTTGATATGCCACCTATCGAGGACGATGAAGACGAACCCGTATTGGAAGAAGCACTTTCTTTAAAACAAAATAAAGAAGGTGATAGTCAGCTTCATGCGATGGAGCAGGAACTACATCGCGTCAAAGAAATGTTGGAGCAACAGCGTCAACAGTCGTCGATGCAACCTAAAGAAAATTCTGTTGAAGCGAAAGCTAGAGAAAAGTTAAAGCGTTTGGGCTTGTCTGATTTGATAACCTCTAGACTATTAGATGATATTGATCTAAAGGGCCGAGAGGATGATTGGAATCGATTGCTTGCTCATCTTGCGGATTATATTCCTGTACGCTCAAGTTCGGCAGAGTTGAAAGGATGCATTGCTTTTATGGGGCCGACGGGAGTAGGAAAAACGACCTCCATTGGTAAAATTGCGGCCCAGCATGTTTTGAAATATGGCTCAGAAAGTATTGTATTAGTCACAACCGATACCTACCGGATTGCCGCCCATGAGCAATTACGTACTTTTGGTCGGATTTTAAATATTCCTGTAGAGGTTGTGAATGAATACTCTGATTTAAATGAAGTACTTGCTAAATACGCCCATTACTCTTTAGTTTTAGTCGACACTGCGGGGATGAATCCAAGGGATTCTAACCTTGAACGGCAATTGCTAATGATCAAAAGAGCGCGTTCCAGTTTGAAAAAACTGTTAGTTTTACCTTGTACAAGTCAAAGACAGGTGCTTAAGTCTGTTGTTGATGTGTATTCTCAAGTTCAGCTTGATGGGTGTGTATTAAGTAAATTAGACGAGTCAGCGTCTCTTGGTGAAGCCATTAGCGTGGTTATCGAAGAGGGCTTACCTGTTGTTTACATCGCCGATGGACAAAGAATTCCTGATGATATAGAACCTGCTCGTGCACATAACTTAATTAGCCGAGCCGTTTATACAGCAGAGCACTACAGCCAGATCTATGGGTCACTAAGATATGGTAGTTAGTAAAATTATGTTATTTGGATGAGCGCGATATGGAACTATGTAGTACAGTTATTCTGTGCATCAGACTCAAATAGTAAAAGGTTGCTGATTTATCTTTATGCAGACCAAAAACGGATACGACACCTATACTAGAAAAGCGACATTATCGATTGATGCCATTGTCGAGCAATACGGCTATTTAGTAAAAAAAATCGCTTATCACTTGTTAGCGCGTTTACCCAATACTGTGGACGTGAACGATCTGACACAAGCCGGAATGATGGGGCTGATAGAAGCCTATAAACGCTTTGAGTCTGATAAAGGTGCCAGTTTTGAAACCTATGCTGGTATTCGGATTCGTGGCTCTATTATGGATGAAATTCGTAAGACTGATTGGGCACCTCGCTCGGTAAGGCGCAATGGACGGGCGGTAAGTGCCGCCATTAAAGAACTCGAGGCTAAAGCTGGGCGTGATGTTTCCGATATGGAAGTAGCGGCCCACATGAATATCAGTATTGAGGAATATCACGACATCATTCACTCATCGATGACGACACAGCTATTTAGCTATGAAGAAATGTTAGAGTCGGATGATGGTGGTGTATTGGATACATTCAGTGACGAAGTAAGCACCACACCTTACTTTTTGGCTGAAGAAAGTGGGTTTCAAGATCAATTAGCAAATGAAATTGATCAATTACCAGAAAGAGAAAAACTGGTCTTATCTTTATATTATAATGATGAATTGAATTTAAAAGAAATTGGCGCTGTTTTAGGTGTTAGTGAATCGAGAGTCAGTCAAATTCATAGTCAGGCTGCTCTTAGATTAAGAGCTCGATTAAGTGATTGGCGAGATTAAATTATGAATTGTGAAATACTACCTTTGGGTTGTGGAGGTTGCATTGGATAAAAACATGAAGATCCTGATTGTTGATGATTTCTCGACAATGAGACGTATCATCAAAAACTTGTTACGGGATTTGGGATTTACCAATACAGTTGAAGCGGATGATGGAACGACAGCATTACCGATTCTTCAAGCAGGGACAATTGACTTCTTAGTAACCGATTGGAACATGCCCGGTATGACTGGAATTGAATTGCTTCGAGCGGTTAGAGCTGATGATAAACTCAAAAGTATTCCTGTATTGATGGTAACAGCGGAAGCCAAACGTGATCAGATCATTTCGGCAGCTCAAGCCGGGGTAAACGGTTATGTTGTTAAGCCTTTTACTGCCGTCGCACTCAAGGAAAAAATTGAGAAAATATTCGAACGAATAGATGCTGCTAAATAGGGGCTTTTGATGTCAAAGAAACTTGAATCAGGCTTGGGGGATTTTGAATCCCTAGTGAAGGATGGTGCTGTTGATCTTTTGAACCACATTGAAGTCGGTGACTTTAGTAGTGCGATAAAGGTTATTCAAGAGCTTAGCGAGGCTCGACATAATAGTTTCTATAAAGAAGTCGGGACGCTAACAAGAAGTCTCCATGACGCAATTCGCGATTTTCAAGTTGATTCAATGGACTTGGTGGTGGGTGAAGGGCACTCTGAATCTGGTAATACTAAAATTACAGATGCCTCTGACCGGTTGAAATATGTTATTGAATTAACAAGTTCAGCGGCCAATAAAACCATGGATATGGTGGATGGAAGTGTTCCTGTTGCAAGTGAGCTACAAAGCCAAGCAAGAGAGTTAAGAAAAGATTGGAATCGTTTGATTCAGCGCGATTTATCACCTCAAGAGTTTCGCGAACTATATAAGCGTATTGATGGTTTTTTAAAGTATGCAGATGACAGTGCGACAACCTTGCATTCCAACCTCAATACAATTCTTCTAGAGCAAGGTTATCAAGATTTAACTGGTCAAGTAATTACAAGAGTGAACGATCTAATTCGAGATGTAGAAGAACGCCTTGTACATCTCGTTGCTGTTGCAGGACGTGTTGATAGTATCTCCGGAATGGAGCATGACGATAGTGAAGCCGAGCACGACGACACTCGTGGTCATGGTCCAGCTATTAATAAACAAAACAACCCAGAAGTACTGAATAGTCAAGACGAAGTAGACGACTTGCTATCAAGTCTTGGTTTCTAAAGGGAGCTGAGGATGAGTTTCGAGGTCGATGAAGAAATTTTACAGGATTTTTTGGTAGAAGCTGGAGAGATCCTGGAACAGCTTTCCGAACAATTAGTAGATCTAGAGCAAAACCCAGACGATAAGCAATTATTGAATGCTATCTTTAGGGGTTTCCATACCGTTAAAGGGGGAGCGGGGTTTTTACAGTTAACGGCACTGGTCGATTGTTGTCATTATGCGGAAAACGTATTTGATATCTTGCGTAATGGCCAGCGTACTATTAATTCTGATTTGATGGACGTGGTACTGCAGGCTCTTGATGCAATCAATGAGATGTTTGAAGCTGTTCGTTCTGGTAATGAACCTGAGCGTGCTGATCCTGATCTGATTCAGGCTCTTAGTGTCTATGCAAAACCGCCCACTGCTGAAGAGTTAGCTGGCGGTAGCGTTGATGCTGATGAGGAGCCAGAAGATGAGTTATCTGATGAAAACATGGCAGTTGAGGAAGACGAGGCAGTTGAAGAAGAGCTAATCGATGATTCATCCGATGCGAGTGAGTCGGATGAGCCTGCGGATATTACCGACGATGAATTTGAATCTTTGCTTAATGCGCTAGGTGGTGAGGATACTCCAGCAGAAAAAGCAGACAGCAATACTGCCGCAGCAGAGGTGAGTTCAGATAATGCTTCTGATGAAATTACTGAGGATGAATTTGATCAGCTGCTTGATAAACTGCATGGTAATAGTGCACCGGGTCTTGATAGTAGCAAGGAGGCACAAAGCGCAGATCACTCCGAAAATGTATCAGAAGAATCGTCTGCCGAGTCTGATGAAATTACGGAAGACGAGTTTGAAAAATTACTCGACCAATTACACGGTGGAAGTGCGCCTGGTTTAGATAGTAATGATCAAGTTCAGGAGAATAAGGCCCCAGAAGCTAAGCCAAAAGAAGGTGGTGCGCCTTCCGAGGACAAAAAACCGGACGCTGAAGCAAGCACCTCTAGTGCTGATTCTGATTTGATCACAGAAGATGAGTTTGAGTCTTTACTGGACAGTCTTCATGGTAAGAAGGGGGCTCCTAAGGGGGATGCTGGTAAGGCTAGTGCTAAGAAAGAAGCGCCAGCGAAACCGAAAGCTGCACCTAAAAAGGTGGAGCCAAAAGTGGAGCCTAAGCCAGCTCCTCGGGCACCTAAGGCAGACGATACTCCTCCGCCATCGAATCATCATGCAAAAGATAAAGTCGCAGGTGTGCCAGTTACACAAGAAGCAACGGTTCGGGTAGATACAAAACGACTTGATGACATCATGAATATGGTGGGTGAGCTTGTTTTAGTGCGAAATCGTCTGGTGCGTCTTGGTTTGCAAAGTGAAGACGAATCCATGGGCAAGGCGGTTTCTAACCTTGACGTGGTAACGGGTGATTTGCAAAACGCTGTAATGAAGACCCGAATGCAGCCAATCAAGAAAGTATTCGGTAAGTTTCCTCGTGTGGTACGTGACTTAGCTCGCAACCTGAAGAAAGAAGTGAATCTCGAGCTTCGTGGGGAAGAAACAGACCTCGATAAAAACTTAGTAGAAGCACTTGCCGATCCACTTGTTCACTTAGTGAGAAACTCGGTTGACCATGGTGTTGAAGCGCCTGATGTTCGGGAAGCTAAGGGTAAGCCGAGAGTTGGTCACGTTATTTTGTCTGCTGAGCAGGAAGGTGATCATATTCTGCTATCCATCGATGATGATGGCGCGGGTATGGACTCTGACGTGCTACGTAAAAAAGCAGTTGAAAAAGGCTTGATGGATACAGATGCTGCGGAAAGGTTATCAGATGAAGAGGCCTTCAATCTTATATTTGCTCCAGGCTTTTCGACCAAAGTAGAGATTACAGATGTATCAGGCCGTGGTGTGGGAATGGACGTTGTTAAAACGAAAATTTCCCAACTAAATGGTACGTTACAGATTAAATCTGTTCTAGGACAGGGGTCACGCTTTATTATTAAAGTACCTTTGACCTTAGCGATTATGCCAACCTTGATGGTGACTTTAGCTGATCAATCGTTTGCTTTCCCGCTTGTTAGTGTGAATGAAATATTCCACTTGAACCTACAAAAAACCAACATTGTAGATGGTCAGCAAGTGGTTGTTATTCGAGGCAAAACACTTCCAATCTTCCATCTTAAGAGCTGGTTGATTAAAGGCGGAACGCGTGACACGACACCAAAAGAAGCGCATGTGGTTGTGGTCCAAGTGGGGATTAATGAAGTTGGCTTTGTAGTGGATCAGTTGGTTGGACAAGAAGAGGTGGTGATTAAACCTCTGGGTCGAATGCTACAAGGAACCGCAGGCATGGCTGGTGCGACGATTACTGGTGATGGCCGTATCGCATTAATTCTTGATGTACCTAGCATGTTAAAGAGTTACGCCTCTAGGTAGATAGATTTTGATTTGGGAGTGGCGGTATGCCGGTAAAGGTACTGGTTGTAGATGACTCCGGTTTTTTCCGACGTCGTCTAGTAGAAATTTTTGAAGCAGACCCGAGATTAACCGTTGTTGGAACGGCTAATAATGGCAAGGAAGCGGTTGATAAAGTGCAGTCTTTGTCGCCAGATGTGGTGACAATGGATTACGAAATGCCTGTTTTAGATGGTATTTCCGCTGTTGCTAATATTATGAAGCTCAAACCAACGCCTGTGTTAATGTTCTCCTCGTTAACGCATGAAGGGGCAAAAGTTACTCTTGATGCGCTTGAAGCGGGCGCGGTTGATTTCATGCCGAAGAATTTCGAGGATATTTCCCGAGATTCTACGGTGGTAAAACATACATTAGTTGAACGGGTGTTGACCGTTTCTCGAACGCGTCTTGGCGGATCAAGAGCCCCTGTCCAGAGTCTTGCGCCACGAGAGGCTCCAAAACCGATCGTCACTGAACGCGGAGTGATTATCCCGCGCTCTAGAAAAAAAGTGAGCTTGGTTGCGATAGGTACGTCAACGGGGGGGCCTATGGCCCTGCAAACGGTACTAACAAAGTTACCTGCTAATTTTCCCGCTCCTTTAGTGCTGGTTCAACATATGCCTGCTGCGTTTACTGGAGCATTTGCTGAAAGGCTAAATAATATTTGTAAAATTACCGTGAAAGAGGCCAAAGACGGCGATCGTTTGCAAGCTGGGGTTGCTTTACTGGCACCGGGTGGTAAGCAAATGATGGTGGATCCTCGCAATGGCGGCTGTGTCCGTATTTTGGATGGTGATGAGCGACTTAATTATAAGCCCTCTGTTGATGTAACGTTTGGGTCTGCCTCTAAATGTTATCCTGGTAAAGTACTGTCTGTTGTCATGACAGGCATGGGGGTTGATGGTCGAGAAGGTGCACGTATGCTGAAAAACTCCGGCTCCCGAGTCTGGATCCAAAGTGAAGAGTCCTGCGTCATATATGGTATGCCAATGGCAGTAGAAAAAGCCAATTTGGCTGATGATATTATCGATCTAAGTCATATTGGTGAGCGCCTAGCGCGTGAGGTTAGCTAGTGGATTTGGTGACGCTGGCTGGACTGCTTCTTGCGTTTGGCTCTGTCTTTTTATCTAACTGGCTTGGCGGAGGAGAAGTGATTCTCCTCCTTAATCTGCCTTCTGCAATTATTGTGATTTTGGGGAGTTTTGGTGCAACTTTGATGCAAAGTAGTATTCACGACGCCTCAAGAGCGATTTCTCTGGCTAAGTGGAGCCTGTTTCCCCCCACCTTTGATTTCTCCTTTGCTCGATCTACCATGATTACCCTGGCTTATAAAGCAAGGCGACTCTCTTTAATAGCTTTAGAAAGTGATATAGAACAGCTCTCAAATGAGTTTGCTATGCGAGCTTTTCAAATGGCTATCGATGGCGATGAAGCAGAGGAACTGGCGGATCGTTTGCACGATGAAGCCAATCGCATCCACGACCGTCGTATGTCCAGTGTGACCTTTATTGAATCCATTGGCGGTTACGCGCCGACGCTCGGTATTATGGGGTCTGTATTGGGGTTGATTCAAGCGATGGCGAATCTTGATAGTCCTGAGGCGTTAGGTCATGGTATCGCTGTGGCCTTTGTTTCTACGCTTTATGGGCAGGGTTTTGCGAATCTTGTTGTCTTCCCCATTGTTAGAAAGCTATCTAGCTACGCAGATCAAGAACTGCTTTATAATCAGTTGTTGATTGATGGTGTTTACGGTATCGCTACAGGTAAACATCCGCAACGTTTAGAGCGAGAGCTAACAAGTTATGAGTGATGAAGCTGTTTCTCCTGCGCCTTCACGTCGTCGACGTGTTCTAAAAAAGAAACGGCCACAGAATACCCAAAGTCGAGATCGTTGGGTGCTATCCTATGCCGATTTTATTACCTTGTTATTTGCCTTCTTCGTGGCTCTCTATTCCATTTCTATCCAGCATAAAGGGGATAATAAAAAAATAGCCGAAACGCTGAATGGTGTGTTTGATGCGGTGCAAAAGTCGATTAAGCCGATTACCGTTGGTAAGCCTATTATAGGTCAGCCAACTGAACAGGCCGCGGTGGACACTAAAATGATTCCAGCCACACCTTCTAAGACAGAGAATAAAGATAGCAATACGGCGCCATTGCCAATGACAATTTATGACGTCCTTAATACTACTATCAGTAATCAATTTCAGGGGCTAAGTGAGTCTGGAAAAATCGCAGTGAGCCAATCAAAACATTGGGTTAATTTGGAATTACAATCTAGCTTATTGTTTGGTGAAGGGGAATATCAGCTGACGAATGAGGCCGTTGCTGTGTTAATGGTTGTTTCAAAGGTATTAAAAGCTTATCCCTCTCCTGTGTTGGTGGTCGGGAATACCGATGATTTACCCGTAAAATCGAGTCGATTAATGTCGAATTGGCATTTATCTAGTTTAAGAGCGGCCTCGGTCGTAGACGAATTGGTCTATCAAGGAGTTAACCCAAAACTGATTGCACCGATTGGGTTTGCCAGTGAAGATCCAAAAGTCAGTAATACCAGTGAGGAGAATAGACGGAAAAATCGTCGTGTCACCTTGCGAATCAGTAAAAGTAACTTTGATAATCTTTATGATTACTTGTTTAAATAGCGCAATACTGTATATGATTGCAATGAAAGTGTAAGCAAAATAATAGCATAGAACTCAGGGGACATAGAGTGCACATTTGGGCAGTGGCAAATCAGAAAGGTGGTGTAGGAAAAACGACCACAGTGGTTTCATTGGCAGGATTATTGGCAGACGCTGGCAACAGGGTTCTGATGGTAGATCTTGATCCACATGGATCATTAACGAGTTATTTCCGTTTTGACCCAGACTCGATAGAACATAGTGCTTATGACCTTTTTCAAGTCAGTGGGAAAATACCAGACACTCTCCCACGCCAACTTATTTTAGAGACAGGCCATCCTAATCTTTCTTTGTTACCAGCTTCAACGGCATTGGCTACCTTGGAGAGACATGCCCAAGCACAAGGCGGTATGGGGTTAGTGATTTCCAAAACGCTTGCGATTTTATGGGATGATTATGACTATGTGTTGATTGATAGTCCGCCAGTGCTTGGGGTGCTCATGATTAATGCATTGGCGGCTTGCCAACAGTTAGTGATTCCGGTACAAACCGAGTTTTTGGCCATCAAAGGTTTGGAAAGAATGGTACGTACGTTGACTATGATTAACCGGGCGAGGAAACGGCCTGTTCCTTATTTGATTGTGCCGACCCTATTTGACCGACGTACACAAGCATCCAATAAAAGTTTGAGAAGCCTGAAAGACTCTTACGAAGAGCTTGTGTGGCACTCAGTTATCCCCGTCGATACTAAGTTACGCGACGCCAGTACCGCAGGAGTGGCTCCTTCTGCGCTTGATGCGAGTGCGCGAGGCGTAAAAGCGTATGCGAGTCTGATGGACTCCTTATTGAACCCAGCGGGTTAAAGGTTATGAAAGAAACGAAAACAAAAGATCAATTGGTTGGTCCCCAACTTGCGGTGCAGCGGTATCTTGATGATTTGCTGCAAGAGGCGACGATTATTGATTCCAATGAGCCAGAACTGTCTGAACAGGACGCCTTAGAAGAAGCATCGGATGAAGAGGTATTAGAGGAAGAAAATCTAGAGGATGAATCTAATGCCGTCGCAGAGGTAGATGAAGGGCGAGAAACAAAAGAAGAGCAGATCACAGAAAAGTCAGAAGATAGTGAGGAGACGTCAGCAGAAGATCGCTTATCTGAGGCTCCCTCTCTTGAAGAGTGGGGGTTAACGGAGGAAGGCGTTGAAAAAGAATACAATGAAGTATCTCTTGAGGCATTAGATGCTTCCTTTGCTGATTTTGAGAATGCCATTTCAGGTATGCAAGAAGTGGCCTTGCAAGAAAGTACAACAGAAGTAGAGGCTATTGAGCCAGAGCCAGAGCCAGAGCCAGAGCCAGAGCCAATAAAAAGCCGATGGGTGGCGAAAACCGAACCTTTGCCTTGGGCTAAGAGTCGTTTTGAATGTCTCTTGTTTTACGTTGGCGGGCTAAAAATGGCGGTTCCCTTAGTTGAACTTGGTGGTATACACCAAAGTAGCCATGACAAACTCACCGCCATTTTTGGACAACCTGATTGGTTTATGGGGGTCGCGAATGTCGGCGATTTCAACTTACGTACCGTGGATACGGCACGTTGGGTGATGCCAAATCACTATCAAGGTGATTTAAAAGAGCATTTTAAATTTGTGATTCAATTGGATCGATCCGATTGGTCTATTGCTTGTGAAAAAGTGGCCGAAGCCATTTCACTAGAACCGTCGCAAGTGAAGTGGCGTAGTGATAGGAGTAAACGACCTTGGTTGGCAGGTACGGTAATTGATCATATGTGTGCCATACTTGATGTGCAGGGCTTTATTGAGCTTTTGGAAGACCCCAACAACGGGTTTAAAAAACACCTCAAACAAAATTGATTGATCATGTAGAGTGATCATGGAGAGAGACGATGACAACAAAAAGCGTAGCGTTAAATGAATCTAAACAATCAGAAGATCCAATTCTTCAGTGGGTGACGTTTCGTTTAGAAAATGAGATCTATGGTGTGAATGTTATGCAAGTTAAAGAAGTCTTGCGATACACTGAGATTGCTCCGGTTCCAGGGGCGCCCAGTTTTGTGTTGGGTATTATCCATTTACGTGGTACGGTTGTCACCGTTATCGATACGCGTCAGCGTTTTGATCTGCCCTCAGGAGATATCACGGATTCGTCTCGTATTATGATTATGGAAGTGGAAGGGCATGTCATTGGTATTTTGGTGGATGCGGTTTCTGAGGTTGTTTATCTGCGCCAGTCTGAAATTGAAGTCTCTCCAAGTGTCGGTAATGACGAATCTTCAAAATTTATTCAAGGTGTATGCCATAAAAATGATATTCTGTTGATTCTCGTGGATCTCGATAAGCTTCTATCGGAAGATGAGTGGTCTGATATAGGTTCAATGTAAATTCGAAGGTAGTTGTACTCGATGGAATCTCAATGGTTGTTTAACCTTCTTCTCGTGCTTCAATTTATAATGTTAGTTGCGTTGGCTGTTTGGGGACTTCGTTTATCTAAGCGTGTAAAACGCATGCAACAAATGCATCAAGAAGCCGATTTGAATCAAAAAAAGCAAGTTCAAGTATTAGCGTCTGGATCAATCGGTATGGGAAGACGTTTGGTTGCCATTGAGAAGAAATTGAATATCGCCGTTGAGCGACAGTCAGAGCTTCTCTCTAAAGAAGGGAATATTTCCTATAATCGTGCGATGGATTTGTTGGAGATGGGGGCTACCGTTGATGACTTGGTATCTAAATGTGGTTTGATTAGAGCCGAGGCGGAGCTGATTAGTTTGTTGAAGAAAGAATCGCGTCGTAATTCAGACTATCACTAAAGTGATTTTCTTTTGGTGGAGATTAAGGCTGGATTGGCCGCCACTTTTGTTATGACCAGCGATGATTCTTTAAATTGTGAGCAAAGGCGATGATTTCTGCAACCGCTAAATAGAGTGATTCGGGAATTTCCTCGCCTAGTTCGACGGTGCTGAGCATTTCAACGAGTTCAGGGCTATGATGGAGCATAACGTCGTGCTCCTCCGCTATTTCTAAAATGCGCCTGGCAATAAATCCCTCTCCTTTCGCGGTGACCTTAGGTGCGCCAGCGTAATCGTATTTAAGGGCAACGGCTTTTTTCATTAAGTCCTCTCATCGATCAAAGTTGTGTGTTTGGGTTTGACTGGCGGATCCTCTTTTAGTTTACCTTGGAAAACGTCCAAACGTTCCACTTCTATGTCCTTTTCCCTAAGCTTTTGTTTCAGTTCTTCCATGTGCTGTCGAATCGCTGTTTGAGTGGTTTTTTGCTCAGCAGCAAAGACAATGCCGACTTTGTTACCCTGTATACTAAGACGAGTATCAAAGCGACCTGTTTCTTCAAAATCAAACTTCAGCTTTACTAGCCAGCGACGCTCTTCTTTTGGGAGTTCTTTGGTGGACGCATCTTGATCGATATCCAATTGTACAAGATGGTTTTGTTGTCCCTCTTTGATGGGTAAATCAATGTGCATGGGGAACATTTGTGCATAGGGCTGATTGCTGTCGGCAAAGTGTCTTAATTGGTTTGTGCTGATACGCTCAATGGCATTGGCAATTTGGTCAGTCGGGAAGGGTTTTAACGAACTGGTTTCTTGGTGTGTTGTATTTAACCTTGAGAGATTCAGCTTTAAATCCGCTGCGGCTAATGGATGGTTGTTTTTAAGCAGTGATTCTGAAAACTGTCCACTTGTTTGTAGCGCTTGCTTCATGGCGCTTGGTGATTGGGTTAGTGTATCGATATTGGGTAGGTTCTGAATGAGTTGCGTCAGTGCCTGTTGTACTTTGGGGGGCAGCGGCGTCGTAGTGTGTTGGATAGATTGCAGTTGTTTCAATAATTGAGCCATTTCGCTGGCCGATAGTTGTTTGGGAAGGCTTTGTTTAAGGGCTTCAATAGACAAACTGCTGGTTTGTCTATTGTTTGAGGGTAAGACCTGTAGTTGATTTTTATTGTCCATGAACACACGAAGGACATCGCCTTTTTTCAGCGCCGTTTGCGTGGTAATCATAAAGTGATTTTGCCCATCCGATACTTGAGCGCTGTACTGTGCTTGACCGTTGGTGTTGGTTTGGACAGAGGCAGAGAGGACGGTTAAATTAACCACACGAGACGCTAAAGCAAGGTTTGTCGCTGCTGCAGATTGAGGCAGAGTAAGGCTGGCTTGGTGGGCGCCATTTAAACGAATTTGTGTGTTTTCATTACCTGAAATTGTGATTGGTTTGCCAGTATTGATCAGGTTGAAGGTCGTATTTTGTTGAGTGGTTGCCTGTAAAAGTTGAGCGGGTTTTCCCTGAAAGATGATTTTTTCACTGCCCGTGAGGCGAATCATGCTCATGCTTTCGATCAGCTTTATCTCACTGTTGAGTTTGCTGATAAGCCCAATTTGCTTTTGTGCCATAGGTTGAGCATTAGGCTGATTTGCTGTCTGGGTGTTGGATCCTTTAATTGTGGGTAGCATAGGCAGACATACTCATTCGGTATTTGACGAACTTTCTCTTATAATAGGCGTTTTTACCTATTTTTGTGTTTTCAAAACACACGATGGCGTTATTATGACCTTAACGGACCAAATGGACATTTCTTTTGCAATCTAATTTATCGTTAACCATATCAGATTTATGGATCGAGCGTGGTGACAGAGATCTTTGTAAGGGTTTTTCTTTAACGGCATCATCAGGCGATATTATTCATATCATTGGGGACAACGGCGCAGGTAAGAGTTCTCTGTTTAAAACACTGTTTGGTCTTGTGTCCCCTGTAGAAGGTGCGGTAAAACTGAATGGCGAGGATGTATTGAGCTACCGTGAACCTTTATTGAAGCAGTCTCTCTATATTAGTCATGCCTTGGGGTTAAAGAGTGTCTTCACTGTGCTTGAGAACATCCGTTGGTATTTCCCTAACGTGTCAGAGACGGACATTGCGCGTGTCTTGTCGTTATTGAAAATAGAAGACTATCTTGACGTTCCGATTAAAGCACTGTCGGCTGGGCAAACTCGACGGGTTGCTTTGGCGAGGCTGTGGTTGTCGGATTTATCGATTTGGTTTCTAGATGAGCCTTTTTCTGCTCTCGATATAACAAGTATTCAGTTATTGGAGGGGCGGATCAGAGAGCATGCTGAACAGGGGGGGATAGTTTTTTTTACCTCTCATCAGCCCGTAACGTTATTATCACCAAGGCGAGTAGAGCTCACGGCATGACGTACTTTTCTTACTTTAAAGCCGAATGTCTAGTATTGTTCCGTCGCAAACAAAATCTTGTGAATGCTCTGTTGTTTTTTACATTAGTGATTGTGTTGTTTCCTCTTGGAGTGGATCCTTCTAAGGCATTTTTAGCCCCTGCGGCAGGGGGAATTATTTGGTGTGCGGCGGCGCTGTCAACGGTGATTTCTTTAGAAAGTATGTTCAAAGAAGACTACGCCGATGGCTCTTTAGAGCAGCTTTTAGTCAGTGGCTTATCCATTTCTTGGTTAGTGCTACTCAAGGTGTTAGTACATTGGTTGGGGATGATAATCCCTTTGTTACTGTTAACACCGATATTTTCTGAAATGTTATTTCTCCCTGACGGTGTGTTGGGCGTACTCATGACGACATTACTGCTTGGTACCCCAGGGCTATTTTTGATTGGTTCAATTGGGGCCTCTTTAACGGTATCCTTAAGGCAGGGTGCGTTATTGATGTTGTTGCTTATTCTGCCCTTTTATTTTCCGATTATTATCTTTTCTACTTCGGCTATACAGGCGGTGGCCTCAGGTCTGCCATATAGCGGATTATTGGCAATCATTAGTGCCATATCATTATTGGCCCTGGTTATGTCGCCATTAATGACACCTATTTGTTTAAGAGCGAGTGTACGTTAATGAATTGGAGCTGGTTTCATAAATTAGGCTCTCCAAAGTGGTTTTTCCAATGGTCAAAAAAGTGGGCTGCCCCCATTTTTTGGTTAGGAGTGCTTGGCATAATAGTAGGAATGATCTGGGGGTTAGCATTCGCCCCTAAGGATTATCTACAGGGTAATGTCTTCCGCATTATTTATTTGCATGTGCCAAGTGCTATTTTGGCTGAGTCTTGTTATTTATCACTGGGTATAGCAGGCTTTGTTTTTCTGGTTTGGCAAATGAAAATGGCCCCCGTTTTTATTAAAGCCATGGCTCCCATAGGCGCAGTAATGGCTGCTATTGCGTTATTTTCTGGCTCTATCTGGGGGAAACCCACCTGGGGAACTTGGTGGGTATGGGATGCCCGACTTACGTCAGTATTGGTTTTGTTTATGCTTTATATGGGGATCATCGCGATCCAGAATACCTTAGATGATAGGGTGTTAGCGGATAAAGCGGCTGCGGTCATTTGTGTAGTGGGGGTCATTAATTTGCCCATTATTAAATATTCAGTCGTTTGGTGGAATACGCTTCATCAGCCTGCCACCTTTAGTTTTACGAAAAAGCCAGATATGCCTGAAGTTATGTGGATGCCTTTGTTGATCTGTGTGGTGAGTTTTTATTTGTTTATCGCGGGTTTGGTCGTGTGGCGAATGCAGACGGAAATATTGCGTCGGGAGCATCGTGCTAGCTGGCTTAAAAAAGAGGTGGTTAGTGATGGTATTTGATAGCTGGACCGCTTTTTTCCATATGGGGAACTATGGGGTATATGTATGGTCTGCTTATGGGTTAGGAGCGTTGGCATTGGTCGGTTTGGGGTTGGACACCTTGATAAGTCGTCGCAAAGAATTGAATAAGCTTAAGAAGCGCTATATAAGAGAGTCTAAATCCTAGTGCACCCCATCAGACGAAAGCGCATTATCACGATTGCTATTATTGTATTAGTTCTAAGCGGTGCCATTGGTTTAGTTCTGTATGCTTTGCAGCAAAATATCAATTTATTTTATACTCCGACACAAATTGCTTCTGGTGAGGCCCCGAAAGGTGTCAATATTCGTGCGGGTGGAATGGTAGTGAAGGGGAGTGTTAAGCGTGATAGCAATACCTTATTTGTCTCCTTTAATGTCACCGATTTTAAGCGTATCGTCCATATTGAATATCATGGTATTTTGCCAGATTTATTCCGTGAAGGTCAGGGCATCGTTGCCCAAGGAAAGTTGTTGCCTAATGGTACATTCCTCGCATCTCAAGTGTTGGCAAAGCATGACGAGAAATACATGCCGCCCGATGTCGCAAATGCACTTAAACAAGCCAAAGGCAACACCCCATCCAAACCCTATAATGATAATTAGGCTTTTTTATGCTTCCTGAAGTGGGTAATTTTTCCCTTATTCTCTCTCTGTTCTTTGCTTGCTGCTTGGCGGTCGTGCCCATTATTGGTTATTGGCGTCATACCCCCATTTTGTTATCCACGGCACGTCCTTTGACCTTATTGATGTCTTGTTTTGTCTTGGTAAGTTTTATCGTCTTGGCCATTGCGTTCTTGACCGATGATTTTTCCGTTCTGTATGTCAGTTTAAACTCCAATAGTAAGCTGCCTATTTGGTATAAATTCAGTGCCATTTGGGGCAGTCATGAAGGCTCTCTATTGCTGTGGGTACTGATATTATGCGGTTGGAGCAGTGTGGTTGCATTGAAAAGCCATACGTTACCCAAAGAGGTGGGTCCCATTGTGCTGAGTGTGTTGGGAATGGTAGCAACGGGTTTTCTACTGTTCATGTTATTCACATCATCGCCTTTTGTTCGTGACTTACCCAATGTGCCTGTTGATGGTGCAGACCTAAATCCGTTATTGCAAGACATCGGGTTGGTGATTCATCCCCCCATGTTGTACATGGGCTACGTCGGCTTCTCAGTGGCGTTTGCCTTTGCGATTGCAGCGTTAATTACTGGTAACTTAAATTCGTCATGGGCACGCTGGGCACGTCCTTGGACGGCTGTCTCTTGGGCATTTTTAACCTTGGGGATTACGCTAGGCAGTTGGTGGGCATATTACGAACTGGGCTGGGGCGGCTGGTGGTTTTGGGATCCAGTCGAAAATGCGTCCCTTATGCCTTGGCTGGCAGGCACCGCCTTGATTCACTCTCTAGCCGTGACGGAAAAGCGTGGGGTGTTTAAAAGTTGGACGGTTTTATTAGCCATTTTCACCTTTAGTCTGTCCTTGCTTGGCACCTTTTTGGTTCGTTCTGGTGTATTAACTTCTGTGCATGCGTTTGCGGCGGATCCAACACGTGGGGTTTTTATTCTTGCCCTGTTGATTGTGCTAATCGGCAGCAGCCTGTTGTTGTACGCCTTACGAGCGTCCCAAGTAAAAGCGGGAGTGGCTTTTGGGGTAACTGGTCGCGAAGCTTGGTTGTTGTTGAATAATATTATTCTAACGGTACTCACACTGACGGTATTGTTAGGCACACTTTATCCCTTGTTGTTTGAAGCTCTTGATCTTGGGCGTATCTCGGTTGGGGCGCCTTATTTTAATACTGTCTTCTCGCCCCTTGCCTTATTACTAATGGTGTTTATGGCCATTGGTCCTCTATCTAAGTGGCATAGCACCAAGCCCTCTTTATTAGTGCGTTTATGCGTGTGGCCTGGCGTTGTCTCTATCTTGCTTGCTGGCATTATTAGCTATATTTATCACTTAGGAGGCATGGCTTGGCTGAGTTTGTCGGTGGCGTTTTGGGTGGTGCTATTAACTTGCAAAGATTGGTTTATAAAGGTTTCCGCTGGGTCGAAAGGAATTATTCCCAGAGCTCGACAGCTACCGCGTAATTACTATGGCATGATGTTAGCCCATTTGGGGCTGGTAGTGAGCTTGATTGGCATTTTGATGGTCAGTACCTGCAGTAAAGAAACCACAGTAAAAATCGCGGCGGGACAGACGGTATCGTTTGCAGGTTATCAATTTACTTTGAATCAGTTTGAGTCTCTAAAAGGGCCCAATTATGTGGCTGATCAAGCTGATATTGCTGTTTATCAGGACGGTAAGTTGGTGGCACAACTTAAACCGGAAAAGCGTTTTTACGAAGCGCGTCGTCAAGTGATGACGGAAGCCTCTCTCAACGCAGGGATAACTCGGGATCTCTATGTGTCTTTAGGAGAAAAGCTTAATGATCAAGCTTGGAGTATGCGTATTTACGTTAAAGCCTTTGTTCGTTGGATTTGGTTTGGTGGCATTTTAATGATGTGTGGTGGTGTGCTGTCGGCTTTAGATAAGCGTTATCGAGCTCGAGTAGAGGGACGTCATGCGTAAGGTTATTTTTTTTATTCCTCTCGTCGTGTTTATCGCGCTAGGGATCGTGTTTTATCTTCAGCTTGGCAAAAACCCTGAATATATGCCCTCTGCTTTGGTTGGTAAACCTGTGCCAGCGATCCACTTGGTTTCGCTCGATACCGATCAAGTTGTCACTAATGTGGAGTTACCAAAAGGGCCCTATTTAATCAACTTTTGGGGAACTTGGTGTCCAACTTGTGCAATAGAACACCCTTATTTGATGAGGCTGGCTAAAAAAGGAGTTCCCATTATTGGCATTGATTACAAAGATGGTAAGGCCAGCGCTGAGCAATGGTTACGTAATAAAGGTAACCCCTACAAAATGGTGTTATTGGATGAATTAGGGAATTTCGGCGTCAATATGGGGGTAACAGGTGCTCCGGAGACCTTTGTTGTCAATAGCAAGGGGATCATTGTGTATCGACATCAAGGTGCGTTGGATGAGGCGGTTTGGAAATCTATACAGGGATATATGCAATGATTGACGCCGCCATTTTTCGTCGCTTGATCAAGCTCGTTGTATGGCTGGTCTTATCCTGTGCCGTCTATGGACAAGCAGAGGAGTTGATGACATTCAGCTCACCTGTTAATCAGACACGTTATGACGCGTTAGTGAAAGAGTTACGTTGTCCTAAATGCCAAAATCAAGACATAGCCGATTCAGGCGCGGGGATTGCGAAAGATCTTCGACATAAAATTCACGACATGATTGAAAACGGTCAGTCGGATAAGGAAATTGTGGATTACATGGTTGCTCGATACGGTGATTTTGTGCTGTATCGTCCCAAACACAATGCAGCAACTTTTGCGCTCTGGTATGGCCCCTTTATTTTGTTAGGAATCGGTTTGGTTATTTTTGCGGTTGTCATTATTAGGAACCGACTTCGCCGCAAAGGAGAGAGTGTATGATGACTGCTTGGTTGGTGATGGCGTTTATACTGGTCGCCAGTATTGTGTATTTATTTATGAGTGTCCAAAAAGGGCAAGTTCGACGATCGGATGTCAGCTCTGATACGTTTGATAATGTGCGACGCCACGAGATACAGATGGAAGAAGAAGTGGGGCGCTTATCTCATGAAGAATCGGCTCAGTTATTGAGAGACCTTTCCTCTGAAACGAAGCGAACACAGGAACAGCAAAGGCAGACTGATATCACGGAGCCGCGTTTCACTCGTATTGTGTTAATTGCCATGGCGTCGTTTGTGATCCTAGGCAGTGTTGGTCTTTACCAATACTTAGGTTATGCCAAAGAGGTTGTGTTTACTGAGCGGTTACAAGCGAAAACGGTAACGCCTCAGCAAGTAGAATCCTTTTTAGCTTACCGTAGCCACCGTTATAATCGACCTGAGGATTGGTACTACGAAGCCAATAACTATATGAAGCAAGGCGAGTTTACCAAAGCCGAGGCGTCTTATCTGAAAACGTTAGCTCTGTTGCCTGAAGAGTCGCCTGATCGCGTGAATGTCTTAGTGGCTTATGCCCAATCCATATTTTATGCGAATGGCAATAAAAGCTCGCCCAAAATGGAAAAAGTGGTGCATGAGGCGTTAGCGCTTGACCCCAATCAAGCAACAGCACTGGGGCTTCAAGGTGTCGCCTATTTTTCTAGTAAAGACTATAAAAAGGCGGTAATAGCTTGGCAAAATGCCGTGCGTCATAATCATAATATCGCGGAGCGAAATACCCTATTATCGGCAATTATGAAAGCGAGGGAAGAAGGTGATATTTCTTACCGAGATATTCCTTCTGTAATTACGAATGCTATTGCCATTAAAATAGAGTGGGATCCGAATAAGGTAACTTGGCATGACGATGATACCTTATTGGTGTATGCACGTATTCCTGGGCAAAAAGTCCCCATTGCAATTCGTAAAATATCACCACAGGCGCTTAATAAGCCCATTATACTGACGAATTTGGATAACCTTATGTCAACACAAACCTTGGCAAGCACAAAAAAGGTCGATGTTTTCGTAAAATTGTCTAGTATTCATTCATCTGACCTGACAAAAGGGCGTGTAATTGGTATAAGAAGGGCTTTGCCTTCAAACAGTGAGTCGATTTATTCAATCAAGGTAAGCTTGTAATTGAATCCTATCGAGCTTCGTTTGATAATACAGTCAACTTTATTGATCTTATTCGGAAAATGTAATGGAATTTAGCTTGCGTGAGTGGCTAATCTTAATTGGCGTCGTGATCATCATCGTCATTTTGATCGATGGATTTCGTCGGTATAAAAAAGGGCAAACCTTTAGCCAAGAAGAAGAGAGTTTTATTGATCCTGATGATCTTGCTAAAGAGGCGGTGATTAAAAGTGAGCTACCAAATGGTGGGGCTCGCCCGGCATCGTCAAAAAGTAAGAAAGCACAGAGTGATCCGGTTGCCAATGCGTTTGAAAACGCCCGTAAAACGGTTAATTCGCCGTTGGCGGATGTGCCGCATAAAGTTTATTCGGGTCCCGCCTTAGACCGTGATGATGAAATGCATTTAGACGATTTAGCCAGTTTGGTTCCTGAACGGAGTGATAGACAGGCGGATATTTCTCATCATGATTACTCAGATACCGATACTCAGCAAGAGGAATACGATGAGTACTATGATGACTTGGATGGAACGGTCAAAGATGATGGTTTGCTAGATCGTGAAGAGATCGTTGAAGAGTCGGATGATGATTATGAACGCAGTTATTCCAGTATCGATATGGACCAAACAACGCTACAGGGAAGGAGTCTCGATGAGGATGAAGACTCAGCTAGCCATGATGATGTCGCTGAGATTGAAGAAGTCATCGTAATTAATGTGTTTGCCCCAGAAGGCGAAACTTTTTCGGGTATAGAATTGCTTCAATTGGTCCTTAATTGTGGTATGCGCTATGGCGAAATGGATATTTTTCATCGTCATGAAGAAGGTTTTGATCGTGGCCGTGTTCAGTTTAGTATGGCCAATGCCATTGAGCCTGGTACGTTCGACCTTGATACCATGGGAGAAAGCAATTGCCCCGGCGTGAGTTTCTTTATGGGCTTACCTGGTCCTAAGAACAGTATGAAGGCCTTTGATTTTATGCTGGAAACAGCACAGGCCTTGGTGCGTAATCTCGGTGGCGAGTTGCGTGATGAAAGACGTAGTCCGATGAGCGAACAAACGATCGCCCATTGTCGACAACGTATTCGTGATTTTGAAAGGCGTCGATTGACGCGACGTAAATCATAAGCCCATAAGTTTTTACAAGGCCCCAAGGGGCCTTGATTGTTTCTAATCTCTTTCCTGTTTTATATCGAGTGTTTTTCTATGAGCAAAGCGTCAACTCCTCCATCTAATCAAATTAGCCAAGAGCAAATGCTCGATCTGATTAATACGTTGAATGACTACAGTTATGCCTACCATGTAAAAGATAACCCATTAGTACCAGATGCCGAGTACGACCGCTGTTATCGTCAGTTACAAGCCATTGAAGCAGAGCACCCAGAGTGGGTTCAATCCAACTCGCCGACTCAGCGTGTTGGAGAAAAGCCAGACAGTGGTTTTGCCAACATTGCTCATACTGTTCCCATGTTATCCCTTGATAATGCGTTTGATGATGAATCATTAAGTGATTTTGACCAGCGCATTCGTAAGTTGATTCGTGAATCCTTAGAGGACGACGAGCAACTAGCATTTGATGGATCCAGTATTACCTATTGTTGTGAACCAAAATTAGATGGTTTGGCGATTAGTTTGCGTTATGAAAATGGGCAGCTTGTTCGTGGTGTCACCCGTGGTGATGGCTTGTCTGGCGAAGATATTACCTCCAACATCAAAACCATTTATTCCGTCCCTTTGCGGCTGCGTACTGAGACGCCTCCTCCTGTTATTGAGGTACGGGGTGAGATTTATATGACCAAAGAAGGCTTTGAAAAGCTGAACCAGCAAGCCGCCGAACGGGGAGAGAAAACCTTTGTGAACCCGCGAAATGCGGCGGCGGGCAGTCTGCGTCAGTTAGACCCGAAAATCACAGCCTCTAGACCCTTAGTAATGTGTGCCTATTCTATCGGCTATGTGGAAGGCTGGGATCAACCTGCTAGCCATTACGAAGGCTTGCTGCAGTTGGGAGAGTGGGGGTTTCGAATAAATAATCTGATGCAAACTGTCAAAGGAGCACAAGGCTGCATTGAGTATTACCAAATGCTCAATGACAAACGCCCGACCTTACCCTACGACATCGACGGCATTGTTTATAAAGTAGATGATATATCCCTTCAAGAGACGCTTGGGTTTATCGCCCGAGCACCGCGTTGGGCGATTGCTAGAAAATTTCCAGCACAAGAAGAAGTTACAAGAATTTTAGGCGTGGATTTTCAAGTGGGCCGTACCGGTGCCATTACGCCGGTGGCACGTCTGGAGCCTGTCTTTGTCGGTGGGGTGACGGTGTCAAATGCGACACTTCATAACAAGGATGAAATTTCACGCCTTGGCGTTCAAGTGAACGATTATGTGGTGATCCGTCGTGCAGGGGATGTCATTCCTCAAGTGGTACAGGTGCTATTCGAGCGTCGTGATGAATCACAAAGCAAGGCCGTTGTGTTTCCAGACAGTTGTCCGGTCTGTGGCTCGGATGTTGAGCAAGTCGAAGGGGAAGCGGTGGTGCGCTGTACGGGCGGATTGGTCTGCGGTGCGCAATTGAAAGAGTCTCTCAAGCATTTTGTGTCTCGTAAAGCCATGGACATTGATGGCTTAGGCGATAAATTAATCGAACAGTTAGTTGAACAAAACTTATTGAAAACACCTGTCGACATTTTTACTCTTCATGAGAAAAAAGACACCTTACTGTCCATGGAAAGAATGGGGCAAAAGTCGGTAGAGAACTTATTGGCCGCTATTGAGAAGTCTAAGAAAACGCAATTTAATCGCTTTATCTACGCACTTGGTATTCGTGAAGTAGGAGAGGCCACAGCGCGTGCCTTAACGACGCATTTTGTTGAGTTAGAGGCTTTGATGTCGGCGGATCAAGAGGCACTAATAAAAGTAGATGACGTTGGACCCATTGTGGCGCAGCATGTACAACTTTTTTTCGAGCAGGAGCAGAATGTCACAACGATTAAAGGTTTGTTAGCGACAGGCATTGAATGGGATACTCAGGTGATTGAATCTTCTGAAGAACGTCCTTTGGAAGGAAAAACCTATGTGGTAACGGGCTCATTGAGCCAGTTTTCTCGTGATCAAGTGAAAGACAAGCTACAGTCCCTAGGGGCCAAAGTGAGTGGTTCAGTCTCTTCGAAAACAGATTGCCTAGTGGCGGGGGAAAAGGCAGGGTCAAAATTAACCAAAGCCCAATCTCTCAATGTGCCTGTGATTGACGAAGCGGGTGTTATCGCATTATTGCAAGAACATGGAGCGCTTTAATTGGATACTTTGATTCCATATGATTCATTAGCAAAAGACACGTTAGAAACAATATTAGACGATATTGTTTCGCGTGACGGAACGGATTATGGCGACTATGAGTTGTCGGCTGAGCAGAAACGTCAGCAAGCGCTAAAGGCGCTCACGTCCGGCACAGCCGTATTATTGTTTGATACGGAAAGTGAAACCATTAAAATGGTACCGAAAGATACGCTAAGCCATTACGACTTTTCATGAAAAGTCGTAATGGCTCTCGGCGCACGTTGTTCTAGCTTTCAGCACATTCTTGTGGATCACGAACACAATGGTTGATGTTGTGGTCCATGTCTCTAGCTGGTTGGGTTCCTGTATTACGACCAACGACTTTAGCGGGAACGCCGGCGACGGTCGTATAAGGCCCTACGGGTTCTAGCACCACGCTACCTGCGCCGATTTTGGCGCCTTCTCCAACCTCAATATTCCCTAAAATTTTGGCACCTGCACCAATTAATACACCAGAGCGAATTTTCGGGTGGCGATCTCCATGTTCTTTCCCTGTTCCTCCCAGTGTAACGGACTGCAGGATGGAGACGTTATCTTCTATGATGCAGGTTTCGCCGACCACCAAGCCTGTTGCATGATCTAGCATGATGCCGCAACCAATGGTGGCGGCTGGATGAATATCTACGCCAAAGACCATGGACATTTGGCCTTGTAAATACAGTGCTAAACTTTTTCTATTTTGCTTCCACAGCCAATTTGCCACACGATAGGTTTGCAGTGCGTGAAAACCTTTGAAGAAAAGTAAAGGGGTGGTGAGGCAATCACAGGCGGCATCGCGTTCTTTTATTGACAAAATATCTTGCTCAATACACGGAACAATGCCAGATTTAGAGTCGCCCATGGCTTCTTCAAACACTTCTCGAAGAACCATCGCAGGAATGGAAATGCTGTCTAGTTTGCTGGCTAACAAAAAGCTTAGTGCTGAGCTTAAACCATCGTGTCGTAAGATAGTGGTGTTAAAGTAGCTGGCAAGAATGGGCTCATCGAGCGAAAGTTTCTCCGCTTCAGCTTGTAAAGACGACCATAAGTTGCCGGATGTCACGGCATTGTACATAGTGTTACTCAAGAGCTATTTACCTATGTTGATTCGAGGCTAGAATATAGGTTATGGGTTAGGATAAAACAAAACAAGGGCTAAGGCGAAGATTGCCGCTGATTTATGGAGATAATATGACTACAAAAACCGTTGCCGATGCACTGCATATCTTTTACGAGTTAAATTCTACGTTTGCAGATGCTTATTGGGAAACCAACGATATTAATCAGAAGGATCGTTTTTTTGCGATGAAAATGATTTTACAAGATGAACTGGACGAGTTGCATAAATTAAGCATGCAAGATCATATTTATCCTTATGAATCCATTAATCTGGGCGTGTTACAGTTAAGTGATCAACTGAAGGGGTTGTTACCAGACTTGAATCGTTGCGTATTGCGTCCACAAACGCGTAACCGTTTTATTGAGTTAATTCCTAGTGCTTGCACCTTGTTTGAGAGTTAATCAATAGGCAAAAAGTAAGTCATAAAAAGCAAGGGATCACATAAAGAGCGCTGTGCTGGTTGTTGGGTAAAGCGCTCTATTTAGATGGCTTGCTTTTTGTTTATTGTTATTGTCGTTTCAGATTCCTCACGGTGAATCGGCTAGGGTGTAATCGATTAATAATCCTTTGCTCAATTGGCGCGGCCTCACCGGTAATTAAACTGGTTAAATAGCTGGCACTAAGAGGTGTGGACACCAAACCACGGGAGCCATGGCCAATGTTTAGAAATAAACCATTGCTCACTTCAGCCACCTTATCGCTTTTCCATTTGGCATTTTTGCTCAATGTTGCGTAATGTGATTCGATTATCTCAGGATTAAAGACGGGCCCAACCATCGGCGTGTAGTCTGGAATCGCGCAACGAAAGGACACCCGACCACCACAATTTTCCACCTTTAGCGTATTCGCTTTGAGCTTTAGGAGAGTTTCCAGCATTCTTAGATTTCTAGCATGGCCTTCTTCTCGTACGTTTTCATCTTGATCTTTTAGGTCATAAGTTGCCCCAAAATGAAAGGTATCCTCAAGAGCGGGAGAAACATAACCTTCTTGGCAAATAACATAGGGCGTGTGTAACTCGTTTTGGCCCTCACAGGCGGCTTGAGCTGCTTCTAATGGCAAGTAAGAGACTTGGCCGCGAATAGGGTAAGCAGGTGTATTCGGTAGATAATCCACTCGATTTGTGTCGTTGGCGGTGCAAAAGACAATATCGGAAAAAGCGTGTGTCCCTGTTTGATGACTCGCTTGCCAAGGGAGGGAAGGGGGCTCCTCTTTGTTAAGAGAGACAAGCTGTGTGTTTAATTGAACCTCTATGTTTTTATGATTAAGCAATGTTTCACACAGACGAGTAGGAATAACCCAGCCAGATAAAGGAAGAAAGAGACTGTCTTTTTCATCCTGTTTGGGTTGCATAACGGCCTTTGGGTAAAGCCCGCTGGCTAGCATGGTCGCGAATCGGGTACGCTCTTTTTCATTGGTTGGCCGTTGAATCAAACCACATTGATCCCAAAACGCCTTATTTTCATCAAGAGACGAATAAAGTTGTGAAGCATACAGGTAAGCGGCTAAATAAAAACGGTTGACTGGCGTGTCCTGTGAGCCAAGTTTAGGGTAAAGCATTCCTTGTGGATTGCCTGATGCCTGACAAGCAATCTCGCCACCTTGTTCCCATACTGTGACTTTGATGCCTTGGTTCGCCAGTGACGCGGCAGTTGTTGCTCCAGCCAAGCCAGAGCCTACTACTAAGACATGTTTGGATGCCTTATGAGAATACGGATGGCTTGATCGAACATTAAACCAAGCCTGTCCTTGTGCCATTCTTTCTGGGAATGAGTTAGTTTGCTGATTCAGTTCGCCTACAGCCATTTCTCTTTTATGGCCAAAACCTTTTACCTTACGTACCTCAAAGCCAACGTCTTGTAAGCCACGGCGAACAATGCCTGCCGCCGTGAAGGTCGAAAAAGTAGTGCCTTGATGGCTTAATCGGTAAATATGTTTGAATAAGGTTGGAGACCACATATCAGGGTTTTTACTCGGTGCAAAACCATCTAAAAACCAAGCATCGATGTCGGCATTAAGCTCCGCGAAGCCGTCTTGTGCTTCACCAAACCAAAGGGTCAGTTGAATGCGCCCCTGAGCCAATTCGATACGGTGAAAACCATGACTTAATGGCGGGTAATGTTTGATCAGCTCTTGGCTTTGGTCTGTAAGAGAAGGCCACATTTTTAAGGCATTGATAAGTTGTTCCCTAGAGAGAGGGAATTTTTCAACAGAGATAAAATGCAGTGTCGCATCCGCAGGAGCCTGTTCAATAAAAGCTTGCCACGCATACAGAAAATTTAATCCGGTGCCAAAACCTGTTTCAGCAATGGTAAAAGAGGGGGTCGTTAAGCTTTTCCAGCGTTCATATAAATAGTTGTGTTGCAAAAAAACATAACACGTCTCTTCTAACCCCGCCTCTTTATCAAAGTACACATCATCAAACTGGTTTGAGTGAGGGGCGCCATCTTCCCCCCAAGTCAGTATGGGTGGCGCTAAACGGTAGCTAGTTAACACGTTTGATGCTCTTAATAATTATCGGTGAGGTTGGTACATTACGGTATGGACCAACCGATTTTGTGGGGACTTTAGCAATATCATCAACGACCTTCATACCGGAAATAACGTGACCAAATACGGTGTAACCGGGGCCACCACGGGCGCCGTCGTTCAAAAAGTTATTATTTTTTAAGTTGATAAAAAACTGAGAGGTGGCACTGTTTGGATCTTGTGTGCGAGCCATGGCAATGGTTCCACGGCTGTTAGTTAAGCCATTATCGCCTTCATAGTCAATGGGGGCTCGGGTGGCTTTTTGTTTTAGATCTTTTGTGAATCCACCACCTTGAATCATAAATCCTGGAATAACACGATGAAAAATGGTGCCGTTGTAAAAGTCTTTATCAACATAGTTGAGAAAGTTTTTGACGGTTTTAGGGGCGGCTTTATTGTTAAGGTCGACCCGAATGGTTCCCTTATTGGTTTGTATGTCGACTTCCGTAGCGTTGGCTTGTATTAAACAAAGGCTGGTCAAAATAAGCCCTGTGATGAGAGTCTTGCGCATTGTGGTTTTCCTTAAATGATGAATAATCCCATAATATGGGGAGCATAACCGTATGCCAAGTGGTTTGGTCAAACTGTCGGTATGTTTAAAAATGGGTATTTTACAGGAGAAATGGTATGCGAACAGCCATTGTTGAAATTGAATATTGTACCTTATGCCGTTGGATGTTGCGGGCAGCATGGCTTTCGCAGGAGCTATTGACCACGTTTGACGATGACATTAAAAGTGTTACTTTGATCCCCACACAAGGCGGTATTTTCAAAGTGCGGGTGAATGGGGAAGAGATTTGGTGCCGTAAAAAGGAAGACGGGTTTCCTGAAGCGAAAGTGTTAAAACAGAGAATGCGAGATGTGATTGATCCAGAGCGGAACTTAGGGCATTCAGATGTAAAAACCTCAAGTTAACGGGCAGATAATACGCTAACAAAAAACGCACTTATGTCCTTATCTCTTATGTGGACGCTAAGCGCATTTTTTGTTGCTAAGCATGGCAAGTAAAGCTCTACCTAGTTAGGAAAAACCTGCTTAAATGGTTTTACCACGACACGCTGATACACGCCAGCGGCAACATAGGGGTCTGCATCGGCCCATTTTTGAGCGTCTTCTAAGCTAGGAAATTCTGCTACCACGACACTTCCTGTAAAACCTGCATCGCCTGGATTATCAGAATCAATAGCTGGGCTTGGGCCAGCGAGTATTAGACGGCCAGCATTTTGTAGCATTTGCAAACGTTCTAAATGAGCAGGACGCGCTTGCTGACGTGCAGGTAAACTGTTGTCGACGTCGTCGCTAATAATGGAGTAGAGCATGGTTATTCCTTATTTTGCATATGAGAAGAAAGGTAGATGCCTTGTAAGATAATAAAGACCACCGTCATACCGAGTAGGCCAAATAATTTAAAATCGACCCAGATATCCTCACTGAATGAGAAGGCCACATAAATATTCACCGCACCAGACAGGATGAAAAAGCCGACCCATGCTAGGTTTAAGGTGCGCCAGACTTTGAAAGGAAGGTCAATTTTATCGCCCATAATACGTTGGATGATGTTTTTATCACCAATGAATTGACTGCCTAAAAATGCCAAGGCGAATAACCAATTCACAACAGTGGGCTTCCACTTAATAAACTCACTGTTGTTAAACAGTACAGTGGCGCCGCCAAGTAGAATCACCAGAGCTAAAGAAACCAAGTGCATTTTTTCTACTGTTTTATGGCGGAACCAGTTGTAGCCAACTTGCAGTATGCTCGCTGGAATCAATATGGCGGTGGCTAAAATAATGTTCCCAGTCATTTTGTAGACAACAAAGAACACTACGATAGGAAGAAAGTCGAATAGTAATTTCATATAAAAACCAATTTATGTATGCTGGACTTATAATAACCATCATTATCATTAAAGAACAGTCTATCTATGCCAGAAGCTGCTAGCTATCGTAAAGTTGATCTTCATACACACTCTATTTGTTCCGATGGGCGTTTATCGCCAACAGAGCTGGTGGATCTTGCTGTTGAGCAAGGCGTGTCCTTATTTGCCTTGACCGACCATGATACGTTAGACGGTTTATCAGAAGCACGCCAGCGAGCTGAGCGGCAGCCATTGAGTTTTATTAATGGCGTCGAATTGTCCACTCAGTGGAAAGGCATTCCGTTGCATATGGTCGTGCTGAATTTTGAGCCAGATAATCCCGCGTTATTATCGATTGTTCAGTCTAATCAAACGATACGCCTGCAGCGGGCGCGACGCATCGCGGATTTATTGGTTAAACAAGGCTTGCCGGATTTGTTTGATGATGCGGTCGCCTTGGCAGGGATCAGCCAACTAGGTCGTCCTCACTTTGCTTCTTTGATGGTTGAAAAGGGCATCGTCAAAGACGCGAATAAAGCCTTTGATCGATATCTAGGGAATAAACGATTGGGGCAGTTACGTGATGTTTGGCCTGATTTGGAAAGCGTATTAACCTGTTTGAAAGATCAAAATATGGCGCTGATTTTAGCGCATCCAAAACGATATCCACTGACCGTGACAAAATTGAAATATTTGCTATCGGATTTTAAAAAATGGGGAGGAACGGCCATGGAAGTCGCCTCTGGCAACGAAAAACCAGATAGTGTTCGACTATTAGAACGTTTGTCCCAAGAATACGCTCTTGAAGCATCGATGGGCAGTGACTTTCATGGGCCGTTTGGTCCTTGGACACAAGTGGGAAAGTTTACTCAGGTGAATGAGGCAGGGTTAGATTTAGTTCATAAGCATTGGTGATGAATCTATAAGAGCAGATCTATTGGGTTTTCGACGCGTTATAGTCTAGTATGTAATTGATGTGAGAGTCTTTTTATTGATCTTTCAAGGTCGATGTTTAAGTACTAGAGTATAGCAATGATTGATCGCTCTAAAATGTTAATGATGAACTAAACGGTGGAACAAGCTGTGAGTCAATTCTTTCAAATACATCCAGAAAATCCTCAAGCACGCTTGGTCAAGCAGGCTGTTCAGGTGATCCGTAGTGGTGGTGTTATTGCTTACCCAACAGATTGTGGTTATTCGCTTGGATGCCAGTTAGGGGATAAATCGGCATTGGATCGTATTCGAGCCATCCGCCGTTTGGATGATAAACATAATTTTACCTTAGTGTGCAGTGATTTATCAGAGATCTCCACCTACGCTCGTTTTGATAATCACTTGTACCGTTTATTAAAAAACAATACTCCAGGTCCTTATACGTTTATTTTTCCTGCCACTTCTGAGGTGCCAAGACGGTTGCTTCATCCTAAACGGAAAACCATTGGTATTCGTGTGCCTGACAGCCGAATAGTGTCTGCCCTGCTGGCTGAGCTGGGTGAGCCGATTATGAGTGTGTCGTTGATTTTACCGGGTGAAACTGAGCCACTGACTGATCCCTACGACATCCGAGATAGCTTAGAGCATGCGTTGGATTTGGTGATTGATGGTGGCTTTTGTGGTTTATTGCCAACAACCGTGGTGATGATGGACACGGAGCAGATTGAAGTGGTGCGTGTTGGCGCGGGAGATCCGTCCGTTTTTAAGTAAATTGTGTGGTAGGACGCTGTCATGCGATGCCATGTACGATTATAATGCTGTTCATATTTATGTTATATCGTTTTATATAATGGGTTGCTGAGAAGCATTCCCTCTAAGAGGTTCGTAATGGACGAGAAATTACAAAAAGTATTAGCGAGAGCGGGCCAGGGTTCGCGTCGTGAAATGGAAAACCGTATTCGTGAAGGACGTGTTCTGGTTAATGACACGGTGGCAACATTGGGTGACCGTGTCAGTTTGACTGATGTCATTGTATTGGATGGCTATCCAATTAAAGTGACAGAAGCGGGTGAAGGACGTCGAGTCATCATCTATAACAAGCCAGAAGGTGAAGTCTGTACACGTAAAGATCCGGAAGGCCGACCAACGGTATTTGATAAGCTTCCTAAATTACGTGGCGAACGCTGGATTGCAGTAGGTCGCTTGGACATCAACACATCTGGTCTTCTTTTGTTTACCACCGATGGTGAATTAGCTAACCGCCTAATGCATCCCTCGACTGAAATTGATCGAGAGTATTTAGTTCGAGTCATGGGCGATGTCTCTGAAGAAAATATTGCTGCATTGAAAAAAGGGGTGACGTTAGACGACGGCCACGCTAAGTTTACCGATATTGTCGATGGAGGTGGTGAAGGTATTAACCACTGGTTTTATGTGTGCTTAATGGAAGGTCGTAACCGTGAAGTACGTCGCTTGTGGGAGTCTCAAGGCGTCAAAGTGAATCGCTTGAAACGGGTTCGTTTTGGGCCAGTTTTCTTACCGTCGAAAGCTAAGGTGGGGCGCTGGGTGGAAATGGATGACTCAGAGGTGGATGCCTTGTGTGCCATGGTTGATATTGAAGTGACGAGTAAACCAAAAACACAGCAGCAAAAACAAGAAGTCAAACGCCAGCAAAATAAAACGACAGCAGGTGGTGCACGTCGTCCGAAAGGATTTGATTGGCAAAGCAGTGATAAGCCAGAATTCAAACCCAAAAAACCGGGTAAGCGATCGTTTCGTTAATAGATATTTGGATGGCTTTTTAATGACGAACTTGGTTTTGGCGTAAATAAGTGAGTTGGGAGTAGTAGAGCATGTTTCGTTGGATGGCAGTAATCGTCGTTGCTTTGGTCATAGGTTTTTTTGTATACGTGAAGTTAAATAACCAAATGCCCGATGATTTGGGTATGACGGCTGGACTGTTTAAATCGTGCCCAACTTCTCCAAATTGTGTCTCCAGTCAGGCTGAAAAAACAGATAAAGTCCACTACACTGATCCCATACCGTACACAGGGAATCGCAAAGATGTTCAATTAGCTATTGAGTCGTACTTTTTGAAAAAAGGTAATGCCGACATTGTTACGAGTCGTCTTGGGTATGTGCACCTTGAGGTAAAAAGTGCTTTGATTGGCTATATTGATGATGTTGAGTTTTACTTACCTGAGTCTAAAAAAGTAATTGAAGTGCGTTCCGCTTCTCGGGTTGGCTATTCCGATATGGGGGTCAATCGTAAACGCATTCAGCAACTCAGGGCATTTCTTGCTAAACAATAATATCAGTAACAACAAAGAATCAAGTATAAGGATGGGGACGGCAAATGAGTGTGGATGATAATCAAACAATTTTAATTGTAGAAGATGACGAAAGATTGGCCTCTTTAACCAAAGAGTATTTGGAAAAGAACGGTTTTTCTGTTGATATTGAAGCAGATGGACGTGCAGCAATTTCACGTATTGTTGATGAGCAGCCCTCGTTGGTGGTATTGGACTTGATGCTGCCAGGGGCTGATGGTTTTACAGTATGTCGCAGTGTACGTAATGACTATAAAGGGCCTATTTTAATGTTGACGGCTCGCAGTGACGATGTCGATCAAATTTTAGGACTGGAAATCGGCGCAGATGATTATGTGTCTAAGCCTGCTAAACCTCGTGTTTTATTGGCGCGAATTCAATCTCTGTTACGTCGCAGTACACAAGATGTGGACTTGGCGTCAGAAGGGTCTGATAAAAAAGAACAGACGCTAACCTTTGGACCGCTTGTGGTGGACAATTCTCGCCGTGAAGCGTGGTTATCGGGTGAAGAAGTTGAATTGACCAGTGCAGAATTTGATTTGTTGTGGTTGTTAGCAAGCAGTGCTGGGCGGATTTTAAGTCGAGAAGAGATCTTCGGAGAGTTGCGAGGTATAGAATACGATGGACAAGACCGCTCTGTGGATGTACGTATTTCTCGTATTCGCTCTAAAATTGGTGATGACCCCATCCATCCTCGTAGAATCAAAACGATTCGCAGTAAAGGCTATCTTTTTGTAAAAGAGGTCTAAGCGTTTCATGCGCGAGGAGATTAAGCGCTTATATCAGCACCTGTTCATTGGGTGTTTGATTATATTAGTCTGCTGCTATGTGGCAGTAGACTTTACTAAGTCTCGCTTTGACAATGCTCGTATAGAGCAACTATTGTGTCTCGATGCTGAGTTAAGTATGGCGTTGTTGGCCACTGGTGTGAAGACATCCCTCCCTGAATCTAAATTTGATTGGCAGAAACCGAAGAAAGTTTTATCTGCATCGGAGGTGGTGTCACTTATCCCTCAGAGGCATTGGGTGCATTTGCCGAATGGGGATTATAAAGTCTCTTTTGGTGCTAAGGATTCCCCCGAGATAACAGGCATTGCTACTGGTAAGAAAGGCAGTGTGTATCAATTTGAGAGCCTTTTAAAAGACCTTTTGTCTTCTTCTCTTCCTCATAAAGAGAAAATTGCACTGATCAAAAGCATGTCTTGTATTTCTATTACTTCTTACCCCAGTTCTAAATACGTTGATTTGTCCGGTATTACTGGTATTTCGCTGGTCCATGGTATTCATAATGAATATGGCTTTTTATGGCGCGGCTCTAATTCTAATCACCTTCACTATCTTTCATTATTGCCTGAGAAGATGGTGTCTTTATCTGTGGCGATAGTGGCGATAGTGGCGGTTGGTATTGCTGTCATGATAGGACTTATTTGGCGTGAGCTTGTGTTACTTGATTTAAAACGTAAGACCTTTGAAAACATCACCCGTCAGATTGCACGTGGTCAAATTGGTTTGCCAAAAGGGATTCCGGATAGCAGTGGCACCTTAAAAGAGTTAGCCTATTCTTTTGACTCAATGTCATCTCACATTCAACGGCTGTTAAAGGTTCAGAGAGAAATGATTAATGCTATCTCCCATGAACTCAGGACGCCGATCGCGCGTCTGCGTTTTGGTCTTGAGGTCGTAAAAGATGAAGTGGATGGTTCGGCCGTTAATACCATTACGGCATTAGAAGAGGATGTTGAGGAACTGAATACTTTAGTGGATGAAGTATTAACCTATGGGAAATTAGAGGAAGGTTCTTTGGCACTTAACTTTTCTTCAACCGGTATTCGAGAGTTGGTTGAAGGTATTATTCGTCATAATGACCCTTTGTTACAGCATTTGACGGTTAAGGTTAGTATTGACAGTGATGATGAAGTTATTGCGGATGCCCATCATTTACACAGAGCGCTACAGAACTTAATCCTTAATGCAGCGAAATACGCAACAAGCCAAATCTGTATTGTTTTCTCTTCTGATAATGACCGCTGGCAAATAGACATAGAAGATGATGGTCCCGGCATTCCATTAGAAGACAGAGATAAGGTTTTTATTCCATTTCAGCGCTTAGATAATAGCCGCACGCGTGCATCTGGAGGGTATGGATTGGGCTTGGCTATTGTGCAGCGTATTGCTTTTTGGCACGGCGGTGCGGTGTTGGTAGACGAAAGTCAGTGTGGTGGAGCAAAATTCAGTTTGATTTGGTCGAAAAGTCAGCATCAGAAATCCCTTTCATAATACTGTAATCCTTGTTATCCCTAGGTTTGCATTGGGTATGCTAAAGCTCGGGTGAGAGAATGCCTTTTAGGTTTTTGAAGCAGGTTTTGCTGGCCGTTGTAATTAAATCTTCCATATAGGCATTCTGACGTTGGTCTCTTCTAATGGCCAAATACAACTTACACCAGACACCTTCTTCACCAAGTGATTTAGTGATGACATATTGGCGATTAGTGTATTCTGTTAGTGCCCAGTTTGGTAAACAGCAAACGCCTCTGCCACTAGCAACCAATTGCATCATCATTAATGTTAATTCACTGTGGCGAATTTTTGCTGGGGAAATGCCAGCTGGATTTAAAAAGTGCTTAAAAATATCCAAACGATCAGACTCAACGGGATAGGTGATTAAAGTTTCTTTGATAAAGTCTTCCGGTGTTAGAAACTCTTTTTTCGCTAAAGGATGATGGCGTGATAAGGCAACTTGGGACTCGTATTGAAAGAGAGGGATGTAATCTATATTTGGCAGCTCTTGTGGGTCTGATGTGACAACAAGGTCAAGATCACCGCGAGCCAGTGCTGGTAAAGGCATAAAACTGAAGGCAGTGGATAAATCGAGCTCCACATCTGGCCAATGCTCACGAAAGTGATCAATGGTGGGCATGAGCCATTCATAGCAGCTGTGGCATTCGATAGCGATATGTAAACGGCCACTTTCTCCTTCAGCAAAACGTTGTATATCTCGTTGAGCAGAGCGAAAAGCCAATAAAACATCATCCGCAAGTTGCAATAAACGCAGCCCTGCGCTAGTGAAGCGGACTGGTTTGGTTTTGCGAATAAAAAGCGCGCAGCCCAGTTTTTCTTCTAGGTCTTTTAGTTGATGAGAGAGAGCGGATTGGGTCAAATGGACGCGCTCTGCTGCTTCGACTAAACTGCCCGTTTCTCGTAGCGCGGTCAGTGTTTTTAAGTGCCTAACTTCGATAATGCTCATAATAATTCACTGTAAGTGAGAGTTATTCAGTATTTATAATAGAAAAAACCCGTGAAAAAGCCTTATCACGGGTTTAATTTATTGTCTTATTGGCACAACAAAAATTCAAGTAGTGCCTTTTGTGCGTGTAGGCGATTTTCAGCTTCGTCCCAGACCACAGAATCGGGGTCATCCATTATATCTGCGCTGACTTCTTCTCCACGATGGGCCGGTAAGCAGTGCATAAACAAAGCATCGTTATGAGCTTGTGCCATTAAGGTTTTATTTACTTGGAAACCTTCAAAGTCCTTCAAACGCTTCTCCTGTTCATCTTCTTGGCCCATTGACGCAAAGACATCAGTCACAATTAAGTCGGCATCTTTTGCTGCATCTATGGCGCTGTGAACGACGGTGACCCGCTCTTTATTTTCTTCAACTAGTGTAGGGTTCGGCTCATAACCTTTAGGGCAAGCAATAACTAAAGTAAAGTTTAATAATGCTGCAGCATTAATGTATGAGTTGCACATGTTGTTGCCATCGCCAACCCAAACCACTTTTTTCCCTTCGATAGAGCCACGGTGTTCTTGATAAGTTTGCATGTCAGCCAGTAGTTGACAGGGATGATAATCATCGGTCAGTGCGTTGATGACGGGAACCGAAGAATATTGTGCAAAAGTTTCTACGATGCTGTGTTCAAACGTGCGAATCATGACGGCGTCGACCATGCTAGAAATGACACGAGCGCTGTCTTCGATGGGTTCACCACGGCCCAGTTGGGTGTCTCGTGAGGATAAAAAGAGCGCGTGTCCGCCAAATTGCGCCATGCCAGATTCAAAGGATACTCTGGTTCGGGTAGAAGATTTTTCAAAAATCATGGCTAACACACGACTTTTTAGCGGTTCGTATAGTGTGCCTTCGAGATGAATTTTCTTAAGCTCTGTGGCTCGAGATAGCAACTGTTTTAACTCCTCAGAAGATAAATCTTTGAGAGTAAGAAAATGTCTTGGCGACACGTGAAACTCCTTAGTATTGATTTTTAAAAGGGGGAATCGGCCAATTTAATATACTCAGGTAGGTGAGTAAAGGATAATTGACACAGAAAACAACAAAGGAAAGGTTGGGGATGGGGTTGTAAACAGTCACATAGACCCAATAAACTGGAGCAAGTTATTTGATTCTTACAATGAATCGCGTGTATTTGTTGTGAGCTAGCAGAATTCAGTGAGGACACTATTATGAGTACGACAATCGACACCATTAAAGAGCAAATTGAAAATAACGATGTTCTGCTGTACATGAAGGGCAATCCTCGTGCCCCACAGTGTGGATTTTCTTCTCAGGCTGTTCAAGCCTTAATGTCGTGTGGTGAACGTTTTGCATTTGTGAATATTTTGGAAAATCCAGATATTCGCGCTGAGCTGCCTAAGTATGCTAATTGGCCGACTTTCCCGCAATTATGGGTCAAAGGTGAGCTTGTGGGAGGATGCGATATTATCGTAGAAATGGCCTCCACGGGTGAGTTGCAGACTTTGATTAAAGAGGCGGTAGGCGACGAGCAAGAGTAAGTGATAATCAGCCTGCTATTAGACGGGCTGATTTTATAATGTTAAATGACGGTATATAAGGGGATTCTATACTATGTCTATTTTGGTTGGTAAAAAGGCACCTGACTTTACTGCACCGGCAGTATTGGCTGATGGTCAAATCGTGGACTCTTTCAACCTAGCCGAGGCTATCAAGGGAAAGTACGCTATCGTGTTTTTCTATCCGTTGGATTTCACTTTTGTTTGTCCATCTGAAATCATTGCTATGTCTCATCGTATGGAGAAATTTCGTGAGATGGGTGTAGAAGTGGTAGGTGTGTCTATCGACTCTCACTTCACTCATAACGCTTGGCGTAATACGCCAGTAGAAGATGGTGGTATCGGCCCTGTTGAGTATACGCTTGCAGGTGATATGAGCCATGCGATTGCTCAAGCCTATGGTATTGAATCAGATGGTGGTGATTCCTACTACCCCGCCGGCGTGGCAATGCGAGCGTCTTTTGTTATCGATCAAAAAGGTGTTGTGCGCTCTCAGATTGTAAATGATGAGCCTATTGGCCGTAATATGGATGAGTTAGTTCGTATCGTGGATGCACTGCAATTCTTTGAAGAGAATGGTCAGGTTTGTCCTGCTGGATGGAACAAAGGGGATAAAGGTATGGTGAACACACCTGAAGGTGTAGCTTCTTACCTATCTGAAAGCAGCAAAAATCTCTAATGATAAAGCCATAATGGCTTCTATATTACTGTTTTAGATTCTTATATTGAGTCGGTTTGGTTGAATATAAGAAAATAAACTACGCCTGCTCATTTCCATGAGCAGGCGTTTTTGATTTGAAACGTCGTTTATTGCTCATAAAGTTCTAGTGGTAGGTTGTCTGGGTCAGCAAAAAAGGTGAAACGCTTGCCTGTTAGTTCGTCTGTGCGGATGTTTTCGACAGGAATATTGTGTGTTTGCAGATGGGTAACGCATTGATCTAAATTTGTGACAGCAAAAGCCAAATGTCTTAACCCTTGCGCTTCTGGCCGTGAAGGACGTTCTGGTGGAGAGGGAAAGGAAAAAAGCTCAATTTGCTCGTGTTCACTGACTTTTAAATCTAATTTGTATGATTGTCGTTCTGCTCGATAGGTTTCTTTGATGATAGGGAGGCCAAGTATTTGATTATAGAAGTGTTTTGAGACCATATAATTTGAGCAAATAATGGCAACATGGTGAATATGGGATATCTGAAACATGCTAATGCCTGTGTACTACAATGGATGCTGTATTGCTAACATCGTTTAGCGTTTTTGTGAGAGTGTCTTGTTGCCTTGGCTCTTGAGTTCTTCTGCTAATTCGATGACTTGCCGCCTAAACCAAATGTGGCTGGCATCGAGGTGCAATAAAGGGCTCCAGATCATCTTCAATTCAATTGGTGCAATGGGAAAAGGTGGTTCCATAATGGCAAGATCTGGGTTGTTAAGCTGAATGAGGGCCACTTTTCTTGGTAAGGTGGCAATAAGATCTTGTTCAAGGGCAAGATGCATAGCTGTGTGGTAGCTGCGAGTGAAGACGCGAATACTGCGCTTTCTGTTTTGTTGCTGTAAGGCTTCATCCACCCAGCCTAATTTTTGAACGTCGGTTGGATCCATACCTACCCCTACACCAAACCCTGTCTTACTGACCCAAATATGCTGTGATTGAAGGTAGCTTTCTAGGTTAAAGTCTTCAATAACCGGATTGTGTGCGCTCATCATGCAGACGAAGTCGTCCATCCAGATACTTTTTTCGTGAAAGGATTGTGGCAACTCTTCAAAGCGGTTAATTGCCATATCAATTTTTCCTGCTTCAACATCATGAAATGTCACGTCGCTTGGGGTCATAATATCCAAGGTAATACCTGGAGCTTTTTCTCGAAGGCGATTCAATAAGCGGGGAATGACAGTCGATGCGGCGTAGTCGCTGGCCATAATTCGGAAAACACGAGTACTGGTGGATTCGTTGAAATCGGCTTCTGGTTGTAATGCTTCCTCCAATTCAAGCAGTACTTTACGAACAATCGGTTGTAAGCGTAACGCTTTTTCCGTCGGTTTCATGCCTTCACTAGTTCGGACCAGTAATGGATCACCTAGTAAATCTCTGAGGCGCTTTAAGCCATTGCTCATGGCAGGTTGCGTAATATTTAACTTACTAGCTGAGCGTGTTACGTTGCACTCTCTGAGTAAGACATCGAGGTAAATGAGCAGATTTAGGTCTATTTTATTTATATTCATCGCTTTGATAGTTATCGCTGTTTACATCTATTTAGTGAATCAATTGTATTGGCTTACTCATAAAGTACAAGAAATTAGATGAGATAGTGTGAATTAATCTGCTGGGGAATTGTTGCTTAAGTCAATGGCTGGCATAATTGGGCTCCTTGAACGGAATGCCGTCTAACAACTTTCTAGCCTTTCCTTTAATTGTTTGTATCTACCATGGGGTAAAAATGAAAGCATCCTGCTTATGTGGTTCTGTTGAGTTTACAATTAATTCCCCCTTTATCAGTGCCAACATTTGCCATTGTTCGCAATGCCGAAAAACTCATGGCGGAGTTGGAGCCGCATATGGCTCATGTTTAAAAGAAGATATTGACTGGGGGAATAGCAAAAAGCGAATTCGTCGTTATGAATCATCCGAGCGTGGGCGTCGAGGTTTTTGTAAGGACTGTGGTAGTCCTATTTATTACTACCACAAAGATTTTCCAAACCACATGGAAATTTCTCTAGGAGTATTAGATGAAGAGCCGAATATTACACCTGAATATCATCTATTTGTGAAAAATAAGCCAGAATGGTATGACATTCATGATGATTTACCAAAATACGATGAATTAAAGTAGTATCAACATAGATAGCTTGGCTAGTTTAGATAGGAGCGCTAAACCGACGTCATCTCGTAACATTGATCCACAAAACCCTGGGCATTTTTGGTTAGTGTTGTATTTTTCGGAATGACAATAAGTAAATTACGATTCAGCTCAAGCGGCGTGTTATATAGCCGAATTAGGCCGGAGTTGAGTTCTTGAGAGATAGCCATACGTGAAAGACAGCCTAACCCCATTTTATGGATGACGGCTTGCTTGACGGCTTCCATATGAGCGAGAGATAAGACAACATTGAGCTGAGTGGTTGATTTACCTATGGCTTGTTCAAGAATGTTACGTGTACCTGAGCCGACTTCTCGCATCACCCAGTCTGCTTGTTGAAGGTCTTCCCAAGATAACTCTTCTTGTCTATCTTCCTGTGAGGAGCCAAAAACAACCAATTCATCTCGTCGCCAAATTTGCGTCGTCAATTCTGCATGTTGGCAATATCCTTCAATAAAGCCGACTTCTGCTTTACCTGTGAGCAATTGTTGAATCACGTGTTGAGTGTTGCCAATGTCTAAATTGAAGCGAATATTAGGGTACTTTCTTCTAAATGAGGCCATCTGCTCTGGTAATAAGTAATTGCCAACACTCACACTAGAAGCGAGATGAAGTGAGCCGCTTAGCTCATCATCACTGCCCATACTTTCGATTTGTTCAATTTGGCTTAAAACCGAACGCGCTTGAGGCAGTAGTAATCTTGCTTGAGGTGTGATTTGCAGTCTTTTGCCATGACGGCGAAAAAGAGGGCGTCCTAGTAGTGCCTCTAATTCTCGTAACGCTTGGCTAGCTGCAGGTTGGCTAATAGAGACCATTTCTGCTGCGGCCGTGACAGAGCCTGTGTGAACCACCGCCTCAAATATCTGTAATTGTCTAAGTGTTATTCTCATGAGCCTATTGTAACGGCAATGACTTTTATTTGAGTAGTAGTTTTTGTCGATACGGTTGTTTATTTTTCTGGCAAAGTATATCGGCCATTAGCTACTAGCATCGTTACTGTGCTTTATTCGAATACTCAGAACTTTTTATGAATATCCGTGTTATGGATTCAATAGCCGCTGACAGTCTTCAGCTTTTCGATGTTTATTCAAATTGTCTACGGTGGTTATAGCGATATGATCGAGTGCCTCTTGAGTAAAAAAGCCTTGATGACCTGTCACGACAACGTTTGGAAAGGTGAGCATTAACTGAAAAACGCTATCTTGTATGATGTGACTCGACATATCTTCAAAAAATATTCTGTTTTCTTGCTCGTAAACATCCATGCCTAAGTAGCCAATTTTTCCGGAGTATAAAGCATCTATGGCTTCTTGGGCGTTAACCAGCGCTCCTCGGCTCGTGTTGATGATCATGACGCCGTCTTTCATTTTATTGAGGCTTTTCCCGTTGATTAAATGATGGGTAGAGGCGTTCAGTGGACAATGTAGGCTGATTATATCGCTTTTCTTATAAAGTGTTTCTAAATCTGTATATTGGCAACCTAAATCGATTAACGCTTCATTCGGGGAAACGTCGTAACATAACACATTACAACCAAACCCTTTCATAATGCGGCAAAAGGCTTGTCCAATGCGTCCTGTGCCTATGCAGCCTACTGTTTTGTTTTGTAAGTTAAAGCCTAATAGCCCCTCTAGCGCAAAATTACCTGCTTTGACTCTTTGATAGGCTATGTGGGTTTTGCGAGTTAGAGTCATGATTAAAGCTAGAGCATGCTCAGCAACAGAAGTCGGACTGTAGTCCGGTACATGGTAAACCTTAATGCCAGCGGCTTTTGCTGCAGATAAATCGACATTATTGAATCCTGCACAGCGTAGTGCGATAGCAGTGATACCTTGTTTGGCTAAGTAGCGGATGACGTTGTTGTTTACGTCATCATTGACAAAACAACAAATGGCGTCAAAACCACTTGCCAGTGTCATTGTTTCTTGGCTAAGCCGACTTTCAAAAAAACTGAACTCAAGTTCTTTTGATGTCTGAGAAAAATGTTCAAGTGTACGTCTGTCATAAGGTTTGCAAGAAAAAATGGCAACTTTCATTATACTCGTCCAGTTAAATCATCATATTAAGTGAAAACGTCAAGCTTAACGTATAGATATGTATGTATTTTCTTCATTAAGCCTAGAGATAAAATATATTTTTTGCGAGTTTCGTTTTGCTAGTCCATTGATTTATCTCAAAATAATTATTAAGTCTCCTTATTTGGAAAAAATTGTTGAAAACATGATTGACCTGATCGCTGTTACAGGTCTACAATCAAATTCGTTTAAAAGAGTTGGCAATATTTATGTCCAGAGTTGCGAATATTACGTCATGTATGTTCGATCCTGTTAAGTCATAAGTAATACCGAGTTTTTTTAGCACAATAGAGCTAACACAGTCGTTAGCGGATAAATTAACTTACCTACAGGATAAAAAGACATGTCTGACGTAGTAACTGGTACAGTAAAGTTCTTCAACGAAACTAAAGGTTTCGGTTTCATCACTCAGGATTCAGGTCCAGATGTATTTGTTCACTTCTCTGCGATCAACACTTCTGGCTTCAAAACTTTGGCTGAAGGCCAAAAAGTTGAATTCCAAGTAGCTCAAGGCAAAAAAGGCCCTGAAGCACAAAACGTTACTCCTTTATAAGGAAGCGTTGCTGAGGTTTTCTCAGTAAAAAAGTCAAAAAAGCGACCTTGTGTCGCTTTTTTTGTTTTTGTACTTAATGAAATCAATGCCTTCTCTATGAGAAGGCATTGATGTATATGTCTGTATCAAATGATGGCATATTCATATGTTATCGTATGGTTACATTGAGTGTTAAAGAGGATAAATATGGCTAAGTCACTGCAAGAGCAGCTATTAGGCGCTGGTCTGGTCGATAAGAAGAAAGCAAATAAGTTAAAAGCAGAGAAGTTACAACATAAGCAAAAAGTAAAAAAAGGTAAGGTGGTTGATCAAGGTGATGCTCAGCGTCAAGCCGAACTCAAGAGGCAGCGTGAGGAAAAGGCGGCGAAAGATAAAGCGCTAAATTTAGAGCGTCAGCAAGAGCTTGAACAAAAGGCCATTCAGGGGCAGATTCGTCAAATGATTTTGCAAAATCGCATCAATAAGCAAGATGGTGAAATTGCTTATCATTTTACGGATCAAAAAAAAGTAAAGAAACTCTATATCAGTCAAGGTATGCATGATGACCTAACGAAAGGGCGTTTGGCCATCGTTGCTCTTGATGGGGGTTATGAATTTATTCCTGAACCTGTGGCCGTAAAGATTGGTGAACGTGATGCTGACTGTGTTTTAGTTTGTAACAATCGGATTGAGACTGTCGAGGATGAAGAAGATCCTTATGCAGATTTTCAGATTCCAGACGACCTCATGTGGTAAAGCTGAGGGTATGGCGGTGGAGTGAAGAGTCAGTCCCCGCCTTGTTTTTGTTTGAATTTTATATATCGTTGATTTGTTAGGCTTTTCTTCATATTTTCTCTTTTTGTTCTTCATATTTTCTCTTTTCATCCTTCTTTTTTGGCTCATTGATGAGCTTAATTTTCTCTTCTATTGACTCCTTCCTTAGTTATTTCTTTATTGATAAAAACTATGATATTTAAATGCTTGATTTGTATTGTTTTTATTTAATACCTGATTATTATGACTTTTTTGTGAATAAAAAGCGCAAATAAAAAAATCAAAATAAGGATAAATTGTGCAAATTGGTCAATCATTGTTGCCTATTTTCTAATAATGTTTAGATTGTTTGACTGTTGCTTGCACATATCAAGCGCTCATAATAATGAACGCAATAACATCATCTATAAGGGAAAATGAGAATGAAAAAATCACTTGTCGCTCTTGCAGTTTCTAGCGCTGCTTTTGCTTCTATCTCGGCTTACGCTGCAGAAGATACGACTGTAGGTTTCTTTGGTAACATCCAGTACGCATACGTTACCAAAGACCCTAAGGTTGGTAACAACACGAATGCTTTCGAAGATAATGGTTCGTCTTTTGGCTTTAAAGGTGAGTCCAAAGTTAGCGATATGACGACTGCGTATTTCTACGTGAAATACAAAGTGCCTGCGACTCGTAATGCAACTACTGGTACATCTGCAGGCGACATTAAATTCAAAATGGATAAAGCCTTTGTTGGTTTGAAAGGTGATTTTGGTAACGTGAAGGTGGGTTCTTTTGACAGCATCTATAACGACGCTATCCAAGATCCAATCGACCAACTTGAATATATTAGTATGACGAACAACAAAACGTCTGCTAAAGGTAAGACGGTTGCTTACTTCTCTCCAACTATCTCTGGCTTCCAAGTTCAGGTATCTGCTGGCCTAGGTGAAGATGATGGTACTGGCGTAAAATCTATCCAATCTAACAGTAATACTACCTACACAGGTGTTGTTAAATACTCTAACGACCTTGTAACGGTTGCTTTAGGTTACGATAGCCTAACAAACCAAAATAAAGCTACCGTAGGTGCTGCTAACGCTCTTGGTGATACAGTGGGTATAACAGCAACAGTTATGCCGATTGAAAATTTATCTGTTTCTGGTAAGTATGAGAAAACAAGTGATGCAGATTCGTCTAATGCAGGTAAAAAAGCTTTTGGTCTAGCAACTCGTTATGGCTATGGCATGGGCGATATGTATGCTTCTTACGAGAACGTTAAGCCAGATGCTGCTGGTTCAGATGACTTTAACGAATACGCATTTGGTGTCACTTATAGCATCAACTCTTCTATGTATGTTTACACTGAGCTAGGTCGTCTTACCTCTAATAAGGTAAAAACAACTGCAATGGGTGTGACTTACAGCTTCTAATTAAGAAGAGGTTGTTTAGCCTAGAGAGCACTCTTTAGGCTTTGATCTTGTTTACTCTAAGGCTTCTTTTAGGAGCCTTATGTTAAACAAGATGTTGTGAAAGAATTATTCTTATAGATGAATAATGAGTAGTATTATGCGTTGGGTCTTCTAAGGTCTGGCGCTTTTTTTTGGCTGGATTTATTGCTATTTAATTCAGTGTTGTTCAGTCTGAAGAGGCTACACTTGCTTTAAGAGAAGTAGCCTACTTTCTCTCCCCAGTAAGATCTTGCATAGCCTAATGCTTGGTACTCACCTTTGACGGCCTCTAGTGTGTTTTTCGCGATTCTTCCCCCGTTTAGATTAATAAAGTGCTGCCTTGTGCAATTCGTTGTTTTAGGTCTGCCATCAAGCCAACTAAGCAACGCTTCTCGAAAGTTATAGCAAAGCCTGTCTCTTAATTCATTATAAAAGCCAGTGTCATCTGGTAACGCATTTCTATCAGTATTCTCTGTGATTCGCGCCATTAAATACTGTAATTCGCTTTCCGAGGGGAGAGCTTCTTCAAGTTTTGTTGGGTAATGACTTTGCTCTATTTCGAATAAAGTTTTGACGCAAGGTGTGACGTTTTTTTTATGGTTGCGGTTTGCATTATAAGTCGTGGTGTTTTTGGCTTGATTCATCTTCTTTAGCTCTTTTTGCGATGGATGATTGTACTTAGCAAGGGTTGTGCCATTTTTTATATTGTCAGTGTTGTTCTAACTTATTGTCTTTTCTTGGGTATTCTTTGGCTGGGGAAATGCCTTATTGCAATACCGTCAAAATGTCAGGATATAGGCATAGGTTTGCCGCTTTTTCTTGATTGTTATTTGAGCAAGACGGTAAACTGAATGTTTACTGACACTTGGTGATGTGATGCTTAACATGGATTTCTCTCGATTAGTCTATGTCGATACAAATGCGGCTGAGTGGGTGAGCAGCCCACTTCCTGGGGTGGATAGAAAGCCTTTGGCGAGAGAAGAGGCAGAAAGAGGTCATGCGACAAGTCTAGTTCGTTATTCTGCTGGGTCTATTTTTCGTGCTCATCCCCATCCATTAGGTGAAGAGATATTGGTTTTAGACGGTGTCTTTTCTGATGAATCAGGGGATTACCACAAAGGAAGTTATTTTCGTAACCCTCCAGGTTCAAGCCATGCTCCCTATAGCAAGCAAGGTTGCTTGTTGTTAGTAAAGCTCCATCAATTTTCCCCGTTTGATCTCAATAGTGTGTCTATTGATGTCTCTGCTATTTGGAGTAGCGATGGTAAGTCCACTAGCGTGCGGCTATATGAATATGGCCCGGAGCGTGTTTATATGATTCGGGAAGATGATAACTCAAGGCTTTTAGCGTCTATTGGTCTTGCCGCTTCTGTTGAATTATTTGTTTTAGAAGGACAGGCTGAATATGATGGTTTGTGCTTAAAGCCTGGAGGGTGGCTGAGGCTGCCTGATTTTGACTTGAGCAAGTGGTTTGTTCAATCATCCTGTTTTTTTTGGCTGAAAACGGGACATTTTTAATGTCTGCTTTGTAGAAAATTATTCTTTGAGTAAGAGTCTCTAATGAACTATATAATAGAAAAATCACCGAGAGTATCTTTGCCTATTAAGGGGAGTGATCAGCGCTACCCTGTTGCTCGTATTTATTGTGTTGGTCGAAACTATGCAGAGCACTCGAGAGAGATGGGGGACGATCCAGATCGTGATCCGCCCTTTTTCTTTTGTAAGGATGCCTCCTGTGTGGTCCCTGTTTTCTTTGATGAGGAAAATTCCATTATTTATCCGTCGATGACCTCTCAACTTGAATATGAAGTCGAGTTAGTGGTTGCTTTGGGGAAAGGCGGCTCTAATCTGACGATGGAGCAAGCAAGAGATGCTGTTTTAGGCTATGCAGTTGGACTAGATATGACTAGGCGGGATCTGCAATCTCTGGCAAAAAAGAAGGGGCGGCCTTGGGAAATTGGCAAATCTTTTTCTCAGTCTGCCCCCATTAGTCCAATTTTTCTAAAACAGGATCTACCTGATGGTGTTGTTTCTCACAGTCAAATTGCTCTAAAAGTGAATGGAGAAGTAAAGCAATTAAGTCATATTGCGAATCTTACTTGGTCTGTCGAAGAAGTAATTTGTAAGTTGTCAGAAGCTTTTGAATTGCGTCCGGGTGATTTAATTATGACGGGCACGCCTGAGAATGTAGGCTCGGTAATTGCCGGAGATGTGATGGAAGCAAGTGTAGAAGGTTTAGGTAATGTTTCTATAAAGGTGCAGGCTCCTTTTTGACAGTTCATGGTGTTGAATAAGTCGTCACTATAGAATGCACCTTGATTGTGTCGGTTTAATTCACAACTTTTTGGTAATACGGTTTTTATGGTGGTAAATCGATGATTTTAATAGTTATTTATTAAAATCATCGAAGCGATTTTTTAGATTGATTGCTTTATTGTGACCTTTTTGTTGCAGTAGGTGGATGACGGTTTCAGCTGTACATAACCCCATATTTTTTTGATTACGTCTTTTGGTGTATTCAGAGACTTTGCCTTGGATTTCATAATGAGGAAATGATTTTAAGTAAGGGGATTGATTATACATTTTTCGTGCCTGCTGCCAGGTTCCATCTAGAATAATAACATTGTCGATGTCTTTTAGGCTTGTAGACTCTTGGGTGCTCTCTTCTTGAGGATAAAGTAATATGGTGTTGCTGATATCGAGGTTTAAGATCTCCTTATTTGGAAGAACACGTGACCATTCGACGATATTACATTCATCAGCTAATGCTTCTTTCACTAGTTTGCCTGTTCCTGTTTTCTTTTTCGTTTCTTCACTGTGGGTTAATAGCCAAATTTTCACTGGAATTGATCCTTTTTTGAATTCTTAAATGGTAGTTATTTGTCCATTAAGTCAGTTATATTATAAAATTATAAAACATATTATTCTCGTTTTTCTTTATTAAATGGTTACGTTTTTTAACAAACTATTCAATCATATATCTTCCATTTTATCTTGAACCCCTTATTATCGAAGGACTGATGTGTGATACATACCATTATTAAATGGGTTCAGTAGCTAAAAATTGCTAAAACCGTTTTAGGTTTTGATTGTAAAAGTAAACTGCTTTTTAGAGCAGTAGAAGTTAGAAATGGGGTTGTTATGTCAGGTCAATTAGTTTCCGGTATTGTTAAGTGGTTTAATGATGAAAAAGGTTTTGGCTTCATCGAACGTGAAGGTGGCCCAGATGTTTTTGTTCATTTTCGTGCTATTAATGGCACTGGCCGTCGTACATTGCTGGAAGGTCAAAAGGTGTCTTTTGAAGTAACACAAGGTCAAAAAGGTCCTCAGGCAGAAAACGTTTCTGTTATTTAAGTTTTAATCCAGTTCCTGAAAAGCCATGCTATCCTGCGTGGTTTTTTTATTTCCGCATTTTGTGTATTGTCATGCCAATTGAAGCGCTCCTTTCTCTATCATTGAGGCAATAGGGGAGCGTTTTATTGATTTCCGCTGCTTTAATTTAGTTTTGGGTGTGATCGTGAGGTTTTGGCTTGGCTGCTGTTTTATATTCTTTTCGTCGTTGTCCCTACGCTATTCGCGCTCGTTATGTATTAGCTTTAGTTGGTTTGAGAGTGGTAGTGCGTGAGGTTGTGCTCAAATCCAAACCTGAGGCGTTGCTTCGCTTAGGTGGCCGTTCTAGTGTACCGCAATTAATTGACTGCGATGGTCAGCGTTATCCAGAGAGTTTGGATATTATTTTTTGGGCGTTAAAACATAGTTCAAACGACAAGTTGAAGGAGGCACTTTGGTGTCCCAAGTCAGTAAGGCAGAACAAGATTATGGCATGGATTCATTATAATGATCGCTTTTTTAAGCATTGGTTGGATCGGTATAAGTATGCCGATCGATATCCAGAGCAAACGGAGGTTTACTATCGACAGCAAGGTGAACGATTCTTGCGACGTTTAGAAAAGCGTCTGGCTCACTCTCGGTATTTACTGGCAGATGGGATGTCATTGGCCGATGTCTGTTTGTTTCCTTTTGTACGCCAGTTTGCCGCTGTGAATGGGCAATGGTTTGAGTCATCAGAATACTTTTCTGTAAAGTCTTGGCTTTCCAGCTTTGTTGGAAGTGACTTATTTCAAAGAGTCATGACGAAATGGTCAGCATGGGAGGAAGGTCAAGAGCCCGTTTATTTCCCACCAGAGAAAGTAGAGGGCTAGAGTGACCGATTGTTATGCATAAAAAAAAGAGCCTATGACTCTGGCTCTTTTTATCGCTTGTTGATTGAGTTAGTTTTTGCTGATTAAGCCAAAACTGATCCAATACCAGAAGCCTGGATCGGCATCGCTTGGTAGTGGTATTGGAATAAAATGACCCTTCTTGTCGACATAGGAAGAATGAGGGTAACTTTTTTTCAGAACCTCTAGGTTGGTTTTGGCTAATAGAGGCAGGTGTAAATCATTGTAAGACTGAATTGTGATAGCAAGCGCATTTTCTACTGACGTTGAGCTTGGATAATGGTCGATTACTACTTGTCCACGACGCAGAGCGGATAGAGGAGCTTGGCGCTTAAGGTAATAGCGAGCAACATCGACTTCATGGCGAGCAATGGTGTTGCGTAAAAAGATCATACGGGCTTTTGCGTCTGGTGCGTATTTGCTTTTCGGGTAGCGGGAAAGAAAGTCAGAAAATTCTTTAAACGCTTTTTGCAAATCACTTGTATCACGCTTGCTTGGGTCACTATCTAGATAGCGCTCTAGCAGCGTCTGAGAACCTGTGTAAGTTGATAAAGCGCGCATATAGTAGGCGTAGTCAAGGGCTTCATAATCTGGGTGGTCTTTAATGAAGCGCTCGGCAGTAGCATGGGCGGATACATAATCCCCCGCATTATATTGCGCATAAATAAGGTCAAGCTCCGCGCGAGTGCTGTACTCACCAAAAGGATAGCGGTTATCTAGATCTTGTAAGTACTTTACGGCTGTGGATGGTAGATCGTCGGCCAGTGCTTTTTGAGCTTTTTCATAATAAACATGCTCGGGAAGGTCTGGTGTTTGAACCTGAGTGCTAGAGCAGGCGGCGATCAGCAAAGAAAAACTTGCGATTCCTGTGAATCGAAGCAACGAGTGATGAAATCCCATGTATAATCAAAACCTTGATATTGTGGTAAATTAGCCCCAATCGGCATGTTGTTGCGTTTTATAACGAAAACAGTAATAGGCAAGATGCTAACGTTTTTTTCACTTTCAGTCACTATGATTAAATCATAAGGCTGAAAACAACCGATAAAAGTACATTGTATGGCAGAGCGTATAGTAAGAGAAGCCCAAGTCCCTTTTGAGTTGGGTGGAAATCGATTCGATCAGATAGCAGCCGAGCTGTTTAGCGACTACTCCCGATCTAGAATCAAAACTTGGATTAATGATGGGCTACTATTGGTGGATGGTAAAGTCACCAAGCCAAAGGAAAAATTGTTTGGTGGTGAGCGAATGGTTCTAGACGTCGAGCTAGAAGATCAGGCCGAGCATGAAGCACAGGCGATGCCGTTAGATATCGTCTATGAAGACGATGATATTATTGTCATTAATAAGCCGGCAGGGTTGGTTGTACATCCTGCTGTGGGTAATCGCGATGGAACCTTGATGAATGCGATTTTGTATCATGCTCCCGAAACAGCTCATGTTCCTCGTGCTGGTATTGTCCATCGTTTAGATAAAGAAACGACGGGCTTGATGGTGGTGGCAAAAACATTGGCAGCGCAAACGGATTTAGTTGCACAGTTGCAAGAGCGCAGTATGGGGCGTGAATACGAGGCGATTACCATTGGAGAAATGACTGGCGGTGGTATTGTCGATGAGCCCATCGGACGTCACCCTCATAATCGCCAAAAGCAAGCGGTTGAACCAGTTAATGGTAAAGATGCGGTGACTCATTATCGTCTTGTGCAGCGTTTTAAAAACCATACACATATTCGTTTGAAATTGGAAACGGGTAGAACGCATCAAATTCGTGTGCACATGGCATTTATACAATATCCGCTAGTGGGTGATCCACAATATGGTGGTCGTTTAAAAATGCCTAAAGCTTGCTCGCCTGAGTTACAAGAAGCATTGCGTTGTTTTCGCCGGCAAGCGTTACATGCTAAAAGGTTGGAACTAGCCCATCCGATAACAGGGGAGTGGATGGCTTGGGAAGTTGACCTTCCTGAGGATATACAGCATTTACTGGAGGCACTAAAAAAAGACATGATCGAGTCTGGTAGCGAAGACTCTGATTATTTGTGATAGATCGAAATAGACTAAGCAGCTTCGGCTGCTTTTTTATTGTCTCAGTGAGATGGTTTAATAGGTCAAAGTGACGAAGGTGAGCGTATTGGAGGGGTTGTGTGAGTAATGTAGATCGTGGGTTAGACGTATCAAATGGATCGTTTCTTTTACCTTCTTGGCCAGCACCGAAACAGGTCAAAGCCTTTGTCTCTACGCGTATTGGTGGTGTCAGTGGGATGCCTTTTGATTCGTTAAATTTAGGGGCTCATGTGGGGGATGACATTGAGCGTGTCAATGAAAATCGTCGCTTATTTGCCTTGTCGATAGGGATGCCAGATTCGATTCAATGGCTTAATCAAGTTCATGGTGTGACGGTTGCACATCTACCGTCTGATAGTGATATTGAAAGTGCGGATGCTGCGTTTACTCAGCAAAAGAATCAGGTGTGTGCCATATTAACGGCAGATTGTTTGCCCGTTTTCTTTTGTGATGAGGTGGGGCAAAGAGTAGCAGTGGCTCATGCTGGTTGGCGGAGTTTGTGCTCGGGTGTGTTAGAAGAAACGCTGGCTTGTTTCGATGATCCTGAGAAGGTCATGGTGTGGTTAGGTCCCGCAATTGGGCCTAATGCTTTTGAGGTGGGTGGAGAGGTTCGTGAGGCTTTTGTCGCTGTGCAATCGCAAGCAGAACAAGCCTTTATAGCTAAAGAAAACGGTAAATGGCTGGGGGACTTGTATTTGATTGCCAGACAACGTCTTGCTGCTAAAGGTGTTGTGCAAGTCTACGGAGGGGATCATTGTACCCACACCGAATCGTCACTTTTTTATTCTTATCGGCGTGATGGGCAAACAGGGCGCATGGCATCTGTTATTTGGTTTGAAGCTTAATAAGGTGGATTTTATTGATGGGTGTCAAAAAAATGACACTCCCTCATTGAAAAGCGAATAAGTGTACTTATTAAGGTTGTAACAATCGTATTTTTTCTATTTACAATGAGGACGTTCCTATGCGAATCGACCGTTTAACAAGCAAACTACAATTAGCTCTTTCTGATGCGCAATCCATCGCGCTTGGCCAAGACCACTCCTATATTGAATCTATTCACTTGATGATGGCGTTGTTGGATCAACAGGGCGGCAGTACTCGTCCCATTCTCCAGCAAGCTGGTGTTCAGGTGGCCAAATTTCGTGAAAGTCTAAACGAGTTGCTTACTCGTCTGCCTACCGTCAATGATCATGATGGTAACGTACAAATGTCACCAGAATTGGGTCGTCTACTAAATCTCGCAGATAAAGAAGCGCAAAAGCGTAAAGACCAGTACATTTCATCGGAATTAGTTTTGATGGCCATGTTTGATGGTAAAGATGATCTTGCTAAAGCGTTGAAAGCGACGGGGGTAACCAAAGCAGATATTGCTTCTGTAATCGATCATGTTCGTGGTGGGGATTCGGTGGATGATCCCAATGCAGAAGAGAATCGCCAAGCGCTGGATAAGTACACTGTGGATTTAACCGCTCGTGCGGCGGAAGGAAAATTAGATCCAGTGATTGGGCGTGATGATGAAATTCGTCGTACTATTCAGGTCTTACAGCGTCGTCGTAAAAATAACCCCGTATTAATTGGTGAACCAGGTGTGGGTAAGACGGCTATTGTCGAGGGGTTGGCCCAGCGAATTATCAATGCTGAGGTGCCAGAAGGCTTAAAAAATAAGCGTGTATTATCGCTGGATATGGGGTCTTTGATTGCTGGAGCCAAATACCGAGGCGAATTTGAAGAGCGTCTAAAAGCTGTGTTGAGTGAGCTTTCAAAGCAGGAAGGTCAAATCATTCTCTTTATCGATGAAATTCATACCATGGTGGGTGCCGGTAAGTCCGAAGGCTCCATGGATGCGGGCAATATGTTAAAACCCGCTTTAGCACGCGGTGAGCTTCACTGTGTGGGAGCGACCACATTGGATGAGTACCGCCAATATATTGAAAAAGACGCAGCATTAGAGCGTCGTTTTCAAAAAGTCTTAGTGGAAGAGCCAAGTGTCTTGGACTCTATTGCCATCTTACGTGGCTTAAAAGAGCGTTACGAAGTGCACCACGGTGTGGACATTACTGATTCTGCCATTATCGCAGCAGCCAAGCTGTCTCAGCGTTATATTACTGATCGTCAGTTGCCAGATAAGGCGATTGATTTGATTGATGAAGCGGCAAGTCGTATTCGTATGGAGATGGATTCTAAGCCAGAGAATATGGATCGCTTAGAGCGTCGCTTGATTCAATTGAAGATTGAGCAAGAGGCTTTGAAGAAAGAAAAAGACAAAGCCTCAAAACTGCGTCTAGAAGAGCTTGAGTCTGAAATTGATGTATTGCAAAAGCAATATTCAGATTTAGAAGAAATCTGGAATGCGGAAAAAGCAGCGGTTCAAGGCGCGCAGAAACTCAAAGAAGACTTGGAAGCTGTTAAGCAAGAGATGGAGGAGGCGCGTCGTAATGGTAACTTGGCGAAAATGTCTGAGTTGCAATATGGCGTGATTCCTATGCTGGAAGCGGAAATCGACAAAGCCAGTAAGGCAGAAGAGCAACAGTCAGAAACTAAATTGCTTAGAAATCGAGTCACAGAAGAAGAGATTGCAACAGTGGTCTCTCGCTGGACAGGTATTCCAGTCGATAAGATGCTGGAGGGGGAGCGTGATAAGTTGCTTCGTATGGAAGATGCGCTGCATGAATCGGTTATCGGTCAAGACGAGGCAGTTCATGCTGTGTCTAATGCTGTAAGACGCTCTCGGTCAGGTTTGGCAGACCCTAACCGCCCCAATGGCTCCTTTCTCTTCCTAGGGCCTACTGGTGTTGGTAAAACCGAGCTGTGTAAGTCGTTGGCTAAGTTCCTGTTTGATACAGAGCAGGCCATGGTGCGTATTGATATGTCAGAGTTTATGGAGAAGCATTCCGTCGCTCGATTAATTGGTGCACCCCCAGGTTATGTTGGTTATGAAGAGGGTGGCTATTTAACGGAAGCGGTTCGTCGTCGTCCCTATTCTGTCTTGTTGTTAGATGAGATTGAGAAGGCGCATTCGGATGTTTTTAATATTTTGTTGCAGGTCTTAGATGACGGTCGTTTGACTGATGGACAGGGAAGAACGGTTGATTTTAGAAATACTGTTGTGGTGATGACCTCCAACCTAGGGTCGGATGTGATTCAGGAATACCGTACAGATGACCAATATGAAGAGATTAAATCCAAAGTAATGGATGTGGTGGGAATGCATTTTCGTCCGGAGTTTATTAACCGTATTGATGAGACGGTGGTCTTCCATCCGCTAATGCAGTCGCAAATTAAGGGGATTGCGAAGATTCAGTTGTTACATCTTAACGATCGATTGGCTGAAATGGACATGACGCTCACGCTTTCAGAGGCGGCTTCAGATCGTTTGGCGGAAGTAGGGTATGATCCAATTTATGGAGCAAGACCGTTAAAACGGGCGATTCAACAGTGGATCGAGAATCCGCTAGCCAATGAGCTGTTATCAGGAAATTTTGTCTCAGGTGATAATATTGTAGCGGACGTGTCAGGTGAGCAGATAGTATTTTCTAAAAAAGCTCAACTCTAATAATAGAGGAGCCTAGAGCTGACCATAAAAAGCCCTGTTACCTTTCGGTAGCAGGGCTTTTTTACTGTTTGTGTCAATTTTAGAAATGGACGAAAGCGCCAATGAAGGCGCCTTTGAAATCCGCTTTCACATCACGATTATCAATGTCGTTCAAATCCATAGAGATAGCACGGTACCCGCCTTCTAGACCAACAAAGAAGGGGGTTTCATACTTCACTTTTAATGTGGTGTCGGTAATGCTTGTGCCACCATAACCACCTGCTTTTACTTCCCCGCCAACAGATAGGCTGGTACCTGGTAGCGTCACAAAGGCAGAGACATAGCCTAATGGTTGAGTATCGGATAGATCATGTTTATTGCCGCTAATAGTGGCAGAGCCATCGATTTTTCGTAATGAGACGCCAGCATCGAAGTCTAACCAGAATAGACCGTCCAAGAAACGATAATAAAGGGTGTAGTCAGTGTTGGATAAGTCCAGCTTAGCAGAGCTTGAGCCAATGCTACCATCTGCTTTTAAATTAACGTGTTGCAAGCGAATGTTTGGGATCAATGGAATGGGATGATCCAAGGCGATACCAAAATAAGCGCCTGTCTTGCCATCAAGATCCATTGGACTGCTTACATCGCCGTGTGTGGCGTATTTAGCATCGCTAACATCTGGTGAGAAGGCTCCAGCTTCGGCAGTAACGCCAAGAAAATCAGCATTGGCGGCGCCAGCAAATAAAAGAGTAGAAAGAAGAAGCGCTTTTTTCATAATTGTGCATCCATAGATCATAAAAGACAGTTTGACGTCATTATAGATCTTTAGAATACAAAATCCAGTCGAATGAGGAGCAAATTAGGTAAGAGGTAAAAAAATATGACGACACTCTGTGTCTTTATGGGGGGCGAAAAATTATATTGGCTGGGGTAGCTGGATTCGAACCAACGCATGACGGGATCAAAACCCGTTGCCTTACCGCTTGGCTATACCCCATCAATTTTATTGGTGGCTATGACTAGATTCGAACTAGTGACCCCATCATTATGAGTGATGTGCTCTAACCAACTGAGCTACATAGCCTAAAGAAAGTGGCTGGGGTAGCAGGATTCGAACCTACGCATGACGGGATCAAAACCCGTTGCCTTACCGCTTGGCTATACCCCAATTACTTGGTTGTTGGTGGCTATGACTAGATTCGAACTAGTGACCCCATCATTATGAGTGATGTGCTCTAACCAACTGAGCTACATAGCCGTTCGTCTGTATGGCTGGGGTAGCAGGATTCGAACCTACGCATGACGGGATCAAAACCCGTTGCCTTACCGCTTGGCTATACCCCAACAGACTGACACAGAAACAAAATTTCTAAAAAGATACTCTGTCTCTGTGGCGCGATATTATTCATATAACCCGTTAATGGGTCAAGTGTTTTGTTGAAAAGTTTTTAAAAAATCATACGTTAAAGCGAAAGTGCATCACATCACCGTCTTTGACGATGTATTCTTTTCCTTCTAGGCGCCATTTGCCTGCTTCCTTCGCACCGTTCTCACCTTTGTATTGAATGAAATCGTTATAACCAACGACTTCTGCACGGATAAAACCTTTCTCAAAGTCCGTGTGGATCACGCCAGCGGCTTGTGGCGCTGTTGCGCCTTGTTTTACGGTCCAAGCTCGTACTTCTTTTACACCTGCTGTAAAGTAGGTCTGAAGGCCTAGAAGTTCATAGCCTGCGCGGATCACTCGATCCAGCCCTGGCTCTTCCATTCCCATTTCGTCCAGAAACTCTTGCATCTCTTCGGTGTCTAGTTCTGAGATCTCTGCTTCAAGCTGGTTGCAGATAGGGACGACCATGGCGCCTTCTGCTTCGGCGATGTCACGGACTTGATCTAGATAAGGATTATTCTCAAATCCGTCCTCAGAGACGTTAGCAATGTACATGGTGGGCTTTGTTGTCAAAAGGTGAAGTAGTTTTACCTCTTTCTTTTGATCATCGGTCAGTTGCATAGAACGTACAGGCTGACCATTCTCCAAGTGTTCTTTAATACTTTCCAAGAAAGCTTTGTGAGCAATGGCTTCTTTGTTGCCGCTTTTGGCATTTTTCGCGGTGCGTAAAAGTTGCTTGTCGATGGATTCAATATCGGCAAAAATCAACTCAAGATTGATGACTTCAATGTCTAGTTTTGGATTTACATGGTTAGAAACGTGAATAACGTTCTCATCTTCAAAGCAACGAACGACATGGGCAATGGCATCGGTTTCACGAATGTTGGCAAGGAATTTATTCCCCAACCCTTCACCTTTAGAGGCGCCTTCTACGAGACCTGCAATGTCTACGAACTCCATTGTGGTGGCTAGTACGCGTTCAGGCTTTACGATCTCTGCTAAAGCATCTAATCGTGGGTCAGGCATCGCGACCACACCCGCGTTTGGTTCAATGGTACAAAATGGAAAATTTTCTGCGCCAATGCCTGCTTTGGTTAGTGCATTAAAAAGAGTCGATTTACCAACGTTGGGTAACCCAACGATGCCGCAATTAAAACCCATAGTGAGATTCCTGAATAATTAAGTGATTATGCTTTAAAACTGTGTAGCTGATTCATGACAGTATTTAGATTGCCACCGACAATATCATCAATATAACGCAAAGATTCATCAATCGTTTGCTCTATTTTACGGTATTCGTCTTGGGAGGCTTTTTTTAGAACGTAATTCGCGACTTGGCTGGCGTGACCTGGATGGCCGATACCAATTCGAAGGCGGCCAAATTCCCGATTATTAGACAGCCTTGCAATGATATCTTTTAAGCCATTATGACCGCCATGACCACCGCCTTTTTTGAGTTTGGCTGTACCGGGAGGAATGTCGAGTTCGTCATGAATGACGAGTATTTGTTCTGGAGGAATTTTATAAAACTGGCAAACTGCTTGAACCGCTTTGCCGCTTAAATTCATATAGGTGGTGGGAATCAGTAGGTAACATTCTTCACCAGCTATAGAAACTTTGCCAAATTGGCCAAAAAACTTCTTTTCAGTTCGTAAAGAGCATTGGCTCTGACGAGCCAATGCTTCAATCCATTGAGCGCCTGCATTGTGACGAGTGTTCTCGTATTCGCTACCTGGATTACCCAGACCAACTAATAATTTGAAACCTGTCACAGTGCCGCCTTCAATATCTTAACGTTTTGATTTATCGATACGACCGATTGGTTGGTTGTGATCTTCGCCCTTAAGCAAAGAAACCAACTCAACACCTTCAGGAAGAATAGCGTCAGATAGGTGGAAAATTTGACCTAGCTGACCATCAATTGTGTCAACAACCAATTCTGCAGGTAGGTTTGCAGGAAGACAGCGAACTTCTGCTAGTTTTGCTTCAACCGTCAAGCGACCGCCTTGGCTCTTAACACCTTCGCTTTTTGCAGCGTTGATGAATTTAAGAGGAATGCGAGTCGTGATGACTTTGTCTTCAGAAACGCGAAGAAGGTCGATGTGCATAACGTCACCAGTAGAAGGGTGGCGTTGAAGCGCTTTAACAATCACTTTTTCAGTCGTACCTTCAACGACAACTTCAACAACGCTAGTCAAAAAGCCTGGAGTACCCACTGCTTTAAGTACTTCGTTGTCTTTCATTGCAACAGATTTCGGCTCGACGCCAGCGCCATAGATAACAGCAGGCACTAGGCCTTCGTTACGAAGGCGGCGGCTCGCACCTTTACCTTCATTAGTACGTGCAACGGCATTAATAGATAATGTCATGATAATTTCCTAGTTAATAATAAGTGGTGCCCAAAACTGCGACCCGTTCCGAGCGTTAATGTTTGGTTTAGGCCCCAAACATGGCACTGATAGACTCTTCGTTGCAGACGCGACGAACAGCCTCTGCCAATATGTCAGACATCGACAATTGGCGTATTTGAGGGCAATTTTGCGCCTCTTGTGTCAATGGGATGGTATCAGTCACGACCAACTCATCGAGCACGGAATTTTTAATGTTTTCAATGGCCTTGCCAGAAAGCACAGGGTGAGTACAGTAAGCAAGTACTTTGGCTGCACCGTGTTCTTTTAAGGCTTTTGCGGCTGCGCATAGGGTGCCGCCGGTATCACACATGTCATCAATTAAGACGCATGTCTTCCCTTCTACGTCACCGATAAGGTGCATGATCTGTGCTTCATTTGCACGTGGACGACGCTTATCGATAATGGCTAAGTCTGCATCATCTAGTAGCTTTGCAAAAGCGCGAGCACGCACCACACCGCCAACATCTGGAGAGACAACAGCAATGTTCTCATGCCCTTGGCGTTGCAAGTCATCTAGCAATAATGGTGTGGCATAGACGTTATCAACAGGAATATCAAAAAAGCCCTGGATTTGGTCTGCGTGAAGATCCACGGTCAACACTCGATTAATGCCTACTGCGGAAATCATATCCGCAACCACTTTGGCTGTAATGGGAACCCGAGCAGACCGCACGCGACGATCTTGACGAGCGTATCCAAAATAAGGAACAACAGCGGTTACACGGCTTGCTGAAGCACGACGCAGGGCGTCTGCCATGACAATCAATTCCATCAGGTTGTCGTTACTTGGTGCACATGTGGATTGGATAATAAAAACATCTTTACCACGTACGTTTTCATTGATCTCGACCGTAATTTCACCGTCACTGAATTTACCTACGGTGGCATTCCCAATAGGCAGACCGAGTCGGCGAACCACCCTGCGAGCGAGTTCAGGGTTGGCATTACCGGTAAAAACCATCAACTTGGACACTATGTATACCCTTTATATTTTGTAGCGATGAATATAGATTGGCTGGGGAGATTAGTGTAAATTGTTTATTATCCCCTGTTTTGCTCAATCCACTGGTTTAATGCGTAGTGAGTTGGAGATAAGTTGCAGCCCTGACAAACCCATGCTTGCCATTTTTCGGGAGTCAACGCTTTTACTTTTTCAGCGTCTTGTTTATTGTTAAACGCAATAAACAAACAAGCTCCCGTTCCAGTCAACTTAGCATCGCCATGATTTTTCAACCATAAATAGGCTTCATCGACCTGAGGATTGTGTTTTCTTACCACATTCAAACAGTCATTATGCCCACCCAGCTTCAAGGCGTGCGATATTTTGATCGGAGGGGTGTCTCTTGTCAAATATTTATCGGTAAAAATTTGACCAGTTGAAACATGGCAGTTGGGTTTTAACAACAAAAAATACGGTGTTTCCAGTTCTACCTTCTGTAGGCACTCGCCAACACCCTCTGCAAAAGCGGAATGTCCCATGACAAATACTGGAACATCAGCTCCTAGCTGTAACCCGATTTTTGCCAATTCAGGAAGTGATAGATGGCATTCCCAAAGTGTGTTTAGGGCAAGTAATGTTGTGGCGGCGTTGGAGCTTCCACCACCAATGCCACCTCCCATAGGAAGTTGCTTTTCAATAAAAATATCCGCCCCAAGGGACATATCTTGACGGTGTTTTTTGAGCAGTGATGCCGCCTTATAAATAAGGTTATCTTCTAGGGCGACCCCTTCAATAGCGGGTGATAGGCGAACGGTACTATTGTGGTTTATGTCAAAGGTGAGTTGATCGCATAGGTCAATAATTTGAAACAGAGTTTGCAGGTCATGATAGCCATTTTTTCGTTGGCCGATGATGTGTAAAAAAAGATTGAGTTTCGCGGGAGAGGGCAACTTCATAATAACTACTGAACCGTCCAATCGGTGATAATTAAGTTAACGCGGTAAGGAGGGCGCGCCACTTGCATGGTTTGTGGTAATTGTAAACCTTCCACTTTAGAGAATTTTTTATAAGTAATCTTCCAGCCATCTTGCTGTAATTGTTCAAGAAGGTGAGTTTTAGGGTTACGTTTAGACTGGTAGGGTGTATACGGATAAGGTAACCCACGCATCCAATAGGTGACTTGATTCACTGGAAATTCCCAGCCAAGTTTTTGCTTCAGTAACGATGCGGCATCTTTGCCAACGATGGTTTTATCCTCATAGGCTAAGGTGACTTTTTTACCATTCACACCGCTCAGTTTGGTGGCACCTTGCCCAAAAGGACCATATATATTTAAGGAAAACTCCGTTGGACTTTCATGCCAATTAAAATTTCCTGAAACCGCGTCATTGGGGGTGCGAATACCGACCCTTCCTTCTGTATCCCACTGGGTAATCGCTTGAACACTTTTAGGTGCGGGAGGCTTTGGAGCCGTTTGAAACATGCTACAAGCCGATAGGAGGCTGGCGATAACTGTGACGGCTAAAAAACGCAAGATCATTGTGTACTTTCCTTTTGCTGAGGTGTGGCGTGTTTCTCGATAAGTGAAGGATTGAGACGTTTGATAGTGTCCATTAGTAGGGGTGATGACTGACGTATTTGTAGAGCCTGGTGCCATATACTATCTGCTTGTGAGTAGTTTTTTTGTTGCCATAAAGATTCTCCTAAGTGGGCTGCAATATCTGAGTCTGGATACAGCTGCCAAGCTTGGTTTAGGTAATATGTGGCTTGTTTTAATTTACCCAGCATGAAATAGCCCCACCCTAAACTATCAACAATCGCAGGGTCTTTCGGATCATATTTATAAGCCTGTTGGATATAATTCATGGCTTGTTTAGTGTCCTGAGTTCTAGTCAACAAGGTGTAGCCTAACGCATTTAGATACTGAGGATTTTTGGGGTCTTTAGACAGCAAAACCTTCAACTCTTTAATGGTGTCCTGCCAGTGATTCATGTTCTCTGCTAAAAGTGCTTTGTGATATCGCAAGGCATTGGATTGAGGATATTTTTTCAGCGCTTCGGTGAGTAACTGCCAAGACAAATCCGGGTGGTGCTCTTCTTCATGAAGTTGGCTGATTGTGGTGACAACGTCTGAAATATATTGAGGTGGCGTGCGATCTAGTACCATTTTGTTTATATCTTTCTCTCTTCCTTCATTGTACATCCATAGTGCCATTTGGTTGGTGGCACTGTTGAGTAGAGCGCCTTTTACATGTTGCATGGATTGGATAGCGGCTTTTTTCTTACCGGTCTGATAGAGCGCGGTTGCTTTTAGGTAGAGAATTTGATCCTGCAACCCATAATGATTAGCTGGTAAGTGGTTTAATGTTTCAAGGGCGAGTTCTGGATGCTTGTTGGTGAGCAATGTATTGCTATAGCGAATACCAGCTTGTATCTGCTCTAATGGTGAAAGCTTTGCAGTCTGGTAGACATGTTTAGACTCTTTTAATTGGTTTGCTTGTACTAAAAAATTCAATAGCGGAGTAATTATTTGAGGCTCATTAGGATAGTTAGCAAAGCCCTTTTCCAAGGTCTGAATGGCTTTATTTCGACTGCCTAGTTGATCTTGGCTATACGCAAGTATCAAATAAATGGGGGCTTTGTGTAGATTGTTGTGTGCTGCTATAAGCGTCTTAGTTAGTGCTGCGGACTCAGTATAGTGGCCTTGGCTAAAGAGTAGGCGAGCTTTAGTCGCTTGGATAAATTCATTTCGTTTAATTTGAGCGGGTAACAAGACAAGTGTGTCAGACAAGGTACCCATTATCTCGTTGGAGCGAATGTTCTCATCCGCGTAGATGGGTAAAAAATCAAGCTTAACATGATGCTTGATGGCACTTTCCAATAACGTTGCTGCGTCGTTAGAACGTTGGGATTGCGCTAATACTTGAAACTTGAGGGCATAGGCTTGTTGATCATGAGGTGCAATGGACATGACCAAGTTAGCACTTTTTTCTATGTCTTGCTCGTTTTGAGTCGCGGTAGCAATACGAAGTAAATGTTTTGCTAATGCGGTGTTTTTGGTTTGCTCGGTGAGTTTATAAAAAGGACCGAAGGCTTTCTCGGTGCCTTCTCGTTGTAGGGTGAATTCTGCTTCTAGTATCGCTTTTAAATATTTGTCATTGATTTGCGTTGTTGTGTCTTTAATTGCTTTGGGTGGCTTATTCTCGGTGTCTTTTGATGTGCTTGTGGCGTTGTCTTTATTGGTTATATTGCTTTTAGATGGGTTGTCGGTTGAGGCTGAGGTTGGGCGTTCTTGTGATGCATTTTGTTTGGAAACGGGTAGATGGCTGCAGCCTGTAAGTGCTAACGTGCACATAATTAATAGGCAAGAGGGTAGCGATCTCATATGTGTATATTTCGACGAAACTTTTGTTGCGTTGTGCAAATATGATGGCATGTGTGTTCCCAGTGCGAAATTCATAATATCCTTATGGTATCTTTAGCTGTGAGCGATGTCAGTACTTACTATAAACTAATCCTATTACTTTTATTGATTCTATGGGGTGCGAAAATAAGCGAATTCCTCGTATAATGTGTGTTCTTTATGTAAAGAGTCGTGTGAGGTGTTTGTTCCTCCTTTCCTGATCTTGATGTCTCGACCTTTGAGAAGAGTTTCTTAATGTCACTAATTACTGTGGGTGTGAACCACAAAACAGCGCCAGTTGCGATTCGTGAGCGTGTCGCTTTTGCTCCCGAAAAAATGATTGATGCTTTGTCGTCTTTAGTTTCTGGGAAAAAAGCCTCAGAAGCTGTGATCGTCTCTACATGTAATCGTACGGAATTGTACTGTTCCATCGACAATGATACCGATGTAGAAAATATCGTCCGTTGGCTAAGTGAGTATCATCAAATTGATTTTGAAGAGCTTAAGCCATATTGCTATGCCCACCTTAACGATGACAGTGTGCGTCACATTATGCGTGTTGCATCAGGGTTGGACTCGCTGATTCTTGGTGAGCCGCAAATTTTAGGACAGGTCAAATCCGCCTATGCGGTGTCTCAAGAAGGAGAGTGTGTTGGACCAGACCTGCAGTCTCTTTTCCAACGTACCTTTTCTGTTGCTAAGCGGGTGCGTACCGATACGGCTATTGGTGAAAACCCCGTTTCTATTGCGTTTGCCGCAGTCAGCTTGGCGCAGCGTATTTTTGCTGATGTTAGAGACAACACGGCATTGCTAATCGGTGCGGGGCAAACTATTGAATTGGTGGCGCGACATCTAAAAGAGCAGGGTGTGAAGCGTATTATTGTGGCAAACCGCACTTTGGCTCGGGCGCAGAGCTTGGCCGATGAGTTGGGGGCTGAAGCCATTTTACTGGGCGACATCGGTGATCATTTATCGGAAGCGGATATCGTTATTTCTTCAACGGCGAGCCAACTGCCTATTATAGGCAAAGGACTGGTTGAAAAAGCGATATCAAAACGCCGTTTTGCTCCTATGCTGTTAATTGATATTGCTGTGCCCAGAGATATTGAGCCGGAAGTTGAAGAGGTGGGTGATGCCTACCTTTATACGGTCGATGATTTGCATTCAGTGATTGAAGAAAATGTGCGGGCAAGGCAAGATGCCGCACAAGCTGCCGAATTAATCATTGAGGAAGGCGTTGATACATTCCGGCGCTCAGTCGAATCAAGAAAAGTGTCGGACTTAATTGTGCAATATCGACGCTCGGCGGATGAAATAAAAAACGCAGAATTAGAAAAAGCATTGAAAGGTTTGGAGTCCGGTCAATCGCCTGAGCAGGTCATCAATAAGCTTGCACACGGTTTGATGAATAAGTTGATTCATTCCCCAACGCGTTATTTGCGGGATGCCGGCGCCGAATCAAACCAAGAAGCCTTAACCATTGCCGCAAATGTATTGGGCATAAATGAAGATAAAGACAATTAAAAATGAAAGATTCGATCAAATTTAAGTTAGAAAGTTTGTCTGATCGTTATGATGAATTGGCCGCTTTATTAAGTGACGCCGAAGTCATTATGGATCAGGATCTATTCCGCTCATACTCGAAAGAGTATGCCGAGCTGGAACCTGTGGTGAATTGTTTTAATGAGTATCAGCAAGTGGAAGAGAATTTAGCGGAAGCAGAGCTGATGATGACGGATCCAGATCCTGATATTAAAGAAATGGGGGTAGAGGAAATAAAGTCTGGTGAGCAACAAAAAGAAGTATTGCAGCTGGCTCTACAAAAATTGTTGTTACCGAAAGATCCAAATGACTCGCGTAACGTTTTTCTAGAAGTACGCGCAGGAACCGGTGGCGATGAAGCCTCTATTTTCTCTGGTGATCTATTCCGTATGTACTCTCGTTACGCAGAGACGCAGCGCTGGAAAGTCGAAATCATTAGTGCAAGTGATGGTGAGCATGGTGGCTATAAAGAGGTTATTGCGCGCATAGTGGGCGATGGCGCGTACTCCAAACTGAAGTTTGAGTCCGGTGTACACCGAGTGCAGCGGGTGCCAGCTACCGAATCTCAAGGCCGTATTCATACCTCTGCCTGTACTGTGGCCATTATGCCGGAAATGGATGAGGTCGCGGATATTGTGATCAATAAAAACGATTTACGTATAGATACCTTCCGTGCTTCTGGTGCGGGTGGTCAGCACGTTAACAAAACCGACTCAGCGATTCGTTTGACCCACATTCCAACCGGTGTGGTGGTGGAATGTCAAGAAGAGCGCTCGCAACATAAAAACCGTGCAAAAGCCATGTCGCTTTTGGCTTCTCGTTTATTGGCTGCGGAACAAGAGAAAGCGGCAAGCGAGCAATCTGAAACGCGTAAATCTTTAGTGGGCAGTGGCGACCGCTCCGAACGTATCCGAACCTATAACTACCCTCAAGGTCGCGTTACCGATCATCGTATTAATTTAACTCTGTATAAATTAGATGAGATTGTGACGGGGGATTTGGATGTGCTGATTAATCCGCTTGTCAGTGAGTTCCAGGCAGAGCAGTTAGCCGCTTTAAGTGGCGATAATTAATGACTGAGTTGCGAATTGATGAACTCTTGAAGGGCGCTTACGAGCGCCTTCGTTTTGTGTCCGATAGCGCGCAACTGGATGCCCAGTTATTATTAGCTCATGTCTTAGGTGTGACGACTGCCTACTTTTATACTTGGCCAGACAAGTTGCTTGATGAAAAGGCATGGGCGGAATTTGATAAGCTGCTAAAAAAACGGGAGCAAGGGGAGCCAGTTGCCTATTTAATTAAACAACAGGCGTTTTGGTCATTATTGTTAGAAGTGGCACCCTGTACTTTGATTCCAAGAGCGGATACAGAATGCTTAGTTGAAACGGCATTATCACTTATTAACCCTCGTGAAAATTTGCGAATTTTGGACTTAGGCACTGGCACAGGGGCCATTGCTTTGGCGCTAGCGTCGGAGTGTCCCAATGCTCGAGTGATGGGGATTGATCTAATTGATGAGGCGGTAGCGCTTGCTAAGCGTAACGCGAAGAATAATCAGCTGACTGTCGACTTTCGGCAAAGTTGTTGGTTTAGTGTATTGGAAGGTAGTGAACTGGAAGGTCATGCGTTGTTTGATTTGATCGTATCCAACCCACCCTATATTGATCCTAATGATGAGCATTTATCGCAAGGGGACGTGCGCTTTGAACCTAAAAGTGCTCTGGTTTCTGAGAATCATGGCCTTGCGGATATTGAGCATATTATCGACACCGCGCCACGCTTTCTTAAAGTGGGAGCCTATTTGTTATTAGAGCATGGTTATGATCAAGCGCAAGCAGTACAAACCCTGTTTGAAACAAAAGGATATTGTCGTATCGTGACGCATCAAGATTTGGGTGGAAATGACAGGGTGACGTTCGGTTGTTGGAAAGGGTAGGGAGAAGAGAACTAGTACGTATTTTATTGTTGGTCATTGCTAGACTAGAGTAACTGTACCTTTATTAGACCTTTTCAGGTTATCTGAAAAGGTCTTTTTTGTTTCTAACTGTGGTTACTTTTGTGGTTGAGCACTTTCTGGGCGAACAAATACTGGAACCAGACTGGTGGACTGCGATTCATCGTATTCATAGCCATTTATATTGAAGGCTTTGATGTCATCCAGTGTTTCGCATCGGTTTTGAATTAAGTAGCGAGCCATGAGGCCACGAGCTTTTTTGGCATAAAAACTAATGACTTTAAATTTGCCATTCTTCTCATCTAAAAAATTAGGAGAGATCAATGGTGCATTGAGCTTTTTGGTATTGACAGCCTTAAAGTATTCATTAGACGCAAGGTTTACTAGTAACTCACCATCGTTTAGTTGTTTATTAAGTGCATCGACGATGGTGTCGCCCCAAAACTGGTATAAGTTTGTGCCGCGAGGGTTTTCCAAGTGAGTGCCCATTTCTAGACGATAGGCTTGCATCAAATCAAGCGGTTTAAGCAGACCATATAGCCCGCTAAGTATGCGTAAGTGATCTTGAGCGTATGTCATCTCTTTTGGACTAAGGCTATAGGCGTCCAGTCCGGTATAAACATCCCCCATGAAGGTATAAATGGCGGGACGGCTGTTGTCTTTGTTATGATTTTTTTTCCAAGACTGGTAGCGCTCAACGTTGAGGGTAGCTAGCTTATCGCTCAACTTCATTAAAGAACCTACTTGTGGTGGGGTGTAAGGCTTTATGGTTTCGATCAGTTGTTGGGCATCGTCCAAGTAATCTGGTTGAGATACGTCATCAACACTTGGCTTGGAGCTTGTATCGAGGGTTTTAGCAGGTGATATTAAAAATTTCATAGGCATTCCATCGGTTCAAATGTTGCGTTTGTTAAAGATTATCCATAGAGTGTCGATAGATATCTAGAGTTAATGGCAATAGAGATAGGATATGGCTGATAATCTGATCTACCTTCCAGTACAAAAAAGATCGCCTAAGTGTTCTTTTTATGACGCTATTAGTGATAGAGATCTCACCGAATTGCGAGACGCATTTGATCGTGCTCGAGAGCAATGGCCTCTAGAAATTGCAGAGCTTCCGGAAAATAATAAAAAATACGCCCATTACAAAAAGTAAGTTTGGTTGTAAACTAACTCTCCCCCTATGTTGACTAAGGTCATTACTGTTATGTTCGCCTTTCTGATTCGTCACTCCTTGGTTTTTATGTTTTTGTCTGCAGTGCTAGGTTTTGTGCTGCCTGATCTATCCAGTCATTTTTTTGTTTTTCTCCCCTATATTTTGTTTTGTTTAATGACATTAACCTTATTAGGTATTAGGCAAAATGAGCTGCTGCGTCGCTTAAAAAAAGTCAGTGTTTGGGGATATGCTTTCGTTCACAGTGCGGTTTATATGCTGCTTGTTGGTTGTATAGCGAACCTTTTTCATTTGGATAAAAGCTTACAGTTGGCAATGGTGTCTGTGGCAGCAACGGGGTCTTTATTTGCGACTCCTGCGATTGTCAGAGCCCTTGGCTTCGATAGTATTGAAGCCATGGCAATGACAATTGCGTCGACTCTTCTCTTACCTGCTGCGATTTTTGTTACTCTACTGGCATATCATCCAGGGCATATATCTCTTGATTTAACCTCTTATATGTTACGATTGGTTATATTTATATTCGGGCCAATGTTTTTTTCATATCTTATTCATAAAGCAATACAAAGGGATACACTCAACACTATATTGAATCGGATTTCACCTTATACAATTTTATTTGTTTTGGCTTTTCCTTTTGGGTTGGTGGGGAGTTTTAGACAGTTGTTTGATAGAAATCCTCATAATGCTTTGATTTATTTAGTGATTGCAATATTGTTGTGCTGTTTGTTTTTCATTATTTCTTATTGGGTTTATAGAAAATCGGGTAAAGAGTTCGCGTTAACAGCAGCCATTACTTCAGGCAATCGAAATGTCTTACTCACCTACACTATCGCTGGAGGGCTGTTAGGACCAGCTTTTTTGCCTCTTGCGGGAGCGCTTCAGATACCAACATCGCTGTTACCTGTCGTCACACGTTACCTTTCTCGTCGAATTGGTTAATTTTTGTTGCAAATCCCCGAATTGGTTAATTTTTGTTGTAAAGTCTTGAAAGCCTTTAAAACGACGCTAATCTTATGGAAAAACTTACGGCTAATCTAAATTGTTCCGAGTAGTTTTATTCTTAAATTAAGAACTATTTGTTGCATGGGAAAAATAAAAATATATTGTTATTAAATAGGATGTCTGTCTTTTAAATGTAAGACTTACTAATAGGAAGTATAGCTAAGTAAGGTCTAATTATTAATGAGAAACAATCTTCCAGTTACAGCGAGCGAGAAAACATTCGCCAAAGATGTAAAGCTTATATCCACCACAGATTTAAAGGGTAATATCACAAATTGCAACAAGGCGTTTTTAGATATCAGTGGCTTTGACAAAGAAGAGCTTATTGGCAGTTCTCATAATATAGTGCGCCATCCTGACATGCCAGTAGAGGCATTTGATGTGATGTGGAAGCATTTAAAGCGCGGTGAGCCTTGGATGGGGATGGTAAAGAATCGCTGTAAAAATGGTGATTTTTATTGGGTCGATGCCTATGTGACACCCGTTACAGAGCATGGCGAAGTTGTTGGTTATGAATCGGTGCGTACATTACCAAGTCGCAAGGATGTTGCACGAGCTGAAAAAGTTTACAAAAGAATAAATGCAGGAAAACGCGTGATGCCGCGATTCGCTCTTTCGCTTCCTTCGCTGATATTGATTATTGGGGCTGTGCTTGGTGTAGCGGGAGGGATTGTCGCTGGACTTTGGCAAGGAATGGCGGTTTTTCTAGTGGCAAGTTTATTATCAAATGGACTGCTTTTTATTGGGCGGAACAACTCGATCAAAACGATAAAACAAAGATTATCAACTTCGTTTATGCATCCTCTTGCTGCGATTACCTATTCTGATGCGCTACTGTCTACTGCCAAGCTAGATGTGGGGGTTAAGAGTCTTAGATCACGTCTAGATGCAGTGCTAACTCGTATTGAAGATGAGTCAAGTAAAGTATTTGAGCAAGCAAATATCGGTTATCGTTTGACGGACGAATCGACGCAAAAAATGACAAGCCAACAGCATGAAACGCAAGATGTGGCGGCTGCCATGCATCAAATGACGACAACTATCAGTGAAGTGTCAGCCCATGTACAAAGCACTGCTGACGGAGCTAAAGAAACCTCAAGTTCTGCTCAGGAAGGCAGAAAAGTGATTGAAGAGACGCGTCACTCTATTGAGGCTTTAAATCAAACAGTTAATGAGATTAGTGATACCGTGGAGGAGTTGTCCGGTCGCTCTGAGAAAATCGCTCAAGTAGCGCAAATGATTGACCAAATTGCTGAGCAGACGAATCTATTAGCCCTGAATGCGGCTATTGAGGCCGCGCGTGCTGGCGAACATGGGCGTGGCTTTGCTGTGGTAGCTGATGAAGTGCGCCAGTTGGCCCAACGAACACAGGGATCGACAAAAGAAATTCATGACATCATCGAAGTGTTGAGACAAAGTGCTAAACAATCGGTTGAAAAAGCTAATCAAGGTAAAGTTGGGGCAGAAAAAGGCGTACAACAAATGTTAGCGGCAGAAGCTTCATTAGTGTCTATCGTCTCTGGTGTCTCTGAGATCGCTGACATGGCTGATCAGATGGCAGCAGCCGTAGAAGAACAAGCTCATGTGTCGGAAGACATTAATCAGCAAATTGTCCGTATATCTAATTTAGCAACCGAAAGTTTGGATAAGGCAAACAGCTCTTCAGAGAGTATTCAAACGCTGCAGGCTATCTCTTCAGATCTGCACGAGTTAGTCACACGTTTTAAGTAGAATGCTCTAGGGCATAGAAAGGGTTAAAAGCTAAAAAGCCGAGCTGCATCACGACTCGGCTTTTTATTGGGCACATTTTTAAGGCTAAGGTAAGGGAAGAGGGGTTAAGCGCTCACTTGCTTGATTCATGCTCATCATCACAATGTTTTGGCTGCCTTTTGAATCCCCCATTGCTTGGAGTAAACGGCTTAGCTCTGCCATTGCTTCGCTATTTGCATCTAAGTTAAAAGCATTTTCGTAATAGTCTTTGGCTTTACCCCATAAACGAATAGATTGACTTAACCGACCACAAACAAGATACAGATTTGAGCTGCGGGGCTCTTTTTTAAGCCAGTTTTCACAGTTGTTTAACAGTTTATTGCTATTAAGCTCTCGTAAATTACCATATTCATAGATGAGCTCCTCCGACCACCTGGTGTTTAAACTTTGACGGATAAAGGCCTCTGCTTTTTCTTCGTTTTTAAAGGCAATAAGTGTTTGAGCATACAGCTTGCGCATATGATCGTCTTGAGACAGTGAGTCGAGCTTATTCCATAAAGATTCGACATCAGAGACGAGTGCTTTGTTACTTTCGCCAAGCTTATTGCGGAACTTAATTTTCTCCAAAAGGGCTAAAAAGGCATTGCGTTCTAAGTCCAGCATATTTTCTTCGTTGTAGATACCTTCTTTTTTCAGAGTTGGTGTGAGGCTGAGTAAAGCATCCCAATCTTTTAGCTTGGTATAGACTGCTACCAGCATTTTTAAGATCTGCCTGTGCTTTGGTTTGATTTTTTGTAAGCGTAAAAGAGAGGCTAGGGCACCTTCGTAATGCTTTTGTCGGATTTGAATTTGACTTTGCGCAAAGCCGATGGCGAATTCTGCCTCTGGTGTGGATTGATGGGCGGTACGAAGTAGCGCTTTAGATCGCTCATGTTCTTCCTGTTCACTGGCTGCGTAAGCGGCACCAATATAGTTGATAAGTGGGTATGAAGCATTCCCAGCGCTACTTGTTAGCAGTTTTTCTGCCTTTTTCCAGTTTCCTCCGACGAGCTCCAACATACCTCGAATGGTGTTCTTAGAAGCGCGTTTATGAGCTAAGTTATCAGTAATTTTAGACAACGAGCTGCTAGGTCTTAGGGCTATGAATAAAACCTTTTTTACCCAACCTAATACAAACAGCGCAACGATAATTGCCGCGACCAATACCCATAGGCTGGTTTCGATTGTCACACCGTTATAAGCAATTAGTACATAGCCACTGTCTTGGCGCATGAGTAATCCAACAACACCCCCTGCGACCATCATAATAACAAGGATAAATAACAGTTTTCTCATGCTTTTGCTCCTTGATTATTTGGACTCTTTTGTGAGTTTTGAGTTTCAGGAGCGCCGGCACTTTGTTTGCTTGTGTTTGCCGGAGGAGCGGAGTCTACAGGAGTCGTTGATTTAACAGAAGGTGTTGAGTCCTGCTGAAGCTGTTGGGGTTGCTCTGTAGATTGGGTTCTCTCATTCCATTTTTTGATAAGCGTTTTCATAGCTTCAAGGGAATCATTAGGCAGTGGCAGGTTAGGTGCTGGATTTACCTGCTGCAACGAGGTAATGCTAGCTAAGAAGGCAATAACCTGTTGTGATTTAGTGTCAAAATGTTCCGTAACCGCTTTGGCGACACGGGAAAGCGCATTTTGGTAAATTTTCGATTCGCCTTTCACCATAGCGACTTGTGCAACATCAAGTTGTAGCTGCAGTCCTGTTACCAGCTGTTGATATTCGGTTGGCGGTAATAAGGTTTTAATAGGGGTATGATCGTAGTTAATGATGACTAACGATTTTAACGATTGCCAAAATTCGCTTAACACGCCAGTGACTTTATCTGTCATTCCCTGAGATTGGGGTTTTGTCTCACTCGTTTGGTGGTCTTGCTGCCAAGCTTTAGAAGGTTCCCGCTGGGGGAGCTTACTAACTTGATCATAGAGGGCATCTAGCTGCAAGTAGCGGCCTTGTAAGTCAAAATGTCGTGTTGATTTAAGCGCCTGAATATCTTTCGCAATGGCTTTGCGAGCGGCAAAAAACATGGGGTCTTGCAGCTCGGCTAAAATCGAGTCGGCACTGGATAATAAACCAATGGCTCCTCTGGCATCGGATTCTAAAAGAACGCGTTGATTTGCAAGTCGAACCAAATATTCTACTTCCGCTAATTTCCAGTCTTCTTTTGTATTGTTGTGTATGCGGCTTAATTGTTTCTGAATGGTTTTAATTTGCTCACTTTGCTGGCTTTGTTCGCCAAGCAGTTTTTCGGTTTGTTGTTTTATTTGCTGCTCCGTCTGAGCAACTTGACTGGAAAGTGTATTGACTTGTGAGCGAGATTGATTATAAGCGACAAGTTGGTCGTTAGTTTTATTCTGTTGCTGTTGTAACAGTGCAATGGCGTCAGCGGGATTATGCTGTTGAGCTTGATAAAACAACCAACCACTTGCAGATAAAGAGGCAAGAGAGATAACAATACTGGCACTAAGCAGAGTTTGGTTTATTGAAAATGTGCTCTTTGCTTCTTGTGAGCGTTGCTCGTCACGTTTTCTGTCTCGAGCCTTTTGGGCACCAGATCGCGTATCTTCTTGCGGCGCTTTAGGAGGATGGCTGTTCTCTTCCAAGTTGGTGTTATTGTTATCTGTCATTCTTATTTCCTATGTAAAGTTCCGTCGCTGAGATAAGGCTTTGGTCATCGGCACCATTAGCACATGTTGCCTGCTTCCAGCCCATTTCTAGAGCTAGGTCGTTTACTCTAACACTCGGAGTAAGGATGGGAAGCGCTTTTAGCTCAGGTTTAAATTGTTCAGTATAGTCGTTTAAGTTGTCTAAGCTTTCACCACTGGTGATCCAAATGAGATCAATGTCTGGAAGCATAAGAAACGTTTGTGCAGCATAAGAAGGTTGTTGTCTCTGGTATAAAGACAAGTATTGTACACTAGCCCCCCGTTTTGTTAACTGATCTCCTAGCTCTGTTCTCCCGCCTTCCCCTTTTATTATCAGCACTTTTTGGCCTCGCATTTTGGCGGGTTTTAACCACTCTAGTAATGCTTCAGTGGTATGGCCTGGGTTGGTAATAGCTGGAACTCCCAGTTCCTGTAATGCTTTAGTTGTGCCTTTGCCAATGCCAATCCAATGGATGCCTTCTGGGATCATTGGCCAGCAGTCGTCAAGCCATTCAACGCCAAAACGCACGGCATTTTTACTGACAAAAATCACATAATGAAACTCATCTATATTAAAAACAAGAGAGCGAATAGCAGCGACTTGATTAGGCTCAGTAAGGGGCGAAATAGAGAGTATCGGAAGAGGAACTGGCAAATAACCATGTTGTTTAGCGTGTTGACAGCTTAGGCTGTTCTCTGGCTCAGGGCGAGTGATTAAAATACTTAGCTTATTCACCTGTTTACCTTCCGTTAACTACGTGTCTTCATATTATTGATAAATCGCGGCCAAGATAGCGTCGGCGCCTTTTGTTAGCAAGTCTTCAGCAACTGAAACACCTAAGTTCTTCGCATTGTCTTTATGGCCAGTTATTTGGCTTTCAATCATGGTCTTTCCATCTGGACTGCCAACAAGACCACGGATGAAAAGGTCATCGCCTGATAAGGTAGCATAACAAGCAATTGGCGCTTGGCAGCCCCCATTGAGCCGTTCGTTAACAGCCCGCTCAGCGATAACACGAGTTGCTGTTTCATTGTGTTGCAGCGGCTTCAATAGTTCAATGGTGTCAAGATCTTCAGAGCGACACTCAATCCCCATCGCACCTTGGCCACCGGCAGGTAAGCTGATTTCCACAGGAATGCGCAGGCGAATACGATCTTGCATGTTTAAACGAATCAGGCCAGCAGTTGCTAATATGATGGCATCGTATTCGCCTTCATCCATTTTTCTTAAACGGGTGTTTACATTACCTCGTAAATCTTTGATAACTAGATCCGGACGGTTCATACGTAGCTGACAAGAACGACGTAAGCTGGATGTACCAATGATGCTACCAGCAGGAAGATCATCAATGGTGGCAAAGTGGTTGGAGACAAATGCATCGGTTGGATCTTCTCGCTCGCATATGACCGCTAAGCCTAGCCCTTCTGGAAAAGCCATAGGCACATCCTTCATTGAGTGTACAGCAATGTCAGCACGTCCATCCATTAGAGCGGTTTCCAGTTCTTTCACAAACAGGCCTTTGCCGCCGATTTTCGATAAAGGTGAATCTAAGATTTGATCTCCTTTCGTTGTCATGCCAAGTAGTTCAACGCGTAGCGTCGGATATAAAGACTCCAGTTGTGCTTTTACTTTGTTGGCTTGCCAAAGGGCTAATTGACTTTCTCGAGTGGCAATCACTATCTTATCTTTCACGCTATCTCCTAGTTAAATGTGGGCAGAAGAAATGGGTTGTCTGCTTTGAGATCGATACTGCTAATCATACTCGTTAACGTCGAGAGCGTCATCTTTCAATGCTTTATAAGTCTCGGCGCTTAAGGTACTCTTTGTGTCTGTTTGAATTTGTGTGGGAACCGAGTGAATGACTGATACGAATAAAACCACAAACCAGCAATGGGGTGGTCGTTTTTCTGAGCCTGTGGATGCGTTTGTTGCGCGTTTTACTGCGTCTGTTGAGTTCGATCAACGGATGGCAAAGCAGGATATACAAGGATCAATTGCGCATGGCAAAATGCTCGCCAGTGTGGGGGTTTTGACCGAAGAAGAACGAGATCAGATTATTCAAGGTCTGACGGAAATCGAAGATGAAATTCAACGTGGTGAGTTTGCATGGTCCGTCGACCTAGAAGACGTGCATATGAACATAGAGGCACGTTTAACGCAAAAAATCGGCATTACAGGTAAGAAACTGCATACAGGTCGCTCTCGTAATGATCAAGTGGCAACCGACATTCGTCTCTACCTTCGTGACGAAGTAGATTTTTTATTGGAAGAAATTACCCGCTTGCAACAAGGCATTTTGAGTTTGGCTGAAAAAGAGGCCAATACCATTATGCCAGGTTTTACTCATTTGCAAACGGCCCAGCCCGTCACCTTCGGCCATCATCTGATGGCTTGGTATGAAATGGCACAGCGTGACTACGAGCGCCTTGTTGATTGTCGTAAACGAATTAATATTTTGCCTCTTGGGGCGGCTGCGCTTGCTGGAACAACTTATCCGATTGACCGAAATATGACTGCTGAATTGCTCGGGTTTGAGCGCCCGACTTATAATTCTCTTGATTCGGTTAGTGATCGTGATTTTGCCATTGAATTTACCTCGACAGCTTCTATCATCATGATGCATTTGTCCCGTTGGGCAGAAGAGATGGTGATGTGGGCTTCTGCTCAGTTTAACTTTATTTTCTTACCGGATCGTTTTTGTACTGGTTCGTCTATCATGCCTCAGAAAAAGAATCCAGATGTGCCAGAGTTAGTTCGAGGAAAAACTGGTCGTGTTTATGGGCATTTAATGGGCTTGCTGACTTTGATGAAGTCGCAATGTTTGGCTTACAACAAAGACAACCAAGAAGACAAAGAGCCGTTGTTTGATACGGTGGATACGCTTAAAGGCTCTCTGCGTGCATTCGCTGATATGATTCCCGCGATTGAATCGCGCAGCGAGAACATGTACGAAGCTGCTCGCCGTGGCTTTTCTACCGCAACAGATTTAGCGGATTATTTGGTTCGTCAAGGTGTTGCCTTTCGTGATGCCCATGAAGTAGTTGGTAAAGCGGTGGGGTATGGTGTGAAAACCGGAAAAGACTTATCAGAAATGACGCTTGAAGAATTGCAAACCTTCGGAAGTATGATCAAAGACGATGTTTTTGATGTCTTAACGTTAGAAGGTTCTGTCGCGGCTCGTGATCATGTTGGTGGAACAGCACCAGCTCAAGTATTGAAAGCAATAGAACGAGCAAAGTCTGATCTTGCGCTGCGATAACTTTTTAAGTGTACAAGGGCTATAAAATAAAAAGCCAGCAGTTTTACTTCGGACTGTTGGCTTGCCTTATAAAAATCGCTTTTACTTAGGTTGCTGCTCCAAGTTAAAAGGCGAATCGGGTCCTAATAGCTCGTTTGTTAAAATACTGGGGGAGATGTTCAGTTCAAAATGAAACAGCTTTGATTTGATGCCGCAGCCATCAAAGACGATCGCCCAGCCCTTTTTCGAACCATCCGTAGCGTCTTCTTTTGGCATTCGCCAACAGACCCCTTTGATGTTGACATATCGTGTACCATCAGCGTCTTCTGTAATGGGATAGTTTGTGTTTTTGCTTTTATCCACACCTTTTAAATATTCCCTTTGAGCGGCTTTTGATTCCTCTATTTTTTGTCGTAGCTCTTTTGAAAAGATTTTACTAGTCGTTTGCATATCTGCATCGGGTGATAATGATATTTTGGAGATGTCTAACAGCTCAGGCTTATCTGTGAGGGTTTTTGTTTGCTGGCTTGTTAATAATTTGCTATCTAAACCATGGCGATTACCAGCTGGTACGGAAACACCATTGCGCTCCACCGTACCAAAGTGGCTATCAGGCTTTTTCTGCTGGGTAGTGGTGTTGGTGGGTGATGTGCTCTGGAAAAATTCTGTTCCCTGTGCTTTTGTCGAGTTCGCTGTGTTTGTCTTTTGGGTGACGTGATTTGTTGTGTCAGCGGTGGTGGAAGTCTGTTTCTGTGACTTTGAGTTGTCTTTTGGGTTGTCTAAAGAGGGTGCGGCGGCTTGCCTATTAGACTGGGTTTGAGTTTGTTTTTCTGGCGTGATTAAAGATACCTCTAACGTTTTTTTTGACGCTAAAGCAGAGGGCTTTAACAAGTCTAACCAGTTTTGGTCTTTGCTGGCGAACAAAATAAGACCATGTATGGCGATGGCGCAGAATAATGCTATCAGCCAAGATTTTTTGATGATGCTGCTTCTGTATATGGGCATATGGTTGTTCGAGTGCTGGTAAATAAGCTTCTCTATCTAATCCTTGTTGCTGTATTGCTATAGCTAGGTGTCAATATAGCAGATTCAAGTCCATAAGTTATTTGTCATCTTCGTAAAGAATATTGTTTTTAATGTATGGTTAGGGTTGGGAAACGAGATAGCTACCAGTATACTGTTGAAATCAAAAACTAAAGAGATAAAGACGATGTTTAAATGGTTTTCTGTGCTTATCTTAGCTGTGTTTCTTAGCGCTTGTGGTAATAAAGGCCCTCTTTATTTGCCTCACAGTGGAACAGCAACCCAGCAAGAATCGTCTTCGACTAATTGAGGATTCCCCTTGGACTTTTTTAACTATAACAATGGCCTATTGCAAGCAGAGAATGTTGCATTAACGCAAATTGCAGAACAATTTGGCACCCCTTGCTACGTCTATTCCCGTGCAACCCTTGAACGACACTATAACGCCTACGCTGAGGCCTTTGCTTCTCATCCTAGCCTGATTTGCTATGCAGTAAAAGCGTGTTCGAATATCGCGATTTTAAATGTATTAGCTCGCCTTGGTTCAGGGTTTGATATTGTCTCGATTGGCGAATTAGAGCGTGTGTTGAAGGCGGGAGGTGACCCGACCAAAGTCATGTTTTCTGGTTTAGGTAAGCAAGCTCATGAGATGCAGCGAGCTTTAGAAGTTGGTATTCACTGTTTTAATGTGGAATCAGAGCCAGAGCTTTACCGCCTTAATGAGGTGGCTGGCGAAATGGGTAAGGTGGCTCCAGTCTCGTTGCGTGTAAACCCTGATGTGGATGCGAAAACCCACCCGTATATTTCGACGGGCCTAAAAGAAAATAAGTTTGGTATCGATATTCAAGATGCCGTACGCATTTATAAAATTGCCCATAAGCTACCCAATTTAAATGTAATGGGGGTGGACTGCCACATTGGCTCGCAGTTAACAGAACTGACCCCCTTTCTGGATACCTTCGATCGTTTGATTGGGCTGGTGGATGAGTTAGCAGAAGCTGGAATCACGATTAAACATTTGGATTTAGGTGGTGGTTTGGGGGTTCGTTATCGTGATGAAGTGCCGCCAGAGCCTGCAGAGTACGCGAAGCTGATTCTTGAAAAAGTGAAAGATAGACCTATCACTCTTGCTTTTGAACCAGGTCGTTCCATTGCGGCTAATGCTGGTATTTTATTAACTCAGGTCGAATTTCTAAAATGTACACCACACAAGAACTTTGCAGTGATTGATGGTGCTATGAATGACTTGATTCGTCCGTCTCTCTATGGGGCGTGGATGAATATTGTTCCTGTCTCACTAGCGCCAACACCAGAGGGTGTACGTACCTATGACTTGGTTGGTCCTGTGTGTGAAACCGGAGACTTTATTGGTAAAGATCGAGACTTGGACATTCAAGCCGGCGATCTATTGGCTGTGCGTTCTGCTGGTGCCTATGGGTTTACCATGTCATCGAATTACAACAGCCGCAGCCGTGGGGCCGAAGTGATGGTAGATGGGGATAAGGCTCACTTGATTCGTGCTCGAGAAACAATAGAGCATCAATTGGCTGGTGAGCAAGTATTGCCCGACTAAGGAGTACGCTGTGTTATTAAAATTTACCAAGATGCATGGGCTTGGAAATGACTTTGTTGTGGTGGATGCGGTTTCTAGAAAAGTATTTTTTAATAAACAACAAATCCAACGATTAGGTGATCGTAACCGAGGGATTGGTTTTGATCAGCTGTTAATCGTTGAACCGCCTACTCACCCTGATATGGATTTCCGCTACCGTATCTTTAATGCGGATGGGTCGGAGGTAGAGCATTGTGGAAATGGCGCTCGCTGCTTCGCCAAGTTTGTTTTAGACCGCGAGTTGACGAATAAACGCATTATTAATGTGGAAACCAAGCGAGGGCATATCCAGCTACGTATAGAGGATGCTGGTTTAGTGACCGTCGATATGGGGGCGCCAAGTTTTGATCCTAAAGACTTGCCTTTCACCGCTGAAAAACAATCAGGTTTATATATGGTTGAGGCGAAGGGCGAGGTCCATCAGATAACGCCAGTATCCGTCGGTAACCCGCATGCCGTTTTAAGAGTGGATGCTTTATCCGATGAATTGGTATCGTCAGTCGGACCTGTATTAGAGTCTCATGAGCGCTTTGAAAATCGGGTGAATGTCGGTTTTATGCAAGTAATTAACACTGAAGAGATTGCTTTGCGTGTCTATGAACGTGGTGCGGGGGAGACTCAAGCCTGTGGAACGGGGGCTTGTGCAGCAGTTGTGGCTGGTATCAAACAAGGTTGGTTGGCATCAAGAGTCACAGCGCATTTACGTGGTGGTGATCTGCGCATTGAATGGCAAGGTGAGGGGAGTCCTATTTTAATGACTGGCCCTGCTGAAAAAGTGTTTGAAGGGCAAATTTACCTATAGAGGATATATGAAAGAAGAGGATGTCGTTCGGTACCTATCAAAGTCGCCGGATTTTTTTGTTAAAAATTCTGATTTATTGGAGAGCTTAACGCTTCCTCATCCGGTACATGGTAATGTTATTTCATTACTTGAGTATCAAGTTTCGCTACTGAGAAAAACGGCGGCAAGTTATCGTCAAGAGTTTGAGCGCTTGGTTGAGGTGGCTCGACAAAATGAAGCGATTATGCAAAAAACACGTCGTTTGATTCTGGCTGGGGTGGCGTGTTCTTCTCTCGATGATTTGGTCATTGTGATAGATGATATGGTTAGGGAGGAGTTCGATGCGTCTCACCATACCTTGTTATTATTCGGTAATAACCAAGGTTCTTCCATCCGATGCTGTTCCGAGGATGAGAGAAAAGAGCATCTTAATGGCTTGCCAAGTTTAAAAAGAAGCTCTTGTACTCTGTTGGACAAAACAGCGATACAGTTTTTATTTCCTGAAACCCATCGTCTCATTCTCTCTACTGCCGTTGTCCCTATTCTTGGTCACCAAGAAAATGAAAAGGACTGCATTGGTGTACTCGTTTTGGGTTCTCAGTCCCCCTATACTTTTTCTAAGGAAAAAGAGACGCTCTTTTTGCAATATCTTACTGAGATGTTAAGCGGGATTTTTCAGAGGTTAATCGAATGAAAAAATTAGTGGCCTTTGATTTAGACAATACCTTATGGGATGTTGATCCTGTGATTGTGCGTGCTGAATACGCTATGGAGTCTTGGTTTACTGAGCGCTTCCCAGGCTTTATGTCGCTTTTTACGGCATCAAATCGTTTGGGTATTCGTAATGCTCTCATCGCACAAACACCTTCTCTTGCGTTCGATATCACATCACTACGCTGTGAAACCTATAAACAAGCGCTTAAGCAATTTGGGCTATCGAGCGAAGAGTCTGCTGTTGTCGCGGAATCAGCAATGACTGTTTTTTCAGAATGGCGGCAAAAAGTGGACCTCTACCCGCATGTAAAAAATGTCTTAGAAGTTCTTCGTCAAGACTATCAATTAGTTGCGATTAGTAACGGTAATGCAGATGTATACCATCCTTATATTGGATTAGCGTCGTATTTTGATTTTGCGATCCGAGCCGATCAAATCGGCGCGGCTAAGCCTGATCCAATACTTTTTGAAACGGCCTTGAAAAAAGCGGAAGTTGACTATACTCAGATGGTTCATATTGGTGATCATCCTGTTGATGATGTCTCTGGAGCGGCAGCCGCAGGAGTAAAAGCAATTTGGTTTAATCGTCATGGCGCTCGCCGCTGGGATGAGTCCTGGGGTGTGCGGGCCGATGCAGAAGTTCATTCGTTACTTGAGTTACCGGATGTGATTAGGTCTTTATTGCAATAGCGCTTTTCTATTGTCTTATTAGAAGTAACTCATGTTTACGCTAGTTGTTTAGTGCTATACTAGACTCATTCATTAGTTAAAACTGATTTTAAGGAATTACCATGGGTGACAATACTATCCAAATTACAGATGCTCAGTTCGAAGAAGAAGTGCTGAAATCTGATGTGCCTGTCATTGTTGATTTTTGGGCTCCTTGGTGTGGGCCTTGTAAAATGATCGCACCAGTACTTGAAGATATTGCAGCTGAATATGCAGGCAAAGTAAAAGTTGTTAAACTGAATGTTGATGAAAACACAGAAACAGCGCCTAAGTACAATGTTCGCGGTATTCCAACTTTACTCGTTGTTAAAGGCGGTGAAGTGGTTGGTACGAAAGTGGGTGCAGTATCTAAGTCGCAACTTACAGACTTTATCAACGGTGCTATCTAGTCTTAAGTGATTGTCTAGATACCATTGTGTACAAAAAAGCAGCTATTTTTAGCTGCTTTTTTGTTTCTGCCAGATCGTGATCGTCTTTAAAGTTTACTCTTCTAGTAAAGCTAACTGTTCAGAAAATGCAGGAGAATGAGAGCTCGCCAATGTCGCAACCATTTTTTGTGCATAGGGTAGGTAGCGTTTCAAATCAGATTTTGGCATCGGATCATCATTGGGGAGTTTCACTGTGACTGGATTTTTGTGGACGCCATTGATACGGAACTCGTAGTGTAGGTGTGCTCCTGTTGCCCAGCCTGTTTGTCCAACATAAGCAATGATGTTACCTTGTTTGGTATATTTTCCGCGTTTTATGTTTCTCGCAAATCCCTTCAAATGGGCGTAAAGCGTTTGGTAGCCCTTGCCATGATCTATGATAACGACGTTGCCATACCCTCGTTGTTTTCCTGCAAATGCAATACGCCCGTCTCCTGCTGCTTTAACAGGCGTACCGCTTGCTGCGGCATAATCAACACCTCGATGAGGACGGCTGGTTTTAAAAATCGGGTGGAGTCTATTCGGATTAAAGACAGACGATATTCGAGTAAAGTCGACAGGGGTTCGCAAAAAGGCTTTTCGCATGGCTAAACCATCAGGGGTATAATAATGGGCTCCCTTTTTAGATTTATAGCGAAGCGCCTGATAAACGCGTCCATTGTTTATAAACTGCGCGGCCAAAATGTTGCCATGGCCAATGCGTTGTCCATCCAATAGTTTATCTTCATAGAGAATGCTAAATCGGTCGCCTTTGCGCAGGTCCAATGCAAAATCAATGTCCCAGCCAAAAATGTTTGCCATATTAATAAGTAATGACTCGTCGATATCTGCAAGCATACCATCGACAAATAAGGAGTTATTAATAGTTGCTTCCTTATATGTATGAATGATGTCTGGTTTTTTGCTTATTTTATGTCGATGGAAAGTGTCGTTTTCTCGTGTAAACTTCACACTCTCTAATTGGTTTTGGACAAGAGAGAGTTGGTGAAGTTGCCCTGATTTTGGGTCTGTTTGAAAGGATATTTTTTGACCAGGGCGCATTCTTACAAGATCGCCATTTTTTTTGTCCGCTAGAGAGACTTTGTAAATATCCTGAGCAGAGACCTTGTATTTCGAAAGTAAGGTAGAAAGTGAGTCGCCACTTGCAATTTCAACAGTATGCAGAATGGGGCTGATCGTAGTGGTTGTGCTGTCTAGAGTATTGGCATCTTTCTCATAAGATAGGCTTTTGTGATCTTGTTTATTCACTTTTTGAGAAGAGGTGTCCGAAGGCGAAAGGGGTTGTGGTTTCGCCTCGATGGAAATCGTCTGGTTGCTTTGCTTTTTCTTTTCCGGAAAGGCGACCAGTAGTATGATGATCAATACGCTTATAACCGTAATCAGAAAAATATGCTTCGATGGTAGTATATTGGCCAAAATGAATATCCAAAAATCTTTATTAAACCCTTATAATCCTACCAATATTACTTTTATAATTGAAAGCTTTATCAAAATTAACTTTAGGAAATGGATCTAAAAAATGACAGTAAGCAGTAACGATCTTTTAACAGACTTACAAGCTCGTGGGTTAATCGCCCAAATGACCGCAGAAGAAGAGCTGAAATCTCATATAGCTGGTGGAAGTCGTACGCTTTATTGTGGTTTTGATCCAACGGCTGATAGCTTGCACCTTGGTCACCTTGTTCCTTTATTAGTGTTAAAGCGTTTTCAAGATGCCGGACACAATCCTATCGCGCTTGTTGGTGGGGCAACAGGTCTGATCGGCGACCCAAGTTTCAAAGCCGCAGAACGTCAACTAAATACAGCCGATGTTGTGGCGAGTTGGGCTGAGAAGATTCGTAATCAAGTGAGCCAGTTTATCAAGTTTGATGGTGTTGCAAACCCTGCCCGAGTGGTGAATAACTTGGACTGGGCGGGTCAAATGAATGTATTAGACTTCCTACGTGATATTGGTAAGCATTTTTCTGTGAATGCCATGATCAACAAAGAATCCGTTCAGCAACGTCTTAATCGCGAAGGTTCTGGTATCTCTTTTACTGAATTCTCTTACGCCTTGCTACAAGGTATGGATTTTGCCGAGTTAAATCGTGCGTACGACTGTACTATTCAGGTAGGTGGTAGTGATCAATGGGGTAATATCGTTGGAGGTATCGATCTATCCCGTCGCCAAAATCAAGCGCAAGCATTTGGTATGACCGTACCGCTAGTTACAAAATCGGACGGCACAAAATTTGGTAAAACAGAGTCTGGTGCCGTTTGGCTAGACCCTGCTAAAACAAGTCAATATGCCTTCTATCAGTTTTGGATGAATACAGCGGATGCAGACGTCTATAAATTTCTCAAGTTCTTTACCTTCTTAAGTCTTGAGGAAATTGATGCCATTGAAAAAGCAGACCAAGAAAGTACAGGTAAACCAGAGGCGCAAGCGATCTTGGCTCGTGAAGCGACTCGTCTCGTCCATGGTGAAGATGGGTTGCAAGCGGCTGAGCGTATTACCCAAGCACTGTTTAGTGGGGAAGCGGATCAACTAAGTGAACAAGATTTAGAGCAAATTCAGCTAGACGGTTTACCAAGCAGTTCTCTAGTGGGTATTAATCTGGCGGAAACGCCGCTAACAACATTGATGGCTGATGCTGGTTTGGCTGCAAGTGGTAAACAGGTAAAGGATGCCTTGCAACGCAATTCTGTTTTTGTGAATGGTGTGGCGAAAGGTATGGAAGATAATATGAGTGCGGCAGACATCTTTGCTGCTGATAATGGTTACTACAATAAATACTTCCTTGTGAAATTGGGTAAGAAGAAGCATCACTTATTTGTTCTTTAATCCAACCTATTGGAAGATTGATAAAAAAGGCGCTTTTGCGTCTTTTTTGTTTAATAAATAGCCAGATTTGGGTTTGCTTCTCTATTAATAAGTCAGTTTGATGACAAAAATACAATTAATTGTTAGAAAGCACAAAAAGTACTTGCGCTCAAAATTCTAGGATGTATTATACGCACCCACTGACACGGACGGCAACGCAAACAACGCTTTGCCACTTAGCTGAAACAACAAGCTAAGCAAGCCGAACGATAACACGTCAGACGCTCTTTAAAATAGATAATCAGATAATTTGTGTGGGCGCTCGCTGAGACCTTCAGAAGATCGACAGAGTTTTGCTTAGTTTACTGAGTAGGGCACTGAGCGATCAAAAAAATTGAAGTCTTACGAGAGTCAAACACGTCAATTCGCTTTATGTTGATTTGTGATCTTAGATGATGAATCGATTAAGTTATTGTTAGTGTAAGAATTTGAGTGAGCAAGCTTTTAAACTGAAGAGTTTGATCATGGCTCAGATTGAACGCTGGCGGCAGGCTTAACACATGCAAGTCGAGCGGTAACAGGGGAGCTTGCTCCTGCTGACGAGCGGCGGACGGGTGAGTAACGCGTA
>NZ_FLOB01000020.1 GCF_900089775.1 Marinomonas spartinae
TTCGAGACGAGGACGTTGATAGGTTGGGTGTGTAAGTGCTGTGAGGCATTGAGCTAACCAATACTAATTGCTCGTGAGGCTTGACCATATAACACCAAAGTGGTTTTACTGGAGATGGTTCCTGACCATTCTAGCACTTCCTCCTTCCATGGAGGTCGTAAGACACACAAAAGACACAGAATACGATCCGGTTTAACGCTTGATTGTCGCTATTTCAGAATGAATTGTTAACAGAGACAAGTGAACGAATTTGCGCATTACGCACACGAGTTTGCTTGACAGTCACAGAGGCGTTGAACCACCTGATCCCATCCCGAACTCAGAAGTGAAAAGCGCCATCGCCGATGGTAGTGTGGGAGATCCCATGTGAGAGTAGGTCGCCGTCAAGCTTTAATTTAGAAGGCCCTGATAGCTTATGCTGTCAGGGTTTTTTCTCGTCTCAAGAAACGTTTTAAACCATCAGCCGGGTTGAGCCACCTGATCCCATCTCGGAACTCAGAAGTGACTCTTTTTTCGCCGCAGGCGCTTGCCATCGCCGATGGTAGTGTGGGCTTGATTGAATTAAAAAGTCATGTGATTGGCAATGTTCCAAAGGAACCAGCCAAAGACGCCGGAGGCGCTGCGAAGTAGGATAACGCATAGCGTTAGATCCGTGAGGTCGTTATCAAGATTTAATTTAAGAAAGCCCTGATAGCTATGCTGTCAGGGCTTTTTTTCGTCTGCAGAAAATCCAAAAAAGTAAAAAGACATACCATACCGTCCCAATAAGTGTGTCTGACAAGGTGTTGTAATAGATGCCTCTCTCTCATTAAATGATTTTATTTCGACCAAAAAACAAGCCATTTAACAAAAGAGAGACTATGGATTTCCCTAGGCCTGTATTGCAGGCTGAATGTGTCCGCGAAACAGGCAGTTTTATCTCTCTGAAAAACCGATAATCAGTCCTCTCTGTTACTTGAATGAGGTCTTATTGGGGCGTTTTACGAGTGGCTTGTTTGTCGCACCGTGACAGGGTGACTTTTTCCAGTAGGCTAATAAGCTGGTCGCGTTCTTCGTCCGTGAGTTTTGAAGCAAGTATTTTTTCATACTCTTTTGACTGTTCGGCTAACCAGCTTAGTTCATCTTGTCCTGAGTCCGTTAGGTAGAGTAGGTTGCTGCGACGATCACTTTGTTTGCTACGACGTTCTACTAAGTTGAGAGATTCCAGCCAATCGACGACTTTGACAATACCGGCTCGGCTGATGCCAAGCTTTTTGGCTAAAGCAGATTGAGTAATGCCAGGGTGGGTTCCTATTAAAGATAATGCGGTCATCCGAGCGGGTGAGATGGCATTGTCACCAAGAAATTCAAAAAAAAGTTCGTATGCGTGTACTTGTGCGCGCTTTATTGAGTATCCCAGCGCTTTAGATACCAGATCTAGCGGGTCTATTTTTATTTCATTGCTGTATACGCCCTCTTCCGGCGTTTTTTTGCCTGATCTCATTCCCAGTTTGTCCTTTTATTTATCATTTTAATGCAGAAGCATATGTCAAAGTAGAAGCTTGATGTTTGTCTATATTAGACGGGATATGAGGTCATTACCCAAGCTTTTTAAGGTGGCTTGATGTTTTCATAATAACATGACAGTATGTTAACTAGGTTAACATTATATTGGGTTTACAATATGTTTTTTACCAACACTGATCAATGCATTGGTGTGGGTTAACATCGGTATCAGATACAAGTGCTGATTCGTATTGAGGAGATAAAAATAATGAAAGAGCTTGATACTAGTAGTGCGCCGCTTGTGACGCTATCTATTGAAGGAGCCATTGCCATGGTGACGCTTAACCGACCTGAAAAGCGTAATGCGCTGAGTATGGCGATGGTTGAGGAATTAATGGATGTGTTCTCGTCCTTACCCAAGAGCGTGAGAGCCGTGATTCTGTCTGGTGCTGGAGAGCATTTCAGTGCAGGGTTGGATCTGTCAGAACTGAAGGAGTCTTCCTCTTCTGAAAACATTGAAGGTTCTATGTTGTGGTATGAGGCCTTTGGCAAAATACAGTTTGGTCGAGTCCCTGTGATTGTGGTAATGCAGGGGGCGGTGGTTGGCGGTGGTCTAGAATTAGCCTCGGCCCTTCACGTCCGCATTGCTGAAAGTGATGCCTATTTCGGCTTGCCAGAAGGGCAACGGGGGATTTTCTTAGGCGGTGGAGGCTCGGTTCGGATTGCGAAGCTGATTGGCTTTTCTCGTGTTGCTGAAATGATGCTAACAGGCCACGTTGTTGATGCAACAGAAGCCCATCAAATAGGCCTTGCTCATTACGTTGTGAAGAAAGGTGAAGGGATGCGTAAAGCTAGGGAGTTAGCGGAGAAAGTTGCCAGTAACTTACCCATGTCTAATTTCGCCATTCTTAAAGCATTACCTTTGATTGCGGAACAGCCCATGTCCCATGGCTTGATGACTGAATCTTTGATGGCCGCCATTACGCAAGATGCACCAGAAGCGAAAGATAGAGTAAACGCATTCTTACAAAAACGGGCGAATAAAATTACGCCTGATTAATGATAGCCCTGTTAATTTTACTTTTAGCAAAGACACTTTAATTATAAAAATAAGAGGTTGTTATGAGTACATTTAATCATGAAGGCGATGCCAGTTCGTCTATCGAAAGCCAATTTAACAAGGACATTCGTCCGATTCTTAATCCCAAAACCGTTGCCATTGTTGGCATGTCTAGCAAACCGGGTTCCGCTGGAAAAGTGGTCCTGAATAATTTATTAGCCGGTGGGTTTAGCGGAGAGGTTTATTTAGTTGGTCGCAGCGGGGGGCAGATTGATGGTCGTCAGGTCCTGACGGATATTACTCAGTTGCCCGAAGGGATTGAGTTAGTCATTTTAATGTTGCCGTCGTCCGCTGTGCTGGATGCGATTAAAGCATGTGTCTCCCGAGGCGTGCTCAGTGCGGTGTGTTTTGCTTCTGGTTTTGCTGAAATGGGTCAAGAGGGTCGTCATTTGCAGCTTGAGATGGCTGACATCGCGAACTCGGGCAATATGTCTCTGCTGGGTCCTAATACCGTGGGTTATTTCAACTACGTTAATGGTTTCTATGTCATGATGGTTGAGTTGGAGCTGCCGACTCGTCTTGATCCTGATAATGGTCCAGCAGTGGCGGTGGTAGCACAAAGTGGTGGCATTGGTGCTCATATCGCGGCATCACTGAAAGCGCGTGGTGTTCCTCTTTCTTATATGGTGACCACGGGGAATGAAGCACAGACTGGTCTGTCTGATATGATCCGTTATTATGCGACGGATGAGTATACAGGGGCTATCGTCGTGTACGCAGAGCAAATTCGCTCTGCGAGTGAGTTTATTGATGCCGTGAAGGAAGCCCGTCGTCACGGTAAAGGTGTCGTTTTGTTGCATTCAGGGCGAAGCGAGCGTTCTCAGGAAGCGGCTAAGTCACATACAGGAGCGCTTTCTGGTAACCATGCTGCCATGCAGTTGATAACAGAGTATTCTGGTGTAACCATCGCGAATAGCTTGGAAGAAGCGATCGATACCACACAGCTGCTGTTACGCTATCCGATTGCGCCAGACGGCGGATTAGGTTTAGTGACCGCCTCTGGTGCCATTTGTGGTTTAGCTCAGGACTATATTGAACAGCTCAATTTAGAAATGCCGCCATTATCAGCAGAGCAGGTCAAGGCACTGACCGCGCATTTACCCGAATTTTTACCTCCTCGTAACCCTCTGGACTTAGGCACGCTGTCGAGCTACCAGCCTGATTTGATTGAAAAGGGTGTGAAGTCATTACTGGCGGATCCATCCATTGGCAGTGTTTTGGTCTCTATGCCTTTGCCAACTAAGGAAGCGTCTCTTGTGTGGTTAGGCTATTACCTTGAAGCGATTAAAGGTAGTAATAAGCCCGCTATCTATGTGATGCAAAACGAAGATGTACCATTGTCACCAGAATTTATTGAAGAAGCGCGTAAACACCGCGCTATTATCATGCGCTCTCCTGAGCGTGCCATGCGCGCCTTAGCCAATGTCACCCGTTTTGGTCGTCAACAGGCGCTGCAACAGCAACAGAATACCTTGGACAAGAAAGAGGCTATTGCTAGCTTAACCCTGAATAAAGGGACGCAGCCTGAGTGGGTTGGCAAGAAAATTCTTGAGCAACTGTCTATTCCTACACCAACTGGATCGCTTGCCACGACGCTTGATGAAGCCATCCATATCGCTAATGAAATTGGTTATCCCGTGGTGATTAAGGCTCAGTCTGCCGATCTGACTCATAAAAGTGATGCAGGTGGTGTCTTACTAAACATTAAGGATGAAGGCTCATTACGTGTTGCTTGGAGCAAACTTTATGACAATGTTAATAAAGCACGACCAGATTTGACGTTGGATGGTGTGCTGGTAGAAAAAATGGGTCAAAAAGGCCTTGAACTGTTGGTAGGAGCAAGTCGTGATCCGCAATGGGGACCTATCCTCATGGTTGGTTTAGGTGGTGTTTGGGTGGAAGTATTAGGTGATGTGCAATTGATGCCACCTCAATTACCAAAAGAAGCGATTATCGCCAAGTTAAATAGTCTAAAAAGTAAGAAACTGCTCAATGGCTTCCGTGGTGAGCCTGCCGTTGATCTGGAGGCAGTGGCTGATGTGGTGGCGACAGTGGGCCAACTCATGAGCGAGCGTCCAGAGATCACTGAAATCGACATTAACCCATTGGTGGCGTTTGAGAAAGGTAAGGGTGTCGTTGCTCAAGATGTGCTTATGGTTATTGATTAAGCCTCGATGGAGTATGAGTAACGTGAGCTGCCTACGTGGTGTAGCAACTACCGAGTAGTCGTAAGCAGCGCATACTAAACTATTTTTATGAGGAGAAACATCATGGGGCTTAAAGGGCAAGCCTATGTGGTGGGCGCTTACGAACATCCAACACGTCATGCCGTGGATAGATCGCTGGGTCAGCTACATGCTGACGTGGCACTGGGAGCTTTGCAGGATGCGGGCTTGACGGTCGATGATGTGGATGGTTATTTCTGTGCGGGGGATGTGCCTGGTTGGGAGTCTCCTGGCGTTGGTCCATTGTCCGTGGTCGAGTATTTGGGGTTGAAATTACGCCATTTCGATACTTCTGAAACGTGGGGCTCGTCTTATATCAATCATGTGGAGCACGCTGTTCAAGCCATCCAAGCGGGTAAATGCCGCGTTGCTCTGATTACCCAAGCGGGTCGGCCACGGGCGGAAAAGTTTTCCCCCGTCGAGAGCCATCTCAAACAGACACAATCAACAGCGGAATCTCCGTTCGAGCTACCATACGGACCAGTGGTCACCAATATGTATGGGATGTGTGCCGCGCGTCATATGTACGAATATGGCACAACCTCCGAACAGTTAGCTTGGATTAAGGTGGCAGCATCCCACCATGCTCAACATAACCCTAATGCGATGTTACCTAAGGTGGTGACGGTTGAGGAGGTGATTGCATCACCAATTGTCTCGACACCACTGCATCGCTTGGACTGCTGTGTGATAAGCGATGGTGGTGGGGCATTGGTGATTGCTCATCCCGATGTTGCTCGTCAGCTTAAGCGTCCGTTGATTCGACCCATTGGATCGGGTTTTACGGTGAAACACCTTAACGGCGGTTACTTCAACATCCTTGAGTCCGGTGCCGTGCAAACGGGTAAAGAAGCGTTTGCTGAAGCCGGTGTGACACCTCAGGACATTCAGTATGCTTCTTTGTATGATAGCTTTACGATTACTGTCTTGATTCAACTGGAGAACCTTGGTTTTTGTGAGCCAGGCCAGGGGGGGCGTTTTGTCACCGATGGTGGATTGATCTCTGGGGTAGGCCGCTTGCCGTTTAATACCGATGGTGGAGGGTTATGTAACAATCATCCGGGAAATCGTGGGGGGATGACAAAACTGATTGAGGCCATGCGTCAGTTGCGTGGTGAAGCTCATCCTGCCGTACAGGTGGACAATTGTACTCTAGCATTAGTGCATGGCACGGGTGGACAGCTAGGGGCGCGTCATGGCAGTGCCACGTTAATTCTAGAAAGAGAGGGCTGATTATGTCGCATCGTATTCCTACATCACCGCAACCGTGGTCAGAGACTCAGACTTTTTGGCAGGCTGCTAATGAAGACAAGCTAATGATTCAGCGCTGTCTGGATACTGGCAAGGCGTTTTTTTATCCGCGAGAGCACAGCCCATTTTCTGGACGAAATCATTGTGAATGGTTCGAAGCCAGTGGTAAGGGGGTTCTTTACTCTTATAGCGTCATGACTCGAGCAACGCCCGCTTACTGCATTGCCTATGTTGAACTGGAAGAAGGGCCTATCATACTCACCAATTTAGTGGCTGATGATTTTAATCAGATTAAAATCGGACAGTCAGTAACGGTGGTGTTTATTGCAAGTGAAAATGGTCAGAAGGTACCTGTGTTTACCCCTGTCTCTGGTTAGGGAAGGGGTGGACAGATACTGCAGTGCAGAGAGTTGAATAAGGTGGTCTATTTTTTTATTCCCCATAAGAGCCAGCGAACATTGTTGCTGGCTCTATTCTAGACCGGTTTACTCGTTCGGAGCGCTGTTATGAACGCTGGACGAGGGAAGGCGAGGTGATGTGTCATCGTCTTCATTTTTGGCATAGATGCGCTGTATATAAAGTCCAGCAATAGCAAGCAGCACCCCCGTCACCGCACTGATGAATGCCAGTGATGAATACCAAATCAAGGCCACTAAGCCAACGGTTGATTTGGGGACGTCAATAGCTTCTTTTTTGTTCGTGATATAAGCTGCAAGACGATAGAACTGGTTTTGGTTTACCAAACGGTTCACTTCATTTTTTATGAGGGTTTGTTTTTGTTTAATCTCATAAATTTCATTATCGATGGCTTTGACTTCCACCTGAATCTCGTCATATTGATCTAATAGTTTTGCTTTTTCTTTCGCAGCGCGTGACACGACGCTGTTACGATTTTGGCTCGCTTGTTTAGCAAAATCGTTATAGCCATTACGGTAATTAAGTCGCTTCGTTTTCATGTCTTTCGTTTGGGATGCTATTTGTTCTTCAAGATAGGCCATACGAGCTCGACCTAACCTAATACGATTCTGATAATCATCCGCTAGTGCTGTTAATTGAGCTTGTAGTTGTTGCTCATTTTGGTTTTGTTTACTGAAGCCTTTATCACCATTAATTCGATCATCAATTTTGTATAAACGATCTTCTTTTTCGGAAATGAGTTTACTGTACTTTTTCTCGACGGAAGGGCGAGTGAAAAAGTTGGCATCGTCCAGCGCTTTCTTTTTTTCTGCTTTTAACTGGTCAAGCTCTCTTTGCAGCTTTTTCTTATCGCTTTCAGAGCCTTCCACATAATTGTTTAATTGACCGTAATAGCGTGTTTTTAACCTGTTTCGCTCTGTATCCCAAGCATCGTATATCTCACTTTCTTTCTTATTGAGATCATTAATATCCGCTTGATACTGTTGAATTAACTGATTATTAGAGCTGAGTTTAGCGATTTCATGATTGATGTATTCACGCTCTTTTTCCAAAGATCGGTAGTAGGCCGCATTCGCTTTTTGGATATTGCTTTGGTAATTCGAGTCGACTTTTTGTGGATCAATGATATCAATGTCCTGCTTGCGATGATTCAGAACATCAATCTTGTTCTGTAACAATAGAGCGGCATCTTTTCGGTCATCAATGGCAATATTGAGGCCTGCAAAGTTTCGTTCAAAACCATTCAACATGGTTTCAAAGGTAATAGTGGCCAGCATAATAAGCACAAGGAAGAAAAGAATGCGCCAAGAAGTATGTTTGGCATACATTAATGCGGTGGCCATTGGTATTTTGGAGGCTTCAACGACTGCCACAAGGACAAAAGGTAAAGCGGCAACCAGAATGTTGCTATAGTCACCGAAATCTAGCGGTCTGTCTTTTGTATCGAGTTGGGCATATACGGAAAAAGAGACAATAATGGAGATAAGAAAGCCGATACTAACCGCAAGGATCTCTACCCCCCACGCGATTTTAACCAGTCTGACCCCTATTTTAAATAACTTGTCGTTCGAAAGCTTTGTATTGGATTCCATAAACTATCCGCTATGAATGATGGTTCTTATTGATCAGCTATTCCATCAAAAAATGATAGTTTTGCTTTTCTCAAGAGTTTTGTTATTGGTTGATGGCGCAAAATCTTGCTCATTATAAGCAAAGAATATGTCTAATAAATTGTATTAATTTACAATATGACTATTTTATGTAAGTTTTTGTATGGAAAGTGATTTAAAAACGAAGTAAGGGCTGAGGTATTTGGAATCCCATTCAGAATGGGAAAGAGTTTAAGGAATCATAAAAACGGGCAAGATAATGGACCGTTCCATGAGGATCACTCTCAAGCACCAAACCGTCGTGTTTACGTGATAAGACACTATTTCTCTAAAGCGCGTTTTGTTTTCGCTGTGGCGATGGCGCTCATCGGATCGTCTGGCCAAGGGTGTTTTGGATAGCGCCCACGCATCTCCTTTTTTACCTCCGGATAGGCTTCTTTCCAGAAGAAGGGCAGATCTTGAGTAACTGCCAGTGGGCGCTGTGCGGGAGAGAGCAGCTCTATTTTGACGCTCATACCTAAGATGGTTGGGTTTTGCATGGTGCCAAACATTTCCTGTAGTTTGACTCGCAGTGTTGGTGTAGGTTGTGAATAGTCCACTTTATGATGATTGCCTGAGGCGACGCATAATCGTTCTGGTATTTTGTCTTGAAGACGCTTTTGTAATTCCCAGGGTAAGCTATCTAGCAGGATTTGTTTGAGATCCATTTTATCGAGTTGGGCTTGATTCGTGATGTTGCCAAGATAGGGTCCTAACCAGTTTTCCAGTGAGGCTAGTAAGGCCTCATCCGACATGTTGGGCCAGCTTTCTTGCTGGCTAGTGAGAAAATGAGTGTCTTGCTGATGAGCAAAGGCCAATCTGGCTTTGAGTGGTAAGCTATTATCATCCCAAGGTAGCGCGGCGATGCCTTCACGGCGGAGATGAACACACATGGCGGAGCGGATGGCGTCTTCTGATGGTTTACTGGCTTGTCTACGATGGACGCAGAGTTTGCCTAACCAGGTTTGTGACTCGTAAATCAGTCGATTATCTTTTTTAGACCAAGCTACTACATGATCCTGATGGGAGAAGAGGTTAGGGTATTGGCTCTGTAAGTGGTCAAGATTAAATGGCTGGGCTAAGAAAATACGATCTTCACTGTGCCCCTGATGACCTCCAAGATCTAACACCACAAGATAATCTGCTTGTGCATTCGTGTCGTTTTTATCCAGCACCGCAATACGACCATTTGAGAGTTTATAGCGTACGCTGTTCGCTTGCTCACCCAGCCGTTTTGCGAGTCGATCGGTAAACGCGCTGGCAAGAATATTGGCTAAGGCTTGGTCTGAAAGCGTGTTTGTATCGATGGAGTGGGAAAGCCCTTGGCTGCGCTGCTGCCATTGCTTGAAAGAGGTTTGATAGATGCTTTTGGGGCGTCGAGTCGGCTGGTTATGTTTCCCTTTGAACCATAGTAAACGGCTAGAAAAGTCGCTGTTTTGACTGGTAAATGGATCACCTTCGGATAAAAGGGCGCAGATCTGGCAGGCGAGGATTGGCTGTCCTTGTTGGCATCCTTCGATAAGCAGGTGTGCCAGACGAGGAGCCAGACCAAGCTGAGCCATGGTTTCCCCTTGAGGCGTTAGGGTGAAATGATCGGGATCGAGGGCACCTAAGGTGCTAAGTAACTCGACGGATTGTTGCCAGTGGCCCAGCGGTGGTGGGGTGATCCAATCTAGTTCAAGTCGATCTTGTACACCCCATTTGGCGACGTCTAGGGTGAGTGAGCTTAAGTCGACACATTCTATTTGTGGTGATGCTTGAGGGGCGAGTTGATGTTGCTGCTCTTCACTCCACCAGCGGTAACATACGCCTGCTTCCCTTCTTCCTGCCCGTCCCATTCGTTGAGTGGTTTCGGCTTGTGTGGCACGACGGGTATGTAATCGTGTGGTGGCAGTGTTGGCATCGAATTGGGCTTCGCGGCTTAGGCCTGAATCAATCACCACACGAATGCCTTCGATGGTTAAACTGGTCTGTGCAATGGCAGTTGCCAAGACAATTTTTCGATGGGGAGGGGCAATGGGTTGAATCACGACCTCTTGTTCCTTTAGGCTCAACTCGCCATACAAGGGTAAAATCATCGCATGAGGGTCTTGTTTTAGGGCTTGGCTAAGTTGGCTTGCCACATGACGAATTTCTTTTTGTCCTGGCAAAAAAACCAATAAGCTGCCGTCTTCTTCCTGATAGGCTTTGAGGGTTTGTTTGATGACCTCGTCAGCGACCTCTAGAGTTTTTAAACGTTTATTGCCATAGTGAATGGTAACGGGAAAGTTGCGTCCTTCGCTGACTAAGGTTTTACAACTGAGGCGCTCTTCTAATATGGCCGTGTCCAACGTGGCAGACATGATGAGCAGTTTTAGTGGTGAATCGTCACGAAACAGTTCTCTGGCCTGTAAGCATAAAGCAAGGGCGAGGTCGGAATGGACATTGCGTTCGTGAAATTCATCGAAAATGACGAGTGCAACGGACTCAAGACTAGGGTCATCCTGTAACATGCGTGTTAGCACGCCTTCGGTGACCACCAGTACTTGAGTGTCTTGACTTTCTGCGCCTTCGTGACGAATACGATAACCGATGCGCTTGCCTAGCGGTTCGTTTAAGGTGTCTGCGAGGCGTTTGGCGGCGGTTTTTGCGGCCAGCCGCCTTGGCTCGAGCATGACGATCTGTCTGCCATTAAGCCAGGCTTCGTTCATCAATTCCAGTGGTACGACTGTGGTTTTCCCCGCCCCTGGTGCCGCTTCTAAAATCGCCTCATGGGCCGTGTTAAGTTGTTGTTTAAGGGCTGGCATCAGCTTGTAAATGGGCAGTATAGCGGACATAACAGACTCTTTTTTTGGCTGTGTCGATGATTAACGTTCCGGCTTTATCGGTGAACCTTGACTTTCGGAGGGCCAATGCGAATATCGGTTTTGCATTTGGCAATACAAGGTAAAAAATACCCTGCCGCTTGTTCTTTGTCGCTCAGTCCTCTTGGTTGACGCGAACCATAGTCTATTTCGCCAGTAATTAAAGGGGTAAGACAAATTCCACAGGTGCCATTTTGGCAAGCGTGTTTAATGGGCACGCTATGGGCGATTAATACCTCTAAAATAGATTCCTCTGTCGCTGGAAAATGTTTCTCAGACGTCCCTTGTTGCAGAGAAATGCGTTTATTATTCATATTCATGGTCAGCAACTGTTAATATGGGGCAGATTTTAGCATGATACATTCTAAGTTGGTTTTTTCTTCTAATCTTATCAAATCAATTAATTTTGCATGGTAAAACGAAAACGCCTAATTAGAGCCATAGGATTAAACTCGTAACGATGATCGAGCCAAATAAAAAAACCTTACTGATCGTTGATGATGACCAAGATATTCGTCAGTTGTTGTGTGATGTACTGTCGCAAAAAGGTTACCAAGTCTTGGAAGCGGACAGTGGAGCACAAATGTGGGCGCATTTAGAACAAACACAGGTCGATCTTATCTTGATGGATTTGTATCTCCGTGAAGAAGACGGTTTGCATTTAGCGCGAGATGTTCGTGCTCTTTTTACGATGCCCATCATGATGCTCACAGGGAAAGGAGATGAAACAGATCGTATTCTGGGGTTGGAGTTAGCTGCCGACGACTACATGATGAAGCCGTTTAATTTGCGGGAACTGATGGCTCGAATACATGCTTTGCTGAGACGTGCGATACAACTTGCACCAGCGCCGGTGTTAAATACCCTTGAAGACCCACATGATTGTTTATACTTTGGTAACTGGGTATTGGATCTGACCGCTCGTCAACTGCTGAACAAAGACGGTGAACAAGTGGTGCTGACATTGGGTGAGTTTTCCTTATTAGAAGTGCTGGTCCATCACCCTGATCGTATTTTTTCACGGGAACAATTAATCGATCAAAGTCGTGGTTTGGAAGCAGAAGTTTTTGATCGCACCGTCGATGTTTTGATTTTAAGATTGCGCCGTAAAATTGAAAGCAACCCTAAAACGCCACAGTTTATTAAAACGCAGCGTGGGCTCGGGTATTTTTTCCAAGGGCCAGTTCGTAAAAACTAGAGTGGAAAAACTAAATGCGCTTTATCAGCATTCGTCAAAAAGTCTCCTTTGCCATTCTGACGGTGAGTGTGGTCGCATTTTGTATGGTGGGCATTGGCTGGCAGTCTATGCGAGTGAGTGAAGATTCACTGTCAGAATTTGAAGCTCAGACTTTACCCGAAATCAGCACCTCCTTAACACTGGCCGAAGGTGTAGCCCAATTAGCAGCGACGGCACCTTATACGGCAGGTTCTGGACGGCCTTTTCAACTACAGGCAGAATCACAACGCATCAATCGGAGTATTGCTGCTCTAAGAAGTGTCGCCAATAGCTTGATGGATCCGGCCTTCCGGGACACTGTCAATGGTCGCTTGGATGATCTGCAAAAGACTTTAGAAGAGCTGGTGTCTCTGGTTCGTGAGGAGTTATACATTCGCGAAGACAGCTATGCCTTACAGTTTAAGATTCGTCAAATCAAACCCGATAATGACACGGCTCATGTCATTAGTGCCCAACAAGGTTTGGATTGGTTATTAAAGCTCCTGGAGTCCCCGCATGTGGTGCCAGACAGTATTGTGACGCAATTGACGCTCAATACAAAAGGCAAAGAAGCACAAAGTATCGCCAGAGCCTTATTGAAAGCACACCGTCGTCTAGCAAAAATCCAGTTACGAAAACAATATCTACTGACCTTGATTCGAGCCAAATCAGAAGAGCTTAGTACACAAGTGAGTGAGTTCGTTGGCTCATTACAAAAGAAGGTAGCCCGTCAGCGAGAGGCGGTGTCGAAATATGTGTCTAATGGTCAGCATTGGATTTTTGGTATTTCCATCTTTTTGATGATTGGTCTGATTCGTTTGTATTGGCAAAGCCAGCGTATGACGAGGGATTTACAGGCAGTGACCAAGGACATGGAAGAGCTGTCGATGGGACATATGGACTCAGATCGTCCGAAGATTAAACGTAATGATGAAATTGGTACTTTGGCTGACGCGTTTGAAGTTTTCCGCTATGACGCAATAAGGCGAGTGGAAGTGACGGCGGAACTCTCAGCTCAGAAAAAATTGTTGGAAACCATTTTCGATAATATGAATGATGGGCTGAGTGTGTTTTCGGGCAAAGGAGAATTGGTTGCTTGGAACCCCAGCTATGAAACGCTGTTTGACTTGTCTCCCGATGAGTTAAAGGCGGGTATGTCCATTAAAACGGTCCAATCGTTAATTAATAAGGGACAGCAAAAAACACTGAATTTAGAAAATCAGCAGGTTCATATGGACGAGGTGAACATTTCTCGTCATTTACGCAGTCAAAGTTTTGAACGTCATTTTGATTCAGGCAAGATCATTGAGTTTCGCTCTAAACCCATGCCTGAAGGGGGCTTTGTGACCCTGTATACGGATTTAACTGACCGGAAAAGCGTGGAAAGCCAACTGCGTCAAGCTCAGAAAATGGAGATGTTGGGGCAACTGACGGGAGGGGTTGCCCATGATTTTAACAATCTGCTAGCGGCCATCATGGGCAACTTGCAGATGTTGTCTGATTCTTCTCCGCAAACAACAGATCAGGCTCGGTATATTGAACGCGCTTTGGCCGTGTCAGAAAAAAGCAGTAATTTAGTGCAGCGTTTGTTGGCTTTTAGCCGTCGTCAGCAGCTGTTTCCGGTCCCCACCAAAATTGATGACCTCATTGAGGGCATGTTGGATTTAGTGGAATACAGTGTGGGCACCCATATTAGTGTGTCTTGTCATTTAGGGTGTCCGGATTTTGTGAGCCTGATTGACCCATCTCAGCTAGAAAATGCCTTGCTTAACCTTGCTTTGAATAGCGCTGGTGCCATGCCGGATGGTGGTCATTTATCCTTTTCAACCAAATACGCTATGTTGCCAGATAGTACGAAGCCGGGCATTCGTATCAAGGTAGAAGATTCTGGTGAAGGCATATCAGAAGACGTGCTAGGCCGTATATTCGAACCTTTTTTTACCACGAAACCTGTTGGTAAAGGCAGTGGTCTTGGCCTGAGTATGATTTATGGGTTTGTGAAACAAAGTGGTGGGGAAATCAAAGTCACGTCGGAACCGGGTAAATGGACTCGAGTGTGTTTGTTTTTACCTGAACAGCTTAGTGCTAAGGAGGCAGAGCCTAACGTCACTATTGAACGTCATAAGGCCATACCGTTACCGGCAGATAGTTTATTGTGGCTGGTGGAAGACGATATAGAAGTACAAAGTGCTATGCGAGAACAGTTGCAAAAAATGGGCTTTATCGTGCAGTGTTTTGATCGTGCCGAAGCGGTCTTGAGTGCATTAAAACAAGCCATGTTGCCCGATGTGATTGTATCGGATGTTAACTTAGCTGGGGCGATGAATGGGGTAAAGCTAGCACACACGCTAAAACCGAGTCAGGTGGGTGAGAAAACGTCAAACGTGCTCTTTCATGGTCCTGTAGTGATCATGTCAGGTTTACCTTATGATGAAATAAGAAAAAAATACGAACTTAAAGAGTCCGATTTATTTATTTCAAAACCTTTTAATATCAAAGAGTTATTTGAAATTTTCTATATTGATCGCTAGAAAATTACAAATATTACAAAAAAAAACTCCATATGAAATTTTTCATTAGTTTTTATACGGCAAAGTGCCCTTAGAAGCAGATCTCCAACAGAGTGAACTCAGGTCTGACTCAACAGCCTCTCAGCTGATAATAAAAACAAAACTGGAGTTACCAATACAATGAAATTTCCTTACCGTAAACTAGCTTGCCTAGTCGCCGCTGGCTCTCTATCGACTGTCGCTCTGGCAGATGAACCTATCATCGGTCTAATCACTAAAACTAATACCAATCCCTATTTCGTTACCATGAAGCAAGGTGCTCAAAAAGAAGCGAAAAAGCTTGGCGTGGATCTGCGTACTTTTGCTGGTCGTTATGATGGCGATAACCAATCTCAAGTGGATGCGGTCGAGAATTTGATTGCAGCGGGTGCCAAAGGTATTTTGATTACACCAAGTGACCCTGCCGCGATTGTTCCTACGATTGAAAAAGCACGTAAGGCGGGTTTATTGGTAATCGCTTTAGATACCAAACTTAACCCAGCGAATGCCGCTGACATGACATTTGCCACCAATAACTTTCAAGCGGGTGAGTTAATTGGTGAATGGGCCAAAGCCAAAATGGGTGCCAAAGCAAAAGACGCTAAAATTGCTATGTTGGATTTGAGCACCAGCCAAGTGACCGTCGATGTTGCTCGAGACCAAGGTTTCTTAAAAGGTTTTGGTATCGATATTAAAAACCCAAATCGCATTGGTGATGAAACCGATCCGCGTATTGTTGGCCATGATGTGACTCAAGGGTCTGCTGAAGGCGGCCGACGAGCCATGGAAAATTTGTTGCAAAAAGACCCAAGTATCAACTTGGTATACACCATTAACGAACCTGCAGCAGCAGGGGCCTATCAAGCGCTTAAATCTTTTGGTTTAGAGAAAAAGGTGATGATTGTGTCCATTGATGGTGGTTGTCCTGGTGTGAAAAACATCCAAGAAGGCATCTTGGACGCAACGGCAATGCAATTCCCTATCAAAATGGCGATTGATGGCGTAGACGCTATCTCGCAATTCGCAAAAACAGGTACTCGTCCTACTGCGACGAAAGGCCTGGATTACTTCAACACAGGTGTTCAGTTGATTACCAATGAACCTGTTAAAGGCGTGAAATCTGTCACGACGAAAACGGGCTTGGCAATGTGCTGGGGTTAATGTCAACACTTGCCTGTTAAGACAATGGATGATAGGCAAGTCGTCTAGTCCAAACGATTTAGAAAGCTTAGTTTTTACCGCTGGCAGGGGATTTTGTCAGCGGTTGTTTTCCTTCTTGGAGTTACCCTATGAGTTCAACTGAACAAAAAAACTCAACTGCTGTGCTTGATCACGATAAAGTGGCTGATCAAGCTCAGGTCTATGTGGCCAGTTTTGAGCATAAAGAAACGCCCGTGCAGCGTTTTAAAAAATTCCTTCACCATTATCCTGTTGCTGCCCCTAGTATTGTTTTGTTACTGGCTATTTTCTGCTTTAGCTTGATTGTTGGTAGTCGTTTTTTATCGGCTTTTAACTTGTCGTTGGTGCTGCAGCAAGTGACCATCATTGGCATGGTGGGGATTGCCCAAACGCTGATTATTTTAACCGCAGGGATCGACTTGTCTGTGGGTGCCATTATGGTACTGGCATCGGTGGTCATGGGTCGTATGGCGATTGACTATGGCCTTGATCCTTGGTTGGCATTATGTGTGGGGATCGCCGTCGGTGCTGTCGCTGGTTTTATCAATGGTTCATTAATTACGCGCCTGAAATTGCCTCCTTTTATTGCTACATTGGGTACATGGAACGTCTTTTTTGCGTTGAATTTATGGTACTCCAACAGTGAGACCATTCGTGCCCAGGATATCTCCAATACCGCCCCGCTATTACAGTGGTTAGGTAACACGATTAATGTGTTTGGTGCGCAATTAACCTATGGCTCCTTATTAATGTTAGCGATGTTTGTGGTGATCTGGTACGCCTTGAACTGGACTGCATGGGGGCGACATGTTTATGCCACGGGTGATGATCCTGCCGCAGCGAAGTTAGCCGGTATTCGTACCGATCGTATTTTGCTCTCTGTATATATTTTAGCTGGGATTGTTTGCGCATTGGGTGCTTGGGTATTGATTGGTCGTATCGGTTCTATCAGTCCTCAGGCTGGTTATACCACGAACTTAGACAGTATTACCGCTGTAGTAATTGGTGGTTGTAGTTTGTTTGGTGGACGAGGTTCCATCTTCGGAACGTTAATTGGTGCATTGGTTGTGGGTATTTTCCGCAATGGCTTAGCCCTCGCCGGTGTTGATGTACTTTGGCAAGAGTTCACTGTTGGTATCTTGATTATTGTTGCCGTCGGTGTTGACCAATGGATCAGAAAAGGAACAGCATAATGACAACCAATACAAACCAAACTCCCATTCTGCAAACCAAGAATTTAGTAAAACGTTACGGCAGTGTAACAGCCATTGACCATGCAGATTTTGAGTTATATCCGGGCGAGATTTTAGCGATTATTGGTGACAATGGGGCAGGTAAATCCTCCCTAATTAAGGCCTTATCAGGGGCGTTAATGCCAGATGAAGGAGAAATCCTACTGGATGGTCAGCCGGTAAACTTTAGTTCACCGATGGAAGCGCGTGCGTTGGGCATTGAAACGGTCTATCAAAACTTGGCGGTTTCTCCTGCGCTCAATATTGCGGATAACCTCTTTTTGGGGCGTGAAATTCGCAAGCCTGGAATCTTAGGCTCGGTTTTCCGTATGTTGGATAAGAAAGCTATGGAACAAAAAGCCAAAGACAAAATGACAGAGCTGGGTTTAATGACCATTCAAAACATTAGCCAAGCAGTAGAGTCGTTATCAGGTGGTCAGCGTCAAGGGGTTGCCGTCGCTCGCTCAGCCTTGTTTGGCACCAAAGTTGTGATCATGGATGAGCCTACCGCAGCATTAGGTGTGAAGGAGTCGCGTCGTGTTTTGAATTTGATCAAGGAAGTTCGAGACCGAGGCTTGCCGATTATTCTGATCAGCCATAATATGCCTCACGTATTTGAAGTGGCAGATCGAATTCACATTCACCGCCTAGGCAAACGTGCCGCTGTCATCACACCGCAATCACACTCTATGTCTGAGGCGGTAGCCATTATGACCGGAGCGTTAGAGGTAAACAACGATCCACAAGCCGCTTAATGTTCATTCATAGATACACAGAGCATACATGTGTCCTGTGTTGCTAGATGGGAGAATGGCTCTCAGGTATTCAGAGCCGTTTTTTCTACAAATAGAGGTTCTGCTCCATGCGTCGCGTCGCAGTATTGAAATCCTATGGGCGTTTTCTGCGTTTAAATTTTTTTAGAGGGCGACTACTTTCCTGTTTGGTCTCTGCGGTATTTGCCACCGCGTTGTTTGCCGCCACCCCTGTGCCATCAAGCTCGCTAGAGAGTACGAGTAAAACGCCGGTGCTGACGTCGATTGGTATTAGTGTGTCTGACCTTGGTAACCCTTATTTTGTCAAATTGATTGATGCGACCGCCGCCAAAGCCAAAGAATTGGCTGGCGGTCCGGTAAAAATGTTAATTCACTCGGATGCCTACGATTTAGATCGTCAAATTAAGCAAGTGAATGAATTCATCAAAGCGGGCGTCGATCTGATTATTTTAACCGCTGCGGATCCATACAAAATTGCCCCTGTGGTGGCGAAAGCTCAGCGGGCTGGTATTAAAGTGATTGCCGTGGATGTGAATGCTCAAGGGGCAGACGCAACCATTACCACAGATAATGTTCAAGCCGGAATGGAGGCGTGTGAACGACTTGCTAAGCAAATTCACTATAAAGGTAACTTTGTGATTATTAACGGGGTATTAGTGTCGTCAGTGGTGGAGCGTGTGGCTGGCTGCAAATCGGTATTGAGTAAATACCCGAATATCTCTCTGTTAAGTTACCGTATGAATGGCAGTGGCAGCGTCGATGGAGGGATGGAAGTCATGACCTATTTGATGGAAAAATATCCGCATCTAGATGCGGTATTTGCCATTAATGACCCCACCGCGTTAGGGGCGCTTAGAGCGGCGCAACAGGCGGGCCGTAAGGATTTTATTATTGCCTCAGTGGACGGTGCTAAGTTCGCAGAAAAGATGATTCACCAAGATAACCAATGGGTGGCAACGGCGGTTCAGCGTCCGAAAGAGATGGCGGACAAAGCGGTTGAAATTGGTCTTGCTCTGCTCGAAGGGCGACCAGTGCCCCAACGTTTTATCCAAATTCCTTCCGTTCTAGTGGAAAAGCCCCTTCCGAAGACACAATAATCGGTTAATTCATGCCATGATATGCGAGAATCTCTGGGAGACGGTTCTTGCCTATTTTATTATGCTTTGGTTTAAAAGGTATTTAGAGTGATGAAGATCATGGTGCAAATCGGTTTGGTTGTTCTGCTGATAATTGGTTATATTGTAATCAATCGTATTATGAAGAGCAGTGTGGAATTGCTGGGTCATAAAAATGGTACGAGTGAAGTTCGCTTGCGTTATGTGACCAAGATGATGCAGCTTAGTTTAACCGCCTTATTTATTATGTTGGCTTGCATTGTGATGGGGGTTGGATACGGTCAGCTGGCGGTATTTTTTTCCTCTGTGTTTGCTGTGGTTGGTGTGGCATTGTTTGCCCAGTGGTCGATCCTAAGTAATATCACCGCAAGTTTGATTATCTTTTTTGCATTCCCATATCGTGTTGGTGATTGGATTCGTGTGGCCGAAAAAGATGAAGAAGTACTTGGCCAAATTATTGATATTTCGAGCTTTCATGTCATTATTCGTCGTTTTTCTGGTGATATTGTGACCTACCCAAACAGCTTAATTTTACAAAAACCTGTGGTACGTTTTGATAATGAAGCCGCCGCCCGAGCGATGAAAGAAAGCATGGGCGAGGGTGGGAAAAACGTTTCCCCAACAGTGGCTGATAAGTCCCTTCCCAAAACCCTTTAAACGATTGTTTTAATGATCTTCAAGCCGTCGTACGGTGCTTCATTACAGGCTGACAATATCAGCACATTAGCCATTTGAGTAAAAAATAGCCAAATTTTTAATTTTTGGTGTGTTTTATGGCATAATAAAACGCTCTCGTACCTCATGCGGAGAGTTTTATATGCAATCTGACCCAAAAGATTTATTACAGCAAAACGATAAGCTGGTTCATTCGGACGCTCTGAAAGTCAAATCCCATGTGCAAAGACCGCAAGAAGATTGGGTTCTCCATACTTTGATGATTGAAGGCTACGACGTACCATTCCGCTTTAAACGACAAGGGAAATACCGTACATTGCGCGGATCCCGTGTCAACCTTACCTACTACCCAACTCAAGAGGTGGTAGCTGGTGTTTCCATGGAAATTATGAAAGTCGTTCGAGTAAAGCGTACTTGATAGAGGCGCTATTAGGTATTTTTCTTAGTTTGCGTGTATAAAATTTGTAAAATAGTTAGCTTTACACTATTAGACATAATATTGATTTTCTTCTTCTTAAGATGAACTTACACTGGCCTTGCCTGTCTTTAAGACAGGTATTCTTTGGTCTAGTAGGTAGAGCATTCAATGGAAATCAGTCGTACTCATTCCTGGTTTGACGCGATAAAACGCGTCGAACGAAGTGTTGTTTTTCAAGGTTTTATCATCAGTATCATTATTGTTGCTGCGTTGACGGTGGGTGCCAAAACCTACCCGTTGCCCTATGGCATTGATAAAGCCATCAACTATCTTGATACCTTTATTACCGTCTTTTTCCTCTTGGAAATTAGTTTGCGCTTTTTGGCCAGCGAATCTAAGGTGCGTTTTTTCAAAGAACCTTGGAATATTTTTGATATGGTGATTGTGGCTGGTAGTTTGGTGCCGATATCCGATACGGACATGGTGTTGGTCGCACGGTTGCTTAGGGTCTTTCGGGTATTACGTTTAGTCTCCATCATTCCTGATCTGCGTTTTCTTATTAACGCTCTGTTTAAAGCCATTCCGAAGATGGGCTACATTGCATTGCTGATGTTTATTATTTTTTATATATTCGGTGCTGTGGGGTCGATCTTTTTTCAAGGAGTGAATGATAAGCTTTGGGGGAACATTGCGATCTCCATGCTGACCTTATTTCGTATTGCCACGTTCGAAGACTGGACGGATGTCATGTACGAGACAATGGAAGTTTATCCACTGAGCTGGATTTTCTATATTGTCTTTATCTTTCTGACCGCGTTTGTGTTTTTAAACATGATGGTGGGTGTGGTTTTGGATGTCATGACACGAGAAACCGCCGCACAGGATCAGGAAAATCAAGAAAATAACCACCAAGCCCTGGTGGAACAGATCTCTCAACTGCAAGCCCAAGTATCACGCCTAGCCGATAAGCTAGACGCGCAACAAGGGGACGACAAGCACAAATAACGAAAGGCCTCTAACCATTTCGAATAATGACTAAGGTGACGTATAAAATGATAGATGATCTCTCTAAGTTAATGGCATTCTCTACCTGTAGCTACGCTGATTTTCTTGCGGACGACGCGTTTATGGACTTTGGCATAAAATCGCTATGGTCTGGGGCGCCACGATTAGTCGGCAGAGCTTTCACTGTGAAATGTGAGCCTGGTGATAACCTGATGGTGCATGCCGCTATTTATCAAGCGCCGCCTGGATCGGTACTGGTGGTTGACGCTGGTGACAGTCGCTTTGCGGTTGCTGGTGGTAATGTCTGTGCGACAGCAGCTGAGCGCGGTATTAGCGGTTTTATTATCGATGGTGTGATTCGCGATGTGGCAGAGATTCGTGAGATGGGGTTCCCTGTCTATGCACGGGGTAACGTTCCAAAGCCGGGTAAAAAAGCCAAGTTAGGGGAACTGGAAACGTCTATCCAGTGCGGTGGCATCACCGTCAATAATGGCGACATCATCGTTGCTGATGAAGAGGGGGTTGTCGTTATTAAAGCTGATGAGGTGGACGCGATATTAGCGAAAGTTGAGGCCAAAGCGGCGAAAGAAAGTGAGCAATCTTTAGCCGACTGGCAACAAGCCCACCAACAGAAGATAGCGTCGCTTATCTCCGCTTGCAAAGCACAGAGTTAGAGTAAAGAAAGATCGTTTTATAGTTGGTTGGCTCGACGACGAGCCAACCAATGCCCACCCAATGTGTTCATCAGTAAACCAAATCGCACGAGGATAAGATCAACCTCATTGCATGAGGCGGGTGGTTCAGTCTAATAAAAGTGTCTCTCTGCGGACTTGCATTGTTATTAGTTACCTTTATACCTTCACTTTCTTTGGCTCTGATTCCGTATTTTTTAGGTGATAATGTTGAACTGAGTTTATGTCCTAGTTTGATAGTCGGAGTGACAAATGTTGTATCAAAAGTTTAACAGTCAGCATGAAATAGATGAGCAATATAACCCTATGTTAGGTAAGGATGCCGCTTCTATTTTAGCCAGTGTTGCGAAAAAAAGTGATGACACATGTGATGTATTGGGAGCACCGGAAACGCTAGCATTTGGTCCTACTTTAGATGAGCACCTAGAGGTATTTAAAGCTGCAGAGTCAAAAGCTCGTTTGCATATTTTTATCCATGGAGGGTACTGGAGAGCCTGTAGCAGTAAAGAGTTTGCCTTGGTGGCTCGTCAGCTGGTGCCGGCGGGAGTTACGACACTGATCGTTAATTATTCCCTTTGTCCTAAAGTGAGCATGTCCGAGATTGTTCGCCAGGTGAGATCCGCAGTGGCTTGGGCATGGCATAACGCTGACCGACTGGATATTGATCGAAATCGCATTTCGATCTCTGGGCATTCGGCTGGTGGACATTTGGTCGGAATGCTGTTGGCGACAGATTGGGAAGGTGACTATGGCTTACCAAGGGATGTAATTAAAGGGGCGCTTGCGGTCAGCGGGTTATTTGATTTAAGGCCTTTTCCGCACTCATGGTTGCAGCCTGTGTTGCAATTGTCTGAACATGACATACAGGATTTAAGTCCTATTCATCTAGAAGCGAATTATCCTATTCCAGTAAAAATCAGAGTGGGGGCGTTGGAGCCTGAAGAGTTTCATCGTCAATCTAAGGTTTATGCTAGTCATTTATCGAGTAAGGGGTTTGACGTTGAGTATGCAAGTGTACCTAATGTAGATCACTATAGTGTGCTCGATCACTACTATAAAGCCGATGGGATGTTACTAAAGGATATACTTGAGATGTCCTCTATTTAGACCTTAGCTTGGATGGTTCGGTAGCTTAATCGCCTAGTGACTCAGATTGCCGATTGGCAGGCTTACGTTGCACGCCTTAAGAATAAAATCGACGTGCAACAAGCTATAAGGGATGAATTTCTCTTTCGTTTCAAAAGGACGTCTAAGCGGTATGCTGACTGATTTTCTTTAGCCAGCGCCCACCGAATGTGTTCATCAGTAAACCAAATAGTACGAGGGTGATGCCAATCCATTGCATGGGGCTGATGGTTTCGCCTAATAAAATCGCCGATGACGTTAAGCCAACAATTGGCACGCCTAAGCTTAGTGGTGCGATGGTGGCTGCCGAATAACGGGACATCAAATAACTCCATAAGCCATAACCGCCCACTGTGGCGAAGATAGACAAATAGGCTAAGGTTGCTGCAGTCGACCAGTTAATATTCAGTAAGCTGTGTGTGATCACCTCTGGACCGTCGATAAACCAAGAACAGAGAAAGAAGGGGATGGGCGGAATCCAGCAGCTCCAAATAACCAAGTTAACGTTGGCGTGATAGCCTTTTTGACCGATGATCTTGGTGCTGATATTACCCAATGCCCAAGAGCTGGCGGCAGCTATAGTTAAACCAAAACCGATGGCCGTCATTTCATGATGACTGTTCGATAGGGCGATAAAAGCCAAACCACCCGCAGAGATAGCAATGGCGAGTAGCTGATAGGGACGAACGGATTCTTTTAAGAAAAGCACGGCAAAGAGTAGGGTGAAAATGGCCTGAGATTGTAAAACCAAAGAGGCGAGACCCGCTGGCATCCCAAGTTCCATCCCGGTAAACAATAGAGCAAATTGTCCGAAACTGATCGGTAAAGCGTACCAAAACCACCATTTTAGTGGTGTCTTGGGGCGTTTGAAGAAGAAAGAACCGACCACAGCGACAATCAAAAAACGCAACCCGCCCAGTAACATGGGAGGCAGGCCATCTAGCCCCCAAGCGATGACGACGAAATTTAAGCCCCATGCAACGATAATTGCCAGTGCCAACAGCATATCTTTACGGGTCATGCGGTAAATCCCTTTAGCAGGTATGAGAAATAGAGGGGGATTCTACGATGTTTCCACTAACTTGCCTATGCACAGATTGGCGAATAATGTGACAGACAGATTAAGGCTTCATCATAAAAAAGGCTACCACTGGCAGCCTTTGCGGTTGAAAACGAACGATGTATTACGTCGTTCGAAATCTTTAAATAAACAATAATATGGCCAGATTCATCACTTGAGATAGTATGGCGACGCCGATAAATCCACCTAAATACAGCAGGCAAAACCACTGCCAAGGCTTTAGCTTATCGGTTTTGGCTTTTAATGCTTTTAACATATTAATAACCCTCCCGATAATCTTCTACTTTGCCTGAAAAGATGCGGTATCCCCACAGGGTGTAGAGGCAAATAATCGGAATAAAAATACACACCCCAGGCAAGACAAACTCTAAGGTTGTTTTAGGTGAGACGGCTTGCCACAAGGTCAGTTGTTGCGGAATCATGTACGGAAAAATACTGATAACTAAGCCTGCTAAACCAAGCAAGAAGAGCAAGATGCCACACCAGAAAGGGCGGGACTCATGGCGATGACTGTGAAGGTCTTTCCATGAGATCACCCCAGCAACAAGGCAGAGCAAAGGCAAAGGTGCAAGATAAACAAAGTTCATGCCCGAGAACCAGCGCTGATAAATATAAGGCTGGGTAAGGACAGTCCAAACACTGACAACAACCATGGCAATCAGTACGGTGATCAATAGCGTTTTGGCAATGTTGGCCGCATGGGCTTGGATGTCGTGGCGACTTTTCATAAATAGGTAGCAAGCTGCTAACATGGCGTAGCCTGCCATGACCGCAAAGCCAGTGAAGAGCGTAAAGGGCGTGATCCAATGCAGACTGGAAAAGGCGCTGGAGTCTGCTGGAATACCCTGTACCACGGTGCCTAATACAAGCCCTTGGCAGAAAGCGGCAATCGCAGAACCTGCGCTAAAGGAAAGATCCCAATAGGCACGAGAACGATCGGATTTGAAGCGATATTCAAAAGCGACCCCCCGGAAGATCAAGGCAAACAACATCAACATCAAGGGGATGTACAAGGTTGACAGCAATGTGCCATACACTGCTGGAAAGACACCGTATAACAGCGCACCGCCCATCACCATCCAGGTTTCGTTGCCATCCCAGACATGTGAGATGGACTGCATTAGATGATCTCTCTCCCCTGGTTTATCGAACCAGGGGTATAAGATGCCAATGCCTAAATCAAAGCCATCTAGAGAGACATACATGAAGATAGCAAAGCCTAGAACCAAGAAATAAAATAAAGGTAAATCCATCATTTCTCTCCTTCTTGATGATGATCTTCATGTTTAAGGTTTTTTACCCAAGCAAGGGCGTAACCTGGCGCATTCATACCAATAAGTTGCTTTTCAAGCGTGGCCATTTTGGGTGGCCCTTTGCGGATGAGTTTGCGCATGAAGTACAAGTAAACAAGCCCCAATAAACTGTAGATAATAACAAAGGCGATCAAGGTAAAAAGGACACGCTGTGCGGGCAATGGCGACACCACATCGGCGGTACGAACCAGGTTATAAACCACCCAGGGTTGACGTCCTACTTCGGCAACATACCAGCCAGCAATGGTAGAAACGACCCCCATTGGCGTGAAAAACGCCACGGCACGTAAAAACCATTTGTTTTCATACAATTTGCCTTTGCGACGCAATACCAAAGCCGCTAAGGCAATCAGTACCATACCGATGCCCAAACCAACCATGATTCGGAACGACCAGAATACCAAGGGGGCGTATGGTCGGTCTTCTTTAGGGAAGGCTTTAAGACCTGTGACGGCGCCGTCAAAAGAGTGCGTTAGAATGAGACTGCCCAAATGCGGGATGCCGACTTGATAATCATTTTGTTCGGTTTTCATATTAGGGATGGCAAAGAGTAGTAACGGAACGTTGCTTTCTTTTGCTTCCCAAATCCCTTCTATGGCGGCGAGCTTGGCAGGCTGATGTTCTTTGACTTCAAGCCCTGATTGATCGCCCACAACTACTTGAACCAGTGTCAACACCAGCAACATCCACATGGTCATGGATAAGCCTTTTTTGGCGAAGTTCGTGTGTTGCTTTTTCAATAAGTAAAAAGCACTCACACCAGCAACCAATAAACAGGCGGTGATAAACGAAGCCAACAACATGTGGGTAACGCGATAAGGGAAGGATGGATTGAAAATAACATCCATCCAGCTATCTACATGAAACACGCCATTGACGATTTTATAGCCTGCTGGGGTTTGCATCCAGGAGTTGGCGGCCATGATCCAAGTAGAGGATATCCAGGTACCAATTGCCACAACAAGGGTCGAGATGAAATGTACTTTTGGTCCAACCCGTTGCCAGCCAAACAGCATGACACCTAAGAAGCCGGCTTCAAGGAAGAAGGCCGTCAGTACTTCGTATACCAAGAGTGGACCAAGCACTGGCCCCGCTATCTCAGAGAATTTGGAAAAGTTGGTACCAAACTCGTAAGACATCACGATGCCGCCAACCACGCCCATACCAAAGGTAATGGCGAAAGGCTTAATCCAAAACTTGGCAAGTTGCAAATAGCGAGGGTCGTGGGTTTTAAGCCATAACCCTTCCCAGATCGCAATCAAGGTCGCTAACCCTATGGTGATGCTGGGGAATATAATATGGAAGCTAACGGTAAAGGCGAATTGCACTCGCGATAGCATCTCAGTGTTTAGATGTTCCATATATTGACCTAATAAAGCAGTGAACAGGAGGATAAGCCCCTTAAAACCTTGGCTTATCCGTTAGGATGAGAACGGTGAATTAAGACTTTTTATTAGACAATTCTTTGATCGCAAGCGGCGCAATTGCCAAGCAAATGATGATGGTAAAAGCGATGATTTCGGTCATAAAAGAAGCATTATTCATGGCGGTTATCCTATTATTTAAAGAAGTATTGAGATAAATCAATTATTTGTTCTGCATAGAGCAAAGCCCATGCCAGTCTGTGAATTGCCTTTAACCTTATGAAATATAAGAAGAAAAATTTTATGCTTGATATGGGCGTAAACAATGTTTACGATTTTTGTTCTGTTTAGGTGTAAACGAGGTTTACAATGACATTTTCTTTGATGCTCGAAATTGCCATGCTGTTATGCAGCGTCTGCGGCCTCTTGGTCGGAGCATGGTTATTATGGCGGGCTCGAAAGCAACACGATCTGCAAGCCCTAGCCGGATTTGCCATTATGATGGCCATTTGGTGCTTTGGTCATGTCGCTATGTTGCAGGGCTATGACGTGCTGGGGGTGAGTATCATCCTCGCCAACCCCTTTATGCCGACTTTCTTTTTGCATTTTGCTATTCGTTTTGTGAACTCGGGACCAGCACAAACCCCTTGGTTAACGCGCTTGTCGCAGTCTATTCCGTGGTTTTATGTGGCGAGTGTTATCGTGGTGCTATGGAGCTGGTGGATACAAGGCGGTGCGTCGACCAAAACCTTGCAAGTGGATTCATTCTTCATTTTTACCCGCAGTGGCATTGGAAACTTGGTGTATACCGTGTTATTGGGGATATTGGCCCATGGTGTCTTGTTATATGGCTGGTATCGACATAAAGGCAATAAGCGCCGCTCGATTTTGGCCATGTTTGGCGTTGGGGCCTGGGGACTATTACTTGCGACCAGTTTTATTTTTCCCTCGTTTGGTATTGGCTGGTTTCCTTATCCCATGCTCTTGCTACCGACCTATTTGCTCTTGCTAGTCTATGCGGTGGTGCGCTATCAAATTTTAGCCGTCAACGCCTTTGCTAACCGAGCCTTGCTCTGGGTCGCGATGATGTTGGTTATTTTATGCTTCATTGCCGTCATCAGTGTGGTGTCTGGACGCCTTGGATTGCAAGCGTTAGCCAATGTACCCAGTTGGCAACTTTGGCTCTATTCCTTGGTGGTTGTGCTGCTTGCCACACTGCTTTACCAACCGCTGAGTCGTCTGATCTCCCGTTTGATTTACCCTGGTGCGGCGCTTAATGAAACCGTCTTAGAAACCTGGTCTACCCAACTCAACCAGGCTCAAGATTGGCAAGAGTTAGTGAAAATTGGCGAACACTTACTCTCACGACAGATAAGACATCGTGTGTTGATTCGTTTAAACATTCCTTCTCTTCTTGAGCTTAATGCACACACGGAAGGGGAGCTTTCTTTGGCTGTCTCTCTAGGGGAGAATGGTTGGCACTATAGCCTTGTTGGATGGGGTGATACCAGTCCAGGAATGCGCTTGAGCGCCGAGGTGTTTGGCTCTTTATTTTCGACCAGTTGTGGCTTATTGGAGCGCTCATTGGCTCTGGCCGAAGCCGAGCGAAAACGTTCAGACGAGAAGCATTTGGTGGAGCTTGGGGGCTTGTCGGCAGCCATGGCCCATGAGTTACGTAATCCCCTCAATATTATTGCCATGGCGGCTTACGATACGCCCTCCGATATTCGTCAACATATTCAGACGCAGTTAAAACGTGCAGATCGTTTGGTCAGTGATATGTTGGTGTATTCAGGCGGGCTGTCGCTGCAGCCCGTCTCTATATCACTAGGAAATTTGATCCAAGATATGCTGGCACAAACCGAACTTGGGGGAATCCAATGGGATATGGAGATTGAAGAGGGCCTAGTGTTGGAAGCTGACCTCCATCGGCTGCAACAAGTGTTTAGCAATTTAATTGATAATGCGGTGTCTTTTTTACGCAACCAAGCCGATCCGCGCTTGCTGATTACTGCGAAAACGATGAACGCGCAGTTTGTACAGATACGAGTACATAATAATGGTCCTGAGATAGATACGTCGTTACAAACGTCCTTGTTTCAGCCATTTGTGACGAAACGAGCAGGGGGAAGTGGATTGGGGCTCGCCATTGTTCGACGGGTAATTGATGCGCATCATGGTGAGATTCAACACAGAAACGATCTCGGCTGGCCGGTAACATTTGAGCTCATTCTTCCTTGTCACCAATCTAATGAACAATCAGAATCAACAACGGATGGAATCTATGGCAACCAATAAAATACTTTTAGTGGATGATGAACCGGCTTTCCGTGAATTAGCGGGTCGTTGGTTGACCAGGCAAGATTATGAGGTTCAAGGTGCGGGTACGTTGGATGAAGCCCGTGCGGTGTTGGCCTCGTTTGACGCCGATTTAGTGCTGTTGGATCTTTCCATGCCGCCACACTTTGATCCGCAACTTACTTTGGAGTCCATGGCGGATTTTGAGGGGCGCCCAGTGATTATCATTACTGGCAATGCGGATCGAGAGCTGGCTTTGAAAGCGGTGTCCCTTGGTGCATGGGATTTTATCGCTAAGCCAATTGACCCTGATATGTTAGCCGTTGTGGTACGTCGAGCCATTACGAAAACCACATTGGAACGTGAAATTAGCCAGCTTAAACAGTCTACTCAGCAGCCGACGGGAGCGGCCAGTTATTTAGGTCTCTCCCCAAACGCACAGAAAGTTCGAGCGTTGATTGAACGTATTGCGCCGACCAATGTAAGAGTCTTGGTGACAGGGCCTTCTGGTACTGGCAAAGAAGTGATCTCCCGCGCTCTGCACGATGCTAGCCTGCGAGCCAATCATGCTTTTATTTCAGTGCATTGTGGGGCGATCCCGGCTGAATTGCTAGAAAGTGAATTATTCGGCTACGTGAAAGGGGCTTTTACCGGCGCGGAGAAAGACAAGGTGGGATTATTAGCGCTGGCGGATAAGGGCACTTTGTTCTTAGATGAAATTGGTGAAATGCCGCTGCCTATGCAAGTGAAACTGTTACGAGTCTTGCAAGAAGGGACGTTCTTCCCCGTCGGTGGTCGTGAACAAAAACACATTGATGTGCGAGTGATCTCGGCAACCAATGCGGATTTGGTCGAAAAAGTTCGTGATGGCTCCTTTCGAGAGGATTTGTATTATCGAATTAAGGGCGTGAATATCGAAACACAGGCATTGGCGGAACGGCTGGAAGATGTGCCCATCCTGTTACAAGCTTTTTTACAACGCTTACAGTCCCAGCAGTCAAAGGTATTGCAACTCACAGCCGAGGCGATGCAGTGGTTTCGTCGTCAACAATGGCCCGGCAATGTACGAGAGCTAAAAAACACATTAGACAGCGTGGTATCCATTTGTCCACAAGGTCGCATTACCTTAGAGGATATTCAACTGCTTTATCCTGATGCGTCTGCACAGCAAAGCATGGAGCAATTAGCGACCGCCAATAGTTTATTGCCGGATGACAAAACGTTAGAAGAGCAGGTTCGTGAACTGGAAATTCGTTTAATACGTCAAGCGCTAGACGCGAGTGATGACAATCGTAGTCAGGCCGCTCGTCAGTTAGGACTATCACGGCAAGGGTTGCTGAAAAAAATTGAACGCTATGGCTTGTAGTGTATTTATATCACTGTGTTTGCTGTGTTAGTAGATCACTTAAATAGGTTAAAAAGTAGCGCACAATGATAGAGTGTTTGCGGCGTGACATTACTTGCACCTGTAAGCTCCTCTGCATTAGTGAGGGAGCATGTATAGGGCGAATAACAAGGTTATCTTGTTTGGCCCGACGAGCTACAGTGAGCTCGCCACATAAGGCAATGGCGTCGCTACTTTCTGATACAAAGGTATAAATTGTTCCTACTGTGCTACTGGTCAGAACAGGGGCAATGTGGATGCCTTCAATCTGGCAGGCGATATCTAGTAAGTAGCTTAAGGTCGTGCCGGGCTCTGAAGACGCCAAAGGATATTCGGTTAAATCTGTGATATTGAGAAAGGCTTTTTCAGCCAAAGGATGATTGTTAGATAATAATGCCACCACGGGGGAAGGGCATTGTAATGTGATTTCTACCCCCTGTTCTGGTTGTAAACTGAAGGTTAGGGCTGCATCTACTTTCCCCTCTTTGACCAGTTGCGTGGCTTTACTGGATCCGACGACTTGGAGCGAAAAACGAGCGCTTGGGTAGGCATGGCGAAACTGGGCAACCGCATGGGGTAAAAAGTCCCACGCCATGCCTTCAGGGCATGCCAGCGCAATGGACTGCTGTTGGATATTATTAATGCCTTTCATTTCTGCCAAGACGTTTTTAAATTCCAAGGCATTACGAAGCGAGTAAGTATAGAGAATGTCGCCTGCTGTGGTGAGTGACATGCCTCTGGCTTTGCGTTCAAAAAGCGGCAGTTGTAGCCTTTCTTCTAATTGGGTTATTTGGCGACTAATGGCCGAAACGGCCACATGCAGTTCTTCTGATGCGGCAGACAGAGAGCCCGCTTTAGCGACAGCGTGGAAGTACTTGAGTGATATATCGTGCATCAGCTTTCTACTTTATCGAAGCCTCGGTTATATAATTAATAATTGTTGTAAAGCTTCTCCCATCTTAAGCTAAATGTCGTATTTAAAGCGATATTTTGGGAGAAAAAATGAGTGATGTTTCCAGTCAAGGTCGACAATTGGCATTGCAACTCGCTGCGCAGACGCTAGAAGAGGGACTTTTTATCGACACGTTAACGCGTCGTGTTCGTTTTCCTACTGAAAGCCAAAATCCTGATGCCAGTAGTCACTTGCATCGCTACCTTATTGAAGAGATTCAACCCACTTTAGAAGCGTTGGGCTTTGACTGTGAGATTTATCCGAATCCTATCGAATCTTGCCCGCCTTTATTGATTGCCAAACGTATCGAAGACGATGCGTTACCGACCCTGTTAACTTACGGGCACGGAGACGTCACGAATGGGCAGGCGGAATTGTGGCAAGCAGGTACACATCCGTGGACATTGTCGCAGATTGGTGAGCAAATCTTTGGTCGTGGCACGGCCGACAATAAAGGCCAGCACACTATTAATCTTATGGCGCTAGCGTCTGTTCTTGAGGCGCGCCAAGGTAAACTGGGTTACAACATCAAAGTGCTGTTCGAAATGAGCGAAGAAATTGGCTCAAAAGGGTTGGAGCATTTTTGTCGGGAGCACAAAGACGCACTGCAAGCCGATGTGTTTTTGGCGTCCGATGGCCCCCGTCTTAATGCCCACACCCCCACGATATTTTTAGGTTCCCGTGGTGTTTGTCAGTTTCGGTTGCGTTGTGAAACGGGCAACGGTGATCGCCATTCTGGAAACTGGGGTGGTGTTATTACCAACCCTGCCATACGTTTACAGCATGCGTTAGCCAGCTTAACAACCGCTGATGGTCGCGTCACCGCTACCTGTTTACGGGCGCCTTTGCCTAATGGTGTTGCCGCAGAGATGATGCGTGAATTAACCATTGGTGGTAGCGCGAGTGACCCCGTCTTGAATGATCAATGGGGGGAGGTTCAATTGAGCGACGGCGAGCGCTTATTTGGTTGTAATACGCTTGAAGTGATCGCGTTGGGGGCGGGTGATATTAACAAGCCTATTGGTGTTATCCCGAATGTCGCCGAAGCCGTGTGTCATTTACGTATTGTCCCCGGAACTGATTGGCAAAACTTGGTGGCCAATTTGACGGCTTTTCTTGAAGAGCAGGGCTTAGGGGATGTGAAAGTCCTTTATGACGGCGGCTACAATGCAACACGGTTGGACCCCGCACACCCTTGGGTCGGATTTGTAAAAACATCGATGGAGACATCGTTGGGGCAAACGGTCACTGTATTACCCAACTTAGGTGGCACGATTCCGAATCACTGCTTTGCCGATGTATTAGCATTGCCGACGGTTTGGATGCCTCATTCTTATCCTTCCTGTAAGCAACATGCGCCAGACGAACATCTTCTGGAGAGTATTGTAAAACAAGGGCTGTTATCAGCCGCTGGGGTATTTTGGGATCTTGGTGAGCACTGGCCTAGTTAGAGATAACAAATATCAATATCTGCACCATCCTAAAATAGGCGACCTCACTATGACGTCGCCTATTTTGTGGCGTCTTATGATGGGCTTAGCGTATTGTAAAGTACTTACGGATTGCTATAAGCGACATCAAGCTAATAAAACTGGTGAAGAGCAAGTAATAACTGGGGGCTAGCTCATCTCCAGTTGCACTGATCGTCCAGACCAATAGAAAGGGCGTAAAGCTGCCAAATATCGTGGTGCTGATGTTATAGCTAAGCGACATACCCGTCGCGCGAACGCGAGTAGGGAAAAGCTCTGACATCAAGGCAGGCAAGCCGCCAAAATACAGGGACTTTAAAATACTCAGCCAAAATAAAACACTTGCGAGCATAATCAATGTTGGGTGATGGGACAGTAAGAAAAACACAGGAAAAACACTAATAAAAAAGAGTAAGCCTGCGGCCATCATTAAGCGAGTACGGCCAATACGGTCTGATAAAATCCCCACAAAGGGGGTGAGTACCATAAGTACGGTATAACTGATTAGCGTGCCACCATAGCCAATAGAATTGCTTAGACCAAGGTATTTTGTCGCATAAGTCGGCATGAAAATGATGGAGTAAGTCACGGATGTAGACAGAACCATGGCTCCAATGTTGAGTAAGATGCCAAGCTTGTTGGAGGCAAACAGTTCGACGAGAGGGATTTTCTCTTCTTTGCTTTGTGAAAACTCTCCAGCCTCTTCAATATGTCGGCGAATATACAAGCCAATTGGGCCGATTAAAAGGCCAAAGATAAAAGGAACACGCCACCCCCAGCCTTCAAGTTGATCTGTGGTCAATGTGGTGGTTAATAGCAACCCAAATCCCGCACCTAACAACCCACTCAACCCTTGGCTCGCAAACATAAAACTCGAAATAAAACCTTTGCGTTCAGGATAATGCTCTACCAGCATCGCCGTTGCGCTGCCAAACTCACCGCCAGCGGAAAAACCTTGTAGTAAACGAGCGACCAATATACCGATTGGTGCAAGCAGGCCAATGGTTTGATACGTCGGCATCACCGCGATCAAAAATGTGCCTGCCATCATCAACCAAATGGTGAGTAGCATTGCGGATTTACGACCAACTTTATCGGCATAATTACCAATGACAATGGCACCAAGAGGGCGAATTAAATACGACATGGCAAAGGCAAACAGGGCCAACATCAATGATAGGGTGGCATTGTCTGTGGGGAAGAAGAGCTTAGAAATGGTACGTGCAAAAAAAGCATAAGCGATAAGATCAAACCATTCCAACGCATTGCCAATGGAAGAGGCAACAACCAACTTGACGAGTTTCTTATCAGAGATTGCTCTATTCGAGAGAGGGGTATCAACGTCCACATGCGTATTCATCATGGATATGGCTCCGCAGTATTTTTATAATCAATTTAGCTAAGCTTTGAATAGTAGGGAGTCATCAAGGTTTGCACAATTATTCATTTATTAAGATATCTTTGCTTTTTTTAGAAATGAGTTATGGCTATATTTGGGGCGTTTTGCAGCAGAGGGGGTGGCTGAAGTCTTCGAGTATGACAGTGGTCACTCTTTGTTCCGTTCCACGTCAATGATTTGTTTATTTAAGATGGTGAGCTGTTCTATTTTATAGGACGCTAGATTTTATCTTAATTTCTTTAAGTTAGGTGACGAATCATCATTTCTTTGCTATTACCATATAGAGCTGAGTAAGTGATTGTATCAAATCGTTAAAACAAGCCTTTCCGATTGCGTTTCATTAATGGTTGATCACTTGGGTCAATAGGTTTAGGGATATAGGTATTAAGGATAGTGTATGAGTTGGCAGGTTCTTTCTATTCGAAGTCGAATGTTTATTGCGTTATCTGTATTGCTGGTCGCCATTGGGGCCTTGTTATTAGGGCTTTGGGCCAGTTCCACAATGGAGTCAGATCTTAAACAACTGAAAGAAGAGTTGTTACCCAATCGTCTGCACAGTCTCTCTTCTCGTGTAAGCGAACAAATTTCCCCGTTGATTAATGCCTCTAAGTTAATGACCAATGACCGTTTTATAGCCGATTGGGTAAAAAAAGGAGCAAATGAATCAAGATTACCTTTAGTGGCGGATGAGCTGAGCAGTATTAAGCGGCTATCCGGCAGTGATTCCACGTTTTATGTGGTCAATATGAAAAATGGCTTGGAATTCTTAGGTTATGATAAAAAGTTTTTCCGCACGCCTCTAGCTGATTACCCTTACAAAGAATTCTATCCTAATTTTTTAGCAAAAAATAAAGACTACGAGCTCAATCTGCAGTATGCCGATCAAAAGTTATACATCAATTATCGCAGTAGTGAGATGGATCCCACAACAGGCAAACCACTGGTAGTGGCAGGGTTGGCCATTAAAGTCGATAAGTTGATTGACATGGTCAAACAACTGACCATTGGGAAAAGCGGCCGGGCGATGTTGGTGACGGATCAAGGTGTTATCCAGGCCAAAGGAGAGTCTCCAGCGATCGATATGATCAAACCAGCCGATATTGCTTCCCTGTTACAGGATAAAAACCAAGTTCAAATAGTTGAGAAAAGCATTTCGGGAAAAGATTACTATCTGGGGGCGTTGTGGGTGCCCATGCTGGATCGCTTTATTGTTATTGGGGTGCCTTCTGAGCAAATATTATCACCTATCTATCAACAGCTTATTACGGCGTTGTTGCTGGTTATTGGGCTCATTGCTGTTTCCCTAGTGGCGTTATACTTTATGGTAGGGTCTTTGACCAAGCCGATTGTACTGATTAGCAAAGAAATTAACGCGGTGTCGGAAAGCTTGAACCTTAATCATAAAGTGCTCACCAAAGACCAAGCAGAAGTAGGCGACTTAGCCAATGCTGTTAACTCTTTGCTTAACACACTTAAGAGCTCGTTGACGACGGTAAACCATGCCGTTGAGACGACGGATGATTCGGTTGAGGGGTTAAATAAACAGGTGGATGAATTGTCCTTGGCCTCTGAAGAGGAGCAGAAGTCCGTTGAGCAAATCTACACAGCGACGCAAAATATTACGGAACAAAGTACTCAAGTATCAGAGTTAGCAGCCAAAGCGGGTGAGTTATCTCATCAGGGAAATGAAGAGCTAAAACAAGCCAATAGCGAAGTAGAGCACAGTCTTGAATATTTACAGACACTCAAAACGGATATGACTGAAAGCAAAAGCAGCTTGAATGAGCTGAATGTGCATATCGAGAAAATTTTGTCGGTCTTAGATGTTATTACCTCGATCTCTGAGCAGACGAATTTATTGGCGTTGAATGCCGCTATAGAAGCGGCGCGTGCTGGTGAGCATGGCCGTGGCTTTGCGGTTGTTTCCGATGAAGTGCGTTTGTTGTCCCAGCGTACCAGTCAGTCCACTACAGAAATTCAAGAGATTATTACGCAATTACGCAGTGCTTCTTCCCTTGTGACGAATCAGATTGATACCGCCTGCGAGCGCAGCGAGGAAACCCTTTCCAGCCAACAAAAAGTTTATGAAAAGGTGTCGTCGCTGGATCACTGTTTGCAACAGTTGTTTAATATGAATGAACAAGTGCTAGAACGAGCGGACAATCAAAGTGTGGCGGTGCAAGACATTAATAATCACTTGTCTATGCTAGCCGAGCAGAGCCAGCATACGACAGCGTTATTCAACCAGAGCCGAATCGCAACGGAATCCATTGGGAATGAAATGACACAATTAAAAGCCAAAGTGAGTTTGTTTAAAGGCATTTAAAGGGCTTTTCTGTTTCTTCTTTTAGAACTAACGCTCGCAGTGATGGTGCCGTCTTCTACTCGGATGGCAATTTTATCATCTTTGCTAACATCTGCCACGGAGCGTATGACTTGCTTGTCTTTGCTGGCGATGGCGTAACCGCGAGATAAGGTGTTTAGCGGGCTGACAAGGTTGAGCTTTTCTACAAGACGCCCAAAGGCGGTTTGTTTGCTGGTCAATGTGCTTTGTAAGGCGCGAGCAAGGCGTGTATCCATATTTTGGAGCGTCTGTTTATTTTGCTCAATACGACGTGCAGGGCTGTTTTTTGCCAGGCGGTGAGTCAAATTGTCTGAACGTGTCTGCTGGTCCTGAATCTGACGCTGCATGCTTTGTTGTAGTCGACGCTTTAGTTGATCGAGCTGGTTTTGTTGTTGGTCAATGCGCTCTTTGGGGTGTCGAATACGTCTAGTCAGAAAGTCGAGCTGTTGCTGGTTTTGCTCTAGAATACGTGACATACGCCGTGTTAGTTGGCTTTTTTGTTGCTCTATTTGACGGATCAGTTGCGTGCGGTCTGGGCTTAATAGCTCAGCGGCGGCAGTGGGCGTTGCGGCACGCATGTCAGCGACAAAGTCGGCGATGGTAAAGTCGACTTCATGGCCCACCGCTGAAACAATCGGTGTATTGGCGGCAAAAATCGCCCGGGCCAATGTTTCATCATTAAAGCTCCATAGGTCCTCTAACGAGCCACCACCACGACCCAGAATAATGGCATCGAAGTAACCACTTTCGTCAGCGCGTCGAAGTTGCTTAAGCACATTGCGTGCTGCGTCTTGTCCTTGCACCAAAGAGGGTAGAACCGTGAGTTCGGTTAAGGGAAAACGGCGACGAAACGTGGTCACCATATCGCGCACAGCTGCTCCAACAGGGGAGGTGATGATCGCCACACGTTCAGGTTTCGTCGGTAGTGGCTTTTTGTGTTTGGGGTCAAATAAGCCTTCTATTTGTAGCGTATTCTTTAAACGCTCAAAGGCCTGTTGTAAGGCGCCTTCGCCGGCGGATTCCATGCTCTCTACAGAGAGTTGGCAGTCACCTCGTGGGCCATAAAAAGTGACTCGCGCACGCAGTCGTACCATGTCGCCATCTTTGGGTTGGAAACGTACCGCATTATTTTTGCCTTTGAACATAGCGCAGCGGATCTGAGCTCGGTCGTCTTTTAATGAAAAATACCAGTGTCCGGAACTCGGCTTGGCTAGATTGGAGATTTCACCTTCTACTAAAATCCATGGCAAGCTGGCCTCAAGCAGCTGCTGTATCTGGCGGTTGAGTTGTGAGACGGTAAAAGCGGTCTCTTGTGTCGGGCTGGTTGTAAATTTTTTCATCAATCTCTCGTTGTTTTGATTTACCGAGTGCGACTATTGGAGTAGAATTACTTGCCATCTTAACACCCTAGTTGGCATTGGAAACTCCCCATTATGTTACGAATCGTGCAAGAAGCTTTAACGTTTGACGACGTACTGCTTGTCCCCGGCTATTCCGAAGTTCTTCCTAAGGATGTTAGCCTCAAAACGAAAATCACAAAAGACATTGAGCTGAATATTCCGCTGACGTCTTCTGCGATGGATACCGTCACTGAACACCGCATGGCAATTGCTTTGGCACAAGAAGGTGGCATTGGTATTGTCCACAAAAACTTGACCATTGAAGAGCAAGCTCGTGAAGTGCGCCGTGTGAAAAAATACGAGAGCGGCATTGTTCGAGACTTGGTGACGATTCACCCTGAAGCCACTGTCCATGAATTAATGGAACTGACTGCGGCAAACAGCATTTCAAGTGTTCCTGTTGTTCAAGGCACCGATTTAGTGGGTATTGTGACCAGCCGTGATGTGCGCTTTGTGAAAGATTACGACAAGACCGTCGCTGACATCATGACACCAAAAGAGCGTCTTGTGACAGCTCTAGAAGGCGCATCAGCAGGCTCTATTCGCAAGTTACTTCATGAAAACCGCATTGAAAAAGTGCTTATAGTGAATGAAGAGTTTGAACTGCGTGGCATGGTTACTGTTACCGATTTCAATAAAGCCACGACGTTCCCGAATGCTTGTAAAGATGATCAAGGCCGTTTACGAGTCGGCGCAGCCGTCGGAACGGGGGCGGACACACCGGATCGCGTCAAAGCCTTAGCGGATGCAGGCGTTGATATCATTGTTGTGGATACGGCTCATGGTCACTCAAAAGGCGTGATTGATCGCGTTCGTTGGGTAAAAGAGAGTTTCCCACACATTCAAGTTATCGGCGGTAACATTGCCACAGCAGAAGCGGCGATTGCCTTAGCGGACGCGGGTGCGGATGGCGTAAAAGTGGGTATTGGCCCTGGTTCTATCTGTACCACTCGTATTGTCGCTGGTGTGGGGGTTCCTCAAATCAGTGCGGTAGCGAATGTGGCAGAAGTGATGAATCCACGCGGTATTCCTGTAATCGCCGATGGCGGTATTCGCTTCTCTGGTGATATCTCAAAAGCCATTGCCGCTGGCGCCAGTGTGATCATGGTGGGCGGCTTGCTTGCTGGTACAGATGAAGCCCCTGGTGAAGTGGTTCTGTTCCAAGGCCGTTCTTTTAAAGCTTATCGTGGTATGGGCTCTTTAGGCGCCATGTCACAAACTCAAGGCTCTAGTGACCGTTATTTCCAAGACTCCAGTAGTGTGGAAAAATTGGTGCCAGAAGGTATTGAAGGTCGTGTACCATCAAAAGGCCCAATGGCTGCGGTAATCCATCAATTGATGGGTGGGGTTCGTTCTTCAATGGGCTACACTGGTTCTGCTGATATTGAGACCATGCGTACTAAAACGCAGTTCTCAAAAATCACCGGAGCGGGTATGCGTGAGAGTCACGTACATGATGTGACTATCACCAAAGAAGCGCCGAACTATCACCTCGGCTAGACCTGCTAAATTGATACCGAGATGGGGCGTATAAGACGCCCCTTCTTTATTTATTGCTCTTAATTATTAATCGCTCTTACTTGCATAAGCTGATCTTGGCTGGTGAGGGGAAAGGACAGGCTAACAATGTCGCAAGATATCCACGCTCATAAAATTCTTATTATTGATTTCGGTTCGCAGTACACACAACTGATCGCGCGTCGTGTGCGTGAAATTGGCGTTTACTGTGAAGTTCGTGCTTTTGATATGGAAGATCAAGAAGTTATCGACTTTGCTCCTAAAGGCATTATCCTCGCGGGTGGGCCTGAATCCGTTCCTGAGCCTGGTTCACCACGTGCTCCAGAAGCCGTTTTCACAATGGGTGTGCCTGTTTTCGGTATTTGTTACGGCATGCAAACCATGGCAGAGCAATTGGGTGGTAAAGTTCAAGGCTCTGAGATTCGTGAATTTGGCTACGCGCAAATTCGTAAACATGAAGGCCCCTCGCTATTCGAAGACATTGATGATCATATCGCGAATAATGGTCTTGCCATGCTTGATGTGTGGATGAGTCACGGTGATAAAGTCATTGAAATGCCGAGCGATTTCACCTTGATGGCTTCCACCGAAAGCTGCCCTATTGCTGCGATGGCGAACGAAGCGAAGAAATTTTATGGTGTACAATTTCACCCAGAAGTAACCCATACGTTACAGGGTGGTCGTATTTTGTCACGCTTTGTTGTGGATATTTGTGGTTGTGACACTCTATGGACACCTGCCAACATCGCTCAAGATGCGATTGAACGCATGCAAGAGCAAGTAGGTGATCGTAAAGTATTGCTTGCCTTATCGGGTGGTGTGGACTCGTCTGTTGTTGCCGCTTTGTTGCACAAGGCCATTGGTGATCAACTGACCTGTGTGTTTGTGGATAATGGTCTTCTTCGTTTAAACGAAGGCGATCAGGTGATGAAAATGTTTGCCGACAACATGGGGGTAAAAGTCATCCGTGTTGATGCCGAAGATCTGTTCCTTGGTAAATTAGCGGATGAAGCGGATCCCGAGAAAAAACGTAAGATCATTGGTAATACCTTCATTGAAATCTTTGACACCGAAGCGGCGAAATTGACCGATGTCGACTTCCTAGCGCAAGGCACCATCTACCCAGATGTGATTGAGTCTGCAGCTTCTAAAACCGGTGGCGCGCACGTGATCAAATCGCACCACAATGTGGGCGGCCTACCAGAAGACATGAAGTTCCAATTGGTTGAGCCACTGCGTGAATTGTTCAAAGACGAAGTGCGTAAATTGGGTCTAGAGCTCGGCCTTCCTTACGACATGGTTTACCGCCACCCATTCCCAGGGCCAGGTCTTGGGGTACGTATCTTGGGTGAAGTGAAAAAAGAATATGCCGACATTCTGCGTCGTGCTGATGCCATCTTTATTGAAGAACTGCGTAAATCCGGTTGGTACGAAAAAACCAGCCAAGCCTTCGCCGTTTTCCTACCAGTGAAATCCGTTGGTGTAGTAGGTGATGGCCGTCGTTACGAATACGTTGTCGCGCTGCGTGCCGTTGAAACCATCGACTTTATGACCGCGCGCTGGGCACACCTTCCATATGAATTATTGGAAAAAGTCTCTGGTCGTATCATCAACGAAATCGAACACATCTCCCGTGTGACATACGATGTATCCTCTAAACCACCTGCAACCATTGAGTGGGAATAATTCAGCGTTAGGCAACACCTTGCACTGAACAGCAATAAACACTCTCAAGCCCGCTATCTAGCGGGCTTTTTGTTGTCTAACGACTCTTATTTGGCATGCTCTAGATCCGAAAATCGAAGCACCCGACATTCTATTCTAGGAGCGTTTAAGCGTTACGCGGTTGCCATATTTAAACGTGGGACTGGTTTGTCGTTGATTGGAAGATGAATCAATGCGGAGATAAACGCTAGCGCAACCGTAGTTCACCAAATAGGGGCGTATGAGCTGTAAAATCGTAGACGATACAATTGGCCCATGCACCCAAAAAGCTGCCTAATTGGTGAGAGAAAAACACTAAACCGTATAGGGGCATCGTACCTAACCTGCAAAAGCCGATAGTAGCTCCGTTACAGTTGATCCTTACGGCTCCTTCACTTCCGTCGTATATTGTGTTTTTCCTTGAATGAGGACAATGGAGATAAGCGCATAGAGTGCCAATAAAAAGGCGAAAGACATGGCCGTTGAAAAGGTCAGACTTGTGACCAGATAGCCTCCTAATCCTCCAGCGCACATTTGCAAGCATGTTATATAGCCTAGTAGTTTTCCATGGCCTGTATGAATACCTGATAAGCTCATTGCCATAGCATTGGCAATCGTAATCGGAAAGGAAAAACAATACATAGCAAAACCTAAAAGTGACAGCCAATAAAAACCATGATTAAAAAATATGATCATGGCACTGATGGCTTGCAATAAAACCCCCAAGGTAAGTAGCTTTTTCGAAGACCAATGATTGGAGCGGTTTCCAGAGAAAATGCCTCCCAATATGATAAATACAGCATTAAAAGCAAAGGCAATCAGAAAGAAAAGCTTACTGAGCCCCATGGCGTCAATAACAAAAGGATATGCTGAGACATAAGTAAAAAGTCCACCTAAGCTTAATATGGAAATAATACCGTATCGAATATAATCCTTATTGAAAGAAGCTCTTTGTCTCATTGTCGCGTGACTTTTAGGAATAATGCTAAGGTTTCTCAACAACCAAAATAGAAATGCTATTCCTATAACAAAAAGGACTAAAAACGTGGCTCGCCAGCTTCCCGTTAACTCATATAAAAAAGTACCAATGGCTGGGGCCGTAGCAGGAATGGCATTCATGATAGACTGCTGATAGCCAAGGTATTTTTGCTTTTCATTGCCTTGAAAGCTTCGATCAATAAAGAGTATGGATGACAAGGATAAACCGCCCGCAAAGATGCCTTGGCCAAAACGAGAGATGAGCAAAGAAAGATAGTCGGTAAATAAGAAAATAGCGCCAGAGGTTGAGATATAGCCGATCAAGGAAAATACAATCAAGAACGACAATCCCTTTTTATCATTAACCAGACCAAATAGAATTTGCCCTACGCCTAGTCCAAAGAGAAAAACAGATAGCGTAAGCGAAGCACTTGCATGAAACTCACCTTCGATGACGCTCATAAGGCCAAGGTACATATCGATTGCTAACGGGCTAAAAAGTGACAGTAAAGCAGCAAGGTAAAACGCTTTTTTCATAAGATAAAATTTTATTAGAGAGTAAGTGGATAATTTTATTTATTTGTACAAATCAGCATGAGCTATTGTGTCGTAAAGAGTGGGATACCAATGATATTTAGAGGATGGGGCCCATGTTGCTGTTCCTTTGTAGTGGTATCTATATCCTTTATCGTTTAGTGATTGACGGATAAGTACCGAAAACAACCACAGTCGCTCGTCATAATAAAGGGAGAATAAGAAAATGCTATGTTTTTTACCCACAGAGCTGCCACGCAATTCCTAGATGGTATCCATCTCACGAGTGAACAGAGCCTAATTCAATTCGCGCTGGCGTAGGGGCTGTTTGCATTTCGTCTGTCTCGAGCGATGGCGGTAGAAACCATCGACTTTATAAATTCGCTGAGCGTACCTTCCGCACGAGTGACTTAGTGGGAATAATCTTCCCGTGTTAATGGTTTAATAAAGCGGCTCTCTTTATAGTAAAGAGGGCCGTTTTGGTTTGTATTGAATAGTGAAAAAGTGCTGGAGCATTGTTGTGAAATTTCCAACGCCCTTAATAGAGGGGAAATTGATTAAGCGTTATAAGCGTTTTTTGTCTGACATTGAGTTGCCAAGTGGCGAGGTCGTGGTGGCCCATTGTCCAAATACGGGGTCAATGAAACGCTGCCAACAAGAGCATGCTCGCGTTTGGCTTTCGAAAAGTGATAACCCTAAGCGCAAGTTGGCTTATACCTGGGAGCTAGTAGAAGTTGATAATCAATATTTGGCTTGTATCAATACTGGCTATCCAAATAAGCTGGTGGGCGAAGCCATTGCTAATGGTGTAGTGAAAGAACTTGCTGGTTACGCTGAGCAAAAAGCGGAAGTGAAATATGGCGGAAACAGCCGAATCGATTGGTTACTCACGGGTGAGGACGGCCGTAAGTGCTATGTAGAAGTGAAGAATGTCACGTTATTAGAAGAAGATGGAAGGGGCTACTTTCCAGATGCGGTAACAGATCGGGGACGTAAGCATCTATACGAACTGGCACAGATGGTTGAAGAGGGACATCGTGCAGTAATGTTTTTCTGTGTGAGTCATACTGGAATCGATTCTGTGACACCCGCTGCACATATTGATAAGAAGTATGCACAAGCTTTTATCGAAGTGGTTGCAAAGGGCGTAGAGGTCATTGCCTATCAAGTTGAGGTAAGCCTGCAGTCGATGAAAATCGAGCGCCAACTTCCAGTGGTAATGCCTGAACGACTTGATGCATGAGATTGGCTTAGTTTTGAGCTAGATTTTTGCTTTTTTGTTGGCTTATTGAACGATTTTAGACTTTATAAAATAAAATCATCGGAAACCTAAAAAAGTACTTGCGCTCAAAATTCTAGGATGTATTATACGCACCCACTGACACGGACGGCAACGCAAACAACGCTTTGCCACTTGGCTGAAACAACAAGCTAAGCAAGCCGAACGATAACACGTCAGACGCTCTTTAAAATAGATAATCAGATAATTTGTGTGGGCGCTCGCTGAGACCTTCAGAAGATCGACAGGGTTTTGCTTAGTTTACTGAGTAGGGCACTGAGCGATCAAAAAAATTGAAGTCTTACGAGAGTCAAACACGTCAATTCGCTTTATGTTGATTTGTGATCTTAGATGATGAATCGATTAAGTTATTGTTAGTGTAAGAATTTGAGTGAGCAAGCTTTTAAACTGAAGAGTTTGATCATGGCTCAGATTGAACGCTGGCGGCAGGCTTAACACATGCAAGTCGAGCGGTAACAGGGGAGCTTGCTCCTGCTGACGAGCGGCGGACGGGTGAGTAACGCGTA